>CATQGW010000006.1 GCA_958295515.1 uncultured Dehalococcoidia bacterium | reverse complement strand
GGGGCCGCCGCTGACCGTGAAGGTCTGGGTGGCGGTGAGCGTGCCGGCTTTGACCTCGAGGGTGTACTCACCGCTCTTCAGCGGGGCCGTGGGGGCCGCGTCCACGTCGAGTTCGACTTGCAGCTTGCCGTCGGCGGTGAGCACGTTGACGACATTGGGCGCGGCACCCGGGACGGTGCCGGCCGTCTCGGTCCTGGTCAGCGGCCAGGCGACGTCGAAGTTGGCGTCGCCGGTGTTGCTGGTGCTGCGCCAGACGGCCTTGCCGTCGGGGTCCGTAATCACGGTGTTGCGCGGGGTTGTCGGCACGTTCGCCTTGTTGCCGCTGGCGTCGGTCGCGCTGACCGAGAGGCGCAGGCGGTCGCGGGTCTCTGCGGCGTCATCGTCGCCCGTGGCCGTGTTGACGTTCAGCACGCCGGTGGCGGGCTCGCTGACCGTGAGCTTGGCAGCGTCGCCGGAGAGGATGACGGTGACGGGATCGATGGGGAGCAGCGCGCCGCCGGTCTTGGGCAGCACCTGGGCGCGCACCATGGCGGTGCCCGACTTGCCCGCGCCGGGGTGGGTCAGCTCGACCACGATGTCGCCCGAGTTGGACGCCTTCAGCTTGCTCACGTCGACCTGGCAGGTGAGGTCGCAGTCGCCCATGGCCGCGCCGGCCGGCTTGAGCAGGTTGAGCGAGCCCATGTTGGTGGTGAAGAGCAGCGTGCTGACCGAGTCGGCGCCGGCGGGCTTGTCCACGGAGCTGAGGATTTTCAGCTGTAGGCGGGTGCTTGCGCCCGCGGCAATCTCGGGCAGGTAGGGCTTTTCATCTTTGTCGCCGGTGATCTCCGGATCGCCCGGGTCCTGGGCGAAGTCGAACTCGGCGTGATCGGCCTCGTTGACCGTGCCGATCGTGACCGGCAGGGTGGCGCTGAGCTTCTTGCCGTCCACGGTGAAGCTGGCGGAGATCGTGAAGGTGCCGTCGGGGGTGCCCGCCGGGATCGTGATCATCGGGACATTGCCCGGGGTGGTGTCCAGATCGACCGGGCAGGTCCAGGTCGTGGTGCCGTCCAGCATCTTGCTGCTACAGGGCAGCGGGTCGCCGAGCCGCAGGGCGCTCGCCTGCGCATCCGCGGCCGAGAGGTCAAAGGCGTAGGCGAGGCCGTGGCCAGTGGTGATGGCGACGTTGTCGGCAGCTGTAGCTGCGGTGAGGTTGAGGGTCTCGGTCTGACCGATGACGACCGAGTTCTCGCCGTCGAGCGCCACGGCGGAGCCGAAGAACAGATTCGCGGCGGCGGCCGGCGCGACGGTCCGCGGCGAATTCCAGCACGGTGTCGGCCGCGTTGTCGACGGCCCAGCCGGTGGCCGGCTTGTCGAAGATGTGCGCATCGCCGGCTTGGTAGTTGTTGGCCTGCTTCCAGGCGTTGGAGACGATTACGCGGTCGCCGGAGTCGCTGATTGCGACGGAGTGGCCGAACCGGTCGCCGTCGGCGCTGTCGGCGTCGGTCAGCGCGATGCCATTGTTGATCCCGCCGGACCAGCTGCCGGACGTGACCCAGAGGAAGGCGGCGCCTTTCCAGTTGGCGGTGTCGCTGGTCCCGGCGGCGCCGGCGACGACCTCGCGGCCGTCATAGCTGATCGCGACCGAGTCGCCGGTGCGGATTCCGGCTATCCCCTGCATGCCAGTGGGGACCAGCAAGATTGCGTTGGGCGAGGTGTTATGGCCCGTCCAGGCAGTGGTCGCATGCCTGTAGTAGACCAGGACAGCGCCGTTTTTATTGTCGCCACCGTTGGAGGTATCAGAGGAGCCCGCGCCGATGATGAGGACTTTGCCGTCGCCGGAGATGTCGACAACGCCGCCGAGGTTCTTGTTAAGCCCGCGGTGGACGATGCCGTAGCCGACCGAGGTTGGCGGCGGTGGCGGTGGCGTCTGCCCAGGTGGCCGGCTTGAGGAAGAAGTAGGCGGCACCGTTCAGGGCCGAGCCGCCGCGGCCGGCTGTGGAGCCGACCACGATCGTCTCGCCGGCGTCGTCGATCGCCACGCCGTAGCCGAACTTGTCGAGGTTGGCGAGGGGCATCCCATGGGCATGGGCGGCGACAAGGTGGCGACCAGCGCGCCTGCGGCGTCGTAGAGGTAGGCGAGGTTGGCACCGGGCGCGCCGACGACGATGAGGCCGCCGCCGACGTCGACGGAGTGGCCGAACAGTGCGTCGGCCGCGGGGGTCGGAGCGGTCAGCCGCTTGACGAAGCTGCCGTTGACGACGAGGTCGACGGAGCCGGGCTTTGTCCGTGCGTGGTGTCGGCGTCGACCGCGTAGTCGTCGTAGGGCGCGCCGACGGCGACGATGTCGCCGCCCTGGGCGGCGGTGCGCTCCTGCACGGCGACATCCCAGCCGGTGGCGGCCCCGGCAACGCCGGGGCCGTATCCGGCAACGCCGGGGCCGTATGTGGTGGCGACGGAGTAGGAGCTACGCCCGTTGTGCTCCCACTCCTGGCTGCCGGAGACGCGCAGGGTGCCGGTGATGTCCTCGAGCGCGGGGGGCGGCCGTGGTGCTGGACAGCGTGGCGCGCAGCTGGAGCGAGCCGCCGGCGGGCACGATGTCGTCGGAGTCCTCGATCAGGCTGAGGCTGAGGGTGAGGTCGTCGGGGGGAGCGGCGTTAACGGGGGGGGGGGGGGGCAAAACTGCGGCGGCGAGGGCTGCGAGCGCGAGGAGGGCGAGGAGCAGCACGGCGCGCGGGCGGGAGGTGGTGGTGAGTGTGGGCATGGGGGATGTTGGTTTCGTCTTTGGTCTTTGGGGAGTTACATAATTACGGTAGCAGTGTGGAGGTGGGGGTTTGCCCTCCTCCCCCTCTCGAGTTTGCGGGTGGTTTACGTGGTTTGGGTGGGGGGTGTGGATGGTGGGGATGACGGGGATGGGGGGGTGCGGTGGGGATTCCCGCTTACGCGGGGATGACGGAATTTGTTAGGCGCGGTGGCGGTGGTGGGGGGTGGGGTGGGTTGCTTGTTGGGGGGCGCCGGTTTGTTGGTCGAAGATGGTGAAGCGGCGGTGGAGTTCGGCGAAGTAGTCGCGGATGGCTTGTTCGCGGTGTTCGTCGGTCCATTTGAGGCGGTGCTGCATGATGGCGGCGGTGGGGGGGGCGGCGCTGCGGCCGAGGTCGTGGGTGAGGCCGACGGCGGTGCGGCGGAGAGGAGGATGTCGGCGACGGTGCGGGCGCCTTCGTGGTCGACGGCGAAGGCGACTTGGGCGCCGATGTCGCGGTGGTGGGGGGGAGAGGGGTTCGGCGAGTTGGGGGTCGGCGGCGGTGTAGGCGGCGACGTCGGGGGCGCGTGGGCCGTAGGTGTTGCGGAGGTGCTGCTCGGCGTGGGCGGGGAGGAAGGTGGCGCGTGCGTGGGGTTGGGCGGGGAGCGCGCGGATACCGCGTGCGCGGGGGCGTCCGATGGCGCTGCGCACTTGCTCGGCGACTTCGCGTGCGAGTCCACGGGCGGTGGTGAGTTTGCCGCCGACGATGGAGAGGAGGCGCTCGACGCCTTCGGGGCGGTGGTCGATGACGAAGGAGCGGCGGGGTGATGGCTCCGGGGGAGGCGGCGTCGGCGGCGCGTGGGAGTGGGCGGATGCCGGAGTAGGCGTAGCGGACGCTGCGGCGCTCGATGCCGATGCCGTGGCAGGGCGCGGGCGGCTTCGGCGATGAGGTAGTCGACTTCCCAGGGCTGGATGCGGGCGGCGGCGGGGTCGCCGTCGTCGTGGATGTCGGTGGCGCCGAGGATGTGGTGGTCGAGCCAGGGGACGACGAAGATGGGTCGTCCGTCGGATTTGGCGGAGATGAGGACGGCGTGGCGGGGGCCGCGGCGTTGGAGGTCGAGCACGAGGTGTGAGCCGCGGGTGCCGCCGATGCGGGTCTGGAGGCTGCGCCCGGTGGCTTCGAGGACGGCGTCGACCCATGGTCCGGCGGCGTTGATGACGAGTCGTGCGGCGGCGGAGGAGCGTTTGCCGGTGAGTACGTCGTGGAAGTCGACGCCGCGCGCGCGCTGGCGGTCGACGATGATGTAGTCGACGGCGGCGTAGTTGCGCAGGTCGGCGCCGGAGCTGCGGGCTTCGGCGAGGTATTCGAGGGTGAGGCGTTCGGGCATTTCGACTTGGGCGTCGTAGAAGCGGTAGGCGCCGGTGAGGTTGTCGGTGGAGATGGCGGGTTCGATGCGCTGGAGTTGGCGGGTGGTGAAGGAGCGGTGCCAGGGGGTGACTTTGCGCGGGGAGAGGAGGTCGTAGAGGAGTAGTCCGGCGCGGACGACGGCGGCGGGGCGGGGGTCGCCGCGGTAGACGGGCAGGAGGAAGCCGAGGGGCTGGACGAGGTGTGGGCGCTTGCGGAGCAGGCGCTCGCGGGACTGGAGGGATTCGTGGACGAGTGCGGCGTCGCCGGTGGCGAGGTAGCGGAGGCCGCCGTGGATGAGTTTGGTGGAGGCGGAGGTGGTGCCGGAGGCGAAGTCGCCCTGTTCGAGCACGAGGGTGCGGTATCCGCGTGCGGCGACGGCGGCGGCGATGGCAGCGCCGTTGATGCCGGCGCCGATGATGATCACGTCGTATTCGGGGGTCATGCGCGGGCTGCCTCAAAGTCCTCAAAGTCAGTGTAGGCAGCGGCGGCGCTGCGGAGGGTGCGCCAGCGTTGGAATGCGGCTTGGAGGTTGTGGCGCGGTTCGATGCGGGTGTGGTTGGTTTCGGGTGGGGGCGGGTTGTCGAGGTCGGTCTGGATGGCGAGTCGTGCTGCGCCGAGGGCGGTGGTTTCGAGGTTGTGGGGTCGCAGGACGGGCTGTTGGAGGGCGTCGGCCTGGATTTGGAGGAGGGTGTCGCTGTTGGCGAGGCCGCCATCGACGCGCAGGTTGGGGATTGGGTGGGGGAAGGCTTCGACGATTTCGCGGACGCGGAAGGCGATGGCTTCGAGGGCGGCGCGGGCGATGTGTGCGCGGGTTGCGGCGGTGGAGAGGCCGGCGATGAGGCCGCGGGCGTGGGGTTGCCAGTGGGGCGCGCCGAGGCCGGCGAGCGCGGGGAGGATGGCGACGCCGGCGCTGTCGGGGACGGAGGCGGCGAGGGTGGAGAGTTCTGCGGGGTTGGCGGCGAGGCCGAGTTCGGCGGTGAGCCAGTCGATCAGCGCGCCGGTGGTGAAGACGCCGCCTTCGATGGCGCGGGCGTCGGCGGTGTCGGCGGCGGCGGTGAGCAGCAGGCCGTGGGGCGGCGTCTGGCTGTTGTGGGCGCGGGAGAGGATGAATGCGCCGGTGCCGTAGGTGGCTTTGGCGTCGCCGGGCGCGCGGCAGTTCTGTCCGAAGAGGGCGGCTTGTTGGTCGCCGGCGACGCCGAGGATGGGGAGGGGTTGGCCGAGGTGCTCGGCGGCGGTGAGGCCGAAGCGGGCGCAGGAGGGTAGGACGGTGGGGAGGATGTCGGGCGGGACGTTCGTCCATTGGGCGAGCTGGGTGTCCCAGGATTCGGTTTGGAGGTTGTAGAGCAGGGTGCGGGAGGCGTTGGTGCGGTCGGTGGCGTGGGCTGCGCCGTTGGTGAGTTTGGCGATGAGCCAGCTATCGACGGTGCCGGCGGCGAGGTCGCCGCGGTTGGCGAGATCTCGCGCGCCGGGCGTCTCGTCGAGGATGCGGGCGAGCTTGGGGGCGGAGAAGTAGGCGTCGGGGGTGAGGCCGGTGCGTTGGCGGAAGGCTTCGCCGTGGGTGTCGGCGAGGGCGGCTGCGGCGTCGGCGGTGCGGCGGCAGTGCCAGACGATGGCTGGGGCGATGGGTTGGAGGGTGCGGCGATGCCAGAGCAGCGCAGTTTCGCGCTGGTTGGCGATGGCGATGGCGCGGATGCGCTGCGCGCCGCCGACGGTGCGGATTGCTTCGCGCGCGGCCTCGAGTTGGGTGGACCAGATGGCGGCCGGGTCCTGCTCGGCCCAGCCGGGTTGTGGGTGGTGGGTCGGGAGGGCGCGGCGGGCAAGCGCGAGCCGGCCGCCGCGGGCGTCGAAGACGAGGGCGCGGCTGCTGGAGGTGCCCTGGTCGAGCGCGAGGTAGAGGTCGCGGCCCACTTACGGGCGGGCAGGTTCGGGGGCGGGTGATAGTCGGGGCGGCTAGGCGTCTTCTTCGGCGTCGCGGCGGCGACCCATGACGACTCGCGCGACGGCCGCGAGGACGGCCAGCAGCGCTCCGATGCCGAGGACTCGCTTCTTCTTCATTTGCATGTCCATTCGTTGGCGGCGTTGCGGGGGCGCAACGCGCGCGTGCTGATCGGGGATTAGGCTAGCACGCCCGCGCGGTTGGCTGTGTGTTAGTTGGAGGGGATTGTGTTGGGGGGGATGATGAGGCGGTGGCCGATTTGGATGCCGAGGGCGGTGTAGCGGCCGGCGGGGACTTCGAGGGCGTAGGTGTAGGGGTGGGTGGGGCGTTTGGTTTGGCGGGATTGGGCTTCGAGGGTGATGATTTCGAGGATGCGGCCTTCGGCGTCGAGGAAGGCGACGTTGAGGTCGATGGGGACGTTGTGGTTCCAGAAGCCGGAGCGGACGGGGGGGTTCTCGAAGACGAAGAGCATGGCGTTGGCGGGGGGGAGGCCGTTGGCGTACATGAGGCCGCGTTGGCGGCGGGCGGGGGTGTCGGCGATGAAGACGCCGAGTTCGATGCCGCGGTCGGCGGTTTGGATGGTGAGGGGGGTCCAGGGGAAGTGGACAGGTTGGATGTCGTTGGGGAGATCGAGCCAGTCGGCGAGGTTGGGTGCGTCGGGTGGGTTGGCGGGGGGTTGGGGCGCGGGGGCGCAGGCGAGGGCGATGAGGGCGGCGAGGAGGATGGGGAGGGCGCGTCGGAGGGTGGGCACGGGGCAAGGGTAGACTGCGGCTGGCCAGGGGCCGGTAGCTCAGGGGTCAGAGCAGGCGGCTCATAACCGCTCGGTCGCTGGTTCGAATCCAGCCCGGCCCACATGGTGAGGATGGGTTTGGGTGGGGGGGGTGTGGGGATCAGGCGGCGGCGAGGAGGGATTCGGTGAGGGCTTCGGCTTGTTCGAGGACGATCAGGGAGGCTTGGTCCTGCTGGTCGGGCGGGTAGCCGTGGCTGCGGAGGACGCGCTTGACGGCGACGCGGAGCTTGGAGCGGACGTTGGCGCGCAGTGTCCAGTCGAGGGTGGCGTCGCCGAGGCCGATGTCGGGGCCGTAGGCGGTTTGCCAGCCGAGGTCGCGGAGGTAGGTGAGGGCGATTTGCTCGAGTTTGGCTTCGCTGAGTTTGGCGTCGTTGGGGGTGGTCATTGGGGGGATCCGTCGGGTCGGCAGGTGTAGGAGATGTCGGCGACGCGGACGGCGGCGAGGGCGACGTTGAGGATCAGGAACGGCAGCTTCTCGAGATCATCCGTTCGCGCGACTAGCTCAACGCCCTCGCCTTCGAGCACCAGCGAGCGGCGCACGTCATTGATTAGCGACAGCTGGTGGTCGGTGAGTTCCTGGAAGCAGCGCGCCCTTCGCAGCCAGTCGTGTGCGTCGCAGTAGTCGGTGACGACGTATTCGCCATCGCGCTCGAGGATCCAGACCTGCACTTCGTCGCGATCGGGGTAGAGCAGGGAGGTGTTGACGCCGACGGCTCCGCGCGGGGCGGGGAAGAACTCGAAGAGGTCGGAGGCTTCGAGGCGCACGCCGTTGGTCAGGGCGTCGAGGAGAGCGGGCTTGGTCACCATCTCGTGCTTCCTTCCGCTCCGTGCAAGATACCGCAATGCGCGAGGTTGGTCAGGGTGCAGACTCGCCATCAGACGCCCTGCGGATCGCTCTACTTCTACCGCGGTCTAGTGAACGCAAGAACGCGTTTGGTGTACGTCAGCAGCTCTAGGTCGTTGATTTCAGCTCTGGCTTGCCGGTCACCAGCGTCATGCTTGAACTGCTTGGCGTAATTCACGATGTGGCTCAGGTCATCGATCTTGTTTTGCGCCAAGATCATGTGCTCGCTGTTCACAACCTGTCGGCACTGGTCGATGAATGGTCCCAACTGTCCCTTGCGCGGGAATTCGGCAGGGAAAGCGACGCGGAGGAACCGCTCGATGTGGTCGCGAAGGGCCTCAGCGATCGCCTCTGGATCCCCCACACCCGTCTCGACGAACTCGGTGAACATCTGATGTCGCTTGTCATGTTGCTCACGCAACGCGTCCTCAATGTCCCATGCGGCGACAGATGACCCGCTTCCGCTGCGCACGATCTCGATAGTTGACGCTGACGCGCGATCGAGTCTGGTCACGTTGTTCCAGATGTCACACAACAATCGAGTGCTGTGTGAGAGCACAATCACCTGCTGCACTTTGTCGGCCAGCGCCTTTATCTCCTCTACCGTCACGGAGCGTCGGTGATCGTCGAGGCTCGAGACAGGATCGTCAAGTACGACGATCAGATCGCCAATATTTTCGTTCCGCTCGATGGCGTCGAGGAAGAACGCAAGCGCAAGCGCATTACGATCACCGGCGCTCAACGTGTTCCCGAATGAGTGCTCACCAGAAGGTGTGTCCTCACTTCGCACTTGAACGAATCCACCTTTCAATTCAAGGTCGTATCCGCTGGTCGGACCGCCGCGACTGTCGCGCGGGCTCAGGTCGCTGATTCGAAACCCAACACCGAAGCGATCCATGTAACGGTTCAAGCCCTGCTCGGCAGCCGAAAACGCGGACTTGCGATATTCTTCGAGTTCTTTCTTCGCTTTCTCCCGCACAGCCTCAGTTTCGGCCAACGCGACTTCTTCTGCTGTGTAGGTGTCGCAAGCCTCCGCGACGGTGGGCGAGTGCCTCTCCTTGACCCTCTTTAGCTTGGCAATCTGGGTGTGGATTGCCTCGCGATTAGCGACGTTGGTTTCATCTTTCACCGCCTTGATAGATCGATTCGCTTGTCTGATCTTCAAGTTCGTAGCGTCGCAGCTGCGCTTGAGGCTCATGTACTGAGCGATAGCGTCGAGCGCGTCTTGGCCGAGCGCGAGTGTTTCCAACGGAGCGGCGACCTTTGCTCTGAGGCGCGCCACCACTTTGTCACGTGCCTTGGTCCAGGCGGCCACGATGGTTGGGGCGTCGATCTGGAACGGGTCGACGTCACAGAACCTCGACCAGAAGCGCTGGCCGTCGACTACACGCGTGACGGTGCGCTCGAACTCGACTTGCACATCGTTCGAATGTGCTGCATTGATATCTCGAGATCGTTGTGAAACTGTCTCTCTCAAGCTGCGATACTCGTTGCTAAAGTAGCGACGGTAGTGAGCGATCACAGATGATCCACTTAGATCTTGGGTGCAAAACGGGCATGTGTCCGGAACCTGAGTGGCCTCCGCATACACGACGCCTTGGTTGAGCCACTGCTCTCCCCCACGCCCCAGATGGCCCGCATGGTCTGTTATCCGCTGAACGGCGTCTGCGTCAAGATCGTCCAGATTGCGCCGCAGAAGCTGATCGACGGCCTCCGGTTCGAAAGTCGGCAGCGACAGCTCGTCGATCTCGGGACGCTGCCGAATGTCTCCTGCGCTGTCTGCGACTGTAAGGAGCCGATCTTGCTCCTGTAAAGCCTCCTCGATGTCGTCTCGACGCTCAATGCGGCAGAAATCCTTGATATCTCGAGGCGACGTAAGTGACGCACCGATCTGCGGTGAGACGACACGACGTATCGCGTCGGCGCGCTTGCCTAGCTCAGCGCGGTGCTCGATAACTTGCTGAGCAGCGAGCTGAATCGTCCTGTTTAACTCGACGCCGGGCTCCCCCAAGATGAGTTCGTGCAGGTTCTTTCGGTGTTCGCTATATACCTCTAAGCCAGAACACACATTGGTTGCCACGAACTGGTCGTCGAAAATCTTCAGAGTGTTAAGAGATTTGACGTTCCAGGCACCGTCGGCGAATACTGCATTGCCCTTGCCCGTGAGGCGGATCACGGCCTTAGGTGGTTTGTTGGCATCAAGTCGACGACGCTCATTGATCGGTGCGCTGTCGCCAGTGGCCAGCGAACGAAGCACGGCGGCAAGCGTGGTTTTGCCGCGGCCGTTCTCGCCGTAGATTAGCGTCACGTGTCCGAGCGGCAAATTCGCGCCGTCACGGACTGCCTCGAACGCACCGATATTCCCGAGGAACTTGATTGCCTCTAGCATCCTGTGACTCCAGTGTTCGTTTCGGGGGCGGCTTCGGCGGGGATTAGGAGCCGGTCCGACAGCGTGTCGCGCTGGACGGCGGCGCTGCGCGATTCGTGGATTTGGGTGGCTAGCTGGTCGGTCATCGTGTGGATGGCGTCTTCGAACGCTTGCGCTAGTTCGATGGGGGGGCGTGCGAGGGCGTAGGCGCTCATGGCTTTCCAGCTTGTCCTTGGCATCCTCGTGCCGGTTGGAGTCTGGTTCGCGTGGGCCACGAACTCGTCTGAGGATACCACGAACAGAACGAATGATGCCCACTCCGGGGACTTGGGCTCGATGACGATGATGTCCGTCGAGCAGATGCCGTCGATGGGTGCGACGCCGACCTTGTGGAAGTAGGGGCGCAGCTTGCCGAAGAGGATCTCGCCGCGCTTGAAGGCGGACTTGCCGCTCGTGACCTTTTCGGCTGTGTCCCACTCGCCGAGGGCGATCGAGCGGCGCGGCATGTGTTCGAGGCCGATGTAGGGCGTGTCGGGATCGATCTCGTCCGGGTTGACTCCGCGTCGCGGCGCGTTGGCGAGGTCGCCGAGGGTGGTGAGTTGCCAGCCGGCGGGGATGGGGCCTTGGGGGGTGGTTTGGAGGTGGTCGGGGAAGAGGTGGAAGAGGTGGTAGAGGTGTGCGGGGAGGCCGGGGATGGATTGGTTGGGTTGCCAGCGTTGTTGTTGTTTGGTTCGGACGGGTTCGAAGCCGATGAACCAGGAGCGGTAGAGGGTGCGGGCGAGTTGTTCGAGGGTGTGGCTGATGCGTCGGTTGAGTTCGATTTTGTCGTCGAGGGCGCCGAGGATGCGGGCGATGCGGCGGGTGTGGAGTTCGTGGAAGGCGTCGGAGATGTATTTGAGGAAGATGAGGCCGAGGACGACGTGTTTGTATTCGGCGGCGTCCATGCTGCCGCGGAGTTCGTTGGCGGCGTTTTAGAGGAGGGTTTCGTGTTGGTTGGGGGTCATTGGGTGAGTTCCTGGAGGGCGGCTTGGAAGCCGGGGGCGGCGCCTTCGAGGTCGTGTTGGTGGACGCAGTAGGAGATGCGGAAGTGTCCGGGCATGCCGAAGCCGCGGCCGGGGACGACGAGGACGCCGTGGCGCTGGAGTGCTTCGACGAGTTGGAGTTCGTCGGGTACGGGTGATTGGGGGAACATGTAGAATGCGCCTTCGGGTTTGCGGACGTTGTAACCGGCGTCGGTGAGGGTGTTGTAGAGGTAGTCGCGTTTGGTTTGGTAGTCGGCGATGTCGATGGTGACGTTCTGGAGGTTGCGGACGAGGTGTTGCATGATGGCGGGCGCGTTGACGAAGCCGAGTACGCGGTTGCAGAAGACGAGGGCGTCGAGCAGTGCGGGGCCGGCTTCGTAGTGGGGGTGGAGTGCGAGGTAGCCGATGCGGTCGCCGGGCAGGCCGAGGTCTTTGGCGTGGGAGGTGACGGTGATGGTGCGTTGGTAGCGCTGTTGGGGGAAGGGGTATTGGAGGTTGTCGAAGAGGATTTTGCGGTAGGGTTCGTCGCTGACGAGGAAGATGTCGGTGTTGAATTCGGCGCTTTTGCGTTCGAGCAGTTCGGCGATGGCGTCGATGGTGGACTGTGAGTACATTGCGCCGGAGGGGTTGTTGGGGGAGTTGAGGATGAGCAGGCGGGTGCGGGGGCTGAGTTTGCGTTCGAGTTCTTCGAGGTCTGGGGTGAAGTTCTGGTCGCAGGGGATGACGACTGGTTGGGCGCGGTGTTCGAGGGCGTAGAAGAGGTATTCGCCGAAGTAGGGGGCGAGGATGATGGCTTCGTCGCCGGGGTCGCAGAGGGCGTGGATGATGATGTTGAGCGCGGCGGCGGCGCCGACGGTCATGACGATGTGTTGGGGGCCGTAGGGGAGGCCGGTTTCGGCGCTGAGGGCGTCGGCGACGGCCTGGCGGGTGTCGGGGTAGCCGTTGTTGGGCATGTAGCGGTGCGCGCCGGGTGCGTGGTGGTCGGCGAAGCGGCGGAGTTCGTCGAAGAATTGCGCGGGGGGTTCGACGACGGGGTTGCCGAGGGAGAGGTCGAAGACGTTGGCTTCGCCGCGTTCTTGTTTGAGTTGGATACCGAGCTCGAACATGCGTCGGATCCAGGAGCTGTCTTGCATGTGGCGCTGGACGTCGGCGGCGATGGTCATGGTGATCTCCTAACGTGTGTTCGAGAGTATCCCAGCGGCGGGCGCGCTGAGGGTGGGCACGCTGAGGGTGGGCACGCTGAGGGTAGGCACGCTGAGGGTAGGCACGCTGAGGGTAGGAAAGGAGCGGGCGGTGGATTCGTTCACGGTTGCGGAGGCGCGGCGGCTGCGGCTGGAGGCGCAGGGTCTGGGCGGGCGGCGTTGGCGGGATGTTGCGGAGACGGTGCGGGGCTGCGGGGCGGTGCAGGCGCAGGATCGGATGGGGGAGTGGCTGGCGATTCGGGCGCGCTCGGAGGGTCTGACGGCGGCGGCGGTGGAGCGGGCGCAGGGCGAGGAGCGGTCGGTGGCGCGCAGCTGGCTGATGCGGGGGACGCTGCATTTGGTGGGGGGTGCGGATTTGCGCTGGATGGTGGGGCTGTTGGGAGCGGCGATGGATCGGAAGGCGCTGGGGCGGCGGCGCAATCTGGGGATTACGGCGGAGGTGTACGCGGGTGCGATGGCGGTGATGGGTGCGGCGCTGTCGGGCGGGCGGGTGCTGAAGCTGGCGGAGCTGGTGGAGCGGGTGCGGGAGGCGGGGCTGCCGTGGGAGGGTCAGGTGGTGCCGCATCTGCTGCGTGCGGCGTCGATGAGCGGGATGGTCTGCTCCGGGCCGAGGCGGGGCGGGGCGAATACGTACGCGCTGCTGGATGAGTGGCTGGGGGCGGAGGGAGATGCGCCGCGGGATGCGGCGGGGGAGTTGGCGCGGCGCTATTTCGCGGCGTATGGGCCGGCGTCGGCGGCGGATTTTCGCTGGTGGTCGGGTTTGCCGGCGCGGGAGTCTCGGGCGGGGTTTGAGGCGATCCAGGGCGAGCTGGCGGAGGTGGAGGTGGAAGGTCGGGCGGCGTGGATGACGGGGGAGGCGCTGGAGCGAAGCGGGGAGGTGTTGGGCGAGGTGTTGGGTGGGGCGGCGGGGCGGGTGCGGGTGTTGGGGGCGTTTGATCCGTATTTGCTGGGCTACAGCAAGCGGGAGTTGGGGGTGTCGGCGGAGGCGCTGCGGCGGGTGCATCCGGGCGGTGGGGTGATTTCGCCGACGGTGCTGGTGGACGGGGTGCTGGTTGCGACGTGGGGTCGTCGGCGGACGGCGAGGGGGATGCGGGTGACGGTTGAGCCGTTGGCGGGGTTGTCGGACGGGGTGTGTGCGGGGATTGATGAGGAGGTGGGGGAGATTGGGCGTTTTCTGGGGGAGGAGGTGAGTTGGCGAGTTGAAGCTGGGTGACGAGCGCGCACCGCATCCACGAGCAGTTGATGCGCGCCGCGTTTGGCGTGCAGGCGGTAGTCTGCTGACAAGTCTGCTGAGAAGGTGGATGCGCCGCGTGTAGGCGCGTCTCGGAGCGCCACAGGTTTGGGTTCGTGGCTGACAGGCAATTGCTCGAGCTGTGGGGTCAACTTCAGGGCAAGAAGCCGCACTTTGCCCACTTTCTGACTGAGATCAGCCTGGCGGATGTTCGCGGGATCACCGATCTGCGGGTGTCGTTGGACTATCCGGTCAGCGTGATCGCGGGAGGGAATGCGAGCGGGAAGACGACGGTGCTGCTGGCGGCGGCGTGCGCGTACAGCGTGCCCGGGGCGGGGGTAAAGGCGTTCGTGCCTTCGACGTTGTTCCCCGATTATCGACCGAGAGTCGGTGGGCGGGGCGACGAGCGGCGGGAGGTGACGATTGACTACGACTACTCGACGCCTGAGGGGCGGCGGGCGATGCGCTGGCGGCGCGGGAAGAGCTGGAATCGCAGCTTCTTTGGGCGAAAAGGCGGAAGTCAGCCGGAGCGGCCGGTTTATCTGCGCACGTTGAGCAACCTGACCAATCCTTCCGAAGTCCGGGGGGTGCTGGGTATGTCACAGGCGACGACTGCGCCCGACGAGCGGCCGCTGACGGCCTTGCAGATTGATTTCGCGCAAAAGATGCTGCCGTTCCGCTATTCGGAGGTGATCGACCTGACCAGCGGTCGGAAGAATCTGTTGTTCGCAGCGCAAGAGGGCGGCGCGGCCTACTCGGAATTGCACATGGCGGCGGGCGAGCGCGCGATTCTGCGGTTGTCGCAGGAGATCGCGCAGTTGCGGGGCGCGCTGGTGCTGATCGATGAGGTGGAAGCGGGCTTGCATCCGTGGGTGCAGCAGCTGCTGATGCTTCAACTGCAGGAGCTGGCTCTGCGCAATGATCTACAGGTGGTTGTGACCACCCACAGCCCGATCGTTCTCGATGCGGTGCCGCTGCATGGCCGGATCTTCCTTGAGCGCGCGGACGATGGGTCGGTGCTCGTGCGGCCGCCTTATCGGGATGTGGTGCAGAGCGCGCTGTACGGGCGATCGGGCGATGCGCTGAACGTTCTTTGCGAGGATGAGATTGCCGAGGCGATGTTGCACGGTGTCTGTGATCGAGTGCTGCCGGCTGAGAGGATCCGACCGGAGACGGTTCGGATTGGCCGCGACACGGGCGCTGATGAGTTCCCGATGCATGCGGCGGCGTTTCGCAAGTTCGGGCAGATCGACAACTTCGTCTTCGTGCTTGACGGGGATCGCCGCGACAGTAAGGTGGTGGATCGGGTGAAGCGCCAGGCGAAAGCGGCGGTTCCCGTGCTCTTTCTGCCGGGGCGAGAGGCGCCGGAGTGTTGGGTTTGGGAGCGGCTCGAGTCCTGCGTGGAGGACTTGGCCACACCGCTGGGCATTGCAGCGGACGACCTGCGCGACTTGCTCCGTCGGCAAGACCAGACGTATGCGTCGGCGACGGACAGGCCGGCTGAGATTGCCAAGGCGAAGCTGCGAGCGATTGGCGAACAAACGAATCGCTCCGCGGCGGACGTCTGCCGCCACGTTGCTGCGTATGAAACCGACAAGACGGACAGCCAGATTCAGCCGTTGGTGGCAGGGCTGCGCTCGGCGATCGAGGGCTGGCGCGCCGAGCGGGGCGGTTGACGGCTGGGCGGTGGGGTAGTCTGGGGGCAGTGAGGGATGCTGCGACACGATGTTTGGAGGGGCGTGATGGCGTTGGTGCGATATGACTGCACGATGCAGGAGGGGCAGATTGGGGAGGAGATGCGGTCGCGGCTGGCGGCGGGGTTGGTGGAGCTGACGGGTCGGGTGCTGGATGTGGGCGCGGATGAGGTGACGGTGGGGTTTGCGGATATTCCGCAGGGCTTCGGCTTTCGCGGGGGGGTGTTGTCGACGACGTCGCTGGTGCGGGGCTCGATTGCGGGCGGTCTGGAGCAGCCGGTGCGGGTGGAGCTGATGCAGGCGATCTGCGATATGTGGATGGAGATCAGCGGCTGCACGGTGGATGAGTTGGTGGTGTCGGCGCGCGACGCCTGATGTGCGGGGCGTGACGCCTGACGTGCGGGGCGCGATTTGGTATTCTGCGGGCGGCAGCGAGGACAGTCACGAGAGAGGGTTTGAGATGCCGTATTACCGATGCGTGGTTCCCGAGGGTTCGGTGGCGTTCGAGCAGCGAGCGGCGGTGGCGAAGGCGTTCACGGACGTTCACTGCGGCTCGACGGGCGCGCCGCGGAGTTTCGTGCATGTGGTGTTCGACGAGACGCCGGACGCGCGGTTCGCGGAGCCGTACTTTGTCGACGGCGGGAACCGCGCGGGGCGCTCGGAGGAGGTCAAGGCGGAGCTGCTGAGCGATCTGCTGGGAGCGTTCGCGTCGATCACGGGTGTGGAGGAGTCGCAGTTGGGCGGTCGGATCACGGAGGGTCCGGCGTCGTGGACGATGGAGGGCGGGATGGTGCTGCCGGAGCCGGGTGAGGAGACGGAGGAGTGGTACGCGCACGACGGGGTGGCGGCGGGCGGCTGAGCCTCGGTGCGGCGGCCTTTGCGGGCCTGTCGCGCTGCCGTGCCGACGGTGCGGGGCGGCACTCGGCGCTTTGTGCGCCAGCGTTGATTGGTGGGCTGGTGCGATACACGGCTGTGATTGAGCGAGGGCCGACCAGCTACAGCGCGTATGTGCCCGATTTGCCGGGCTGCATTGCGGCGGCCGAGACTCGCGACGAGGTTTGCGAACTGATCCGAGAGGCGGCGGCGATCTACGTTGAGGAACTGGAGCGGACCGGGCAGCCGGTGCCTTCGCCGCAGGCGTATGAGCCGCCGAGCTACGAGCTGGTTGAGGTCTCGCTGTAGCGACTCGGGCTGTGGCCTGGCGCGTTCAGGCGGGGCTGACTTCGTTGAGGCGGCCGGTGGCGCAGTCGTAGACGAAGCCGCGGATTTGGTCTTTGTTGGGGATGAAGGGGTTGGCCTGGATTCGGGCGATTGACTGGCGGATGTCCTGATCGAGGTCGCCGAAGGCTTCGAGGGCGAAGGCGGGGCGGAGGCCGGTGTCGGCGAGGATGGCGTCTTTGACGTCGTCGTCGCGGAAGGTGAGCATGCCGCAGTCGGTGTGGTGGATGAGGATGATTTCCTGGGTGCCGAGCAGGCGTTGGGAGATGACGAGGGAGCGGAGGGCGTCGTCGGAGACAACGCCGCCGGCGTTGCGGATGACGTGGGCGTCGCCGAGTTCGAGGCCGAGCAGGCCGTGTACGTCGAGGCGGGCGTCCATGCAGGCGACGACGGCCAGGCGGCTCGCGGGCGGGATGGGGAGGTCGCCTTTGTCGAAGGCTTCGGCGTAGCTGGCGTTGCGCTGCAGGGCGTCGTCGGTGGCTGTCATTTTGGTGTCTCCTCAGCTGTGGGGTGGGCGTGTCTGACGCCTCTGTCTGTGCCGCAATCATCCCATATTGCGCGGCGCTGCGGGCGGCGGCTGTTTCATTGGCTTGGCTTCGTTTGACTTTTCGCTCGACTTGGCGCGGGCGCGACCATGACGGCGTGTCCGCTGGGCGCGATAGTGAGTAGGCCGTTTTCGCCGAAGCGGAAGATGACTTCGAGGTCGTGGATGAGTTCGGTGCGTTGGATGCCGCGGGCGATCCAGGAGTGTGGGCCGCAGGTGAGGTCGACGCGGGCGAGCTGAGGCCAGAGGAGCAGGCGGAGGTTGCCGTTTTCGCTGCGGCGGGCGACGGACCAGATCGGGCCGATTTCGGGCTGGTCGTCCTGCATGAGGCGAGGTTCAGCGCCGAAGAGGTCGGCGATTTGGGGGATGGCTTCGGGCGGGAGCGCGTCGTAGCTGGTGGTTGCGGCGGTCATGGCGGGGCGCTGCCGGTTTGGTCGCGGGGGGTCGGTTCGTAGAAGAGGGCGTCGGCGAGTTCGTCGGGCAGGTGGGTTTGGTCGGGCGGCTGGGCGTCGTCGTAGTCGTGGGCGTACTGGTAGCCCTGTCCGTAGCCGTGGGCGGCCATGAGGCCGGTGACGGCGTTGCGGAGGTGGAGGGGGACGGGGAGTTGTCCGCGCGCCTGGACGGCGCTCGCGGCGGCGCTATAGGCGCGCATTGCGGAGTTGCTTTTTGGTGCGAGGGCGAGATAGACGGTGGCCTCGGCGAGAGGGAGTTTGGCTTCGGGCAGGCCGATGAAGTGGGCGGCCTGCTGAGCGGCGACGGCGACGGAGAGGGCGTTGGGGTCGGCGAGGCCGATGTCTTCGGCGGCGAGGATGACGATGCGTCGGGCGACGAAGAGGGGGTCTTCGCCGGCTTCGAGGAGGCGGGCGAGCCAGTAGACGGCGGCGTGGGGGTCGGAGCCGCGCACGGATTTGATCAGGGCGGAGATCAGGTCGTAGTGGGATTCGCCGTCCTTGTCGTGGCGCAGCTGCCGCTGGGTGGCGGCTTCGACTGCGGGCAGGTCGATGGCTCCTTCGGCGTCGGCGACGACGAATTCGAGTGCGTTGAGGGCGACGCGGGCGTCGCCGCCGGCGAGGGAGACGAGGGCGTCGAGGGCTTCGGGCGCGATCTCGACGGGGGATGCGCCGAGGCCGCGCTCGGTGTCGTGGAGGGCGCGTTCGAGCAGGGCGCGGAGGTCGTGGTGGTCGAGGGGTTGGAGGGTGTAGACGCGGGCGCGGGAGAGGAGCGGGGAGATGACTTCGAAGGAGGGGTTTTCGGTGGTTGCGCCGATCAGGGTGACGGCGCCGTCTTCGACGGCGTGGAGGACGGCGTCTTGCTGGGCTTTGTTGAAGCGGTGGATTTCGTCGATGAAGAGGATGGTTCGGAGCCCGGCGTCGCGTCGGCTGCGTTCGGCGTCGGCGATGATTTGGCGGAGGTCGCGGACGCCTGCGGAGACGGCGGAGAGGGTGGCGAATTGTGAGCGGGTGTGTTGGGCGATGACGCGGGCGAGGCTGGTTTTGCCGCTGCCGGGCGGGCCCCAGAAGATGCATGAGGGGATGTTGTCGGCCTGGATGGCGCGTCGGAGGGGGGCGTCGGGGCCGATCAGGTGTTGCTGTCCGACGCACTCGTCAAGGCTGCGGGGGCGCATGCGGGCGGCGAGGGGGGCGTGGGGATTGACGGTTTCGGTTTCGCCGAAGAGGGACTGCTGGTTGAGGTGTGCGGCCATGGTGTGCGGGCTCAGAATAATCGCCGGCCCTGGCCGCGGCGGCGCTGTTGCCAGCCGTGGAGCAGCATTTCGGCGCGGCCCTGGGCTTTTTTCCAGGCGCGTTCGGGACCGAGCTCGGCGGTCTGGTCGGGGTGCGCGTCGAGCCAGGCGGGTTGGATTTGGTCGGGGCGCAGTTCGCCGACGATTGCGCCGCGCAGGAGGGCGGCGGAGAGGATTGCGGCGGCCTGTTCGCGGGGGACGAGCGGCGCGCCGGCGGCGCGGGGGGGTTGGAAGCGGGTGACGGCGACATCGACGAAGCCGATGAGGGAGTCGGCGTCGATTCGTCCGAGCGCGTCGAGGATTTCGAGGGCGGCGCGCTTTTCCTCGACGTAGGGCTGGACGGCAGCCTGGTCGACGTAGATTTGGCTGAGCAGGGACATGGCGAAGCGTTCGCGGCGTTGGGAGAGCAGGGAGGTTGCCCAGAAGGCGGGGTGGGCGAGGTTGGAGAGGTCCCAGCCGCTGACGCCGGGGTTGCCGGAGCGTCCGCGTTTGTCGGGGAGTTGTTGGGCGAATTCGTTGGCGGCGATCTGGAGGATGGCGCGCCGCTGCCGCCCGGTCTGGGGTCTTCGGTCGATGGCTTCGGCGATGCGGCGCAGCACCATTGGGGCGGCTCCCGGGGGTGGATCGAGTGTAGGCGTCGTGTGGTCGGGGGTGGGGATGGCGTGGTTTCTGAGGTTGGACAGGGGGATTCGCTAGGTTCACAGGAGAAACGTGATGGATGCTGGAGGTGCGGAGATGGGACAGAGTCGCGGTCAGCTCAGTCATGAGGAGCGGCGGCGGATTGCCGGACTACAAAGCGAGGGCTGTTCGGCGCGGCAGATCGCAGCGGCTCTGGCTCGCTCGCCGTCGACGATCGCGGCGGAGCTGAAGCGCAACGCGGGGGCGGACGGTCGCTACGACGCGGACGAAGCGCAGGCGCAGGCGCAGCGCCGCGCGCGGCGCAGGCGCGGCTCGCGGCTGGAGCATGACGACGCGCTGCGCGAGCGGGTGCTGGGCATGCTCGCGCGGGGGCTCTCGCCGGAGCAGGTCGCCGGTCGGCTGAACCGCGAGGCGGGCCGCACGGTGATCTCGTATGAGACGATCTACCGCTTCATTGACGACCAGATGGCGCGCACCAAGGACGACAGCTGGGCGCGGCTGCTGCCGCGCGGGCGGACTCGTCGGCAGCGGCGCTGAGCCAGGCGCTGCGCCGCTGCCGGCGGCGCAGCACGAAGCTGGCCGCGCGCTCCCGCCACGCGCTCAACCGGCTGCTACGGCGGTACAACAACACGCCCCGCAAGTGCCTTGACTACCAGAGCAATGACGGGGACGGGGCGGGAGTGGTGGGTCGTTTTCGTCATTCCCGCGAACGCGGGAATCTCGTGGCAGGGCTTGGGAGGTTGCGCGGGGGAGATTCCCGCTTTCGCGGGAATGACGGAAGTGGGGGCGGGAATGACGGAGCAGAAGGGGTGGGTGTGGTTAGCCGACGAGGTTGGCGATGGTGACGCCGTCGCCGCCTTCGTTTGGGGGGGCGGTTTCGTAGGTGGTGATGAGGGGGTGGTCGCGGAGGAGGGAGCGGACGGCTTGGCGGAGTGCGCCGGTGCCTTTGCCGTGGACGATTTCGAGGCGACGGCGGCCGGCGCGATAGGCGTGGTCGAGGAAGGCGTCGACGGCGGGGAGGGCGTCGTCGGTGGTGCGGCCGCGGATGTCGCAGCGCGCGCCGGGGTCGGGTGGGGGCGGGGGGCGTTTGGCGCGGGGCTGCTGGTCGTCGGGCGCGGTGGGTGGGCGTCCGAGGCGCTCGATTTGGTCGGGTCGGACGCGGGTGCGGAGTGAGCCGAGCTGGACTTCGAGGGTGTCGTCGGTCAGGCCGCTGAGCAGCAGGCCGGGTTCGGTGAGGCCGCGCAGGTAGACGATGTCGCCGGGCTTGAGGCGCTGGGGATCGGGCGGTGCGGCGGCGGGATCTGCGTGGCGTTGGCGGGCGCGTCGGCGGCGGGTGCGGACCCGTTCGAGGCGTTCGCGGGCGTCGTCGGCGCGGGACTCGGCGCGTTCGAGGCCTTCGACGCCTTCTTGAGGCTTGCTGTCGGTGGGCTGGGGGCGTCGGCGGCGACCGTCGGCGGCGCGGGAGAGTTCGCGGTTGGCTTCGCGGAGGGAGCGGCGGAGTTGGGCGAGCTCGTTTTCCATGGTTCGCTCGGCGCGGGCGAGCACCTGGTCGCGCTCGTGTTCGATGCGCTCGCGGCGCTCGGCGAGGTCGCGGCGGATGGTCTCTGCCTCTTCGCGGGCGCTGCGTTGGGCGCGTTGGTCGGTCTCGAGTTGGTCGCGCTGGCGCTGGAGGTCGGCGAGGAGGGATTCGATATCGGCGGTGTCGGGGCTGGTGTGTTCGCCGGCGCGGTCGAGGATGGGGCCGGGCATGCCGAGGCGTCGGGCGATGGCGATGGCGTTGGAGCGTCCGGGCGCGCCCATGATCAGGCGGTAGGTGGGCTGGAGGGTTTGGGCGTCGAATTCGGCGGAGGCGTTGACGACGCCGGGTGTGGAGTGGGCGAAGACTTTGAGCGCTCCGTGGTGGGTGGTGGCGACGACGGCGGTGTCGAGGTTGAGCAGGTATTCGAGGAGCGCGCGGGCGAGGGCGGCGCCTTCGCCGGGGTCGGTGCCGGCGCCGAGTTCATCGAGCAGGACGAGTGTGTCGGGGCCGGCTTCGGCGAGGATGCGGATGATGTTGGTGATGTGGGCGGAGAAGGTGGAGAGGGACTGTTCGATGCTCTGTTCGTCGCCGATGTCGGCGAAGATGTCGGCGAAGACGGGGATGCGGGAGCCGTCTTCGGCGGGGATGGGGAGGCCGGCCTGGGCCATGAGGGTGAGTAGTCCGACGGTTTTGAGGGCGACGGTTTTGCCGCCGGTGTTGGGGCCGGTGATGAGGACGCAGCGTTCGTCGAGGGTGAGGGCGACGGAGATGGGGACGACGTCGCCGGTGAGCAGGGGGTGGCGGGCGGAGTGGAGGTGGAGTTCGGCGGGGCCGGCTTGCAGCCAGTGGAGGTCGTCGTGTTCGGCGGGGAGTGGGGCGTCGAGTTCGCGGGCGAGGCGAGCTTTGGCCTGGGCGAGGTCGATCTGGGCGATGCACTGGAGCGCGGCGCGGATTGCGCCGACTTCGTCGGAGATATCGGCGACGAGTTCGCGGAGGATGCGCTCGATTTCGCGTCGCTCGGCGCGTCGGGCTTCGCGCAGGCGGTTGCCGAGTTCGACGACGGCGAGGGGTTCGACGAAGAGGGTTGCGCCGCTGGCGGAGACATCGTGGACGACGGCGGGCAGTTGGCGGCGGAGTTCGGCCTTGATGGGGATGACATAACGTCCATCGCGCTCGGTGATGAGGTCTTCCTGTGCGATGCCGTCGGAGACGGCGCGTCGGAGGATGGTCTGGATGGCGCGTTCGAGGCGTTCGCGCATTTGCTCGGCCTGTTGGCGTGCCTGGGCGAGTTCGGGGCTGGCGCGGTTGAGCACTTCGCCGCGTTCGTCGAGGTCGTGTTCGATGCGGCGCAGGAGGGGGTTGAAGTCGGCGATGCGTGCGGCGATGCGGCTGAGCAGTGGGAGTTCGCGTCCGAGGGGCGCGAGTTGGTTGCGGAGCGCGCGGGCGTTGCGGAGGGCGGCGGCGATTTCGAGGATGTCGGCGGCGGGCAGGGCGGCGCGTCGAGAGGCGGCGAGGAGTTTGTCGTCGATGGGTGGGAGGTGTCCGAGCGCGAAGTTGGGCTTGAAGCGGTGCAGGCGCAGGGCTTCGGAGGTTTGGGCGTGTCGGCGGCGGATTTCTTCGAGGTCGTCGGTGGGGGTGATGTCCTGCGCGAGGGCGCGGCCCTGCGGGGTGTTGCAGAGGCGCGCGAGGCGCTCGATGATTTTGGGGAATTCGAGGGCGGTGATGGTGCGTGGGTCGAGCATCAGCAGGAGGCTTCGATGTGTAGCAAGGCGGCGGTGTAGGCGACGCCCCAGGGGGCTTCGGCGGACAGTAGTTGGGGGCGGACCTGCTGATTGTGGAGCAGGCCGGTGAGGACGGCGGCGGGGGAGACGACGGATTCGTCGATTTGGCGGCGGAGGTCGTCGTCGAAACTCAGGATGCTCTCCGGGTTCCAGCGTTGCAGGGCGTCGTCGAAGGCTTGTTGGAAGGGTTCGGCGCTGGGGTGGAAGCCGTGGGGGCTGTCGGCGGTGAGGGTGTGCGCGCCGTCGCCGCTGGCGATGACGGCGGTGCGGCCGGGGGCGCTGTTTACGGCTTCGGCGAGGCTGTATCCGAGGTCGTGGTGGTCATGGGTGGAGCGGAAGGAGATGCTGAGGACGGTGGTGGGGGTGTCGGCGAGGGCGTTGCGCAGCAGGGTGAGAGGGACGATGGCGGAGTGGTCGTGGGATTCCCAGCGGGTGACCGGGGTGAGGGGCTGGTCGTGGGTTTGGGCGGCTTGCAGCAGGGCGTCGGCGAGCGTGGGGTCGTGGGGCTGCTCGATTCGGCAGTGGGGCGCGCCGAAGGGTTCGAGGTCGCCGGTGAGGGGTGCGGTGAGGAGGTGGAAGCGGCGCAGGGTGACGATCCCGTGGGTGCTGATCAGGAGCAGGCGGTCGGGCGGGTTGCGGTGGAGTTCCCGCTCGACGGCAGCGTAGGCGTCGAGGGTTTGTTGGGCGGCGGTTTCGCGGCCGGCGCCGATTTGGGGGAGCAGGATGGGCGGGTGGGGGAGGAGGGCGGCGAGGGAGATGGTCATGGCAGTCGCATAGTGGTCAGAGGGCGGTTAGAGGAGGGCGTGGAGGGCGTTGAGGAGGGTTGGTTCCTGCTGGGGGAGCACGGTGCGGGGGTCGAGTTGGAGTTGGTTGTGGACGACGCGGGCGATGATTGGGGGGTCGTTGCGGCGCAGCTGGGGCGCGAGGTCGGGGTTGGGTAGGCGCAGGACGTAGGTGGGTCGGGTTTCGGCGGGGAGAGAGCCGCCGCCGATGGGGGACTGGTCGGGGGCGACTTCGCCATGATTTAGTTGTTCGCGCCAGGCGTCGGCGCGTTGGCGCAGTTGGTCGGGTTCGGCGGCGATCATTCGCCAGACGGGGATTTCTGTTTCGGCCTCGCCGCGCAGGTAGTGGTTGAGGGTGGCGCCGAGGGCGGCGATGGTGGTTTTGTCGGGGCGCATGGCGCGCATGAGGGGGTGTGAGCGGAGGGGGGCGATTTTGGCGGCGCTGCCGACGATGATGCCGGCCTGGGGGCCGCCGAGCAGCTTGTCGCCGGAGAACATGACGAGGTCTGCGCCGTCGGCGATGCTCTGCTGTGGTTGGGGCTCGTGGCTGAGGCCGAAGTTGCGGGTGTCGAGCAGGCAGCCGCTGCCGATGTCGTCGAGCACCAGCGGGGGGGGACGGCGGAGGTCGGCGAGTTCGCGCAGCTGCGCGAGCGTCGTTTCCTCGGTGAAGCCGACGATTCGGAAGTTGCTGCTGTGGACGCGGAGCAGGGCGGCGGTGCGATCGGTCATGGCGCGGCCGTAGTCGGCGGGGCGGGTGCGGTTGGTCGCGCCGACCTCGACGAGGGTTGCGCCGGACTGGCGGAGGACATCGGGGATGCGGAAGCCGCCGCCGATTTCGACGGCTTGTCCGCGGCTGATGATCACTTCGCGGTTCTGGGCGTGGGCGGCGAGGGTGAGGTAGAGGGCGGCGGCGTTGTTGTTGACGACGAGGGAGGCTTCGGCGCCGGTGAGGGCGCGCAGGGGTTCGTCGAGGTGGTGGGCGCGGCTGCCGCGTTCGCCGTGTTCGAGGTCGAATTCGAGGTTGGAGTAGTGGGCGGCGTGCTGCATGGCGGCGATGGCGGCGTCGCTGAGCGGGGCGCGTCCGAGGTTGGTGTGGATAACGACGCCGGTGGCGTTGATGACGGGGCGCAGGCCGGCGGTGAATGCGGCGGTGAGCTGGTCGGCGACGGCGGCGGCGATGTCGTCGAGCGAGGGGGAGAGGGGGTTGGGCTGGGCGTTGCGGATGGCGTCGCGGCGGCGCTCGATTTCGGTGCGGACGGCGTCGGCGATGAGGTCGGCGGGCAGGCGCAGAGCCTGGATGCGGTGGTGCGAGAGGACGCGGTCGACGCTGGGGAGTGCGCGGAGGGGGTGGGGCATGTTTGGGTTGGTGGTTGATGGTTGGTGGGTGTTGTTCATCGTAGCTGGGGTGGGAGGATTGTTTGGCGTGCCTGGGGTGGGGAGTCTGTGCGCGGGGTGTGTGGTGCGGGGGAGTGGCGAAGGTGACGGGCAGTGAATTGGTGCTGGTGGCGGCGAGATACCCGCGGCAAGCGCGGGTATGACGGAACGGTGGGGTGTGCGGTTGGTTACGTGGGGGTTGCGTGGGTTGATTGTGGGCAATGGAGCGGCTCGATATTGTCGGTTTCAGTGTGTGACTGAGAGGCGATTTAGGCGAGGGGGATTGAATGGCGAATCTGCGAATTCCGGGACCGACGCCGTGCCCGCCGGAGGTGCTGGCGGCGGCGGCGGGAGAGATGATTAATCACCGCGGGCCGGAGTTTGCGGCGCTGCTGGAGCGGGTGTCGAGCGGGGTGCAGCCGTTTTTCGGGACAGAGCAGGAGGTGCTGCTGATTTCGGCGAGCGGGACGGGGGCGATGGAGGCGGCGATCACGAGCACGCTTTCGCCGGGGGACGCGGTGCTGGCGGTGAGTGTGGGCTCGTTCGGCGATCGTTTTGCGACGATTGCGGAGACGTACGGGGCGGATGTGACGCGCGTGGGGGTGGAGTGGGGGACGGCGGCGACGCCGGAGGTGGTGGCGGAGGCGATTGGCGAGCGGGACTACCGGGCGCTGCTGATCACGCACAACGAGACTTCGACGGGGGTGACCAACCCGGTGGGGGAGATTGCGGCGGCGGTGAAAGAGGTGGCGGATCCGCTGATTCTGGTGGACTGCGTGTCGTCGCTGGGTTCGATTCCGATGGAGATGGACGAGTGGGGTCTGGACGCGGTGGTGACGGCGTCGCAGAAGGGGTGGTTGTCGCCGCCGGGGATTGCGATGGCGGCGCTGAGCGAGCGGGGCTGGGCGGCGACGGAGACCTCGACGATGCCCAGCTTCTATTTCGATCTGGGCAAGCACCATGAGTATGCGACGCGGGGGCAGCCGCCGTGGACGCCGACGCTGCCGGTGCTGTACGCGATGGACGCGGCGCTGCCGCTGATGGCGGCGGAGGGTCCGGAGGCGATCTATGCGAAGCACCATCGGTTTGCGTCGTGGACGCGGAATGTGGCGCGGGCGCTGGGTTTGGAGTTGCTGGCGGAGGAGCGCTATGCCTCGGACACGGTGACGGCGGTGCGGGTGCCGGAGGAGATCGCGGTGGGTGATCTCTCGCGGCTGCTGCGCGAGGAGCATGATGTGGTGATTGCGGCGGGGCAGGGGAAGCTGGCGACGAGCATCTTCCGGATTGGGCATTTGGGCTGGTTGGATGAGGAGGAGATGGCGGCGTGTTTTGCGGCGCTCCAGTCGGCGCTGACGGCGCTAGGCTTTGGGCCGGCGGCGGATGCGCGGATTCCGGGCATTGGCCCGCGCTGAGGGGGATCAGCGGCGCGGCAAGAGAGACGGGGCAAGACTTGTGACGCAGCAGGTGTTGGTGGCGGAGCCGATCGCGGAGGAGGGGGTGGAGGCGCTGCGGCGCGAGGCGGAGGTTGAGGTGCGGCTGGGGTTGCCGCGCGAGGAGTTGCTGGCGGTGATCGGCGGGTACGACGGGCTGGTGGTGCGGAGCGGGACGCGGGTGGACCGGGCGGTGATTGCGGCGGCGGAGCGGCTGCGGGTGATTGGCCGCGCGGGTGCGGGGGTGGACAACATCGATATCGAGGCGGCGACGGAGCGGGGCATTCTGGTGCTCAACGCGCCGGGCGGGAACACGGTTTCGGCGGCGGAGCTGGCGGTGGGGATGCTGCTGGCGGTGAGCCGGCATATTGCGTCGGCGACGGCGAGTCTGCGCGGCGGGGCGTGGGAGCGGCAGCGGTTCGTGGGTTCGGAGTTGCAGGCGAAGACGATTGGGATTGTGGGGCTGGGGCAGGTGGGATCGTCGGTGGCGCGGCGGTTGCAGGCGTTTGAGACGCGGTTGATTGCGCATGATCCGTTTGTGCCGGCGGAGCGGGCGGCGTCGATGCATGTGCAGTTGATGGGGTTGGAGGAGTTGCTGGAGCAGAGCGATGTGGTGACGCTGCACACGCGGCCGACGCCGGGTGCGGGGCCGCTGATGGGCGCGGAGCAGTTCGCGCGGATGAAGCCGGGCGCGCTGCTGGTGAATATGGCGCGGGGCAGTCTGGTCGACGAGGACGCGCTGTGGGAGGCGTTGGAGTCGGAGGCGATTGGGGGGGCGGCGCTGGATGTGTTCGCGGAGGAGCCGGCAGTGGGGAATCGGCTGATTGAGCATCCACGGGTGCTGGCGACGCCGCATCTGGGGGCGTCGACGCAGGAGGCGCAGGAGCGGGTGGCGCTGGACCTGGCGGGGGAGATGCTGCGGGTGCTGCGGGGGGAGCCGGCTTCGAACGCGGTGAATGCGCCGTTCATTGATCCGCAGACGCTGGAGGCGGTGGGGCCGTATTTGGGGGCGGCGACGATGTGCGGTCGGCTCTGCACGCAGTTGGCGCGTGGGCAGTGGCGGGATGTGCATGTGGTGTATCGGGGGGAGATTGCGAATTACGACGTGACGCCGCTGAAGGCGGCGGTGGTGGCGGGACTGTTGGAGCCGATCTCGGACGAGCACGTGAACCTGGTCTCGGTGAACAATGTGATTGCGCAGCGGGGGTGGCGGGTTTCGGAGCAGATGTTGAGCGAGGCGGAGCCGTATCAGTCGTCGGTGACGGTGCAGCTGAACACGTCGTCGGAGCGGCTTAGTCTGACGGGGACGATCGATCGTGGGCGGGCGGCGGTGGTGGATCTGGACGGCTTCCACGTGCATATCGCGGGGCGGCAGGCGGGTCATGAGTATCTGCTGGTGCTGCGCAATCAGGATCGTCCGGGGCGGGTGGGTCTGGTGGGCACGCAGTTGGGGGGCTGGGATGTGAACATTCGGGCGATGGAGTTGGGCTACGACGAGGATGATCCGTCGGCGGATGCGCTGATGGCGCTGACGATTGATCGGGCGCTGACGGCGGAGGAGTTGGGGGAGTTGCGGGCGATCGATGGGGTGGACGATGTGGTGCAGGCGACGCTGTAGGGGGCGTGCGGTCGGCCCCTTCGTGGTGGGTGGACATTCCATCGTTCGGTACTGCAACGAACGCCGCGGAACGGGTCGGGTATCCGACGCAGAAACCGCTGGCACTGCTTGAGCGCATCATTCGCGCGTCGTCGAATGAAGGTGATGTTGTCTTGGATCCTTTCTGCGGTTGCGCGACGGCGTGCATTGCCGCCGAAAAACTGAGTCGCCGATGGGTGGGGATCGACATCTCATCCAAAGCTGCTGATCTCGTCCGAACGCGGCTCAATAAGGAACTGGGGCTGTTTTACAAGGGAGTCCATCGCGCCGACATTCCGGTCCGGACGGACCTTGGCGAGGTGCCGAAATACAACATTGACGCGAACAAGCGTTACCTCTTTGGGCAGCAGGAAGGGCTTTGCAATGGCTGTCTTTCGCCGTTTCCTTATCGCAATTTGACCATTGATCATGTTGTGCCGCGATCGAAGGGCGGGAGTGATCACGTTGGCAACCTTCAGTTGCTGTGCGGGGCTTGCAACTCGACGAAGGGGTCGGGGACGCATGAGGAGTTGATTGCGAGGTTGGTCAGGGATGGTATCCGCGCGGGGTAGGGGCGGTGGGGGGTGGGTTAGTCGATGGGGTGGAGGACCAGGCCGGTGGGGAGTTTGGGGACGAAGTAGGTGCTTTTTTGGGGCATGCGGTCGCCGGCCTGGGCGGCGGTGAAGACTTGGTCGAGAGTTGGAGGAGGGAGGATGAAGGCGGCGGCGGCGCGGCCGTCGGCGACTGCGGCCTGGGCGTCGGTGTGGGCGTGGATGTAGGTGACGGCCCGGCCGGCGGCGAGGGCGGCTTCGTCGATGCCGAGGTGGCGGTCGAGGATGGCGTATTGAAGCACGGCGGGGGCGAGGCGTCGCCAGGAGTCGGGGAGGTGTTCGGGCAGGGCTTCGAGCGCGGCGTCGTTGGCGGTGAAGTGGACGGGCGGCGCGGCGGGGGCAAGCAGGGTGATGTGGGGGTCGGCGGGCGGGTTGGGGTGGGCGGCGAACTCGGGCGCGAGGCGGGCGGGCAGGTCGGGGGGGATGTCGGCGTGGATGAGGCGGTGGGTCGCGCCGACGACGAGGCCGGGGTCGGAGGCGGGGACGATGCCCATGAGGACGCGGTTGGCGGGACCGTCGATTGCGCCGTTGGCGGCGGCGCGGCGTTCCTGGACGGCGAGCGCGGATTCGTAGCGGTGGTGTCCGTCAGCCATGTAGATGGGTTGTTCGGCGATGGCGTCGGAGAGCTCGCTGGTTGTCTGAGGGTCGTCGATGCGGCGCAGGGAGTGGCGGTCGCCGGCGGGGTCGGTTCCCCGGCTGAGGGGGGTGAGCGAGAGGGCCTGGTTGAGGGCGGCGGCGACGCGGCCGTCGCGGTCGGCGATGAAGGCCATGAGGGGCGAGACGTCGGCGGCGACGCCGTCGCGCAGTTCGGCGCGGGTTTGGCGCGGGCCGGGCATCGTCCACTCGTGGGGAAGCACGTCGCCCTGCTCCCAGGGGGTGAGGTCAACTGCGGCGAGGAGGGCGAGGCGGGTGCGCGGTTGGCCGTCGAGCGTGAATTGGTGCTCGTGCAGATAGAGGGCGGGGTCGTCCTGGATGAGCACGCCTGCGGCGCGCCAGTCGGCGAGGCGCTGGGCAGCGGCGGCGATTTCGTCGGGGCCGGCGGCGGTCTCGATGTGGGCGATCTGGTGGGGGCTGGCGGCTTTCAGGCGGGCGGTCTGCTCGGCATCGACGATGTCGTAGGGGGGACCGAGGACGGCGCCCCAGTCGGGCAGGCGCGCGGGGTCGTAGCGCAGGGCGGGGAAGGGTTGGATGGCTGCCACGCTGCGAGCCTATCAAAGGCTCGGTTTGGAGCGGCGGGGTTTGATCGGCGGGCTGGTCGGTGCGACGCTGCGGGGTATGCCGGGCGAAGCAGCAGCGGAGGGTGTGCGGGGGTGTGTGTTCTGCCGGATCGCGTCGGGTCCGGGCTACGCGCTGTTTTTCCAGGATGCGGGGCCGCTGTTCGTGGAGTCGCGCGAGGGGGATGAGGCGCTGCCGTGGAGCGCGGAGACGCCGGATGTGTTCGTGTTTGAGAATCAGTTTCTGTTCTTTGATCTGACGTCGCTGGTGATTCCGGCGCGGCACACGCCGACGACGGGACGGCGCTACTACGACCAGCAGTCGGAGTTGTGGCGGGATTTGGGTGCGGCGGGTCGGACGGCGCGGGATCATGGGCTGCGGGCGCTGGAGCTGATGCGGGAGCGGAATGCGGAGCGCGCGCCGGAGGGGTTTCGGGTGTTCTGCAACTTTGGGGCGTTCGGGGAGCAGACGCAGCCGCACGCGCACTTGCAGGTGCATGCGGGCAAGGAGTTGGATGTGAGCCGCTTTGCGCCGACGGGGGAGCCGTGGCCGGCGGCGGTGCGGAAGCTGGGCGGGCCGGTGGCGGAGACGGAGTCGACGCTGTTCTACGACGCGCGCGGGGTGCTGGAGGCGGGGCGGAGCGAAATCTGGAAGGTGACGATTCGGATGGGCTTTTCGGGGGCGCAGCGGACGCTGCCGCCGTTTGCGCTGTTGGCGGTGCCGCGCTCGGGGGTCAGTCAGTGGGAGCTGTGGGAGGACATGGGGCAGATGGGGGCGGACATTGTGGAGTTGGCGGAGCGGGAGAGTCCGGGGGGGTTTCGGCTGATGGCGAATTTTCCGGGTCGGGAGCGTGAGGCGGGTTGGGGGGCGGGGCATGTGCTGGTGGTGGGTGGGCATTATCTGGGGTTGTATGCGGATTATTTCTAGGGTGGGAGTGGCGGAGGTGGCAGGCGTCGGCTTGGTAGTGGTCACGGCGGGATACCCGCGGCAAGCGCGGGTATGACGGAATTGGCGAGCGCGGGTATGACGGAGGTGGCGAGCGCGGGTGTGACGGAATTGAGGAGGCGGGGCTGAAGGAAGTGGTGGTGGGGGTGGGCGGTGGTCCGAGTATGCTGTGGGCGCGTGATGCGACGCGGGTTTGAGGAGGGTTCAGGATGGCGGTTCAGGGGTACAGCGATTACGACGCGGTGGGGCTGGCTGAGTTGGTGGCGGGCGGGGAGGTGACGGCGGCGGAGCTGCTGGAGGAGGCGATTGCGCGGGTGGGGCGGGTGAATGACCAGATCAATGCGGTGGTCTACCCGTATTACGACGAGGCGCGGGAGCGGGCGCTGTCGGGGCTGCCGGCGGGACCGCTGTCGGGGGCGCCGTTTCTGCTGAAGGATCTGTATCTGCTGTACGCAGGGCAGCCGATGAGCAACGGCTCGCGGATTTTCGAGGACTATGTGCCGGATCACGATCACGCGATGACGGCGCGCTACAAGGCGGCGGGGCTGAGCATCTTTGGGCGCTCGACCTCGCCGGAGTTTGGGATCACGGCGACGACCGAGTCGATGGTGCATGGGAAGACGCGGAATCCGTGGAATCTCGAACACACGGCGGGCGGATCGTCGGGCGGGGCGGCGGCGGCGGTGGCGGCGGGGATTCTGCCGGCGGCGAACGCATCGGACGGGGGCGGATCGATTCGGATTCCGGCGTCGTGCTGCGGGCTGTTCGGGCTGAAGCCGACGCGGGGGCGGACGCCTTCGGGTCCGGATGTGGGCGAGGGCTGGGCGGGGATGTCGACGATTCATGCGGTGTCGCGCAGCGTTCGGGACTCGGCGGCGCTGCTGGACGCGACGGCGGGGCCCGATTTGGGCGCGCCGTATTACGCGCCGCCGCCTGAGCGCCCGTGGGTCGAGGAAGTGGGGGGCGATGTTCGAGGGCTGCGGGTGGGGCTGATCACGACGGCGTTCAACGGGGTGGAGACGCATCCGGACTGTCTGGCGGCGGTGGAGCACGCGGCGGGGTTGTGCCGCGATTTGGGCATGGAGGTGGAGGACGCGGTGCTGGAGATTCCGTCGGAGGTGAGCAATCCGCTGTGGAATGTGGTGCGGCCGAGCACGCTGGTGGCGGTGGAGGATCGGGCGGCGCAGTTGGGGCGGGAGCCGAGCGCGGAGGATGTGGAGCCGATCACGTGGCAGATGATCAGCGGGGAGCAGCCGAGCGCGGCGGACTACATCCGTGCGACGCGGGCGGTGCATGCGATTGGGCGGCTGGTGGCGGGCTTTTTCGAGGGCTACGACGTGATGCTGAGTCCGACGATGGCCTCGCCGCCGTTCCCGCTGGGGCATTTGAATCTGGATCGCGAGGACATGCAGGCGCAGGGTCGGGATGTGCAGCAGACGGTGGGGTACACCTCGACGTTCAACGCATCGGGCAATCCGGCGGCGTCTGTGCCGTTGTGGTGGAATGAGGCGGGGCTGCCGATTGGGGTGCAGTTCGTGGCGCCGTACGGGGACGAGGCGCGGCTGATTCGGGTAGGTTCGGCGCTGGAGGGGGCGCAGCCGTGGTTCGACCGCCGCGCTCCCGTACACTCGGACGAGTAGCCGGTCGTCGCGGGACGGCGGGAGCAGAACTAGAGCGATAAAGGAGCGCGAGGGCGCTCGGGGAAGGAATGTGCCGTGAAGGTTGCCAACGCGATTGCGGAGATGCTGAAGCGCGAGGGTGTGGAGTTCGTGGTCGGGTATCCGGTCAATCCGATTTTCGAGGCTGCGGCGGAGGCGGATATCCGCACGATCATTGTGCGCCAGGAGCGCACGGCGATTCACATGGCGGATGCGTTCGCGCGGATGAACTCGGGCGACCAGGTGGGGGTGTATCTGACGCAGAACGGACCGGGTGCGGAGAATTCGTTCGGCGGGCTGGCGCAGGCGTGGAGCGAGTCGGCGCCGTTGGTGGCGATTCCGGGGGGCTACGCGCGGGCGCAGACGAATGTTGCGCCGAACTTCAGCGGGCTGGTGAATTTTCAGCACGTGAGCAAATGGACGGAGCAGCTGACGGTGGCGCGGGATTTGCCGAACGCGGTGCGGCGGGCGTTCACGCACGCGCGGAACGGTCGGCAGCGTCCGGTGGTGCTGGAGGTGCCGGGCGATATGTGGGGCGAGGATGTGGAGGAGCCGATCGACTATCGGCCGACGACGTCGGTGCGCTTCGGGCCGGATCCGGCGGATGCGCGGAAGGCGGCGCAGACGCTGGTGAACGCGGAGCGACCGGTGATTTACGCGGGGCAGGGGGTGCATTACGCGAAGGCGTGGGAGCAGCTGCGGGAGTTGGCAGAGCTGCTGGAGGCGCCGGTGACGACGAGTTTGCAGGGCAAGAGCGCGTTTCCGGAGACGCACCCGCTGTCGCTGGGTTCGGGCGGGCGGGCGTTCCCGAAGGCGGTGCATGAGTTCCTGCAGAACGCGGATGTGGTGTTCGGGATTGGCTGCTCGTTCGCGGCGACGGGCTTCGGGCTGCGGATGCCGAAGGGTCCGTACTACATTCACGCGACGCTGGATCCGGAGGATTTCAACAACGAGGTGGAGATTTCCGAGGGGATCGTCGGGGACGCGGCGCTGGTGTTGGAGGCGATCATCGCGGAGGTGAAGGAGTTGGTGTCGGGCGCGCGCGGGCGCGCGGACGGGATCGCGGCGGAGATCGCGCGGATTAACGGCGGCTGGCGCGAGGACTGGGCGCACAAGACGGACTGCGACGAGTCGCCGCTGAACCCGTACCGGGTGCTGCGCGATCTGCACGCGACGCTCAGTGAGACGGTGGGGATCGACAACGTGGTGGCGACGCACGACGCGGGGAGTCCGCGGGATCAGATGTCGCCGTTCTGGAATTCGACGACGCCGCTGAGCTACATCGGCTGGGGGAAGACGACGCAGCTGGGTTACGGGCTGGGTCTGGCGATGGGTGCGAAGGTGGCGCGTCCGGAGAAGTTGTGCCTGAATGTGTGGGGCGACGCGGCGATTGGGATGACGGGGATGGACTTCGAGACGGCGGTGCGGGAGAACATTCCGATTCTCTCGATTCTGCTGAACAATTTCTCGATGGCGATCGAGCTGCCGATCATGAAGACGGCGACGGAGAAGTACCGGGCGACGGACATTTCGGGGCACTACGCGGATATGGCGAAGGCGTTCGGCGGGTACGGGGAGCGGGTGACGGAGGTTGGGGATATTCAGGATGCGGTGAAGCGGGGGATTGCGGCGACGGAGGATGGTCAGCCGGCGCTGCTGGAGTTCATCACGAGTAAGGAGATTGATTACTCGGTGTTCCGGTAGGGGGTGAGTGATGGTGGAGGAGCGGAAGGCGACGCCGAAGGTCTGGGTGGTCCGTGCTGACGGCGGCAAGGAGACGCAGAATTGCGTTGACGGCGGGTTCACGGGGATCGGGTGGAACGAGACAGGCGATCTCTCCGATGTGGCGGATGGCGTCATGGTGGGCGCGCGCTGGTTGTCGGCCGCGCACAGGGACGACAAAGCGTCGAGCATACGAGCGGACGTCGGCAACATCTCGCGCTTTCTGTTCGACATCAAAACAGGCGACTGGGTGATCACTCCGGAGTTCGACCGGCAGTGGCTTCGATACGGCCAGGTGATCGGCAGCTACCGATACGACGCTTCGCATCGCGATGACTGTTGCTACCACCATCGGCGCGACGTACTGTGGTCTGCCAGCAGTCTGGATCGGGACGAACTCTCCTATATGTTGCGGGGCACGCTTCGCAGCCAGCTGACCGTGTTCAATGTGCGGCATCGGGCGGAGTTCTTTGAGCGGATTGGCTTTCTGCCGCGATGACGGTGAGCGCCAGTTGATGGTGTGGACGCGCTGAGCTTTAGACGAGATCGTAGGTTTCGCGGAGGGTGCGGAGGAAGAGGCGGAAGCTTTGGGAGGTGTTGGCGTCGGGAGTGAGATTGAGGTGGGTGGCGATGGCCTGCGCGACAGTTGCTTTCGGCATTCTGGTTTCGAAGTATCGATGTTGGAGGAGTGTGCGCTGCAAGTGCTCCCAAGCGTCCTGCTGAAGGTCGACGTCGCCTGCGACTCGTATCTCCCGTTCGCGCACACGTGGATAGGCTGCCCGGACGGCATGCACATCGCCCAAGAACCACGACTCTAGTTCGGTCATGGCGATCCGGACACGCAACATCGGATCGGAGGATGACTCGGCCGGTTGAGTCAGGCCGCTTGAGATCCCCATAGCCCAAATGTCTTGCTTCAGCCGTTCACAATCGTCACGGTCCTGATCGATCACGACGATGATTCTGTCTGCATATCGCGCTTGAGCGAGTGCGTAGAAGATGGCGGGCAGGTTGCGCAGCATCCGATCTTTGCCGCGGAACGGCGTCAGGCGCCATGTCTGCGTCAACGACGCACCGATCAGTCGTTGAAGGATTACTTCAACGGCTGCTGCCGTTGATTCATCTTCTACGAGTATCTCAGCGTGAGTTGGCAGGGAGTGCATGCCACTCGAACATGTTCTGCTGCCATGCGTCGCCCAGCAGGCCGCCAGCATGGAGGTATTCCTTCACTCCTAAAATGTCCGCTGCGCTCCGGACTTCTGCAAAGCCGCTTTCGCCGCGCGCCAACACACGCACTTGCTCCGGTGCGAGTGAGTCGAGCAGCAACGGCGCATGTGTGGTGACCAGCAGTTGCGTATGGACTGCTGCGGACAGACACTCCTCGGCGAGCGTGGTGAGTAGTCGCGGATGCACGAAGTTCTCGGGCTCTTCGATGCCGATCAGCGGTGGCGGGTTCGGATCGCGTAGCACGATCAGATATGCGAGCAGCTTCATCGTGCCGTCCGACGCGTTCTTGGCAAGGATGGGATCGTCGAAGACTCGATCCTTGAGCTGCAAGAGCAAGCGGCCATCGCGCAGCTCGTGTGCTGTGACCTTTTCCAGTTGAGGAACGCGGTGGGAGAGCTGCTCAAACAGATTCTCCAGATGCGCAGGGTTTGAGCGCTGAAGGTGTTGCAGCACATTCGCGAGGTTCTCGCCGGTGGCCGACAGGCGATGTTCGGGGCCGGCATCACGAGTGCGTCGCAGGTCGGGGGTGGTGAGATAGGACAGGTACCAGCCGGTGATGAAGCTGCGGAGGGCAGCGACGCGCGGGTGGCTCTGCAACTGGCCCAGTGTGTTTACCGCGAGGAGGTCTGGAGCAGTGAGCGGTTGTTCTGTGCGTTCTGCTTGTTCGTCTGGTGCGTCCCCGGCGATCGCGTGTCCCTGGCCGCGTTGGTACATCAGGAACTTGAACGGTTGCCCGTGCTGTTTGCGGCGCCACGACAACCATTCTTTCGCGACGATCGGGAAGCGATCCTCTTCACAGATTTCGAGGTGGTAGGTGATGAGAGGTGGGGGATGACGCTCTTTGGGCCGTCGCGGTCGTTCGCGGTATTTGACCTCGATCGTGATCGCGCCTTCTTCCCCTCGCGAGCACAGTTCCCTCATTCCTCCTCGATGCGCCCACGCGTTCGGCAAGCCGGCGGCGAAGCATTCGGCGAGGAAGGCGAAGACGTCGAAGAGCGTCGATTTGCCGCTGCCGTTGGGACCGATCAGGACCGTGAGCGGCGTGAGATCCTTGAGTTGCACATCGCGTAGGACGCGGTAGTTGCGGACGCGGAGGGACTCGATGCGCGGGGTTTCGCGGATTGGTGGGGTGGGCATGGTCACTCCACGATACCTTCTGCGGCTGCGCTTTGGACCTGCTCGGCGCTCATGCTCAGCCAGTCGGAGAGGATGGTGGTGTTGGACTCGCCGAAGATTTGTGGGCGGCGGTATTGGGCGGCGTCGGTTTTGGAGAAGCGGAGGGGGAGGCGGTCGCCGTTGATTGGGCCGAAGGTGGGGTGCGGGTCGTCATGCTCGAAGAAGAAGTTGGTGTGTTGCAGCTGGGGGTCGCGTTGAGTGAGGTCCTCGCCGGTTTGCACGACGCCGGCGGGGACGCCGGCCTGCTGGCAGCGCTGCATCAGGTCGTAGGGGTCCTGGCGGGCGGTCCAGCTGGTGAGCTGGGCGTCGAGCTCGGCGCGGCGCTGCCAGCGTCCGTCTGCGGAGTCGAACTCGGCGTTGCGGGCCCAGGCCGGATCGCCAAGCAGGGCGCGGAGGGATTGCCATTGCTGGTCGGTTTCGACGGCGATGGCGATCCAGCGGTCTTCGCCGGCGCAGGGGTAGGTGTTGTGGGGGGCGGCGATGCGCCAGGGGGGATCGTTGGCGATGGGCTCGGCGGCGACGCCGTTGGCGAACCAGTCGAGCAGTGCGGGGCCGGAGAAGCCGACGCCGACCTCGAACTGGGACATGTCGATGCGCTGTCCGCGTCCGGTGGCGCGGCGCGCTTCGAGGGCGGCCAGCAGGGCGGTTGCGGCGTGCAGTCCGGCCATGTGGTCGTTGTAGGAGAAGCCGACGCCGATGTCGTTGCGGCCGGGGACGCCGGTGAGGTAGGTGAGGCCGGCGAGGGCGTGGATGGTGGGCGCGAATGTGACATAAGAGGCCCAGGGGCCGGACGAACCCATGCCGGACATGGCGATGGAGATGACGCCGGGGTTGGTCTGGGCGACGGAGTGCCAGTCGAGTCCCCAGCGGTCGAGCACGCCGACGGAGAAGTTGTCGATGATGATGTCGGCTTTGGCGGCGAGGTCGCGGGCGATTTGCTGGGCTTCGGGGCGGGCGAGGTTGAGTTGGAGCAGGCGTTTGTTGCGGTTCCACATTGTGTAGTAGGGCGATTCGGGGCCGCCGCCGGTGGCGGGGCGGCTGTTGGTGGCGACTTTGACGATGTCTGCGCCGAGGTCGCCGAGCACGCGGGTGCAGAAGGGGCCGGCGAGGACGTGGGTGAAGTCGAGCACGCGGATGCCGTCGAGCGGGCGGGGGCTGTGGCGCGTCTCGTCGGGCATCAGTCGGCCCAGCCGATCTCGTTGAGAATCTGCTCGGCCGATGCGGGCTCGGGCCGGCTGGGATCGCCGCCGATTTGCGCGGGTGTGTCGGCCATTCGGTAGGGCGGGCCGGGGCCTTTGACGGTTTGCTCGCCGAGGGGATAATCCGTCCACCAGTCTCTGGCTTCGAGTTGGGGGTTGGCGGCGACTTCGGGGATGGGCATGACCCAGCCGTAGGGGTGGTGGCGTCGCTGCGCTTCGTGGAAGAACGGCTCGACGTCCTTGGTGGCGGTCCAGCGGCGCAGGGCGTCCATGCTGCGCTCGATCAGGAGCACGATGTTTTCGGGCTCGGCGTATTTGGGGTCGAGCAGGTCGTCGTGGGCGTCTTCTTCGACGAGCCAGGCGAGTTGGGCCTGGAAGTCGGGCGTGGGGGTGATCATGATTGCGCCGCCGTTGGCCTGCATGACCTGATAGGCGCGGCTCCAGTGGAGGGAGCCCTGGCGGGGCAGGAAAGCGCCGGCGGAGCCTGCGCCGAAGGGGAGTTGGTCGTCGAACCAGGCCCACATCAGGACGTGTTCGAGCACGGAGGCGAGGGCTTCGTGGACGGCGAGGCTGACGATCTGGCCTGCGCCGGTCTCGCGGGCGTGTCGCAGGGCGGCCAGGGCGGCGATTGCGGCGTAGACGCCGGCGATGAAGGCGTACTGGTCGCCGAAGAGTTTGAGCGGCGGGGTGTCGCTGTCGCCGCTGGTGGCGGCGACACCGCCCAAGGCTTCGGCGACGAGTGCGGGCGCCTGGTAGTCGGCCCAGGGGCCGTCGGGGCCAAAGGAGGAGACATCGACGACGACCAGCGCGGGGTTGGCGTCGAGCAGATCGCCGGGCGAGATTTGGGCGGAGCGGAGCCGCCCGCAGTCGATCAGGATGTCGGCGCTGGATGCGAGCGCGAGGATGGCTTCGATGTCGGATTCGGGTCGGGCGTGGCTTCGGCTGCTGGCGAAGAAAGCGTGCCAGAGGGATTCGCCGTTGTGCGTGGGTCCGCGTCGGCGGAGCGGGTCGCCTTCGGGCGGTTCGAGGCGGAGGACGGACGCGCCGAGGTCGCCGAGCAGCTTGCCGGCGTAGATGGCGCGGTCGTCGGTGAGGTCGAGGACGCGGACGCCGGCCAGCGATCCCGTCGATCCGAGCATCGCGCTTGGTCGTTTAGCCACCGGCCAGCCCTGAGCCGTCGTAGCACAGCTTCAAGGCAACGGGCCTTTGGGCTCAAGTGGCATCCATTCGTAGCCCGCATCGCGGATCAAACGGTCGGCAGCGTCGGGACCGTTTGAACCCGATCGATACAATCTCAAGGGTGCCGCGTTCGGGTCTTTGTTCGGGTCTTTGCGCCAAAGATCCTGGATCTTGGCGATGAATTCCCACGACGCAGTGACCCAGTCAATCGCGACGCTATGTTCTAGGGTCCGGGTCAAGCAGCCCAAGACAATTGCATCATAGGCGCTATCGCCATACGACTGATCGTCGCGCTCTTTAGCCGTAACCCAACGCGCCACATCTTGCTCCTCGGTGATTGCGACCCCATCTGCGACCAACAACTTCAAGGCGCTGAGCCTCGCTTCGGACGAGACGATAATCTGTGGGTTCGGTTGTATACGGAATGTGATGCGGTCACCATTTGTGAAATGCACTCCGATTGTCGCAACTCGGCGGCTCATGCACTTACCTGTCCGCAAGAAGAAAGGGACTCCGCGCCATCGCGAATCGTCAAGCTGGACCTGTAGCGCGACGAACGTTTCGGTGTCTGAGTCGTCGGCTACGTGAAGCTCACTGCGGTATTCGCTGTACTGTCCCCGTACGATCCACCGCTCCGGCGACAGTCTGGGGGTCTCCGGGTACTGAATAGTCTTCATGGCATCTGTGCTGCGCTGCTGCTCAGATTGTGGCGGAGGATCCGGAAAAAGTCTGTCACTGGCCTCTTCAAATGCCGCAGCACGCGTCGCTTCATCCAGGCCATCTTCGAAAATCTTTTGAACGACCGATATGACAGCAGCTTCGACTTGCTCATCCGTCAGCCGCTTGAAGGTCTCTGGAGCAAGGTTCTTGATGACGTCGAAAAGCGTCATCTCGTACTTCGATGGCTGCGCGACCTTCATCGCGGTCACACATAGTAGTTGAAAGAGGTGATTTTGCATCATGTCGAGAAGTGCGCCGGCGCTCTCGTAAAACTCTCCGCGATCGCCGATTCCCTCCGTCTCGGCGACAGTGATCTGCACATGTTGGATGTGCGGCACCTTCCAGATGGCATCAAGTTCGGGGTACTTCTCCCGCAAACCCTGAATCTGAGCGACCATCGGCTTGTGGAGGTAATGATCAACAAATATCGTCTGATCTTGTAGTGTCATGCTATCCAGAAACTCCATGGCGCTTTTTGTGCTCTCCTCATCCACGCCGAAAGGCTTCTCGAATACAATGCGCGAGGTCGGATTTGTTAGATCGTGGAGAAAGAGTTCACGGGCGATGTCCTCGTACAACCGAGGCGGAACTGAGCAGTAGAAGGTTGTACGTGCATCTGAGAAGTCCGCGACAGCCCTCCGAATCTGAGCGTATGGTTGGTGATCAGTGCGATCATCGGGAAGTCGGGCATTCTGTCGTATGAGATCACCAGAGATGTACTGGGTTGACAGATCTTGGTTGAACGACTGAGCCAAACGTTCGAGCACATTGCCACTGTAGCCCTCGCGCTTGTAGCCCTCGCGGATAGCGTCTTCAACGCGCTGCCGTATCTCGTCTTCCGGATCCTTTGCGACGCAGATGAGTTTCATGGGAATGGGCAGGTGGCCGTCTCGGTGGAGCCGCTGCATCGCGGGAAGCAATTTGCTGGTTGCCATGTCGCCCGTTGCTCCAAGGACGACCAACACGGTGGTGGAGCGACTGGGTGACACATCTATCATCGTGTCGCGATGGTACACTACAGGGCGACACGGCGCAAGCATGGCGCTCGCACGAAGGTGGAGGGTGCGCTGATGGAGTTTCGATTTTCGGCGGAGGACGAGGCGTTTCGCGGGGAGGTGGTGCGATTTTTGGAGACGGAGTTGCCGCCGCGGTGGGCGGATACGTCGGAGGGGCCGGCGGAGGAGGGTGCGGCGAACGATGAGCGCTGGGCGTTCACGCGGACGTTTCAGCGCTCGCTGGCGGAGCGGGGCTGGCTGACGCTGGGCTGGCCGACGGAGCATGGAGGGGCGGGCGCGGGGCCGGTACGGCAGGCGATGTTCAACGAGACGATGGCGCACTACCGCGCGCCGTCCTACAACCAGGGCGTGGACCGGGTGGGGCCGACGATCATCATGTACGGCAGCGCGGAGCACAAGGAGTTCTTCCTGCCGGCGATTCGCAATGCGGAGATCACCTGGTGCCAGGGCTTTTCGGAGCCGGGTTCGGGCTCGGATTTGGCGTCGCTGCAGACGCGGGCGGTGCGGGACGGCGACGACTACATCATCAACGGGCAGAAAATCTGGACGTCGGGGGCGCAGCACGCGGACTGGATTTTCTGTCTGGCGCGGACGGATCCGGACGCGCCGAAGCACCGGGGCATCTCGTTCTTCCTGATCGATATGCGGACGCCGGGGATCACGGTGCGTCCGCTGGTGAACATGGCGGACCGGCATCATTTCAACGAGGTCTTCTTCGAGGACGTGCGGGTGCCGGCGTCGAACATGGTGGGGGAGGAGAATCGGGGCTGGTATGTGGCGACGACGACGCTGGACTTTGAGCGTTCGGGGATTTCGCGGGTGGTGTCGGGCGTGCGGCTGCTGGGCGAGCTGACGGAGCTGGCGTCGCAGCCGGGGCCGGATGGTCGGCGTCCGGACGAGGACATTCGGGTGCGGCACCGGATCGCGGATTTGCAGATCGGTTTCACGGTGGGGCGCTGGCTGGCGTATCGGGTGGCGTGGATGCAGTCGCAGGGTCTGGTGCCGAATCAGGAGGCGTCGATGAGCAAGCTGTTCGGGACGGCGGTGAATCAGCAGCTGGCGGGGATGATCAACATGCTGGGGCTGCACGGTCAGCTGGCGGGGGATGTGGAGCGCGCGCCGCTGAATGGTCGGATGCCGGATGAGTATCTGAATGCGGTGCCGCTGACGATTGCGGCAGGGACGTCGGAGATTCAGCGGAACATTATTGCGACGCGGGGGTTGGGTTTGCCGCGGGGGTAGGGAGTCTCTGATCCCTCGTTCACCGGAGTCGCCATGGACGCCAACGCTCGCAATGCGGACGACCTGTTCAATGGGAAGAGTCAATACCTAATCCCTGTCTTCCAACGCCCCTACGTGTGGGAACAGAGAAGACAGTGGGAGCCTCTTTGGGCCGACGTTGAGGAGCTGGCTAACGCAATCTTCGAAGCCCCCGATACGTCCGATGCTCAACATTTTCTGGGCGCGATCGTGCTCCAGAATAAGTCGCTGGTTCCCGGAGACTCGGTTCCTTGGTTCGTCATTGATGGGCAACAACGTCTCTTAACCCTCCAACTATTGCTCGATGCGAGCAAGATAGAGTATTCCTCCCGAGGGGCGAAGCTCACCCGTGACGCGCAGCGGTTTCGGCGACTGGTAGAAAACAACGAGGAGGAAGTTGATCCGAACAACCCCGACACTGCGTTTAAGGTTTGGCCGACGTTCAGCGATCAAGCCGCATTTCGAGCCGCGATGGGCAACGCATCAACGGATCTATACCAAGACTCGCGAATCGTTCAAGCGCATGACTTCTTCCGACAACAGGTCCGCGAATACCTCGCGAGAGATTCAGAGAATATCATTCCACGAGCCGACGCCCTGTCGACCGCACTGCGTCGCCGGCTGATGGCAGTCGTGATTGGACTCGACGGGAGAGACAACCCTAATCTCATATTCGAAACATTGAACGCGCGCGGCACCCCGCTGCTCGCGTGGGACTTGATCAAGAACTATTTGCTCTTCGAGGAGCAGCGTTTTGGCGGCTCTCCCGAGGCTCTGCACTCGACCCATCTCCAGCCTCTTGAGCAAGACTCGTGGTGGTCCACCACCCCCAAAAAGGGCATGCAGGACATTGACCTGTTCCTGTACTACTGGCTGATTATGCGCTCCCAGTCCAAAGTGCTCGCGAGTGATATCTACCGGGATTTTCGTCGGTATGCCGCGGACAAGAGGCCTACTGAAATCGCGAAAGACATACGGGAGTCAGCAGGGAAGTATCAGTCAATCTTCACGATAACAGACGATACCGCCGTTTCTGAACATCTCGTGCGCTGGCGCTCACTCGACATCGGTGTCAGTACGCCGATCATTCTATGGTTACTTACGCATCACGTCAACGATCATGCGTTGACTCGCTCGCTTCACGCGCTTGAGAGCTTCTTCGTCCGCCGAATGGTCTGCGGCATCGGCGTCGCCGGCTTGAACTCGTGGTTCCCGCGGCTCATCGAGCAGCTGGAGAACGCAAAAACTGACACAGATGAGACGTTGATCGGGCTGCTAGCAGGCGGCACAACCCATACCAGGCGATGGCCAGACGATGACGAGTTCAGCAAAGCGTTGCTCTTTGAGCCGGCCTACCAGACGCTCTCCGGGCCTCGTTTGCGGACTGTTCTCTTGGCGCTCGAATATCAGATAGGTGCGGGCTACGGTGCGGCAACTCCGAAGCCTAATCTCACGATTGAGCACATCATGCCGCAGCATTGGGGAAAGCACTATCCGCTTTCGGACGCAATGGCGAGCGACGACGAAACACCTCGTCAGCATCGGGAGCGACTGATTCACACAGTTGGCAACTTGACGTTGTCTCAGGCGGGGCTTGGGGCAAAGATGGGGGACGGACCGTGGTCGGAGAAATCGGAGCTTCTTGAGCAGTTCGGCATGCTGCTGCTGACGAAAGATGCTCTCGATCATGTATCGGACGGTTGGACCGACGAGGACATCGAGTCACGCAGCCGCCGCCTTGCCGACATCGCGCTCGAGATCTGGCCGCCGCCGGATAAGATCTAGGGGCTGCCGGCACTTAGGGATATCCGACCGTTCGCGGGGTGTGGACTGGTTAAACGTGCAGCGCCGTTTGCTTGCTCGCGATCGAGACTGCGGCGGCCTTGGCGTGCTCGATATGGAGGCTGTCGTGACGCTGGCGTCCGCTCGCCGCCACGAGGTCACCTGGATTCCTGCCTGCGCAGGAATGACGGTCGGCGGGTGGGAGGGGGGTGTTGAGGCAGGCCGGGCGGGACCTGCTGCTGTAGGAAGCGGCATTGTTCACAGGATGGCGTTTCGGCGTCGGTGCTGGGCACGGCGAGATACCTGCGGCAAGCGCGGGAATGACGGAATTTGATGGGGCGGGAATGGCGGAAGTGGCGGGTGTGGGTGTGACGGAGGGGTGAGCGCAGGTGTGGCGGGGTGGTAGGTGCGGGTGTGGCAGAGCAGCGTGGGTGGGTGTGGCGGGGCTGGGCGCGGTATTGTTGGTGGTGAGGAGTGGGGGCGATGAGCGCTGACGTTGAGTTGCCGTTGGTGGTGCTGCGCTTTGAGGGGCCGACCTTTGTGGGGGGTGATCTGCCGGCGAATGCGCTGCGGGAGCTGGCGCTCTTTCAGGAGGTGTTCGTTGATGTCGCGGCGGATGTCTGGCGGGTGCGCCATCCGGGTCAGTGGCAGCTGCCGGAGGGGTTTGCGGCGGCGGTGGAGCCGCGGGTGCGCGCTCTGCGGGCGGGCGGCGTTGAGATTGGGTGCGCGGCTTCGGCAAACGGGGGAGCGGCCGCGGTAGAGGCGCGGGATCTGCTGCTCGACGCGCTTTACGAGGGCGCGTGCGGGCGCGTTCATCCCGGCCTGAGCGCGCAGACGATCGAACGGCTGAGCACGCTTGGTGCGACTTTGGGCGCCGGGGACTTGTTGGTGGCGCAGCAGGGGGAGCAGCGGTCGGTCAGGCTCGATGAGGATGCGCGCATGGCGTTCCGTGGCGCGGCGGCGGCGGCGCGCGACGCCGGCTTGGGGACGTTCCGGGACCTCATTGAGCTCGCCGATCGCACCTTTGGTCAGGTGCCGGACGAGGTGTGGGCGGAGCTGCCGGTGCTTGGCCCGGAAGACATTGACGACTACATCGGGAATCGTCCGTGACGCCTGACGGACGCAGGCGGGTTGCGGCGGACACGTCATTTCTGTTCCCGTTCCTATATACGAAGGACACACGGCACGCCGAGGCGAGACGCTTGGCGGAGGAATTCGGCGACGCGGTGCTTGTGACGACCGACGGCGTGCTGTCGGAGCTGATGTCGTTGATGTCCAAGCAGTCGCTGCGCTCGACGGCGCTCGCGTTCGTCGATCTGATGTTGTCGGATAGTCCAAAGTACGAGGTGGTGCTGCAAACGGAGGCGTCGTTGCGGAGGGGGATCGAGCGCTACGCCGGTCAGACGTCGGGATCGCCGAGCCTGGTCGACTGCATGTTGATGAATGTGATGGACGAGCGCCGCATCCTCGATGTCCTGGCTTTCGACCGCGATTTCCGCCACGTTGGGCTGTATCGGGTGTATCCGCGACGCGGCTGACTGCGAACGCGCGACGCGGTCCTCCGCCGGTGTTCAGCTGTGGGGGTGGGTGTTGTAGATTTCGGGGGCGCCGGAGATGGTGGAGAGGTAGCGGCCGGTTTGGTGGGTGGGGCGGACCCATTTGGCGAGGAAGTCGACTTTTTGGCGGCGTTCGACGCGCCAGATTGCGCCTTCGGCGGGGTCGATGGCGCCGTGGTGGCCGTGTTCGCCGAGGGCGGCGTCGGCCTGGGCGGTGGTGATTGGGGTTTCGCTGAGGGTGTGGGGCATGGGGAAGCGGGGGTTGCGGGCGCGGAGTTCGTCGCGGGTGAGGCGGGTGTCGCCGCGCATCACGTCGAAGAGCGCCCAGGGTTCGTGGGGCAGGTGGTAGCGGGTGCCGTGGGCGAGGATGAGCCATTCGCCGACGGCGCGCTCGCCGTCCTGCAGGAGGTCGAGGAAGGCGTCCTGGCGCTCGAGTGCGTAGGTGTGGAAGCGCCGCAGGAAGTCGAAGCGGGCGGTGGTGATGGGGTAGCCGGCGCGTCCGAGGGGGATGATCAGGCCGTCAATGCGGGCGACGGCGACGCATGCGCCGTCAAGCTTCTCTTCGACGATGATTCGGTCGTGGCGGTCGCGTGGCCGCTCGGTGCAGATGCGGGCCTGGCCGTCGTGGACGGTGTGGTCGCCGACGCCGAGTTTGGAGCCGGGCAGGTGGGGGATGGAGCCGTAGGCCTTGATGCCGAGCGGCTTTTGGGGTTTGGTCATGAGGCAACGGTACGCCTATGAGGGGGCGTGGGTGCGCACGTAGGCGTTGCCGAGTGCGCCCCAGGATGCGACGAGGAAGGGGACGCAGTAGGTCAGGGGGATGCGCCAGGCGAGGTCGAGCGACCATTCGCCGTTGAGGATGAGGTGACCCTGGTTGATGGCGGTGAGGATGGTGCCGACGACGATGGAGGTGAGGGTGCTGCGGCGCAGCAGTCGTCGGTTGCGGAGGGCGCAGCGCCAGCAGTCGAGTCGGGGGGCGCCGGCGACTTGCATGCGAAAGCGGCGGCTGCGTGGGGAGTTGGGCGGGTGCGGGCAGGTCGGTGGGGCTGCGCGCAAGTCGGTGCTTTGGGCCATGGCGCTACCCTAGCTGCGTGCAGCGCGGATTGAACATTTTCTTCGATGTGGACGGGTGCCTGGTTTCCTGGAATCTGCACCTGCGTCCGTATGCGCGGGAGGTGCTGGAGCGCTTGCAGGAGCGCGGGCATCACGTGTTCATGTGGTCGGGCTACGGGGCGCGGCGGGAGGTGGCGGACAAGCACGATTTGTGGCCTCTGCTGGCGGGGGTGATGGGCAAGCCGATTTTCCAATATCGGGAGCGGCTGCATCTGTTCACGGATGTGGAGCCGGATTTCATCATTGATGATCACCGGGAGATTGTGGAGGCGCTGGGCGGGGCGGTGATTCGGACGCCGCGGGAGCCGTTGGCGGAGGATCGGGAGATGGTGCGGATTTATCGGCGGATTCTGGAGTTTGAGCGGGATTGGCGGTTGCGCTGGGAGTGAGTGGGGGTGGGTTGGTTGCGCGGGGGTTGGTGGTGGTTGCGGCGAGATACCCGCGGCGGGGCGCGGGTATGACGGAGGATGCGGAGCGCGGGTATGACGGAAAGGAGGCTATTCGGGGGGTTGGGGGAGGGGGCGGGCTTCGGTGGGGTAGGCGGAGGTTTCGGTGGTGTCGAGCCAGCTGGTGGCGAGGTGTTGGGTGGACCAGGCGTAGGCGAGGGCGCGGGGGTCGAGGTGCAGCCAGGGTTGGGAGACGCCGAGCTGGATGCCGTTGACGAGGTTGTGCTGCCAGCCGACGACATCGCCGCTGAGCAGCCGCATTTGGACCTGGTGGCTGAGGTCGCGGCGGGCGTCGAGGTCGAAGGTGGATTGCATCTGTTCGATGAGGCCGTCCAGCTGGGGGTCCGAGAGGCCGCCCCAGTTTTGCGCGCCCTCGGAGTGGAGGGTGTCGCGCCAGTGGTCGGTGGGATCGGGGCCGTTGGGTGCGGCGCCCCAGCCGAGGAAGAGGAAGCGCTCGCCGTCGCGCAGCTGGTTGAGCGCGTCGGCGAAGGGGCGGTACTCGAGGTCGAGCGTGAGCCCGGTCGCCTCTTGCAGCTGCTCGCGCAGGAACGCGCCCGCGCCGGGGAAGAAGCCTTCGAAGAGGTCGGCGGTGACGAACGGCACGGGGGAGATCGCGCCCGCGCCGCCGGCGGCGGCGAGCAGCTGCTGGGCTTCGGCGAGGTCGTCGTCGCGGTTGGTGCGGTAGCCGGCGAACTCGGCGAGTTGGTCGTCGCGCAGGGCCCAGGCTTCGAGGTACCAGGGCAGCGGGCCGGAGGAGCGGCCGTTGCCGTTGTAGAGGCGCTCGATCAGGCGAGGTCGGTCGACGGCGATTGAGAGGGCGCGGATGATCCGCGGATCGCCGAGCGCGGCGTTGGGGTCGGCGTCGAGCGGGGCGAGCAGTTGGACGGGCGCGTCGAGCGGCAGCTGGAAGGGAGTGTGTTCGGGCTCCTGTTCGCGCAGGGCTTCGATTGTCTCGTTGGTCAGGGGGAAGTCGGCGCGGTCCAGTTCGGCGGCGAAGTAGGCGCGGAGGATGTCGCCGGTGGGGCCGCCGGTGAAGCTGATTGCGTCGGGCCAGATGTCCGCGCCCCACCAGTTGTCGGAGCGGCGCAGTGTCAGTCCGACGGAGAAGTCGTACTCGTTGGGGACATAAGGACCGCTGCCGGAGACGGGCAGATGATCGAGCGGGTTGTCGAGCCAGCCGGGCGCGGAGTCTTCGATGGCCTCGGCGCTGATCATCCAGGCGAACGGGGAGGCGACGACGCTGCCCAGAAACGGGGCGTCGGGCGCATCGGTGCTGAGCGAGAAGACGAACGTGCCCTCTTGGCCGAGCGCGAACTGCGCGCGATTCCAGTCGCGGCTGCGGAAGAGGTGCGGGTCGGGTTCGCCTTCGGCGGTCAGCCCCTGCTGCTGGCGCTCGATGTTGAGGCGGATGTCGTCTTCGTTGACGCTGCGTCCGTCGGTGGGCGCTTGCGCCCAGAAGCGGGCGTCGCGTCTGAGCGAGAAGATGTAGTTCGTCTGGTCGGGCGTCTCGGGCAGGTCGCAGAGGTCGGCTTCGAGTTGGCCGGAATATGGGTCGGTGGGTTGGAGGATGCGGCTGTAGACGAGGCTGTGGATGCTCTGGGCGTAGCGGAAGCGGGAGCGGTGCGGGTCCCAGGTGTCGAAGCGCTCGATCGGGAGGTAGGCGCGGAGTACGCCGCCGGCGGCGGGGCCGCTGTCGGGCGGCTCGGTCTGCGCCTGCTGTTGGGAGGTTTGCTGGGCGCTCTGCTGCTGCGCGGCGGCGGACTGTTGCTGCTGTGCGGGCGGCTCGGGCGGCGGTTCGGCCTGCTGCTGGGTCTGGGTTTGCTGCTGGATCGGCTCCGGCTCGTCGTCCGAGCTACAGCCGACGAGGGCGAGCGCGGCTGCGCCGACGCCGAGGGCGGCGCCGGAGCGCAGCAGGCGGCGGCGGCTGAGCGCGGTGTTGAGCGGATGCGGCATGGGTGTGAGCTTAGTTGGGCGTGGCGTGATGGGGTAGCGCGTGGGCGCTGTCGTTGCGATACTGACGGCGTTCGCTGTGTTGTTCAAGCAGGGAGGATGCGATGCCGCCGCTGGTCCCGTCGTTCATGTTGCCGCAGTGGTTGAAGGACGCTCCGCCGATGATTCAGATGGCGCTGCTGGCGCCGGGGATGATCGTGGGCGGTGTGGTGGGGATCGCGGTGCATGCGATTCTGGTGAATCTGGGCGCGGGCAATCAGCATCTGAGCAGCGCGAACGGTGGTTTCGACGCCTGGCTGTTGTGGATCATCATCGCGGCGGGGCTGTTCCTCGGTCTGGCGGCGGGGGGCTTCGTCTACATCGGTGTGGGTCTGGGGGCGGATGAGGAGTTGGATGACGAGGAGGAGCATGGGGAGACGGGGATGCTGGAGTTGTAGGGGCGGGATTGCGGGGCTTCGGAGGTTGCGCGGGGGAGATTCCCGCTCGGGGGCGGGAATGACGGGGAGACGGTGGCGGGAATGATGAGGAGACGGGAGGGGTGGGGAAAGAGGTGCGGAAGGTTGGATGCGGCCTGGGTGCCGGTCACGGCGAGATACCCGCGGCGGAGCGCGGGTATGACGGATCTTTTTTGGCGGGTATGGCGGAGTGGGCGAGTGCGCGGGTATGACGGATCTTTTTGGCGGGTGTGACGGAGGGGACGGCTAGGCTGGCGGTCCTGCGTTGGACCGCTTGGGCGCGCTGTCGGGCTGCTTCGCTCTGCTGGTGGGCTGCTCAGGCCTGGAGCTCGGCGGCGAAGAATGCCTTTAGCTTTTGCCAGGCGTCGGATGCGGCCTCGGGGTGGTAGACGTCGGGGCTGGTGTCGTTGAAGAAGCCGTGTTCGGCGTCGTAGGTGTGCAGCTCGTGGCGCACGTTGTGTTGCTCGAGGGCGGTGCGGATTGAGGCGACGGCTTCGGCGTTGACCCAGTCGTCCTTGCCGGCGAAGACGCCGAGCACGGCGCCGGTGATGCCGTCGGCGGCGGCCATGCCCTCGCCGGGGATGCCGTAGAAGGGGGCGGCGGCGGTCACGGCGGGGTTGTGCATGGCGAGCAGCAGGGACATGCCGCCGCCGAGGCAGAAGCCGGTGACGCCGATGCGGTCGCTGCGCACATCGTCGCGCGCTTGCAGCGCGGCGACTGCGCCGTTCATGTCCTGCAGCGCCTGAGGCTCCTGCACGCCCATCATGATTTTCTGCGCCTCGTCGGGCTCGGCGGTGATTTGGCCGTGGTAGAGGTCGGGCGCGAGGGCGACATAACCTTCGGCGGCGATGCGGTTGGCGATGTCGCAGATGTTGGGGTTCAGTCCCCACCACTCCTGGATCACGACGACGCCGGGGAACGGACCGCCCTCGGCGGGGCGGGCGAGGTAGCCGCCGGCGCTGCCGCCGTTGGCGGCGAACTCGATGTATTCGTAGGACAGGATGGCCATGGTGGTCCTTTCTCAGCTTTTGGGGGCCTGGCCGGGCCAGAGGTTCTTCTGGCTGCCCAGGAACGACTGCGGGGCGACGGCGTCGAGGTCGTCGAGCGTCCAGGCGGCGCCGGGGGCGTAGACGGCGGCCTCGACTTTGGGCAGGGAGTACATGCCGACTTCGTTGCCCCAGACGAGGAAGTCGCGTCCATTGATGTTGGCGGCGGCGTCGGTGCAGAGCCAGACGACGAAGGGGGAGACGTTTTCGGGCGCCATCATGGCTTCGCGGTTGTCGCCGAACTCGATGTCGCCGGCGTCGCCGGCGATGAGCCCGGCCTCGCGGGCGCGGCGCTGGGCTTCGGCCAGCTCTTCGGTGAGGGTGAGGCGGGTGCCGGCGCGGGGGCGGATCGAGTTGGCGGTGACGCCGTAGCGGCCGAGGTCGCGGGCGAGGGTGCGGGTGAGGCCGACGATGCCCTCTTTGGCGGCGGCGTAGTTGGCCTGGCCCATGTTGCCCAGCCCGGACTCGGAGGAGGTGGTGACGATGCGCCCGGAGCGCTGCTGGCGGAAGACCTGGGCGGCGAACTTGGTGACGGTGAAGTGTCCCTTGAGGTGGACATCGACGACGACGTCCCACTCTTCTTCGGTCATGTTGAAGACCATGCGGTCGCGCAGGATGCCGGCGTTGTTGATCAGGATGTCGAGCCGGCCGAACTGGTCGAGCGCCTGCTGCACCATGCGTTCGCCGGCGGCCATGTCGGCGACGGAGTCGTAGTTGGCGGCGGCGTTGCCGCCAGTCTCGCGGATGGCGGCGACGACTTCGTCGGCGGGGCCGGCTTGGCCGTCGAGTTCGCCGCCGGAGCCGCCGCCGTAGTCGTTGACGATCACGGATGCGCCTTCTTCGGCGAGCAGGAGGGCGTGTCCGCGTCCGATGCCGCGGCCTGCGCCGGTCACGATTGCTACCTGTCCGGCCAGTCGGTCTGCCATGATGTGGTCCTCCTCGGAGCTGTCATGTGGGTTGCAGTGGTTACGAGTGTGAGGATACAGGGCGCGCGGCAGCGTCGGAGCAGACGCGCTGGATGGTGATTTGTTCTGATAGTTTGGCGGAAGAAGAACGGAATGCGAGAGCCTGCCATGCCCGCCGAGAAGCGCGAGACGAAGCGCGTCGCCGAGAGCGCCCCGACCTACCGGCAGCGTAAGTGGACGCCGGAGCCGCGCGAACGCAGCGCGGCGCGGCGCGGCAGCGATGAGTCGCTTGCGTTCGTGATTGAGCGGCGTCGGGGGGTGCTGCTCCGCCTCGCCAACAGCTGAGGCGTGCGCCATGCCGCGGCTGCGCTACCTCGATGACGACGAGGCGCGCTGGATCATTGCCGAACTGACCCGACGCGTCTTTCCCGGCTCGCCCGCGTTCCAACTGCGCGGGGAAGAAGGCCAGGGGATGCTGTCCAGCGCGCTGGCGCAGCCGCGCTGGCGGCATCACCGCACGTTGCAGCAGAAAGCCGCAGTGCTGCACTACCACCTCAATCGCAATCACCCGTTCGTGGACGGCAACAAGCGCTTCGCGCTTACGGCCGCCGAGTACTTTCTCGACATAAACGAGGCGATGCTGCTGGTCGGCGACGATGAGCTGTATGACTTCAGCATCGGCGTCGCGGACGGCTCGATCGACCGCGAGGCCGCGATCGACTTCTTCACGCGCCGCACCGTCCGCTTCGTTTGGCTCGAGAATGTTCAGCGTTTTGAGCGCTGGCGCGGTGCGCTGCCGGCCGCCGACCGCGCGGCGATTGAGGGCTGGACCGACACCGAGGGCAACCGCTTCAGCCGCCTGCTGGCGGCTGCTGGGCGCTGAAGCGCGAACCAGCGCCCTACTTGACGGACAGCTGCTGCTCGGTCAAAGTCGGATTGGGCGGCGGGTGCGGGCGAGAGAACATGGTTCAGGCAGTCGGACAATGGGAAGCCCCCGCCCTGGCGGGCATGGGGCGGGAGCGCGAACGCAGCAATGGGGCGAATGCGGCGCGGGTCGAACGCGGCGCGGAGCGTCCGATCAGCTGCGCGATTCTGACACCGAGCGGCTCGCTGCTGGCGCGCGGTCGGGTGACCGACCACACGGGGCGGCGCGGCACTGCGGCCTACGCGCTGCGGCTCACGGATGTGGCGCCGCGCGGGGCGCTGGAGGCGCTGTTCCACGCGGATCAGCCGGAGGTGGTGCTGCGTTCGCCGCAGCAGGCGGAGCTGGCGCTGCGGATCGACCACATTACGGGTCCGCCGGCGGGGCGCACCTACTGGCTGGAGCCGCTGGCCGGCTGAACGCTGCGGCGGGCGGCTCACCTGCGGCGCGCGGAGGCGCTCCCTTGTACGGATTGGGCGGCGCGGATAGCCTGCGCAGCGGCGCCTAGCGCGCTGCCATGCGGGCGGCGCGCGGCCCGAGGGGACGCTGATGGAACGCTTTGCCGGGCTGTTGCAGCAGTTGCCGCGCTCGAAGGGCGAGCTGCTGCGCGCGCTGCATCTGGCGCAGGAGCAGCTGGGCTGGGTCTCGAAGGACGCGATTCGGCTGATCGGGCGGCATCTGCGGATGACCGATGCGGAGGTCTACGGGGCGGCGACTTTCTACGCGGAGTTCCGCCACTCGCCGCCGCCCAAGACGCTGGTGACGTGGTGCTCCGGTCCCTCCTGTCGAGTGGTCGGCGGGGATCGTCTGCGGCGCATTCTGGAGGTGGAGTTGGGCTGCCAGTTGGGGGAGAACGGGCCGGACGACGAGTGGGGGATGTGGCTGGGGCAGTGCAACGGGACGTGCGAGCGAGCGCCGATGATCTGGGTGAACGGGCGCGTGGTGGGGCCGCTGACGATGGTGGAGACGGTGAAGCTGGCGCGCCGCATTCGGGCCGGCGAGGATGTGGTGGAGTGGCCGCAGCGTCCGATCAAGATTGCGCCGGCGACCTTCGTGGATGCGGAGGCGGTCTACGGCGGTGACGAGCACGGGGAGGGGGCGGGATGAGCACCGCGTACGACGCGCTGCGGGAGGCGGCCGATCTGGAGGCCGCGCCGCGGCGGACGCCGGAGCGTCCGCTGCTGCGGGTGGACCTCAGCACGTCGTCGATCGCGGCCGGCGCGGACCTGCTCTGGGAGGCGCTGGAGGCGGCGATTGCGGCGGGCGGGCACGATGTCGAGCTGGTGCGGGTGGGCACGCTGGGGTTGTCCTGGCTGGAGCCGGTGGTGGAGGTGGAGCGGGCGGGCGCGGCGCTGGTCTACGGGCCGGTGGCGCCGTCCGACGCGGCGGCGTGGCTGGCGGCGGCGCTGGGCGATGCGCCGCAGGAGGCCGCCGCGGGTTGGCTGATCGGCTCGCGCGGCGGCGCCGTGGCGGGCGCGCCGCGTCTGGAGGAGACGCCGTTCTGGGCGCTGCAGGAGCGGCGGCTGATGCGGCGCATGGGAGTGATTGATCCGGAGCGGATCGGGGAGGCGATCGCGGACGGCGCGTACGCGGCGCTGGATCGGGCGCTGACGATGGAGCCGATCGCGATCTGCGATCTGGTCGAGGCGGCGGGGGTGGGCGGACGCGGCGGCGGCGGCTTCCCGGCGGGGCGCAAGTGGAAGTTCCTGCTGGGCGCGCCGGGGCCGACCAAGTATCTGGTCTGCAACGCCGACGAGGGCGACCCGGGGGCGTTCGTGAACCGGGTGTTGATGGAGGCGGATCCGCATCTGGTGGTGGAGGGGATGGCGATCGCGGGGCGGGCGACGGGGGCTTCGCACGGTTTCATCTACATCCGCGACGAGTATCCGCTGGCGATTGAGCGGATGGAGCTGGCGCTGAGCCAGGCGCGCGCGCGGGGGCTGCTGGGGGACTCGGTGCTGGACAGCGATTTTGCGTTCGACCTGGAGGTGACGCGGGGGCGGGGTCGTACGTCTGCGGCGAGGAGACGGGGTTGATCGCGTCGGTGGAGGGGCTGCGGGGGATGCCCAAGATTCGCCCGCCCTTCCCCGCGCAGCGGGGCGTCTTTGACATGCCTTCGAACGTGAACAACACGGAGACTTACGCAAACGTGCCGCTGATCATTGAGCGGGGCGCGGCCTGGTACCGCGAGCACGGCACGGAGTCGGATCCGGGCACCAAGATGTTCAGCATCTCGGGCGCGTTGCAGCGGCCGGGCATTCTGGAGGTGGCGTTCGGTCTGCCGATGGATCGTCTGCTGCTGGAGGCGGGCGGCGGTCCGGAGGCGGGGCATACGCCGAAGGGCATCCAGCCCGGCGGGCCGCTGGGAGGGCTGCTGCCGGCTTCGGATTTGGGCTTGGCGCTGGAGCGTCCGCCGTTCACGGAGCGGGGGGTGCTGCTCGGTTCGGGCGGGCTGATTCTGTTTGACGAGCGGGCCTCGGCGGTGGATTTGACGCTCTATTTCTCGGAGTTCTGCGAGGACGAGTCGTGCGGGCGCTGCACGACCTGCCACGGCGGATCGCAGCGGTTGGTGGAGCTGCTGCGGCGGGTGATGGAGGGGGGCGGGCGGCGCGAGGATCTGGAGCGGATCGGCGTGCTGGATCGGACGCTGCAGAACGCGAACTGTCTGCATGGGCAGTTCACGCCGTACGCGGTGCGGGGGCTGGTCAACTATTTCCGCGACGAGCTGGACACGCAGATCGACGAGAAGCGGGATCCGGCGCGGGTGGCGCCGGGGTTGATTCGCTACATCATCAGCGACCCTGAAGCTCCCGAACTTGATGAGGCGGCGGAGCTTTGTCCGACGGACGCGATTGTGGCGCGGGGGTCGGAGGACGAGGATGAGCAGCCTGCGGGCTGGCGGATTGATGATCCGAAGTGCATCCGCTGCGATGTCTGCCGGGAGGTCGCGCCGCAGGCGGTGCGGGTGGAGGATCGGTTCGTGGCGCTGTTGGAGTCTGTGTAGGGGCTGTTGCTGTTCCTGCTGTTTTCGTCATTCCCGCCTCCGAGCGGGAATCTGCCGCGGGGCTTTGGAGGCGGCGCGAGGGAGATTCCCGCTCGGAGGCGGGAATGACGGAGAGGGGGAGTTTGAAGGTTGGACGGGGGTTGGAGGAGGTGACGGCGAGATACCCGCGGCGGAGCGCGGGTATGACGGAGATGGAGCGCGGGAATGACGAAGTTGGGGGGCGCGGACCTTTCATTGCTTGCTCTATCCACCGTTGGCGCTTGGTGATCGCTTTGGAATTGCTAAGCTGTGTGTGCGCTTTGGCGCGGTGTGAGCTTACACGGTAGCGTGTAGCATAGAGGGAGATTGAAGGGGAGGTTGGGGCGTGACTACGCCGATGCGGCGGCAGTATCTGGAGCAGAAGGGGCGCTATCCGGATGCGATCCTGTTCTTTCGGCTGGGCGATTTCTATGAGACGTTCGACGAGGATGCGAAGCTGACGGCGGCGGAGCTGGGGATCACGCTGACCTCGAAGCCGATCGGGGGCGGGGTGCGCGCGCCGCTGGCGGGAGTGCCGGTGGCGCATGTGGAGTCGCATCTGGCGCGGCTGGTGGCGCGCGGGCACCAGGTGGCGATTTGCGAGCAGCTGGAGGATCCGCGCGCGACGCGAGAGTTGGTGCGGCGCGGGGTGGTGCGGGTGGTCTCGCCGGGCACGGCGCTGGAGCCGGCGCTGCTGGAGGCGGGCGAGCCCTCGGCCTGCGCGGCGCTGGCGCTGCTGCGCGACGACGATGCGCACGGCGATCTGCGCGGCGGTCCGCGCGGAGTGAGGCGCGGCTGGCGGCTGGGGCTGGCGGCGCTGGACCTGAGCACGGGCGCGTGCTATGCGCTCGAGCTGCGCGCGGAGGAACTGCCCGAGCTGGCCGCGCCGCTGGCCGCGGAGCTCTCGCGGCTCGGGGTGCGCGAGCTGCTGCTGGCGCCCGAGTTGGACGAATCGCGCTGGGG
>CATQGW010000005.1 GCA_958295515.1 uncultured Dehalococcoidia bacterium | reverse complement strand
TGGGGCATGGCTGACAACGTGGCTCACAATATGGCTCACTATGACGCGGCGGTGGTTGGGTTGGGGGCGATGGGCTCGGCGGCGGCCTGGATGCTGGCGCGGCGGGGGCTGCGGGTGGTGGGGTTCGATCAGTTTCGCCCGCCGCACGCGCTGGGCTCCTCGCACGGGGACTCGCGGGTGATTCGGGAGGCGTATTACGAGGACCCGTCCTATGTGCCGCTGGTGCAGCGCGCGTATGAGCTGTGGGAGGAGGCGGGCGCGGCGACGGATCGGGCGCTGCTGCGGCAGACGGGGGCGGTGATGGTCAGCGAGGCGGATGGTCTGCTGACGCCGGGGGCGCTGGCGAGCGCGCGGGAGCACGGCATCCCGCACGAGCAGCTGAGCGCGGCGGAGCTGCGGCGTCGCTTCCCGATGATGGCGGCGCGCGACGGGCTGATTGGTCTGCTGGAGCACCGCGCGGGGGTGCTGGATGTGGACGGCTGCATTTCGGCGCAGCTGGAGCTGGCGGCGCGGCACGGCGCGGAGCTGCGCTTCGACACGCCGATTGGACGCTGGACGCCGACGGAGATGGACGATCTGGAGTCGCCGATTGCGATTGAGACGGCGGGCGGGACGGTGACGGCGGAGCGGCTGATTGTGACGGCGGGGGCGTGGACGGCGTCGCTGCTGGGCAAGCTGGCGCTGCCGCTGCTGGTCTCGCGCCAGGTGATGTTCTGGCTGCGCCCGAAGGGCGACGCGAGCCGCTTCGCGCTGGGCAATCTGCCGGTCTGGATGTGGGAGCGAGGGGCGCAGGATTTTGGCTACGGCATTCCCGATCTGGGGCATGGGGTCAAGGTGGGGCATCACTTCCCGGCGGCTGCGGTGGATCCGGACAGCTACGACCGCACGGTCAACGCGCAGGACGAAGCGACGATTCGGGGCTGGCTGGAGGCCACGCTGCCCGATGTGTCGGGCGAGATTCTGCGGGCGGAGACATGCCTGTATACGAACACGCCGGACGCGCACTTTTTGCTGGATGTGCATCCGAAGCGGCCGAACATTGTGGCGGCCTGCCCGTGTTCGGGGCACGGCTTCAAGTTTGCGCCGGCGATTGGCGAGGCGATTGCGGATTTGGCGATTGAGCGGCGCTCGGGGCACGATTTGCATCTGTTCGGGTTTGAGCGGTTGTTGGGGGATAATGCGTCGGCGGCGGCGGGGTCCTGAGGCCGATGGCGGCGCAGCGAGTGGCGGTGGTGGGCGCGGGCGCGGTGGGCGGCTACTACGGGATGCGGCTGGCGGAGGCGGGCTGCGAGGTGCGCTTTCTGCTGCGGCGCGACTATGAGGCGGCGGCGGCGGGCGGGCTGCGGTTGTCGAGCCATTTGGGCGACTTGCAGCTGGCGTCGCCGACGATTGGGCGCACGGCGGAGGAGTTGGCGGCGCACGGACCGGTCGACTGGCTGCTGGTCGGTCTGAAGGCAACGGGCCTGGAGGCGCTGCCGGCGCTGGCGGGTCCGCTGCTCTCGGCGGAGACGCGGGTGATCGCGCTGATGAACGGGCTGACGATTGAGCGGGAGATCGCGGCGCTGCTGCCGGGGTGCGAGGTGTTCGGGGGGATGGCGTTCATCGGGGTGCATCGCGGCGAGCCGGGGGAGATTTTGCATCTGGAGTTCGGGGCGCTCAATCTGGGGCATCACGGCGACGACGCGGGGCAGCTGGCGGAGGCGGTGGCGCTGTGGGAGGGGTCGAAGGTGGAGATTCGGCCGGAGCCTTCGCTGCTCAAGGCGCGCTGGGAGAAGTTGGGCTGGAACATTCCGTTCAACGGGATGTGCGTGGTGGCGGGCGGCGCTTCGACGGAGACGATCATGTCGACGCCGGCGCTGCGCGAGACGGCGCATCGGGCGATGCGCGAGGTGGCGGCGGCGGGCAACGCGGATTTGGCGGCGCAGGGGCAGGCGGCGCGGATCGACGGGGAGGGGTTGTGTGAGCGCTATCTGACGATGACGGGGGGGATGGGGCCGTACCGTCCGAGCACGGTGCTCGATTTCATCGAGGGCCGGGCGATGGAGGTGGAGGCGATGTTCGAGGCGCCGGCGCGTCGGGCGTCGGAGTTGGGCGTAGCGGCGCCGACGATGGAGCTGCTGGCGGCGCTGGTGCGGGAGCTGGACGGCGGGCGGTGAGGCGGCTGCGGGCGGCGGCGAACTGGCCGGAACGGGCGCTGCGCGTCGTGCTGTGGCGTCTCGAGGCGCGGCTCGCCTCCACCACCGTCGCGCTGCTGGGAGTGATCGCTGTGGTCGCGGCGGTGTGGTGGGAGTCGTCGGACGAAGTGCGCAACTTCGGGCTGCTGGCGGGCGGTGTGGTCGCGGTCGCGCTGGCGATCTGGCGCAGCAGGGTCGCCGAACGGCAGGCAGAGACTGCCGAAGCGGCTCGGCTGGATGCGCAGTTCGAGCTCGGTTTGCGGATGCTCCAGGACGAGCGAGAGAACATCCAGCTGGATGGCCTGGCCATATTGGAGCGGCTTTTCGCCGAGTATCCTGAGGCATATGGAGCACTGATCGTCGAGTTGATGGATCGCCGTCTGGAACAGCGGCGCGAAGGAGATGTCGATGACGACCGTTGAGCGCGTCCAGGAACTGGTTTCGCGGCGGTGGCTCGGACCGGTGGGGATGAAGATCGCCAAGTTCCGAACGGATCCCGAGCGCGCCGCGAACCCTCATCACATTCCGATCGACTGGCGGGGGCAGAACTGGTCCGGCATCGACGCCGCCGGCGGCAACTTCGCGCGCGCCACGCTCTGGAAGACCGACTTGTCGCATGGGCGGATGAATGGGGCGGATTTCACTGATGCGGATTTGGCGGGCGGCAGCTTGCGGAAATCGAAGCTGGCCGGCGCGATCTTCCGTAACGCGGTGCTGGCGGCGGTGGATTTGCGCGGCGCGGATTTGCGCGACGCGGATTTCAGCAACGCCGATCTGGCGCAGGCGCGGCTGCAGGGCGCGGATTTGAGCGGCGCGATCCTCGACGGCGCGGACATCAGCGGCGCGGTCTTCGCGGATGACGAGGGTTGCGCGAGCGGCGTCACGCAGGCGCAGCTGGACGGCGCGCGCGCGGACGCCGATGAGCCGCCGGTGGTCGCGGGCGTTGCGGACGCGCAGACCGGCGCTGCGCTCGTTTCCGGGGGCGGGTAACTCGTGGCGGGCATCGTCTACGTGCTGTCGAACCCGGCGATGCCGCGGCTGGTGAAGATTGGCAAGACGACGCAGGCGGATCCGCAAGTGCGCGCGTCGCAGCTCTACACGGTGGGCGTGCCGCTGCCGTTCGAGTGCGAGATCGCGGTGCGGGTGGAAGACGAGACGGTCTGCGAGCGGGCGCTGCATGCGGCGTTCGCGGAGCGACGGATCAATCCCAGCCGCGAGTTTTTCGAGCTGGATCCGGAGGACATCAAGCCGCTGCTGCTGTTGCTCGGCGAGGATGTGACGCCGGGCGTGATCCGGGAGGACGACGAGGTGGACGCGGCGTCGCTCGCGGCGGTGGCGAACTACAAGAAGCGCAAGCCGAACCTGAATTTCGAGGAGATGGGCGTGCCGTCGGGCGCGACGCTGACGCTGGAGCGGACGGGCGAGCAGGCGACGGTGGCCGGCGCGCGCACGGTCGTTTTTCGCGATGAAGAGATGTCGATCTCGCGGGCGGGGCAGATTGGACTGGATGTGACCTGGAGCCCGAACCCGGGAATGCACTGGCGGTATGAAGGTCGGCTGCTGAGGGAGCTGTACGAGGAGACGTACGGATGAGCGGGCGTCGATTTCGGGCGGCGGCGGCGGTTGCGGCGCGGCGCGACCGATGAACGAGTTTGCGCAGGCTGTCGGTACTTACGTGGAGGCGATCGCTTCCGTCCAGCGTGTGGGCACGCCGGAACTCTCGCACTATACCGCGCTGAACAATCTGTTTAATGCGGTTGGCGGGCAGCTGAAGCCGGCGGTGCGGGCTGTGGTGCATCATCACGAGTCGGGGCCCAAGCAGCCCGACCTGGGGCTGTTTTCGCAGGGGAACGATCAGTCGCCCGACCGCGGGGTGGTGGAGGTGAAGGGGATTGAGGCGGATCTCGACGAGCTGATCGGCTCGGAGCAGGTGGGCGGCTATTGGCGTGAGCATCGACTGGTGCTGGTGACCAATCTGCGGCAGTTTGCGCTGGTGGGGGAGGACGGAGGCGGCGCGAAGGCGGTGCTCGAACGGTATTCGCTGGGCGACGACGTTGGCGAGTTCGACGAACTGCTGCGGCATCCGAAGGCGGCGGCCAAGCGGCATGGGGTTCGGCTGGGCGAGTATCTGGCGCGGGTGATGGAGCATCGCACGACGATTGCGGAGCCGCGCGAGCTGGCGCGGCTGCTCGCCTCGTACGCGCGCGATGCGCTGGCGCGGGTCGGCGACGCCGAGGCGGAGCGCTCGCTCGAACGCATCCGGCAGGCGCTCGAACGGGCGCTGGGGATGCACTTCGAGGGCGACGACGGCGCCGGGTTCTTCCGCTCGACGCTGGTGCAGACGCTGTTCTACGGGGTGTTCGCGGCCTGGGTGCTGTGGGCGCGGAGCGGGCGCGCGGAGCGCTTCCGCTGGCGCTATACCGTCGAATATCTGCAAGTACCGGTGTTGGGCGTGCTATTTCACCAGCTTACCGATCGCGGCACGCTGCGGCGGCTGAATTTGGTTGATGTGCTGGACTGGACGGAGGCGGCGCTGGAGCGGGTGGATGCCGATGCGTTCCTGGCCGGCTTCGAGCAGGGCGAGGCGGTGCAGTACTTCTATGAGCCGTTCCTCGAAGCGTTCGACCCCGAGCTGCGCAAGCAGTTGGGCGTCTGGTACACGCCGCGCGAGGTGGTGCAGTACATGGTGGCGCGGGTCGATCGGGCGCTGCGCGACGACCTGGGCATTGCGCAGGGGCTGGCCGATCAGCGGGTCTTCGTGCTCGATCCGTGCTGCGGCACGGGCGCGTTTCTGGTGGAGACGCTGCGGCGCATCGCGCAATCGTCGGAAGAGTTGGGACTAGGCGCGGCCGCCGGCGCGGCGCTGAAGCAGGCGGCGCTGGAGCGCGTCTTCGGCTTCGAGATCATGCCCGCGCCGCTGGTGGTGGCGCATCTGCAGATTGGGCTGGCGCTGGAGCAGCTGGGCGTGAGCCTCGAACCGGATCAGCGCGCGGGCGTCTTCCTGACCAACGCGCTGACCGGCTGGGAAGAGGTGGTTACCGAACCGCTCCTCTTCCCGGAGTTGGAAGAGGAACGTGAGCGGGCCAACAGGGTCAAGCGCGAGCGTCGGATCCTGGTAGTGCTGGGTAATCCGCCCTATAACGGCTTCGCGGGCGTGGCGGTGGACGAGGAGCGCGAGCTGACGCAGGCGTACCGCGAGGTGAGCGGCGGGGATGTGCCGCGCCCGGAGGGGCAGGGGCTGAACGATCTGTACGTGCGCTTCTTCCGCGTGGCGGAACGCAGAATCGTCGAGCGCACGGGTGAGGGCGTGGTCTGCTTCATCTCCAACTATTCGTGGCTGGACGGCCTCTCGTTTCCGGGGATGCGCGAGCGCTATCTCGATGCCTTCGACGTGGTGCGGGTGGACAACTTGCATGGTGATCGGATCATCTCGGAGTACGCGCCGGATGGTCGAACCAGCGAGACCGTTTTCGCGGTCAAGGGCGAGTCGCCAGGAATTCGAGTCGGCGCAGCCATCGCTACGTTGTCGAGGACCGGCAAGGGTGACCGGAGTCGTGTGCTGTATCGGGACTTTGATCACGCGCGAGCCGAGGAACGGCGCGCGGCGCTGCTCGATAGCGTTAACGACACCGACGCGGCCTCAACGTACGCCGATCTGTCGCCACACCCCGGTCTCGGACTGCCGTTCAAGCCGGCGATCGTTAATCGTGAGTGGTTTGAGTGGCCATCGTTGGTCGACTTGTTCCCGATCTACTTCCCTGGCGTGAAGACCGGCAACGATGCGTTGTTCGTGAATCACGATCGTGGCGCGCTAACCGAGCACGTGCGCGACTACTTTGCGGAAGCACAGCGCACGCTGCCCGATGACACAGAAACCACCCGCTACACGTACCGTCCGTTCGATTCGCGCTGGATCTGGTGGTCGGCGGCCAAGTCGTTCCTCGATCGTCCGCGCCCTGAGTACAAGCCGCATGTGTTCGACGGCAATCTGTGGTTTTCGGCGGCTCAGCATATTCGCAAGGGCGCATCAGAAACGCAGGCGGCGGTTACGCAGCAGCTTGGCGCGTCTCACGTGATCGAGCGCGGCGCGAGTTGGATTCCGCTCTACCTGCGCGATGATCAGTTTGGCGAGTTGTCGGACGGGGTGAAACGGACGCCGAATCTGAGCGATTTGGCGCGGCGCTACATCGAGTCGCACGAGGCGACGGCGTCGGACCTGTTCCACCACGCGCTCGCGACGATGCACGATCCCGCCTATCGCGAGGCGAACGCGGGCGGCCTGCGGATGGGTTGGCCGCGGATTCCGCTGCCGGACGATGGGGCGGCGCTGCTGGCGTCGGCGGAGCGTGGGCGCATCCTCGCGCGGCTGCTCGACTCGGAAGCCGACGCTTCCGAGCTGCTGGACGGCTCGATTGCGCTGCCGACGACGGTTGACGGCTCGCAGATGGAGCGTTCCGATTTCGAGCTCGCCGCCGGCTGGGGCCACTTCGGCAACGGCGGCGCGGTGATGCCCGGCCAGGGCAGGCTCAGCGAGCGCGGCGAGCTGGTGGATGTGTGGCTGAACGACCGCGTCTATTGGGCGAATGTGCCGCGTGCGGTGTGGGAGTATCGGCTAGGCGGTTATCAGGTGCTAAAGAAGTGGCTCTCCTACCGCGAGCGCAAGGTGCTAGGCCGCGCGCTGCGGTTGGAGGAGCTACAGTGGTTCTCCGAGGTAGCGCGTCGGGTGTCGGCGGTGTTGGAGGTGGTGGGGTGAGGCGGACGCGGTCTAGGCGAGGGCAGCGGTGCGTTGCCGCGCCGCCATCGGGTGACAGGGGTGTATGCTGAGCCCTGCGCGGTCCTGAAAGAAGAGGCGGGAGCGTGCCGGGGCATTGCAGGGTTGTGCAACGCTTGCCGAAGGCTGTCCCGCCGTCGCTGTTCCCCTCTTCGATCGGGTAGCACCGTGACAGCCGAACGCACAGACACAGGCACTGAGGCACCCCCGATACCTGCCGACTGGGAAGGCGAGCCGCGCCTCATCGTCTTCTTCTTTCCTGCGCCCCAGGCGTTGTCCTTCCCGCATGACGCAACTTTCGTGTTGGAGCGCGACGAGGATGTCCCGTGGCTCGATGGTGTTGCTCACCTGCCTACCGCCGACTTCACATTGCGGGACCATGTGCGGATAAGCACTGGCAAGAACTTCGTCTCGTTCCGGGTGTGGCGTCTGCCGGAGAACCTGACGTTGAACGTGGTAGACGCCAAAAACGCGCTCGACGTGTTCAATAAGGTCATAGGGCGATCGCCCTCCCCAAACGCGGCGAGCAGTCAGGCCATGGATCCTCGCGCTCTGCCGACCGGTCTGGCGTCCCACGCAACAGTCTTCGAGGCGGTTACCCCTTTACTTCCCTCCTACATAGGCGGAAAAATCAATGTCGAAAAATCCGTCTCTGACGCATTCGATCGTTGCATCGAAAACTTGGAAGAATTGTACCGAGCGTACGTTAGCGTAACGGAAGATGTGCGAGTTCGACCGCTCACAAGGCGAACAGTGGCTCCTCTCATTCCGTGGACAACGCGAGATGCGTTTTCCCTCTCGTTCGACGGACCGGGCGTGTTTAAGGTGAACATGGCAGACACAAGTGCTGTTAAGGCCACGGGAACGATGAGCGATGATGATCTGAACCGCATGCTAGTAGTCTTGAGCCGCAGTCGCCAAGGAGGCCCCGGGGCCGATCGGGCTGGTGTAGCTGTGGAGCATGCGCGTCGCGCGCAACAGTCATTTTACGTCGACGCCGATTACTCCGTCTGTATCGTCTGGGCGTACGCGTGGCTCGAGACCCTGTGCGATGGACTGCTCATGGTAAGTGCGTGGGAAACGCAGCGCGATGTAGAAGAAGTCGGGTCGTGGTTCGATACCGGGTTCGTGAAGCGTATAAGCACACACTTCCCCAAGATGTTCGGTGGCATGTGGCGGCCTCGCGACAGTGCTAGTGTCTTCGGCAGGTGGGAACAGCTGGTTGCGCAGATGCGCCATCGCGTCATTCACGCGAGTTATCGCGCGTCGGAGAAAGATGCCAGTCGTGCCCTCGAGGTGTGTGGAGAACTCGAAGCGTATGCGAAGAAGCGTCTAGTTCAAAGGCGTCACAAATATCCCCGTACAGCTTTGATCTTCTTGGGCCGACCGGGACTCGAACGCCGACAGGGCCTCGATCCCTATATGGTTGAAGTATCCGAACAGGGGGCATACGAAGCGTCGTGGCTGGCTTCGTACGCTGAGTACGCTGCGAAGGTCGGAGAGTTCACGCGATTTTGAGGTGAGGCAGCGGAGCTGGCGGGTGGCCTGAAGGGATCCCGGTCAAGCGGGCCGCTCGATGCGTTTGATGCTCGCGTGGTCGGCGTTGGCACGCGCTTGGGCGAGGTCGTAGGCGGCTTGCATGCGCATCCAGGTGTCGGCGGTGGAGCCGAAGGCTTGTTCGAGGCGAATGGCGATGTCTGGGGTCATTGCGGCGCGTGCCTCGCAGAGGTTGGCCAGATCTGACTCGGCGATCTGTAGGTGCCTGGCGGCGTCGGCGATGCTGAGCTCGAACGGCTCGAGGCAGAGGACCTGCACGGATTCGCCGGGATGGGGCGGGTTGTACATCGGCATTGGTCAGGCGGCTCGCTTGATGCGCTTGATCTTGATCTGGTCCGCCTGCTTCTCGGCTTGGGCGATGTCGTAGTTGGTTTGGATTTGCAGCCACCAGCGCGGGGTGCTGCCGAAGGCTTTGGAGAGGCGGATCGCCATTTCGGGGCTGACGCGCGACTTGGCGTGGATGATGTTGGAGAGGTGGCGTCGGCTGACGCCGAGATGCTCGGCGGCGGCGGTGATGGTGAGCCCGAGCGGTTCGAGGCAATCGTGGCGAATGTAGAGGCCGGGGTGCGAGGGGTTGAGGCGGGACATTGGTCAGGCGGCTCGCTCGATGCGTTTGATCGGCTGTGCGCTGTTGTTCTGGCGTGCTTTGTCCAAGTCGTGGGCGGCTTGCATTCGGAGCCAGGCGTCGGCGGTGGAGCCGAAGGCTTGCTCGAAGCGGATCGCCATGTCGGCGGTGATCGGCGCACGGCACTCGCAGATGGCGGCGAGGGCCTGCTCGTCGACTTTGAGGTGCGCCGCGGCCTCGGAGATGGTGAGGTCGAGCGCCTTGATGCAGTCTTCGAGCAGCGTTTCGCCGGGGTGGTGAGAGATGCGGCGGGGCATTGGTCAGGCGGCTCGCTCGATGCGTTTGATGTTCGCGTGGTCGGCGTTGGTTCGGGCTTGCGCGAGGTCGTGGGCGGCTTGCATTTTGAGCCAGGCATCGGCGCTGCCGCCGAATGCTTTGTCGATCCGCACGGCGATGTCGGCGGTGATCGGGGCTTCGCGGTTGCAGATGGCGGTGAGGGTGTGCTCCGGGATGCGCATGTGCGCTGCGGCGTCGGCGATCGTGAGGTCGAGCGCCTCAATGCAGTCGCGCAGCAGCATGCGTCCGGGGTGCGGCGGGTTCTTCATCGGCATGATCTGCTCCTCAGTGGTAGTCGACGAGGTCGACATCGTAGACATGGCTGTCTTGGAATCGAAACGTGATACGCCAGTTGCGCGAGACACGGACGGCCCAGAAGCCCGTGCGATCGCCTGTGAGCGGATGAAGCGCCAGCCCCGCGATGTCCAATTGGGACGGCTCAGCGGCAACATCAAGGCGACCGAGGATGTCCTCGATTCTGTCCGTGTGCTGAGGGGGGAGATAGCGCGGGTCGTTGCGCTCGTGCATTCTGCGCAGTCCTCGATGGCGAATACTGACGATCACCGACTCAGTGTATCCCGACTGATCGGGGACAGCGCTTCGCGCCATTCGGCGATTGCGGCGGCTCTTGAGTGCTCGGTGTTCCAGTGGAGCGGGCGGGGGCTGGTGCTGGGGAGGGGGATGGTTTCGGCGTCGAGGGTGTTGAAGTGGCGGTTCCACTCTTGTTGGCGGCGGCCGTTGAGCAGGATCGGGAAGGGGCCGCGGTCGCGGTGGAGGAGGTCGATGCGGTTGACGGCCTGGTCGTGGATGCGGTCGTCGCCGGAGCCCTGGCGGCGGACCTGTCCGTAGAGGTCCCAGACGCCGAGGCCGATGCGGCGCAGCTGTTGGACGCGCTGTTCGTAAGGGGCTGCGGCGTCGGTGATTGCGCCGCAGTGCTGGAGGACACGCCAGAACCAGTTCTGGGGGTGGGCGTAGTACTGCTGCGCCCGGAGCGAGGCGACGCTGGGGAAGGAGCCGAGGATCAGGGCGCGCATTTTGCCCTCGGGCAGGATGGGAGGCAGTCCCCAAAGCAGCGGCGACTCCTCGGCGGGCGGGAGCAGGGCTACTTGCCGGCGATGACGGGCGGGCCGCCGATCACGCCGGCGGCTTCGAGCTGCTGCATGTCCCGGGAGTCGAGGCCGAGGTCGTCGCTCAGGACGGTGGCGGTGTGCTCGCCGAGCAGCGGGGCGCGCTTGAGCGGCACCTCGCTGGCGGACATGCGCGGGGCCCAGCCGAGCAGGCGGATTTGGCCGTAGTCGGGATGCTCGAGCTCGTGAACGAAGCCGCGCTCCTCGAAGTGCGGGTTGTGGAAGAGGTCATAGGTGTCGAGCACGGCGGAGGCGGGGACGCCGGCCGCGCCGAGCTGCTCCATCGCTTCCCACTTGGTGCGCTCGCGGGTCCACTTGGCGACTTCGGCGTAGAGCTCCTTGCCGTTCTCGTTGCGCTTCCACATGTCCTCGAAGCGGGGGTCGAGGATCAGGTCGGGGCGCTCGATCGTGGCGCAGAGGGTGTCCCACATGCGGGAGGTGACGACCATCACGTAGACGTAGTCGTTGGCGTTATCGCCGTCCTCGCGGGCGGGCTTGCAGGGGTAGAGGTCGGTGGGCGCGCCGGCGGAGTTGCCGCGACGAGGGGCGACCTGTTCACCCCACTCGGAGTAGGCGATGCGGGTGCGCATGAAGTAGGTCATCGCCTCCTGCATGGTGATTTCGATGAACTGTCCTTCGCCGGTGCGCTGCTTCTGGACATAAGCGGCGGTGATCGCGAGGGCGAGTTCGACGCCGGTGCCGGAGTCGCCGACGGTGGCGCCGGGCAGCATCGGGGGGCCGTCGGGTTCGCCGGTGACGGAGAAGGCGCCGGCGGCGGCCTGGGCGATCATGTCGAAGCATTTGTAGTCGGCCCAGGGGCCGGAGAGTCCGAAGCCCTTGAGCCGGGCGTAGATGATGGCGGGGTTGATGTCCTTCATCACCTCGTAGCCGAGGTTGAGGTTCTCGATCACGCCGGGGCCGTAGTTTTCGACGAAGACGTCGTAGTGGGGCAGCATTTCGAGCAGCAGCTCGCGCCCGCGCGGTTCGCGCAGGTTGAGCGTGACGCTGCGCTTGTTGGAGTTCCAGTTTACGAAGTAGGGGGAGTTGATTGCGCCGGTGCGCACGCCGCGGCCGGGGTCGCCGACGCCGGGCTGCTCAATTTTGACCACATCCGCTCCCAGCCAGGCGAGCGCCTGGGTGCAGGACGTGCCCGCCTCGTACTGGGTCATATCCAGGATCCGCATTCCATCGAGAGCCGGCATCGTCTGATCCTTCCGCAACCGAATTGTCACCCATCATAGGGAATGGGAATCCTCGGGGGCGCGACGCTTGACAAGCGGAGGGGGGCAAAATCAGCGCGAACGCCGCTGCGCACACGACACAGCGGGCGATTCGGGAATGAGGCTCTGATGAGCGAGCGGAGCTACTGGCAGCGAATGCGGCGCAACAGGATGTCGAGGCGCTCGCTCCTGCGGGCCTCGGCGCTAGCCGACGGCTCGGCTAGCGGGTGCTGGGGGTGATCATCGAGTTCCGACGACACCGGCGCGTTGCAGCTCGGCGAGGTCGTCGCCCCAGACGCCGAGGTCGTCGGCCAGCACCTCGGCGGTGTGCTCGCCGAGCAGGGGCGCGGCGCGCATCGGCACCTGCGAGCGCGAGAGCCGCGGAGCCCAGCCGAGCTGGCGGATGTCGCCCCACTGCGGGTGCTCGAGGTGCTGGATGAAGCCGCGCGCGTCGAAGTGGGGGTTGTGGAAGAGGTCGTAGGTGTCGTGGGTGGCGGAGCAGGGCACGCCGGCCTTGCCGAGGATGTTCATCGCCTCCCACTTGGTGTGTTGCAGCGTCCAGGAGCGGATCTCGTGGCGCAGCTCCTCGACGTGTTCAACGCGCGCGGCTTCGTCGGCGAAGCGCGGATCGACAATCAGGTCGGTGCGCTCCATCGCGGTACACATCGTGTCCCACATTCGGGAGGTCATGACGATGATGTAGACGTAGTCGTTGGCGCCGTCGGAGCCTTCGACCGGCTTACAGGGGTAGAGATCGGTCGGCCCGCGTCCGAAGCCGTTGCCGCTGCGGGGCACGATGGTTTCGCCCCAGTCGTCGGTCTGGGCGACGTAGGTGCGCATGTAGTAGGTCATCGCCTCCTGCATCGAGATTTCGATTTCCTGTCCCTCGCCGGTGCGCAGCTTCTGGATGTAGGCGGCGCTGATTGCGAAGGCGAGCTGCATTCCCGTGCCCGAGTCGCCCACCGCCGCGCCGGGCAGCGTGGGCGGACCGTCGGCCTCGCCGGTGGTCGAGAACGAGCCGGCCGCGTTCTGGGCGATCGGGTCGAAGCATTTGAACTCGGCATAGGGTCCGGAGAGGCCGAAGCCCTTGAGCCGGGCGTAGATGATCGCGGGGTTGACGGCCTGGAATGCGGCGTAGGTGAGGTTCAGCCGCTCCATCACGCCGGGGCCGTAGTTCTCGACGAAGACGTCGTAGTGGGGCGCCATTTCGAGCAGCAGTTCGCGTCCGCGCTCGGACTGGAGGTCGAGCGCGATGGAGCGCTTGTTGGAGTTCCAGGCGATGAAGTAGGGCGAGTCGAACTCGGTGCCGCGCACGCCGCGGCCCGGGTCGCCGCGGCCGGGCTGCTCGACTTTGACCACGTCTGCGCCGAGCCAGGCGAGCGCCTGGGTGCAGGAGGTGCCCGCCTCGTACTGCGTCATGTCCAGCACCCGCATTCCGTCCAACGCCGCCATGGCAGCCCTCCTCGGTCGTTGGGCGCGCTCCCGCGCACGGGCGCGCCGCGCCTTCGTTTGTCCGCATCCTAGCCAAGCTGAGCGGGCGGCGGCGGCGGAGCGGAGTGCGCCGCCGCTGCGCTCGCCTACCATCGGGGCAGGGGAGGACTGATCATGACTACGACGGGCATTGGGGTCGCGGCGGATGCGCCGCCGACGCCGGAGGGCTACGACTGGCCGCAGGTGGTGGCCGATCTGACGCGGTTGCTGCGGCTCACGCCCACGCCGGTGGGGATGAAGCTGTTCGAGAGCGTTGCGGAGATGGAGGCGGTGCCGCGCATTCGGCGTCCGCAGAACAGGTTCGCGCTGGATCAGGTGGTCGCCCAGGCGCGCTGGCTGAACTTCACGCTGGGGATCACGATGGACGACCTGATCGGCGCGCAGTGCGGGGCGCCGGTGGGGCTGCACCCCAACGAGGACGAGGGGGAGTGGCGGCAGCGCACGACGATGACGAACGTGTGGTTCGCCAGCGACGCGGACTCGATTGCGCATCAGCAGGCGATGGATGTGCTGCCGAGCGGCCGCTACACGGCGCTGGCGGTCTCGCCGCTGGCGACGGGGCGGCTGGATCCGCCGGACCTGGTGCTGCTCTACGGCACGCCGGGGCAGATGATCATTCTGATCAACGGGCTGCAGTTCAGCGGCTACAAGAAGTTCGATTTCAGCGTGGTGGGGGAGTCGGCCTGCGCGGACAGTTGGGGGCGGGCGCTGCGCACGGGTGAGCCGTCGCTCTCGATTCCCTGCTACGCGGAGCGCCGCTTCGGCGGAGTGCAGGACGACGAGCTGCTGATGGCGCTGCCGCCGCGCTACCTGCCGAAGCTGATTGAGGGGCTGGAGGCGCTCTCGCGCAACGGGCTGCGCTACCCGATTCCGCCGCTGGGCATCCAGGCGGATCCGTCGGAGTCGCTGGCGCGTTCCTACCAGGACCGGTTCTGAGGGGGGGTTGGGGGTGGGGGTGCGGTGAATGACGGCATTCCCGCGCCCCTTCCGGCAGTCTCGCCCTTGCATCCGTCATTCCGCGCCCGCCCCTGTTCGTCATTCCCGCCCCCGCCCCTGTTCGTCATTCCCGCCCCCGCCCTTATTCGTCATTCCCGCCCCCGAGCGGGAATCTTGTGGCGGTGCCTGGGGGGTTGCGCGAGGGAGATTCCCGCTCGGGGGCGGGAATGACGGAGGGAAGAGGCTGTGGAGGTGGGACGGCGAGATACCCGCGGCGGAGCGCGGGTATGACGGAAAACATGGGCGGGAATGACGGAAACAAAGGGGGTGGAGCCGACGAGGGTTGGGGGTCGGCTTGGCGGGATTGAGGACGGGGAAGAGGGAGCGCAGGGATGGCGAGGTGGGCTGGGAATGGGGGGTGTGGAGGGGGCGTGGATGGGGGCTGTTGACGAACTGGCGGTGAGGGGCGTAAGCTCGCTCCTTGCACCCCACAGAGCGACTGCCGCCGTCCTGACGGACTGCGGCGCGGGCTGCGGGGAGCGCCTTGACAAGGGACAAGTTGTGAGAAGCGTCCACAGCGCTCCCTGCAGCGACGCAGGGAGACGCGGGAGATGCCTCTCGCGCGCAACGCGGCGCGCGGCGGCCCGCAAGGGCGGCGGCGCGGAAACGGAGCGCGTGGGGAGGTAAGCGTGTGGTTCAGCACATGCGCAGCATGTAGCGCAGATCAAGCGAAACAGGCGCACGGTGGATGCCTTGGCACTTCGAGCCGATGAAGGGCGTGGTGTGACTGCGATAAGCCGCGGGGAGCCGTCAAACAGGCTGATCCGTGGATTCCCGAATGGGGCAACCCGACGGCGGTAATACGCCGTCACCGCGGACCGAACACATAGGTCCGATGGAGGCAACCGGGGGAAATGAAACATCTAAGTACCCCGAGGAACAGAAACGATTCCCGTAGTAGCGGCGAGCGAACCGGGAGCAGCCCAAACCCAGCGCACCTAATGGGTCGTCGCCCTCTGTGCGTTGGGTGTTGTAGGGCGAGGCGGCCGCAAACGACGAATAGCGGCGGCGGTGACAAACTGCGCGGGTAGGCGAAGGTCCCTGGAACGGGCCGCCACAGGGGGTGAGAGCCCCGTAGCCGACACCCGACGCAGCCGCCGGACTTCGTCCCTGAGTACCACGCGGCACGGCGAAAGCGCGTGGGAAGCTGGGGAGCCCACTCTCCAAGGCTAAATACTCGAAGTGACCGATAGCGGACCAGTACCGTGAGGGAAAGGTGAAAAGCACCCCGGGAGGGGAGTGAAATAGTTCCTGAAACCGTGTGCTCGCAAGCAGTTGGAGGCCCGTCCGCGGGCTGACAGCGTGCCTATTGAAGAATGAACCGGCGAGTTACGCTTCGCGGCGAGGCTAAGCCAGTCTCTGGCGCAGCCGTAGCGAAAGCGAGTCTGAACAGGGCGACGAGAGTCGCGAGGCGTAGACCCGAAACCAGGTGAGCTACCCATGGGCAGGGTGAAGCGGGAGTAAAGCCCCGTGGAGGCCCGAACCTTCTTCAGTTGCAAATGGATTGGATGACCTGTGGGTAGAGGTGAAATGCCAAGCGAACCTGGCGATAGCTGGTTCTCCCCGAAATGCCTTTAGGGGCAGCGTTGAAGCAAGCGACCGTGGAGGTAGGGCTCTGACTGGGTACGGGGGCGAAAAGCCTACCAACCCCTATCAAACCGCGAATGCCACGGCCGACGCTTCGGCAGTGAGACAGTGGGGGATAAGCTCCATTGTCGAAAGGGAAACAGCCCAGACCGCCGGCTAAGGTCCCGAAATCTCCGCTCAGTGGTAAAGGAAGTTCGGTCGCAGAGACAACCAGGAGGTTGGCTTAGAAGCAGCCATCCTTGAAAGAGTGCGTAATAGCTCACTGGTCGAGTGGCCGAGCGCCGACAATTCAACGGGGCTCAAGCGGAGTACCGAAGCCGCGGGATCCACCTTCGGGTGGATCGGTAGGGGAGCGTTCCGTTCAGCAGTGAAGGCGGACCCGCGAGGGCCGCTGGAGCGGACGGAAGTGAGAATGCCGGTATGAGTAGCGCAAGGCATGTGAGAACCATGCCCACCGAATGCCTCAGGGTTCCTACGGAAGGGCAATCCGCGTAGGGTTAGGCGGGCCTAAGCCGAGGCCGAAAGGCGTAGGCGATGGACAGCCGGTTCATATTCCGGCCCCGTTGGGCGCGTGTTTGAGCGGCAAGGGGCGACCCGGGTAGGCAGCCCGAGCGGGCCTAATGGACATGGTCCGTCGCAGCCTCGTAGGCGTCAGGCGGGGATAAAAGACCGCCTGGTTAAGCGGAGGGGGCTGCGGAAGCGGCGACGTCAGTCAAAGCGACTCCGGCGATCCTGTCCCGGCAAGAAAAACCTCGGCCGCAAATGCGCTCAGCGCCCGTACCGCAATCCGACACAGGTAGGCAAGGGTAAGTACCTCAAGGTGGACGAGTGATTCCTCGCTAAGGAACTCGGCAAAATCGCTCCGTAACTTCGGGAGAAGGAGCGCCTCCGCTGTTGCGCCGGCCAGCCCGGCGCGAGCGGCGCAGGCCGCAGCGAGCAGGCCCAGGCGACTGTTTAACAAAAACACAGGTCTCTGCCAACGCGAAAGCGGACGTATAGGGGCTGACGCCTGCCCAGTGCTGGAAGGTTAAGGGGAGGGCTTCACGGCTCGAACCGAAGCCCCAGTGAACGGCGGCCGTAACTATAACGGTCCTAAGGTAGCGAAATTCCTTGTCGGGTAAGTTCCGACCCGCACGAATGGCGTAACGATCTGGGCACTGTCTCGGCGAGGAGCTCGGCGAAATTGAAGTGGCCGTGAAGATGCGGCCTCCCCGCAGATGGACAAAAAGACCCCGTGGAGCTTTACTGCAACTTGACACTGAAGGTCGCTATACGATGCGTAGCATAGGTGGGAGCCGTTGAAGCGGCGCTTCCGGGCGCCGTGGAGGCACAGGTGAAATACCACTCTTCCTATCGTGGCCTTCTAACGCGCGAGCAAGCGCGCGGACCCTGTCTGGTGGGCAGTTTGACTGGGGCGGTCGCCTCCTAAATCGTAACGGAGGCGCGCAACGGTCCCCTTAGGGTGGATGGAAATCACCTGTCACGTGCATTGGCATAAGGGGGCTTGACTGCGAGACTGACGCGTCGAGCAGGGACGAAAGTCGGCCAAAGTGATCCTACGGTTCCGAGTGGTAGGGCCGTGGCTTATCGGATAAAAGTTACCCCGGGGATAACAGGCTTATCTTGCCCGAGAGTTCACATCGCCGGCAAGGTTTGGCACCTCGATGTCGGCTCGTCGCATCCTGGGGCTGGAGTCGGTCCCAAGGGTTGGGCTGTTCGCCCATTAAAGCGGCACGCGAGCTGGGTTCAGAACGTCGTGAGACAGTTCGGTCTCTATCCTCTGCGGGCGTTGGAGCGTTGCGGGGAACTGCCCCTAGTACGAGAGGACCGGGGTGGACGGACCGCTGGTGTGCCGGTTGGGGGGCCGACCCCCATCGCCGGGTAGCCATGTCCGGAAAGGAGAAGCGCTGAAAGCATCTAAGCGCGAAACCAACCTCAAGATGAGCGCTCCCACCGCCACTGAGCGGGTAAGGCCACGGGAAGACGACCCGTTCGATAGGCGACAGGTGGAAGCCCGGTAACGGGTGCAGCTGAGTCGTACTAATGGCCGAGGGCTTGATCTGCCCTACCCGCTGCGCAGCGCGCACCACACGCAACTTCGCTTCTCACTGCTTGTTCCGGTCACCGTCGGTGCGGGATGGAGCAGCGGTAGCTCGTCGGGCTCATAACCCGAAGGTCGTGGGTTCGAATCCCACTCCCGCTACCACGAAACCGTACGAACGCCGGCCTCAACGAGGCCGGCGTTCGTCGTTCAGCCGCCGCCCAGCGGGCGGCCCAGGTCCTGATCGGTCGCCGCGAAGACCAGCAGGTCGCCGCGCTCGATCTCCTGCGAGAGCACGGGGCTGAGCTGCACTTCCTGCCCGCGGATCACGGCCAGCAGGCGGCGGCTGGGCGCGGCGTCGCTGGCGGCGGCGACTTCCAGCCGCCGCCCGAACCAGACGCGCGGCGCGGCGAAGATCGCGATGCCGTAGGCCTGCGAAAGCGGCAGGAAGTCGCGCGCCTGGCTGGCCTGGAGCATGTGCGCGAAGCGCTCCGCGCCGTCGCGCTCCGGCTGCATCACCCGATCCGCGCCGATCCGCTCCAGGACCAGGGCGTGGCGATCGTTGCCGGCCTTGGCGAAGATGAGCGGCACGCCGAGGCTCTGACAGTTCATCGTGGCCAACACGCTCACGTCGAGGTCGGCGGTTGAGACCACTGCGACATCGACATCGGCGACCGAGATTTCGCGCAGCGCATCAACGTCGGTGATGTCCGCGATCATCGCGCGCGCGACGGTGTCGGCGAGGCGGTTGATCTGGCCGTCGTCCATGTCGACGGCCAGCACATCGTGGCCCTGCTCTTGCAGGGTGCGCGCGAGGTGCGCGCCGAAGCGACCGAGACCGAGCACCGCTACCTGCATTGCCAACCCTCTCAGGCCGTCTGCTCAGGCTGTCGCAGCGGCCGCGACTATCGACGATACCGGACGCGGTCAGCCGATCCGCACCGGCGCGGCCGGATAGCGGTAGCGGTCGTGCGGGCGGTCGGGGATTGCCAGTGCGACGAGCAGCGGGCCGAGCCGGCCGACAAACATCAGCAGCATCAAGATGTACGCGCCCCATTCCGAGGCGGCGTTGGCGACGCCATGGCTCCAGCCCACGTTGGCCAGCGCCGACATCGCGTCGAAGGCGACCGCGAGGGGCGCGAGATCGCTCTCCACCGCCATCAGCGCCGCCGCGCCGGCGGCGTAGGTGGTGAGCCCCATCATCACCACCGCGAACGCGCGGATCACCACGGCGGCGGGCACCTCGCGCCCGAACGCGACGACGCTGCCGCGCCCGCGCAGGGCGGAGAGCACGGCGAAGACGGAGATCATGAAGGAGCCGATTTTGATGCCGCTGGCGGTGGAGGTGGAGGCGCCGCCGATCAGCATCAACGGCAGCAGCCCGGCGGTGGTGCCGTCGCCGATCTGGTCCATCGGCATGGTGCTCATGCCGGTGGTGCGGTTGACGGCGAGGAAGAAGCCGTTGATCAGGCGCGAGCCGACGCTCTGCCCGCCCATGACGCCGTTCCACTCGGCGAGGATGAAGATCACCATGCCGAGCGCGAGCAGCCCGCCCATGCCCCAGAGCACGACGCGGGTGTCGAGCGTCCAGCGGCGGCGTCCGCGCGGGAAGTCGAAGACGGTCAGAAAGGAGAGGCTGCCGACCAGCGCGGCGAGCCCCATCACGATGATCGGGTAGCCGTCGGCGACTTGGCCGCTGAATCCGCGCCCGCCGCCCATCAGGTCGAAGCCGGCGTTGTTGAAGGCGGAGACGGCGTGGTAGAGCGCGAGCCAGACGGAGCGTCCGCCGCCGAACTCGATCAGGAACCAGGGCAGCAGCAGGATGAAGCAGGCGAGTTCGGCGATGACGGTGTAGATCATCACGCGGCGCAGCAGCTGAGGCGCGCCGGCGACGCCGCTGCCGCTGCCGACCAGCTCCATGCCGAAGAACTGCCGCCCGCGCATGCCCAGCCGCCGGCCGGCGATCAGGATCAGAATGCCGGCGTACATCGTGACGCCCAGGCCGCCCAGCTGGAGCAGCAGCAGGGTGACGCCCTCGCCGAACCAGGAGAAGCTGTCGGCGGTGTCGAAGCGGGTGAGCCCGGTCACGCTGACGGCGGAGACGGCGGTGAAGAGGCCGTCGAGGAAGCCGATGTCTGCGCCGCGCTCGGCGGCGAGGTCGAGGCTGAGCAGCGCGCCGCCGCCGGCCATCACGGCGGCGAAGGCGACCACGACCATCCAGGAGCGCGGGGTGATTCTGCGCCGCCGGCGCTGGCGGACCCGCACCACTTCCGGTTCGAGTCGCGCGCGGCGCAGCACGACATTGCCGGGGCGGCGTCGATAGCCGGGGCGCGGCTGCTCCATTCGTCCTCCGCAATGCACTCTACGACCGCGCAGGCGTAGTACGCTCTGGGTGACGGCCCCATCGTCTAGAGGCCTAGGACGCCAGCCTTTCAAGCTGGTAGCACGGGTTCGAATCCCGTTGGGGCCACCACACCACCCGCCGGCTGATCGTTGACGTTGCGGATCAGGCGGGTATGTGGCGGCGCAGAAATTCGATTTTCACACGCTCGTAATCCTCGGCTCCGTCGCTCAGGGCGAGCAGGTGCCAGCCGTGCTCGACGCGGTGCAGCTCGGCGTTGGGAATCGTGTCGGCGGCGGCCTCGGCGTGTGCGAACGGCACATCGCCGTCGTGCGTGCCGTGCAGGACCAGGGTGGGGCAGCGGATCTGGTCGAGCGGCAGCCGTTCGATGGCGCGGAACTGTGCCATGTCGTTGTCGAAGCCGGCGCGGAGCAGGTGGAAGGGCGGAGCCTCGCCGACGAATCGTTGGACGTAGCCAAGCTTCTCAGGACTGGCGAGGATCTCGTTGGTCACGCGCGTCCGCTGCGCGGCGCTGAGGGTGCTTTCGATCTTCACCAGCTGCGAGATGACGACGCGGGGGAAGCGTTTGATGAGCTCGCTCTGGATCCAGGTGATGAACGGGTTGGTCACGAGCGACATGGTGAGGGGGGAGATATCGGGGCGGTAGGTCTGGGAGATGGCGACTTCGAGGATCAGCGCCTGAGCGCGGTCGGGGTGGCGCGCGGCGAACTCGATGCCGCTCGGGCCGCCGCCGGAGAGGGCGTAGACGGCGACCTGATCGATGCCGAGGGTGTCGAGCAGTGCCGCGGCGGCGTCGGCTTGCTCGGCGAAGGTGCGGCCGGTGTTGAGCGGGGTGCGCAGGTAGCCGGGTCGGGAGGGTGTGATGGCGCCGAAGCCCGCCGCTTCGAGCGGTTCGCCGATAAAGCTGGCGTTGTGCCCCTGCGGCGTGCCGTGCAGGATCAGCACATAGGGCGGCTCGCCGCGCCGCGCGAACTCGACTGCGCCGCGGGGCGTCTCGACGACCTCGGAGGCCGCGTTCAACTCCTCAACGATCTGCGCCTGGCGCGTGTTGATCCCGAATGCCATGGGCGACTCCTCAATGTCCGCTCGCGCTGCGCTCAGCCGCCGGCTGCGGGCGACCAGTTGTAGATGCGCTGCAGCGTGCCGCCCATCAGCGCGGCCCGCTCCGCGTCCGACAGCTGCTCCGCGACGCGAAATGCCTCGACGCCCTGCTCGTAGGTCAGCAGGTTCACGGCGCGCGTCCAGTCGGTGCCCCACATGCAGCGCTCGAAGCCGTAGGCCTCGAAGATGCGGCCGAGCGGCTGCCAGATATCGGCGTAGGGAAAGGGCTCGCGCGAGAGCGTGCAGGCGCCGGAGATTTTGATCGCGACATGCTCAAACTCGGCCAGCGAGAGCACGTTGTCGAGGTCGGCGAACGGCGCGGCGGGCGGCGGCGGGTGGAACGGCTGCGCCAGCCCCACGTGATCGATCACCAGCTGGGTGTTGGGATGCCGCCGCGCCAGCTCGCGGAAGAGCGGCAGCTTGCCTGAGCAGAGCACGTTGACGGGCACTCCGGCGCGCGCGCCGGCCGCCAGGATTTCGTCGAGTCCCGCGTCGTTCACGTCATAGTCGGCGAAGCTGAGCATGATCCGGGCTCCGACTACGCCCGGCCGCGCGGTCCACTCCGCGACCTCGTCGGCGACCGTCGGCGAGTGGGGGTCGAAGGGCTTGATCAGGCCGAAGCGGTCGGGGTGCTGCTCGTACACCTCCAGCACGTAGCCGGCGTCGAAGCCGTAGATCGTGAAAGGCGAGATCAGCAGCGCGCCGTCGACGCCGACGGCATCCATGGCCGCGACCATGTCGTCGCCGGTCACCTCGTCGGGACCCGCCAGGACCGCGCGCCAGGGGCGCTCGGGGCGGTTGCGTTCGTAGGCGTGTACCTGGCAGTCGATGGTCGGCAGGTTGGTCGGCATGGCGTTCAGCCCTGTTCGCTGCGGGCCGGGCGCGGCCGGCCGCTGCGCAGTCTAGGCAAGCCGCGGCGGACGCGGCCATCTCGGAGGTGGGAGCTTTCGTTGTTCGTGGGGGGTACAATCCCCTCGCAAGCAGCGCGAGTCGAACCATGGTGACGCAAGAAGTCGACTGGGAACGCCGGATCGCGCAGGCCTCAACGCCTGAGCAGATCATCGACGCCCTGCGTGATTCCGGGCTGCCGGCGGTTGCGGACCGCCTCGTGTACTTGTGCGCGGTGATCGAGGACGATCCCGCCGAGCAGCCGATGAATCTGGAGTCGCTTCGAGAGTTCGCGGACTTCCTGCTGAGTGAGCGGGAGTTCCCGCAGCCGGAGGTTGGTGTTGCGCCGGGGGGCTTGTTGCAGGTGGAGTGGGAGATTGAGCCCGAGGGTCGGCTGGCGATGGAGTTTCTACCACCGATGCTGATCCGCTTTGCGGCAGTAGCGGGGCGACGCGAGCTTGGACCGCGAAGGCAGCGCGTGAGCGGCACCTGCCCGAAAGACGACGCCCTCAGAGCATTGCTCCCCTTCACCGCCGGCCTGGCGCGCTCGTGACCGACAGCCCCCTTCCCGAAGCTGATCACGTCGCCCGATATTGCAGCCCGGCGCGGATGCGGGCGAAAGACGGCTTGCCGATGGCGAGCGCCTTTCAAATGCGCGAGGGCGAGGAGGCGCTTTCCGTCAGCTGGCTGGAGTTCTGGAATGCGTCCAGTCCAGCATCGGCGATCGACCAGGCGCGGAGTCTCATGGGGCGGAACTTTGCGCTGAAGGCGGATGGGCGATTTGCCCGCTTGAACGTCGGCCGCACCATGCGGGCGGTCCACGATGCAACTCGCCGCAGGGTTCGCATTGAGCATCTACCGACCGATGAGGATCCTGCGCACGCTGGAATCTCCGGTTATTCGGCAGATGACCTGGATGTGGCCCAGTCGATCGCCGAGATCGTCGCGCGTGAAGATGTCTACCCCGCGGTAGTCTGACGCGCCACGCTCAACCCCGCATCGCTGCGGGCCGGGCGCGGCCGGCCGCTGCGCAGTCTAGGCAAGCCGCAGCGCGCTCGTCTGGTGGGAGATCGGGCTGTTCGGGTAGCCTCACGCAAACGCAGTGAACGAAGGGGCGGCTGGTGAGCTACACGGCAATTCAGTTTGAGACCGACGGCCCGGTGGCGACGATCACGATGGATCGTCCGGACAAGCGCAACGCGCTCAATCACGACCTGCTCGGCGACCTGCTGCACGCGCTCAACGTGGTCGCCGAGGATGACGACCTGAAGGTCGCGATCCTGCGCGCCAACGGTCCGGCCTTCAGCGCCGGCTACGACATCGACGGCAGCCCCTACATCGAACCGCCCGACGGCGCGAGCGAGTGGAACATCGTCAGCGGGCACAAGCACCAGCGGATTATGCGCGGCATCTACGAGGCGATCTGGGACAACCCCAAGGTGGTGATCGCGCAGGTACACGGCCACTGTCTGGCCGGCGGGATGTATATCTCGATGCTCTGCGACCTGGTCGTGGCGGCGGACGACGCGAAGATCGGCGAGCCGTTCATGCGCATGGGCGGGGCCAGCTCGATTCCCTTCTGGAGCTATCTGGTGGGTCCGCGCCGCGCCAACGACATGCTCTTCACCGGCCGCGTGCTGTCGGGTAAGGAGGCCGAGGAGTGGGGTCTGGTCACGCGCTCGGTGCCGGCGGAGCAGCTGGGGGCGACGGTGCAAGAGATGGCCGCAAGCGTCGCCGAAGCGCCGCTGGCGAGCCTGCTGACGAAGAAGGAGATGTGGCACACGCAGGCCGACATGCTCGGCTGGGGTGCGCAGTTCCGCTACACGACCAGCCTCAACTCGTGGCTGCGCATGGCTCCGCCCCCGCCCGACAGCCGCGGCGGCATGCGGGAATTCATGGACGAGCGCAAGTCCCGTATGGCGCGGGGCGAGGCGACGGACTATTAGGGGCCGCTGCGCAACCCGTACGGGTTCCTTTTCCGTCATACCCGCGCTTGCCGCGGGTATCTCGCTGTGACTGGCACCGACGCCGGCGCGCGCACGGCGAGATTGTCGCGGCGGGCGCGGCAGTGACGGAAGGGCTGCTGCTGCGCCGCCCGCCTTAGACCTCCGGGTGGCGCATAAAGTCGGTTGCCTGCTCGTAGGCGTGGCCGGCTTGGCAGAGGATGGGTTCGCTGCCGGGTCCGCCGACCAGCTGGAGCGCGATGGGGATGCCCTGGTCGCTCCAGCCGTTGGGGAGGGTGAGCGAGGGCGCGCGGTTCATGTCCCAAGGGGCGGTGAACTGCATGCGCGCGGCGTCGAAATCGCCCGGCGTGTCGTCGTACATCATGTCTTCGGTGACGCGGTGGGGCAGGCCGGCCTGGGCGGGGCAGGCGAGCATGTCAACGCCTTCCAGGGCGCGGGCAAGGCGGCCGCTCAGCTCCGCGCGGGCATTGCAGGCTTCGGCGTACTCGACGGCGCTGGTCGACGCGCCGCGCTCCAGCCAGGCGCGGAACCAGGGGCCGTAGTCGTCGGCGCGCTCGGGGAAGTGGTCCTGGTGCGCGGCCAGCGCTTCGACGGAGCAGAGCGCGGGCCAGGCGGCCATGTAGGGGCGCGGATCGGGCAGCTCAACGGGCACGATCTCCGCGCCCAGCGAGGCCAGCGTCTCGACCGAGGCGGCGACGGCCTCGGCGATGGGCGGGATCACCTCTTCCGTGGCGTAGCGCGCGTCATAACCGATGCGCAGCCCGCCGACGCCCGCGTTGATGCGGTCGAGGATTGCGGGCGGCGGTTCGGGCAGCGTGGTGGCGTCGTTGGGATCGTCGCCGCCGATCACTTCCAGGACCGCGGCGGCGTCCCAGGTGGAGCGCGTCATCGGCCCCACGTGGTCGAGCGACTCGGCGAGCGCGAGCACGCCGTAGCGGCTGACGCGGCCCCAGGTGGGCTTGAGGCCGACGATGCCGCAGGATGCGGAGGGCGAACGGATTGAGCCGCCGGTGTCGCTGCCCAGCGAGGCGTAGCAGAGGCCGGCGGCGGTGGCGACGCCGGAGCCGCTGGAGGAGACGCCGGTCCAGCGGTCGGCGGCCCAGGGGTTGACGGGCACCTGGCGGGCGCGGTTGTAGCCGGCCATCGCGCCCTCGGTGAGGTTGAGCTTGCCCAGTAGCACCGCGCCGGCGGCGCGCAGGCGGGCGACCACGGTGGACTCGAAGTCGGGCTGGAAGTCTTCAAGCACTTTGGTGCCGCCCATGGTGGGGGCGTCGGTGGTGTAGCAGAGGTCTTTGACGGCGAGCGGGATGCCGTGCAGCGGACCGCGGTAGCGTCCGGCGGCGATCTCGTCCTGCGCGCGGCGCGCTTCGGCGAGGGCGGAGTCGGCCATCACAGTGGCGTAGCTCTTGAGCCGGCCGTCAGCCGCCGCAATGCGCGCGAGCTGCGCCTCAGTCAGCTCCACGGGCGAGAGGTTGCCGGCGGCGATCTCGGGGGCGAGCGCTTCAATTGTGGCGAATGCCAGTTCGTCAGGTGTCATGGGCGTGCTCCAGCTCGGCTGCCGTGTTGAGTGCAACGTAGCGGAATGGAGAGCGATCGGTGGAGCGGAACTTGAGGCGCGGGGATTCGCGGCGCTCGAGAGCGCCAACCAGGGCAAGAAATCGTGTCGGGTGAGGCCGATGCGCTCTTCGATGCGTTGGTGGATGGTGACGACAGGTCCCGCCGATGCGGGAGATCAATCAACGATCTGCGGCGCGCCGATTTTCGCGCTGCGGGTTTCGCCGACGTTTGCGAGGTCCGCGCTTCGGCTTTCCTGGTGCAGTCGTGTAGTCGTGGGTATCGGCTATGTCTGTGTACGTTGACTTGGGCAAGAGGTACTTTCTTGGTTCAGGGTTCTCGTTGAGGTGCAACAGGCGTCGATTGTGCCCGTCGTACCAACCTGCAAGGTCAACTCGAGGCGTTCCCTGCGGTCCGAACTCACTTCTGATCGCGCGCAATGCGGGACGAAAGTCTCGATCTTCGGAGAAGAGTATTGCGATATCAAACTCGCCTGTCAGCGCCATCCGGACGAGGTCAACAGCGAGCCATGTATCTACCTCTTTCTCGCCGAACGCATTCCGATACGCATTCTCGTAATCGATGAACAGAACAGTTCGAGCAGTCATCGTCGGAGATCACATCGGCCTTACTCACTGAGCCTCGTCCGTGCCAGCAGATAGAGCCAATGCGTGTTGCTCAGCCATTGGGTGCCACATCGAGATCAGATCGAGGACCACTGCCCGCCACTCGCGGCGTCGGCGTGTTCCCTGAGGAGTGTGAGGCGTTGAGTCCTCGTCCGGGTGGAATCCTCGGGGCCGCGCTGGAAGGTGGGGTTTGAGCTCTCTATCTGGGGTCTCCCCCTCGGAAAGGCACCGAAGGGCTGAGCACACCGATCATTGCAGGGCGTGATTGCCTTGTCAATCTTCGTTGGGCATCGGCTCGCGACAACTCCGCACGGTCCACTCGCAGGCGGCTACCCTGTGTGTCGCCGATGCGGAGGAAGGTGGAGCAATGGGGCACTATGCGTCGCCGGAGGAGGCTTACGGGGCGTTCTTTGAGCGGTTTACGGCGAAGGATGCTGAGGGGTGGGCGGAGTGTATGAGCTACCCGCATGTGCGGGTGTCGCCGCCGCGGGAGGGGGCGACGGCGCGGACGGCGTCGCGGTTTTATGCGACGGCGGAGGACTACGCGGCGGCGGCGGACTGGACGCCGTTTGAGGCGGCGGGTTGGGTGCGCACGGAGGGGATCGAGCCGACGCGGCTGCACGAGTCGGCGGAGATGGTGCATCTGCTGGGCGGCTGGACGCGCTTCAACGCCGCCGACGAGCCGATTCGCTCGAACCGCGTGACCTACCTCCTCACTCGGCTGGAGTCCGGCTGGGGGATTCAGGCGCGCTTCGGGATCGACAGCTGGACGGAAGGCGAGGACGCGAGCGAGTCGGAGCGCGCCGCGGTGGAGGTCGTGCATGGCGCGATCGCAGCCGGCACGGCGCGAGACTTCGAGGCGCACGCCGACTGCTGCCACTTCCCGCTGACCGTCGTCGCGCCCGGCCAGGTAGTGCAAATTCAGACGCGGGAGGAACTGATCGAGTTTGAGTCGTCGCGGGTCGGAGGGGAGCCGGCGGAGGTAGAAGCGGAGGTGCGGGCGGTGCAGGCTGGCCGCACGGCGGTGAATGTGGCGATCACGATGCAGGTCGGCGGACGCACCACGCAGGAGCTGGTGCTGGCCACCCTGCGCGACGGCAAATGGGGCATTACCGCAGCCTCGGCGATGGCGGAGTAATCAACGAAGAGCGAACGCAGCACGACAAGGAGCGCAGCGATGAGCAAGCTTTCGGAAGACCGACGGATCGATCCGCGGATTAAGGCGCTGTTCGGAGCGATCGATACCCCGCGACAGCCGAGCGCGTCGACGCGCGAGGAGCTGCTGGAGCGTTCGAACTCCCCGGAGGCGCAGGCGGCGAACGCCGCGCTGCTGGGATTTCTGGCGACGGCCGACAACGAGGAGACCGCGCCCTCGGCGGGGCTGGAGATCCGCACCGTGACCTTCGAGTCGGAGCCGGACGGCAACACGATCAACATCCAGCTGATTCGGCCCGAGTCCGACGAGCCGCTGCCATGCGTGTATTACATCCACGGCGGCGGGATGGCGATCATGTCCTGCTACGACGGGAACTACAAGGCGTGGGGCCGGATCATTGCGCAGCAGGGCGTGGCGGTGGCGATGGTGGACTTCCGCAATTGCGTGACGCCCTCTTCCGCGCCCGAGGTCGCGCCGTATCCGGCGGGGCTGAACGACTGCGTGTCGGGTTTGCGCTGGGTCTCGGCGAACGCCGAGGAGCTGGGGATCGACGCCGGCCGGATCGTCGTGGCCGGGGAGAGCGGCGGCGGAAACCTGACGCTCGCGGTCGGTCTGCGGCTGGTGCGCGAGGGGGCGGCCGAGCTGGTGCAGGGGCTGTACGCGCTCTGCCCCTACATCGCCGGCAGCTGGCCGCGCGACGAGTATCCCTCGTCGACCGAGAACAACGGCATTCTGCTCGACCTGTGGGACAACACGGGCGCGCTGGGCTACGGGATCGAGGAGTTCGAGAACGAGAACCCGCTGGCCTGGCCCGGCTTCGCCAACGAGGAGGATGTGCGCGGCTATCCGCCCACGGTGATCTCGGTCAACGAGTGCGACCCGCTGCGCGATGAGGGGATCGAGTTCTACCGCCTGCTGCTGCGTGCGGGGCAGCCGGCGCGCTGCCGCCAGGTGATGGGCACGATTCACGGCACGGAGGTCTTCCCGATGACCTGCCCGGAGATTTCCCGGGACACCGCCCGCGACCTCGCCGCCTTCTGCCGCGTCGACTAGCCCCGTCATTCCCGCGTATCCCCGTCATTCCCGCGCACGCGGGAACCTGGCTCCGAAGGAGCAAACGATGCACACGATTGCGGAAGACCCGCGGATTGATCCGCGCATCAAAGCGATGTACGGCGCGCTGCCGCCGGTGCCGCTGCCCAGCTTCGACAGCCGCGAGGAGCTGCTCGCGGCGATGAACACCCCGGAGGCGCTGGCGGCGATGGAGCAGATCGCCGAGTTCGTCTCGGAAGCGGAGCTGGAAGCGGTCGCGCCCTCGGCGGGGCTGACAATCACCACCGAAACGTTCGTCTCGCAGCCCGACGGCAACACGATCCAGCTGCTGCTGATTCGCCCGCAGTCGGACGCGCCGCTGCCCTGCGTGTATTACATCCACGGCGGCGGGATGGCGCTGCTCTCCTGCTTCGACCCCAACTATCAGGCTTGGGGGCGAATGATCGCGCATCAGGGCGTGGCGGTGGCGATGGTGGATTTCCGCAACTGCGTCACGCCCTCCTCGGCGCCCGAGGTGGAGCCGTTTCCGGCGGGGCTGAACGACTGCATGTCGGGCCTGCGCTGGCTGGTGTCGCAGGCCGACGGCTTCGGCATCGACGCCGACCGCATCGTCGTGGCGGGCGAGAGCGGCGGCGGCAATCTGACCCTCGCCGTCGGCCTGAAGCTCGTGCAGGACGGCGACGCGGAGCTGGTCCGGGGCCTCTACGCGATGTGCCCCTACATCGCCGGCAGCTGGCCGCGCGACGACCTGCCCTCATCAACCGAGAACAACGGTCTGCTGCTCGATCTGCACAGCAACTTCGGCGCGATGGGCTACGGAATGGACGCCTTCGAGGCGCAGAATCCGCTCGCCTGGCCGCTCTTTGCGAGCGAGCAGGATGTGAGCGGCTTCCCCGAGACGGTGATCTCGGTCAACGAGTGCGATCCGCTGCGCGACGAGGGGATCGAGTTCTACCGCCTGCTGCTGCGCGCGGGGCAGTCGGCGCGCTGCCGGCAGGTGATGGGTACCATTCACGGCGGCGACAATGCGGTGCTGCCCTGCACCGACCTGGGCCGCGCCACGGCGCGGGATATCGCGGCGCTCTGCCGCGGCGACTGAGTCTGGAGCAACGAATGAGCAAGATGACCGAAGACCGCCGGGTCGATCCGCGGCTGAAGGCGATGTTCGGCGGGTTTCCGACGATTTCGCAGGCGAACGTGTCCAGCCGCGAGGAGGTCATCGAGCAGATGAACACGCCCGAGATGGTCGCGGGCCGCAATGCGCTGTCGGCGATGGAGACACCGGAGCTGGAGCAGCTCGCGCCGTCGGCGGGGCTGACGATCTGGGACGAGACGTTCAGCTCCGAGCCGGACGGCAACGCGATCAAGATTCAGATGATTCGGCCGGCCTCGGAGTCGCCGCTGCCCTGCGTGTACTACATCCACGGCGGGGGAATGCGAACCGGCTCCTGCTACGACGGGCCCACGCGCGCCTGGGGGCGGCTGATGGCGCACTGCGGGGTGGCGGTGGCGATGGTCGATTTCCGCAACTCGGTCGTGCCCTCCTCGACGCCCGAGATCGCGCCCTATCCGGCCGGGTTGAACGACTGTGTGTCGGGGCTGCGCTGGGTCTCGGCGAACGCCGACCAGCTGGGCATCGACGCGGATCGGATCGTGGTCGCCGGCGCGAGCGGCGGCGGCAATCTGACGCTGGCAGTCGGTCTGCGCCTCACCCGCGAGGGCGATACCGGCCTGATCAGCGGCCTCTACGCGCTCTGCCCCTACATCGCCGGCAGCTGGCCGCGCGACGACCTGCCGTCGTCAATCGAGAACAACGGGCTGCTGCTGGACCTCCACGACAACTCGCACGCCTACGCCTACGGCATCGAAGCGTTCAAGGCGCAGGACGCGGAGGCATGGCCGCTGTTCGCCACGGAGCAACAGGTGCAAGGCTTCCCGCCGACGGTGATCTCGGTCAACGAGTGCGATCCGCTGCGCGACGAGGGGATCGAGTTCTACCGCCTGCTGCTGCGCGCAGGCCAACCGGCGCGCTGCCGCCAGGTGATGGGCACAATTCACGGCGGCGACGTGTTCGTCGCACCCTGCCCAGAGATTTCACGCGACACGGCCCGAGATCTGGCAGCGTTCTGCCGCGAGGGCTAAGCCGCCGCGCCCCGCCTCCCCGCTCTCGCCGCGCCCCACCTCGTCATACCCGCGCCCTCTTTTCCGTCATACCCGCGCCCCGTTTTCCGTCATACCCGCGCCCCGTTTTCCGTCATACCCGCGCCCCGTTTTCCGTCATACCCACGCCCTCTTTTCCGTCATACCCGCGCCCCGCCGCGGGTATCTCGCTGTGAGCGGTACCAACGTGGTTGCCGGCACGGCGAGATACCCGTGGCAAGCACGGGTATGACGGGATTTCCTTCCGTCATTGCCGCGCTCCGCCGCGGCAATCTCGCGGTGGGCTGCACCAGCGTGGTTGCCGGCACGGCGAGATACCCGTGGCAAGCACGGGTATGACGGAAAGGGGGAGCGCGGGTGTGACGGGATTTCCTTCCGTCATTGCCGCGCTCCGCCGCGGCAATCTCGCTGTGAGCGGTACCAACGTGGTAGCCCGCACGGCGGGATACCCGTGGCAAGCACGGGTATGACGGAAAAGGGGGAATGACGGAATTAGGCAACAACGCGCGGAGGGCGGGGCTGTTGCCCCGCCCTCCGCGGTTTGGCCTGCTGGTTGGCGGCGGCTGGCTGCCGCCGGCGGGTTAGCCGCCGTTGCTGAGCCAGAGGATTGCGCCTCTGGGCACCTCGAAGTTCATCGAGCTGGGGACTGGCCGGCCGTCGGACACGGCGTAGCGCAGCCAGCGGCCTTCGTCCCAGAACAGGATCGAGCGGAACCCGGCGCCCAGCCCGTCCAGCAGCGCGGAGGCGGTGGTGCTGCCCTGTCCGAGCCAGGTGCTGTAGTCGTTGGGCATCTTCGGGGTCAGGCTGTCGGCCGGGTTGGCCGGGGCGGACGGTTCGACGGGGCCGGAGTCGGTGGTGGTGATCAGGCGGACCTCGCCGGCCGCGCCGGAGCTGACCCGAACCGAGTCGCGTCCCGCCGCGACCACCTCGTAGGTGACCGAGGCCTGGCCGTCCTTGGTCTTGGCCGTCTCCTGGACCTTCACCAGCACCGGCAGGGCGCCGGTCGCCGAGGCTCTGAAGGTCACCGGCGTGCCGTCGGGCACCGCCGCGCCGTCGGCGTCGCTGAGCGTGGCGGTCAAGGTGAAGCGCCCGCCGATCGTCAGGGCGTCGCTGTCGGGCTCGCTGATCACGATGGTCTCGGGGCCGCCGCTGACCGTGAAGGTCTGGGTGGCCTTGAGCGTGCCGGCGGTCACTTCGAGCGTGTACTCGCCGTTCTTCAGCGGCGCCGTGTTCGGCGCGTCCACATCGAGCTCAACCTGCAGCCTGTCGGCGGCGTCTTTGTCGTCGGTGCCGTCGGCCTTCTTGAGCGGCCACGCGACATCGAAGATGGCGTCGCCGGTGTTGCTGATGCTGCGCCAGACGACCTTGCCTTCGGGGTCCAGGATCCGGGTGCTGCGCGGGGTCGTCGGCACGTTCGCCTTGTTGCCGCTGGTGTCGGCCGCGCTGACCGAGAAGCGCAGGCGGTCGCGGGTCTCCGCGGCGTCGTTGGCACCCGTGGCCGTGTTGACGTTCAGCACGCCGGTGGTCGGCTCGCTGACCGCCAGCTTGGCGGCCGCGCCGGAGAAGGTGACGGCGACTGAGGGGACCTCGAGCAGCGAGCCGCCGGTCCTGGGCAGCACCTGGGCGCGCACGGTGGCGGTGCCCGACTTGCCCGGGCCGGGGTGGGTCAGCTCGACCACGATGTCGCCCGAGTTGCCCGCGTTCAGCCTGCGCACGTCGACCTGGCAGGTCAGCGCGCAGGTGCCGGTGGCTGCGCCGGCCGGCTTGAGCAGGCGGAGCGTGCCGCTGGTGGTGGTGAAGAGCAGCGAGCCGACCGAGTTGGCGCCTGCGGGCTCGTTCTCGGAGCTGAGGATTTTCAGCTGTAGTTGCGTGCTCCCGCCCGCCGGAATCTCGGAGTCGTAGGACTCTTCGTCGCCGCTGATCGTCGGGTCGCCCGGGTTCTGGGCGAAGCCGAACTCGACGTGATCGGCCTCGTTGACCGTGCCGATCGTGATCGGCAGGGTGGCCGTCAGGGTCCGGTCGTCGTTGTCGTCGTTGTCGATCTTGAGCGTGGCGGAGATGCTGAACGTGCCCTCGGGGGTGCCCAGCGGGATGGTGATGTTGGCCTGGTTGCCCAGATGCACCCCGCAAGTCCAGGTCTTGGCGCCGTCCAGCAGGCGGCTGTTGCAACCGCCGTCGATCAGCGCATGCGACTGGTTGGAGGCGGTCGGGTTGGTCAGCACCCAGACGGCGCCGGCGCCGCCGGTGAGGTCGTAGCGCGAGTGTCGCTCGGACTGCGAGACCATCAGCTTGTCGCCGCCGGTCTCGTAACGCACGGCGCCGAAGAAGGCGTTGTTGGCCGGAGCGGGCGAGCTGATCCTGGTCGCCGACGCCGTGGTCGCGGTGCTCCAGCCGCTGCCGCCCCTGCTGAACAGCCAGGCCTCGCCCTGGAAATCGTTGCCGTCGCCGCTGCCCCTAGTGGTGGGAGCCCAAGGAATGGTGCCAGCCCAGGGCGTCGCGTCGGCCTGCTCGTGGCGGTAGGGGTTGCCCACTGCCAGCTTGGTGCCGTCGCTGTTGAAGGAGACGCCGCCGACGCTGAACTCTTCGAAGTCGCGCCCGCTGGCGTGGGTCAGCTTGGCGTAGCCGCTGTCGTTGAGGCTCGCCCAGTCGCCGGCGGGCTTGTTCCAGACCACGGCGAAGCCTTTGCCGGCGGCGGGGTTGTTCGGCAGGCTGGGCGCGGAGGCGGCGATCGCATTGCCGTTGGCGGTGATCGCGACCTGGCCGCCGAAGCGCTGCTGGAAGTTGTCGGGCTTGACGAACAGGTCGGCGGTGGTGCTGGTGATGGCGCCTGTCCAGCTGCCGCCGGCAGGCCTCTTGAAGACATGCACGCTGCCGGAGCCGTCGTCCCAGCGGTTGAAGCCGTCCGGTATGGGCAGCCAGCCGAACTTCCCAGGGGAGTCCGTAATCAGAGTGGTGCCGCTGCCTTGACCGGCGGTGCTGGGGAATCCGTTACGGAAGGGCGCGCCGACCACGATCCAGTCCTTGCCGGTGTCGGCGATCGCGACGGAAGAGCCGAAGCCGGTCCAGGTGGGACGGGCAGTCGAGGCATCCGAGAGCCGCGCTGCGGCGGGGGTGCCGGTGTTGGTGGCATCTGCCGTCAGGGCGCTCGTGAAGTTCGTGTCCCAGCCGGTGCTCGGCTTGGTGAAGACCCAGACGGCGCCGCCTTCAGTATTCGAGGTGGAGGGGTTGCCGACGAGCAGCGTGGAGCCGTCGGAGGTGATCGCCATGGAGGCGCCGAAGTCGCCGCCGTCGCCGCCGTCGCCGTCGCCGATGCCCTCGGCGGTCAAGCCCGTCACCCGGTCTGTTTCAGAGCCGCCACTGGTGGTGGCATGCACATCCCAGGTGGCCTTACCAATCTTGGGGGTGATCTTGCCCACCTGCTCGGCGGGAGTGGCAGCGTTCGGCCGCCGATCGATTTTGTAGATCCAGACCTGCCCGCCGGGGTGGTTCTTGAGGTGTCTCCGAATTTGGGCCTCGTTTGTCCAGTAGTTGTCCATAAAGTCCGAATCGGTGCTGTTGGGCACCGAGTCAAAGACCGAGCCGATGAAGACCCAGGCGGTGTCGGCGTCTTCCTGCCAGACGACGACGGAGCGCCCGAAGTGCTTAGCGGAGGCGCCGGCGGCGGTGGGCGGGTCGATCCGGGCGAGTTGCCCACCGCTCGCATCGAAGACCAACACGATGCCGTCGTCGTGGTTGTAGAACCCGTGGTAGTCGGGGTCGTTGAACACGGAGGGGATGGAGGTGACCACGAGCGTGTCTTTGTGCAGGGCGTGGCCCTTGAAGCTCGCGCCGCTCTTGAGCACCGTCCGCAGGTTCACATCCAGGCGCGAGCGGCCGGTGGTTTCCCACTCCTGGTTGCCGGAGACGCGCAGAGAGCCGGAGTTGATCGTGATTTCGGAGTCGGTGCTCGCCGCGCCCTGGGTTTGGTAGGTGAGGGTCGCGGCGACGTTGAGGGTGCCGCCGGGCGGCACGATGTTGTCGGAGTCCTCGATCAGGCTGAGGGTCAGCGCGAGGTCGGCGGGCGGGGGAGCGGCGCTCGCAGGGGGTACGAGCACGGCGGCGGCGAGGGCTGCGAGCGCGACAAGCGCCGCGAGCAGCGCGGCGCGCGGCCGTGCGAGGGTGGTCAGAGTGCGGGTGAGCATAGGCGTGGATTCCTTTCTCTGGCGTGGGTCGCGTGTCATCTTAGGATCGATCCACCGTAGATTCCCCCCCCCCCCCCCCCCCCCCCCGAAAGCGTGTGATTTTTTTACAATTTTACGCTGTTGCGGTCGTTCCCGCCTTGGGCGGGAATCTTGTGGCGGGATGTGGCGGCGAGATTGCCGCGGCCTTTTCCCGTCATCCCCGCGCGCCCCTCCTCGTCATACCCGCGCGCCCCTCCTCGTCATACCCGTGCTTGCCACGGGTATCTCGCCGTGCGCAGGACAACGCCGCGTGCGTCCACCCTCCCCCTCCCTCCCGTCGTTGTCGCTCAGGGGAGTCCGCACGCTGACTCGGTGGTGGCGGCATCGAGATACCCGTGGCAAGCACGGGTATGACGGAAAAGAGGGCACGGGTATGACGGAAGTGGCGGGGCGCGGCAATGACGGGGGAAGGGGGCGGCGGGCATCTTGCGGTGAGCACGACCAACGCCGCGTGTGTCCACCCTCCCTCTCCCTCCCGTCGTTGTCGCTCAGGGGAGTCCGCACGCTGACTCGGTGGTGGCGGCATCGAGATACCCGTGGCAAGCACGGGTATGACGGATCTTCAGCACGGGTATGACGGAAAAGAGGGCACGGGTATGACGAGGAGGGGGGGCGCGGCAATGACGGGGGAAGGGGGCGCGGGCATGACGAGAGAGGATTAGCGGGTGCGGGTTTGGGCGCGGCGGGACATTGGTTGTTGGGGGTTTTTCTGGGCTTCGACTTGGGCGATTTGCTCGCGGGTGAAGCCGAGTTCGTTCATGATTTCGGCGGTGTGTTGGCCGAGGTCGGCGAACCAGGGCTTGGCGCTGGCGGGGGTGGCGCTGAATTGGAGCGGTTGGCCGGCCATTTTGCGGGGACCGACGCCGGGCACGTCCTTCTCGACGATGTAGCCGTTTTCGAGCGCCTGCGGGTCGGCCATCACGTCCGCGTAGTCGAACACGCGCTGGTACATAATGTCGTCGCGGCGTTGGTCGAAGAAGTCTTCCCACTCGGCGGTGGTGCGGTTGCGCATGGCGCGGGCGAAGTCGGGGCGCAGTTCGCGCGAGTGCTCGACCCACTGGATGTCCTGCATGGGGGAGCGCTTTTCGAAGCTGTCCCAGCGGGCGTCGTCGGCGAGCTCGGGGATGCCGCCGAAGTCGCAGAATTCGCGCCAGGCGTCGTCGCTGCCGACGCCGACGCAGAATGCGCCGCCATCGGCGGTTTCGTAGATGCCGACGATCCCGGGCACGTTGGGGTGGTGGGGCCCGTCGCGTTGGAGCAGTTGGCCGGTGATCGAGGAGTGGTTGAGTTCCCAGCCCTGCATCCAGACCATGACGCCGTAGGAGGAGCTGCGGACGCGCTGGCCGATGCCGTGCAGCTGGCGGGCGGCGAGGGCGGTCATGATGCCGAGCGCGAGTCCCATTGCGCCGCCGGTGTCGCCGATCACGGCGCCGGGGATGAGCATGGGGCTGCCGGGCTCGCCGGTCACGCCGGCGATGCCGCTGCGCACCTGGGCGTATTGGTCGGTCATGCGCTTGTCGCGGTCGGGGCCTTCGTGGCCGAAGCCGTTGGCGACGGCGTAGATCAGGCGCTCGTTGCGTTGGGCGAGGTCTTCGTAGCCGAGTCCGAGGCGGATCAGCGAGTCTTCGCGGAAGTTGCTGAGGAAGATGTCGGCGCGGTCGACGAGGCGGAAGAGCGCGTCGCGTCCAAGTTCGGTGTGGATGTCGAGGGCGATCGAGCGTTTGCCGTGGGAGACGGAGAGGAACTGAGAGCCGGGCGTTTGGCGGCCGTGCGGCCAGTTGACGCCAGGGAACCAGCGGTTGGGGTCGCCGCCGGGGGGTTCAACCTTGATCACGTCGGCGCCCATGTCGGCGAGGAAGCCGCCGGCGAGGGGCCCCTGGATGGCGATGGCGAATTCGACGACGCGGAGGCCTTCGAGCGGTTCCATGAGGTTCTCCTGCTAGTTGCGCGCAGTGAGCAGCGCGGCAACGTCGTTGCGCAGGGTAGGGAGATCGGTCTGGATGTATTGCCAGACGTAGTCGTGTCGGAGTTTGTGATACCTGTGGATCAGGAACGTGCGAAAGCGGATGATGTCGCGGTAGCCAGTGAGCTGCAGGGCGGTCTCGGGATCGTCACGGACGATTTGCCTGACCGGTTCGCAAATGCGCACGAATTGCCAGAGCACCGCGGAGCGGAGCATGGGGTCGCTGAGGTAGTCGGAGAATGCCTTGCCGCGCACGAAGTCTGCGATCTGGTCGATCGCTGCGTTGACGGCGTTCAGCGACGATCGCGACTCAGGCTTCATAAACCAGGGTGCGGGTGGCGTTGATCCAGTCGCGGTACTCGGCGCTCCATGTCTCTTCGTCATCGATCAGCAGCACATCGCCCACGCATCGGCCGTAGAGCTCGGCGAGCCGCTCCATCAGCTCGGAGTACTCGCCCATCAACGGCCGCTCCGAGCCGGGCAGGAATTCGACATGGAAATGAATCAGGTTGAACGTGGGGTCGAAGTCGATGCCTTCGGCGGCGCGGCCGACGAGCTCGAGACGCTTGACGCCGACATCGCGGCAGATCACGGCGACCTCGTCGGCGCGGACATCGAAGGATGATTTGGTGACCATTGGGCTGCTCCCTGTGGTGCGGCGGCTGAGCCCGGCTTAGAAGGGTTTGTCGCCTTTGATGGTGACGCGGATGCCGCTGCGGGATTCGGGGTAGTAGTCCCAGATCGCCATGTGCTGCGTGCAGCGGTTGTCCCAGAGGGCGACGGAGTGGTCCTGCCACTGGAAGCGGCACTGGAAGTTGACGTTTTTGACGTGGTCGGCGAGGAAGCCGAGCAGGGCGCGGCTCTCGTCGTAGGCGAGCTCGTTGATCCGCTTGGTGAAGACCTCGTTGACGAAGAGCGCCTTCTTGCCGGTGACGGGGTGGGTGCGGACGACCGGGTGGACGGCGCGGGGGGACTCGCGCTGGGGCTTGTGCTCGCCGTATTGGCCGGAGTAGTCGGAGGCGTGGACGGCGGTCAGCGGTTCGAGCAGCTCCTGCATGGCGGGGGAGAGCGCCTCGTAGGCGGCGTACATGTTGGACCAGCAGGTATCGCCGCCGCTGGGCGGGACGTGGTGGATGTGGAGGATGCTGGCCATGGGCGGTTCGAGGTCGGCGGAGACATCGGAGTGCCAGCGCTCGCCGTTGTTGCGGAAGGAGTCCTTGTCGGTGTGGATCACCATCAGCTCGGGGTTGCCCTCGGCGTAAGGCGCGGCGGGGTGGATGTGCAGCTCGCCGAAGCGGCGGCCGAAGGCGAGGTGCTGCTCGGAGCTCATCGGCTGGTCGCGGAAGAAGAGCACGAGGTGCTGCATCCAGGCCTGCCGGATTTCGTCCATCACCGCGTCGTCCAGCGGCTCGGTGAGGTCGACGCCGCTGACGGTCGCGCCGATGGTGGGGGTGAGCGGTTCAACGTCGATGTGCTGGTAGGTCATTTCAGCGTCTTTCTGTCAGTGCTTCGCGGAGTTGGGTTTCGATCCCGCCGGCGGTGCCGGGCGGCGAGTGGAGCGCCTCGCGGATGCTCTCGACGCCGGTCTGGCACTCGCCGTCGGCGCAGAGGTGCGAGGCGGTGGAGCGCACCAGCACGGCGTGGGCGCGCCCGCTGCCGGCGATGGCCCGCGCGACCTGCGCGGTGAGTTGCTCCTGGGTGGTCAGGCGTCGCGCGTGCGCGTTGACGAGGCGTGCCATGGTGGAGGCGCTGATACTGCCCCGCCGCGCGCCGCCGTCGCGCCGTCGCCAGGCGATGTCGAGCGCGCCATGGAAGGGCTGGATGTGGCGCTCGCAGGTGGAGTGGAACTCGATCCCGCGGATGATGTCGATGTCGGCGTTGCCGCCGGGCTCCTCGGTGGCGTCTTCGAGCAGGTGGAGCGCGGCTGCGCCGTTGCGCGCGTGCCGATAGCCGGAGAAGCGTTGGCGCCAGCCGTTCACGACGCGCTCGGGGGTCTTGCGCAGTCCGGGGCGGTTGGGGTCGTCGCCCAGCTGCTGGATCAGGCGGGTGATGGTGTCGCGCGCATCCAGTTCGAGCTTCCCGGCTTCCCAGGGGAAGACCAGCCACTCATCAAAGGTGCCGCTGGCGCGGTCGTAGAGGGCGAGGGTTTCCAGGCCGAATTCGGCCTTGATGCGCGCGGCGGTGCGTCCGGAGTCGATGATGTCATCGACGGCGAGGTCGGCGTCCTGGGGGGTGGGCGCGATCCGCGCGCCGAGTCCGGCGAGCACCGCGGAGACATAGGTGCCGCCGCGCGGGATGCCCCAGAGGCGGGGTTCGGGGCCGCACCGATCAAACAGGCGCTGGGCGGACTGTGTGACTTCTTCCCAAGATACTTGGCGTTGCTTGCGCATCGGCCTCTCCCAACTCTTGGTCTTGTGGCTAATGATGCTCCTATCGGACCGGTTTCGCAATTATTCCCACTGGGAGCCGTTGGGCGTGCCGGCGGTTGTGGGGATGGGGAAGTCCGCGGAAATCCAGGGGACGCGGGAGGTCAGACCGACCAGCGTGGAGAAGCGGGCCGGGTTTCGCTCGATCATCTCGGGCGTGGTGCTCGCCCAGTAGAGCTCCTGGGCCTGGACATGGTCGCGGACGAACGGCATGGAAAGGCGTCCTTCCTTACAGTGCGACTTACAGCCTAGCTGTCCTCGTGCTGGGCTTGCGGTGGACGGCTGGATCGAGTCGGTTAACTCGCCGACGCCTCGAGCAGTTCTCGCGTTTCCGCAACGAGGATTGGGAGCTTGTTCTCAACGATGCTCCAGATGTTCTGATGGTTCAGATCATCGTAGCCATGCACCAACACGTTGCGAAAGGCGATGACCTGATGGTGCTCGGTGATTCGTGCAGTGATTTCGGGGAACTGTCGGCTCAAGGCGGCCATCGCCTCACCGACGATGATCAGTTGACGCTCCACCGCGGAACGCAGCATTCGGTCGTTCTGGTAGTCGGCGAACGACTTGCCGTCGAGGAACTCGGTGACAGCCGCTGCCGCGTCTTGGATATCCCAGAGATACTTCCTGGCTCTAGGACTCATAGAGCGGCGTTCGGCTTTCTTCAACAGACTCGCGGAAGTATGGATTCCGGAATTCACCGTCGGCGACGAGGTCAACTGAGTGACCGAACAGGGCTTCGAGCGCGTTCTGCAAGTCGAAGTACTCGCCCATCCAGCCCCGGCGGGTGCCCGGGTGGAAGGTGACCAAAAAGTCAAGGTCGCTGGTCTCCGCGTCAAACTCGCCGGTGGCGGCGGAGCCGAAGAGATCGAGGCGCTTGACGCCGTGCGTGCGGCAAATCTCGCGGAGCTCGTCTGCGCGGTCGGCGACGACAGGAGCGATCGGCATGGCGCGGCCTTTCGTTCCGTCAGAATAGATCAGTCCTTCTCCCAGTATGCCGCGTCGGAGGGGATCACGGGTGTGGTGCGGGTGATCTCGACGGGCCCCTCCAGCGTGTCGGCCACGGCGGCCCAGGCGGCGTAGTGCGGCGCCTGGCGGTGCGCCTCCAGCGCCGCCTCGTCCCTGTAGACCTCGTAGAAGTAGTAGGTCAGATCGTCCTCGGCGTCCTGCAGGACGTTGAAGCGCAGACAGCCGGGTTCGTCGCGCTCCGAGCCGAGCGCATCGGTCTCGATGCCTTGCAGGAAGCGTTCGCGCCCGTCGGGGCGAACGCGGACACGCACCCAAATCGCGATCATCACGCGCCTCCGTGTTCGCCCCGCGGGGCTCGTCGCGGGCTTAGCCGAACTGGTCCTGGCCGACCTCGATCATGGGGCCGATCTGTTCGGGGTTGCTGACCTGTTCGCGGAACGGGTAGGGGTGCTCGTAGCCGAGGATCTTGTTCAGCTCGGGGTAGCGTTCCAGCCGCTCCGGCGAGACCGCGCCCTCGTTCCACATGTTGATCATCTTCATGTAGGGGCGCAGCCAGACGAGCACCATGGTCACGCGCAGGCCTTCGGTGAGGCGGTTGTAAGCGCCGTGCCACATGTTGCCGCCCCAGATCGCGAGCGAGCCGGCCTTGGCCTGCATGGGCACCGGCTGCACGGGCGCGCCGTCGTGCCAGAACATCGCCTCATGCGGCGTCGGCAGCCGCCCCCAGCGGTGCGAGCCGGGCACGAACACCGTCGGTCCGTCCTCGCGGCTGTCGTAGTCGGTCAGCACCCAGCTGGTGTTGACCAGGTGCGGGTAGGCGGCCTGGGGCGGCGGCACGCCGTGGGTGTCGTTGTGCAGCGGCAGCCAGTTGTCCTCGGCGGGCGGCTTGATGATCGAGGAGGTGCCGCCCAGCACGGCGCTCTGCCCGCAGTGCCAGCGCGCCATCGCCAGGCAGACCGGGTTGAGCACCGCTTCGGTGATCGCGTCGCTCTCGTCGATCAGCTGCCAGGCCATCTCGTTGGGCACCGGCAGCTCGCTGGTGCTGCGGAAGTCGTCGAAGGCCACCCCGTGGCGGCGCTTGTAGACATCGAGGATCGCCTCCCGCAGGTCCTGCCCGAAGCCGGGCGGCGTGCCCAGCTTCTCCGGCGGAATCACGGTGAAGCCGTAGGCGTCAAGCTCGACGATGTGGCGCGCCAGATCGTGCTCGAGAATCGTGTTGACCAGCGGGTCCGCGTTCGGCGAACTCTCCAGTGCGGCGATATCCATCGGGTTCCTCCCATTCGGACTGCATTCGCCGCGCAGTCTAGCGATTGGCGCGGCACTCTGCCCGCGCGATCGGCTACGATCCGATTGTCGCCAAGTCTGGATAGCAGGGGAGCTTCATCATGGCACTCGGCGGATTCGCCAATCGCGTCGCTCGGGTTGATCTGACCAACCGCACGGTCTCCTACGAGGGGATCAACGAAGAGGACGCGCGCAAATACATCGGAGCGCGCGGGCTGGGCGTGAAGTATCTGCTCGATAACGGAGCGGATGTGGACCCGCTGGGGCCGGACAACATGCTGGCGCTGGTCAACGGCCCGCTGACCGGCACCGAGGTCACGATGTCGGGGCGGCTGGCGTTCGTCACCAAGTCGCCGCTGACCGGCACCGTGACCGACTCGCACATGGGCGGCTGGAGCGCGGCGCGGCTGCGCTGGGCCGGCTTCGATGCGCTGCTGATCAGCGGCCGCGCCGACTCGCCCGTCTATCTGCATGTCGAGGACAACGAGGTCGAAATCCGCGACGCCTCCGAGGTCTGGGGGCTGGGCGTGCATGACACGGTCCGGCACTTCGGCTCGGGCAGCGGCAACTCGACCGACACCTCGGTGATGTCGATTGGGCAGGCCGGGGAGAACGGCGTGCTATTCGCGTCGGTCATGAACGAGGATGATCGGGCGGCGGGCCGCGGCGGCACGGGCGCGGTGGCGGGCTCGAAGAACCTCAAGTGCGTGGTGGTCAAGGGCACCAATGCCGGCCGCTGGCGTCCCGCGCAGGGCGAGGAGCGCGACAAGTTCCGCGCCGCCCAGCGCACCCACCTCGGGCTGATCCTCGAGTCGCCGGTCACCGCGCCGTCTTCGGTCAACGACGACGGCTCGCTCAAAGAGGGATCGGGCGGCCTCTCTGCGTTCGGCACCAACGTGCTGATGAACGTGGTCAACTCGATCGGCGGGCTCGGCACCAAGAACTCGCAGGAGACGCAGTTCGACGGCGCGGAGGCGGTCTCCGGCGAAGTGATGCGCGACAACTACCTGGTCGGCGAGCCGACCTGCCACGCCTGCCCGGTGGCCTGCAAGAAGGAAGTCGAGATCACCGAGGGCCCGCACGCCGGGCTGAAGATGGAGTCCTTCGAGTACGAGCCGGCCTGGTCGCTGGGCGCGAACTGCGGCAATGACGACGCCGCGGTGGTCGCCAAGGTGATCGACCAGTGCAACGACTACGGGATGGACGCGATCGAGATCGGCAACGTGATTTCGATGTACATGGAGGCCTCGCAGCGCGGTTACGTGGATACCCCGCTGGACTGGGGCGACGGCGAGGGCATGGTCCGGATCGCCGAGGACATGGCGCATCGGCGCGGCTCGATCGGCAACGCGCTGGCCGACGGCGCGGCCAAGGCGTCGGCGGCCTGGGGGCACTCCGAGCTGTCGATGTCGGTCAAGGGGCAGGCAATTCCCGCCTACGACCCGCGCGTGCTGAAGGGCGAGGGCCTGGGCTACGCGACGAGCAACCGCGGCGCCTGCCACCTGCGCGGCTACACGCCCGCCTCCGAGCTGCTCGGCATCCCGGTCAAGACCGACCCGCTGGAGTGGGACGGCAAGGGTCCGCTGCTGAAGATCTTCCAGGACCTGCACGCCTTCAGCGACTCGCTGGACCTCTGCAAGTTCTCGGCCTTCGCGGTCGGCGCGCCGGAGTACGCGGCGCTCTACGAATCGGTCGTGGGGCTGCCGATGTCGGAGGAAGAGGTGATGGTCGCCGGCGAGCGCATCTACAACCTCGAGCGCTACTTCAACAACCAGGCCGGCTTCGGCGGCGCGGACGACTCGCTGCCGCAGCGCTTCCTCGACGAGCCGGGCACCGGCCCGGCCGAAGGCCAAATCTGCGAGCTGGACCAAATGAAGGAGCAGTACTACGAGGCGCGCGGCTGGGACGACGGCGTGGTGCCGGAGGCCAAGCTGCGCGAACTGGAGATCATCGGCTAGAGCGGCTCGCTCAGGGCTGTCGGCGTGGAAATCCGCTTCTACGCCACCCTCCGCCCGCTGGTCGGCGGACGCAGCGTCCAGCTGGACGCTCCGCCGACCACCGTGGGCGGCGTGCTGCGCCGGCTGATCGACGAGTACCCCGGCCTCGACGGCAAGCTGCTCGACGAGTCCGGCGGGGTGCGCCGCTTCGTAGCGGTGATGCTCAACGGGCGCGACATCCGCCACCTCGAAGGGTTGGAGACGCGCATTGAGGCGGTGAGCGAGATGGACATCTTCCCCCCGGTCGCCGGCGGCAAGGCTGGCGACCCGCCTGCCGAACTGACAGCGCAGATCGCCGCGTTGCGCGACGCGGACTGGACGCGCAATGTGCGCTCGGGCGATCCGCGCTTCCCGCCGATGTTCATCCCCGAGGGGTGGTCGTTGGCGCGTCAGGCCGAGGAGCTGCTTGGCGGCGGCGCGCCGATCTCACAGCTGCGCCAGTTCGCAGCGCTCGCCGACTCGCTGCACCCGATCCACGACGAGATCGCCGCCCAACCGCTGGAAACGCAGCTGGCCGAGCTTGCAGCCGCCGCAAGCGGCGCGGCGGAGCTGCGCCTGGAGGCGGTGCTGGGGCGGCTCGGCTGGCTGACCGAGCCGCAGCTCACGCTGGCGGAAGCGGGAAACATCATCGGCGTGACCCGCGAACGCATGCGCCAGCTGGAAGCCAACGCGCTGCGCAGAATCGGCGTCGGCATCTGGCTCCCTGCGCTCGACGCAGCGCTCGACGCGCTCAAGCAGGCCGAACCACTGACGCTGGAGCAGGCGGAGTCGCTGCTCGTCGATCGCGGCATCGCCCAACAGCCGCTGCCGCCGGCGGCGCTCGATCGCGCGGTCCGGGCGCTGCGGCGACGGCGGAAATTCAACGCCGACGCGCTCGGCCACGGCGTCGTCTGGTTCGGCGCTCTGCCGATTGATCCGCGACAGATCATCTCGCTCGGCTCGAAGCGCGCGCGCGCCAACGGGATCGCCGGCCTCGCGGCGCTGCGGGCCGAGCTGGCCGCCGGCGGAGCGAAGCTCTCGCTCGACCTGCTGCGCGCCTTCCTGCACAGCAGCGACCGCCTGCGGCTGTTCGATGAGTCCGTCTTCTGGGAGCCGAACGTTCCCGAGGGGCGTGATCGGCTCTACAACACGGTGGTCCGGATGCTCGCCGCGACGCCGCGGCAGACGTTCGATTCGCTGCTCGACGGACTCGAGCGCGAGTATCGCAACCGCAACGGCTCGCGGCATGGCTACCAGACGCTGCGTGTGCCGTCGCGCCGCGCGCTCGCCGCCTATCTACAGGCCAACCCCGATTTCACCGTCGACGGCGCGGAGGTGAGCATGCGCGCCCCGCGCGACGCCGCCGAGCTTCTCGGCAGCGAGGAGTTGGCCTTGGTCAACGTCTTGCGCGACGCGCCGGGCGGTGCGCTCTCGCGCAGCGAGGCCGCCGACGCCAGCGTCGCGCGCGGGATGAACCGCAGCACCGTCTACGTCTACCTGACCTACGCGCCGACCGTCGAGCAGCTCGCCGACGGCCGCTTCGCCGTGCGCGGCGCGTTCTCGGGCGGCAGAACATAAGCATCGGCGCTCGATGCCCTCCGCCTCCGCCATACCGCGCTCCAACCCCGTCGTACCCGCGCCCCCGCCGGAGGTGCGGAAGAGGCGGCTGCGCAGGGGCGATATACATTGATCAACATGAGACGCCTGCGCGAGCTCTGGGGGTACGACGCCGTTCGGCAATCGACGCTCGCCTTCGGCGTCGGGTTTCTCGTGATTGGCGTGGCGATGGCGGTGATCATCGCGAGCACGCCGGCCTTTCGGGCCGGAGTGTCCTCGGTGACGGATGAGCAGGCGGAGCTGAGCGGAAAGAGTCGGGGGCAGTATCTCGCGGAGCAGCGCGCCAAGCGCGACGCCAGGCTGGTCGCCGACGACCTCGCGGCGCAGGATTTGCCCCGTCTGTTGAGCGAAGGCACGCGCGAGGAGGGCTACGAGCTGGCCTACGGCTCCGCCTGGAACGACGCGGTGCAGCAGTTGGCGCGGCGTCTGCCGCGTCAGCTGCTGGAGCGCGAGCCCGGCACGCAATGGATTGAGTTGCTGCGATGAGCGAGCGACGACGGCGCGCGCTGGAGGGCTGGGGCGAGGCGGACCCCCATCGCGGCACCTGGCGGCGCAACCGCGACTGGGTGGGCCGCCACACGATCCTGGCGGTGCTGCTGGGCGGCGCGGTCGCCGCGCTGGTTGGGGTGGCGCTTCTGGAGTTTGTCGATCCGCTCAGCGCGACCCCGCAGGGCAACGCGGCGGCGATTGAGCAGGAAGCAATGCAGGCGGCCTACGCGGCAGCGTGGGATGCGGCGCTGGCGGAGGCGATCGCGGAAGCCCGGACAACGGCGCTGGCAGATTTGGTCGTGTCCGGCGAGCAAGGCGGCGAAGCCGAGTGGGCGCTCGGCTTCCGTGAGGGTTGGGCGTCAGGCTGGAACGAGGCCCTACAGGCGATGCGCCAAGTCTCCCTCGACGCCGACCTCCCCGAGCGCGCCCCCGAGTTCTACATCCTCGACAACACACTCCGCCGATGATCGCCTCGCTCAGACGCCGCCTCGCTCGTATCTGGCGCTACGACCTGCCTCGGCAGGTCGTGCTGACGTTCCTTGCGGCGTTTGCGATCACCGCGGCGATTGGCTACCTGATCTCCGCGCTGGATCAGGTTGAGGCTGACCAGATCGCGGGAGCGGAAGTGCGCGGCGAGCGGGAAGGCCTATTCGACGGACGAGCGGCGGGCCGCGCGGCGGGGCAGGCCGCCGGCGCGGAGCAGGCGGCCGTGGAGCTGCCCGCGCTGCTTGCGCAGGACGCCCCGGATGAGGCCTACGCCATGGCCCGCCGCCGCGCGTGGAATCTGGCGATCGAGATTGCGCTGGAGCGCGCGCGCCGCCAAAAGCTGGAGCTGGAGGACGCGTTCGTCGAGTGGGAGCGCCTGCTCCAATGAGCGAACCCGAGCGGACGCGCCTGAGCGGATGGGAGCCGGGCGATACCGCCGCGGCCTGGTGGCAGCGCGGGCGCGACCCGATCGGCCGCCACACGCTGGCCGCCGCTGTCCTGGGCGTCCTGGTCGCCGCCTTGATCGGAGCGCTGCTGGATCCGCTCTCGCTTGACACGGCGGACGATCTCGCAGCCGCCGAAGAGCGCACGTGGCAAGCGGCCTACGAGCGCGTCTACGACGGTGCGTTTGAAGACGGCCGGCCGGAGGGGCGGACCGACTGGATCGCCGAGCAGCTGACCGCCGGCGGCGAGGGCGCGGATTCGGCCTGGGCGGATGCGTTCCGCGCCGGCTGGAGCGAGGGCTGGCAGGAGGCAATCGCGGCGATGCGCGCCGCCGCCGAAGCAGCCGGGCTGCCCGACGGCTACACCGAATTCCGCGTCCTCGAGGCGCTGCCCGCTACACCCCCCTGAGCCGCGGGTCCAGCACATCCCTCAGCGCGTCGCCGAGCAGGTTGAAGCCCAGCACGATCACGGTGATCGCCGCCCCCGCAAAGACGGTCAACCAGGGGTGCAGGTCGAGCGACGCGCGCCCCGCCTGCACCATCTTGCCCCAGCTGGGCACGCCCTGCGCGCCGGCGCCGAGGAAGGAGAGCGAGGCCTCCGCCAGGATGTACGCGCCGATGCCGATCGAAAAGGTGATGATCAGCACCGCGCCGACATTGGGCAGCACATGACGCACCATGATCCGCAGGTCGGAGGCGCCGATCACTTTCGCCGCGGTGACGAACTCGCTCTCCCGCACGCTGAGCACCGCGGAGCGGATCAGCCGCGTCGTGATCGCGAATCCCGCGATCCCCAGCCAGAGCACCATATTGAGCACCGAAGCCTCCGTGATCTGCGTCAAGGCGAAGACGAGAATCAGGAATGGAATCGCCTGCAGCATGTCGATCAGGCGTTGGATGAAGAGGTCGACCACGCCGGAGTAGTAAGCGGAAAGCATGCCGATGATCAGCCCGCCGACCACTGCGATCACCGACGCGCCGAGCCCGACGATCAGCGAAAGGCGCGACCCGTGAACCACCTGCGCGTAGATATCGCGCCCGAATTTATCGGTGCCGAACCAGTGCTTGCCGCTCGGCTCGAGAAATTGCTCAACGATCACCGGCGAGCCGATATCGGGGTTGCGCGCCAGCTCGAGCGTGGTCGGATCGGCCTTGTAGTCCGGGTTGGATCCCTCGAAGATCGTGTCGGGGTCGTGCCTGCCGATCACATCAGCGAGCACCGCGAGCACGCAGAACAGCAGCACGATGAACAGCCCCACCGAGCCGAGCGGCTTGTGGCGGATGAACGAGCCCAGCGCGCGCAAGCCGACCGCGAGGCGCGAGAGCGCCGTCGGTTCCCCAAGCGGTGCGGTGATTTGACCGGCAGAGCGGTTCATGGCGGACTCCGAAAGCGGCTTAGGAGAAGCGGATGCGCGGGTCGATAATCCCGTAGAGGATGTCAACCACAAAATTGGTCACGACGACGAACACCGCGATCAGCAGCACCAGGGCCTGAACCACGGGATAGTCCCGCCCGAAGAACGCGGAGATGATCTTGTTGCCGATGCCGGGGATGTTGAACATGTTCTCGAGGATCACCTGCGAGCCGATGATCGTCGCCAGCGTCACGCCCATCACGGTGAGCACCGGCACCAGCGCGTTACGCAGGGCGTGGCGCGTGATCACCAGGCTCTCGCGCAGGCCTTTCGCGCGCGCCGTGCGAACGTAGTCCTGCCGCAAGACCTCCAGCATCTGCGAGCGCAGCAGGCGCATGGTCGCCGCGGTGCCCGCGAAGCCGCCGGCGAACATCGGCACCAGGTACCAGGTGAACGCCGCGCCGGGGTCCTCCCAAAAGTGCGGCTGCGCGATCACGTCGATCGTGAAGAGCTCCCATTGCAGGACGGCGAGCGTGGCGATCGCAGCGGTCCAGAACACCGGCGCCGCAAGCGCGAGAATCGCCAGGGTGCGAAGCACGTAGTCCACCCAGCGATCTTGATAGATCGCGCTCAGCAGGCCGATCGGGATCGCCACCGAGAAGCCGACGATCATAATCAGGATGCTCAGCTCGATCGAGTAGGGCAGCGAGCGTCCGATCTCGTACCAGACGGTCACGCCCCGCTTGGAGAACGGGCTGCCCAGGTCGAGGCGGACCGTGTCCCACAGCCAGTTCGCGTACTGCTGGTACGCCGGTTGATCAAGGCCCAGCTCGGCGTTGCGCGCTTCCAGCGCCTCGGGCGAGATCGAGCCGGCGTCAAGTCCCAGCGAGGCCGCCGCCGGATCCCCCGGCAGCAGCCGCAGCATGAAGAACATGAACGTTCCCGTCAGGAAGATGACGAAGACCGCGCCGATCAGCCTGCGGAGGATGTACTGCTGCATCGCCTCTTCCCTCGCGAAAGCCCACCCGCCGACGCCTCACAGCGTCGGCGGGCAGGCCGCGCTGACGCCGAATCAGAGCGGCGTGGGAGGCGGCGGGTTGCGGCCCTCAATCGACGGGTCGTCGGGGTCGATCCACTGCTCGAGCGCCTGCAGGCTCGTGTCCAGGAAGTTCCAGCCTTCCTCCGGGCTCGACAGCTGCGGGTGGTTGTAGTTGAAGCGGATCGCCGGGAAGATGTAGTTGTAGCAGATCGAGCGTCCGAACTGCCCACGCTCCATCACGTAGTCCTGCACCCTCCGGACCATCTGCAGGGCCGTCTCGTAGTCGAGCTCCTGCTTCGCCGCGAGCAGCGTCTCATCGATGTACGGGTCGGAAATGTCCCAGTAGTTCGAGCCCGCGCCCGTCGTGAAAGCGCCGATCATGTCCGCCCGCGCATCCGGAATCTCGATGTTCGGGATCCAGCTGAAGAACGGGTCGAAATCGTGCGCCAGCCAGCTGGGGATGACCTCCAGGTACGGCTTGGTGATCCCGTTGAACTGGTCCGTGTCGAAGGCGCGGTTGAACATCTCCGCGATGATGCCCGGCGTGGCCGACCAGGCCGCGCGCGACGCCCAGAGCTCCGAGGTGACCCAGTCGATCTGGCCCAACTCGGGCCCGCCCGCGGCGTTCCAGAGCGCCCGCGCCTCCTCGACGTCCGCGTCCTTGTCGATCCGATATCCCGGAATCGTCTCCAGATCCGCCTGCGGGATCGCCCAGGCGTCCTGCATCCAGGAGACCGGCCCCGAGACCTTGCCGAAGCCGTTGTGCAGCTGCTGGATCAGCTGGCGCCGGTTGACAGCCAGGTCGATCGCGCGGGTCAGGCGCAGGTCGTTCCAGGGCGGCTTGTTCGACGGCGTGAAGATCGCCACCGTGTTCGCCACGCCCTGGTAGGTCAGGTACGTCTCGTCCTGTCGATCGTCGTGAATCGCCAGGATCGTGTTCGGGTCCGGGTCGGTCATCGAGTCGACCTGCTTCTGCTCGAACGCGATCCGATAGGCATTCGGATCCTGGAACGACTGCACCCAGACGTAGGAGTCGAGGTGCGGGAGCTCCGGCAATCCGAAGAAGTCGGGGTTGCGGACCGCCGAGATGCCCTCGCCCGGATCCCAGCGGGTCAGGATGAACGGACCGGTGCCAATCACCCGCGCCGGGTCAATCTCCGTGTGGCGATCCTCGTTGGCGGAGACAAGCTCGGGCTGGTTGAAGAGGTTGAACTCGTTGGCCAGCCCCTGTAGGTAGGTGGCGTCGGGCTCTGAAAGCGTGAGCGTCACGCTCCCGTCCGCCTGGTCGATCTGGTCCAGCCCGCCCCAGTAGGCGCTGCGTCCGAAATCGCCGGTTTCCGTCCCGTCGGCCAGCGTCTTGTTGCGCTGGCGGTTGATGTTCCAGGCAACATCTTCGGTCGTGAAGGCGCGGCCGGCCGCGGCGGCCGGGTTGCTCGCGCCCGGGCCGGAGTTGTGCCAGGTGATGCCCGGGTCCAGGTGCAGCACGATCGTGGTCGCATCGGGCGTTTCCCAGCTCTCCGCCAGGTCGCTCGTCAGCTCACCGGAGTTGGGGTTCTCGAAGCGCAGCAGCTTCGATTGGACGCGAGCCAACACCTGCAGGACGGGGCTGGCGACGGTGCGCTGCGGATCCCAGGTCTCGTAGACGTTGGCCGACTGCTCGATGATCGAGCCGCCGTACCGCTTCTCACCGACCATCGCCTGCTGTCGAGCCGCCTGCTGTTGGGCTTGCTGCTGCTGGGCGGCTTGCTGCTGCATCGCCTGCTGTTGGGCTTGCTGCTGTGCCGCCGCCTGTTGCTGCTGCTGCTCGACATCGGCGGCTTGCTGCGCTGCCTGTTGCTCCTGCTGCTGCGCCTGCTGGGTCGTCGTCACCGCGGGAGCGTCGTCGTCATCGTCGTCCCCGCAGCCGACCAGGGCCAGGCCGGCCGCGCCCACGCCGGCGCGCGCGCTTGCCGAGAGCAGGCTGCGCCGGCTCATTTGCCGCCGCCTCATTCGTTGCCAGTAGGTTCGCTCGCTCATTGGTCCCTCCTCGAGCCTGCCGCGCACCACCTCTACAGTGTCGCGGAGGATACAGAGTACCCGATCCGCCCGTCATTGTGGCGATTGGATCGGACGACCGCGGTCTCGGCCTACCCTGCCCCAATGCCGCCACCGAGCGTTCGCAGCGTGACTTTGCGAGGGGTGCCGATCTGGCGGCTGCGCGAGTACCTCGAAGCACTGGGCGCTGTCGCCGACGAGCCCGGCGACCCGGGAGCGGCCGATCCCGACGGCGTGGTGCGGCCCGACGGCGCAATGCGCGGCGATGGCTGGCGCGTCGTCTGGCGCACCGAAAGCCGCCCCTTCCACCCCCGCCTCGCCACCACCATCGACGAGCATTTCTTCACCTTCTCCGCCGCCGACCAGCCCACCGTCGATGCCGTCTTCGACCGCTTCATGCTCAAAGCCCAACGCGGCGGCGGCTGAGTTGGGTATGTTGCGCGCAGGCCGAGTAGGCGGGAGTGCGCGATGGCTGCGGGACCGCTGGACGGCGTGCGCGTGTTCGATATGACGCTGTGGATGGTGGGGCCGTGGGCGTCGATGCAGCTGGGCGCGCTGGGCGCGGATGTGATCCACATCGAGCAGCCGGGCGTCGATCCGCGCACCCTGGGGGCGGGCGTGCCGCCCGCGATTGACGGCACGTCGATCGGCTACATCACCTGGAACATGAACAAGCGCGGGCTGTTTCTGGACCTCAAGTCGGAGGCGGATCGAGAGACGGCGTATCAGCTGCTGGAGACCTGCGATGCGCTGCTGGTCAATATGCGGCCGGGCGCGGCGGAGCGGTTGGGGATGGGCTACGAGCAGGTGCGCGCGGCGAATCCGCGCATCGTCTACACGACGATCACCGGCTGGGGTGAAGTGGGACCGATGCGGGATCGTCCGGGCGCGGATGTGCAGTGCCAGTATTTCACCGGCTTCTGGTCCACCAACGGCGCGCGCGGCGGCCGGCCGGAGGTGTACCGCCACTTCACGCAGATGGACGCGACGACCGGGAATGTCGCGGCACAGGCGGTGCTGATGGGTCTGCTGGCGCGGCATCGGAGCGGCGAAGGACAGCGAATTCATGTAGGGATGCTGCGCGCGGGGATGGCGCTGCAGAGCGCGCGAATCGCGGAACATCTGGCGACCGGCGAGCTGCACGAGCCGCTCGGATCGGCGGGCTTCGCGGCTGCGCCCGATCAGGCGTTTCGCTGCCGCGACGGGCGCTGGATCGGCGTCTCGGCGACCAGCGAGGCTGAGTGGCGGCGGCTGGCCGGGGCGCTTGAGGCGTCGGAGACGGTGGGCTTGCCGCGGTTGGCAGAGGACGCGCGATTCGCTGTAAATCGCGAGCGGGTGCGGCATCGAGACGCGCTCGCCGCGCTGTTGGAGCAGGCGTTCGCGCAGCTGCCGCGCGATTACTGGCTGCTGCGTCTCGGCGATGCGGGCGTGCCCTGCGGCTACCCGCTGACCTGGGATGTGCTGCGCGAGCACGCGCAGGTGCTGGAGAACGGCTACATCCGCGAGGTGCTGACCTCGGGCTGGGGGCGGGTGCAGACCGGCGGACCGCCCTGGACGCTGGAGCGCACCTCGGCGCGCTGGTTCGGCACACCGCTGCCGGGCGAGCACACGGGCGAGATTCTCGACGAACTGGGGTCCCGCGCGGCAGCGCTGCCGGCGGCAGCGGACTGAGGCCGCGCATGCCAGGACCGCTGGACGGCTACCGCGTCGTTGAAATTGCCGAGGGCGTAGCTGGCCCGTACACGGCGATGTCGCTGGGCGACGCGGGCGCAGATGTGGTGAAGATCGAGCCGCCGAGCGGGGACCGCTCGCGCGGTTGGGCGCCGGCATTGGGTGGAGACTCCGTTGTCTGGAAGGCGCTCAATCGAAGCAAGCGCGGCATCATCCTGGATTTCGCGGACGACAGCGATCTCAATGCCGCGAGCCAACTGCTGCGGCAAGCCGATGTCGCGGTGGTCGACAAGGTCGGTCTGCTGCCCGAGTTGTCATGGGACGCGCTGGGCGCGGAGCAGCTGGTCTACTGCGCGCTGTCGGGCTGGGGTCCGCGCGGACCGTGGGCGGAGCGCGAAACGTCGGAGTTGGCGGCGCAGCTGGCCGGCGAGGCGACGCTGTCGCTGGGCAGTCCGGGCGAACCGCCGGTGCGCTTGGGCACGGACGCCGGCTCGATGTATGCGGCGAACTACGCAATCCAGGGCATCTGCGCCGCGCTCTACGCGCGCGATGTGAGCGGGCGCAGCGGCCAGCGGCTGGAGGTGTCGCTGTTCGGCAGCCTGCTGGCGATGCGCTCGACATTGTGGGTGGCGCTCTCCAATCCCGACGAGTGGTGGGGCTTTCATCTCGATTCGTATGAGAAACCGCCCGATCACGGCTACCAGTGCGCCGATCTGCCGATCTACTTCTCGCTGGCGCGGATGGGCGACGCGGGCGTCGAGCGGCTGATCGACGAGCTGGAGATGGGCTGGGTGCGGGATGACGCGCAGTTCGAGGCGCTGAAGCGCGACGGCGCGGGCGGCGCAGGGCGCTACGCGCACGAGCTGAAGCACCTCTGGGAACAGGGCTTCGCGGCGTGGAGCGCCGCGGAGGTGATCGAAAAAGTCGAGCGCTGCGGCGGCTGGGCATTCCCGATGCACGATTACGCACGGCTCGCGGCGGATCCGCAGGTCGCCGCGGTGGATGCGATTGTGGAGGTGGATGGCGTGCGCCAAGTCGCGCCGCCCTGGGATTTCGATGGGACGCCAACCGGAATTCGCCGCCCCGCGCCCACGCTGGGCGAGCACACCGCAGAAGTGCTGGCGGAGCTGGAGCAGCAAGCGCGGGCTACACTGTAGGCACTGCTTACGAGGTCAGGAGCAGCTCGATGCCATCATCGAACGAGCCGGACAAGAAGCCGAAGGGCGAGCAGGGCAAGGGCGCGAAGTCGGCGTCGGTCCCTCAGGCGAGGCCGTTGCCGCGCACCTTCGAAACCCGCGGCGCATAGCGCGGCGATATCAGATCGAACGCACGACGATGACAGCGAAAAGAGGCAGCCATGCCGTCGAGCAAGGAATCAGACAAGCAACACACGACGGGAGCCGCGCCCGAAGCGAAGGAATCTTCCCCGCCGCGCCCTCGCCCGCTCCCTCTGAGCATCGAGAAGCCGGGAGCCTGAGCAGTTGCCGTTCGCTCAGACCGACCGGCTGATAATGACGGCAAACAACAGCAGCACTTGGCAACCCGCGGCGTTGACCGCGTAACGCAGCCATCGTTCTTTGGTGTGAATCACTGCTGCGTTCTTCTCAAACCCGATCGTCAGCGTGGCGAGAACTGTGTCTTTAATGTCGTTGGCTGACGAGCCGGCGTAGTGCCTTGCCAGCGTCGGCACATCTACGCCCGTCGCGATTTCTCGTGCCCGATATGCGAGCCACGCGAACACCCACGTCAGCAACGACGCCGCGAGCGCGAGTCCGACCAGGCTTCCCGACACTGAGGCAAAGAGTCGTATGTCGCCGATGAGACCGCTGGCCGAGATCAGTAGAACGCTGACGGTGAAGATCGTCGCCGTCTTGATGTCTTGCATCGAGATGCGCGCAAGTTGCTCCTGGATGCGCTGCCTCACCTCGGTGAGCAGGTAGTCGCGCGCTTCGGGCGAGAAATCTCGCGCTGGCCATCCGGCATCCATCATTTGCATCTGTCTCCACCCTCTTGAGCTTTGAAGCTGTTGCCTGGGACGATGCGCTCTCCACCGTTCAGGGAGGCAATCTTCACCGACGCGGTTGGAAGAAGGGGAGGGTGACCGCGTCCGTGGCTTTGTGGAAGGTGACTTCAACGGCGAGGTCGCAGCGGATCTCTTCGGCGGGGATGTTGACGAGGTTGGAGTAGATGTAGGGACCCTCTTCGAGCTGGATCAGCGCGATCGTGATCGGATACTCGTCGGGCTCCCAACCGGGGAAGTAGCGCTGGTGCATCTGGATCCAGGACCAGACCGTTCCGTGTCCGCTGACGGTTCGCCATTCCCAGTCGTCCATCAGGCAGCGCGGGCAGTTGTCGGCCGGCGGGAACCAGGGGCGGTCGCAGATATTGCAGAATTGGATGCGCAGCTCCCCCTCGCGGCAGCCGTCCCAGAAGGGCTTGGTCAGCCGTGTGATCGGCGGCAGCGGTTTCTGTGCGGTGGCGTCGGTCATGGTTATGCGCCGTCCCGTTTGAGGATGTGGCCGGTGGCGAGCGGGGCGGCGCAGGCATAGAGGCCGTACTGCGCGTCGGCGACCTGCCGCTCGCCGCAGTCGCCGCGCAGCTGGCGCACCGCTTCGACGTGCAGCGCCCAGCCCTGCATGTAGGACTCGCTGGTGTGCCCGCCGCCGGTGTTGAGCGGCAGCTCGCCGCGCAGACCGATCCGCTCGGGCGTAATCCAGTCGCCGCCCTCGCCCTGTTCGCAGAAGCCCATCCCTTCGAGCGTGAAGAGCATCGTGGGTGTGAAGTTGTCGTAGAGCTGCGCGAACGCGAGGTCTTCGCGCTGCGCGTCGGAAGTGGCGAAGAGGTCGTCGGCGATCCGCGACATCGGCTCATACCAGAAATCGTCGGCGACGTAGACGGGGGTGATATCGGCGGCCTGCGCTGTGGCGTGGATCAGCACCGGCGGATTGGGCAGGTCGCGGGCGCGCTCGGCGGAGGTGACGATGAAGCAGACGCCGCCGTCGTTGATCAGGCAGTAGTCGAAGAGGCGCAGCGGCTCGGCGATGTAGCGGCTGTTGAGGTAGTCGTCCATTTCGATCGGCTGCTGCATCACCGCGTTGGGGTTCAGCGCGGCGTTGCGTCGGTTGCTGATCGCGAGCTGGCCGAGCGCTTCGACAGGGGTGTCGTAGCGGTACTGGTGGCGGCGGAACATCAACGAGGTGACGGCGCCCGGCGAGGTCATCCCGAAGGGCGCTTCAAACATCGCCTGAGTGGAGGCGCCGCGGTCTTCGCCGCCGTAGCGCGCGCCGGTGGAGCGTCCATTGTTGCCGTAGATGCAGGCCACTGCGTCGGCCATGCCGTTGGCGACGGCGAGCGCGGCATATTGCAGGGCGATGCCCGACTGCCGCCCTTCGCCGGGCAGCACGTTGACGAAGCGCGGGTAGCGAATGCCCAGCACCTCGCACATTCGCCCGTAGTGGGGCAGGCGCGAAACGATCACGCCGTCGATGTCGGACTTTTTCAGTCCGGAGTCGGCGAGAGCTTCGCGGAAGGCGATTCTGCCCAGGTCGTAGGCGGAGCGTTCGGGGTCAAGGTCGCGGTAGATCGCGGCGAACTCAGTCGTTCCGACACCGACGATGGCGGTCTTGTCCTGAAGCGCGCGCAGCTGCTCGGGATTGGTCATGGGCTGATTCTAGAGGCAGCGCTCAACTGTCAGCGCCGGCGCGAGATGCAGGCGGGACAGACACAGGTGCGGTAGTCGTGAATCAAGTGGACGAGACCGTGGATGCTCTCACCTTCCGAGTCGAATGCCGGCAGGAGCTGGTCGAGGACCGATGTGTCGTCTTGCTCGTAGGCGCGGTAGACCCAATGCGCCACAAAGTCGGCAAGTTGGATGAGGCGGCTGGCCTGGCTGTCGACGAACAGGGGAACTTCGGCGTATGCAGCCATTCGACCGATTGCTGCTCCGGTCGACGCCCCTTGCGCTCGCCACACGGCCATCAGTCGCTGGAGCGTCGCTTCAAGCGTGCTCTTGTCGGCGATTGCGACGCAGCGATGTGGGTCACCAGCGTTCGCGAGCCGGCCGAGTAAGCCGTTGGGGCGAGCGAAGAACTCCTCATAGGCCCGCTCGTGGGTGTCGTGGTGGGGGAATGAGGCGCGGTGCATGGCGACGGCAAACAGCACCGGCGCGTGCTGAGAACCAGGTGCGCCTTGAGTCAGCAGCTCAACGAGCGCCTGCCTGAGCTGAGCGCGCTGTTGAGGTGTGATGCGGCGCCAGACGCCCGCCCCTCTGCGCATCGGTCCCGCATGGAATTCGGCGCCTCGCGCCCGATCGGGAAGCTGCGACGCCAACTGCTCCAGCGCGTCCGCCATCGGGAGGACGCCCTGCTCGTGGATCGTGAGGCCTCCGACAACGAAGTACTCACGGTTGTCGGGTCCGGCCTCGTCAACGTAGAGGAGATGCATGGGTGGTGAAGGGAGACGGAAGGCGGGCCTGAAGCCGGGCCCCTGGCAAAGCGGCCAGAAGCGCTCGCCCCCCGTGGCGCAATGGTGCCTGAGGCGATGGTGGCTGTCAAGATCGGGGCGTCAAACAGGGCTGAGGAGCGCGCGGGTGTTGGCGGCGAGGACTTGTTCGAGCTCGGCGTCCGTGAGGCCGGCGCGGAGCAGTTGGTGGATTTGCGGGCGCTGGTCGTGGCCGGGGGCGTCGGAACCGAAGAGCACGCGCTCAACGCCAATCTGACGGATGATCCGCGCCGCGTCCTCCAGCGCGCAGGCGCGGTAGCCGTCGCGGGCGCGGAATTGCTGCTCGCTGAAGCCGCCTGCGGTGTCGAACAGCACCTGCGGATGCTCCCGCGCGATCCGCAGGCGCTGATCCCAATAGGCGCTGGGCATGTGCGCCATGATGAAGCTGAGGCGCGGGAAGCGCTCGAACACGGGGATGAACTGGTCGGGCATGCCGTACACCTCGTCGCCCGGCCCGCCGCGCAGCGAGCCGGTGTCGCTGAGAATCGGCAGCCCCGCCTCTTCGAGCCGCGCGTAGAGCGGAAACATGCGCGGGTCGGCGGGAAAATAGCGCCCCAGCCCGGGATGCATCTTCACGCCTTTTGCGCCGAGTCCGATGCAGCGCTCGAGCTCCTCCATCAGCGAGTCGGTGTCGCGCCAGGTGCCGATGTCGCAGCAGACGAACGGAACCACGCGCGGCTCGCGCCCATGCAGCTCGAGAATCCAGCTATTGAAGTCGCGGGCGCGGCTGCGCAGATCGTCCCAGATTTCCTGCTCGGACGCCTGCGGATCGCGACGGCGGCGCTGATCGAACATATCGGGCAGCACAATGTAGTTGACGGCGACGATCGCCTCGATCGGCTCGTCGGTCAGGTGCGCGCTGACCCGTTCCTCGTTCGCCCAGCGCCAGTCATCCGGGTAATCGGGGCGCGGGAACACGACGCGCTCCTGCGCGACGCTGCGGGTGAGGTGGACGTGGACGTCAAAGATCGGCGGCAGCATGTGATCCTTGGCCTTAGAGCAGCGGCTTGCGCCCGGGGGTACACATCACGTTGAAGTCGTACTCCCGCACGATCTGTAGCGGGAGTCCGGCCGCGCGGTAGCGTTCCGCCCGGCGCAGCTGCTCCGTGCTGGGTTTGGCGCCGGCGACCACGAGCGTGGTGCGCTTGGTGACGTTTCGCGCAAACTCGCCGCCCAATTCGGCGACGCGCTCCCACATCACCCGCTTCTCCTCCATGCAGCGTCCGGCGAACACGACCACCTCGCCGTCGAACGGGCGAGGGGCGCTCGCGGGCGGAGCGATGCAGCGCTGCGTGAGCTCGAGGTCGGCGCATAGCTCTGCGAACGAGGCGACGCCGCGCTCATGCATCGCGGCCAGCACCACCTGCCCGCCCGCCTTGGCGTCTTCCAGCGCGTGATGATGCTGAAATTGGTAGCCGATGTGCTCAGACAGATTGGCCAGCCCGTAGCCCTTGCGTGCGAACTGACGCCAGGTGCGGCGCGCGGCCTCAGCCGAATCGAACCAGGCCCACGGCGGCGGCTCGACATGCCAGTCGTCGCAGGCGCGATGCACGGCGGTGCGGTCGAAGTGCGTGTGCGCCAGCACCGGCAAGCCGCCGATGAAGCGCTTCAGCTCGCCGAGCGCCTCAGGGAAGAAGGGCGCGGTTGCGACATTGTCTTCAACGATGCCGTGGATATCGGTCAGATGATCCGCGAAATACTGATCGGGATTGATCAGGCTGTAGTGCTCATCAGCGACTACGCCGTTCACGAAGCGCGCGCAGCCGACCGAGCAGATCGAGCCCGGGTGCGGGTTGGCGGTTTCCACATCGAGCGCGACGAATTGATCGGCCATCTGTCGGACTCCCTGTTGCGGGACGGCCGACTTATGGTAACCGAGCGGCGAGATATTCGGCGTAGTGCTGGGTGCGGTGGGGCATGCGGCGCGCTTCCGCGCCGGCGCGGAGGTGAAGCACGCAGCCGGGATTGTTGGTCACGAGCGTCTCGGCGTCGGTCTCGGCGACGCAATCGAGCTTGCGCTCGAGGATGCCCTGGCCGACTTCGGGAGCGGTGATCGAGGTGAGGCCGCCAAAGCCGCAGCACGTGGCGGCCTCCCGCAGCGGCTCGGGCTCCGCGCCGGTCAGACGCGCGACGAGCCGCTCGACGCGGGCGTCCCAGCCCATGACGTTGCTGCCCTGGCAGAAGCGGTGGACGGCGTAACTGTCGTCGGCGTCATTGGGCGGGCCGGCCAGCGCGCCGTCAGGCAGCCGCGCGGTGGTTTCGAGATACTCGGCGAGATCGTAGCTGCGTCGTGCGATGACCTCGCCGCGGGCGCGCCACGGCGGGTCGTCCGCCAACAGCTGCGGCCAGTGGCGCTGCATCGCAATCTGGCAGCTCGCCGCGGGCGTGACGATGTCGCGGCCGGGGTGCTCTTCGAGCGCGGTAATCGTCTGTTTCGCCATTCGGCGTGCGGTCTCCCAGTCGCCGGCGTCGAAGGCGGGCAGGCCGCAGCAGTGCTGTTTGGGCGGCACGTAGACGCGCGCGCCCGCGGCCTCAAGCAGCCGCGCGGCGGCGTCCGCAGCCTCCGGCAGCAGCGTGTCGGTCAGGCACTGTAGGAAGAGCGAGACATTGCGCTCGCCGGCCTCGGTTGCGGCGATCGGTGGTTGCGGCCGGCGCGCGGCGATCCGTTGTCGAGCGGTGCGCCCGGGGATCGGCGGCAGCGTTCGCCAGCGGTGGCGCGGCGGGAGCGGCAGCCTGCGCAGCAGCGGCGAGGCCAGCGCGCCCAGTCGCGCGCCCAGTCGGAACCAGCGCGGGCGCGCCCAGAATTGGAGCGCCAAACGCTCCCAGAGCGGCGCATGCGCATTGCGGCTGCGCAGCTGCAGGATTTGCTCGGGCAGCGGAATGTCAACGGGACAGACCTCCGCACACGCGCCGCACGAGACGCAAAGGCTTTGCGGTCCGGCGGCGTGCTCCGGACCGTGGTGGAAGGGAGTGTTCACGAGGCCGATTGCGCCCGTGTAGATATGCCCGAAGGCGTGCCCGCCGACGACCTGGTAGGGCGGGCAGACGTTGGCGCAGGCGCCGCAGCGGATGCAGCGCAGCGCGTCGGCAATCTGCGGATCGGCGGCCATGCTGCGGCGTCCGTTGTCGAGCAGGATGATGTGCATCTCTTTGCCCGGCTGCGCGCCGGTGATGCAGGTCGTGTAGGTGCTGAGGTGTTGCGCGGTGGCGGAGCGCGGCAGCAGCTGCAGCTGGCGCTGCGCGTCCGCCCAGCTCGGAATCAGCTTCTCGATCCCGGCCGTGACGAAGTGAATCTTCGGCAGCGAGGTGACCAGCCGCGCGTTGCCCTCGTTGGTCACCAGCATGATGCTGCCGGTCTCGGCGATCAGCGCATTGGCCCCGGTCAGCCCCGCGCCGGCCTTGAGGAAGTGCTCGCGCAGACCGCCGCGCGCGCTGGCCACCATCGCCGGGATGTCGTCCGGATCGAATTCCTGCTCCAACTCCTCGCCGAGCAGCGCCGCCACACGCTCGCGGCGCTGGTGAATGGCGGGCATCACGAGATGGCTGGGGCGCTCGCTGGCCAGTTGCAGCAGCCATTCGCCGAGGTCGGTCTCGATCGCGCGGATGTTCGCGGCCTCGAGGTGGTGGTTGAGTTCGATCTCCTCGGAGACCATCGATTTGCTTTTGACGATGAGGTCGATGCCGCGAGCGCGACAGATAGCGGTGATGTATTCGAGCGCATCCTGCGCCGTCTCGACCTCAACGACGGTTGCGCCGGCCGCCTCGGCCTGTTCGCGGAACTCGGCGATGTAGTCGTCGAGGCGTGCGAGCGTGTCGTCCTTGGTCTGGGCGAACTCGCCGCGCAGCTGGTCGAAGCTTTTGCCGCTGCGCTCTTCGAGCCGCGCCATCTGCCCGTCGCGCGAGACGCGCCAGGAGCGCTGAAAGTCGAGCAGGCCGCCGCGCAGGTGCGGGTCGGCGGCGGCGCGGCGGTAGCGAGTCGTAAAGCTGGTCATGGCCGCCGCTCAGTCAGAATCGCCGCCGTCAAACGCGACGGTCCCTGCACCCCGATGGTCAGCGAGCGCTCGATGTCGGCGGTGCGCGACGGCCCGGTGACGAAGGTGGCGTAGGCGGCGGCGCGGGGCTGAGCCGCCAGCCAACCGAAGGCGTCGGCCAGCGTCGGCACGATGTCCTCCTCACGCACCGCCACGATCAGATGTCGGGTCAGCAAGGAGACGTATCGGTCCAGCGGATCCGGCTCGACGAGCAGCAGCGAGCCGGTCTCCGCGACCGCCAGCGCCGCCTGCGTAACCCCAACAGGGCGGTCAGCGATCGCCTCAACGCTGCGCGGCGTCTCGATGTCGTCGAGCGGGAGGCCCGAACGCGCGACCGGGTTGAGGTCGAGGCTGCAAGCAAAGCTGGCAAGGGCAGCCCAAGAGTCGAAGCGAGCAATCTCGCCCTGCGCGGCTTCGAGCGTCGTCTCGAACTCCGTAACCAGTGGTGATCGGACGATGGTCATATGAGCATCGTAGAGTGACTTTGCCACGCGAGCAGGCGACCAGTCAGGTACGATGCTCGAACACATGGGCGAGGATCGGTATGGCGATTCCCAAGAGTGCGGCGGAGGCGGTGGATCTGCTGGGGGTTGCGCCGGGGGCGGACGCGGCGGCGGTGCGTAAGCGCTACCGCGAGCTGGCGATGCGCTTTCATCCGGACCGCAACCCCGATGACCCGCTGGCTGATCAACGAATGGCGGAGCTCAACCGCGCCCACGATCTCCTCGCGGATGGAGTGCCGCTTGATGTCCGTCGTATGCCGGAGCCGAGCGCAGCACCGCCGCAGGAGCCGCAACGCAGGCCGCAGACGCGAGCCGAGCGCGCAGAGACGCATCAGGCGTTCCGCGAGGAGATGGAGCGCGCGCGGCGGACGGACACCGAGCGCCGCCGTCGTCAGCAGGCGGCGCGGAGAAAAGAGTGGCGCGAAGCGGAAGCGCGCGCACGACGCGCGGCAGAGGATTCCCGCCGCGCCGCGAAGCCGCCGCCGCAGACCAGACCGGCCGAGCCTCGCGGCGCTCGTCGCGGCCAAACCGGACGCGGCGAGCGAGCCGACTCCGCCGGGGCGAGGCCGCGTCGCCCCAAGCGGCAACGCGAGGCGCCCTCCGCCGCGAGTCCTCCGCTCGAGCATGTCTGCGAAGCGATAGCCGCTCGCGGCTGGCAGGACGCGGCGAACGCAATCCGCGCGCGCTATCGAGGCAACGGCGCGGTTGCCCCGGCGAGCGAGGAGTTCGTCCTGACGGTGAGCCTGAACGGCGTGCAGTACGACGCTGCGGTCGTCGTCGCAGCGCCCGGCGTCGCGCTCGCCGCGCCGCTGTTGGATCACGCGATGCAGCAGGCGGACGCCGCGGGCGTCCCCTTCGCCTTCGCGATGAACGAGCGGATGTATCGCCAGGCCAACCTGCGCAAGCGCACCCGCACGAACCCGATCACGCTCGCGAAATTCCCCACCCCCGATGAGTTGCGCGACGCGCTCGCGGCGCACCTCGCGGATGTGGAGTCCACCGAAGCGGACAGCGAGCGGGCAGCGCGAGCGAGGAGGCGAGCGTGATTGAACTCAGCGAAGCTCAACAACTGATCCGGCGCACCGTGCGCAACTTTGCAGCGGCGGAGATCGAGCCGATCGCGGACCGGATGGATCGCGAGGACGAATGGCCGGGCCATCTCTGGCCGATGCTCGGCGAGCTGGGACTGCTGGGCGTCACGATTGAGGAGCGCTACGGCGGCTCCGACGCCGGCCTGCTGGCGGGAGTGATCGCGACCGAGGAGTTGGCGCGGGCATCGGCCTCCGTCGCGTTGTCCTACGGCGCGCACGCCAATCTGTGCGCGAACAACATCGCGACCAACGGCAGCGAAGCGCAGAAGGAGCGTTACCTCCCGGGCCTTTGCAGCGGTGCGGAGGTGGGGGCGCTGGCGCTGACCGAGCCGGAAGCGGGCTCCGACGCGGTGGGAATTCGCACGACCGCGGCGCGCGAGGGCGATGTCTATCGGCTCAACGGCACCAAGATGTTCATCACCAACGGCTCGGAAGCGGACACGCTGGTGCTCTACGCCAAGACCGACCCCGACGCCGGCTCGCGCGGAATCACCGCGTTCATCGTCGAATCGTCGTTCGACGGCTTCTCGGTCGGGCAGAAGCTGGACAAAGTGGGGCATCGCGGCTCGCCGACCGCGGAGCTGCTGCTGGAGGACTGCCTGGTGCCCGTCGGCAACGTGCTGGGGCGCGAGGGCGGCGGCGCGGCGGTGATGATGCAGGGGTTGGCGGTGGAGCGCGCGTTCCTCGCCGGCGAGCCGCTGGGCATCGCGCAGGCGGCGCTGGACGCGGCGGTGGCCTATGCCCGCGAGCGGCGGCAGTTCGGACAGCGAATCGGCGACTTCCAGCTAATTCAGGCGATGCTGGCGGATATGTACACGGAGCTCGAGGCCGCCCGCTGGCTGGTCTACCGCGCAGCCTCGGTGGTTGAGCAGCGGGCCGCGCAGGGCGAGCGGGCAAACAAGGAGGCCGCCTCGGCAATCTTGTACTCCGCCGAGATGTCCAGCCGCGTCGCCGACAAAGCGGTGCAGATTCACGGCGGCTACGGCTACATGAGCGAGAGCCGCGTCGCGCGCTACGTGCGCGACGCGAAGCTGCTGGAGATCGGCGCAGGCACCAGCGAGATCCGGCGGCTGCTAATCGGCCGAGAGTTGGTCGGCCCGGAGTAAGGCGCTGCTTGACAATCCAGCACGGCGGGGGCACCATTGGCAGTGAGGGCCGGCAACTGCGTAGCGGAAGCCGGTCCCGCCGGCAGCGTCGCCAGACCCCCGGTTGCGTTGCCAAAGGCTGTTTGGGGGCGCGAAGGCCGGCCTCTGCCACTGCGGGCGCCGGCCTTCATCCTTGCTCAGGGATAATCGTCACCGCCGATTCCTCACCGCCGTGGAACTTCTCGCGATGAGCGAGAGCCGCGTCGCGCGCTACGTGCGCGACGCGAAGCTGCTGGAGATCGGCGCAGGCACCAGCGAGATCCGGCGGCTGCTAATCGGCCGGGAGTTGGTCGGCCCCGAGTAAGGCGCTGCTTGACAATCCAGCACAGCGGGGGCACTATTGGCAGTGAGGGCCGGCAACTGCGTAGCGGAAGCCGGTCCCGCCGACGGCGTCACCAGGCCCCCGGCGGGCGCTGTCAATGGCTCAAGGGGGTCGGGGGGCTGGTCTCTGCGTAGCGGGGGCCGGCCCCCACTCTCTTTAAGGCACCACTTCGATCGAATCTTCGCTGCCGCCATACAGCTTGCCTCGCACGATTTCCCAATCCGGCTGGTCCGGGCGGCCGACGAGGTGTCGACCGATCGGTGTCACCACGAGATCAGCCAGCTCGAGTCCGACAAGCCGCTCCGACTTGTCGTGGAATGAGAGGGAGGCGATGCGACGCCGAATAGCACGGCCGCTGAGCTCGGCTGCCCCGACCTCCTGTAGCGTCCGCCAGCGCCTGAGGCCGCGGCGATCGACAGCCGGTTGGAGCCGTTCCACGCGAATTCGTCCGCCGCTGCCATGGTTCCCGATGATGCGGCAGAACGACACGATCAGTCGTTCAAGCGCGTCGCAATAAGGATCGCGGACGATTGAAGCGGAGCCTTGGCTAATGCGGTCTTTGCGAATCGCGCACGCGACAACGCTGAAATCGAGGTTGCGCATCAACAGGTTGAGCTGTCGATAGAACTCATCGCGAAAGTCGCGATCGAGGAGTGCGGCAAACACCCCCGCGTTTCGCGCGATCTCTGCGGTGTGCAGAATGAAATCTGTTCGTCCGAACATATCCCGCTTGAAGGCGGTGATCGCCTCATCCGCGCGCGCTCGCGCATAGTCGTCCTCAAGAATGACGCCACCGAGAACAAAGATCGGATAATGCGGGTCGATCCGCGCCAGATTGGCGTCGCCCGACTCGTCGACGCACAGCGTTCTCATTTTTGACTCCCTGCGAGCAGGATGCGCATCCCCTGTTCGTATGCCGCTGCTGCGCGGGCGCTGAGCTCGTCCGCGTTGGCGCTGCCGATCGGATGATCAACCAGCGCGAACGGGAAATCGGGCAGGCTGAGCGTCCGCGCGATCATCTTGCTCGTCGGCTCGAACGGGTGGGTGCAGATCGCCAGCGACGGCTTGCCCAGCTGCTCGAAGGTGATCGCGTCGTGCACACTGCACGTCGAGCAGGAGCCTCAATCACCCACCGCCGTGATCAGGAAATCCACATCCTGGCTCAGATCGCGCAGCACCTGCGGGGCGGCGATCCGCGAGGCGTTGGGCTTGGCCGTGTCGCAGACGACCCGGCAGCCGTGATCCTCAACGAAACGCTCGGCGGTCAGCCGCAGCAGACGATCGGCGTTGACCTTGCCGTTCGAGAGCAGTCCGATGCGCAATCCGTCGAGCGAACTCAGGCGCGGCGCGGCGCAATAGCCGGTTTCCGGCGTCTGGCCGGTGGGATCGAGCAGTTCGAGAGACATCGCAATCCGCTTTCGTTGGGCGCGTTCGCCGCTTCGGCGCTAGCAGTCGAGGCAGACGCCGATCGGCTTGGTTTGGTAGAGCGAGTTGCGGCCGCGGCTCCAGGACGGCAGGAACGCGGAGTGTCCGCCCGCTTCGCCGCCGGCCACCACGATCAGGATGTCCGCCGCCTCGCGTCCGCGATGGAACGCCGCGCCGTCCTGCGCCGCGCCGGGTGCGAGACCGTCGCTGACGCGCTCGCCCGGCCACTTGCCGTGCGCGATCAGCTCCGCCGCCGGCCGCTGGGCGCGTTCGAGCAGATAGCGCTGCACATCCTCGCGCGTGTAGCCGGATGAGGCGGCGATCTGCGCGTGCTCCGGCGACATCACGACCAGCGATTGCCCGTCGGTCAGCGCGCCGAGCGCCGCCATCGTGTCCGCGAACGTGTCCAGCAGCGTGTCCGGATGGGCGGTGTAGTGGTTCTCGATGTTGTAGAAGCCCGATGCGGCGAAGGTGGTCACTGTGCTCACCTCCGGCGGAAAGCCGAGGCTCACATGCAGCGGCGCCCACGGCGAGTGCGCCGTGTTCTCGCCGATGCAGCAGGAGTACTTGCCCGGCCAGCCGGTCGTCGAACGGTCCGCGATGCCCGGCGTCATCTGGAAGATGTTGAGGATCACCAGCCGGATCGCGCGCCCGATCGTCGCGTTGGCGCGGGCGCCGGGACCGAACACGTTGACGCCGACATTGAGGCTGATCTCGTCCTGAATGTCACCGGAGACGATCAGCACCGGCGCGGAGCCGCCGGTCGAGGCGGTCGAGCCGTGGAAGTTGTAGGCGTCCTCGTTGAGCGCTTCGAGCGCCGCCAGCACGGTCGGGAAATATTGCGGCAGGCAGCCGGCCATCACCGCGTTGATCGCCGCGTCCTGCACGCTGCATTCGCGCCCCGTGGCCGGGTGGCGTGCGACGACCTCTTCGGGCGGCCGCCCCGCCGCGGCCAGAAAGCGCTCAACCCGCTCGCGCGCGGGCGGCACGACGGGCAGCCCGTCGGTCCAGCCCTGCTCGTAGCACCAGTCGATCGCGGAAAGTTCGTCCTCAAGTCGGTGTGTGGTGGTCATCCTGCGATTGTAGGACGGTGGGAGCAGGCGATCGTTCGGGCGTGAAATTGACGCAGACGGGATCGCTGAACGCAAGGCGGCGCGACATGACCTGCGCCGCCTCCGGGTTGTCGTCGATCAGCAGGTAAGCGCGTCCGTTGCGCGCCGCCGCTTCGCCGGTCGTGCCGGAGCCCGCGAAGCAGTCGAGCACCAGGTCGCCGGGATCGGAGTGGACTCTGACAATCCGATCGAGGATCGCCAGCGGCTTTTGCGTCGGATAGCCGCTGCGCTCGCGGCTGTTCGTGGGCACAATCGTCTGCCACCAGACATCCGTCGGCGTCTTGCCGCGCGCCGCCTTCTCCGCGCCGACCAGACCCGGTGCGAGATAGGGGATGCGGTCGATCGCCTCGTAGTTGAACGTGTAGCGGTCGGGATCCCTGGCGTACCAGAGGATCGTGTCGTGCTTGGCCGGCCACTTGCGCTTCGAGCGCCCGCCGAAGTCGTAGGCCCAGATGATCTCGTTCATGAAGCTGCCGCGCCCGAAGATCGTGTCCAGCAGCACCTTGCAGTAGTGCGCCTCGCGGTAGTCGATGTGGAGAAAGAACGAGCCCGCAGGCGACAGAACGCGGTGCAGCTCGACCAGCCGCGGCTCAAGAAACCCGAGGAAGTCGTCGAACAGGTCGTCAAAGGCCTGCGAGCCGAGCGTCGTGGTGCGGTAGCGGCGACCGCCGAAGCCGACCCGGTCGCCGTGCGCCTCGTCGCGCTCCGTGCGCAGCCGCGTGCGGCGCTGCTCGCGCCCCGTGTTGAACGGCGGATCGATGTAGATCAACGGAATCGAGCCGCTCTCGATCGTCGGCAGCACATCGAGATTGTCGGCGAGAACGATCCGATTCACGCGCCGAGTCTAGGGGTGCGCGAGCAGGCGAGGGCGTAGGATCGATGCGATGCAGCGTCGCAGGCACGCCCCCGGGAGCGGTTGGTGAGCGCGTGAGCGTGCGCGGCGCGCAGGACGACCGCCCGCTGGTCAACGGCCCCAACCTCGGACCGATCCCCTACCGCTGGGTCGCCGCCGGCATCGTCTGCATCGGCATCTTCCTCGGCGTGCTCGACAACTCGATCACCAACGTCGCGCTGCCCACCCTGGCCGACGAGTTCGGCAGCCGCGAGGAGGACGTGATCTGGGTTGCGCTGGCCTTCATCGTCGTCAGCACCGGCCTCTCGCTGACGATGGGACGGCTCGGCGATCTCTACGGGCGCAAGACGCTGTACACCGTCGGCTTTGCGATTTTCACGGTGGCCACGGCCTTGTCCGCCGCAGCGGGCTCGCTTGAGGAGCTGATTGGCAGCCGCGTGCTGCAGGCGATCGGCTCCTCGATGACGATGGCCAACGGCGCGGCGATCATCACCGCTTCGTTCCCGCCGTCGAAGCGGGGCACCGGGCTCGGCATCATGGTCTCCACCGTCGGGGCCGGCTTCGCCGCCGGCCCGGTGCTCGGCGGCATCTTGGTCGAATTGCTCGACTGGCGGGCGATCTTCTGGACGCGCGCGCCATTCGGCCTGATCGGCGCGTTCCTGGCCTGGCGCTTCCTGGTCGACGCCCCTGCCGAGCAGCGGCCCAAGGGACTCGACGTGCCTGGCGCCTTCCTGCTCTTCGGCGTGCTCGGCACGCTCACGCTGGGCATCAACCGCGGACGCGACCTTGGCTGGGACAGCGCGATCATCCTGCTGCTCTTCGCCGGCTGCGCGTTCTGCCTCGTCGCGCTGATCGCCGTCGAGCGCCGCAGCCTCAGCCCCGTCGTGGACCTCGGCCTGTTCAAACAGCGCGGCTTCTCGGCCGGCGTCTGCGCCGCAATCCTTCAGTTTCTGGGCATGTCCGCCGCGATCTCGCTCGGTCCCTTCTTCCTGATCGACGCACGCGGCTTCAGCACCGTTGCGACGGGGATCATGATCATGCCGATGCCGCTGGCGATGCTGCTGCTCTCGCCGCTCTCCGGCATGCTCTCCGATCGCGTCGGCTCGCGTCCGCTGACCACGCTCGGCCTGATACTCGTCGCCGGCGCGCTGCTCTCGATGAGCACGCTCAGCGCCGACGCTCAACCCATCGATTTCATGTGGCGGATGCTGATCCTCGGCATCGGCACGTCGATCTTCAGCTCCCCCAACACCTCGGTGATCATGTCCGCGGTGCCGCCCAATCGACTCGGTACCGCCTCCGCGGCGCAGACCACCGCGCGGACGATCGGCAACGCGATCGGTTACGCAATCGGGTTCGCGCTCTACTCTGGCGCGGCGGTCGCCTACGGGGCGGAGCACGGCGTCGCGCGCGACGCGCCCGGCGCGATCCTCTCCGGCTATCGGCTCGCCCTGCTGGTCGCCGGGCTGGCCGTCATTCCGGCGATCGGACTCGCGCTGATCGGCGGTCAGCGCGGCGTGCGCCGCGCCGCCGCCACCGTCCAGCGGCTGGTTGGCGTGCCGGTTCTGATCGCCGCGCCGCGCCCGCAGAAAGCGCCGGCGGCGATCAAAGAAGGGTTGTTGGACTGATGCCCGCAGCAGATCGCCGTGTGATTGTGGTGGGCGCGGGCAACGCCGCGCTCTGCGCTGCGCTCAGCGCCCGCGAGCACGGCGCGGAGGTGGTGGTGCTCGAAAAAGCTCCCGAAGCCGAGCGCGGCGGCAACACCTACTTCACCGGCGGCGGTTTTCGCTTCCCCTACGCGGGCATGGCCGAGATCGAGCAGCTGATCCCCGACCTCAGCGAAGCCGAGCGAGCGCGAGTCGATGTCGGCTCCTACCCCGCCGCGCAGTTCCGCGCCGACCTGGCGCGCGTGACCGAAGGGCTGATTGACGACGGCCTGGCGACGACGCTCGTGCGCGAGGCGCGCCCCACCATGCAATGGCTGGCCGAACAGAGCGTGCGCTTCACGCTGATGATCGGCCGCCAGGCCAACGAGGTCGACGGCGTGCTGGTCTTCTACGGCGGGCTGACCGTTGAGGCGGTAGGCGCGGGCAAGGGGCTTTCCGATCAGGAATTCGCCGCCGCCGAGCGAGCGGGCATCGAGCTGCGCTACGGAGCGAAAGTCGTGGGGCTGCTGCGCGAAGGCACGCGCGTGCGCGGCGTGCGCGTCTGGACCGACGGCGTGGAGCAGGAACTCGCCGCCGACGCGGTAGTGCTCGCAGCCGGCGGCTTCGAGGCCAACGCGGAGATGCGCACCCGCTATCTCGGACAAGGCTGGGACCTCGCCAAGGTGCGCGGCAGCCGCTTCAACACCGGCGACGCGATCCGCGCCGCGCTCGAGATCGGCGCGCAGTCCTTCGGGCACTGGTCCGGCGCGCACGCCGTCGCCTGGGACCTCAACGCTCCGCCAACCGGCAACCGCGTCGTCGCCGACCTCTACCAGAAGCATTCCTACCCCTACGGCATCATCGTCAACCTCGACGGCGAGCGCTTCGTCGATGAGGGCGCGGATCTGCGGAACTACACCTACGCCAAGTACGGACGCGAAATTCTGCGTCAGCCGGGGCGGGTCGCGTTTCAGATTTTCGACCAGCAGACGGTCGGGCTGCTGCGCGACGAATACCGCGTGCGGCAGGTCACGATGGCGCAGGCCGACAGCATCGCCGAGCTGGCCGAAGGTCTGGGCGTCTCCGTCGCGGGGCTGGAGCGCACCGTGGCGGAGTTCAACGCCGCCTGCGGCGGCGGCGACTTCCACCCCTCGCGGCTCGACGGCCTGCGCACCGAGGGCGTCACGCCGCCCAAATCCAACTGGGCGCTGCCGATTTCGCAGCCGCCCTACCTCGGCTACGCGGTGACCTGCGGCATCACCTTCACCTTCGGCGGGCTGCGCATCGCGCCCCGCTCCGCGCAGGTGCTGGACACCGAGGAGCGGCCGATCGACGGTCTCTACGCCGCCGGCGAGCTGATCGGCGGGCTGTTCTACGACAACTACGCGGGCGGCTCGGGGTTGATGGCCGGCTCCGTCTTCGGGCGGATCGCCGGGCGTGCGGCGGCGCGCGGTGATTAGCGCGGCGGAGGTCGAGCGGCGTCTGGCCGCTGCGCCGCAGCCGCTGCGCACCCCCCAGATGCGCGCGCTCGCGCGGGAATTGAACGCAGAGTTGGCGCAGACCGACGCCGAGTCGGTGCTGCTGCTCTGCGCCGCGCTGGTGCATCGCGGCGGCTGGCAGCGCAGCGTGGGCTTTGAAGTCGCGGCCCGTCACGGCGCGGCGTCGGCGGCGCTCAACTGGCGCTGGCTGGAGCGGCTGAGCGCGACGCTCGACGGTTGGGCGAGCGTCGATCACTTTGCGCGTCTGCTGAGCGGGCCGGCCTGGCAGCAGGGCCGGATTTCCGACGCGCGGGTGATGCGCTGGGCGCGCTCGCCCGACATCTGGCAGCGGCGCGCGGCGATTGTCTCCACCATCGCGCTGAATGAGCGGCAGCTCGGCGCCGGCGACGCCGCGCGCACGCTGGCAGTCTGCGATCTGTTCGTGGACGCGCGCGAGGATTTGATCGTCAAGGCGCTGTCCTGGGCGCTGCGCGAGTTGGGCATCCGCGACGAGCCGCCCGTGCGCGAGTGGCTGGAGCGCCACGAGGACCGGCTCGCCCCGCGCGTGCTGCGAGAGGTGCGGGTAAAGCTTGATACCGGCTCCAAGGTCGGCAAACCATCGGAGCGCATGCGCGAGCGCTGGGAGCAGCGCGGCACGTAGCGGCGGGGATTGGGCGCGGGGAGGCTTAGCCGTCGATGATGTGGTCGTCTTTGCGGCGGCGGCGGAAGTTGATGCGGTCGCCGAGCGGGCCGGGGCCGGCGAGCAGGATCGTGATGGGGGCGATCACGAAGCCGAGGCTGAGCATCAGGACGACGACGGTCGCGCCGCCGATCACGATGATCGAGAGCAGCGCGCAGGCGAGCATCGCGAGCAGGGCGAAGAGGATGCGGCGGGGGATGGCGCTCATGGCTGATTGATCTCCTCTGTTCGGGCGTGCGCGGGTCAGACGCAGGTGGGCCAGGAGGCGAGCGTTTTGGTCTCGCCGGGCGGGGGCGGCTGGGCGGGGAAGCGCTGGACGGCTTCGAGCAGCCAGCGGCGCGTGTCGGCGGGATCGATGATCTCGTCGAGGTTCATGATGCCCGCCGCGCCGAACGGCTCGTGGCCGAGCGTCCATTCGTCGATCAGCCGCTGGCGTTCGGCGTCCGGATCGGCGGCGGCGGCGATATCGCGGGCATGGACCACGTTGACGCCGACGCCGGGGTCCATGAAGGAGATTTCGGCGCCGGGCCAGGCGGTCACGAGCGCGTTGTCCATGCTGTTGCCGGAGAGCGAGAAGTAGGCCAGACCGAAGGCCTTGCGCAGCACCACGGTGAAGCGCGGCACGGTGGTCAGCGCCAGCGCTTCGAGGAACATAATCGCCTTGTGCAGCAGGCGGTTGTGCTCCGGCTGGCTGCCGACGATGAAGCCGGGCACGTCCTGAAGGAAGATCAGCGGGATGTTGAAGGCTTCGCAGAGGCAGAGGAACTGCGTTGCCTTGTCGCAGGTGTCGGGCGAGAGCGCGCCGGCGTTGAACATCGGGTTGCTGGCGAGCATGCCCACCGTGCGCCCGCCGATGCGCGCCAGCGCGGTGATCAGCGAGCGCCCGAAGCGCGGTTTGAGTTCGAGCATTTGACCGTCGTCGACGATCCGCGCGACGACGCGGTGCATGTCGTAGGCGCGCTGCCGGCGGGTGGGCACCAGCTCGGCCAGCTGCGGATCAGGCGCGGCGTGCTCGAAGCCCTCGAGCTGCTGCGGCGTTTGCCAGCAGTTGTCCGGCATATAGGAGAGAAAGGTTTTCAGCATCGCGATCGCCTCGTCCTCCGTCTCGGCGACCTGATCGATCTGGCCGGTGCGGTCGAGGTGGACATGCGGGCCGCCGAGGTCGTCGAGCGAGATGCGCTCGCCGGTGGCGATTTCGATCACGCGCGGGCTGGAGACCGCGAGCGAGCTGCCGCGCAGCTGCACGACGAAGTCGGAGAAGGCGGCATGGAACGAGGAGCCGCCGAAGGATTCGCCGAGGATCGCGGTGGCGAGCGGGATGCGCCGCCGCCGCCGTCCCATTTCGATCCCGGCGGGGATTTTGCTGAAGCCCTCGGAGCCGAGCGCGTCGGGCAGGCGCGCGCCGCCGGTCTCGCCGAAGTAGACGTAAGGCACGCCCTGCGCGAGCGCCTGCTCGTAGATGCGCTTCATGCGCTTGCCGCCGACCACGGAGGAGGAGCCGTGGAGCACGGTCACGTCGTCGCCGCAGGCGGCGGCGGGGCGTCCGTCGATCTTGCCCCAGCCGCCGATTTTGCCGTCGCCCGGCGTGCGGTCGCGCACATCGGGCGCTTCGGAGACGGCGAAGGTGCCGATCTCGCGGAAGCTGCCGGGGTCGAAGAGGCGGTCAAGGCGCTCGCGGATCGTCAGGCGGCCGCGCGCGTGCTGGCGCTCGACGCGATCGGCGGAGCCCATCTGCTCGACGATCCGCGCGCGTCGGGCGTGCAGGTCGTCGCGGATTTCTTGCGGGGTGCGGACGGCGTCGGTCATGCGGTGGTCTCCGATGCTTGGTTGAGCTGGACTTCTTCGGCGTGGCCGCTGTGGGTGAAGAGGAGATGTGCTTCGGATACGCGCTCGCCGGTGGCGGCGAGCATTTCGGCGTAGGTGCGCACCTGCTGTTGATAACCCGCTGTGCGCTCCGTGTCGCGTGAACGGTCGCTTTTGAAGTCGACCACAACCCAGCCGTCGGCATCGCGGAAGGCGAGGTCGGCGACGCCTTCGGTGATCGTGATTGCGCCGTCATCAGCGCCGCTGTGGGCCCGGACGAGGGGCAGCTCCACGTGTCGGACGGTCGCCTGCTTGGCACGGCGCATCAGATCGCTGTTGAGCGTGCGCTCGATTTCGGCGGCCAGGTCGTCCGAGTTCAGGCTGTGTTCGGCGGCCACCTGTCGGGCGATGCTCACTGATGCGTTGATGTCCTCAAGGTCGGCGAGCGCGAGCGCGCGGTGGATGGCGATGCCGCGTTGGATCGCGGCGGCGCGCGTGGAGGCGGGCGGGATGTATTCGGGGCGCTCGGCCGGTGTTGCGTCGTCGTCCGCCTCGTCTGCGCCGGCGCGCAGCTCGCGGGCCGACTTCTCCGGATCGTGGCCGGCCTGCGAGGGAGCGGCGGTGGTCAGGTTGATTTCGCCGGCGGCCAGCGCTTTGCCGCGGCGCTGCCCCCAGTCGGCGATGATCCGCTCGTGGGGCACCGGCGTCGGTTCGAGTGTGGGCGGCTCGAAGGCGTCGAACCGATCGGGGGGAAGCTCGAGCACATGATCGCGGCTGGCGGTGTGGAGCGGCTCTTCGAGGAAGGAGGCGAAGTTGGGGCGGCGCATCGTGGCGGCGAGGTAGTGGGGCAGAATCAGCCAGTCTTCGGCGCGGGTCGAGGCGACGTAGAGCAGGCGGCGGAACTCGGCTTCGGCGTGGGCCGATTCGCGTTCGGGATCGAAGCCGATGGTGCGGAAGCCCTCGGCTCTGGGACCGACCTGGATTTCGAAGGAGTCGGGCGCGTCGCTGCCGCGGTTGACCATGATCTGGGTGGAGTCGCGCCCCTGGTCGCCGAGTTTGGGGACGATCACGATGGGGAATTCGAGGCCTTTGGCCTGGTGAATGGTGAGGATGCGGACGACCTGGTCGACGGCTTCGGAGGTGGCCGATTCGGCTTCGGAGAGGTCCTGTTCGCGGCGCTGCGACAGCCATTGGACGAAAGGACGGAGCGAATCGTCGGCGGCCTCGACGAAGTCGGCGGCGCGGTGGACGAGCATCAGCAGGTTGGCGGCGCGGTCGTCGCCGTGCCTGGCGTGCGCGAATTGGGCGTCGAGCAGGCGCGACTTGCGCAGCACGAATTCGACAAACTGCGGCAGCGAGCGGTTGCGCAACCCCTCGCGCAGCTCGCGCAGCCGCGCGAAACCGTCGCAGAGCGGACCGTCGTACTCGGCCGGCACGGCGTTCTCGTCCAGCGTGAAGCGGGCGAGCTTGCCGTCGTCGCGGGAGTAGACGTAATCGAAGAGTTCCTGATCGGAGGCGGAGGCGACGGGTGTTTTGAGCGCGGACATCACGGCGACTTCGTCGGTCGGATCGTCAACGGCCATCAGGATGTTGGTGAGGTCGCGGACTTCGGGTCGGGCGAAGAAGCCGCGCCCGCTGTCGAGGTGGTAGGGGATCGCGTGGGCATCGAAGATGTTGGTGTAGCGCTCGATGTCGGTGCGGCTGCGGACCAGCACGGCGATATCGCCCATCGAGGGCGGCCGCGGCGCGAGGCATTGCTCGCGCTGCTCGCAGGCGTCGCAGCGGCCGCAGGGCAGGTGCCCGAAGCCGGCCTGGTCATCGACGAGCGCGTGGATCAGTCTGGCGAGCAGCTGCGCTTCCGCTTCGCGCGCCAGCGGCGCTCGCTCGAACTGCTCGTCGCCGGGGATGACGACCACGCCGGGCCCGGCGCCGCCGCGGTGCGCGGCGATGGATTGTCCGTATTCGGCCTGCGCTTCGGGATATTCGGGATCGGCGCTGAGCACCTGCGGGAAGGCATCGTTGGCCCAATCGACGAGGTTGGGGCGGGAGCGGAAGTTGACGCCGAGCCGCTCGACGGCGGCCTGATCGGGATGTTCGGCGTTGGCCTGGGCGAACAGCTGCTGGACGCGCTGGTAGATGCGGATGTCGGCGCGGCGGAAGCGGTAGATCGATTGTTTGGGATCGCCGACGACGAAGAGCTTGCCCGGCGCGGGGCGGGCGCTGCGCCAGTCGTCGGTGTCCTCCTCGCTGGCGAGCAGCAGCACCAGTTCGGCCTGGAGCGGATCGGTGTCCTGGAATTCGTCGATCAGCAGGGTTCGATAGCGGTTGCGGAAGTGTCGGCGGGCGCGGGGATGATGTTTGATCAGGTCGCGGGCATAGAGCAGGAGGTCGTCGAAGGAGAGTTTGCCGCTGCGACGGCGGCGGTCGGCGTGCCAGCGGACGAAGTCTTGCAGGGCGCGGAGCAGCCGATCGAGGGCGGCGCGGCGCACGGCGTCGGCGAACTCGTCGCGGTCTTCGGCGGCGGCGTCCCAGCGTTCGCGGGCGTCGGCGTTGCGCCTGGCCTTGCGCGGCGGCTTAATGCCGGGATCGGCGGCGAACAGCGCCATGCGGCGGGCGAGCGCGTCGCTATCGCCGGCGTGGTCCTGTTGCAGCGCGTTGAGCCCGTCGATCAGCGCGGTCACGCGGTCCAGCGCTTCGGGGCGCTCCACCTCGGCGTAGGCCTCGGCGATCCGCCGGCCGGCGGCGATCCAGCGCTGGAGTGTCTCGGCCGGATCGGGAATGTTCGGCTCCGAGATGGGCAGTTGGAGGTCGCGGTAGCGGCTGATCTGCTCGGCGGCGTCGCGGACATGGGAAACGTTGAGGCCGTAGCCGAGCAGCTCTTCGAGCGCGGCCGAGTGGGCGGGGTCCAGCTCGGACCAGAGCCACTCGTTCCAGGCTTCCTCGAAGTCGAGCGTTTGGGCGAGTTGATCGAGCACGCCGAAGTAGGGATCGATCCGGGCCTCGAAGGGGCGCTCGCGCAGCAGGCTGGAGGCGAAGGCGTGGATCGTCTCGATGTGCGCGGCGTCGACCTGCTCCTGCGCCTGTTGCAGGCGTTCGCGCTCTTGCGGCGCGGGACTGGCTCCGAGCGCCTGGACGATGCTGTGGCGGACGCGGGCGCGCAGCTCGCCGGCGGCTTTTTCGGTGAAGGTGATGGCGACGATTTCGCGCAGTTCGGCTTTGCCCTGGCGCACCGTTTCGAGGATGCGGTCGACCATCACGCGCGTTTTGCCGGCGCCGGCGCCGGCTTCGAGGAAGAAGGAGGTATCGAGCGCGTGGATCACGCGCTCGCGCACATCCTGGTCGGCGGGCTGCGAGCTGCTCATTGGCGGCTCCGCTGGGCGACGAGTTTCTCGAATTCGGCGGTGAGCGCCTGATCGCTGCGCTGCTTGTATTTGTAGCGCTCGGCGACCTTGGGATTGCAGGCGTTCTCGAACTGGCACCACTGGCAGTGCTTGTCGTTCAGGTCTTTCCTGGCGGTCTTGAAGGGGAAGGGGAAGAAATTGCCGTCCACGATGCCGTCGGTGATCACCTCCAGCACATGTTCGAGCTCGTCGGCGGGCGCGGGGGCGTCGGGCGCGCCGCGCGCGGCGAGGGCTGCGCCCTCGAGCGGATCGCGGGCGAAGTTGCCTTTGCGGGTGACGTAGAAGAGCTCGGCGCTGGACTCGGCGAGCTCGCCGCCGGCATCCGCCAGCGCGTGGAGGTAGAGCGGCAGCTGCATGGTGGCGCCGGCGCGGAAGGCGTCGGCGGCGTTGCGCCGCTGCTTGCCGGTTTTGTAGTCGATCGCGCGGCGTCGTTGGCCCGGCGCGGCGTCGACGCGATCGATGCGGCCGGCGACGGTGATCGCGCGTCCGCCGCCGGCCGGCAGTTCGACATCATCGAAGGAGAATTCGACCGCGTGCGGTTGCCATTCGGGTTCCATGGCTGCGCGTTTGGCTTCTTCCTGGCGGGCCAGCTCGAGGTCGTCGAGCACCTGGCGGCGCAGTCCCTCGGCGATGCCGGGGCCGCCCAGCTGGCGGAGCTGCTGCGCTTGGTCGAGCTGCCGGTTGGCGATCGCGAGCAGGGGCGCGGGGTCGCGCGCGTATTCGGGCCAGGCCGGGGATGGCTCGCGCAGCCAGTGTTGGACCCAGGCTTCGAGGATGCTGTGGATGAGCGAGCCGCGGTCGAGGGCGGAGAGTTCGCCGCCCTCTTCGGGTTCGGAGACGGCGCGTAGCCCGAGGACGTTGGCAAGGAAGAAGCGGTAGGGGCAGGCGGCGTAGCGTTCGAGCGCGGTGGCGGAGAGGGTGCGTTGGCCGTCGAAGGGATTCCAGAGTTCGCCGGGCGGCTGGATTTTGCCGTCGAAGGGGCTGAAGTGGCGTTTGCTGCGGTGCCAGCGGGCGGTTTCGGCGCGTTTGGCCTGGTCGCCGCCGATTTGGACCAGCAGTCCGGGGCTGTTGACGCCGGGGGCGCTGAGCAGGGCGAGGCGCAGGTCGGAGTGGTCAAGGGCGCGCTGCTCCGCGCCCCAGGCGAGGATGCCTTCGGCGTTGAGTCTGGGCGTTGCTTCGGAGACGGCGGCGGGCAGGCGCTGGAATTGGTCGTGGTTGTTGAGCGCGTCTTCGTCGAGCAGCGGGGTTGGGCTGTGTTGGGCGCGTGCGAGCGCCTGCATGAGCAGCACGGAGGGATGCGCGGGGCCGCCGACGGCGGCGGCGCGGCGGGCGTAGGAGAGGGTGAGGCGGCGGCGGGCGGCTTGTTCGAGCAGGGTGAAGAGGAAGCGGTCTTGCCTGGTGCGGGTTTGGCCGAGCCGCAGGGCTTGCGCGCCGAGTTGGTTGTTGAGCGCGGTGCGGGCGCTGTCGGGCAGGAGCGGGTCCTGGCGCGGGACGGCGGGGAAGCTGCGCTCGGCCATGCCGGCGACGAAGAGGGCGTCGAAGCGCAGGGTGCGGCTCGCGCCGGCGGCGTTGCCGATCAGCACGCCGTTGAAGGCTTTGGCGGAGCGCAGGCGGGCTTTGGCGAGTCCGCCAAGGGCGGCGCGCTTGAGCCGCGCGGGCGTGTAGCGCGCGCCGACCTTGTCGATTCCTTCGACCTTTGAGATGGGGTCGCGGATGGCGTCGATGAGGCGGCGGTATTCGCGGCGATCGGGCTGGTCGTTGTGGTCGGCTGCGCCGCTGCCGTCGTGGAGGTAGTCGGCGAGCGCGGCGGTGACGACCTGGACGGCTTCGGACCAGTTGTCGGCCTGGGCGATCTGGTCGGCGCGGCGTTGGAGATCGGCGCAGACCTGGAGCAGTTCGGCGGCGGCTTGCTGTTCGTAGGGCCGTGGGTCGTCGTTGCTTTGGAGCGTGTCGATGTGGCGCTGGAGGTGGGATTGGAATTCGGGCCATTCGCTGGTGAGGCCGGCGTTGCGGGAGATGCGCTCCCATTGGAGGGGCTTGGGCGGGAGCGTGTTGAGCAGGCGCGGGCGGAGGGCGGGGTTGCCGAGGAATTCGAGCAGGCGGGCGCGCTGCGGGGTTTCGCAGAGGAGTTCGAGCAGGTGGAGGGCGGCGCGGCCGGCGCTGGTGTGGAGGACGGGCTGACCGCCGGCGAGGAAGACGGGCGCGCCGGCGCGTTGGATGGCGTCGGCGAGGCGGGCGTCGGCGGCGGGGCCGCCGCGGTGGAGGACGGCCATTTCGTGGAATTTGATGCCTTGTTCGGCGGCGTCGAGGAGGCGTCGGGCGGTTTCGGCGGCTTCGGCGCGTGGGTCGGCGGCGGAGAAGCCGGCGATGGCGGCGGTTTCGGTCTGAGCGGGAGGCGGCTCGGTGAACTCGCTGTTGGTCTCTGCGCCGAGCGCGTTGGCGAGGTTGGTTGCGTGCTCGTCGCCGGGCGGGGCGGGGAGCAGGATGTGGACGTTGACGTGCTCGGCGCAGCGATCGAGCAGTTGGCGCTGGACGCGGGTGAAGTCGTAGATGCCGGCGACGATGAGTGGGGCGTTGGCGAGGGCGGCGGCGATTTGGGTTGGGGCGGCTTGGAGGGCGTCTTCGTAGAGGGAGGCGCGGTCGCGCAGGTTGGCGACGCGATCGGTCCAGTGTTGGTAGATGGCGGCGAGGTCGTGGAGGATGCGGCGGTCGTCGGCGTGGGCGGGGCGTTGGGCGGCGAAGTGGGCGAATGCGTGGGGGGGGACGCCGCCTTCGCGGAGGTCGGTGAAGGTGGTGTGGAGGGCTTCGGGCAGGCCGGGGGAGTCGGGGTCGAGTTCTTGCAGGGCGTTGGGCGGGAGGTGGTTGTGGAGGATGTCGTCGAGGAGGAGCGGGGCGGCGCCGGGGGGGAGCGGGGTTCGCGGGGCGGCGGTGGTGGTGCGGCGGTCGGCGATTTCTTTGGCGAGGTCGGCGGGGGTGAAGAAGTAGACGGCGGCGAGGGGTCCGAGTTGGCGGGCGAGGCGTCGCTGGTGGTAGAGGCGCTGGAGCGCGGAGCCGACGAGGATGTTGATGCGGGCGAGGGGCTGTTGTTCGCGGTGCTGCTGGAGCAGTTCGCTGAGGCGACGCTCGGCGGCGGCGAGGTCGGGGCAGGGCTCGATGGTTTGGGGCATGCGGAGAGGGTAAACCCCGCGACGTTGGCGCTGTCTTTAGTTCTGTTCGGGGGCGTGGTTTGGGTGGGTTTGGGCGTGGAGATGAAGCGAGGGCGGCGGCGCTTGGGTGCGCCGCCGCCCTCGCTCCAGCCGGTTGCCGCTTAGGCCGGTTGCCGCTTAGACGGCGGCGGGGCCGCGTTCGCGGGTGCGGACGCGGACGGCGTCTTCGACGGGGAGGACGAAGATTTTGCCGTCGCCGATTTGGCCAGTGCCGGCGTTTTCGAGGATGGCGTCGATGACGTCATCGAGCGGGGTGGTGTTGATGACGATTTCGATGCGGATTTTGGGCAGGTAGTCGACGCGGACTTGCTGACCGCGGTACTCCTGGACGACGCCGCGCTGAGCGCCGCGGCCGCGGACTTCGGTGATCGTCATGCTGACGATGCCGATTTGTTCGAGGGCGTGGCGGACGATCGGGAGGCGTTCGGGTCGGATGATGGCGATGACCATTTTCATGGTGGGAACCTTTCCAGGTTGGTTGCGGGGGCGGCCGCCGTGGCCGCCCCCGCGCTGTTGTGCGGTGGCGGCAGGTTAGCCGCCGCCGCCACCGCCGGGGCTGCTGCCGGCGGGGTTGCCGGCGGGGAAGGCGGATTCCTCGGCGGCGGAGATTTCGACGGCGGTGCCGGGGGCGACGGTGGGGAACTCGGGGTAAGCGCCGATGCCGTGCTCCTGGACATCGAGGCCGGCGAGTTCTTCGGCTTCGGAGACGCGCAGGCCGATGGTCTTCTTGATGACGAAGAAGAGGATGCCGGCGGTGGCGAGTGTCCAGCCGAGGACGGCGAAGACGCCGACGAATTGGACGCCGAGGGCTTCGATGTTGCCGCCCATGAGGAGGCCGTGTGAGGGCGCGCCCCAGGCTTCGGCGGCTCCGGCGGTGGCGAAGAGTCCGACGGCGAGGGTGCCCCAGACGCCGCAGGTGCCGTGGACGGAGATTGCGCCGACGGGGTCGTCGATCTTGATTTTGTCGAAGAAGGCGACGGAGAAGACGACGAGGATGCCGCCGATGCCGCCGATGAGGATGGCGGCCCAGGGTTCGACGAAGCCGCAGCCGGCGGTGATGGAGACGAGGCCGGCGAGCGCGCCGTTGATGGTGAGGCCGAGGTCGGTTTTGCCGTAGCGGAATTTGGCGACGGTCATGGCGACGATTGCGCCGGCGCCGGCGGAGAGGGTGGTGTTGATGGCGATCCAGGCGGCTTCGGTGGCGAGTCCGCCGGTGAGGCCGAGTGTGGAGCCGGGGTTGAAGCCGTACCAGCCGAACCAGAGGATGAACATGCCGAGTGCGGCGAGGGTCATGTTGTGGCCGGGGATGGCGGTGACGGTGCCGTCGGAGGCGTATTTGCCGAGGCGGGGACCGAGGAGGAAGGCGCCGGCGAGTCCGGCCCAGGCACCGACGCCGTGGACGAGGGTGGAGCCGGCGTAGTCCATGAAGCCCATTTCGCCGAGCCAGCCGCCGCCCCAGCCCCAGTTGATGACGATGGGGTAGATGATGCCGGTGATGAAGACGGTGTAGAAGAGGTAGGCGGAGAATTTGGTGCGCTCGGCGAGGGCGCCGGAGACGATGGTGGCGGCGGTGGCGGCGAAGGCCCACTGGAAGAAGAAGACGGCGGCTTCGGAGACGCCGTCGGTTTCGGTGAGTCCGCCGAGTGCGGGGAAGAATGAGTCGCCGCCGATGAAACCGCCCTGGGAGCCGCCGAAGGCGAAGCCGAAGCCGATGGCCCACCAGACGACGCCGCCGAGGGAGGCGTCGAGGACGTTTTTCATGAGGATGTTGGTGGTGTTTTTGACGCGGACGAAGCCTGCTTCGAGGAGTCCGAAGCCGGCTTGCATGAAGAAGACGAGGATGCCGGCGATGACGAACCAGATGGTGTCGACGGCGAGGATGAGGTCGGCGACGGCGTCGGCTTCCTGGGCGGCGACGATGCCGATGGTGGCGAGTAGCGCGGTGAGCAGTCCGGCGCTGATGCCGACGGCGGCGCGTTTGGCTCCTCTGGGGAGCCTGCTGGTGAGCCTGCTCCCTTGCGGGAGCCTCGCGATTCCGGGGTGAATCATGTCGTCCTCCGTTCCCGGTTCCTGATTGGTGAGGTCAACGTATGGAGTGGTGGGGTGGTGGGGGGTTTCGGGTGATTTACGTGTGGGTGTCGGTGGGATGTCGCGGTGTTTCGGGGGTGTTTCGCGGTCAAGTGGGGGATGGGCGGTGGGGACGGGGGTTGGTGCTGGTGGCGGCGAGATACCCGTGGCAAGCACGGGTATGACGGAGAAAGAAGGGGCGCGGGTATGACGGAGAGAAGGGGAATGACGGAGAGGGGGTTAGGGTTGGGGGTGCTGCGGATTGGCTGTGGATTGGTTGTGGATTGGAGGGTGTGGTGAATTATTGGTTGATGCGGGTGGTGACTCGGGTGCAGGATGTGCAGTTCACGCTGTTGGGTGGGCGGTTGATGGGGCCGCCGACGCTGCGGTTGACGACGACGGGTCGTCGGAGTGGTCGGTCGCGGCGGGTGTTGTTGCTGTATTTGGAGGATGGGGAGCGGTTGGTGGTGCTCGCTTCGGCGGGCGGGGCGGCTTCGGATCCGGGCTGGTGCTGGAATTTGCGGGCGGATTCGCGGGTGGTGGTGGAGCGCGGGGGGCGTCGGGCAGGGTGGTATGAGGCCAGCGAGTTGGAGGGCGCTGAGCGGGAGGCGTTGTTTGGGCGGATGTGCGAGCGGTGGTCGCACTTCGCGGATTATGAGCGTGTGGCGGGTCGGACGATTCCGGTGATTGGGTTGCGTCCGGCGGTGGGCTAGGGGGGGTGGTCGGGGTGTGGGAGGTGGTCGCGGATGAGGTCGGTGAGGATTTCGTCGAATTCGAGGGCGCCTCGGAGGTCGTCCTCGGTGGGGGGTGGGTGGAAGGGGTTGTGGGGGAAGGGGTGGTCGAGTTGCAGGGTGTCGCGGATGTCGTTTTCGGTGATGGGTGGGAAGGGGTGGTTGCCGTTGGGGTGGGTTGGTGCGGGTGGCGTCGGGATACCCGCGGCGGGGCGCGGGTATGACGGGAAATGGGGGGCTGGGGGTGACGGATCCTCCGGGGCGGCTGTGGTGGGAGAAGTGGCGCGCGGGTGTGACGGATCCTGAGGTGGGGGTGTGGTGTGGTTGTGTTCTGGCGGGCTGGTTGCGGGGGGTGGCGGTGTGGCGTGGGTTGGTGCAGGTGGCGTCGGGATACCCGCGGCGGGGCGCGGGTATGACGGGAGATGGGGGCGCGGGTATGACGGATCCGGGCGTGCCGGATCCTGAGGTGGGGGAGTGGTGTGGTTGTGTTCCGGCGGGATGGTTGCGGGGGGTGGGGGTGTGGCGTGGGTTGGTGCAGGTGGCGTCGGGATACCCGCGGCGGGGCGCGGGTATGACGAAAAATGGGGGTGCGGGTGTGCCGGATCCTGAGGTGAGTGAGTGGTGTGGGTTGGTGCGGGTGGCGTCGAGACACCCGCGGCGGGGCGCGGGTGTGACGGATCCCGGGGGGCGGGGGCGGGTTGGAAGATTTGGAGGGTGCGGCCTGCTCGGGCGGCGGACTGGTAGCGGATCCAGTCGGATTGGGCGTTCTGGGCGAGGTGGAGGAGGTGGTGGATGATGTGTCGTTCGCCGTAGTGCTCGCCGAGCAGTTTGAGGCTGAGGAAGCGGACGTGTTCGGAGTGGGAGTTTTCGGCGAGGTCGCTGAGGACGGCGAGGATGCGCTCGGCGTATTCCAGGCGGAGGTGTTCGGGGAAGGGTTGGTCGTCGCTCATGGGGCTCATGGGGGGGATGGTATCAGAACGGATATTCGAGATGCAAATTGGGGTGTGTGTGCTGGTAGGCTGGCGCGGAGGGATTCGTTTGAGCTTTCTGCGACGACTGATGGGGAACGGGGAGGACGCGGAGGCGTCGTCGTCGGCGTCTGCTTCGCCTGCTTCGTCTTCGGCTCCGCCGCCTGCTGTTGAGCGGGTGGAGCCTGTAGAGGGGCAGGGGTCGGCGGGGGCGTCCGAGGGGGCGGCGGGGAATGGGGCGCCGGCGCGGAGGCGACGGCGGCGGAAGAAGCGTCCGGCGGGGGCTGAGGGGTCGTCTGCGTCTACGTCTACGTCTCAGCCTGCGGCTGCGTCTCAGCCTGCGGCTGCGTCTCAGCCTGCGGCTGCGCCGCGGAGTGCGGCTGCGCCGCGGAGTGCGGCTGGTGCTGCTGGGCGGCGGCCGGCGCGTGGGGAGCGGCGGCAAGAGCGGCGGCCGGATGGTCGGCGCGACGGTCGCGACGGTCGTGGTGGGGGCGGTGGGCGCGGCGGCGGTGGTGGGCGGCAGCCGCGGCCGCGGAGCGCGCCGAGTGTGGGGGCGATGAGCGCGACGCAGAAGGCGTTGCTTTCGGGCGGGTATGATTTGCCGGATTTGAGTGCGGTGGACGAGATTGGGGCGGGTGAGTGGTCGGCGGCGTTCCAGTCGTTGGGGATTTCGGAGCGGATGCTTTCGGTGTTGGCGGCGCTGGGGTTTGAGGAGCCGACGCCGATTCAGGCGGAGGCGATTCCGCTGTTGCTGGAGGGTCGGGATGTGGTGGGGCAGGCGCAGACGGGGACGGGGAAGACGGTTGCGTTCGGGATTCCGGCGGTGGAGTTGTGCGAGCCGACGATGGGTGAGGCGCAGGCGATTGTGTTGACGCCGACGCGGGAGTTGGCGGCGCAGGTGGGTACGGTGTTGGAGTATTTCGCGCGTGCGGCGGGTTTGGAGGCGACGGTGTTGATGGGTGGGCGGCGGTTGCAGGATGATTTTGCGAATTTGGAGCGTGGGCCGCAGATTGTGGTGGGTACGCCGGGGCGGATTATTGATCATTTGGAGCGCCGGACGCTGAATTTGAGTTGGGTGAAGCTGGCGGTGTTGGATGAGGCGGATCGGATGCTGGATATTGGGTTTGAGCCGGATATGCGGCGGATTTTGCGTCGGTGTCCGGAGGTTCGGCAGACGGCGTTGTTTTCGGCGACGATTCCGACGCCGATCAAGACGTTGATTTGGCGGTATATGCGGGAGCCGCGGGAGTTGCATATTGCGCCGGAGGCGGCGACGGCGGAGGGGATTGCGCAGCGTTATTACGAGGTGGCGGACCGAGACAAGATGCGTGCGGTGGAGGAGTTGCTGCCGGAGTTGGAGGGTCGGACGTTGGTGTTCTGCAATATGAAGGTGACGGTGGATCGTCTGGTGGCTCGGTTGCAGCGTGCGGGTTTGGATGCGGATGCGATTCATGGTGATCGGACGCAGCAGCGGCGGGATCGGGTGATGGGGGAGTTTCGTGCGGGGGAGTTGCAGTTTTTGGTGGCGACGGATGTTGCGGCGCGCGGGCTGGATATTCCGGATGTGAATCATGTGGTGAATTATGATTTGCCGCAGACGGCGGAGGATTATGTGCATCGGGTGGGTCGGACGGGTCGTGCGGGGAAGTCGGGTAGTGCGGTGAGTTTTGTTGGGGAGTGGGATTTTGAGCAGTTGGAGCGGATTTTGGGTGTGGTGGGTGAGGAGTTGGAGCGTGGGGAGTTGGGGTTGTATGGGGGGTGATGGGGGGTGTTCTCCTCGTCATTCCCGCGTTCGCGGGAATCTTGTGGCGGGGCTTGGGAGGTTGCGCGGGGGGATTCCCGCTTTCGCGGGAATGACGGGTCTCTTTTGCGGGGGTTCCGGCTCGGGGGCGGTGTGACGGAAGTGGTGGCGGTGTCCTGCTCGTCACTCCCGCGAACGCGGGAATCTGATGGCGGTGGCTGGGAGGTTGCGCGGTGGGGATTCCCGCTTTCGCGGGAATGACGGGTCTCTTTTGCGGGGGTTCCTGCTCGGTGGCGGAAATGACGGGACAGGGGCGTGGGTGTGGACGGGGGGTGGGGGCTTGCGCTTATCCTGTGGGATAGGTGAAGGGGAGGGTTTGTATGGGACGCTTGGATGAGCGGGTTGCGGTGGTGACTGGTGGGGGGCGGGGGATTGGGCGGGCGATTGCTCTGGAGCTGGCTCGGGATGGGGCGGTGGTGGTGGTGTCGTCGCGGACGCGGGAGCAGCTGGAGGCGGTGGTGGGCGAGCTGGAGGGGGTGGGCTCTGCGGGGTTGGCGGTGGTGGCTGATGCGCTGGATCGGGAGGAGGCGAAGGCGCCGGTGCGGGAGGCGTTTGGGGTGTTTGGGCGGGTGGATGTGCTGGTGAACAATGTGGGGGGCGGGGCGCCGCTGCGGGGGAGTCAGGATCCGTTTACGCACGATGATGATGTGTTCGAGGCGAATTTGGCGCTGAATTTGACTTCGGCGTATTGGACGACGCGGGAGGCGCTGCCGCTGATGCGGGAGGCGGGGTTTGGGCGGATCATCAACATTGGTTCGGGCTTCTCGAAGCGGAGCGGGGGGGCGCTGGCGTATACGTGCGCGAAGCATGGGCTGATTGGGTTGACGCGGGCGCTGGCGCATGATACGGCGGGGTATGGGATTACGGTGAACTGTCTGTGTCCGGGCTGGACGAATACGGCGCTGGTGGACTGGGAGGGGATGGGGCGGGCGCTGGGGATTTCGGCGGCGGAGGCGCATGCGCTGCGTGCGGGGGAGAATTTGCAGGATCGGGTGCTGGAGCCGGAGGAGTTGGGGCCGATGGCTTCGCTGCTGGCGGCTCCGGAGTCGGCGGGGATTACGGGGCAGGTGATCAGCGTGGACGGGGGGTACAAGGTGTGACTGTAAGGTGCGACTGCAAGGTCAAGCGGGTCTGACTGGAAGGTCTGACTGCGGAGGGTGAAAGGAACGTTCGATGGATTACGAGCAGGTGACGCTGGAACGTCTGGACGGGGATGCGGAGGGGGTGGCGTTGGCGACGCTGCGGCGTCCGGAGAAGATGAATGCGGTGGGTGGGCGGCTGGTGCATGAGCTGCTGGATGTGGTGGAGTCGACGCGGTATGACGATGGGGTGAAGGTGTTGGTGATCACGGGGGAGGGGCGGGGTTTCTGCGCGGGCGCGGATGTGGGCGAGGATGAGGAGGCGCGTGCGGAGGGGAAGGTTTTCGTTGAGTCGGCGTATCGGCGGCATTCGACGGCTCCGATTGGTCACTGGGGGTCGTTGTTCAGCGCGCTGAAGGCGTATCCGAAGCCGACGATTGCGGCGGTGAACGGTGCGGCGGCGGGGGCGGGGATGTCGCTGGCGTTGGCGTGCGACATTCGGATTGCGTCGTCGAATGCGCGGTTTGTGTCGGCGTTTGTGCATCGGGCGATTTCGCCGGACACGGGTTCGACGTATCACTTGCCGCGGCTGATTGGGACGGGTCGGGCGCTGGAGATGATGTTCACGGGGGAGAGTGTGGATGCGGCGCAGGCGGGGGAGTGGGGGATTGTGAATCGGGTGGTGGATGCGGAGGAGTTGATGGCGGAGAGTTTGGGTCTGGCGGAGCGGATTGCGCGGGGGCCGAGTCTGGCGATTGAGTTGACGAAGCGTTTGGTGCAGCAGAGCGGCGGGGTGGATTTCGACGGGCAGTTGGAGCGGGAGGCGTGGGCGCTGGGGATTACGGGTGGGAGCGAGGATCGTGCGGAGGGGATTGCGAGTTTCCTGGAGAAGCGTGATCCGCAGTTTCGGGGGCGATAGGAGGGGGTTGGGGCGCAGGTCTGCGTCTGAGAGGAAATTGAATGCCGCAGTGTACGTACTGCAACAAGGCGACGACCGGCTTCATGCGCTACGGCCACGAGAATTGCGGTTCGCAAGTTCGTGCCGGAGCGGACCGGATTGCCGATCTCGCCGCCGCAGCGGCCAGGGGAGGCGACCGCGCCGCGCTGGGGCGGCAAATCCGAGAGGCCGCAGGTGTGGACGGCTTGGATGAGCACGCGCGCAACAAGGCGATCATTGCGGGGTGGCACAGCGAGCGCGCTTCGCGCGGTGTGGATCGGGCGCTGGCATCGGAAGATGAGCTCGATCTCCGCGACTTTCTTCGATCAGTCCAGGTTGACAGCCCTGGAAATCTTGGCGAGCCTGATGACAACCAGAAAGCGAGAGCGCTCGCCAAGACGATGTGGAGCTCGTGGTTCATGATCGCGGCTCATGCCGCGGCGGAAGGAACGCGCCGCGCGCACGACGAGCTTGAGATCGGCCTTGCGGAATCGGGCATGCCAGACGAAATGCGCCGAGACCTTCTCCGTACAGCCTGGGCAGCTGCCGCTGATGAGTTTTTGACTGATCACATCGTTGACGACTTAGAATTACGACGACTCATGCTCTTCGCGACCAGATTCGAGATCGACCGTGAAGCGCTCGCCGAAACCGAAGAGTTCGCTAGAGTCGGCTTGTGCCGGCGCTTGCGACAGATCGTTGAGGGACACGAGGAACCGCCGTTCGCTGATTTGGCGCATACGTTGCCGTTCGCCATACAGATGGTTGAGCGGCTTGTCTGGGTGTTTCCAGAGGTCGAGTACTCGGTTGAGGAGAACACGGAACGGCGCCGCCGGGCTACGCGGCTGTTGGCGCGAATGGGGCGGAGCTCTCATGCCTATCTGTCGCCTCGGGCGGTTGGCGGATTGCGTTTCGGAACCGAAGTGCGGCGAGATCGGGCTCAGGGCATTCTCGCCGTGACGAACGAGCGTTTGTACTTTGACGATGGCGACGGCGGTTTCCAGATCGGCCTCGACGAGGTGGAGTCGATCGTGATGGAGCATCGCGGCGTCTCGCTGGTGCTCTATGGTTCACCGGATGTGTGTCAGTACTTCCGGACCGGAGATGGATGGTTCGCAGCCAATGTGATCGCGAACGCGCGCGCCGTGGGAATGTCGGAATAGGAGGTCATCGATGCCGACTTGTGTGGTTTGCCGGGAGCGTGTGGGGGTGTTGGAGAGCGCGTCGTTGCTGCGCTGGGAACATAAGGGGTGTAAGGCGGAGCGGGAGGCGGGGGAGCGTCGGGAGCGGGAGGCGTTGGCGCGGTTGGAGGGGCAGGCGCGGGCGGCGGTGTTGGATGATGGGGCGCTGGAGGTGTTCGGGGCGGCGCTGGAGGAGGCGGGTTTGAGCGGGGCGGGCCGGCGTCGGCTGTTGGTGGGTGCGTTTGAGGATTCGGTGGGGGTGGCGCTGGATGACGGGGTGTTGAGTCGGGAGGAGGAGACGGCGTTGGCTCGGTATCGGGAGCGGTTTGGGTTGAGTCAGGGGGATTTGGATGAGGGCGGTTTGTGGACGAAGGCGGCGGAGGCGGCGGTGCTGCGGGAGGTGATGGAGGGGACGATTCCGGAGGAGCCGCGGGTGCAGGGGCAGTTGCCGTTCAATTTGATGAAGTCGGAGGATTTGGTGTGGGTGGTTCCGAATACGGGGTATTACCAGACGAAGACGGTGCGGGAGTTTCGGGGGAGTTCGCATGGGGTGAGTGTGCGGGTGGCGAAGGGGTTGTATTACCGTCCGAGTGCGTTCAAGGGTCGGAGTGTGTCGCGGGAGGAGACGGTGCATGCGGATACGGGGATGTTGGGGGTGACGACGAAGCATTTGTATTTCCACGGGGAGCGGGAGCGTTTTCGGGTGCGGTTCGACCGGATTGTGTCGTTTGAGCCGTTCAGCGATGGGTTGGGGATTATGCGGGATAATCAGCGGGCGAAGCCGGAGTCGTTTGTGACGGGGGATGGGTGGTTTATTTATAACTTGGTGACGAATTTGTCGCAGATGTGACGACGCAAGCAGAGGAGCGCACTGATGAAGATCACGAAGGTTGGGGTGGAGGCGTTTGGGTGGGAGGTTGAGCCTTGGCGGGTGGGGTCGGGGATGCGGTTTGGGGGGCGGCGGCAGTTGGGGGTGGTGACGGTGGAGACGGATGAGGGGGTGTCGGGGCATGCGTTTCTGAGTCGTCCGGAGCATCACGGGCGGTCGCTGATTGATGTGGCGGCGCCGCGGGTGGTGGGGCGGAATCCGCAGGATATCGGGGCGATTTGGGCGGATTTGTGGAAGCAGAATCGGGCGATTCACACGTCGGTGATTGGGGCGATTGATATCTGCTTGTGGGATATCAACGGGAAGGTTGCGGGGCAGCCGATTCATCGGTTGTTGGGGACGTGCAAGGAGTCGGCGCCGGTGTATTCGAGCACGGCGTGGTGGGAGAGGCCGGAGGAGTATGCGGAGGAGGCGCTGCGGTTCCAGTCGGAGGGTTGGGGTGCGCACAAGATTCATCCGCATTCGGATCCGCGGGCGGATATCGAGATTTGCCGCGCGGTGCGGGAGGCGGTGGGTGAGGAGATGGTGTTGATGCTGGATTCGATGTGGGCGTACTGCTATGAGGATGCGGTGCGGGTGGGTCGGGCGATCGAGGAGTTGGGTTACTACTGGTATGAGGATCCGCTGGTGGAGGAGGATCTGTACAGCTATGTGAAGCTGCACCAGAAGCTGGATATTCCGATCATGTCGACGGAGTTTGCGCCGGGGCGTTTCTACGGGATGGCGGCGTGGATTACGCAGTATGCGACGGACATTCTGCGCGGGGATGTGGCGGTGACGGGGGGGATTACGCCGTTGGTGCGGCTGTGTCATCTGGCGGAGGGGTTCAAGATGAAGTGCGAGATTCACCATGGGGGGAATTCGCTGAACAATGTGGCGAATCTGCATGTGACGATGGCGGTGCCGAACTGCGAGTTCTTCGAGTATTTTCCGAGCACGGGTTCGAATATGTTCGGGCTGGTGGAGGATATCGATATGAGCGGGGGTGTGGTGTCTGCGCCGACGGGTGCGGGGTTGGGGTATGAGATTGATTGGAGGTTGCTGCGCGGGGATGAGCAGGGGCGGTTGGAGTTGGGGGTGTGATAAGCCATACAAAACAGCTGAACGAAACGTCGGAGTAAGCGATGCCAGTCGAAGTGAAGGTCAGCCTGGGACGATCCGGTGTTGTTGTGCATGGGGTCGTGATGTCAAAGGCGGCTGTTGAGTCGCTAGTCGAATCAATCAACGCGCCGACCAATGCGGTGCGGATAGGTGTTGAGCACAATCCGCGGTTTATGCCTTTTGGTAAGTTGACCGCGGCGACGCTCGTGGAGGACGGCGACGAGTATGTTGCGTTCGCGACGGGTGTGATGAACTATTCACCTCAACCCCTGTTGCACCGGTCAACGCGCGCCGAGCTGGTCTTGCTCGACTTTCCGGACGATCGAAAACCGTTCAAGAGACTCGGCGGAGCGGTAGATGGCGACGAAGTCGTCGTGGGAGCCGACCCTGCGAATCTGTCGGAAGAAGAGCGGCATGCCTTCGAGAATGATCTCGCGGAGCTTTCCGGTGTGAGTTCCGAAACGCGGATGGTGGTTCGTTACTCGCTTGAACCTGGTGTGCTGCTCGAGCTGGTCGTGAGCCATCCAATGGAGACATTCGCGGTCTTGAGCGTATGTTGGCTGGCTCGCAGGCTGGAGCGGTTCGCGACGGCAGTTGCGGATGAGATGCTCATGAGGCAAGTAGGGCCTACATGCGATGCGCTCAACGACAAGATCAAGTCGATCGTGGCCGCGTTCCGACGCCGAAGGCAGAGCGATGAGTCGATCCAAATACATGTGTTTCTTCCGCTTGAGGAGTGCGAGGTCGTGTTGCTTATGCAGTCGCGGGAAGAAGACGATCTGGCGCTGCTGGATAGGGCGACGATCGGTGAGGAGCTCGATAAGTGGGAGGACTTTTTGGAGGACGCGGACGCCATAGTCCTCGAAATCGAGCGGGACGGTGGATGTGTACTGCTGTACGCGCTTATGCGCAATGGGAGCGTGATCGGATCGAAGGAGTGCTATGAGCGGTCACTTGCAGCATACGAAGCCGTGAGACGTTCCGGAAGTCTAGAGGATCTTGGTGATGTCGGTGTTGATGAGCCCTAGGTGTGGGGCGCCCGATAGTTAGCGACCATACGAGCCGGGGGGTGGTGTCTGCGCCGAAGGTGCGGGGTTGGGGTATGAGATTGATTGGGGTTTGCTGCGCGGGGATGAGCAGGGGCGGTTGGAGTTGGGGGTGGATTAGGGGGGTGTTGGTGTTGGCTGGGCGGGGGTTGGTGGTGGTCACGGCGAGATACCCGTGGCAAGCACGGGTATGACGGAGGAGGGGGGCGCGGGTGTGAGGGGGTGTGGGAGGGTTGGAGGTGGTGACGGGGAGATTCCCGCTTTCGCGGGAATGACGGAAAGGGTGGCGGGAATGGCGGAGGAGGGGCGCGGGTGTGACGGGGGGGATGTCGCGGCGGTGGGTTGGTGCTGGTCACGGCGAGATACCCGTGGCAAGCACGGGTATGACGGAAAAGGGGGCACGGGTATGACGGAGATCTTGGTGCGGGTGTGGCGAAGGAGGGTGGTGGGTGTGACGGAGGAGGTCGCGGCGCGGGGGTTGGAGGTGGTCACGGCGAGATACCCGTGGCAAGCACGGGTATGACGGAAAAGGGGGCGTGGGTATGACGGGGACTGGGGGTGGGTGTGGTGAAGGAGGGTGGTGGGTGTGACGGTGGGGGTCGCGGCGCGGGGGTTGGAGGTGGTCACGGCGAGATACCCGTGGCAAGCACGGGTATGACGGAAAAGGGGATGCCGGTGAGTTTGATGTAGAGGGAGTCGGGGCAGAGTTCGAGGTCGGGGGACCAGCCGATTGCGCCGGATTTGGTGATGTGGACTTGTTCGAAGAGGTGGCGGTTCTGGAGGGCTTGGAAGAGGCCGAGTTTGGGTAGGTGGGAGAGGTCGATTTCGCCGCTGGCGCCGTCGTCGTATTGGAGCCAGATGCGGTAGTGGGGGCGGGGTTCGACGTGGGTTGGGTTTGGGGTGTAGTGGGGTTCGGGCTGGTCGGCTTGCCATTTGGCTTCGAGTTGGTCGAGGGTGAGGCCGAGGAGTTGGGCGTAGAGGGCTTCGGGGCAGAGCTGGATGTGGTTGTTCCAGACGATTTCGCCGGATTCGTCGATGCGGACTTGCTCGAAGAATTGGCGGTCGGCCCAGGCGCGGCGGGCTTCGGGGTCGGTGTGTGCGGAGAGGTCGATTTCGCCGCTGAGGCCGTCGTTGAATTCGATCCAGATGCGGAGGCCGGGGCGGGGTTCGATGTTGGTGGGGAGGATGAGGTCCATGGGGTGATTCTACTGGGATTGGGGGTTGGTGGTGGCGGGGGGGCTGGCGATGGGTTGGAGGTGGTGACGGGGAGATTCCCGCTTTCGCGGGAATGACGGAAAGGGTGGCGGGAATGACGGAGGAGGGGCGCGGGTGTGAGGGGGGGATGTCGCGGCGGTGGGTTGGTGGTGGTGACGGCGGGATACCCGTGGCAAGCACGGGTATGACGGAGATCTTGGGCGGGTGTGACGGGACTGGGGGTGGGTGCGGCGAAGGAGGTCCCGGCGCGAGGGTTGGTGGTGGTGGCGGGGGGGGTTCCCGCTTTCGCGGGAATGACGGGGGGTGTTGGGGGTTAGTCGAAGATGATGACGCCTCGGCCGTCTTTGCCTTGTTCTAGGTCTTGGAAGGCTTTGTTGATTTGGTCCAGGGGGTAGCGGCGTTGGACGATGTGGTCGATTTCGATGCGGCCGGTGAGGTACATGTCGACTAGGGTTTGGAAGGTGCGGTGGGGGCTGGCGGAGCCGTAGTAGCTGCCGACTAGGGTTTTTTGTTTGCGGACCATGTCGACGAGGTCGACGGAGCCGCGGTCTTCGGTGGGGGCGATGCCGACGACGACGGCGGTGCCGCCTTTGCCGGCGGAGTCGAGGGCCTGGTTGGCGGTTTGGGAGGAGCCGTAGGTGTCGAAGGCGAAGTCGACGCCGCCGTCGGAGAGTTCGCGGACGGCGGCGGCGGGGTCGATGTTGCGTGCGTTGACGGTGTGGGTGGCGCCGAAGCGGCGGGCGAATTCGAGTTTGTGGTCGTGGATGTCGACGGCGATGATGGTGGAGGCGTTGAGCATTTTGGCGCCCTGGATGGCGTTGAGGCCGACGCCGCCGGCGCCGATGACGGCGACGGTCATGCCGGGGTGGGTGGTGGGTTGGTTGATGACGGCGCCGACGCCGGTGGTGACGGAGCAGCCGATGAGGGCGGCGACGTCCATGGGGACTTGGTCGGGGATGGGGAAGCAGGCTTGTTGGGCGGTGACGACGTGTTCGCCGAAGACGCCGAGTTTGCCCATTTGGAAGACTTCGGCGCCGTTTTGGTCGTGGAGGCGGACGGTGCCGTCGAGCAGGCGGGAGCCGGTGGCTTGGTGTGCGTCGCAGAGTTGGGGTTGGCCTTTGCGGCAGGTGGGGCATTGTCCGCAGGGGGTGACGAAGGAGAGGATGCAGCGGTCGCCGGGTTGGAGTTGGGTGACGCCGGGGCCGACGGCTTCGATGGTGCCGGCGCCTTCGTGTCCGAGGACGGAGGGGAGGGGGAAGGCGGCGGTGCCTGCGATGATGTGGTGGTCGGAGGCGCAGATGCCGGCGGCGCCCATGCGGATGCGGACTTCGCCGTGTTGGGGTTGGTCTTGGTGGAGGTCTTTGATTTTGAGGGGGGTGTTGGGTGCGTCGAGGACGGCGGCGCGCATGGGTTTGGCTTTCTGCTGTGTGGTGGTGTTGTGGTGATGGTAGCGGGCGGGGCTAGAGGTCGTCGTCGGGGAGGAGGGTCCAGACTTGCTGGAGGGGGATTTGGGCGCGGATCTCGTCGGGGAGGCGGTCGTAGTTGCGGTAGATGGCGTTGAGGAGGTCCCGGGCGTCCCAGAGGCGCATCGTGAAGAAGGATGCCCGCGCTTCCTTCTTCGCCTCTTTCGTGAAGCCGCTCCAGCTCACGATGAGGCCGTGGTCCGCGCCGAACCGGTTGAGTGTGCCGGCGGTGCTGCGTATGACCTCGGCACCGGCTCGATCGGACCACGCTTTGACTTGCACGCAGAGGCGGGGATGATCAAAGCCGAGGCGGCCGTATCCGGCGAGCACATCGACGCCGCCGTCGGGGCCGGCATCTGCTTGCAGTGTGGTGTAGCCGTCGGCAGTGAGCACCGCCGCGACAAGCCGTTCGAGCTCGCGGCCGGGAAACTGCGTGCGGATGTGATTGAGGATTGCGTCCTCAGGATCCTGTGCGACGACATATGAAACGGCACCTTCGAGTTGTTCGAGGTCCGCGGCGATCTGGGGATCGATGCCATACTCGTAGATGTGAGTGAGTCGCTGGGTACTGTTCTCAGCACGAGGCCGGCTGACCGTCATGCGAACATCGAGGGAGCTGAGTAGGTCGGACCGAATGTTCGCCCTCTCGATGTGCAGGTTGCGCCACTCTACGGGCCGCGCATGCCGGTCTTCGCCGGCGACCTCAATACGCTGGTAGTCGCCAAGGACGCGGCCCACGGCGACGAAGTCGGGGATAGACTTGAGCGGCATTGCGATGATGTCGTTCTTGGACATCAGCATGCGGAAGGCGAACAGTTGGTAGATGACGTTGTTGTGATGGCGGTCGCTTTCTTGCGGGCGTGCCGTCCTCACGATGCTCCTGACGCTCTCTCGACTGGTTGCGGCAGAGAGATCGGGAATGTCCGTGAAGCCGAGCAGCGCGATACCGCGTTCGAGGGATTCGGCCTCGTATTCGCCGATCTTGCCGCCTTTGATTGTCCATGCTTGAGGTTCTCGTTCAGCCATTGTCGGTTCTCCTTAGCGTAGGGCGACTTCGGGGTCGGTGGGGCGGGGGAGGTTGTACCAGGCGTTGTTGCAGAATTCTAGGTCTTGGGGGGTGAGTTCTAGGGTTTCGTAGTTGAGGGAGTCTTGGATTTGGTCGGTGCGGGAGGCGCCGATGATGGCGGAGGTGATGCCGGGTTGGGCGAGGACCCAGGCGATGGCGGCGTGGGTGATGGAGCGTCCGCGGAAGTGGTGTTGGAGGGCGGCGACTTGGTTGAAGTGGGCGTCGTCCCAGTAGCGTTTGCGGTAGCGCGGGCCGGCGTTGCCGAGGGTGAAGCGGGTGTTGTGCTGGAGGTCTTGGGGATTGGCGTATTTGCCGGTGAGGAAGCCGCCGGCGAGGGGGTTGTAGGCGATGATGCCGACGCCCTGGTGGCGGCAGAGGGGGAGGAGGTCGGTTTCGATGTCGCGCCAGAGGATGTTATAGCGTGGTTGGTCGCAGTCGAAGCGGGTGATGTTTGCTTTGTCGGAGGCGGCGAGGGCGAGGGCGAGTTGCCAGGCGCGGTAGTTGGAGGCGCCGGCGTAGCGGATTTTGCCCCAGCGGCGGAGGTCGTCGAGGGCTTGCATGGTTTCTTCGATGGGGGTGTTGGGGTCGGGTGAGTGGAGTTGGTAGAGGTCGATGTAGTCGGTTTGGAGGCGTTGGAGGGATTGGTCGACGGCGTCGAGGATGTGTTGTCGGGAGGCGCCGCGTTGGTTGGGGTGGGGGCCCATGGGGGCGACGCATTTGGTGGCGAGGACGATTTGGTCGCGGGGCTGGTGTTGGAGCCAGCGTCCGATGATTTCTTCGGATGTTCCGACGCGGGGCGCGCCGATGGGGTAGACGTCGGCGGTGTCGATGAAGTTGACGCCGCGGTCGTGGGCGGCGGAGAGGATGCGGTGGGATTCGGGTTCTTCGGTTTGGAAGCCGAAGGTCATGGTGCCGAGGCAGATTTCGGAGACGCGGAGGCCGGTGCGGCCCATTTGTCGGTGGTTCATTGTGGTTCGCTTTCCGTGTGTGGTCGCTGTTTGTCGTACTGGGCGAGGGCGTCGGTGTAGAAGTCGGCGATGGGTTTGCGGATGTTTTGCAGTTGTTGAAGGGAGGTTACGTAGAACTTTGTTCGGACGTCTCCTCGCTCGCGCTTGAGGTCTTGCGATTTTAGCTGTTGTTGGAGTTGTGCGAAGGATTTGGGGGCGAGGTCGCGGGCGATGTCGTGAACGGCGATGAAGAGTGTGGCTTTGGGTCTGTCGATGAAGACGCCGGCGTAGGCGTTGCCGCTTGGTCCGTCGATTTGGCGCAGGTCGTAGGTGATGCCGCCCTGGCGGCGGATTTGGTAGGTGGGCAGGCCGTCGAAGCAGGTGTCGAGTAGTTCGATGGCGGCATCCCAGAGTGTTTGGAGGCCGAACTGTTCGGCGAGGGCGTGGGGGTTGGCGGGGGTGCGGCGGCGTGCGCGGGCGGGTCGGCCGGGTTCGTCGGCGGAGACTTCGACCTGACGGGCGAGCAGGGTTTGGCCGCTGTGTTCGAAGCCGTGGAAGGTGATGGCGGAGATGTCGACGCCGGCGGTGTTGAGCCAGCGGGCGATGCGCTCGGTGGCGGAGTCGAGTCCGAGGCCGACGAGGACGACTTTGGTGGGCTGGAAGTTGGCGCGCTGGTCGTCGGTGAAGCGTTCGTCGTACCAGTTTTCGAAGTCGTCGATGTGTTCGATTTCGCCTTGGGGGGAGTGTTCGGAGATGCGTCGGGCGAGGTCGGGGAAGGAGACGGAGTCGAGCCAGGAGGCGTAGTCGATGGCTTGGGTGACTACGTCGCGGGCGAGTCGTCCGCGTTTGAGTTCGAAGAGGGTGAGGCGTCCGTCGGCGTCGATGCCGAGGAGGTCGAGGGGGCCGCCGCCGGTGGGGAGTTGGCGGGCGATGAGGGTGAGTCCGGGTGCGAGCATGTCGGGGTGTGCGATGAGGGTTTCTTCGAGGTTGTGTTCGTAGTCGACCTGGGCGATGCGCTGGACGGGTGCGACGCGGCCGTGGTGGTCTCGGGTCCAGATGTTGATTTCGTCCACGGGGTCAGGGTCCTTTTTGGTATTTGCGTTCGAGCTCTTCGAGTGTAATCCACTGGCGGTTGGCGATCTGGGCTTCGGCGCGCTCGAAGGCGGCGAGGTCGGCGGCGTCCTCTTCGGGGGTGGATTCGAGGTCGGGGGGGAGGGTGCGGAGGATTTGGTCGAGCTTGGCTTGGGTGAGGTTGTGGTGGAGGCGCTTGGGGGTGGCCATGGGGGGTCTCGCTTCTGTGGGGTGAGTTTAGCGCTGTGTGGTTGGGTGCGGCGGGCGAGCCGACGCTTAGAGTGGTCTGGGGTGTGATGTGACGAGCGTCGACGTTGGGGGTTGGCGGGACCGGGCGATTTGGCAGTGTTAGTCGGGCGGCGCGATCTTGCCGAGCGGTTCGTGGCTCTGCGCGCTCCGCCACGCAGCGCGCAGCTCTGCCTGTCTGGTCTCAGCCCAACGCAAGACCTCCCGTTCCAGACGCGGGGAGAGGCGGCCGCGGTAGACGCGCACTGCTTCGATGTCGATCAGTGCCTGATCGTCCCCGGCGACCGCGTGAAAGTGGGGCGGGCCATGTTCGTTCACGAACATTCGGATGACGACGCCGTGGAAGCGACAGAGTTCAGACATCCGTTCCGACGCTCGCGGGGGGAGGGTACATTTCTTCCCAGGTGCGGCCGGTGAGTTCTGTGTAGAGGGCGTCGGGGCAGAGCTCGATGTCGTCGCTCCAGGCGATTGCGCGGTAGTCGGTGATGTGGACTTGGCGGAAGAACGCGGGGTCTTGCCAGGCTTTGAATACGCCGCTGCCGACGAGATGGGAGAGGTCGATTTCGCCTGCTGCGCCGTCGGCGTATTCGAGCCAGAGTTTGTAGCCGTCTCGGGCTTCGACGTTGGTGGGCTGGACGAGTTCCATGCGGTCATCCTAGCGCTTTTGGCGCGGGGTGGTTATTTGAAATGGGCGGGGTACTTGCGTTCGAGGTCCTCGAACCAGATCCAGCGGCCTTGCTTGATCTGTTCGAGGCCGCGCTCGAAGGCGGCATTGTCCTCAGCGTCCTCCTCGGGGGTGGATTCGAGGTCGGGGGGGAGGGTGCGCAGGATTTCGTCGAGCTCGGTTTGGGTGAGGTTGTGGTGGAGGCGCTTGGGGGTGGCCATGGGGGGTCTCGCTTCTGTGAGGGTAGTTTAGCGCATCGACGACCGGGCGTGATCTAGATGGATGCGTTGATGTCGGTGGCGAGGTTGATGAAGTCCTGCTGGTGTTCGGTCCAGTAGTCGAGGGATGGGATGAGGAAGAACGTGTGAACCGCGTGATGGTCGCTGTCACCGGGGTAGTAGATTCGGCCATCTTGCCATTGGTGCGTGCAGCGCAGCCGGTGGATGCGTTGTTCACTGACACGCTTCGCGGCGTACTTGAACACTGCTATCCCAACGTTTCCAGGAAATTCGCGCGCGACGTCCACGCCGATGTAATTGGTACGTGGTCCCCTACAACCACCATCGACGTGCCAGATCCCGAGCATTTCTCTACACGGAGTCAAGCGTGGCAACTCCTTGCCAATTGTCTGGGCCACGTCGTCGAATAGCGCGGGTACGCGAAAATACTCTGTCCAGACCTTTAGCGCGCGGCCCCTCGGCCAGTCCGGCCGTTTGCGAGCAACGGCGATCCGATTTTCCGGGAGCGGCTGGACCTCGTGTTTGCAGGTTCTAGTCATGTGAATCTCTCACCTCCGTATTCGGAACCCTAGCAGCTGCGAAGGTTTGGCGCAACCCCTGACATTTCTGGCGTAATGATGCGTCTCCGGTCAACGAGGACGGGTAATCCCCCAGCCCGCGAGAGGTTATTTGAAGTGGGCGATGATTTCGTTGTCTAGGCGTTGGTAGTAGTCGGGGGTGTTGGGGCCGCGGCGGCCGAACATGATTTCTTGGAGGCCGTGGTGTTGGAATTCGGCGATGCGTTGGATGATTTTGTCGGCGGGGCCGTTGAGGGTGCCGGGGCCGATTTGTTCTTCCCATTGGCGGGCGGCTTGGTCGTCGTTGGTGAGCAGGCAGGGCATGAGTGCGGTGATTTTGATTTCGGCGGGGTCGCGGCCGATGTGTTCGCAGTGTTGGTGGAGGATGTCGACTTTTTCTTTGAGCAGTTCGACGGACATGCCGCGGCCGGCCCAGCCGTCGAGGTTCATGATGTCGCCGTACATGGCGAGGGTGCGGAGGGTGCGTTTGGGTCCGGTGCCGCCGACGAGGATGGGGATGGGTTGGTGGTATGCGCCGGGGGAGAGTGGGGCGTCGTCGAGGGAGTAGTACTGTCCGTTGAAGGTGACGGGGTTGTTTTGGGCGTGGAAGATGGTACGGAGCATTTGGCAGGCTTCTTCGAAGCGGTCCTGGCGTTCGCGCATGTTGGGAAAGGTCCAGCCGTAGGCGTCGTGTTCGCGGCGGAACCAGGAGGCGCCGATGCCGAGGGTGAAGCGTCCGTGGGAGATGTGGTCGATGCTGCCGGCGATTTTGGCGGCGAGTGCGGGGTTGCGGTAGGTGTTGCCGAGGACGAGGTGTCCGATGCGGAGGTTGTGGGTGCAGGCGGCGACGGCGGCGGCGAGGGCGAAGGCTTCGAAGGCTTCGCGGGTTTCGAGGTGTTTGCCGCGGTTGGGGGGGACGAAGTGGTCGGCGAACCAGATGGAGTCGTAGTTTCCGGCGTCCATGGTTTGGGCGACGCTGCGGATGTCGTCCCAGGAGGTGAGGTAGGCGCTGACCTGGGCTCCGAACTGCATGGGTGTGCTCCTGTCGGTTGGGGTGGTCAGGATAGTGGCGGGGGTGGGTGATCGGGTAGTCTGGCGTGCGAGAGGGGCGGGATGTGGTGTCGCGGGCGATGGAGTGGCGCAATCGGCTGGTTGAGAAGGGTCTCGACGAGGAGATCGCGGACGAGCTGGTGGTGGGGTTGCCGGAGCAGTTTGCGAGCGCGGCGGATGTGCGCGCACTGGATCGTCGGGTGGAGCGTCTGGAGGAGGAGATGGCCAGGCTGCGCGTGGATGTGGCGCGGATCGATGAGCGGCTGAGTGCGGTCGAGCGGGAGTTGGCGGCGCTGCGAGAGGAGATGCGCGAGGAGCTGCGAGCGCTGCGAGCGGAGTTTCATGCGGCGCAGCGTGCGCAAACGCGCCTGCTGGTGGCGATGTTTGCTGTGGGATTTGGCGCGAACATTGGTGTGATCACCGCGGTGGTGACGCTGGCCGGGTGAGCGGAGGCTGGGGTGCGTGTGCTGGTGATGCGGGGCTGACGCTGCCGGAGGTGGCGGAGGATGATCTGGCGCGGATTCGCGCGGCGGCCATCGGGTAGTCTGGGGTGCGAGAGGGGCGGGTCATGGTTTCGCGGGCGATGGAGTGGCGCAATCGGCTGGTTGAGAAGGGTCTCGATGAGGAGATCGCGGATGAGCTGGTGGTGGGGTTGCCGGAGCAGTTTGCGAGCGCGGCGGATGTGCGCAGGCTCGAGGGGCGGCTGGCGGTGCTGGAGCGGGATGTGGCGAGTCTGAAGGAGGGGGTGATTCGGATCGACGAGCGGCTGGGTGCGGTTGAGCAGGCGGTGGTGGAGCTGCGTCAGGAGATGCGGGAGGTGCGTCAGGAGATGCGGGAGCTGCGTGAGGAGATGCGCGAAGAGCTGGGTGGGATGCGGGAGGAGATCGGTGGGGTGCGGGAGGAGATGCGCGAGGAGCTGGGTGGGATGCGGGGCGAGATCGGTGGGATGCGGAAAGAGATGCGGGGCGAGATCGGTGGGATGCGGAAAGAGATGCGGGGCGAGATCGGTGGGATGCGGAAAGAGATGCATGAGGAGATCGGTGGGATGCGGAAAGAGATGCATGAGGAGATCGGTGGGATGCGCCGGGAGATGGGCGCGATGCGGAAAGAGATACGCGAGGAGATGCGCGAGGAGATGGGCGCGACGCGGGAGGAGTTTCAGCGCGGATTGGAGAATGAGCGGACGGATCGACGTTGGAACACGCGAGTGTTGATCGCCGCGATCGTGTTGACCTTTGCGGCGAATGCTGCGGTCGTCACGGCGGTGGTGGCGCTGCTGGACTGAAATTGGAGGAGAGACGATGCGCGTGCTGGTGATGCCGGGGCTGACGCTGCCGGAGGTGACGGAGGAGGATTTGGCGCGGATTCGCGCGGCGGCGGGGGCGGAAGCGGAGGTGGTGGTGGCGAACAACCTGGAGGAGGGGTTGGAGCAGATTGGGGAGGCGGAGGTGCTGCTGGGGTATCTGACGCCGGAGTTGTTTGCGGAGGCGTCGGGGCTGAAGTGGGTGCATGCGACGGCGTCGGGGGTGGACGGCTATCTGTTCGAGGCGTTTCGGGAGGCGGAGATTCCGCTGACGGGGGAGAAGGGGTTGGTGGGGCCGCATCTGGCGGATCACGGTTTTGCGCTGCTGCTGGCGCTGGCGCGCTCGCTGGGGCCGGCGCTGCGGCTGCGCGGGGAGGCGTGGGGGGCGCGGGTGGGGATGCGTCGGGCGGCGTTTGAGTTGTCGGGGTTGACGATGGGGATTGTGGGGTTTGGCGGGACGGGGCGGGCGATGGCGCAGCGTGCGCGGGGGTTTGGGATGGAGGTGCGGGCGGTGGATGCGATGCCGGTGCCGGCGACGGCGGAGGTGCGGATGGTGCTGGGGATGGAGAAGCTGGACGACATGCTGGGGCGCTGCGATGTGGTGTCGGTCTGCACGCCGTTGACGGAGGAGACGCGGCATTTGTTCAACCGCGAGCGGTTTGCGCGGATGAAGCCGGGCGCAGTGATTGTGAATGTGACGCGGGGGGAGATCATTGAGTTGGAGGCGCTGGTGGAGGCGATTGAGAGCGGGCAGTTGCGGGGGGCGGCGCTGGATGTGGTGGAGGGCGAGCCGCTGGCAGCGGATCATCCGGTGTTTGCGCTGGACAATGTGGTGATGACGCCGCATACGGCGGGGGCGAGTCAGCTGCGGGCGGGGCGCAATCTGGAGCGCTTCTGCGAGAATTTGCGGCGCTACCGGGGCGGGCGGGAGCTGGTGGGTCTGGTGGACAAGCAGGCGGGCTTTTGAGCGCTGGCGGCGGCGGCTCGGGGTGCGAGCTGGCCGAGGAGCTGGCGGCGGCGGAAGCGGCGGCGCGGGAGGCGGGGGCGCTGTTGCTGCGCTACGCGGAGAACGGGGCGCGCTACGGCTGGAAGGCGGGTGATCGTTGGGGCGCGGAGCTGGTTTCGGAGGCGGATCTGGAGGTGGACGCGCTGCTGCGGCGGGTGTTGCTGGGGGCGTTTCCCAGGGACGGCTGGCTGAGCGAGGAGCAGCCGGACGACGGGGCGCGGCTGGGGCACGAGCGGGTCTGGATTGTGGATCCGCTGGACGGTACGCGGGAGTTTCTGCAGGGTGTGCCGGAGTATTCGGTATCGATTGGGTTGGCGGTTGATGGTGCGGCGGCGCTGGGGGTGGTGTTTAATCCGGCGCGGGATGAGCTGTACGCGGGGTCGGTGGGCGGCGAGGGCGGTCGGTTTGAGCTGGATGCGGCGTTGGCGCTGGGGGATGGGTACATGCTGGCGGGTCGGGGTGAGTGGCGGTTTGGGGATTTGCCGCCGGTGCCGGAAGGTACGCGGTTGCTGCCGGTGGGTTCGATTGCGTATCGGATGGCGTTGCTGGCGAGTGGTACGGGGTGTTTGATTTTTACGGTGGGGCGTCGGCATGAGTGGGATTTGGCGGGCGGGGCGGCGTTGTTGGCGTCGGCGGGTGCGGTGGTGACGGATGTGGATGGCGGGGCGCTGCGGTTTAATCAGGAGGAGCCGGTGGTGCGGGGGTTGATTGCGGGGCGTGCGATGGTTCATGCGGAGGCGCGGGGGATGTGGCGTCGGTCGGGGTGGAGGTTGGTGTGAGGGGGGGATTCGGCGTTGGTGTTCTGGTTGCGGTGGTTGTTGCATTTGTGGGTTGCGGCGGGGGTGGGGGTGAGCCGATGCTGCTTCAGGCGCTGAGCGGCGAGGTGCGTGTGACGGTTCGTGTCGACAATCGGGCTGAGGTTGTGGTTGCGCTGGAGGGTCGGGACAGCGAAGGGCAGTGGGGCGCGACGGCGCAACCAACGGATGCGATCGTGGAGCAGCGCGAAGGTGAAGACGGCTGGTGGCGCAGCTCGGTTGTGACGGTCGAGGTGCAGCAGGCGGTGTTGATTTGGGTCGAAGATGGGGTGTTCGCGACCGAGCCTCCAGTTGTCGGGTACGCGGACGATTGCGGCATCCTGTTCGTTGCGCCGCGAGAGGAGGCCGAGGCGCTGTCGGTCAGCACGGTTACGGGTGCGGCGTGCGATCGGTGGTCTGCTCCGCTCGATCTGACGCCGCCTGCCGAGTTGGTCGGGTTGACGGCGCGGATCGCCGCGCGTTGGTCGGGCGACTGCGTGGATCTGCGGATCGAGGTGGGCGAGGGGCCGGGCGGGCGACGTTCGACGCCGATGTCGCGCGTGTGCGGGCTTGCTGAGCGGGTCCGCGCCGCCGCCGCGGACGGCGAAGGATTCGTGCCTCAAGCGGCGGCGCCGGTGATTCTGCCGGTTTTGCGCGAGGGAGGCGCAATTGAGCTGCGGATGGGCGGCGACTACCGGATGAACGCGGCTGTCGGCGGACGGATCCTCCCGACGGATTGCGGCGTGCAGCTGGAGCGCGGATTTCGATCCGTCTGGCAGCATCGATACGAGGGTGAAGCGTGCGGATGGGCGTCGCTCGATCGGATTCTCGAACTGGATGATGGTCCTGTTCCCGAAGATGTGTTGGATGAGCAGCAGTACGAGGTCTACGATTGGGAGTATGATGTGACATCCAACCTGCTTGGGTCGGGCTGGACGCGTTCGATCACGTTTGAGCGCGCGCAGGAGATTGTCGATGCGATCTACGCGGATTTCTACGGCGCGTCGGACGGCGCGCCACGGGTGATGATTGCGCCAGAGGACCAGCAGTTCACGGGCGCGTATGACAGCGGTCGCCACGTTATTCTGCTGACTCCCAGCGGGGTGCGTCCGTATGTCGTGATCCACGAGGCGGCGCATGCCATGTTGCGGCTCTCGCTGGCGGCGGCCAACGCTTACTATCTCGAATCGCGGCATGGTCCGGTCTTCGGGGCGCTGATGATTGCGCTTTGGACGAGGTACGCGGAGGGCTTTGATCCGGAAGCGGCGCGGGCGTTTGCCGGCGTCTACGGCGTCAAGCTGGATCACTTGTTTCCGATTGAGCCAAGCGGCGATGAGCAAACGCGGCGCGCGGTGCGGGAGGCGCTTGGAGTGGCCGAGCTGGGTGGTCGAGGGGAGTGAGCGTCATTGAGGGCGGCGGCGGCGAGTTCGCGGGGTTCGAGCTTGTGTAGGCGGCTGCCGTAGACATGGGGGGCGGCGATCATCGTCTCGGAGAGGTATGCGGCGGAGCCGCTGATCGCTCCAGATCGCTTCAGGGGGTGATCGCCTGATTTGGCATGGTTGGGTTGATCTTGAAGCGGGCGGCGCGTTCGATGCGAGCGGACGGCGGACAGGAGGCGTCCCGCGCTGCTCGCAGGTTGATGCGTTCCGTCTCGGGTTGCGCGATGTCCGCGCTCTTGTGCTTGTGGAGGCGGGTTTGGGGGGGATGGGGTAGCCTGCGGGGGCGCGGGCTTTGGGGCTTGCGTGTTGTTTGGGCGAAGCGAATGGGCGCGCCTGGGGGTGCGCTGATGAGGAGCTGGAAATCATGGCTGAGCTTTCGGGGGCGCAGATTGTCGCCAAGTCGTTGAAGACGCAGGGTGTGCAGGAGATGTTCGGGCTCGTGGGGGTGCCGGTGGTGCCGATCTCGATTGCCTGGATGCAGGAGGGGATGCCGTTCGTGGGGGTTCGGCATGAGCAGGCGGCGGGCTATGCGGCGCAGGCGGCGTCGTATATGCGGACGCACCTTTCGGCGGCGCTGGTGGTGTCGGGGCCGGGGATGACGAATGCGATTTCGGCGCTGGGGAATGCGGAGGCGAACTGCTGGCCGATGATTCTGATCGGGGGGGCGGCGAATGTGACGCTCTCGCAGATGGGGGATTTCCAGGATGCGCCGCAGGTGGAGGCGGCGCGTCCGTTCGTGAAGTGGTCGGATCAGGCGCGTGATGTGCGGCTGATTCCGCGGTTGATTGCGCAGGCGACGCGGGCGGCGATCAATGGTCGGCCGGGGCCGGTGTATCTGGATTTGCCGGGCGACATCATCGATGCGGTGGTGGACGAGTCGGAGGTGCAGTGGGCGCCGGAGGTGGAGGAGCCGGCGCGTCCGACGGTGTCTGGGGAGTCGGTGGAGGCGGCGATTGAGGCGCTGAAGACGGCTTCGAATCCGCTGGTGATTGTGGGGAAGGGGATGGCGTGGTCGCGCGCGGAGCAGGAGGTGCGGGAGTTTGTGGACAAGACGGGGATTCCGTGGCTGGCGACGCCGATGGGTGCGGGTGTGGTGCCGGCGGATGCGCCGAACAATGCGGCGGCGGCGCGTACGCATGTGCTGAAGAATGCGGATCTGGTGGTGCTGCTGGGGGCGCGCTTCAACTGGATTCTGCACTTTGGGCGTCCGCCGCGGTTCCGCGAGGATTTGCGGGTGATTCAGCTGGACATTGAGCCTTCGGAGATTGGCGCGAATGTGCCGACGGAGGTGCCGCTGGTGGGTGACGGGAAGGCGGTGATGGGGCAGGTGAACGAGTATCTGGATGAGCATCCGTGGAAGTTCGAGGACACTTCGGAGTGGGTGGCTTCGATCAATGCGGAGATTGAGCGGAAGGCGGCGGAGCAGTCGGAGTGGATGTCTTCGGACGAGGCGCCGATGAATTATTACCGGCCGCTGAAGGAGATTCAGGAGCGGATGCCGCGGGATGCGGTGTTTGTGACGGAGGGCGAGAATACGATGGCGATTGCTCGCCAGGTGATTCAGTCCTACGAGCCGCGCTCGCGTTTGGATGCGGGGACGTGGGGGACGATGGGTGTGGGTCCGGGCTTTGCGCTGGCGGCGCAGGTGGTGAATCCGGGTAAGCGGGTGATTGCGCTGGAGGGTGATGCGGCGTTCGGCTTCGGGCCGACGGAGGTGGAGACGGCGGTTCGGCACAAGCTGCCGATCACGTGGATCATCTTCAACAATAATGGGATCGGCGGGGGTCCGGATGAGCTGCCGGAGGGTGGGCCCGGGGAGATGCCGCCGAATGCGTTGGTGCCGCGGGCGCACTATGAGATGATCATGGAGGCGTTCGGGGGGAAGGGGTACTACTGCGCGAGTCCGGAGGAGCTGGAGGCGGCGCTGGATGATTCGTTCCAGCAGGAGGGTTCGACGCTGATCAATGTGGAGATCAGCACGAAGGCGCAGCGTCGTCAGCAGCAGTTCCGGTGGCTTCAGCGCTGAGGCTGGGGGGTTGGGATTGGGCAGGCGGCCCCGCTTTGGCGGGGTCGTTTGCGTGGGGTTGGGGGGAGAGGGTTGGGCGGCTGCACGTAGGCTCGGAGGTGGTCACGGCGAGATACCCGTGGCAAGCACGGGTATGACGGAAAAACTCGCATGGGTGTGACGGAAAACTCGCACGGGAATGACGGGTAAGGGGGGCGTCGGTATGGCGGAGCGCGAACTAGGGCGTGACAGAGGAGGGCGCGCGGGAGCAGGCCTTACTCAGACAGATCGATCTCCGTGCTGCGCAGCCAGCGGTCCACGCTGGCATTTGCCGGGAAGTAGCGCGACGGGGGGAGGATGCGTTCGCCGCTGGTTGGCGTGAAGGCGAACTCGATTTGCCCATTCGCTCGCAGCCGCGCGTTGATCCGTCCAACTTCTACCCCACCGACCTCGATCGGGCTGGAGCGCAGCCAGCGATCCACCGTCGCGCTCGTGGGGAAGTAGCGCTGCGCCGGCAAGATGCGCTCCTCGCTCCCAGCGGGCTGCCAGGCAAACTCAGTGCTCCCATCGGCCAGTCGGCGCGCCACAATCTGGCCGCTAGTGCGGTCAACCGCGGCCTCGGCGCTCGGCTCGCGCAGCCAGGCGGGCACGTCGGCAGCGCCGTTGAACCCCCAGCACTCGACCGCGCCTGTCTCCCGCAGCCCGCAGCTGTGCGGCCCGCCCGCGCTGACCGCGCTGAAACGACCACTCGGCGCATCCGCTCGGCCGTGCTTGTTGTCTCCCCAGCACTCGACCACACCCGTCTCCCGCAGCCCACAGCTGAACCACGCGCCCGCACTGACTGCGCTGAAGCGACCGCTCGGTGCATCCGTTTGGCCGTGCCAGTTGTTTCCCCAGCACTCGACTTCGCCCGTCTCCCACAGCCCGCAGCTATGCACCGCGCCCGCACTGACCGCGCTGAAGCGACCACTCGGCGCATCCGTTTGGCCGTACCCGTTCCATCCCCAGCACTCAACAGCGCCCACCCCTCGCAGCCCACAGCTGTGCTGCCCACCTGCGCTGACCGCGCTGAAGCTGCCGCTCGGCGCATCCGTTTGGCCGTACCCGTTGTTTCCCCAGCACTCAACAGCGCCCGTCTCCCGCAGTCCGCAGCTGGACCCGCCCGCGCTGACGGCGCTGAAACGGCCGCTCGGCGCATCCTCGCTGTCTCCCCAGCACTCGACCACGCCCGTGTCCCGCAGCCCACAGCTGAGGTACCAGCCCGCGCTGACTGCGCTGAAGCGATCTCTCGGCGCTTCCGCTTGGCCATGCACGTTGCTTCCCCAACACTCGACCGCGCCGGTGTCCAGCAGCGCGCAGGAGTGCGAGCCGCCCGCGCTGATTGCGACCGGGCGCCCGCCGCCCTGCGCTTGCGCCTGCTTCCAACCGTTGGCCGCGCCGTGCTTGTTGTCTCCCCAACACTCGACCACGCCCGTGTCCAGCAGTCCACAGCTATGCGCCCCGCCTGCGCTGACGGCGCTGAAGCGACCGCTCGGCGCATCCGCTTTGCCGGACCTGTTGTTTCCCCAGCACTCGACCGCGCCCGTGTCCAGCAGTCCGCAGCTGTGTGACCAGCCCGCGCTGACCGCGCTGAAGCGATCTCTCGGTGCTTCCGTTTCGCCATACGCGTTGTTTCCCCAACACTCGACCGCGCCCGCCTCCAGCAGCCCGCAGCTGTACGAGCGGCCCGCGCTGACGGCGCTGAAGCGACCACTCGGCGCATCCGTTTCGCCGTACTCGTTCCATCCCCAGCACTCGACCACGCCCGTCTCCAGCAGCCCGCAGCTGTGCGAGCTGCCCGCGCTGACGGCACTGAAGCGGCCGCTCGGCGCATCAGTTTGGCCGTCCCAGTTCCTTCCCCAGCACTCGACTGCCCCTGTCTCTCGCAGCCCGCAGCTGTGGTAATCGCCCGCGCTGACGGCGCTGAAGCGGCCGCTCGGCACATCATCCGCCGCGCCCTCATCGTTGTCTCCCCAGCACACGACTTCACCCGTCTCCAGCAGCCCACAGGTGTAGTTCCTGCCCGCGCTGACCGCGCTGAAGGGACCGCTCGGCGCATCTGACTGGCCGTGCTCATTTCCTCCCCAGCACTCGACCGCGCCCGAGTCGAGCAGCGTGCAGGCGTGTGAGCCGCCGACACTGACTGCGACTGCTCGGGGTCCGCCCTGCGCTTGCGCCTGTTCCCAACCGCCGAGCAGGACGCCAGCCAACAGCAATATTGCGGCTACCGCAATGCTGCCAACGAGAGTCCTGGCGCTCAAGATGGCTGAGATGGGCATTAGCGTTTCTCCTGTTGGTGGAGATTTTTGGTGCGGGCGGGCGTTGAACGCCGGCGGCGGCGAGGATAGGGGTAGGCGGGGCGCGGGTATGGCGGGGTGGGGCGGGGACTGGGAGGTTGCGCGGGGGAGATTCCCGCTTTCGCGGGAATGACGGGAGAGGGGGCGGGAATGACGGAATTTTGGGAGGGTGGGAGGCGGCGCGGGGGCTTGGAGGTGGCGGCGGCGAGATACCCGCGGCGGGGCGCGGGTATGACGGGATCTTTGGGGCGCGGGTATGACGGGTCTTTGGGGTGTGGGGTGTGACGGGGAAGAGGGTTGGGAGGCTGCACGTGGGCTCGGTGGTGGTCACGGCGAGATACCCGCGGCGGAGCGCGGGTATGACGGATCTTTGGGGTGGGGTGGGTTAGGGGTGTTGGGGCCAGGGGTGGGGGGTGGTTAGGTGGAGCCATAGGGAGGTGGCGGGGGGGATTTGGGTGGGGGTGGTTGGGGTCCAGGGGTGGTATTGCTGGGTTTCGTTGTTCCAGAGGTGGGCGGCGGTTAGGGAGGGCTTGAGGTTGGCTAGGGCTTCGGCTAGGGGGGTGGTGGGGCCGTGCCAGGAGACTAGGTTCCAGCCGGCTTGGAGTTGGAGGGTTGGGGGGGTGGGGGCGGGGGTGATTCTGGGGAGCCAGGCTGCGCCGTCCTGGACTGCGCCGAGGACGGCGTCGCCGGGTTGGAGGGTGAGGTTTGCGGCGGCTGCGCCGCCGGGGATGTGGGGTGCGTAGCGCTGCCAGGTTTGGTTGTTGCGGTTCCAGTAGAAGAGGCTGGTGAGGGTTGCGCCGCGTTTGCTCCAGAGGCCGCCGAGGGTGATTTGGCGGTCGATGGCGAGCATTCGCCAGCCGCCGATGACGGCTTGGGTGGCGGAGCGTCGGGCGGTGGCGGTGGTGGCTTCGTGCTCGTGGTCGTGGCCGTGCTCGTGGTCGGCGGCGGTGGATGTTTGCGCGTCGCTTGCGCTGCCGTCGTCTGCGCCGCCGTCTGCGTTGCCGTCGCCAGCGCCGCCGTCTGCGCCGCTGTCGGCAGCGCCGCTGTCGCCGCTGCCGCCAGCGCGGCTGTCGCCGCTGCCGCCAGCGCCGCTGCCGCCGCTGCCGCTAGCGCCGCTGTCGCCGCCGCCGCCAGCGCTGGTGTCTCCGCTGCCGCTGCTGTCGGCGCTGCCGTCTGCGCCGCTGCCGCCAGCGCGGCTGTCGCCGCTGCCGCCAGCGCTGGTGTCTCCGCCGCTGCCAGCGCTGGTGTCTCCGCTGCCGCCAGCGCGGCTGTCGCCGCCGCCGCCAGCGCTGGTGTCTCCGCCGCCGCTAGCGCTGGTGTCTCCGCTGCCGCTAGCGCTGTCGTCTGCGCTGCTGCTGTCGTCGTTGTCGGGGCTTCCGTCGCTGGTGGTGGAGGTTTCGTGGGTGGTTGGGGGTTGCCAGTTGGGGCGGTTGGTGGAGGTGAATTGGGCGCCGGCGTGGAGGTTGGCTTGGTTGCCGGGGTGGAGTTCGATGCCTTCGATGGTGTAGGGGCCGGTGAAGGGGACGGTGCGTCCGAGTTGGCCGGCGCCCTGGGAGTGGTGGACGGCGTAGTGGATGTGGGCGAGGCCGCCGTTGTTGCCGTAGCCGGCGGGCCAGACTGTGCCGATTTGTTCGCCGATTTGCACTTGGGCGCCGCGGGTCAGGCCCTGGCGGGGGTTGATGTGGCAGAGCAGGTGGCCCATGCCGGCGTGGTCGCGGATGGTGAGGCAGTCGTTGGAGAGGTAGCCGATGGTTCCGGCGGTGGGGGCGAGGACGGGGCTGTCGGCGGTGGGGGCGTCGAGGCGGACGATGTCGATGGCGTAGGGGTCTTGTCGGTCGGCTTCGGAGTGGGTGCCGGTGTTGTAGCCGGCGACGATTTCCCACTCTGAGCCGGCCTGGGCGGGGATGGGGACGCCGGCGGCGGCTTGGACGCTGGGCAGGAGGGATGCTGCTGCGGCTGCGCCGAGCAGCAGGGCGAGGATGGTGAGGAGGGCGCGCAGCATTTGTTGATTTTGGCGGATTTTGCGTGTTGTTGTGTTTGGGGATGTGCAAGGTGGCGTAAAATCGCGGGGCAGGGAAGGATGGGGCTGTGGAATATCGACGCTTGGGGAGTTCGGGCTTGCAGGTCTCGCTGGCGGGGTTGGGGACGAACAATTTCGGGATGCGGCTGGACTATGAGCGGTCGGCGGCGGTGGTGGAGGCGGCGCTGGAGGCGGGGATTAATTTCTTCGACACGGCGGACATCTACGGGGGTGGTCTTTCGGAGGAGTATTTGGGGCGGGCGCTGGGTTCGCGGCGCGAGGAGGTGCTGATCGCGACGAAGTTTGCGATGCCGGTGGGGGAGGGGCCGTTCACGCGGGGGGGTTCGCGGCACTACATTGAGCGTGCGGTGGCGGCGTCGCTGCGGCGTCTGGGGACGGACTACATTGATGTTTACCAGATGCATCAGCCGGATGCGGAGACGCCGATTGAGGAGACGCTGGAGGCGCTGACGGATTTGGTGCGTCGTGGGGTGGTGCGGTACATCGGGCACTCGAATTTCAGCGGGTGGCAGATTGCGAACGCGGACTGGGCGTCGCGGACGCGGGGGCTGGCGCGGTTTGTGTCGGCGCAGAATGAGTGGAGTCTGCTGCAGCGTGGGGTGGAGGCGGAGGTGATGCCGGCGTGTCGGGAGTTTGGGCTGGGGCAGCTGCCGTTTTTCCCGCTGGCGAGCGGGTTTTTGACGGGGAAGTATCGGCGGGGGGAGCCGCTGCCGGCGGGGACGCGGTTGGCGGCGTGGCAGCAGGCGATGCCGGCGCGGATTGACGCGCTGACGGCGGAGGCGAATTTCGACACGCTGGAGGCGTTGGAGCGGTACGCGGGGGAGCGTGGGCGCAGCATTCTGGATTTGGCGTTGTCGTGGCTGGCGAGCGACGGGGCGGTGTCCTCGGTGATTGCGGGGGCGACGAAGGCGGAGCAGATTGAGGCGAATGTGGCGTCGACGCTGGCGTGGCGGCTGAGCGCTGAGGAGTTTGCGGAGGTGGACGCGATTTTGTCGGGCGGGTAGGGCGCTCGGCGATGGCGGTGTTGATGCGGGTGATCGCGGCGGGGGCGGCGCTTGGGGGCGGGCTGGCGTGCTACGCCTGGTGGGAGTCGACGCGGGCGGAGGTGGTGCGGCGGCGGGTGGTGGTGCCGGGGTTGCCGGTGGGTCTGGAGGGTTTGCGGGTGCTGCACATCAGCGACACGCATTTTCCGGCGGACGGGGCGTCGCTGGCGCGGTTTGCGGAGCTGGTTGCGGAGTTGGAGTACGACATTGTGTTCGCGACGGGGGACTATGTGGAGACGGCGGCGGGTTGGGACGCGGCGGTGGAGGCGTTTTCGCTGCTGCATGCGCCGTTCGGGGTGTATGCGTCGCTGGGGGCGCATGATTATCTGGCACCGGTGACGACCGTTGGGGAGTGGATGGCGGCGGCGCGGCAGCGGGTGTTTGGGGGGCGTCGGCGGTTGGTGGATGCGTCGCCGTTCACGGAGCGGTTGGAAGGGTTGGGGGTGCGGGTGCTGCGGAATCGTTGGGAGCAGGCGGAGATTGGGGGTGAGGCGCTGCGGATTGCGGGTGCGGGGGATGATTCGGTGGGGATGGCGCGTCTGGAGCAGGCGCTGCCGCCGGAGGGCGAGGATGGGGGGGTGCTGACGGCGTTGCTGACGCATAGTCCGGACGCGGCGCTGCGGCTGGGGCGTCCGCCGGCGCTGGTGTTCAGCGGTCACACGCATGGCGGGCAGGTGCGGCTGCCGGGCTACGGCGCGCCGGTGCGGCATTCACGGCTGGTGAATCGGCGGCAGACGGCTGGGGTGTTCGAGCGGGGCGGGGGGCAGGTGATTGTGAGTCAGGGGTTCGGGACGGCGGTGGTTCCGCTGCGGCTGCTGTGCCGTCCGGAGATTGGGCTGATTGAGCTTTCGGGGCAGGTTGAGGGCTGAGGGGGTTGAGGGCGGGCGCTCCAAGACGCTCTTGGGCGCTTCGGGGCGCTGCAAGAGGCTCGGGGCGCTTCAGGGCGCTTTGGGCGGTGATAGAATGGGTGTGTCGCGCAGGCGAGGGCGGGCTTGAGGGTTTGCCGCTGCGTGTGTCAGAGTCGCGTTGGAGGGAGACGGATCATGACGACTGCGAACATGACGACTGCGGAATTGCCGGTGCTCTCGGTGGAGGACTTTTCCTCGGATCGGTACCAGGCGATCAACCTGCACAATTTCGAGAAGCTGCCGCAGATTCAGGCGCTGCCGGACGAGATCATCCACGACATTCACGTGGTGGGGCGGGTGCTGCCGTTCAAGTCGAACCGCTATGTGGTGGATCATCTGATCAACTGGGACGACGGGGTGACGGACGGGATGTTCCGTCTGACGTTCCCGCAGCGGGAGATGCTTGCGCCGGCGGATTTCGACCGGATGGCGTCGGCGATCGACAGCGGGAAGGATGCGCGGGAGCTGAAGGTGATCGCGGACGAGATTCGGATGACGCTGAATCCGCATCCGGCGGGGCAGATGGAGCACAACATGCCGCAGCTGGACGGGGCGGCGCTGGAGGGGATGCAGCACAAGTATCGGGAGACGGCGTTGTTTTTCCCGTCGCAGGGGCAGACCTGCCACGCTTACTGCACGTTCTGCTTCCGCTGGCCGCAGTTTGTGGGGCTGGAGGGGAAGAAGTTTGCGATGCGGGAGGGGGAGCGTCTGGCGGGGTATGTGTCGCAGCACCATGAGGTGTCGGATGTGCTGTTCACGGGCGGGGATCCGCTGATCATGAAGACGGCGGCGCTGCGGGACTACATTGAGCCGCTGATTGCGCCGGATGCGGGGCACCAGCTGCGGACGGTGCGGATCGGCTCGAAGGCGATTGCGTACTGGCCGCACCGGTTCATCTACGACGATGACGCGGAGGATTTGCTGGCGCTGTTCCGGGAGGTGGTGGATTCGGGCATGCAGCTGGCGCTGATGGCGCATTTCAACCATCCGGCGGAGTTGCGGACGGAGGTGGCGCTGGAGGCGGTGCGGCGGATTCGTGCGACGGGGGCGCAGATTCGGACGCAGACGCCGCTGCTGAAGCACATCAACAACGATTCGCAGTTGCTCTCGGAGATGTGGGCGGAGCAGGCGCAGGCGGGCTGTGTGCCGTATTACCTGTTCGTGGCACGGGACACGGGGGCGAAGCGGTATTTCGAGCTGCCGCTGGTGGAGTGCCAGGAGATTTTCCGCAAGGCCTACTCGCACGTGAGCGGGGTCGCGCGCACGGTGCGCGGGCCGAGCATGTCGGCCGGCCCGGGCAAGGTGCAGGTGCTGGGCGTCGTGGAGCACGCGGGGGAGAAGATGATCGTGCTGCGCTTCCTGCAGGGGCGGGATCCGGACTGGGTGGGTCGTCCGTTCTTCGCGGCGTACGACGATCAGGCGTCGTGGCTGGATGAGTTGCGTCCGGCGGGCGGGGAGACGGAGTTCTTCTACGAGCCGCGGCTGCGGGAGTTGTTGGCGGAAGAGGGCAGCCCGTGGGGGCGCGCGGAGGAGCTGCATCTGTTCGAGGGCGCGGCGGCGGGCGGCTGAGCGGGTGCCGTCGGTCGGGCGGCTGAGCGCGCGTCTGCGGGCGGCGGCTGAGGCGTTTGCGCCTGGGTCGTCGGAGCGGCTGGTGCTGCCGGGGACGGCGTCGTTCGTTTGTCTGGCGGACGAGTGCGGTGCGCTGTGCTGCCGCGCGCCGTATCGGGTGGATTTGGATGAGGCGGAGTCGGCGCGGCTGATTCCGCTGGCGGAGATTGAGGAGCATGGTGCGGTGTCGCTGCTGGCGCAGGATGCGGACGGGGCGTGCGGTCTGCTGACGGAGGATTTGCGCTGCGGGGAGTATGCGCTGCGTCCGCGGGGGTGCGCGCAGTATCCGTATTTGCTGCATTTTGAGGGCGCCGCGCCGCTGTTGATGCGGGATCCGGCGTGTCCGGGCTTTGTGGGGGCGCCGCTGTCGTTGGAGGAGTGGGGCGAACTGCTGGATGGGATTTGGCGTCTGCAAGGGGGGCGCGGGTGAGCGGGCGGCGGTTGATTGGGGTTGATCTGGCGTGGAGCGAGCGGAACGGGACGGGGTGCGTGGAGCTGGTTTGGGATGGTGATGAGCTGGAGCTTTCGCGGGTTGAGCTGTGCGGCTCGCTGGAGGAGATCGTGGAGTGGATTGAGCCGGAGCGGGGAGATTGGGTGGCGGCGGTGGATGCTCCGCTGGTGATTCGCAACTGGACGGGGAGTCGGGCGGCTGACCGGGAGGTGAGCCGGTGGTACCACCGCTTTGAGGCGGGTGCGTATTCGACGAATCTTGGGCGGCCTGGGGGGGGGCGTCGGGGCGGGCAGTTGCTGGGTGCGCTGAGGGCGCGGGGGGCGGGGTTGGTTGAGGAGGCGGGGGATGTCGGCGGTGGGCGGCTGGTGTTTGAGACGTATCCGCATGTGGTGATGGTGGAGTTGTTTGGGCTGGAGCGGACGATCAAGTACAAGAAGAAGAAGAAGAGGAACGTTGCTCAGATGCGTCGGGGGCAGCGGGAGCTGGCGGGGGCGATTCGGGAGTGGCTGTGCGGGGCCGGGGCGGATCCGCGGCTGCGGGTTGGGGCTGAGCTTGAGGAGTTGCTGGAGGAGCCTGAGCCGGTGCTTCGGGGTAAGGGGTTGAAGGGTCGGGAGGATCGGCTGGATGGTTTGGTCTGCGCGTATATGGCGGGGTGGGTTGATGGGGGGCGGCCGTGGCAGGGGTTTGGGGAGGTTGGGAAGGGGGTGATGGTGGTGCCTGCGGTGCGGGGGATTGGGGGGGTGTGATGGGGTTGGGAGGTGGTGCGGGGGGGTTCCCGCGTTCGCGGGAATGACGGAAAAGGGGGCGGGAATGACGGACTTAGGGGGCGAGATGTCGACGCCATCCCGGCAGGGTCGGGTCCTGAGCGGCTGGTTGATGGGGATTGGGGTGGTGTGGATGGCCGGCGGGATCGTGCTGGGGCCGTTTGCTCCGGCGATCCTGGCGGCCGGGGTGGTTGCGATTCTGGTGGGGTTCTTGATCTACCCCAAACGGCGCAGGCTGCTCGCGGCATTGATCGGGTTGGGGTTGGGCTCGTGGTGGATCATCGCGTTCGCGCTGTTCGGCCAGGAGTGGCTCACGCGCCACTTCACGTCGTGAACGGCGCTGCGTGTTGAGGCGGGATGATGGTGGTGCCGTGGGTGCGGGGGAATGACGGGAATGGGCTTGGGAGGTGGTGCGTGGGGGATTCCCGCTTTCGCGGGAATGACGGAAAAGGGGGCGGGAATGACGGAGCTCCTCTTGTGGGTGTGACGGAAGGGGTTTTGGGGTAGATTGGGGGGTGTTGGGGTAAGGAGGTTCGGGATGCTGGACGGGGAGACGATTGCGGCGCTGCGGGGGGAACGTGGGCGCTGGGAGGCGCGGGTGGAGGCGGAGGGTCGGGAGCGGGTGGGGCCGTTTATGACGGTGTCTTCGCGGCCGGTGGAGCGGCTCTACGACGCGACGACGTTGGCGGATGCGGGCTGGGATGCGCGGCGGGATTTGGGGCTGCCGGGGGAGTATCCGTACACGCGGGGGGTGCATCCGACGGGGTATCGGGGGCGGCCGTGGACGATTCGGATGTTCGCGGGGTTTGGGAGCGCGGAGGAGACGAATTTGCGCTTTCGGCGGCTGCTGGAGGATGGGCAGACGGGGTTGAGCATCGCGTTCGATATGCCGACGCTGATGGGCTACGACCACGATGATCCGCTGGCGGCGGGGGAGTTTGGGAAGTGCGGGGTGGCGGTGTCGTCGCTGGCGGATATGGAGCTGCTGCTGGCTGAGCTGCCGCTGGATCAGATTACGACTTCGATGACGATCAATTCGCCGGCGCCGCTGATTTGGGGGATGTATATCGCGGCGGCGGAGAAGCGGGGGATTGACCGGGCGAAGCTGGGGGGGACGCTGCAGAACGACATTCTGAAGGAGTACATTGCGCAGAATGAGTATGTGTTTCCGCCGCGTCCGTCGATGCGGCTGGTGACGGATACGGTGGAGTTCGCGAGCGAGTGGATGCCGCGCTGGAACAGTATTTCGGTTTCGGGGTATCACATTCGGGAGGCGGGTTCGACGGCGGCGCAGGAGTTGGCGTTTACGCTGGCGGACGGGCTGGAGTATGTGCGTTGGGCGCTGGAGCGAGGGATGTCGATTGATGAGTTTGCGCCGCGGCTGTCGTTCTTCTTCAACAGTCATAACGACTTTTTCGAGGAGGTGGCGAAGTTTCGGGCGGCGCGGCGGATTTGGGCGCGGGAGATGCGGGAGACGTACGGTGCGGAGAATGAGCGTTCGTGGTGGATGCGGTTCCATACGCAGACGGCGGGGGTGTCGCTGACGGATGTGCAGCCGGAGGTGAATTTGCTGCGGGTGACGATTCAGGCGTTGGCGGCGGTGCTGGGTGGTACGCAGTCGCTGCATACGGATGCGATGGATGAGGCGCTGGCGCTGCCGAGCGAGAAGGCGGCGCGTCTGGCGGTGCGTACGCAGCAGGTGATCATGCATGAGTCGGGGGTGGTGAATACGGTGGATCCGCTGGGGGGGTCGTACTTTGTGGAGCAGTTGACGAACGAGATTGAGCGGGAGGTGTATGAGTATTTCGAGCAGATTGAGGCGCTGGGGGGGGTGATTGCGGCGATTGAGACGGGGTATTTCCAGAAGGAGATTGCGGATGCGTCGTCGCGTTTCCAGCGGGAGATTGAGCGTGGAGAGCGGACGATTGTGGGGGTGAATGATTTCGAGTTGGAGGAGCCGCTGGAGATTCCGATTTTGGAGATGGATCCGGAGGGGGAGGCGCGGCATTTGGAGCGTTTGCGTCGGACGCGGGGTGAGCGGGATGCTGTGGCGGCGGCGGATGCGCTGAATGGGTTGCAGCAGGCGTGCCGTGATCCGCGGCGGAATACGATGCCGCAGATTTTGGAGGCGGTGCATGCGTATTGCACGTTGGGGGAGATGATGGGGGCGATGCGCGAGGTGTTCGGCGAGCACCGTGAACAGATTGTGCTGTAGTCGTGGAGGGGGTCGCTGTGATGGGCGCGCTGGACGGTATTCGGGTGGTGGAGTGCTCGACGTGGGGGTTTGGGCCGATTGGGGGGATGATGTTGGGGGATTTGGGGGCGGATGTGATTAAGGTGGAGTCGCCGACGCGGCCGGATGCGGCGCGGTTTGTGGTGAGTGTGGCGGGGATTCCGAATTTGATGGAGGATGGGCGTTCGGCGCTGTTTGAGGCGGTGAACCGGAATAAGCGTTCGCTGGCGCTGGATTTGAAGACGGAGCGGGGGCGGGAGATTTTTCGGGGGTTGATTGCGGGGTCTGATGTGTTTATTGAGAATTATCGGCCGGGGACGTTTGAGAAGTTCGGGTTGGGGTATGAGGCGCTTGCGGAGTTGAATCCGGGGCTGATTCATGCGGCGACGGCGGGTTACGGGTTTCAGGGTGCGGAGGCGCATTTGCCGGCGCTGGATGCGGTGGGGCAGGCGCGGGCGGGGTTTATGTATTCGATGGGCGCCCCGGGGGATCCGCCGAACTGGAATACGTTGGGGGTTGCGGATGTGATGGGGGCGACGTGTTTGGCGTATGGGGTGTTGGCGGCGATTGCGGCGCGGGAGCGGAATGGGGGGGTGGGGCAGCGGGTGGAGGTGTCGCATATTATGGCGACGATGTGGTTGTCGTATTGGGGGGTGAGTGTGTCGATGTTGCAGGGGTTTGAGGAGTGGCCGCGGTTCGACCGGAGTCGGGCGGCGAATCCGCTGTGGAATTTGTATCGGTGCGGGGATGGGGAGTGGTTGATGTTGGGGATTTTGGAGGCGGAGCGGGATTGGGGGTCGTTCTGCCGGGCGGCGGGTTTGGAGGAGTTGGTTGGTGATGCGCGGTTTACGACGTTGGAGGCAATGGGGGAGCATTGCGGGGTGTTGATTGGGATTTTGGAGGAGCGGTTCGGCTCGGCGCCGCGTGCGGAGTGGGAGGCTCGGCTGGGGCGGGAGCCGAATTTGATTTTCACGCGGGTGCAGAAGGTGGGGGATTTGCCGGGTGATCCGGCGGTGGCGGCGAATGGGTATTTGGCGGAGCATGAGCATCGGCGTTACGGGGGGGTGCCGACGCTGCGGCATCCGGTGGATTTGCTGGGGACGCCGGCGCGGATTGTTCGTGATGCGCCGGATTTGGGTGAGCACAGTGCGGAGGTGTTGGCGGAGCGTCTGGGTTTGGGTGAGGCGGAGATTGCGGAGTTGGCGTCGTTGGGTGTGATTGGGTGAGGGGGTGGTGCGTTGCGGGAGGGTGTGATTTAGACTGTCGCGGATGCCGAACACAGAGATGCTCACAGCGGGATGCCTCTTCAGCGGCATGGGCGGGTTCGCCTCCGGGCTCGCGGCGGCGGGCTTCGAGATTGCGTGGGCGAGCGACAGCAATGGGTACGCATGTGCTACGTTCCGGCACCGCTTCGCGAACACGCCGGTTGTGGAGAAGGACGCGCGTGAGCTGAGAGTTGAGGGCGACGGTCTGGAGCCGGTGGATGTGCTGGCGGCAGGCTTCCCCTGTCAGAGCTTCTCGCAGGCGGGCGACCGCCGAGGTTTCGCGGACGAACGCGGGGAGGTCTTCTTCGAGATCCCGCGCCTGCTGGCGGAGTGGGAGCCGTCGCAGCGCCCGAAGCTGCTGATTCTGGAGAATGTGCCGCACCTGCTCTACGGCGGCGATGGCTGGTGGTTCGACCAGATCCGGCGCTCGCTGCGGCGGGCGGGCTACTGGTTCCGGCGCGAGTCGTGCTGGTTGACGAACGTCAAGGACTACACGGATGTGCCGCAGGACCGCGAGCGGCTTTTCCTCGTTGCGGCTTCGCGGGCGCACTTCACCTACAACCCGTTTACCCCCCCCCCCCCCCCCTCAAACAGGCGTTCTGAGCAGAAGCATTGACCAGATCGTTTGCCGCGGCGTCCCGGGCGGCGACGCGGACTATTTGCCTGAGGGTAACCGCTATCGGCTGATGATCGAAGCGGCGATGGTGGAGGGCGAGTCGGCGGACAACCTCTACCAGGTGCGGCGCTCGTACATCCGCGAGAAGCGGGACAGGCTGTGCCCGACGCTGACGGCGAATATGGGGGTAGGCGGGCACAATGTGCCGTTTGTGCGGGATCGGTGGGGCATCCGCCGGCTAAGCGTGGCCGAGATCGCGCAGCTGCAGGGCTTTGACGACCCGGCGGGGCTTTTTCCTGAGATTCCGCAGGCGGAGCGCTATCGGCTGCTGGGGAATGCGGTCTGTCCGAAGCTGGCGGCGATCGTGGGGGAGCGGTGCGCGCGGGTTCTTCGGGAGGAGTTGTCATGAGCATCAGTCAGGACATTGGTTGGCGGTTTCCGCCGACGGGGGGCGGCGAAGCGGCGGGCTGGAATCATCCGGGGATCGCGCACTTCCGGGGGCATCCGCTGGACAGTCTGGCGCGGGAAACGATTCAGAACTCGTTGGATGCGGGAGCGCGGCTTGGCGAGCCTGTCCACGTTTCGTTTGAGCTGAAGACGCTTGACTGGGCGCACCTGGGCGGACGGGTTGAGCTCGATGAATCAGTGGCTGCCTGCTTGAACGCGGTCAACGGCGACGACAAAGCTGAGTCGGCGCTGCGAACTGCGGCGGAGCTGCTTGAGGATGAGGACATCACCTTTCTGCACGTCTCGGATCGCAACACGACTGGACTCTTCGGCGATCGCTGGGAAACGCTGGTGAGGAAGCCGGGCACGAGTCTGAAGGACATGCGGGGCGCTGGCGGCTCGCAAGGGATCGGCAAGTATTCGCCGTTTGCGGTTTCGCCGCTGCGGACGGTGTTTTACTGGACGCGGTATGAGATGGACGGGAAGCCGGTAGAACTCTTTCAAGGCAAAGCCATTCTGATGTCTCACCAGCATCAAGGGCATGAGACCCAGGGCATCGGCTTTTTCGGCATCCGCGATGGTTGTCTGCGCCTTTCGGACCGCGACATCCCGGCGAAAATTCAGGCGATTGAAGATGGCATCGGGGAGGGTACAGGCACATCGTTGTGGATCGCGGGGTTCGACGCGGGATCAGACTGGCGGAGGCGGGTCGGTCGGAGTGTTGTCGCGAACTACTTCACTGCGATCGAGCAAGGGCTGCTCACTGTGACGATCGAGCCCGAAGAGCATTCGCGGCAGGACGAATGGATGCTGGAGATCAACGCCGAGACGCTCGGGAATTGGTTTGAGCATCTCGGCGATGACGAGGGTATGTCGGACGAGGACGGCGAGGCGTTGCACGAGGCGCGGCTCTTTTGGGAGCTGATCCGAACGGGTGAGCCGACAGTCGTAAAGGAGCCGCCTGATGTCGACCTCGGCGCTCCAAAGCTGTGGATCACCACCGACAATGAAATGCACGGTGACGATCTGCCGAACAAGGTTGCGCTGATCCGCGGCGCCGGCATGCTGATCACTGCGCAACAGAATCGGATCGGCAACTTTCGGAATCTGCGCGATTACGCGGCGGTTTGCCTCTTCGACGCCAGCGACGACGATGCCAATGAGTTTCTGCGCGAGATGGAGGGGCCGCAGCATAATCAGTTCGAACCGGATCGGATGGCTGAGCCTGAGCTTGGACATCGAGCGCTGGAGCGGTTGCGAAGGTGGATTCGAGAGCAGCTCGGTGAATACGCCGCGGTGCCGCGTGTAGAGGTGTCGGAGGAGGTTACCGAACTGGCGCACTTGCTCCCGCTTGATGCGCCGGGCCCGTTCAACCCGCGCTCCGGTGCGGCGGAGGACGCTGAAACGACAGAGAAGGCGTTCGGGGAGATGGGCGCGGTGCGGGTGAAGCGGATCAAGGCGCGAGTGCAGCCGTTGCAGCTGGACGAGGATGATGACGACTCGAACGCGGATGGCGGCGACGGGACTGACGTGGGGAACTTTGGCGGCGCCGGCGTCGACGAGGGCGGTGGTGGCGGCGGTGGGGGCGGCGGGGGCGATGGTGATGGGACAGGGGGCACGGGAACCCGGGGCGGAGGCAAGGGGGCGACGCCGGTCGAGGTTCGCGCGGTGCGCGTGCTCCCGATTGACGGCTACGAGAATCGCTGCCGAGTGAGCTTTACGCCGTCGGTTAGCGGCCTGATTCAGCTTCAGATCGAGGAAGCTGGCGATTCGACGGCGCTGAAGCGGCCCGATCTGAAAGTGTTCGTCGAGGGCGTGGAGCAGCGACTCTCGAGCTTCGCAGTGACAGCCGACAGCCGGGTCACGCTCGAGATTCACGGGGATGAGCCGTTGCGAGACCGCGCGTGGCGGGTGGTCGCTATGAAGGAGTCGTCGAAATGAAGTGGGAAGAGACCAAATCATGGCCGTATCCGGTGCTGCGGCCGAATAACGACGACTACCAGAAGGCGGCGTTTGAGGTGAACCTGGAGCTCGATCGATTGCCCGACACGACGGCGGTGGAGGTCGACGCTGACTTTGCGCTTGGCGACGCTGATTTGCTTGGTCTGGTGGAGAGCGGGGATGCGGAATATCTGTTGCTCGTTCGTTGCTCGACGACGCACTTCCGCGAGGAGTTCCGCAGCTGCGAGCCGCATATTCGGCGTCGATTCGAGAACGGCATGTTGACTGGGCGTGTGGAGATCGCGCCATTCCTGGTAGCTTGCTCAGACTTACAAGGATTCCGCGCGGAGCGCTGGCATCCCGATTATGACGGTCTGTCGCCGCGGTTCGACGCGGGTTCCGTGCTTGCTGTCGATCGACCGTCTACGTACTGGATTGACAGCGCAGACGAGCAGCCCGTGACGTCGATGTTCCGGATTGCTGAAGGCAACGTGCCCAGCGGCCAGTGGCGCTGTCGTCCGTTGGAGGAGCATGTTGCGCTGGAGCTCTCGGGGCCGGATGTGGAGCGGCTCAAGGAGGCGCGAAGCCGCTTTGGCAACACGAAGGATCTTTGGCACATCATCAACGGTGTCTATCTGCCTGCGCTGATCTGGCTGCTTTGTGAGGCCGATAGGAGCAGCGACGACGGCGACTACCAGGACATGCGCTGGTATTCGGCGTTGGACAGCGCGCTGGAACGCAACGAGTGCAAGCCACTTGGCGCGAACGACGCGGATCGCGTCGCAGATGCCCAGACACTGCTCGACAACCCGTTCGTTGAAATGCCAGTTCTGAATATTGAGTAGGTGAAGCAGTGGCGAAAGTTCGATACTTCACAGCACTTGCGGTAGATGAGTTGCGCGGCGATATCGCTGGGCGGCTCGATTGGTACTACGATCCGTCTGCGGGCGATCCCCGACGGTGGGAGAAGGCGGGGGAGGCGATTCGCGAGGCTGACATTGATGTTGTCGAAATACGCGATCTGCTGACGATCAGCGCACAGCCTCATCACGACGACCCTGGCAACGCAGTTGCGGTCTACAACGCGCTCAACGGGCTGACGCCGCATCAGGCGTCCGACGAGCGCTTGTGGACGTATGTGGCGCATACGCAAGGCGCGGAATACGTGGCTGCACGCTGGCTGAGCGAACGCCCCAGCGACGCTGTGAAAGCCGCTCAGAAAGTGCGCAACCACTTCTTCGCACGCGGCAACCGCGCGCTGATTCGGGACAACGGCGTTTCCCGGCTCTGGTGGCTGGGCTATATCGCGCACCAAACTGATCCCGAGGAGCCTAATCGGTTCCTCGAAATTCTCCTGCATCGGCAGGATGTTCGGTCGGCGTTACTCGAACGTCCGGCGGTCTCCACAAACCCCAGAGTGCTGCGGCGCATCTACGACGTGATGGTTGAGCAGTGGCAAGGTGAGCGCGAGCTCTTTCAGCGGGAGGCGTTTCGGCAGTGGATGGTTAATCTCAATCGGCGAGGGGGGGTTGTGCTGCTGGATGCTCTGAGTGATGATCAGCTGCGGAAGTTGATCCGCGATGAGGCTGACCATGCGCTTAGTGCGGTGTTGTGACTGATAATCTTAGCCCGGATGACCGTGCTTGGTGTATGTCGCGGATTCGTTCGCGGGATATGAAGCCGGAGTTGGCGGTGCGCTCGATTGTGCATCGGCTTGGTTACCGCTTTCGTTTGCATCGGCGCGATCTGCCGGGTACGCCCGATATTGTGCTGCCGCGGCATCGCGCGGTGATTTTTGTGCATGGCTGCTTCTGGCATTGGCATGCGGATCCGTCTTGTCCGATTGCCGGGTTGCCGAAGTCGAACGTTGAGTATTGGGGGCCGAAGCTTTCTCGAACGCGTGCGCGGGACGGCGAGCACAACGAGGCGCTTGCTGTGCTCGGGTGGCGTGTGCTGACGGTGTGGGAGTGCGGCCTGCGCGACGCGGAGGGCGTCTACGGGGCGGTAGCCGAGTTCCTCGCGCCGACTGAGGGATAGGGGCTACATGCCGAGGGGGATGGCTTCGTGGATTTCTAGTTGGCAGTTGGGGGCGAAGTTGAGGTGGGGGTGGTTTTGGCAGAGGGTTTGGGCGTGTTGGGCGGTTTCGGCGGCGATGATGGAGTAGCCGGTGAGCTGGGTTTGGCTGGGGGTGGGTTCGGCGTTGGGGGTGATGGCGGCGGCGTTGCCGAGGGGGGAGCCGGGGTCGATGAGTTGGTCGCCGAGGCGCTCCATCCAGGCCATCCAGGGGGCCATGCTTTCTTGCATTTGTTCGGGGGTGAGGCCTTGCATTTGCTCGGTGGCGTTGTCGGGGGCGTAGTAGAGGACGAGGAATTGTTTCATGGGGGCTCCTGTTGGTGGGGTTGGAGGGGGAGGGTACACGGTTTTGGGGTGTTGGCGGGGGGCGCGGTGGACCGTGCGGGGCGCTAGGATTGGGGGGAAGGGGTGGGTTCTATGGTTTCGGCTGCGAGCGGGGCTGTGGGGCTGGAGTTGGCTGGGCTGGGGGTGCTGCGGTTTCCGGCGGAGTGTCCGTTGACGGATGAGTTGTTGATGCGGATTGGGGATTTGAATGAGCCGTGGCGGTTTGAGCGGAGCGCGGATGGGGGGTTGGTGGTGAATTTGCCGGCGGGCGGGGAGAGTGGGGAGGTGGAGAGTGAGTTGGGGTTCCAGCTGCGGATGTGGTGGCGGGGGCACCGGGACGGGGGTGTGTTCGGCACGTCGGGCGGGTTCCGTCTGGGTGCGGAGCTGGTGATGGCTCCGGGTGCGGCGTGGGTGAGTGGGGAGCGTTTGGCGGGGTTGACGCGCGCGGAGTTGCGGGGGTTTCCGCCGGTGTGCCCGGATTTTGTGGTGGAGGTGCGCTCGGCGAGCCAGGGGTTGGAGGGACAGCAGGAGAAGATGGGGCGGTGGATTGCGTCTGGGACGCGGTTGGGGGTGCTGGTGGATCCGGATGATCGGCTGGTGTTGGTGTATCGGCCGGGGCGTGCGGTGGAGCGTTTGGTGCGGCCTTCGGCGTGGTCGGCGGAGCCGGAGTTGGCGGGGTTTGTGATTGATTTTGATGAGGTTTGGGCGTTGATTGGAGAGGATGACTGATGATGACGACTGAGCATGAGTGGCCGGAGGCGCCGCGGGCGTTGGCGGACGGGGAGTGGCAGGTGACGCTCTGGGAGTTGAGCGAGGAGGGGGTGCTGGCGATCACGCTGAATCGTCCGGAGCGGCTGAATGCGTTGAGTTTTCGGCTGCTGCATGAGTTGCAGCGGCTGATTGATTTCGCGGCGTTGCGTCCGGATGTGCGGGTGGTGACGCTGCGCGGGGCGGGCGGGCAGGCGTTCTGCTCGGGGGATGATCTGTATGGGATGGAGCCGGTGAATCCGATTGACGGCAGTGTGACGGTGCATCATCCGTTTCTGCTGTCGCTGCGTGCGCTGCGCAAGCCGGTGGTGGCGCTGGTGACGGGCTGGGCGCTGGGGCATGGGTGGGAGATTGCGTCGGCGTGCGATCTGCGGCTCTGCGCGGACAATATTGAGGTGGGGGATCACCGGGTGCAGCGGGCGATTGGGATGAACGGGGGGACGACGTGGTTCGTGCCGCGGATTGTGGGGCGGGGGCGGGCGCTGGAGCTGCTGGTGACGGGTCGGCATCTGGATGCGGAGGAGGCGTTGTCGTGGGGTTGGGCGAACCGGGTGTGGGCGCTGGAGGATTTTGACGAGGAGGCGGGGCGGTTTGTGTCGGAGTTGGCGAAGCTGCCGACGTTGAATGCTTCGGCGTTCAAGGAGATGATCGACTACGGGGCGGAGCACTCGCTGCGGGAGACGTTGGCGCACGAGGTGGAGGTGTCGGATCGGTATCGGCGCAGCTGGGATGCGGAGGAGGGTCGGCTGAGTTGGCGGGAGAAGCGGGCGCCGATTTTCCGGGGGTATTGAGGGCGCGGCGGGGCGCTCGATGGGGCGCTCGACGGAGTGGGCGCGGGGTAGCTGCTACTCTCGCGGCGACAGGCAGTGTTCAGGGCCGTGCGCGGGGCGGTGCTCCGCGCGGCATGAGAAGGGGCGAAGCTGATGACGACGCCGGTTTACATTCTGGGCGGGTACCAGACGGATTTCGCGCGGAATTGGCGGAAAGAGGAGCTGAATCTGCGGGAGATCATGGGCGAGGCGGTGGAGGGTGCGCTGGAGGCGACGGGTCTCGAGGCGCACGACATCGACACGGCGCATGTGGGGAATTTCGCGGGGGAGCTCTACGCGAAGCAGGGGCAGATGGGGGGCTTTTTCGCGGAGATTGACCCGGATTTCGGGGGGCTGCCGACGTCGCGGCATGAGGCGGCGTGCGCGTCGGGCTCGATTTCGATTCTGATGGCGGCGGCGGAGCTGGAGGCGGGTCGCTACGAGACGGCGCTGGTGCTGGGCGTGGAGCAGATGAAGACGGTGAGTCCGGTGGAGGGCGGGGATTTTCTGGGCACGGCGGGCTGGTATGAGCTGGAGGCGGCGGGTGTGGAGCTGCCGTTCCCGAAGCTGTTCGGGCGGCTGGGGGATGTGTATGAGCAGCGCTACGGTCTGGACTCGGCGCATCTGACGCGGTTGGCGGAGCTGAATTACGCGAATGCGCAGCGGAATCCGAAGGCGCAGACGCGGGCGTGGCTGGGGGATCTTGCGGAGCTGCAGGGTGGGAAGTATGCGGCGCCGATTACGGGTCGGCTGACGCTGCGGGACTGCTCGCAGATCACGGATGGCGCGGTGTCGCTGGTGCTGGCTTCGGAGTCGGCGGCGAGCGAGTGGGCGGAGCGTCGGGGGGTGGATTTGGAGGATGTGCCGCGGATTGAGGGTTGGGGGCACCGCACGGCGGCGCTGACGTTCGACAGCAAGATTTCGCAGGCGGCGGGGGATCCGTACATTTTGCCGCACACGCGGCGGGCGATTGTGGACGCGTTTGAGCGGGCGGGGCTGGAGGAGGTGTGGGAGTTGGACGCGATCGAGACGCACGACTGTTTCACGACCTCGCACTACATGGCGATTGATCACTTTGGGCTCACGGAGCCGGGGCGCTGCTTCGAGGCGATCGAGGACGGGGTGATCGATTTCGAGGGCAAGCTGCCGATGAATCCGTCGGGCGGGTTGATTGGCGGGGGGCATCCGGTGGGCGCGACGGGGGTGCGGCAGACGCTGGACGCGTACCGTCAGGTGACGGGGACGGCAGGCGACTACCAGGTGCCGGAGGCGCGGCGGGTGGCGACGCTGAACATCGGGGGGTCGGGGACGACCTCGGTGTCGCTGGTGATTGGTCGGGGCGGGTAGCGCCTAGTGTTGCGCTGGCGTAAATGTTGGCGTGCGTGGTAGGCGCTGGCTACATAAGCTGAGGAGACAGGCCGGCAGGTGGTCGGCGTGGAGGTGGGGGATTGTGACCAGTTTGGCGCCGTCGTTCCGCGTGTTGTGGGTGGGGGTGCTGGCGGTGGTGCTGGCGGGGGCGTTGGGCGCGCTGCAGACGGCGCGCGCGCAGACGGTGACCGTGTCTGAGGTTCAGCAGCGGATTGTGATCGACGACTCGGATGCGACGGTGCCGACGAGCGCGGAGGACCTGGATTTCACGGTGGTGCTGCGCTTTACGGTGAGCACTGAGATTGAGAAGGCGGACATTAGCGCGGTTTCGGCCGAGTTCGGCAGCCAGTCGGTCCGAATTACGAGGAATGTTGGCCACTCGACCGGCAGCGCTATTCCAGAAGATCAGCAGGAACGGGATACCTGCAAGCTGGCGCCGGAGGAGGAGTTGGTTTGGGACTGCATCATCGCCTCGCGCAGCGCTGATCTGTTCGGGGTGCAGCAGGGCGAGTACACGATCTCTGTTCGCGGCGACACGACCTATTCGCTGACCATCGCCAACGCCAACGGCGGCGAGCCGATCACGGGCACGCTTGCGGCGACGACGGCGACGTTCCGGATTGCGGACATTGTGGAGGTTGCGAGCGTCACGCTGGAGCTGGCGGAGGACGAGCCGGCGAGCCGGGCGGCGGGCTCGGAGGGGATTGATTTGGTGCTGAAGATCCTCAACGCGAACAATGCGGCGGCGGATCCCAGCGCGATCTCGTCGATTCTGGTCAGCGGGCCGCCGCTGATGCTGGATTCGAAGGCTGGCGGTTCGAATTGCAGCACATCGATCTGTCAGTGGACGAGCCGCAGCGCGAGAGATTTGGGCGGGCGCGGGGCGGAGTCGATCAAGATCACCGCGAAGAGCAGCATCCCGGCCAGCGCAGTGGTCATCGTGCGTGTGGTGAACGCCACAGGTACGTCGTTTGATGCGGAGTCGCCGCGGCTGACCTTCTCCGGGCCGGCCAGCAGGCTGACGCTGGGCACGCCGTCGGGCACGCTGCTCAACGAGCAGATCGCGGGCGACCGCGACGAGATCAGGATTGAGGTGGGGGCGGTGGACAGTTCGGGGAACGCGACCGAGCTGTCGGGCAGCCTCTCCCTGACGGTGCGCAACCCGGACGGGCGGACGGTCTCTGCCGCGGCGATCAGCCGCGAGCAGCTCGCGCGCGACGGCAGCGGCAGGGTGTTCATCAAGCTGGCGACGCAAGCGGGCAGCAACAACCCGCTGGCGACAGGCGAATACACGCTGCGGGTGTCGCAAGGTGGGGCGTCGGGCGAGAGGAAGTTCCGGGTGGCGGGCAAGGCGAACGCGGTGAGCGTGACGGCAGGGGAGCCGGTCTGGGAGAGCGGCGCGGCGCGGATCACGATGACGGCGGACGTGACGGATGCGGAAGGGCAGGCGGTGGCGGACGGCACGCCGGTGGTGTTCACGGTGACTTCGGCCGGGGCGGTGGGCTCCGGGGGCGCGCAGTTGGTGCTGGCCGGCAGCGCGACGGTGGAGACGGTTTCGGGGCGGGCGAGCGCGACGTATCTGGTGGTGTTGCCAGGGCGCGCGCTGGTGACGGCGACGGCGGACTCGATTGGGGGCGTGGAGGTGGTCAACGTGACCGACTTGGTGAGCGACGACGGCGAGATCGAGGCCGAGGTGGGGCTGAGCGGACTGGACAGCCTGCAGCTGAACAGTTACGCCAAGTGGGTCTTGGCGGCGACGACGCGAATTAGCGAGCTCTACGAGGGTTTGAGGGCGCGGGGGATCAGCGCGATCTTCAAGTGGGATCGAGCTTCGAACCGCTTCATGCAGTACGCCGAGCACTCTGGGGAACGGTTGCCGGGCGCGGTGGACTTCAGCATTGAGCGGGATGACATGCTCTGGCTTGGTGGAGGAGGGTAGGGGCGGGTTTCTGGGGGTGGGAATGGCGGAACGGGGTCGGTAGGTCGCACGCGGCGCTGGTGTTGGTGGCGGCGAGATACCCGCGGCAAGCGCGGGTATGACGGGGGCGGCGAGCGCGGGTGTCTCGGGGCGGTGGGCGCGGGTATGCGGAGGGGTGGCGGCTTTGGGGGGCTGTGGGGAATTCCCATAGAATGTAAATGCTGTAGCTTTCCTGGGTGCGCGGGTGCATCTCAAGCCCGAAAGCAGGTAGTCTCCTGCGTGGAGGCCAGAGGCGCGACGGTTGTCTGGACAGCCATGCGCTAAGCTGCTGCGGAACGAGCAGCAACGAAAGGGATCGCGAAATGTTGAAGATGCCTCGGATGATCGCAGTGGTGGGAGCGACCCTTGTGGCGCTCCTGATCGCCGGCGCTGCGCTGGCACAGAGCCCGCAGAGCCCGCCGCACCTCTTTTTCGGGTTCGACGGGGACACGATGTTGGACGGCGAGAGCGTCGCGCCCGGGACCGAGGTCATGGCGATGGCCGACGGCGCGAGCGTCGGCTCCGCGACGGTTGGCGCCGATGGGACCTGGTCGCTGGAAGTCGATAGTGGCACGTCCGGCGTGACGTTCATGGTCGGCGGGATGATGGCTGAGGGCAGCTACGACACTTCGTCGGGCGGCCAGACTCGTGTGAAGCTCTCGGTCACGACGCCTGCGCCGGAAGAGCCTGCGGGCATGGATGGCACGGGCGAAGAGTGCCCCGAGGAAGACTCGCTTGAGGGCGACTCGATGTCCGAGGAGGACTCGCTTGAGGGCGACTCGATGTCCGAGGAATGCCCTGACGCCATGGATGGCGACGGCACCGCGATGACGGACGACGACGACAGCACCGCGATGACGGATGGCGACGACGACACCACGATGACGAATGGCGACGACGACACCACGATGATGGAAGGCGCGGACGGTGGCGACGGTTCGCTGCTGCCGGACACTGGCACTGGCGGGCTGGCTGACCGCGGTACTTCGAGCGCGGTTTACGGCGGCATCGCTGGCAGCCTGGCGCTGGTTGCGCTGCTGGCCGGCGGGTTCGCGGTTCGCCGCCGCGTTCGCAGCTAGACGGGAAACCGTCCGGCTCGCGACTCGACCGAATCGGTTCGAGATCAAGGGGGCGGGGCCTTCGGGCTCCGCCCTCTTCGCGTGTCGGTTGCCGGCTAACATCGCGCTCTTCGCGTGTCGGCTGCTGGTGGGGCAATATCAAGCGCTTGTAAACGGGGGGTTGCCGAACGGGTGTGTTCGGCGGGTTGCTTGCATACACTGGGGTGGCGAAGGCGGAGTGTGGGGATGGCGATTACGAGCATGCTTACGCGCCTGATCGGTATCTTTGCTCTGGCGGCGGTTTGCGCTGCCGCCTTCGGCCTGCTCGGCGATTGGCAGGGGACGGTCGGGCAAAGCGAGCGGCCGCTGCGGATTGCGGTTGATCGCAGCGAGGTGCTGGCGGAGGGCGGCAGCGCCCAGGTGACTGTTCGGCTTGATGCGGGTGCGGGCGACGCCTCGACGACCGTTACCTTGAGCACGGATTTTGGCGCGTTCGGAGCGGACTCGGGGCCATCGCAGGTGGTGGTGCGGCTGGCGCGGGTGGAGGGCGGCGACGAATGGGAGGGTGGAGTGACGCTGGTGGGGGATGGGCGTCCGGGTTTGGCGGTGGTGACGGCGCGGGTGGGGGTGCTGGTGGATGCGGTGACGGTGCGGTTCATTGGCGCGCCGGCGGAGATCATGATTTTGCGTCCTGCGACGGACCGTCCGCTGGATGCTTCGCGCTCGCATGTGGTGCAGCTTGAGGTGCGGGATCGTTTGGGGCAGCTGGTGCCGGGCGCGCCGCTGCGGCTTGAGGCGTCGAGGGGGACGTTGCGCTCGGCGGCGGGTGAGAGTGGGGGGCTGATTGCGCTGCGTACGTCGGAGCGTGGGCGGGTGAGCGCGACGGTGAGCGCGGATGCCGGCGATCTGCTGTTGCGCGCGGTGAGTGTGGATGCGCGGGCAGAGCTGGAGCTGATCTTCCACGGGGAGCCGGTGAGTCTGCGGCTGTGGGCGCTCAACCCGGTGCTGGAGCGGGGCTCGGAGACGGAGACGGCGAAGGCGGTGGTGCTGGCGCGACTGGTCGACGAGGGCGGGCGCGCGGTGCCGGGGCGGCAGGTGTCGCTGGCGGTGGAGGACGGCTCGGAGATCCGGCTGATTGTGGACGGCGATCCGTCGGCGTTGGTGACGGACGGCGGTGGCGGGGTGCTGGCGCAGGCGACGGCGTGGGCGGCGCAGTCGGGGGATTACTGGCTGAAGGCGGAGACGGAGGCGGGCGGGGGGTTGGGCGATGTGGTGGAGCTGACGGTGGTGGGCGCGCCGGAGACGATTTATCTGACGGCGACACCGATCGATGTGATGGAGGAGTCGAACGGGGATGTGCGGGAGTACATTCTGCGGGCGGAGGTGGTGGATCCGGCGGGTCGGCAGGTGGCGCCGGGTTACACGCTGCGCTGGCGGGTGGCGCTGCGGGGCGGGGAGAGCACGCTGTCGGCGGAGAGCTCGCCGGTGCAGCGCGGGGTGGCGACGAGTCGGCTGCGGATCGAAGATCCGGTTGGGGCGCCGCGGCTTCAGGTTTGGTTGATTGAGGCGCCGAAGGTGGAATCGGAGGGAGCGTTGGAGGATTTGGCGGCCTCGGGGCTGGCGCTGCGGCCGGGTATCAACGCGGTGACCTGGGTGGGGGCGACGAAGTCGGTTGACGCGGCGGTCGCGCCGATCGGGCACTTGGAGGTGACCGTCTGGCGAAAGGACCCGGAGCGGGCGGGCTGGCAGGTGTACACGACGCAGGAGAACGCGCCGGAGCGGGAGTTGTTCGATGTGGAGCGCGGTGATCGGCTGCATATTCGCGTCGAATCGGCGGCGCGGCTGCCGGGAGCGGCGCGCTGAAACGGTTGGCGGCGGCGGCGCTGCTGGTCTGCGCGCTGGCGCTGGGCGGCGGGGCGCTGGCGCAGGATGCGCCTGCGCAGCGGGTGTGGACGGTGACGACGGCGGAGGATCCGGGGCCTGAGAGGTGTGGGGAGGTGTGCAGCCTGCGGGGGGCGATTGGGGCGGCGAACGAGTCGGAGGGGGGCGATCTGATTCGGTTTTCGATTGGCGGTTCGAGCGTGATCACGCTGCGTTTGCCGTTGCCGGCGCTGCGGGGGGCGCGGATCTCGATTGACGGTCGGACGCAGCCGGGGTGGAGCGCGGAGCGGCCGCCGCCGGTGTATCTGGATGGTCGGCAGGCGGGGGACGCGGCGGGGATTCTGGTGTACGGGGCGGCGGCGGAGGTGCGGGGGCTGGGGATTGGGGGGTTTCAGCGCTACGGGATTGGGGTGATCGGGGCGGGGGCGCGCGACGCGGTGGTGGAGTCGAACTGGTTGGGAATGGGCGTGGACGGGCGCGGGGCGTCGCCGAATCGATTGAGCGGGGTGGCGGTGCTGGGCGGGGCGGAGAACGCGCGGATTGGGGGGGGCTGCGCGGGCTGCGGGAATCGGATTGCGGGGAACAGCGTGTTGGAGCGCACGGGGCACGGGGTGGTGGTGGGCGGGGAGGGGGTGTTCGGGGCGGAGGTGGTGGGGAACACGATTGGGCTTGATGCGGATGGGCGTCCGTTGGCGAACGATGATGGGGTGCTGGTGGTGGATGCGGCGCAGGCGGAGGTGCGGGGGAACGTGATCTGCGCGAGCGTCGTGGCGGGGGTGGAATTCCGCGAGACGCGGGGGCCGGGCGCGGTGGACGGCAATCGGATTGGGGTGACGGCGGGCGGCGCGCCGGCGGGCAACGATGTGGGGGTGTTTCTCGGTGCGGGTGCGGCGCGGGTGAAGGTTGGGGAGGCGGAGCGGAACGTTGTTGCGGCGAACCGGGTGGGGATCGCGGTTGAGCAGGGGGCGCGGGAGGTGGCGTTGCAGAATAACTGGATTGGTCTTGTGCCTGGGCCCGACTCTGAGGCGGCGGCGGCGGCGGTGTCGATGCCGAACCATGCGCGGGGGATTTCGATCATCGCGGGCGCGGCGGAGGTGCGGGTTGTGGGGAACCAGGTGTTGGCGGGCGATCGGGGGATCGTGATTGCGGGGGCGGATACGTCGCAGGTCAGCTTGCAGCGCAACGCGGTGGCGTCGGAGGGGCTGGGGGCGGTGGGGATTGAGGCGCGGGAGGCGTCGGATGTGCGGATTGGGGGGGATCGGGGGCTGGGGAACTCGGTGTCGGGGGTGGGTACGGGGATTCTGCTCGCGGAGATTGAGGAGGCGGTGGTTGCGCATAATCGGATCGGCTCGGAGTTCGCGGGGATTGATTTCGCGGCGGATGGGGGTACCGAGGTTGGGATTGAGCTGGGTGCGGGGGTGCGGGCGGCGACGGTGCGGAGCAACCTGCTCGGCGGGATGCTCGGCGCGGGAGTGAGCGTCGCCGGGGTGGACGCGCGCGACAATCTGATCACGCGCAATGTGTTCGGGCGGAACGGGGGGCTGGATATCGAGGTCGGCGCGGGGGTGGACGCGCCCGAGCCGCCGACGCTGCTGAGCTATGAGGTGACGCGGATTAGCGGCAATCAGTTGCGGAACACGATTCGGGGGCGCGGGGAGCCGGGTACGCGGGTGGAGATTTACGTGTTGGGGGAGACGCGGCCCGGGACGTTGGCGCGGGGGCAGGTGCAGGCCGACGGGACGTTTGAGGCGTCGACGCTGTTGCTGGCGGTGGGGGATATTCGGGGGGTGTCGATTGCGCGGGGCGGGGCGACCTCGGAGTTTTCGGAGTCGTTGCCGGCGCCGGCGCGTCAGCGGATCGCCGGGGATGGGCTGCGTTGGGTGGCGGTGGAAGGGGAGGAGCGTCCGCCGGCGGAGGCGTTTGCTGCGTTGGCGCGCGATTTGGAGGCGGCGTGGCGCTGGGATGCGGTGAGCGGGGTTTGGCAGGGGTGGTCGCCGCAGGCGCCGGAGGGTCTGGCGACGCTGCGCAGCGTGCGCGGGGGCGAGGTGGTGGCTTTGCAGCTGGGAGTGGGCGCGCCGCGGGATTATTTCTCGACGGCCAGCGTGGGGGGCGTGGGGGCGGCGCTTGAGCTGCGGGCGGGGGTGAATTTTGGGAGCTGGACGGGGCGCTGGGTGGATGGCTGGGAGGCGCTGGAGCGGCTGGATCGGGAGCAGCCGGGGTTGCTCAGCATTGTGGAGCAGTGGGATGTGGTCGAGGAGCGGTGGCGGGTGATCTGGCCGCGCGTGGAGGGGGCGTGGGATCCGGGTGAGTGGGGCGCGCCGGCGCTGCGGCTGCGGGCGACGCGGGCGGGGGTTTGGGAGCAGGGTTGGTAGTTCTGTCGGGTGGGGTACAGAGCCGGTGGGCGGTGGGCTTGCAATATGAACGTGCGTTCGATTAGTATCCGATATGGCCGACGCAGAACCGACGCAGATCGACGCCGACGGGATCGCGCAACGGATTCGCGGGATCGCCGACGACAAGGCTGCGCCGGCAGCGACGCAGCTGCGGGCGCTGGAGCTGCTGGCCAGGATGCAGGGGCTGTTCCGCGAGCGGCGCGGCCCGCAGCACGTGACGATTGTGCGGCTGACGCCGGCGCTGCGGCTGCCGGCGGGAGAGGAGACGGGCGATGACGACGATGACGACGCCTGAGCCGGCGGTCTTCGCGCCGACTGATCGGCAGCGGCAGTTGTGGAAGGCGTTGGAGTCGCGGGCGCCGGAGAGCGGGACGGCGATTGTGGGCTACGGGGGTGCGATGGGGGGTGGGAAGACGCGGGCGCTGGTGGAGCTGGCGATTGAGACGGCGGCCAGCTTTCCGGGCACGCGCATTTTGATTGCGCGGCTGCGCTACACGGACCTGCGCTCGACGACGATGGCGGAGTTTTATCGCTGCTGTCCGGAGGAGCTGATCATCGAGCGGCGGCAGTCGCCGCCGGAGTCGGTGGTGCTGCGGAGCTGCGATGCGGGGAGCGGGGCGCCGGCGAGCGTGCATTTTCGGCATTTGACGGACTGGCGTGGGTTGGGCTCGGAGCAGTACGGGGCGGTGTTCATTGATGAGGCGGGGGAGGTGCCGGAGGCGGCGGCGCTGATGCTGGTGACGCGGCTGCGGCATCCGGCGCAGCCGTTCCGCTATTTCGTGGCGGCGAGCAACCCGTGGCCGGGCTGGTTTGAGCGGTGGTTTGTGCGGCGGGAGCTGCCGGAGGAGTTGTTCGACGAGGCGAGGGTGCGGCTGGCGTTCATTCCTGCGCGGATTCGGGACAATCCGTGGCTGCCGCCGAACTATGAGCAGGTGCAGCGGCTGCTGCTGCCGGAGGATTGGGTGGAGCGGTTTGTGGACGGGAAGTTCGAGTCGTTTGTGGGGCTGGTGTATCCGAGCTTCGACCGTTTGCGGCACCGCTGGGACGGGGCGTTGCCGCCGTTCGCGCGGTATGTGGGCGGGCTCGATTTCGGGGGGCTGGCGGAGCATCATCATTTCACGGCGGGGATTGTGGCGGGGCTGACGGATGTGGATGCGGTGTGCGGTCCTGATGTGCTGATTCGGCTGGATGAGTTCGAGGAGCGGGGGCCTGGGGTGATTGAGCGTCTGGAGCGGTGGATGCAGAGCTGGCAGGAGCGCGTGGGTGGGGGGCGGATTAGCTGGCGTGCGGATCGCAGCCAGCAGGCGTGGATTAGCCGTATGCAGCGGCGGGTGATGATTGAGCCGTCTGATGGTCGTCCGCACAGCGTGAATGTGGGGATTGAGCGGGTTCAGCGGTGGTTGCAGTGGGATGCGGAGCGCGCGCCGCGCTCGTATTACCGGCCGACGATGCGGCGCTTTCCGGAGCGGATGCTGGAGTACCGCTGGCAGTCGGCGTCGGAGGGGGACGGGGTGATTCCGAAGCCGCGCAAGGTGGACGACGATTTGCTGGACGCGGATCGGTACATGCACGAAGAGGCGGATCGTCGGCGTCCACGCGTCGTCGGCCTGACGCCGTTGCGGGTGCTGTGGTAGCGGCGCTCGGAGACTGGAGGAGTGGGTCATGAGCAAGTTTCCGCCGGCTGAGCCGAGTATTCGGGCGACGTGTCCGAATTGTGGGCGGTTTCTGGGTCGGGTTGCGGGTGCGGCGGAGTTTCCGCCGTGCCACCAGTGTGGGTGGCAGACGACGTTGTCGCCGCCGGTGCGGCGGTGATGGGGGGGTTGGTGGGGGGGATGGAATCCCCTCCCGTCATTGCTGCGCTCCGCGGCGGCAATCTCGCAGTGGGGGCACTAGGGTTGGTGGGTGGGGAGGGGGTTGGTGCTGGTCACGGCGAGATACCCGTGGCAAGCACGGGTATGACGGATCTTTTTTGCGCGGGTGTGACGGGACTTTTGGGTGCGGGTGTGGCGGATCTTTTGGGGTGCGGGTGGCGGGAAGAGGGGAATGGCGGGATCCCCTCCCGTCATTGCCGCGCTCTGCGGCGGCAATCTCGCGGTGCGGGCACTGGGGTTGGTGGGTGGGGACGGGGTTGGTGCTGGTCACGGCGAGATACCCGTGGCAAGCACGGGTATGACGGATCTTTTTTGCGCGGGTGTGGCGGGACTTTTGGGCGCGGGTGTGGCGGATCTTTTGGGGCGCGGGTGTGGCGGGAAGGGGGGAATGACGGAATCCTCTCCCGTCATTGCCGCGCTCCGCCGCGGCAATCTCGCGGTGCGGGTGCTGGGGTTGGTGGGTGGGGAGGGGGTTGGTGCTGGTCACGGCGAGATACCCGTGGCAAGCACGGGTATGACGGATCTATTTTGCGCGGGTATGACGGGACTTTGGGGCGCGGGTGTGGCGGGAAGGGGGGAATGACGGAATCCCCCCCGTCATTGCCGCGCTTCGCGGCGGCAATCTCGCGGTGGGGGCAGTGGGGTTGGTGGGTGGGGAGGGGGTTGGTGCTGGTCACGGCGAGATACCCGTGGCAAGCACGGGTATGACGGATCTGCTTATGACGGGATCTTCTTTGGGGGCGTAGGCTTGGGGAATGATTACTGGATCTGGTTGGGCGTATTCGGAGGATCCGAGTGGGGAGTGGATTGGGTGGGTGCGGGTGGTGGTGGATGGTGGGGAGTCGGATGTGTTTGTGCGTCGGGGGGCGATGCGGCGGGATGGGCCGCTGTTGCCGGGGCAGTTGCCGCCGAATCAGTTGCAGCAGTTGCGGGATTGCGTGATGGAGGCGGAGGCGGAGTTGGGGGAGCCGGCGCAGGTGCGCTGGCGGCTGGAGGGTGGGGAGACGCTGACGATTGAGCCGGCTGAGCCGATTGCGGCGCCGTTGCCGTGGGGTTGGGAGTGGATGGAGGGTCACGGTGTGGGGCTGCCGGGCTGGACGCGGATTCGGGCGCGGGCGGGGGATAAGTGGTCGCGGGCGAACGCGGGGGAGGTGTTTCCGGGGGTGATGACGCCGCTGACGTGGTCGCTGACGGGTGCGGCGCTGGATCGGGCGTTTCGCACGCCGTGGGGCAAGCTTTCGCAGGGGCGGCGCTTTGTGGGGCTGTTCGGGGGCTATGTGTATTTCAATATGGGGGTGATTCTGGAGTTGTTGAGCGGTCGGTTGGGGATGCGGACGAGCGATTTTCTGCTTGCGGTGGGCGGTCCGGAGGAGCAGCAAGGGGCGGAGGGGGGCAGTGTGGCGGGGTCGGATCGGCCGAACTATCGGCTGTTGCTGTCGAGCTTGCCGTTTCTGACCTGGCGGGCGGCGGTGCAGCGCTGGCTGCCGCACCGCTGGCCGGAGCAGCGTCGGCGGGCGCTGCGGCAGCGGCGGGAGTTGCAGGAGATCGATGTGGAGGGGGCGTCGGACCGGGAGATTATGCGGGCGCTGATTGCGTCGGGCGAGTTTTCGTCGGATTTTGTGGAGTTTTTGATGCAGTGCCAGACGGCGGCGTTTGGGCAGGTGCAGTTTTTGCTGTGGCTTTCGGAGTCGTGGTTGGGTGATCGGTCGTTGGCGCTGCGGTTGTTGCAGGGTTTGCCGAATGTGCTGACGGCGCAGAGCAATTTGGAGTTGTGGCGTCTGGCGGAGCGTGCGGCGGGGGATGCGAGCGCGGCGGGGGTGGTGGCGGAGACGCCGGCGGAGGGTCTGTTGGGGGCGCTGGCGGCGGATTCGGAGGCGTCGTGGTTGGCGGATGAGTTGATGGCGTTCCTGGATACGCATGGGCATCGGACGACGGCGGAGCTGGAGTTGTCGACGCCGCGTTGGGTGGAGGAGCCGGGGCCGCTGCTGGCGACGTTCCGGGACTATGTGCTGCATCCGCGGCAGTCGAGTCCGGCGAAGCTGCACGAGCGGCAGGTGGGGGATCGGCAGGCGGCGGAGGGGGAGGCGCGGCGGGCGCTGACGGCCAACCTGCTGGAGTATGTGTTGCCGGCGCGCTGGCTGTTCTATCTGCTGGTTTTGCGGGATGCGCAGGCGTTGCAGCCGCTGCGGGAGAATCCGAAGTATGCGCTGATGCAGCTGAGTTTGGAGCAGCGGCGGCTGTATTTGCTGTTGGGGGAGCGGTGGGCGCGGCGTGGGGCGCTGGAGCGGGCGGAGGATGTGTTCTGGCTGCTGGGGGATGAGGTGCTGACGTTGATGCGTCGGCTGGATGATCGTTCGGTGCAGGGGCGGATGCGGAGTCGGGTGCGTCGGCGGCGGAAGCAGCAGGAGATTTGGGAGTCGGAGGCTCCGCCGCCGCTGCGGGATTATGCGGGGGTTCCGTTGGGTGCGGTGCAGCCGGCGGCGGGGAGTGAGAGCGGTCCGCTGCGGGGGATCGCGGCTTCGGCGGGGAAGGTGCGGGGGCGTGCGCGGGTGGCGACGTCGCCGGCGGAGGGTCGGGAGTTGGTGGCGGGGGAGATTCTGGTGGCGCGGTTTACGGATCCGGGCTGGACGCCGATTTTTCCGTTGGCGGCGGCGGTGGTGACGGAGATTGGGGGGATGCTTTCGCATGGTGCGGTGGTGGCGCGGGAGTATGGTTTGCCGGCGGTGGTGAATGTGCGGGGGGTGACGACGCAGGTTCGGACGGGGGATTTGATTGAGGTGGATGGTTCGAAGGGGGAGGTGGTGGTGGTGGGGTGAGTGGGGGTTGTGGTGTGACGGGGGTTGGTTGCTGGTCACGGCGGGATACCCGCGGCGGGGCGCGGGTATGACGGATCTTTGGGAATGACGGATTTAAAGTGGGGGGGAGGGGCCTAGTAGGGGGCGGAGGTGGGCGTCGGCGGCTAGGGCGATGTGGTGCCAGGGGGCGACTTGGGTGGGGTCCATGCCGCGTAGGGCGATGGTGGCGGTTTCGGTGTCTTGTTGGGCGACGAGGGCGACGAGGATCTGGATGCGGATGGGGGTGTCGGGGTTGATTTGGTCGGCGCTTTCGCGGAGGCCGCGGCGGATGAGGCGGCGGACGGCGCGTCCGTCGAGGATGGCGTCGGGTGCGGCGGCGAGGACGATGGGTTGTTCGAGGTTGGGGATGCGCTGGATGCGCCAGATGTCTTCGCCGTTGACGCTGGTGGTTGCGCCCTCTTTGCGCAGGCCGTTGGCGACGAGGACGAGGAAGTCGATGAGTTGGGTGATGCGCTCGGGGTCTTCGGGCAGGCGGTGGATTGCGCTGCTGTCGAGCTGGTATTCGCCCATGACCTGGCCGGTGAAGCGGGCCCAGTGTTGGGAGAGGCCGCCGAGGACGCTCATGTAGGAGCCGTCGGCGCCGGTTTTGCGGATGCCGAGCTGGATGGGGAAGGCGACTTCGCCGCGGGCGGCTTCGGGCAGTTCGGCGGCGGCCTGGGCGATGCGGGCGGCGGCTGCGTCGGTGTCTTCGGGCAGGCGGGCGTTGGGTGGGGTCCAGAGTGCGAGGTCGCGCGCGCCGTAGGCGTGGAGGCGTTCTTCGAGGGCGGCTTTGCGTTGGAGGGTGTCGCCGTCGGCTTCGAGTGGGTAGAGGGGTGCGACGGCGATGACGCCGTCGTGTCCGTTGGCTTGGCAGGGGGTGTGGGCGGTGTCGGGGGTGGGTGGGTCGTAGGTGATGTCGATGTGGTGGTCGCGGCGGAGGGTTTCGGCGGCGAGGTGCGCGCCGATCCAGGTGAGTTGTCGGCGCGGGTCCATGGGGGGAGCATAGCTGGGGTTGGTGGTGGGGGGGTTGGGAGAGGGTGCTGGCTTTGTGCTGGTCACGGCGAGATACCCGCGGCGGGGCGCGGGTATGACGGATCTTTGGGGCGGGTGTGAGGGGCGAAGGGGGCTGGGAGGTTGTGCGGTGGGGATTCCCGCTTTCGCGGGAATGACGGAGAGGGGGCGGGAATGACGGAAGAGGGCGGGAATGACAGGCGAAGGGGGCTGGGAGGTTGCGCGGTGGGGATTCCCGCTTTCGCGGGAATGACGGATCCTAGGGGAGGCGGATGGTGATGGTGGTGGCGGTGAGTGGGGTGCTTTGGGCGCTGATTTGGCCTTGGTGGGCGCGGATGATTTCTTGGCTGATTGCGAGGCCGAGGCCGGCGCCGGGGCCGCTGCGGTCGGGGGATTGGTAGAAGCGGTCGAAGAGGTGGGGGAGGCGCTCGGGGGGGATGCCGGCGCCGGTGTCTTCGACCTGGAGGAGGAGTGCGTCGCCGTCGCGTTGGGCGCGGAGTTCGATGTGGCCGGTGTTGGTGTGGCGCAGGGCGTTGTCGAGCAGGTTGGCGAGGACCTGGACGAGGCGGTCGTGGTCGGCGCGGATGGTGGGGGCGTCGGGGGCGACGGCGCGGCGGAGTTGGAGGCCTTTGTCGGCGGCGCGGGGGCTGAAGAGTTCTTCGACGTGGCGGAGCAGTTCGGCGGGGTCGACTTCGCTGAGTTGGAGGCGGACCTGGCCGGATTCGAGGCGAGAGAGGTCGAGCAGTTGCTCGACCATGCGCAGCATGCGTTGGGTTTCCTGCTGGATGACGCCGAGGGAGTGTTGGCGTCGTTCGGTGGAGGTGACGGTGCCATCGAGCAGGGCCTGGGAGAAGCCGCGGATGGAGGTGAGTGGTGTGCGGAGTTCGTGGCTGACGTCGGCGATGAAGCCGCGCATGGCGCGTTCGTTGTCGCCGACGCGCTGTGCCATGCGGTTGAAGGCGGCGGCGAGTTCGCGGACCTGGCTGGGGCCGGATTCGGCGGCGCGGGCGTCGTAGCTGTCGCGTCCGAAGGCGGCGACGACGCCGGTGAGGTCGCGGAGTGGTCGGACGAGAGAGCGGGAGAGGATGAGTGCGAGGAGTGAGGCGGCGGCGATGCCGGCGATGCCGGAGAGGAGGAGGCGAGCGGCGAGGTCGGCGACGGCGGCGTTGGGGCGGTTGTCGGCGAAGGTGACGGCGAGGATGATGGCGTCTTTGACGCTGCGTGCTTCGTAGGTGACGAGGACGCGGGCGAGAGCGGGTTGGCGGCGTTCGCCGAGGGCGAGTTCGGTGTGGTACCAGCCGTCGGCGCCCTGGCTCTTGCTGACGTCGGTCCAGCTGACGGGGAGTCGGCGGCCGCGGATTTCGCGGTAGGGCTCGAAGCCGTCGAGGATGTGTCCTTCGTAGTTGAGCAGGAGGACGATGGTTTCGGTGTCTTCGGCGAGGGCGCGGATGCGCTCGGCGATTTCGCGCGGGGGTTGCGCTCTGGCGAGGCTGCGGCTGATGTCGACGGCGATGGTGTTGGCGACGGATTGGAGTTCCTGGCGGTCGATGGCTTCGCGGTAGCCGCCGAGCAGTTGGGTGAAGACGGCGGCGCTGACGCCGAGGGTGAAGGCGAGGACGAGCAGGAAGCCGAGGAAGAGGCGTAAGCCGAGTCCGGCACTGCGGATGCGGTCGAGGGGTCCGCGGCGGGGTGGGCGGGCGCTAGCCACTGGTGCTAGCCACCGGGGGCGGTTCGGACGAGCTTGTAGCCGACGCCGCGGACGGTTTCGATGGCGATGTCGTCGGAGGTGAGCTTGCGGCGGAGTTGGTTGACGTGGACATCGACGGTGCGGGTTTCGCCGAAGTAGTCGTAGCCCCAGACGGTTTCGAGCAGTTGTTCGCGGGTGAGGACGATGCCTTCGTGCTCGGCGAGGCGGCGGAGGAGGTCGAATTCTTTGTTGCGCAGCTGGAGGGGTTGGCCGTGGAGGGTGACTTCGTGGCGCTGCCAGTCGAGGCGGAGGGGGCCGACGACGACGCCGGCGCGCTCGGGCGCGGGAGCGGAGCCGGCGCGGCGGAGGATGGCTTTGACGCGGGCGGTGAGTTCGCGGGGGTGGAAGGGTTTGCCGAGGTAGTCGTCGGCACCGAGTTCGAGGCCGACGATGCGGTCGACTTCTTCGCCGCGAGCGGTGAGCATGAGGATGGGGACATCGGAGTCGCGGCGGAGTTCGCGGCAGACTTCGTAGCCGGAGCGCTTGGGCATCATGAGGTCGAGGACGATGAGGTCGGGGTTGTGGGCGCGGGCGACGGCGAGGGCTTGCTCGCCGTCGTCGGCGGTGATGACGTTGAAGCCTTCTTTTTCGAGGTAGAGGGTGAGGAGCTCGCGGATGGGGGCTTCGTCGTCGGCGACCAGGATGGTGTCCATCGCGAGCTCCTCACCTGTTCGGCTTTTCGGCTGTGCGGCGTTGCGGCGTCGCCGGCGGGTGGTTAGCGCTTCATGCCGCGCATGCCATCGCCGTGCATGGCGCGCTCGCCGTTGTTGACGAAGTTGGTGATGTGCTCGGTGAGCATGGTGCGGAATTCGGCGGCTTTGGCCTCGGTGAGTTCGCCGTCGGCGACTTTGGCGTCGATTTCGGCGCTGAGCCGGGCGACGAGGGCGTCGATCACGGCCTGGGGCTCGATGCCGTTGGCCTGGGCGATCGCGGCGGGGGTCTGGCCGTCCTCGATTGAGGTTTTGAGGGTTTCGCAGTCGGTGCCGAGGAGGGCGGCGAGTTCGGTGCAGTCTTCGGCGTCGATGTTGTCGTGGCCGCGGCTTTGCTTGTCGTGCCTGCCGCCTTCGCCGTGCATGGCGCGCTCGCCGTTGTTGACGAAGTTGGTGATGTGCTCGGTGAGCGTTTCGCGGAAGGTGGCGGCTTTGGTCTCGGTGAGGTCGCCGTCGGCGACGGCGGCGTCGATTTCGGCGCTGAACCGGGCGACGAGGGCGTCGATCACGGTCTGGGGCTCGATGCCGTTGGCCTGGGCGATTTCGGCGGGGGTTTGGCCGTCCTCGATTGAGGTTTTGAGGGTTTCGCAGTCGGTACCGAGGAGGGCGGCGAGTTCGTTGCAGTCTTCGGCGTCGATGTTGTCGTGGCCGCGGCGGTTGTGTTCGCCGGGTCCGGGTCCGCGGTGTTCGCGGCCCTGGTCGACCCAGTAGGCGACTTTTTCGGCGATGCTGTCGCGGAAGCGGTCGGCCTGGGTTTCGGTGAGTTCGCCGTCGGCGACGGCGGCGTCGATTTCTTCGTTCATTTTGGCGGTGATGGCGTCGACGACGGTTTGGCGTTCGATGCCGTTGGCGGCGGCGATTTGGGCGAGGGATTGGCCGTCGAAGACGGCGGCTTCGAGGGCGGCGCAATCGGCTGCGCCGACGAGGGCGGCCATTTCGGCGCACTCGTTGCGTTCGCGGGGTCCGGCTTCGTGGAGGCGTTCGCCGTCGCCGCCGGGACGTGCGGCGACGACGCTCATCACGGCGACGGCGACGGCGACGGCGGTGATGCCGGGCCAGAGCCAGCGGCTCCTGCGGGATAGCCAGCTGCGTACCTGAGTCATGGTTCTGCTCCTCGTGCTAGCGGGCGGCGTCGGTACCGCTCGCAGGATCAGAGTGCGCTCAGTGTGTAAGAACCGCGCGCGGGGGATGTTGGCGGTTCGTCATGTTCGCGTAATGTTCGTTGCGCCGGCCCGGGCGCGTGGATGTGCGTCAAGGAATTTCGTGATCGAAGTCGAGTCCGATCCGCCCGGTCGTCTCGAGCGCCTCGATTTCTTCGGCGGAGTAGCCGAGCAGTTCGCCGTAGACGTAGTGGTTGTCTTCGCCGAGGGCGACGGGGGGTTTGTAGAGGTCGACGGGGGTGTGCTCGAAGCGGTAGAAGGGGCCGTTGAAGCGGAAGGGGCCGACGCCGTCGGCGAGGGTGCAGGCCTGGTTGAGGCCGCGGGCCTGGACGTGCGGGTCGTTGAGGACGCGGGGCGCGGCGAGGATGGGAGCGGCGGGGACGCCGTGCCACTGGAGGACGTGGAAGAGTGCGTAGTCGTCGCGCTCGCTGGTCCAGGCGCTGAGTTCCTGCTCGATGAGGTGTCGGGCGGCGCGGCGGCCTTCGATGTGTTCGAGTTCGGAGCCGGCGGCCCATTCGGGGTTGCGCATGGCGCTGCGGAGGCCGCGCCAGTGGTCGTCGTTGAGGACGGTGATGGCGATCCAGCGGTCGCCGCCGTCGGCTCCGGTGCCGTGTGAGCGGGCGGGGTAGACGCCGTGGGGGACGTCGTCTTCGAGGGAGCCGTTGCCGATGCGCTCCTGGAGGCGGCCGTTGAGGGAGTAGTCCATGAAGGCCTGGGCGAGCATGCCGCCGGCGCATTCGGCCTGCGCCATTTCGATCAGTTGGCCTTCGCCGGTGCGGCGGCGGTGGCGGAGTGCGGCCATGACGGCGAATGCGCCGTGCGCGCCGGCGACGTAGTCGCCGGAGTAGATGGGGGTGATGTAGGAGGGGTCGAGGTCGGGGTAGCCGCGCAGCATGGTGTGGCCCATGACGCTTTCGAGGTGGACGCCGAGAGCGCGGGCTTCGCGGTAGGGGCCGGTTTGTCCGTAGGCGGGCATGCGGAGGACGATGAGGTCTTGGCGGCGCTGTTGGAGGAAGTCGGGGCCGATCTGGAGTTTTTCGAGGGTGCCGGCGGCGTTGTTTTCGACGAGGGCGTCGGAGCATTCGACGAGTCGTCCGAAGGCTTCGCGTCCGTCGTCGGTGAGCAGGTCGATGGTGACGGAGTATTTGTTGCGGAACATTTGGACGAAGGAGGGGGCGTGGTTCCAGGGTCGGGGTCCGGGCGTGCCGTGGGGGTAGCCGGTGGCCCAGCCGGCGCCGGCGGCGATGGCGGCGTGGGGCGGGCGGGCGACGGTGCCGCGGGTCATGGGCTGCCAGACGTGGACGTTTTCGACTTTGATGACTTCCGCGCCGAGGTCGGCGAGCAGGGTGGCGGCGAACGCGCCGGCCCAGACGACGGAGAGGTCGATGATGCGGATGCCTTCGAGCGGTTTGCGAGCGCTCATGCGATTACCCCCCGATGACTCCAGAGTCGCGCAGGCTAGCGATTTCCGCGTCGCCGAAGCCGCACTCGGTGAGGCATTCGGTGGTGTGCTCGCCGAGTCGGGGCGCGGGGCGGCGCAGGGACCAGGGAGAGGCGGACATGATGAAGGGGCGGCCGGGGATGCGGAATTGACCGAAGCCGTCGTGTTCGAGCCAGTGCCAGAAGCCGCGCTCGTTGAAGTGTTGGTCGGCGAAGAGTTCGTCGACGGTGAGGAGTGGGGCGCAGAGGACGCCGGCGTCGCGGGCGGCGGCCCAGATGTCGTTTTTGCCGCGGACGAGCAGCCAGGGGAGGAGTTGTTCGTTGAATTCTTCGACGAGGTCGAGTTGGAGTGCGGCGTTGGGTTCGCGCCATTTGGGGTCCTGGAGCCATTCGGGGTGTTGGAGCATTTGTTCGAGGCGGTCGAGGCGGAGTTCGGCGCCGGAGAATTCGACGTAGCCGTCGGCGCAGGGGTAGACGCCGGTGAGCATGCCGGCGGCGGCGCCGTGCGCGCGGAGGGATTGACGCTGGGCGAATTCCCAGCCGATGGTGGTGGCGTGTCGGCGGTCGACGCCGTTGAATTGTGCGTCGGCGAGGGCGAAGTCGACGCGCTGGCCGATGTCCTGGAGTTCGGAGGCGGTGACGGCGGCGAGCAGCGCGGTGGCGGCGGAGGCGCCGGATTCGAGCATGGCGGCGGTGCCGTACATTTTGACGGGTGCGCGGTCCTGGGTGCCGACGGTGTACATTTCGCCGGCGAAGCCGAAGAGGGTGAGTTCGGAGAGTTGGTAGTCGCGGTAGGGGCTGTCCTGGCCGAAGGGGGTGAGGGAGAGGAGGGAGACGTTGGGTTTGCGTTCGTGGATGCGCTGCCAGCCGAGGCCGAGGGCGTCGAGCGCGCCGGGCGGGGCGGTTTCGACGATGATGTCGCACCAGTCGATGAGGCGGTCGAAGACGGTTGCGGCGGGGGGTGCGGTGAGGTCGAGGGCGAGGCTGCGCTTGTTGGTGTTGAACCAGAAGAAGGTGCCGGAGCGTTCGAGGCCGGGGATGCCGTCTTTGAAGGGTGGTTGCCAGCGGAGGGTTTCGCCGTGGAGGGGTTCGATTTTGAGGACGTCGGCGCCGAAGTCGGCGCAGAGTTTGGTCGCGTAGTCGCCTGCGATGCCCTCGCCCAGGTCCAGCACTCGGATGCCGTCAAGCGCTACAGCCATTTGGGGAATTGTACGCCTGGTTTGGGGGTTTGTGGGGTGGTGTGGTTTGTTGTTTGGGTGACGTTTGGGGATTCGGCTAGACTGTGGGGATGGTGCTGGACACGTTTTCGCTGGTGGATGCGTTGGTGGAGGGGGGGATGTCTCCGGAGGGGGCGCGTCGTGCGGCGGAGTTGATTCGGCGGGATTTGGTGGAGGTGGCTCGTCAGGCGGAGGTGGATTTGCGGTTTGATGTGGTGGATCAGCGGTTTGATGCGGTGGATCGGCGCTTTGATGGGGTGGATCAGCGGTTTGACCGGATCGATGAGCGGTTTGTGGAGCAGGACCGGCTTAATGAGGCGCGGTTTGACGCGGTGCAGAAGCAGATTGATGGGCTGGACACTCGGATTAGCGACTTGCGGGCGGAGGTTGGGGGGCGGATGCAGGACCTCAAGGACACGATGGAAGCTCGGATGCAGGATTTGAAGGACAGCTTTGAGCGGAGTTTGGCGGACCACAAGGAGAGCACGCGCCGCGAGATCCGCACGGTCCAATGGATGCTGGGCTTCGGCTTCGCGCTGCTGCTGGCGATGTTCGGCGGGATCATTGCGATCATTGTTCGGCTGTTCTTCTAGGGGGGTGTGGGTCCCCTTCGTCATTCCCGCGGAGGCGGGAATCTTGGGGTGGTGGCTGGGTGGGGGGGATTCCCGCGTTCGCGGGTATGACGGAAGGGGGCGGGTGGTGGTGCGGGGGTTGGGAGGTGGTCACGGCGAGATACCCGTGGCAAGCACGGGTGTGGCGGATCTGGGGGTGTGGTGGGAGGGAGGGTGTGCGGGGTGGGCGGCGTTTGGGGGGGTTGGGGTGCTAGCGTGGGCTTGGTTGTGCGGCGAATATGAAGGAGATGCCCGTGCGAGTATTGAACGGCACGGCGGGGCGAGGTGTTTGGCTGCTGGCGCTGGCTGCGATCATGGCGTTGGTTGCGCTGGCGGTCCTGGCGCTCGCGCCTGCGCGGGCCGGCCATGACGGCCTGCCGCCGAGTCTCACGCTCTCGCTCAGCTTGCTCGATGACGCCGACAACGTCGTCCCGGCGGACTCGAGTCTGTCCCCTGTGCTCACTGTGACGTACGACAACAGCAGCAGCGGTACTCCGTTCGACCTGCGCGATGTCGTGCTCAGCGTGTCGGGCTCGCACGAGTGGGTGCAGAGCGGTTCGGGTCAGCTGACGCTGGATGAGGTTGTGGGCACCCCCGGCAGCCCAAAGGATGTCGCTGAATTCACGGCCACCGGCTGCAAACGCCAGCGCATTGACGACCGCTACATGCAGATCTGCGTTGTGGAGCCTGTGAACGACCCGGAGACCGAGATTGATGGGACGGACCTGTCGATCTTCATTCCCGCCGACACGGACGCCGGGAGCTTCACGATCTCGGCGACGGGGAAGGCCTACCCGGCCGGCTCACCCGACACGGCGGCGGGCGTCAGCGATGCCGCGGAGATTCACCACAAGGCGCTCAGCGCCTCGCTCGAGGTGACCATTGGCGAGGTCGACGAGGTCGACGAGGTGGTTGAGGGGCTCAGCAGCGTCGTTCCGGGCTACTCCGCGTGGATTGGTTCGGGCAGTGTCATGGCGTCCGAGCTGGTGGCAGCGCTGGACGGCATCAGCCAGATTTTGCTGCGGCAGCAGGGCCGGTGGCTGCGCTACGGGGTCGCGGACGGACGCCCGGTCCCGGGTTCCTATGACTTTGAGGTTCGCTTCGGCGATGTCCTCTGGCTCAGCCGCTAGTCGGCCGACCCGGCCTTCGGCTGAGCGGTGGTCGGCTGAGCCGGAGGCGGAGGAAGCCCGTCGATTGTTCGCCGCTACGCTCCACTCGTCATAACCTGTTGGGGCTCAGTGGCGCTGGATACTGGAGGACGGGCGATGATGCATGTGAGGCGATGGGTGCGCTTGGGTGCGGTGGTGGGGTTGGCGCTGGCGGTGTTGGGGGCGGCGGCGGCGCTGGCGCAGGAGCCGGCGGCGCCGGCGAGTTTGAAGCTGGAGATTGGGCTGGTTGACCACTCGGAACCGGAGTTGACGCCGGGGACCGAGGAGGCGACGGTGGAGGTTTGGTTGACGTACACAGGGGATGGGCAGCGGTTGGTGGTGGGGGGGGTGCGGACGCTGCAGCTGTCTGCGCTCGTGGGAGGTACCCGCCCGGAGTGGAAAGATGAGAGCATCACCGGGCACACGCTGTTTGTGCCGGAGCAGGTGTTTGCGGCAGGGCCTGAGTTGCGGTTGGCGCGGCCTACGGAGGCGCCGGCGCCGGCGGCGGGGGGGCAGTTTGGTCGGGCGGTGGCGAGCGATGGGGTGAGCATTGTGGTTGGTGGGGGTGGGAAGGTGGCGCTGTATGACGCGGCGGGGGCGAAGCAGTGGGAGAAGCCTTCGCCGAATGCGCCTTCGAGCGGGCATGCGGCGGATTTGTTTGGGGCGTCGGTGGCGGTTGACGGGGATGTGGTGGTGGTGGGCGCGCCGAAGGAGTCGGTGACGTTCGCGGCGGCGGCGACCGACGATGTGGCCACGACGGGGGATGATGAGTCGATGGCGCGGACGGTGGCGGATGCGGGGCGGGTGTATTTGTTCAATCGGGCGGATGGGGCGCTGCTGGCGACGCTGACGCCGACGCGGGCGGCGTCGTTTGGGGCGACCTCGTCGGCGGGCGGGATTGAGTTCGGAACGAGCGTGGATATTGCGGGGGATTTGGTGGTGGTGGGGGCTCCGTTGGCTTCGGTGTCGGCGACGCTGGCGAATGCGGGGGCGGTGTATGTGTTCCGGAAGCCGGCGGATGTGCCGGGGGCGAACCCTGGTGATCCGGTCACGCCGGGGGTGTGGGCGGATGCGGATACGAGCGGGGCGGCGTTTGTGCTGTCGTGGAGCGGGGCGAGCAGCGGCACGCCGCCGGCGATCGATGAGGTGGGGTTGGGGTCGTCGGTGGCGATTTCTGGGGATGGGCGGGTGATTGCGGTGGGCGCGCCGAAGACGAACCGGGTTGTGACGACCGCGGGTACGCCGCCGACGACGGTCACGCATGAGGATGTGGGTGCGGTGTTCGTGTATGTGCAGCCGACGAGCGGGACTTGGGTGAGTACTGGGGTGGTGTCGGCGCGGCTGGATGTGACGCTGGGGACGGATGCGATTCGGGATGTGGGGCGCTCGGTGAGTGTGTCGGCGAACGGGGAGTTTGTCGCGGCGAGCGGGGCGGGCACTCTGCCTGTTGATCCGGATGGGGACGGTCCGATGTCGGCGCCCGATCCGACGTGGGCGGGTGCGGCGTTTGTGTGGGACGGGCCGGATCCGGTGGCGGACGCGGCGCCGGCGTGGTCGGGCGTGGTTGGGTATGAGACGGCGCGGCTGACGGGCTCGGACGCGGCGGCGGGGGATCGTTTTGGTGCGGCGGTGGCGATGAAGGAGGATGGTTCGCAGGTGGTGGTGTCGCACGCGGAGGCGGCGGGGAACAATCGGCGGGGCGGGGCGTTTGTGTTCAGCCGTCCGAGCAATGGTTGGGACAACTCGGCGACGATGGTGACGGCGGCGGCGGTGCTGGCGTCGGACGATCATGGGAAGTTTTTGCCGCCGCAGAGCACATCGGCGAATGCGTTCTATGGTGCGTCGTTGGCGTGGCACTGGCCGCCTGCGCCGGTGAGCGGGGATCCGCCGGTGACGGGCGCGCGCCCGGCGGCGCAGGTGGTGGTGGGGCAGCCGGAGGATTCGGATGTGTGGGAGGTGGCTGATGCGGGGGTTGGGGAGGCGTTCCTGGCGTCTGATTTGGCGGGTGCGGACGGGCTGTGCAGCTCGTCGACGTCGGGCGGGGTGACGACGCATAGGTGTGATCTGGAGCTTGGGGACTCGCGGATCGACACGGGCAACTTGGTGACGATTGGCCACAAATTCCGCGTGCGAGGCGATATGACGGTGAGCGGCAAGGGCCTCGCGAAGAACTACGATGTGCTGATCAACAGGCCGTTGGTGCAGCTGAGCAGCGTGGAGTTGGTGCGCGCGTCGGGTCAGGCGGCGTCGGTGGAGGGTGGTTCGACGGTGCGGCTGGTGCTGAGAATCCGCAACGAGCGCAATCACGCCACTGATCCCTCGGCGCTGACCAATGTGACTTTGATCGCGCCGGGCGGCTCGTTCTCGTCGCCCGCGGCGGGCTCCTCCTGCTCGGGCGGGACCTGCTCGCTCGATGTGAGCCAGATGCACAGCACCGGGGACGTGAACCGCACCGATAATCTGCAGGTCAGCTGGTTTTCTCCGGTGGGCTCGCCGGGGAGCAAGACGCTGAGAGTGAGCGTCACAGGTCCGGAAGGCTTGAAGCAGGCATCCAGGAGCATCACGCTGGTCGGCGGGGCGCGGACGATTGCGATCAAGGCACCCTCATCAACGCTGCACTACCGCCCGACCACGGGCGACGGACGCGATGTGCTGTGGATGGAGGTTACGGCGCAGGACGACGGTAGTCGGTCGGTGCCGCCTCCCAACGAGCTGCGACTATGGGACGTGAGGCCGGTAGGGGATGCGACGCGATCGTACAAGAGCGAGTTTTCGCTAGAGCGCGATCCGGCGACGGGTCGCCGCAATGGCAAGGCGTATCTGAAGCTGAGCGTGACGGGGAGTTCGTTGCCGCCGGGGGTGTATGAGTTGTCGGCGCAGCTGAATCAGGCGCGCGGCACGCGGCGGATCACGGTGGCTGGGTCGGCGTCCTCGGTGTCCTTGACCGATGAGGGTCAGCGCACGCTGACGGGGACCATCACGTTCACGATGACGGTGCGCGACAGCCGCGGCGTGGTGGTGGCGGACGGGACCCGGGTGACGTTCGAGGCGGAGGACCACGGGTTGCCCACGCTGGTGGCGACGACCGGCGATACGACTACGACCGCGGGGACTGCATCGAGCAGTTTCTTCGTGGCGAACACCGGACGAGCGATTGTGCGCGCCTGTAGCGGCGGCGTATGCGAGCTGTCGATCTTCGGCGTTGGCGGCGGTCTGCCGCCGGTCTCTGGCGGCGGTGGCGCCGCCGGAGGCGGTGGTGGCGGCGGAGGCGGTGGTGGCGGGGGTGGTGGCGCTGGAGCCGGCGGGTCGGCTGTGGTGATTACGCCGCCGCCGCCGGAGCCGGCGGAGTTGCTGAGTGAGCGGGCGCTGAACCGCCCCGTGCAGTGGGAAGGCAGCGGCAGCGTGCGGCCGTCGGCGCTGCTGGATTCGGTGACGGAGGCGAGCGTGGTGATGCTCTGGAACGGTTCGGAGTGGCTGCCGTACGCGCGGATTGGGGAACGGGTGCTGCGGGGCTCGATCGATTTCATCGCGAGGAACGGGGACACGCTGTGGTTCAGCGGGCCGCCGATGCGGGCGGCGGCTGCGCCTGCCACGCCGACGCCGTCCGAGGGCGAAGGCGAGGGAGAGGGCGACGGAGAGGGCGATGGTGATGATGGCGGGGACGGGGGAGACGGCGGCGGGGGGTAGGTTGGCGGCGGGCGCTATGATTGGGGGGCGCCACGCGTAGGGTGGCGGATGAGCGAGAGGGGTTGGGTGCGATGACGGACAAGGCTGCGACGGTGGGGGAGTTGCGCGAGGCGGGGTATCGGGCGAAGTCGGTGCGGGAGGAGATGCGGGACAATCTGATTGGGCGTCTGGGCTCGGGGGAGGCGCTGTTTCCGGGGATTCTGGGGTATGAGGAGACGGTGGAGCCGGCGCTGGTGAATGCGCTGCTGGCGGGTCAGGATGTGATCTTTCTGGGGGAGCGGGGGCAGGCGAAGAGTCGGATGATTCGTCAGCTGGCGGGTCTGCTGGATGAGGAGATTCCGGTGCTGGCGGAGGTGGAGATTCATGAGGATCCGCTGAGTCCGATCAGTGTGGAGGGTCGGGAGCGGCTGGAGACGCTGGGGGATGCTGCGCCGATTCGGTGGGTGGGGCGGGAGGAGCGGTACGCGGAGAAGCTGGCGACGCCGGACATCACGATTGCGGATTTGATTGGGGAGGTGGATCCGATCAAGGTGGCGGAGGGGCGGTATCTGTCGGACGAGTTGACGCTGCATTTTGGGCTGGTGCCGCGGACGAATCGGGGGATTTTCTGCATCAATGAGCTGCCTGATCTGGCGGAGCGGATTCAGGTGGGGCTGTTGAATGTGATGGAAGAGCGTGATGTGCAGATTCGCGGCTTCCAGGTGCGGCTGCCGCTGGATGTGCTGGTGGTGGCTTCGGCGAATCCGGAGGATTACACGAACCGCGGGCGGATCATCACGCCGCTGAAGGATCGGTACGGGGCGCAGATTCGGACGCATTACCCGGAGGAGTTGGAGACGGAGATCGCGATTGCGAAGCAGGAGGCGCGTTCGGTGGAGGCGCCGGGCTGCCGGGTGGATTGTCCGCGCTACATGGAGGAGATCATCGCGGAGGTGACGCGGTTTGCGCGTCGGAGTCCGGATGTGAGCCAGCGGTCGGGGGTGTCGGTGCGGGCGACGATTGCGTGCTACGAGACGCTGCTGGCGAATGCGCTGCGGCGGGCGATTGCGAGCGGGGAGAGTCGGACTGCGCCGCGGATTTGCGATCTGTATCACATTGCGCCGGCGCTGCAGGGGAAGCTGGAGTTGGAGTCGGTGGACGACGGGGCGGACGAGCTGATCGTGGAGAAGCTGATTCACGCGGCGATTGCGGTGGTGTTCGGGCGCTATTTCAACATCGCGGAGCTGGACGCGGTGGTGGAGCAGTTCCGCACGGGTCTGGCGGTGGAGGTGGGGGAGCAGTTGGCGAGCGGGGACTATGCGGGGGTGGTGCAGCGGATTGAGGGGGCGCAGGAGGCGCTGCAGCCGCTGGAGATTGGGGAGGACGCGGCCGGCCTGGCGTCGGCGGTGGAGTTCCTGCTGGAAGGGCTGCATCTGAACAAGCGGCTGAACAAGGACAGCATCGGTCGGGCTGCGTTCTACCGCGCCTGAGCGGCGCTTCGCGGGCCGCGTCGAGAGGGAGGCAGAGCACATGCCGCAGCGCTACCGCTACCGCCAGTGGGACGGGACGCAGGATATCGCGGAGCTTGACGCGGACGATGTGCTGAAGTCGCTCGCGGACGATCTGATGAATTTCGGGGATTTGCAGCAGGCGCTGCGCAGCATGATGCAGCGCGGGATGCGGTCGCCGGACGGGGATCGTTCGGACGGGCTGCGGGATCTGTTGCAGCAGCTGCGGCAGCAGCGGCGGGAGGCGCTGGATCGCTTTGATTTGTCGTCGGTGTTCGACGACATTCAGCAGCAGCTGGACGAGATTCTGGATTTGGAGCGGGGGACGCTGGACGAGCGTCTGGACGAGGTGGGGCCGCGTCCGCAGCCGCCGGCGGCGGAGGGCGGCGAGTCGTCGGAGGGGGAGGCGGGCGAACAGGCGGCGGCGGAGCAGCCGCCGGAGCAGCAGGCTGCGCCGCAGCGTGGGGCGGATGGTCTGACGGAGGAGGAGAAGGAGCGTCTGACGGAGGCGCTGCGGCAGCGTCTGGAGCGGAAGTCGGAGCAGTTGGAGGGGCTGCCGGAGGATGCGCCGGGGCAGGTGTCGGGGCTGCAGGAGTATGAGTTCGAGAACAGCGAGGCGCAGGAGCGCTACGAACAGCTGCTGGAGCAGTTGAAGCAGGCGATGATGAACACCTTCTTCAACGATCTGTCGCAGATGTTGGAGGGGATGACGGAGCAGGACACGGGGCGCATGCGGGAGATGATTCAGGATCTGAACGAGATGCTGGAGCAGCGCGCGCGCGGACAGGAGCCGGATTTCGACGGGTTCATGGATAAGTACGGCGATATGTTCGGGGATAACCCGCCGCGGTCGCTGGACGAGTTGATCGAGCAGATGCAGCAGCAGGCGGCGATGATGCAGAACATGATGGATTCGCTGCCGGCGGATATGCGGCAGCAGTTGAATGAGCTGATGCAGCAGCGGATGGGGGAGATGGGAATGGACGCGGATTTGTCGCGTCTGGCGCAGAATTTGGAGTCGCTCTATCCGATGCGGGATATGCGCAATCAGTATCCGTTCCGAGGCGACGAGGATCTGAATCTCGAGTCCGGGATGAATCTGATGGACTACATGCAGCAGCTGGATCAGATGGAGCGGGCGCTGGAGCAGGTGCAGTACGGGGGAGACATCAATAACATCGATCCGGAGCGGCTGGAAGAGCTGTTGGGGGAGGATGCGCGGGAGACGCTGGAGCAGCTGAAGGCGCTGCTGGAGCTGCTCGAAGAGGCGGGCTACATCCGCAAGAATGGGAATGCCTGGGAGCTGACGCCGCGGGGGACGAGGAAGATTGGCGAGAAGGCGCTGGCGGAGATTTACGCGAATCTGAAGCGGCAGTCGTTCGGTAAGCACAATGTGCCGGAGACGGGGCGCTACGGGGATCGCGCGGACGATACGAAGCGGTATGAGTTCGGCGATCCGTTCCATCTGCATCTGAAGGAGACGATCGGCAACGCGGTGTTCCGCAGCGGACCGAGCGTGCCGGTGCAGCTGCAATCGGACGATTTCGAGGTGTATCGGGCGGAGACGCTGACGCAGACGGCGACGGTGGTGATGCTGGACTTGTCGTGGTCGATGGCGCTGCGGGGATCGTTCCAGGCGGCGAAGAAGGTGGCGATGGCGCTGAACAACCTGATCGGGATGCAGTATCCGCGCGACAGTTTGTACCTGGTGGGCTTCAGCGCGTACGCGCGGGAGTTGAAAGCGCCGGAGCTGCCGTACGTGCGCTGGGATGAGACGGTGCTGGGCACGAACATGCATCACGCGCTGCTGATTGCGCAGAAGCTGTTGAGCAAGCACAAGGTGGGTACTCGGCAGATCATCATGATCACCGACGGCGAGCCGACGGCGCACCTGGAGCAGGGGCGCTCGTATTTTGCGTATCCGCCCAGCCCGATCACGATCCGGGAGACGCTGAAGCAGGTGCGGCAGTGTACGAAGAAGGACATCGTGATCAACATCTTCATGCTCGACCGCTCGTACTACCTGAAGGAGTTCGTGGGGCAGGTGGCGCGGATCAATCAGGGGCGGGTGTTCTACACGACGCCGGACGAGCTGGGCGAGTATTTGCTGGTGGATTTCGTGACGCACCGCCGTAAGTCGCTGTCGCGCGCCTGATCGCCGTGGGCCGGTTTTTGCCGCGCCGGGTCGTCGGTCTGCTGCGCTTCGTCGCGGCGATTGTCGCGTCGACGCCGCCGCCGGCGGGTTTCCGACGGCTCGCGTGGTCGATCGGGCTGCTGATGTTGATCACCGCGACGGGGGTGATTGGCTATCACTACATCAGCGGGTTCGGGTGGTTTGACGCGCTCTATCAGGTGGTGCTGACGCTGACGACGGTGGGGTTCCAGGAGGTGCATCCGCTGGATCGGGCGGGGCGCGTGTTCACGATTGCGCTGGGGGTGGTGGGGGTGACGACGGGGTTGTATCTGATGGCGGCGGTGGCGGCGAGCATTCTGGAGGGGCAGTTGTATCGTGACCTGCGGGGATGGCGGATGGCGCGCGAACTGGAAACGCTTGAGGGTCACGTGATTGTCGCCGGCGCGGGCCGGGTGGGGCGCGGGGTGATCAACGAGCTGGCGCGTCGCAATCGGTCGCTGGTGGCGATCGACAGCGATGCTGCCGAGGTCGAGTTCCAGCGGCAGGCGGAGCACCTGGCGATACAGGGGGATGCGAGCCAGCGGGAGACGCTGCTCGGCGCGCGGCTGGCGCAGGCGCGGGCGCTGGTGGTTGCGACGGGCAGCGACGCGCAGAACACGTTCATCACGCTGTCGGCGCTGGGGATTGATCCGGGCTGCTACGTGGTGGCGCGGTGCAACGATCCGGAATCGGCGGGGCCGCTGCGTCAGGCGGGTGCGACGCGGGTGTTCACGCCGACGGAGATTGTCGGTCGGCGGCTGGCGGCGGCGTCGCTCTACCCCGGGGTTTTGGAGGCGGCGGAGAACGTGTTGGAGCTGCCGGGCGCGCCGGATGTGCTGCTGCGGCTCGAGGTGGAGGAGAGTTCGGCGGCGCGCGGGCAGCGGGTGGCGGAGGCGCTGCAGGGGCTTGAGGGTTTGCAGGTGCTGGGGGTGCGCGACACGGACGGCGGCTTCACCGTGGGCGGCGCGCCGAACCATCGGCTCAGCCGCGGGGACGCGGTGCTGGTGCTCAGCACGCTGGAGGCGGTGGAGACGGTTGAGCAGCGGTGGTCTCAGTCCGGCTGACGATCGTTTACGATCGTCTTATGGTGTTCTTTAGCCGCAGCCGGCTGCGCAGCATCTTTACCGGTCTCGGACCGCAGGTCGGCGATGACGTTGCTGATGTGCTGGAGGACAGTGTGCGTGAGCTTGCGCCCAAGAGCGACCTGGAGGTGCTGCGCGAAGATATCCGCAGACTGTTCGCGGAGCATGCGGCGCATGTTGACGCGAAGTTTTACAGGGCGGTCTTTGCCGTTTCGCTGTTCTTCACGGCAGTTTACGGCGGGACTGTCGGCATCCTGATTGCCGTGCTTGGCTGACGGGTCAGCCTGGCTACTGGCTGGCGCGGGTTGCGGCGTATTCGGACCAGCGCTGGGCGAAGAGTTTGAGGCCGCTGCGGTAGGCGGGTGTTTGGGCGAGTACGTTGCCGAAGAAGACGCCGGCGAAGTAGCCGCCGAGCACGAGCGTCATGATCGCGAAGACCTTGGTCCAGCCGGGCAGGAAGACGATCAGCAGGATGGACAGGGCGGTTGCCAGCAGGATGCCGGTCCAGGCGCCGCTGTGGACGAAGAGCGCTTCGCGCTTGCGTTTGGCGACATAAATTTGCGCGAGCTCGCGGTCGATCTTGTCGAGCGGTTCGGTGCGGGAGGTGGACTCGCCGCAGACCTCGCAGCCGGCGGCCTGACCGAGGGGGGCGGAGCAGTAGCCGCAGAAGCGGCCGATGTTGGGCGCTTCGCCGGCGCGGATTTCGTGGATCAGCGCGTCCAACTCGGGCGAGAAGGGGACATCGCGGGAGGGCACGAACTCGCCGTTCTCGAAGGTGGGTTGCGGGGGCGCGGCGGTCGTCATCACTCGGGCCAATCGGCGGGTCGCCGTCCCGGCAGCCAGGCGTAGAACTGGATCAGCACGCCGCCGGTGTCGCGCGGGTGGACGAAGAACTGACGCCACTCGTAATCGTCGTAGGGTTCGTCGAGCGGCTCGATGCCCATCACGTCGCGCACGTGGGCGAGGGCCTGGTCGATGTCCTCGACCTCGATGGTGAGGTGGTGGACGCCGGGTCCGCGGTCGCGCAGGAAGCGCTGCATGAAGGAGTGGTCGTCGTAGGGGCCGATCAGTTCGAGGCCGGTCTGGCGTTTGGGCAGATGCATCATGGCGACGCGGAAGCCGCCGTCGGGGGAGACGGTGTAGTGGTCGATATCGCCGCCGAGCAGCTTGCGCCAGAAGGCGGCGGCGGCCTTGGGGTCTGCGGCGGCGATGGAGACGTGATCGAGCCGCTTCCAGCCGAGCGCCATCGGTGTGTCCTCCGCGGCAAGCTTACACGGCGGGGCTGAGTATCCTGCCGCGCATGGCCGCACCGCGCATGCCTTCGATCGCGATCCCGCCGGGCTCGGTCGTGTTCGTCGTCAATCCGCGCGCGCGCCACGCGCTGCCGGCGGCGGCGCTGGCTGATGTGTTTGCCGAGGCTTGCCATCCGTTCGGCCTGACGCCGTGGGTGATTGAGACGCACAGCGCGGAGCAGGCGCGTTGGGTGGCGGAGGAGTCGGACCGCGCGGGCGCGGCGGCGATTTTCGCTTACGGCGGCGATGGGGCGCTGCATACGGTGTTGCAGGGCATTCCGCTTGGCTCGCCGCTGCCGTTGGGTTGCGTGCCTTCGGGCACGGCCAACGTTTGGGCAGCGGAGGCGGCGCTGCCGGCGACGCCGTTGGCGGCGGTGCGGGCGCAGCTCGATGCGCTGTTGGCTCCGCCGACCTGGATTGATACGGGCGTGGTGGCGGCGCAGGGGGAATTTCGCCGCTTTCTGCTGATGGCGGGCTACGGCCTCGACGCGCTGGCGGTGGAGCGGGTCGCACCGCGCGCGAAGCGGATGCTCGGCAAAGCGGCGTACGGGGTGGCGGGGGTGTTGGTGGCGGCGGGTGGGCGCGGGCTGCCGCTGCGTCTGCGGTTCGACGCGCAGCCGCCGATTGAGGCGCGGGTGGGGATGATCACGATCGGGAACACGCAGTTGTTCGGGAGCGTGGCGGCGTTCACGCACCTGGCGTCGGCGGTTGATGGGCAGCTGGACGCGGTGATTTTCCGCGGCTCGCCGGCGCGGGCGCTGGCGACGGCTCCGCTGGCGCTGCGCGGGCTGCATGCCGCCGCGCCGGGGGTTTCTTATCACCGCTTCCAGCGGCTGTCGCTGGAGGTGACTGAGGCGACGCGGCTACAGTCGCAGCTTGATGGGGAGGTGGGTCCGGCGGGGGCGGCGACGATTGAGGTGCAGGCGGGGGCGCTGCGGGTGCTTGCGCCGGATCCGCGGCTGCCGATTTTTCAACCTCCGCGGCCGATTGGCTGAGGCGCTAGTGGAGGATGGCAAGTGCGGCGGTGGCGACACCGATCGCGGTGAGGATGAGCGTGATCCCGACGATGTAGAGGCGCGTGGTACGCACATGCCTGGCGTGTAGCTCAAGCAGGATTTCCTGCTTCACCTGTTGCAGTTCCTGTTTGAGGTCCTGCGTCGCCTGTTGGACGTCCTGCTTCACCTGCTGGACGTCCTGCTTGGTCCCCAGATCGCCGGGTGTCATGGAGCGATGGTAGCGATGCGGCGGCGGGCGGGTCAGACGGGGATGCGGCGGCGGGTCTTCATTTGGGCGCGGCGTCGGCGGCGGGCGGCGCGGCGTTCGGCCTGGCGCTGCTTTTCGCGGTTGGAGATGAAGCGTCGGCGTCGGCGCGACTCTTGGAGTACGCCGTCGCGCTGCACCATCTTGTTGAAGCGCCGAATCAGCGCTTCGGGGCTCTCATGCTCTTTGCGCGTCACGAGCAGCATGCCGGCGTCATCTCCTCCACCACTTGGGATTGCTTGGTCAGCTTAGCACGTTGTGGGTTGTGCTTTTGGGGTAGGTTCGCGTTGTTCGTGCTCGGCGGGTGAGGGTTGTTTAGGTGGAGAGGGCGGCGGGGGAGATGCCTACGGGGTCGGCGGATGGGTCGAGGTCGAAGGGGCCGGTGAGGCCGAGTTCCTGGCCCATTTCGCGGACGGCGGGGAGGACTTCTTCGCCCATCAGGCGGAGGGAGCGCATGGTGTCCTCGTGGGCCATTGAGCCGTCGCCGTCCCAGAAGGTGATGCTGCCGGGGCGCAGGTATTCGAGCACGTGGCGGATTTTGGGGAGCACGGTTTTTGGGGTGCCGGAGATGATGCTGTAGGCGTCGGTGAGGTCTTTGTAGGTGTCGTCGACGGGCTCGAAGGTGGTGGCGGCGTCGAGCGTGAGGGGGCGGTAGGAGTCGGGGTCGCGCGCGCCGCGGGATTCGGTGACGTGGCGGACGCCGGCGGTGGGGAGCAGGCGCTTGCGGTCGATGATGCCGGGCAGGTTCTGGATGTGGCGCTTGACGTCGCCGCGGGAGCCTTCGAGGAAGATGTTGCCGGGGCCGGTGAGGTATTTGCGGCCGACCTCCTCGGCCAGTTCTTCGGTTTCGTCGACGTGGACCTTCCAGAGGTAGCCGCGGTGCTGGGGGCCGGCTTCGTAGCCGAATTCGCGGGCGACCTGGTCGTAGTAGGCGAAGGAGTCGCGGGTGGGGGCGAGGCGGGTGGCGAGCATGATGTAGGGGTAGCGTCGCTCGGCGGCCCAGGCGACGGTGCGCTGGCTGACGGCGCCGGGGATCCAGATGGGGGGGTGGGGTCGCTGGAGGGGTTTGGACCAGGGATTGACGTAACGGTATTGGTAGTGCTCGCCCTCCCAGCGGAAGGGGCCGGCGTCGGTCCAGGCCTTGACGACGAAGTCGTGGGCTTCCTGGTAGCGCTCCCAGTTGTAGGGGGAGGGGGAGTTGTGGGCGAGGCTTTCGCGGCCGGTGCCGCGCACCCAGCCGGTGATCAGGCGTCCTTCGGAGATCATGTCGATTTGGGCGAGCGTTTCGGCGAGCCAGAGGGGGTCGTCCCAGATGGGCAGGATGTTGCCGAGCAGGCAGATTTTGGCGCGCTCGGTGATGCGGGCGAGGATGGCGGCCTCGACGTTGAGTACGGAGCCCATGCAGAAGGGGGTGGAGTGGTGCTCGTTGAGCACGATTCCGTCGAAGCCGGCTTGCTCGGCGGCGACGGCTTCGTCGAGATAGCGGTGGTAGAGGTCCGCTCCGAGGCGGGGATCGTATTCTTCGTTCGAGGAGTCGAGATCGGTGAGGCGGCGTCCGGTGCGTCCCCACCAGCTGGCCTGGGGGTCCTGATAGGGCCGTTCGGTGAACCAGGAGATGAACATCAGAGTCTCCGTCTATTTCCGGCTGGACAGCGGGCTGCGCGCGGGGCGCGGCGGCCGTGCGTTGCGCGGTTCGGGCGCAGTGCGCGCCCGGGCTGCGCTGGGGCGGGATGGCTGGCACGCCCGGAGGGACTCGAACCCCCGACCGCCAGGTCCGAAGCCTGGTGCTCTGTCCTCTGAGCTACGGGCGCACGGTTCGACTCTACAGCGCGTGCAGGTGCGGCGGCGCGGGGCGCGGCTGTGAAGCGCTCGGCGGAGCGTCCCGATGCGGCGGCGGTCTGGGATGTGGTGGCGCGGGTGGATGCGGGCGATCTGGAGTCGGCGGCGGCGCTGATTCGGGTGCTGCACGCGGCGGATCAGGCGGATGTGCTGGCGGCGCTCTCGACCGACGAGCGGCGGCGGCTGCTGGACCGGATCGACAGCGCGGCGCTCTCGAGCATTCTGGAATTTCTGACGCCCGACGAGCTCGAGCATGTTGCGCCGGATGTGGAGCTGGATCGGCTGGCGGAGGCGCTCGATGATGCGCCGGCGCACCGCGCGGCGGATGTGTTGCAGGCGATCTCGGAAGACGCGGCGAATGTGGTGCTGGACCAGCTGCCGCACGCGGAGCTGGTGGGGCCGCTGCTGCAGCACGACGATCAGTCGGCGGGCGGGATTATGGCGCCGGAGATTCTGACGCTTGCGCCGCACGCGAGCGCGCAGCAGGCGATTGATCACCTGCGCGCGACGCCCGCGCCGACGGTGCGGGATCTGATCTACGTGGTCGATCACGCGGGGCAGCTGCTGGGTTCGGTGCATCTGCACGATCTGATTACGGCGCTGCCGTCGACGCATCTGCGGGATCTGATGTCGGACGCGGGGCCGAGCGTGACGACGGATACGCACCAGGAGGAGGCGCTGCAGACGCTCCAGCGCTACGGGCTGCATGCGCTGCCGGTGGTGGATCAGAGCGGGCGGCTGGTGGGGGTGACGACGGCGGACGACCTGCTGAATATTGCGCAGCAGGAGGCGACGACGGATATGTTCCGGCTGGTGGGGCTGGTGGATGACGAAGCGCTGACGGCGCCGATCGATACGGCGGTGCGGCGGCGGCTGCCGTGGCTGATGCTCAATCTTGCGACGGCGTTTGCGGCGGCGGCGGTGGTCGCGGCGTTCGAGGGCACGCTGGCGCGGGTTGCGGCGCTGGCGATTTTTCTGCCGATCATCGCCGGGCAGGGGGGGAATGCGGGGATGCAGGTGACGACGCTGACGGTTCGGGCGATGGCGCTGGGGGAGTTCGACCGGCACTTTCACCGCACGGTGCTGCCGCGCGAAATCGCGATTGGGGTGGTCACGGGCATTGCGCTTGGTCTGCTGGTGGGCGCGGTCGGGTGGGTGTGGCAGGACAACCCGTGGCTGGGCGTGGCGGTGGGGGTGTCGATGCTGGCGACGATGATCGTGTCGGGGCTGGCGGGGCTGCTGGTTCCGGTGCTGCTGCGGCGCACGGGCGCGGATCCTGCGCTGGCGGCGGGCATCTTTGTGACGACCGTGACCGATGTGCTGGGTTTTCTGTTCTTTCTTGGACTGGCGTCGCTGCTGATCGACCGGATCGCGTGAGTGCGGGGTGTGGAGCAGGTGGTACGATCATTGCTGCGCGGTGGGCGTCGCCTAGAGGCCTAAGGCGCCAGGTTGTGGCCCTGGTATTCGCGGGTTCGAATCCCGCCGTCCACCCCATTTTTTGATCACAGGAGACCGCGGAACGCATGCTGCGCTCGACCATTCTGCTCGCGCTTTGCGCCGTCTTGCTGGGGGTGCTGGGGGCGGCGTGCGACCGCTCGGACGATGAAGAGCGGCTGGCGGCACAGCGGCTGTTCCGCAACTACCTGATTCAGAACGACCGGACGGCGGCGGCGGATGTGCGGATCGAGGGGGCGGTTGATGAGCTGCCGCCCAACTTCCCGGAGCGGGAGTCGCTGGCGCTGCTGGGGTCGGCGTTCACGGATACGGAGAGCAGCCGGCGGCTGATCTTCGGGTGGCAGAGCATTGATGAGCATGCGGATGATCTGTATGCGTGGTACCGCTCGCAGCTGGATGCGGCGCCGTGGTCGGTGGTGGGTGATCCGCGTCGGGTGGGGGTTGATTTCATCTCGTTCCGAGATGCGGACAATCCGGCGTTTCGGGGGGAGCTGCGGATTGCGCAGGAGGGGGAGCGGGCGATTGTGATTTTGATTGCGACGGAGGTCTTTGAGGGAGGGGATGGGGCTTAGGGGGGTGGGGCGTGGGCTTGGAGGTGGTCACAGCGGGATACCCGCGGCGGAGCGCGGGTATGACGGATCTATGGGGCGCGTGTGGCGGGATCCTTTGGGGGGGTGGCGGAGAGGGGTGTGGGGCGGCGCGTGGGCTTGGAGGTGGTCACGGCGGGATACCCGCGGCGGAGCGCGGGTATGACGGATCTATGGGGCACGGGTGTGACGGATCCGTAGGGCGCGGGTGTGACGGGATCTTTGGGGCGGGTGTGGCGGGATCCTTTGCGGGGGTGGTGGAGGGGGTTGGTGTGTGTGGGGCTTAGCGGGCGAGGAAGGTTGCGGTTACTGAGACGCGGACGTCTTCTTGGCCGCCGCGGATTTGGGGGGCGAAGGAGGCTTCGGCTTCGGTTTCGTCTTCTGCCCGCTCTACGAATTCGACGGGGCTCAGGCTGCTTGTGATCGAGATGTCGATTGTGTCGACGATGGTTTTGCCGAGTTCGGCGGCGATTGCTTCGGCGGTGGCGCGGGCGTCGCGGATTGCGGCGAGCAGGACGGAGCGCTCGGTGGCGGCGCGGTTTGAGGCGGAGAATGAGACGTTGTTGATTGAGACTGCGCCCTCGCCGGCGCTGACGATTGCGTCGATCACTGAGCCGGCCTTGTCGGTGCCCTCGACGCGCAGGCTGAGGCTGTGGTTGTAGCGGTAGCCGCGGGAGACGCGGCCGCTGTCGGTCCAGTCGAACTCCTCGCGCAGAGAGACGTTGCGGGTGAAGAGTTGCTCGTGGTCGACGCTGCCCATCCAGCGCAGGCGGGTGGTGACGGCGTCGAGGGCGAGTTCGGCCTGCCGGACGGCGCTCTGGGCGCGCTCGGCCAGCGCGCTGACGGAGAACTCGATGGTGGTCTGGTCGGTGGTCAGGGAGCGGGAGGCCGCGCCCTGCACGGTGATCGTGGTCTTCGATTCGGCGTCGGCGGTCTTCGCGGCGCTCTTGTCGTCGGGCGACTGCGCCTGCGCGCCGCTCAAGGTCCAGGCGGCGATTGCGATCAGCGCGAGCAATGCCAGGGCGAGCCCGCCGATCACTCGCGTGCGTTTGTGGATTGTCATGATCGCTCCCTTGCTCTGAGCTTGGCGCGGTTGCGCCGCTCATTGTGCAATGTACTAACGCTTGCCGCCTGTGTGGGGTTCCATGGGTTGCGGGGCCAGGTGTTCGGCGAAGAAGGCGAGCATTCGCCGCCAGCTGTCCTCGGACGCCGCGTGGTTGTAGCCGATCGCCATGCGGGTGCGTCGCAGCAGCGCCTGGATGGGCGCGGGGGCGGTGCGGCGGTTCATGTAGGAGTGCCCGGCCTCGGGGTAGACCTCGATGTCGTGGGGCACATCGAGCTGTTCGAGCTGTCGGCGCAAGCGCTCGGGCTGCTGCGCGAAGAGCCGATCGCGGCCTCCGTAGCCGGCGACGACCGGGCAGATGCCGTCGAGTTCGTCGGCGCTGCGCGGGGCTCGCCCGTAGAAGACGGCGGCTGCGCCGAGCGGGGCTCGGACGGCGTGGAGGATGGCGAACGAGCCGCCCATGCAGAAGCCGGCGACGCCCAGGCGGGCGTCGTCTACGGCGTCCAATGCGCTGAGATAGCGCTGGGCGGCTTCGAGGTCGGCGAAGACGCGGCCGTGGCCGCTGTCCAGGGAGCGCATGGTGCGGCGGATGCAGATGGGGCGCGGGGGGCCGACGGAGTAGAGGTCGGGGGCGAGGGCGGCGTAGCCGTGGTCGGCGAAGCGTGCGGCGATGCTGCGGATGTCGTCGTTGAGTCCGCCGAGTTCGTGCAGGACGAGCAGTCCGGGCGCGCCGGCTTCGGGCGCGTCGGGCAGGGCGAGGGCGGCGCGCATTGCGCCGTCGGCGACCGGGACGCGCACGTCGCTGAGCTTGGCCATCGGCGTCTCCTCCGCTGGTGGGCAGCATAGGCGCGGGGGGTAGACTGGCTGGCAATGACGGACCGCGTAGTGGGAGAGCGCTGAAATGCCCGAGTACGAAACGCTTGTCTGGGAGCTCGAGGATGGGGTGGCGACGATCGCCTTCAACCGGCCGGAGGCGGCGAACGCGCTGACGATGCAGATGGGCGAGGAGTTGATGGACGCGTCGATCCGCTGCGACGACGATCCGGATGTGCGCTGCGTGGTGCTGACGGGCACGGGTCGGATGTTCTGCGCGGGTGCGGATTTGAAGGCGCTGCCGCCGGCGGGGCCGGGGATGGCGACGGAGATCAAGGTGCTGACGACGTACCTGCACGCGGCGATTTCGCGCTTTGCGCGGATGGAGGCGCCGCTGATCTGCGCGATCAACGGGACTGCGGCGGGTGCGGGCTTCAGCCTGGCGCTGATCGGGGATCTGGCGCTGGCCGCGGAGTCGGCGCGGTTCACGATGGCGTACTCGAAGATCGCGCTGACGCCGGATGGCTCCTCGACGTACTTTTTGCCGCGGATGATTGGGCTGCGGCGCTCGCTGGAGCTTTCGATGACGAACCGAATGCTGTCGGCGGCGGAGGCGCTGGAGTGGGGGATGCTGAACCGGGTGGTGCCGGACGATGAGCTGCAAGGCGCGGCGGCGGGTCTGGCGGCGCAGCTGGCGGCGGGTCCGACTTCGACGATCGGGGCGGCGAAGCGGTTGTATCACGCGTCGTTCAACGACACGCTGGAGTCGCAGATGGAGACGGAGACGCGGGCGATCACGGACGCGGCGCGCCGTCCGGAGGCGGTGGAGGGTCTGGCGGCGTTTATGGAGAAGCGGGAGCCGAAGTTTCACGGGTGAGTTGGGGGGTTGGTGCAGGTGAGCGGGGAGGTTCCCGCGGCGGGGCGCGGGTATGACGGGAAGGGGCTTGGGCGGTTGTGCGGGGGAGATTCCCGCTTGCGCGGGAATGACGGGAAAGGGAGGTGGGAGGTTGTGCGGGGGGGATTCCCGCTTGCGCGGGAATGACGGGAAGGGGAGGTGGGAGGTTGTGCGGGGGGGATTCCCGCTTGCGCGGGAATGACGGGAAGGGGAGGTGGGAGGTTGTGCGGGGGGGATTCCCGCTTGCGCGGGAATGACGGGAGAGGGAGGTGGGGGGTTGCGCGAGGGAGATTCCCGCTTGCGCGGGAATGACGGGAGAGGGAGGTGGGAGGTTGTGCGGTGGAGATTCCCGCTTGCGCGGGAATGGCGGGAAAGGGAGATGGGCGGTTGTGCGGTGGAGATTCCCGCTTGCGCGGGAATGACGGAGGGAAAGGGGGTAGGAGTGGTGGAGTTGGCGAGTGGGGGTAGGGCGAAATTGGCTAGACGGCTGTGCTTGAAGCCGGCGGGCTGCTCCGGGACTTTTTGGAATGGTTAGACTTGGCGCATCGTGATTTGGTTGCCCTGTGAGGGGCCTGGAGAGGAGTTTGCCGTGAAAGCAGTGGTGATGGAGGCGGTGCGGGCGCCGCTGGTGGTGCGGGAGTTTGCGGATCCGCAGTGTGGGCCGCGCGATGCGTTGGTGCGGGTGGAGGCCTGCGGTGTGTGCCGCAGCGACTGGCATCTCTGGCAGGGCGACCTTTCGTGGGTGGGCTTCCAGATTCCGATGCCGGCGGTGCTCGGCCACGAATGGTCGGGGACGGTCGAGCAGGTCGGCTCGGAGGTGCAGCACATCCGCCCGGGTATGCGGGTGCTGACGCCGTTCCACAACGGCTGCGGGAACTGCGAGCTGTGCCGCCGGGGCTTCCCGAATATCTGCGACAACAACGCGGCGTTCGCGGGCGGGTTTGCGCAGAAGGCGGTGATCTCGAACGCCGATTTCAACGCGATTCCGCTGCCGGACAACATTTCGTTCGAGGCGGGCGCGGCGATGGGCTGTCGCTTCATGACCAGCTACCACGGGGTGGCTGATCGGGGCAGCGTGCGGGGCGGCGACTGGGTGGTGGTGAACGGCTGCGGCGGGATTGGGCTGTCGGCGGTGCAGGTCGCGGCGGCGCTCGGCGCGCAGGTGGTGGCGGTGGATTTGGACGAGGCGAAGCTCTCGAAGGCGCGCAGCGAGGGGGCGGTGGAGACGATCAACGCCAGCGACGGCGATGTGCCGGAGCGGGTGAAGGAGATCACCTCCGGCGGGGCGCAGGTGTCGGTTGACGCGCTGGGCATCGAAGCGACGATGCTGAACTCGGTCAACTCGCTGCGCAAGGGCGGGGTGCATGTGCAGATTGGCATCACCTCGGCGGCGGAGGCGGGCGAGGTGGGCTTGCCGATTGACGTGATCACGATGAGCGAGATCGAGTTCCGCGGCTCGCTCGGGCTGCCGAACCAGAACTACCCGGCGATGCTGAACATGGTCGCTTCGGGCAAGCTGCACCCGGAGACGATCATCGGCGAACGGATCAGCATTAACGACGTGCCGGCGGTGGTCGACTCGATGACCACGTTCCAGACGATGGGCTTCACGACGATCACGGACTTCTCCTAAGGAGATGGCCTGCGCGTTCTGCGGCTGGTCGGCGAACGACCGTTACTGCCCGGGCTGCGGCGCGGCGCTCCAGGCTGCGCGCGACGCCAACGAGTGCGTCGTGGTGATTTCCTTCGATGTGGACGGCGCGTCGGGGATGATCAACCGCGATCCGGGGATTGAGCAGCGCCCGTCGGCGCGCTCGTTCGGGGACTACGGGCCGTCGGTGGCGGTGCCGCACATTCTCGCGCTGCTGGTGGAGCGTGCGGTGCCGGCGTCGTTCTACGTGCCCGGCTGGATTGCGGAGGGCAATCCGTCGGTGGTGGAGCGGATCGCGGCGGCGGGGCACGAGATCGGTCATCACGGCTACCTGCATGAGCCGCCGGCTTCGCTGTCGGCGGAGCAGGAGGCGGAGGTGCTTGATCGGGGCTCGGAGATTCTGCGGGGGATTGTCGGGGAGCGGCCGACGGGATATCGGTCGCCGTCGTGGGAGCTGAGCGCGGACTCGCTGCGGCTGCTGCGCGAGCGGGGTTTTCGCTATGACTCGAGTCTGATGGGCGGGGATGCGCCGTATTGGGCTGCCGAGGGTTTGGTGGAGCTGCCGATTCATTGGGCGCTGGACGACTATCCGTATTTTGTCTTCGCTCCGACGGATGGGCGGCGGCTGATGGCGGCGCCGGAGCATGTTTATGCGGCGTGGCGTGATGCCTTTGATGAGCTTTACAGCCGTGGCGGGGTCTTTACGCTGACGATGCATCCGTACATCATTGGACGTCCGGGGCGGCTGCGGATGCTGGATCGGTTGCTGGATCATATTCAGCGGCATCCGAATGTGGAGTTTCGGCGCGCTGTTGATCTGGTTGGGGATTTTGTGGGGCGGTATCCGCAGGTGGGGGCGTGAGACTTGATCTCGGTTGCGTCGTTTGTTGAGGGTGGATAGCTGTGGGGCGCGGCATGCGAGCGTTATTCGTCATTGCTGTTCTGGCATGTACCGCACTGGCGTCGCTCGGCGCGGGCGCTTTGGCGCAGTCGTCGGATGAGCCTGTCACTTTCTACGGACCGTCAGGCTCAATCACAATCAACGGCAAACCCGCCCCGCCCGGCACACTCATCTTTGTTGGCGTTGGCAACGACGGAATGGAGATCGTGGCCAACCACCGAGTTCAATCAGACGGTTCCTGGCAGCTATCGCTGCTGCCAAACTGGAGAAACATTCATCTGTTCGTGGACGGCTTCCGAGTACCTGGTGGCCCCTTTGACTATGCGCCGCCGGGCGCCAAATGGAAGTTGCAGCTCGATGTAGGCGTTGAGACGGACCCGAAGCCCCGATTCGTCTACTTTCATGCCCGTCGCGAGGATATTACACTGTTCGGTGAGCCGCTCTCAGATGACGCCATGATCCGAGAGTGGCGAGATGGTGAGTCGTGGCGCCGCGGCCGGTTGGGCGAGGATGGTTGGGACGTACCGATTCCGCCCCACGCCAATAACATCTCGTATACAATCAACGGCTTTCCCGTCCTCAGTGAGCCTTACTCCTTCGACCCCGCAGATGCTCCCTTCTGGATGACGCTGCACGCAGGCGATCCTGAAGGCTCACCGTTTCAATTCTACGGTCCCCCTGGCGATGTCTTGGACCTCAGCTCGCTGTGCTTCGGTAGGCAAGTCGGGACATTGAAAGTCGTCGGCATGAACGAGGATGGATGGGAACATACAGTTACAGTCCTGCCCGATGGCAGCTGGACTTTGTACACGCCTTCAGGTACGAAAGGTATCAGACTGGTCGTCAAAGATGCTCGACTGCGGCCAGATTGGGTGCGCCGCTACGACGCCTTGCCGTCAGGGGGCGCACACATGGTGCAACTGGATCACATTGACACGCAGCCGTACGCATTCCATGGAATCGTCGGTGCGGCGATCATCGATGATACACCATCCGATGCAGCAATATGGTTCGAAGCTCGCAGCGGCCGCACGGTCCTTGCCAGGGCGTATGCTGAACCTGGCGGCGATTATCGAATCTACGTCCCCTACGGAGCGCTCGGCGTCTCATTCTGGGCCGGTGGTCAGCGCGTCGCCGACAGACTCTACAATGCCATCGCCGGCGAACCCGATCCACAGTCGGGCTACAGATGCAGTAAGCGGGTGGACTTGTCTCCGCAAGCGCATGACGCGCCTGTGCTGCCGCCAGCCCTGCTGTGGCAGCTGGAGTCGCTGCTGCTTCGCGCGGAGGCAGCGACGCGCATCGATCGCGAATGAGTGCCGCGCCGTATGATGCGCCTGAAGGCGGAGGGCCGTGCGAATGACGCAGATTGAGGACGCTGGGCGGTATGGGGCGGCGATTGCGGCGATTGATGCGGCGAATGTGGGGGATCCGTTTGTGTTGGTGGTGGATGGGCGGGCGCTGCCCAAGGAGCAGACGCACGCGGAGATGATGACGGATTGGGTGCTGCGGCTGCGGCCTGAGGCGTCGGAGACGCTGTTGCTGGCGGCGCGGGCGCACCATGTGCGGCGCTGGATGGTGCCGCGGGACAGTTTCCCGGCGGGACGCGGCGGGTATCTGCGCTGGCGGCGCGCGCTGCACCATGTCCACGCGGAGCTGGCGGCGGCGATTCTCGAGGGTCAGGGCTATCGACGCGAGGAGGTGGAGCGGGTCTACGCGCTGATTGCGAAGGAGCCGCTGCTGGGGCAGGGGGATGAGGAGGCGCAGACGCTGGAGGATGCGCTGTCACTGGTGTTCTTCGATACGCAGCTGACGCCGACGCTGGCGGAGCTCGACGAGCGGCAGCAGCGGCGGGTGGTCGGGCGCACGTGGCGCAAGATGAGCGCGGCGGGGCGTCAGGCGTTGCGCGAGTTGGAGCTCAACGCGGCGTCGCGCGAGGCGCTGGGGCGCATGATTGCCGACTTTGAAGCGGCGGCTGATGGCTGAGCGGCGCGAGCGCTATACGCACGGGCACCATCCGTCGGTGGTGGCGCAGCACGCGCGGCGTCGGGCGGATGTGGAGGCGTGGTTTCTGCTGCCGCGGCTGCGGGTCGGGCAGCGAGTGCTGGATGTGGGCTGCGGGCCGGGGACGGTGACGAGTGGGCTGGCGCGGGCGGTCGCGCCGGGGTTGACGACGGGTCTCGACGCCGCCGCCGATGTGCTGGTCTCGGCGCGGGAGCATGCGGAGGAGGCGGGCGTTGGCAATCTGGAGTTCGTGCAGGGGGATGTCTATGCGCTGGACTACGCCGATGCGAGCTTCGATGTGGTTTACGCCAACCAGCTGCTTCAGCATCTGTCGGCTCCGGTTGATGCGCTGCGTGAGATGCGGCGGGTGCTGCGCCCGGACGGGCTGTTGGGGGTGCGCGATGCGGACTATGCGACGATGCAGCCGTATCCGAAGTTTGCGGAGTTTGAGCGTTGGAATGCGTTGTATCACGCGGTGGCGTACGCGAACGGGGCGGAGCCGGATGCGGGGCGCTGCCTGCCGTCGTGGGTGCGGGCGGCGGGCTTCGAGCGGCTTGAGGCGCAGCCGAATGTGGTGTTGCTGGAGGGGGAGGAGGCGCGCATTTGGGGCGAGGCGTGGTCGCAGCGCATTTTGCACTCGGCGGTGGCGGCGCAGGCGTTGGAGTATGGGCTGGCGGGGCAAGCGGAGCTGGATGAGCTCTCGGAGGGTTGGCGGCGGTGGTCGCAGGACGCTGAGGCGCTGTTTCAGTTTATTCAGATTGCGGTGTTGGCGGGTCGGTGACGGGGCGGCACCCCGCTCCGATATCCGTCATTCCCGTCCCCGAACGGGAATCTCTTCGCCCTGTGGGGCTTAGAAGGTGACTTCGATTAGGGGGCTGGCGTCTATCCAGTCTTGGACGTTTTGGTTGTTGATGTATTCGCTGAGTTTTTGGGCGCTGAGGAAGACTGCGCGCTTTTCTTCGGGGTCGGTGACGGGGCGCGCGGTTGCGGGGAGGTCGGCTTGGGTGGATTGTTTGAGGTGGAAGGTGAGCTGGGGGTTGGCGAGCAGGTTGGCGTACCAGGAGCGGGGGCCGGGGCGCCCGGTGATGTAGTAGCGGCCTTCGACGGCGTGGTACCAGATTTCGAGGCGGCGGGGTTCGCCGCTGGCGCGTCCGGTGGTGGTGATGTCGATGATCAGATCGTTGGCCAGGGCGGCGGCCACTGTGGGGTCGTTGATGTCGCTCATGCTGAAACCTCCGCGCCGATGTGTCGGCGTTCGTGATCGAGGAACCACTGCTTGCGGTCGAGGCCGCCGCCGTAGCCGCCGAGTGAGCCGTCGGAGCGGACGACGCGGTGGCAGGGGACGGCGATGCCGGCGGGATTGCGTCCGGTGGCGGTGCCGACGGCGCGCACTGCGGCGGGACGGCCGACGGCGCGGGCGATTTCTCCGTAGGACGCGGTGCGGCCTGCGGGAATTTCGCGGATGGCGTCCCAGACTGCGCGTTGGAAGGGCGTGCCGCGCAGGTCCAGCTCGATGGCGTCCAGCGCGGTCACGTCGCCCTCGAAGTAGCCGCGCAGCGCGTCGCGGACGGCACAGGCGGCCTGCGAGAGCGGGGGTGTGTCTTCGGCGCAGCCGTCGAGCGTTTCGCGCCGCCAGAGGTCGACGAAGCCGGCTTCGCGCAGCGCGCCGTCGACGGTCTCGAAGAAGAGCGTGCCGAGCGGTGTGTCCACCCATCCGTGCTCCGTGGCCATTTGGATCGCCTCCCGCCTTGGCGGTAATGTACCGATTGGGGGGATAGAACGCAAGTACGGTTATGCTGTTTAGCGGTCGGGGATGATCAGTCCGCCGGCGGTGCGGCGCATGCCTTCGGGCGTGACTGCGGCCTCGCGGGCGCGGCCTGCGGCCTGGGCGATTGGGTCGGCGGGCGTCGGTTCCCTGCGCTGCTGCGGCGTGGGGGGTGGTCGCCAGCCGGCGAGCGAGCCGGGCTGCGGCTGCGGCGGGTTGAGTCGGGCGCGGTTGGGGCGGGCCTGGACCAGGCCGACGTACTGCGCGAGCTCGATGGGATCGACGATGCCGGCGACGGGGAACTGGTCGTCGATGAGGACGGTGGGCAGGGCGGCGACGCCGGCGCGTTGGGCGAGGGGGGCGAACTCCTCGATGGCGAGCACATCGGTTTGCAGCTTGGGGGAGAGCAGGGCGGTGGCCCAGCACATGAGCGCGGCCTGTCCGCTGTTGGGGTCGCCGGCGGCGCCGAAGAGTCGCAGGCGGGTGGGGCGGCGCAGCTTGCCGAGCACGCGCTTCATCTGGGCGGAGGGCTTGCCGGCGCGGGTTGAGGCGAGCACGATGGCGCGCACGAAGGCGACGAAGAGGTGTCCGTTGGGCACGCCGTACATGCGGAGGGGGCGGTTCAGCTCGCCGCGCACGACGGCGCAGGGGACATCCTGGGCGTCGCGCTTTGCGGCGAGCTCGGGTTGGTCTTCGCGCTCGTAGACGTTGAGGGTGATTTTGTCGGAGAGTTCGGCGAGTTCGGTGTAGAGCTCGATGGCGAGTTCGCAGGAGGGGCGTTCGGGTCGGCCGGGGACCAGCACCTGGCGCTTGCTCTGGTGGAAGTAGTCGATCTTGATCGGTCCCTCGAGGGCTTGGAGTTGTTGCCGGAGCTGGGCGGTCTCTGCGCGTCCGAGCGCCATGTGGGGGTCCTCTCTGGTGGTTGGGATGGTATTGGGTTGGGGGGGTTAGCGTTGGGCGCGCCATTGGGAGAGGACTTCGTCGATGTTCTGGAGGAGTTCGGACTGGGCGGCGGCGCCTTCGTAGGAGGCGTAGATGCGGCCGTGGTGGTCGATGATGAAGAGCCAGGGTTCGCTGGGGAGGTTCCACTCGGTGAAGGCGGGGGCTTCGCGGAGGTTTTGGGGTTGGTGGGGGTTTTCGAAGACTTCGATGTGGAGGGCGATGAGCTCGGCGGCGCGGGCGCGCCAGACGGCTTTGACGATGTCGAGGATGGGGGCGCAGGCGCGGGAGTGGCAGAAGGCGGGGGTGGCGAAGGCGAGCAGGATGGGGCGTCGCTGGGCGAGCGCGTCGGCGATGCTGAGTTGATAGAGCGCGGGCTCGGGGTTGGGGTCCGAGGTGAGCTCGGACAGTGGCGCGTCGGCCAGGGTGCGGCTGTTGGAGGCGGGGGCGGGGTCGCCCTTGGTGGGGGCGGCGGGGCGCTCGCGGACGCTGAAGCGGAAGCGGATTTCTTCGTGGCGCGCGCCGGCGTCGATCTCGAAAGCGATGCCCCACTCGCCGGCGCGGGGCAGGCGGACGGGGACGATGTAGAGGCCGCGCCCGACGGGGGGCAATTCGTCGGAGACGCTGAAGCCGCCGCTGTGTCCGTGGGGGGTGAACGGCTGCGCTGCGCGGTCGTCGTCGTCGGCGAACTCGACGAAGCGGGCGTATTGGGAGGAGAGGGGCTGTTGGGGGTCGGCGGCGAGGTCGTAGAGCGCGGCGCGGACGCGGGGGGCGGGCGCGTCGGGGTCGCCGCCCTCGAGGGTGAAGGCGAGGCGGGCGACGCCGACGGCGAGATCGCGGGTGGCGAGGATGGGCAGCCAGACGGCGTCGGCGCTGGCGCCGGCGAGCCAGGGATCGGTGTCGGGAGGTTGCGTTTCGCTCGGCGCGGCGCAGGCGGCGAGGGCGATCGACATAAGCGCCAGCAGGGAGGCCCATAGGCCCTGCGCGCAGTGGCGGCGGTGTGTTGACATCTTCACACGTGGCACACTAATTTGACGATCTAATCGCGTAGGCGTCTGATCAGTTACAGCGCCGGGGAGATCACTCATGGCCTACTCACGAGTCAATGCCCGGGGCCAGACGTATTACCTGCACAGCCGCGAGGTGGCGCTGCGGAACCACCGCGTGCAGCGCATCTTTTTCTTCGCGAAGACGATCAAAGACGGCGCGCTGGACAGTTTGCCGGCGGGCTACGAGGTGGTGGAGAACGCGCGGACGGGGCTGCCGGTGCTGCGCAAGCGGACGCGCGCGACGGCGAACGGCGGGTAGCGCCGGGGCGTCGGTTGCGGCGCGGCCGGCGATTGCCTGGATAACCGAGTTTGGCGCTTCTGTCATCTGGTAGGAGGCTCCGCGAGCGCGGCAATTGCGGCGCTGTGCAGCGCTCGGGTGGCTGCGGCGAGGACGCGATCGGCGTTCTCCAGGCCGAGCGGATTGCCTGTCCAGTCGGAGATTGTGCCGCCGGCGGCGGTGACGATGGGGACGAGCGGGAGGCAGTCCCAGGGCTTGAGCGAGGCTTCGGCGACGAGGTCTACATAACCGGCGGCAAGTAGGCCGTAGGCGTAGCAATCGACACCATAACGGGCGCGTTCGAGCTGCCCGCTGAGGCGTTGCCAGGCGTCATTTTGGGGTCCGCGGAACTGTTCCGGGGAGGTGGCGAAACCGATTGCGGAGTGGAGATCGGCGGTGGAAGATGTGTGGATAAGTTGTGTATTTAGTGTGGTCTGCGGCTTCAGGCCGGGCCAATTGAGGCCGATCCAGCGCTCGTTCGAGATCGGTTGGTTGAGCAATCCGAGCAGCGGACGACCCTCGTGGAGCAGTCCGATCAGGGTGCCGAAGGTGGGCAATCCGGAGATGAACGCGCCGGTGCCGTCGATTGGGTCGATGATCCAGAGCCACTCGGCGTCGGTTCGCTCTGCGCCCCACTCCTCGCCGACTACGCCGTGGTTGGGGAAGCGATCGGCGATTCGCTCGCGGATGGCCTGTTCGGCGTCTTTGTCGGCGCGGGTCACGGGCGAGCCGTCGGCTTTGGCGTCGACGCGCAGGGGGCTGCGGAAGTGGGGGCGGATCGCTTCGGCTGCGGCGTCGGCCAGTTGGTGGATGAAATCAAGGTAGATGTTGGCGACGACGTCGCGGGGGTCGGGCATGGCGTCAGCCTAGCCGCTGCTATCCTGCACTACTCGCAGTCGGAGCGTTCTCGACAGCCCGAGCGCGAGTTCCCGTGCGCCGAGGCGCTGCATCGGTGTGCGCGGCAGCCGGCTGTCGAAGCGCCGAGAGGACATCGGATGGGCAAGATCAACGTCGCAATCGTGGGAGTGGGCAACTGCGCGTCGTCGCTGGTGCAGGGCGTATCGCTGTATGCGGACGCTTCGGAGGCGGACGACATTCCGGGGATCATGCATCCCGTGCTGGGCGGGTACGGGATCTCGGACATCAATTTCGTGGCGGCCTTCGACATCGACCGGAACAAGGTGGGGAAGGATCTCTCGGAGGCGATCTTCGCGGAGCCGAACAACACGTACCGCTTCACGGAGGTGGAGCATCTGGGTGTGCCGGTGGAGCGTGGGATGACGCACGACGGGTTGGGCAAGTATCTGTCGGCGGTGATCGAGAAAGCGCCGGGCACGACGGTGGATGTGGCGCAGATTCTGAAGGATCGCGATGTCGATGTGGTGATCAACTACCTGCCGGTCGGCTCGGAGGAGGCGACCAAGTGGTACGTGGAGCAGGTGCTGGAGGCGGGCTGCGGGTTCGTCAACTGCGTGCCGGTGTTCATCGCGCGTGAGGAGTATTGGGCGAACCGCTTCCGTCGGGTGGGCGCGCCGATCGTGGGGGACGACATCAAGAGTCAGGTGGGGGCGACGATTGTGCATCGGGTGCTCTCGCGGCTCTTCCAGGATCGCGGGGTGCATATCGACCGCACCTACCAGCTGAATTTCGGGGGGAACACGGACTTCCTGAACATGCTCGAACGGGAGCGGCTGGAGTCGAAGAAGATCTCGAAGACGAACGCGGTGACTTCGCAGATCGAATACGAGATGCTGCCGAGCGAGGTGCATGTGGGGCCGTCGGATCATGTGCCGTGGCTGGAGGATCGGAAGTGGTGCCACATTCGGATCGAGGGCACGACGTTCGGCAACGTGCCGCTGAATTTGGAGCTGAAGCTCGAGGTGTGGGACAGCCCGAACTCGGCGGGGGTGGTGATCGACGCGGTGCGCTGCGTGAAGCTGGGGATGGATCGGGGCGAGTCGGGACCGCTGCTCGCGCCGTCGGCGTATTTCATGAAGTCGCCGCCGGAGCAGTGGACCGATGACCGGGCGCGCGACGCGGTGGAGGCCTACGCCGCCGGGGAGTAGGGGGGCGCTGGTCGGCAGCGGGCTCTGGCTGGGGTACGAGTCGCTGGGGCGGGTTGCGCGTCGGCTGCCGCGCCGATCGGCGTACGCCGCTGCGCGGGGGATGATGGATGCGGTCTGGCTGGGCTGGCCGCAGGGGCGGCGCGCTTCGACCGCCAACGCGGCGGCGTTGCTGGCGCAAGTGCATTGGGGGGGTGACGCGGCGTCGCTGGCGCGGGCGCAGTGGCGGGCGTATGGGGAATATCTGGTGGACGCGGTGCGCCTGGCCGAGCTCACGCCGGCGCAGTGCTTCGCTGCGGTTGACGGCTCTGCTGGGGATTGGGCGCGGCTGCGGGAGGCGTATGGGTCGCGTCCGACGCTCTTCGCGGTGATGCATATGGGGAACTGGGATGTGTTGGGCGGGGCGTATGCGCATGTCTGCGGGCGCTCGCATGTGGTGGTGGATCCGCTGGGGCATGCGCGGCTCGATCGCGCGGTGCAGTGGCCGAGGGAGCGTCTGGGGATGACGCCGCAGGCGGGTGCGGCCGGGGTGCGGCGCGCGATTGAGGCGCTGCGCGGCGGGGGGACGGCGGCGATTCTGTTCGACCGTCCGCCGGCGGGGCGGGACGAGGGGGTGTCGGTGCGGCTGTTCGGTCGGGAGGCGCGGCTGTCGAGCACGCTGGAGCGGGTGGCGGCGGCGACTGATGCGTGGGTGATTCCGCTGGCGGCGGTGCGTGAGGGGTCGGGGGAGTTTCGGTTTCGGGCGCTGATTGAGCTCGATGCGGGGATTGGGTCGGGTGGGGGGGGTGTGACGCAGGGGGCGGTTGCGGCTTTTGAGCCGTGGATTGTTGGGTGGCCGGGGCAGTGGTATCGGTTTTCGCGGTTCTTTGGGGGGTGACGGCGATCTTGGGCGGGTAGGCTCTTGGGGATGCTTACTGTTGCGATGCTGCGGATGATTGAAGTGCTGGCGCGGGTTTTGCCTGAGGAGGCGCTGTATGGGGTTGCGGAGCGGCTGGCGCGGGTGGGGGCGCCGCTGGCTGAGCGGCGGCGGCTGCGGGTGCGGAATAATCTTCAGCGGCTTCATCCGGAGTGGGAGCTGCGGCGGCTGAACCGGGGGGTGGTGCGGGTCTTTGAGGAGACGGCGCGGTACTACGTGGATATGGCGCTGCTGCCTTCACTGACGCCGGAGCGGATTTTTCGGGAGCGGCTGGAGCTGCGCGGGCTGGAGCATTTGCAGGCGGAGCTGGATGCGGGGCGGGGGGTGGTGGCGACGTCGGCGCATCTGGCGAATCCGGAGGCGGTGGTGCGGGCGGTGGGGGCGTTGGGGGTGCGGGCGGCGGCGCTGGTGGAGCCGCTGGCGGACGCTCGGCATCGCGCGGCTGCGGAGGCGCGGCGGGCCGGGGCGGGCGTTGATTTCGTGGAGGCGGATCGCGCGGGGATTGGGCGCTGCATTGAACGACTGCGCGAGGGCGGGCTGGTGGCGGTGCTGTGGGATCGCGATATTCAGGGCGGCGGGGCGTGCATTCCGTTCTTTCAGCGGCAGGCGCGCTTTCCGGTGGGGGCGGTGGATTTGGCGATCCGCACGGACTCGGCGCTGGTTCCGATCTGGCAGCGGCGCACGAGCGGTCTGCATTTCGAGGTGGAGTGTTTGCCGCCGATGCAGCTGCTGCTGACCGGTAATCGGGCGCTTGATGTGCGCACCGGGTTGGCGGATTTGGCGGCGCTGTTCGAGCCGATTTTGCACGAGCATTGCGAGCAGTGGCGCATGTTCGAGTCGCCCTGGGCGCCTTGCCACGACACGCCGTGGGACGATCCGCGCGCCAGCCGTGAACGGAGCGTGGCGTGAACGATCCCAACGGTTCGGCGTGGTCGGCGGCGGATTTGCAGGTGCATACGCGGGCGTCGGACGGGATGGACAGCGCGGAGCGGGTGCTGGAGGCGGCGGTTGGGGCGGGTCTGGACTGCATCGCGATTACGGAGCACGATGATGTGGCGGGGGCGCAGCGGGCGCGGGAGATTGCGCTTGAGCGGGGGCTGCCGATTGAAGTGATCATCGGCAGCGAGGTGACCTCGCGGCAGGGGCACCTGCTGGCGCTGTGGATATCGGAGCCGATTCCCGCGTTCCGCTCGGCGGCGGAGACGGTGGAGGCGATCTGGCGTCAGGGCGGGGTGGCGAGCATTGCGCATCCGGCGGCGATTATGCCGCCCAGTCTCAAGCTGGGTGAGATTGATCAGCTGGTGCGCGATCTGGCGCCGTCGCGCCGTGGCGATTCCTCGGCGGTGCTGGCGATCGAGCTGGCGAACCCGGCGGTGACGGCGCGTCGGCGGGTAGGGGCGGTGCGCGAGCGGAACGAGCAGCGCTGGCGGCTACCGGAGACGGGCGGCAGCGACGCGCATTTCGCGGTGCATGTCGGCGCTGCGGTGACCAGCTATGCGGGGGTGGGCGCGGAGGCGCTGCGGGCGGCGCTGAGCAAGGGCGAGACGCGGGCTGAGACGCGCGAGCATCCGTCGCTGCTGAGCGTGGGACCGCGGCTGCTGCTCCAGCCGGCGCGGGGGATTTCGGCGACGCCGCGTGCGCTGGCGCGTCGGCTGGTGCGCCGCACCGCTGAACGCCGCGCGGCTGCGCGCCGCTGAGCGGCGGCGGCGTGCGGATTGCGCTGGTGATGCCCTATGACCTGGCCGCGCCGGGGGGCGTGCGGACGCACACGCTGGCGCTGGCGGCGTGGCTGCGGCGGCGCGGGCACGACGCGCAGGTGATCGCGCCGAGTTCGGACGGAGCGGCGGAGCGGGCGGCGTGGCTGCACGGGGTGGGTCGTCCGCTGCGGGTTCGCGTTGGCGGCACGGTGGGCAATCTCAGCGTGGATCCGCGTATCGCGGGGCGGCTGCGCGAGTTGCTCAGCGACGATTGGGAGATCGTCCACGTTCAGGAACCGGCGGTTCCGCTGATTGGACCGCTCGCGCTGTGCTTCGCCCCGGCTTCTGCGCGTGTGGCGCTCACCTTTCACAGCGCGGAGCGTGTCGCGCAGCGCTGGTATCGCGCTGCTGCGCCGCTGCTGCGCGGCTATTCGCGCCGCGCGGATGCGCGGATTGTGGTTTCGACGGCGGCGCTGGAGACTGCCCGCCCGATCCTCGGCGGACCGGCTGCGATCATTCCTCCCTGCATTGCGACCCACGCGCCGACGGCGCAGATTGCGGCTGATCCGTCGTCGATCCTGTTCGTGGGGCGCGACGAGCCGCGCAAGGGGTTGCGGACGCTGCTGCGGGCGCTGCCTCGTGTTGAGGGTATTCAGCCAACGCTGCATATCGCCGGGCCGGTCCGCCCTGCGACGCGCGAGCTCGCGCGGCGTCTCGGGCTGTCGGACCGCGTCGAGTTCCACGGCGCTCAATTTGGGGATGGGGTCCGCGACCTGCTGAGCGGGAGCGCGCTCTTCTGCGCGCCGGCGCTGGGCGGGGAGGCGCTGGGGCTGGTGCTGGTGGAGGCGATGGCGGCGGGTGTGCCGGTGGTGGCCTCGGACATTGACGGTTACCGCATTGCGGCGCGGGGCGGACGCGCGGCGCTGCTTGCTCCGCCCGGCGACGCTCCGGCGTTGGCCGAGGCGATTAGGCGCGCGCTCTCGGAGCAGCAGCTGCGCAACCGTCTGATCGCGGCAGGCCGCGCGTCTGCGCGCCGCTTCCAGGCCAAAACCGTGGGCGCGCAGCACCTCCGCGTCTATAATCGTCTGCTGCGCGGGTTATGAGCGGCGATGGTGAGCCGGGCGAGTGTTATCCGAATGTGATTGACGCTGCGGTGACGCGAAATCGCGGCGCGGTTGGTTAGTGTGGCATCACTGCCGTGGCGGCGGGGCTTCTCTCACACATACAGCGGTGTCATTACTACCCCACACGCTGACGCAATCGATTTCGGAACGGGTAGGCCGGGCGGTCGCCCGCACCGGCTTGACGCCCAACGCGCTGACGCTGCTTGGTCTGTTTGGGATGGGAGGCGCGGCCTACCTCGCGTCGATTGGCTGGTTTTGGCAGGCGGGCGTGGTGATGCTCGGGGCGGGCGCGTTTGATCTGTTCGATGGGGCAGTGGCGCGGTACACGGGCAAGGCGACTACCTGGGGCGCGGTGTTCGATGCGGTCAGCGACCGGCTGGCGGATTTCGCGATTCTCTTCGGTTTGCTCTTCTGGTACCTCGGCGAGGCGCGTTTCGACCGTGAGGCGATCATCCTGATCGTGCTGAGTCTGAGCGGCTCGATGCTGGTTTCGTACACGCGCTCGAAGGCGGCGGAGTTCGGGATTCAGATTCGCTCGGGTCTGGGCACGCGGCTGGAGCGGGTGCTGATTATGGCGATTGGGCTGCTCTCGGGCCAGGTGATCGCGGTGCTGTGGCTGCTGGCGGCGTTGTCCAACCTGACGGCGCTCCAGCGCTGGGTGATGACCTGGTTGGCCGCGCGGCGTCTGGAAGAGGAAGAGGCGGCGGCTGCGGAGGCTCCGCTGGAGCCGGGTCCGTTCGACCGCGAGTTGTGAGGCTTAGCGGGCGGGTCGCCAGACGCGGGTGAGGTTGACGGTCAGGCCGGGCAGGACATCCTCGCCCGAGAGCGTGGTTGGGCGCGCGAGTTGCTCGGGTTCGCGGTCGGGGCGGTAGATGTGGGCGGCGTGCTCGAAGGGGTCGATGAGCCAGCCGAGGCGCGCGCCGTGATCGATCCAGAACTGCAGCTTGCTCTGCTGCTCGGGCAGCTTGTCCGAGGGCGAGCGGATCTCGACGACGAAATCGGGGCAGAGCGGCCAGAAGCCCTCGTCGTCTTCCTCGATTGCCGCCGCGCGCTCGGCCGAGACCCAGGCGGCGTCGGGCGCTTTGATGATGCGGTCATCGAGTCGGTAGAAGCCGTCGGGTGTGGTGACGATTCCCTGGGGCGCGGCCTGCCACCACTCGTAGAGCTGGCCGAGGACGATGAAGGAGCGGAAGCTGCTGGGGATGCCGGCGCCGCCCATGATGATCAACCTGCCCTGCGCGTCGAGCTCGAAGCGCCAGCCGGGGTTGAGCTCGCACAGTTCGAGGAAGGCTGCGTCGGACAGGGTCCACTGCGGCGGCGGTTGCAGACGCAGCGGGTTGGCGCCGACGGCGGCAGGCACGGGAGGCTTCGCTGCGGTGACCATTAGGGGACCCAGCGTATCGGCCGGCGCGGCGCGGGCGGCGCGCGCTGCGTTAGGCGTTGGAGCGGGCCAGCTCGATCAGCTCGTCGACGGTGGCGTCGCGCCAGGAGGCCCATTCGTCGGAGGTCTGGAGCTCGCGGTAGGCCTGTCCGATGCGGGCGCGCATGTCCTGCTCGGATTCGCCGTCCTGGCGGCTGAACAGCTTCTGCATGTTGGCCATGTGCTCGTTGGCGACGGCGGGGCGCTCGATCCAGTGTCCGATGTACTCGTGGTCCATGGTGTAGAGGACGGCGGTGGGGATCGACTCGTGCTGGCCGTCCTTGAGGAACTCGGACATGATGTCGTTGTTCTCGTCGCGGGGGAAGATGCGGAGTTCCCAGCCAGCGTTGGCGGCGATTTCGGCGAGGACGGGGAGGCCGCGGTAGACGTCGGGGCACCAGTCTTCGCCGAGCACGAGCATCTTGAGGCGGGGCAGGGACTGGAGCGCCTCGCGGCCCTCGTCGGAGATCTGCCAGGCGCTCATGTTGCGCACGAAGCGCTCGACGTTGGCGTCGCCGCGCGGGGAGCCGCCGGGGGTGGGTCGCTGCTGGTTCTCTTCGGAGGCGATGTAGGAGAGGTACTGGTTCCAGGTCATGCCCGACTTGAAGCGTTCGAGCGTGACTGCCGATTCGCGCGTCGCGGTGGTCATGGGTGGGGTCCCTTCGTTGGATCTTCCGCTGTCGCGCAGGATACCACCGCGCGGGCGGCGATTGGGGGCGGCTAGTGGTGCTCCTGGTGGCAGGGGCAGGAGCATTCGTCGAGCGAGTAGCGCATGACTTCCATGTAGGTGGATTCGGCGAGGTGTTCGGCGAGCGAGTCGGGCAGTTGCAGGCCGCCCGCGGCGCCGGCCTTGCGCACGGCGTCGTAGGCGTAGGCGGCCATCGCCGCGGAGCGGTTGATCACGTCCGCGATGTCGCTGCGGATCACGCCCTCTTCACCGGCGTGTCGTTCGTCCACCGCCATGGGGACCTCCTGCCGGCCTGCTCAGGCGCCGCACCGAGCGGTGGGCGGCAGCGCCGACGGCTATAGGATACACGCGCGCGAGGCGCGAATTGGAGCGCTGCATGAGAGGTTGTGAAGATGCCGCGAATGGAATTCGGGGCGCAGATCCCCGCCTGGCACTGGCATTGGGATGTGTCGGAGGTGCGCGACTGGGTGCAGGGGGTGGAGGCGATCGGGCTGGATTTCGTCTCGATGGCGGACCACGTGAGCTTCGCCTACGAGCTGTCGGACCGGCCCACGCGCGGTCCCTACCAGGACGATGTGCATCAGCATGAGGTGTTGATCACGTTGGCCTGGGTTGCGGCGCAGACGAGCCGCGTGGCGCTGCAGACGAACGTGCTCGTGCTGCCGCAGCGGGAGCCGGTGCTGGTCGCCAAGCAGGCGGCGGAGATCGACGTCCTCTCGGGCGGGCGATTTCGGCTGGGCATCGGGGTCGGCTGGCAGGAGCCTGAGTTTGAGGCGCTGGGCGTGCCGTTCCGTCAGCGGCCGTCGCGCATGGAGGAGGCGATCCATGTGCTTCGCGCCTGCTGGACGGAGGAGCCGGTCAACTTTGAGGGGCGCTACACGACGATTCGGGAGATGAGCATGCTGCCCAAGCCGGTGACGCCGGGCGGACCGCCGCTGCTGTTCGGCGGCTTCTCGGATGCGGCGCTGGACCGCGCTGCGCGGCTGGGGGACGGCTGGATTGCGCCGGTGCAGTCGGATATCGACCATCTGATCGGCTTCACCGAGCAGATTCGCGCGGCGCTGGAGCGCCACGCGCGGGAGGCGGAGGAGTTTCCGATTCAGTGGCTGCCGCCGCTGGACACGGATATCGAGAGCACGCGGCGGACGCTGACGGCGGCGCGGGACGCGGGGATCACGCGGATCGGGATTGGGATGCCCAACTACGACCGCGAGGGGGCGATCGCGGTCGACGACTATCTGCGCCACATCGAGTCGGCGTGGCGGGAAATCTGGCCGGAGCTGCGGGGCTAGCGGGAGCGGTTAGACTGGTCGCATGGCTATCCCGTCGCTCAAGTGGTACAGACGCCTGATGGAGGCCGGCTTCACCGATGAGCAGGCGCGGGCGATGACGGGGATTCTGATCGAGCGCGAGGAGGATCTGGTCACGAATGAGGATCTGGCGCGGGAGCTGCAAGATGTTCGGCGCGAGATTGGGGATCTGCGCAAGGACATGGAGCACGGCTTCGCGCTGATGGAGCGTCGGTTTGCGGAGATGGAGCGCGAGTTCGCTCAGCTGCGCGAGGAGACTCAGCGGAAGCTTGAGCATGCGATGGCGAGCAGCGCCGGCACACGGACAGGGTTGCCGCGGAGGCGGCGTTGAGGGATGAGCGGTCGCAGCGGGAGATGTTGATGGCGATGATCCTGGTGGCGGGGGTGGTGATCGCGGCGGTGGGGCTGATGGTGGCGTTTCTGTAGGTGGGTTGGGGCTAGATGTCGTCGGGGCCGGGCCAGACGCGGATGGCAGCTGTTGCCAGCCTTTGCGCGCGCTTGGCGATCTCGTTCTCGGCCCAATCCTTGCGGGCATTCTTCAGCAGGTCCTTGTTCAGGAACAGCGTGCTGTGGTCGTCGATGCCTTCTCGCTTCTTCGCCCAGCGAGAGTTGGACAGAGCCGGGTTGAGCTTCCTGGTGACCAACGTCAGATTGCCCATCGTGTGAATGACGCGATCGCGCGTTGCGGCAGGGTCTGATTCGTCAACGCTCGTCGGCGGATCCCAGTGTTCACGCCAGTGTTGTGGCATCACATGCTCGATCGTCAAGTTCGACGCCACTTGGGAACGCTCCGACTTCGGCGTGCGTAGCCCGTGCTCTACGCCTTCCAGAATAAGTCGGAGGCGCCCCCGAGTTAGGAGCTTGTAGAGCGGGAGGGTGTGGAAAGCCTCCGCCAGATCATCGTCGCTGGGCCACTTCATGCCCGCTGCAGTCTGCCGTTTCAAGTGCTCGATGACCACCTCGTCGGCTGACTCTGTGCCGCGTTCATGGAGTCGCTTTAGGAGGCCGCGTGACACTTCCTGGTAGTCCTTGGTGGTCATCCGGCAGGCCATCCTGCGGACCAGGTAGCTCTCGAGCGCATCCAGGCATCGGTTGACTGTCGGCTCCGTGTGCTCCGAGGACAAGAGATGAAGAAGCAGAGGCGTGAACACAGCAGCTTGCAGCTGCCGCCACCTGGTCAGGAACACGCCCAAACGCGAACCGTCTTTCAGCTCCTCCAGCCGGCGGTACAAGGGACCGGTTGAACCCAGGTCCTCGGCGATGGACTCTATGTTGGCCGTCGACACGGCATACTTCTGGAAGTCGGTGAAGAGGGAGCGCGTGGAGACCTCCTCACGCGTCCTCATCGTGAGCCAGTAGTTCAAGTACGCGTCGTTCCGTGGGCGTCGGAGCCGTCCGGAGCCGACCTCAGTGCGCCACCACAAGGTCTCAAGTTCCTTCATGTGCGTTGCGTAGACGCGATCCTGCTCCTTGGCCCCGCCAGGCACTTCGTGCAGGATGAAGTTCTTGGCGAGGTTGAACGGCCGCAGCGGCGTTCCCCGATCATTGAGTGTCTCGAAGATGGCTTGGGCGTCGTCTCCATCCTCGAGATCGATGACGACGACGCGCAAGAACTCGCGCAGGGTTTGTTCCAAGGCATCGGCACGTTCGGTCTGCGTTTCGGGGTACTTCGCCACCCACTCGCGGATCTGGGCCCTGAAGAAGTCGTGGCATTGGACGATCAACGACTCGTCGTACTCCCCGGTCGGGAGTTCGTTTCGCATCGCATGGCGAAACGCATCACGATCGTTCAACGTCGGCCAGATCTTGAACTGATGGTCAGCATTCTTCCCGGCGAACGCCGGCCTATTGAAGACGAGATCCTGGAGCCGTTCCGCCGCGTCCCGATCGAGGCTGACGTACTCTTCCTGCGCTGCGTCAAGCAGGATCTGGAGCGTGGTGAGACGCTGCTGGCCGTCGATCACTTCCCGCGTCGGCAGCGAGCCCGACCGGACCTCCTGCTGCTGGAGGACGATCGCGCCCAAAAAGTGACGCGGCTGTTCGCCCGGATCGATCGCCCCGCCTTGGACGCCGCTGAGTTCGAAATACTCGATGAACCGCTCCGCGATGTCACGGACATCAATCCACAGCGGTTCCCACTGCTCTTCCTGGGTCCAGACGTAGGGTCGCTGAAAGGTAGGGACGGTGTACCTGGCCGGCGCCTGGAAGATCTCGCTGAGCGTGAGGGGGTTGGCCTTCATGTCGGATCGCTCCTGCGTTCGCCCGGCCGGCAACGGCCACAGCGAGAGTGGTCGTTGAATTGAGGAGGACTGCCGGGTTGCGGCAGTTTACCAGACGGACCGGAGCTTGCCTAGCCTCTGTCGCCTCAGAGCGCTGCGAGGGTGGAGGACTTGCGGAGGGCGTTGGCGGCTCGCTCGAAGCTGGGGAAGGTGGGGATGCCTTCTGCTTGTAGGCGCTGGCGCGCTTGTAGGGCTTCCGGCTCTACGTGGCTTGGGTGCAGCGCGGCGAGGAACGGCTTTTTGGACTTGCCGGTGAACCGCTTGATGGAGGTGATCAGACGGTCGAACTCCTCCGGCTTGTCCTGCCAGCGGCGGGCCATGAAGGTGGCGGATAGCTCCATCGCTACGGCGTCGATGTTTTCGTCGGCGTCGAGGATGTCGAAGATCGTATCGAGATGCTCGGGTGCCTGGCCGATGGTGCCTGCGGCGTCGAGTGGATTGCGGTATGAGCCGCCGATGATGTTGAAGAACTCGCCCAACTGCGCGTATGAAGCGTCGGTGAGCGTCGGTACTTTCCAGCCGGCCTTTTCGAATGCGTCGGTGAGCACTACCGACTGGCCGCCGGTCATCGCGATCAGACCGAGCCTGTTGCTGGACGGACGCTTTGCCAGCAGGGTGGCCTTGACCACGTCGACCATCTCGTCGAGGTTATGCACCGCGACCGCGCCGGCCTGGCGAATTACGGCTTCCCAGATCGACTGGTCGCTGGCGAGCGAGGCGGTGTGGGAGCGGATCGCGCGGCCGCCGCCTTCGGTTTGGCCGCCCTTCCAGACGATTACAGGCTTGCGCGCCGCGGCATTCTTGAGCGACTCGAAGAGCCGCCGTCCGTCGCGCGCGCCTTCGATGTACATGGCGATCAGCTTGCTGCGGTCGTCGTCGGCGAGGTAATCGAGGTAGTCGGCGGCTTCGAGGATGATGCCGTTGCCGAACGAGACGAGCGACGAGCAGTACAGCCCGTTGGCTGCGCCGGTGAGGGAGAAGTTCATGCCGTGGGTGCCGCTTTGCGAGATGAAACCGATATCGCCCTCGACATCGTGCGGCTGGTCGCGGTTGAAGCGCACGCCGAGTCGGGGGATGTGTACGCCCATGCAGTTGGGGCCGATCAGCGCGAGGCCGGAGGGTGCGGCGATCTCGTAAATCTTGTCCTGCAGCTCGACGCCCAGGTCTTCGCCGGTCTCGGCGAAGCCGCTGGTGAAGAGCGTGACGCCGCCGACATCGGCGTCGACGCAGGACTGCACGATGAAGGGCGCGACCTGGCGGGGGACGGCGCAGACGGCGAAATCGACCCGCTCGGGGATATCGGTCAGGCTGGCGTAGTTCTCGACGCCGAGCTCCTCGATACCGGGGATCTCGTTGGGATCGACCTGTACCGAGTAGAGCTTGCCGGAGAAGGTTTGCAGGGAGCGCAGCCAGGTGTAGCCGCTGGCCTTTTTGTCGCCGATCACGGCGACGACTTGGGGGTTGAGGGTGCGGTGCAGCCGCTCGCGCGTTACGGGCATTTGGTATCGCCGTCCGCTGGTTCAGTCGTTGTCGGGGGTGAGCAGGATGCGGGCGTCGACGGCGATGGCGCCGTCGGCCCGCGCGAAGACGGGGTTGAGGTCGAGCTCGGCGACCTCGGGGTGTGCTTCGGCGAAGCTGGAGAGCTGGAGCAGCATGGTTTCGAGCGCGCCGAGGTCGGCGGGCTCGGTGCCGCGGAAGCCTTCGAGCACGGCGAAGCCCTGGATTTCGCGGATCATCTCGCTCGCGTCGCGCGGCTCGAGGGGGACGACGCGGAAGGCGACATCCTTGAGCACTTCGACGAAGACGCCGCCGAGGCCGAACATCAGCACGGGGCCGAACTGCCGGTCCTGGGTGACGCCGAGGATGACCTCGGTGCCGGGCGCGGCCATTGGCTGGACGGAGAGCCCGGCGGGGGCGACGCCCGGCGCGGCGGCGGTGACCGCGGCGTGGATGCGCTGCGCGGCGTCGCGCAGCTGTTCGGCGTCGGCGAGGCCCAGCTCGACGCCGCCGACGTCGGTCTTGTGGGTGATTTCGTCGGCGACGACTTTGAGCGCGACCGGATAGCCGAGCTGGTCGGCGATTTCGACCGCTTCATCGACGGAGGCGGCGAGGCGGGTGTCGGTCACGGCGACGCCGTGCTCGGCGAGCATCGCCTTGGCCTCGACCTCGCTGAGCAGCGCGCGCCCTTCGGCGCGCGCCTGGTCTACGATTCCCGCCGCTGCGGCCGTTGTCATCGCTGTGCGCTCCCGCCTAATCTGGCTTGCCGCAGGTGAGGATAGAGGACGCTCCGCCAATGGTCGCTTGCCGCCTCCCGCGCGTCAGGGCGTTGGGGCGGGTGGATTGGCAGGATGGAGATCGTTCTGTATAGTCGCTTGAGCAGTTTACGCGGATTGGATGAGGCGAAGGCGCGATGGCGACGCACGACGATCCCTTTGACGGCTGGTCCGACCTGGTGGAGGCGGCGCGGGAGCTTGGCATTCACCCGCAGAGTTTGCGGCGGTTGATCAAGCAGGGGCGGGTGCCGGCCAGCCTGTTCGGCGGGAAGTACATGATTGCGCGGGAGCAGCTGGAGATGTTCAAGACGAACTACGACCCGAAGCCGGGGCGGAAGCGGTCGGCGCGGCTGATGGTGGCGGACACCAACGCGCCGCCGGCGCCGGCGCCGTCGGGGCGGCCCAGCTTCGGGCAGTGGTTCGACATTGTGGAGGCGGCGCGGGAGCTGGGGATTCACCCGCAGAGTTTGCGGCGGCTGATCAAGCAGGAGCGGATTGGGGCGCGCTTTTTCGGGGGGAAGTATTTGATTGCGCGGGAGCAGCTGGAGATGTTCAAGACGAACTACGATCCGAAGCCTGGTCGGAAGCGGTCGGCGCGGCTGTTGTAGGCGCTGACGCTGTCCTGTGCCCCGTGCTACCATGAGGACATGAGTTCTCAGACGACCAAGCGCCAACATGTCCTACCCCAGTTCATCATCCGTCGCTTCGCGGATGCGGGCACTGGCGCGGTTGTCACGCACGATCGCAAGTGGTCTTCGGAGCCGAAGGAGCGGTAGCCAAAGAGCATCGCGTACAAGTGGAATTATTTGACCCTCGACTTGCCAGATCCGACGCGAGCGACGCTGATCGAAGACAAAACGTTGCTTGTTCCCGACAGTCGCGGGGCGGAATTGCTGAACCGCATTGCCTGTCGCCGTGTGATCTCTTCGAGCGATGTGCCGACGGTACGTGAATTCTTGGCTCTCCTCCATATGCGTAGTCCAGAGTACCGTTGGCTAGCTGAGACCGCAGTGCGTTACGAAAACGATCTGCTTGGCCGACTCGCACCAATGCCTGACAATCAAGCGATGCCTGACCACAGCCTTGGCACAGCTGATCCAAGTAGATATACAGACAGCGACTCTGACCAGTTGTTCGGTCGCAACGAAGTCATCCGACTACAGATGGGAAGAAAGCCAGCGCTCCTTAGAGTGCTTGAGCAAAGCGCGTGGAACTATCTAGTCGTGTGGCTTCCGTACCCAGGATTCGTAACCTCAGACAACCCGATCGTTGCACGGGAAGCCGCCACAGGTCGAATTGCACCGATCAGCAGTGTCGGAATTCGCAATGCAAGTGAAATCTGGTGTTTGTTTGACCCTCATTGTGCGCTACTGCTATCAACGGTTTGGTCCTTATCCCCTCTTATGATCGACCTGCCGCGGTACGAGCTACGTCGAGTTAACACAGCTGTTGCTGCCGCCAGCGATCGCTGGACGATCTGGCAGCCCGGATCGACGGCAGATCAGTTTCTCGACTTGCCGGCGATACGGCGCCGCGGGGGAGATTGACGCCGCCGAATGCCGTTCGCGGGCGCGCTGAGTGAATCGGCGTCGCGCTGGCTGCTGGCTGCCCGACGATTGGGTGGGAACCTTTGTGGTGGCTTGAACGTCTAGGCTTGTGTGGATGGTGAGCGGAGTGTGTGCGATGCGGATGAGGTTGCTGTGGGGAGTGGTTGCGATCGTTGCTCTGTTGTGTGCTGTGGGGGGTGGCTGGGTTGCTGCGGGTGGTTCGGGGTTGCCGTCGATTTGGCCGCCGTTCTGCGGGGTGGGCGGATCGGTGGATGTCAGCTGGCGGATCGACGGTGTGGTGCCGCCTTATGCGGTGACTGTGGCGGGGATTGTTGCTGAGACGGATGACGAACAGCTGAGCGTTTCCTGCGCCGATCTTCGCGCCTGGGTTACGGATGGGCTGCTGTTCAGGTCTGTCGAGGTTGCGCTGCCTGTGCGGGTGGTCGATGCGAACGGGGCGGAGATTGCCGCTGAGCCGACGGTGATGCTGCTCGCGGCTGCGCCGCAGATTGAGCTGTCGGAGATGTCTCTGCTGCTCGGCTACACCGATTTGCATCTCTATACGCCATGGCCGTTCTGGCCGCCAGTAGGCTCCCACCAACCACCGCTCGTCGCGGTCTTCCGCTATCGCGCGGTCGGCTCCGGCGACTGGAGGTACGCGATGCCCTTCCCGCCGGCGCCACAGAAGAGTGCCTATGAACTTGCTTCGCATGTGGACGATCTCGATCCCGAGACGAGGTATGAGCTGCAAGCTGCATGGGTCTGGTATGGAGTGCCGTCGCGCTATGGTGGGACGAGATGGTACTCGGGGGGCTGGATGCCTGCAATGGACGCCGGCGCGTGGGACGACGCTGCCAACTGGTGGCGCGAGTGGAACGATCCGCGCGCGGTTCGCTGGTCGACGACTCGCCGATTCCGCCCGCAGACATCGAGATCACTTTCGGCGCGAGCCACGTCAAACGAGCTGCAGGTTAGCTGGCTCGGCGAGTTGTCCGAACACAGCTGGTACTTCGTGACCGTCCGATCCGACGACTGGCCAGGCGTGATCTGGGGGGATCGACGGAATCCACTCCGCCGACTCGACCAGGAAGCGGAACAGGATGTGCCGATGTCTGCGGTGATCTCCGGCCTGCCGCCTGATTCGATGTTCGAGGTGACGGTCGCGCGAGCGCTGCCCACGGGCTTCGGGGCTGAGCCGCCACTGGTCGCGCGTGTGCGCACGCCGCCGGACCCGGACGGCTTGCCACCAAGGGGAGCGGATCCGAGAGGCTTCGTGGTCAGCGCCGGCGCGCATGACATCCGCGTGCAGCTGCGCGCGCACGGCGACCAATACGAGAATATTACCCTCAAGCGTCTGATCGACGGCCAGGTGGCGCCCGACTATCAATTCTTCTCCCATGAGCTCGACCATCAGCGCAAGCTGCCCACTGGTGGAACTGAGTTTGTGTTCACGGGTTTGCCCAAAGGTTCGACATGGCGGCTCTACGTGAATCTGTACCCGGTCTGGGGCGACACGTTGCCGTTCGTCTGCGCGATTCGAGATATCCAGCTTGCGTCGCGGCACCCCGATGACTGGTTCGACCGCTATTTCTACAGTGCGCCGCAGGGCGGCGGCGCGACGGTCAGCTTCGGTCAGATCCCCGCTGATCTCGGCCCAACGTTTCCGTACGTGTCATACTGCCAGCTCATGAATCCGGGGGGTGAGTGACGTCCGGCAAAGTGGAGCGCGCGGGGCTGCTGCTCAACTGACGAGCGCGATTACGATCCCAATGGTGGCCGTTGCGACGCTGATCGCCGCAACGATTAGATCGGCCCCGACACTGATGGTCAAGGCGTTTCTGATGGGTTGTCGGTGGGCTGGTCGTTGGGGGTGTAGCCGGCGCGGTTGGCGGCGGCGATGGCGGAGCGGCCTTCGCTGGTGAGGAGGTTGTGGGGGTCGCCGATCTCCTCCTCCAGCGCGGCGACGATTTCGTTTGCGCGCTCGGTGTCGCAGAGGCCGCGCCGCACGAATACGTCGCGCACCCATTCCCAGGTGAACCAGGATGCGCGTGCTTCGTCCTCCGGCATGGGGTTGGCCTCCAGGTGTGTTGCGCGACTTAGTCGAGCACAACGATGACGATGCTGATGATAGCGGTGGCGACGGTGATCGCGCCGATGATCAGGCCGATGCCGATGGTGATGTGGTTGTGAAGTTGGCGGTCGCGGTCGGCGGCTGCTTCGGCGGCTGCTCGCGCCTGTTCTGCGGCTGCTCGCGCCTGTTCGGCGTCGCGTTCGGCTATGCGGCGGGCGAGGTCGGAGATTGCGGTGAGCACGCGCTGCTCGGAGGCGGTGTGGCTTTCTTTGGTGACGAAGTTGTCGGTGGCCGTGGCGAATTCGTCGTCGAGCACGCCGACCAGATCTTCGGCAGAGTCGTCCGCGGCGATGCCGTTGCGGACGAGCGCATTGCGCAGCCTCAGGGTGTTGATGATCGCCATCGCGCTACCTCCGTCGTTAGCGTATCGCCTCTCGCACCGTCTTAGGGCGCATGATTTTGCCGGAGCGAGTTTGGGTTGGCCTCCAGGTGTGTTGCGCGACTTAGTCGAGCACGACGATGACGATGCTGATGATCGCGGTGGCGACGGTGATCGCGCCGATGATCAGGCCGATGCCGATGGTGATGTGATTGTGAAGTTGGCGGTCGCGGTCGGCGGCTGCTCGCGCCTGTTCGGCGTCGCGTTCGGCCATGCGTCGGGCGAGGTCGGAGATTGCGGTGAGCACGCGCTGCTCGGAGGCGGTGTGGCTTTCTTTGGTGACGAAGTTGTCGGTGGCTGTGGCGAATTCGTCGTCGAGCACGCCGACCAGCTCTTCGGCGGAGTCGTCCGCGGCGATGCCGTTGCGGACGAGCGCATTGCGCAGCCTCAGGGTGTTGATGATCGCCATTATGCGGGCTCCGTCGTCAGCGTATCGCCTCTCGCGCCGTCCTAGTGCGCCTCGGTCGCGCCCTCGATGATGGCTTCGACGACCTGCGGCTCTGCGAGGGTGGTGACGTCGCCTACGTCGTCGGGGTTGCCTTCGGCGACCTTGCGGAGGATGCGGCGCATGATTTTGCCGGAGCGGGTTTTGGGCAGGCCGCCGACGAATTGGAGCTTGTCGGGGGTGGCGATCGGGCTGATCTCTGCGCGGACGGCGCGCTTGAGCTCGACTGCCAGATCGGGGCCGGGGTCGAAGCCGTCCTTGAGCAGCACGAAGGCGTAGATGCCCTCGCCCTTGATCTCGTGCGGGTAGCCGACCACGGCGGCCTCGGCGCAGCCGGAGTGGCCGACCAGCGCGCCCTCGATCTCGGCGGTGCCGAGGCGGTGGCCGCTGACGTTGAGCACGTCGTCGACCCGGCCGGTGAGCCAGTAGTAGCCGTCCTGATCGCGGTACGAACCGTCGCCGGTGAAGTATTTGCCGGGGTACTGCACGAAGTAGGTGCTGATGAAGCGTTCGTGATCGCCGTAGACGGTGCGCATCATGCCGGGCCAGGAGCGCGCCACGCAGAGCAGCCCGGCCTGGCTGTTGCCCTCGAGTTCGTTGCCGTCCTGATCGACCAGGACGGGCTCGATGCCGAAGAAGGGCAGGGAGGCGGAGCCGGGCTTCATCTCGTTGGCGCCGGCCAGACCGGTCAGCATGTGGCCGCCGGTTTCGGTCTGCCAGTAGGTATCGACGATCGAGCAGCGGCCGTCGCCGACGACATCGAAGTACCAGCGCCAGGCTTCGGGGTTGATCGGCTCGCCGACGGTGCCCAGCACGCGCAGGGAGGTGCGTTCGTGCGCCTTGACCCACTCATCGCCCTCGCGCATCAGCGCGCGAATGGCGGTGGGCGCGGTGTAGAGCGTGTTGATGCCCAGCCGATCGACCATGTCCCAGTAGCGGCCGGCGTCGGGGTAGGTGGGGATCGACTCGAACATGACGGAGGTGGCGCCGTTGCCGAGCGGTCCGTAGACGATGTAGGAGTGGCCGGTGATCCAGCCGACGTCGGCGGCGCAGCAGTAGATCTCGCCCTCGCGGTAGTCGAACACGTAGCGGTGGGAGAGCATCGTGAAGAGCAGGTAGCCGGCCTGCGTGTGGAGGACGCCCTTGGGCTTTCCGGTCGAACCTGAGGTGTAGAGGATGAAGAGCGGGTCTTCGGCGTCCATCGACTCCGGCTCGGCCTCGGCGGGCTGGCGGCTGACCGTCTCGTGCCACCAGATGTCGCGCCCGTCCTGCATCGTGATGTCGCCGCCGGTGTGCTGGTGGACGAGCACGAACTCGACGCAGTCGACGTTTTCGAGCGCGGCGTCGACGTTGGCCTTGAGCGGGACCGTGCGGCCGCCGCGCCGCCCTTCGTCCTGGGTGATGATCGCCTTGCAGGTGGAGTCGGTGACGCGGTCGGCGATTGCGGAGGCACTGAAGCCGCCGAAGATCACGGAGTGGATTGCGCCGATCCGCGCGCAGGCGAGCATGGCCGCGACGACCTCGGGGGTCATGCCCATGTAGATCGCGACACGGTCGCCTTTGCCCACGCCGCGTGAGCGGAGCTCGTTGGCGACGCGGCAGACCTCGGCGTGCAGGTCGCGGTAGGTCCAGTGCTGGTTCTCGCCGGGCTCGTCGCCCTCCCAGAGGATCGCGGTCTGGTCGGCGCGGGCTTCGAGGTGTCGGTCGAGGCAGTTGACGCTGACGTTGAGCTTGCCGCCGAGGAACCAGGCGATGCGGCCTTCGGCGAGGTTTTCTTCGACGAGTGTGTGCCAGGGCGCGTCCCACTCGAGCAGCGCCTCGGCGGTCTCGGACCAGAAGGCGTCCGGTTCGTCGAGGCTGCGCCGCCAGAGGCGCTCGTATTCCTCGCGGCTCCGGACCATCGCGCCGTCGCGGACGCGGTTGGGCGGCTCGTAGCGTTCGTCGGTGGGCAGGGCGGCTTCGGCGGATGTCATGGCGCGATCTCCGTGTGGTGTTCGATGCTTGGCGTCCCGCGCGCGGGCGAGACAGCGCTGGCGGAATGATACGATCTAGGCGAGCCCGTGGAGCGGGCAGCCAGGACCAGGACGGAGAGCGCCGCGATGCCCGACAACGCCGAACCCTTCCAACGCATCTCGGTGGAGGACGCCGACGCCAAGCGGCAGGCGGGGGTGCCGATCGTGGACACCCGCGAACTCGACGAATACCAGGACGGGCACGTGGTGGACGCGCCGCTGATGCCCTACATGAGTCTGATGACGCGGGGCGAGGAGTTGGAGCAGATTGCGGGTGCGAAGGACGCGCCGCTGATGTTCATCTGCGCGAAGGGTCAGCGCAGCGCGGTGGCCTGCGAGTTCGCCGCGGCGCTGGGCTTCACGGAGCTCTACAACATCGAAGGCGGCACGGAGGCCTGGATCGCCGCCGGCCTGCCGACCGAGTAGCAGTGAGCGCAGACGCGCGCGGACGCGCAGCGGGGCGGCGATGAACCTCCGCCGCTTCTCGGCAACCCAGGGCTATGCGATCTTCGTCGCGATCGTCGTGGTCGTGGTGCTGGTGTACCTCTTCCTCTCCGGTTTCTTCGACAGCGGCGGGGACGATCCCGCCGAAGCCGAGGCGCCGACGCCGGTCGTGGTTGGCGCGGCTGAGCTGCCGGGGATTGTGGTGTTTGAGGAATCGGCGCGCGTGGGCGCGCTCGATGTCGCGATCGAGCGCGTGGAGTGGACCGATGAGCTGCTGTCGGACGGTCGCACGCGGCAGGCGGCGGAGCGCTTTGTGGTGGTGCGGCTGCACGTGGTCAATCGCGGCGGGACGCCCTACACGCTGCGGCCGGATCAGGTGCAGATGGCGTCGTCGAGCGGGCGCAGCTATGCGCTCGATGCGGTGCTCTCGGCGGGCGCGGCGATCTATGAGGACACACCCACGCTGGCGCTGCCTGCGACGTTCCAGCCCGACCTGCCGGTGGCGCTGATGCTGGTCTTCCCGCTGCCCAACGACGCGGGCGGCCTGACCCTGCGCATTTTCGGGCACTACGTCGATTTCGCTCTCGCGGAAGAGCGCTGATGGGCGCGGCGGGCACCATTCTGCTGTTCGACATCGACGGCACGCTGGCCGTCACGCAGGGCGCGGGTACGCGCGCGATGGGGCGCGTCTTCCGCGAGGTGTTCGGGATCGAAGATGCGCTGAGGCAGGTGGATTTCGCGGGGCGCAGCGACAACTGGATCGTGGCCACCGCGCTCGAACAGGCGGGCCGCGAGGCGACGCCGGCCGCGATCGGTGAGTTTCAGGACGCCTACATTCCCGCGCTCCGCGAGGAGCTGGAGGGCGGCTCGCGGCTGCTGCCGGGCGTCGTTGAGCTGCTTGATGCGCTGGCGGAGCAGCCCGTGCTGCTGGGTCTGGGGACCGGCAATTTTCGCCGTGCGGCGGAGGCCAAGCTTGGCTACCTCGGTATCTGGGAGCGCTTTGTGGACGGCGGCTTCGGCGACGATGCGGCGAACCGCACGGAGCTGTTGGCGGCGGCGCTGCCGCGTCTGCGTCCGCTGGCTGCGCCCGACGCGGAGGTCGTGGTGATTGGGGATACGCGGCATGACATCAGCGCGGCTCGCGGGATTGGGGCGCGGGTGCTGGCTGTTCAGACGGGTTTTGCGCGGCCGGGCGATTTGGTTGCGGCGGACCAGCTGGTCTCGGACTTGGCGGATACGCGGGCTGTTGTTCGGCTGCTTCTTCCTGAGTCCTGAGGTGTCGCGGCAGTCTCGTGGTGCGGGGCCTGGTGCTGGTCACGGCGAGATACCCGCGGCAAGCGCGGGTATGACGGAAGTGGGGGTGTGGGTGTGGCGAAGGGGGACGACCGAATCCTTTTCTGCACGCCAATGCTGCTGCCTGCGATAGGCTCAGACGCATGTCTACCGGGCTGATCATTGGCATCATCATCATTCTGCTCGTGGTCGGGGTGCCGATTGCGCAGGCGATTATTCGCCGCATTCAGCATCGGCGCTCGCTGCGCATTGCGGGCGACCTGGTGGGGGCGGCGATTCGGGGCGACGATTTGCCGGCCGGCTTTCGCATTGCGGAGCTGCGCGCGCTGAATTCCGAGGGGATTGCCTGGAATGCCGAGGATCCGAGCGCTGCGATGCGGGCGCTTAACGAGGCCGGGCATGTGGTCTCGCTTCGTCAGCAATTCCGGGATCCGCCCACGTTCGGGGAATTGTTTGACGTGATCCTGACGCACACGCTGCGGCGCAGCGCGCCGCAGCGGCGGATTGGCCTCTCGCTCAGCCGCTATGAGGGCGCGGAGCAGGCGGCGGAGGCGCTGGAGCGCGTTCCCGACCTGGCGGAGCAGGACGCCGGCGTGCGGGTGGAGGACATCACCCGCAGCGGCGACGCGCTGCAGGCTCGGGAGTGGACGCGGATCGAGAACGACCAGCCGATCCAGCGGATGCTTCAGCTGCGTTGGCTCTCGGGCGATGTGGTGGCGGAGCTGGAGGGCGACTCGGAGCCGCCGGGGGCGCTGGACGACGATCTGCTGCGCAGCGTCGCGCAGGCGGTGCGCAGCCGGCTGCGGGCGTAGGCGCATTGGAGGCGGCGCGGGTTGGTCGGTTGCTGGCGGAGTATCGGCGGGTGGGGATGCGGCTGGCGGCGTCGGTGGAGGGCGCTTCGGAGCGCGAGCTTGACCGCCTCACGGAGCCTGGGGAAGATGGCGTCTGGAGCGTGCGCGCGCACGTTCACCACGCGGCTGATGTGTCGGTGATGGGCGCGCTGCGGCTGCGGTTGATGCTGGCCGGGGTGGTGCTGGAGTACTGGGAATATGAGCAGGCGGCGTTTCAGCGCGCCAATCGGTATGAGCGCGGGGTGGAGTCGTCGTTGGCGCTGATTGCGGCGACTGTGGAGTCGGCTTGCGCGATTCTGGAGCGCTTGCCGGCGGACGAGTGGGAGGTTCGTCGCGGGCTGCCGGACGGCCGCGGTTTCACCGCCGCGGACTGGCTCGGCGGGGCGGCGGCGCATCTGCTGGAGCATGCGCAGGTGGTTGAGCGCGCATTGAGGCGCTAAGGCGTCGGGCGGCTGTGGGGGGCGCTGTTGATCGGGTACCTTTGTCTTGGAGGCGGTCCGATGGTGATGCTTGACAAGCTGCGCATTCGCAACGTCTTTGTGCGGAACGGCGTGACCACTGAGGAATCTGCGGAAGAGATCGCGGAGGTGCTTGATGAGGGCTTTACGGCGGCCTCGGCCAGCTTTGTGACGTCGGATCAGCAGGCGACCTCGCAGGAGCGACTGTTCGGCGCGATTGCGGGGATGGAGCGCCGATTCGCGGAGTTCATTGCGCAGCAGGCGGCGCGGGACGCGCAGATGGTCCGCGACCTGGCGGCGCGGGATGCGCAGATGCGCAACTACATTCTGGTCGTCGCCGGTCTGCTCATTGCCACGATGGGGATCTGCACCGGGGTCCTGATCGCCTTTCTGGCCTGAGGCGCCAGGCGTCGGGCGGCTGTGGGCGGGGCTGTCGATCGGGTACCTTTGTCTTGGAGGCGGTCCGATGGTGATGCTCGACAAGCTGCGCATTCGCAATGTCTTCGTGCGGAACGGCGTGACCACTGAGGAATCTGCGGAAGAGATCGCGGAGGTGCTTGATGAGGGTTTCACGGCGGCCTCGGCCAGCTTTGTGACATCGGATCAGCAGGCGACTTCGCAGGAGCGTCTGTTCGGCGCGATTGCGGGGATGGAGCGCCGATTCGCGGAGTTCATTGCGCAGCAGGCGGCGCGGGACGCGCGCCAGGCGTGGCGCGATGCGTGGGCGGCGCACGAGCCGGCTGAGCGGGATCGGCGGATGCGCAACTACATTCTGGTTGCCGCCGGCCTGATCGTTGCTGCGATCGGGATCCGCACCGGGGTCCTGATCGCCTTTCTCGCCTGAGCCGCTACGCTTCGGAGGCGGACGCGGTGCGAACGGACGCCTGGCAGGAGGTCGGCGATGCCGAGCTATACGGCAGAGGATGTTGAGGCGCTGGTGGCCAAGATGGCGGAGGAGCGGGGCAAGCTGATCGCCGCCGCCGAGGGGCTGCGCGGCGATGACGCGGATCGCGTGCCCATGGACGCGGTGGGCGAGGAGCAGTGGACGGCCAAAGAGCAGCTCGCGCATCTCTGGGAGATGGAGAAGTCCTACATCGCCTGGTGCCGCGCGGCGCTTGAGCAGGACGGGGTGGATGTGTCGGATGTGCGCGGCGATCCGGTGGCGATCCCGATCGAGGCTGCGCCCGGATATTCGGTGCGCGAGCTGCTTGATGCGCTGATCGCGGAGCGGGCGGCGACCAATGAATTCATCGCCGGCCTCTCGCTGGACGAATTCCAGCGCAGCGCGGCGAATCCGGCGTTCGGCCCGCTGACGGTGATGCAGTGGCTGCGCTCGTTCTATCGCCATGACCGTCAGCACACGGCGCAAATCGAGGGCCGGCAGTCGGACTACCGGCCGAACTTCCAGAGCGGCGTTGAGCCGAATCAGCGGCGCATGCGGATTGCGCAGGTCGCCGAGCGGCGCGGCGGCTGACTCTGCCAAGCGGGAAGCGCTTCATGCCCCGAGTCTTCGTCACCCGCGAACTGCCCGGCGACTTGTTCGCGGCGCTGCGCGCCGATGTGGATTTCGAGCTCGAGATCTGGCCCGGCGACTTCCCGCCGCCGCAAGACGACCTGCTGGAGCGGGTGCGCGGCGTGGACGGGATCGTGTGTTTGATCACGGACCGCATCGACGAAGCGGTGCTCGAAGCGGCGGGGCCGCAGCTGCGCGTGGTTTCTCAGATGGCGGTCGGCGTCGATAACGTTGATGTCGCGGCCTGCACCGCGCGGGGGATTGCGGTGGGCAACACGCCGGGGGTGCTGACCGAAACGACGGCCGACCTCGTGTGGGCGCTGATTCTGGCGACGGCGCGGCGGGTGGTGGAGTCGGCGGCGTTCGTGGAGCGCGGCGACTGGCGCACCTGGGGACCGCTGCTGATGGCGGGCGTGGATGTCCACGACCGCACGCTGGGGATCGTCGGCTTCGGGGCGATCGGGCAGGCGGTGGCGCGGCGCGCGCAGGGCTTCGGGATGCGCACGCTCTACTGGAACCGCACGCCGCGTCCGGAGCGGGCCGCCGAGCTGGGCGCGCAGCTGCGCCGACTCGACCAGCTGCTCGCGGAATCGGACTTCGTCTCGCTGAACGTGGCGCTCAACGAAGAGACGCGGCATCTGATCGACGCGGAGGCGCTGGCGAAGATGTTGCCCCACGCGATCCTGATCAACACGGCGCGCGGGCCTATCGTCGAGGAGTCGGCGTTGATCGAGGCGCTGCGCGCGGGGACGATCGGCGGCGCGGGGCTGGATGTGACGGAGGTCGAACCGGTGGATCCGGCCAGCCCGCTGCTGAGGATGGACAATGTGATCGTGCTGCCGCACATCGGCTCCGCCAGCCTCGCCACACGCGCGAAGATGGCGGATATTGCGGTGGCCAACCTACGGGCAGCGCTGGCCGACCAGCCGCTGCCGCATCGAGTGAACTGAGCGGTGTTGAAGCGATGAGCGAACCACAGCGCCACAAGCCGGCCTGGACGCCGCAACAGCCGGAGCCGGGCAATCTCTGGCTGGCGCACGCGCTGTGGGACTCGGGCGCGATCTCGTTCGGGCGCTTCGACCTGGGGGCGACTCGCGATTCGCCGGTCTACATCAATGTGCGTCGGCTGATTGGCCACCCCTGGGCGCTGCGTCGGATTGGCGAGCTGCTGACCGATGAGACGCGCACGCTGGGCGGGATGCTGCGTCCGCACATCGCGCCGTTCGAGCTGATCGCGGGCGTCCCGATGGGCGGGCTGCATCTTGCCACGGCGTTCTCGCTGACGGCCAACCTGCCGCTGATCTACGTCCAGCCCAACACTCAGACGCGCCATGTGGAGGAAGAGGAGGAGATCGAAGGCTCCTATGTGCCCGGCCAGACGGTGCTGCTGGTCGACGACCTGATGACGGGCGGGGCGAGTCTGCGGGAGGCGACGGAGCAGCTGCGGGAGGCGGGGCTGTTGGTGCGGGACGCCTTCGTGCTGATTGACCGCGGCGCGGGCGGGGCGGAATCGCTGCGCCGTGAAGGGGTGACGCTGCACAGCCTGCTGACGCTGGACCGGCTGCTCAACTATTTGCTCAGCCGCAAGCTGATCACGGAGGCGGACTACGCGCGCTGTCTGACCTGGCTGGAGGGGCGCAGCAGGGAGTTGGGCGGATGATGCAGCGGGAGTGGCTCTGGGCGCTGTCGGCGGCGGTGGTGGGCGTCCTGCTGTGGTTGGCGCGCCGCCGCCGCTCGCGGAGCGCGGTGAGCGAGCCGAGTTGGGAGGCTCGGCTGGAAGAGCAGGTGCAACGGCTGGGCGAACGGGAATCGGACCTGGAGGGTCAGCTTGCGCGGCTGCGGCGGCAGGAAGACGCGCTGGAGCAGCAGGTGCGGCGGCTCGGCGAACAAGAAGCGGAACTCGAATCACAGGTCACGGGCATTCGCGACCGTGAAGAGAAGATGCTGCTGCAGATCGAGCAGCTGCGCACGCGCGAGGAGGCGTTGGAGGGTGTGGTCGAGTCGCAAACCGCTGAACGGGACCGTCTGCGCGACGCGGTTGACGAGCTGCGCAAGCGCGAGCACGAGTTGGAGCAGCAGGTCGAGAGGCGCTCCGGTCAACTTGAGCAGGTGCGGACTGAGCTCAACGCCGCGCACGCGGAGTGGCAGACGGCCGATGCGAAGCTCGCGGCGCAGACGGAGGATCTGGACCGGGCGAAACAGTCGGCGCAGTTCCTCGAACAGCGGGTGCGAGAGCTTGAGACTCGATCTCGCAGCCCACGCGCTGCGCAGTCTCACTGGTCCAAGCTCCTGCCGCCCACCACGTTCGCCGATCTGATTAAGCGCGCGGGGGTGGCGTTTCCTTCGATTCGGATTCCTGAATCCGCGCCGCAGCGGCTGCACGAACTGGACAGCGCCCGGGAGCGCGAGGCGTGGGTGCGCGAGACGTGGCGGGCGCTCGGCGCGCTGCATGAGTATGCGACGACGGAGCATGAATTCAGCGGCAACTTTCTGCGCTGGTCGCGCGACAGCGGCAACGAGCCTGTCTGGCATGTGGACCGCATCTCGTTGCAGGAATCACCGACGACGATGGCGATGTATGGGAACAGTCGGGAGTTCGAGATCGATCCACAGGTCGCGCCTGAGGGCAGGATCACCATGCAGGCGCATCTGAAGATATCGAGCCACGGCGGCGGCCACATTCCGCGCGTGTTCTTTCACGACGACACGGCCGGCGACGACTCGACGGGGCAAATTCACATCGGGTTTATCGGCCCGCATCACCTCGTGCCGGTGGCGTCCGGTTCCTGAGCCGGTTTGCCGCCGGGACGCCGGGGCTTTATACCGGCCGGCGTGATGCATGACGTTGAGGCGACGGCGCTGGTGACTGCGCTTGCGGGGCAGGGGTTGGCTTGCCGGGCGCTGGCGGGTGTTGCCGCTGAGACGCCCGACTTGCATCGCCTGGTCTGGCGCGGCGGCGGCTTTTGGCATCGCTGCCCGCACGGTGGGGAGTCGGCGTTGGCGGCGGGTGATTTGGCATCGGCGGCGGCGGAGTTCGTGGACGCGGTGCAGGCGGAGCGGGCGATGATTGCGCGCCTCTACGTGGAGACGGCTGCCGTACGCGCGTTTTACCCCCCCCCCCCCCCCAAGTCCGGGTAGCGCCTCGGTGTAGCGCTCAGCGGTGGGCGGACGCGGCCTGATGGCTGCGGCGTTTGTGCCGGGGCAGCTGGTCTGCGGCGACGCGACCGATCCGTCGCACTTCCCGCCGGGGTTGTTCCAGCTCACGGTGACCTCGCCGCCCTACAACGTCGGCCTGCGGTACGGCGACGATGTGGACGACGCGGGCTCCTACGACGACTATCTGGAGTTCAGCCGCCGCTGGCTGGCGAATTGCTTTGCGTGGAGCGCCGAGCACGGGCGGCTCTGCATGAATATTCCGCTGGACAAGAACAGCGGCGGCAAGCAGGCGGTGACGGCGGACCTGACGAACATCGCGCGCGAGGTGGGCTGGCGCTATCACGCGACGATCATCTGGAATGAGGGCAACATCTCGCGCCGCACGGCGTGGGGTTCGTGGATGCGTCCGAGCGCTCCGCACGTGATCGCGCCGGTCGAAACGATCGTGGTGCTGCACAAGGGCGAGTGGAAGCGCGAGCACCTCGGCGACGCGCAGGTGACGATCGAGCGCGACGAGTTCATGGCCTGGACTTCGGGCACGTGGACGGCGGACGCGGCGGGCGCGGAGCCGCCGTCGGCTGGGCAGCCGGCGGTGGAGCCGACCATCTCGCCGGCGGCGCTGCTGGCGTGGGCGATTGAGGTGCAGAAGCGGCGGGGGGCTGTGCCGCTCACGCCGCAGGAGGTGCTCGACGACCTGCGAGAGATGCGCAACATCCCGGACGGGGCGTCGCCGCTCGCGGGGCTGACTGATGCGGAGGCGGAGGAGTGGCTCTCGCCAATCTGGCAGTTCAACGGCGAGAGCGCGCGGCGGGTGGGGCACCCTGCGCCGTTTCCGATCGAGCTGCCGCGGCGCTGTATTCGGCTGTTCTCCTACCGCGGGGACAGGGTTTTCGACCCTTTCGCGGGCAGCGGGACGACGCTGATTGCGGCGCTGCGGGAGGAGCGGGATGCGTGGGGGATTGAGCTGGATCCGGAATACGTATCGCTCGCATGCGACCGAATCGCTACGGAGGTGCCGTTCATATGATCGACCAAACAGCGTTTCTGATGCTCTTCTTCGAGTCGCGTCCGGACACGGAATTCGACGCATACGACGTTGCCGAAGCGGTACGGCACAGCTGGTTGGCGATGACCGGCGAAAAGTATCGAGACCCGGATCGCAAGATGCGTGATCTCCGAGACGGCGGGTACCTCAGCAGTCACACGGATGAAAACAAGGTGCTGCGCTGGACGCTCAGGCGTCCATACAACCGTCCCTAGCGGGGGCGCTCGATCAGGGCTGCCCTGCCGGCGGGACTGCGGACAGGGCGAACGGCGGGTATGCTGCTGTTGGACGGCGGAGAGACGCCGTCGGGAGGAGCAACGCATGACCGACCCAATCGAGCCGACAACGGGTGAGCCGCTAAGCGAGTGGGAGCGCATTCGGCGTCAGTGGGCGGAGGAGCGCCTGGCGGAGTTCGACGCCTTTGCTGAGCGCGCAGGGCTGCGCGAGCTGCTGGGCGGCGACGAGGGGGAGAACGGGCAGCGGGCGCAGACCGTCGCGGAGCTGCGCCGCCAGCTGCAGGGGCGCGATGAGCGTCTGGAGCGGCTGAGCGCCGCTCACGACCAGCAGCAGGAGGAGCTCAAGCAGCTGCGCTCGCGGCTGGCCGAGCAGGAGAAGCGGCTGCGGGACGCCGACGCGCAGCGTCTGCTGGCGGAGACGGCGGAGGCCGACGCGCGCAGCGAGACGGACCAGCTGCGCGTGCAGCTGGTCGCCGCCCACAAGGGCGACGAAGCCGAGGATCTGGCCTGGCCGCAGACGGTCGAGACGTTCGAGGAGGCGGTCGCGGCGGCCAAGCAGCACCTCGAGCACCTGGCGATTCCGAAGGCCGCGGAGCGCGAGCTGGAGTCGCTGGACGCGGCGCAGGGCTCGGAGAACTGGGCGCAGAAAGCCTGGGACGGGCTGCGCGCGCTGAACGAGTACGCGGAGAACGCCGAGGAGTTCTCGGGCGGCTTCTGGGAGTGGTGCGAGCACGGGCGGCCGGTCTACAGCTGGCCGGCCACGCAGAAGAAGCTGGCGATGCGCGAGTCGCGCACGGTGATGGAGTCGCGCGACCTGCGCGCCAAGCGCCTGTTCCAGATCTCGCGCGAGGTGAAAGCGGAGGGTCGGGTGCATATGTACGCGCACCTCAAGGTGGCGGAGGGGGGCGGGGACAATATCCCGCGCATCTATTTCCACGATGACGCGCGCGGGGAGACGGGCAAGGTGCATGTGGGGTTCATTGGGCCGCACCGGTTGGTGCCTAATACGAAGACTTCGTGATTGAAGGTTTGTAGCTGGGCGGCGCTCACGTTGCTCGGTCAGTCGCAGGGACTGGGCTCTATTCGGAGGCTGCCGCGACAGGATCGTCGAGCTCGACATATGGAGGGAGCGTTGAATCCCCCTGTCCTACTCGTCCAGGAAATCTGCAAGTATCTCGGCAGTCTGCTTGGCGTGGATAGATTGCGCCAACGTTGAACTGATAGTCCTGAGCATAAATCTTGCCGAGCGACGGCGAAGGCAGAATGTAGTGCAACAAGCGATTTACTTCCATGCTTGCAAGACTGAGGCTGAATGGGAACACATTCTGGTTTTGTTGCCGCGCGTTATCGGGAAGATCGTCAATGTACGATGGGTCGTCCAAGGAGCCGTCGCGCTCCGCTCCCACATCACCCGAACGGTATTGCCTGTTGCAGCGCATACATTCCCGTCCTGGTGCGACGAGATGGGCGCGCCAATGCGCCGAGCGGAATTGTTCTTCTGGGGCCTTCACGCTAATGCCGCCGTCGATGACCGGGATCAGGTGTGCGTACGCGATGTGATTCAAGACGTCACGGGCAAGCGGCCGGTCAACGCAGCTGAACAGCACATCGCAATCGAGGGCTGCACGGTATGCGACACTGTCTTGAATCGGCAACGGAATCGCCTCGATGTCCGGTTTGGCTGCCGTGGCATGCTGCAGCAAATTGCGTTCAACCAGTGACACTTTGGTATCGCCAACATCAGACGTTGTGGCGAAAAGCATTCGATCGAGATTGTGCGGCTTCACCTCATCATGATCAATCAGAGTAATCTGCGAGACGCCGATGCGCCCAATCGCCTCGGCGACGATTGAACCGACACTGCCCAATCCGATGACACCGATCCTCATTCGGGCGAGATTGCGTTGGACATCAGGGCCAAGCGTTTCATAGGTTCGCTGGAGCACTTGTTGACGCTCGGGAACCGGCACCAGGTCGTCGTTGAAGAACGATTGATATTGATGTATCCCGACGACACGAACTTGGCTGCACCAGTCCATGGACACGCGCGAGCCGTTCCGGTGCCACGTTCGCGCGCTCCAATAGCCGTCAGATCCGACAGTGAGTCCGACCAGAGGAAGGCCGGTGGCACGAGCGGGGCGCGCAATGACTCGGCCTTCAGCGGTCGCGTCGGCTCGGCTCAAGCGTTGGAAGCCAGGGAACGGGTGGCTATGCATGAAAGCCAGCCCCGCCCCTTGGCGCCGAGCTATGCCGATCGCGCGAGCGAGGTAAGCCGGTTCGAAACTCGCGTTCGTATGAAGATGCCGCTCGTCGTCGTGAGGGAGGATGACCTCGTTCAGGAGCGCGGTCTGCCTAGAGCCGCCCGTCGAGGGACGCCATGTCGCAAAGCACAGCTCCTCTTGCTGCCGCTCAGCTCGGTAATGTTGCAGCAAGTGGTCAAGGGCCTGTTCGTTGGTTTCATCGGTCAACGCGACTTCGCGCCTCATACTTGGCTCCAGAGTCGCCGAACGTGACGGAGCAAGTAGGTGCGCATGTTCTGGTGTTCCGGCGCCAAGCTATCCCAGAAGTCCGATGGCGGGCGGCTCATCGGAAGCCACGTGCGGCCCTCGTTATCAATGAACGTGCCCGCTGGACCGGCGTGGGAACCGTCCTCGATCGGCGGGCTGACGAGAATCCAGTGCGGCGGATACTCAGGGTAGCCCGTCTCTAGGAAACCGATTCCCAGATGCACTTCCTCTCCTGCGTGTGACCCAATCTCGATCGTGTAGTTGATGACGATCATGTCGCCTCTTTGCCATGAGCGATGCTCAGGTGCATAGCCGAGAGACTCGAGCTCACTCATGACACGGTCAACATCGCTGCTCATGATCGCTCGTCGCTGTGGGCGACTGGTGTCGGCCCTCTGTCGAGCGTGATGAACGCGCTCTCGTTCCTGAGGTCCACTTCATCTGTGGCACGATAGTTACGGGGACTGCCGTCTGCGTCCTCAAGGGTGAGGTTAGCCGGATCGCCGAGGGAGGCGTCCCTCTCGTGGGCCATCTCAAGGATGGTGGACACAGAGACCTTGGGCGTCTCGCTTTTGAACCGCTCCCCATCAACCTGGAACTCGTAGGTCTCGTCGTTGGTCATCGTCATCTTGACTCTCGCTTCTGGGCTGCCGGTCAGCGACAGCAGTGTCGGCATCGCAACGACACATGGCGGACAGGTGTGCCGCACAAGCGTCGCGATCACTTGTCCGCAATCTTACGCTGATGTCGTCGAATTGCAAGGGCCGGGCTCGCCTCGTCAGCAGCACTCGGCCACGCTGTAGCGTGGTTGACAGATCGTCGCCCTGGTTCGCGCGCCAGCGCAGTCGAGACTGCCGGGAACTCCGTTGAGCTCGAAGCGGCTATTTGTATTTGCGCCAGGAGCGGGATTCGGGGTTGCGGGTGTGGCGGTCGATGCCGACTTTGATGGTGCGCGGTTGCTGGTCGATGGTTTCGCGCCGCTCGGGTTTGCGCACGATGAAGAGGTGCTTGTAGCCGCGCAGGTAGAAGTTGTGCTTTAGCGCGCGGTAGTGCCAGAGGCCGGTGTTTGAGCTCTGGTTGCGGCGCGTTACGCAGATGGCGTCGACCGGGATGAAGCCGATCTGCTCGGTCAGCATTGTGTAGATGTTGAACCCTACCGGCGTGAAGCGGCGCTTGACCCACTGGTCGCCGATGAGCCAGCCCAGCGTCTTGCCTGGTTTGAGCACTCGGTACAGCTCTTCTGCGACCTCCGCCAGCGCGTCGTAGAAATCGTCCTGTTCTGCTGAGAGATTGCCGATGTTCTCCGGGTGTTCCGAGTAATCGACGTTGTCTCCGTAGGGTGAGTCGATGAAGACCATATCCACCGAGTCGTCCTGAAGCGGAATGACGCGCGCGTCATTCCGTTGGATGTCGTCGCGTATGGGGTTGATGTCGTAGCCGATGACTTCGCGTTTCTCCTCGTGGCAGACATCAATCGTCGTCCCGCTGCCGCACATTGGGTCCAGCACGAGGTCGCCCGGCTCGGTATAGCGCTGCACCATGTTGTAGATGATGAAGGCGGGAGTGACTCCCTGATAGCGGCTGTCGCCTTTCTTGTTCTCGCCGTAGGACTGCACGGGGTAGTCCCAGAGCGTTGTGCTTTCGAGGACGGGCTTGTTGTCGGGCGGCTCACCGACAGCGTTGGCGCGTTCGTTGCGGAGGTCGCGTTCGAGGCGCTGCACGCGCCCGCCGAGCTTGCGGACGACGCCGAGCGCGTGGCGGTAGATCGCGTCGAGATCGTCGTCGTCGGTGAACCGTCCGCGCCGAATCGCGCCGAGCGCGTCGATCGCCTCTTGCAGCTGGTCCGCGGCTGATTCCGCACGTTTGCTGCGGCGGGGCGGCATTTACCCCCCCCCCCCCCCCCCCCCCAAGGGTCCGGACATCCAATCCGAAACGTCTGAGGCGAAGTCGGTGAACGGCTTGATCATCGCTGTCGCTTCGAACGAAGGTCGTAGCAGATAGGTAGCATCAAGATCGGTGCTAACGATTGCGTAGTTCTTTCGGTGAGGGTGCCGATTCTCGCTGAGTTCGCTGTCTTTGTCCGGCGTCATCAGGCAGACGCGGACGTGATTGGTGAATGGATTCTGTTGCAGCTTGAGCTTCCAGTAGGCGGTTTGCTTGAGCCGATCACGCAACGATGTCTTGCAGGAGACGATGCAGATGACGGCAAACGTCTCGGCGTGGTAGACGACGACATCGGCGTCTGGCAGGTGCATCCCGTATGGGCCGTAGTCGATCAGGAGGTTGCGCTTGACGCGGTCAAGATTGGCCGGCGGGTTGCGTCGCTTGAGTTCAGCATCCGATGTACAGCGGAGGGAGAGGCCGTGCTCCCGATTGAGCGCGTTGACCGCGTCCTCAACGAGGACACGCACCAATTTCTGCAGGCCGTGACCGCCGACGGCTTTCATCGATTGACCTTCGTCGCCGCCGCGCGTCGCCTGCTGGCGCTCGAACTGTTGGAGTATCTCTTCGATGTGCTCCTCGGGCTTGCCGTCTTCTGCCGGCCACTCCAGGAAGAGTCTCAGGAGCGCGTTTTCGCGCGTGTCGGGGGTGGCGTGGGTGACCATACAAACCGGATACCCGGCCGGTTTCCGGTCTGTCAACCGGGTTATGCCGGGAGGCGCGCTTCGGGGGCTTAGCGGCGGGGGGTGTAGTGGGGGCAGGCGGGGGTGTCGGCGGGTGGGGCGAGGATGCCGGAGGCGGGGTGGATGCAGCGTCCGCGGGCGGCGGCGAGGGAGTCGGGTGGGGGGAGCCAGTCGAGGCAGTTGCCGCACTCGCGGGCGAGCGGCGGGGCGGGCTCGAGCGGTGCAGGCTCGAGCGACGCGGGCTCGAGCGGGGGATTGGCCAGGTAGGTCTCCAGCTCGCGCTGGTTGCGGCGCGACTCGCGCCGACTCTCGGGGTGGAACAGCCGCGGGCGCTGGTTGGGGCGGCGCGCCTTGCGGTTGCGGCGCGGCATTGCGGTGGTCAGCCCGCCAGCCAGGAGAAGCGGGCGCGCAGACGCCGCCGCCAGTCGGACTGCTCTTCGAGCGGGCGGCGGTCGAGCGCGTAGCGGTCTGCGGCGAGCAGCATTTCGAGGCCGGAGAGCCAGCGGTCGCGCACCACGGCGTAGTCGCGCCGGGTGCGGCGTTCGCGCCGATGCGGGGAGCGAGGGCCGTAGGCGGCTCTGGCGCGCATGCGCCCGCCGCCGATGCCGTAGCGGCTGACGATGTAATCGGGGCGCAGCGTGCGATCCGCCTGGGGCGCCCAGCGCACGCGCATTCGCGTGCTCTTGCGCTGCCCCTGCGGGTCGTCCCACTCGATGATCAGGTCGCGGCCCTGCGCGCCGCGCACGCGGCGGATGCTGCGCGCGGGCACATTGAGCAGGGGGCGGCCGTCCTCGGCGTAGAAGATCATCCCGTCGATGCTGAGCGCGAGGTCGCCGACGCGCGACATAAAGGGCCCGGGGCGCACCCAGGTTGCGGCGTCGCGGCTGGGCAGGGCGATCGGCAGGGTCGCGGCGACGTCCGCGCCGCAGTGGTGGCAGGCGGCGCGCCCGTCAAACGTTTCGCGGTGGCAGGACCTGCAAATCTTCATCGCCGGCGCTCGGCATGAGGTTGGGCGTCAGGTTGCGCGTTGGGCGGTTAGGCCTCGACCGGCTGTAGGCCGAAGCGCTCGCACAGTTCTTCGGCGACCTCGACCATCGAGCCGACGACCTCGGTGGCGGGGCGGATCGCCTTGATCAGTCCTGCGCCGTTGCCGGCGGGACCGCCGATCAGCCCTTCGATGTGGGCTTCGCGCGCGCCGCGCAGGGCTTCGCCGACGAGCAGCCCCTGGAGGGGCATGGGCAGGGTGGGCGGCGCTTCGGGGCGCTCCCAGGCTTCGGTCCAGGCGTTGTACATGTGGCGCATCGTCTTGCCGGAGTACATCCGCCCGATTCGGGTGTCCTCATCGACGGCGGCGACCAGCTTGTCGTGCTGCACCTTGCGCGTCCAGGCGTCGGTTTCGCCGCGCTCTTCGGCGTCCTGGTAGGCCTCGGGGGTGGCGAGGAAGGCGGTGCCGCACCAGATGGCTTCCGCGCCGAGCGCGAGGGCGGCGACCAGTCCGCGGCCGTCGACGATGCCGCCGGCGGCGATGGTCTTGGTCGGGGCGATTGCGTCGGCCACCTGGGGGACCAGGGCGAGCGTGCCGATCCGCCCGGTGTGCCCGCCGGCTTCGGTGCCCTGTGCGACCACGGCGTCGACATTGGCGGCGGCGACGCGGCGCGCGTTGCGGGTGTTGCCGACCAGCCCGATCACCTTCATCCCCTGCGCGTGCGCGTCGGGCACCATCCAGCCGGGATTGCCCAGCCCGGAGGCGAAGACGGGCACGTTCTCGTCGAGAATCACCTCGACCTGCTTGCGGAAGTAGTCCTGGGTCAGGGGCGGGCGTTCGGGCAGGCGGGAGGGCTCGGGAATCTCGAACTCCTGCTTGAGGTTGTCGACGTACCTACGGTGCTCGGCGGTGATTTGGATTTCGAGGTCCTCGCGGTTGCCGGAGTCGGCGATCGAGGAGGGCAGCAGGAGGTCGACGCCGAAGGGTTTGTCGGTCAGCGAGCGCACTTTGGCGATCATCTCGGCGAGTTCGTCGGGGGTGTAGCCGGTGGCGCCGACGACGCCCAGCCCGCCGGCCTCGGAGACGGCGGCGGCGAGCGCGGGTCCGGCCGCGCCGCCCATGCCGGCCAGCATGATCGGCAGTTCAATCCCCAGCATGTCGCAGAGTTCGGTCTTGAGCGGAGACGCCATTGGAGCAACCCTTTCCTCAGCAGCCGCGCAGTCGGCAACACGCGCATGCTACAGCCGCCGCGCACGATGCGGCAGTGATCCTCATAGACTGGGCGCATCATGGTCACCGTCGCAACACGCTCGGCAGCGGAGACGCGGCTCGCTGACACAGCGGTCCTTGTGATCGAGTTGCCTGCGATGTGGCGGGTGACTGATGAGTCGTTCTTCGAGCTGCTGGCGCTGAACGAGGAGCTGCAGTTCGAAGTCGATGAAGAGGGAAGGCTGGTGGTGATGGGCAGCGGCGGGTTTCTGAGCAGCGCGCGTGCAGTCATCGTCAGCGCTCAGATATCCATCTGGAGTGCGGCCGGCGGCGGCGGGATGGTGAGCGGCGAAGGCGGGTTTTTCAGAACCCGCGGCTCGGGCCGGCGCGCGCCGGATGTGGCCTGGATATCGGCAGAGCGCGCGGCGGCGGCCATCGCCGGCGATGAAGGCGCCGGGATGGTCTGCCCCGACTTTCTGGTTGAGGTTCTCTCTCCCTCGGATCAGCTGCCGCTGCTCCAGAGCAAGATGCGGATGTGGTTGGAGGAGGGCGTGCGGCTGGCGTGGCTGATCGACCCCTTCGGCAACGCCGCCTACGTCTACCGCCCCGGCGGAGAGCCGGAGCGCCATGAGCGCCCCGCGTCGCTGTCGGGGGAAGATGTGCTGCCTGGACTGGTCGTTGACCTCTCCAGCGTCTGGCGCGCGGAGTAGCCTGTTCTCATGGTCACCGCTACCGAGCCACAGACAGTTGCCCAAGCAGCCGAGTGCGCAGCACCCGTGACGATCTGCCTGCCGAAGGAGTGGGTGCTGACCGACGCCGCGTTCGACGAGCTCATTGACCTGAACCCTGAGCTGCGCTTTGAAGTCGACGAAACGGGAAGGCTCATCGTCATGGGATTTCCCGGGTGGAAGAGCAGCCGTCGCTCCGCGAGCATTGGCCTACAGGTCGGGAACTGGGCGACCAGCGCCGGGGGCGAATTTGTCATCACCGACGCGGAGGTTCGCACGGGCGAGCGAGGGCGGCGACTACCTGATGTCGCGTGGCTCTCGCCGGAGCGGGCTGCGAAGCTGGATCCGGCTGACGAGGGTCCGCTGCCGTTCAGCCCTGACTTCGTCGTTGAGGTCGTGTCGCCGTCCGACCGGCGGAGCCAGCAGGAGGCGAAGATGCGGATGTGGATTGAGTATGGCGTGCGGCTGGCGTGGTTGATCGACCCGTTTAAGGGTCTCGCCGATATCTACCGCGAGGACGGCCCGCACGAGCAGCTTGCGCGTCCTGCGACGCTATCGGGGGAAGATGTGCTTGATGGTCTCGTGGTTGATCTCGCCGGTGTGTGGCGCGCGGAGGCGTGAGGGCGCGGCGCGTGCGCTGTCGGATTAGCGAGCGCGGCCTGCGAGGGCGAAGGCTGCGAGCGCCCCGGCGATGAGGGCTGCGCCGAGCTGATGCTCGTGCTGCCGTCGCGCGTCGCTCATGGCGCGGCGCGTGTGGTTGATCCAGCGCTGAATCTCGGCCTCGCGGCTCGCGATCCGCTGTTCGCGTCGCTCAAGGTCTCGCTCGCGCTGCTCGAGAAGGCGCTCGAGCGCGTCGGACGGGACGCGGTCCCGGAGCGCCGCGACTTGGTCCGCCTGCGAGAATGCGCTGATCCCGCGCAGCAGATGCTCCGCGCTGTTCAACGCCTGAGCACACAGCCTCTCCGAAATCGGCTCCAGATGCGCCCAGCAGTTGCGGGCCTCAGTCAACGTGGCAATGTGGCGCAGCCAGCTGGGATCCTCACCGAAGAGCTCGTTGCGAATCCTGCTGGAGCTTCTGAGCAGCGCGAGGGTCTTGCGCGGGTCGTTGAGCGTTTGGCGCATGGGGCGGTCTACGCAGCCGTTGCGTCGAACGGCGTCCTCGAAGTCGCCCTGCAACAGTGCGCTGTGCGCGCCGCTTTGAACTCTACGGAACCCGGCGAGGTCATGGCGGCGCGCCTCCCAGACCGCAGGCCCCAGTCCATCGCACAGGGGTTCAAGCAGTCTGCCGACCGTTTCCGCTCGATGCTGCCGCGTGCCGGATGTTTTCATTGCCCGCCCCTCTCATTCGATGGCGAGCCGATCATAGCATACGTACAATCGCGATTGAGGTCGAAACCAGGTACGAGCTTAATTGTTAGCAGGTACGATAGTACACCAGGTTAAGCGGTCGTAGTTAAGCGGTCGTGGTTAAGCGGTCGCGTTAATCTCTTGGTATGTGTCCTGACAGGGAGCGCCAGTTTAAGCGGTGGCAGTTAAGCTCGTGGCAAAGGCTCTTCGCCCGGAAGCAGCCGCCCTCAACAGCCGGTGCGCGTGTCGGTGGCGTCGACGCGATGTCGTTCTCGGCGACCGAGCAGGATCTGAGCCGCCTGCCCATGACCAGCGCGCTACGTCCCTGCCGGGCCGACGATTGTGATTTCTTGGCCTAGGGCGGACAGGCCTAGTGAGTGGCGCAGTTCTTCTGTCTTCCAGGCCATTACGATGCCGCCGGTGAGGTCGCGGTAGAGACGGTCGATCTCGCTGCCGCGTACGTAGCCGTGCGCGCCGGCTACTGAGATTGCGCCCTGCGCCACCTCCTCGGCCATTCGGCGTAGGTGATAGGTGGTGCGCACCTGGAAGCGTACGAACGACTGGCGGTCGGGGAACGGCTCTTCGACCTGGCGCAGGGCGTCGTAGAGCAGGGAGCGCGCGGTGCCGAGCCAGTGCTCCATGTTGCCCAGCGCGATTTGCGCCCAGGGCTGTTCGGCGCGCAGGCCGGTGGACGCGCCGACCGCGCCGTCGGCGGCGAGGTAGCCGTAGCGCTTCTGCACGTAGGCCACGACCTCTTCGAACAGCGCCTGCGCGTTGCCCAGCCAGATGGCGAGGATGCCGAGCGCGGGGTAGGCGCGGCGCTGCCACTGCTGCTGGGTCTGCATGTGCTCCGCGGCGCGCAGCAGCTGGAGCGGCACGATCATGGCGTCGGCGCGCGGCATGCGCAGGTTCTCGAGGGAGATGTCGTGCGAGGCGGTGGCGCGCAAACCCATGCCGTCCCAGTTGCCGTGGTTGGTCAGCCCTACGGCGTCGAGGTCGGCGATGGCGATGGCCACATCGGGATCGCGGCCCTCGCCGCGCTCGATGCGGCCGCCGAGCAGGGCGAAGCGCGCCGCGTCGCTCATTGAGGCGAAGCCGGCGCGTCCGTTCCAGACCAGCTCCGCGCCCTGCTCGACCGCCTCGTAGCCGGCGGTGCGGTTGTCCAGCTCGCGCAACGGGATCGAGCCCGGCGCGCAGCACCACGCGCCCTCTTCGGCGACCGCCTTGAGCACGGCGTTGCGGCGCGGAAAGGGCGGCACGATGCCCAGCAGCGCGGTGACCAGCAGGTGCATGTTGACCGCGACGGCGGTCGAGGCGTCGCCCCAGGCGATTTCTTCGATCACCCGCACCGCGGTCGCGCCGCTGCATCCCAGCCCGCCGGAGGACTCGGCCACCAGCATTCCCGGCACGCCCAGGGCGCGGAGCGCCTCGGCGTTCTCGTGGCCGAACTGGCCGGAGGCGTCGGCCTGCGGCGCCCGCTCGCGGAACGCCCCGCGCGCCAGGCCTCGCACCTGCTCAATCAGTTCACGCTCCGCGTCGGTCGTCATGGTTCACCTCCTCAAGCGCGACGCTAACGCGGCGCGGCGCTGCGCGTTAGGATCGGCGCGAGACTGCATTGGAGGGGGAGACCTGATGGCCACGATTAACACGCTGCGGGGGGCGCTGGACACTGGGGAGCTGGGGCGCACGCTGATCCACGAGCACATCGGCATCCGCTCGCCGGGGATTGCGGAGAACTGGCCTGAGCTGTGGGATGAGGCGGCCTGCGTGCAGACCGCGGAGGAGAAGCTGACGGCGCTCGCGCAGCGCGGCGTTGGGACTGTCGTTGACCTGTCCACCGCCGATCTGGGGCGCGACATCGGCTACTTGCAGAAGGTCGCTGAGGTGACCAGCATCAACGTGGTGCTCTGCACGGGCATCTACTGGCTCCGCTCGATGTACTGGCGCGGGCGTCCGCAGGAGGAGCTGACGCGGGTGTTCGTGAAGGACATCACGGAGGGCATCGCGGGCACGGAGATCAAGGCGGGGATCATCAAGCTGGCCTCCGATGTGCAGGGTGGCGGGGTCGATTCCTATAACGAGAAATGCCTGCGCGCGGGTGCCCGCGCGCACCGCGAGACGGGTGTGCCGATCGCTACGCACAACGGCCCGCCCACGCTCGGCGCGGAGCAGCAGCGCGTCTTCAAAGAGGAGGGCTGCGACCTCAACCGGATCGTGATTGGGCACGTCGGCGATACGGACGATACCGACTACCTCAAGTCGCTGATGGATGCGGGATCGTACATCGGGATGGACCGTTTCGGTCTGGATGTGATCCTGTCGTTCGAGAAGCGGGTGGGGACGGTGGCTTCGCTCTGCAAGGACGGTTACGCGGAGCGCATCCTGCTGGCGCATGATGCGAGCTGCTGCCTCGACTGGATTCCCGATATGAATGTGGTTCAGGAGCAGTCGCCCAACTGGCATTTCAATCACATTCCGGACGATGTGATTCCCGCGCTGCAGGAGCAGGGTGTGACCGACGCGCAGATCGAGACGATGCTGGTGGGCAACCCGAAGACGCTCTTCGACCATACGGAGGCGTACTAGGAGGAAGGCTCGGACGGGGCGGCTGGCGTTGCGTCGTCGAGCCGGCGGTGCATCGCGCTGATAAAGCCCAGCCACTCCAACGCCTCAGCGGGATCCAACTCGTTTCGCTGCGGGTCGTGAGTGAGTACGTTGCGCAACGCTTGGGTCATGCCTAGCGCGAGTAGTCGGTAGCCGTTGTGCTCGTCTCGCTCGGCGCGGGTTGCGAGTGAGTTGAACACGAGTACGGGTCCGCGGTTCGCTTCCGGCGCGGCGAACATTCGGCTGACCAGGCGGCTGCCGTGTTCATTCTGGACATCGGGTCGTTCCGACTGTTCCGCAAGGTGCTGGAGTCGCGCCAGGAATTGTTCGGCGGCTTCTCGAACAGCGTTGCGGTAGTGGCCTGTGCGGATGAGCTCGTGGGCGCGCTCGGTTTCAGGGTGCAGCTCGCTGACGGCGAGCAGGAGCGCCGGACGTCGATTCGCACTCGCCATCAATCGACCAGGGAAGCGGCCAGGCCTCGTGCTTCCTCCATACCGATCACCCGCAGGCGGACCAAGCGATTCTTGGAGTGAGGCTTCCCGCGCATCGCCAACTCAGACATTTCCGTCAGGACGGGCATGAAGTTCCGGTCGTATTTCTGGTACTCCTCGGCGGCTTGCCGGATGTCCTTCGAGCCGGTGTCGAGCCCCAGCGCAGTTCGCGCGCCGCAAACGAGCAGGGCGATCTTGCGGATTGCTTCGGCGCGGACCTCCGGGAGCTTCTTCGAGGGCAGCTGCAGCATGGGCGTCGGCTCCGTGAGATCGAACATGTCGCTGGCTTCTGCCGGCGCGATGTCGAAGAATCGCGCTACCGCTTCTGCGCGTTGTTCTTCAGTCGCATAGGAGTCGTCGATCGGTTCGGTTGATACATCGGGTTGCGCGCTCGAGGCCGCGATGCTGGGTGCGGCTTCGTCACCGTTCGCGGCAGGCAGCCCGCCGCCGGCGAGCAAGTGATTGAGCAGGCGCTCGAACGCGACCTGACGCACGCCAGTGTCGCATTCACTCAGTGCTGCGGTCGCTGCCCAGGCGTCGTCGACGATTGCCTTGAGCTCTTCGGCGCGGGTGGTCATGGTCAACCTCCGAGTGCCAGTGTAGTTAAGTTTGGCGGAAGCGCAAGCGTTCGGTTCATATGTGCCAATGCTGCGCTCGCCGTGCGGTCAAGAACTCAGATTGAGCGGGGCGGCCTCTTGCGTGGGGTGCTCATCTTGCTGTTCGGGGGCGAGGGTGATGCGGCTGAGGGCGCTTAGCATCTGCTGCGCTCCGCGGAGCGATGTGGACAGGACGTAGCCGTTGTCTTGCTGGCGCACCACGCCGAGCGCTAGTAGGAGGGCGAACGCCTGTTGTATTTCCTCGAGACTGGTATTGCCGTCAAAGTCTCGGAGCATTAAGCCGAAGAGCGTCTCGGGCGTCGCCAGGACCAGATCGGGCTTGAGTCGGTGGTAATCGTCGATCGTGCGCAGGATGCGCTCGATCATGCGCATTCGCCGAGTACGTCGTTCGGCGGCGGCGCCGACGATGTCCAGGGCAGCGCGGGCGAGCGGCGAGGCGGCGAACAGCGGGCGCAGTTCAACGAGCGAAACCGGCGTGTCCGCCTGTCTGCGCACCAGCTCCGCGAGTTCGTTGGTCGTGAGCAGGCAGATATTGCATTCGGTTGCGCGGTCCCGCAACTGGCCGGATGAGAAGTCGGGGCCGACGACAACCACGTAGTCGGCTCGATCCGCCTGGCGATGATCTTGCAGCGAGAACCAGTTGATCTGGTGCTCCGGCACCTTACCGCCGGACGCGGATTTGGCGTCGACGATCATGGTGTAGCGGTCGATTCCAAGCGGCGCGAATGCCAGCACATCCGTGTTGCCGGAGCCGCCGATCACCTCGGTCTCGAAGCCCAGCAGCGCCAGCGCCTCGGCGGCGAGCCGTTCGAGCCGATCCGGATGTGCGGAGTCGATTCCCGCCGCGAGCAACTCGGCGGCGACTCGTTCGAAGTCGTTGGGGACGATGGCGACAGGCAACGGAGCAGGATCGTATGGCGCAGAGTCAGGTTCTTGGATGTCGTCTGCTGCCTCCCCGAGAGATGCGTCTTCAGCTACGGCAGCCGCGCCGAGCGGCGCGAGTTTCCAAACACCGTGCTCCGAGCCGTCGATGTGTCCGCTTTTGACCAGATCCTGCCGAGCCCAGCGGATGCGATTCTCGAGCTTGTTGCCTTTTCCGTTCGCCTGCGGTTCGGTCAGCTCCTGATCCGTGATGTTCGGAAACTGGGCAACGACCGCCGGAACCGCATCACGCACGGTGGCTCGACCACCAAAGTCGCGCAGCACTCGCAGGAGTACGGGGTGGATCTCGGCGCGGCTGGGGAGCGTCATGCGTGAATGATAGCTGTTCTAGTTGAAGAGGTTCATCGTCTCGTCCGGCTCGTGGGACAGTAGATGGATGGCGGCTTCGGCGGCGCGCTGCTCGGCGGAGTGGAGGAGTTCGCGCTCGGCGCGTGTGGGGTCGGCGAGCAGGTGTGCGGCGACCGCCTCAGGATCGTGCGATGGACGCTCGTCGACGATTGGCCGTCCCACGCCGATCCGCACTCTGGGAAAATCGAGCGCGCCGATGGTCTGCCGGATTGAGCGCATCCCCCGCTGGCCTGCGTCGGAGCCGTCCGCGCGTACGCGGATGCGGCCGGGCGCGAGGTCCAGCTCGTCGACCAGCAGGATTAATCGTTCGGGTTTGGCGCGGTACAGCGTGAGCAGCGCCTGTACGGCGCGCCCGCTTTCGTTCATCCATGCGCGGGGCAGCGCGACGGCGACCGGGCCGTACTCGGTTTCGCCTTGGGCGAGGCGGAAGAACCGCTCGCGCTGCGGCTGCGGCAGAGCGAGCAGGCGGCGCGCGTGCTCCGCCGCGCGCAGACCGGCATTATGGCGATGCTGCGCATACTCCGCGCCGGGGTTGCCGAGTCCCACGATCAGTCGCGCGTCCGCGATCGGGACCAAACCGCGGCTGCGCAGCTTGGGCAGCTTGAGTCGCCGCGCCATCGGTTACGAGTCCTGCTCGAAGGCCAGGGCGCGGGTTCGCAGCGCGGCCATGATCAAGTGCTGCGCGTTGTCGCAGCGCAGCCCCGAGCGGTGCAGCGCGCTGCGCACCGCGCCGATCTGTTCGTCGCCACCCACGAAGGCTGCGTCAGATGACTCGACTGTGAGTTGCAGCAGAAAGCGCATTGCATTGAGCAGGGCGGATCGATAACGCGCTTCCCGCTCTGCGTCGCCGACGCGCTGCGCCAGCGCCAGCGCTGCCGCGATCCCTTCCGTATACGCGGCGGTGCCGATGCCCGGCGTGTCCTGAAACGCGCCCGACCAGAGCGGATGCGGATGATCGGGCAGGTGCTGCGACTCCAGCGCCCAGTCGGCCATTACGAATCCGTACGCCGCTGCATCGTCCATATCGTCCGCGCTGCTGACTTGGTGCCAGGTGTCGCAGGCTTGCAGCATCCAGGTGGTGAACGAGAGGTCGCGCTCCGATTCGTCTGCCCAGCGCTCGTGGTAATGCTGAATCGACTTCGCAATCGCCCGGGCGTAGCGATCCCGCCGACGGGCGCCGTGCAGACGCGCCAGCGCCAGCACGACCTGTCCCGCGTAGTACGTCTCCGAACCCTCGAGTTCCAAGCCGCGCGCGGTGACGCCGATTCGCCCCGACGGTTCCTGGATCGCGAGCAGCGTTGCGGTCAATCGCTCGATCACGTCGCGCGTTGCGCTGGTCGGTTGTCCGAGTTCGAGCGCGGCCAAGAGCAGCAGCGGAATCGCGCCCAGGCGCGGTGGCTCGCCGGGCGCGGCGAGGTAGTACAGGCGGCCGGGTCCGTCGCGCCGCAGCGTTGCCTGTAGCAGCCCGCTGATTGCGGCGTCGGCGGCGCGCGATACCGCGCGATCGCGGCGCAGCCGCCCGACCAGCGCGATCGCCCAGGCGCAGCCGGCCTGCCGCACGATTGAGTCTGCCGCCGACCAACTCTGCGTCTGCGGGGAGAATTCGTATGCGAACAGCCCGTCGGGGCGCTGGTGGCGCAGCAGCCAGGCGGCGGCCTGGAGCGCCGCGCCGGTGAGACGGTCGGGCAGCACCTCGTCGGCCTGCACGATCCGAAATCCGCCCGAGCGCGGCGCGGTGTACGCGGCTGCACCACCCGGCGGTTCGACGGGCCCCGCCGCCTCCAGCGTGGCAAACCGCTCTACTGCTGTGGAGGCGGCCAGCCGCGCGCCGGGCGGGCGCACGGCACGGTTGAGCCGCTTCACCCAGCCGGCCCGCCGCCCCTCGCTGCGCAGCGCATCGAACGGCCAGCCGCGCGCTTCTCGCTCGCCGTCGCGCAGCAGCAGCCCCGAGCCGTCGGGCTGCATTGCGAGCAGCCCCCTGAGCCCGCCCACTTGCAGCGGTTGCTGATCGATGGCTGCTTCAACGAAGAGTGCTGCGCCGTCGCGCTCGTGGTCCGCAAGGGTCGCGGCGGCGGCGCGCACCGCGCCGAGCGGGTCGCCGGCCGATGCCTCCGCCTGCGCGACGCAGCGCCCCTGCGCCCAAAGCGAAACGCGCGCGGCGCACTCGCCGGCGGCTTGATCTGCGCCGCCGGCAAGCCCCTCGCGGGCTGCATCGAGGAGTTGGTCGGGCGTGGTCACAGGTTGAGCGTAAACGAGCGTACGTCTTCGACGCGGCGCGGCGGCATATACAATCGAGCCGACGTCCATGACGAACGAATCGCTGCTCGCGCCGCTGCTGGCGGCGCTGACGGACCAGATACCCCCGCTCGGCCAGGCTGAGACACTTGGCGTGCCCGACGCCGCCAAGCCGGCGGTGATCGCCGCTCTCGCGGAGCGGCACGATGGGCCGCTGGTCGTGCTCGCGGCGACGCCGCAGCACGCCGCCGAGCTGCTCGAAGCGCTGCCGGTCTGGTTGCCGCCGCGCCAGGCCGAGCGGATTATCCAGCTGCCCGCGCGGGAAACCGTGCCCTACGAACGCCAGCGGCCCGATCCGGATCTGCTCGAAGCGCGCCTGGCGGCGCTTGATGCGCTGGCGCGGCGCGCGCCGATCCTGATCTCGGACGCGGACGCGGTGACCCAGGCGGCGCTGCCGGCGGCGGTCGCGCAAACCCAGCTTGCGCTCGGCGAGCGGATCAGCCGCGAGCGGCTGATCGCGGTCCTGGAGTCGACCGGCTACGAGCGCCAGACGCTGGTGGTGCAGCCGGCAAACTACGCGGTGCGCGGCGGGATCATTGATCTCTGGCCGCCCGGCGACGACGCGCCGCTGCGGATCGAGCTGTTCGGCGACGAGCTGGACAGTCTGCGCCGCTTCGATCCGGCGACTCAGCGCTCGCACGAGACACTGCGCGAGTTCACGCTCCAGCAGGCGATGGAAACCACCGCCGAGTCACGCGACATCGCGGCCGAGCTGTTGCCCACGCTGACCTGCGCGGACCTGGAGGGCGAGGCCGCCGAGCTGCTGGAGGCGCTGTGCGAGATCGCCGCAGGCGGGCATCCGGCGCGCGCCGATTTCTGGACTCCGTTTATCGCCGCCGGTGATTTCTTCGAGCACCTGCCCGACGACGCGCTGCTGATTCTCGATGAGCGCGCGGACCTGCTGGAGCGCAGCCGCCAGCGCGACGAGCGCGCCCACGATGCGCGCCTCGAGCTGGAGCGCGCCGGCCGCATTCCGCGCGGCATGCCCGCGCCGTGGCGCAGCGCCGAGCAGCTCGCCGACGCGCTGGACGGCGTCGCGCAGCGGGTCGAGCTCTCGCGCCTGGCCGGGCCGCCGCATCACGTTCGGCTGCCGTTTCGCCCGGTCGATCGGCTCGCCGGCAAGCTCACGCAGCTGATCGAGACGCTTGGAACGCCTGCACCGGGGCGGCGGCTGATCGTCAGCCTGCAGGCGGCGCGTCTCGCCGAGCTGATCGGCGACTACGGCGTGCCGGTGACGACGCTCGAGCTCGGCGACGACCTGCCGGACGACGAGCGGATCATCAGCGTCGCCCGCGCTGCGCTGCCGGAAGGCTGGCAGCTGCGCGATGCGGCCACCGAGCAGCCGTTGCTGACGGTGATCTCGGACACCGAAATTTTCGGCTTCGCCAAGCAGCGCCCCCAGCGCCCGGCGCGGCGCGTGGTGAGCGCGGAGGCGGATGAGCACCTACTGGACCGGATCTCGCCCGGCGACTACGTGGTTCACATTGAGCATGGCATCGCCCGCTTCGTGGGGCTGGTGCGGGAGCGGGTCGGTGAGCGCGAGGGCGAATATCTGGACCTCCGCTACGCGAGCGAAGACCGCCTGCTGGTGCCGACCGATCAGCTACAGCGCGTGCAGCCCTACATCGGCGCGTCGGATCAGCGCCCGGCGCTCACCCGTCTGGGCACGCAGCAGTGGACGCGCGCCAAACGGCGCGCGGAGGGCGCGGTGCGCGAGATCGCCGAGCAGCTGCTCGCGCTCCACGCGCAACGCGACGCGCTGCCGGGGATCGCGATGGGTACCGACACGTCCTGGCAGATCGAGCTCGAGGCGAGCTTCCCCTACGTCGAAACCGACGAGCAGCACACCGCTATTGCGCAGGTGCGGCGCGATCAGGAAGCGGCCCAGCCGATGGACCGGATCGTGATCGGCGATGTCGGCTACGGCAAGACGGAGGTGGCCGTGCGCGCTGCGTTCAAAGCGGTGACCAACGGCTACCAGGCGGCGGTGCTGGTTCCGACCACGGTGCTCGCGCAGCAGCACGCTGACACGTTCAGGGAACGGCTGGCTGCGATGCCGGCGAGCGTTGAGATGCTCTCGCGCCTGCGCAGCGCCGCCGAGCAGCGGCAGGTCGTCGCCCGCCTCAAATCCGGCGGGCTTGACATCGTGATCGGCACCCACCGCCTGCTGCAGGAGGACATCGCCTTCAAGAACCTCGGGCTGGTCGTGATCGATGAGGAGCAGCGCTTCGGCGTGGAACATAAGGAGCGGCTCAAGTCGCTGCGGCGCGAGGTGGATGTGTTGACGCTCTCCGCCACGCCGATCCCGCGCAGCCTGCACCAGGCGCTGACCGGCATCCGCGACATGTCCTCGATCACCACTCCGCCTGAACAGCGGCTGCCGATCACCACCCACCTGCTCGAACGCGACGACAGCGTGATCCGCGAGGCGATCCTGCGTGAGCTGGAGCGCGAGGGGCAGGTCTATTTCCTCCATAACGAGGTGCGCAGCATCGAGCGGGAGACGGCCGAGCTGCGCGAGCTGGTACCCGAAGCGCGCGTTCTCTTTGCGCACGGGCAGATGCCCTCGGCGGTGCTGGCGGAGACGATGCGCCGCTTCGTCGCGCACGAGGCTGATGTGCTGGTTTGCAGCACGATCATCGAATCCGGCCTCGATATTCCGCGCGTGAACACGATCATCATCAACCGCGCCGACCGTCTGGGTCTGGCCCAGCTCTACCAACTGCGCGGGCGCGTCGGGCGCGCCTCCGTGCGCGCCTTCGCCTATCTGCTCTACGACCCGTGGCGCAGCCTGTCGGAGGTGGCGCAGAAACGGCTCACCACCATTCTGGACGCGACCGACCTCGGCGCGGGCTTCCAGGTGGCGATGCGTGACCTGGAAATCCGCGGCGCGGGCAACCTGCTCGGCGCGGAGCAGAGTGGGCACATCGGCGCGGTGGGCTTCACCCTCTTCACGCAGATGCTTGCCACCGCCGTGCAGCAGGTCAAAGCCGAACAGAGCGGCGAGCGCCCGCCGCCGCCGCGCCGCGGCCCGATCGTCAGCGTCGACCTGCCGATCCCGCGCCTGATCCCCGACGCCTACATCGACGACCTGGCTGCCCGTGTCGGTTTCTACCAGCGACTCACCGAGGTTGAGGAGGTCGGCGAAGTAGAGGCGATTGCCGACGAGCTGCGGGACCGCTTCGGCGCGCCGCCGCCCGTCACGGAGAATCTGCTCGACAGCCTGCGGCTGCGCTGCCGCGCGGCGCGCCTCGGCGCAGTCTCGGTGCAGCATGAGGACGACCAGATCGTGGTCCGTCTGGCGGACGGACTGACGTTCAGCGAGGCGCAGCGGCGTTTGCCGGTGGGCGCGGGCGTTGAGATCGGGCGGCAGCGGCTCCGCTACCGCCCGCCGGGCGGTCGGACGCTGGCACAGGCGCTGCGCCGGCCGGACTGGAGCGCGCCGCTGCTGGAGGCGTTGGACGCTCTGGCAGCGCAGGTCGGCGGCGATTCGTAGTAGGTTGACGGGGCAAGGAGCAGTGGGATGACGACCGACCGCACGACCAGGCTGCCGGCAGTCGCGGCAGGAGCGAACGGCTTCCGCGCCCTGATCTCCGAGGCATGGGAGGCAACCGCGGTCGTCGCCGACGATGTGGAGCCGTCCACGCGGGAAGCCGCATTCACGCTCGTCCTCGAGGCGATGCTGCGCAAGCACGCCCCGCCGTCCACGGTTGCGCCCGCCGTTCCGAACGACGACCAGCCCAGCGATGACATCATCGATGTCTTGTATGCGACGCCGGGTCAGCGCAGCGAAGCGATCGCCTCTTACCTCGAGATTGCCGGCACGGACGCGGAGGCGCTCTACGACGTTGCGGGGCCGGCTCCGCAGCTGCGGCGGGTCCCGCACCTCGAATGCGGAACTGAGCAGCAGGCGCACCGCAGCATCGCCCTGCTGGTGTGCGCCGGCCGCACCGCCATCGCGCTCGATACGGGCACCGAACACATCCGCGAGGCGGTTGTGCGGCTGACCGGAGCCAACCTCGATCCCGTGCCTGTACTTGACGGCGCCAAAGAGTTCTCACTGCGCGGCCGGCCCGATTCCCCCAACCGCCTCGTACGGCTGACCGGTTGGGGCTTAGGCGCTGCCAGGGACGCAGCGCAGGGCTTCGTGTGGCTTTGAGCGACGAGGAACTGTCTCTTCGGCTCTCCGCGGAGGACGCTGCGCTGGACGCGCAGACCCTCGCGCTGCTCTCCGACGGGCATGCAGCCGAAGCCGTGCGCCGCGCTGCGCAGCTGTTCGAGCGCGAGGTGCAGCGCATGGCCGACCGCCCCGATCTGGAAGGGAAGACGCTGCTCGAGCAGGCATTCTCTGAGCAGCGCCCGCTGCTGGTCTTCGGGCCGCTCGATACGAAGTTGCAGAAGGACCGGCATCAAGGCTTTCGGTCGCTCGTGGTCGGCCTGCATCGCGCCGTCCGCAACGTCCTGACGCACGATCCGGAATTCACCATCGAGCACGATGAGGCAGTCGCCTGGCTCGCTTTCATCAACGTGATGACGCAGTGGCTCAGAGCGACTTACCGAGCGGACTCCGAACCCGAAACTGATCTGGATGCGCCCACCGATGCCGCGCCCTGAGGCGCGACCGTTGCGGCTTGTCTGCGTAATCTAAGAGCGATGAGACTTCGCTCCTCCTGGACGCTGATCCTTGCTGCGGCCTCGCTTGGCTTGCCGGCGCTCATCTTTCGGCTTGGCGGCTTTGATCCGGGCACTCAGCTTGAAGTGGCCATCTTCGGGCTGGGCATCCTCTCCGCCGCCTTTCTGATCTCGACCGGCGCGGAGGCCGCGCAGCACGACATCCCCGCCGCGCTCTCCGTCGCGCTCATCGCCTTCATCGCCGTGCTGCCCGAATACGCGGTCGACCTGCTGCTCGCCTGGGAGGCCGGCAAAGGCATTCCGGGCAAAGACGAGCTGGCGCTGGCGAACATGACCGGCGCTAACCGGCTGCTGCTCGGGGTCGGCTGGGCGACGGTGATCTTCCTCTTCGCTTGGAAGGCCGGCGGGCCGCGCCGGATGGTCACGACTGCCGCGCGCAGCACCTGGCGCAGCCTCTTCCGCCGCCCGCCCGACCCGCAGGAGCCGCTGCTCAACCTGCCCGGCGGGATCGGCCTCGACATCGGCATCCTCGCGATCGCCACGCTCTACTCGTTCATCATCGTCGCCAAAGGCCGCATCGCGATCGAGGACACGATCATCCTCGGGCTGCTCTTCCTCTGGTACGTGATCCGCCTCACTCGCTCACCGGTCGAGGAGCCGGAGCTGGAAGGCCCGGCGGCCACGATCGGCGAGCTGCCCACCGTCCGACGCCGCGCGGTCGTGCTCTTCCTGATCGTCTACTCGGCGCTCGTGATCGGCCTCTCCGCCGAACCTTTCGTACACGGTCTGGAGCAGATCGGGCGCGACATCGGGATCGGCGAGTTCTTCGTGATCCAGTGGATCGCGCCGCTGGCCTCCGAGTCGCCCGAATTTCTCGCCGCGCTCTACCTCGTCTGGCGCGGCTCTGCCGGGCTCGGCGTCAACATGCTGATCTCCAGCAAGGTCAACCAGTGGACGCTGCTGATCGGCTCGATCCCGGTTGCATTTATGGCCGCCGGTGGCTCGATCAGCGGGCTGATCTCCAGCGACCTCCAGCAGGCGGAGGTCTTCATCACCGCTGCGCAGTCGGCGTTCGGGGTGATGCTGATCATCGATCGCCGGCTCACCGCGCGCGCGGGCTTCGCGCTGCTCGGACTCTTCCTCGCTCAGCTGCTTACTCAGTTCTTCTTCCAGGAGGACAACACGCCGCGGATTATCTTCGGCGTCGTCTACCTCTCGCTCACGGCGTTGATGGTCGCGCAACATTGGCGTAGCATCCCGCCTGTACTGCGTGAGGCGGTCCGATTTCGCGAAGATGCCGCGAGCGAACCCCAGGCAGCGGGAGCAAGCACAGCCGATGACCACCGCAACTGACTGGACCGATCTGGCCGGCCAACTTGAGCGAGCGCTCGGCCTGGCCAACGCGCCGCTCGCGATCAGCTTCGCCGACAGCGTGCCCGCCGACGTAGCGGCGTTCGACGAACCGATGCCCGGCCCCGCCGCCGACGGCCGCACCGGGCGGGTCCCGGCCGGCTGCGTCTTCTGGGTCAAGTCGGCCAACCGCACCTTCTCGACCGTCGCCGCGGACCATGCCAACTGCTCCGTGGGCAGCGTGACGCACGGCTTTCTCGAACTCGGCGACGTGCTCGAAAACGGCGATGTCGGCGCGCTGCTCGAATCGGGCTGGGTGGACGCCGAAACCGCGATGCAGATTCCGGTCGTGAGCGACACGCCCGCGGCGGTCGTCTACGGCCCGCTGGCGGAGACGCCCGGCGACCCCGACGTGATTCTGCTGCGGATCACCGGCCGCCAGCTGATGGTGCTGCACGACGCCTTCCCCGGGCTGCGGATCGAGGGCAAGCCGCAGTGCCACATCGTGGCGATCGCCAAAGAGCAGGGCGAGATGGCGGCCTCCGTGGGTTGCCAGCTGAGCCGCGTGCGCACGGGCATGCCCAACGCCGAGATGACCTGCGCGATTCCCGCCGGGCAGCTGCCCGACCTGCTCGAACGGCTGGCCGCCACCGCCGCCGCCGACAACGCCGTCGCCCGCTACGCAGCCGACGACATGGCGCGCTTCGAGTAGCCGCGCATGGCCGGCAAATACTTTGAAGAGCTGGAAGTGGGCGCGACCTTCGCCCACCAGCCCTCGCGCACCGTCACCGAGACGGACAACCTGCTCTTCACGACGCTGACGCACAACACCCAGCCGCTGCACCTCGACGCGGAGTTCGCGGCGACGACGCAGCACGGCAAGATCATCGTCAACAGCCTCTACACGCTCGCGCTGGTCGTGGGGCTTTCGGTCACCGACACCACGCTCGGCACGACGATCGGCAATCTCGGCTTCGACGAAACGGTCTTCCCCGCGCCCGTCTTCATCGGCGACACGCTGACGGCGGAGACGGAGGTGATCGCGGCGCGGGCGAGCCAATCGCGCCCCGATCGGGGGATTGTGACCTTCGAGCACCGCGCCCACAACCAGCGCGGCGAGCTGGTCTGCCGCGCGCGCCGTCCTGCGCTGATGATGCGCCGCCCGGTTGAGGCGTAGGCGAAATCAGCCGCCGCGTGTCAGGAGCGCAATCAACAGCGCGATGATCGTCGCGCCCAGCGCACCCATCACGCCGATCACCACGACGGTTGCGCGCCAGATCTGCTCGCGAATCCGCGCCTCCGACGCCGCATGCTCGGGCTTGGTCACCAGATCGTCCGACGCATCGGCAACGACATTGGCGAGCTCTTCGGCCGCCTCAGTCGGCGCGTCTATGTCGCGCACGAGGATGTTGTGGAATCGCAGTTTGCCCAGCGCCATGCGCCCAGCCTAGAGCGGCGGCAGTCGCCGCGCGCCGGCGGTGATACCCTGACCAACGCCCTCAGCCGTGTCGGAGCGTGGCGCAGCTTGGTAGCGCACTTGACTGGGGGTCAAGAGGTCGCCGGTTCAAATCCGGCCGCTCCGACCATCTCTCCGCTTGCGACTTGGCAGGCTGCCCATGCGACTCTCTCAGCCGCGCATTCCGCCGCTGCAGGACGACGAAGCGAGCGAGGAGCAGCGCGAGCTGCTCGCCGCCGCTGCGTTCGGCGGGCGCGCGCCGCTCAATGTCCAGCGCACCACCGTGCGGCACCCCGCGCTGGCACGCGCGCGCCAGTCGTTCACCAACCACATCATGCGCGAGTCCTCGCTGCCCCCGCGCGAGCGCGAACTGCTGATTCTCCGCACCGGCTGGAATTGCCAGTCGGAGTACGAGTTCGCGCAGCACACCCGCTTCGGACGCGCCATCGGCCTGACCGACGAAGAAATCCGCCGCGTCGCCGCGGGCCCCGACGCCGAAGGCTGGGAAGCGTTCGACGCCGCCCTGCTGCGCGCCGCGGACGAACTGCACGATGACGCGTTCATCTCCGACGCCACCTGGGCGGCGCTGGCGGAGCGCTACTCGGTGCAGCAGCTGATGGACGCGGTGTTCACCGTGGGGCAGTACCACATCGTCTCGATGGCGCTGAACAGCTTCGGCGTGCAGTTCGAGCCGGAAACGACCGACCGCTTCCCCGCCTGACCGATTTCGGAGGAACCGCCATGACCACCGCCGCTCCCGCCACTGTCGTACTCGTCCACGGCGCCTGGCACGGCCCCTGGTGCTTCGACCGCGTGGTCGACGGTTTGCAGGAGCGCAGCGTGCCGGTGGTCGCCGTCGAGCGCCGCCGCCCCAGCGGACCCAACGGCGAGCTGCGCGGCGTGACCGACTCGGCCGAGAACGAGCGGATCGTGCGCGCCGCTCTCGACCAAATCGACGGTCCCGTCGTGCTGCTCGGGCACTCCTTCGGCGGTGTCGCGATCACCACCGCGGCGCTCGACAACAAGAACGTGAAGCACCTCGTCTACCTCACGGCGGTGATGCCGGACACCGACGGCGCGATTCCGCCGAATCTGCCCAACCCGGAGCTGCTGGGCGCAATCCAGGCCGCCGAAGACGGCTCGACCACCGTGCAGGCGGACTTGATTCGGCAAATCTTCTACCACCAGTGCTCGGACGAGGATGTCGAGCGAGCGATGGGCGAGCTGGTGCGGGACGAAGCCGCAATCCCGCGCGACGGCGTGCGCGCGGCGGCCTGGAAAACCATCCCGACCACCTACATCGTCTGCACCGAAGACCAGGCACTACTCGCGCCCGGCCAACGAGAACTCGCCCGGCGAGCCAACCGAATCGCGGAGTGGCCCACGGACCACTCCCCGTTCTTCAGCAGCCCCCAGCTGCTGATCGACCTGCTGGACGGCCTCGCCCTGGAGTGCGCGGCGTAACCCGACTTTCCCGCCCCACCCCATCACGCCGCCCTTCCCCGTCACGCCCGCTCCTCTTCCCGTCATACTCGCTCTTGCCGCGGGTATCTCGCAGTGAGCGGCACGGAGGTTGGAGCCGGTACGGCGAGATTGCCGCGGCGGGGCGCGGCAATGACGGCAGGAGTCCGCCATAGCCACCTACCGCGCAAACTCCTGTGGCACCGCTGTTGGGCTGGGCGGCCAGCAGTGGACGCGCCGCCCTACGGTGATCGCGCACGCATGCTCATGGCCTGCGTCCACCGCCGTAAATCCCACCGCCTGCAACTCCTCCGCCGGGTCGTCCAGCGCACCCCAGCATCGGATTTCGCTCTGCTCAGTCAGCGCGCAGCTGAAGTCGTAGCCGGAAGAAATCTGGACCGCCTGGGGGTTCGGCGGCGGCGCGGTCTGCCCGCGCTGAGCAAACCCCCAGCAGATGACTGAGCCCCCTGCGGCGAGCGCGCAGGCGTGATCGTCGCCCACTGCGAGCGCGGCGTATGCCCCTGCGGGGGATTCCAGCTGCCCCCAGGAGTTGTCGCCCCAGCAGCGGATTGCGCCGTCTGCGCGCAATCCGCAGGAGTGATCCTCGCCCACCCCCACATCCAGCCACTCGCCCGGCGGCGGACTCGACTGCCCGTATCGGTTCCAGCCGAAGCAGACGATTCGCCCATCCTCGCGCAGCGCGCAGCTGTGATCCTCCCCCGCGCTCACCCGCCGAAACCGCCCCTCAGGCGCCACGGCTTTGCCATACTCCGAGGAGCCCCAGCACCGGAGCGCCCCCTCAACGTCAATCGCGCAGGTATGCGTATCGCCCGCGCTCACCGAAGCGAACACCGCATCGGGTGAGTCCATCTGTCCGTCCTGGTTCGCTCCCCAACAGACGAGGCCGCCCTCAACGTCTAGCGCGCAAGAATGCCCGCCCCCCGCACTGACCGCCGCCACTGTCGACATGGCGCTCGGCGCGGCTTCTACCGCCTGCTCAGGCGGCTCCGCCCGTTCCAGTCCCAGCGACACCGCCAGCCCCAGCAGCAACCCAAGAATCCAGAACCACACCACAGACGCCCAACCCGCTTCGCCGTCGCAGCCTATCGGATCGTCCTATCGCCCAGGTCGGGAAAGCCGCGCTGGTGTGCTCCCTGGTGTTGTCGCGCGCTGCGCAATGGGAGGAGGGGGAGAAATCAGACGCTCCGCCGTCTGCAGACGACCGTCCACTCTACACCCGCCGCGTCGGACTCCACGATCACAGCCATCCTGCGGATGGGTTCCGCGTTGAACGCCGGTATTGAAACCTCGGCAAACCACTCTGGGCCGGTTACATCGACAACCTGCTGTGTGCCGGCCCCGGCTACACTCGTAAAAGTGACCCTGAAGAGCCCGGCGGATTCGTCGCTGCGATCTTGCTTGACACGAATCGAGCACGCATATGGCTGAGGCGAGAGCCGCATCCGGCCGAATCCGTTGCCGGCGCCGCGAATCACCACGCTGGGCGGGCCCGCCGGATCGGCCGTCACCGGAACCATGGTGAGGGTCGATCCGGCGGGTATCGCCCGACGCTGCGACGCTTCCAGCGCGTCCGCGAGATCGTTGGACGGCTCGGGCTGCGCCGCCTGAGCGTTCGCCGCTGCAGGGCGGGGAGCCGGCTGCTCGCGCTCCGCCGCCGCCGGCTGCTCGCGCTCCACAACAGCCGGCTGCTCACGCTGCGCCTCGCCTGCACCACAGGCCGCCAGAATCCCGACCGCAAACGCAAGAAGCAGGCCGACTGCCAACCCCCGCATCCCCGTTCCGCCAACCCAACTTCTCTGCATCGCTGCGCCTGCCGAATTCGCGCGCAGGCTAGCCCAAAAAAGTGGTGCGCCGCTGTGGGCGCGTCAGTTCCACCCGACTATCCGAACTCCCGCCGTTCAGCCGACCCGATCGAGGTGCGCTGGTAGACTGGCGGCGGCCCAGCGGGCCCGCTGCGTGAGAGGACTGAGATGGCTCGAATCACGATTGACGGCGTCTCCGTTGACGCGCCTGACCGCGCGCCGCTTGTTGAAGTCATCAAGAACGCCGGCTTCCCGATCTCCAACCTGTGCTACCTCGATGGTCTGCCCGCCTACGCGGGCTGCCGCACCTGCGCGGTGGAGATTGAGGGCATGCGCGGGTTGCCGCTCTCCTGCACTACGCAGGTGACCGACGGCATGGTGGTGCGCACCGACACGCCGGCGGTGACGGAGATGCGGCAGGAAGTCCTGGCCGTGATCCTCTCCAACCACTCCGACCGCTGCCTCACCTGCCACCGCGTCGAGCACTGCCGCACAGGTGAAATCTGCCTGCGCGACAACGAGGTGACGCACCGCTGCGTGACCTGCTCGAAGAACTACCGCTGCGAACTCCAGACGACCTGCGACGCCGCCGATGTGGGGCGCGCCAACGTGGAGCCCTACATCGACGAGGCGCGCTCCTACTACCGCCACAGCCAGCCCGAACCGGACCGCGCCAATCCGTTCTTCGAGTTCGACCCGCAGATGTGCATCATCTGCACCCGCTGCGTGCGGGCCTGCGACGACCTGCGGCACACCACCGCGATCACGCTCGCCGGGCGGGGCTTCACGACCCGCATCGCCTTCGGCGCGGGCGGCCAGATCGACGAGTCGAACTGCGACTTCTGCGGCGCGTGCGTTGATGTCTGCCCCACCGCCACGCTGATGGAAGCGCCCAACAAGTGGGTCGCGCGGCCCGATAAGTGGGTCACGACCACCTGCACCGAGTGCTCGATGGGCTGCACCATTCAGCTCGGCGTGCGCGACGGACGCACCGTGCAGGTGCGGCCGGGCAACGGCAACGATGTCTCGCGCAGCCAAATCTGCGTGCGTGGACGCTTCGGCTACGACCAGACGCGCGACAAGGATCGCCTGCGCGCGGCCTCGATCGGGCGCGGCGAAGACGCCTTTGAGCAGGACGGCGACGCGGTGGCGTCCGACGCGGCGGCCAAGCTCAGCGCGATCCTCGCTGAGCACGGCCCGGCTGCGGTGGGAGTGCTCGGCTCCGGGCAGTCGACGACCGAGGAGCTCTACGCGCTGCGCACGCTGGCGCAGCGGATCGGTGTTGCCAACCTCGACTCCTCGTTGGGCTCCGTGACCGCCGCGATCGGCGACGCGCTGCGCGCCGCCTTCGGCAGCGAGCATCTGCCTTCGCGCCTCACCTCCGTCGAGTCTGCCGAGTTGATCGTCGCGATCGGCGACGACATCTCGGCCTCGAACAACGTGCTGGGCGTGCGGATCAAGGACGCGGTGGCCAACAACCGCGCCTCGCTGGTCAGCATCTCCGCGCGCCGCAACCCGCTGGCCGACTACGCCGTCGATGAGGCGCACGCCATCCAGCCGTCCGACGGCGACCTGGCCGGCGTCGCGCAGGCGCTGACCGTCGGACTGCTGCGCGACATGGATATCCGCGCTGCGCTTTCGGAAGTTGACGGGCTGCCCGAGGTCACCGCCGCGCCGCGCGAAGGACTCGAAGCTGCGCTCGCCACGCTCAGCCGCCGACGCGGCGGCTCGGTCGCCGTAGTGGTCGCTCCCTCGCGCGCCAACGCCGCGCAGGCCGCCGCGCAGCTGTGCGCCGCCGCCAACCTCGCCGTGGTGCTGGCCGGCCCCGAGGCCGCACCCGCCGCGCTGCACGTGCTCCCGCCGGAGGCCAACAGCGTCGGCCTGCGCGACCTCGGCGTTGCGCCGGGTGAGGGTGGTTTGGGCGTCGCGGAGATGCTCGCCGCCGCCCGTGCCGGCACGCTCAAGGCGCTGCTCGTCGCCCGCGACAATCCGATGCTGCTGCACCCCGACCAGGACGCGACCCGCGCGGCGCTCGAAGCGCTCGACCTGCTGATCGTGATCGACGAGGTGCGCTCGGAGACCGTCGAGCTCGCCACTCATGTGCTGCCGGACATCTCCGCCTTCGGCAAGGATGGCCACATCACCAACGCCGACCGCCAGGTGCTCCGTCTGCGCAGCGCGACGACGGCGCAGCGCAACGGGCGCAGCCTTTCGGACTGGCTGGCCGCGCTCGCCGATGGGCTGCCGGCGGTTGAAACGACGGTCCCCTCGGAAGCAGAGGACGGCGAGCCGACGGTGACGCCCGCCCCCGCAATGCCGCAGAGCGAGGCCGACGCCCGCGCGGCGATCGCCGCCGCCGATGCCCGCTACTCCGCGCTCGCCGCGGGCGCGACGCAGGCGCGCCAGCCGACCAACGGCGCGGCCACCCAACGCCTGCTCGGCGTTGAGGCGTCGGGCGCGGCAGGTGAGGGACTCACTCTGCTGACCGGCCGCGATCTCTACACGGACCGTCTCTCGGCCGCCCGCGGCGAGGCCGACGCCGACCTGCTGCACCGCGGCGAAAGCGTGCAAATCCACCCCGCGGACGCCGCCGAGCGCGCGATCGAGCACGGTGCGGGCGTGACGGTGAGCAACGGCGCAACGGAGCTCGCGCTCCGCGCCGAAGTCACCGACGAGGTCCCGCAGGGCGCAATCTGGCTCCCGATTCTCCACAACCGCGCCGCCGCCCAGCGCCTGCTCGGCGCCGCCGCGACAAAGGTCGCTGTGTCGCGTGGCTAACTTGACAGCCGGACTTGACAGCCGGAATCGCAATCCGCTCTACTCATGTCATAAGCGCTCGAGCGCTGAGGACGCGCTCGATTCGCAGGCAGGTCGGAACTGGAGGCTTCTGATGAACCACCGGCCGGAGCCCAGGATGTTGTTTAACTCGATGTGCGTTACCGAATGTTCTACTTTCCTCCCTTGGACCAGCCTGAGCCGCGCCGATCGGCGGCACCGGGCAGGCAACACCCGCCGGGGAAGCGCGTCGCTTAGCCCGCGCGCGTAGACGTTCGTTTCGCATCGACTTCCGTAACGACATCTCCAGGCTCCGACTGACCACGACCCGAAGCGGGCGTACCCCGAGTCCGTTGCGCGTACGCGCGTCCTTCATTCACTCCAGACCATAAGAAAGGGTCAGATATGACCACCCCGGATAGTTCGGAACAGCAAGACATCGACCGACTTGCGCTTGTCGTGGACGGCGATTACTTGTATCGCGCGTTTAAGGATGTGCTGGGGCGCTCGCCGACCAGTCGGGACCGCACCGACTTTGAGGAGCTCAAGCGCTATGCGGCCAGCATGCGTGCCGGGGGGTACTTTGTGACCGCTCGGTACTTCCAGCGGCGGCAGCCCTCCGGGCCCTTCTACGCGGCGCTGCAACGCTTCGGCTATGAGCTGATCTTGACCGAGTTTGAGGAGTTCGAGTCCTGGCGGGTGGTCAAGCGCAACATTCTCGCCGAGTTGGAGGCGCTGCGGAAGACCGACCAGGATGTGCTGTATGTCGGCGGCGACAGCTACGCGGGCGAGATCACCGTGGCGCTGCTCAACCTGCGGCTGCGCCCCGACGGGTCGCGCCGCAAGCTGCATGTGGTGCATTTCGACCGCCGCAGCGACTTTATCGGCGAAGAGCTGGACACGCTCGACATCGTGAGGGATGTCGAGGCGGTGCCGCCGCATGTCTACCGCGAGTCCGATGAGCGCAGCCGCTACCCGGAGGGCTACCTCGCCTCCACGCAGGCAGCCCCGCCGCGCCCGCCGCAGCCGTTGCAGACACCACAGCCGGCTCCGGCTCCGCCGCCGATGCCCGAGTCGCCGCTCGGTACGCAGCTGCGCGAGGCGTTCGACGCCCGTCCCGAGCTCGCGATTCCGCCGATCGAGGCCGCTCCGCCGGCCGCTCTCGAACCGCAGCCGGACGCTGCGCCCGGCGCGCCGCGCGACATCCTCGTGCTGATCGATCACGAGAACATCGATTGGGCGCTGGGCAACCTGATCGGCCCCGACCAGCTCAACGCCGAGACGCGCCCGCGCTGGGGCGAGCTGCGCCGCTTCACGGAGCGCCGCGCCGCCGGCGGCAACGCACAGTTCCTCTCTTTCCTCCAGCACAACGACGCGATCACCGGCTTCGCCGTCTATCTCGACGGCGAGGAGGGTTTTCGACCGATCCTGCTGCGCTCCGAGCCCGACGACAGCGGCCGCCGCCGCCCGGTCGTCGACGAAGCGATTCACCAGGCGCTGGGCGGGCTGCGCGAGCGCGAGTGCGATGTGCTGATCGTCAGCAACGACGGCGGCTACCTCCCGCACATGCAGGAGCTGCGCGCGCAGGGCGTCTACCACCGCCGCTTCGGGGTGATTGGCTTCGTCGACGAGATGAGCGCGCTCTACCGCAACGAGGACTGGATCGACACTTTCGACCTGGAGCGCGATGTCGGCGCGTTCAGCTACCAGCTGCCGCGGCGCTACATGCCGATCGCGGTGGACGATTTCGATATCTCCGCCGTGCTCGGCGATTTCGGCCTGCCGCAGGCCGGCGCTGAGGCCGTGGAGGACGCGCCGGCGGGCTTCGAGGTGGTGCTTCAGGAGATCGGCGCGGACACGCTCGCGGTGATCAAGGTGGTGCAGGAGCACACCCCGCTCGGGGTGCTCGACGCCAAGCGTCTGGTCGACGGCGCTCCGACCGCCGTCCGCAGCGGCCTCAGCGAGCAAGAGGCCGAGGTGCTCAGCGAGGCTTTGGAGGCAGCCGGCGCGACTGTCGTGCTGTTCGAGGTTGAGTGAGCTTTTGCTTGCCCGCCTCCGTCACACCCGCCCCGTTCCGTCGTACCCGCCCCCGTTCCGTCGTACCCGCCCCTCCCCGTCATTCCCGCGCCCCCTTTTCCGTCATACCCGTGCTTGCCACGGGTATCTCGCTGCCACCGCCACCGAGTCAGCGTGCGGTCTCGCCCGCGAGCGGCAGTGGCGGAAAGAGGGGACGGGAGTGTGGACGGTGCGTTGGTGCCGTTGACCGCGAGAGACCCGCGCTCCCTATTCCGTCATACCCGTGCTTGCCACGGGTATCTCGCTGCCACCACCACCGAGTCAGCGTGAGGTCTCGCCCGCGAGCGGCAATGGCAGAAAGGGGGGCGGGAGGGTGGACGGTGCGTTGGTAGTGCTCACGGCGAGATACCCGTGGCAAGCACGGGTATGACGAGGAGGGGGCGCGGGTATTGATAGGGAGGGAGGGTGGAGGGTAGACGGTGCGTTGGTGGTGCTCACGGCGAGATACCCGTGGCAAGCACGGGTATGACGGAATAGGGGGCGCGGGTATTGACAGGGAGGGTGGGCGGAGTGTGGACGGTGCGTTGGTGGTGCTCACGGCGAGATACCCGTGGCAAGCACGGGTATGACGAGGAGGAGAGGCACGGGTATTGACAGGGAGGGGGCGCGGGTATTGACAGGGCGGGCGGGCGGAATGTGGACGGTGTGTTGGTGGTGCTCACGGCGAGATACCCGTGGCAAGCACGGGTATGACGAGGAGGGGGCGCGGGTATTGACAGGGCGGGCGGGCGGAGTGTGGACGGTGCGTTGGTGGTGCTCACGGCGAGATACCCGTGGCAAGCACGGGTATGACGGAAGAGGGGGCGTGGGTATGACGGAATAGAGGGCCCAGCTACAACTCGAATGGCAGCGCGGAGCCGATGCCGAATGTGATTGCGGCGAAGCCGATGCCTACGACTACGAAGCGGGCTGAGGCGTAGAAGGGGTTGCGGCTGGTGATCACGGAGGTCAGCAGGCCGGCTATGGCGAGCGCTGCGGCTGAGGCGAGCGTTGAGGCCAGCAGCGCCCACCAGCCGTGGCTCCAGCCCGCCGCGTAGGCGATCACGAACGGCAGCAGCGGAAGCATCGCGCCCAGCGAAAAGGCGAAGAACGAGCCGATTGCGGCGCGGATCGGCGAGCCCAGCCCGCCCGGATCCAGCCCCAGCTCCTCGCGCGCCAGCGTGTCCAGCGCGGTCTGCGGGTCGGCCATCAACTCCGCCGCGACCTCGCCCGCCAACTCCTTCGACAACCCCTTGCGGCGGTAGATGCGCTCCAGCTCGCGCTGCTCTTCGCGCGGATCCAGCAGCAACTCCTCGAGCTCCATGCCAATCTGGTGCTCGTGCAACTCGGTCTGGCTGCGCACCGAGATGTATTCTCCCGCGGCCATCGAGAACGCGCCGGCCAGCCAGCCGCCGATGCCCGCCACGATCACCGCGTCCGAACCCACCGCCACGCCCGCCACGCCCGCCATCAACGCCAAATTTGAGACGATTCCATCGTTGAAACCGAACAGCGAGGCGCGGAAGGTGCTGGCCGCGCCGACCGAGACCCCGTGCCCCGAGGTCAGCTCATCGTGATCGTCCAGCTCCGCCAGCGCCGCGCGGTGCTCGCGCTCCTCCTCGGCCAGATTGCCTGAGTCGGGGTCCGCCTCGTAGACGTAGATATCGGTCAGTTCCTCCTGGCGCAGCTGCGAGATCACCAGCCCCAGCCCGCCGAAGCGCGCCTGCCAGGCCAGCAGCCGCCGCCGTAGCGAGGGTGAGATCGACTCACCGAGCAGCGAATCGTCGCCCAGAATGCTGCACCAGTGGGCCGCGTGCTGGCGCTCCGTCTCCGCCATCCCCTGCAGCGAATCTGCGAGCGACGCTTCGCTGTGACGCGCCAGCTGGTCGTAAAGCCAGGCCGTCTCCAGCTCGTCGCGGATCATCTCGCGCACCCGCTCGCGGCGCGCATCGGTCAGCGGAACCTGCGGCGCAGTCGCCATACCCGCAGTCTATCGCCGCCGCCTCCGCCTCCCTGTGCCCTGCGCCACATCTATCCACTACGCGGGACTACACGGCAGCGCGCGCAGGCGCGATGATCAGGGTGAACCGCAATTCGGACGCAGGACAACGCCCAATGCTGAAACTCGGCCTGCCCAAAGGCTCGCTCGAAAGCCCCACGCTGGACCTCTTCCGCCGCGCCGGCTTTCGCATCTCCACCAACAGCCGCTCCTACTTCCCGCAGATCGACGACGACGAGATCAGCTGCACGATGTTCCGCGCTCAGGAGATGGCGCGCTACGTTGAGGACGGTGTGGTGGACTGCGGCATCACCGGCCACGATTGGGTCTGCGAGACCGGCGCAGACGTGATCGAGATTGCCGAGCTGCAATACAGCCGCGCCACCAGCCGCCCCGCGCGCTGGGTGCTGGCCGTCCCTGCCGAAAGCCCCATCACCGAGGTTGAGCAGCTCGCCGGCGGCGTCGTCGCCACCGAGCTGGTGCGCACCACCCGCGAGTTCTTCCAGGCGCGGGGCGTTGAGGTGCGCGTCGAATTCTCCTGGGGCGCGACCGAAGTCAAGGCGCGGATCATCGACGCGATCGTCGACATCACCGAAACCGGTTCGAGCCTGCGCGCCAACAACCTGCGCGTCATCGCCGACGTGCTCGAAAGCACCACCCGCCTGATCGCCAACCGCGCGGCCTGGGCCGATGCCCCGCGCCGCGACAAGATCGAAGCGATCAACACGCTGCTGCAGGGCGCGATCGCGGCCACCACCAAAGTCGGGCTCAAGCTCAACACCCCGCGCGACCGCCTCGACGACGTACTCGCCGTGATCGGCCGCTTCGGCGAGCACGCGCCCACGGTCAGCCCGCTGATCGACAGCGATTGGGTGGCGCTCGAAATCATCATGGAAGAGCGCCAGGAGCGCGAGATCATCCCCCAACTCCGCCGCGCCGGCGCGAGCGGGTTGGTGTCCTACCCGCTGAACAAAGTCATCTCCTGACACGGCGAGATTGCTGTGGCAGGGCGCGGGAATGACGGAGGGATTCCGTCATACCCGCGCTTGCCTCCCCTGTCATACCCGTGCTTGCCTCCCCTGTCATACCCGCGCTTGCCTCCCCCCGTCATACCCGTGCTTGCCACGGGTATCTCGCTGTGAGCACTACCGAGTTAGCGCGTCGCTTCCTCTCCGAGCGGGAATGGTGGAGGAGACGGCGGTGGCTGTGCGCGGCCTTGGTGGTGGTGGCGGCGAGATACCCGTGGCAAGCACGGGTATGACGGAGTTGGGGGCGGGAATGACGGAATGGGGGGTGCGGTCTCCTTCCCGTCATTCCCGCGAACGCGGGAATCTCATGGCGATGCTTGGGAGGTTGTGCGGGGGAGATTCCCGCTTTCGCGGGAATGACGGATTTTTCTGCGGTGGTGCCGGAAGTGCGAGGGCGGGTGTGACGGAAAAGGGGTTGGGAATGACGGAATGGGGGGTGCGGCCTCCTTCCCGTCATTCCCGCGAACGCGGGAATCTCGTGGCGGTGCATGGGAGGTTGTGCGGGGGAGATTCCCGCTTTCGCGGGAATGACGGATTTTTCTGCGGTGGTGCCGGAAGTGCGAGGGCGGGTGTGACGGAGAGGGGGGCGGGAATGACGGGGGAGGTAGGCGTGGCGATGGCGGAGTTGGCGGCGGGTATGGCGGAGGTGGGAGCTACCACGCATCAATCGGGTGCTTCTTCTCCGTGCGGGGTGGCGGCTTGGGCGTTAGCCGTAGTTGGGCGATTAAGCGATCGCGGGTTTCTTCGGGAGGGATCACATCATCGAACTCGTAGCGGCGGCCGGCGTTGAGCGCGGAGCCCTTGCGGCGCAGGTCCTCGGCGAACTCGTCGCGGATGCGGCGTGCTTCTGCCGGGTCTTCGGTCTCTGCGATCTCGTCGCGGCGCACCAGCAGCGCTGCGCCCTCCAGGCCCATGCCGCCGGACTCTGCCGTGGGCCAGGCGAGCCGGAGGTCGCGCTGCGCGTAGCTGTTGCCCATCGCGGCCGGGCCGAGCCCGTAGGCCTTGCGCAGCTGCACCGTGAAGAGCGGCACGGTGCGGTGGGCGTGCGCGATGATCGGGCGCGCGTGATGCCGCGCGATGCCCGACTCCTCAGCCGGCCGCCCGACCATGTAGCCCGGGTTGTCGATCAGCGAGATCATCGGCAGGTCGTAGGCGTCGCAGAGCTGGATGAAGCGCGCCAGCTTGTCTGAAGCGTCCGAATCAATCGCGCCGGCGATCACCGTCAGCGGCTGATTGGCGATCACGCCCACCGCGCGCCCGCCCAGACGCGCCAGCGCGGTGATCGCCTGCGGCGCCCAGACCGGGCGCAGCTCCATTACCGAATCGCGGTCCATGATCGCGCGGATCACGCGGCGCATGTCGTACGCGCGGCGTCGGTTGGTGGGCACGATCCGGCGAATCCGCTCCGCCTCCGGCGCTTCCTCGTATTCATCGCTGTCGCCGAGGAAATAGCGCAGGTATCGCACCGTCGCGTCGATCGCCTCGGCCTCGCTCTCGACCATCAGGTCGATCCCGCCGACCCGCTCGTGCAGCTCGGCCGGTCCCAGCTCGTCGGGCGTGACCTTGACGCCCATCGCGGCCTCGACCAGCGGCGGTCCGCCCATCCCGATCGCCGAGTCGCGGGTGGCGATCACCACATCCGAAATCCCGGCGATGCTGGCGTTGCCGGCGAAGGAGCGTCCCGAGACGACCGAGACGGTGGGTACCCAGCCGGACAGCGCGGCCATGCCGTCCCAGGTGCCCCAGCGGCCGCTCAGCCCGACCTGCCCGCCGCCGAGATCGTGCGCGCGCGCGCCGCCGCCGTCGGCGAACGTCACCAGCGGCCAGCCGCGCTCGTAGGCCAGCTCGACCAGACGGTCGAACTTGCCGTGATTGAGCGCCGTCTGGGTGCCGCCCTGCACGGTGTAGTCGTAGGAAGCGACCGCGACGGGCGCGCCGTCGATCGTGCCCACGCCCTGCACCAGACCGTCGGCCGGCCCCGCGATTTCGGGATTGCTCGGCACAGCGAGCACGCCGTATTCGACGAACGAGTCCGCATCGAGCAGCATCGCGATCCGCTCGCGCGCCGTGAACTTGCCCCGCGCATGCACCTTGGCGACGGCTTCCGGGCGCGCCGCGTCCATCGCCGCGCGGCGCAGCTGCAAGACCTCTTCGATCAGTTCGTCATCCATCTGCGCTGCTCCCTCTCGCGTCGCCGGGCGGCGCTCGGCTGCTGATAGCCTCCGAATACGCTATTGCCTGTCGGAATTTGGAGGGCGCTCATGGACCTGGTAGGCCCGGTGGTGCGACGCATTCAGCGCGAGGCGCTGGATGACCCGGACGGTTTCTGGAGCGAGGCGGCGCAGCGCATCCCCTGGGCCTCGCAGTGGGACTCGGTGTTCGAGTGGACGCCCGACGAGGTGCCCGCCTTCCGCTGGTTCCTCGGCGGCGAGACGAACATCGCCTGGGGCTGTCTCGACAACCAGGTCGAGCAGGGCAACGGCGGGCGCGCGGCGGTCATCGCGCTCGACGAACTGGGCGGCCAGCGCGTCTACACCTACGCCCAGCTGCTGCGCCAGGTGGAGCGGATCGCCGCCGCCCTGCGCGCGCTCGGCGTGCGCCGCGGCGACCGCGTCGCGATCTATATGCCGACCAACTTCGAGGCGATCGCGCTGATGCTGGCCTGCGCGCGGATCGGTGCGATTCACCTCGTGATCTTCGCCGGCTTCGGCGCGGGTGCGATCGCCGATCGGGTGAAGATGGCCAACGCCCGTTTCCTGTTCATGACCGACGTGACCTGGCGGCGCGGGCGCGATGTGCCGCTGGACGGCTTCGTGCGCGGCGCGCTCGAGAACGAGGGCGCCGGCGAGGTGGTCGAACAGGTCATCGTCGAGCGCCGCCGCGAGGATTCGCCGCCCGTCGCGCCCGGCAAGGAGATCACTTGGGACGAATTTCTGGCGCGCGGCGAGGGCGGCGACGGATCGTGGGTGCCCGTCGAGGCCAACGAGCCGGCCTTCATCCTCGCCACCTCAGGCACCACGGCGCGCCCCAAGCTGGCCGTGCATTCGCACGGCGGCTACGCCGTCTGGGTCGCTTCGATGGCCGACTGGATGTTCGCGCTGGAGCCCGAGGATGTCTGGTGGGCGACCTCCGACATCGGCTGGGTCGTCGGACATTCCTACATCGTCTACGCGCCGCTGCTGATGGGCTGCACCACGATCTCGTTCGAGGGCGCGCTGGATTATCCGGACGTGAGCACCTTCTACCGGATCGTGGAGGATCACGGCGTGACCGGGATGTTCACCTCGCCCACCGCGATCCGACTGCTGATGCGTTCGGGGCCGGAGGTCGCCGAGGAGATCGATCTGAGTTCGCTGACGCGGGTCTTCTCCGCCGGCGAAGTGCTCAATCCGCCCGCCTGGGAGTGGTTCCAGCGGGAGATCTTCGAGGACCAGATTCCGGTGCTTGATCACATGTGGCAGACCGAGACGGGCGGGCCGATCATCGGCAATCCGTGGGGCATTCAGATGCTGCCGATCAAGCCCGGCTCGGCGGGCGTGCCGCTGCCGGGCATCGAGGGGATGGTGCTGAGCACGGAGGGCGAGGAGCTTGGCGCAGGCGAACCGGGCATCTTTGCGATCACCCGCCCCTTCCCTGGCCTCACCGCGCAGCTGTGGGGCGAGCCCGAGCGCTACAACGCCGACTACTGGGACAAAGTGCCCGGCCGCCGCGTCTATTTCACCGGCGACGCGACCTCGGTGGACGACGACGGCTACGTCTGGTTCAGCGGGCGCGCGGACGAGATCATCAAGATCGCGGCGCACCGGATCGGCACGATCGAGGTGGAGAGCGCAATCCTGCGCCACAGCGCCGTCGCCGAGGCGGGCGTGACCGGCCGTCCCGACGAGCTGCGCGGCGAGGTGATTTCGGCCTTCGTCGTGCTCAAGACGGGCAATGCTCCGTCGGACGAGCTGCGCCGCGAGATCTTGCAAACAGTCCGCAGCGAGCTCGGCCCGATCGCCGTGATCGGCGAGCTCAACTTCGTCGATGCGCTGCCCAAAACGCGCTCAGGCAAAATCATGCGCCGCGTGCTCAAGGCCGTCACGCTGAACACTGACCCCGGCGACATCTCGACGATCGAGGACGAGGGCTCCGTCGAGGAAGCCCGCGCCGCCTGGGAGCAGATGCGAGAGAGCCTGCAAGGGAGCTAGCGGCCAACGGCAGCTCAGCAGCGTTGATATCCTCAGAGCAGGAGTCAACGATGCCCGACCGCAACGCATCCCCCGAGCCGACTGACGCTCCCGCGAGCGCGAAAAAGATGTCCATCGATGATCTCGAGTTGCCACCGTCCGGGCCGGCCGACATCATCAGCGAGAGCGGCTTCGGAACCAGGCTCGTGCGCGAGGCCGAAGGCGACGATCAGCCGCAGGAGGACCCGGCGCATCAGTCCGAGCTCGCTCCGCCGACAGCCGATGTCGACGAAGCGTTGCCCGAATTTCCGCCGCCCGGTCCCGCGAACTATGTCACGGATGGCTATCCGCATCGGGAAACGGACCCGCGCAACTGGCCGAAGCCTGAGGAGCGCTTGAGTCGAGACACTCAAACTGGCCGAAACGGTGCCGCTCCGGCCATGGGGCAGCGCGCACCTGATAGTCGGCTCAAAGTGCTTCTCCGAAGGTGGCGAAGGTAATCGCTGAGTGCAGGCGAGGGGCGGTCACGACTTAAACCTTGGGTCTCGGCTACGGTCAGATTTGGAATTCGTGAGTTGTCATAAGGGTTAGAATTCTGGTGCCGTTGACGTCAGTTCCAGCCTCCCCAAACGCCGGATCGCGTCGGTCGCGCTACTGTGAGAACAGAGCTGGAGGCGACAATGCCCGATCCGTCAGATGAAGCTCCGCCCGCGGACGACTCTCCTGTGGAGATTCCCGGACCGCCAGTTGAAGCGCCGTCGGACTTGCCGGATGCGCCTCCTCCCGGACCGGAGAACTTGGTACTGGGGACCGAACCAGGGAAGGATGCGCCAGAGTACCCGCCGCCCGGGCCGGAGAACGCCGTCATTAAGGGAGCGGCTCCTCCGCGCTCGCCCGATTAGCCGCCCCCGGACCCGTCATCTACGTGAGCGACGAGTACCACGGTGCGCCCGCGCCGCCCGACGACTGGCATTTTGACGAGGACTTCTGAGAGAGGGCGCGGATCACGTCAGCCATAGCGCCGTCGCTACCGCCAGCAGCGTGATCGTCAGCACCGACAGGACGATCGACAAGGTCACTCGTGTCGCCTTTTGTTGGACCTGCTCCTCGTTCGTCTCGATCTCCCGGTTGATCTCGTCGGCAACCCACGACATCATCACTTCTTCACCGTACTGGTCCAGGTGCGCCTTCAAGGTCGGCAGATCAGGCCTCCGGGCTCACGCGGAAGCACGATATGCACGACCCGACAACCCAACGTTGATGAGGAACATTGCAAGAGCAGCGATAGACAACGCAACGACCTCGGTAGGCGCGCTGTTCTCGCGCAGCGAGAACGAGAGAACTGCGGCGAATAGCGCAATCGCCGCGGCGTTGAGCGCAAACATCGTCGCCAGCTTCCGATCGAGGCTTCGGACGCGGCCAATCTGATCGTCGCGCCGCCAGCGCGCCTCATCGAGGTAGAGCGAGAGCTTGCCGGAGCTGTTGCTTGCTTCAGGCATGAGCGATGCGGATGCAGACGCCTAGAAAATCTGCCCGATCTCCCGACCCACCTTGCGCAGCCGCTCTACGCGGTCCTCCGTCGGCGGGTGGCTGCTGAACCACTTGCCTGCGCCGCCGGCGAGCGGATTGACGATGAACAGGTGGTTGGCCACCTCCGCCGTCGCCATCTCCTCGGCGGCGTGGCGCACCTGCGGCGCCTGGCTGGCCGCCTGCAGCTTGGTCAGCGCACTGGCCAGCGCGTGCGGATCGCGCGAGTTGCGCGCCCCCGCCTCGTCCGCGCTGTACTCCCGCGTGCGGCTCACCGCCATCTGAATGATCCCCGCGATCAGCGGCGCCACGAAGGCCAGCACCAGCGCGGCCGCCAAATGCCCCGCGCCGCCGCCCTCCTCGCTCTGCCCGCCCATCCCGCCGAACAGGAATGCCATGATCAGCGACCACTTGGCGAGCATCGCGACCAGCATCACGACCGAGGCCATCATCGCCACCATCGTGCTCCAGAGCGTGTCGCGGTTCTTCACGTGCGCCAGCTCGTGCGCGAACACCCCGGCCAGCTCGCGTTCGGTGAGGATGTTCATGATTCCGGTGGTCGCCGCGACCGCCGCGTGGTTGGGGCTGCGACCCGTCGCAAAGGCGTTGGGCACCGGCGTATCGACGACGTACACCTTCGGCTTGGGCAGCCCCGCGTCCTGCGACGCGCGCTCCACAATGCGGTGCAGCATCGGCTGCTGCTGCGCCGTCACCTCCTGCGCGCCCATCGCCGTGCGGATGATCGAGTCCGACTTCCAGTAGGAGAAGAAATTCATCGCGATCGCGATCACCCCGAAGATGATCAGCCAGGTCGCGCCCCCGATGGCGTAGCCGATCACCATCAGCAGGCCGGCCATCAGCACCATCAGGAACACGGTCCGCACGCCGTAGCCGCGCATTGCCGGCCCTTCTCGTTCAGGTGGCGCTCACGCGAGCGCCGCAATGATCGTACCATCGCAGCAGGCGGGCGCGGCCGTCGCCGCCGCGACGCCCAGGGAAGCGATGCCATGCCGATCTACGAATACGCCTGCCGCGCCTGCGGCGCAGAGTTCGAGAAGTTCCAGCGCCAGATCGGCGCCGACGCCCCGCCCTGCGAGTCCTGCGGCGACATCGAGCAGGTTGAGCGTCTGATCGCCCGCACCGCCTTCATCAAGGACGAGAAGACGAAGATGCGCGAGATGCACCCCAAGTACGCCAAGATGGTCGACGCCGCCTGGGAGAAAGCCTCGCGCAACGACCCGCTGAGCAAGACCCGCTTCGCCCCGCTGGTCGACTCCGGCAAGCGCGTCCAGGACGCCTCCTAAAGTCCGTCATTCCCGCCCCCGAGCGGGAATCTCCCCCGCGCACCCTCCGAGGTCCCGCCACGAGATTCCCGCGTTCGCGGGAATAACGGGGTGGGCGGCGCCCTCTTTCCCGTCACACCCGCGCCCCCTTTCCGTCACTCCCGCCCCTTCATTTCCGTCATTCCCGCCCCCGAGCGGGAATCTCCCCCGCGCACCCTCCGAGGTCCCGCCATGAGATTCCCGCGTTCGCGGGAATGACGGGGAGTGGCCGCGGGAATGACGGGGTGGGCGGCAGAATGACGGAGGAGGTACCAGCGGCCATTACCGACCGCAGCGCCGCTTACTCGGCCTCCACCGGCGCAAACGACGCGCCTACCGGGATGCCGGCGTTGGCCGCCCACTCCGATGCTGCTACCCGCTCGCCGGCGGCGGTGCGGACCAGATTTACTCGCACTGCGCCGCCGTCGCCGCAGGTGATGGTGACGCCCTCCGCGTTCACGCCCGCCACTGCGCCCGCTGCGCCGCCCGCGTCTGCTGCCAGCGTTGAGCCGTAGAGCGTCACCCGCTCGCCGCCGATTGTGCTCCATGCGCCCGGCGCGCGGTCGCTGCCGCGAATCAGGTTGTGTACCTCCTGCGCCGCGCGGCTGAAATCGATCCGCGCGATCTCCCCCTCCCACGGACCCTCGTAGGTCATGTCCTCCTCGACCTGCTGGTGGCGCGGCGCCTGGCCCGCCGCGACCAGCTTCACCGCGTCCGACATTGCCTGCACGCCCAGCGGAAACAGCTTGTCGCGGTAGAGCGAGTTGATCGTGTCCTCGGGGCCGATCTCGACCGGCACCTGGAGCAGGATCGGGCCCGTGTCCAGACCCTCGTCCACCCAGAAAATCGTCACCCCCGTCATCGTGTCGCCCGCCACGATCGCGTGGTTGATCGCCGAGCGCCCGCGGTGCTTGGGCAGCATCGAGGGGTGGTACTGGATCGTCTTGAACGCGGGAAACTCCAGCACCCGCGAGGGGATGATCTGGGTCACGAAGGCCATCACGTTCAGCTCCGGCGCGGTCGCCTCGTAGGCCGCGCAGACCTCCTCATCGACCACCCCGCGGCGCTGCCAGCGGCGCGGCTGCTGGAGCGCAATCCCCGCCTCGCGCGCCGCCTGCGCGAGCGGATCCGGGCGTCCGCCCTCGCGCTCCGGCGGTGTGAACACGCCCACAATCTCGTGCCCGTCCGCCACCAGCCGCTCGAACACCGCCGCGCCGAACGGAGCCTGCCCAATCAGTGCGATCTTCATCACGCGAATCCTTCCGCTGTTGTTGGAGTGTCGCTCAATCGCTTGCGCGCCAGACGCGCGGCGGGCGATCCGCCGCAATATCCGCGAGCGTGGTGATCGAGATGCGCCGCGGCGTGATCACCAGCAGCGACATATCGCTGCGGTCGGGCGCGAAGAAGTCATCGAGCGCATACGGCAGCGAATCCTCAATCGCCGCCGCCTCCGCGCCGCCCCGCACCTCCGCGCGCCCCACGAGGTGCAGGTGGCGGAAGTCGAGCGTCCAGTGCAGCAGCTCCACCCGCGGATTGTCGGCGATCTGCCGCGCCATCGCGCTGCCGCGCCCCGTGCAGATGTAGATGGTCAGCCCGGCGTAGCCCGGCGTCACCGCCCGCACATGCGGCTGCGCCCCGCGAGCCGTGGCCAGAAACGCAATCGGCGCAGCCCCGATCAGCTCGAGCGCCTCATCCCAGAAGTCCGGCATCAGCTCGCCCACAGCGCTTCCCCCGCAATCTCAGCTACCGCGCAGGTTAGAGCCTGACGGTGCAACAGCCACCGGCGGCCGCTCCCCCGCCATTCCCGCCCTCACTTCCGTCATTCCCGCGAAAGCGGGAATCTCCCCCGCATGACCTCGGAGGTATCGCGACGAGATTCCCGCGTGCGCGGGAATGACGGGGAGTGCGGCGGGAATGACAGACAAAGGGGCTTGGGAGGTTTCGCGAGGGAGATTCCCGCTTTCGCGGGAATGACGGGGGGGGGGGGGGGGGCGGCGGGAATGACAGGGGGAGTGCGGCGGGAATGATGGGGCCCCCGCCCCGACCCGTCTCGGCCACCCCCGCCCTCACTTCCGTCATTCCCGCGAAAGCGGGAATCTCCACCGCGCAACCTCGGAGGTCCCGCGACGAGATTCCCGCATGCGCGGAAATGACGAGGAAGGGCGGCGGGAATGACGGACAAAGGGGCTTGGGAGGTCGCGCGCGGGGGATTCCCGCTTTCGCGGGAATGACGGGGTAAGGGGCCTGAGAGGTTTCGCGAGGGAGGTTCCCGCGTTCGCGGGAATGACGGACAAAGAGGCTTGGGAGGTTGCGCGTGGGGGATTCCCGCTTTCGCGGGAATGACGGGGACGCGCAGAGGGCGGGGCTCACGCCCCGCCCTCTGCGGTTTCCCTCCAGACCTTCGGCGGGCTAGCCGCCGTTGCCGTTGCCCAGCCAGAGGATCGCGCCCCTGCGCACCCTGAAGTCCATCGAGCCGGGGATTTCGCGACCGTCGGAGAGGCCGTAGCGCAGCCAGGCGCCGTTGCTCCAGAGCAGGATCGTGTCGATCCCGTTGTCCAGGCCGGTCAGCAGGGCGGAGGCGGTGGTGGTTCCCGTTCCTGTCCAGGTGCTGAAGGCGTTGACGCGGCGGGTGCTCAGGGAGTCGGCGGGGTTGGTCGGTTCGGTCGGCTCGACAGCGGCCGCGCCGGTGGTGATCAGGGCGGCGTTGCTGGCGATGCCGGACTCGACCGTGATGTAGCCGCTGCCGGCGCTGATCACCAGGTAGGTGGCCGAAGCCCGCCCATCCGTGGTCATGCTGTCCCTGGAGAGGTTGACCAGCACCGGGGTGGTGCCGGTCGGGTTGTCTTCGAAGGACAGCACGGTGCCGTCGGGCACCGCAGCCCCGGAGGCGTCGGTGAGCGTGGCGGTCACCGTGAAGCTGCCGTCAACCGTGAGGTCGCCGTCGGGGTCGCTGATCGCGATGTTGGCCGCGCCGCCGCTGACCGTGAAGGTCTGCGTGGCGGTCTTGCCGCCGGTGCGCAGCTCGACCGTGTAGTCGCCGCTCTCCAGCTTCGCGGTGTCGGCCGCGTCGACATCGAGCTCGAGCAGCGGGTTGCCGTTGGCGTCGCGGATGTTCTCGCCGTCGGCATTCTGCACCGGGAAGGTGGCCATGATGCGGTCGCTCGGCACGACCTTGCCGTCGGGGTCCGTGACCGTGATCCGCACGAGGTTGGTCGGCGTGTCGGCCTTGTTGCCGCTCTTGTCCGCGCCGCTGACCGAGAGCCGCAAGCGGTCGCGCGTCTCGGCCGCGTCCCGCTCCTCTGCGGACTGGTCCGTCGTGCCCTGGCTGGTGTCCACGTTGAGCACGCCGGTGGCGGGCTCGGCGATCGCGATCGTGTCGACGGGGCCGGAGAAGATGACGGTGCGGGACTCGGGCTCGAGCACGTTACCGGCGTTGGAGGTGACCCGCGCGCTGACCGTGGCGCTGCCCGACTTGCCCTCGCCCGGGTGCGCCAGCGCGACGGTGATCTTGTCCGAGTTGGCCGCGTTCAGCTTGCTCACGTCGACCTGGCAGCTCTGGCCGCTGCAGTTGACGCTCGCCCCGGCGGGGTTGACCAGCGTCAGCGTGCCGCCGGAGCTGGTGAAGAGCACGGCGCTGACCATGTTGGCGGCCGAGGCCTTGTCGTTCGCGTTGAGGATGCTCAGCTGCAGGCGGGTCTCATCGCCGGCCGCGATGGTGCTGTCGTAGGGCTTGTCGTCGTCGCTGGTGGTCGCGGAGCCCGTGTTGGTGGCGAAGTCGAACTTGGCCTTGGCGACTTCGTCGACCGTGCCGATCGTGACCAGGCGCTCGCCGTTGATCTTCTGGCCGTCCGCAGTGATGGTGAGGCTGGCAGAGATCGTGAAGCTCTCCTCGGGCGTGCCCAGCGGGATGATGATGCTGGGATCCTGCTTCTCGCCGCCGGCAGGCGTGACCTGCACATCGATCGGGCAGGTCCAGGTGCTCAGGCCGTCAATCGTGCGGGTGGTACAGGTCAGGCCGCCGCTGAACAGCGTTGTGCTCCACTGCGGATCCGGGGCCGAGAGGTCGAAGCCGTAGGCGCGGCCATGGCCGGTGAAGATGTTGGGCGTACCAGGGATCTGGCTCAGGAAGTCGATGTTCTCGTTCTGAGCGACGACGACCGTGTCCTCGCCGTCGATCGCCACGCCGAAGCCGAAGAAGAGTTGCTCTTCGCTCTGCGGTGAGGTCAGCACGATGTCCGCCTCGTCGTCGTCGGCCCAGCCGCCGGCCGGCTTGTCGAAGACGTGCGCCTCGCCGGCTCGGAAGTTGTTGGCCGACTTCCAGGCGTTGGAGACGATCACGCGGTTGCCGGAGTCGCTGACCGCGACCTTGTGGCCGAACAGGTCGCCGGGCACGCCGTCCGAGTCGGTCAGTTTGAAGCCGTCGCTCTGGTCGCTCCAGGCGGTGCCTTTAACCCAGACGTAGGCGGCGCCGGCCCAGGCGTTCGCCTCGGGGACGAGGACGGGGTTGCCGCCGCTGATCCGGTTGACCGCGCCGGGGATCACGTCGCCGTAGCGCCCGTTGCCGTTGGCGACGATCACGCTGCCGTCATTGTTGATATCAATCACGCCGCCGAGGCGGAGGCGGAAGATGTCGTCGGCGGCGACCAGCGTCGCGGTGGGCGTGGTGGAACTGGCCCATGTGGCACCCGGCTTGACGAAGACGAGGACGCCGCCGTTCTGACTGTTGTGAGCGGCGCCGATAGTGCTGCCGGGGGGGTTGTGGGTGATGTCGGTGTCCCGGAAGGGCGCGCCGACGGCGACGACCGTGCCGTCGCCGGAGATGGCGACGGCGGCGCCGGGTTCCCGGCCGCTCTCTCTGGAGGGGCTGGTCCGGAGGCTGGTGAGCGCGGCGGCGGCGCTGCTGCTGTCGGCGTCGGCCCAGCCGGTGGACGGCTTGGCGAAGACGTAGACGGCGCCGTTAAACCGCTGGCCGCCGTAACCGCGCCGGCCGGCCACGGCGATCGTGTTGCCGTCGTCGGAGATCGCCACGCCGGTGCCGAACATGGGGTGGTTATTGGAAGCGCTGACGACCGCGGCGGCGGGTGTGAGGGTGGCTTGCAGGTCGCCTGCAGTGTCGTAGATGTAGACGGCGCTTCTGGCGTCGGCGGTGCCCGGCCCGTGCGCGCCGACCACGATCAGGCCGCCGCCGACGGCGACGGACTGGCCGTAGCGGTGGGCTGTCACGGGGGTCGGAGCGGTCAGACGCTTGATGAACTTGCCGCCGACGTAGAGGTCGGCCGAGCCGGCCTTGTCGATCATCATTGTGCTGTCGTCGGGGTCAATGACATCGTCATGGCGCGCGCCGACGACGACGATGTCGCCGCCCTCGGCGGCGGTGCGCTCCTGTACCGCGACGACCCAGCCGGTGGATGCGTCGTTGGGGCCGGAGGAGGATGCGATCGGAGCGATGGGGAACGCACTGCGTCCGTTGTGGTCCCACTCCTGGCTGCCGGAGACGCGCACCATGCCGGAGATCGCGTCGGTGTCGGGGTGGCTGGTGCTACTGGCCAGGTTGGCGCGCACACGGGCGGTGCCGCCAGGCGGGACGATGTCGTCGGAGTCCTCGATCAGGGGGAGGATGAGCGCGAGGTCGCCGGGGGGAGCGGCGTTAACGGGGGGGGGGGGGGGGGTCAAAACTGCGACGGCGAGGGCGGCGAGCGCGAACAGCGCCACGAGTAGGGCGGCGCGTGGCCGGGAGAGCGTGCGTGTGGACATGGAGGGTGGTGGTTCCTTCCTGTTGAGGTGAGGTACTGCCTGAGGGTAGCAGCGCAGCGGGGCCGATTTACCCCCCCCCCCCCCCCCCTCGAATTTGCGGGTGCTTTACATAGTTGGCTTCCCTGTTGGACTATATTCCCCGCCCGTCATGCCCGCCCCCTTCCCCGTCATTCCCGCGCACGCGGGAATGACGGGGCGGCACTCTCTCCCCGCTGGAGTACCATCCCCCCAATCGCTGCGCGATTGGAGGACGCTGTGGGGCTTCGGACGCCGGAGGAATACATCGAGTCGCTGCGCGACGAGCGCGAGATCTGGTACCGCGGGGAGCGCGTCGACGACGTCACCACGCACCCCGTGATCGGCAAGGCGGTGCGCCATGCGGCGATTGACTATGAGATGGCGGAGTCGGAGCGCTACCGCGAGCTGGCGGCCTATGAGGAGGATGGCGGGCGGCACAGCCGCTACTACAAGATTCCGCGCTCGCGCGAGGACCTGCTGCTGCGCTCGCAGCTGATCGAGGCCGCGACTGCGGAGGGCGACACGCTGGTGGTGCTGATCAAGGAGATCGGCACCGACGCGCTCTTCGCGCTGCTCGCGGTGACCGCCGAGTTCGAGGACCCCGTCTACCACCAGCGCGTGCGCAGCTACTACGAATACTGCCGCGAGCACGACCTGGCGCTGGCGGTGGCGCAGACGGATATGAAGGGCGACCGGGTCAAGCGCCCCAGCCAGCAGGCGGACCCCGACATGTATCTGCGCGTGGTCGAGCGCCGCCCCGATGGGGTGGTGGTGCGCGGCGCGAAGGCGCACACCTCCGTGGTGACCAACACCAACGAGGTGATCGTGCTGCCGACCCGCGCGATGGGGCCCGATGAGCAGGACTGGAGCATCGCCTTCGCGCTGCCGGTGGCGACCGAGGGGCTGCGCTTCATCGCCAGCCCCTTCGGGGACGGCGCGCAGCACAGCGGCGAGCGGCCGATCTCCGCGGTGCGCAAGATGATGGAGACGATCACGATCTTCGACGATGTGTTCGTGCCCAACGAGCGCATCTTCCTCGACGGCGGGACCGAAGCCGCGGGGCAGCTGGCGCTGACCTTCGTCGAATACCACCGCTTCACCGCCGTCTCCTACAAGCTCCCGCTGGTCGACGCGCTGGGCGGCGCGGCGGCGCTCGCCGCCGACTACAACGGCATCCTGGGGGCGGGCCACGTGCGCGAAAAGTTCGTGGACCTGATCGCCTACGCGGAAACCACGCGGGCGCTGCTGGAGAAGTCCGCCGACCGCTGCATTGCCAAGCCCAACGGCCAGGTCGCGCCCGATCCGATGACCGTGAACCTCGCCAAGAGCCACTTCGCGCACGGCTACCACGAAGCCGTCCAGCACGTGCAGGAGATCGCAGGCGGCATCCTCGTGACCGGCCCCGGCGACGAGGACTGGGAGCAGGAGGAGTTGCGTCCGTTCCTGCAGAAGTATCTGGCGGGGCGCGAGGGTGTCGGGGGCGAGCAGCGCATGCGGCTGCTCAACTTCGTGCGGGATCTGACCTCCTCCGACTACGGGGCGTATCAGGAGGTGCTGGCGATCCACGCCGAGGGCTCGCTGCAGGCGGAGCGGCTGCAAGTCTTCCGCGCGTTCAACGAGAACGGCGGCGCGCGCCGCGTGATGCGTCTGGTCGGCCGCATGGCCGGCCTCCAGCGCTAGAAACGAACGGGCGCACAATGGCGCGGCTGCCGCTCTTCCCGCTCCAGATCGTCGTCTTCCCCGGCGAAGAGGTGCCGCTGCACATCTTCGAGCCGCGCTACCGCCAGCTGGTGCGCGACATGACCGACAGCGGCGAGGCCTTCGGGATCGCGCTGCTGCGCCGCGGCGGGCGCGCCGAGGAGACCCACGAGGTCGGCTGCACGGTGCGGATCGAGCAGACCGAAGCGTTTGCCGACGGGCGCTTCAACATCCTCTGCCGCGGCGAGCAGCGCTTCCGCATCGTCGAGCGGCTGGAGGCCGCGCCCTACTGGATCGCAGAGGTTGAGCTGCTCGACGATCCCGGCGACGCCGAAAGCGGCGACGCCTACGCCGCGTCGCAGGAGACGAGCGAGCTCTACCGCCAGCACCTCGGCCTGGCGCTCGCCCTCCAAAACTCCTGGCAGCGCCGCTTCCGCCTACCCAAGCGCCCGACCCGTCTGGTCAACCACATCGGCGCGCAGGTGGAGGCCCCGCCGTCGGTGAAGCAGGAGGTGCTCAAGGCCGAGACGGCGGTGGAGCAGCTGCGGCTGCTAGCGCGCCTGCTGCGCGCGACGAATCGGCAGCTGGCGGACCGGGTCAATCTGCACCAGCGGCAGCGTTGGTCAGGGCTGGGCGCGGCGAACTGAGCTGTCCTCCCCGATGTCGTGCTCCCGCGCCCTGCCCGCCCCTGTCATGCCCGCGCTCCAAAGGATCCCGTCATACCCGTGCTTGCCACGGGTATCTCGCCGCCACCAGCACCGAGTCAGCGTGCGGCCTCCCGCCCTCCGTCATGCCCGTGCTCTCTTCCCCGTCCTTCCCGTGCTCCAAAGATCCCGTCACACCCGTGCTCTCTTCCTCGTCATACCCGTGCTTGCCACGGGTATCTCGCTGCCACCAGCACCGAGTCAGCGTGCGGCCTCCCGCCCTCTGTCAGCCCGTGCTCTCTTCCGCGTCCTACCCGCGCTCCAAAAATCCCGTCATACCCGTGCTTGCCACGGGTATCTCGCTGTGAGCAGGACGAGTCAGCGTGCGGCCTCCCGCCCTCCGTCACGCCCGTGCCCTCTTCCGCGTCCTACCCGCGCTCCAAAAATCCCGTCATACCCGTGCTTGCCACGGGTATCTCGCTGTGATTGGCAACGAGTCAGCGTGCCTCCTCCTCTGCGAGCGGGCATGGTGGAGGCGGGGGCGGCGGCTGTGCGCGGCGTTGGTGCTGCTCACGGCGAGATACCCGTGGCAAGCACGGGTATGACGGAAAAGAGGGCACGGATATGACGGAAGGGGGGGCGCGGCAATGACGGGAGAGGGGGCGGCGGCTAGGCGCGGCGTTGGTGCTGCTCACGGCGAGATACCCGTGGCAAGCACGGGTATGACGGGATCTTTGGAGCACGGGTATGGCGGAGTAGGGAGCACGGGTATGACGGAATTTTGGGGCGCGGGTGTGACGGAGTGGGCGAGTGCGGGAATGACGAAAACCGTCCCCCCTACAACCCCTCCACCCCCGCCGCCCGAACTTGCCGCGTAATCGTCAGACGCAGCAACTCCGTCGGTCCCTCGGCGATCCGCAGCGACCTTGCTACGCGCAGCGTGCGCTCCAGCGGGTGGCCGCGTAGTAGGGCTTGCGCGCCGTGTAGCTGGATTGCGCGATCGACTACCCGGCCTAGCGTCTCCGTCGCCGTTGACTTGGCGATTGCGACCTCTGTGGCTGCGCTTGGCGCGTTGAGCTCTAGCGCCTCTGCGGCGCGGTAGAGCGTGGCGCGCGCTTGATAGGTCTCCGACACCATGTCGGCGAAAATTGCCTGCACCTGTTCGCGTTCGGCGAGCGCTGTGCCGGTGCGGTGCGGGCCTTCGATCCGCTTCAGCGTTGCGCGGTTGGCCCAGCGCGACAGTCCTACCGCCTCGGCGGCGACGCGCAGGCGCATCTGATCGATGTTCGCCAGCGCGCGCGGCAGACCGTCGCCGATCCTGCCCAGCAGCCGCGTCTGCGGCACAGGCGTCTCGGTGAACGTGAACGAGCAGTGCGTCGCGCCGTCGATGCTCGCGCCGACGGGACCCTGCTCTGCGCCGGGCGCGTCGCGATCGACGACCAGCAGCGCCGTGCCGCCCGCTTCCGCTTCGGCGTGGCTGTTCGGCGGCACGTTGGCCACCACCACGATCCAGTCTGCGCTGTCGCCGCCCGTCACGAACGCCTTTTTGCCCGTCACTGCGAAACCCGGCTGCCCGCCCGCCAGCCGGCAGGGGACGGCCTGGGTGCGCTGCGCGCCCGGCGCCTCGGTGAAGCCGAACGCCGCGCTGCGCTGGCCGGCCAGCACCGGCGCGTACAACTCCTCGCGCTGCGCGTCGTTGTCGGCCAGCCGCATGATCCCCGGCCCGTGCGCCAGCGCGAGCGAGGCGAAGGGGTTGCCCGAACAGGCCAGCGCTTCACGCGCCGCCGTGATCCGCAGCGCGCCCGCGCCCAGCCCGCCGTCGGCAACCGGCAGCGAGAGGCGGTAAAACCCCGCCGCCTCGCTGCGCTGCGCGATTTCGCCGCGCAGCCCGCGCGGCGGCGCTTCCGGGTCCACGCCGCGCGTCAGCGGATCCAACTCCGCCGCGACAAACGCCAACAGCCGCTCCTGCAAATCCGCCAGATCGTCGGGCAAGCCGCTGTTCATTGCGCCCGCGTCCCTAGTCCTCGTCGATCGACTCGGCGGCAGCGGCGAAATCGTCCACGCGGTCGCTGCTGGCGTGGGTCAGCGCGATGCCCAGCACCGGCGCAGCCGACTCCACCCGCGCCGCCGTCTCGGTGATCTCCGGCGCTTCGGCGTTGAACCCGTCCCGCGCGGCCAGCACCACCCGATCAGCGGCGCGCGCCGTCGCTTCGTCGTCGTCGAGCGCTCCGGACACCACGATGATCGCGTCGAAATGCTCGCGGTTTTCCGCGATCAGCAGCTGCAACCGCTCTTCGCGGCTCAGCAGCTGCGCCAGCTCGAAGTCGAACGACTGCACCGTCGGCGGCGGGTTGGCCGGATCGCTGGACAAGCCCAGCAGCACCGGCTGCTCGTTGCGCAGATCGATCCATAGCGTGCGCAGTCCGCGCCCCGCCAGTGCGCGCGCCGCTTGCAGCGCCGGGATGCTGGCGTCCGCGTCCGCGTGCAGCGGCAGAAACAGCGTCGTCGCGCCGCCGTGGAGCGAGGCGCTGATCGAATCGGCCAGCTGCTTCGCCGAGAGCGGCGGCTCGCTGGTCTGCGCTTGCCTCGCGCCGATCATCGCCAGTGGACGCCAGCCGCGCCGCCCCAGCAGCGCCAGCGCCGAGCTGCGCGGCGGGTCCCGCCGACGGCTCAGCGCCGCCGCGAGCCCGATTCCTCCGAACAGCGCCGCCACCCCGGACAGCGAGGCGGCGTCCGCAGGATTCGTGCCGATCGGCCGCGCCCCCGGCCACGACAGCCCGATCACTTCAGCCGGAATCGAGCTGTTTGAGCGGTCGTGGCATTCCTGAACCGCCACCTGCGCGAGCGTCGCCACCAGGTGTTCGGCTTCATCGGCATCCGCGGTGGTCACCGTCACGCTGAACAATTGATCATCGAGATGCAGCTCGATCGCCGCCTCCAACTCTTCAACGCTCAGCTCGGAGCCGCTGAACTCCAGCGTCCGCTTGAGCACCTTTTCGGTAGTGAAGAGCGCCGAGACCTGCTCCAGGCGGGGCGTATCCGTCTGCACCCAGATCCGCGCATCGGCTGCGTAGCCGGACGCCGTCGAACCCGCGAGCAGCCCCGCCGCCACAGCAGCGATCACAGTGGTGATCAGCGGCAGCCACCAGGGAAATCCACGAAACAGGCGGGGAACCGACACAGAGCTAAAAGTAGGGGAAGAAACCATACAGTCAACCTGTTGGCTACCGTGAGCGCCATGCGGGCGCGGTTTGGCCTCTGGGCGCGGGTATTGCTGCTGGCGGCGATCGTCGCCTGCCCAACCGTGTTCCGGCCCGGCGGCGCGCAGGCCGGGCCGCCCGACGACGCCCGCCTGCACGTCGATCTGCGCCTCACCGACCAACTCGCCGACCTTTCCCACCTGACCGCGCTCGGGCTGGAGATCGAGCTGGCGCTGCCCGATCTGGGTCGCGTGCAGGGCTGGATCGCCGCCTCGAAGCTGCCCGCCCTACGCGCCGCCGACGGCGTGCGCGAGGTCGCCGCCCCTCACTACGCGCTCTTCGCCAGCGGCTCCACGATCTCCGAGGGCGATGAAGTGCTGGGCGCGGCCGCCGCCCGAGCGCGCTTCGGCGTCGATGGCAGCGGCGTCCGCGTGGCAATCATCTCCGACGGCATTCGCGGCCTCGCCGACGTACAGGAGCGCGGCGACGCCCCAGAGCTGGCGGAAGCGCTCGCCTTCGGCGCGGGCTGGCTCGAACAGGGGGCAGAAGGCACCGCGATGCTCGAACTCGTCCACGACCTCGCGCCCGGCGCGCAACTCTCCTTCGGCGCGGTCGCCACCGACACCGACATGATCGCCGCCGTGCGCTACTTCGCCCAGCGCGTTGATGTGATCGTCGACGACGTCGGCTTTCTCTATCCCGACGATCAGCAGAGCGATGTCTCGCGCAACACCGCAGCCGCGCTGGCCCACCCCGACTGGCCGCTGCGCGCCTACATCACCGCCGCCGGCAACTGGGCGCAGACGCACTGGTCGGGCCGCTTCTCGGCCGGCGTCGACGGCGCGGCGCTGGGACTGCCCAACCCCGGACCGCTGCACACCTGGCGGCAGGGCGCGCCGCTCAACCGCTTCCGACTCGAACACGGCGAGCGCGTCGTCGTCGCGCTCCACTGGGACGAACCCTGGGGCCGCGCCGAGCACGATTTCGACCTCTACCTGCTCGACCAGAGCGGCGCGGTCGTCGCCTCCAGCGAGCGCCGCCAGGCGATCGACGCGCTCAATCCCCAGGAGCTGCTCGTCTATACCAACGAAGCCGCCGACGCCCGCTTCGGGCTGGTCGTGCAGAACTGGCGCGCCGCCGCCGACCCGCTCGAGCTGGAACTCTTCGTTCTGCACCGCAGCCGCGAAACCGCCGCGTCCGCCCTGGAAACCGCCACCGGCGAGAGCAGCCTGCTCGCTCAGGCCGACGCCGGCGGCGGCGTGATCACTGTCGCCGCGATCGCCCACGATCAGGATGGACTCAACCGCACCGCGCAGTACAGCAGCCAGGGACCGACCAACAATGGCGCGGCCAAGCCGGATATCGCCGCGGTGGACGGCGTGCGCATCTCCGGCGCGACCGAGTTCGGCGAGCGCTTCTTCGGCACCTCCGCCGCCGCACCGCACGTCGCCGCCGTCGCCGCGCTGCTGCTCGAAGCGCAGCCCGCGCTGCTCGCCGCCAACGGCGGCAGCGCCGCTGTCGAGCGACGCCTGTTGCGCGAACTGCTGCTGGAAACCGCGATCGACATCGGGCCCGAAGGTCATGACACGCGCTCCGGCGCCGGCCGGATCAACGCCGAAGCGGCGCTCGCCGCCGCCCGCGAACGGCTGATCACGGTCGCCTCCGCCGCCGACCGCGGCGAGTACACGCTGCGCGACGCGATCACCCGCGTCAACGCCGGCGAAGCCGACTACATCGCCTTCGACAACGGCATTACGCCGCGCGTGATCACACTCGAATCGCCGCTCCCGCCGCTGGAGCGCGACGGCGCAGTGCTCGACGGCGCAGGCTGGCGGCTCGACGCCCACAACACCGCCGCCGGTCTGGTCCTGGCCGGCGCAGGCATCACCCTCGCAGGATTGGAAATCGTCGGCGCAGCCGACGCCGGCGTCGTCGTCACCGGCGACAACGCCCAGGCGCTGCGGCTGCGCCTCGCCCAGAACGGGCGCGGCCTCGTGATCGCCGCGCCCGACGCCGCGCTGGAGCAGATCGTCGCCGTCGGCAACCGCGGCCCCGGCATCGTCGTCGAGGCGGACGGTTCAGGACGGCTGACCCACAGCAGAATCGGCCTCGAACGCGACGGCGCACCAAACGGCAACGGCGGCCCGGGCGTGCAGCTCGAAGCGGGCGCGGGCAGACTGATCGTCGGCGCTGAGCGCGCGCCGCCTCCCGACCTGCAGAACGCGCCCCCGCCGATCGCCCCGCTCGCGCTCACCGAGCTCGAACCGCGCGCCGGCGCACTGCACCTGCTGCGCGGCGTGCTGCTGATCGACGGCCTGCCCGCCGCCCCCGGCGCGGCGCTGGACCTCTGGCTCGACCGCCGCTCGGCAGGACGCATTGAAATCGGCTCCGACGCCCGCTTCCAGGCGGCGATCGCCGGCCCTGGTGTAACGATCCGCTTCTCGCTCAACGGCGCGCCGCTCGAAACGCAGCTCCGCTTCCAGTCCGGCGCGTCATCCCAATTGCTGCTCCGCGCGACCGCCGCTGCCCTGACCTCAGCCGAGCTCACCGACGGCAACCGGATCGCGTTCAACGCCGGCCCCGCCCTCTCTCAAGCCGCCGATGCCGCCGCGCCGGCCCTGCGCGGCAACCGTATCTGGTCCAACGGCGGCGCGTGGATTGCGACCGCCGACGAACAAACCGCCGCTCCGCGCATCCTCGAGCTGGAATTCGCCCAGGGCGTCGCTGCGCTGCGCGGCGCAGCCCCCGGCGCGGCCTCGGTGGACCTCTACGCCGCCAGCGGCGACGCGGCGGCGCAGTATCTGGCCGGCGCGCCCGTCCAAAACGGCAGCTTCGCCTTCGAGCGGATCGATGTGGGGACCGCCGACCGCTTCTGGGTGCTCGCGCACGACGCGCAGGGCGGCGCGCTCGGCGTCAGCGCCGGCCGAGCCGCCGCCCCCGCCCCCCAAATCCGCTCCCTCTCCCCGCGGATCGGCGGCTACCCCGGCGGCGAGCTGCTGACCATCGTCGGCGCGCGCTTCCGCATCGACGGCGCGCCGCCGCGCGTCTTCATCGGCGGCGCGGAAGCGTTGGTGCGCTCCGCCGACAGCCAAACGATCATCGTCGAAACGCCCGCCGCATCCTGGCAGGGCGCAACCGATCTGACCGTGCTCCGCTCCGACGGGCGCGCCGCGCAGCTGCGCGACGCCTGGCGCTACGACGACCTGCGCCGCGTTTTGCTACAGCCCGGCTGGAACACCGTGACCTGGCAGGGTTTGCCCACGCGGATCACCGCCGCGCTGACTCCCATCGCCCGCCAGGCGCTGCGCGCCTACGCCTGGGACGCCGCCAACCAGCGCTGGCTCGGCTTCGCCCCCGAGCTCCCCTCCACGCTCAACACCCTCCAACGCCTCCCCACCGGCGCAATCCTCTGGCTGCTGATCGACGCCGAGCAACCGGTCATCTGGCCGCAGCCGCTCCCGCCAGTCCCCTGAGGAGAGGCAACAGCCACCGACAGCCCACGCACGCCCGCAAAGAGGCAACTGACCTGCCGACCACGTATCATTCGGGCTACCCAGCCCGCACCTGCGATCCGGACGGAGACCACACCATGGCCATCACCAAGTACGAACAACCCCAGGCCGGCGTCGACCTCGGCAGCGCCGAGGTGCTGATCGACGACACCGCGCTGAACGACTACTACGAGGGCCTCGACCTCGAACCGCCCGCCGAGTTCGCCGTCGTGCCCACGATGGTCGCCGCCAACGCCGACCTCTCCACCCGCATGCACTTCGCCAACGACTTCGGCAACCTCTGGCTGCGCCAGGAGTGGGACTTCCGTGCCCCCCTCCAGCCCGGCCTGCGCTACACCGCCAGCGCCAAATCGCTGGACGTCTACGAGCGCCGCGACCGCACCGTGATCCTGACCGAAACCGAACTGCGCGATCCCGACGGCGATGTCGTCGTCGTCCAGCGCCACCACCAGTCCTTCGTGCTCTACCAGAGCGAGGGCGAGGTCACCCTGCGCGACCCCTCCAAGAAAGAGGGCGCGCGCAAGTTCGATGTGCCCGAAGGCGAGGCATTCGGCCCGCTCGAGCGCACCATCACGCTCGAAATGTGCGGCGCGTTCTTCCACGGCGACCGCAACTACCACACCAACAAGGAAGCCTCCGCCGAACTCGGCTTCACCGATGTCGTGGTCGGCGGCAAAATGACGATGTCCCTGCTCGGCGAACTGCTCGACCAGCGCTTCGGCGCGGCCTGGGCCTCCAGCGGGCGGCTGCTGATCAAATTCGCCAACATCGTCTGGCCCAACGAGACCGTCCGCGTCCGCGGCGTCCTGCAGGGAACCAACGCCGACGATCCCAGCCGCCGCGACCTCTTCTGCTGGGTCGAAAAAGACAACGGCGTGATCGCCGTCGTCGCCGAAGGCAGCGTCGCGCTCTAAGCCACGCCGCAATTTCGCCAGCGGAGAGGCCAGCGATGCCCGGCGAAGCGCCCACCGCCGCGCCCGATGTGACGGTCTTCGTGCCGCCCGCGATGCGCAGCCTCTGCGGCGGCGCGCGCTCCCTCACCGTCTCCGGGCGCACCGTCCGCCAAATCGTTGACGATCTCGAAACCCGCTGGCCCGGCTTCCGGGACACGCTGGTCGAGGACGACCGACTGCGGCGCGGCCTCTCCGTCGCCGTCAACAGCGAACAACAGCCGCTCGGACTGCTCGCCCGCGTCCCGGCCGGCGCCGAAGTACACATCCTCCCCGCAATGAGCGGGGGCGAGTAAGGAGCCAACGCCGCCTGCGCCACGCCTGAATCCGTTTCGCCGTCTACGGCTTGGCACAGATCGCCCCGCCAGAAAAATCAACGTTGACCCTGGTCTGATCGACTTGGTGACGGATTACACAAGGCCATAAGATGTTAATGCTGTTCGCGCCGTGACAGCTTCGATATGATCGTTGAAGTGGATCATCTCTAGGGTGGACAATCCTCCGTTCGGCGGTACAAACGAGAGAGCTTGACGTCGATTCCGGAACGATCGACCTGATAGGGAATGGCGTCAGACAACACAGCATTGATCCCATTGACACCGAAGTATTGCGAACGATCGCTCCATTTCACTTCGATGACGTACAGTCCGTCAGCTGGTGCTGCGAGCGCAAAATAACCGCCATCGGTAAGCCACCAGTCTAGCGGGGTCCACGCGCCGTCGATCTGCTGGAGTAACCGTATGTCTCTGGCGGGGTTCAGCCCGCAGTTAAAATAGAGCGCGCCGCGAACAAGTCGCGTCGCCCTCGCCGCGCAGTCGTCGCTCTTTACGTCGCCGTTCTCGACCGCTTGCGCGCAATGCCATTCGCGAAATTCGTTGTAAAAGTCGTCAACTGCCACGCCGAATACTGACTTGAAAGCACTTTGCCATGCCGGATCCAGTTCCTCGAGTGGTATGGGCGATTCGTCTGGCGCTGCAAGCACTCGCCAGAATTCGAACAACGAGTCGTCGCCAGCTTTAGCAGTGAGTTGTTGCATTGCCAGCGCACCGCGGGAATACGCCGCGTACGGCACTGTCCAATCGCCACGACGAACGAGGGTTCGCAGCGGTGGCGACGTATTGCTGAGGCTTAAGCGTGCGTGTTGTAGCACATCGGACAGGCCTATCTCAACGCCATAGCGACCTTCCGCGACGAAATACGCACCGCCTTCCTTCATCCACCACGGCGCAGCTGAACCCACCGATGTGTAGCCGATGGTATATTCATTCGATTCGAAGAACGCCGTGGTGTCCAGTTGACCTTGCAAAACGTGAGCGTATTCGTGCGCCACGAACTCGGAGAGATAGGAGTCCGTGAAACGTTCAACGTTCGTGAACGTGATCTCAGCAGATGGGAACCAATCGACACCACCGCCTGCATGAGGCCAGTCGGGCGCGTTCCGGAACGCAAGAAGGAGCCGGGCAGGGTCAGCTTGGATACCGTAGGCTCGGTCAAAGAATGCACCGGCGTCGCCTAGCGCGCCTAGCACTCGGGCCTTGTCGCTGTCGGAAATGTCTGCCGTGATCTGTGGCAGGACATAGGTTGGCTGTAGCCAATTGAGCCGGCGCGCCGAAAAGACCCAGAGAGCCTCGCCACGGTCGATCAGATCAGGAGCGCCGGTCCCGCTCGAATCGCTGGGAGCGAATGCGGACCACTCAGCCGCTCCACTGTCGTTGACGTATACGTCGCCGATCGACGTACCTACGCCTCTCAGTGCATGAGCAAGTGGTGTGTTATCTCTTCCTGACCATGCGACGAGGTTCATTCCTGGGAAAATGCGCACAGTGCCGCTGACTGGTGTGAGCGGTATCCGCCACTCCACCGCAGCGTCGCCTTCTATTGACACCAGGATGCCCATTCCGGGCGTGACGGTCTCTAGCGTCCAAAGCGACGCCGGCGCCAGCCGCGCTGCGACCAGGTAGCGTTGGTTAAGGGCATCCCATGCGTATACTGCTGAGGCCTCGGGGAGTTCTGCAAAGACATCTGAGACAAAGGTTTCGTCGCCGACCCAACCTACAGCATTCAAGCCCGGGCGGAGGACAATTCGACGCTCCCCGGGCTCGTTGGCACTTGCCGAGTCAGCGAGCAGCGAGAATCCGGCAATCGCGACTAGGACGAGCATCAGCCACCACAGCGTGGCGCTGGGGCTTGTCGTGAACATCCGATGGCCGCGAAGCCTCAACATGCCCGGATGGAGATTGATCAAGCGTCCGCTGCCGCGAGCTATGGACTTCAGATGGCCTGAGGGGCGCAACAATGGCCCACCTTCCCCCGCGCATGCCCGCTTCCGTGCCATTGGCGTGCGAGAACGACACACTTCCGTTAGCCTATCTGTTCACTTGTTGGCACGCAACCCGCAGCATTAGCACGGGTAGAGGAGGCGGAGCAGAGCATGACCACCAGCGAAGCGCCCCAGCAGTCCACGCGCGAGTACAAGGTCGTCGGCACCCGCCCCGTCCGACCCGACGGCGTCGAAAAAGTCACCGGACGCGCCCGCTACGGGGCCGACATCAACCTGCCCGGCATGCTCTTCGGGCGGATCAAGCGCAGCCCCCACGCCCACGCGCGCATCCTCAGCATCGACACCGCCAAGGCCGAAGCGCTGCCCGGCGTCCGCTGCGTCGTCACCCACGACCACCTGCCCGGCGCGTCCGACGAAATCGTCGACCTCGGCGAAACCGTCTCCCCCTACAAGTGGATCCTCGACAACACGCTCGCCTCCGACAAAGCGCTCTACCAGGGCCACGCCGTCGCCGCCGTCTGCGCCACCGATCCGCACATCGCCGAGGATGCGCTCGAACTGATCGAGGTCGAATACGAGCCGCTCCCGCCCGTGCTCAACGTCCACGACGCGATGGCCGATGGCGCGCCGCTGCTCCACGAGGGCATGCGCACCGTCGAGATGGTCGCCCGCTTCGTGCCCGGCGAGGGCCGCGGCGAGCGCTTCACCAACATCGCCAGCCAGCTCGAATTCGAGCAGGGCGACCCGGCCGCCGCCTTCGCCGATGCCGACCTCATCGTTGAGGGCGAATTCGAGACCGCCGCCGCCCACCAGGGCTACATCGAGCCGCAGAACGGCACCGCGCAGTGGAACGCCGACGGCACACTCACCGTCTGGGTCTCCACCCAGGGACCGTTCGTCGCCCGCGCCACGCTCTCGCGGATGCTCGATATCCCGCTCTCGCAGGTCAAAGTCGTGCCGATGGAGATCGGCGGCGGCTTCGGCGGCAAGCTGCCCGCCTATATGGAGCCGCTCGCCGCGCTCATGTCCCGCATCACCGGCCGCCCGGTCAAGATGTACATGAACCGCGAGGAAGTGCTGATCGGCACCGGCCCCACCTCCTCCACCTACGTCCGCTGCAAGCTCGGCGCGAAGTCCGACGGCACGCTCGTCGCCGCCGAAGCCACCCTCGCCTACGAGGCCGGCGCCTACCCCGGCTCGCCCGTCGGCGCGGGCGCGACCTGCATGTTCTCCTCCTACGACATCCCCAACCTCTACGCCAACGCGCTCGACGTGGTGACCAACAAGCCCAAGTGCCAGGCCTACCGCGCGCCCGGCTCCCCGCAGGGCACCTTCGCCGTCGAAAGCCTGATGGACCAGCTCGCCGAGCGGCTCGGACGCGACCCCATGGAGCTCCGCGCCCAGAACGCCGCCCGCGAAGGCACCCGCCGCGCCGACGGCGTCGTGCTCCCCACAATCGGCGCGCAGGAGACGATGCAAGCCGCCATCGACAGCCCCCACTACCGCTCCGAAATCGAGGGCGAATACGTCGGCCGCGGCGTCTCGATGGGCTTCTGGACCAACGCCGGCATGGAATCCGCCGCCTACGCCTCGCTCAACTCCGATGGCAGCGTCAACCTCTCGGTCGGCTCCGTCGATATCGGCGGCCAGCGCGCCGGCCTCGCCATGCAATTCGCCGAAACGATGGGCATCGACTACCAACAGGTCCGCCCGCAGGTCGTCGATACCGACTCGATCGGCTACACCCACGTCACCGGCGGCAGCCGCGTCACCTACGCGACCGGCATCGCCGTCCACGAGGCCGCGCTCGATGTGCGCCGCCAGATGGAGCAGCGCGCCGCCCTGATCTGGGAGACCGAACCTGAGCAGGTCGCCTACGGCGACGACGGCATCATCCGCGGCCCCGACGATCAGCAGCTCAGCTTCAGCGAACTCTGCCGCAAAATGCAGCAGACCGGCGGGATGATCCAGGGCCAGGCCGACGTCCTGCCCAACCGCCCCGGCCCCGCCTACGGCTGCCACATCGTCGATCTCGCCGTCGATCCCGACACCGGCAAAGTCGACATCCTGCGCTACACCGCCGTCCAGGACGTGGGCACCGCAATCCACCCCGCCTACGTCGAAGGCCAGGTGCAGGGCGGCGCCGCGCAGGGCGCGGGCATGGCGCTCAGCGAGGAATACCTCTACAGCGACGACGGCCGGATGCAGAACGCGAGCCTGCTCGACTACCGCATGCCCACCGCGCTCGACCTGCCCGACATCGAGACGATCCTCGTCGAAGTCCCCAACCCCGGCCACCCCTACGGCGTCCGCGGCGTCGGCGAAGTCCCGATCGTCCCCCCGCTCGCCGCCATCGCCAACGCCATCCACAACGCCACCGGCCTACGCATCAACCAACTCCCCGCCAGCCCCACCCGCCTCCTCGACGCCCTCCTCGACGACGCGGAATAGCCTTCCCCCTTTTCGTCATACCCGTGCTTGCCACGGGTATCTCGCGGTGAGCACTACCAAGGCAGCGTGCGGCCTCCTGCGCCCCCTTTTCGCCATACCTGCGCCCCCACTTCCGTCATACCTGCGCCCCCACCCCCGTCATACCCGCGCCCCCTTTTCCGTCATTCCCGCGAACGCGGGAATCTCCCCCGCGCAACCTCCAAAGCCCCGCGACGAGATTCCCGCTTTCGCGGGAATGACGGAGTAGGTGCGCGAAGGCTGGTGCAGGTCACGGCGAGATACCCGTGGCAAGCACGGGTATGACGAAGAAAGGAGCGCGGGAATGGCGGGGGAGGTGCGCGCGAGGGCTAGTGCAGGTCACGGCGAGATACCCGTGGCAAGCACGGGTATGACGAAAGAGGAGCGCGGGAATGACGAAAAAGAGAGCGCGGGAATGGCGGCGGAGGGGGGCGCAGGGGCTGGTGCAGGTCACAGCGAGATACCCGTGGCAAGCACGGGTATGACGAAGAAGGGAGCGCGGGAATGGCGGGGGAGGTGCGCGCAGGGGTTGGTGCAGGTCACGGCGAGATACCCGTGGCAAGCACGGGTATGACGAAAAAGGAGCACGGGTATGGCGAAAGAGGGAGCACCGGTATGGCGAAAAAGGGAGCGCGGGAATGACGGGGCGGGGCGCAGCCCTCTAGTGGTGCTGCCGCTGCTCTGTGGGATGCACTGACTGCTCTACGGCCGGCTGGCCGTTGGGGTAGACCCAATCGTGCTGCTCCAGATACTCGTTGGCCAGCTCGATCAGGCCGTCTTTGTCCTTGTACAGGTGATTCGGATTGGTCACCACGTTGGTGTAGGAGCCGCCCACCTGGATCGCCTCGTAGGGGCAGGCCTCCGCGCAGAGGCCGCAGTACATGCAGAGCCGGAAATCGATCTCGTAGCGGTTGACCAGGAACGAGCCGTCCTCGCGCGGCTCCGTCTCCACCAGGATGCAGCCGTCGGGGCAGGACTGCGCGCAGGTCGAGCAGCCCGTGCAGCGCTCCACGAACCAGACCAGATTCGTCCGCGCGCGCGGCGGAATGTCCCGCTCCTCTTCGGGGAACTGCACCGTGACCGGCGCGCGGCGCACGTGCTTCACCACCGTCAGCAGCCCCTTGGCGATGCCTTGCCCGAAGACCATCCTCCGCTTCCCTTCCTGCGCCGCTAGCGGCTCGAAAAGAAATTCTCGTCGTGCGTCAGCGCCCCGCTGCGGTGCCGCGGCTGCCCGTCGGCGGAGAGATAGGGCGGGAAGAGCGACTCCAGCTCCGCCCGAATCGGATCCCCCTCCGGCAGCATCTTCGAGAAATCGCCGCTCGGCTCCGGACGCCGCTTGCGGTGCCCGTTCGCGTGCTCCTCCTCGATCACCTGCTGGAGCAGCATTAGCCCCGCCAGCAGCGACTCCGGGCGCGGTGGGCAGCCCGGCACGTAGACATCCACCGGCACCACGTTGTTCACGCCCGGCAGCGTCGAGTAGCCGTGCGCGAACGGCCCGCCGATGTTCGAGCACGAACCCATCGAGATCACCCACTTCGGCTCCGCCATCTGCAGGTAGATGCGGCGCACCGGCGGGGCCATCTTCCAGGTCACCGTGCCCGCCACGATCATCAAGTCCGCCTGGCGCGGCGAAGCGCGGAAGACCTCCGCGCCGAAGCGCGCCAGGTCGTAGCGCGCGTTGGCCGTCGCGATCATCTCAATCGCGCAGCAGGCCAGCCCGAACATCGCCGGCCAGAGCGAGGAGCGCCGCGCCCAGCCGAACACCTTGTCCACCGTGGAGACGAGCAGCTGCGAGCGCAGCTCGTCCTCGACATCGGTGATCGGCTCCAGCAGCGGAATCGGCGCCCCGCCAGTGTCAATCGTTCGCTGAACCACGCGCTCCCCTTCCCGTCGCCGCTCAGTCTAGCAGCGCCCCCGCCAATCCCGTCCCACCCGCGCCCCGCCCTCATCAGCGACAGTCAGGCCGCGCGCATGTACTCTCTGCGCGCGCCCTCGCATGGCGTGGAAATTGGAGCGAATCGTGGACATCAAATTCAGAAGGCTGCCGCCGTCTGGTGAGCTGGGATACCCGCTGGTCCGGCTGCAGATCCGCTCCGGGCGGCAGGGGACGGATGTCATCGTGACGGCTAAGGGCTTCTATCTGGCACCGGAGTTTCTTGTGCTTCGCGGGTCAGAGGCGTTCGCGGAGACTGCGCCGGCGTTCGGGCGTCCCGAAGATCGGGGCGCGCGGGATTTGCGCGACTCGCTGATCGAGGACGGCACGCTCGTACGACGCGGCGCTATCTACGTGTTCGAGACCGACTACCTGTTTCACTCGCCGTCGCTCGCTGCCAGCGTGATTCTCGCAAGGGCGGCGAGCGGACCAGAGGAGTGGCGGGACGAGAACTGGGTCAAGCTCGTGGACCTCGATTTGGAGTAGCCGTTCGGCTCTGAGCGCCGCGAAGCCTCGCCACGACTGCGCGGTGCCTCCCCTTGCCAAAGGGCGGCTTTTGGGTGGCGTCATCGCGTTGAGTAGAACATATGCATGATATCCTGTGCAGGCGGCGCGACAACCGCGCCGTCCCGATCGGACAGACCATTGGCTGACGACTCCACCTCCCCGCCCTACGAATCCATCGATCCGAGAGATTGGTACCCGGCGGTCCGACAGGCAGTCCCCCTGTCTCAGGCGTGCCGCGAGTTCTTGACGGCCGCGGAGTTCAGCGACGATTTGCTGGTCGGCGATCCGCGGATGCCGGAGGGCGATCGGCGAGTGAGGGAGTGCATCGCCAATCTCGCAGTCGCGGCGGCGGCAGAGTTGGCGGCGGACCTCACGCCGATGGCGATGGGCCGGGCTGTCGCCCACGAGGTAGCTCGGCTCTCAAGCGCCGGGTACCACCCAGCCTTCAACTGGCCGCCTCCGGAGGCTGAATGATGTCAGAGTCGAAGAACTCCTTGATGAACGTGGGCGACTGGAATTATCCCGAGCTGGAGCCGATCCCACCGATTGACGATGTCTGCCGCGAATATCTGGCTGCACGGGCGCAGCTCGATGCGCTCGATCGGTCGGATGCGGAGTTCGTGGACGCCGAGGCGGCGGTGATCAGCGCGACGATGCGCATCTGCTTCTCCGCAAGCGCACATCTGGCGATGGACAGCACCGTCTACGAGATGGGGCGCTGGGCAGCGCGGAGCGACCGAGCGAGGGAGCGTGAGCGATGACGACGCCGACTGCCACAGTCCCCGAACACATCCGCGCAGCGATCACCGCGCAACGCTGCGCCGCGTTCAACACGCCGAACCCGGAGTGCGACCACAAGGACGGCCGTCGGGATGACCCGCGCCTCAGCGACGCCTCCAAGCTGACCATCGACGATTTCCAGCCGCTCTCGAAGGCGGCGAACAACGCCAAGCGTCAGCATTGCCGCGAGTGCCGCGAGACAAACCAGCGCTTCGACGCCACCAAGCTAGGCTTCGCCATCGCCCAAACCAAAGGCAACGGCGTCTACCGAGGCTCCTGCATCGGCTGCTACTGGTACGACATCCGCCAATTCCGCGCGGATGTGACGCAACCCGGGGTGATCGATCAGTGATCCAACGTGCCCATTTGACTGTGGCATCGCGCTGGTCCCTGTATAATTCTAGTTGGCGCGTATGCCACTGAGCTAGGAGGATAGTCATGGGAAACCAGATGCAGGAAACGCAAGGCAGACGGAGAATCAGCAATTGGAAGGAACGAGCGAGAGATCGAGCCAGAGAAACTTGGTTCAATCTCAGGTGGGATTTCCACACTTGGCTATTCCTCCGCGGACAACCGCTGTGGCGACGCCTTGGCGGTTATTGCGGCTGTCGTCGCGAGGTGCTGGAGCCACAAGGGCTATTCGAGTCGGCCCCCATCTGGCTCGGACTTAAGCGCAAGAATTACCGCGTTGATGTTGCTGGTCCGTGGACGGATAGCGATTCGCAGTCTTTGGTAGTGCGTCGTGATATGACGATCGTGAACCACCTCATGGGACGAACAGAGTCGTACAGTCTGGACCTGTTGTGTACATGTGGGCGATGGGTGCCGACCAGCTGGGCGGCTGGCCCGTCTGCGGCTGATCAGGTGCAGCCAGGATCAGCTCTACGCCGTCAGCGAACGCTAACAGTGCGCCGCTTTAGCTCGATCAACTTGGCGGAGCAGCAGATCACTCAGCTTATGGCGGAGGACAGTCACGCAAAGTGGCGGGCCCGTGGATGGCAACTGCTCATAGGTCTGATTGCGTCTGGTGCTGGGGTAGGCATAGGTTACGCGGTGTCCTAGCCCACCCTGCAAGGCGCCCGTGCCGCTGCACAACGACACGTTGCTTTAGCGGCACCACATACTCCGTGGTGTACCAACTAGGACACACTGTAGTCTAGGCGACATTATTCGCGTTTGCCGTAGGTGCCATAGAAAGGCATAATGACTTGCAGACAAGCGGTGGCGCACACGGCGCCGCCCAAATGACTGGAGGCCAACATGACCGAAGACGTGATGGATTTCATCGAAATGGCACGCGGCCCGGCAGCGGCAGCCATGCCGGACGCCAGGCGCGTAGTGATGGCCTTGGCGGCTTGCCGCGCCCAGCTGGACGAGTTGCACGGTGTGCCGGACGGTGGCGACTGGGAGCCCGACGCGACGATCGCGGCGCAGGTGCCTGGTGAGTACGTTCTCTGGGTGATCGCCTACGCTCAGCTTCTCAGCTTGGTCAGGCGAGATACCGCCCTCGGAGTGACGCTCGAGACCATGCTGTCCGCCAACAGCCCGGTGGGTCCCGCCGCTGCCGACGTCGCGTACGTGTCTGATCCGACGGAATAGGCGTGTCTGTATCTCGCCGCGATTTGCAACAGATCAAGGGGTGAACCACCACCGGCACACCTACCCCCAAACCCGCTCCAGATCCACACTCAGCCCCGGCAGCACCCCCTCATCCCTCAACTCCGACGGACGCTCCAGCACCTCGACCTCCGCATCCGCGCGGTAGATATGCACCTGCTCCTTGAACGGATCAAGCAGCCAGCCCAACCGCGCCCCAGTCGCCATCCAGACGGACATTTTCTCGTGCAGGTAGTCAATCTGCCCGTGGTAGGGGCGGATTTCGACGACGAAGTCAGGCACGACCGGCCAGACGCGCTCGGCGTCTTCGAGCGGGATTTGCGTGAGGCGCTCCTCGCTGATCCAGGCCACACGAGGGATTCGCCGGCTGCCGTCGGGCAGTCGCAGGAGTCCGCGTCCGCCGAGCACCGCGCCGCCGATACCGGTGTCGGACCACAGCACGAGCTGGGCGATGAACTCGACGCCGCGGGTGCTGCCGCGCAGCGTCGAGCCGGGCGCAATCAGCAGTGCGCCGCTCGCGTCGGCCTCGAAAAACCAGACCTCGTTGAGCGAGCTGAGCTGTAGCAGCAGGTCGTCGGTGATCTCCCAATCGCCGGGCAAGCGCAGCGGGATCGGTGCGGGCGGGAGGTCAAGCGGAAGCTCGAGCGCAGCGGTCACACCGGCGCCAGCGCGCGCAGACGCTCGATGATCTGCGGGATTGCCGCCGCCGCCTGCTCGACCTGCGCCTCCGTATTGCTCTGCCCCACGCTCAGCCGCAGCGCCGAGTGCGCCGTATCCGCGTCCACTCCCAGCGCCGAGAGCACGTGCGACGGCTCCGTGCTGCCCGTCGAGCATGCCGAACCGCTGCTCGCCGCCACGCCCTCCATATCCAGCTGCAAGAGGATGCTCTCGCCCTCCACGCCGGGGAAGCAGACGTGCAGATTGTTGGGCAGCCGCCGCTCGAAATCGGCCGGACCGTTGAGCCGCAGCGGATGCACGCGCTCGCGCAGCTCGCGCCAGAGCGCGTCGCGCAGCCCGCGCGCGTGCGCCGTGCGCGCCGCCTGCTCCTCGCAGGCCAGCCGCAGCGCCGTCGCCAGACCGACAGCCGAGGCCACATTCTCCGTCCCCGCGCGGCGCTCCTCCTCCTGCCCGCCGCCCAGCAGCAGCGGCTCGAGCGGCGTGCGCCGCCGCTGGTAGAGCAATCCCACGCCCTTGGGCCCGTAAATCTTGTGCGCCGTCAGCGACAGCAAATCCACGCCGAGCGCGTCGGGCCGCACGTCGATCGCGCCCGCCGCCTGCACCGCGTCGCTGTGCATCACGGTGCGCGGATTGCGCTCCTTGACCGCCCGCGCGATCTCCGCGATCGGCTGCACCGTGCCGATCTCGTTGTTCGCCGCCATCACCGAGACCAGAATCGTGTCCTCCCGCACCGCCGCCGCGACTTCGGACGGATCGACAAAGCCCTCGCCGTCCACCGGCAGCACGGTCAGCTCGAAGCCCTCGGCTTCCAGCGCCTCCATCGGATGCAGCACCGCGTGATGCTCGATCGCCGAGGTGATCAGGTGCCGCCCCGCGTGCGCCCGCGCCTGCGCGACCCCGCGGATCGCCAGATTGTCCGACTCCGTGCCGCCGGAGGTGAGGATGATCTCGCGCGCCGCGCATTCCAGCGTCGCCGCGATGCTGTCGCGCGCCTCATCCAACAGCGCGTGCGCCGCCTGCGCCTCGCGGTAGACCCCGGAGGGATTGCCCCAGCCGTCGCGCAGCGCCGGCAGCATTGCCTCCAGCACTCGCGGGTCGAGCGGCGTCGTTGCGGCGTGGTCCAGATATGCGCGTTCCATTGCCCCAGTCTATCCGCGCGCCCGCCTGCGCGTGCGCTATGCTGTGTTGACCGAACGCGCGATGAGAGCGAAGGGGGACCCGCCGATGACGACCTTTCAGATGACCGAGATGCTCGACGTGACCGACCTGGCGGCCGAGAAGGCCAAGTCGCTGCTCGAGGAGAAGGGCTTCGCGGACGGCGCGCTGCGCGTCTTCGTGGTCGGCGGCGGCTGCTCCGGCTACCAGTACGGCATGGCCCTCGCCACCGACGTCGAGGACGGCGATGTGGTGATCGAAAAGGCCGGCGTGCGCTTCCTCATCGACGACGAGAGCGCGCCGCTGCTGACCGGCTCGCGCGTCGACTACATCGACGACGTGATGAAGCAGGGCTTCAGCATCTCCAACCCCAACGCCTCGCACTCCTGCGCCTGCGGCTCGTCGTTCGACACCGCCGACAAGGGCGGCGCCTCCCAGGCCCGCTCCTGCGTCTAGCCGCCGGCGGGCCTCGGCTGCGTCCGTGACCCGCATCCCGCAGCTGCTCGCCGCAGGCCCCGCGCTCTCCTTTGAGTTCTCCGCGCCGCGCGACCCCGACGGCGTGCGCCGTCTGGAGCGCACGCTCCGGCGTCTAGCCCCGCTCCAGCCCGCGTTCATGTCCGTCACCTACGGCGCCGGTGGCGCGACTCGCGGCCCCACCCGCGAGTGGGTCGCGCGAATTCGCAACGCCTTCGGCGTCGAAGCAATGCCGCATCTGACCTGCGTCGCCCACACCCGCGACGAGGTGGGCGCAATCGTCGATCAGTACGCCGCCGACGGCATTGACAACCTGCTCGCGCTGCGCGGCGACCTGCCGCAGGGCTCCGACGAGCTGCCCAGCGGCGCGTTCCGCTACGCGCGCGAGCTGGCCGCCTTCGTGCGCGAGCGCACCGCAATGGCGATCGGCGTCGCCGCCCACCCCCAGGGCCACCCGCTGGCCGTCTCCGAAGCGGCCGACCGCGAGCATCAAGCCGCCAAAATCGCCGCCGCCGACTTCGCCATCACCCAGTTCTTCTTCGACGCCGCGCACTACGAGCGCTTCACCGAGCAGATGGCCGCCCGCGGCGTCCACACCCCAATCATCCCCGGCCTGATGCCGCCCACCAACATCAACGGCATCGCCCGAATGTCGGCGCTCAACGGCCTCGAGTTCCCCGTCTCCATCCGCGAGCGCCTGGAAGCCGCCGGCGAAAACCCCGCCGCCCGCCGCGCCGTAGGCGTAGAGTTCGCAGTCGCCCTAGCCCAAAATCTGCTCAACGCCGGCGCCCCCGGCCTGCACATCTACACCATGAACTACTCCGCCGCCCCCCAAGAAATCGCCCAAGCCATCGGCCTAAACCCAAACTAGACAACACCGCCCGCCCCCTTTTCCGTCATTCCCGCGAAAGCGGGAATCCCCACCGCGCGACCTCCCAGGTACCGCCACGAGATTCCCGCGTTCGCGGGAATGACGAAAAGAGGCCGCGGGAATGACGGGGAGACACCCGTCTCCGTCACACCCGCCCCCCTCCCTCCGTCATTCCCGCCCCCCTCTTCCGTCACACCCGCCCCCTCCTTTCCGTCATTCCCGCCCCCGAGCGGGAATCTCCCCCGCGCAACCTCCGAGGTACCGCCACGAGATTCCCGCGTTCGCGGGAATGACGAGGAGAAGCCGCGGGAATGACAAGGAGAAGCCGCGGGAATGACGGGGGGAAGGGCGGGAATGACGAAAAGAGGCCGCGGGAATGACGGAATTGGAGTTGCAAAGTCGCGCAAGCGCACCCCCTCAGCCCGCAGCCGCTGCGCGCCGGCGCAGCGCCACCAGCAACTCCAAATCCCCCTGGTGCAAATCGCGGCAGACCTCCCGCACCGTCAGCCGGCCGCGGAAGCGGTGGTGACCGCTCTGCTCCCACTCGCTTGGGCCAATCATCGAGAGCACGCCGGTGATCTGCCCGCGCAGCTCGTCGAACTGCCGCACCTGCTCGTAGGCGTCGGGGATTTGCTCGTGCCGCTGCTCGAGCCACTCGAGGCTGTGCAGCGGCAACGGATCCGCCTCGCGGAAAATCAGGTGCGCCAGCTGCCAGCCCGCCACCGTTTCCCGCTGCCAGGCCTCGCGGATCAGCCGCGGCGCGTCCTCATCGCCCTCGAGCAGCGCGTTGACCAGCAACTCGCGCAGCTCGCCCGACGCCTCGTGCAGCGCCTTGATGATCCACCGTTCGCCGTCGCTCATCGCCGCCTTGCTCCGACTTGCGTGGGGATGTGTGGAGATTGTGACAGATGAGCCGGCTGCTGAGTCGCATTAGCCCGCGCGCGGGTAGGATCAGACCCGACCGCCCGAGGCCGAGGAGAAACGACCGGATGCTGACCGAACTGTGGGAATCAGACACCTTCACCGAGCGCAAAGACGTGCTGCTCGACACGCTGGAGACCGATTACCCCTGGTCCAAAGGCGATGTCCTGCGCTTCCGCCGCGGCGGGCGCGACGACCGCTACCGCGTCCTGCGCGTCCAGGTCGAGGTCGGCGATGAAGGCCTGCGCCGCGAAATCCTGCTGCTCAAGCTCTCCAACTGAGCCGACGCGGAGGCCGCAGCCGTGACCGCCTCCTCCGCACTGCCCTACACGCTCTTCCTGATCCTGCTCGAGCTGGCCGTCGGCGGCGCGCTCGTGATGCAGATCGTCGACGTGCGCGGACACGCCACCCGCGGCTTCATCCGCGCCACCACGATCATGCTGCCGCTCATCCTCGGCCTCGCCTTCTGGGTCGCCTTCACGCTCGGCGGCGACATCGTCGAGGGCTACGCCGTCGCCGCCGCGCCACGCCAGGCTCTCGTCTGGCTGCTCGCCGCCGCCACCGCCCTCAGCGTGTTACATAACGCCGCGCTCTACAGCGGACGCGAAGCGCTCGGCCGCCAACTCGGCTGGGCGCTCAGCGCCGCCGCCCTCGCCGCCCTCGCGCTCACTGCCGCGATGCTCGAAGGCTCGCCGCGCGGACTGCTCGCGCTCAGCCTGCTCGCCGGCAGCCTCGCCGTCGGACTCGCCGCCGTCGGCCTCACGCTCGGACACTGGTACCTCGTCACCCCCCGTCTGCCCGCCCGACCGCTCAACGAACTCACCGCCGCCTTCCTGCTGATCGTTCTGATTCAACTCGCGCTCTTCGGCATTGCCCTCGCCGTCGCCGTCGAAACCCCGATCGGCGGACGCGACCGCGCCCTGGCCGACGATGTCACCTTTTGGCTGCGCATCGTGGTCGGCTTCGCGCTCCCGCTGATCTTTGGCTGGATGGCCTGGACCACCTCCAAAATGCGCTCGATGATGGCCGCCACCGGGCTGCTCTACCTCACCACCGCCGCCGTGCTCGCCGGCGAAATCGCCGGTTACGCGCTGATGTTCGACAGCGGCCGCCCGATCTAACCCTGATCCACCGTGTCCTGCCGGTCCACCTGCAGATTCAACCCCGGCGGCAGCTCGGGCAGCTCCAGATCCTGCTCGCCCCGCCAGTTCGGACGCGCCCCGTCCAGCAGCTCCCCCACTTCGCGCAGCGCTCCTGCCGTGCGCACCCCCCACCAGGTCATCATCTGCCCGTCGCAGAGCAGCACCCGCCCCGCTCGCGCCGCCGCGATGCCATGCTGCGCCAGCAGCTCCTCGCGGTGACGCTTGCCAAAGCGATACGGCTCCGAGGGCAGCAGAATCACGTCGGGCGACGCCTCCGCCAACTCCGCCAGCGTCACCCGCGGATAGCGATCGTCGCCCCGATGCGTCTCAAACACGTTGACTCCCCCCGCCGCCCGCAGCAGGTCCCCGATGTACGTGCCGCCGCCCGCCGCCATGAACGGATTGCGCCAGATCAGGCAGGCCGCCCGCACCTTCGGACGCACCCGATTGAGATGCTCGTGCTCCTCCAGCACCTGCTCAATCGGCCGCGTCTGCTGCAGCGAGACCGCCCCCAGCAGCCCCGCCACCCGCGCGATCTCCTCCCGCGCCTGCTCCACCGTGCGCACCTCGCCCACATACACCGCCAGCCCCGCCGCCCGCAGCGCCGCCACATCTTCCTCGCGGTTCTCCTCGCGGTTCGCCAGCACAATCTCCGGCGCGAGCTCGATAATCCGCTCCACATCCGGATTCTTGGTCCCGCCCACCTTCCGCACCGGATTCACCACCTCCGGCGGGTCCGTGCAGAAGCGCGTCACGCCGACCAGCCGGCCGCCCAGCCGCAGCGCCGCGGTCAGCTCCGTGAACGAGGGCACCAGCGAGACAATCCGCCGCGGCGGGCTCTCGAGCGTGATCTCAGTGCCCAGCGCATCCGTAGCCGACGGCATACGGCGAGCGTATCAGCGCGCCTGTCGGCGATCCGTGCGATGATCAGCCCATGACCACCGCCAATCCCCCTACCGCCGTCGGCGCAGAGATCCGGCTCAACGGCGTCACCGTCGGCTACGGACGCACCCCGGTGCTGGAGAACATCGAGCTCGAAATCCCCCGCGGCGCGTTGACCGCGCTGGTCGGCGGCAACGGCTCCGGCAAGTCGACCCTGCTCAAGGCGATTCTGGGCATGCTCCGCCCCTGGCGCGGCGAGGTGCTGATCGACGGCCGCCCGCCCCAACGCGCCCGCGCCCGAATCGGCTACATGCCCCAGGCCGGCTCCGTCGACTGGCGCTTCCCGATCACCGTGCGCGAAGTCGTCGAGATGGGCCGCTACCGCTTCGACTGGCGGCGTCGCCTGCGCCGCGGCCCGCTCTCCGATCCCAACGGCGCCGTCGAGCGCGCGCTGGAGACCATGAAAGTCGCCCATCTGCGCCGACGCGAAATCTCCGAGCTGTCCATGGGCCAGCAGAAGCGCGTGCTGATCGCCCGCGCCCTGGCCCGCGAGCCCTCGCTCCTGCTGCTCGACGAACCCGCCGCCTCGCTCGACGCCGTAGCCGACGACGACCTGATGGAAACCCTCTGCGATGTCGCCGCCACCGGCGCCACCGTCGTGATCGCCACCCACGACCTCGCCTCAGTCGTCGACCACTACGCCTACGTTGTCTGCCTGCGCCAGGAGATCATCGCAGTCGGCCGCCCCAGCGAAGTATTCAGCGAGGATGTCCTACGCCGCACCTTCGGCCGCGAGCTGGCCATCGTCTCCAAAAGCGACGGCGACGACCCACAAACCGCCCCCCTGGCCGGCAACCTCCGCTTCCATTTCGCCGAAGACCACGATCATCACCAGGGCCACCCCCACGGCCCCGCCCACCAGCCCCCCACCAACCCTCAAGACCACTAGCAAACCCCTCCACCACCCCGTCATACCCGCGCCCTTAATCCCGTCATACCCGCGCCCTTAATCCCGTCATACCCGTGCTTGCCACGGGTATCTCGCCGTGACTGGCACCAAGGCCGGCAGACCCACGGCGAGATTGCCGCGGCGCGGCGCGGCAATGACGGAAGCGGAGCGCGGCAATGACAAAACGCCCCAGCACCTACACCCCCCGCCGCACCACCAACACATACCGACGCACCACCATCTCAAAATGCCCCGCCGCCGCGCGACGATCCAACTCGCGACGCCACCGATCAAAGCGGCTCGCCCGCGTCTGCGGACGCTCCACCACCAGCCAGCGCCGGATCGCCCGCAGCTGTTCCGCCGCCAGCGAACCCACCTCCAGCGTTTGCGCCCGAATCGTGACCGAGCGCAACTCTTCAACCGCCAGACCCGCGCGCTCGACCTCCTCCGCCAGCCGCGCTCGCAGCGGCTCCACCGCGCCCTCCGACCAGCGACGCACCAACTCCCGCGCCATATCCGGATCCTCGCTGTCGAACCACAACGCCGGCCAGTCGGTCTGCACCACCACAATCGGCCCGCGCACCACCCGCGCCGCCTCCTGCAGCGCCGCCGCCGGCTCGCGCAGCCACTCAAACGCATCAACCAGCAAGCCGCTGGCGAACGAATCGTCCGCGAACGGCAGACGAAGCGCGTCGCCGCGCGCCCGCTGCGTTTCGGGCGGACCGTTCCAACGCGGCGGCGGGCGAGGATCCAGCGCCACCGCACGCAGCGGCGTGCCCGCCGTGATTGCGCCCAATGTCGCGCCGTCCCCACTGCCGAGATCCAGCAGCGGCGACGCCTCCCGCGCCAGTCGGCCGTCCAGCAGCAGGTCGTAGATCGCATCGTGGTGCGCGACCAGCTCGGGATACGACGGCGCGGCGCTGCGGGCGGGAGGCGCGGCCAGGGCGCGGTGATGCGGCAAGCTCAGCCCCACTCCTCGACCGCGATCCGCTGCCGCCCCGCGAACCCTTCCGCGATCTCATGCCACCAGCCGATCGTCCGCTCCCCCGCCTGCCAGCACAAATAGACCTGCCGCCCCTCCCGCTCCGCCACCCAGTCCACCAGCCCGCGCCGCGGATCTTTGAGTTCTACCCCCAGCTCGCCGATGTGCTCAACCAAGGTCTGCGCCTGCTCTTCGAGCTTGGTGATCTCCGCCCGCAACTCCCGATCGTCGGCGACCGTCGGCTGCCCGTCGGTCAACCCGCTGCGACGCATCGATTCGCCGAGCGCATGCAGCTGGTCCAGCCGCTGCACGCGCCGTTGCAGCACGATCACCACCGCCGCCACATTGGGCAGCGAGCGCCGCGCCTGGGCGAGGGTGAAGACGCGCTCGGGCATTGCTGAATGCTACGCCTCAGCCGCCCGGCGGCGGCTCCGGCGGATGCGGCAGGAACCACCACTGCGTGCGCCCCGTCCCCCGCGGCGCGCTGAAACACGCCCGCACCGGCGCTTCCTCGTTCGGATCCGTCAGCACCACCACCAGATCGTTCGCCGCCAGCGTCACCGAACCGCGCGGAATTACCACCGTGCCGCGCCGGTGAATCGCGGTCACCACCGCCGCCTCCGGCAGCGGCAGATTGGAGACCATCTGCCCGTCGGCCACCGAGCCCGGCTCCACATTCGCCTCAATCTGCACCGCTCCGCTCAGCCGCCGCACCGGCGCGCTGGGCGCTGCGTCCCGCGCCGCCACGCTGCGCTCGTCCGGCGTCGCAATCTCGCGCAGAATGTCGCGCTGCGTGAGCATCCCCAGCAGCCGCGACGGATCATCCCGCGCCACCACCGGCAACTGCCGCACATCGTGCTCCACCAGCACCCCCAGCGCGTGACGCAGCGTGTCGTCCGGATGCACCGTGATCGGCGCCACCACCGCCAACTCCCGCGCTGTCCGCCCCACCTCGTTGCGCTCCACCGCCGACGCCACATCCGTCGCCGTGACCAGCCCCAGGAACCGATTGCGATGATCCGCCACCGCCACCACGTTCCCCCGCGACTGACTCATCGCGTTCGCCAGCACCTGAATTGAGGCCGTCCGATCCACAATCGGCGTATCCGTCCGCATCGTCGTCGCCACCCGCAGCTCGTCCAGCTGCGACTGCTGCGGCTCCTCGTAGACGCCCAACCCCGCGCGACGCAGCCGCACGTTGTAAATCGTGTCCCGCGTGATCAGCTGCGCCAGCGCCGTCGCCAGCGCCACCGCCGCCATCAGCGGCAGAAATCCGTCGTAGCCGGTCAACTCGAAGACGATGAACAGCGACGTCATCGGCGCTCGCGCCGCCGCCGCGAACACCGCCGCCATGCCCACCACCGCGTACGCCCCCAGCGGCCCCGTGTTGCCCGGAATCGTGTTCTCGAAGCCCAGCCCCAGCAGCGCCCCGCCCGCCGCGCCGATGAACAGCAACGGCGCAAACGCCCCGCCCGAAGCCCCCGAACCGATTGTCAGGCTGGAGGCGAACAGCTTCAGCACGAGCAGCACGCCCAGCGAGACCGCCGTGAAATCGCCCGCGGCGAAGGTGAAAATCTGGTTCAGCCCCGAGCCCAAAATGCGATCGTCGATCAGCGCCAGCGCCCCCACCGCCATCAGCGCCAGCACCGGCCGTGCCAGCATCGGCAGCCCCAGGAAGTCGAACACGTCCTCCGCGAAAAAGCGCGAACGCACGAAGAACACACCCAGCAGCGCCGCACCCAGCCCGACCAGCACCAGCAGCGCCACCTCCAGCCAGCCCTCCACCAGATACTCCGGCAGCTGCAGCTCCGTCTGATCGCCGTAGAACAGAATCGCAATGAAGTTGGCCACCACCGCCGAAACCACGACGATCGTGAAGTTGCGCACGTTGAAACGGCGCAGCACCACCTCCAGCGCAAAGAACGTGCCCGCGATCGGCGTGTTGAAGGTCGCCGCGATCCCCCCCGCCGCGCCCGCCGCGACCATCAGCACCAGCATGTCCGAGGGCTGCCGGCTGATCCGCCCAATCATCGAGGAGAGCGAGGCCGCGATCAGCACGATCGGCCCCTCGCGCCCCGCCGATCCCCCGCCCCCGATCGTGAACGCCGTCGCGATCAGTTTGGCCGGCGCCACAATCGGGCGCACGAACCCGCCCGTCGTCTCCACCGCGATCATCGTGTACGGCACGCCCGCCCCGCGCGACTCGGCCGATACGTAGCTGACGATCAGCGCCACCGGCACGGCCGCAATCGCCAGCACCACAATCAGCGTCCAGCCGCCCGCCAGGTCGCTCAGGACGCCCCGCAGCTCATGGAAGGCGATCGTCAGCTGGTCCACCGCTGCTTCGAGCGCCACCGCCCCAAGCCCCGCCGCAACCCCAACCGCGACCGCCAGCAGCAGCGGAACCAGATTGCGCGGCAGCCGCAGCGAGCCGAGCCGCCCCGGCAGCCAGGGGATGCGGATCGGCCGTCCACCAAAGCGCCGAGCCGGTCGATATACAAGCGACATGAGCGCTCAGTATCGCGCCCCGCGAATTTACGGTCGTCTAGCGCCGCTGCGACGCCCCCTCAGTTCGACTGCGCAATGCGCGACACCTCAACCAGCGCCCCCGCCTGCACCGCAAGCGTGAACGAATACGTCTCCCCGTCTTCCGCCGAAACCCCCGTCGCAATCAGATCCGGCACCCCGTCCGCCGTTCCGTCGACCACCTGAATTGCGCTCACCGCGTTGATCTGCGCGTCCGGACCGGTCACCACCTGGTAGCCGTCGCCGCTGCCCCGCAGCACATAGAACGCGCTCGTGCAGACCTCGCCCGCGCAGGAAATCTCGCGGAACGTGATGTCGCGGATCGCGTCGCCGCTCAAATCCAAATCGCTCAGCAGCTGCAAGCCCTGCACCTCGCGCCCGTAGGCCAGACGGTGGTCATAGCCGATCCGATAGCGATCCGCCCGCCCCGGCACCGGGTCGTAGACGACCAGATTCGAGAACGGCACCGCCGCCCCGAACGAGTTCGGGTCCGTAAACACCATCGCCGCCGAGAACAGACCGTTCCCGTTCGTGTCCACCAGATTGAGCCGGTTGTTGCCCACCACCAGCGGCGGCATCGGCCAGGCGAAGAAGATCGGCAGAATCTCATCAACCGTCCCGCGCCCCTGCAGCCACGGCAGCGCGTCGACGCCGTATTGGATGAAATTCGCCGGCGGCGTGGGGATCGTGTTCGTCGTCGCGTCCGGCCCCGGCTGCGAAAACTGACTCGCCGATGTGCTGGTCGGCGTCGCCAGCGCCAGCGCCGTGTTCGGCAGACTCACCGTCGGCGTCTCGACCGCCTCCGCCTGCTCGCCTTCCTGCTGCTCCTCCTCCGTGCTCTCCCCGCCGGTCGGAGCGGCGACCGCCGCCGCCTCAGCCGGTTCGTCGCTCGGAATCAGCAGCCGCTGTCCCACCCGCAGCAGGTTGGGATTCTGAATGTTGTTCAGCTGAATCAGGTCGTCAAGCCGCACGTCGTGCGCATACGCGATATCCGCCAGCGTGTCGCCGGCCTGCACGACGTACTCATTGGTCGCCGTCGGCTCAGGCTCCGCAGCTTCTTCATCGGCCTGCGGCTCCGCCGCCTGCTCCTGCGGCTCGGTCGCGCTGACCGCCTGCGGCTCGTCGGGCTGCTCCGTCTGCTGCGCCGCCGCGGGCTGCTGGCTCGGCTGCGGATCGTCGGAAGCCGGCGGTGGCGTCGGCGCTGCCTGCGGCGCGTCGTCCCCGCCGAAACAGGCCGAGAGCGCCAGCGCTGCGCCGAGCAGCAGCAACAACCCCAAGAAAAAGACGCGCGTCGAGCGCACTCTGTCGTGCTCGTTCTGATCGGAGCGGATCATGGGCATGTCCGCACCCCGCCGATCTCACTCTAGCGCGATTGCCCGCTTAGATGCGCGCCAGCTGCTGCCCAATCCAAACCGCCGCCAGCCCCGCCGCCGGCGTCACCAGCGCGTAGAGCAGCGCCACCGGCCAGCGCCCCTCGTCGAGCAGCTGTAGCACCTCCAGCTGAATCGTCGAAAACGTCGTGTATCCGCCCAGCAGACCCACCGTGATCCCCAGCCGCAGCGCCTCCGAAACCTGCACCCGCTCCAGCAGCAGCGTCGCCGCCAACCCCAGCGCCAACGCCCCGCTCACATTGACCACCAGCGTGCCCAGCGGAAAGCGCTCGATCCGCCCAATCCCCTCGGCCAGCAGATAGCGCAGCACCGCCCCCGCCGCGCCGCCCAGCGCGATCGCCAGCAGCGTCACCCTCAGCGCCCCGTCGAGCCGAAGCCGCCCGCCCCGCGTCCACTCGCCTCCAGCGCATCCACCTCCACCACCGGACATAACAACACCGGCGCCACCACCAGCTGCGCAATCCGCTCCCCATGCCGAATCCGACGCTCCCGCCCGTGCCCGCCCCGCAGCGCCAGCCCCACCAGCAGCTCCCCACGGTAGTCTCCGTCGATCGTCCCCCACGAGGTATCGATGCCCTGCCGCGAAAAGCTCGAACGCGGACGAATCTGCGCCTCCGCACCGCGCGGCGGCTGAATTGCCACCCCCGTCCCCACCAGCGCGACCGACGCCGTCAGCAGCATCGATTCGCCCTCGCCGCCCAAATCCGCGTACAGATCCAACCCCGAGCTGCCCTCGGTCGCGCGGCTGGGCAGCCGCGCGCTCGGCCGCAGCCGCCGCACCAACAGCGGTTCTGCTCCCAGCGGCTGCGCGCCCAGCCAGCGAAACGGCGGAAACCCCTCGTCCGGAACAGCGATCAGCTGTTCCGCGCTGAGCCCCACCGCCTCGCGCTGCAACCGCGCCGCGTCCGCGATCACCGCCCCCACATCAACCCCCGCATAGCCCGGCGCGTAGGGCGCGAGCCGCTCCACCCCGCTCGCCAGCTTGATCTGCAAACCCTTCGGATTGCCCTTCCCGCGCCAGTGATGCAGCCCCGCCGCGAGCAGAATCAGCCCCTGCCAGAAGCTGCGAATCGACCGCCGCTCCTCCTGCCAAATCTCCTCCCACGTCTCGTGCGCGTCGAAAAACTGCCCCGCCTCCCACTGCTCCGCCCCCTGCGCCAGCAGCAGCCGGTGACGCGCCGGAATACTCGGCTCCAGCGCCAACTGCTCCGCCCGCGTGGGAATCACCTCGACACGCGCCACGGCGCTTCCTCCCCCGCCCGCTACCGTGCCCGCAGGCTAGCCGAGAGTGTCCCGCCGATGACCGCAACCGAACTGACCGACGCCGTGCTCGCCGAGCTGCGCGCCAACCTCCAGGCGCTCGGCGCGCTGCTCGACTCGCTCAGCGAAGACGACCTCCAGCGCCGCCTCGCCCCCAACGAATGGTCCGTCGCCCAAATCCTCCTGCACCTCATCCACGCCGAGCGTTGGCTGCAACCCCAGCTGCTTGAACTGCGCCGCGCCGTCGCGCCCGCTCTCCCCGTGCCGAGCATCGGCGGCATCACCCTGCCCGACACCGAATCCAAGCTCAGCCTCGCCGAACTCCGCTGGGCCGCCGCCGCCGTGCGCGAGGACACCCTGCGCCTGCTCGACGGCCTCGACAGCGCCCAACTGCGCGAGCCCGCCAACGTCTCCGTCGACGGCGACATCATCGACCTCTCGCTCCGCACCATGGCGCTCACCGTCGCCGACCACCAACTCTTCCACCTGCGCCAGATTGAGCGAACTCTTGGCAAGAATTCGATTAGGCTGTAGCGACCCGCCCCACCCCCGACGCACGCAGGGAGCGCGCCATGAGCACCCAACCGACCGACGCCTACCCAGCTCGATTGGAGATCGACTACCCCCAGAGCCTGAACCGGGTCACCACCCTGCTGCGGCTCATCCTCGCGATCCCGCTGTTCATCCTCATGTGGGTCATGAGCCAGTCCAACAACGCGATCGTGCTGCCCACCCTGCTGCTGATCGTGGTTCGCAAGAAGTACCCGCGCTGGTGGTTCGACTTCAACCTCGAATTCTCCCGCTTCCAGGGCCGCATCTACGCCTACCTCGCCCTGCTCACCGACCAATACCCCTCCACCGAGGACGAACAGTCCGTCCACCTCGAGCTCGACTACCCCAACGCCGCCACCGATCTCAACCGCTTCCTGCCCATCGTCAAATGGATCCTCGCGCTGCCCCACTACATCGTGATGGTCGTCCTGACGCTCCTCGCCACAATCGCCGAAATCATCGCCTGGCTCGCCATCCTCTTCACCGGCGCCTACCCCCGCCCGCTCTTCAACTTCGTAGTCGGCGTCCAGCGCTACAACCTCCGCGTAGGCGCCTACGCCTTCCTCATGGTCACCGACCGCTACCCCCCCTTCCGCCTCAGCGCCTAAAGGACCCGCGAGCCGCACCACCCCGCCACTTCCGTCATACCCGCGCCCCGCCGCGGGTATGACGCCGTGACCAGCACCAACAATCGCCCCACCACCCAGCGAGATTGCCGCGGCGGAACGCGGCAATGACAGAGCACCCCCCACTCAAGCCGCCAACCGCAGCGCACCGTGCAGCTCAATCCGACGCAGAAACAGCAGAAACGCCCCCAGATTGAGCGCAAACAACCCCGCCAGCGCCCCAAACTGAATCCCCACCGTCTCCCAGTCCACCAAGAACTCCAGCGGCGGCGCCACATCACGACCCTCCGGCGTCAGCGCGAAGAAGTCCAGCAGAATCCGTCCCGCCTGCGTCCCCACAATCAACCCCGCCCCCAGACCCACCACGATCACCGCCACCTGCTCGATCGCGATCAGCCCCAAAATCTGCCGCACGCTCATCCCCACGCTCTGGCACACCGCGAACTCCACCCGCCGCGCCTGCGCCGTGACCGACATCAGCACCACCAGCCCGAACGAGGCCGCCACCCCCACCGCCGCCAGCGCTCCGATGAACACCCCGTTCCAGGCCGCCACCAGCAGCGGATCCGCCTCAATCTCCGCCCGCGCCGCCTCAACCGTGATGATCTCCGCCGCCCCCAGCGGAATCTCCGCCTCCGCCAGCAGCGGCGCGACGACCGCCAGCGGCGCGTCAATCCACAGCTCGTCCAGCACCGCCAGCGAGGTGCCCGCCGCCGCGCTCGAGAAGAGCCGCTCGAACAGCGCCTCCCGATCCACGATCACCAGCGGCGGACCCACGCCCGGATCCCAGGTCGGAAACTGCTCAAACACCCCCTCCACTCGGAAGACCATCGGCGCAGTGCCCACCCGCAGACGCACCAGATCGCCCATCTCCAGCCGCCCCTGCTCCAGCGCCGTCTCGCTCAGCAGCACCGGCAGCGGCGCCTGGCTGTCCGCGTAGCGGATGCCCCGCAGCGACGCCACCTCCGGCGTCCAGGCATACTCCACCGCCCCTCCGTAAGCGTCCTGCAGCTGCGCCGGATTCGCCGCCGCCGTCAGCCGATCCACCGGCGCCGCCCCCACCGCCAGCGGCGTCGCCTCCCAGCCGTGCCCCGCGTCGAAGCCTTCCAACACCACCCGCTCGCCCCGCCGCTCATACGCAAGCTCGTCGATCGCGATCTTCCCCGCCCCCCGCGCCCCCGCCAGATCAATCGAGATCAGCGTCAGCGGCGCGACCGGCCGCGCCGCCACGCCCGGCCGGAAGCGTCCCCGCGACTCCACAAATTGCAGCCCTTCGGGCGCGAGCAGGAACGCCGGATCCGCGAACAACGAAACCGAAATATCGTTCCACTCCCGCACATCCTCGCCGCCGGCGACCGCAAGCCCCCCGCCGTCGCTCAGCAGCAGCCGCGGCTCCTCCCCGGCGCTCTCCGGCGGCTCCACATCGACCGCCCCGATCACATAGCCCCAGTAGCGCCCGTTCGCGTCGCGGAAACGCGCCGTGAAATAGGTCAGGCTCTGCACCCGCTCCACCTGTACGCGCAGCACGATCCGCCCCGCCAATTCCTCAATCACCGCGCGCTCAATCGGTTCGGACGGGCTTCCGAGCGCACGCAATCGCTCGGGTTCGACGCTCCAGTCCACCCCACCCTCGGCCATCTGCGCAGCCACGATCTGCGCGTCCAACGCCGCCAGCTGGAGCAGCCCCGACTCCTCGTCCCCGTCGAACACCGCGCCCACCCGGCTCACCCGCGCCGGATTCCGACCGGTCCGCTCAGCCACCTGCTCCGGCCGGACCTGCTCCGAGACCGGCTCCAGCAGCCGCAGCTGTGATCCCGCCGCGTGCAGCGAGCGCGACTGATAGGACGACTCCAGCGTGCCCCGGAACGAGCCGGCGAAGACCGCCAGCGCGCCCGCGATCGCCAGCAGCAGCACCGTCCGCGCGTAGTGCGTCGGCGTGCGCCCCAGATACCACGCGCCCAGCAGCGGCGTCAGCCAGCGCCAGGCCGTCGCCAGACGCGCCGCCGCGCGCATCACCGCCGGGAATAATCTCAGCACCGCCAGTCCCACCACCGCCATCAGCACCGTCGGCGTCACCACCGCCAGCCACTCCAACCGTGTCTCGCCCACCAGCGGCGTATCCACCGGCCCGCCCGAAAATTGCAGCTCGAAGATCAGCAGCGCCCCCAGCGCCACGATCGCCACATCGACCAACACCCGCTGCCGCCACGACTCCGCCGGCCGCCCCCGCGCCCGCCGCGTGGTCACGATCGTCTGCCCCGTCGCGCGGTACGCCGGCAGCGCCTGCGCCAGCAGCGCCAGACCGCCCGCCCCCAGCGCCACATACCAGGCCAGCGCCGGCAAGCGCACCGGCAGCAGCCCGCCGCCCAGCGCCTCGTCGAACGGCGGCACCAGCCCCAGCAGCGAGACCAAGCCCATCCCAATCAACGGACCCAGCACCACCGCCGGCAGCGTCAGCACCGCCGCTTCCACCAGATGCAGCAGCGCCACATCGCGCCGCCGCGCCCCTCGGCTGCGCAGCCACGCCGTGTCCTCCGTGCGCTGCTCCGCCAGCATCGCCGCCGCGATCACCGAGTAGGCCAGCACCGCACCCACCAGCTGCAACACCACCATCAGCAGCGTCCCCTGCGCGAAGCGGAAACGCTCCTGGAAGCGCGTCAGCAGCGCCGTCAACTCCGAACCCTGCGCCAGCCCCGGCAGCTGCTGCGCCAGACGGGTTTCCATCACGCCCAAACGCTCCCCCGCCGCATCCGCCGACTCCGCAACCAGCCCCGAGACATCAAGCCGGAAGCGCTGCAACAGCGCCAGCCGCAGCGTCGGCGACTGATCCGCCAGCCGCCCCAGCAGATCCTCCTGCGCCGCCCACAGCCGCAACTCGCTCTCCCGCGCCGAGAGCGGCAGGAAACCGCTGTCGAGCGTCGACCACGCGCGCAGCGCCTCCGGCGGCTCGAACACCCCCACCACCACCGCCCCGCTCTCCGCCGGCGCGCCCAGCCAGAAGGGCTGCACCGTCAGCTCATCCCCCACACCCAGCCCGAACGCCGCCGCCTGCCCCGCTTCCAGCGCAATCTCGATCGCCCCGTCCGCGCGCTCCGCCTGCGGCAGCCGCCCCGCGCTCAGCTGCACCCGTTCGGCGAGATCGTTCTGCGCCGTAAAGGTGGCGTGCAGCCGCTCCTCCTCCTCTTCCGCCGCGTCGCCCGCCTGCTCCGAGCGGCGAATGACATAACCGCCGCTGCGCAGCGCAAATGTCTCACCCACGATCAGCCCGCCCGCCGCCTCCCGCGCCTCCTGCTCCAGCACCCCCCGCACCTGCTCGACCGCCGTCCGGTCCGCCGCAATCCCCGATTGCAGGAAGCGCAGATCCAAATCCGTCGGCTCGCTCTCCTCCAGCAGCTGACGCAGCCCCAGATCCCGCACCGCCTCGATGAAGATCGGCGCCGCCGACGCCAGCGCCACCGCCAGCAGCGAGCCGATCAGCAGCACCGCCGAGAGCCGCGGCGCCGACAGCACCCGCCGCATTCCCAGCCGCATAATCTCGCCCGCCAGCCGTCCCCGCATCTCAGTCCTCCCACTCCCGCAGCAGCGCCGCCGCATCACGCGCTTCCACCCAGCGCGCGACCAGCAGCACCCCCGCCAGCGCGCAGGCCGCCAGCGCCGCCACCCCCAGCGAGGCCACCAGCCAATCCACCGAGACGGTCATCGGCGGCGCCGCCCGCACACCCTCCGCCGTGACCTCCAGAAAGCCCAGCAGCGCCCCCGCCACCGCACGACCCAGCGCAATTCCCGCCGCCGCCCCGATCACCAGCACCAGCAGCACCTCCACCGCTGCCTGTAGCCGCAGCGCCGTACGTCCGTAGCCGATCGTTTGCAGCAACGCGAACTCCCGCGCCCGCTCCCGCCCCTCCGCCGCCAGCGTCAGAAACAGCGTCGTCGCCCCCATCAGCAGCAGCCCCAGAAATCCCACCACGAAGAGCGCTGCGATCCCTCCCGAGCGAAACGGATCCGAGCGCGCCTCCTCCAGCGATCGCTCCGCGTCCAGCACCACGCTCGCCAGATACACCTCATCCATCAACTCGCCCACCACCCCCCGCACCGCGTCCGTCTCCGCCCCCGCCCAGACCTCCGTAATCGGCAGCACCGCGCGGCTCGCCGCGACCAGCGCCGCCGACCGCAGCGCCGCCAGATCCGCCACCACAAACCCTCCCTGCGCCGGATTCAGCGTCGGCACGTAGTCCACCACCGCCGCAATCTGCAACGGGATCGCCGCGCCCCCCACCAGCACAGGCGCCACATCGCCCACCGACAGCCCCGCCGCCTCCAGCGACGCCCGATCAATCGCCGCCCGCACCGGCAGGTTGGGCGAGTCGCGCACCACCAACAATTCATCGTTCGCGCCCAACCCCGTCCAGCCGTAGCGCAGCGCCCCATCCCCCGCTCGGGCGTTCGCCGAATCCACCTCCACGCGATCCCCGCCAGCCACCCCAATCGCCGAGCGCCACGGCGCGCCCTCTTCAAACGCCTCCACCACAACCGTCCCGTCCGCCGTTTCCACGCGCATCTCGTCCAGCCACAGCGCCCCCGTCGGCGCGCGCACCACCCGCGCCCGCGGACGCAGAATCAGCGCCGCCAGCCGCAGCGGTTCCGCCAGCGGACGCTCCACGCTGCCCCTCAGCGACGCCCGCAACTCGCTCCACTCGCCGCCCAGCTCCCCGCTGAACTTGCGCTCTTTCACCTGCCCGTAGCGGTCGATGATCCGCGCGAACATCTCCAGATTGGTGTCCGCCGGATCGCTGCGCGCCCAGACCACCAGCCCCTCCGCATCCTCCGGCAGCGGCTGCCCCGGACTGCCCGGCTCCCGCCGAATCGCCGCCAGCAATTCCTCCGCCGGCAGCCCCAGCTGATCCTCATTCAGCTCCACCAGATCGCCCAACCGCTCGCTCTGCACCCCCAGCAAAATCACTCGGCTCCCGCTCTGATCCCCGCCAATATTCCCAATCCCCCGGTAGGCCGCCGACGCTCCAGTTACGCCCGCCCGCGAATCGAACGGCTCCGTCACCCGCGCCATACTCGAGTTCGCAAGATTCGATCCGATCGACACCCCCCGCACTTCCGACCCCACCTGATAACGAATCCGCTCCTCCTCCGTATCCCGGATCGTCGCCGCATACGTCGCCGAGATCAGCCCCACCGCGGTAATGAACGCGACCAGCACCACCATCGACATCGCCGCCGCCGGCCGCCGCGCTGCGCTTTGCAGCGCCAGCAGCGCCCAGGCCGGCGCGCCCGTGCGGCCCAGCCCCCGCGCCGCCCAATTCAGCACCCGCGGCGCAATCCGAACCAGCACCAACGCCGCGCCCAGCAGCAGCAGACCTGGACTGAGCATCAGCACCGGATTGATCCCGCCCTGCTCGAACGCCGCCAGCGCCCCGCCCGTCGCCTGCGAGCGAAACTGCAAGAACAGCACCGCCGCCAGCGCCAGCAGCGCCACATCGAGCCAGGCCCGCTGCACAATGCTCTGCCGCTGCGGACGCCCACGCTCGCGCAAATCCACCCGCCGCCGCGCCTCCAGCCAGGCCGGCGCCGCGAACGCCAGCCACGCCGCAACCGCCCCGCCCACCGCCAGCAGCCACGCCTCCGTCGTCAGCCGCGTATCCAGCGGCTCGCCCCCGCTCACCCGCGCGATCGCCTCCAGCGACCCCGAGTGGTGCAGCGCGAACGCCGCCAGCGGCGCGCCCAGCGCCGCCGCCGGCGCCGCAATCCACAAACCCAACATCGCCTGCGCCGCCGCCTGCTGCCAGGCCCGCGCCCCGCGCGCCGCCAGCCGCTCCCGATCCTCCGCCGTCCGCGCCGCCACCCGCCGCCCCACCAGCGCCACCGCAAACAGCGCCACCGCCACCAGCTGCAACCCCGCGATCAGCGATTGCCCCGCGCTGAACGTCGCGCGACGCTGAAAATTCTCCAACACCCGATGCAGCAGCGCCGACGCCGATCCCCCCTCCAGCCGATTGCCCTGCTGTAGGTACGCCGCCAAACCCTCGATCGCCGGCTCCACATCGTCGCTGGTCAGCGCCCCCGCATCCAGCTGCGTGCGGATCCGGTGCGTCAGCGGAACCTCCAGCCCACGTGCCGCGAGACCCCCAATCAACACCTCTTCCTCGACGAAGATCGCAAAAAACGGCTCCTCCGCCCCGCCGATGCTGATATCGATCTGTAGCTCAAACCAGACATCAGTCCCATGAAACACGAGCAGATCGTCCGCCGGCGGCGCCACAATCCCCACCACCTCAGCCTCAAGCCCGGGACCCCACACGATCACCGTGCCCACATCAAATCCCACCGCCGCCGCCAGCTCCGCCCCGAGCACTACCGGCAGCGGCCCCGCCCCCACCTCCGCCGCCGATTGCGCAGGCCACCGCCCGCTCACCAACCGCGCGTGCTCCCGCAGCTCCTCCGCCGTCAGAAAATAACCCGGCAGCGCCTCCTGAATCCCGTTGTCCGTCCGCAGCCAGCGCGCCACCCCCAGCGGCGTCTCGCTCATCCGCCGCGTCTCGCCCACCAGACCCTCGAACCCGCCCAGATGCTCCGCCCGCAGCCGCGCCGCCGTCTGATCCGCCGCCGCCACATCCTCCTGCGCCGCCGGCCGCCCCGCCCGCGCATGATCCGTAAAGCCCACCGCGTCCGGACTCTGCTCAATCAACTCCCGCAGCGCCAGATCCGCCGCCGTCGCCCGGTACACCAGCGGCAGCGCCGTCAGCGAAGCCGCGAAGATCAGCACCGCCGCCGCGACCAACAACAACCGCCAGCCACCCCGCAGCTCGCGCAGCGCCGCCAGTCGTACCAGTCCCAGCATTGCCGCTGCTCCGTCGCCCGTGGTTGCGATTGATTGCCGTTCGCAATAGTCTCACACCCGACACTTAGGCCAAGGGAAAGCAACCTGCGTGACGACACAAACCGAAACCCACTCCGAAACCACCGTCCAGGTCGCCGGCGGCAGCGTCCGCGTCCTCCAGGACGGCGCCGGCGAACCCGTCGTCGTCCTCCACCACTCCACCGGCAACCCCGGCTGGATCCCGTTCTACGAACAACTCGCCGCCGGGCACGCCGTCAGCGTCCCCGACCTGCCCGGCTACGGGCAGTCCGAGCGCCCCGCCTGGGCACGCTCCACCCGCGACATGGCGATCCTCGTGCGCCGCACCATCGAAGCCCTCGGGCTCGGCTCCGTCCATCTGGTCGGCCTCGGCTTCGGCGGCTGGGTCGCCGCCGAACTCGCCAGCATGAGCGACCACGACCTCACCTCCCTCACCCTCATCGGCGCCGCCGGCATCCAGCCCGAAGAAGGCGAAATCGCCGACGTGATCTTCTACGAGTTCGAGGAATACGTGAAGCTCGGCTTCTCCTCCGACCAGGCCTACGCCGAAGTCTTCGGCGACGAGGCCGCCCCCGAACTCAAAGAACTCTGGGACTTCAGCCGCGAAATGACCGCGCGGCTCACCTGGAAGCCCTGGATGTTCAACCGCCAGCTGCCCCACCTGCTCAGCGAAACCCAGGTGCGCACCCTGCTGCTCTGGGGCGAAGAGGACCGCGTCACCCCCATCGGCGTCGCCCAGGCCTACGAAGCCGCCCTGCCCAACGCCACCCTCCAGGTGCTGCCCGGACTCGGCCACCTGCTCGAGCTCGAAGCCGCCGACACCGCCGCAGCCGCCGTCGCCGCACACATCGCCGGCGGCTAACCCGCCGCCCCCAACGCGCAGGCGCTATCCTGCGCAACATCCCCCGCCCACCGCGGGGCACGGGAAGGAAACCCGCATGTTCATTGGCTACTTCACCGAGCGTCCCTACCAGGACTTCGATTCCGGTTGGGTCGGCTCCACCGGCCGCGAGATCGAAGACCTCGGCATGACCAACGGGGACTACAACCCCCGCATCGGCGCCGACCTCTACAACCGCTACCTCGACGAAAAGGTCTACGCCGAGGAAATGGGCTTCGACGGCCTGATGCTCAACGAGCACCACTCCACCCCCTTCTGCATGGGCGGCGTGATGAACGTCGAAGCCGCGATCCTCGCCCGCATCACCAAGCGCGCCAAGATCGTCCTGCTCGGCAACGTCCTCCCCATCTGGGAAGACCCCCTCTGGCTCGCCGAAGAGCTCGCCGAGATCGACATGATCTCCCGCGGCCGCCTCGTCACCGGCTGGGTGCGCGGCACCGGCCGCGAGAGCGTCGCACACAACTCCCAGGCGCCCTTCAACTGGGAGCGCTTCCAGGAAGCCCACGACTTCGTCGTCAAGGCCTGGAGCACCCCCGGCCCCTTCCGCTGGGAGGGCGAGCACTACCAGTACCGCTACGTCAACCCCTGGGCCCGCCCCTACCAGGAGCCGCACCCCCAAATCTGGATCCCCGGCGTCATGAGCCGCAACACCGTCGCCTGGTGCGCCGAGCAGCGCTACCCCTACATCATGCTCGCCACCGAACTCGAACCCACCAAAAAGTCCTTCGAGTACTACGACGAGGTCGCCAAGGAACAGGGCTACGAAGCCGGCACCCAGCACCACGGCTACCTGTTCAAGGTCCACGTCGACGAGACCGAAGAGCTGGCTGAAGAGGCCGGCCGCAAGTACATCGCCGGCCCCGCCAACCCCTTCCTCGAAGGCAACCAGGGCCAGGTCCGCGCCAACCTCCAGAACCTGCCCGGCCTCACCAGCCGCACCTCGCTGCTGCCCACCGTCTCCACCTTCGCCGCCGCCGCCCGCGGCCGCAGCCTCGTCCCCACCGGCGCCGAAGTCGAAGCACCCAACTCCGACGCCCAGGACCAGGCCGACTTCCTCGGCACCTACGAGGAACAGTCCAAGAAGTACTCGATCATCTCCGGCACCCCGAAGACGGTCATCCCCAAGATCCGCCACGTGCTGGAAACCCTCCGCCCCGGCTCGATCTTCTTCTGGGACGGCGACGGCGCAATGACCCACGAGGACTCCATGCGCTCCCTCCGCCTCTTCGGCGAGGAAGTCATCCCCGCCGTCCGCGAAATGGGCAAAGAGCTCGACCTCAAAGGCCCCTTCGAGGTAGACACCCAAACCAACGAGCCCATGGAGGCCTAACCCCCTCCCCAACCCCCCCGCCACCACCAAAGCCGCCCCGACCAAAAGTCGGGGCGGCTTTGCGTCCCCCCCTCCTCACTGCCCCCGCTCCGCTCCACCTTCCGCCACACCCACGCCCCACCTCCGCCACCCCCACCTACGCGCCATACCCGCGCAGAAGATCTCCGTCATACCCGCGCTTGCCGCGGGTATCTCGCCGTGCCCAGCACCAAGGCCGCGCACGACCTCCCACCCCCTCCCCGCCATCCCCACTGTCCGTCATCTCCCGCCCCCTTTGTCCGTCATTCCCGCGAACGCGGGAATCTCCCCCGCGCAACCTCCGAGGTACCGCCACGAGATTCCCGCGTTCGCGGGAATGACGGGGTACCCTGCCCCACATGCCCACCCCCCCCATCATCATCCTCGGCGGCGGACCCGCCGGCTCCACCACCGCCACCCTCCTCGCCCGCCAGGGCTGGAACGTCCTCCTCCTCGAACGCGAACAATTCCCCCGCGAACATGTCGGCGAATCCCTCCTCCCCGCCTCCATCCCCATCCTCGAAACGCTCGGCGTCATGCCCGAAATCGAAGCCGCCGGCTTCACCCCCAAATACGGCGCAACCATGGTCTGGGGACGCGACGACGCCCCCTGGTCCTGGCACTTCCGCGAGACCAACGCCCGCTACCCGCACGCCTACCAGGTCCACCGCCCGCAGTTCGACCAGATCCTGCTCGAAAACAGCCGCCGCGCAGGCGTCGAGGTGCGCGAAGGCTGGCGCGCTCTCGATGTCCGGTTCGACGGCGAGCGCGCCGCCGCCGTCACCTGCCGACCCGAAGCCGGCGGCGACCCACAGACCATCGAAGCCGCCTGGGTCGTCGACGCCACCGGTCAGTCCGGCCTGATCGGACGCCGCCTCTCGCTGCGCCAACCCGACGACTTCTTCCGCAACCTCGCCGTCTACTCCTACTTCCGCGGCGCGCAGCGCCTCGCAGGCATCGATTCCGGCAACATCTTCATCGAAGCCTTCGCCCACGGCTGGACCTGGGCGATCCCACTGCCCGACGACATCATGTCCGTAGGCGTTGTGGTCGATGCCGCCTGGGCCGCCGAGCGCCTCACCGAGCAGCAGGCCGCGCAGTTCCTCGAAGCCCAACTCGCCGCCACCACCCACACCAGCCGCATGCTCGCCTCCGCCGAGCGCCTGGATGAAGCACGCATCGTGCGCGACTGGTCCTACGTCTCCCAGCGCCTCGTCGGCGACGGCTACATCCTCGTCGGCGACGCCGCCTGCTTCATCGACCCCCTCTTCTCCTCCGGCGTGCATCTCGCCCTCTCCTCCGCCGTGCTCGCCGCCGCCTACGTCGCCAGCGCCCTGCGCACCCCCGAAATGCGCGCCCCCGCCGCCGAGGTCTACACCCAGCTCTACATGCAGCAGTACCACCAGTTCCGCGAAATGGCCGCGCTCTTCTACGCCAGCAACCGCACCGCCGACTCCTACTTCTGGGAAGCCCGCCGCATCGTCGGCGGCGAGGACCCCGTCACCGCCCGCGAAGCCTTCATCGCCGCCGTCGCCGGCCAGCCCCCCCAGGGCTACGAGCGCGTCGTGCTCGAACGCGGCGAAGCGCCCCCCGACTTCGTCCAGGGCGTCGCCGCCGTCGAGCAGCAGCGCGCCGAGCGCGAACGCGCCGCCGCCGCCCTGATCGACCGCCACTGGCCCGAACGCAGCCCACTGCTCGACTGCGTCCCCATCCTCGCCGAAGGCGTCCAGCTCGAGCGCAAGCCCGTCGTGGGCGACGGCGAGTTCGAGTGGGGCGCCGTCGTCAGCTCCCCCAGCCGACCCCACGGCGCGCCCATCAGCCTCGTCGTCGCCCGCCTCCTACAGGGCCTCGACGGCGCGCAGAGCGCCCGCCGGATCATCGACGCCATGCTCCACGGCCTGCCCGACGAGCAGCGCGCCCAGCTGCTGCCCGGCCTGCTCACCGCCCTTCGCGTGCTCTACGTGGACGGCATGATCGCCCGCTTCGACGCGCAATAGCCCGCCGCCCCCGTCGGTTGCCTACACTGCCAACGCACCCGAGGAGCCGCCCATGCAAACCGCCGAGGGACGAATCGAACAACTCAGCGTCTCGCCCGGCGGCGTGCCCAAACGCGCCGTCACCGAAGCCGTCGTCAACGCCTTCGGACTGACCCGCGACCGCCAGCGCGACCGCCGCCACCACGGCGGACGCGAGCGCGCCGTCTGCCTCTGGTCCGCCGAGGTGATCGACGGCCTGCGCGCCGCCGGCAACGACATCCACGCCGGCGCAGCCGGCGAAAACGTGACCGTGCGCGGCCTCGACTGGCGGCGCATCGTGCCCGGCGCCCGCCTCCGCCTCGGCGACCAGGTGATCGTCGAAGTCACCTCCTACGCCGCCCCCTGCAAAACCATCGCCCACTGCTTCCGCGACGGCGACTTCAACCGCATCAACCAGCAGGTCGAGCCCGGCCGCAGCCGCCTCTACGCCCGCGTCGCCCGCGAAGGCATCATCCGCCCCGGCGATCAAGTCCTCCTCGAACCCGACGACGCCGGCGACCGCGCCTCCCGCGTCCAACCCCGCACCCTCCGCTGGAAACCCCCCGCCGAATAACCCCTCCCACCCCGTCACACCCACCCCAACCCCGCCACCCCAGCCCACACTCCGTCACACCCATCCCCAACCCCGTCACCCCCCTTCCGTCATTCCCGCCCCCTTTGTCCGTCATTCCCGCGAAAGCGGGAATCTCCACCGCGCAACCTCCCAGGTACCGCCACAAGATTCCCGCGTTCGCGGGAATGACGGAAAGCGCAGCGAGATTGCCGCGGCGGAGCGCGGCAATGACGGCGGGTCCCCCACACCACCCAACCTCCCAACAACGTGGTGCTAAGATTGCCGCGCAGCAAATCCCCAAGGAAACGGAGCGCCGCATGGCGACTGATGCACGGTCCCGACAGGCACAACTGATCGCCCGCCGCTACCCCCGGCGCGCCACCCTGCGCGGCGGACGCGAAATCGACGTGCGGCTGATGTCCGCCGCCGACAAACCCCGCTTCCTCTCCTTCGCCCGCGCTCTCTCCCACGACGACCTCATGTACCTCCCCTGGGACATCACCGACGAGGGTGTCATCGACCGCTGGCTCGAGAACATCGACGCCCACCGCACCACCACCGTCCTCGCCGTCGACGGCGAAAATGTCCTCGGCGAGGCATCCCTCGTCCACAACGAAGCCGGCTGGACCGAGCACATCGGCGAAATCCGCGTCACCGTCAACAGCCACATCCGCGGCCAGGGGCTCGGACGCTTCCTCGCCGAAGAAATCTTCGCCATCGCCGACAGCATGGGCCTCGAACGCCTCTCCGCACGCATGACCCTCGACCAGCACGGCGCCCAGGCCGTCTTCAACAGCCTCGGCTTCCACGTCGTCGCCACCCTGCCCGGCTGGGTCATGGACCGCGACGGGCACATGCGCGACCTGATCATCATGGCCTTCGACCTGCGCTCCCGCGGGGCCCCGGCTCCCGTGCAACGCTGACCACCCGCCCCACCGCGCAGAACCCATCCCAACGCACTATCCTGCGCGCATCCGCACCCGGCCCCGCGCTGAGGCGGCGCAGCCGTATGACAGGACATCCGCATGACCACGCTCACCGACCAGCAGGCAGCCTTGCACCAGCGCGGCCTTGAACACCTCTGGATCCCCACCCAGTCCTACGCCGACCTGGCCGCTGACGACGGCTTGCTGGTCATCCGCAAAGGCTCCGGCATCTTCCTCGAAGATGACCAGGGCCGCGAGTACATCGACGCCATGTCCGGCCTCTGGCTCGTCGCCGTCGGCCACGGCCGCGAAGAACTCGCCGACATCGCGCACCGCCAGATGTCCGAACTCGCCTACCAGAACACCTTCGCCTACGCCAACGAACCCGCCGTCGAACTCGCCTCCAAGCTGGCCGACCTGACCCCCTCCCGCCTCCGCAAGGCCGTCTTCGTCAACGGCGGCTCCGAGGCCGTCGACACCGCCCTGCGCATCGCCAAGCACTACCACTTCCTCAAGGGCAACAAAAAGAAGTTCAAGACGATCTCGCGGATCGGCTCCTACCACGGCATGACCGCCGGCGCGCTCAGCGTCAACGCCTCCACCTACGCCAACCGCGCCCCCTACGAACCCCTCGTCCCCGGCGCACTCCACGTCCCCAACGTCAACTGCGACCGCTGCCCCTACGAAAAAACCTACCCCGAGTGCGATGTCTTCTGCGCACGCACCATCGAAGACCAAATCCGCGCCCAGGGCCCCGACACCATCGCCGCCATGATCGCCGAGCCGATCTCCACCTCCAACGGCTCCTACGTGCCCCCCGCCGCCTACTGGCGCACCCTCCGCGAACTCTGCGACAAGTACGACATCGTGCTCATCGCCGACGAAGTGATCAACGGCTTCGGCCGCACCGGCCGCTGGTTCGGCATGAACCACTTCGATGTCGAACCCGACATCATGACCTTCGCCAAGCAGCTCTCCTCCGGCTACTCCCCGATCGCCGCCACCATGGTCTCCGACGAAATCGCCCGCACCTTCGAGGACGCCGGCCCCGAAGGCTCCATCGGCGGCATCACCTGGGGCGCCAACCCCGTCGCCTGCGCCGTCGCCCTCGGCAACCTCGAAATCATCGAGCGCGAAGAACTCGTCGAAAACAGCGCCCGCATCGGCGAGCACGTCCGCAGCCGCCTCGTCGCCCTGCGCGAAGAGCACCGCACCGTCCACCAGACCCGCGGCACCGGCCTCATGCAGGTCATCGAACTCAAGCGCAACCCCGCCACCGGCGAAGACTTCGAGGAGTCCGACCAGGTCTCCCAGCGCGTCACCCAATACCTCCGCGACGAAGGCGTCCTCGCCCGCGGCGGCGCCAGCATCCCCTACGCTCCCCCCCTCACCGTCAACCTCGAAGAAGCCGACGAACTAGTCAACCGCATCTCCCGAGCCATCGCCCGCCTCGAAACCGAACTCGGCCTGTAACACCAAAGGCCCGCCACACCCACCCTGCTTCCGCCACACCCGCGCTCCGCCGCGGGTATCCCGCCGTGCCCAGCACCAACCCCCGCCATACCCGGGTAAGAATTCCGTCATACCCGCGCTTGCCGCGGGTATCTCGCCGTGACCAGCACCAACCCTCGGCACACCCCCAGCGAGATTGCCGCGGCACCACCAACGCCCCCCAATCACCCCCCGTTATAAATCGACGTAGCCGCCGCCGCACCAAACGACCCCTCCACATCCCGCAGCACCGCCTGCGCCACCGCCACCCCCCTCCCGCGCGCCCCGCGTCGTCACGCTCAGACACAACCACTCGCCCCGCGGCGGACGCTGCAACTGCAGCGTGATGTCCGCATTCACATACGGCGACGCCCCGTCCCCCATATTTGCGAACGGACTGACGAAATCCGCAATTGAGGCCGCCCGCACCGCAGGCGTCGCCTCCACCCCTTCCAGCACCCGCGCGTCCGCCCGAATCCAGACCTCCGCCGGCTCTGCTCCGCCCGGCGCCCGATGAAATCGCATCTCCAGCGTCCCCGGATACGAGACCCACGGATTGCCCCGACGATCCAGCACACCCCCAGGCAGCGAGTCCGCAGACGGCGGCGACGGCAGCGGATCGTACTGCGCCCCGTCCCCCTCCGACGGCGCATTGCGCCGCAAACAGAGCGCCGTCGCGTAGGTCAGCGCCCGCCCATCCGCCTCAATCGCCAGCCGATACAGCGCAACCCGCCGCCCCTCGCGCACCGGCTCCACCGCCACCGAGAGCGGCGCATACGGCACCGGACGGCACAGATCGACCGTCAACCGCGCCAACTCCAGCTCGGCCGAACGCCGCTCTTCCACCACATGCGCCAGCAGTGCCGCCACCGGCGAGCCGTGCAACGCCTCCGGCGACCACGGCCCGCGCGAGCGATCCGTCGGGACGTAGCGCCCGCCCTCAAGCCGAAACAGCGCCTCGCTCATCTGCGCCCGCGCCGCCCCACAACCCTGCTCGGCGCGAACCGCGCTACTGAATCGGCGAGCGCGGCGTCGCGTTCATCCGCGTCACCGTGATCCCCTCGCGGTTCATCAGCCCGCTCAGCGCCGGCGTGATCTCGTCCCGCCAGTAGTCGCTGTTATACACCGCATCGTAGAGCTGCTCGCGCTCCTCCTCCGAGCGGAAGCGGCGCATCCAGATGTACGTCTGGTCGTCCTCTTCCGCCACGAACGAGCCCAGAATCACCATCCCCTGCGAGACCTGGAAGGGGATCACCTTCGTCTCCATCAACTCCACGAACCGCTCCCGCTCGCCCGCCTCGATCGTGTACTGACGCAGTTCAAACAGCATCATCCCGCCTTTCGGCTGCTACCGCTTCGCTTGCCCGCGAAGCTTACTCCGAGGACTCGGCCGCCGCCTCGCCCTGGCCGCCCGGCTGGCGACCGCGCGGTCGCACCCGCCGCCAGCGGTTCTTGCCGATGTTCTTCACCGTGCCCCGCTCCTGCAAGCGGTTCAGCGTCGACTGCAACACGTTCTTCGCGTTGCCGCCCGGCGTGCTGCCGCTCGACTGCAGGTGCTCCAACACCTCCGAGGCGTGCAGCGCCCGCGGGTGGTGCTCATCGAGGAAATTCTCCACCGCCGCGCTGATCGTGCCCGGACGGCTCTGCGTCGCGCGTCGCCGCCGACCGTTCGTCGGAGCCGCCTTCTCCTCGGCGGCAGCGGCAGCCGGCGCAGCGGCCTCCGCCTCCGGGGCAGCCGCCTTGCGCCGCCGCCGTCGCCGACCGTTGGCCGGCTTCGGCTTCTCCACCGCGGCCGGCGCCGGCGCGGCCGGCGCCCCGCCCGGCAGCGCCGCCAGCGCCGCGTCGAGCTGCGCCACCTCTCCCTGCAACTGCTCAATCTGGGCTTGCGCCGCGTCGCGCGCGCTTTGCAGGTGGCCCCGCGCCTGTTCGATCGGACTGCCGTTTGCCATTGCCGGCTCCTCTTCCTGTCGTCCTGTTACGACTCCGCCTGAGCGTAGCAGACTGCTAGCATTCGCTCGCGCCCAACCATATACGCCCCCCGACGCAATGCGCCAATTGGTCTTGTATCAGCCCCTCCAGCGCCGTTTCTACCTCTCTCCCGGGCCGCCCGCTTTCGCCCGTCCCGCGCTCAATTAACCCCGCTCTGTCTGCCGAATCGTCCCCTTCGCGCAGCATTCGCATCAGCATCCCGCGCAACTGCCGCTGCGATCCCTCAAACCGCGCCTGCGCCCGCACCGGCTCAGCCCGTTCACCCGCCGCAAAGCGCGGCCGCGCCTGGCAAAGCCGCGCAAGCGGACATTCCCCGCAGCGCGGACGCGGTTTGCAAACCGCCGAGCCAAAGTCCATTACCGCCGGATTCCAGCGCAACGCTTCCCCCCGCGGCATTAATCGTTCGGCGATCCGTTGTATCTCCCCCGCGCTCGACTCCCGCGCCGGTTGCAGATCGCCCAATACCAGCCGACCAAACAGCCGAACCACATTGGTATCGACCGCCGCGCTATCGATACCAAAACCGAACGCTAGTACTATCGCCGCCGTAAACGGCCCCACCCCCGCCAGCTCCAGCAGCTCCGTTTCGCTATCTGGTACCGCCCCTCCGTATCTGGTCAGACACACCTCCGCCGCCCGCCGCAGATACAGCGCCCGCTTCGGATAACCCCCTCGCCCCCAAACCCGCAGCGCCTCCGCGTCCGACGCCCGCGCCGCATCCGCCGGCGTCGGGAACGCTGCCATCCAGCGCTCCCACAACTCCAGCACGCGAGGCATCTGCGTCTGCTGCGCGCACACCGCCGCCACCAGCGCCGCCCACGGATCCTGCGACGTGCGCCACGGAAACGGCTGCTGATGCGCGTCGTACCAGTCCAGCAGCCGCCGGCGAATCGCGCCCACGCGCTGCGGCGTCAGTTCGGCGGCCACAACTCAGGTCAGCGCGCACATGTCGTCGTAGTAATCGCGCCCCACCGGCGTGACATAAACCCGAAACCAACCATCCCCCGCCCGCGTCAAATCCACCAGCCCGTGCTGCGCCAGCGTCGCCAGCACATCCGGGTGATAGCCCCGATGCCGCAGCGACGGTCGAAACGCCAGCCCCCCATCTCCCACCGCATCCTCCACCAGCACCCGCGGACGCTCAGGATCATCCTGCACATCGAGCAAATCCCGCAGCATCGCGCAGTGGTACTCGTTCAGCCGCGCATGCCGAAACTGAATCATCGCCGCTCACCCTCGCCCGCCAGACGCCGCAGCACGAACTCCCGAACATCCCGCCCAATCTCCAGCGCCCGCTGCGAATCCACATCGTCATACGCGTCGTGCGGCACCCCGCCCGGCAGCGCCGACGGATAGCGCGCGCCCAGAAAGTGTTTGTCCAGCAGCAGCGCCACCGACTTAATCACGTCGAACGACGCATCCAGCGCCATCGCGTCCTCGCAAAGATCCGCCAGCGCGTGCCCCCAGACCCGCTCCGCCCCCCGCGCCACCAGATACGCCGTCAACGACTTCTCCGCCCCCTGCTGCGCCAGAAAGCAGGCCACCGCGTGAAACCCACCCTCGCGGTTGTGCTCCCCCGCCTCCAGGTCCCGCTCCGCCTGCCGCAGCCAGCGCGCCGCCTCCGCCTCCGCAGCGTTGGCCGACCCCTCAGACATCGATCGCGTCGCTCAACGCCGTCGCCCGCCGGATATGCGGATCGCGCTCCTCGAAACGCTCAAACTCCGCCGGCGTATAGACCAGAAAGCGCGTCCCCACCCGCGGGCGCAAATGCGTGCTGAAAAAGTCCGCCCGACGCTGATACGGCTCGTCCATCTCCTTGATCACCAGCAGCTCCAGCTCCGATTCCGCCGTCACCGCGTCCGCCGCCAGATCGCCCGTCAACCAGAAACGCTCCACCCCCAGCAGCCGCATCTCCCCCGCAATCCGCAGAAACTCCGCCTCCAGCAACTCCCGGCGATGCTTCGAGAAGCCGAACACCATCGGCATCGCGCGCCCGCTCGAACCTAGGTCGTCATCAGCGTCGGCGCGCTCGGCTCCGGCATGATCTCGTCCTCGCTCAGCGGGTACGCCTCCTTCTCGAAAATCTGCACCCGATGCGATCCGAAATCGCACACGTACAGCTTGCTCCCCTCCACCCGCAGCCCCTGCGGATGCCGCAGGTTCTTCACCGGGTCGATCGACGTCATCTCCCGCAGCCGCAGCGTCTTCTGGTTCGCCAGGATGTACGTCCGCCCCATCTTCGAGAGCGTCGCCTCCCCCGTGAACTGCTGCACGTAGCGGCCCGTCTTGTCGAACAGCAGCACCCGGTCGCGGTCACGGTCGGCCACATACACATCGCCGTGCTCGTCCACCGAAACGCCCGTCGGACGCCCAAACTCCACGCCCACCGTCCTGGCCCCGTCGATCGTCAGCAGATGCTCGCCGCTCGGACTGAGCTTCTGCAGCCGATCATTCCGCCAGTCCGAGACGTACAGATTCCCCTCCACATCGATCGCCACCCCCCACGGCATATTGAACTGCCCCGGTCCGTCGCCGAACTCCCCGAAGCCGCTCAGATACTCCCCCTCGCGCGTGAAGCGCTGCAACCGATGATTCATCGTGTCCACAACCCACAGGTTGCCGTCCGCGTCGAACTCCATCCCCGATGGGCGGTCCAGCTGCCCCGGCTCCGAGCCTTGCTCGCCCCACTGCCGCAGCTGCTCACCCTCCGCCGAGTAGACCGTCACCTTGTGCGACGCCTCGTCCAGCGCCCACAGATCGCCGCTCGCGTGATCCCGCAGCAGCGCCACCGGCCAGACCAGCCCCGTGTCCGCCATCGTGCCCAGATCCTCGTCGTCGAGCGAGACCATCCGGATGTTTCCGCCCACCCCCAGCTCCGAGCGGCCGATCGTGTAAATCCGATCCTCGCCCACCGCGATATCGACCGGATACGTCGTCACCCGCCGCATCCCGAGCACCCGCACGTACGGGTAGCCGGCGCGCAGCAGCGCGTGTGGGAATGCCATCGTGAACCTCCCTCGTCTCTCGCTCCGACGAACGCCCAAACGCGCCTCAACGACGCGCCCAAACGCCCCTAGTTCGCCCCGACCAGCGTGCGCTCGAACGGCTGCACCTGCTCGAAATCGCCCACCACGATGTCCTGCGGATCCTCGCCCATCCACTGCTCGACCATCGTCCCGTAGACGCCCCGGAAGTCCACCGAGTGCTTCAGATCCTCGCCGTTCAGCCAGTCCTTCGGCGCCACCGACGGGTACTCCCCGTACAGCCCGCCGTCCACGTTCGCGCCGATGATGAACGCGCCACCGCCCGAACCGTGATCCGTGCCCGAGCCGTTGTCCTTCATCCGCCGCCCGAACTCCGTGAACACCAGAATCGCCACCTCTTCGGCCGCGTCGTGCTCACGCAAATCCGTCATGAAATCCGCCAGCGCGCTGGTCACGTCGCGCAGCAGACCCGGATGCTGCTGCGGCTGGTGCGAGTGCGTGTCCCAGCCGATGTGATTCGTGTAGAAAATCCGCGTTCCCACCCCCGCCGTGTGAATCCGCGCCACATCACGCAGCGCCTTCGCAATCGGATTCGAGCCGTACTCCACCGACGACTCGTACATCCCCGGCACCTCAGCCAGAATGTCCGCCCCCGCCAGCGAGTCGATCCCCGTCTGGCGCAGGTAGTCCATCACCAGCCCCGCCCCCACCGCCGGCGTGTACATCCGCTTGAACACCTCGAGGTCGCGGTTCCGCTCCTCCTCGAGCTCGATGTCCGTCATCAGCCCGTACGTGTCCAGATCCCCCACCGAGGTCGCCGTCACGCCCGGCGCCACCATCGCCCGCGGCAGGCCGCGACCGATGTTCACCGCCGTCAGCGGCTGCTCCGACTGCGGATCCAGCCGCTGCGTCAGCTTCGCCACCCAGCCCTCCGTCGAAATCCGGTCCGGCTCGCAGGTGTGCAGAATGTCCATCCCGCGGAAGTGCGAGCGCGACGAATTCGGGTAGCCCACCCCCTGAATCACCGCCACATCCCCCCCGTCGTAGAGCTCCTTCAGCCGACTCGCGTTGGGGTTGAACCCCAGCGTCTCCGAGATCGGCAGCACCTCGTCCTGCGGGATGTTCACCAGCGGGCGCGCGTCGTAATAGTGCCCCTCGTTGTAGGGCACCAGCGTGTTCATGAAGTCGTTGCCGCCCGAAAGCTGCACCACCACCAGGACCGGGTCTTTGCCGTTGCCGCTCATTGCTCGATTCCTTCCGCTCTCTCGTGCCGACCTGCTGTGCTTGGTCTTTCCGCTCGCCCTAGGCGAACTGGTACTCCGGTGAGGCGATCACCAGCCGCAGCGTCTGCGACACCCGCTTCGCGCTCGCCTCCCGCGCTTCCGAACTGTCGAACGCCAGATCGCCGTCCGCCCGCGCGGCGTCGATCAGCGCCTCCCGCGTCGCCTCGCTGACCGTCAGCGGCCCCGCGTAATCCAGCGCCGCCTCCACCAACTCCGCCGGGCTCGCGCTCTCGCCCGAGGCCGCCAGACGCTCCGTCAGCGTCTGCACCCCCGGCGTCGACGGATCCGAGACCAGCTTCGAAGCGAAATTGATCCGCTCCATCAGCGTCCCGCCGTCGATCCACTCCTTGCCCGTGTGCCAACCCTCCACACTCGGCGGATCCATCAGCGACTGGCCCATCGCGCCCATCTGCATGTGCAGACTCCACATCTCCGGCTCCGGCAAGCCCAGCTTGCCCGACAGCCGGTAGGCGCCCGCCACCCACTCCGCCGGGCACTTCACCCGCTCGTAGCGCGCCGCCTTGAAGAAGTCCGAGTTGAACAACTCGCGCATCACCGCCCGAATGTCCCCGTCCGACTCCAGGAACATGCTCTGCAGCCGCCCCACCGCCTCCGGATCGCGCGGCTCCTGCACGCTCCAGGCCGAAACGCCGGGCTCATCCGCCACGAAGAAGTTGTACAGATGCCGCCCGATGAACCGACCCGTCGCCGGCTGCTGCACGATGATGTCGATGATGTCCCCGCCGTCGAACCGACCCGTCTGCCCCAGGAACGTCTTCTCCGAGTCGTCGTGCAAGTCCTCGCGGTACACGAAGCGCGACTTGAAGCCCCCGTGCGGGTACAGCGGCAGCGGCTGCTCGAACGTCCAGCCCGTGAACGAATACGCCGCCGCCTTGATGTCGTCCTCCGTGTAGTTCCCCACACCCATCGAGAACAACTCCAGCAGCTCCCGCCCGTAGTTCTCGTTCGGGCGCTCGCTCAGGTTCTCGCAGTTGTCCAGCCAGTGAATCATCGCCGGATCCCGCGACAGCTCCAGCAGCAGCTCCCGCATGTTGCCCAGCCCGGCCCGACGGAACATCTCGATCTGGCCCGGCATCGAAGGCCCGTGCTCCGACTTGAAATACGCCGTCGCGAAAATGTGGTGCCAGAACAGCGCCATCTTCTCCCGCAGCGGGTGCTCGCTGTTCACCATCCGGTAAATCCAGCGCGCGCTCCACGGCCACGGCGTGTCCGAGTTCGCCAGCGCCGGGTAGTAGCGGAACACCAGATCGTCGTCCGCGTCCAGCCCATCGCCGGGCGTGATCAGCTCCTCCACCAGCTCCTCGTAGGGACGCTCCGCCAGCTCGTCCAACTCCGCCGGCGTCACGCCAACCCCCGCGCGCCGCATCAGGTGCGCGGCCAGACTCCGCTGTTCCTCAGTCGCCATGCTCTCGCCTCCGCTGCGCTGGCATCTCCGCCCGCGCCTACTGCGCCGAATATACGACATTCCCCCACTCTTTTGCAGCCGCCCGCGATCCTGCGCCGCCGCCCGTCCTATACTGCCCCCACGACCGCGCCCTGCGACCGCGCACTTGAGGCATGATGTCAGGAGGCATGATGGCTGCGACCGCCGCGATGGACCGTGAAACCACCGCTCTCTACGACCACTACCGCGAGACGATCCTCGAGCGCGACAACAAGCAGGCCACCGCGCTCGCCTTCGACCTCATGAAGCGCGGCCGCGGAACCACCGAAATCCTCTCCGAGACCATCCGCGCCCACGCCCCCTACACCCATGTCCCCTACCACCAGCGCATCGACGCCGGCGTCGTCCGCTTCGTCAACAACGACCACTGCCTGCTCAGCTCCCGCGCCACCCTGCACCTGCAAAACTTGGTGCCCGAGGAACTCCGCCGCCTGCCCCTCACCCAGACCGTCTGGTACGTCCCCACCGGCCTCGACATCTGGAACCAGCTGCTCGGCAAAATGCCCGGCCACTACTCCCGCCGCACCTACGACCCCGCCAGGTACCCCGACGGCCCCGCGCCCCCCACCGCCCACTGGGCCGAGCAGGAGCCCGCCGAGTGGACCGGCACCTTCGAGGAAGGCCTCAGCGAGTGGCTCACCCTCGTCCAGCGCGGCCAGGTCGACGACGAATACGCCCTCTTCCTCGGCCTCTGGCAGCACCGCGAGCGCCGCTCCGAACTGCTCGCCCAGATGATCTTCGCCGGCCTCATTGATGTCCAGGACCGAATCTTCTGGAACCGCTCCTACACCACTGGACATAAGTCCTTCCGCTCCCGCGCCACCATCGAACTCGGCCGCGCCATCGGCTGGGAAGACGCCGACCACGTGCTCTACGCCGGCGTCCCCGATATCGCCGTCGGCCCCCGCTGGTACTCGCTCTACGAATCCGCCTGCCAGCTGATGATGTACCACCTCGAAGAGAAAGCCCCCGATTCCTCCCTCGCCGCCACCAGCGTGAGCGGCCGCGACGCCGAACTCTTCGCCAACCAGACCCCCCTCTCCGAACCCGAGTCCGAAGCCCTGATCCGCGCCATCATCCGCGAGCCCGAAGAGGCCTACATCGAAGACCTCGTCGCCCTGCTCAAGGCCGGGCGCTCCCCCCGCTCGATCCTCGACTCGATCCAGATCGCCGCCGCCCGCGTCGTGCTCGAATGCGGCGAGCCCGCCAACTTCTCCATGCCCCAGCACGGCTACGAATACTGCAACACGCTCGGCTGGTTCTACAAGAACTTCGAGCACCCCCACCGCACCAAGCTGCTCTTCATCGCCGCCAACTTCATCAACCAGTGCGCCCACTGGGTCGCCAACTCCAAGGGCAACCGCACCCGCGGCTCCGCCACCTTCATGGCCGGCTACGCCAAAGCCGAAGAGGCCGACGCCCTCCCCCAGTCCCGCCTGCTCGACAATCTCTCCGACGCCATGATCCAGCTCGACACCGAACAGAGCGTCGCCTGGACCCAGCGCTACCTCGACCAGGGCTACGACCGCGCACCGCTCGTCGAAACCCTCGCCGGCGGCATCGCCAAGCAGGGCAACGATCCCCACAACCAGGAAATCGGCCTCTGCATGCTCGAAGACTACGCACGCACCGGCGCCGGCCAGCGCGACACCCTCCTGCTCGCCGCCGCCCACCACACCGCCGGCCACATGAAATACGGCGACCAGTACGCCTCCTACCGCCGCTACGCCGAAGCCTTCGGCATGCCCATCGAAGAAGGCGCCCTCGGCGAAGCCGACCTCGCCGAATCCCTCGCCGACGACCTCCAAGCCGAGCTCCTCGTCGACGACCCCACCAAGGTCTAACCCATCTCCGTCACACCCGCCCGGCAAATTCCGTCATACCCGCGCTTGCCGCGGGTATCTCGCCGTGACCAGCACCCACCCCCCGCAAACCCCCAGCCAGATTGCCGCCGCAGAACGCGGCAATGACGGAACGCGGAGCGGCTATCCTCCCAACCCCACCTCCAACACCCCCAACCGTGCGCATTCGCCCTTCCCGCGATACCCTGAGTTTCAATGGACTCCGAATCATCTCCCGCCGCCCCCCCTCCCCATACCATGCGTCTCGCCGACGGCCGCACCCTGGCCTGGGCTGAGTACGGCGACCCCGCCGGCGCGCCGCTCATATTCCATCACGGCATCCCCTCCTCCCGCGTCGCCGCCGCCGTCATGTCCGCCGCCGCCGCGCGCAACGCCGTCCGACTGATCGCGCCCGACCGACCCGGCTTCGGCTACTCCGACCCGCTACCCGACCGCACCATCCTCGACTGGCCCGACGACGTCCGCCAGCTCGCCGACCACCTCGGCCTCGAAACAGTCTCCCTCGCCTGCATCTCCGCCGGCCTGCCCTACGTCCTCGCCTGCGGCCTGCTGATCCCCGAACGACTCGACCGCATCGCCCTCATCTCCGGCCTCGGACGCATCGACACCGCCGAAACGCTCGAAGGCATGAGCTACGAGTGGCGTCTGATCTACTCCCTCTTCCTCAAATCCCGCCGCCTCGCCAGCCTCTGGATGCGCGGCTACGGGCGCGCCGTCCTGCGCAACCCCGAGCGCGTTGTCGCCCAGCAAATCAAGCGCATGCACGCCCTCGACGGCGAAGTCCTCGCCCGAGCCGACGTCTCCGCCAACCGCATCGCCGACCTCCGCCAGGCCTTCCGCCAGGGCCCCGCCGCCGCCGGCGAAGAAGCCCGAATGCACCTCGAACCCTGGGGCTTCGACATCGCCGACGTACAGAGCCAAATCTACCTCTGGCAAGGCGTGCTCGACGAGAGCCACCCCATCCACATGGGCCGCACCATCGCCGCCGAACTGCCCAACTGCCGCCCCGTCTTCGCCGAAGCCGCCGGCTCGCTCGGCTTCATCCTCCACACCGACGCCATCTTCGCCGACCTCTGGCCCGAGCGCGCCGCCCCCAGCGCCGCCCTCTCCCCCGACGCCGTCCGCATCCCCACCGAGCCCGCCATCCTCACCCACCCCGCCGAAGCCGAAGCAATCCGCCCCCCCAACGACCCCCCCCTACGCCCCCTCGACGCCCTAACCGAAGCAGTCCCCGACCCCGCCCACCCCGCCGGCTAACCCCCACCTCCACCACACCCCCGCAAATTCCGTCACCCCCGCGCCCCGCAGTTCCGTCATACCCGCGCTTGCCGCGGGTATCTCGCCGTGACCAGCACCAAGCCCCGCACAGCCTCCCACTCTCACCGCCTCCGCGCCCACACCCCCGTCACACCCACACCCCCACTTCCCGTCATACCCGCCCCCTTTCCGTCATTCCCGCGAACGCGGGAATCCCCCACGCCTCACCTCTCAGGTACCGCCACGAGATTCCCGCGTTCGCGGGAATGACGGAAGACAGGGCGCGAGAACGACGGAAGACAGGCTGCGAGAACGACGGCAGGCGGGGCGCAGCAACCAACGCGCGCCCCCCAGCCCCCTACCCCCGCGCCCAATTCAACGAATTCCCCAGCAGCCGCCGATACTCCTCCGTCTCCCACGTAAACCGCAGCGTCCGCGGCATCTCCCCGTTCTCCCGCGCGTTCTCCTCCACGAACGGCTGCGAGTTCGTCAGCGGCGAGTGGCAGTGCCCCAGCGCGATGTAGCACACCCCGCCCTCCCCAATCCCCCGCGTGTACCCGAACACCCGCGTCACCCCGTCCGCCTCGATCGCCGTGTCCTCCTCGTAGTCGAAGCCGAAATCCGGATACGTGTCCGGACCAATCGGCGCCGTCAGCAGAATGTCCGTGTTCGGACGATCCGTCACCTCGATCATGTACGGCTCATCGATCACGTCGAACTGCGCCGGCAGACCTTCCAGAATCGGCGAGTCCACCTGCTTCACATCCACCGTGAAGCGCTTGATCGGCGGGTGATTGATGAAAAACCCCCCCAGCGTCTGATGGTGGTTCATCTTCACCATCTGCCGCTTGCCCTCGCCCAGCCGCGCCGCCTTCCCGCCCGAGGTCCCGTGCAGACCCAGCCAGTGCCCGCCGTTCCCAATCCAGTCCTTCAGCACCTCGTTCTGCTCATCGTCCGCGACCGGTCCCGCCGTGTACGTGATCAGCACATCCGTCACCTGCAACCACTTCCACATATCCGTGAAGTCGTTGCCCGTCGTCGTCCGCACATTCCCGTCCTCGTACAGCAGCTCCAGCAGCTTCAGCCGCGCGTAGTCCATGTCGTGCCCCCCGTGCGAGCCCGGCGGAAAGCCCCCGGTGACGACGTGAACGCGGGTCGGTGCGGATGCGGCCATGATCAGCTCCTCCAGATCGGCTGCTAGGTCGGTTGCCAGGTCGGTTGCCTTGCGCGCCGATCATAGGGGAACCGCCCCGCCCCGTGGGAACAAACCCGCCCCGCCCGTCGTTTACCTCCCACAAGGAGCCGCGCACGCCCGAACAGGAGCGGGCGGCGTCGGCTCCCACAGGAGGTAGAGCGATGTCCGAGCACCAGAACCGATTCCGCTGGAAACTGCGCAGGCGCGCCACCTGGCCGCTGCTGCCGCTCCTCGCGGCTGCCGCCCTGCTGATCGGAGCCGCCGCCTGCGCGGACGACGAACCCTCGCCCTCCACCCAGCCCGAACCGACGCCCGCCACGGTGCAAGAGCAGGCGGCGCAGCAGGACGAACAGGACGCGACGACCGCGCCGCAGCCGCGCCGCAGCCGGCAGCCCGCCGAATCCGTAGAGCGACAGCAGTCCGAAGAGCAGCAGCAGGCCAGCTACGCGCAACAGCAGCAGACAACCGCGCAGGCCTGGGGCCAAGAAGAAGAGTACGCGCAACAGCAAGCGCAGGCGGCCACCCAGGAATCGTCCGCGTCCGGGCAGTCGCGCTCCCCTTCCCCGCCCCAGCAAGCCCAGGCCCAGCAACCCCCGCCCCGCGACACCACCTTCCGCGACTACGAGCGCAGCGAACTCGTCAGCGCCGTCGAGGACGACACCGCCACCTTCTCCCTCGACGTCGATCGCACCAGCTACCTGCTCGCCCTCAACTGGGCACGCGAGGGAATCGCCATCGACCCCGACTCGGTCCGCGCCGAGGAATGGATCAACTCCTTCGACTACCGCTACGCGCACCCCGCCGGCGAGCGCTTCTTCGCCATCTCCAGCGACTGGCTGATCCACCCCTTCGACAACAACCGCTTCATGCTGCGGCTCGCCTTCCAGGCCCCCGAACTGCCCGACGACAAACCGCTCAATGTCACCCTCGTCCTCGACGCCTCAGGCTCGATGGCCCAGGGCGACCGCGTCGAAATCGCCCGCGCCGCCGCCGAGCGCATCCGACGCGGACTCCGCGAACAGGACCGCATCGCCGTCGTCCAGTTCACCGACGGCGTGATCTGGGAACTCGTTGTGGAACCAACCCGCCCCGGCGACCGCAACGTGCGCCAATCGATCGAGCGCCTCCACCCCCGCAACAGCACCAACGTCCAGGCCGGCCTCGACCTCGGCGTCCAGCTCGCCGACCAGATGCGCCGCGACCGACCCGACGCCTTCAACTACATCATCCTCATGTCCGACGGCGTCGCCAACGTCGACGCCACCGACCCCTTCGCCATCCTCAATCGCGTCGGCGACCGCGACGACCGCAACCCCCTGCGCCTGATCACCGTCGGCGTCGGCATCGAAAACTACAACGACTACCTGCTCGAACAACTCGCCCAGTACGGCAACGGCTGGTACCGCTACCTCAGCTCCCCCGCCGAAGCTCGCACCGTCTTCAGCCGCGACAACTGGCTCGCCCTCTCCCGACCCTTCGCCGACGCCACCCGCGCCCAGGTCGTCTGGGACCCCGACACCGTCGGCCGCTGGCGCATGATCGGCTACGAAAACCGCGTCACCTCCGACGCCTCGTTCGACCAGGACCGCCGCGAGTTCGCCGAAATCCCCGTCGGCGCAGCCACCACCGTCTTCTTCGAGCTCGAGCTGACCGGCCCCGTGCGCGGCGAGCCGCTCCGACTCGGCAGCGTCGAACTCCGCTGGCGCACCCCGCTCGAAGGCGACGCCCACAGCCAACTCCACGAAATCCTCGTCAACGACGGCGGCAGCTGGAGCGACGAACAACTCGCCCTGCTCGATCTCGGCGCGCTCGTCGCCCTCAGCTCCGATCGCTACAGCCGCCTCTCGCAGCTGCAAGGCAGCGACGCCGCGCTCGTGCGCCGCGAACTCGACACCGCCGCCGAAGCGCTCGACTGGCACGCCAACCAGCTCAGCGGCCTCGACGCCTACCACGACTTCCGCTTCCTGCTCGAACACCTGCGCGACGCCCTGCCCACCAACGCCCGCAGCGGCTACAGCCGCTAGCCCCCTGCCCGCGCGCGGGCGCGTGCGCCAAACCTTCCCTACGCTTGCGGAACGCCGGTCGGCCCCACCGCCGCCGGCGAACCGCAAGCCTAGATGGAGGTCCCGGAATGTCGAAACTCAAGCTCGGCGCGATGCTGCTGCTCGCGTTCATGATCGGCGGCGCAGCCGTCGGCGGCGTATTCGCCGCCATGCACAGCGGCGAGGAAGTCCGCGTCGCCGCCCAACGACTCGAAGATGGCCGCGTCGAAGTCGCCGTCCAGCAGAAGCAGGCCGACGGCTCCTGGGGCGAACGCCTACTCCCCGAACTCCGCTTCGTCCCCGCCGCCGCGCCCACCGGCAGCTGGCTGGTCAGCTCCGCCGTCCAGACCATCGCCCCCCAGAGCGCCATGACCGGCGCCAGCGCAACCGCCGAAGCCGTTCAGGACGACGGCCAGCAGGAACAGCCCGAGCAGGACGCCGGCGCGCCCCAGGGACCGCCGCCCGACGAAATGACCGAAATCGCCCCCGGCGTCTACCACTTCTGGGGCTCCACCTACAGCTCCCTCGTCGTCATCTCCGGCGACGACGTGCTCATCTCCGACCCCTCAACCCCGCTGCGCGTCCCCGGCATCAAGGCCAAAATCGCCGAGGTCACCGATAATCCCGTCAACATGATCGTCCTCACCCACGAGCACTACGACCACGCCGGCGGCACCGAGGAATTCCCCGACGCCACCCTCTACGTCCAGGAACAGGCCCTGCCCGTCTTCGACCTCATGGCCCTCGCGCCCAAGCCCGACGTCGACCAGACCTTCGACAAGTTCCTCAGCATCCCCGTCGGCGACACCGTGGTCGAACTCCACTACCTCGGCCCCGGCGACGGCGACGCCACCACCATCATCTGGATGCCCAACGAGGGCGTCATCCACACCGCCGACATGTACGAGCCCCGCGCCCTCACCGGCGCCGCCTGGGTCGACGACAAAAACTTCGCCGGCGTCCACAAAATCCTCAACGAGCTCAGCACCTGGGACATCAAGTACGCCATCAACGGCCACTCCCCCGGCAACAGCATCGACGCCCTCGCCGAGAACACCGCCTACTACAACGACCTCTACGACGCCGTGATCAACACGATCAACGAGACCGTCGAGGCCAACCCCGGCAACCCCTTCGCCATCTTCGGCCTGCTCGGCACCATCCGCGAGCTCGTGCAGCTTCCCCAGTACAGCGACTGGGCCAACTACGACACCGCCTTCCCGGCGCATGTCTGGCGCATGTTCATGTCCATCTTCCACGGCGACTGAGCAGCGGCGGCGCGGGCAGCAACCCCGCTGCCCGCGCCCGCCCTGCTCCCAAGACCTTCGGATTGGAGCCCCCGTGCGCATCGTTGACCTGCGCTACCACCTCGTCCACCCCACACCCCCCGACACCGGCCAGCCCGACCGCTACATCGCCGGCAAAAATCTGCTCTTCGTCCGCCTCGAAACCGAAGACGGACGCCACGGCTGGGGCGAGTGCTACACCCAGTCCGACCGCGACATCCAAATCACCGCCCACCTCGACCAACTCCGCCGCTACGTGATCGGCTGGGACGCCCGCAAAATCAAACCCTTCACCGACGCCGTCTACAACGACTTCGGCAACCGCCGCGGCGCAATGGACCTCTACAGCGCCGTCAGCGGCATCGAACAGGCCCTCTGGGACCTCGCCGGCAAGCGCGCCGAAGCCCCCGTCCACGAACTGCTCGGCGGCGCAATCCGCCAAAGCCTCCGCGTCTACGCCAACGGCTGGGCCAAAATGGACTCCCTCGACGAGCTCGCCGCACGCGCCCGAGCCATGGCCGAGCGCGGCTTCACCGCACTCAAATTCGACCCCGTCCCCGGACGCTGGCGCAGCTGGATTTCCGCCAACAGGAAGAACTCGCCGTCGAGCGCGTCCGCGTCGTCCGCGACGCCGTCGGCCCCGACGTCGACGTCCTACTCGAAATCCACCGCCGCCTCGCCCCAATGCACGCCGTACGCCTCGCCCGCGCCGTCGAGCAATACCAACCCTTCTGGTTCGAAGAACCCGTCTGGGCCGAAAACGTCAACGCCCTCGCCCAGGCCACCCGCCAAATCAACATCCCCACCGTCACCGGCGAAGAACTCTATACCAAATTCGAATTCCGCGAAGTCTTCGAGCAAGCCGCCGTCGACATCATCAACCCCGACGTCGCCAACGTCGGCGGCATCCGCGAACTCTCCGAAATCGCCGCCATGGCCGAAATCTACTTCGTCGCCGTCGCCCCCCACAACTACAACAGCACCACCATCGCCCTCGCCGCCACCCTCCAAACCGCCGCCACCATGCCCAACTTCCTCATCACCGAATACTTCGTCAACTTCGAAGACTGGGCCCAACAAGCCGCCACTCCCCCATTCCAGGTACAAGACGGCCACATCCAACTCCCCAACACCCCCGGCCTAGGCATCGACCTAAACGAACAAGTCCTAAAGACCCACCCCGCCAAAAACTTCCCCCAACGCACCATCGGCGAATAACCCCCACAACCCCTAGCCCCCACCCCCGCCCCACCGCGCCAGAACCCTCCGCCCCACCCGCACCACCCTTCCGTCATACCCCGCGCCCCCGCCTCCGCCATCCCCGCCCCTGAGATCCGTCATACCCGCGCTCCGCCGCGGGTATCTCGCCGTGCCCAGCACCACCCCTCGCTTCGCCACCAACCCCCACCCTCCCACCACCGCCACACCCCCCACTCTCCGTCATACCGCGCCCCACTTCCGTCATACCCGCGCTCCGCCGCGGGTATCTCGCCGTGCCCAGCACCACCCCGCGCGCAGCCACCACCCCTCGCCCTCCCACCCCGTCACACCCCCGCCCCCCGCCATCCCCGCCCCTGAGATCCGTCATACCCGCGCCCCGCCGCGGGTATCTCGCCGTGACCACCACCAACCCCGCGCTCAGCCACCATCCCTCGCCCTCCCACCCCGTCACACCCCCGCCCCGCCATCCCCGCCCCTGAGATCCGTCATACCCGCGCCCCCACTTCCGTCATACCCGCGCCCCGCCGCGGGTATCTCGCCGTGCCCACCACCAACCCCCGCTCAGCCACCAACCCCGCCCCACCCCCCAAGCCCCGCCACGAGACCCCCACCCAAGCCCGAAACGACGGAAACAAAAACAGCAACAACCACCACAAACCCCACCCCCTACCATCCCCAGCACCATCCACCCAACCGGAACCCCAAAAATGCGCAACCCCTCCGCAATCCTCCCACACGACACCCAACACTACCGCGGCGACCCTTGGATCCCACACCTCACCACCATCCTCTCCATCATCATCACCGCACGCAGCCTCATCCACATCCTCCGACACGACGGCGGCGCCGCCTCCATCGCACGCATCGACCTCGACCTCCCCGGCGGACAAAACATCGTCGCCATCTTCGCCCAATGGGGACTCGAACAACTGCTCCTCGCCGCCATCGCCTGGCTTGCCCTGCTCCGCTACCGCGGACTCATCCCCCTCGTCCTCCTGATCAACCTGCTCGACGCCGTCGGACGCATCGCCGTCGGGCGCGCCAAGCCCCTGCAAGTCGAAAAGCCCCCGCCCGGCGCCTACGGCTCCTGGATCGCCCTCCCCATCCTCGCCTTCGCCCTCTGGCGCTCGCTCCCGCCCGCAGACCCCAAGCGCCCCTAGGTCAGCGCCTCATACGTGTGCTTCTGGAACCGCTCCGCCAGATCAGCCATCGGGTTGAACTGGTACATGAACACATGCGTGAAGAACAGCCCAATCAGCTCCTCCACCGGATCCACGAAGAACCACGTCCCCGCCGCCCCGCCCCAGCCGTACGTCCCCGGCGAGCCCGGCAGCGCCCCCCGACCAATCGTCTTCAGCGTGCAGTACCCCAGACCGAACCCATAGCCCGGCCCCACCGCCAGATCGATGTCCCAGTCCCCGATGTGGTTCGCCGTCATCAGCTCAATCGTCTTCCGACCCAAAATCCGCGCCCCATCCAGCTCCCCGCCGTTCAGCAGCATCTGCGCGAAGCGCGTGTACGCCGCCGGCGTCATCAGCGCCCCCCCGAACAACCCGTTGCCCGAAACCTGCTTCCCCAGCGACTCCCGCACCTTCTCCGAATCCTCCGGACGCTCCCGCGGAATCAACGCCCCGTCCTCACCCCAATGATGATTCGTCACCAGCCGCTCAGCGTCCGACGGCGAGCAATAAAACCCGCAGTCCTCAACCCCCAGCGGCCCGAAAATCCGCTCCTGCAGCAGCGTGTCCAGCGATTGCCCCGTCGCCCGCTCCAACAGCACCGTCAGCACATCGAAATCGAACCCGTACTCCCAGCCCTCTCCAGGCTGCCGCGCGTTCGGCAGCGCCGCCGCCGCCAGCACCATATCCAGATGCACCCGCTCCGGATCCGCCTGCCCCGCGTCGTTCGCCGAGAAACCCGAACCGTCCCACACCTGATTCAGCAGCGGCGACAGCGCCGCCGGCATATTCCCCATACTCGGCAGCCCCGAAGTCATCGTCATCAAATCCCGAATCGTGATCTGCCGCGTCATCGCCTGCGTCGCCCCCAGCGCCAGCGGCTCCCCCCGCACATGCTGCGTCGACGCCAGCGGAGCCAGCACCTCCCGACCCTCAAACTCCGGCAACCAGTTCGTGATCGGATGATCCAGGAAGAACAACCCCTCCTCCTGCAGCTGCATCGTCAGCGCCGCCACCACCGGCTTCGTCTGCGAATACATCCGGAACAGCGCATCAAGCGGCAGCGCCGTCTTCCGCTCCACATCCAAGTAGCCCGACACCCCGCAGTGCGCCACCTTCCCCTGCCGCGCCACCACCGTCACCACCCCCGGCACCGCCCCACGCTCCACCGCCGCTCCCATCGTCGCATCGATCCGCGCCAACCGCGCCGAATCGAACCCCACCTCTTCCGGCCCAACCACCGGCAATCCCGCAAAGTCAGCCATCGTTCCGTCCCCCCAGATTCGAACTCTCACACGCGCCGCAATCCGCGCGCCCGCACAGGATACGCGAATCAGCCCAAGCCCTGCCCGATACCCTGCACCCCACGAGCAACCAGCGGAGGCCCCCATGAGCGACCACCAACCCGACCACAGCATCCGCGACGCCGTCTGCGTGCTCGGCGTCGGCGAAACCGAATACACCAAACACGGCCAAATCGGCCGCCCCGAATTCCAACTCGCCCTCGAAGCCATCCTCGCCGCCGCCCGCGACGCCGCACTCGACCCCCGCCAAATCGACGGCTTCTCCTCCTACTCCGCCGACCGCAACGACCCCAACCGACTCTCCACCGCCCTCGACCTGCCCCACTACGGCTACGCCGGCATGGTCTACGGCGGCGGCGGCGGAGGCGTCTGCGCCGCCATCGGCAACGCCGCCGCCGCCATCCACGCCGGCTACGCACGCTTCGTCGTCGTCTACCGCGCACTCGCCCAGGGCGAATTCGGACGCTTCGGCCTCAGCCGACGCGCCGCACGCCTGCGCGGCCCCTACGCCTTCAACATCCCCCAGGGCCTCATGTCCCCCGCACAATTCCTCGCCATGCGCTTCCGCCGACACATGCACGAATACGGCACCACCTCCCAACAACTCGGACACATCGCCGTCGCCGCCAACAAACACGCCCAGCGCAACCCCCGCGCCGTAATGCACGGACGCCCCATCACCCTCCAAGACCACCAAAACTCCCGCATCATCGCCGACCCCTACCGCCTCTACGACTGCTGCCTCGAAACCGACGGCGCCGCCGCCATGATCCTCGCCCCCGCCGAACTCGCCCGCGACTTCCCCAACACCCCCGTCTACCTCGCCGCCTCCGTCCAGGGCTCCGGACACCGCCAGAACAACGTCGTCGACGGCTTCTGGCACCCCGACTTCCTCGGCTCCAACTACGGCACCATGGTCGACCGCCTCTACGCCGCCGCCGGCATCGGACCCGACGAAATCGACTGCGCCCAGCTCTACGAAAACTTCACCGGCCAGGTACTCACCACCATCGAAGACCACAAATTCTGCCAACCCGGCGAAGGCGGCCCCTTCGTCGAAGGCGGCCGCCTCGAACACCCCGACCTCGCCGACCCCAACGCCCCCCACGCCGGCCAATTCCCCATCAACACCTCCGGCGGCAACCTCGCCGAGGCCTACACCCACGGCTTCAACCTAGCCGTAGAAGCCGTCCGCCAACTCCGCGGCGACTCCCCCAACCCCCTAAAAAACCCCCACACCTGCCTGGTAGCCGCCGGCCCCGCCTCCGCCCCCATCTCCTCCGCCATCTTCCGCAACTAACCCAGATCCGTCATACCCGTGCTCTAGATCCGTCATACCCGTGCTTGCCACGGGTATCTCGCCGTGACCACCACCAACCCCCCGCGCCAGCACGACCCCCTCCGCCCCCACCGCAAGATTGCCGCAGCAAGCGCGGCAATGACAGGAGGAGGCCCCCCACCACACCCGCGCAAGAGATCCCGTCATACCCGTGCTCTAGATCCGTCATACCCGTGCTTGCCACGGGTATCTCGCCGTGACCACCACCAACCCCCCGCGCCAGCACGACCCCCTCCGCCCCCACCGCAAGATTGCCGCAGCAAGCGCGGCAATGACAGGAGGAGGCCCCCCACCACACCCGCGCAAGAGATCCCGTCATACCCGTGCTCTAGATCCGTCATACCCGTGCTTGCCACGGGTATCTCGCCGTGACCAGCACCAACCCCCGCCCACCACCAACCCCACCACCCCCACCGCAAGATCGCCGCAGCAAGCGCGGCAATGACGGGAGGAGCCCCCCACCACACCCGCACCCAAAAGCTCCCGCCACACCCGCGCTCTAGCTCCCGTCATACCCGTGCTCTAGATCCGTCATACCCGTGCTTGCCACGGGTATCTCGCCGTGACCACCACCAACCCCGCGCGCCAGCACGACCCCCTCCGCCCGCACCGCGAGATTGCCGCGGCAAGCGCGGCAATGACGGAGGAGGGCAAGCTCCCGTCATACCCGTGCTTGCCACGGGTATCCCGCCGTGACCAGCACCAACCCCCCGCGCCACCCCCCCCCACCCCCACCGCAAGATTGCCGCAGCAAGCGCGGCAATGACGGGAGGAGCACCCCCCCAACGTAAACCAACGTAAAACCCTCCCCCCCAGGCCAACCCCCCAAACCCACCACCGTTGCTAACGTAAAACCCAAACCACCCACGAAGGGGACACCACACCATGCCCGCACGCACCCTCACCGCCCTCACCCACCCACGCACCGCGCTGCTCCTCACCCTCCTCGCCCTCGCAGCACTCGCCGCCGCAGTTTTGACCCCCCCCCCCCCCGTTAACGCCGCTCCCCCCGACGACCTCACCCTCACCCTCAGCCTGATCGAAGACTCCGACAACATCGTACCGCCCGGCGGCTCGCTCCAGCTGCGCGCCACCCTGACCAGCACCACCGCGACCCCCGCCCCCTCGCTCCAAGACATCTCCGGCATCCTGCGCGTCTCCGGCGACCAGGAGTGGGAACACAACGGACGCAGTTCATTCCCCGTCCCCGAAAGAACAGTCGAAGAACCCCCCCCCGCCGTCCCTGGAGCCGCCACCGGCACCGCCGTCGACGTGCAGGAGCGCACCGCCGCCGAGGGCGGCGACATCGTCGTCGTCGGCGCGCCCAATGACGTGGTCCTCGACGCCGACGGCGACCCCATCAACGCGGCCGGCTCGGTTGATCTCTTCATCAACGGCCAATTCGTCAAGCGCCTGACCGCCCCCACCCCCTCGGCCAACGCACTGTTCGGCCACGCCGTCGCCGTCGGCGGCGGCTACATCGTCGTCGGCGCGCCCAACGCCTACCGCGCCTACATCTACGACGCGGCCGGCGAGTGGCTCGCCACGTTGTCGCCCGGCTCAGGGTCCAACAACGCTCGGCTCGGCACCAGCGTCGCGATCGACGACGCCGGCGAGACGATCGTGGTCGGCTCCCCGCGCGGCTACGACGGCGACGAGACGTCCGGTGCCGCCCAGGTCTTCCTCAAGCCGACCGGCGCTGAATGGGCCAGCGCCAACTCCGGCTCTGCCGGGGAGCTCACCGCCTACGTGGTGAATAGGGAGCAGGCCAACATGATCGGCGAGATCGTCGCCATCTCCGGCGATGGCAACGTCATCATCATCGGCGCGTACCGCCGCGATACCGTCGGCAACTCAGGCGCGACTGACGACGACGAAAACGGCGGCGTCCTGGTCTTCGAGAAGGGAGGCGGATGGACCACCAGCGACGACGAGACGCCCAACGCGCGGCTGCTGGCCCAATCGACCCGCAACTTTCTCCAGGTCGGCCGCTCGGTCGACATCAACTACGACGGCAGCGTGATCGTCGCCAGCGGCCACGGCGCGACCTCGATCGGAACCACATGGAAAGGCGCCGCCTTCATCTGGCTCAAGGGCAGCGGTGCTTGGTCCGACAAGGGCGACAGCGACGCCATTGCCCTGACCGACTCCGACAGCGCCAACGGCGACCAGTTCGGCCACTCCGTCGCGATCAGCGGCTCCGGCAACCGCGTGGTCGTCTCCAACGCCTGGAAGCAGGCCAACAGCTACCAGGCCGGCGAAGCCCACATCTTCGACAAGCCGTCCGGCGGCTGGGCCGCCGACAGCGCCGCCGACACCGTGCTCACCTCGCCGCAGAGCGAAGCCCAACTCTTCTTCGGCTCCGCCGTGGCGCTCGACGGCGAGAACACGCTCGTCGTCGGTCAAGCCGAGCGCACCGAATTCCTCGCCACCAACATCACCACCGGCCATGGCCGCGCCTACGCCTTCGACCTCGCAGCCGCCAATCCACAGGCGAGCGCAGCGGTGCTCGACGACATACCGGAACCGCCGCCGCCGCCCTGCAGCAGCAGGACGCTCGACGGCACCACGACCTGGACCTGCTCGGTCGATCTGGACACCACCCCGGGCCAGGCCCCAATGATCACGATCCCGGCCGGCACCCCCGACGGCGCGTTCACAATCTCCGCCAACTTCACCGTGGACGGCAAGGAAAACATCACCGCCACCCTGCCGGTCAAGATCGGCACGGTCAACGAAGCCGATCACGCCGAGTTCGACTTCGCCCAGGACCCGGGCGATCCGGAGATCACCGGCGACAAAGACGAAAAGCCCTACCCGTCCGCCATTGCCGCGGGTGCGAGCACCCGCCTACAGCTGAAAATCCTCAGCTCCGTGGACAAGCCCGCCGGCGCCGACTCGGTCAGCACCCTGCTCTTCACCACCAACATGGGCTCGCTCAACCTGCTCAAGCCGGCCGACGCCGCCATGGGCGACTGCGACCTCACCTGCCAGGTCGATGTCACCAAGCTGAACGCGTCCAACTCAGGCGACATCGTGGTCGAGCTGACCCACCCCGGCGCGGGCAAGTCGGGCACCGCCATGGTGCGCGCCCAGGTGCTGCCCAAGACCGGCGGCGCGCTGCTCCCCATCGATCCCGTCACCGTCATCCTCTCCGGCCCCGCCGCCGAGCTCACGATCAGCGAGCCGGCCACCGGCGTGCTGAACGTCAACACCGCCACGGGTACCAACGACGACGCCGAGACCCGCGACCGCCTGCGCTTCTCGGTCAGCGCGACCGACGCCAGCGGCAACAAGGCGAACGTGCCGGCAACCCCGCGCAACACCACAATCAAGGACCCCGACGGCAAGGCCGTCTGGCGCAGCGCCAGCAACACCGGCGACGCCAACTTCGACGTCGCCTGGCCGCTGACCGAGACCAGGACCGTGCCGAACAGTAACACCACTGTCACCAGCAACCTGCTCACCGCCGACGGCAAGCTGCAGGTCGAGCTCGACGTAGACGCAACCGCCGCAGCCCCGCTGAAGAGCGGCGAGTACACGCTCGAAGTGACCGCCGGCACACTCACCGCCACCCAAACCTTCACAGTCAGCGGCGGCCCCGAAACCATCACGATCAGCGAACCCGACAGCGACGCCCTGACGATCGGCGGACGCTTCAGCCTGACCGCCGCGCTGACCGACGCCGCCGGCGCAGCCGTGCCCGACGGCACCACGGTCAAGTTCAACCTGACCCCGACCGGCCCCCTGCCGGTCCTGGTCGAGGTGCGCAAGCAGACCGCCACCACGGACGGCCAAGCCGCAGTCACCTACGAGGTAATCAGCGCCGGCCGCGCCTCCGTCCGCGTCAGCGCCGGCGAAGCCGGCGAAGTCCGCCTAATCACCACCACCGCCCCCACCCCCGCCGAGCCGCCCACCCCGCTCAACCCCGCCGACAGCCTGAGCCCCAGAATGCCCAACGAATACACCACCTGGCTCGGCCAGGGCACCACCACCGCCTCCGCCCTGCTGGACGGCCTGGGCGAAGGCTTCAGCTCAATCCTGCTCTGGCACGAGGGCAAATGGCTCCGCTACGGCATCGCCGACGGCCAGCTCATCCCCGACTCCATCAACTTCGAGGTGACCAGGGGCGCGATCCTCTGGCTCAGCAACAGCGGCTAATCCCCCCGCCAACCAGCAAGCCAAACCGCAGAGGGCGGGGCAAATCGCCCCGCCCTCCGCGCGTTCCATCCGCCACACCCCCGCCCCCAGATCCGTCATACCCGTGCGAGTTCTCCGTCACACCCGTGCTCCTTAGATCCGTCATACCCGTGCTCTTTAGATCCGTCATACCCGTGCTTGCCACGGGTATCTCGCCGTGAGCACCACCAAGCCCTCGCGCCAGCACCAACCCCGACACCCGCACCGCGAGATTGCCGCGGCGGCACGCGGCAATGACGGAGGAAGAGGCCGCCACACCGCGCCCTCTCTCCCCCGCCACACCCACGCCCCAAAGCTCCGCCACCCCCGCACCCCAAAGCTCCGCCACACCCACACCCCAAAGCTCCCGTCATACCCGCACAAAAGATCCCGTCATACCCGTGCCCCCTTCCCGTCATACCCGTGCTTGCCACGGGTATCTCGCCGTGACCAGCACCAACCCCGGCACCCGCACCAACCCCAACACCCGCACCGCGAGATTGCCGCAGCAAGCGCGGCAATGACAGGAGGAGGCCGCCGCCACCCCCACACCCAAAAGCTCCGTCATACCCGCACAAGAGATCCCGTCATACCCGTGCTTGCCACGGGTATCTCGCCGTGACCACCACCAACCCCGCGCCCCCACACCAACCCCAACACCCGCACCGCGAGATTGCCGCGGCGGCGCGCGGCAATGACGGAGGAAATCCCGTCATGCCCGTGCGAGTTCCCCGTCATACCCGTGCTTGCCACGGGTATCCCGCCGTGACCAGCACCAACCCCGCGCGCCCGCACCAACCCCAACACCCGCGCCGCGAGATTGCCGCAGCAAGCGCGGCAATGACGGAGGAAGAGGCCGCCACCCCCACCCCCAAACGCAACCCACAGCACACACCCCCACTACCCACCAGAACACCCGTTCCGCTACCATCACCCCATGGACAACGACTACCTCCAACGCCTCCGCGACGCCTACGCCGACCGCGTCCTCGACGACCTCGCCGACATCGCCAGCCGCTCCGACTCCGAATACATCCGCTTCCACGCCCTCAAACTGCTCGGACAGCACCGCGGCCTGGATCACGTCCTCCACCAACTCATGAACCTCTCTCACCACGCCCAGTCCGACTGGGTCCGCCTCCAAATCGCCAGCCTGGTCGGACACCACCTCCAACTCTTCACCCCCCTCAACGAGCATCGCAACGCGCCCCCCAGCCTCATCACCCTGCCCGAACCCAACGAACCCTCGCACAAGCTCCCCCCCACAGTCGAGCACGCCGTCACACCCGCCCCCGAAGCCACCGCCGAAACCACTGCCGCGCCCACCACCGTCGCCGCGCCCACCCCTGTCTCCGCACCCCCCGCCGTCGCCGCGCCTCCCGCCGTCGCCGCGCCTCCCGCCGTCGCCGCGCCTCCCGCCGTCGCCGCACCCCCGGCCGTCCCCGCACCCCCCGCCGACCCCGCGCCTCTCTTTCCGTCATACCCGCGCCCGCTAACTCCGTCATACCCGCCCCCGCTAAATTCGTCATACCCGCGCCCCGCCGCGGGTATCTCGCCGCCCCCGGCGCCAAGCCCGCGTGCAGCCTCCCACCCCCAACCCGCAACCACCGCCGTCGCCGAACCCTTCAACCCCTGGCGCCCCTTCAAAACCAACGAAGCAGCCAACACCCCCACCATCGCCGCCATCGCCCAAGCCCTCCACCTTGCCAAATCCACCACCCACCCCCCCGACCCCTGACCACCGAACACCTCTACCCCCCGACCACCCTCGCCCCGCACACACTGCGCGGATCCACCACACCCCGCTCCCGAGCCTGAATCGCCTCCCCGATCGCCTGCCCAATCGTGTTCTGCCGCGCGATCGCCACCCCCCAGTGGCGGTGCTCCGCTGCCATAATCGCCACCACATAGCGCGGCTGACGCCACTGATCCAGCCAGATCGCCGCGCTGTTCAACCGCAGACCCTCCTCCGGCTCCGCAAACTGCCCCGTCTTCACCAGCGCCGACCACCCCCGCAAACCCCGCGGCGGCGACCACGCACCCCAGCGCTGACCCGACACCACCCCCTCCAGCAGCGCGAACCCACCCTCCCGCACCGGCTCCGAAAACGCCCCCGAGACCGCCAGCTGCGCATACGTCGCCGCCACATCCGCCGCCCGCCCCTCCCCCCGACCCCACGAAAATCGGCTGAAATTCGCCGCCATCTCCTCCAGCCTCAGCGCCGCGTACATCCCCCGCAGCGCCGCCAGCCCGCCGACATAATCCAGCATCAGCGGCACCGCGTCGTTCTTGCTCCACGCAATCATCTGCCGCAGCTCATCCGCCAACTCGCGCGAAAGCGGCTCACCACGCACCTCCGCCGTCGCCAGCGTCAGCCACGCAATCGGCCCCTTCGCCACGCTGTGCAGCGCGAACGGCTCCGCATCCCCGCCGACCCACACCCGACCGCCCACCAAATCCGCCACCGCCACCCCAACCCGCGCCGGCGTGCGGTAGACCAACGCCAGCGCCTCATTCGACAGCTCGCAGAGCGAGCGCTCAGTCCAGCTATTCGGATTCGGATAGCTCGGCGGCGGCGGTCGGCGTTCCTGATACCAGCCCGGCGCCTCCACCTGCGCCGCCGCACTCGCCGACCCCGACGCCGCAACCAGCGCCGCCGGCGCGCAGCACAACGCCAATCCCAGCCACATCAGCGCGCGAAAGAGCATCGAAACCGATCGTAGCCCGCACCGCGATGGTACCCTGCCCTCGATTTACGCATGGCAGACATTCCCATCTCCGCCGAGTTCCTCGAGCAACCCTTCTTCCCCGAAGGCATGAGCCAGCCCGACCCCGACGATCCGATCAACCGCGGCTTCTGGCAGGCCGCCGCCGAAGGACGCCTCGTCGTCCAGCACTGCGCCGCCTGCGCCACGCCCCAATACCCGCCCGAACTCAACTGCCACGCCTGCTACGGCTTCGAGATGGAATGGCGCGAGCTCAACGGCCGCGGCACAATCTGGTCCTGGGTCGGCGTCGCCCACCCCGCCCATCCCGCCCTGCGCGAATTCGGCCCCTACGTCGTCGCCCTCATCGAACTCGAAGACCTGCCCCAAATCAAACTCATGGGCGCAGTCGTCGACGCCGACCCCGACACGCTGCAAATCGGCGACCCCGTCCAGGTCGTCTTCGAGCGCACCGCCGACGATCTCTGCCAACCCCGCTGGCGGCTCGCGTGAGCGCCGCCCCCACGACCAGCTCGCGCCGACGCTGGGTCATCCTGATCGTCCTCGCCGGCGCGCAGATGCTCGTTCAGCTCGACGCCACGATCATCAACACCGCCCTGCCCGCCATCAAGCGCGCCTTCGAAATGTCCGAGTCCCAGTCCCTCTGGGTCGCCGACGCCTACTTCGTCATCTTCGGCGGCCTGCTGCTGCTCGCCGGCGCGCTGGGCGACCGCTTCGGGCGGCGCAAAATACTCGTGATCGGCATGGCGCTCTTCGCCGTCGCCTCCGTCGCCGTCGCCTTCTCGCCCGACGCCAACTGGCTGATTATCGGCCGCGGCCTGCAGGGCTTCGGCGGCGCGCTCGTCGTGCCCCAAACGCTCTCCATCCTCACCGCCGTCTTCCCCCGCGAGGAGCGCACCCGCGCCTTCGGCATCTGGGCCGCCGCCATGGGCTTCGGCATGGCCTTCGGTCCCTTCGCCGGCGGCGTCCTGGTCGACACCGTCGGCTGGGCCGGCGTCTTCTGGATCCCCGCCCCGATCGCCGCCCTCGCCATCATCGGCTGCGCCGCCGTCCCCGAATCGCGCTCGGTGATGCACACCAAGCTTGATGTGCCCGGCGCAATCACCGGCACGATCGGCATGATCGCCCTCGTCTTCGCGATCATCGAAGGCATCGTGCGCGGCTGGGACTCGCCGCTGATCATCGCCTCCTTCCTGATCGCCGTCGTCGCCTGGACCGCCTTCATCATCATCGAGCGCCGCACCGAGCAGCCGCTGCTGCCCATGGCCTTCTTCCGCCAACGCGACTTCACCGGCTCCATGATCGGCATGTTCTTCATCATGTTCGCCCTCATGGGCGTGATGTTTTACATGCCTCAATTCTTCCAGCTCGCCCAGGGCGTCAGCCCAACCACATCCGGCCTGCGGATGATGCCGCTCGCGCTGGCCATGGCTTTCTTCGCGCCGATCGCCGCCAAGCTGCTGCCCAAAATCGGTCCCCGCCTGATGCTCTTCTGGGCGCCCGCCGTCCACGGCGGCGGCGCATTGCTCTTCTTCAGCTTCATGCAGGTTGACACGCCCTACTGGATGATCGCGCTCGGCCTTGCCTTCCTCGGCATCGGCGGCGCAATGCACATGCCCGCCACTACCGACACCGCGATGGCCGCCGTGCCCGTCGATCTCGCCGGCAAAGCCTCCGCCGTCAACAACGCCGGCCGCCAGCTGGGCGGCACGCTGGGCATCGCCATCCTCGGCAGCTTCGCCGCCGCCTCCTACGCCTCAGGCGCGCGCGAGGGACTGGCCGCGCTGCCGCTCGATCCGGCCACGCTGGAGACAATGGTCGACGGCATCGGCGCAGCATTACAGCTGCTGCCCAGCCTCGATCCGGGCGTAGCCGCCGCGGTCTCCGCCGCAGTCAGCGAAGCCTTCGCCGATTCCGTGACCAACACCATGCGCTTCGGCATCGTCTTCGCCATCATCTCCGGCGTCGCCGCCTGGATCCTGGTCCCGAGCCGCCAGCGCACCGCCCAGGTCACCTCGCTCACCGCCCCCACCGTCGACGAAGCCCTAGCCCTCGCCGCCGCCCCGCCCCCCAACGGCGCCACCCCAACCCTCACCAACGGCGTTACCCCGCCCGTCCCCCGCCCAGCCTCATCCACAAAAATCGCCCTGGTCCGCCCCCAAAAGCGAGGCGCCCCAACAATCCTCGACTGACCGCGCCTACGCCGACTGCGCCAGCGCAGCCGCGATCCGCTCCCCAATCATGATCGCCGTCAGGTTCGTGTTGCACGACACGATGTCCGGCATAATCGAAGCGTCCGCGACCGTCACATTCTCCACTCCGTGCAGCCCGCCGCGCTGATCCACCACCGCCAGCGGATCGTCCGCCTGCCCCATCCGCGCCGTCCCGCAGATGTGCCAGGTCGTGCTCGTTGTGCGGCGCACGTAATCCGCCAGCAGCCCGTCCGACTCGACAATCTCCGCCGTCGGCGTGATCACCCGCTCCACAAACGGCGCGATCGCCTCCGAGTGCATGATCTCCCAGCACAGCCGCGCGCCCAGCATCAGCCGCCGCAGATCCTCCGGATCCGAGGCGTACTGCATATCCAGCTGCGGCTGCTCGGCCGCATCCGCGCTCCGCAGCGTGAGCCGCCCGCGCGTCCTGGGACGCTGAATTACCGCCCCGATCCCGAAGCTGGGGTGACGCCGCGGCGCGTCGGTCAGCCCGCGCACCTGCTCTTCGTCCCAGATCGTCGAGATCGCCAGCTGCATATCGTTGAACTGCTCCGATCCCGGCGATGTGTAGCGCGCCCCAATCTCCGTCACCACGTCGCGATCGTGCTCAATTCCCTCCACCGGAAACGCCTGCACGCCGGTGCCGAAGTGATCGATCAGATTCTCCCCCACGCCCGCCAGCGGGACCTGCTGCTCAATCCCGTGCGGATCAAGCTTCTCGCGCGGGCCCACGCCCGAGCGCAGCAGAATCGCCGGCGAAACCGCCGCGCCCGCCGAAAGCGTCACCCGCCGCGCCTCAAGCTCCTCTCCGTCCGCCAGCGCCACTCCGCGCGCCCGTCCGTTCTCGATCAGCACCCGATCGACCAGCGTGTCGTGGCGAATCTCCAGGTTGGGGCGGTCGCGGATGTCGAGCAGGTAGGCCATATTCGTCGAGACGCGGTTGCCGTCGCGTCGGTTGCGCGGCCAGACGCCGACGCCCGTCGCGTCGGGCAGATTGTGATCGCGCACATCATCGAAACCCGCTGCTCGACAGGCGTCGTAAAACGCCCGCTGCAACGGCTGCCAACCCTCCTCCGCGGGACGCTCAATCGGCACCGGCCCCGACGTGCCGTGAAAGTCGCCCCCCTCCGGGTCATTCTCCAGCTTGCGGTACCAGGGCAGCACCGACTCGAAATCCCACTCGTCGCAGCCCAGCGACACCCACGACGCGAAATCGTCCGGCACCCCGCGCAGCGCGATCGTCCCGTTCACCGCCGACGATCCGCCCATCACCTTGCCGCGGTGCAGCCGAATCTCCCGCCCCGGCCGCGCCTCCGCCTGGAAGCCCCAGTCGTGGTCCCGCCACGAAACCCAGGGCTTGAGCAGATCGCGCGGCATCTCCGCCACCGAGCGGTAGTCCGGCCCCGCCTCGATCAGCAGCACCCGCCGCGCCGGATCCTCCGACAGCCGCGCCGCGATCACCGCCCCCGCCGAGCCCGCCCCCACCACAATGTCGTCATAGGTCACGGCCACACTCCCCGCATATCTCGTTGTCGCGCAGCACGCAGAATACGACCGCGCCCCGCCGCCCGCGCGGCGACCCCCGCGACTGGCCCGCGATCACCAGCTAGCCTGTGCGCACTGCGTCCGCGCGGGGCGGCTCCCGCGCGCTGATGGGTGTGGAATGCAAGCAGCGTTCGACGGACTCCGCGTCGCCGATCTCTCCGACCGCCTTTCCGCCGCTTGGGCGGCGCGGCTGTTCGGCGACTACGGCGCAGACGTGGCGCTGGTCGAGCCGCCCGAAGGCCACCCGCTGCGCGCCGAACCGCCTTTCCTCGATGACTCGCCCGGCCCCGAACGCTCCGCCCTGCACGCCTACGCCAACTGGAACAAGCGCTCGCTGCGCACCGACGACCCGGCGCGAATTGCGGAGGTGATCGGTTGGGCCGATCTGGTCATCACCTCGCAGGATCCGCTCACGCTCGATCTCGCCGCGCTGCGCCCCAACGCCGTGCATCTCTCGATCACCCCGCACGGCCTGCGGAGCGACCTCAGCGGTGCGCGCGGCAACAACCTCACCAGCTCGGCGCGCAGCGGCTGGGCTTACATCAACGCCTACGCCGACGAGCCGCCGCTCGCCATGCCCTCACGCCAGGCGGGCTACGTCGGCGGTCTGGCCGGCTTCGTCGCAGCCGCCGCCACGCTCTGGCGGCGCGGCGACTCCGCCCAACCCGAGCAAATTGATGTCTCCGAGCTGGAAGCGATGGCCACCACCTGCCTGCCCTGGGCCGTCTCCGACATCTATTACGGACGCGGCGACTCGCACGGTCCGACCGGCGGCCGTCGGCGCAGCGAGCCCGGCTCGCTCTACGAAGCGCGCGACGGCAAGATCAACCTCGGTTTCGGCGACTGGCACAACTGGCCGCAGGCGATGGCGCTGCTCAATCTGCCCGACCAGGGCGCGCGCGAGGACCTGATTCCCCACGGCGGGCGCTACTCGCGCGACATGTCCGCGGTGCGCGCCGGCGCAATGCGCGAGCTGCCCGAGCTCGACCGCTGGCCGCTCTTCCGCGCCCTCGCCGAGCTGCGCTGCATCTCCGGCTGCCTACAGTCGATCGATGAGCTGGTCGAGAACGAGCAGCTGATCGACCGCGGCTTCTTCGTCAGCACCACGATCGAGGGGCGCAACGCGCGCGCGGCCGGCTCGCCGGGGCAGATCGATCCGCCCACCTGGTCGCTCCGCCGCCCCGCCCCGCGACTCGGCGAGCACAACGAGGAGCTGCGCGGCACGATCGGCGCTGCGCCGCCGCCGGCTTCGCCGCCGCGCAACTCCGGCCCGGCCGGGCCGCTCGACGGCGTGCGCGTGTTGGCTTTCACCCAAGCCTGGTCGGGCACGCTGGCCACCCAGCTGCTCGCCCTGCTCGGCGCTGAAGTCGTGCAGATCGAAGCGCTCCAGCGCCCCGACATCTGGCGGCTGGTCGGACCGCGCGTACCCAACGCGATCGTCGACGAACAGCGCACCCAGCATCCGCTCAACACGCAGGGGCTGTTCAACGCCGTCAACCTCAACAAGCGCGGGATCACGCTCAACCTCAACGCGCCCGCCGGCCGCGACCTCTTCTGGCGGCTCGCTCCCAAATTCGACATCGTCGCCGAGAACTTCCGCCCCGGCGTGCTCGAACACTGGGGCATCACGATCGAGACGCTCAGCCGCGTTCAGCCGCGCGCGATCCTCGCCTCGATGTCCGGCTACGGCGTCAGCGGCCCCTACGCCGCCTACCCCGCCAACGGCGCGACCACCGAGCCGATGTCCGGCTTCTCCTCGCTGCACGGCTACGAAGGCGACGACGGGATGAACTCGGGCGGCCTCTACCCCGATCCGGTCTCCGCCTACACGATGGCCGGCGCGCTGCTGGCCGCGCTGCATCGCCGCGATCGGCTGGACGCTCCGCAGTACCTCGATCTCTCGATGATCGAAGCGACCGCCGCCGTCTGCGGCGACGCGATCACGGCGCTGGATGCCACCGGCCGCGTCCCGCGTCCGCTGGGCAACCGCGACCGCCGCCACGCGCCGCACAACATCTACCCGGCGCGCAGCGATGCGTTCGTCGCGATCGCCGCTGAGGACGATGCCGACTGGCGGGCGATCGCGGTGTTGATCGGGCGGCCTGATTTGGCGAACGATCCACGTTTCGCCGACGCCGCCTCGCGCAAAACCAACGAAGATCAGCTGGACGAAATCATCACCGCCTGGACGGCGGAGCGCGACGCGCGGCAGATCGAGCAACGCTTCACCGACGCCGGGTTGATCGCAGCGCGCGTCGCGCCGTTCTACGACATCTACTCTGAGCCGGAACCGGCCCTGGCCGGTTCCGGGTTCCTGCAGCGCGTCGACCATCCCGAGGTCGGCCCCAGCTGGCTGGCCGGCGCGCCCTGGCGCACCAGCGGCGCGGCGGACACCGCGCTGCGCCCCGCGCCCTGCCTCGGCGAGCACTCGCAGCAGGTGCTGGCCGAAGAGCTGGGCGTGACCACCGAGCAATACGCCGAACTCGTCGCTGCCCGCGTGACCGGCACACTCAATGAGACGACATCACAGACCACAGAGCAACGGAGGAACCCCTGATGCCAGCAGCTGAACCCGTTCGGAGCCTGCTGATTGCGAACCGCGGCGAAATCGCGATTCGCATCGCCCGCGCCGCCACCGACCTCGGCATTCGCACCGTCGCCGTCGCCACGGCCGACGACGCCAACAGCCTCCATCTCCGCGTCGCCGACGAGGGCGTGGTGCTGCCCGGCCGCGGCGTGGCCGGCTATCTCGATATGGACGCGCTGATTGAGGCCGCGCAGGAGCGCGGCTGCGACGCCATCCATCCCGGCTACGGCTTCCTCGCCGAGAGCGGCGAGTTCGCCCGCCGCTGCCGCGACGCCGAGATCAACTTCGTCGGGCCCACGCCTGAGCTGCTCGAATTGTTCGGGAACAAGGTGCGCGCCCGCTCGGTCGCCGTCGAAGCCGGCGCGCCTGTGCTCGCGGGCACGGACCACGCGATCACGCTCGACGATGCCCGCGCTTTCTTCGCCTCGCTCGGCGAGGGCGGCGCGATGATGATCAAAGCCGTCGCCGGCGGCGGCGGGCGCGGTACCCGCGCGGTCGCCAGCGTCGACGAGATCGAGCCCGCCTGGGAGCGCTGCCGCTCCGAGGCTGAGGCCTCGTTCGGCAACGGCGCGCTCTACGTCGAGCAGCTGATTCCCCGCGCCCGCCACATTGAGGTGCAGATCATCGGCGACCTGAGCGGCGACATCGCGCATCTCGGCGAGCGCGAATGCAGCGTCCAGCGCCGCTTCCAGAAGATCGTCGAGATCGCGCCCGCGCCCCACCTCGACGGCGAGCTGCGCGAGCGAATCATCCAGTCCGCGCTGGATATCAGCCGCGCCGCCGGCTACTCCTCGCTGGGCACCTTCGAGTTCCTGCTCGACGCCTCCGCGCAGGCCGGCGACACCCCGTTCGCCTTCCTCGAGGCCAACGCCCGCCTCCAGGTCGAGCACACCGTCACCGAGCAGGTCACCGGCGTCGACCTCGTGCAATCGCAGCTGCGCGTCGCCGGCGGTGAGTCGCTCTCCGCGCTCGGACTCTCCGATCACGCGCTGGCCGCGCCGCGCGGCTACGCAATCCAGACCCGCGTGAACATGGAGACGCTCGGCGGAGACGGCAGCGTGCGCCCCGCGGGCGGCACGCTCAGCGCCTATGAGGCGCCCTCCGGCCCCGGCGTCCGCACTGACGGCTTCGGCTACGTGGGCTATGAGACCAGCGCCGCGTTCGACTCGCTGCTGGCCAAAGTAATCAGCCACTCGCCCACGCCGCGCTTCGCGGACGCCATCACCCGCGCCGGCCGCGCGCTCAGCGAGTTCCGCATCGAGGGCGTGCAGACCAACATCCCCTTCCTGCAGAGTGTGCTGGCGCATCCCGACTTCGGCAACGGCGGCGTACACACCCGCTGGGTGGACGAGCGCATCGGCGAACTGGCCGCCGTTGACGGGCACCGCCAGCGCTATCTGGTCAACGAAACCGTCGATTCGTCCGCCGGTTTCGCCGGCGCGCGCGTCGATAACAGCGATCCGCTGGCGCTGTTCGCGCACGACCAGGCGGTCAAGGCCACCCAAACCGCGCTGGTGGGGATTGATGAGCCGCCCGACCTCTCCGGTCCCGACGGCTCCGTCGGCCTGCCCGCTCCGATCCAGGGCACGATCGTCGCCGTGCTCGTCACCGAGGGCGACGAAGTGCGCCAGGGACAGGATCTGGTCGTGCTCGAGGCGATGAAGATGGAGCACGTGATCCACGCCGACCGCGACGGCATCGTCCAGGCGTTGGCCTGCGCCGTCGGCGACGTGATGCGCGAGGGCTTCCCGCTGGTCTATATCAAAGAGGCGCAGGTCAGCGTCGCTGCGCTCGAAGGCGGCGAGGTCTTTGATCCCGATTTCATCCGCGGCGACCTCCAGGAGCTGATCGACCGCCACGCTTACACGCTGGACGAAAACCGCGCCGAGGCTGTCGCCAAGCGTCGCGGGCGCGGCTACCGCATGCCGCGCGAGAACATCGAGCAGCTGGTCGACCCGGGCTCGTTCCAGGAGTACTGGCCGCTGATCGTCGCCCGCCAGCACCAGCGCCACAGCGACGAGTCGCTGCGCGCCAACACGCCCGCCGACGGGCTGCTCGCCGGCACCGCCACGATCAACGGTGAGCTCGTCGACGAACAGCGCGCGCGGGCGATCGTCGTCCATTACGACTACACCGTGCTCGCGGGCACGCAGGGCGGGCGCAACCACTACAAGCAGGATCGCATGTTTGAGATGGCGAACCGCTTCCGCTTCCCGATCGTCTTCTTCACCGAGGGCGGCGGCGGACGTCCGGGCGACGACCGCACCGGTCCCGGGGTGGCGTTCGATACCTATACCTTCACGCAGTTCTCGAAGCTCAGCGGGCTGGTGCCGCTGGTCGGCGTGACCAACGGCCGCTGCTTCGCCGGTAACACCGCGCTGCTCGCCTGCTGCGACGTGATCATCGCCACCGAAGGCTCCACCGTCGCTATGGGCGGCCCGGCGATGATCGAGGGCGGCGGCCTCGGCGTCTACACCCCCGAAGAAGTCGGGCCGATGTCCTTCCAGGTGCCCAACGGCGTCGTCGATATCCTTGTTAAGGATGAAGAAGAGGCGGTCGAGGTCGCCAGGAAGTATCTGAGTTACTTCCAGGGGCCGATTGACGAGTGGGAAGCGCCCGACCAGCGCCGCCTGCGCCACATCGTGCCCGAGAACCGCCTGCGCCTCTACGACATGCGCGAAATCATTGAGACCATCGCCGACAAAGGTTCGGTGCTCGAAATCCGCGAGAAGTTCGGGATCGGGATCATTACCGCCTTTATCCGCGTCGAGGGGCATCCGATCGGCGTGGTCGCCAACAATCCGCACCATCTGGCGGGCGCGATTGACTCGCCCGGCTCCGACAAGGGCGCGCGCTTCCTGCAGCTCTGCGACGCCTTCGATATTCCCGTGCTCAGCCTGATGGACTGCCCGGGGATGATGGTCGGGCCCGATGTCGAAGCGACGGCGCTGGTGCGGCACTGCGCGCGAATGTTCAATACGGGCGCGAACCTCTCGGTGCCGCTGTTCGGCGTGGTCGTGCGCAAGGCCTATGGGCTGGGCGTGCAGGCGATGTGCGGCGCGAGCGCGCTGGTCGGCTTTTTCACCGTCGCCTGGCCGACCGCCGAATTCGCCGGGATGAACATCGAAGGCTCGGTCAAGCTCGGCTACCGCAAGGAGCTCGCCGCGATCGAGGATGTCGACGAGCGCAAGGCCGATTACGAGCGCCGCGTGGAGCGCGCCTACGACAACGCGAAAGCGGTCAATGCCGCGGCCGGCGGCGGTCTGGACGACGTGATCGATCCGGCCGAGACCCGCACCTGGATCGCCAACGGCCTGCGCCGCCTCCCGCCCACCCCGCCGCGCACCGGCAAAAAGCGCCCCTACATCGACACCTGGTAACCGCGCCCTCCCCCGCGCCACACCCGCTCCCCTCCTCAGTCATACCCGCGCTTGCCGCGTGTATCTCGCGGTCATCAGCGACGACGCCCTCCGGCGGCGAGCGACGTCAACGCCTCTCGCACGATCCGCAACAGCCCCGGTTACCCCTTGACCATTTCACCGCGCTACCGTGGAGGCAGTTAGATGAGAGGGGTGAGGTGAAGCGCTGGGAGTTCCAGTCGGAATGTCTGAGCGACTGAAGAGGAGAGAACATCGTGAAAACCGCGAAAACCCTGACTCTCACGGCGCTCAGTTCGCGCAAGGTTCAACTCGCTCTGCTTGTCGTGGCGGCAGTCGCAGCTGCGGCCGTCTGGCTCACCCGCCCGTCTGAACCGGCCTTCGCCATGGGCGATCTGGGGTTTGGGGCGCTCGCGCTCGCGATGGAAGCCGACATGGCGAACGAACGGGGCTGCGCCGGAACCGAAACGGAGATCTCTACCCCTCACGCGACAGGCTATCAGTTGCCCGACTTTTCGGAGGGCGACGAGCTGCCGGCGGAACTTGTCGAGCTGTTTGAGCGAGATGTGCATGCCGTGGAGCACGTTGACGAGTGGCGCATTGATGGGGCGAGAGTGTTGATACTCGCGCACGATCTGGGCGACGATGTCAGAGGCCCAAGGCTGTTCTCGACACTCACTGAGCTGATGCTACTGACCGGCGGCGCCGCGGGCGATGGGCAATGGGTGATTACCCAATTAGCATTCATCACCGAGTGCTGGTAGCGCCGGCCCGGGCAAACACAGCTCGAAGCGATGCCGCGGCGCTACACTGATGACCTGGCGGTGGAGGTGAGGACGACATGAACTCGCTACTGCAATTCTTCACCGCCCGGCGCTTGCTCATCATGGGTCTGCTCATCGCTGCGGTCATCGCTGCGGTCGCCGTGTGGTTGACGCGCCCATCCGAGTCGGTCATCGCGCTCGGCAGGATGAACTTCAGCCAGGCGTCCGAGACGATTGAGGCGGACTTGTTCGACAAGTACGGCTGCGCGACCGGGCAGCTCGCAATTTCGACACCGGACGCGTCGGGCTACGGCTCTGCGGGGCTGAACGCAGACGGGTCGCTGCCGGATGATGTGGTTCAGCTGTTCGAACGTGAAATTCACGAGATCGAACACGTCACCGACTATCGCATCAGCGCCACCAGAGTGTTGCTCCTCGCGCACGATCTCCCGGATTTCAGGGGGGAGCACAGCGGCGACCGAGTGTTCTCGACGCTCACTGAGATCGAATCGCTCACCGGCGGTACGGCAGACGTGGAGCGTTGGGAAGTCGTGCAGGTGCTCTTCCTCACCGAATGCACTGAGGCCGAGCGGGAGATCGTGCGGCAGGATTCAAGCTAATACCTCGCGGCAAGTCTCGCCATGCGTTGGCCGACGCGACGTGAGGAGAGTGGGAGCCGCAGCATGGACGCCGTATCGTGGCGAACCGCCATCGCCGTCTCATTCGCTGTGAGCTCGTTGTTTCTTTCGGCGTGCAGGTCCACCGGCGCGCCGGCGCTCGACAATCTCAGCGGAGGGGACGTACATGCCTTGGTGATGGAGCGGCACGATGACAGGGATCGCGAGATCTGCGGCACGGAGCGATTTGCCGATATCGAGGCCGAGCGGGTAGTGTCGCATGGCCTCGATTCGACATCGGAGGTCCCGCTGGAGGTGGCCGCCGAGCTTGAGCTGTACGGCGCTTCTCTGGAGGATCACGAGCAGCGCCACTTTGATACACACCGGCTGCTGCTGATCTCGTGGGACCCCACGTCCAGGGATCTGGGTGATGAGTACGGCGCGGAGTTGGGCTCGGTCTACGAGCTGCTCTACGTGGAGGACAAGAACTCGATCGGCTGGGTCGCCGTCTACTCGGGCACCGTCTTCGAGTGCCCGCCTGACTGGCCGGACTGATACCGTTCGATGTCACCGGCGCGATGCGGATAGCTCGGCGGCGGGGGAGAGGACGCCATGAACGGCTTGATCGTCAGGGCGATCCGTTCGCGGGAGGTTCAACTCGCCGTGCTGGTGCTGGCGGCGGCCGCCGCGGTCGCCGTGTGGCTGACGCGCCCATCCGAGTCGGTCATCGCGCTCGGCAGGATGAACTTCAGCCAGGCGTCCGAGACGATTGAGGCGGACTTGTTCGACAAGTACGGCTGCGTGGTCGGGGAGGAAGCAATCTCGACACCGGACGCGTCGGGCTACGGCTCTGCGGGACTGAACGCGGACGGGTCGCTGCCGGATGATCTGGTTCAGGTGTTCGAACGTGAAGTTCACGAGATCGAACACGTCACCGACTATCACATCAGCGCCACCAGAGCGTTGCTCCTCGCGCACGATCTCCCGGATTTCACGGGGGAGCATACCGGCGACCGAGTGTTCTCGACGCTCACTGAGATCGTATCGTTCACCGGCGGTACGGCAGACGTGGAGCGTTGGGAAGTCGTGCAAGTGCTCTTCCTCATCGAATGCACCGAGGCCGAGTGGGAGATCGTGCGGCAGGATTCAAGCTAATATCTCGCGGCAAGTCTCGCCATGCGTTGGCCGACGCGACGTGAGCAGAGCGAGAGTTGTGGCATGGACGCCGTGTTGTGGCGAACGGCCTGCGCCGCCTGTCATCGCGCGCTCCCGAGCGAGAATCGGCCGCCGCCTGACCCCATCCTGAGACAGGCGTTCGCGTCAGCCCAACCCACTGCGATGCCCGCGCTTCACGGCGGGATCGCCCGCTGCTCAGGGGCAGAGGCAGGCTGCGGCTGAGCGGCGCGGCGGCCTCTAGTAGAATTGAGGTGCGGCAGAATCTGGGAGGGCGCGAGATGGTCATGCGGACGGTCGGCGAGGGCAGGTTGAGCGAGTGGCGCGACGACCACGGGCGGCTGCATCCGCACTACGCGGGCGTCGCCTCGGCGCTCGAGCAACTCGGGCCGGAGGTGCTGGCCGAGCGCTGGCGGCAGTCGCGGCGGCAGGTCGCCCGCGACGGATTCACCTTCTACCTCGATCCGCGCGAGTACCGCACCACGCCCATCGACATGCTCCCGCGGGTGATCCCCGCCGAGCATTGGGCGCAGATCAGCGCCGGCGTCGCCCAGCGGCTGCGCGCGATCAATCGGTTCGTCGGGGCGCTCTACGGCGACGGGCAGGATGTGGTGCCCAACGACGTCGTCTACAGCTGCGACTATTTCCTGCCCGAGGCCGAGGGCTTTCGCCCGCCGAGCGATCTCTGGGTGCATATCTACGGCATCGACCTCGTGCATCTGGGCGACGGGCGCTACGTGATCCTCGAGGACAACCTGCGCGTGCCCTCGGGGATTACGTATCAGATGAAGACGCTGGAGATCGCCGCCCGCCAGATGCCGGAGTTCGCCGAGGGGTACAACGTGCTCCCGTACGACGTGCGCGAGACGTATCTGGAGCTCTTCCGCTCGGTCGCGCCCGATGCGGGACCCGACGGTCCGGTCGCGGTGATCCTCACCGACGGCAAGTTCGGCTCGGCGTTCTTCGAGCACCGCTACCTCTCCGATCTGCTGGGCGCGCCGCTCGTCGAAGGCCCCGATCTGTACGTCGGCCACGACGGCCGTGTGTACGCGCGCACCGTCGACGGCGATCGCGCGGTCGATGTGGTCTACCGTCGGATCCAGGATCTGGAGATTTTCGTCCCGGGTCTGCGCGATGCCTACTTCGCGGGCAAGGTGGCGCTGATCAACGGCGTTGGCGCGGAAGTGGCGGACGACAAGCTCGTGTTTCTATGGGTGCCGGAGATGATTCGGCGCTACCTCGGCGAAGAGCCGATTCTGGAGCAGGCGCCGAGTCACAATCTGCTCGACGCCGAAGAGCGCCGCTACGCGCACGAAAACCTCGAGCGGCTGGTGATTAAGTCGCGCCGCGGCTACGGCGGCATCGGCGTCTACGTCATGCCCGACCTGGGCGAGGAGACGCACGCGCAGGTACGGGCGCTGATTCTGAGCAAACCCGACGAATTCATCGCACAGGAGACGCTCGATTTCTCCACCCACGTCGTGTACGACGAAGAGGGAGAGCAACTCGAGCCCCGCTACGTGGATCTGCGGGTGTTCGCCGTGCAGGACGGCGAGGGGCGGGTCAGCGTGTTCCCCGGCGGTCTGACGCGGGTCGCCCGCGCCGGCAGCCGGGTCACCAATAACTCATCGGGGGGCCTATGCAAGCCGACATGGGTCCTGGCCTGAGTGAGCAGGCCGTGGTGGCCTCCTATCTGTACTCGGCGCGTTACGAGTACAGCCAGGCGGTGCTGCATAACGACAATCAGGTGCGGGTGTTTCCGCGCGACGGCGAAGGCCAGCAGGCGCTGCACTATGAAATCTGGACGCAACCGCCCTCCCGCGTGCTGCCGTTCTCGGACCGATTCGGCAATCAGGTCAATCGCGTGCGGGCCGTGGAGCATCACACGCAACTCGTGGTGGCGACCACGGGGCGGGTGCGGCTGTCGACGCTGGCTCCGTATGTCGAGGACGTGAGCATCGAGTCGCTGCGCGAAGTGCCGGAGTCTTTCGAGTACACCGCAGCAACCGTACTCGTGGATCCGCTGCGCCTGTTCGAGCTGGCCGGCGAGGTGATCGGCGGCGCAACGGGGCTGATCGAAGCCGCGCGGTCGGTCACGGATTGGGTGCATGGGCACATTCACTACCTGCGCGGGACGACCGATGTGACCACGACGGCGCACGAGGTGCTCGCCGCAGGCGAGGGCGTCTGCCAGGACATGGCGCATCTCGCGTTGGCGATGATGCGGGCGGTCGGCCTGCCCTGCCGCTACGCCTCGGGGCTGCTGACCGATCAGGTCGGGGAGACGCATGCCTGGGTGGAGTTCTTTCACCCCGACGCCGGCTGGCTGGCCGCGGATCCGACGCGCGGGCGAATGCTGCCGCCGGCCAGCGACTACGTGAAGCTGGCGGTGGGACTGGACTACACGGATGTCCGGCCGATTAGCGGCACCTTTCTGTCCAAGGGCGCGGCGGCGCACCTCGCGGCTATTGCCCAGGTGCGCTTCGGCGAGCATGAATCGAGCATGGCGGACGCGCTGGCGCTGCTGGACGATGCGCACATCGTGCCGCGCTGACGCCGAGCGCAACTCACAATGGTGGCAAGCACAGCAAGGAACAGGAGCGACGGTCAATGACGACGACAAATCCGGACCCGCGATCGATGGAATTGGGCGTGGATCGCTGGCTGACCGACGCGCGCGCCTACAACCTGCTCTGGCTGGGGCGCTGGCTGGAGCGCGCCTACGGGATTGCGCGGGGGCTGCTCTGGCTGGCGCAGCGCGACGCGGAAGGCGACCCCAATCTGGACGCGGTGTTGATGCTGCACACGGCCGCCGCCTCGCGCGGGATGTCGGTGCCGGAGGGGGCGACGACGCTGGACACGCTGCTGGTTGCGCGCAACGGGGCCTCCGTGCGCGCCTGCCTCGAGTCCGCGCGCTACAACGCGACGTTCGTCGCCCCGGTCGAGCTGATCCAGAACCTCGCGGACGCGATCGCGCTGTTCGAGGAGCAGGACGAACAGCCGGCGACGCTGGCGGCGGCGGGGGATTTGCTGCGCCGCATGCTCGAAATACTCGATGAGGCGCACGGCACCGTCGAGCAGGCCTGGTTCCACTCCGAGCCGTTGTCGGAGGAGGAGGTGTACCAGCGGTTCGTGCAGCAGCAACAGCAGCAACAGCAGCAGTCCGCTCCGCAAGCCGCCGGGGAGTAGTAGCGGGCGGGCGGCAAACGAAAGCGGCGTCTCCCGCCCACTCCAAAGCTCTATACAGTGGGCGTGTGGCGGGAGGTGCGCCGTGTCGAGGCGGATTTCGGCGCTGGTCATCGTTGCGCTGGCGCTCTCGGTGTGCGGCTGTGCGACGGTTTGGGAGCCGCGGAAGGTGTCGTGGGAGCAATCGGAGGCGGAGCTGAATCTGGCGCTCGAGGAAGCGGATGCGGCGGTGGACGCGGCGGAGATCGAGATCGCCGGACGCGACATCTGGGCGGTGGCCGCCGATGCAGTGTTGACCGCGCATCCCGGCTGCGCATCGGTGGTCGGGAGCGGATGGTCGTCGTACGAGCGGGCCGGGATGGGCGTCATCGGAGGGCTGCGCGACAGTTTGCCGCTGCCAGCTGACATCGCCGAAGGGTATTACGTTGGGCTATACGGCGATCCGGACCGGGTACATATCGACGAACAGCGAATTGTGCTGCTCTGGCTGCTCCCTGAGAGGCAGTATTACCCGGTGATGATTGCGACGGAGTACGTGCCGGAGTCGGACGGTCTCGCAGGCGGGCCCGAAGTCGGCTGGGATCGCACGGCGAGAATTGCTGTGTCGTCCTGCTACGACGCGGCGGGCGAGGAGTTGGCTCACTTCGACCGCGCCGCGTTGCCGCCCCTGGACCTGTCCACGCTGGATGGCGAAGCCGCAATGACAGGGGTCAGCCTGCGCGTGTTTCGGCCGGGTGAATGCGGAGAGATACAAGAGGTCACCGCTACCTTCGAATGGGGCGTGCTGGATGAGAACGCGCCCGAGTACAGCGGTGTGGCGGAAGGATCCGATCCGACGCCGGCGATGCTGCGGGCGCTGGAAGATGAGGGCGGCGACCTGGATGACTTCGAGCTCTGGTATGTGGTGAGCCCGCGCCGCGCGGTGTTTGCGTCGCTTGATGATCGCGAGCCGGGCTTCACCCTACTGGGTCGGGTCGTGGAGCTGGTGTGGCTGGGGTTCAACGAGGACCGTGTGCCGATTTGGGGCGCCGAAACAAGCGGGGGCGCGTATCTCACGGACTGCGAGCGTGAGTAGTCGGGAGCGAAAGGCTGGCGACCCCGAGCGGATTCGAACCGCCGATCTCCACCTTGACAGGGTGGCGTGCTGACCGCTGCACCACGAGGCCGTGCGGCCAATCTACCACTCGCGGCTGAGGTTCGCGTGAGGTTCGCGCTCGTCCGCCCCTCACCGTCATACCCGCGCTCGCCGCGGGTATCTCGCCGAGCACAGCACGGACGCCCCGCGACGGAGCGGGGAGCGGCGCTCCTGTGATCCGCTGAAGACCGCGGAATGCCAGCAGGCTGTAGTCAGGACAGGTCGGAAGGGGGTTTGGTGGCGACCCCGAGCGGATTCGAACCGCCGGTCTCCACCTTGACAGGGTGGCGTGTTAGGCCGCTACACCACGGGGCCGTGACCCCATTCTACGCCTCCGTCGGCTATTCGGCAATCGAACGCGGCTGAACACGGCGCGCGGTGCGGTAACGTAGCCTCAGACACGGAGCGCATCGAGGGAGCGGACCATGGCGCGAGGCGGACGCGGCGGCAGAGGCGGACGCGGGAATCGCGGCAACCAGAGCACGGGCGCTCAGCACGCGCGCCCGGCGCGTGGGCGCCGCAGCGGCGAACTGCCCACTGCCGCGCCCGGAGCGGCGGCTGCGCCGCTGGGCGCATCCACCTTCGGCTCCGGCAACATCACGATTCCGCAGCCGCGCATGCCCGCCGAGCGCCCGCGCGGCGGCCCGCAAGGGCGCGTCCGCACGGACCGACGCGCCCGCGTCGCCGCCGCGATGCACGACTTCCGCTACGTCGGCGCCGACCTCCGCTGGATTGCCCTGACCACCGTGGTCAGCGTCGGTCTCGTGCTGGCTCTCTGGGCGGTCACCCGCCTGTAGGCGGTAAGCGGCGCTCAGTCCGGCGGCGCGTCGACCATTGCAAACGTGAGCGTTCCCGACGCGGCGAGTTCGCCTTCGACCGTCGCCGTGGCGCTCGCCTTGCCGACCGGGCCGCGGATGCGCTCCAGGGTCACCTCCAGCCGCAGCTGATCGCCGGGCGTGACCTGCCGTCGGAAGCGCACGCCGTCGATGCCCGCGAACAGCCCCAGCTTGCCCCGAAATTGCTCGGCGCTGAGCGCCGCCACCGCGCCGGTCTGCGCCAGCGCCTCGATGATCAGCACGCCGGGCATGATCGGCTGCTGCGGGAAGTGCCCCTCGAAGAACCACTCGTTGCGGGTGACATTCTTGATCGCCACCGCGCGCTTGCCCGGCTCCAGCTTAATGATGCGGTCGATCAGCAGCATCGGGTAGCGGTGCGGGATGATTTTCTGGATGGCGCGGGCGTCCAGCGGCGTAGTCAGGTCCATCATTGCGCTCCGCTCAGCGCCGCGCCGCAGGCGTCGGCGATGGCGCGCGCGGCGTTCAGCGGTTGGGCGACCGCGCCGGGCTCCACTTCGGCGGCGTGCAGGCCGTGCCAGTCCGAGCCGGCGGTGGGCGTCAGCCGCGCATGTTCGGCCAGCCGCAGCGAGTGGGCGGTCTGCTCGGCGTTGTCGCGGCGGTACCAGACTTCCATCGCGTCGCCTCCGGCCGCCGCAAAGCGTTGGACGGCGGCCTCGGGGTCGCGCGCCCGCGTGGGGTGCGCCAGCCCTGCGATCCCGCCGCGCGCGTGGATGAGCCGTACTGCATGCTCGACATCCAGCAGCCGGCGCGGGACGTAGGCGGGGCCTTCGTCGTGCAGGTAGCGGTCGAACGCTTCCTGCACGGATTCGACGTGGCCTGCCTCCACGAGCGCCCGCGCGAGGTGCGGACGCCCCACGGGCGCGCCGTCGGCGATGCGCTCGATCTGCTCCCATGTCAGCGTCAGACCCAGATCGCTCAGTCGTTGCAGCATTGCCCGCCCGCGTGTGAGGCGGTCGTCGCGGTAATCGGCCAGCGCGGTTTCCAGCTCTGCGAGCGCGGGATCATCGGGCTGTTGGATGTGGGGGAACCAGCCGAGCACGTGCAGCTCGCCCAGCTCGCCGTTGCGCGTGCCCAGCTCGACGCCGGCGAGCACCCGCAGCCCGAGCCGCCGCGCCTCGCGCAGCGCCTCAGGGATGCCGCGCAGGGTGTCGTGATCGGTGAGCGCCAGCAGGTCCGCGCCGTTGGCGGCGGCGCGCCCGACCACCCAGGCGGGGGATTTGACGCCGTCGGAGTGGCGGCTGTGGGTGTGCAGATCGACCCGCACGGTGTGTCCGTCGCTAGCGCGCGTACTCCGCGGCGCGCGTCTCGCGCAGCACGGTCACGCGAATCTGGCCGGGGTATTGCAGGCTTTCCTCGATCTGCTTGCTGATGTCGCGCGCCAGCCGCATCGCGCCGAGGTCGTCGACCTCCTGCGGATCGACCACCACGCGCACCTCGCGCCCGGCCTGAATTGCGAAGGCCTGGCCGACGCCCTCATACGAGGTGGCGATCTCCTCGAGCGCGCGCAGCCGCTCGATGTAGCGGTCAACCGACTCGCGCCGCGCGCCCGGGCGCCCGCCGGAGATGGCGTCGGCAATCTGCACGATGATCGCCTCGACCGAGGCGATCTCCACCTCGTCGTGGTGCGCCTCGATGCAGTGCGCGATCGGCTCGGACATCTTGAACCGCCGCGCCAGATTGCCGCCGATGATCGCGTGCGTGCCCTCAACTTCATGGTCGATCGACTTGCCCACGTCGTGCAGCAGCGCGCCGCGCCGCGCGATATCGATGTCCGCATTGATCTCGTCCGCGATCATCGCCGCGATATGCGCCGTCTCGACCGCGTGGCGCAGCTGGTTCTGCCCGTAGGAGGTGCGGAAGCGCAGCCGCCCAAAGACATCGAGCAGGCCGCGCGGCAGCCCCGAACAGTGCGCCTCGATGGCGGCCTCGTCGCCCGATTCGCGGACGATTGCGTCCACATCGCGCTGCGCCTTGGCGACCTGCTCTTCGATCCGCGCGGGGTGAATGCGCCCGTCGGCGACGAGCCGGCTGAGCGACAGCCGCCCGACCTCGCGGCGCACCGGATCAAAGCCGGAGATCGTCACCACATCGGGCGTGTCGTCGATGATCAGGTCGCAGCCGGTGGCGCTTTCGAGCGCGCGGATGTTGCGGCCTTCGCGGCCGATGATCCGCCCCTTCATGTCCTCACCGGGCAGCTGCACGACGGAGACGGTGGACTCGGTCGTGACCTCGGAGGCGACGCGCTGGATCGCGGTGGCGACGACATTGCGCGCCCGCTCCTCGGACTCCTCCTTGACCCGCTGCTCCGCCTGGCGCACCAGACGATCGGCTTCGTCGCCGATCTCCGTCTCCACCTGCTGGATCAGCAGCGCGCGCGCTTCGTCGGCGGTCAGGTTGCCGATGCGTTCGAGCCGCGCCTGTTCTTCGGCGGCGAGTTCGTCGATCTCGCGCTCGCGGTCGTCAAGGCGATCCTGGCGGCTCTTGAGCTGACCGTCGCGGCGGTCGAGATCGCGGCTGCGCGTCTCGATCGACTCCTCGCGCCGGATCAGCCGGTCTTCGGTGCGCTGCACCTCGGATCGCAGGTCGCGGACCTCGGCTTCCATCTGCTCGCGTTGTGTGAGCGACTGTTCCTGCGCGGCCAACAGTCGCTCACGGGCCTCCTGCTCGGCCCGCTGAACGATCTGATCGGCTTCCTCGCGGGCTGCGACCCTGGGGTCCGGCCCGCCGCGCAGGAGCCGCATAAGGGCTCCCAGCATGTTGTCCTCGCGTCGTCTTAGTCATCGGCGTTGCCGTGTGAGACGGTGATTGAACCCGTCCCGTAGGTGGGACGGAGATACGCTTCTGCGCTCATCGTACGGGGGATCGAAATTTCGCGCTACCGCTCGCTTGCGGCTCTGCCTCCTCCGACGCGCAGCGTTCCTGCCAGGCGATCTGCACGGCGCGCAGGGCGGTGGCGGGGCTGAAGCCGCGCCGCCGCAGCCGCTGACCGCAGCGGCGGCGCACCTCGTTCCAGTCCTGCTCGCCGCGCGGCACACAGCGCCGCGCCAGCGCCAGCGCGTCCTCGCTCTCGTCGTGCTCGCCTTCGGCCTCGAGCAATTCAAGCGCGTCGCGCACTGCCGCGTCGGGCAGCCCCTCACTGAGCAGCCGGGCGGCGATCTCGCGGCGGCTGCGCGGCCGCCGCAGCAGTCGGCGGGCCAACCGCTCGGCGAGGTCCGAGGCGGCGGTCTCGCGCAGCCGCTCCAGCAGCACTGCGTCGATCTGCTGGCCGGCGGCCAGCCGCAGGCGCTGCGCGAAATCGCGCGAGCAGCGCAGCGGCGGCGCGTCGTCAAAGGTCACGGTGCAGACGCCGGCGCGGCGCTGCAGCTCGATGATGCGGATCATGATTGCGCCTAAGCGCTGCGCGACTGGCGGCCCCGCTTGCGCGGCGCAGGCTTCTCGATCGGCGCCGTTTCGTCGGACTCGGCGGTGGTCAGATCAATTGCTGCGGGCACGCCGCGCTGTTCGCGGATCAACGCCTCGATCTCCCCGGCGATTTCGGGATTCCCGCGCAGGAACGCCTTGGAGCGCTCGCGCCCCTGGCCGAGCCGCGTGTCGCCGAAGTTGTAGAAGGTGCCCATCTTGCGGATCACCGGGTCGTTATCCGTGCCGGGCGCGGCCTCGACGCCGAGGTCGAGCAGGCAGCCAACGCCGCTGATCCCGTATTCCTCGCTGGTGAACATCAGGTCGAACTCGGCCGTGCGGAAGGGCGGCGCAACCTTGTTCTTCACGACCTTGGCCTTGACCCGCGAGCCGATCACGATTTGCCCGTCCTTGAGCGTCTCCGCGCGGCGCAGCTCGATCCGCACCGAGGAGTAGAACTTGAGCGCCCGCCCGCCGGGCGTGGTCTCGGGGTTGCCGAAGACGATCCCGACCTTTTCGCGCAGCTGGTTGATGAAGATCAGCACCGCCTTGGAGCGGGCGACCACGCTGGTCAGTTTGCGCAGCGCCTGGGACATGAGGCGCGCCTGCAGGCCGACCTGCACATCGCCCATTTCGCCCTCGATTTCGGCGCGCGGCACCAGCGCAGCCACGCTGTCCACGACCACCACGTCGATTGCGTTGCTGCGCACCAGCGCCTCGGCGATCTCCAGCGCCTGCTCGCCGGTGTCGGGCTGGGCGATCAGCAGCGAGCGGATATCGATCCCGATCCGCTGCGCGAATTCGGGGTCGAGCGCATGCTCCACATCGACGTAGGCGGCCTGGCCGCCCAGCTTCTGGGCTTCGGCGATCACGTGCTGCGCGACGGTCGATTTGCCGGCGCTCTCGGGGCCGTAGATTTCGACGATGCGCCCGCGCGGCAGGCCGCCGATGCCGAGCGCGACATCGAGCGAGAGCGCGCCGGTGGGGATGCCGTCGACGGTCAGGCCGCCGGCGTCGCCGAGCCGCATCAGCGCGCCCGCGCCGAAGCGGCGCTCCATGTCGTTGACCAACTCCTCTACCTGCGGCGGCGTCTGCGGCGCGTCCTGTTCCTCGGTGCTGAGTTCTTGCTGCTTGGCCATCTTCGACGCCCCTTCCGCTTGTTGCGAGATGTGTTCACCGGGCGGTGGGAGTCATCCGCCTCGGTGAACGGAACAAGTGTCTAGAACTTTCGTACTGTTGTCAAGCCCCTAGACCGAGGAGATCAGCGCCCGAGAGAGAATCGTCAGAGTGAGCAGCACCACAATCGGCGAGAAGTCCATCATCCCGAAGGTGGTGAAGCGCCGCACCGGCGCGAGCACCGGCTCGGTGATCGTGAGCAGGAAGTTGACGATCGGGTTGGAGGGATCGAGCGGGCGGCCGGTGAACATCGGCACCCAGCTCATCAGCACCCGGGCGAGCAGGACAAAGCTGTAAATCTGGATCACCGTAGCGATGATCGTGATGGCTTCGGTCATGGCGATCCCAGTTCTTGAGCGCGCGCGTGGGCGGCGGCGACGGCCTCGATCAGCGCGGCGCGCAGGCCGCGGTTCTCCAGCACCCGCACCCCGGCGGCGGTGGTGCCGGCCGGCGAGGTGACCTGGTCGCGCAGTTCGGCGGGGTGGGCCTCGGAGGCGGCGGCGTATTCGGCGGCGCCGATCACGGTTTCCAGCACCATCCGCCGCGCCTCCGCGCGGCTGACCCCGATCTGCACCGCGGCGTCGGTCAGGGCTTCGAGCATCATGAAGACATAAGCGGGGCCCGATCCGGAGACGGCGGTGGCGCGGTCGATCGCCGCTTCGTCGGAGACGTAGAGCTCCTGCCCCATCGCGCTCAGCGCCCGCCGCGCCCGCTCGCGCTGCTCATCGCTCACGCCGGCATCGGCGGTCCAGACCGTGTAGCCGCGCCCGACCTGGGCAGGAGTGTTGGGCATCGCCCGCACCACGCGCGAGTGCGACAGCTGCTCCTGCACCTGGCGCAGGCGAATGCCGGCCAGGATTGAGACGACCAGCTGCGATTCGTCCAGCAGGCCGTCCGCCAGCGATCCGAGGTCCTGCGGCTTGACCGAGAGGTAGATCAGCTCGGCTTTGTCCACCACTTCCGGCAGAGAGTCCGTGACCGCCAGCCCGAGTTCGTCGCGCAGCGTTTGGGCGCGCGCGGGCAGCGCTTCGCAGACCTGAAAATCAGCGGTCTGCGCCAGCCCGGCGGAGGTCAGCGCGCGCACGAAGGTTGCGCCCATCGTGCCCCCGCCGACTACCGCAATTTTGCCCACCGACACGTCGCTCAACCCTCTCGCTCGCCGAAGATCGCCCGCCCGATCCGCACCATCGTCGCCCCCTCCTCGATAGCTACAGCGTAGTCGTTGGACATGCCCATGCTCAGTTCGCGCAGCCCCAGCGCGTCGCGCAGTTCACGCAATCCACGAAAGACGGGGCGCACCTGTTCGGCGTCGGCGACCAGCGGGGCGATGGTCATCAGCCCTTCGACGCGAAGCTGGGGAAGCTCGGCGATCTGCGCCAGCGCCGACTCCAGTTCGGCGGGCGCGAAGCCCTGCTTGGAGGCTTCGTCGGCCACATTGACCTCCAGCAGCACATCGAGCGGCGCGTCGAGCCGGCGCGAGACCGCCGTTGCCAGAGGCACGCTGTCGATGCTCTGCACCGAAGCGAAGCGCCCGGCGAAGCGCGCCTTGTTGCGCTGCAAGCTCCCGATCAGGTGAACTCGCGCGGCCGTATCGCCCAGCGCGTCAAGCTTGGCCAGCCCCTCCTGCACGCGGTTTTCGCCGAACTCGATCTGTCCCGCCGCCAGCGCCTCGCGGATCGCCTCAGGCGGATGCGTTTTGGAGACGGCGATCAGCCGCACGCCGGCCGGATCGCGATCCGCCCGCTCGCAGACGGCGGCGATCTCGGCCTGGAGAGCCGCCAAACATTCGGCGATGGGAGGGTTGTGAGCGGTCACACCGACGGGACCGTCAGCTGCCCGATCGGGATTAGCACCGGTTCGGAGCTGTAGGAGGGAATCTCTTCGCCGCCGCAGACGCCGCAGAGGTTGCAGCCGATCTCCGGCGGCGGACAGTCGATCGTCGATTTCTGGCGGCTGTGCTTGCTCCACTCGCGCTCGAAGAAGCGCGAGGTGATGCCGGTTTCGACCACCGACCACGGCGTCGCCCCGCCGCCCCAGGGCTGCTCGCCGTCCAGCCCCCATTCGTTCGCCGTGCGGAACCACTCGCCGGCGGAGGGACGCTCCATCTCGAGGATCGCGTGCGCCAGGCGCGCGTCCGAGCGCGAGCAGATGTCGTCGATCCGCGCCCAGGTCGGCGAGTCCCCGCGCAGGCGGATGCCCGTCCCCCGGAAGGAGTCTTCGAGGATGCGCTGGCGCTGCTTGACCAGCGCGGCCGGCGACTGCGCCAGCTCCTGGTAGGCGGTGGCCGGCTTGGGCACCAGCGGGCCCACGCTCATCACCAACTCGGTGCCGTGTCCTGCGGCGTCCAGGCGCTGCTTGATCTCGCGCCCCAGCTGCGCCATCTGCTGCACATCTTCATCCTCTTCATCGGGCAGGCCGATCATGAAGTAGAGCTTCAGCCGCCGCATCGCCGCCCGCCCGACTTGGTCGGCGGCGTCCAAAATCTGCTGCTCGGTGACCTCTTTGTTGATCCGTGTGCGCATCCGCTCGGAGCCCGCCTCCGGCGCGAGGGTGACGGTGCGCGTGCCGCCCCGGGAGAGCACATCGAGCAGTTCGGGGGCGAGGTTGTCCACGCGCAACGAGGAGACCGAGACGCGCGCGCCCATTCGGTCCGCCGCGCTCGCCAGCTCCGCCAGCTGTGGATGATCGGCCACCGCCGCGCCCAGCAGCCCCACCCGCTCCGAACGCTCCAATCCGCGGCGCACCTGATCGGTCAGCGAACTGAGCGGGCGGTAGCGCGGCGGGCGGAAGACATAACCCGCGATGCAGAAGCGGCAGCCGCGCCCGCAGCCGCGCGCCGCCTCGATCAGCGTCATCTGGCTGAACTCGGTGTCGTCGGTCAGCACCTGTGAAATTGCCTCGGTGGTTCCGATATCGCGCACCCACTGGCGCTCCACACCGTCGGTGCCGGGGCCGAACAGCGGCACGAAGACGCCGGGGATGCGCGCCAGCGCTTCGAGCAGCTCCGCCCGCGGCGCGTGCGCGTATTCCACCAGGCAGTCCGTCAGCTGGTCCAGAATCGGCTCCGCCTCGCCGATCACGAAGGCGTCGAAGCAATCCGCCAGCGGCAGCGGGTTGGTGATCACCGCCGCGCCGCCCGCGATCACGATCGGCGCGCCCTCGTCGCGCTCGGCGCTGAGCGGCGCGATCCCCGCCGCCTGCAGCGAGCGCACCACGTGGTAGTAGTCGATCTCGTAGGTCAGCGTGTAGGCGACCACCGGAAAATCAGTCAGCGGGCGCTGCGATTCGATCGTCACCGGACCCAGCGACGGATCGTCGCCGCGCTGATCCGACTTGGGCGGGTCGTAGAAAGCGCGCTCGCAGGCAATCTCCGGGCGAGCGTTGAGCAGCCCGTAGATCGCCTGCAACCCGAGGTTGGACATGCCCAGGTAATACGAATTGGGATAGACCAGCGCGATCGGCAGCCGCCCGCCCCAGTCCTTCGCCACCGCGCCCGACTCCGCGGCCAGCCGGCGGCGTGCCGTCGCTACGGATTGGGAGAGTGTGCGTCGCGCCATTGCGTCTCAGTGTACGCGCGTGGGCAATCAGGGGGGGACTCAGCCCGGCGCGTGCTCCGTGCGCCCTCGAATCAACTCCAGCGCGTGCAGCAGAATCGGCTCGATCGCTTCGAGATTCTCGCGCACCGCCTTCTCCGAGCCGGGCAAATTGACGATCAGCGTGCGCCCCGCCACGCCCGCGACGCCGCGGCTCAGCGCCGCCATCGGCGTGTGCGCCAGACCCGCCGCCCGCATCAGCTCGGCGATGCCCGGTGCTTCGCGCTCGATCACGCGGCGCGTCGCCTCCGGCGTGTGGTCGCGCGGACCGAGCCCGGTGCCGCCGGTGGTGAGGATCAGATCCAGCCCCTCGGCGACCCATTCGCGCAGCGTGGATTCAATCGTTTCGGGGTCGTCGGCGATGATCGCAGTTTGTGCGGGCGCTACGCCGAGCGCGGTAAGGCGTTCGTAAATCGCAGGGCCGGAGGTGTCGATTCGCTCCCCCCGACTGCCCTGGTCGGACAGTGTCAGCACCCCGGCTCGGTACCCGCTCCCCATCTGGTCGGCGCCCTTCAGTCGGCCGCGCTCAGCGGCCTCTCGCAATGAAATGTTACGCCTCTCAGAGTTTTATCAACCGCGTGTGGACAATAACTGCGGAGTTGTGGACAGCGCCGCGGCGCTTCATTGACCGCGTGGAAGCGCGCTCCCTAGTGTGACCACGAAGTGGGGAGAAATGGGGAGGACGGCAGAAGGCCGCCCACCCCGCCCAAATCCCCCCGCCCACTGGAACCGGGATGCCAGCATGAGTCAGAGCGGCTTCCTCGGCTCGTACGAACACAACCTCGACGCGCGGGGTCGGCTGGCGATCCCGGCCCGCTACCGCGCCCGCTTCGAGCGCGGCGGCATTTTGCTGCCGGGCCCCGACGACTCTATCGAGCTCTACCCCGCCGACGAGTTCGAGACGGTTGTGCAGCAGCGCATCCCCAGCGGTCAGCACCGCGCCGCGCGCGACCTGCGCCGCGCGCTCTTCGCCCAAGCCTTCGATGTGCAGCTCGACAGCCAGGGGCGGATTCTGGTTCCGCAGCGGATGCGCGAGCAGCGCGGGCTCGATGGCCCCACCGTGATCACCGGGATGGGCGAGTGCCTCGAAATCTGGAACGCCGACCGCTGGTCCCGCCAGCAGGAGCAGGTCGAATCGATCTACGGCGAGCTGCTGGAGCAGCCCGCGCCGGAGGCCGCCTCGTGAGCGCCTACCCGACCGACCGACAGCCGACCCACACGCCGGTCATGCTGAGCGAAGTGCTGGCGCTGCTCAACGTGCGCCGCGGCGGCGTCTACATCGACGCCACGGTGGGGCTGGGCGGGCACGCCGCGGCGATCCTCGAAGCCTCCGCGCCCGATGGGCGGCTGCTCGGACTCGACGCCGACGCGCAGGCGCTGGCGGCGGCGCGCCGACGGCTCGAACCGTTCGGCGAGCGCTGCCGGCTCGAACAGGCCTGGCTCGATCACTGCGCCGCCGCCGCCGCGCGGCACGGCTTCAGCGCCGTCGACGGCGTGCTCTGCGACCTCGGCGTCTCCAGCTTGCAGCTCGACGACCCGCAGCGCGGCTTCTCGTTCCAGCAGGACGGTCCGCTCGACATGCGACTCGGCGACGCCGCCGAACAGACCGCGGCCGATGTGGTGAACTACTACGAAGAGGCGGATCTGGCCGACGTGATCTACCGGCTCGGCGAAGAGCGCCGCTCGCGGCGGATTGCACGGGCGATCGTCGAGCGGCGTCCGCTTGAGACGACTGGCGAGCTGGCGCAGATCGTGCAGTCGGCCGTCGGCCGCGGGCCGCGCCGACGCATCCATCCCGCCACCCACGTCTTCCGCGCGCTGCGGCTCGAAGTCAACCGCGAGCTGGAGCGGCTGAGCGGCTTCCTCGCCTCCGCGCGCGGCCTGCTGGCCGCGGGCGGGCGGCTGGTCGCAATCGCCTTCCACTCGCTCGAAGACCGGATCGTCAAGCGCTTCATCCGCGCGGCCGGCTCCGGCGATGACGCCGGCTTCCGCTCGCTCTCCAAGAAGGTAATTCGGCCCAGCGCCGATGAAATCCAGCGCAATCCGCGCGCGCGCAGCGCGCGGCTGCGCGCCGCCGAGGCTGTCTAAATGCAGCCGCTCAACATCCGCCGCGAAACGACTGAGAGGAATCTTGTTGCCAGGCCGTGGGGCAGATCGTGCGAAGGGGACGTCCTACAAGTCACTGCAGTAAAGGAGAAGCCCCGCCGCCACAATCGGAGTCCGCGTGGACGCCGCGACTTGTCGCGGCTTCGGCGTGGAACCTGTCCCCTGCTGAAGACGCACGGTCTGCCCCACGACCTGGCAACGACTCCCAACCTCTCTACGAACACCGCGTCCGATGACCTCAGTATCCCACAACCGGCTGAGAGGAGTCTTGTTGCCGGGCCGTGGGGCAGATCGTGCGAAGGGGACGTCCTACAAGTCACTGCAGTAAAGGAGAAGCCCCGCCGCCACAATCGGAGTCCGCGTGGGCGCCGCGACTTGTCGCGGCTTCGGCGTGGAACCTGTCCCCTGCACAACACGCACGGTCTGCCCCACGACCCGGTAACTACTCCCAACCTCTCTGCGAACACTGCGTCCGATGGCCTCAGTATGCCATTCCGCGCGCCGTTTTGCGCGATTTCCGCGCCGCTGCCGCGTAAATTACATACTGCCGCATTTGCTCGAGGCGGAGCAGAATGACCGCCGCCGCGCCGGCCGCGCCTGAGGCGAACGGCGTTGGTCGCGCGCTCGCACAACGACGCCTCCTGCCCCATCCGCGGATGCCGGCCTGGGTCTGGATTTTGCTGATCGGCCTCTGCGTCGCCGCCTCCTTGCCCGTCATCCAGTCCTCCAGCGCGACCGAGACCGGCGCGCGGCTGATCGCGCTCGAAGCGGAACGCGAACGGCTGCGCTCGGAGCTGCGCACGCTCGCCGCGCATGTCGGCGAGCTGGCCTCCTTGAACCGCATTGAACGCGACGCCCGCACGCGGCTGCGAATGGTCAACGCCACGCCCACCGTGCGGCTGGAGGTCGAGCACGCGCCGCCCGCGCGAGTCATGCCCAGCCGCTATCTGCCGCTGCCGGAGACCGTCGAACACCACGAACCGCCGCGATGGCAGGCGCTGCTTGACCTGCTGATCGCGGATTAACGCGCACGGCGCGGGAGGGCGCAGATGGAGAGCGGAACGCTCAGCCGCTGGCGCATGCGGGCCGTCGCCGCCGTCATGGTCGTGCTCGCGCTGGTCCTCGTCGGACGCCTGATCATGCTGCAAATCGTCGAGCACCAGCGCCACGAGGCCGCCGCGGACCGCGTCTGGCAGATCGAGACCAAAGGCCCGCGCGGCTCGATCCTCGACCGCAACGGCTTCCCGCTGGTGACCAGCGTCGATACCTGGGAAGTCCATGTCGATACGCGCATCTGGGGGCGCAACGAATTCCAGCCCACCTCGGCCTCGGCGCGGCTCGCCTACCTGCTGCGCGCCGACGAAGCGCAGGTGCTCAGCCTCGCCGCCAGCGCCGACGGCAACGATGCGCTGATCGCCTACGTGCAGTACTACGCCGGCGCCGCGATCCACGCCGAGCGGCTCTACGGCGTCACCGTGCGCAAGACCAGCAGCCGACGCTACGTGGAGGGCGAGATGGCCGCGCCGGTGATCGGCATCGTCGGGCGCGACGAGCAGGGCCTGGCCGGCCTCGAATATGCGCTGGACGGCACGCTGGGCGGCGAATCGGGGCAGCTGATCTTCGAACGCGACGGTCTCGGCCAACCGATTCCCTTCGGCGCGCGGCTCGAACTGCCCTACGAGCAGGGCGCCGACATCGTGCTCACGATCGACCGCAACCTCCAGCGCATCGCCGAGCAGGCGCTCGACGAGGCGGTGCAGCGTTGGAGCGCCACGGGCGGCGTGATCATCATCATGGACCCCCGCAACGGCGACATCCTCGCAGCCGCCACCTCGCCCGCCTACAACCCCGAACTGCTGGACCTGGCCGACGACGCCTTCGACATCAGCGTGCTGCGCAGCCGCGCCGCCTCCGATGTCTACGAACCCGGCTCCGTCTTCAAGGTGATCACCATGGCCGCCGGGCTGGACTCCAAGATCGTCAATCCGTACACGACCTTCACCGATACCGGCGCGGTCGTGGTCGGCGAGCGGACGATCCGCAACTTCGATTACAGCTGGCACGGCGAGCAGACGATGACCCAGGTGCTGCAACGCTCGCTCAACACCGGCACGGTCTGGCTCGTGCAGCAGATGGGTTCGCGTCTGTTCTACGGCTATGTGGACCAATTCGGCTTCGGCGAGCTGACCAACTCCGGCCTGCCCGGCGAGAGCGAGGGGCTGGTCACCCAGGTCGGCGACCTCGCCTGGTCGCCGATCCAGCTGGCGACCAACTCCTTCGGACAGGGCATCGCGGTCACGCCGATGCAGATCGTGCGCGCCTACTCCGCGATCGCCAACGGCGGCGAGCTGGTGCGCCCGCGCTTCGTCCGCGCCGTGATCAGCGAGGGCGATGTGCGCGAGATCGACACCGTGATCGAACGCCGCGTGATCTCCGAAGAGACCGCCGCCACGCTGACCTACATGATGCAAGCCGTGGTCGACGGCGTGCTCGACCACCCCGCGCAGGCGCCCGGCTGGCCGGTCGCCGGTAAATCGGGCACCACCGATGTGCTGCTCAACGGCGAGTACTCCAGCGAGACTTCGCTGGCCTCCTTCGCCGGCTTCGCGCCGGTCGACGATCCGCGCATCGTGGTGCTGGTGCGGATCGACCATCCGCGCGGCGAAACCTTCGGCGGCATCGTGGCCGCGCCGGTCTTCAGTCAGATCGTCTCGCGCAGCCTGCCCTACCTCGCAGTGCCGCCCACCACCTACATCGCGCAGCCCGAAGCCTGGCTCACCGGCCCCGGCGAGCCGCAGGGAGTCCCCTCGGCCTCGCCCGACGATGCGGAGGCCGAAGAAACCGAGCAGAGCGCCGCTGAGTCGGAGACGCAAAGCGAGCAGCGAGTGAACGAGGTGGAGCAATGATCTCCTCCCGCCGGCTGGCCGAGCTGCTCGACCTGCCCGCCGCCGACGCTTCGGGCGAGCCGTTTTCGAGCATCGTGATCGACTCCCGCGAGGTGCAGCCGGGTTCCCTCTTCGTCGCGCTGCCGGGCGAGCAGAGCGACGGCCACCAGTACGTGGACGACGCCGTGTCGCGCGGCGCGCGGGCGCTGCTGGTTACCCAGCCGGTCGCGGTGCCTGACTCGGTCGATCTGCATACCGCGCCCGACGCGCTGCAAGCCCTCCAGCGCGCCGCCGTCGCCTGGCGCGAACAACAGTCCGCCACGGTGGTCGGGATCACCGGCAGCGTGGGCAAGACGACGGTGCGCGAGGCAACAATGCAGCTGCTCGCGGCGCACTTCCCCACCTACCAGTCGCCGCGCAACTTCAACGGCGATATCGGGCTGCCGATCGCGATCCTGGGACTCGGACCGGAGCACCGCTGGGCGGTGCTCGAACTGGGCCCCTACTCGCAGGCCGAGATGGAGCTGCTGGTCTGCACCGCCCGCGCCGACATCGGCATCGTGACCAACGTGGGTCCCACCCACCTCGAACGCTTCGGCACGCTCGACGACACCGAGCGGATCAAAGGTCTGCTGCCGGCAAGCCTGCCGCCCGACGGGTTGGCCGTGCTCAACGCCGACGATCCGCGCGTGCTCAAAATGGCCGAGCGCACGCAGGCGCGGATCGTGACCTTCGGCCGCTCCGCCGAAGCCGACCTGCGCGCCGCCGACATCACACCGCAGGGCTTCGACGGGCTGCGCTTCGAGCTGCATCACGGCGGCGAATCGATCACCGTCCACACGCCGCTGGTCGGCGAACATCAGACGATGACCGTGCTGGCGGCGGCGGCGGTCGGCCTGCGCGCCGGACTCTCGCTGGACCAGATCGCCAACGCCGCCGCGCTGCTGCAACCCGGCTCGCGGCTGCGCCGCCGCGTTGCCGCCAACGGCGCGACGATCATCGACGACGCCTACAACGCCGCGCCGCTCTCGATGCGCGCCGCGCTGGACCTGCTCGCGGCCCGGCCCGCGCCGCGCATCGCCGTGCTCGGCGACATGCTCGAGCTGGGCAGCGAGGAGACCGCCGCTCACCTCGAAATCGGCGCTTACGCCGCCGAGCGCTGCGACCGCCTGCTCACGGTCGGCACGCGCGCCGTCGCGATCGCGACCGCCGCGCGCGCCGCCGGGCTGAGCGGGGTCAGCGTCCACAACGACGCGGCAGACGCCGCTGAAGCGCTGCTGCCGGTACTGAGCGGCGACGCCACAGCGCTGATCAAGGCCTCGCACGCGGTGCATCTCGAACGCCTGGTGGAACAGATCCTCAGCGCACAGCGTCTGGCCGGTGAGCGGCCATGACCACCTTCTCGCTCGCCACCGCCGGTATCGCGTTCGCTCTGGCTCTGGCCATCGGGGGACCGATGATCCACTGGATCCGCAGCCGCGGCTTCGGCAAGGCGATCTCCGAAGAGGGACCCGACACACACATGGTCAAAGAGGGCACGCCCACGATGGGCGGGGTCATCTTCATCGTCGCGATCGTGATCCTCACGATTGCCGCCAACCTCGTCGAGGGCAACCGCTGGTCCATCCTGCTGCCCCTCGTCGGCGTGGTTTCGCTGGCGGCGCTGGGCTGGCTCGACGACACGGGCACATTGGTCGGTCGGGCGCAGTCGGGGCTCTCCTGGCGGATCAAGTTTGCGCTCTTGGGACTCTTCTCGGTCGGCGTCGGCCTGGTGCTCTATTTCGGGCTTGATGTGCGCAGCCTCAACGTGCCCTGGGCGGGTCAGTTCGATCTGGGACCCATCTACATCGTCCTCGCCGCAGTCGTGGTCTTCGCCACGATCATTTCCGTCGGGATCAGCGATGGGCTGGACAACCTCGCCGGCGGCGCGGCGGCGATCGCGATCGCCGCGTTCGGCGTGATCGCGATCGGCCAGGAGCAGGATTTCATCGTCCGCTTCGCCTTCACCACCGTCGGGGCGGTGCTGGGCTTCCTCTGGTTCAACGCGCACCCTGCGCAGATTTTCATGGGCGAGACCGGCTCGCTCGCGCTGGGCGGCGCGCTAGCGATCCTGGCGCTGATGACCGGCCACTGGCTGCTGCTGCCGGTGATCGGCATCGTCTTCGTGCTCGAAGCGGCCAGCGACATCATCCAGGTCGGCTACTACAAGTGGAGCGGCGGGCGGCGCGTCTTTCGCATGGCGCCCTTTCACAACCATCTCGAACTGAGCGGCTGGTCGGAGCCGCAGATCGTCACTCGCTTCTGGCTGCTGGGAATCGCCGGCGCGATCCTCGGCGTCGCGCTGGCATTGAAAGTGCCCTCATGAACCTGCCCGCGCCGCCGACCTTCCGCGGACTCCGTGTCGCCGTCGCCGGCTTCGGCATCGAAGGCCGCGACGCCGCGCGCTTCCTGCGCGATGAGGCCGTCGATCGGCTGCACATCGTCGACCAACGCCCGCCCGAAGCGCTGCGGGCTGAACTCGCACAGTGCGGAATCGAGGCCGAGCTCAGCGCGCCCGAGTGCCTCGGCCTGCTTGAGCGGCTTGACGCGATCATCGCCAGCCAGGGCATCCCGCGCGATTTGCCGCTGCTGCGCGCCGCCGCCGAGCGGAGCATCCCCGTGTTCGGTCCTGCCGGCGTGTTCCTTGACCGCTGCCCCGCCCCGCTGATCGGTATCTCCGGCAGCGCCGGCAAGACCACCACGACCACGCTGGTGGGCGAAATCCTCAGCGCCGACGGGCGCGCGCCGCTGGTCGGCGGCAATATTGGCAAGGGACTGCTCAGCCGTCTGCCCGAACTGGACTACCACTCGACCGTCGTCGCCGAGCTCAGCCACAGCCAACTGCTGCGCGCCGCCCGCAGCCCGCAGATCGCGGCGCTGCTCAATGTCACGCCCAACCACCTCGATCAGTTCTCCTGGCAGGAATACGTCGAGCTGAAACGGCGGCTGGTCAACCGCCAACACGCGGAAGACATGGCCATCCTTCCCTGGGACGAGCCGATCGCGGCGGCGATGGCCGCCGATACCCCCGCGCGCAAGCTCTGGTTCGGGATGAGCGCCCCGCCGCCGCACGGCGACGCCGCCTGGCTGGAGGGTGGACAGCTGCACGTGCGCATCGGCGGCTGCGCGCGCGGCATTCTGCCCGCCGCCGAGCTGCTGATCCCCGGCGACCACAACATCCGCAACGCGCTCGCCGCGATCGCCCTGACCGCTTCGCTTGGCGTGCCCGACGCGACCATCGCCGAGACGCTGCGCCGCTTTGTCGGCGTCGCCCACCGCCTGGAAACCGTCGCGGAGATCGACGGCGTGCGCTACATCAACGACTCGATCGCGACCGCGCCGGAACGCACGCTGGCCGGCGTCCGCGCGATCCGCGCCCCCCTGCTGCTGCTGCTCGGCGGGCGCGACAAACACCTGCCGCTGGACAACCTGCTCGCCGAACTGCCCGACCGCGCTCGCTCATTGATCTGCTTCGGCGAGATCGGGCCGACCTGGAGCGAGCAGCTGCGCCGCGCCGGTCTGCCCTGCGACGGCCCGCACGACACGCTCGACGCGGCCGTCCGCGCAGCGCACGAGATCGCCCAGTCGGGAGACGCAGTGCTGCTCTCGCCCGGCGGTACCTCGTTCGATGCCTATCCCAACTTTCAGGCGCGCGGCGACCACTTCCGCGCATTGGTGGAGGCGCTGCGATGAGCACCATTGGGCATGTCCCGGAGCGTGCGGTGGGACGCACAGCGGAGCGCACTCTGCACGTGGTGGGGCGACGCCTGCCCAACGTCTCGGGCCTGCGCTCGGCCAGCGGCTCGCCCGACTGGCTGCTGATCGGCGCCGTGCTCGCCCTGACCTTCGTCGGCCTCGTCTTCATGTATTCCTCCTCCTTCGCGATCTCGCTCGAGCTGCACGGCGAGACGGGCTTCTTCGCCAAGCGTCAGCTGATCGGCGCCGCTCTGGGCGGCGTCGCGTTCGTCGCCTTCAGTCTGATCGACTACCGCGTCTGGCGGCGGCTCTCGCCGCTGATCATCCTCGGCGCGCTGATCCTGCTCGTCGCCGTGCTGCTGCCCGGCATCGGCTTCGAGCAGAACGGCGCGCGGCGCTGGATCCAGGTCAGCTCGCTGCCCGCCCTCCAGCCCTCCGAGTTCGCCAAGCTTGCGCTGGTGATCTACATCGCCGCCTGGCTGGCCTCCAAGGGCGACGACATCAAGCGCATCCCGCTCGGCCTGCTGCCCTTCGTGATGATCATCGGCTTCATCGGCTTCCTGCTGATGGCCGAGCCCGACCTCGGCACCTTCGTGACCATCGCTGCGATGGGCGTGGTCATGTTCTTCCTCGCCGGCGCATCGATCCGCCACATGCTCGTGCTGGCCGGCGGCGGGATTTCGGTGCTGCTCGGCATCGTCTTCGTGATCGGCTACGGGCTGGAGCGCGTCAGAGCCTTCCTCTCCGCTGAAGACATGCCCCAGGAAGGCGGCTATCAGATTCTTAACCTGGTCAACACGCTCGGCTCCGGCGGCCTGACCGGGGTGGGAATTGGAGCCAGCCGCCAGAAATTCTTCTACGTGCCCTCCGCCCACACCGACGGCGTGTTCGCGATCATCGGCGAGGAGACCGGCATCCTCGGCGCGATCATCGTGCTCAGCCTTTTCGCCCTGCTGGTCTGGCGCGGCATCCGCGCGGCGATGCACTCCTCGGACCGTTTCGGGATGCTGCTCGCCTTCGGGATCGTCTCCTGGATCGGCTTGCAGGCGTTCTTCAACATCGCCGGGATCACCCGCACCATCGTGCTCACCGGCATTCCGCTGCCGTTCATCTCATTCGGCAGCTCGGCGCTGATCGCCACGCTCGCCGCGGCCGGCGTGCTGGTCAGCATCTCGCGCCACGCGCGCGCCAACGAGCCACTGCCAGCCCCGCCCGATGCGGAGGCGGCGACGCGCGACTACGCGCCCGCCGTGCCGCCCGAAAGCCCCTTCGATTCACCACCGCAGGCGCGCAAATGATTCGTGTGCTTCTCGCCGGCGGCGGCAGCGGCGGCCATGTCTTCCCCGCGCTCGCGGCGGCCTCCGCGCTCGAGCGAATCGCCCCCCAGCCGCCCGAATTCCTCTACGCCGGCGCTTCGGCCGGCGTCGAATCCGAACTGGCCGCCGCCGCCGGCATCCCCTTTGCGCCGATCGCCGCGCGTCCCGTGCGCGGACGCAACCCCGCCAGTCAGCTGCTCTCCGCCGCCACCGCCGGAGTCGGCGTGCTCGATGCGCTCGGCGCAATGCGCCGCTTTCGCCCGCACGTAGTCTTTCTCACCGGCGGTTACGCGAGCGCGCCCGTGGGCGTCGCGGCCTGGCTGAGCCGACGCCCGATCGTCCTCTTCCAGCCCGATGTCGCGCCCGGGTGGGCGCTCAAAATGCTCGCGCCGCTGGCTCGTCGCGCCTGCCTCACTCACGAAAACGCGCGCGAACGCTACGGCGATCGCGCAGTCCTCACCGGCTACCCAATCCGCGAAGGCTTTCACGGCCTCGATCAGCCCCTCGCCCGCGCCCACTTCCAGCTCAACGGCGGGCCCGCGCTGCTGGTCACCGGCGCGGTGCGCGGCGCGCAGCGGATCAACCGCGTGATCGCCGAGCGGCTGCCCGAATGGCTCGAAGTCGCGCAGCTCATTCACATCTCCGGCGAGTCCGAGTTCGCCCGCCTCAACGCCCTGCGCGATCAGCTCGAACCGCGCCTGGCCAGCCGTTACCGCCTCTACTCCTATCTCTCGACCGAGATGCCGCTGGCGATGGCCGCCTGCGACCTCGCCATCTCTCGCGCCGGGGCGTCGGTGATCGGCGAATACCCCGCCGCCGGCCTGCCCGCCGTGCTGGTGCCGATCGACGAAGCCGGCGGCCACCAGCGCTTCAACGCCGAGGCCTTGGCCAACGCCGGCGCGGCGGTGATCGTGGACAACGCGACAGTGGAGAGCGACCTGTTCGCCACCACCGCCGACATCCTTGGCGACGCCGAGCGGCTCCGCGCGATGCGCGAGCAGGTGCTGACCCTGCGCCGCCTGGACGGCGCGGAGGCGATCGCCCGCGTCTTGCTGGAGTTCGCGCCATGACCGGACATGTCCACTTCGTCGGTGTCGGCGGCATCCACATGAGCGCGCTGGCGCACATCCTGCTCGACGACGGCCTGCCGGTCAGCGGCTGCGACCGCTCGGACAGCCCGATTCTGGACCCGCTGCGCGAGCGCGGCGCGGCCATTTCCGTTGGCCACGATCCCTCGCATGTCGAGCCTGCCGCTCGCCTGGTTCGCACCGTCGCGGTGCCCGAATCGCACCCCGAGATCGCCGCCGCCCGCGCCGCCGGCCTGCCAGTCGCTACCCGCGCCGAACTGCTGGCTGAGATCGCTGCGGGACGCAAGGTGATCGCCGTCGGCGGCGCGCACGGCAAGACCACCACCACCGCGATGCTCGCCATCGCCGCCCGCGCGTCGGGGCGCGATGTCGGCTACGTGCTGGGCGGTGAAACCGCCGATCTCCCCCGCCACGCCGTGCGCGGCGCGGACCCCTGGCTGATTCTGGAGGCCGACGAATACGGGCGCGCTTTCCACCACTACACCCCGCGCGTGGCGCTGATCACCAACGTCGAACCCGATCATCTCGATTACTACGGCAGCGCCGCGCAGCTGGAGGAAGCGTTTCTGATCTACGCGCGCACCTTGCAACCCAACGGCGAGCTGATTGTGGGCGCAGATTCGCCCGCAGCGCTCGCGATCACCGAACGATTGGCCGCCGAGCGCCCCGATCTCACAATCACCAGCGCCGGCCTGAGCCAATCCGCCGATTGGCGCGCGGAAGTGGTTGGACATCACGAGCAGGCCACCTGCTACCGCGTCCACCCGCCGCAGGGCGGCAGCTGGAATGCGCAGTTGCGCATTCCGGGCGCGTTCAACGTCGCCAACGCCGTCGCCGCGCTGGCCGCGCTGGCCGCGGCCGGCTTCGACCCCCAGCCCGCCTCGCACGCGCTGACCGACTTCCGCGGCGTGGCGCGGCGCTTCCAGACGCACGGCGAGGCCGCCGGCGTGCTGGTGCTGGACGACTACGCGCATCACCCCACCGAGATCGCCGCCACCATCGCCGCGCTGCGCGAGCGCTTCACCGAGCGCCGCATCCTGCTGCTCTTCCAGCCGCACACCTACAGCCGTTCGCGCTACCTGCTCGACGGCTTCCGCAACTGCTTCGCCGGCGTTGACCGCCTCTTCCTCTGCGACACCTACGCCGCGCGGGAGACGCCTGACGCCGGACTGACCGCCGCTCAGCTGGCCGCGCAGATTGACCACCCCGACGTGACCGACGCCGGCTCCGTCGCCGACGCCGCACGGCTGGTCGCGCAAGCGGCGCAGCGCGGCGATGTGGTGGTCACCGTCGGCGCGGGCGATGTCGACGCGGCCGGCCCGCTCATCCTCCAAAGTCTGGCGGACCGATCATGAGCGCCCTGCGCAACTTCCTCGAAAGCCGCGGCGCGGCGCGTAACGAGCCGCTCAGCAAACACACCTTCCTCGGCATCGGCGGTCCCGCCGACTGGTATCTGACGGTCGACTCCAGCGAGGCGCTGGAAGCGGCGGCGCGTGCCGCGCGGCAGGAAGACTGCCCGATCCTCGCCCTCGGCGCGGGCACCAACACGCTCGCCGGCGACCGCGGCTTCCGCGGGCTGGCGATCAAGCAGAACCCCACAAACCTCTGCCTGCCCCCGCACCGCGCCGCCGACGAATACGCCGTGATCGAGGCCGGTGCCGGCGTCCAGTTCACCACCCTCTCACGCCGGACCGGTGCAACCGGCTGGCGCGGCCTGGAGTGGGCCGAGGGCATTCCCGGCTCCATGGGCGGAGCGGTCGTCTACAACGCCGGCGCGTACGGCGGCGACCTCGCGCAGTCCCTGATCGAGATTGACTGCATCGCGCCCGATGGTTCGCTCCAGCAGCTCGAAGCCGACGAACTGCGGCTGGGCTACCGCAGCAGCGATTTCACCCGCGGCCTGCGCGACGGCTGGATCGTGACCCGCATACGCCTGCGCCTACAGCGCGGTACGGCGCAGAACAGCCTGAAGCTGATCCATGATCTGGCCGAGCGCCGCACCGCCAACGCGCCGAAGGGGCAGAGCGGCGGCTCCACCTTCCGCAATCCGCCGAATCAGCGCGCCTGGGAATTGATTGATCGTGTCGGCCTGCGCGGTCATCGAATCGGCGATGCGCAGATCAGCGAGCAGCACTGCAACTACTTCATGAATGTCGGGCGCGCCACAGCCGGGGACATGACCGCGCTCATTCGGCTCGCGCAGCAGCGCGTCTCCGACCAATTCGGCATTCGACTCGAACCGGAACTGACCAGCGTTGGCGAGGGATTTGAATGACCACCGATCAGCAGACGCTCGCCGTGATCTTCGGCGGACCCACCGTTGAGCACACGATCAGCATCCGCTCCGCGCGCGCGGTGATCGCCGCCGCCGATCCCCAACGCTGGCGTGTCCTGCCGATCGCGGTCACCCGCGACGCAGGCTGGCTCGCGCCCGCGGAGAGCGCCGAGCTGCTCGCGCGGATCGACGCCGGCGCAGACGAAGAGGTGGTCTCGCCGCAACCGCTCAGCGCTCTCGAAGCGGCCTCCGCGCTGGCCGACTGCGCCGCCGCGTTCCCGTTGGTCCACGGAACCTGGGGCGAGGACGGCGTGCTGCAGGGCTTCCTCGAAACCGTCGGCATCCCCTACGTCGGGCCCGGCGTCGCGGCCTCCGCGCTGGCGATGAACAAGGCCGCCTCGAAGCCGATCTTCCAGGCCGCCGGCATTCCTGTCGCGCCCTCCCTCGCCGTGCCGTTGATCGCCTGGCGGCAGGACCCGATCGCCGCCCAACGCGACGCGGCGCAACTCGGCTACCCGCTCTTCGTCAAACCGTCCAACGGCGGCTCCAGCATCGGCGCCACCCGCGTCGAATCGCGCGAGGACCTCGCAGACGCCTTCCGCGCGGCCTATGAATGCGACCACACCGCGCTCGTCGAGCGCGCCATGCTCGATGCGCGCGAAATCGAGTGCGCAATCCTCGGCAACGCGCAGCCCCGCGCCTCCGCGCTGGGCGAAATCCGCACCGCACGCAGCTTCTACGACTACATCGCCAAGTACGAAGACCCCAACACCGAACTGATCGTCCCCGCCGACCTGGATCCCGAAATCGCCGAGCGGATCCGCAGCTACTCGCTGGCCGCGTTCGAGGCCGTCGGCGCGCACGGCATGGCGCGCGCCGACTTCCTGCTCGCTCCCGACGGCGAACTCTGGCTGGGCGAGCTCAACACCATCCCCGGTTTCACCAGCGCCAGCATGTACCCGCGGCTCTGGGAGGCCTGCGGCCTCTCCTTCCGCGGCCTCGTCACCCGCCTCGTCGAACTGGCGCTGGAACGCGCCCGCTGCGCGGAGAACCTCCGATGACCGAACACACGCCCATACCTCCGCCGCTCCCGACCGAGTCGCCGCCGACCGAGCACACGCCCGTACCTCCGTCGCTCCCGACCGAGTCGCCGCCGACCGAGCCGCCGCCGCGACGACGCTGGCGGCGCGTGCCGCGCCCCTCCTGGCCGCGCCTGATCGTCGCGCTCTTCCTCGTCGGCGCGCTCGTGCTCGGGCTGGTCGTGCTCAACTCCCCGCTGCTCGAGGTCAACTCCGTCCGCGTGAGCGGCGCGGAGACGGTCAGCCCCCAGGCGATCGCCCAGCTGACCGGCTTGCAAGGGCAGAACATCCTGCGGGTGGACCTGGAGGCCGCGCGGCAGCGAATTGTTAACCAACCCATGATCCATAACGCGAGCGTCTCCAGAAGTTGGCCAAATCGGATCGAAGTGGTCATAGTGGAGCGCAGGCCGTGGGGCCGGTGGCGGGCAGAAAACATCGTGTGGCCGATAGATGCTGAGGGCGTGATCCTCGAGGGGGTCGCCCCGCCCGCCGATGGTCCGGTTGTGCGTCAGGTGTCCGCTCTGCCGGCCCTGCGAGCCGGCGCGCGGGTGGACACCACCGCCGTCCAATTGGTCGCCCAAATCCACGAGCGCGGCGCGCCCGTCGATCTGCCCGGCATCGTCTCCTACGAATGGGCTCAGAGCACCGGCCTCACCGTGGTCACCCAGCACGGCGAGATCGTCTTCGGCGATGTCGAAGGCTTCGAGTTCAAATACGACGTCTGGAGCCAGCTCGAACTGGAGGCGCGAAGCCGCGGCGAGCCGCTGATCTTCGCCGACCTGCGCTTCGGCCTGCGCCCCCGAGTGGAAATCGGACTCAACGTCGGCCGCGCCGTGCGGATCGACCAGAGCGAGCGAAACAACAGAGGGAGATAGCCGCGCATGGTTCGACAGCAACCCCTGGCCGCCATCGACCTCGGCAGCAGCCGGATCACCACCGTCGTTGGCGAAGCCAACGAGCATGGCGCGCTGCAAATCCTCGGCGTCGGCATCGCCCCCTCCGCCGGTGTTGACCGCGGACAGATCAACCACGTCGCCGACGCCACCCGCGCGATCACCGCCTCCGTCGAGCAGGCTGAGCGCTCCTCGGGACGCCAGATTCTCTCCGCGTCCGTAGCCGTGACCGGTCCGCATCTCGAATCGCGCAACAATCGCGGCGTCGTGGCGATCCCCGATCTCGACACCCAGATCGCGGACGACGACATGCAGCGCGTGATCGACGCCGGACGCGCCGTCACGCTCGATTCCTCGCGCACCATCCTTCACGCCATCCCGCGCTTCTATGTCGTCGACGGCCAGGATCGCGTCGCCGATCCGCGCGGCATGCACGGGCAGCGGCTCGATGTCGAAATGCACCTCGTCACCGCCTCGCGCGGCGCAGTGCAGAACGCCGTGCAGTGCGTCACCTCCGCCGGCGTCGATGTCGAACTCGTCGCTGCCCAGCCTGTCGTCGGCTCCCAATACGTGCTGCGCCGCGAGGAGGCCGTCGAGGGCGCGGCCGTAGTGGACCTCGGCGCAGGCACGACCGACATCAGCGCCTATCTCGAAGGCGCAATCGCCTTCACCGCTTCGCTGCCACTCGGCGGTGCGTTCGTCACCCGCGACTTGATGGTTGGCCTGCGCGCCCCCGCCGAGGTCGCCGAGACCGCCAAGCTCAACTACGGACACGCACTGCCCGAACTGGTCGCCGACGAAACCATCATCCTGGAAGGCTTTACCGATCAACGCGACCGCGAGATTTCGCGTCGGCTGATCGCCGAGATCGTCCACGCCCGCGTCGCCGAGATCAGCGCGATGGTGCTCAAGACGCTCAAGCGCGCCAAGCTCGATAACCGCCTGAACGGCGGCATCGTGCTCTCCGGCGGCGGCAGCGAACTGCCCGGCATCGTCGAGCTCTTTGAACAGCTCAGCCAGCTGCCCACCCGCGCCGCGCAGCCCGGCGAGCTCTACGGACTCGCCGACCAGGTCGCCAACAGCGCCGCCGTCTCGACACTCGGCCTGCTGCGCTGGGCCGCCACTGCCGGCGACATCCCCAGCCCCGCGACGCGCGCCCAGACGCGCCGCGATGCGCCCGGACTCGGCGGGCTGATGCGCGGCGCGCTCAATTTCGGCAGAGTGTTCCTGCCGAGTTAGTACGACGGGAAACCACCGCGCGCGCCAACCTGCGGCGGGCGCGGCAAACAACAAGCGGGGCGCAGCCCCCAGCATGAGAGGAACCCGATGACGCATCGAATCTCTGCCGATGGAGTACCCCCGATCAAAGTCGTCGGCGTCGGCGGCGGCGGCTGCAACGCCGTCAACCGCATGGTCGAAGCCCACATCCACGGCGTCCGCTTCGTCGCCGTCAACACCGACGCCCAGCAGCTCGAACACTCCAAGGCGCCCGTCAGCATCCGCATCGGCGATATGGAGTCGGGCGGACTCGGCGTCGGCGGCGATCCGGATCGCGGCGCGAAGGCCGCCGAGGAAAGCCGCGAGGAGCTGGTCAACCACTTCAAGGGCGTGGACATGGTCTTCATCGCCGCCGGCATGGGCGGCGGCACCGGCACCGGCGCCGCGCCGATCGTCGCCGAGGCCGCCAAGCGCTGCGGCGCGCTGACCATCGCCGTCGTCACCCGCCCCTTCGAGTTCGAAGGCGTCAAGCGCCGCGAAGTCGCCCAGGAAGGCATCGACCGGCTCGAAGAGTTCGCCGATACCGTGATCGTGATCCCCAACCAGCGCCTGATCGACCCCAACGACCCCAACATCACCGTCGTCGACGCCTTCCACAAGGCCGACGATGTGCTGCGCCAGGGCATCCAGGGCATCTCCGACGTGATCACCGTGCCCGGCCAGATCAACCTCGACTTCAACGACGTCAAGAAGGTGATGGGCTACGGCGGCCAGGCGCTGATGGCGATCGGTCGCGGCTCCGGTGAAGAGCGCGCCGTGCAGGCCGCCGAACAGGCGATCCGCAGCCCGCTGCTCGAAACCACGATCGAAGGCGCGACCCGCGTCCTCTACAACATCACCTCCGCCGGCGACCTCGGCATGGGCGAGCTCAACTCCGCCGCTGAAGTGATCCAAAACCTCGTCGACCGCGAGGCCGAGATCATCATGGGCACCGCCGTCGATCCGGAACTCGGCGGCGATGTGCAGATCACGGTCGTGGCCACCGGCTTCGCGTCTTCCCAGCACCACGAATTCCCGGCCATGGCGCGCAACGACTGGTCGTCCAACCTGCTCGACGACCTCGATGTCGGCGGCAGCACCGACTACTCGACGCCCACCTTCCTGCGCCGCCGCAACAGCGCCCCGCCCACCCCAGCCACGCAGGAGCGCTGGGACGTCCCCTCCCCCGCCGGCAACGGGCGCTACAGCGAGAGCTAACCAAAGGCGCTCGCCACTTGCGGTGTCCTCCCCCACCGCTCCCCTCGCGCGGGGGAGCCGTGGGAGGAGCAGCCTGCTCCCGCAAGGGGAACAAGGGAGAGCATGCGCATCGACATCCTCACCCTCTTCCCCGAACTGATCGCCGGCGCATTTCAGGCCAGCATCATCCGCCGCGCCCAGGACGCCGGGCGCGTCCAGCTGCGCTTACATAACCCGCGCGACTACACGACCGACCGCCACCGCAGCGTCGACGCGCCGCCCTACGGCGGCGGGCCCGGCATGGTGATGCGCCCCGAGCCCTGGTTTCGCGCCGTCGAACGGCTGCGCCTGCGCGGCCTGCCCGGCCGTGTCGTTCTGCTCACCCCGCAGGGCGAGCGGCTCGATCAGCCCCGCGTCCGACGCCTCGCCGCCGAAGACCGCCTGATCCTGCTCTGCGGACGCTACGAGGGCGTCGATGAGCGCGTCCGCGAACATCTCGCCGACGACGAAATCTCCATCGGCGATTACGTACTCAGCGGCGGCGAGCCGGCCGCAGTGGTGCTGGTCGACGCCGTCGTCCGTCTCCAGCCCGGCGTGCTGGGCTCCGATCAATCCGCGCTCGATGAGTCATTCAGCCAACCGTTGCTCGAATATCCTCACTACACGCGCCCGCCCGAGTACCGCGGCTGGCGCGTGCCGCCAATCCTGCTCAGCGGCGATCACGGCGCGATCGAGCGCTGGCGGCGCGAGCAGCAGCTCGAACGTACCCGCCGCCGCCGCCCCGACCTGCTTGCGCAATCTGCGCAACGCTCCACACAGGGCGCATAACCGAACCTTCGGTACACTGGCAAACGCAAAGGAACCCGCCATGGACCGCTCCGACCTGCTCGAACTCGAACGCAACCCGGCCATCGAAGCATTCCAGCCCGGCGACACCGTGCGCGTTCACGCCAAAGTCGTTGAGGGCGAGCGCGAGCGGACGCAGGTCTTCGAGGGCGTCGTGATCCGCCGCAAAAAGCAGGGCTCCTCGAGCAACTTCACCGTGCGCCGCGTCACCCAGGGGATCGGCGTCGAGCGCACCTTCCTCTACCACTCGCCCCGCGTTGAGCGCGTCGAAGTCACCCGCCGCGGCCGCGTGCGGCGCTCCCGCCTCTACTACCTGCGCGGACGCACCGGGCGCGCGGCGCGCATCCCCGAGCGTCCGCGCAACGCCAAGCGCGCCATCCACTCCTACTAGCCGCGCCGACCCCGCCCATGCTCGACTTCATCCGCGAACACGGCATCCTCGGCTCGCTCTTCCGTCTGATTGGCGTGCTCTGGCATCACCTTTTCCGCATCATCCTGATCGGCGCCGTCTTCCGCTTCGTCTGGACCATCCTCTTCGGCCAACGCTCCCACAAACGCCGCAACCGCAGCGAGGAGCAGTCCGAAACTCCCGACACCCAGCCCTAGCCGCCGCTCCCGCCTGCCTGCATTTCGACTAACATCGATCAGAGAGGCATGCCCGTGACCACCGTTTCCGACCCCCTGCCCACCCCCCACTCCTCCGAGGCCGAGCGCCTGCGCAGAATCGTCGCCGACGCTTGGAGCGCAACCGACCCCGTCGCCGACCAAGTCGACTCCGAAACACGCCAAACCGCCTTCAAGCTGCTCCTCGAAGCAATGCTGCAGAACGGCGGCGGGGCGCGGCCCGAGATTGAGCCACCGGAATCCAACGGCGTACCGGATGCAATCACAGAGGAGCCGTTCGAGGTCTCCATTGACGACGCCCTCGCCACGGAAATCCAGCGCGCCGACGCGGTTGCCGGGTATCTGGGCATTGACGACGAGGACGTGGCGACCCTCTACGAGCTGTGCGATTCCGAACCGCAACTGCGCCTGAGCACATCGAAACTCGACAGCCAGCCGGCCGCTGCGATCGGGGAGATCACCTTGCTGGTCGCCGCGGCGCGCTCCGCGCTGGGGCTTGAGACCGGCACCGAACACGTGCGCGCTGCCGCTGACGCGCACGACACACTCGATCCGCTGACATTCGACTCGACCATCGCGGCGATGACCGACATCGCGCTGCGCGGACACCCCGATAGCAAGAACCGACTCATTCGGCTGCGCGGCAAGGGAGTTGAGGCCGCCAGGGCGCTGGCGCAACGGTTGGTGGGAGCGTGAATGCCGACGACCAGGGCGCGACCATTGAGCTCTCGCTGATCGGGCTGAGCGAGCACGCGCGCAATCTGCATCGGGATGGATACTGCCGCGAGGCTGTGCGTCACGAGTCTCAGCGATTGCTGAACCGGCTGCGCATCCTCGCCGATCAGCCGGAGCTGGACGGTCAGCCCCTGATCGAGCGCGCCTTCTCCGAGAAGGCCCCGATTCTCGTGCTGAACGATCTCTCCACGAGGTTGGAGCGCAATGAGCAAGCCGGCTTGCGCTATCTGTTGCTCGGCGTCGCTCGCGGTGTCCGAAACGTGCTGACGCACGACATCGAGCGTGAGGTTTCGGCGCAAGACTGCGCCGTTTGGCTTGGGTTGATCGGCTGGCTGCATCAGCAGCTTGATCTTGTTGAGTACGTCGCGCCCGCGGCCGAGGATGCGCAACCAGAACCCGGCGCTGCCCCGTGAGCCTGTAGGAGCGGCAGCCTCGCTCAGAGCCGCCGCCGTACCGCTCCGTCGCCCAGCTCGTCCGACTCAACGATCTCCACCGGTACCATCGGCTCCACCACCACCGTCAGCCCGTCCATCTCCACCACTCGCACAGGCGTCGTGCGCGGGATCAAGCCCGAAACCGCCCGCGCCGACCACAACTCCGAATCCACCACCACCGTGCCGTGCCCGCTGACCGTCGTGTGCGCCGTACCTTCGTGGCCCACGATCGTCGCGCCCGAACCCGACGGCGACCATTTCGGCTTGCGGCGGTCAATCGCCAGCAGCAGTCCGATCCCGCCTACCACCACCGCCGCCGCGCCGCCCACCACGATCAGCCCCCAAAGCGAGACCTCCTCGGCATCCACCGACGTGTCGCTCATCAGAATCAACCCACCCAGAATTAACGCCACGATCCCGCCGATCCCGAACACCCCGAAACCGGCCACGAAAATCTCCACCGCAAACAGCACCACCGCCAACACGATCAGCGCGATCCCGGCCGGGTTGGTATCCAGCGGACCCAGCGCGAAGAAGCCCGCGATCAGCATGATCACGCCGAAAATGCCCGGCCCTACCAGCCCCGGCGACCACAGCTCGATCACCAGCGCCAGCTGCCCCAGCCCCAGCAGAATGAAGGCCACCGTGGGGTTCGCGATCACGTCGAGAATCCTTTCCACCAGCGTGTAGTCGGTCTCCACACGCTCCGCCTCCGCCACCTGCAACGCGACCATCGGACCGTCCGGTTTCAGCTGCACTTCCATCCCGTCGATCTGCGCCAGCAGATCGTCGAGATCGTTGGCCGTCAGGTCGACCACGTTCAGCTCCACCGCCTCAGCGCCCGTGATCGAAACCGACTCCCGCACCGCCTCCTCAGCCCACTCCGCATTCCGCCCGCGCACCTCCGCAATCCCCCGGATATCCGCCGCCGCGTCGTTCGTCACCTTCTTGTTCAGATCCCCTTCAATGTCCTCGCCGCCCCCCGCCACCGGATGCGCCGCCCCGATCTGCGTATTCGGAGCCATCGCCGCCACATGCGCCGCCATCGTGATGAACGTTCCCGCCGACGCCGCCCGCGCTCCGGCCGGACTGACGAACACCACCACCGGCACCTCTGCCGCCAGAAGCCGCTGCACAATCTTGTCGGTCGAACTGATCAGACCGCCCGGCGTATCCAGCATCAGCACCCACGCCGTCGCGCCGTGCTCCTCCGCGCGATCCAGCGCCCGATCGATGAAATTCGCCGAGACCGGCCCGATGTCGTCCGCCAGCCGCGAGACATGCACCGCCCCCGACGGCGTCGGCTGCCCGCAGGCAGCCAGCAGCACGCCGATGATCAGCAGCAACGACCACATCCCGAGACGCACTCTGCGCATACCCCCAGCATAAGTCGGTATTCGCCGATCGGCGCTGCGTGCGGGCGGTATGCACGGCGGCGCGATAAACTCCGCCCATATGCCCGCCCTCGTCTCGCACATGATCGCCGCCTGCCGCGCCGGTGAGCGGCTCAGCGCCCAGCGCCTTGACGCCGACAACGGCGCGTTCCTACTCGGCGCGACCACCCCCGACATCCGCGTCATCACCCGCTGGGAGCGCGAGCGCACCCACTTCTTCGACATCACCGACGAGCGCCACCAGGACAGCGTCGCCGCCTTCTTCGAGGCCCACCACAGCCTCCGCGACGCCGCCCGCCTCAACCCCCAGACGCGCGCCTGGGTCTGCGGCTACCTCACCCATCTGGTCATGGACCAGGAATACGTCACCGCGATCTACCGCCCCTACTTCGGCAGCCGCTCCCTGCTCGGCGGCGACGACCACGCCAACCTGCTCGACCGCATCCTCCAGTACGAGTTCGACCGCCGCGAGCGCGAGCAGGGCGAGACGATGCGCTCCATGCGCCGCGCCCTCTTCGCCTCCGCGCTCGAGATCGACGCCGGCTTCATCAACGCGCCAACCCTCGAACAGTGGCGCGACACCACCGCCGCCGTGACCGAGCACCCGCCCGATTGGGAGCGCTTCACCTTCATCGCCTCGCGCCACCTCAACCGCGCCGGCATCGCCGACGCGCAGGGTCTCAACGAGTTCATGCAGCGCATCCCCGAACTGCTCGATCAAACGCTGAATCACGTTGACCAGGCCGCGCTCGACGCCTTCTTCGAATCCACCGCCGAGCGCACCGCGCAAGCGCTCGGCGAATGGCTCGGCGACGCCGCATGAGCGCCGAGATTCCCCTCTGGCGCGGCCTCGATGCAGCGCGCGCGGCGCTGCTGGCGCAACGCCAACCCGACACGGGCGAACTGACCGCCGCCGAGCGCGAGGTGATCGCCCGCCTCTGGGACGACCATCCCAGCTTCGACGAGGCCGTCGCCCGCATCCTGCGCGAGGTGCGCGAGGGCGGCGACGACGCGCTGCGCCGCATCTGCGCCGCCATCGACGGCGCCGCGCCCGACGACTTCCGCGTCTCCGATGCCGAGTTCGCCGCGGCGCGCGATACCGTGCCCCAGGAGCTGGTCAACTCCCTCCAGCTCGCCGCCGATCGCGTCCGCGCCTACCACGAGCTCCAACTCCAGCACGCCGCCAGATCGTTCTCCGAGAACGGACTCGGACAGATCGTCCGCCCCATCGCCCGCGTCGGCCTCTACGTGCCCGGCGTCGATGTCGTCTACCCCTCCTCCGTCCTCCACACCGCCATCCCCGCCGTGGTCGCCGGCGTGGAGGATGTCGCCATCGCCAGCCCCGCCGTGCCCACCGCCGACGGACGCGCCGCCGTCGCCCCGCTCAAGCTGCTCGCCGCCGAAATCGCCGGCGTGCGCAGCGTCTACAAGGTCGGCGGCGCGCAGGCGATCGCCGCGCTCGCCTTCGGTACCGAGTCGATCCCCGCCGTCGACAAAATCTTCGGCCCCGGCAACCGCTGGGTCACCGCCGCCAAGCGCCAGGTCTTCGGCGCGGTCGGCATCGACGCCGTCTACGGCCCCACCGAGACGCTGATCGTCGCCGACGACTCCGCCGATCCCGCCCTCTGCGCCGCCGACCTGCTCGCCCAGGCCGAGCACGACCGCTTCGCCGCGCCGATCCTGCTCACCCCCAGCGAAGCGCTCGCCGACGCGGTCCGCCGCGAATTGCGCGAGCAGGCCGAGACGCTCCCCCGCCGCGACATCGCCCTCGCCGCCTTCACCGGCCGCGGCGGCATCGCCTGCGTCCCCACACTGGACGACGCGCTCGCCCTCGCCAATGAGTTCGCGCCCGAACACCTGGCGCTGGTCACTCGCGACGCCCACGACCGCGCCGATCAGGTGCGCAACGCCGGAGGACTCTTCATCGGCGACGCCTCCCCCGAAGCGCTCGGCGACTACGTCGCCGGCCCCTCCCACGTGATGCCCACCGGCGGCGCAGCCCGCTTCGCCTCCGCGCTCAACGTCGGCGAGTTCCGCAAAATCACGACCGTGGTAAACGTGGACTCCGACACGCTCGATCGGCTCGCCGCCGACGCCGAGCGAATCGCCCACGCCGAGCATCTGACCGCGCACGCCCGCTCGCTCGAGCGCCGCCGCGTCGATCGCTAAGCCCCGAAGCCGCCCGCCGATGCCTCACGATCCCCCCGCCGTCCATCCCCACCTCGCCGCCCTGCCGGGCTACGAGTCGGTGCCCACGCTCGAAGAGCGCTGCCGCCGCGTCGGCGTACCTGTCGCCGATGCGCTCAAGCTGGACGCCAACGAGAACCCCTTCGGCGTCCACCCCGATGTGCGCGCCGCGCTGCGCGAGTCGCTCGCCGACAGCGACGGAGCCTCGATCTATCCCGATCCCTTGCAGCCGGCGCTGCGCGAAGCGCTCGGCGCGCGCCTCGGCGTCCCGAGCGACCGCGTGATCGCCGGCTCGGGGATGGACGAGCCGCTCGACCTGATCATGCGCGCCGTCGTCCCGCCCGGTCGCGCGGTCGTCGTCTCCACGCCCGCGTTCGGCATGTACCGCTTCCTCGCCGACGTGAACCAGCTCCCATTCGTCGAAATCCCCCGCGCCGACGAATTCCGCATCGAGCTGGAGCCGTTGCTGGAGGCCGCAACGCACTCCGCGGACGGCGCTCCCGCGGGGCTGGTGGTCGTCACCTCGCCCAATAACCCGACCGGCGATCTCTTTCCCCGCGCCGCGCTCGAAGCGCTGCTCGACACCGGCGCGATGGTGCTGATGGATGAGGCCTACATCGAGTTCGCTCGTGGCGCCGACTCCGCCTCCGCCGTCGATCTGCTCGACCGTTACCCACGCCTGATCGTCGCCCGCACCTTCTCCAAGTGGGCCGGGATCGCCGGCCTGCGGCTCGGCTACGCCGCCGCCCACCCGCAGCTGGTCGAGTCGCTGCTCAAGGTCAAGCAGCCCTACAACGTCAATGTCGCCGCCGCGGCCGCCGGACTGGCCGCGCTGCGCGCCGCCGACGCGCTCAACGCGCAGGTGGACCAGATCGTCGAAACCCGCGAACGCCTGATCGCCGCGCTGGCCGAACACCCCCAGCTGCGCCCCTACCCCTCGCAGTCCAACTTCGTGCTCGTCCGCGTCGCCCCGCTCGGCGAAGACGCCGGCGCGACCTCCAGCGCCGGCCGCGAATTCCACGACGCCCTCGCCCGCCAGGGCGTCTTCGTCCGCTTCTACGCCAATCGACGCCTGCGCAACTGCGTGCGCATCTCCGTCCCACGCCCCGACCAGCTGCCCGAGCTGATCGAGCGGATCGCCCGCGCCCTATCCTGACCGCGCGCCCGCACCGCGCCAAAGGAACCGCCCAAAGGAACCACCATGCGTCTCAGCCAACCGCGCGTCCAACCGCTCGACCCCGAAACCGCCGACGGCCTCGCCAAAGAGCAGCTCCAACGCGCCGCCGAGCGCGGACCCGTGCTCAACATCACCCGCACCCTCGCCAACTACCCCGAACTCTCCCGCGCCTGGGGGCAGTTCGCCCGCCACGTCCTGGCCGGCTCCACCCTCCCCCCGCGCGAGCGCGAGCTGATCATCCTGCGCATGGGCTGGAACTGCCAATCCGGCTACGAGTTCGGCCAGCACCGTCGCATCGGACAGGAGGCCGGCCTCACGCTCGAAGAGGTCGAGCGCGTCAAGCAGGGCCCCGCCGCCGAAGGCTGGAGCGACCACGAGCGCGCCCTGCTCACCGCCGCCGACGAACTCCACCAGGACGCCTTCGTCTCCGACCAAACCTGGGCCGCCCTCGCCGAGCAGTACAACACCCAGCAACTGATGGACGTAGTCTTCGCCGCCGGCCAATACAACCTGGTCTCCATGGCACTCAACACCCTCGGCGTCCAACTCGAACCCGGCACCCCCGGCCTCGAACCGTAAGCGCAAGCAGGCCGTCTACTCGCACGTGGTGGTCGGCAGTTCGATCACGATGTCGGTGATGTCCTCGTCGTTCACCTCGAAGTAGCGTGCGGCCTGACCTGCCGGCCTGAACCCTCCGGGCCCGTATGTGCCCAGCCTGCACTCGCCTGCCCACACTCCGAGCGCCACATGGGTGCCGGTGAACGTCACAGCGAATTCTCCCGCCTGACCACTGATATCGCTCCACCCGATCCAGCCTTGGGACTCATCGGCTGTAGTGAGCGTCCCATGTGGGGAGATGATGACACCCGTGACTGCGTGCCCGTCCGGCCCGCGCACGAGACCCGCGATTCTTACCTTGCGGCCGTATGGAAGCGTAATGTCGATCTCGACTACGCCACTGCTCGGCACGTCGAAGATGTGTCGCTCACTTGGCTGCCGAGTCAAGCCGTCAGGCGCGTACCAACCGAACCTTGCCCCGTCCGTTTCGATTGGCGACACTCCGATGGAGTACCGGCCGTCAACGACGGGCATCTCGAATCGCCCGTCCTCTGTCGGTGAGACTGCCGCCGTTCGCGACACCCAATTGTCAGGGCCTGAATAGGCTTCGATCCAGACTCTGAGTTCTCTCGTACGTAATGGTGAACCGTCTGGGCCTCGTACGATCCCTGTGATCATGCTGTCGCAACCGGGCGACGACAGTCGTACCCGGTGAGCTGCCGCTGGCCAACGATCGTCAACTGTGAGCCATTCTCCTGCCTGTCCACCGATAATTGTCCGGCCGACTGAGCAGCGGCCGATGTTGATCTTGCCTAGGCGGTACGAACCAGGTAAAGCCGGAACCGACACGAGACTGTCGAACGCTATTGATCCGATGGGGACACCGACGCGGGCAAAACCGTCTAGTGAGGAGCCGTCCGGACCCTCGAGCGCGACCTTCAGTCGGTACGGCGATTCCGACGTAACGAGTGTCGTCGCCCGGCTGCTCAGTTGCCCGAATTGCTCGATGCTCTTGCCTCGTGCAGCCTCAAAATCACGATAGAAATCGTCGATTGAGATGCCGAATATGCTCTCGAACACTTCCTCTGGTACATAATTGCCTGCCGGTGGGAAGACGCTATGGATATACTGCAGGAGCGCTGATGCTCCAGCGCGTTGCGCAAGAAGCGTCGTCGCGACTGCACCCCCGGTGTACCGCATCGTTTGATTCGAGGGGTCAGTCAAGTTGGCATCCACAGTTCGGATCCTCGCCAAGGCGTCATGTACTTGGCGGCTGAACCGACGCTGCCCGGCGGCGTCTTGGTAGACCCACTCAGCTAACTTTGCGCCACCTTCCTTCATCCAAGGCCCGACGGGAATCCCGCCTTTGTCGCGCCGGCCGGTGAAATGTTGGAGGGCGTGGAAGTACTCATGGGCGAGAACGGAAGCACCGCAACTGAGTGTGTAGCCAATGTGCATCCCGGCTGCATAGCCACAGCCGTAGAGCGAGGTGCCCCAGACGCTTCGAGCCCACTCAGTGTGCGTTTCTACGTCTTCGAAGACGAAAACATTGAGTCCCGAAACCACGCCGCCGAAAGTGGTGGCGAAGGTCTCGCGAATGAACTCCAACTCCTCCAGGGTCTCGCGGCGCTGTTCCTCGGATACATCGCCGATGAACGTCACACGCGGACTCTCGCCCGTAAGCTGCCGCCATTCGACGGGTTGTTCGGCGTCGACGTAGATGGCGTCGCCGTGGTTGAACTCCGTCAATGTCCACAGCGAGTGGGGGAGGCGCAGCGCAGCCGTCTGCCAGCGCTGTGTTTGGGCGTCCCATTTCAAGACCAGCGTCGCGGCATTGCGGATTTGGCGCAGCCCCACTGCTGCGGGCACCGCGTCCAGAGCTTGCCAGGCGATCACATTGCGCCCCGCCGTGAGCATCGACGAGTTCACATAAGCGCCGCGGACGCGCTGCCACTCGAATGGCGCACCGTCGCGCATTCGCAGCCACAGTCCCATCCCGGGCGTGAGCATTTGTAGATCGCCGCCTTCGGCGGTCGCAGAGAGCCAACGCTGTTCCGCACTCTCGTACGCATACACCGACTTCAAGCTGGGCAGCGTCTCAAACAGATCACCAACGGGCGCTTCGACATCAACCCATCCGATCAGGTTCCAACCCGGGTAGAGCGTGGTGGCGGTCTGTTCCGAATCGGCGCGGACGGTGTGAGGCGAGCTGAAGGCGTAGGCGAGCAGCGCCAGTGTGAATAGCGCGACTGCGATGACTGGCGCGATTCGCTTCATTCCGCATCTCTATCATGTGCTGCATTGCACCCACGCCAAGTGGCACGGCAAGGCTAGTCGGATCTGGAGCTTGACGCCATGCCCGGACCGCTCCGCGGACTTCGCATCCTCGATTTCACCTGGGCCCTCGCCGGGCCCTACGGCTCGATGATCCTCACCGACCTTGGCGCGGACGTGATCAAGGTTGAACCCGCCGGGATCGACGAACAACGCCGCGGCGCCGGCCCCTACGTTCACGGCGTCTCCACCTACTTCTTCAGCGTCAACCGCGGCAAGAAATCGCTCACCCTTGACCTCAAAACCCCCGAAGCCGTCCAAATCGTCCGCGACCTGATCGATCCCGCCAACGGCGCAATTGACGTGCTCACCGAAAACTTCCGCCCCGGCGCAATGCAACGCCTCGGCCTCGGCTACGACGACCTCTCCCAACTCAACCCCCGTTTGATCTACGCCTCCACCTCCGGCTTCGGCCACACCGGCCCCTACAAAAACCGCCCCGCGGTGGACGTGATCGTGCAGGGCATGGGCGGCGTGATGAGCATCACCGGCCACCCCGGCGGCCCGCCCACTCGCCCCGGCTACAGCATCGGCGACATGGCCGGCGGCATGTACACCGCGATCGGACTGCTCGCCGCGCTCCACGAGCGCCAGACCTCCGGCCTCGGCCAACATGTCGATGTCGCCATGCTCGACAGCCAGGTTGCGCTGCTCGAAAACGCCGTCGTCCGCGCCGCCAACACCGACGAAGTGCCCGGCCCGATCGGCACTCGCCATCCGCTCGTCACCCCCTTCCAGGCGCTCCCCACCGCCGACGGACACTGCGTTGTCGCCGGCGTCAAAGACTGGCAACTCTTCTGCGCCAAAATCGACCGCCTCGACCTGCTCGACGACCCGCGCTTCCAAACCAACGCCGACCGCACCGCGCACCACGCCGAGATCGAGCCGATCCTCAACGACGCCTTCGCCAAACGCACCACCGCCGAGTGGGAGGCCGAGCTCGAAGGCGTCTGCATCGTCGCCCCGCTCAACACCCTCCCCGACATCATCAACGACCCCCACATCGCCGCCCGAGGGATGATCGCCCAACTCCCCGTAGCCAACGGCAACGACACCCTCAAAGTCAGCGCCAGCCCCGTCCACCTAAGCCGCACCCCCATCCAGCTAAAACAAGGCGCCAGCACCCCCGCCCAACACACACAGGAGGTCCTCCGCAGCATCGGCCGCACCGACGCGGAGATCGCCCAACTAGCTGAGTCAGGCGCAATCTCGCTGCCCACCTCCGATAGTTCGTGACGGATGCGATCGATGAAGCGCAACGCTGCCATCGCATCTGTGGCTATCGCCCTGTTGTTGTGTGCGGCGGCGTATCAAGTCTCGGCTGCGCAGGCCGACGACAGCATTACGACGACACTGCACCCCGGCTGGAACCTGATCGGTTGGATCCACGAGGCGACAGCGGCCTCCGATCTCTTTGAACAACTGAACGAGCTTGAACGAATTCACGACGGCGATGAGCGTGAGGTGCGCCGCGCCGCGGCCAATGACCCCGCCGCGCTGCTCACTCTCCAACCCGGACGCGGCTACTGGTTCCGCATCAACGCCGACCAACCGGTCATTTGGACGCGCCCCGCCGAGCCCGCAACACGCCGCTTTCACCTCGAACCCGGCGAACAGCTCGTCGCCTGGACCGGCCCGAGCGGCAGGCCCGTCCCAGATGTTCTGCTCGGTCTTCGCGATCAAATCACGCTTGCCTGGCGCTGGCTCGCCGCAGAGCAGCGCTTCATTCCTTGGTCGCCTGCGCCAAACACCCCCAGCTTCCAGCCCCTGCTCGTCAATCGTGGCGAAGCGTTGCAGATCAATCTCACCGAACCCGTCGAATGGCTCCACCCCACTGGGGACCTGCCGGAGATCCAATTCGCTGGAGGCCTGCACAGAGACTTGCCCGACAACTTCCGCGAGATGGTTGAAGCCGATGTACGATTCGTCGTTGAGCAGTTCGCCGCCAAGTTCAAGCTTGAAGTCCCCGCTGAACATCTGCGCATCCGTGTCACCACGACACCCGAAGCGCAGATACGCCAACAGGAAAACTACAACACATCCTCCAACGCCTTCGCGTTTTCTCCCACAACGCACCACGGCGTCAGCGTGATCGTGATTCCTTCCACCGAGTGGACACAGCCCGTCACCGCCACGTTTGAGAGCGCGCCGTCGAACGCCAGTCAGACTCTTACTCACGAATATTTTCACGTCATGCAACATGAACTAGCCGGCCCTGCCGGGCGACGTGTTCCGGGTTGGCTGTCAGAAGGCACAGCCATGTGGTCCGAACACATCGTCCTTGATGCTCCGCGTCCGAACGTCGACGTTCTACAGCCTAATACGATCGAGCTCGATCTGGGCTCACGGTTGCACAGCCATGACGACCAGCACTACCTGGGTATTGCAGCAACGGCATTTCTTGTGCAGCGTGCAAGCGATGATTCGATCGTCGAATTTTGGAGAAAGCTCGGCTCAGAGACCGGCTTGTCATCGGGGTGGCAGCACATTTTCTTCGTTGCATTTGGTGTCGCGTTCAATGACTTCGCTATCGAATTTGATACGTACCGGAGATCGTTGTTTACAATTGTCCACGGACAGGTCGAAGGCGTAGACCGCGCAGTGTTCCCCTCGTTGCGGATAGCAGCGTACGAGCTCGCCGATGACCAGTCGCGTAGTGCATTAGGATTACCCCGCAGTGTGCCCTACGGAACTCCGCAAGGCTTGGATCCGTATTCCGTTGAGCGTCGCATCAGTGAAGTGGACACCGAGGGCAAATTCTCTCTGACGCTGCTGCGAACCGCGCCTGGCGCAACGCAGCACTCTCGATATCGACTTGTCGTGGAGCAGGAAGGGCACTGGCCGCCCTGTGTTGCTGATGTATTGCCTGATGGGTCCATTGCGTGGTACGGTGTCATAGCATCAGACGAAGCCGCGTTCCTTGAACTGACATCCGAGACTCTTACAGGACTTACTATTCGTTTGTCGCCCCAGTTCTGTCAACACCAAGTGCGGACCGAAGTAATCGGCGGCCATCACGACCAGTTGAGCATCTCATACTGTCGACTGCCTGGATCATGCTTCACCGCTGACCGCACCTCAGGCAAAATCTTTGCTGCGTTTCTTGCAGTCCTTGACGAATACACTATCATGATCAACGATCACGTTAGTTTGTGCAGTGAGTTCATCTCTCCCGACGAGCGCGAATTTCATCGACTGGTGACCGGGCCGCCAATCGTGGACGGGACTTCGGTGGTTCACAGGATTCGCGTCGACTCAGCGTCCCACCTTTGCGGTCGTGAGTCGCCTGGAAGATAAGGAGCGAAGCGGAAGACCGTGGCTGTACAGGGCGGCTGCGTGTGACCTAGTATCCTGAATGCCATGCCCAGCCGACAACCCTTCGCCCAACGCATCCGAGACGGAGAAACCACCTCCGCTCCCGTCTGTCTTGACCCCCTCACCGGACGCCTGATCGAATCGCTCGGCTTCTCCGCCGCCTACCTCTCCGGCGGCGGCTTCGGCTTCCAGCTCGCCGTCTCCGAAGCCCTGCTCACCACCACCGAAATCGCCGCCCTCACCCGCCAAATCACCGCCCGCTCCAACGTCCCGCTGATCGTCGACGGCGGCGTCGGCTTCGGCGACGCCCTCCACGCCACCCGTGCGATCCGCGAAATCGAGGCCGCCGGCGGTGCGGCCATCGAAATCGAAGACCAGGTCGCGCCCAAGCGCGCCCACCACCACAAGGGCGTCGAATTCCTCGAGCCGCTCGAGGTGATGGTCGACAAAGTCCGCGAAGCCGCCGCCGCCCGCACCGATCCTGACTTCCTGATCATCGCCCGCACCGGCGCCGTCCGCAACGAATCGTTCGAGCGCGCCATCGAGCGCTCGCTCGCCTACCGCGAAGCCGGCGCCGATGTGCTGATGCTCTTTCCCAGCGACGAAGACCAGATCGCCGAGGCCGGACGGCGGCTCGGCGGCCCGCTCGCAATCATGGGCGCCGCCGGACGGCAGGACCCCGACCAACTCACCGCGCACGGCTTCAACCTGCAGATCGACCCCTTCACGGGCCAGGTCGTCGCCTTCGGCGCAGTCCGCGAGGCCTACCGAGCGATCGCCGAACGCGGCGACAGCGGACGCCCGCTCGACGAACTGATGCAGCTCTACCGCGACCTCCAGGACGCCGCCGGCATGGACGAGCTCTACGCCATCGAGGAGCGCACCACCGTGCCGCCCGACGCCTGACCTACAGCGGCCAATCGCGCAGAATCCGCTCCGTCTCCTCCATGTGCGTCGTCTCGTCGCGCACCATCTCGTCCAGCACCAGCGCCAGCCCATGCTCGCCGCACGCCTCCGCTTCCTGGGCCCGCTCGGTGTACGCCGCCACCGCCCGACGCTCGCCCGCCAGCACCGCCTCCAGCATGTCGCGGTTGCTCTCCGCCGCCGGCACCGGCGAAGCCTGCCGCGTCGGCGTCCCGCCCAGCGCCACGATCTTGTTCGCCAGGAACGTCGCGTGCCCCTGCTCGTCGGGCACCTCAGCCTGGAAGAACGCCGTCAGCTGCGGGCGGTACGGGCCCGTCACCTGCGCTGCGTACGTCGTGTACTGGATGATCGCCGAGTACTCGTCGGCCAGATCCTCGTTCAACTTCGCGATCAACTCGTCCCTGCTCAGCGCCACTCGAGACCTCCTGTTGCATCCGATCCATGCGTCCCAATCGACACTTTCCAGCTTAGTCCGTCGCCGGCACTGGACGGACCGCCTCCGTTGCGCCAATGTGAAGCCATGCGCACCGCACAACTCGACCGCGTCACCAACGAGACCAACATCTCCATCAGCCTCAACCTCGACGGCGCCGGCCGCGCCGAGATCGCCACCGGCGTCGGCATGCTCGACCACATGCTCAACCAGCTCGCCCGCCACGGCGCGCTCGACCTCACCGTCCACGCCAGCGGCGACCTGCACGTCGATGCCCACCACACCGTCGAAGACACCGCGATCACGCTCGGACGCGCGCTCAACGAGGCGCTCGGCGACCGCGCCGGGATCGCCCGCTTCGCCGATCGCAGCGTCCCGCTCGACGAAGCGCTGATCCACGTCGCGCTCGACCTCAGCGGCCGCCCCTACAGCGCCGTCGCGCTCGAATTCCCCAGCCCCATGATCGGCCAGCTGCCCTCCCACATGGCGATCCACTTCCTCGAAACGCTCGCCCACGAAGGCCGCCTCGCCCTCCACGTCCGCCAACTCGCCGGACGCAACGACCACCACATCCTCGAAGCCACCTTCAAAGCCCTCGCCCGCGCCCTCCGCGACGCCGCCCGCGTCGTAGAGGACGGCTCCGCTCCCAGCACCAAAGGCACCCTCAGCGGCTAACTCTCCCCCTCACTCTCCCCCGCCCGGCGCCTCCTCCGCATCCGCCCGCAACTCCACCCGAAAATCCTCGATCACCGGATTCGCCAGCAGCTGATCCCCCATCTCCGCCACCCACCGCCGCGCCTCCGCCTCATCCTCAGCCTCCAACCACACCTCTACGAACTTCCCCGCCCGCACCGCGCGCACCGATTCAAACCCCAGCGCGTGCAGCCCGCCCCGAATCGTCAGCCCCTGCGGATCGTTCACCGTCCGCTTCAGCGTGACATAAACATCCGCCTTGAACGACTTGAACGACCCGGACGACCCCATCACCCGCCCACCAACAGCTCGCGGCCCGTCACCCGCTCGAACGCCGTGCGGTAGCGCTCCGCCAGCACCGCCGCCACTGCGTCATCGATCGCCGGCCCCGGCGGCTCCTTGTCCCAGCCCGTCGACGACAGCCAGTCGCGCAGCGGCTGCTTGTCGTACGACGGCTGCGACCGCCCCGGCTGGTAGATAGCCGCGTCCCAGTAGCGCGACGAGTCCGGCGTCAGCGCCTCGTCGATCAGAATCACCTCTTCCTCGCCCTGCTCGTTCTCCGCCACCCCGAACTCGAACTTCGTGTCGGCCAGCAGGAAGCCCGCCTCGCGCGCCCGCTCCAGCCCGAACAGATACAGCGCCATCGAGCGCACCTTCACCGTGTTCGCCGTATCCGCCCCCACGATCGCCGCCGCCTGCTCGTAGGTGATGTTCTCGTCGTGCCCCACCTCCGCCTTCGTCGAGGGCGTGAAGATCGCCTCCGGCAGCGGGTCCGACTCGCGCAGCCCCGCCGGCAGCGGAATCCCGCAGACCCGCGAGTCGCGCTGGTACTCCGCCCAGCCGCTGCCCGCCAGATAGCCCCGCACCACCGCCTCCAGCATCACCGGCTCCGCCTTGCGCACCAGCATTGAGCGACCCACATACTCCGGCCCCAGCGCCACCGGCAGGTCCGGATTCTCCGTCGAATCGATCACCCGAATCATGTGATTCGGCACCACCGACGAGGTCGCCTCAAACCAGTACGCCGACATCTGCGTCAGCACGCAGCCCTTGTTCGGGATCCCCGTCGGCAGCACCACATCGAACGCCGAGACCCGATCGGTCGTCACAATCAGCAGCCGGTCCCCCAGGTCGTAGATATCCCGCACCTTCCCCGACCGCTTCGGCAACCCCAAATCCGACTCCAGCATCACAGACATCGCAACCCTCCTCCGACCCCAATCTTACCCCCCTTCCGCCGCACCCGCCCCCAACCTCACAACCCCAGACGTGCGAACGACGCATCCACATGCTTCAGAAACGCCGACGGATCGAACAGCCCATCCAGCGCCTCCGCGTCCAACGCCGACGCAATCGCCTCATCGCCCGCCAGACGCCCGCGGAACGCCGTCTCCGTGTCCCACGACGCCAGCGCGTGCTCCTGCACCCGCCGGAACGCCTCCTCCCGCCCCATCCCCGCCTCCGTCAGCGCCAGCAGCACCCGCTGCGAGTAGACCAGCCCGAACGAGCCCTCCAGATTCGCCCGCATCCGCGCCTCATCCACCACCAGAGACTCCATCACCCACGTGAACAGATCCAGGATGTAATCCAGCGCCTGGCAGGCATCGGGAATCAGAATCCGCTCCGCGCTGGAGTGCGAAATGTCCCGCTCGTGCCATAGCGCTACATTCTCCAGCGCCGTCATCGCGTTCGCCCGGATCGTGCGCGCCAGCCCGCAGACCCGCTCGCACTTCTCCGGATTGCGCTTGTGCGGCATCGCCGACGATCCCGCCTGCCCCTCCACGAACGGCTCCTGCACCTCCCGCACCTCCGTGCGCTGCAAGTGCCGAATCTCCGTCGCGAAGCGCTCCAGCGACGCCGCAATCAGCGCCAGCACCGACACGAAGTGCGCGTGCCGATCGCGCTGCACCACCTGCGTCGAGACCGCCTCCACGCCCAGCCCCAGCCGCCGACAGACCCCTTCCTCAATCTGCGGCGGCACCGTTGCGTGCGTCCCCACCGCGCCCGAAATCTTGCCCACCGCCACCTGCGCCTTGGCTTCCGCCAGGCGCGCCTGGTTGCGCCGCACCTCGTCCACCCAGCTGGCCAGCTTGAGCCCGAACGTCGTCGGCTCCGCATGCACCCCATGCGTGCGTCCCACGCAGACCGCGTGCCGATAGCGATCCGCCTGCCCTGCCAGCACCGTCTCCAGACGCGCCAAACCCTCCTCCAGCAGCGATGCTGCGTCCCGAATTTGCAGCGCCGACGCCGTATCCCACACATCGTTGGTCGTCAGACCGTGGTGTACCCAGCGCGACTCCGGCCCCAGACTGTCCGCCACCGATTGCAGAAAGGCGTGCGTGTCGTGATGCACCACCGCCTGATAGCGGTCGATGTCCGCCGTCACGAAGTCCGCGTTCGCCGCGACCAGCTCCGCGTCCTCCTGCGGCACCACCCCCTCGTCCGCCCACGCCTGCACCACCGCGATCTCCACATCAAGCCAGCGGCGCCACTTGGCGTCGTCGCTCCACAGCGCCGCCATCGCCGGCCGTTGGTAGCGCGGGATCATCGGGCGATGTATTCGTCGCGCTTCGGCGAGAAAATGTCCAGCGCCACCGAGTCCTCCAGCCCCGTCACCTCATGCGGAACCTCCGAGGGAATGATCCACGAATCGCCCGCCGAAATCTCCCGCTTCTCCTCGCCCAGCTCGAACAGCACCCGCCCCGACACCAGATAGCCGATCTGCTCGTGCGGATGCGTGTGCATCGGCACCACCGCGCCCGCGGCGATCTCGATCTCATGGATCGAAGTCCGCTCCCCATGGTTCAGCGTGCGCATCCCCACCCCATCGAACATCTCCACCCGCTCTACCGCATCGTGATCCTGCAAATTCGGTTCAGCCATCAAAGCACCTCTCGCCCTCAGTTCCAGCCCTCAGATTACTCCCACACGCCGCAACGAACGCCCCACCCCGTACAACAGCGCTGCTCAGCCCGACAGCTCGCGCAGCGCGATATCCCGACGCCAATACGCGCCCTCAAAATGAATCCGCGCCACATTCGCGTACGCCCGCTCCCGCGCCTCCGCAATGCTCGAAGCCGTCGCCGCGACTGCCAGCACTCGCCCGCCCGCCGTCACCACCGCACCCTCCTCGTCGAGCGCCGTACCCGCGTGGAAGACCACCACATCGTCGTCCACGTCATCCAACCCCGAAATCCGCGCCCCCGTCGCATAGGAACCCGGATACCCACCGCTGGCCATCACCACCGCCACGCTCGCCTCCTGACGGAACGCCAGCGGCTCCGACGACTCGCCCGCCAGCGCCGCGAGCAGATCTCCATCCAACAACGGCAGAAGCGCCTGCGCCTCCGGATCCCCGAAGCGGCAGTTGAACTCGAACACCCGCGCCGCATCGCCCTCCACCATCACCCCGCCGTACAGGCAGCCCGCGAACGGCGCGCCCCGCGCCGCCATCTCCGCCACGACCGGCTCGTGAATTGCCCGAAACAGCCCCGCCGCATCCGCAACGAAGCCCGGCGGCGAATAGACGCCCATCCCGCCCGTGTTCCGCCCGCTGTCCCCCTCGCCGATCCGCTTGTAATCGCACGACAGCGGCAGCGGCGAGACCACCCCGCCCGCCACAATCGCCATCGCCGAGATCTCCCGCCCGCCCAGACGATCCTCCAGCACCAGCCGCCCCGAAATCCCGATCAGCTCCTCAATCGCCGCGTGCGCCTCGTCGATCGTCGCCGGCACCACCACGCCCTTGCCCGCCGCCAGACCGTCGGCCTTCACCACCGGCAGCGCATCCGTCCCCAGCATCTCAATCCACTTGTGCGCCGCCCGCGCCGACTCAAACAGCTCGCCCCCCCCCTGCGGCGCGCCCGCCGCGGTCATCACCTCCTTGGCGAACCACTTCGACGACTCAATCCGCGCCGCCGCCGCCGTCGGCCCGAACGCCCGAACGCCCGCGTCCTGCAGCGCGTCCACCAAACCGCTTGCCAGCGGCGCTTCCGGCCCCACCACCACCAGATCAACCCGACGCTCCAGCGCCGCCCGCACCAACCCCTCGATATCGCCGTCCGAGATCGCCAGATTCTCCCCCAGCGCCGCCGTCCCGGCGTTGCCCGGCGCGCAGAACAGCGCCTCGCAGCGCGGACTGCGCGCGATCGCCCACGCCAGCGCGTGCTCCCGACCGCCACCGCCGACCACCAGCACCCGCATCCTCAGTCCACCACCGCTGCCGCGTCGATCCGACTGATGTCCCCGTGCAGCACGATCGGATCCATCGCCAACATCTCGCTCGCGTACGTCGTATCCGGCGGCGGCTGCATCATGTAGATCGGCAGCTCCAGCACATGCGCGAAGCCCATCTCCAGAAACGTATTCCCGCCGATGTGCCGCGGCTTCCCCGGCAAATCCTCGTTGACCACCAGAATCGCATCCGAGCGCTGAATCTTCCGCCAGTGCTCGCGGATCAGATCGTAATCCCGCTTCTGCGCCGCCCGCTCCGTCGTCGACGCCCCCTGGTAGTCGAACCCCTCCGTATCCACCGGCGTCAGCACCTCATGCCCCGCCGCCTCCAGCGCCGCGCACAGCTCCGGCAGCCGATCGCTCAGCAGCATGCTCATGCAGATCGTGATCACCACCGCGCCTACTCCCACTCAATCGTGCCCGGCGGCTTCGACGTAATGTCGTACACCACCCGATTCACCTGCGGCACCTCGTTCACAATCCGATTCGCAATCCGCCCCAGCAACTCGGCCGGCAGCCGCGCCCAATCCGCCGTCATCGCGTCGTCCGCCGTCACCGCCCGCAGCGCCGCCACCCAGCCGTACGTCCGCGCGTCCCCCTGCACCCCCACCGTCCGTGTATCCGTCAGAATCGCGAACGACTGCCACAGCTCCCGCTCCAGCCCCGCCGCCTGCACCTCCTCCATCACCACCGCATCCGCCGCCTGCAACACCGACACCTTCTCGTGCGTCACCGGCCCGATGATCCGAATCGACAACCCCGGCCCCGGAAACGGCTGCCGCTCCACGATCTCTTCCGGCAACTCCAACTCGCGCCCCACCGCCCGCACCTCGTCCTTGAACAGATAGCGCAGCGGCTCCACCAGCTCGAAGCGCAGATCCTCGGGCAGCCCGCCCACGTTGTGATGCGACTTGATCGTCGCCGTCGCCCCCCCCGTGCCGCTGCCCGCGCTCTCCACCACATCCGGATACAGCGTGCCCTGCACCAGAAAATCCACCTCGCCCAGCTCCCGCGCCGCCTCCTCGAAGACCGCGATAAACGTCTCCCCCACCCGCTTCCGCTTGGTCTCCGGATCAGTCACCCCCGCCAGCTCCTCCAGAAACCGATCGCCCGCCTCCACCGTGCGCAGATCAATGTGCAGCTGCCGCGAAAACGTCTCCTCCACCTGCTCCCGCTCGCCCCGCCGCAGCAAACCGTTGTCCACGAACACGCAGGTCAGCTGATCGCCCACCGCGCGATGCACCAGCGTCGCCGCCACCGCCGAATCCACCCCGCCGCTCAGCCCGCAGATCACCCGCCGGTCCCCCACCTGCGCCCGAATCTCCGCCACCGTCTCCGTAATGAAATGCTCCGCCGTCCAGTCCCCCGAACAGCCGCAGATCTCCAGCACAAAGTTGCGCAGCAGCTCCCCGCCGTTCGGCGTATGCACCACCTCCGGGTGAAACTGAATCCCGTACAGCCCCGCGCCGTTCGCCATCGCCGCAATCGGAATCGTCTCCGTCGCCGCCAATGTCTCAAAGCCCGACGGCATCGCCTCCACCCGATCCCCGTGACTCATCCAGACCGGCAGCGGCGAAGGCAGCCCCCGCAGCAGCGCCGACTGATTGTCGCAGACCGTCAGCGAGGCCGCCCCAAACTCCCGCTCCCGACCCGGCGCCACCCGACCGCCCAACCGATGCGCCAGCTCCTGCATCCCGTAGCAGATGCCCAGCGTCGGCAGCCCGCCGTCCAGCGCCCACTCCGGCGCGCGCGGCGCGTCCGCGTCATGCACCGACGACGGCCCCCCCGACAGAATCACCCCCCGCGCCCGCAGACGCGCCACATCCGCCCGCGTCGCCGTCGGCGGCAGCAGCTCGCAGTACACGTTCAGCTCCCGCACCCGACGCGCGATCAGCATCGCCGTCTGCGATCCCATGTCCACAATCACGATCGACTCGTGCGGGTGCTCGCGCGACATACGCCCTGCGCCGTCCTGCAGCCTGTAGCGCACAGCCTATTCCGTGTACGCTCTATCCCCGAGCCGCCCCTATGTCCGCCAATTCACTCAACCGCGCCGTACATCTGCTCTCCCGCGGCCAGGCCGTCGCCCTGCCCACCGACACCCAGTACGCGCTCGCCGCCGCCGCGCTCAACCCCGACGCCGTCGCCGAGGTCTTCCGCCTCAAACAGCGCCCCGGCATCGAGAGCCTGCCCGTCTTCATCCCCTCGCTCGACTGGCTCGATCGCGCCGCCGCCGACGCCCCCCCGCGCATCCGCGGCCTCGCCGAACTGGTTTGGCCCGGCCCCGTCACCCTGATCGTCGCCAAGCACCCCGACTTCCAAACCGACGCCGTCGCCGGCGACACGATCGCCCTGCGCATCCCCGATCATCCCGTCGCTCGCCAGGTGCTCGACGAGCTCGATCAACCGCTGACCGGCACCAGCGCCAATCTGCACGGCCAACCCGCCGCGCTGACCCCCGAAGACGTGCGCGCCCAACTTGGCGAAACAGTTCACATAGTCGAGCCCGGAACCATGCTGCCCGCAGGCGCAGCCTCCACTATCCTCGACTGCGCCGGTCCCATCCCGCGCATTTTGCGCAAAGGACCCGAACTCGACCCTCGGATCGGCGATTGGCTGGTCGAGCACTGGGGACTGCCCGAGCCCGACGCGGCCGGCAGTTAAGCGAAACGGCCAACAGCGTGCGCATCGCCATCGGCAGCGACCACACCGGCATCGAACTCAAACAGTCGCTCTCCCGGCACATCCTCGACGGCGGCCACGAGCTTGACGACTTCGGAACCCACGCCACCGCATCCGTCGACTACCCCGATATCGTCGCTCCGCTCGCCCGCGCCGTCGTCGCCGGCGACCACCGACTCGGCATCGTGATCTGCTCCAACGGCGTCGGCGTCAGCATCGCCGCCAACAAAGTGCGCGGCGTCCGCGCCGCCCTCTGCGCCGACCCCTGGTCCGCCCGCCGCGCGCGCCAGCACACCGACGCCAACATCCTCGCGCTCGGCGCATGGTCCCTCGGACGCGCCGTCGCCGAAGAGATCGTCGAAGCTTTCCTCAACGCCGAATTCGAGGGCGGGCGGCACATCCGCCGCCTCGCCAAACTCGGCGCGCTTGAGGACCAGGAGACCGACCGCGCCCGCGCGATGGGCGCGGGCCGCTGAGAACGGGCGGGAGCGTCCGATGCGCAAGCGCTCCGTGCGCAACCTCGATCTGCACGGCAAGCGAGTCCTCCTGCGACTCGACCTCAACGTACCCCTCGACGAAGGCCGCGTCGCCGATGACACCCGCATTGCCGCCGCCATCCCCACCGTCCGCTACCTGCTCGACAACGGCGCAGCGGTGATCTGCTGCTCCCACCTCGGCCGCCCCGAAGGCCGGCGCGACCCCGCCTTCGACCTCACCCCCGCCGCCGTCCGCCTCGCCCGACTGCTCGAACAGGGCGTCCAGATGGCGCCCGACTGCGTCGGCGACATCACCACCGAAATGGCCGCCGCGCTCAACCCCGGCGACGTGATGGTGCTCCAAAACCTCCGTTTCCACCCTGAGGAAGAGTCCAACGATCCCGCTTTCGCCGCGCAGCTCGCCTCGCTCGCCGATTGCTACGTCAACGACGCTTTCGGCGCAGCCCACCGTGCCCACGCCTCCACCCACGCTGTCGCCCAGCTCCTGCCCGCCGCGGCCGGCCTGCTGCTCGAACGCGAAATCGAGGCGCTCAGCCCCATCGCCGAGGGCAAGGCCGGCAAGCTGGCGGTGATCACCGGCGGTGCAAAAGTCTCCGACAAGCTCGGCCTGCTCGACAGCTTGCTCGAAAAAACCTCCGTGCTCTGCATCGGCGGCGCGATGGCCAATACCTTCCTCCACGCCTGCGGCGAGGCCATGGCCGCCTCCCTGCTCGAACCGGACATGACCGAGCAGGCGCTCGAGATCATCCACCACGCCGCCGACCGCAAATGTCGGCTCCTACTCCCCGTCGACGCCGTGATCGCCGCCGGCGCAGACCAACCCCCGCGCGCCCGCCCGCTCGTCTACGCCGACGAAGATGTGCCCGAAGACTGGCAGGTGCTCGATGTCGGCCCGCAGACCGTCGAAGCCTTCGGCAAGGCGGTCGCGGAGTGCGACACCATCGTCTGGAACGGTCCGCTCGGACTCTTCGAGCGCGAAGCCTTCAGCGGCGGCACTCAGGCAATGGCCGACGCGCTCGCACCGCTCGACGCCGACACGATCATCTGCGGCGGCGAGACCGCCGCCGCGCTCGGCCGCTACCGCCTCGCCCGCAGAATGACCCACATCAGCACCGGCGGCGGCGCTGCCCTCGAATTCCTCCAGGGCATCGAACTCCCCGGCATCGCCGCCCTCCCCGACGCTTGAGCCGCACACGCCAGCGAGACAACCAAAGTCGTCGAAACTGCCGAGACCAACATGCCCAACCGCACCCCGATCAGCGCCGCCAACTGGAAGATGAACGCCACCAACGCCGAAGCCCGCGCCCTCGCCGACGGACTCGCCGGCATCGAGCAGATCGAAGGCGTCGACGTCGTGCTCGCCCCCGGCTTCCTCCAGCTCGCCGCCGTCGCCGACGCCTTCGCCGACACCGCAGTCGGCATCGCCGGCCAGAACATGCACACCCGCCCCAGCGGAGCCTTCACCGGCGAGGTCTCCCCCGCCCAACTCGCCGAAATCGCCGATTGGGTCATCCTCGGCCACTCCGAACGCCGCCAGTTCTTCTGCGAAGACGACCTCGCGCTGCGCGCCAAGCTCGCCGCCGCCGCCGAACATCAGCTCACCCCGCTCCTCTGCGTCGGCGAATCGCAGGCCGAGCGCGAGAACAACCGCACCAACACCGTGCTCACCCGCCAAATCAACACCGCGCTCGCCGAACAACCCGCCCCGCCCGGACTCGTCGTCGCCTACGAACCCGTCTGGGCCATCGGCGCAGGCGAGCCGGCCAGCCCCCAACAGGCCCAGGACGCCGCCGCCTACATCCGCAACCTGCTGACCGACGCGCTCGGCGCAGAGACCGCCGAACAAATCCGCATCCTCTACGGCGGCTCCGTCAAGCCCGACAACGTCGCCGACTTCGTCCGCCAGCCCGACGTCGACGGCGCGCTGGTCGGCGGCGCTTCGCTCGATCCCGATGCCTTCCTCGAAATCACCCGCCGCATCGCCGCCGCCTGACCGGCCGCCCGTCGTCGCGATCGTCGGCCACACCGCATCCGGCAAATCCGCCTGGGCGCTCCAACTCGCCGAGCAGTTGGACGCCGAAATCGTCAGCGCCGACTCCCGCCAGCTCTACCGACGCCTCGACCTTGGCTCCGCCAAGCCCACCGCCGCCCAACGCGCCCGCGTCCCCCACCATTGCCTCGATCTCCGCGACCCCGCCGAGCCGATCTCGCTCGCCGAATACCTCGAAGCCGCCCGCGCCGCCATCGCCGACATCCAGCGCCGCGACAAGCTGCCGATCATCGTCGGCGGCAGCGGACAATACGTCTGGGCGCTGCTCGAAGGCTGGATCGTTCCCCCCGCGCCGCCCAACCCTGAATTCCGCGCGCAAATGACCCAACAGGCCGAGTCCCGCGGTGCCCCGGCGCTGCACCGCCAGCTCGCCGAAATCGACCCACCAGCCGCCGCCCAAATCGATCCCAACAACCTCCGCCGCGTCATCCGCGCCCTCGAAGTCCACCACCTCACCGGCCGCCCCATCTCCAGCTGGCAACAGCAGCGCGAGCCGCTGCCCTTCGCCGCCTTCGCGCCCGCCCACCCACAACAATCGCTGGACGACCGGATCGACCAACGCACCGCCCACATGTTTCGCGACGGCCTCATCGACGAAGTCGCCGCCCTCCTCCGCGAGGGCGTCCCCGCCGACGCGCCCGGCTTCCACGCCATCGGCTACCGCGAAGTCCTCGCCCACCTGCGCGACGAACTCTCCCTGCTTGACGCGGTTGCCGCCGTCGCCCGCGCCACCCAACGCTTCAGCCGACGCCAGCGCGCCTGGTTCCGCCCCAACGATCCCCGCATCCGCTGGTCCGCCGACTCGCCCGCGCCCGACCTGGTGAGGGCGCAGATCGCAACCCTTGGGTAAGATGTAACCACCGCGTCCGCGGACAGTGCGCGTGCGCCGCGAATTCGAGCGAGCGATATGGCCATCCCCTTCCTCAAAGTGCAGGGCGCAGGCAACGACTTCGTGCTCGTTGACGCCCGCGGCCCGCTCGCCGAACGCCTCCGGCTCGACTGGTCCGCCGCCGCACCTCAGATCTGCGACCGCCACTTCGGCATCGGCGCGGACGGCATCCTGCTCGTCGAGGACACCGAAGCCGCCGCCGCACGCATGACCATCGTCAACGCCGACGGCTCCGACGGCCAGATGTGCGGCAACGGCTTCCGCTGCTTCACCAAGTACCTCATCGAGCGCGCCGGCCTCCAACCCACCGATGGCCGCCTCCCGATCGAGACCGGCGCAGGCGTCCTCCACGCTGAACTCGGCGAAACCACCGACGAAATCGATCAGGTCCGCGTCGCCGTCGGTCCCGCCTGGCTCCAACCCGACCAAATCCCCGTCCACGCCCCCACGCCCGGACCCATCCTCCTCCACAACATCCGCGCCGCTGACCGCGAATTCAACCTCACCTGCGTCGGCATGGGCAACCCCCACGCCGTCTGGTTCACCGACGACGACGTCGCCGACTTCCCGCTCGCCGAGATCGGCCCCGCCGTCGAGCACCACCCCGACTTCCCCCAGCGCGTCAACTTCGAGATCGTCAATGCTCTTGCGCCCAACCACCTCAAAATGCGCGTCTGGGAGCGCGGCGTCGGCGAAACCCTCGCCTGCGGCTCCGGCGCCTGCGCCGTGCTCGTCGCCGCCCGACTGCGCGGCCTCGCCGACGCCCAGGCCACCGTCTCCCTCCCCGGCGGCGACCTCCAGATCGCCTGGGACGGACCCGAAGCTCCCTCCGTCTACATGACCGGACCCGCCGAATTCGCCTTTGAAGGCGCGATCCCCAGCGAATGGATCCCGAATGGTCACCCCTGATTACGCCGCCTACGCCCAGGACCGCGCCCCCGGCATGGTCCGCCGCCTGCACGAAACCCTCTCCACCACCCGCCCGATCACGATCCGCAATCAGCCGAACGTGGACTACGACGCGCTGGTCAAAGCCCCCCGCCTGCTCTCTGCGCAGTGCGACGACGGCTTCGTGATCGGCATCCCCTACGGACGCCACCTGCGCCTCTTCTACGAGTTCGACGCCATCAACCACGTCCGCCTGCACCTCACCAACCTGCTCAACGACATGGGCGAGCTGGCGCTGGAGCACTCCGACTGCGAGCTGATGACGCTCGACTACAACGACTTCCCCCACCGCCACTACGTCGAGCCGATGCTGATCGGCGCGGCCTTCCCCAGCCCCGCCGAAGTCTCCGTCGTCCGCTGCCGCGATGTCCGCGACCAGAAGGACAAGAACCCCGCGACCAACCCCGAGGTCGGCGTCCGCGAGGCGACCGAGGCCGACAGCGGCGCAATCACCGACCTTGAACAGCGCGCCTCCGGCGAGGCCGCCCACTCCCCGCCGCTCAGCGACCGCTTCTTCACCGACGCCGCCTGGGTCGGCATCGCCGAACTCGACGGCCAACCCGCCGGCTACATCCACCTCGCCGAAGCCGAAAAGCGCGGCCTGATCGCCGAAGAACTGGTCGTCGCCCCCGACCAACCCTTCGCCGACATCTCCGGCGCGCTGCTCAGCGCCGCCATGCAATACGGCGCAGAGCAAAACCGCCGCGCCCTCACCCTCCGCGTCGCCATGGAAGCGATGAGCGACCCCTTGCTCGCCCAGTTCGGCTTCCGCCACGTGACCAACGAACTCTTCTACCAACGCCCCGCCGACCCCGCTGAAATCCAGCGCCTCCACGACGACAAGATCGTCACCTACGTCAAAGTCGGCAAAATCTGGGGACGCTTCTAATGGCGCGCATCGCTCAGCGGGTCCAAAATCTCCCGCCCTACCTCTTCGTCGAAATCAGCCGCCGCATCGCCGAACAGCGCGAAAAAGGCGTCCGCGTCATCTCCTTTGGCATTGGCGACCCCGACCTGCCCACCCACCCCCACATCCTCGAAGCCCTGCACGACCACACCGACGTACCCGCCAACCACCGCTACCCCGAAACCGAGGGCCTGCCCGAACTGCGCCAGGCCATCGCCGCCTGGATGCAACAGCGCTTCGAGGTCAACCTCGATCCCGCCAACGAAATCGTCCCCCTGATCGGCGCAAAAGAAGGCATCGCCAACACCGCGCTCTGCTTCATCGACCCCGGCGACATCGCCCTCGTCCCCGACCCCGCCTACCCCGTCTACGCGATCGGCACCATGTTCGCCGGCGGCGAATCCCACTACCTCCCGCTGACCGCCGAGAACGACTGGCTGCCCGACCTCGAAGCGGTCCCCGCTGACATCCGCGAGCGTGCCCGCGTGCTCTGGATCAACTACCCCAACAACCCCACCGGCGCCACCGCCGAAATCGAATTCTTCCAACGCGCCGCTCAATTCGGCCTCGACCACGACATCGCCGTCCTCCACGACAACGCCTACTGCGACGTGACCTACGACGACTACCAAGCCCCCGCCTACCTACAGGCCGCCGACGCCAGCGCCGCCGGCATCGAATACTTCTCGCTTTCCAAGACCTTCAACATGACCGGCTGGCGGATCGGCTGGGCCTGCGGCAACGCCGAAATGGTCGACGCCCTCCTCCGCGTCAAATCCAACATCGACAGCGGCATCCCCCAGGCCATCCAGCAGATGGCCATCGCCGCCCTCCGCGACGAGGACGACCAGTCCACCATCGCCATCGCCGCCAACAACCGCATCCTCCAAAACCGCCGCGACAAAGTCGTCGCCGCCCTCGAAGCAATCGGCCTCGAAGCCCTCCACCCCCGCGCTTCCCTCTATGTCTGGGCCAAAATCCCCGAGGGCCAATCCAGCGCCGACTTCGCCGCCCGCCTGATCGAAGAACAAGGCGTAGTCGTCACCCCCGGCAACGGCTACGGCCCCTCCGGCGAGGGCTACATCCGCCTCTCCCTCACCCTCCCCGACAACGAAGTAGACGAAGGCGTCAACCGCATCGCCGCCTTCACCAGCAGCTAACCCACCGCCGCTCCATCCCCGCCGCAAGGGTCCCGCACAAGGCGGGCTACGCCGAAGAGAGATGCCAAATCCAGAAGAAGGCGTACAGCCCCAACACCGGCAGCGCCGCCGCCACTAGCGGCCAGGAGCGCTCCAACCACAGACTGACCAGCACAAGTGGCGCGCCCAGGTACATGAAACCGATCCCGCCTACCCAAGCCGCCCATTCACCGAGCGCTTGCACAAGCCAGAACAGGATCATCGCGACCCAAGCGATTGCGAGGATGGATGAGGCCAGCTGCTCGCGCGTGACCCAGCGAAAGCGGTCACACAGTCGGGCGAGCGATGCCGCGCGTTCCGCAACTTGTCGTTGGTCAGTCATACCCACCCCTCCTTCCGTCATACCCGCGCTTGCCGCGGGTATCTCGCCGTGACCAGCACCAACCCCCCGCCGCACCCCCACCTCCACGCCCTCGCCAACACCCCTCAGTACGACATCGCCAGATACGCATAGATCACCCCGAGCAGCACCAGCCCCGGCAGCGCGATCAGCACGCGCCGCCACGACCGGTGCAGCGCGAGGCTCCCGAGCAACAGCGGCCCACCGCTGATCCCGAACACCGCAGCCCCAATCCACATCCCCGCCACCGGAAACGCAAGCTCCAGGAAGAAGAGCAGCATCAGCAGCAGCGCAGCCCCCATCAGCAGTGTCGCGAAGAATCGGCGTCGGCTGGACTCGTATGAGCGCCCGATCCGTCGGCGGAGACTGAGATGCTCAGGAGTGCGAACCGCGGCGCGTTCCGCAACTTGTCGTTGGTCAGTCATCGTTGCTCTCTCAGCTCAAGCGTACCCCCGCGCCCGATGAGTCGGCGCTCACTTCCGTCATTCCCGCCCAAGGCAGGAATGGCCGAGCGAAATGCCAACTCGCTCCCCAACCGCTACACTCCACCTTGAACCGCAGAATCTGGAACCGACGATGCGCATCCGCCGATAGCCCGGACAATCCGCCACAGCGCACACCGCCGCGCCGCCCGCATTCGACGCCGCGTCCCAGATTCGGAGCCTCCCATCAGTCGCCGACGACCCGCCAAACACCCCACCCATCCCCCCCGCGAACGCGCCATCCTCGTCGGCGTCGACTCCCGACGCGCCGACCACTGGAGCGCCGAAGCCTCCATCGACGAACTCGCCCAACTCGCCGAAACCGCCGGCGCCGCACCGCTCGCCCGCGTCGTCCAACGCCGCCCCCACCCCGATCCGCGCTCCTGGATCGGCAAGGGCAAGCTCGAAGAAATCGCCGCCATGCGCGACGATCTCCGCGCCGGCCTCGTGATCTGCGACGACGAACTCACCCCCGCACAGCAGCGCACCCTCGAAAACCGCCTCGGCTGCAAAATCATCGATCGCACTGCGCTGATCCTCGACATCTTCGCCCAGCGCGCCCGCACCCGCGAAGGCGCAGTCCAGGTCGCCCTCGCACAGCACGAATACCTCCTCCCCCGCCTCGCCGGCCAGTGGTCCCACCTCGAGCGCATGGAGGGCGCAATCGGCTCACGCGGCCCCGGCGAAACCCAGCTCGAAACCGACCGCCGCCTGATCCGCAACCAGATCAAGCGGCTCAAAAAAGACCTCGAACACGTCCGCACCCACCGCCACCAACAGCGCCGCCGACGCGACCGCACCGGCATCCCCCTCGTCGCCCTCGTCGGCTACACCAACGCCGGCAAAAGCACGCTCATGAACACCCTCACCCAGGCCAACGTGCGCGTCCGCAACCGCCTCTTCGAAACCCTCGACCCCACCACCCGCCGCTGCCGCCTCAACGACGACCACACCGTCCTCCTCTCCGACACCGTCGGCTTCATCCAGAAGCTCCCCACCCAGCTGGTCGCCGCCTTCCGCGCCACCCTCGAAGAACTCCTGGAAGCCGACCTCCTACTCCACGTCGTCGACGCTACCCACCCCGACGCCGCCGAGCAGGCCGAATCCGTCCACCACACCCTCGCCGACCTCGGCGTCGACACCCGCCCCACCATCACCGCCCTCAACAAAATCGACCTACTCGAAGACGCAGCAATCACCGCAGACGGCCGGCTCGCCAACGACATCGCACAAGCATTCCCCAACGCCATCCCCGTCTCCGCCGAAACCGCCCAAAACCTCAACGCCCTCAAAACCGCCATCTCCAACACCATCCCCACCCTCCCAAACATCCACCTCCTCAACAGCGAAAGCCGCTAGTTCGAGACTACGGTGCAGCTCCGGTCTGAACCGTCCCGAACCCCTCCCCAATCAGATCAACCAGCGCCATCGGATCGCCGAAGCGCCGACTGTCCGTCAGCCGCAGGCTCCCTCGGGCACTTGAAACACGAAATCACTGACATGGCCGTCAACCACATCAATCAGAGATGCATCATCCTGTTCGGTTGTAATTCCGTTGTGCTGATAGAAACCCTGGCACCCCCTGCCGCTGATCGCCAAATGGTATCGGCCCGGAGCGGGAACCGTGATCGCGAACGAACCGTCAGCTGCCGTGCGAACGCTCAAACCCCAAAATAGGGAGTCACCGCGGTAGAGACTGACCCAGACACGCTCAATTCCGTTGCCGTTCGCATTGAGCAATCGCCCCTGGATTTGCCACTCGCAGATGCCTTCAGATATGACCACACGCACATCGTCGAGATCGCCGCCCGTCACGCTGACGGTCCCCGCCTCGTCTTGCTGAGTCGTGACGCTGCCGTCCTCCTTCCACCAAGCCTTGCAGCCGGGCGCGAGCTCTATCGACAGCTGATATTCGCCTGCAGTTGGCGCTGTGATTGCGAACGATCCATCTGCACCGGTGCGCGCTTTCCCATAATCGCCCGAGATCGGCAGGATTTCCACCTGAACGTTCGAGCGCCCTGTGCCGTCGGAATCGGCCACTACCCCTCGAATTTGCGGGCAGACCTCCGCCGGTTTCCGCAGCTCGATCTCGGTGACGCTACCGCGGATCGCAATCGGCGAGTCTGCCTCCGGATCGGTGTCCAGCCCATCAGCGCTGTACCAGGCGTAAGTGGCGCAATCAGGAAACTCGACGCGTAGGTGAATGTCGCCGGATGCTGAGTGAGACGGCATTCGGAACGCGAACTTGCCTGCCGCGTCTGTTTGCGCAGCGTTGTCTCTTGTTGAATCGTCGATCTGCCACGTGGCGTATACCCACGCATCCTCAACAGGTCGTCCGTCGCTGTCCATCAGGCTCCCTGTTAGGACGCGTACATCTGTGTCGCGACAAAACGCTGAATCGTCAGTCGGCAAGCCCCGTCGGAAGCGGCAAAATTCCAGGTAGAAATCGCTGACGCTGACGCCGAACGCTTCTTGGAAGTCTTGCTCCCAGGGCCCGTCTGCAAAGCTGCGCGGAAATAGGTAAAACTCGATCAACGCGCCGTCGTCGACACGTTGTGCGAGCAGGTCGGATGCAAGGAATCCTAGGTCGTATGCCCATCGAGGCCTAGTTGCAGAACTGAACTCCTCTCCATGTTCCAACGCGGGGAGTTCGGCCCTAAGATGTGCGTGTACTCTACTGTATATCTCATCCCATGTCTCGATGCCGTCCAAGACGGCGTGGCGAGCAGATATTAGGTCCGCGGAGCCTTCCGAGAGCCACGCGATGTTAGGTTTTGGGAGAAAAGGTGGATGTGGATTCAGCTGGATGACGTGGAATATCTCATGGGTAAGGAGGTATCGTCCGTAGTCGTACCAATCGGAATTAGTACCGGTCCAGAATGATCGTTTTGCCACGATGTACGAGGTGGTGCGCGAGAGTGAAAGCGATAACCAGCCGTCGTATGCCTGCCACCGTTCTCTTACGCCAGACCTCCATTGCTCACCCCACCCATCCGTATCGTACTCAGTCGTCAGAGCGCTGATGAGAGCGTTAACGTCTCTGGGGACCATGATAATCAGATCGGATGTGTCGGGACCAACCCCGTACTCTGTCGCATAGAAGTGAAGGGCGCTTTCCAGATCGGTGCGCACCGTCTCTCGCACGTGCTGTGACGCGCCGCCGGGAAATCTGATTTCGGGAAGCACCCCGTTTGGCTGTCTCCAGTTGATGCTGCGACGCGCATCGAGCCAGAAAGCATCCCCGTGGTTGACGAGAGGAATCGATTCGAGATGTTCCGGATCGGAAGGGTCGTACATGTGATACTGCTGCCGCACCGGATCCCAGACATGAGCTTCTCGGACGGATCCGGCGATGCCGCGCAGTAGGGCGGCGATTGGCATGCTGTCTGGACCCGACCACGTGACCAGCTGAAGTCCGGGTTGCAGCTCGACCGCCGTGCTTCGTGGAACCACCAGCCGGGTCCACTCAACAGGCTGATCACCGCCGATATGCACGATCAACGGCATGTACGGGTCAAGAAACCACAGGGTGTGGAAGTCTACAGGCACGTGCGGCGAAGCGACCACCCATGTCAGAGAGTACGGGTCCTGCGCCCAGATAGCGTCCAACGCGGGGATTGTGTTAATGACGCTCTCGATGTCCGTCTCGGCGCCAAGCCATCCCACAAGATTGGCGCCGGGCTGTAGGGTGGTTGTGATCTTGCTCGGTGGGGTCTCAGCCCGAACCGAACCGCTCCAGTTGCCGGGCAGCAGCACAGCGATGAGCAAAGATGCCATTGCGACCGTAATCGCGAGAGCGGTCGGTCGGGAGCGCGTACGTGCAGACTGCGGCATGGCGCAGATGCTAGCAGGCCCGATCGCTCTGCATGACCGCACCGCCCTCTCCGTCATCCCCGCGAAAGCGGGGGTGCCCGAGCCAACCTCCCAGCCCCCGGCTGTGATCCCTCTGCGCTCGCAGCAGTCACCAAAGCAGCGCGCCGTCCACCTCAACCGCCCTTCCCCCTACCATGCGCCCAACGGAAGGCGAGACCCACCCATGCCCGCCAACACCCCCACCGGCCCCCTCGCCCCCTTTCGCGTCCTCGACCTCACCAACGAGCTCGGCCAACTCGCCGGACGCATGCTCGCCGAGCTGGGCGCAGACGTGATCAAATTCGAACCACCCGACGGCGACCCCGCCCGCTGGAACGCACCCTTCTACCACGACGAGCCCCATCCCGAACGCTCGCTCTTCTGGTGGACCTTCAACCACTCCAAGCGCGGCGTCACCCTCGACCTCAGCCGGCCGCGCGGACGCGACCTCTTCCTCCAACTCGTCGACCAGGCCGATTTCATCGTCGAATCCACCCCGCCCGGCGCAATGGACGCCGTCGGCCTCGGCTGGGAAACCATCCACGCCCGCAACCCTCGCCTGGTGATGACCTCAATCACCCCCTTCGGACAGGACGGCCCCTACGCGCAATGGCGCGCCACCGACCTGATCGGCGCCGCAATGGGCGGTCTCGCCTCGCTCTGCGGCGCTCCCGGCCGCCCCCCCATCCGACCCTCCGCCGCGCAGGGCTACACCCAGGTCTCCGCACAGGCCGTCGTCGGCACCATGATCGCCCACTACCACCGCACCCGCACCGGACGCGGCCAGCGCGTCGACCAGTCCATGCAGGAGGCCGTCACCTTCACCCACGACAACGCCATGCCCACCTGGGACATCCGCGGGATCAACATCACCCGCCCCGGCAACGGACGCAACATCGGCGGCTACTGGAGCGGACAGTACGTCTTCGAGGCCGCCGACGGCTACGTCGCCGCCCTCTCCTTCGGCGGCCTCTTCGGCCTCACCGCGCGCCAGACCATCGAATGGCTCGACCACCACGGCATGGCCGACGACCTCACCTCCGAAGAGTGGCTCGCCAAGCTCGACGCCAGCCAGGGCGTGCTGATCCCGCCCGGCGGCGACGACTCCGACCACCTGATCGAGGTGCTCGCCAAATTCTGCAAGCGCTTCACCCGCGCCCAACTCGTCGCCGAAGCCCAGCAAATCCGCAACGGCTGGGGCATCGTCCACACCCCCGCCGACCTGCTCCAAAACGAACACCTCCAGGCCCGCAACTTCTGGACCGAACTCGAACACGAAGACCTCGACGAGACCGTGACCTACCCCGGCCCCTGGGCTAAACTCTCCGCCACCCCGCTCTCCGTCCGCCGCCGCGCCCCCAAACTCGGCGAACATAACCAAGACATCTACAGCGGCCTACTCAACCTCTCCGCCCCCGACCTCGCCAACCTCAAATCCGCCGGCGTGATCTAGAAAGCGCACATCATGACCGACGCCCAGCTCCCCGACGACGTCTTCGCAGGCATCCGCGTCGCCGACTTCGCCTGGGTTGGCGTCGGCCCGCTCGTCTCCAAATACCTCGCCGACCACGGCGCAGAAGTGATCCGCGTCGAGAGCAGCGTCCGCCCCGAACCGCTGCGCCGCGCACCGCCCTTCGTCGACGATCAGCCCGGCCTCGACAACAGCGGCTACTACGCCGACTTCAACTCCTCCAAACGCTGCTGCTCGCTCAACATGCAGCACCCCCAAGGCGTCGAACTCGCCAAACGCCTGATCGCCGAGTGCGACATCGTCACCGAATCCTTCACCCCCAAAGCCATGCGCGCCTGGGGACTCACCTACGACGACCTCCGCGCCGTCCGCCCCGACATCATCATGATCTCCATGCCCATGTACGGCTCCACCGGCCCCTGGTCGATGTGGCAGGGCTACGGACACGTCCTCCAGGCCGCCGCCGGCATCTCCCACCTCACCCACTACCCCGGTGAGGAGCCGATCGGCACCGGCGTCGCCTACACCGACTTCCTCGTCCCCCACTTCGCCGCCGCCGCGCTGATTGCTGCGCTCGATCACCGCCAGCGCACCGGCGAGGGACAGAACATCGATTTCGGCCAGCTCGAAGCCGCCCTGCACGCCACCGAGACGATGATCCTCGATTACACCGTCAACGGACGCGAGCAGGAGGCGCTCGGCGCGCGCCACCTCGACCACGCCCCGCACGGCACTTACCAGTGCGCCCCGCGCGGCGATGACGACGACCGCTGGATCGCCATCGCCTGCACGACCGACGACGAGTGGCGCGCCCTTGCCGAGATCGCCGGCCGGCCCCAGTGGGCCGACGACCCGCGCTTCCACACCCGCTTCGACCGCCTCAGCAACCAGGATCAGCTCGACGCCCTGCTCGCCGCCTGGACCCGCGCCCAACCCGCCGAACAGCTGATGCAAACGCTCCAGGCAGCCGGCGTCCCCGCCGGCGTCGTGCAAACCCCCGAAGACCTCCGCAGCGACCCCCAACTCGCCCACCGCGGCCACTTCTGGATGCTCGACCACCCCGCCATGGGCCGCCGCGCCTACGACGGCCCCAGCTTCCGCCTCTCCGAAACCCCCGCCAACCTCCACAAACCCGCCCCCCTCCTCGGCGAAAACAACGAATACGTCTGGAAACAAATCGCCCACCTCAGCGACGACGAATACGTCGAACTCCTCATCACCGGCGCCCTGGAGTGAACCGATGGCGCAACGAACACTGAACCCGATATCCTCGCATCATGAAGCACCTACTCGTCGACGATATCCCCGATGACCTCCACGAGCGCCTCGAACAGCACTCGCTCAAATACCACGTCAGCATGAGCGGCTTCGTGCATCGCGCCGTCGAGCGCGAGCTCCAGCGCGTTGAAGAGCTTGAGCGCTGTGGCGAACTGTCCGAGTACTACTGCGTCGGCGATTCCGCAGAAGGCATCCGCGAAGAACGCCGTCTGCGCGACGAACACCTCGATCGCGTCCATCGTGAGGCTGCTCAGCCCCGGTCATCCGAGTGACGCAGTACGTCATCGACGCCTCCGCCGCAGTTCACCGCCTGCTCAGAACCCCGCTCGGCTTGGTCGTCGCCAATCTCATCGAGTAGGCGACCGCCCTGCTCGCCCTCGACGGCCTAGTCTAGTAGCCGATCGAGCGCGTCCTGTCCCGCCAGCTGCTGCGCCACTGCTCGCGCTACCGCCAGAATGTCAGCGCGTCCGGTGCCGTCTCTGTCGCCGCTGCTGGCCTGCTCGACATCCGCCAAGCCTTACCGCTGTACCTCCCTCGATCTGACACGAAGTTAATCGCTAGCCACCGCATACCGTCGCTTGGTACGATGTGTATTGCCCGCAACCGTACGGCGAAAAGTCGCTGATGATGTCGTGCGTAACGCGAGGCGCGGTTCCTTACCTCGGTGCCGGTCATGGGATCGAGCAGTTTCTAAGGCTTCTCGATTATGATCCAGACGTCATATTTTCCTTCGCGATTAAGCAGATCAACAGCCACCCGCTACTCGCTCGCCAGTTTGGAGGTTCACAACCTCGAACTTAAAGTTCGGATTGATTTTCTGTATCTCCTGGTCCGACGCGATGAAGTCTTTCGCGTACTTGACGCGATTGTCGATAGATGCGGCGACATCATCCACATTTCGGCTTATGGCATATAGCGACAACCGGAAGCAGTCCATCCTCGCATGAGCTGCACTGCGGAGTTGAAGACCCAATTCGGAGTCACCGGCTGTTTTGTAGGAGTACATTTGCTTTGGATCAGCCGGTCGAGTTTGATTGGCGATCTTCCGCTCGCGCTCAATGCCGTCGCCGTCGATATCGACGCGGTCTTTTGAGATAGTAAGTCCATCTGGCCGCAATCCGATCGTGCCGGGCACTTCGCGGCCATCAGGTCCGATTTTCTTGTATCGCGTGCTCTGAAACGTCTCGACGTTCTCTCGGATTCGCTTGACGTACTGGAGGTACAGAATTTCTCCCAGCTGACCTTTGCATTTGGAAGATCCTTCTTGGCCTCGCGCACAGAAAACGGCAGTCTGTTTAAGGAACTTGCTGAAATCCTCCCATAGAACGTCGCCCCGTTTGAGGTCCAGGTCTTTGGCCATCTGACCGATCACACCCACGTTAGGAGTGTTTCGAGGCATCGCTTTTTTTGCGACATCGTCAAACTCGGTGGTAAGCCAGCCGGCAATTTCGTTGAGTCTGTTGGCAGGGAGTCCTCGCAGCGCAGACGATGCCACAGTCGCAGTCTTCCTGAATAGACCGACGACCTTATTCGCCAGATACGCCGTTCCAACAGCACCCCAGCCTCCGCCGAAGATCGCACCGACCACCGCAGCGGTGACAGTCACTGTGACGCCAATAACGGCGAACATCTCGTCGCCGCTGCACCCATCGTTGAAGCAGTTGATCGCATCGCGTATGTCTGTGGCAATTCCGACAAGAAAGCCGGACGTGATATCTCCGACAATCTCGCATGTGGTCTCGACAGATGTCCATGTCCCGAGGACTGCTGCCTCAAGAGCTTGCTGTAGGCACGAACGCGAGTCCACCGGTACGGCCGCTGAGCTCCATGATTTGCTTTCTAACCAGCGGCGTTGCACTTCATCGTCAACGATGACCCAGATGGGGGGGGGCGCTCGCCTGCGAAAGCGGTGGTCCCTTCCCATCGATGCCTCCATATACCTCGTGCCGGACAGCGCACAAGCCGAGATCAGTGTCGGACGATATGAGAAAGATGCTGATGCGCGTCGAGGTACTCATTGCTGAGATCGTTTCAGACTGCCCGACAGCGCTGTTCTCGATCGTTGCTTCTCCGCATTGAAGCGTGGTCCGGGGCAAGATGTTGATCTCGCGTTCTGTGCGATTCGTCACCTTGTAGGTGAGGTGGAGAGTGCTGCTCGCCCGTTTGACTGGCTGATCAAGAGACGGAGGGGCCACTTCGATTGGTAGCGAGCTTGAGACCGGATCGTCGGAAGACGTGACATTGATGATAATCTGGGCGTGAGGAGCCCGGTCAACATATCCAGTTGACCGCCAACCTTCTACGAAGTTGACGGTCGGTGTCGATGTCCAGTAATTCAGTATGCAAGGTCCTAGGTCGGCGTCGTTTGGAAGCATCACGGAAGCGGTGTGCGGATGACGCTGGGTGGTGGCAGGAACTGTGAAAGGCTGCACGGGGCCTAGCGTAAATTCGTTGCCGGTTGCGCAGGTTATCGAGTAATGCAAATGAACAATTGCGTCGCAGGACATATCGTTCTTGTGTATCGTCGAGAGTGAAACGAATCCGCCGCGCGCCACTGACGGTTGCTCAGCGGCAGGCGGCTGAATGATAGTGTCGCCGCGGAAGCATGTCTCTGAGTTGGTGCCTCCGGACGATTCTCTGTCGATCCTGAAACGCCGGGTCGTCTGTCGATCCTGCTCAACCCACTCTCCTTGGCGAGTGCCGAACAGAACAACATGAGCGATGGTGTCACCGTCCGGCCAATCAGATGGGATGCGGAAACGTGCTTCCCGTCTGTCAGTCTCCTGAGGTGCCGCCTCGGTCTTGGCTGAGACGTGAACAGAGCGTAAGCGGCCGGTGGTGGTGTCCGGCAATGCCACGCCGAGAATGAAGGCGTGGAACTCTGTGGCCGGGTTGGTGACGGGACACGACAACAGAACCTGTTGATTCCGTCGATAAGTCGGTCGGCCGACTCCGTCTGCGTCTGAGATCTGGCAGCCAAGCCCGTTGCCGTCGCGGTCGAGCCGAACATCTTCGCTTGAGGCGGTCGTTGTGGTGGGTGCCGTGTCAACAGGGTCATCGCCGCTGTCGTCGTCAGAATCATCTGTTGGCCCCGGGACCGCCGGGTTGTTGATGTGGATCGGAATGAGCGCCCAGTCCAGAGTCTTCTGGTCATAAAATCGAGAGCCGGGTGGGGTAGGTGTGCTGGTCCAAGCCTCGACATAAAGACGCGCATGCCCGTCTGATGCCCCTCTAGGCATCGGTATGTCATGATCGGACACCAAGAAAGTCCCTGACTCGCGATCAATGCTGTGCGGAGCAGTGGAGAGGATGTGCCAGTTCGCACTGGAATCCAGAACATGGTATGTGAGCTTGGTCGCCGTCTGCGGGAGGCGATCGCCTGCGATCGTACAATCCACACTGATCTCGTCGTTGACGGAGACCGGTCCGTTGCCAATGTCTCCGCATCCGCGGATAATGTCGTCCTGCACCTTTGGGGGGCCGGTGCCGTTGGGATACGCTGCGGGCTCCTCATTGCGCTGGGCAACGAAGATCACGTGGTGCAGCGTTGACGTGTATCGGTCTGAGGACGGCGTGATCGTGAAGATGACAGATGCAGGACCCGAAGAGATGTCTTGAGGGAGCACATTGCGGTCAGCGGAAACCGTGTAGCGCCTGCCGTCCGGCGGGACAGAACCAGAAAGTTTGCCAAGTGTGATTGCTCCAACATTCGGTTGATACACGGCCATCGTGAGGGCGAATGTCCGCGACCCGCTGGAGTGATTTGCGACGAAGCAGCTGCCCTCGAACTGCTCGCCGGTAATGTACGGCTCCTTGCCCCATCCGTTGGACGTGACGTAGCAGCCGCCGTCGCTATCAAACTCAAGACCAAGCGCCCCATCAGCGCGAGCCAACGTGCTGAACAACGCGATGCTGAGCGCGACGGCAAGCGCAGCCGCGGCAAACCGCGCAGCAACACGCCACAGTCCGGCGGACCGTGGCAGGGGAGTCGCTCCAACAGAGTGGCTACGCGCTGGCATGCGGCGCAAGATAGGCAATCAGCGGTTGCGGGGCAAGCGCGTCACAGCGGAGCCGTTCGCCTCGCACTCACCCCCGCAATCTCCCGCGCCACCGCATCCGGACGCCGCATCGGGATGAAGTGATCCGAATCCTCCACCCGCACCTCCACCGCATCCCCAATCGCATCCGCCACCCCAGGCCCCGTCGGCGACGGATGCCCCGACGCCCCGGCGCGCATCACCACCGTCGGCTGCCCAATCGACGGCAGCTCCGGCCACGCATTCGTCGTCGGCGCATGCTCAAACGTCCACGCCTCCACCTGCGGCTCGCACAATAGCCGCCACTCTCCGCCCGCCGTCGGCGTCAGGCCATAGCGGCAATACGACTCCAGCAGCCCCGACGCCCAGCCCACGAACGCACCGCGACCCGCCAGCGACTCCGCCATCGCCGCAGGCGACGGCCACACCCGCCGCCGCTTCCGCGCCGCATCCGCCAGATTGCCCGGCGGCAGCGCCGTCGAGAGCGGATCCTCGAACTGCGGGATCACCGCGTCCACCAGCACCAGACCGCCAATCCGCTCCGGCTCCGCCGCCGCCGTCAGCGCCAACACCGCCCCACCCATCGAGTGCCCCGCCGCGACCACCCCGTACAGTTCCCGCTGCGCCAGCCACGCGCCCACATCCGCCGCCATCTCCCGCCACGAACACGCCTCCGCCGTCTGCGGATCCTGCGACGCTCCATGCCCCCGCATATCCAGCGCAAATACCCGATACGACGCCGGCAGCAGCCGCGCCACCGCATCCCACGTGCGCGAGTGAAACCCCGTCGCATGCACCAGCAGCACCGTCGCCTCAGGCTCCCCCTGCGCCGCCCACTCCCAGACCCGCAGGTCAAACCCGCGCACCCGCGCCGTCGACGCCGTAGGCAGCGGCCGCGGCTGAGCGCCCGCCATCGCCTAGCTGCGCCGCCGAATTGCGCCGCGACCGTCGCCGAACGGATCGTCCCGCCACTCCAGCGCCAGCTTCAGACCCTTCTCCCGCGAAATCTTCGCGAACTCGTCAATCGACGGCGCCTCGTGCCAGATCGCGTCGAAATCCGCGCCCTCCGACGCCGCCACCCGCAGCCCCATCAGCTCGAACCAGCGGTTCGCGCTGTGCTTGTGTACCGTCAGACCATCCAGCGGCACATTCGCGATCCGCTGGCAATAGTCCATCGTCTCCGCGTCCAGCTGATCCGCCGGAATCGCCCGGTTGATCATCCCAATCCGCTCCGCTTCGATCCCGTCCACCGTATCCCCGCTGAACAGCAGCTCCTTCGTCTTCAGCAGCCCGATCTTGATCGGCCACATCCCCAGCGTCGGCGGAATCCCAATCGCCCGCCCCGCCGGATGCCCAAACCGCGCCGTCTCCGACGCAAACACGATGTCGCACGCCCCGATCATCTCCCCGCCCCCGGCCAGGCACCAGCCATGCACCTGCGCGATGATCGGCTTGCGGTAGGACCACATCCACAGCCAGCGATCCACGCTCGCCCGCAGCCCCTCGCGATCCAGCGCAATCCGCGACTCCCCCAGCTCCCACGCCTGCTCACCCGTGCGCTGATTCGGACGCCACTGCAGCGCCCCTCGCTCCGGCGTCAGGTCATAGCCCGCACAGAACGCCCGCCCCGCGCCCTTCAGCCGAATCACCCGCACCGCGTCGCCCGGATTCAACTCCCGCAGCGCCGCCTCCAGATCGTCCCGCAGCCCGCCCGAAATCGCGTTCAACTTCTCCGGCCGATTGAGCGTGATCGTCGCCACCGCCCCATCGATCTCCACCAGCACATTCTCGTAGTCCGTCATCGCATGCTCCTCAGTCTCGATTCGCAGGCCTCAAGCGCCTCAGAATTCGCTATGCATCGCCCTACGCCAGCCGCACCCAGTGCCGGCGCACCCGCTCACCATCGTCGTGCAGCTCCTCGTCAATCTCGAACAGCTCCTCGCGTCGGTCCAGCAGCGTCAGCAGCTTGTCCGCCCCGTAGCGCTGCGGCGCCCAGTCGGGATCCACAAGCTTGAGCCGCGCCCCCAGCTTCGTCATCAGCACCCAGCCGTCCTCGTCCGGCGGTTCCTCGCGCAGCGCCCGCGTCACCAGCTCCTCCCACGGCTGCGCCGGCCGCGGCGGCGGCCGCCGCGACCCTCCCGACTGCGAAATCGCCCGCACCTGGTAGGTCGCCTCGCCGGTCCGCCGGTCCGTCCAGTCCCGAACCGCGAACTGATCGCTGCGTTCGCGGATCCAATGCTCCAGCGACTCGCATCCGTCGTCCTCCGGATCGAACTCCGGATAAATCTCCTGCACGTACGTTTCCAGCAGCGCCAACGGCGCCCAGGTATTGCCGCCCGACCGCAAGCTTTGGCACAGCTCCGCCACCCGCGTGCTCCAGTCCGAGCCTTCCTCGCGGTGACGCTCCGCGTGCCGACGCGCCTGCGACATCAGCCGGTCGTCGACCTGCACGAACTCATCGCAGGCATTGCGGAACTCATCCTTCGAGCGCCAGTTCGACAGCCCCACGACATACACGCCGGCGGCGCGGAAGCGCTCGCACAGCGGCGCCAGCGAGTGCGAGACCGAGAGAATGCATAGCGCATCCACGTCGTCGCGCAGGTCGATCGCGTCCAGCGTCAGCTGGATGCCCGTCGCGCTGATCTGCGGCGCATCCACCCGCTCCAGCCCGTGCCGCTCGCAGAACTCGCCCCACAGCTCCGTATTCTGGTTGGGCCGCGAGGGCGGATCGTCCGCCGCCCGCCCGCCATGCCAGTCCCAGTTGTGATAGACGCGACCCTCCACGCGCTCCGCTCTGCCGATCACCTCCTCCAGCTCATCCTCAACGTCCTCCATCCAGACCCGCGCGCCGTCCACGAACAACGCCAGGCGGCTCCACTCGACGGACGATGTCTCGGCGCGTTCCCTGTCACTCATGCTGGCCAACTCCCCATTCCCCGTGTCTCTCGCCGCTCTCCGGATCATCCTCGCGCGTTCGTTGCAAACGCGCTGCGAACTCGGCCGCCCGACGACCCAGCCGGCGCGCCTGCGCGCGGTCCAGATCTGTCGCATGACCGTAGGCCGTCGCCCCATAGTACGAGCCCGACTCCCGCATCGCTTCCGACCACGGCAGCCCCACAAACACCATCCCGTGACCAATCAGCAGGTGAAACAACTGCAACAGCGTCGCCTCCGTCCCCGCCGAGCGCGACCAACCCGCCGTAAAGCACGCACCCACCTTGCCCGCCAGCTCCCCGCTTTCCCACAGATCGCCCGTGTAGTCCATCCAGTGCTTCAGCTTACCCGTAATCCCCGTCCAGTTCGGCGAGCCCAGAATCAGCGCGTCGCAGACCAGCAACTCCTCCTTCCGCGCCTCGTCCACCGGCCGATCCCACACCTCCACGCCCGCCGCCGAAGCCGCCCCCTCCACTACCGCTGCCGCCAACTCCGCGACCACCCCGCGCGAGTCGTAGATCACCAACACCCGCGCCGTCACAGCGCCCGCTCAAACCAGCCGGCCTGCCCCGGCATCTCCTCCACCCCCACCCGCAGCGCCGCCAGCCCGCCCGGACCCGCCGACCCCAACCGCTCCGCCAACCGCCCCGCGATGTACTCCGCCAGCCGCTCCGCCGTCGTGTTGTCAATCGGCAGCGCCGCCACATCCCGCTTCGGCAGCCGATACGACGGCTCGCCCTTGTACTGCACCTCGAAATGCGTCCCCTCATCCCGAATCGAGAGCACGCGCGACTCCATCTGCAGCAAAAACTTGTGATCCAGCCCCTCGCAAACCTCCCGCGTCAACCGCTTCAGCAGCGAGAAATCAATCACCCACGACTCCTCCGTCAACCCCCCGCGCACCTCCACCATCACGTCGTAGTTGTGCCCATGAATCGGCTCCAGCTCATCCGCAAAGGTCGCAAAATGCCCCGCCGCAAACCGCAGCCGCTGCCGTTCCACCGTCACCCAATGCGACATACCCCCAGCCTACTCCCACCCCCGCCATTCCCACTCCCACCCCGTCACACCCGCGCCCCCATCCGTCACACCAGCGCTTGCCAATTCCGTCATACCCGCGCTTGCCGCGGGTATCCCGCCGTGACCAGCACCACAGCCGCGCGCAGCCTCCCACCCCCGCCACCTAGCCTCTCCCAATGCCATCCCGCTCCACCCGCCTGATCGACTGGCTCCGCGACTGGCGGCCCGCCCTCCTCCTCGGCATCCTCACCATCGGCTCCTACGGACTCGTCCTCTACGGCTTCGGCATCATCGTCGGCCCCATCCAGGACGACGAAGGCTGGTCCTCCGGCGCCACCAACGCCGCCTTCATGGGCTCCTACCTGCTCGGCGCGGCCGCCAGCATCATCTCCGGCCGCGTACTCGATTCCATCGGCCCCCGCCCCGTCCTGCTCGTCGGACTGATCGCCGGCACCGCCCTGCTCGCCGCCGCCTCCTTCGCCGACCGCGTCGAACTCTTCATCCCCCTCTGGACCCTCGGCGGCGCAATCACCATCGCCGGACTCTTCTACAACGTCTCCATGCCCATCACCGCCCGCCTCTACCCCGAGCGCCAAACCGCCGCCATGACCGTGCTCGTCACCACCGGCGGATTCTCCTCCGTCGTCTTCCTCCCCCTCACCGGCCTGCTGACCGACGAACTCGGCTGGCGCTGGGCCGTCCGCATCCTCCTCGCCCTCGCCGCCGTCCTCGTCATCCCCGCCCTGCTCACCGTGCGCCGCCTGCCGCCCCTGCCCGCCGCCACCACATCCTCCCACACCCGCGCCCAACGCCCCCCAACCGGCTTCAACAACGTGCGCGACGCCCTGCACTCCCCCGAAGTACTCGTCATGCTCGCCATGGTCGCCGTCTCCTCGCTCGCACTCGGCGCGCTGCTCAACCACTTCGTCCCCGCTGCCACCGCCGCTGGACTCTCCCTCACCGCCGGCGGCTACCTCACCGGCCTGCGCGGCTTCCTCTCCATCCCCGGACGCGCCCTCATCGGCCCCATGGCCGCACTGCTCGGCCTCCGACCAGCCCTCGGCGTCGGCTACGCCGTCATGCTGCTCGGCACCCTCGCCCTGCTCGCCGCCGGACCGCTCGTCTGGATCTACCTCTCCGCCGTCATCGCTGGCCTCGTCTGGGGTCAAACGATGCCCCTCCAGGGACTCATCGCCTCCGACATCTTCGGCCTCCGACGGCTCGGCACCCTGATGGCACTCCAAACCGCCGTCGGCAACATCGCCCTCGCCGTCGGACCCTTCGCCGCCGGGCTCCTGCTCGACGCCCTCAACGACAACTACCAACCTGTCCTCGCCGCCGTCGCCGCCGTCAACTTCGTCGCCGTGCTGCTGCTCATCTCCCTCGCCCGCTTCCGCCGCAAGCCCACAGCCGCCCAACCGCTACCCTGAGCAACAGCCGGCGCACGCCAACGCGCAACGCGGGAGAGAGCCCATGGGACGCCTCGACGACAAAACCGCCCTGATCACCGGCGCCGCCAGAGGCATCGGTCGCGGCATCGCCACCGAATTCGCCAAAGAAGGCGCAGACCTGATCATCGCCGACCTGCTGATCGACGAAGCCACCCGCACCGCCGGCGAACTCCAGAACCGCTACCAGGTCACCGCCATGGCCGTCCCGATGGATGTCACCAGCGCCGACTCGATCACCGCCGAACTCGACAACGCGCTCGCGATGATGCAGCGGATCGACATCCTCGTCAACAACGCCGGCGTCGCCCCCAACCACCTCAGCCAGGACGAGGATGAGGACGACTGGGACCGCTGCTTCGAGGTCAACCTCAAGGCGATCTGGAAAGTCAGCTCGGCGCTCGCGCCCCACTTCATCGAGAACGGCGGCGGCAAAATCGTCAACATCGCCTCCATCGCCGGACGCCAGGGCGGCGTAATCGCCTCCTACTCCGCCTCCAAGTCCGGCGCGATCAGCATCACCCAATCCTTCGCCGCCGAGCTCGGCCCGCACAACATCAACGTCAACGCCATCTGCCCCGGCCTGCTCTGGACCGATATGTGGCGCAAGCTCGAAGGCATGCTGATCGGCGACGAGGCCGACGAACTGATCGACCGCCGCCAACGCTTCGAGGCCATGCTCGCCGCCGGCTGTCCGCTCGGACGCGAACAGACCCCCGAAGACATCGGCAAAGCCGCCGTATTCTTCGCCTCCGACGACGCCAGGAACATCACCGGCCAGTCGCTCAACGTCGACGGCGGCATCCGCATGAACTGACCACACACCCCGCAACCCCAACCGCAGGAAAGGCAACCCCCATGAGCGACGACGCACCGGTCATCTACGACGTACAGGGCCACGTGGCCACCATCACCCTCAACCGCCCCGAAAAGCTCAACGCCTTCAGCAACGAAATGCTCGACCTCTGGCAGCAGAGCATCACCCGCGCCAGCCAGGACCAGGGCGTGCGTGCCGTGATCGTCACCGGCGCCGGTCGCGGCTTCTGCTCCGGCGCCGACGTCAGCCGCGAGCGCGCCGGCGCCGATGTCCTCGGCGGCGACCCCAACGCGCCCGCCGCCAACCGCAACAGCCTGCGCAACTCCGTCCAGCGCGTCCCCCGCGCTCTCTTCAACATGGAAAAGCCCTACATCGCCGCCGTCAACGGCGCCGCCGTCGGCGCCGGCATGGACATGGCCTCCATGGCCGACCTCCGCTTCGCCTCCGACCGCGCCAAATTCGGCATGGCCTACGTCCGCATGGCGCTGATCCCCGGCGACGGCGGCGCCTACTACCTGCCCCGCATCGTCGGCATGTCCAAAGCCCTCGAACTCATGTGGACCGGACGCATCTTCAACGCCGAAGAAGCCCTCCAGATGGGCTACGTCACCCGCGTCACCCCCGCCGAAGAGCTGATGGACCAAACCCTCGAATTCGCCAACGAAATCTCCCGCATGCCCGCCGTCTCCGTCCAGCTCATCAAGCGCCTCGCCTACCGCTCCGCCGTCACCGGCCTCCACGAAGCCCTCGAAATGGCCGACCACGCCATGGTCATCGCCCGCTCCACCGAAGACGCCAAAGAAGGCCCCAGAGCCTTCGCCGAAAAACGCGAACCCAACTTCCAAGGCTTCTAACCCCCACCCCCCTCCAAGCCACCCCCACACCCCCCGTCGCACCCACCCCCAAATTCCGTTATTCCCGCCCCCGAGCGGCAGTTCCCCCATCCCATCCCCCCCAACCCCGCTGCTACCCTCTCCCCATGCCCAACGACCTCACCTGCGGCGTCGACCTCCTCCTCCTCCGACGCTTCCGCCGCGTCCTCGAACGACATCGCGAACGCTTCCTCCAACGCATCTACACCGAGCGCGAAATCGACTACTGCGGCGACCGCGTACCCGAACTCGCCGCACGCTTCGCCGGCAAAGAAGCCGTCATGAAAGCCCTCGGCACCGGCGTCCGCGGCGTCCGCTGGCGCGAAATCGAAATCCTCGCCAACGCACGCGGCAAGCCCATCGTCATCCTCCACGGCAACGCACACCAACGCTCTCACCAACTCGGCCTCGAACGCATCGAAATCAGCCTCACCCACGAGCGCGACATGGTCTGCGCCTTCGCCGTCGGCCAGCCCGCCCCATGAAATCCATCCCATGAAACTCCTCACCGCCGCCGAAATGCGCGACCTCGAACAGCGCGCCGCAGACGCCGGCACCTCCACCGACGAACTCATGGAGCAGGCCGGCCTCGCCGTCGCCCAGGAATGCTGGATGCAGCTCGGCTCGCTCGAAGACCGACGCATCGTCGCCCTCGTCGGCCCCGGCGCCAACGGTGGCGACGCCCTCGTCGCCGCCCGACACCTCGCCGAGTGGGGCGCGCAAGTCCGCTGCTACGCCCTCCGACCCCGCGACGACCAACGCTGGCGCGAAGCCCTCCAGGCCGGCGCAGTCGGCGGCGATCTCGCGCAGGACGACAACTTCGAAGCCCTCGACGCCCTCATGCACGGCGCGGAAACCGTCATCGACGGCTTGCTCGGCACCGGCCGCTCCCGACCCATCGCAGGCGACCTCGCCCAAATCATGCAGCGCCTCGCCGCCGCCCGCTCCCGAACCGTCCCGCCCAAACTGATCGCCGTCGACCTCCCCAGCGGCGTCGACGCCGACTCCGGACGCGCCGACCCCCTCACCGTCGCCGCCGATGAAACCGTCACCTTCCACGCCCCCAAAGTCGGCCTCTACCTCCAGCCCGGCGCATCCTTCGCCGGCGCCGTCCAGGCCGTCGAAATCGGCATCCCCGCCGGCCTCGACGATCACCTCGGCACCGAGCTGCTCGAACGCCGCGCTGCCAAAGCCCTGCTCCCCCAGCGCGCCCCCGACGCCCACAAAGGAACCCACGGCACGCTCCTCATCGTCGCCGGCTCCGCCCGCTATCCCGGCGCCGCGATCCTCGCCGCCAACGCCGCCTACCGCGCCGGCGCAGGACTGGTCACCGTCGCCACACCCGCCTCGCTCTACCCCGCGATGATCTCCGCCGCCCCCGAAGCGACCTGGCTGCCCCTGCCCGACCACGACCACCCAGGCGCAATCGGCCCCGCCGCGCTGCCCCTGCTCCGCGAAGCCCTGAACTCCGCCTCCGCCCTGGCCATCGGCTGCGGACTCGGCCTCGCAGAACCCACCGCCGAGCTCGTCCACCAACTGCTCAGCGATCCCGCGCTTGCACACCTACCCGGCGTCGTGGTCGACGCCGACGCCCTCAACCACCTCGCCGCCCGCCCCGGCTGGAGCGCCGCCGCCCCCCTCGTGCTCACCCCACACCCCGGCGAAATGGCTCGCCTCACCAACCGCTCCAACGACGACGTACAGACCGCGCGCCTCACCCTCACCCGCGAATCCGCCGCCGAGTGGCAAGCCACCGTCGTTCTCAAAGGCGCAAACACCGTCGTCGCCGCCCCCGACCGACGCGCCCGCGTCTCCGAAATCGCCCAACCCGCCCTCGCCACCGCCGGCACCGGCGATGTCCTCACCGGCGCAATCGGCGCGCTCCTTGCCCAGGGACTCCCCCCCTACGAAGCCGCCACCCTCGGCGTCTACCTCCACGCCGACGCCGGCAACCGCGCCGCACGCACCCGCGGCACCATCGGCGTCACCGCCGGCGACATCGCCGAACACCTCGCCCTAGCCTCCCGCTCCCTGGCCGGCGAAGAGCCCCTCGAAACCCCCGCCCTCGGCGGCGGCCTCGGCCTCAGCGGCGCAATGGACCAAGGCATGGGCGGCGGCCTCGAATCCCTCTTCGGCGGCGCTCCACCTGAGTTGTAGCAGGTGCCCCTCTTCCCCTTTGCGGAGAAGGGAAGCCGGAGGATCTTGCTACCATCCCGCTATGGCGCTCGACAAACCCCGCGCGTACGACATCTTCGTCCGCACCGGCATGGACGAAGCCAGCGCCCACGAACTGACCGATGCCCTGGCTGAGGGCGACTCGGACCTCGTCACCAAAGACGATTTGGCGCTCCACGACGCGCAAATGCACAACGTCATCCACTCCGTCGCTTGGCGCGCCCTGGCGGTGCTGCTGCCCTTCCTGCTCGTCATCATCGGCCTGCTGATCGCACAGCTGACTCGCTGATCGTCACTCCTCCCAACACATTCCCCACCTCCATTCCCGCCCCACAGCTACACTGACCTGCACAGCGGAATCCTCCGGAGACGGCATGACTGACGACCAGCGCATTGTGGTGACCGGCATGGGCGTCGTCTCCGCACTCGGACACAACCTCACCGACACCTGGGACGGCCTCGCCGCCGGACGCTCCGGCGTCGAAACCATCCACCTCTTCGACCCCCATCGCCTCGGCGTCCGCATCGCCGCACAGGTCCCCGACTGGGACCCCGCCGACTACATGCCCAAAAAAGAAGCGCGGCGCATGGACCGCTACAGCCAGTTCGCCGTCGCCGCCGCACACGAGGCCGTCCAACACGCCGGATTGAGCCACTTTGAAGGCTCCGACCGCGCCGGCGTGATGGTCGGCACCGGCATCGGCGGCATCATCACCACCGAGGCCCAGTTCCGCGTCCTCGACCGACGCGGCCCCGAGCGCGTCTCGCCCTTCGTCGTCCCCATGATGCTGCCCAACATGGCCAGCGGGCAGGTCAGCATCGCCCTCGGCGCGCGCGGCCCCAACCTCGCACCCGTCTCCGCCTGCTCCAGCGCCGCCGACGCCCTCGGACTCGCCGCCGAGACCATCCGCCGCGGCGACGCCGATCTGATGCTCGCCGGCGGCGCCGAAGCCCCCATCTGCGAGATGGCCGTCGCCGGCTTCGCCGCCGCTCGCGCCCTCTCCGCTCGCAACGAACCCCCCGCCGCCGCCTCACGCCCCTTCGACGCCGAGCGCGACGGCTTCGTCATGGGCGAGGGCGCCGGCATCCTCGTGCTCGAACGCGCCGACCGCGCTCGCGAACGCGGCGCCGACATCCTCGCCGAACTCTGCGGCTACGCCACCTTCGGCGACGCCTACCACATCACCCAGCCCGCCGAGGGCGGCGACGGCGGCGTCCGCGCCATGAGCGCCGCCCTCGAACAGGCCCGGGTCGACCCCGCCGACGTCGACTACATCAACGCCCACGGCACCTCCACCCCGCTCAACGACCGCTTCGAGACCATGGCGATCAAGAGCGTCTTCGGCGAAGCCGCCTGGCAACTCTCCATCTCCTCGACCAAATCGATGACCGCCCATCTGCTCGGCGCGGCCGGCGCAATCGAGGCAGTCGCCACCGTCCAGGCCATCCGCGAAAGCCTCATCCCGCCCACCATCAACCTCGAACATCCCGACCCCGAGTGCGACCTCGACTACACCCCCAACGTCGCCCGCCCGCGCGAAGTGCGCGTCGCCCTCAGCAACTCCATGGGCTTCGGCGGACATAACGCCTGCCTCGCCTTCCGACGCTGGGAGGGCTAGCCCGCGTGCCCGGCGAGCACCGCAGCGGCCTCAGCGGCCGCCTCTGGCGCGTCGCCGGCCCCGATGACGCCCCCACCATCCCCGACCTCGACGCCCCCCCCTTCGTCGGACGCCTCCTGCGACGCCGCGGCATTGCCAACGCCGCCCAGGCCGAACGCTTCCTCAACCCCGACCAACACACCCCCAACACCCAACTCGACGGCATCGATCACGCCGTCGAACGAATCATGCAAGCCGCGCGCGACCGCGAAACCGTCGCCGTCTACGGCGACTACGACGTCGACGGCGTCACCGCCACCACCATCCTCCACGAAGCGCTCACCCGCCTCGGCGTAAACAGCCGCTGGTTCATCCCCAACCGCCGCGAACACGGCTACGGCCTGCACGAAGCCCAACTCGAACGCCTCGCCGCCGAAGGCGCGAGCCTCATCATCACCGCCGACTGCGGAATCACCGCCAACGACCTCCTCAGCCAAGCCGAAGACCGCTTCGGACTCCAGTTCATCGTCGTCGATCACCACACCCCCGGCCCGTCGCTCCCCCACGTCGCCGCCCTCGTCGCCCCCCACACCGAACCCGGCCGCCACCCCCTCGCCGAACTCTCCACCGGCGGCCTCGCCTGGCACCTCGCCCACGCCCTCATGCGCGCCGCCGCCCTCGACACCCCCACCGAACACTGGCTCGACCTCGCCGCCCTCAGCGCCATCGCCGATGTCGTCCCCCTCAACGGCGAAAACCGACGCCTCGTCCACGCCGGCCTGCGCTCGCTCAGCCCCATCGAGCGCCCCGGACTCGCAGCCCTCGCCGCGCTCGGACCGCCCGGCCCCCTCGACGCCGAAGCCGTCTCCTTCCAAATCGCCCCCCGCATCAACGCCGCCGGACGCCTCGAAGACGCCTCGCTCGCCGTCGAACTACTGCTCAGCGAGACAGCTCCGGAAGCCAAACAACGCGCCAAACAGCTCGACGCGCTCAACCGCCGCCGACGCCAACTCTCCGACCAGGCCTTCCAGCGCGCCCTCAGCCAGGTCGAGCGCCAGTCCCCCAACGGCGCGCAGCCGCTCATCCTCTTCGCCGGCGACGAGCACACCCACCCCGGCGTCGTCGGCATCATCGCCGGACGCCTCGTCGACCGCTTCCACCGCCCTGCCTTCGCCTACAGCGTCGACAACGGCATCGCCCAGGCCTCCGGACGCGCCCCCGCCCCCTACGACCTCGCCGCAATGCTCGCCGACTGCAGCGACCTCCTCCTCCGTCACGGCGGCCACGCCCGCGCCGCCGCCTTCAGCGCCGAAACCCAACACCTGCCCGCCCTGCTCGAACGCCTGCACCAGACCGCCGAAGCAAGCCTCCACGCCGCCTCCGCCGCCCCACCCGAGCCTGCCCTCGAAATCGACGGCCGCGTCCCCCTCGACGCCCTGAACCCCGATCACGTCCGCTGGATCAACCGCCTCGCACCCTTCGGCGCAGCCAACCCCACCCCACTCTTCCTCTCCGAAAACATCAAAATCGCCGAAGCCCGCACCCTCGGCAAAGACCACGCCCACCTCCGCCTCAAACTCGCCCCCCGCCACCCCGCCTGGCGCGCCCCCCACTGGCCCGCCGTCGCCTGGCGGCAAGGCCAAACCCCCATCCACCCCGGCCAACACATCGACATCGTCTGGACCCTCCGCCGCGACCGCAACCACCGCCCCGAACTAGAAATCCAAGACCTCTCCCCCCACTAACCCTCCCCCACCTCCACCACCCCCCGCTCCCCACTTCCGTCACACCCGCAAAACAGCTCCCGTCACACCCGCAAAATGATCCCGTCATACCCGCAAGAGATCCCGTCATACCCGCGCTTGCCGCGGGTATCTCGCCGTGACCAGCACCCACCCCCGCCCAACAGCCCACCTCCCCTTCCCGTCATTCCCGCGAAAGCGGGAATCCCCACCGCCCCCCCTCCCACCCCCCGCCTCCGTCATCCCCGCTCCCCTCTCCGTTATACCGCCCCCCTGTTCGTCATTCCCGCGAAAGCGGGAATCTCCACCGCGCAACCTCCCAAGTACCGCCACAAGATTCCCGCGTGCGCGGGAATGACGGGAGAAAGGCCGCCCCTCCCTTTCCGTCATCCCCGCCCCTACACTTCCGTCATTCCCGCGAAAGCGGGAATCCCTACCGCACTACCTCCCACCCCCCACCTCCATCACACCCGCGTTTGCCACCAGTACAACAGCCTGAGGCACGTGCGTTGCGCATTCGAGACCAAACACCATCGGCGCTATGGCTACCCGTCACGAGCGCCTACAGCCCCTCCGCAGCAACGTCAGTACGAGCAAAGAAAGCATCGCAGCCCCGAACGCCTGAAGACCCGCCCGCCGCGCCGCCTCGCCGTATCCCAGCAGCCCGCCGGTACCCGTCCTCGGCAGCGCCGGCGGCGGGTCGCGCAGCCAGGCCGGCTCCTCGGCAGCGCTGTACCACGTCAGACGGCACGAGACGACCCCGCCGGCGCTCAGCGCGCAAACGTGGATCGCTCCGGCGCTCACGGCAACCTGCTCGCCTCTAGGCCGTCGCGGATGGACGCCGTGTATAAAACTCCAGCACTCCACGCCGCCGTCTCGGAGTCCACACATCTGCTCTCCGCCTACGCTCATTGCGCTGAGCGGGTAGCGCGGCGGAGAGGCTCGGCCGTGGTTGCGGTTGTCGCCCCAGCACTCGACCCTGCCATTCGGACGCAACCCGCAACTGTGCCGCCCGCCGACCCCCACTGTACGGAACACGCCGCCCGGCGAGTCGAGCTGCCCGTCCGCGTTGCTGCCCCAGCACTCAACCGCGCCGCTCACACGCAGCCCGCAACTGTGCCGCTCACCGGCGCTCACAGCGCTGAACACACCGCTGAGTGCGCTCGCCTGACCGAAGTGATTGTCGCCCCAGCACTCGACTCTGCCATCCCCACGCAACCCGCAACTATGCTCCAGGCCCGCATCCACAGCGCTGAACACGCCGCCCGGTGCGTTCGCCTGACCGTCCGAGTTGTCGCCCCAGCACACCACGGCCCCGTGTCGACGCAACCCGCAACTGTGCTGCCCGCCCGCATCCACAGCGAGAAACGCGCCGCCCAGAGCGTCAGCCTGGCCGAAGCGATTGTCCCCCCAGCACTCGACCAGGCCATCCCCACGCAACCCGCAACTGTGCTGCCCGCCCGCATCCACAGCGAGAAACACGCCGCCCGGCGCGCCGTCCTGGCCGAAGTCGCCATCGCCCCAACACCGCACCCCGCCGCTTTCCAGCAATCCACAGCTCACCCGCCCGCCGGCGCTCACCACCTTGAACGACCCGTCTGGTGGCTCCGAGCTCCCGTCCCAATTTCGTCCCCAGCACGCCACCGCGCCGCTCTCCCGCAGCCCACAACTATGCCCCTCGCCCGCGTCCACAGCGAGAAACGTGCCGCCCAGAGCGTCAGCCTGGCCGTAGCTATTGCTCCCCCAACACTCGACCATGCCATCCGCACGCAACCCGCAACTGTGCCACCAGCCGGCGCTCACTGCGCTGAACACACCGCTCGGCGCGCCCAACTGGCTCGTTTTGTCGCTTCCCCAACACACGACGGACCCATTCGCGCGCAGCCCGCAACTGTGCGCATAGCCCGCGCTCACCCCGCTAAACACGCCGCCCGGCGCGTCCGACTGTCCCGCGTCGTTGCTTCCCCAACACACGACTGACCCATTCGGACGCAACCCGCAACTATGCCCTCCGCCGGCGCTCACCGCGCTGAACGCACCGCCCGGCGCGTCCAACTCCCCCTCGTCGTTGCTTCCCCAACACACGACTGACCCATCCGCACGCAACCCGCAACTGTGCCGCCAGCCGGCGCTCACCGCGCTGAACACACCGCCCGGCGCGTCCGTCCTGCCGTAGTCTCCGTAGCCCCAACACTCGATCGCGCCCGAGTCCAGCAGAACGCATGCATGCGCTGCACCTGCCGAGATCGCCGTTGCACGCACTCCAGACTGGGCAGCCGCGCCATCCCGATCCACTCCAGCGCCAAACGCTGCGAGCGCGACCATCAACGCAATCGCCGCAGCCGCCCTCACCATGCTGCCCACTCTCGCGGCCGCCTGCTGGCAGGCAAGCTACGACCGAGCCTCTCCGCGCGTCAATCGCCCTGCGCCCAACCGCCCGCAGCGTCTGCACCAACCCACCCCCCACCATCAGCTACCATCCCCACCAACCCCAACCCGCGGAGCAGACGATGACCACAACCCCCCAACACATCCGCAACATCGCCGTCGTCGGACACCAGGGCGCCGGCAAAACCACCCTCGTCGAAGCCCTCGCCTTCGCCACCGGCGCCGTCTCACGCATTGGCCGCGTCGAAGACGGCAACACCGTCTCCGACTTCGACCCCGAAGAGCGCAGCCGAGGCATGTCCGTCAACACCTCCCTCGTCTCCCTCACCCCCAACGACCTCCGCATCAACCTCCTCGACACCCCCGGCTACGCCGACTTCATCGGCGAAGTCGTCGCCGCCAACGCCGTCGCCGACGCCGCCATCGTCGTCGTCGACGCCTCCTCCGGCGTCCAGGTCGGCACCGAAACCGCCTGGCGAATGGCACGCCGACGCGGCATCCCCCGCGCCGTCGTCATCACCCGCCTCGACCGCGAAAACTCCAGCTGGGATGAAACCCTCGAATCCGTCCAGCGCGTCCTCGGCCCCGAATGCCAACCCCTCTTCATCCCCATCGGCGCAGAATCCGAATTCAACGGCGCAATCGACGTACTCAACGGACGCGCCTACGAGGGCGACGGACGCAACCCCTCCGACCCACCGCCCGACGCCGCCTCAACCGCCGCCGACGCCCGCGACGGCCTGATCGAGCGAATCGTCGAAATCGATGAAGACCTCATGATGGCCTACCTCGAAGACGAAGAACTGGCCGACGACGACCTCGCCGCCGGCCTCAAACCCGCAATCCAGTCCGGCGCCCTCGTCCCCGTCCTGCCCGCCTGCGCCGCCTCCGCCATCGGCGTCTGGCCGCTCCTCCGCCTGATCGAAACCACCTTCCCCAACCCCCTCGAAGCCCCACCCCTCGCCGACGACCTCGAAACCGACCCCGCCGGCGACCCCGCCGCCTTCGTCTTCAAAACCACCGCCGACGAATTCGTCGGCCGCCTCTCCTACCTGCGCATCGCCGCCGGCACCGTGCGCGGAGACTCCCACCTCGAAAACGCCCGCGAAGGCGACGACGAGCGCCTCTCCGGCCTCTCCCACGCCCTCGGCAAAGACCTCCAAACCGCCGCCGAAATGCCCGTCGGCGACCTCGGCGTCGTCACCAAACTCTCCGGCACCACCACCTTCGACACCCTCCGCAAAGCCGGCTCCAACCTGATCGTCCCCCCGCCCGACATGCCCGCCCCCATCTTCGCCGCCGCCGTCGAACCACGCTCCAAAGCCGACGTCGACAAACTCGGCCCCAGCCTCGCACGCCTCGTCGAAGAAGACCCCACCCTCCGCATCGAGCGCGACCGCGACAACGGCGAAATGATCCTCTCCGGCCTCGGCGAATCCCACGTCCAACTCGCCGCCGGACAACTCCTCCGCAAATTCAAAGTCGAAGTCGACATCCGCGACCGCCGCGTCCCCTACCGCGAAACCGTCACCGCCGTCGGCCAGGCCGAATACCTCCACAAAAAACAGACCGGCGGCCACGGCCAATACGCCCGCGTCGCACTCCGCGTCGAACCCCGCGAGCGCGGCGCCGGCTTCGAATTCGGCAACGAAATCGTCGGCGGCGCCGTCCCCCGCAACTACATCCCCGCCGTCGAAAAAGGCGTCCTCGAATCCCTTCCCAGCGGCGCCATCGCCTCCTACCCCCTCACCGACGTCCGCGTCGTCCTCTACGACGGCAAACACCACGACGTCGACTCCAGCGAAATGGCCTTCAAACTCGCCGCCAGCCAAGCCCTCCGCGAAGCCACCGGCTCCGCACGCCCCATCCTGCTCGAACCCATCCAGTCCTACCGCATCCTCGTCCCCGACCAATCCACCGGCGACGTCATCAGCGACCTCAACTCCCGCCGCGCCCGCGTCCTCGGCATGGAACAAGCCGACGACCCCGCCGCCCACTCCTACGTCCTCGCCGAAGGCCCCATGGCCGAATTCCTCCACTACGCCACCGACCTCCGCTCCATGACCGGCGGCCGCGGCACCTTCTCCTGGGAATTCGTCCGCTACGACCCCGTCCCCGAACACGTAGCCCAAAAAGTCCGCCAACTCGCCGAAACCCCCACCGCCACCTAACCCCCGCACACCACCCATGACCACCACCACCGAAATCGCCCAAATCGCCGACGCCTACGTCACCGCACTCGCCGCACTGCACCCCAACCTCGCCACCAGCCTCGGACTCCCCGGCGCCGAAACACGCCTCACCGACTTCTCACCCGACGGACACGACGCCCGCGCAGCCCTCCGCGAAGCCACCCGACGCGACCTCCAGCGCACCCAACCCGCCCACGACCGCGACCGCATCGCCCGCGACGTCATGCTCGAACGCTTCGACGCCGAGCAGGAAAACGACGACGCCCAAGACCACCTCCGCAGCCTCAACATCCTCGCCTCACCCTTCCAATCCACCCGCAGCGTCTTCGACCTCATGCCCCGCGACAACCAACAGCACTGGACCCACATCGCCGCACGCATGCGCGCCGTCCCCCAGGCACTCCGCCAATACCGCGCCTCCCTCCAGGCCGGACTCGACGCCGACCTCACCGCCGCCCAACGCCAGGTCCGCGGACTCATCGAACAAGCCCGCGTCTGGACCGCCCCGGACGGCTTCTTCGACAACCTCGCCGCCCAGGGCGCAGCACAACACCCATCACTCCAAACCGACCTCACCACCGGCGCCCAACACGCCAACCGCGCCTACAACCAAACCGCCGAATGGCTCAATAACCACTACCTCCCCAGCGCAACCCCGCAAGACCCCGTCGGCCCCGACCGCTACCGCCGCGCCGCACGCGCCTTCAACGGCATCATCCTCGACCTCCACGAAACATACCAATGGGGCTGGGACGAACTCTGGCGCATCCAAACCGAAATGCAGCACACCGCCGACCGCATCCAACCCGGCGCAACCGTCCCCCAAGCCATCCACATCCTCGAACACGACGACAACCGCGCCATCCACGGCGAAGACGCCTTCCGACAATGGATGCAAAACACCCAGGACGCCACCATCCAATCAATGCACGGCGAACACTTCGATATCGCCGAACCCATCCGCCGCATCGAAGCCATGATCGCCCCGCCCGGCGGCGCACTCGCCATGTACTACACCGGCCCCAGCGAAAACTTCTCCCGCCCCGGCCGCACCTGGTACCCCACCGGCGGCGCAACCCGCTTCCCCCTCTGGCGCGAACTCTCCGTCTGCTACCACGAAGGCGTCCCCGGCCACCACCTCCAAATCGGCACCACCCGCTGGCTCGGCCAATCCCTCAACCGCTACCAACGACTCCTCGCCGGCACCTCCGGCTACGTCGAAGGCTGGGCCCTCTACGCCGAACGCCTGATGCACGAACTCGGCTACCTCGAAGACCCCGCCTACTACATGGGACTGCTCAGCAGCCAAGCCCTCCGCGCCGCCCGCGTCGTCGTCGACATCGGCATGCACCTCGAACTCCAAATCCCCCCAAACGAGCCCTACCACAGCGGCCAAACCTGGCAACCCGACCTCGCCCTACCCTTCCTCGAACAACGCAGCTACTTCCCCAAAAACATGCTAGCCAGCGAAGTCGACCGCTACCTCGGCTGGCCCGGCCAAGCCATCTCCTACAAAGTAGGCGAACGCCAATGGCTAACCGCCCGCGAAACCGCCAAAAACACCCAAGGCCCCGCCTTCAACCTAAAACAATTCCACCAACAAACCCTAACCCTAGGCCCCATGTCCCTAGCCCAACTAACCCGCGAAACCGCCCACCCTACGTAACATCGTCCGTCAGCGCGTTCGGAAGCCCTCGGATGATCTCGGTCGACCTCACCCCGACATAAGCCAGTCGGCGCAAGTGCCGGATCAGTTCGAACGCATTCTCGTCCTCAGCCCAAACATACCAGCCATTCGGATCGTCGGTGAGATCGGGCGTATCTTCATTCTTCTTGCGCAGACTATCCACCGCCCACTCAAGCGGCGACCGCCCCGACACCTGATACTCATGAGCCTCCGCCGGAATGTCGATCAACCGACACCTGCGGTTGATCGCGAGCACGGACCGATCACCCTTCGATGGCCACACCATCTGCTTCTCGATGCGGTAAGCCACAGCCTCCGCGTTGCCCTCGTCAGGCTTGCCGTCAACCTCGCACGTCAGCGGCAGCTCCTCGCACGTCTCATAGCCGATGTGCAAATCCATCAACTCCCGCCCCGCCGCCCGAAACGCCTCGAAATCCGGCGCGAACGGCACTCGCGGCAAATTGCGCCGCAAATCGAACTTGTACCGCTCGCGCCAGTCCGCCGCATGCATCACCCCGTACAGATATTCCCAAATGTCGTCCTTGCCGATCTCCCGCTCCGGATACGCCGCCCGGAACTGGTCAAGGCACCAGTCGGTCACGTTGTCTCCGTCGCCGCCGAAATCGTCGAACATCGCCCTGATCTGCTCCCAGTCTGCCTCTGCCCTATCATACATAACGCGGCACAGCATCACCCGACGCCGCAGGAGACAGCCGATGGCCTTCCTCGCCGAAACGCTGCGCGAAGGCGACGAATACGCCGCCAACACCGTCGAAAAAGGCACCTTCCTAGAACGTTTGATGCAAGCCGTGATGGAACACCATCCCGGTGAATACGGCAAGCAGCGGTTCGAGCGAGTCTGGCGCTGGAATGACTACCCCCACAAGTGGGGGCACGACACAGGCATTGATCTCGTCGCGCGTCAGACCGAGGCGTTCGGCGGCGGCGACTGCGCCATCCAGTGCAAGTTCTTCGATCCCGCTGGCACCGTCCCCAAAGTCGACGTCGACAAGTTCGTCTCCGCCTCCGCGACTGGCAAATTCACCGCGCGGCTGTTTGTGACGACCGCACCGATCGCCCGGGAAGGTGTCGGGGTCATCGAACGAGCCGAGCCCCGCTGTGAAGTCCTGAGCGTCGCTGACATGGACGACTGGGTCGCCGACTGGCGCGAATACGCCCAGCGCCCCGAAGCCGTCCAACTCGCACTCCCCAAACACACCCCCCGCCCCGATCAGGAAGAAGCCCTGCACGCCATCCACGAGGGCTTCGCCGAACACGCCCGCGGCAAACTCATCCTCCCCTGCGGCACCGGCAAATCCGTCGTCGCCCTCTGGGCCGCCGAGCGCGAAGTCGGCCCCGGCGGCAACATCCTCTACCTCGTCCCCTCCATCGCACTCATGGGCCAGACAATGTCCGAGTGGGCGCGCCACCGCTCCATCGAACACACCTACCTCGGCGTCTGCTCCGACGCCACCGTCGGCAAGCGGCGCGAAGACCCCCACGGCGGCGACATCTACGAACTCGCCATGCCCGTCTCCACCAAGCCCGACGCCCTCCGCGCACAATTGCGCCGCCCCGTCCCCCACGGCGAAATGCGCGTCGTCTTCTGCACCTACCAATCCGCCTCCGTCATCGCCGACGCCCTCCAGGACACCGACCTCAGCTTCGACCTCATCATCTGCGACGAAGCGCACCGCACCACCGGCGTGCAGCGCACCGACAAAGACATCAAGAACGAAAACGAACTCTCCGGCTTCCTGCTCGTCCACGACAACAAGCGCCTCCCCGCCAAACGACGACTCTTCATGACCGCCACCCCCCGAATCTTCACCGCTCGCGCCAAAGAGAAAGTCGAGCAACTGTCCGATCGCGTCGGCTACGACGTCGACTCCTACTCAATGGACGACGAACGCTGGTACGGCCCCGTGTTCCACGAAATGTCCTTCGCCGAAGCCGTCGCCGCCGAACTCCTCACCGACTACCAGGTCCTGATCGTCGCCAAAGACGAAACAAGCCTCTCCGCCGAACTCAAGGCCAAAGTCGGCAACGACGACTCCTTCGAAATCGACGAAGTCGTCAAACTGGTCGGCGTCTGGGACGCGCTCGCCGACCCCTCCACAATGGGACCTGAGGCCGCACAGCGCGCAGCCGGCCAAATCCACCCCTCCGTCGAACACCTCCAAACCGCAATCTCCTTCACCAACACCGTCAAAACATCCAAAGCCGTCGCCCAGTGGTGGGACCAGGTCGTCGAAGACAACATGTCCGCCCCGCCCCACGGCGCAAGCCGACTCAAGCTCGACGTCGAACACATCGACGGCAGCACCCCCGCCATCAACCGCGCCCAGAAGATCGGCAAACTGCGTGAAAAGCGCGACGCCAAAGACAACGCCTGCCGCGTCATCACCAACGCCCGCGTCCTCACCGAAGGCGTCGACGTCCCCGCCCTCGACGCCATCACCTTCCTCGAAAGCCGCAAATCCAAAATCGACATCACCCAGGCCGTCGGGCGCGTCATGCGCCGCGCCCCCGGCAAACAGACCGGCTACATCATCCTGCCCGTCGTCGTCCCCCAGGACGCCCGCGCCACCGACGACGAAGTGCTCGAAGGCTCAGACTTCAAAGTCGTCTGGGACGTCGTCCGCGCCCTCCGCTCCCACGACGAGCGAATCGACTACTGGGTCAACGACATCAAAGCCGCAGCCGCCAACGGGCACATCCGCCTGCTCGATCGCACCGGACGCACCGATCCGGAAGGCAGCGACGGCGAAGCATCGGAACAACTCCAACTCGCCCTCCAACTCGACGACAAAGTCGCCTCCAAAATCGTCGAAATGGTAGGCGACCGCCGCTTCTGGCCCACCTGGGGCCAGCGCGCCGCCAACGTCTGCCAGACCGTCGAAACCAAACTCACCGACGCCCTCGATTCCAACCTTGCCCTGTCCGACGTATTGGACGAATTCGTCGCCGACCTGCAGAAGACCGTCGGCCCGCAGGTCACCCGCGAGAGCGCCGCCCAGATGATCGCCCAGCACGTCGTCACCATCCCCATCTTCGAGTACATGTTCGCCGAATCCCGCTTCGTCGAGCGCAACCCCGTTTCCGCCGCCATCAGCGCCGTGCTCAATCGCCTCGACGAACACGGCGTCCGCTTCGACAAGGACCGCAAACCGCTTGAGCGCGCCTACGCGCAGATGCAGAAAGCCTTTGCCGGCGCCGAACAGGCAGAGAAAGTCGACATCCTCCGCCAGATCTACGATGGCTTCTTCTCCACAGCAATTAAGGATACCGTCAAACAGCTCGGCATCGTTTACACGCCCCGGTGGATCGTTGACTTCATCCTACGCTCAGCCGACGACGTTTGTCGCAAGGAGTTTGAATACGGCTTGACCGCCGAAAACGTGAACATCGTCGATCCCTTCGCCGGAACAGGAACCTTCCTCTACCAGCTCCTGACCTTGCAGGACTCAGATGGCCGCTATCTGATCGACGACGCTGACCTCGCCCGCAAGTACCGCGACGAGCTGCATTCCAACGAACTCGTTCTCCTCGCCTACTACATCGCCGCGCTCAAGATCGAAGCAGGTATGGCCGAACGCGGCGGCTTCCCGGACGACAACTACCAAGAGTTCGATCGCATCGTTCTCGTAGATAGTTTGCGCATGGAAGGCGACGCCGCTGAACAGAGCCTGCCAGGCATCGCCGACAAACCAGACAACGCCGCCCGCGCAGACGAACAAGCAAAGACGCCGATCCAAGTCATTGTCACCAATCCGCCGTGGTCGGCTGGCGTCAAGCAGGCTGGCGACGCAACCGGGAAGCTCAGCTACCCCGCAGTTGTCGATCGCGTTCGCGCCACCTACGGAAAGCAAGGCGGCGGCAAAGCGCTCGGCAATCTGTACATACAAGCGATGCGCTGGATGACAGACCGACTGAGTAAGCAGCGTGAACCTGACGCGCCCGGCATCGTCGCGTTCGTTCACCCCAATTCGCTTGCCAACGCGCCCTCGTTGGCAGGTGCCCGAGCTGCCCTACGCGACGAGTTCACCGACATCTATGTCGTGAATCTGCGAGGCAACGCATACACGAACGGTGAGGAATTCAAGACCGAAGGCGACAAGATATTCGGTGGTTATTCGCGCAACGGCGTACAGATCACCGTGCTTGTTCGCAACCCGGATAAGGCTTCGGAGGCAGGCGCGACGCTCCACTACGCAGAAGTGCCGCCAGGCCTCCGGTTGCAACAGAAGCGCGAATGGCTGGCAGCTCTCGGTAGCGTCGTCAGCGCCGAGGGCTTCGAGGTCGTGCCGCCGAACGACACTCACGATTGGGTAAACCTGACCGACGGTTCGTACTTTGACTTGCTGCCTGTCTGCGCGACGGGTAAGAAAGCCGACCGAGAACCGACCGCAGTCAGCGAACACGTGCTTGGAATTGCAACCAACCTCGACACCTACGCATACGCGTTCTCACGCGACCGCCTCGTCGAAAAAATCGAGAGACTCATCGCTGCATACGAAGCGGCGAGAAACGATCTCGTCGGTGTTTCCGATCGGGACGGCGCGATCTCTCGGATTGTCGAGAATGCGAAGCCGGCGCAGATCAAATGGACCGCACAGCTCAGGTCTGCGCTGAAGCGAGGCGACGAGATCACCTTCGACCCGACCCGCATCCGCGAGGTCATGTACCGCCCTTTCACCAAACTCTGGCTGTACGAAGACGACCGCATCCTCTCTTCGGTCAAGGCGGCCTCGGCTCTCTTCCCGCAGAAACAGAACAATAGTGCGGGGGGGGGGGGGCAGAAAACATCTTGGTCTCGCCGCCGCCGACCGCTCCGTTCGCAACACTCGCAACAACGCACGTCCCAGATCTCGCCACGATCAAAGGATCGATGCAGACCAGAGGAATCCCGCGCCGGCGATCATCATGACCGATCCGTCGAATCAAACGACGTTCGCGGCACTGGCAACGACGGCAATTCCGGACCTGCACTCCCTGGCGGCGGGCATCGCCGCGCGAGCCGTGACCAGACCGAGGCGGTCGTCCTGAAGCAGGCAGTGGGTTCGCGCGGCGACTACTCGAATCCCCTTGCAGTGTTGATCTTTCCGGACCTCAACTTCCACCCGAATGGCGGGGCGCGCGCCGTACCGCGCCGCCGCCGCTAGCGCACTAAAGTCATCACATCCCTAAGAAAACGCCGCAATCGCGCCGATAATCACGCCGCCAGCGCGTCAGGCATCCCCTGACTCCACCAACTCATCCCGCATCCGCATCGTGCTCAGTATCATGCGCCCATCATACACCAGCACACAACCACGAGGAGACGCGCAATGACCTCCACAATCACCCCCGACCAACTGCGCCGGCAGATGACCGCCGACGCCCCCTACGCCCTCATCGACGTGCGCGACATCGGCGAATACAACGCCAGCCACATCCCCGGCTCCTCACTCATCCCCCGCGCACGCCTCGAATTCGACCTCTCCCACGCCGTCCCCCATCCCGCCACACCCCTAATCCTCTGCGACGACGACACCCGCCGCGTCGCCCGCGCCGCCGCAACCGCCGAAGCCCTCGGCTACCGCAACATCGCCTCCCTCCAGGGCGGCGTCAACCGCTGGGCCAGCCTCGACCTCCCCACCGAATGGGGCGTCAACGTCCCCTCCAAAGACTTCGGCGAGCGCGTCGAAGTCGTCCACCACGTACCCGAAATCACCGCCGACGACCTCCACACACGCATCCAACGCGGCGACGAACTCGTCATACTCGATACCCGCACTCCCGAAGAATACCATCGATTCTGCATCCCCGGCGGACGCAGCCTGCCCGGCGGCGAACTCGCCCTGCGCATCACCGACACCCTCGCCGACGCCCCGCCCCACGCCACCATCGTCATCAACTGCGCCGGACGCACCCGCAGCATCATCGGCACCCGCGCCCTCCAACGCATGGCCCTCGACCGCGACATCGTCGGCCTCAAAAACGGCACCTCCGGCTGGCTCCTCGCCGGCTACCAACTCGAACAAAACGCCGACCGCAGCGCAATGACCGACATCACAGAACAAGGCCGCGCCGCCGCCGAAACCTACGCCCGCCGCTGCGCCGCCGAAGACCACGTCCAACTCATCGACATCAACCAACTCGACTCACTCCGCGCCCGCGCCGAAACCGAAAGCATCTACTTCATCGACGTGCGCAGCGCCGAAGAACACAACACCGGACGCATCCCCGGCTTCCGCTGGTTCCCCGGCGGACAAGCCGTCCAGCGCAGCGACGACCTCGCCGTCGTTCACCACGCCCCCATCGTCTTCGCCTGCGACCGCCTCGCCCGCGCCGCCCTCACCGCCTCCTGGTACAAACAGATGGGACACCGCGAAATCTACGCCCTCGAAGGCGGAACCACCGCCTGGACCGCCGCCGGCCGCCCCCTCACCACCGACCCCGAATCCGAACCCACCCTCCTCACCGCCGCCCGTCAAACCATACCAACAATCACATCCCAGGCGCTCGACCAACTGCCCAACCCAACCCTGCTGCACGTCGACACCAGCCAGGAATTCGCCCAGGGCCACCCGCCCGGCGCCCACTGGACCCCCCGCGCCTGGCTCGAATGGCAAATAGAAAACCTCGCCCCCGACCGCAACCAACCGCTGGTAACCATCTGCCGCGACGGCAACCAGTCCCTCCTCGCCGCCGCCGCCCTCCGCGACCTCGGCTACCACAACACCCACGCCCTCGAAGGCGGAACCACCGCCTGGCGCGCCGCCGGCCTCCCCCTCGAACGCGGCCTCAGCGGCGTCCTCTCCCCGCCCAACGACACCCTCCCCTTCGGCCCCGACCGCAACTACGCCGACATGCAGCACTACCTCCGCTGGGAAACCGCCCTCGGCGAAAAATACGCCACATGATCCGTGCAGGACTGCTACAGTAGTGCCCTACGGAGGCGTGCGGATGACTGAGCGCCTGACCCTCCGGCTCTGCCCCACCAACGACGCCGACGGCGTGGTCTTCGCCGACGAACTCGGCCGACTGCTGCTCGCTCTGGACGCCGCCGTTGGCGCGCTCGCCGACGCCCCCAACGGCGGCGCTCCCGAACGCACGGCCCTTCCCTGCCTCACGCTGGTTCGAGCCGGCGCGCGCGATCGCGTTCTCCACCTCGACTTCGACGCTCCCGACGACGCTCTCCTCTCGCGTTTCGTCGCCTCCGCCGCCGTCTTCGCGGCAGACCCACACGCCCCCCACGTCCAGCTGCGCCGCCTCCAACGCGCAATTCCGCAAGGCATCCACACAATCGAAATCGCCCACGGCGCCGCTTCCGCCTCCATCCCCTGCGGCCGGACGGGTGAGGACAGCCCAGCCACTGATCAGTGGATCATCGATCTCATCCATCGAATGACCCACCGCAAAGCCAAACCATTCGTGCCATTCACCGACGACGAAAAGCTGGACTTCGACGTAGAGGAATTCAATCGCATAGTCGCCGAAGGTCGTCGAGGCAGCGAGTAATCGACGCGTGAACCCAACGCTGTTATTCGACGATGTGGATCAGCTGGTCGATACGAACATCGTCTCCTTCACGCTCTCCGAAGATCCGAGCTACCAAACGCTTGCCCATACCTACGAACACCATCTCGCAGGACGCACCACCGCAATCGCCTTCCAAACCCTCACCGAGCTGCTTGTCGGCTTCGAGACGCAGGGTTGGGACCGACTGCGGTTTGAGCGCGCCATGGACCGCTTCCGCCTGATCCCCTTTGTCGAAGAACTAATCCCCATTCATGTCCGCCTCCGCGCCGAATCCGTCCGGCGAAGCCGAGCCGGACGCGGACGGACCCTCGGTGCAGCCGACGCCTGGATCGCCGCCACAGCGCGTTGGCTCAACGTCCCACTCGTCACCCACGACCGCGCCCTCTCCCAAGCCCCCGAAATTACCGTCATCACCGAACTCTCCCCCTAACCCTCATCCCCCAGCCGCCGCACGCACCGCCGCAATCACATTCGCCGGCGACGGATTCTCCACCAACACCCCATTCACAAACACCGTCGGCGTCCCCCGCACCCCCAACTCCCAGCCACCTACATGCATCGCCTCCACCGTCGGCAAATGATCCCGATTCACCATGCAGCCCCGAAACTCCACCACATTCAACCCCAACTCCCCCGCGTAACCCAGCGCATACTCCCACTCGAACAACCGCGAATCCGCCGCCGCGAACCGATCATGAAACTCCCAGAACGCACCCTGATCCCCCGCGCACTCCGTCAGCACCGCCGCATACGCGCTCAGCCCGCCCTCCTCGAACACAATGAAATGCCGATACTCAATCCGCGCCAGCCCCGGCCGCACCACCGCCTCAATCAACGCCGGGATCGCCGCACGGGCGAACTGATGGCAGCCCGGTCACTGAAAGTCCCCATACTCCACAATCAGCACCGGCGCCGCCGGATCCCCCAACACATTCCGCTCCACCGTCAGCCCCGCCCGATGCTCCGCCAGTCCCGCCGCAATCCGCTCCACCAACTCCTCGTCGAACGTGATCGTCTGCTCCGAAGCATCCTCCACCTCCGCCTCAATCGCCTCCTCCGCACTCTCCGCCTCCTGCTCCACCTGCGCCGCTTCCTCCTCTACCTCCGCCTCCACCTCAGGCGAAACCTGCTGCTGCTCCACCGCCACCGACTCCGCCTGCTCCTCAACCACCGTCGCCTCCCGCTCGCCGCGCTCACCGCCCGGCGTACCCGCCGCCGAAGGCCCGTCACCGCCCGAACACGCCGCCGCCACCACACCCGACATAATCAGCAACAGAACGAACGTTTGACTTACTCGCCCGCGCTTGGCATACTCCAAACACGCGGCCGCAAACCGCGCAACCACACGCAGGCCCGGCGCGCCACAGGGGCTCAGGCGCTGGTACTGCCTCATGCCCAACCTCACCCTCCACGACCTCCAGCGCATCCTCGATCAGCTCGGCGCCGGACGCTCCGCCGACCGCGGCCCGCTCTCGCGCTTCGACGCGCTCTACCAGCGTATCCGAACCCGCGAAGCGCACCTCTACAACACCCCCGACGCCGACCCCCGCTTCGCCCCGCCCTGGCAAAAAGCCTCCCCCTGGCAGTCCGACATCGCTCGCCGCACCTGGGCCCAACTCCGCAGCCGCCTCACCGAACACCCCTTCCGCATCCACATCGAACCACCCTCCGACGACCCCGACCAGCAACGCGCCGCCAACGACCTCGAGCGCGTCTTCGAGCACGGCCTCGAACTCGTCCAGGAACGCGGCGGCTTCAACATCCAGAACGACCTCGCCTACGCACAGGTCTGCCTCTGCTTCGGCGTCCTCCACTGGCAGCGCGCCGACCACGCGCTCCCGCCCTTCCCGCCCCCGCAACACGGCGAGAACCGCGAACAACGCCGCCAACGCGACCGCCGCGCCAAAGCACACGCCGGCTTCCCCTGGCACATCGAAGTCATCCGACCCGACCAATTCGCCTTCATCGAAGACCGCAGCGCCCCAAACGGACTCGGCCTCGCCGTCGTCGTCCGCGAAATCGCCCTCGGCCCCTACCGCGACGCCCTCCGACGCCAGGACAACCTCCACCTCTCCGCCGATCCCGCCGCCGCCCAACCCCGCCTCCGAATCGAAACCCACCGCGAAGCCCCCCAGCCCCACGAACCCTCCGGCAGCGGCTGGAGCGACCGCCTGCGCGTCGCCTCCCTCTGGACCCGCGACGAATACTACGAACTCGCCGCCCCCGCCTCCGCCGGCTCACAATGGACCCTGATCAAATCCCACCCACACCCCTACGAAATGCCCCCCTTCGCCATCGCCCCCGCCGACATCAACGACCACCCGGACCCCCTGCGACGCTGGGAACCCGCCCTCGAAGGCGTCTACCGCGTCAAACCCCTCTTCGACCGCGAGCGCTCCCTCGGACGCTTCCTCGCCGAACAGTCCGCCATCCCCCTCTTCTGGATCCAGCTCGCCAGCGGCGCCTGGGAACTCGACGACAGCGGCGCCCGCGTCGAACTCACCGCCGACGCCGCCTCCGTCCGAACCCTGCCCGAAGGCGCCTCCCTCCACAAAGTCGACTTCCAACTCGAACCCGCCTTCGTCGAATTCCTCCGCATGTCCGCCGAAGAACTCCGCGCCGCCGCTCCCGACAGCGGCGTCCTCGACCGCGGCGAAGCCGGACCCAACACCCAGCCGCACACCCTCAACATCCTGCTCGGCTCCCGCAACGCACAAGTGCTCCAACTCAAACGACGCCAGGCCGACACCATCCGCACCATGCTCCGCAACATGGCCCTCGTCATGTCCAAACCCCTCCAACACGGCGGCTTCGGCGAACCCGTCTGGGTCTTCGCCAAATCCCGCAGCGGACGCCTCCTCAAAGACACCGTCATCGGCGTCAACCCCGCCGACATCCCCTCGCTCGACATCGAAGTCCGCATCGACCCCTGGTCCCAAAGCCAGCGCATCGCCATCCAGGAACACGGACGCGCCCGCCTCAACGACCCCCTCGACCCACTCGACCAACGCACCTACCTCGAGCAATACATCGGCGACGAACACCCCGAAGCCGCCCCTCCGCCGCTACCACGCCTGGCAACTCGAACACGCCCACCACCAACACCGCCTCGCCCAAACCGCCGGCCACCCCCAACCCAACCCCACCAAACCCACCCCCCGCCGCCATCCGCCAAATGCGCCCCAGCCTCACCCCCCTCCAACCCCTCACCACCCCAACCCAGGACCCCCCGCCACCCACCTAACCCATCGATCAAAATCGATCACAATCGATCACAATCGATCACAGTCGATCACAGTCGATCACAGTCGATCACAGTCGATCACAGTCGATCACAATCGAACAGGATCGAACACAATCGATCACCACCGAGCACCATCAAACACAGTCGAGCACCATCGAGCACCACCAATCACCACCTCTAACCACAGCCTAACCACAGCCGAACACCACCACCCACCCTGGAGGAGCCCCACATGCCGCCCACCACCCCCGACAACGAGCGACACATCCGCTGCCAAAACCCCCAATGCCCCAGCGCCCGCTACGGACGCCCCGCCCTCATCTGCATCATCGAAGCCCCACCCAAAACCCCCATCGCCATCCGCACCCGCTGCCGCCGCTGCAAGACCTACCAACGCATCCCCTTCCCCTAACCCCCCCACCTCCGCCCGACCCGCGCAAGGATCTCCGCCATACCCACGCAAGGATCTCCGTCATGCCCACGCAAGGATCTCCGTCATACCCGCGCCCCGCCGCGGGTATCTCGCCGCCGCCAGCACCAAGCCTCGCCACGCGATTTCCACTCGACACGGCAACAACGGCAGCGCGCCCCCCTACTCCCCCACCGCCGCCCGCACCGCCTCAATCACCGCCGACGCCGTCGCATCCACCTGACGACCATTCACCAACAACACCGGCGTCGTGCGGATGTTCCGCGCGAACGCCGCCCGCTGTCCGTCCTCAATCGCCTCAATGTGCCGCCGCTCATCAAGGCACTCGCCGAACTCCTCCGTGTCCAAACCCAAATCCCTCGCCATCGCCACCGCGCCCGACCGCCGGTACAGGCTCGAGTCGCCCGCCGCCATGTAGCGGTCGTGCGCCGGCCAGAACGCATCCTGATCCGCCGCGCACTCCGTCGCCAGCGCCGCAAACTCGCTCTGCCCGTGCAGCGGCATGTGACGGAACTCCAGCCGCGCCAGCCCGGTTCGCACCACTTCCGCGATGATGCGCGGCTCAGCCTGAGCCGCAAACCGCTGGCAGCGCCCTCAAAGGAAATCGCCGTAGTCCACAATCAGCACCGGCGCATCCGGATCGCCCACCACCGCACGATCCGCAACCAGCCCCCGCCGATGCCCCTCCGAAATCACCGCGCCTTCCGGCTCCGGCTGCGGCATCCGCGACGGGTCAAAGCTGCCGATCCACAGCCGATCGCCCGTCTCAATCGTAAAGTTCGCCGCCCCCGGCAACAGCTCACCATCCGCCCTCGTCCCATACGGCTGCCACCGCCGACCGTCCCAGCGCCACAGCACATCCAGACCCGGCAGCATCGCCGCCACCTGCGCCCCCGTCGTCCGATACCCCGCCTGCCACGTCGCATCGCTGTTCGGCGTCATCGCGCTCAAATCCTCCACCCGCGGCTCCAAACCCGGCGCCTGCCCGCCCACGCCCGGCAGCCCGACCGCCGCTCCGAGCACCACCACGATCAGCATCGCCAATCCCACCGCCGCAATCATCATCTTTCGCATCTGCGCCTACTCCGCCGCTGCCCGCGCCGCCGCAATCACCGACGCCGCGCTCGATGCCACTCGCTGCCCATTCACCGTCAACGTCGGCGTGCCCGAAATCCCCTCCGAACGCGCCTGCCGCTGCGCCGCCTCGATCGCCGGCAGGTGCCGCTCATCGTCGATGCAGGCCGTGAACTCCTCCGCGTCCAGCCCCAAATCCTCCGCCAGCCCAATCGCCCCCGCCCGCGCATAGAGCGAAGCCCGCCCGCTCATGTACTCGTCGTGAAAGTCCCAGAACGCCCCCTGATCCGCCCCGCACTCCGTCGCCAGCGCCGAAAACTCGCTCTGCGCCCCAAAGATCACATAATGGCGGTACTCAAAGCGAGCGATCCCCGTCCGAACCAGCTCCTCGAATATGAGCGGCTCAGCCTGAGCCGCAAACCGGCGGCAGCCCCCTCACTGAAAGTCGCTGTACTCCACAATCAGCACCGGCGCCTCCGGGTCGCCCACCACATTGCGCGCCATCGCCACCCCCGCCCGACGCCCCCCCTCCTCCACTTCCGCCACCATCTGCTCCTGCTGTTGCGTCTGCTCCGCCTCGCGATCGGCCCGCGACGCGCTCGGCGTAGCCTCCGGCGTCGGCGAGTCGCTCCCGCACGCCGCCGCCAACCCCAGCGTCAACATCGCCGCCAACAGCAGCGCCGCACGCTTCATCTCAGTTACGCGCCACGGCGCGCACCGCGACCGTCCCGCCCTCCAGCGGATCCTCCGCCAGCGCCGCCAGCCCCGGATGCGCCGCCGGACGGTCAAAATTGATGCTCGCCAGATGCGCCAGATAATTCTCATACTGCCGCCCCCGCAGCTCCTTCAGCCGCTCCACACCCGCCGCCAGATTCTCCACGCCCCCGCCCAGCAGCACCACCAGCGCCTCCCCGCTCCGCCGTCGACAGCCGCATCTCCGAAACCATCGACGCCTCCGAGCGCAGGAACGAAATCGGCAGCGTCCGCTCCGCCGTCGGCTTGTAGCGCGCGTACCACTCCAGGTGACCCAGCCCGTAATCCAGATGCCGACGCGAATCCCGCGCCAGCAGCGAGAACACATCCCGCTCCACATCCGTCTGCGCCCACTCCGACGCCGACTCGAACAGCGTCAGCTCATACGACTTGTAGACCACGTCCAGCGCGATCAGCATGTCCGTGAACGTCAGCGCCTGGTACCCACGCGCGGTAAATCTGCCCCAGCGGCGCCTGCCCCAGACCGCCCCCGTTGATCAGCCCACGCTTCCGCAGCACCTCCACCTTCCGCCCCGCATCGAACGCCTGCGTCGCCAGAAACAGCTTCACCTCGTGGTACCCGTACGAAATCTCCTCCAACCACTTCCGATGATCTTCTGCTCCACCAGCCCGTTGTTGCTGTACACCGTGCAGATCTGCCCCACCGCACGCTCCAGCTCCTCCGGCAGCTCCGACAACCCGCCCGACCAGTCCAACTCCGTCGCCGGCGTCCAGCGATCCCGAATCGCGTCCTCATACAAATCCACCGCATTCTCCGACCAGACCTCCGCCTTGTCGAAAATGCTGTACGCCGCCGGGATAATCTGCCCCGTCGACTCCGTCCCCCGCGGCGCGTCGTTCTGCGCCCCCCACTCATCCGGCACCACGCCGTACGAGCCGATGTTGATGTCCCGCAGCAGCAGCCCATCCGCACCCGGCGTCGCCTTCAGACCCGTCTCCGCCGGCGTCCGAAACACATTCATCGGCGCTTTCGCAAACGGATTGTCCGGGTGCTGCTCCAGGAAATCGACCCACGCATCCACCCGCTCGCCCGGCATCTTGCCGAACGCCAAATTCTCCACCTGCTTGTCGGTCGCCGTCGAGCCCTCCAGACGCTCGATCAACTCATCCGACCAGCCGGCCGCACGCGCGCGCAGCTTCGTATTCGCCGAAAGTTCCATCAGCCCACCCTGTCGAGTCGCCCGCCCTGTCGCTTACGCCGCAGACCCCCGCCGCTAGGCGGCGTCGCCCAGCAGCTCCAGCACCTCCGGCGCGAACCGCTCCGACCGGTCCAGCCCGATCACCTCCAGGCGGTGCGCGTACTCGATGAACTGCTTGCGGCGCATCAGCATCACCATCTTGTAGCCCTCGTCGAGGTGCTCAATCCCGCCCCCCGACAGAATCGCCAGCGCCTCACCCGTCAGCGGGTTCGTCGTCAGACTCGTCTGCTGGCTCTGCGTCAGCAGCGCCTCCTGCATGTCCAGAATGTGGTGCAACTCCTCCTTGCGCCACGGCTCCGTCTCCACCGTGTACTTCAGGTGCGTCACCCCGAACGCCAGATGCCGGCTCTCATCCTGCGCCGACAGACGGAAAATCCGCTTCTCCGCCTCGTTCTGCGCAATCAGCTCGCCCATCCGGAACAGCGTCTGCACAAAGCCCTCGCCGACCAGATGCAGCAGCGCCGTCATCTCCGTGAAATCGTCCGAGCCCAGCAGCTGCACCGCGCCCAGACCCGCGCCCGACATTCCGCCGCCGTTGATCAGCGTCCGCTTGCGGAACACATCCAGGTGCCGCGCCTCATCCATCAGCTGCGTCCCCAGGAACAGCTGCGACTCGAAGAACTCCGGGTGAATCTGCTCCATGAACCGCCCCGGCACATCCGCCGCAATGAACTCCACCTGCGTCAGGAACGTGCACAGCGTGCACATCGCCCGCTCAATGTCCGGAGGCAGCTCCTCAATCGTGTCCCACGGAATGTCCCGCGCCGACGACCACTGCCGCTGCAGCGCCTCCTCGTAGAGCAGCATCGCGCTCTCCGACCACACATCCGCCTTGTTCGTGTGCTGCACCGAGTTCGAAGGCGTGCGCGGATCCGCCTGCGCCCCGCGCGGCGTCCACTGCCGCTCCCGCGCCTGATCCCGGTCATCCACCCCATACGTCAGCTGGTTGATCGACTCCAGCGTCAGGCCCTTGCGGCCCGTCTCGATCTCCATCCCCTGCTCCGTCTCGACATTCAGCCAGTCGAGGTTGATCCCGGGGACATCCGTCGCGGTCGTGGT
>CATQGW010000004.1 GCA_958295515.1 uncultured Dehalococcoidia bacterium | reverse complement strand
CGGCGGCGTCCTGCGGCGAGGAGGCAAGCGGCGGCGCCGGTGCAGGTGCAGGCGCCGGTGCAGGAACAGCCGGCGCCGCCGGTGGTTGAGCCGCCGCCGGTGCAGGTGCTGAGGCTCACGGCGGAGGATCTTGGCGAGCACCTGAAGTCGACGGATCTGGTGGCGGGGGTGGAGGACTGGATTGGTGGGCAGCAGGATCCGGTGCTGGCGGCGCTGGCGCGTCGGGCGCTGTGGAATGATGGGCGGATTTATGTTCCGGCTGCGGGTACGGCGGGTGAGTCGTTTTGGCTGCATGTGTTCACGGATGTGAGCGCGGAGTCGGCGGAGGCTTGGGTGCGGTATCTGGCGCAGCAGCCGGCGTCCGGTGTCGCTGCGTTTTACGAGTCCGGAGCACATGCTGTTTGAGGCGCTGCAAGTCGAACCGCCGGCGGTGGGTTCGGCGGCGCTGGCGGTGCAGCTGCTGCACGGGAATGCGGGGGGGCGTCATCGGACGGAGGTGATTGTGTTTTCGCAGGGGGCGGCGGTGGTGTTTCTGCGCAGCTCGCGGCGGGAGGAGCACCCTGGGCAGACGGACTTGATGGCGATTGCGGTGCTGGTGAGTGAGCGGTTGGGGAGGTCTGCGGGGGAGTGATGTTGGGTGTTGGGGGCGACGGAGGCGAGCGGGGGTGGGTGAATGTAGGGGGGGTGGCTGGCTAAGATGGTGGGGTGAATTTGGATGGTGTGGGAGATGATTAGCGTGCGAGCGGAACGTCGCCGGCGGTTGTTGGGTTGGGTGGGCTGGGCGGCGCTGGTCGCGGGGGTGGCGGCGGTGGGTGGTGCGGCTGGGGTTGGGGCTGGATGCGACGGTGTTTGCGCCGATTGTGGGGGCGGCGGTGCTGGCGGCGTTTCTGCTGGGTCGGCGGCGCGGCGCGGGGGGGCTGCTGGCGGCGTATTTTGTGGCGCTGGCGTTTTTCACGCAGTTGCGCGACGCGGCGGATGAGACGGGCGCGGCGGCGCTGTCGAGCTATGTGATCGACTGGGAGTTGTGGATGTTCGGCGGGATTGCGCCGTCGGCGTGGCTGCAATCGCGAGTGGGCGGGGTGGGGCCCGAGCCGGGCTGGGTGGCCTATTACTCGGCGTTTATCCACTGGCTGTGGTTCGTCTTCCCGCATGCGGTGGTGGTGGGGCGCGTATCTCTTCGCGCGGAAGCATGCGCCCGCGGGTGATCGTGACGATGACGGCGGTGTTTTATCTGGGTGTGACGCTCTATTTCCTGACGCCGACCGCGCCGCCGTGGATGGCGGCGGAGCAGGGGTTGCTCGACGGGGTGGTGCGGGCGATGCACAGCGTTGGTCCGGCGATTTTGGGGGAGTCGCTGTACAGCAGCGCGTTTGAGGCGCTGGCGGAGCCGAATCCGAGCGCGGCGATGCCGTCGCTGCACTTTGCGGCCTCGTTCGTGGCGGTTGCTGGTTGGCTTGATGCTGCGGTCGCGGGCGCTGATCGTGATTTCGCTGGTCTACTCGCTGTCGCTCGCGTTCGCGCTGGTCTACCTGGGCGAGCACTACGTGGCGGACATTCTGGCGGGTGCGGCGGTGGCGTTTGCGGCGTTCTTCGCGATCGAGTTGAGCCGCAGCGCGTGGCTGGCGCTGGCGCGTCGTCGGTCGGAGTTGGCGTCGGCGGCGCGGCGCTGGGAAGAGCGTCTGCGGGAGGCGCTGCGCCGGCCGGGGCGGCGGCTCGAAGCGAGCTGAAATTGTGACCGGCCGAGGCGGCTCGCCGGGCGTTCGGATTCACTGAGCGTTGCGCGCGCTGAGCGCTCCCTGGCTGCGCCCGCTGTTGGGCCTGGCGGTCAGCACGGCGTTTATCGCGCTGTTTCTGCGCAACACGGATTTCGGGGGGGTGGCGCGCGCGTTTACGGAGGCGTCGCCGCTTTGGATTGTGGCTGCGCTGGGCGTGTATTTCGCGGGGATTGCGGCGCGGGCGTGGCGGTGGCATTATTTGCTGCGCCACCTACAGGCGATTGCCTGGTGGCGGCTTTTTCCGATTGTGGCGATTGGCTTTGGGGTGAACAACGTGCTGCCGCTGCGCACGGGCGAGCTGGTGCGGGCGCATGTGCTGGCGCAGCGGCATGGCATTTCGCGCGCGAGCGGACTGTCGAGCATTTTTATGACCCGCGTCTACGACGGGTTGATGCTCACGGTTTTTCTGTGCGTGGGGGTGGGGTGCAGTCTGGCGGGGGTGGGGGGGATGGTTTGGGCGGGGGCGGCGCTGACGGCGGGGATGGGGTTTTTGGTCTTTGGGATGATTGGGGCGTTTGTGTTGTTCGGGGCGGTGGCGCGGAATCCTGAGCGGGCGGAAGCGCTGCTCGCGCGGCTGGTTGGGCGCTCGCCGTGGGGTGCGGAGCGGATGCGGGGCTGGCTGGGGCCGGTGATCGCGGGGATGGGGGCGCAGGCCAATCGGGCGCAGGTGCGGGGGGCGCTTTGGACCAGCCTGATCGCGTGGGCGCTGGAGGCGGTGATGTATGCGATGGTGGGGGAAGCCTTTGGGCTGGGGCTGCCGTTTCCGGTGTATCTGCTGGTTGCGGCGGCGGCGAACATTTTGATCACTGCGCCCTCGACGAGCGGCGGGGTGGGGCCGTTTGAGTGGGCGACGAAGGCGGTGCTGCTGATTTATCTGCCGCAGTTGGGGGAGCTGGAGCCTGGGGTGGGGGCGGAGGAGGTGGGGATTGCGTACGCGGCGACGCTGCATGCGCTGGTGCTGATCCCGATTTCGATTGTGGGGCTGGCCTCGCTCTGGCTGTTCCACGTGCCGCTGCGTCGGCGCGAGTGGGCGGGCGGGTCGTAGCGTTGGGGGAGTGAGCGGGCAACGCCAGACGGATGAGAAGGAGGCCTTCGATGAGCGACGCTGTTGAGCTGGATGGTGCGCTGGACGGTCTGCGCGTGCTGGATTTGTCCAAGCTCGCGCCGGGGCCGTACTGCTCGATGCTGCTGGCGGATATGGGCGCGGAGGTGATTCTGATCGAGGAGGCGGGGCGTCCGGGCGGTCGGCGCAGCGCGGAGGCGCGGGGCGGGCGGGCGGATCCGAACGAAGAGCGGCGGCGGTACTCGTCGTACGCGCTGGGGCGGGGCAAGCGCTCGATTGGGCTGAACCTCAAGTCGGAGGAGGCGCGGGAGATTTTCTATGCGCTCGCGGAAAGCGCCGATGTGGTGCTGGAGGGCTTTCGGCCGGGGGTGGTGGCGCGGTTGGGGGTGGACTGGGAGACGCTGCGGGCGATTAATCCGCGGTTGGTGTACTGCTCGCTCTCGGGCTTTGGGCAGACGGGACCGTACGCGGCGCATGTGGGGCACGACATCAACTACATCGCCGTCGGCGGGGCGCTGGGGATGATTGGGGATCGCGAGGCGGGCGGGCGGCCGGCGATTCCGGTGAATATCATCGCGGATTTCGCGGGCGGGGGGCTGATGGCGGCGTTTGCGATTCTCTGCGCGTTGCAGGCGCGGGAGCGCAGCGGCGAGGGGCAATACATCGATCTGGGGATGTCGGACGGGGTGCTCTCGCTGATCACTTCGGCGCTGGCGGGGCACGAGGGGGCGGGGGCGGATATGCGGCCGGCGGCGCACATGCTGAATGGCGGGGTTCCGCACTATCAGGTCTACGAGACGAGCGACGGGCGCTGGTTTTCGGTGGGCTCGATGGAGCCGTATTTCTACGCGAATCTGTGTCGGGCGCTGGACTGCGAGGAGTTCATCGCCGATCAGGGGACGGAGGATGCGGGGCGTCGGGCGGAGATTGCGGAGCGCTTCGCGGCGGCGTTCCGCACGCGCAGTGCGGACGAGTGGCATGAGCTGCTGAATGAGGTTGATGTGTGCGCCAAGCCGGTGCTCTCGCTGGAGGAGGCGCTGGCGGATCCGCACAATCTGGCGCGGGGGATGGTGGTGGAGGTGGAGACGCCGGAGGGTGGTGTGATGCGGCAGGCGGGGGTTGCGCCGAAGCTCAGCGCGACGCCGGGGCGGGTGGGCGGGGTTGCGCCGACGCGCGGTCAGGACAGCGAGGCGCTGTTGGGGTCGCTGGGGTTTGGCGCGGAAGCGGTAGCCGAGCTGCGCGAGCGGGGGATTGTGGCCTGAGGAGCGGGGGTGGAGCTGAGCGCGATGCCGGCGCGGGTCTGCTCGCGGGCGTGGGCGCGCCGCCAGACGAGGGCGAAGGCTCCGCCGGCGAGGAGCAGGATCAGGAGCAGCAGGCCGAACGAGGAGGGGTAGTTGATCACGTCGGCGACGCGCCCGGCCTGCTTAGGAGTGCGATGTGTGGTGCGGCTGAGCGGGATGGGCGGCGGTGGTTCCGTTGGCGGCGGTGGGGATGGTGGCCTGGGGGGCGGGGGTGGAGCTGAGAGAGATGCCGGTGCGGGTCTGCTCGCGGTCGTGGGCGCGACGCCAGATCAGGGCGAATGCGCTGCCGACGGCGACCAGCGCGACGAGGCAGACGGCGAAGGCCCACTGGAAGCTGAAGGCGTCGACGATGCTGCCGACGGAGGAGACGCAGATGGCCATGAGGAGGCCGGTGGAGAGTTCGTACATGGAGAGGACGGTGGCGCGCTGGTCGGAGGCGATGCGGCGGTTGATGTAGCCGGTGGCGATGGGTCGGATCATGCCGTGGAGGACGGAGAGCAGTCCGATGGCGGTGATGACCCAGAGGGAGTTCCAGAGGAGGAGGGGGATGAAGAGCAGTGCGGCGGCGGCGAGGATGACGCGCAGGGAGCGTCGCTCGCCGAAGCGGGCGGCGATGCCGGCGGCGAGCAGGGAGCCGATGACGAGTCCGATCATGGGCGGGGTTTGGAGGACGGAATAGAGGAAGCCGCTGCCGATTGCGGCCTGGGGGTCGATGCCCTGGTCGCGGACGAAGGGCTGGATGAAGAATGCGGGCAGCTCGAGGATGACGACCATGAAGGTGGCGAAGGCGATGATGGCGAGGAGGGTCTTGCGCCGCCAGACGGTGAGCGCGCCGAGCAGCATGTTGGCGAGCACGCTGCGGGGGATGGCGGGGGTGAGGGGCGCGCCGTTTTGAGCGCCGTTTTGGCTGTGGGGCGGGAGGGCGAAGGCGGCCTCGTGGCGCGGCGGCTCGCGCAGCATCAGGGCGACGGCGGCGGTGCCGGCCATGAAGATTGCGCCGATCAGGATGGTGTTGGAGAAGCCGACGATTGCGGTGAGGGGGCCGCCGAGCAGGATGGCGACGATCATGGTGGTGAAGGAGAAGGCTTCGGAGCGGCCGACGTGTTTTTCGTATTCGTTGGTGCGGCGGAGTTGTCGCAGGGTGTCGAAGAGGAGGGCGTGTCCGGCGCCGGAGTAGAGGGTCATGGAGACGGCGAGGAGGATGTAGGAGATGCTGAGCAACAGGTAGGTGCTGCTGAAGGCGAAGGCGACGGAGGCGATGGTGAAGCCGCAGCCGCCGAGGAAGAGGGAGACGCGTCGTCCCCAGCGGTCGGCGATTGCGCCGGTGGGGACTTCGGCGACGACGATGGTGATCCAGAAGAGGGATTCCATCGTGGCGACTTGTGTGAGGGACATGCCGCGGCCGTCGATGAGGTAGATCATCCAGATGGGCATCCAGATGAGGAAGCCGGTGGCTCCGTAGAAGAGGTAGTAGACGCGGAGGTTGCGCGTGAAGCGTCGGCGCAGCTCGAGGGCTGCGCTGCCGGGGTCGTGTCCGTTGAGGTTGGGGGAAGGGGACATTAAGGGTTGATCGTAGTGGGCTGTGGTGGGGGGTGGATCTTGTGGTTGTTCGGTGGGGCTGGGGCGGTGTGCAAAGTGCGGCTCAGAGGGTTGGGTGGTGGCGGCGGTGTTGGTTGTGGTTAGGGGATTGGGCGGCGGCGGATTTGGTTCCAGGGGCGGGGGTAGGTGGGGGGTGTGAGGGTGGTTTTGACGGCTGCGATGAGTTCTGGTTCATTTGGGAGGGGGATTGGGGCGGCGCCGAGGGCGCGGGTGGTGGGTTCGAGCTCGGCGGGGTTGTTGGGGGGGCGGGCGTAGGCGATGAGGATGCCGCCGATGTCGAGGGTGGGGATGGCGAGTTCGAGGGCGATGCGCGGTGGGGCGACGGCGCGGGTGAGGGCGAGGGCGAAGCGTCCGCGCAGTTCGGCGGCCTGCTCGGCGCGGCCGTGGTGGACTGTGATCTGGGGGGCATTTGGCGTGGTCTGCGTGGTGTTGGGCGTGGTTTGTGGGGGGGTGAGGAGGTTGGGGAGGGTGCGGAGGAAGTCGGCGGCGGCGGTGCGGGCGTCGAGCAGGGTGATTGGGCGGTTGGGATAGGCGAGGGCGATAGGGAGGCCGGGAGCGCCGTTGCCGCTGCCGATGTCGATGATGGGGCCGTGGGGGACGGCGATGTCGGCGTTGAGGACGATTTCGAAGCCGCGCAGGGGTTCGATGATGTGCTTGGCGACGGCCTCGGCGGGGTCGGTGACGGCGGTGAGATTGCGGGGCTGGTCCAGCAGGGCGGTGAGCCAGCGGGCCAGCTGCTGCCGGGCGTGGGCGTCGACGCGCAGGCCGGCGTTGCGGAGGGCGTCCTGGATTTGGTGTTCGAGGTTGTGGTGGGTCGGGGGCATGAGCATCGCGGGCAGGGGCTAGAATAGAGCGCCACGGGCCGAAGGCGGGGCTGACGCTGTGCGCGGCTGCGCGAGCGTTCGGTACGCTGGCGGGGACGGCCCTTTTGTGGGCGTGCGCCCAAGTGAACTGCGTGGAGATCGCAATGACCACAGAGACCAGCACAGCGACGCTCGAAGAGGACGTGATCGGAGTGGAGGCGGGGGATGACGGGGATGTGGTTGAGGGGGTGCTGGATTCCGATGTCGAGGGGGTGAAGACGGTCGGGCAGGCGCTGACGGAGTATTTCGAGTGGTGCGAGAAGCGGGAGGCGCAGCGGGAGAAGCGGGCGCAGAAGCGGGACGAGGAGGGGCAGCGGGCGGCGCGCTCGAAGAAGGCTGCGCCGCCGTTCGACAAGAATGCGCGGGTTGCGGTGACGCAGTTCGTGTCGCATGTGACGCCTGGTTTGCCGATTGCGGAGTTGACGCCGCACCGGATGGCGGCGTTCCAGGAGACGATTGGGGCGAACGCGACGGATGTGGGCAACCGTCTGCACCCGGTGAAGGAGTTTCTGCGCTTCTGCTGGAAGAACTGCGGGTACACGGAGATCAATCTGGGGAATCATCTGCGGGTGAAGCGTGCGGCGGAGGCGGGGCGGAGCGCACTTGAGCATGAGGAGGCGGAGCGGTTCGAGATGACGGCGGATGGTCTGGAGCAGCTGAAGGCGGATTTGGGGCGGCTGCGTGAGGAGCTGCCGAGCGCGATTCAGGCGGTGGCGCAGGCGCGCGAGGACAAGGACATCCGTGAGAATGCGCCGCTGGAGGCGGCGCGGGAGCACCAGGAGCGGCTCAACTCGCGGATTAACGAGCTGGAGTACCAGATCGGCCACGCGGTGATCAGCGAGAATCAGGCGACGGGTCGGGCGCATCTGGGCAGCACGGTGGGGATCAGGCGGTTGGATGCGGACGATGAGCGGGTGCAGGAATACACTCTGGTGGGACCGACCGAGGTGGACGCCCCGCAACGCCGGATATCGGTCGAAAGTCCGGTCGGCAAGGGGTTGGTGGACACGACGGTCGGTGCGGTCGTGGAGGTACAGGTTCCGCGCGGCACGATGCGCTATGAGGTCGTGTCGATTGAAGGATGATCAAGATCGGCGCGGTCGGTCAGGGCGGCAGGGGCCGCCGCGGCGGGCCGCGTCCAGCAGCTGAGAGAAGGTGACTCCGATGGCCGAGCTGCCCGAGATTGAGTTCACGATCACGAACGCGCAGCTGGATACGGGCCTGCGTGGGTATCCGGTGGGGACGTGCGAGACGAGCTACGTGGATCCGGAGGAGGGGGTCTCCTACGTGGGGTACCCGATTGCGGATCTGGCGTTCATGCCGGCAGAGGACATCATCTACCTGCTGTTCAACAAGGCGCTGCCGAGCGCGGAGGAGAAGGCGGCGTTCACGGCGGATATCGCGGAGCGCTCGCCGGTGCCGGAGGAGGTGTTCGCGGCGCTGCGTGCGATGCCGATGTCGGGGCATCCGATGGATTTGTTCGCGGCGGCGATTCAGATTCTGGGGATGGCGGGGAAGACGGAGGATTTCTACGACGACGCGCTGAATCTGGTGGCGCGGATGCCGGCGACGCTGGCGGCGATTTTCCGTCTGCGGGAGGGCTGGGGGGAGCTGATTCCCTCGGAGCCGGAGCGGGGTTATGTGGCGAATTTCGTTCACATGCTGGGGATGCCCGGGGGGGACGTGGAGGCGCTGACGCGGCTGCTCTCGGTGTACTACGTGCTGCACGCGGATCACGGTGGCGGGAATCTCTCGACCTTTACGGGTCGGGCGGTGGCGAGCGGGCTGGCGGACATGTATCGCTCGATGGCGTCGGCGATGAACGGTCTGGCGGGTCCGCGGCACGGGATGGCGAACCAGGACTGCTTCTTTATGGTGCGCGAGCTGAACACGACGGATGTGGAGGCGGCGGCGGAGAAGCTGCGGTCGCGGATGGCGAACCGGGAGTTGATCTACGGCTTCGGGCACGCGGTCCTGCGTCAGGAGGATCCGCGGGCGCAGGTGCAGCTGCAGGTGGGCGAGGAGCTGTGCCCGGACGACCACTGGTTCAACGTGGTGAAGACGGTTCGGGAGGCGGGGATTCGGGTGCTGAAGGAGAATCCGAAGGTGCAGAATCCCTATCCGAATGTGGATTTGGTCTCGGGGAGTCTGATCAACGCGCTGGGGTTCACGGATCCGGACTACTACACGACGCTGTTCGGGTGGTCGCGGATTGCGGGGATCGGGGCGCAGATCGTGGACGAGCGGACGCGGGCGCGGGACGGGCGCGGGGTGGCGATTTACCGCCCGCGCTACATCCCGATCAACCAGGCGCCGCGCTCGGTCTGAGGGGGATTTGCAGGAGCGCCGCTTGAGTGTGAGCGTTTGATCGGGAACACTACGGGAGCTGACCACGCAGCGCGGCGGGACGGGAGCGCCCGGCGAGTTCGCTGCGGGGGGAGGAAGAGCGGGCGATGCCGACAGCGGAAGCGGCGCGCAGCAAGCGCGGCACGGTGCTGGAGCAGATCGTGGCGGCCCGCTTCGGCTACCCGAACGAGGAGTACCCGGACCGCGAGGTGGCGGTGAATTTCCCGAGTCGGGCGATGGGGGTGCAGGTGAAGTCGGGCGGGTGGCTGTATCCGGACATTGTGGTGACGGAAGAGCCGGGGCATTTCATTTCGCTGATTGGGGACATTGCGCTGTTGCATGAGGTGACGAGCGAGATGGCGTCGGAGCGCTGGGCGCCGCTGGCGAAGGCGGCGCCGCTGGCGCTGTATGTGCCGACCGGGCAGGCGGGGCGGGCGATTCGGCTCTGCCGTCTGCACGGGGTGAAGCTGCACAAGCTGATGGTGTTCCGCCAGCGTCCGGCGGCGTTCGGGATCGACATCAGCGAGGCGTACAGCGGCCCGGATTTGTTGAAGCCGATTGCGGGTCTGCTGCCGCCGGCGCTGCGGCCGATGGCGTATCGGGCGGAGCGGATGGCGGTGGTGGATCGGTATTTGCAGCCGCTGCCGGCGTCGCGCAGCGGGGATGTGCCGGCGCTGGTTGCGCCGCAGCCGGATGTGTCGCCGCCGCTCTTGCAGCTGGGGGCGGGTGAGGAAGAAGGGCACGACGCGGAGGGGCACGAGGATCACTCGGCGCACCTGCCGCCGCCCAGCGTGGCGCCGGTGCTGTTTGCGCTGGGGTTGATTGTGACGGGCGCGGGCGCGGTGTTCCCGGGGGAGTTGCTGGGGGTGGGGATCGCGCTGATTGGGCTTTCGGCGCTGCGCTGGTTGACGGAAGACATGGGCTACTACGAGGCGGGCGGGCCGGCGGAGTTCCGGCAGCGTCCGCTGCAGATTATGCCTGAGGCGACGGCTCCGGCGGGGGTGCATATGCCGCCGCCCAGCCTTTCGCCGGTGATTTTTGCGCTGGGGCTGATTTTGACGGGGCTGGGTGCGGTGTTCCCGGCGGAGCTGCTGGGGGCGGGGATTACGCTGGTCGTGTTCGGCGGGGTGGGCTGGTGGTGGGAGGATGTGCGAGCATTTGAGGAGCCGGCGGAGCATCACGACGAACACGACGCGGCGGCGGCTCCCGAGCTGGCCGGCGAGTCGACGAACTGAGAGCGAAGAGGGAGTGAGGCGGATGCGGATGCAGCGACCGTGGCGCAACCGGTTCGGGCGCTTCCTGCTGATTTTGGGCGGGGCGCTGCTGGCGTTCCTGGCGGTGACGCCGGGGGCGTTGGCGCAGGTGGCGCTGCCGCCGGCGGTGTCGGATCAGGGCGACGACATTCGGGTGCTGTTCTTTGTGCTGCTGGGGATCGGGGTGGCGGTCTTCGTGATCGTGGAGGCGATGATTCTGTGGGTGGTGTTCCGCTACAAGCGTAAGTCGGACGATGAGTTGCCGACGCAGGTGGCGCACAACACGACGGCGGAGGCGCTGTGGACGGTGATTCCGCTGGTGATCGTGGTGGCGCTGTTCATCGGCTCGCTGGTGGTGCTGGAGGACATTCAGTCGGCGGCGGAGCCGGGCGAGGATGTGGTCGAGGTGGATGTGCAGGGTCGGCAGTGGGCGTGGGCGTTCAACTACGCGGTGCCGCTGGGGACGGAGTTGGCGGAGGGGTTGTCGGAGGATCCGGCGGAGACCGAGGTGCTGCTGCGGGATTCGTCGCTGGTGCAGCCGTTCATGACGCTGAAGCTGGGTGTGGAGCACATGCGGGTGATGGCGCGGGAGGGGGATGTGGTGACGGTGGTGCGGGCGGTGAACGGGACGGTGCCGATTCGGCACGGTCGGGGCGATGCGGTGATGCGGGTGTTCAACGGGACGGACACGGTGGCGGAGGGCCGGATGCAGGCGGCGGACAACACGCCGATCGTGACGGTGCCGGTGGGGACGATGGTTCGGTTCAACATTGCGAGCAGCGATGTGCTGCACGCCTTCTACACGCCGCAGTTCCTCTACAAGCTGGATGCGGTGCCCGGGCGGGTGCAGACGATGTGGGTGCGGGTGAACGAGACGGGGGAGTTCAAGAGTCAGTGCGCGGAGTTCTGCGGTCGTGATCACGCGCGGATGATTTTCTCGGTGGTGGCGCTGTCGCAGGGGGAGTACGCGGAGTGGTTCGCGGCGAAGACGCCGGCGCCGGCGGAGCCGATTGAGGGCGATTTCGGGGCGGAGGAAGAGGTTGAGGCGGAAGAGGGCGCGGTGGGGAACCCGGTGCGTGGGCAGGAGCTGTTCTTCTCGCTGGGCTGCAATGTCTGCCACGGGGATCGGGGCGAGGGGCTGGTGGGGCCGACGATTGCGCGGACGGTTGTGCCGCTGGATCGGGTGATCGAGCAGTATCGGCAACCGTTTGAAGCGATGACGGCGTTCCCGCCGGAGGAGGTCAGCGACGAGGAGATCGCGGACATCTTCGCGTGGTTGCAGACGGTGGAGCGTCCGCCGGATGATCTGGTGATACCGTCCAAGCTGGCCGAGTCGCTCGAGGCCGGCGGCTAGGCCGCGGGCAACGGGCAGAAGAGGAGAGAGGCAATGGCGACGTTGGCCGGCGCGCAGACGACGGGCTACGCGGGTGTCGCGGCCTGGCGCACGATCCTGGAGTGGTTGACGACGGTCGACCACAAGAAGATCGGGATCATGTACCTGTGGGCGGCGGGTGCGTTCGGGTTGGTGGGGATGGCCTTCTCGTTGGTGCTGCGGACGGAGCTGATGGAGACGGGGACGGTGATCAGCGCGGAGGCGTACAACTCGCTGTTCACGATGCACGGCAGCGTGATGATTTTCCTGTTCCTGCTGCCGATTGGCGCGGCGTTTATGAATTATTCGATGCCGTTGCAGATCGGGGCGCTGGATATGGCGTTCCCGCGGATCAACGCGCTTTCGTTCTGGATTTTTCTGTTCGGCGGGGTGTTGCTGGCGATGTCGTTCGCGGTGGAGGGTGGGACGGCGTCGGCGGGCTGGACGGCCTACCCGCCGATCACGCTGGACAGCGGAGCGAACGCGGAGAAGCCGGGCTCCGGGATGGATATGTGGCTGATCGGGGTGATTCTGCTGGGGCAGGCGTCGATTTTCGGATCGGTGAACTTCCTGGTGACGATCTTCAAGATGCGGGCGCCGGGGATGACGATGTGGCGGATGCCGCTGTTCACCTGGACGACGATGGTGACGGGGCTGCTGATTTTGCTGTCGACGCCGGTGCTGGCGGCGGCGCTGGTGATGGGCTTCATCGACCGCAACGGGGCGGGCGGGGCGTTCTTCGAGCCTTCGCAGGGGGGTCAGCCGCTGCTTTGGCAGAATCTGTTCTGGTTCTATTCGCACCCGGCGGTGTACATCATGATTCTGCCGGCGATGGGGATCGTGTCGGACATTTTCGGGGTGTTCACGCGGCGGCCGATTTTCGGCTACCGCTCGATGGTGCTGGCGCTGATCGCGATTGGGCTGCTGGGCTTCATCGTGTGGGCGCATCACATGTTCACGACCGGAGGGGTGTTCCTGCCGTTCTTCATGGGCGCAACGTTCCTGATCGCGGTGCCGACCGGGGTGAAGATGTTCAACTGGATCACGACGATGTGGCGCGGCTCGAATGTCTTCCCGACGGCGATGCTGTTCAGCGTGGGCTTCCTGATGCTGTTCCTGATCGGCGGGATCACGGGCGTGTTCCACGCTGCGGTGCCGGTTGATTTCGCGCTGCACGACACGTATTTCGTGGTGGGGCACTTCCACTACACGATGTCGATTGCGGCGACGTTCGGCTTCCTGGCGGGGTGCTACTACTGGTTCCCGAAGATGTTCGGGAAGTTCATGAACGAGGGTCTGGGGAAGCTGCATTTCTGGCTGCTGTTCGTGGGAGTGAACCTGATCTTCTTCACGCAGCTGCTGCTGGGTCTGGACGGGATGCCGCGGCGGATCAATGACTACGTCGCGAATCCGGGCTGGGAGCTGATGAACACGATTGCGACGATCGGGGCGTTCGTGTCGGCGGCGGGGATGATGGTGTTCTTCTTCAACGTGTTCTACTCGCTGAAGTACGGGGAGCGTGCGTCGGACGACCCGTGGGAGGGGACGACGTTGGAGTGGGCGACGAGCTCGCCGCCGCCGCCGCACAACTTCGACTCGCTGCCGGAGATTCGCTCGGAGCGTCCGCTGTTCGACCTGCGGTTCGGGGAGCGGCTGGCGGATGACGAGCACTATCACGGGCATGCGCCATCGAACGGCGGCTCGTCGTCCAAGGCGGGGGGCTAGCGATGGCGGCAGGCACCGTCTCCACCAAGCGCGTTCACCCGGTGCGCAGCTTCCTGGTCGGCGATGAGCCGATGCCGCCGGCGCTGTGGGGGATCATCTTCTTCATTTTCTCGGAGATCATGTTCTTCTCGGGGCTGATCGCGGCGATGTTGGCGCTGCACGCGGACACGCTGCACTGGGAGCCGACGAACGGGGGGCACCGGGTTCACGGCGACGAGCTGCGGCCGATCCTGTTCACGGTGATGCTGGTCTCGACCAGTGTGCCGATGCAGATTGCGGCGTTTGCGATCCGCAAGGGCAACCGGCGGCTGATGCTGTGGATGATGGGGATTGTGCTGGTGATCGGCACGGCGTTCATCATCAATCAGGGCTTCGAGTGGGGCGAGGCGATGTTCGGGATTTCGGATGGGACGTACGCGGCGTCGTTCTACACGCTGACGGGCTTCCACGGTGCGCACGTGATCGGCGGGCTGGTGTTCATCTTGGCGCAGTTCGTGCGGGGGCTGTTGGGGCACTTCGATGCGAAGCGCAACACGGCGGTGGAGGCGGCGACGCTGTACTGGCACTTCGTGGGCTTCGTGTGGCTGCTGGTGATCTTCCCGCTGGTCTTCTTCCTCAGCTGAGATACGGCAGAGGTGAAGCGCCGCACCGTTACCGCGCTGGGCGTGGGACTGATCGCAGCGGTACCCGCGTCCGCGCTGGGGCATGATGGTCGGGCGGCGGAATCGGGCGACATTCTGACTGCGCTGGGCAGCTGGAGCGCGGATCCGCCGGGTCTGCTGCTGGCGTTGGTTGCGGGTGGGTTGTATGCCTGGGCGTACCGGCGGCTGCGCCGCCAGGATCCGCAGTTTCGCTTTCCGGCCTGGCACGCCTGGTGCTTCGGCGTGGGCTGGGTGCTGATGATTATTGGGCTGGTCTCGCCGGTGGACACGTACAGCGACGATCTGTTCTGGGTGCATATGCTCCAGCACATTCTGATCACGATGGTGGTTGCGCCGTTGATGCTGCTGGGCGCGCCGGCGACGCTGGCGCTGCGGGCGGCGAGCCCGCGGGTGCGGCGCGACTATCTGGTGCCGCTGCTGGAGAGTCGCTTCGTGCGCTTGCTGACGCTGCCGCCGGTGGCGCTGCTGGTCTTCGTGCTGGGCATCTGGGCGTGGCACTTGCCGGCGGCGTACGACGCGGCGATTGGCAGCGAGGCGCTGCACTTTGTGGAGCACGGCGTGTTCCTGATTGGGGGGATGCTGTTCTGGTGGCTGGTGATCGGGGTGGACGCCTCGCGGCTGCGTCCGGCGCATGTGTGGCGGCTGTTTGTGCTGGTGATTGCGATTTTGCAGAACATCGGGCTGGGGCTGATTCTGACCAGCGTGGGGGAGCCGATCTACGAGACGTATGAGTTGGCGGCGTCGCTGCGGGAGTGGGGGCCGGACGCGCTGACCGACCAGCGGATCGGGGCGGGGATCATGTGGGTGCCGGGTTCGATGATGTTCGTGATCGCGATCATGCTGACGGTGTATTACTGGGCGGAGCGGGAGGGCTTCAAGGGGCGACAGGGGGATCGGGTGCGGGCGATGCAGCAGGCGCGGGGGAGCGGAGGGGGCGCGTGAGTCGGCTGAGCGGATTTCAGTGGGCGGGTCTGGCGCTGCTGATTGGTCTGCTGGCGCTGACGGCGTTGGGAGGGATCGTGCGGGTGACAGGCTCGGGGCTGGCCTGCCCGGACTGGCCGGCCTGCTACGGGGGAGTTATTCCGGCGGGCGACTTCGGGGAGTTTGCGGCGCACCAGGTGTGGCTGGAATGGAGCCACCGGCTGTTCGCGGCGATCATGGGTTTGGTGATTCTCGGCTACGCGCTGTATGCCTGGCGGCGTTTGCGGGAACGGCGCGGGGTCTGGGTACCGGCGGTGCTGGCGATTCCGATGCTGGCGGTGCAGGTGGTGCTGGGGGGGCTGACGGTGACGGAGCAGCTGGAGTCGTTGATTGTGACGATGCATCTGGCGACGGCGATGCTGATCGTGATGCTGATCGCGGTTTCGTGGCTGGGCGCGTTCGAGTGGCGGACGGTGGGGCCGGATGAGCGGGAAGCGCCGCTGGGCGGCTCGGCCGCCGGGCAGGCGCGGACATTCGCGTGGATTGCGCTGGTCACGGCGCTGTTGGTGTACGCGGTGGTGGTGGTCGGCTCCTACGTCACGCATGTTGGTGCGGGAGCGGAGGCCGGGGCGCATGTGGGACCGGGCGGTGCGGCGTGCGGGAACCAGTGGCCGCTCTGCTACGGGGGGCTTTGGCCGGAGGGGGCGTACGCTCAGTGGAATATGGGACATCGACTGCTGGTGGTGGTTGCGGGGCTCTCGCTGCTGGGTGCGGCGATGGGGGTGGTGATGCTGCGTCCGCGCTCGCGCGGTCTGGCGATGCTCACGCATGCGGCGGCGACGCTGTTCGCGGCGCAGATTCTGTTTGGGGCGGCGATGATCTGGGTGAACTTCGACGCCTGGGTGCGGGCGCTGCATCTGTCGCTTGGATCGATCGTGTGGCTTGTGACAGCTGCGGCTGCGGTCGGGGCGGCGTACCGTGCGGGGTGGCTGCGTGTGGATCGGCGCAGCGCGACCGCGCCGGCGGCGGCTGCGCCGGTCGGCACGGCGGAGAGTGAGAGCGACTGATGACCGAACGCCCGCTGAGCGGTCCGCTCACGCTCGAGCGCACGGCAGCGTCGCAGGCTGAGGCGACGCCGGCGGCAGCGCCGGCGGCGACGCGGCGGCGGGTGATTGCGGTCGCGGCGGCGCTGTGGGAGCTGACGAAGCCGGGGATCATCGGGTTGCTGCTGGTGACGACGGTGCCGACGATGGTGGTGGCGGCGGGGGGTTGGCCGGGGCTGGATTTGATTCTGCTGACGCTGTTGGGCGGGGTGCTGACGGCGGGTGGGGCGAACGCGCTCAATCAGTGGTTCGACCGCGATGTGGACGCGATCATGGATCGGACTGCGGGGCGTCCGCTGCCGAGCGGCGCGCTGCAACCGTGGCAGGCGCTGTGCTGGGGCGTAATGCTGGCGGCGTTGGGTGGGGTGCAGCTGGCGCTGACGGTGAATTTGCCTGCGGCGCTGCTGGCGGAGGCGGCGGTGCTGTTCTATGTGCTGGTGTACACGATGCTGCTGAAGCGTCGGACGACGCAAAACATTGTGATCGGCGGGGCGGCGGGGGCGATTCCGCCGCTGGTGGGTTGGGCGGCGGTGACGGGGGAGCTGACCTGGACGCCAGTGATTCTGTTTTTGATCATTTTCATGTGGACGCCGCCGCACTTCTGGGCGCTGGCGCTGAAGTACCGCGAGGATTACGCGAAGGCGAAGATTCCGATGCTGCCGGTGGTGTCTGGGGAGCGGGAGACGCGGCGTCAGTTGCTGATCTACTCGGTGGGGCTGGTGGTGGTCAGCCTGCTCGGTCCGGCGGGTGGGCATCTGAGCTGGTGCTATGAGGCGGTGGCAGGGATTGGTGGGGCGGCGTTCATCTGGGTTGCGTGGCAGGTGTGGCGCGAGCGGGCTGCGCCGATGCGGCTGTTTTTTGTGTCGATCGCGTATCTCTTCGTGCTCTTCGCGGCGGTTGGGCTGGATGTGCTGGTTTAGGGGGCGACGGCGGCGATCGCGGCGTCCAACTCGGCATCGGCGACGGCGATTGCCAGGCGCGCGGTGATCTTGCCCTGGGCGTCGACGAGCCAGAAGATGGGCTCGGAGCGGATCGTCCAGGCTTCGTTGAGGGCGTCGACCATCGCTTGCAGGGCGGGCTCGCGGGGGCGTCCGAAGGGCTCGATGTGGAGCACGGCGATTTGGTCGCGGCGGGCGATTTGGGCGGCCTGCTCGAGGGCGCGGCGGCAGCTGGGCTGTCCGCCGCAGCGCTCGGAGCTGGCGAAGAGCAGCAGGAACGGTTGGCGCGCCGCTAGCAGGTGCTGAATTCCCTGTTGGTAGAGCAGCGGCTCGGGTTGGGGAGCGGCGGTGAGCTGCTCGATTGGCGCGTCGTCCAGCGTGGGCGAGGGGGTGGTGGGGGCGTCGTCGCCGATTTGGGGGCGTCCGGCGGGGGGGCGAACGGGGAAGCCGACGCGGGGGCTGCTCTGGGAGGAGCCGTCGGGATGGGAGACGGTGACGGCCAGGGCCCAGTCGCCGGGGTGGTCGAGCGGGATGCTGCGGGCGATGTAGTAGGCGCGCGCGTCGTATTCGAGCCGCTCGAGCTCGGTTTCGGCGCGGAAGCGGATGCCGCCCTCGGTGGGCTCGAAGAGGCGGGCGCGGAAGGTGGTATCGGCGGCGAAGCGCGGCTCTTCGCTGCGGTCGAGGAGGGTGAGGACGATGCGGGTGTCGCCGATGATGAGATCGGTGGTTTCGAGCACGGGCACGAAGGGGGCGTCGCTGTCGGTCAGGACGACGGTGTCGTCGCTGCCGCAGGCGGCGAGGAGGACGGAGGCGAGCAGCAGCGCGGGGATGGCGGCCCAGGCGGGTTTCATCGCAGGGCTGCCGGTCCGCGTCGGAGGCCGAGCAGGATGCAGAGCAGGGCGAGCGCGGCCAGGACGGGGGCGGTGATCGCCGGTCCGAGCAGGCCGTCGCCGCTGGAGGCCCAGCAGGCGTACTGGATCAGTTCGACGGGGTAGGTGAGGGGGTTGATGTAGCTGATGATTCGCAGCCAATCGGGCGCGCCGTCGAGAGGGAAGAATGCGCCGGAGAGGAAGAAGAGGGGGAAGAGGGCGAGGTTCATGATCAGGTGAAAGCCCTGCATGGTGCGTACGCGGGTGGCGATGAGGAGCGCGAGGCCGTTGAGCATGATGTTGAGGGTGATCACGGCGGCGATGACGGTGGCGGCGCCGCCCAGCCAGCCGAATTGCCAGGCGAGGTCGATGCCGGGGATGACGGCGGCGAGGATGAGCACGGCGACGGACTGGAGGCTGCCGATGACGACGGCGGCGAGCACTTTGCCGAAGAGGATGGTGCGCGCGCTGTGGGGTGAGACGAGCAGGGCCTGGAGCATGCCGGTTTCGCGGTCGCGGTAGAAGCTGGCGCTGGAGAAGGTGGAGGCGAAGATGGCGGTCATGGCGATCATGCCGGGCGCGAGGAAGTCGGTGTAGTCGCCCGCGCCGAGGATCGGCGAGGAGGGTTGGAGGCCGTCGGAGACGCCTGCGCCGAGTAGTGCGAGCAGCATCAGGGGGAAGAGGATCGAGGAGTAGAGCTGGGAGCGGGAGCGGGCGACGGCGCGGAGTTCGCGTTGGAGCAGGGCGGCGCAGGCGCTCAGGGAGGAGGTCATGGGTCCACCTCGGCATTGAGGGGGCGTCCGACGGTCTGGAACCAGGCGTCGCGCAGGCTGGATTCGCGGATGCGGATGGTCTCGATTTCGTCGCCCCAGCGCTGGAACAGGGCGGGTACGAAGGATGCGGCGCGGTCGACGGTGAGGTGCAGGGTGGGGGGCGCGTGGCGGAGTGCGCCGAGGCCGTCGAGGTGGGCTAATTCGGTCAGTCGATCGGGGCTGCAGGAGGGCCAATCGAGTTCGATTGAGTCGCTGCGGAGCGCGGCGGTCAGTTCTGTGGGCGCGCCGTGGGCGACTATGGAGCCGTCGTCGATGAAGACGATTGCATCGCTGTTGGCCTCGGCTTCGGCGGTGTCGTTGGTGCCGACGACGACGGCGCAGCCCTCGTCGCGCAGTTGGCGCAGGCGGGACCAAATTGCTTCGGCGGAGGTGGGGTCGAGTGCCAGGGTGGGTTCGTCGAGCAGGATCAGTTGGGGCTGGTGGAGCAGCGCGCGGGCGAGGTCGAGGCGGCGTCGCAGGCCGCCGGAGAGGGTGGCGCAGGCGTCGTGGGCGCGATCTTCGATGGCGAGCTCGGCGAGCAGCTGCTCAATCCGGGCGGCGCGTTGGCTGCGGGAGAGGCCGAAGAGGCGGGCGTGGAGGTCGAGCGTCTCGCGGACGGTCATCAGATCGTCGGTGGTGGGTTCCTGGAAGACGACGCCGATGTGTCGGCGTGCGTCGTCGTTGGGGGGGTTGTCGAAGAGCAGCAGTTCGCCGTCGTCTACGGCGATTTGGCCGGCGAGCAGGCGCAGGATGGTGCTCTTGCCTGCGCCGTTGGGTCCGAGCAGGGTGAGCCAGTGTCCGGCCTCGATTTCGAGGTTGATGTTGCGGATGCCGCGGCCGCCGGGCCACTGGAAGGTTGCGGAGCGTAGGTGGGCGAGGGTGGTCATGGTTGTGGGTAGCATAATTTCGCGGTGGGTAAGGGGGGGTTGGGAGGTTGCGCGGGGGGGATTCCCGCTCGGGGGCGGGAATGACGGAAGGGGGAGGGCGGGTAGTTGTGCGGGGGTTGGTGCTGGTCACGGCGAGATACCCGCGGCAAGCGCGGGTATGACGGATTCTTGTGTGGGTATGACGGTGGGTGTGGCGGGAATGACGGAATTGAGGGGATGCGGGAAGGACGGATTCGTGTGCGATAGGCTGGGGGGTATTGGAGGTGGTTGTGCGGGAGTTGCGGTGCGCTTTGGCGCAGATTAATGCGACGGTGGGGGATTTGGAGGGGAACGCTGGGCGGATTGTTGAGCAGATTGAGGCGGCGGAGGGGCTGGGGGCGGATATTGTTGCGTTTCCGGAGCTGGCGTTGACGGGGTACCCGCCTGAGGATTTGGTGCTGCGGCGGGGGTTCGTTGAGGACAATCTGGCGGCTCTGGAGCGGGTGCGGGAGGCGACGCGGGGGCGGCATGTGACGGCGATTGTGGGCTTTGTGGACTACGCGCACGATGTGTTCAACGCGGCCGGGGTGCTGCGCGATGGGGAGCTTTGCGGGGTTTATCACAAGCAGTATTTGCCCAACTACGGGGTGTTCGATGAGGCGCGCTATTTCCGGCCGGGCGGCGGGGTGCAGCTGTTCGAGATCGCGGGGGCGAAGGTGGGGGTGACGATCTGCGAGGACATCTGGTACTCGTCGGGGCCGATGCAGGATCAGTGTCTGGCGGGCGCGGAGCTGATCGTGAACATTAATGGCTCGCCGTTTCACGCGGGGAAGTCGCGGCAGCGGGAGCAGATGCTGGCGACGCGGGCGTTGGACAACTTGGTGGCGACGGCGTACTGCAACCTGGTGGGTGGGCAGGATCATCTGATTTTCGACGGCGGCAGCGCGGTTTTCGGTCCGGGCGGGCAGCTGCGGGCGCGCGCGGAGCTGTTTGAGGAGCAGCAGCTTTGCGTGGATGTGGATATTGAAGAGGTGCGGCAGGTTCGGCTGCACGACCCGCGGCTGCGGCGGCTGCCGCAGCTGGAAGGTCGGCTGACGGCGGTGAGCGAGGCTTCCGATGTGGGGCGGGAGCCGGTGGCGGCATCGATTGCGGCGCCGGTGGAGGATGTGGCGCAGGTCTACGAGGCGCTGGTGCTGGGGACGCGCGACTATGTCCAGAAAACGGGCTTCGAGAACGTGATCATCGCGCTTTCGGGAGGGATCGACTCGACGATCACGGCGGTGCTGGCGGTGGAGGCGCTGGGCGCGGAGCAGGTGCGAGGGGTCTCGATGCCGTCGCGCTATTCGTCGGAGGGGAGCGTCTCGGACGCGCGGGCGCTGGCGGAGAATCTGGGCATTCAGCTGGACATTCTGCCGATCGAGGATTCGATGCAGGCGATGCTGGGCGCGCTCGCGCCGCTCTTTGAGGGTCTGGATCCCGATGTGACGGAGGAGAATTTGCAGGCGCGGATTCGCGGGGTGCTGATGATGGCGCTGAGCAACAAGCTGGGCGCGTTGGTGCTGACGACCAGCAACAAGAGCGAGTCGGCGACGGGGTACACGACGCTGTACGGGGATATGACCGGTGGGCTGGCGGTGATTCAGGATGTGCCGAAGCTGTTGGTCTATGAACTGTCGCGCTACGCGAATGAGCGGGCGGGGCGAGAGGTGGTGCCGATTTCGGTGCTGGAGAAGCCGCCCAGCGCGGAGCTGCGGCCGGATCAGTTCGACGAACAGTCGTTGATGCCCTACGAGCGGCTGGATCCGATTTTGCAGGCGTTTGTGGAGGAGGATCGTTCGCTGGAGGAGATTGTGGCGGCGGGGTTTGCGGAGGCGGATGTGAAGCGGGTGATGTCGCTGGTGACGGGAGCGGAGTACAAGCGTCGGCAGGCGGCGCCGGGGCTGCGGATTACGCCGCGCTCGTTCGGCCGGGACCGGCGCTTCCCGATCGCCAACCGCTACCGCGGGTTCTGAGCCGTCGTGTCCTCTGACGCGCCCTGGCCTGTGGCTTCGGACTGGCGGGAGCGTGCGGAGCGGATTGGGGCGCGGCTGCGGGGGCGGGACCAGAGCATTCGGGGCGTTGCGGTGGGTGGGGACTATGCGGCGGGTTCGGCGTGGGAGGCGTCGGTGCTGCAGATTGTGGTGTTTCCGCACTCCGAGCAGGCGCGGCTGGACGAGGGGGGGATTTCCTCCGACGACGGCGCGCCGTATGTGGTGGATCGGGTGACGACGGGGTTGCTGACGGAGTTGGGGGAGCTGCTGACGCGGGAGCCGCTGGCGGGGACGCTGGCAGGTCTGGTTTCGCTGCGGATGGCGGATGCGACGCTGCGCGATCTGCTGCCGGCGTTTCGTGATCGCTATTACTCGGCGGAAGGGCGCGCGGAGCGGATCCGTCGGGCGCTGCAAGGGGCGAAGGTCTCGCTGGATGATTATGCGGTGGGCGGGCCGGCGGTGTTGGCGGTGGAAGCGCTGCAAGGCGGTCTCGCGCGGGCGATGGCGGCTGCGCTGGGGGAGCCGTTGGACTGTTTGCGGCTGCCGCGCCGTCTGCGGGCGGGCGGGCGGGTGCTACGGGTGGAGGGAGCGGCGGAGGATGCGGCGGCGGCGTTTGGGCTGGGGGAGCGTGATGCAGGGGAGTTGTGGAATGCGGTGGATAGCTTGGAGTCGCTGGCGGGGTCGCATCTTGAGGCGCGGTTGCCGGAGGTCGGGGCGGTGCTGTTGCCGCTGATTGAGCGCATTTTGGCGCCTGGGCGTCGGGCGAGCGCGGTGCTGGGGGAGCGGGGCGACGGGGTGGGCGCGGTTTGGGCGGGGTTGTCGGCGGCGGCGGAGATGGATGCTTTGGTGGAGCGGGCTTCGCCGGGTTGGCGGGAGCGCGATGATTATGGGCGGCGCGCGGAGGCGGTGTATGGGGAGCCGGATGGGGAGCGGTTGCAGGCGCTGCGGCGTCGGGTGCGGGGGGTGTTGGGGTAGGGGGTTGGTGGAGGTGGCGGGGAGATTCCCGCTCGGGGGCGGGAATGACGGAATTTTGTGTGCGCGGGGATGGTGGATTTTGACGGGTTTGGGAATGGCGGGTTGGGTTGTTAGGCGGGCGGGTAAGCCTTGCGGGGGTTGGTGCTGGTGGCGGCGAGATACCCGCGGCGGGGCGCGGGTATGACGGAAAGTGCAGGCGCAGGATGACGGGATTTTTGGTGTGCGAGTGTGGCGGAATTGTGGGGTTAGGGGAGGACTACGAGGGGGTCGATGTACCAGTCGTGGTGGTGGACTTCGAAGTGGAGGTGGGGGCCGGTGCTTTGGCCGGTGTTGCCGTTGTAGCCGAGGGTTTCGCCGCGTTGGACCAGTTGGCCTTGCCAGACGTCGAAGTCGGTGAGGTGGGCGTAGATTGTTTTCCAGCCGCCGGGGTGCTCGATTTCGACGTAGAGGCCGAGGCCGCAGCAGGGGTCGCCGCCGACGAAGGCGACCATGCCGTCGGCGGCGGCGGTGATGGGGACCCACATATCGACGGCGACATCGAGGCCGCGGTGGCGGTAGGAGCAGTCCCAGTTGCGGCAGAGTCCGAATCCGTCGGTCAGTGTGCCGACGACCGGCCAGTGGAACTCGGGGAGGGTGATGGGCAGGATGATTTCCTGGCCGATCACGATTTCGTTGGGGTTGTCGACGCCGTGGGCGGGGTTGGCGAGGATGGCTTCGAGTTCGACGCCGTGGTGGCGGGCGATGCCGAGCAGGGTGTCGCCGGGCTGGACGGTGACGAGTAGGCCTTCGCGGTGGGGGACGCGGAGGACGGCGCCGGCGGCGATCCACTGGTCGGGGGCGAGTCCGTTGTTGGCGACCAGGGTGTGGGGCAGGACGCCGAGTTCGGCAGCGACGTATTGGACGAGGTCGGCGTTCTGGACGGTCATGTCGGCGGCGACGAGCGGGGTGGGGACGGTGCCGGGCAGGCGGATGGATTCGCCGACGCCGATGAGGTCGCTGCTGCGCGAGGGATTGAGGGCGCGCAGTTCCTCGAGGGACAGCCCGTACTGCTCGGCGATGCTGTAGAAGGTGTCGCCCGAGACGACGGTGTGGGTGCGTTGGCGGGCGGGGATTGCGGGGACCGTGCCGGCCGCTCGCACCAGTTCGCCAATCCAGGGCACGGTTAGGGTCTGGCCGACGTAGATGTGGTTGAGGTTGACGTTGCTGTTGAGGCTGCGCAGCGTGTCCAGGGAGATGCCGTGCAGTTCGGCGATCATCGTGGCGTTGTCTCCGGCGATCACGATGTAGTCGTCGTAGGTCTGAGGATCGTCGTCGTTGGCGTCGATGGCCGGGATGAGCGCGTCGGGCATGGGGATGTGGAGGGTCTGGCCGATTTGGACGACGGCCAAGCTGTCGCTGTTGGCTGCCTGTAGCTCGGCGAGGGTGACGCCGTGCGTCTCGGCGATCGCGCTGGCGCTGTCGCCGCGGACGACGACGTATTCGATGCCGCGGTTGGTTCCCGAGGGCTGGGGTCGTGAAGGCGGCGACGCGCCGGCGGTGACGGCCTGGCGGGTCGGCGAGGAGGTGGAGGCAGAGAGGGCGACTTCCGCGCCGACGTGGAGCGATTGGGGATCGATGTGCGGGTTCAGGGCTTGCAGGTCGTCGAGGTCGATGCCGAAGCGGTTGGCGATTGCCCAGAGCGAGTCGCGGGGCTGGACGGTGTAGCTGGACGGCGTGTGCGACGGCTGGCTTGCGGGCGGCTCGCTTGCCGGCGGTTGACTGGCGCTGGGCGCGCTGGCAGCGGCCGGGGCGGCGTTGTCGGGGATGCGGATTTGCTGGCCGGCCATGATGTGGTTGGCGGACTCGATGTGGTCGTTGAGGGCGAGCAGGACGCTGACCGCGGTGCCGAACCTGACGGCGATGTCGAGGAGGGTGTCGCCGGGCTGGACGGTGTAGCTCTCGGCGCGTGCGGGAGCGGCCAGGGCGAGGACGGCGAAGAGGGCGACGGCGACGGCGGCCAGGGTGAAGATCAGTCGTCGTGGTCGCGGGGGTGCGGTCATGGGCTGTTCGATCTGGTGGTTTCGGCGGGTCTGGCTGTCGCCGATTCACTCTATGCAGGCTTCGGCGGCGTGTGCCATTGGGCGCGTGCTAATTTTGCCTAGCGGAATGCAAAATCTTGCTGCGCCGGTACATAACCGCGAGTAGGACGATCCTGAGAGGGAGAACGCAGATGAGCTATGAGACGATCGAGGTGGAACGCAGGGGGTCGGTGGGTCTGATTCGGAAGAATCGCCCGGAGAAGCTGAACGCCTGGACGCGGCAGATGGCGGCTGAGGAGCGGGCGGCGATCGTGGCGTTCAACGAGGATCCCGAGGTGGCGGCGGTGGTGCTGGCGGGGAATGGGCGTTCGTTCTGCGCGGGTCTGGATTTGGCGCAGCAGCAGGAGGATGTGAAGAGCGGAGAGGCGGCGCGTCGGGCGGGGGAAACGCCGGACGAGCACGATGAGACGTGGGTTGATTTCTGCGTGGGCAGCAAGCCGTTGATTGCGGCGGTGCATGGCTACGCGGTGGGCGTGGGGGTGACGACGATTCTGCCGTTCGATTTCCGGATCGCGGGGGAGAGCGCGCAGTTCGGGTTCCGCTTCGTGAAGATGGGGTTGCTGCCGGAGGCGGCGAGCACGACGTTGCTGCCGCGTCTGGTGGGGATGGGGACGACGTTGGACTGGTGTCTGACGGGGCGCTTCGTGGGAGCGGCGGAGGCGCGGGAGAGCGGGCTGGTGCGGGATGTGGCGCCGGACGACGAGCTGGTCGATCGTGCGTTGGCGCTGGGGGAGGAGTTGGCGGAGAACCCGACGGCGACGCTGCTGCGGGTGAAATCGTTGTTTTCGCAAAATTCTCTGGAGCGGGACATCGGGTTGGTGCAACAACGGGAGGGGGAGGCCCTACAGTGGGCAATGCAGACGCCGGAGCACAAAGAGGCGATTCGCGCGTTCCTTGAGAAGCGCCCGCCCAAGTTCCAGCGCTGAGGCTGTGGCGGCCATGGGTTCCTCTCGGTTTGGAGACCGAGATGTCCGAGCAGATGGGCACGCACAGCGTGCCGCTGGGTGGGGGCGATGAGCGTCCGCCCGAGTTGGAAGCACCTCGCACCGCAGCGGCGCCGTTCGAACCGGTCGGCGTGGCGCAGAGCGAGGAGAAGCGCGGGCGCGGCTGGCGCCCCTGGGCGATCATCGGCGTGGCGATCGCGGTGCCGGCGGTGGTCGCGGCGGTGCTGGTGACGACGCTGGGCGGGGGCAGCGACTCGCCGGCGGCGGTGGAACCGACGGTTTCGAGCGCGACCACGACCACGGCGGTTGTCGAGCCGGCGACGGCGCGGCCTGCGCCGCCGGCCGCGGCGGCGACACCGACGACCACGGAGCGGCCGAGCGCGACGACCAGCGGGACCGCGACAGCCGCGCCGGATCGCGCGGCGGCCTCCGGGGCTGGCGCGTCGGAGTCGACGGCGAGCGGGGCGAGCGAGACGGTGACCAGTGTGGTGACCGCGGAGCTGGCTACGCCCGAGGAGCGGCTCGGCGCGTGGGGCGAGATGGTCGATGTGACGCTCGTCGAAGGCGACAGCCTCTGGGCGCTGGCGCTGGAGTACGAGACGACCGTCGAGGCGATCGCGATGCTCAACGCGATCACTGATCCGTCGGAGCTGTCGGTGGGCCAGATGCTGACGATTCCGGTTGGCTTCGCGGAGTCGCTGACGCCGGTCGAAGAGGCCGCTGCCGCGACGACTGTCGAGGCCGGCTCGGGCACCGAGCAGGCGGCGACGACCAGCTTCACGAGCACTCCGCCTGCGGACACGGCGTTGGCTGACTGGCCGAACGTGGTGCAGTGGACGATCGAGCCCGGGGACAGCCTCTCCGGTCTGGCGACGACGTTCGATACGACGCCTGAGGCGATCATGGCGCTGAACGGCATCTCGGACGCGAACGTGGTCTACGCGGGAACGACGATCTCGATCCCGGTGGGCTACGGGGGCAGCGTTGAGGGATCGGACCTGATGACCGAGACTGAGGCGACGACGACTGCCGCGGTCACCACGAGCGCAGCCGACGAGCTGCAGGAGGGTGCGGCTCCCGCAGCGCCCACGACGACGTCCGAGGAGAGTGCCGCAGGCGGCGACTACCTTGAGGATGCAGCCCCGCCGGCGTCAGAGGACAGCGTGGCCGGCGGCGACTTCCTTGAGGAGGAAGCGCCGGCGTCGCAGGATGGCGGCGACTTCCTGGAGCAGTAACCGTTCCTCGTGGCGCGGATTTCGCAATCCCCCGCAGCATTGCTGCGGGGGATTGCGTGTGTTTTGGGTTTGGTGCGGTGGGCACTGTTGGTGGTGGGGTACCCGCGGCAGGGCGCGGGTATGACGGTGGGTGTGGTGGGTTATTGGACGTTGCGGAGGGTGGGGTCGAGGAAATCGCGGAGCCAGTCGCCGAAGACGTTGACTACTAGCGAGACGGTGATGATGGCGATGCCGGGGACGGTGACTAGCCACCAGGAGATGCTGAGGAGGTCGCGGCCCTGGGAGATCATGGAGCCCCAGGAGATGGTGTCCTGCGGGACGCCGACGCCGAGGAAGCTGAGGCCGGCTTCGGCGATGATGACGGTGGCGACGTTGAGGGTGGCGAGGATGACGATTGAGTTGACGAGGCCGGGGAGGATGTGGCGGGTCATGATGCGGAGGTCGCCGGCGCCGATGGTTCGGGCGGCGATGACGAACTCGCGCTCGCGCAGGGCGAGGGTTTCGCCGCGCACGATGCGGGCGAAGGTTGCCCAGAGGGCGAAGACGAGCACGATGACGACGTTGCGCAGGCTGGGGCCCCAGATGGCGGCGAGGAGTACGGCGACGAGGATGCCGGGCATGGCGAGTTGGAGATCGACGAGGGCCATGATGATGCGGCTGGTCCAGCCGCCGAACCAGCCGGCGATGAGGCCGAGGAGCGAGCCGATGATGGTGGCGAGGGGGATGATCATGGCGATGGCGACGAGTGAGATGCGCGCGCCGAAGATCAGGCGGCTGAGGGTGTCACGGCCGAGGTCGTCGGTGCCGAGCGGGTGATCGAGGCTGCCTTCGCTCTGGAAGAAGGGCGGCTGGAGTCTGCCGACGAGATCGAGTCGGTAGGGGTCTTCGGGTGCGATCTGGGAGCCGAAGAGGCCGAGCACGACGAAGAGGATGAGGATGGCGAGGGTGACGACCAGCGTTTTGGGGGAGCGGATGCGCCAGCGGCGGCGGCGGCGTTCGTCGAGCGGGACTGCGGGGACCTGCGCTTCGGACATGGGTTAGACGGTTCCTGTCCGAATGCGGGGGTCGATGAAGGTGTAGGAGACGTCGACGACGAGGTTGACGAAGACGATCCAGACGGAGGTCATCAGGATGGCGGCCTGTACGACGGGGTAGTCGGTGGCGATGATGGACTGGATGATGAGGTAGCCGAGGCCGGGCCAGGCGAAGACGGTTTCGACGACGATGGCGCCGGAGAGGATGGTGCCGACTTGCAGACCGAGCAGGGTGACGACGGCGAGCATGGAGTTGCGCAGGGCGTGCTTGAAGAGGACGGCGCGCTCGGTCAGGCCTTTGGCGCGGGCGGTGCGGATGTAGTCCTGCTGGAGGGTGTCGAGCATTGCGGAGCGGGTGAAGCGCATGACGGCGGCGGCGGGGAAGGAGCCGAGGGTGATGGCGGGCAGGATGATGCTCTGGAAGCCGGTGCGGCCGCCGGTGGGCAGCCAGTCGAAGCTGACGGCGATGAAGAGGATCAGCATGAGTCCGAGCCAGAAGTTGGGCACGGCCTGGCCGAAGAGGGCGAGCAGGCGGCTGAGCAGGTCCATGGCGCCGCCGCGGCGCACGGCGGCGATGATGCCGAGCGGGATGCCGACGGCGAAGGCGACGAGCAGGCCGGCTGCGCCGAGCTGGATGGTGGCGACGAGGCGCTCCTGGACGACATCGACGGCGGGGCGGGTGGCGCGGAAGGACTGGCCGAAGTCGAGCTGGACGATATCGATCAGGAAGCGTCCGTATTGCTCCATGATCGGGTCGTTGAGGCCGATTTCTTCCTTGATCTGCTCGATTTCTGCCTGGGTGGAGTCGATCGGGGCGAGGCGGGAGATGGGGTCGCCGACGGCGCGGCTCATGAAGAAGACGATGGTGACGACGCCGAAGACTACGGCGATCGAGCGGAGGAGCCTTCCGAGGGCGGCGGAGCCGAGCTCGTTGCGCATGGTGTTGCGGCTCTCCGTGCGCCGCAGTCTCGGGGCGATCGTCAGGCGGTCGCGGAACCGCCGAGCGCGCCGCGCTCGGCGGTTCCGGCGGGAATGCCTAGGCCCGGAGCTTCTGCGCGTAGATCGGGTTCAGCCCGGTCGAGGTGTCGTAGTACTCGTTGTAGAAGATGTCCGGGGTGGTCGCGTAGAGGTGGGGGAGTCCGAACAAGGGCACCTGGAAGGCGTTCTCGTAGGAGATGATGGCGGCCTGGTGGTAGAGGTCGTTGGCGCGTTCGGCGTCGAACTCGGCGTTGGCCTCGGTGATCAGGGCCTGGAACTCGGAGAATTCGGGGAGGAATTCGTCGGTTTCCTTGGCGTGGGAGTAGGGCGCGCCGACGGTGGTGACGAGGCGGTAGGCGAAGGCGGGACCGAGCGGCGCGCCGCTGCTGACGCCGGCCTGGTTGAAGATGAAGGGGTGGGGCAGCTCCTTGTTACGCATCAGGGAGAGGGCGTTGCCGAAGTCGGCGTAGTCGATTTCGACCTGGAAGCCGACATCGTTGAGCATCTGCTGGACGGCGGGCATCCAGATGCGGTCGGCGGTCCAGAGGCCGGTGGGGAGGGTGATGGTGAAGGCGAAGCCGATCTGTCCGGCCTCTTCGAGGAGGGCGCGGGCGCGATCGGGATCGTAGTTGTACTGGCGCTCGAGGGAGCCGAGGGGCGGGGGCTTGCCGGCGGGGAAGGGCGAGTAGGCGCGCTCTTCGTTGCCGGTGAGCAGGTTGTTGATGATCGCCTCGGCGTCGATGGCGTAGTTGGCGGCCTGTCGGACGCGCTTGTCGCGCCAGGGGTTCTCTTCGCCGGTAAGGGGGTCGAGGGACTGGTTGACGGGGAGTTCGATGGCCATGACGCGGACATCGGGGAGGACGATCACTTTGAAGTCATCGCGGTCCTCGAACTGGCTGGCGACATCGGGGCTGATGCGGTAGGCGATGTCGATTTCGCCGGCTTCGAGTGCGGCGGCGCGGGCCTGTTCTTCGGGGAAGAAGCGGCCGGTGAGGTATTTGGCCCAGCCGGCTTTCCACTGGTAGGGGGCGTCGTGGGGGAAGGCGAACTCCTCGAAGCGCTCGCTGCGGATTTCCTGGTCGGGGACCCAGGAGATGAATTTGTAGGCGCCGCAGCCGATGGGGTTGTTGGCGAAGTGGTCGTCGCCGTTGTCGATGATGTACTGCTTGGGCAGGAGGCCGAAGTTGATGCCGCCGGACTGTTCGGCGGCGTCAACGAAGGGCGGGTCCATGGCGATTTCGACGGTGTAGTCGTCGATCACGGTGATGTCGCCCATCCAGGCGGCGCGGGCGTTGAGTTGGGACTGGAAGTCGGGGTTGTATTCGGCGCGTCCGAGGATGCGTTCCCAGTAGAACTTGACCGCTTCGGCGTTGAGCGGCTCGCCGTTGTGGAAGGTGACGCCCTGCTTGACGGTCCAGCGGAAGACGGAGTTGTTCTCGGCGAACTCCCAGTCGCCGAAGCCGCCGGTGGGCTGGAGTTGGCGTCCGGAGTTGTAGGCGCCGAGGGCGGCGAAGTGCAGGTTGTTGCTGGCGCCCTGGCCGCCGCCGCCGCCGGCGGTGGTGATGTCGAGGGTGGGCGGGAAGGAGCCGTAGCCGACGATGATTTCGGCGTCCATGTCGACTTCGCTGGCGGCGGCCTGCTGGCGTGCGGTTGCGGTCTCGGAGGTGGCGGCGGGTTGTTCCTGCTGCTGTTCCTGCTGTTGCTGGACCTGTGCCTGCTGCTCGGCCTGGGCGGCGGTCTGCTGCTGTTGCTGCTGGTCCTGCTGCTGGCGGGGGGCGGGTTGTTCCTGCTGCTGCTGTTGCTCGGCCTGGGCGGCGGCGGGCTGGGCGTCGTCGTCATCGTCGTCGCCGCAGCCGACGAGGGCGAGTCCGGCGGCGCCGACGCCGGCGCGGGCGCTGGCGCGCAGGAGTGCGCGGCGGCTGAGGTTGCCGCTGCGCAGGCGCTGCCAGTAGTTCGAGTTGGATGTCGTCATGTGTCGCACTCCCTTGGGTCCGTGAAATATACGGGGACGCGAAGCATTCTAGAGGGTTTGGGGGCGAGGCGTGCAGGGGGGTGGGGGTGAGGGGAGGTTGGGAGTGAGAGGGGCCCTTGGAGGGCGCGCGACGAGATACCCGCGGCGGGGCGCGGGTATGACGGAAAGGCGGGGCGGGAATGACGGAATTTGGTGGCAGGGGCTTGGAGGGCGGACGGCGAGATACCCGCGGCAAGCGCGGGTATGACGGAGTTGGGGGGCGGGTATGACGGAGTTGGAGGGCGGGAACGACGGGGGGTTGTGTGGGGCTTTCCGTCGTTCCCGCCTGTTCGGGGGGGGGTTAGCCGTCGGCGGTGACGGTGCGGCTGGTGAAGCGCCATTGGCCGTCGACCTTGCGGAGGGTGTCCTCGTAGAGGCCGGTGATCATGCTCTTGGCGCTGTCGTTGGTCTGGATGAGGTTGAGGTAGCAGGTGTGGGTGGCGCTGTCGCCGTCGCCGTCGACGATGTGGTTGTTGGTCCAGTGTCGGGCGCCGGCCATGCCGGTGCCGAAGCCGGCGGCGAACTGGGCCAGCGCTTCGTGACCCTGCTGGACGCCCTGGGCGGTGTTGAAGGTGCCGTCCTCGGTGAAGGTGCCGGCCCAGGCCTCGGGGTCGCCGTAGTCGATGGCGTGGTTGTAGCGGGCGGCGAGCTGCAGGATTTCGAGTGTGTCGGCGGCGTCGAGTGCCATGGTGTGGTCCTTTCGGATACGGACTGTTGCCTGTGCAGGATAGCGACAACGGGCGGTGTTGTGTCACTTGTCGTCGAGCAGCCCCGCGCGGCGGGCTGCTTCGAGCTGGCGCTCGACGGTTTCCGCCGAGCGGTGCGCGCCGTGTTCGAAGAGCAGCAGGGTGAGCAGGTTGACGCTGAGGGGTCGCTCTGCGCCGTAGGCGCGGCAGAGCCAGGCGAGCTGCGCTTCGGGTTCGGCTTCGCTGGGGAATTCGAGATTGCGCGCGTGGGCCGCCGCCAGGAGGGCGGGCAGGCGCTGCGTGTCTTCGGTGCTGAGCCGAACTCGGGGCGGCACAGGTAGACTTTCGGAGTTCGCCGAATGGGGGCGCTGATGTCCGGACCGCTCGCAGGCTACCGAATTCTCGATTTCACACGCTTTCAGCAAGGGCCGCACGCGACGGTGATGCTGTCGGATTTGGGTGCGGAGATTTGGAAGGTGGAGCCGCCCGGGGGCGATCCGGGTCGCGGCGTGGATGCCGGGGCGGGGGAATTCAACCGCTATTTCGAGGCGCATGACCGGGGCAAGCGGTCGATTGTGCTGGATCTGCGCTGTGAGGCGGGGCGCGAGGCGGCGCTGCGGATGGCGGAGCGGGTGGACGGGGTGATCGAGAACTACCGGCCCGGGGTGATGGAGCGTCTGGGGCTGGGCTTTGAGACGCTGCGAGAGGTGAATCCGGGGATTGTGATGGTCTCGGCTTCGGCGTTCGGATCGCTGGGGCCGCAGGCGGGGGAGCCGGGTTACGACGTGATCGGGCAGGCGACGGGCGGGGTGATGACGCTGCACGCGGCCAGTGCGGAGGCGGAGCCGGTGACGCTGCCGGGCGGCTTTGCGGATCAGGTGGGGGCGATGCAGGCCTGCGTGGCGATGCTGGCGGCGCTGCTGGAGCGGGAGCGCAACGGGGGGCGCGGGAAGGCGCGGGGGCAGCAGGTGGATGTGTCGCTGCTGGGCGCGCAGATTGCGCTGCAATCGGTCTATCTGACGGGGTATTTGGGGACGGGCGAGCAGTCGTATCACCGTCGGCGGCGGATGCCGACGTTCACTTTCTATCAGGCGGGCGACCGGCGCTGGTTTGTGCTGGCGGTGATTGATCCGAAGAACTGGCACGCGCTGTGCGAGATGCTGGGGCGTCCGGAGTGGGAGGATGACCCGCGTTTCTGCGACGCGGCGGTGCGGATGCGCAACTCGGAGGCGCTGGAGGCGCTGCTGGAGGAGGCGTTCCTGCTCGATGATCGAGACGGTTGGCTGCGACGGCTGCGGGAGGCGGACATCCCTTCCGCGCCGGTGAACGACTACGAAGCGGTGGCGTCCAGCGAGCAGGTGTGGGCGAACGGGTATCTGACGGAGTTGCCGGACGAGGGCGGCGGGACGCGGCGAGTGGTGGGGCTGCCCTGGCGGTTTTCGGAGACGCCGGGCGCGGTGCAGGGGCACGCGCCGGGATTGAATGCGGACGCGGACGCCATTCTGTCGGCGTGCGGCTATGAGGCGGAGCAGATCGCGGACCTGCGTGCGCGGGGGGCGACGCCGCCGAGGGATGGGAGCACAGGATGAGTGAGACAGCGGAGCAGGTGCGGGCGTTCTGGTCGCAACGGTTGGGGATTGACGCGGCGGCGGCGGACGGAGTGCTGTCGGCGGCGCTGTCGCGCGGGGGCACGTTCGCGGAGCTGTATTTCGAGCACAAGCGGAGCGGGGCGCTGAGCTACGAGGATCAGCGGGTGGCCTCGGCGCAGTCGACGCTCTCGCAGGGGGTGGGGATTCGGGTGGTTGAGGGCGACGCGGTGGGCTACGCCTACAGCGAGGATTTGTCGCTGGAGGCGATGCGTCGGGCGGCGGCGACGGCGGCGCAGATCGCGCACGGCAGCTCGGACGATGTGGGGCCGATTGAGATCACGGCGGCGTCGTATCCGGCGGATCGCTATGCCGCGCCGTCGCCTACGACGGGCGCGCCGCTGAGCGAGAAGGTGGAGTTGCTGCGTCGCGCGGACGCGGCGGCGCGCGAGTACGACGCGAGCATTGCCTGGGTGGAGGCGTCGCTGGTCGACGAGGAGAAGCGGGTGCTGATCGTGCGCAGCGATGGGCGGCTGGTCGCGGATTACCAGCCGTTGGTGCGGTTCAACGTCTCCTGCCGCTCGGATTTGGGGGACGAGCGGCGGAACGCGCGCTGGGGCGGCGGGGGGCGGATGGGGATGGCGTATTTCGAGGAGCACAGCCCGGAGTCGCTGGCGCAGGAGGCGGCGCGGCAGGCGCGTCTACAGCAGGAGGCGCAGGATGCGCCGGCAGGCACGTTCCCGGTGGTGCTGGCGGCGGGCGATTCGGGCATTTTGCTGCATGAGGCGGTGGGGCACGGGCTGGAGGCGGATTTCAACCGCAAGGAGACGAGTAACTACTCGAAGCGGGTTGGGCAGTCGGTGGCGTCGCCGCTGGTGACGGTGCTGGACGACGCGACGCTGTTGGAGAGCCGCGGGTCGCTGAATGTCGACGATGAGGGGAACGAGGCGGGGCGCAATCTGCTGATCGAGGACGGGGTGCTGGCGGCGTATATGCAGGATCGCATTTCGGCGGAGCATTTCGGGGTTACGCCTTCGGGGAACGGGCGGCGGCAGTCGTTCCGTCACATTCCGATGCCGCGGATGACCAACACGTACATGACGGCCGGCGAGGACGATCCGCAGGATCTGATTGGGCGGGTGGATTTCGGGATCTACTGCAAGGCCTTTTCGGGGGGACAGGTGAACATTTCCAACGGGGACTTTGTGTTCTCGGTCACCGAGGGTTACCTGATTGAGGGCGGGGCGATTACCGCGCCGATCCGGGATGTGAATCTGATCGGCAACGGGCCTGATGTGCTGAGCAAGGTGACGGGAGTGGGGCACGATCTGGAGATGAGCGACGGGCGCTGGACCTGCGGGAAGGATGGGCAGGCGGTGCCGGTCGGGGTGGGCATACCCACGGTGCTGGTGTCGGGGATCACGGTGGGTGGTACGCAGCTGCGCGCGGGCGCGGGGATGTCGGCGTAATGGCGTCGGAACGCTCGCCGCTGGAGCTGGCCGCGCAGCTGCTGGAGTTGGCGCGCGGCGCGGGCGCGCAGCAGGCCGACGCGGTGGCGGTGGCTTCGACCAATTCCTCGACGGAGGTGCGGCTGCAACAGATCGAGAAGGTTGCGGAGGCGGCGTCGCGCGCGGTCGGGCTGCGGGTGATTGTGGAAGGCCGCCAGGCGGTGGTTTCGACCAGCGACGTGACGGACGCGGGGCTGGCGGAGACGGCGCAGACGGCGCTGGAGCTGGCGCGGGTGTCGGAGCCGGATCCGCACGCGGGGCTGCCGGATCCCTCGGAGCAGGCGCGCCAGCCGGCCGAGCTTGGGCTGTTCGACGAGCAGATTTCCGAGTTGGAGGGCGAGGAGCGGGCGCGGCGGGCGCTGGCCTGCGAGCAGGCGGCGCTGGATGCTTCTCCCAAAATTGGCAACAGCGGTGGCGCGGCGTTCAGTACGCGGGTGAGCGCGTTTGCGCTGGCGGATACGAACGGCTTCGCGGGAGAGTACCGCGGCGCATCGGCGTCGCTCTACGTGGAGGTGATGGCGCAGGAGGAGGATGGTCGGCTGCGCAATGCGGGCTGGTACAGCGCGGCGCGGCAGCTGCACCGTCTGGAAGATGAGGCATCGGTGGGGCGCGAGGCGGCGGCGCGGGCGCTGCGGCAGCTGGGGGCGGAGAAGGGGGAAACGCGCGAGGCGCCGGTGGTCTGGGAGCCGCGTATGGCGGCGGGGCTGGCAGGGATTGTGGCGCAGGCGGCGAGCGGCGAGGCGCTGTATCGGGGCGCGACGTTTTTGGCGGACCGTGAGGGTGAGGAGGTGGCGTCGCCGCTGTTGTCGATTGCGGACGATGCGACGCTGCCGGGGCAGCTGGGCTCGCGTCCGTTCGACGGCGAGGGAGTGGGTACGCGCGTCAATCCGCTGCTCGAAGCGGGCGTCTTTCGCGGCTTTCTGTTTGATTGTTATAACGCGCGTCGGGTGGGTGCGGCGACGACGGGTTCGGCGCTGCGTGATGTGGGCGGGCTGCCCTGGATTGGTTCGGGCAACCTGGTGATCGCGGCCGGAGAGACGCCGGCGGAGGCGATCATCGGAGAGATTGAGGACGGGCTGTATCTGACGACGTTGATGGGGTTTGGGATCAACCTGACGACGGGGGATTTTTCGCGCGGGGCGGCGGGAATCCGCATTCGCAACGGGGAGCTGGCGGAGGCGGTGAGCGAGATTAATGTGTCGGGCAATTTGCGGGAGATGCTGAGGTCGATTGATGCGGTGGGGGATGATGTGCAGTGGTTCGGGGCGACGGCGGCGCCGACGCTGCGAATGGGGCGGATGACGATTAGCGGGGCTTAGGTGGTTGGAGGGCACGGCAGAGGAGCCTGACTTGCGCACCGACGCCGTCGTCGGCTATTCTCCATCCGCGACCATTAAGCGGCCCGGAATCGGAGGCTGAAGGTGGGTGGCAGTCAAGAGATCATCGCGTCGTTGCTCCAGCGCTCCGAAGACGAGACCTTGGACTTCAAGGCAACGGGCTACGGCTTCCCCAAAGCTGCTTTGGGTGGCACAGGCGGTGGTGGTGATCGAAGGTCGCTTGGCGTGCCCAAGGATGAGCGCAAGCGGAACTTCGCCAAAGACTTGGCATCATTGGCAAACACGCCAAGATCAGAGGATGCTTACCTCGTCCTTGGGGTCAAGAAAGAGCCAGATGGCGCCACAGCGCTCTGGGGACTCGAGGATTCCGATCGCAACGTTGACGATGCCGACCTACAGAGCGTTGCTCGAAGTCTGCTGAATAACTGCCCGCGGTTCCTCTACGAGACGGTCAAATACGGCGAGGCCCTCCTTGGGTTGATTACGATTCACCCAGACATGAGCGCCCCATGCACACCCAAGAAGACGATCGACGACGGCTTCCGGGAGAATAGTGTCTATTACCGACGAGGCTCCCAGAATGCTGAAGCTCAGACCGCAGATGAACAAGCTCGAATCTGGCGTTTCTGCCTAGGTGATGCTGGCTCATCGGGGAATGATGAAAACAAGTTCGCAAGTCCATCTCCGTGGGAACAATACTTGGAGCAGGTCGGACATCTCGAAACAGCTGGCGTGCGTCACATTCTCTTGGTGGACGCGGGATTTGGCGATGTCGCTGGCCAGCTGGCAGGACTCGGCGCGGGTCCCTGGTCGGCGGTGCTTGACTTCGATCCGCACAGCGACGCTCTGGGCGTCCTCGCTCACGCCAAGGCCAACATCCAGCAGCGTCGCGTGTTGAAGCTGCGCACGAAGGGCGACCCACCGCGCGGCAGCGATCTGTCCACCCGGTCGATGACTTGGTATTTCGTACGGGGACTGGATGGGCGAGAAGAGTCCATGCCGAAGTCAAACGACACGGACCCGCGCGCAGCGCTTCGCGAATGGCAGCGCGCTTATGGCCGGTCGTTGAACGAGGAGTTCGAACGATGGGCTGCGCAGCTGAGTCCTCAAGACGTTTATGTGACCATCCTGTGGCGCGACGCGGCCTTGCAACCTTACCTCAGGAACGTGATCGAGAAACTTGACTCTGTGTTCAACGCAGGGTCCGTCGTAGCTCGCTTTGTTTTCGTCACTGGCGACGCGACATCGTGTCTTGATTTGGCTAGCTTCTACATGCAAACGAACGATGATGCTACTGCACGCCCTGTTGAGATGGCTCCCGATCTGTTTGCCCGCGCAGTTGAGCAGCAAGTTGCGGAAACAGTAGGAGATCCGGAAGAGACAATCGTGCCAGCAGCCGGAGGTGTTCCTCTCACACTGGAACGCGATTTGGCTAACAGAATAGCTGAAGATGTTGAAGTCGTGTCGATCGGAGTACAATCTCGGGCGACCGACGCCGATGTGGGCACATTTCTCCGAGGCGGAACAGTCACGTGGCTAGCACTCGATCTGCAAAAGGATGCCCAGAGGACCATCACGAAGGCCGTCGAGGACGCTGTGCGGTCGGATTTGGGTGCCGATGATAGTGGGCGGCGGCGAACACGGCGGCTGAATCTGTACCATCGGCCAAGTGCTGGGGGGACTACCGTTGGTCGACGCATCGCATGGGACTTTCACAAGCAGGTCCCTACTGGGCTGCTCCGTCGTTTTTCGCCAAACAGCACCGTCGAGCACCTGGCGTTGCTCAATCGACAAACGAGGTTGCCCGTCCTGCTCGTCGTTGATGGTGCGAACATCACGGAACGGGAACTGGACGACCTCTTCAACGAAGCACGCGAACGACGTCTACCCGTCGTGATGTTGAACGTAAGGCGGCGGCTAGAGCGCCAAACCCGCGCCGATCGTGCTTTCGATCTTGACTCGATCCTTGATCCCGACGAGGTGAGGCGCTTCGCCGACGTACTGTCGATCGATGTCGACAGCCAATCACGCAGAGACGAGTTGTTTGCGTTGGCTAGCAGTCACGATCGGACGGTGATTACGCCTGTGTACTTCGCGTTAACGGCGTACGAGGATGAATTCCGTGGTCTCGATGCATTCGTAAGTGCGCGGATCGCGGTGCTGGACCCGCAGCGGCGAGACGCGTTGCTGTTTGCTGCGATCGCTGACCACTATGGCCAGCGTGGAGTGCCAACACGTGCGTTGCGTAAGCTTTTGAGCCTTGAGGTGCGTGAATATTCCGACTTGAGAAGGCTGTTCGGTGACAGTACTGCGGAGCTACTGATTGAAGAATCAGATACTAAGTGGCGTATCGGACACTCACTAATCGCAGAGCAACTCATTCGGCAAATTCTGAGCCCGAGCGAGGGTGGTGATCCCCGGGCTTGGGCAAACCGACTGGCCGATGCGGGCGTGAAATTCATCCAGTTCTGTCGTGGCAGCGCGCAAACGATCGTCAGCGATGACATGAGAGATCTCGTGGCGACGGTAATGGTTGCGCGTGAAGGGAGCGAGCTCTTGGGCACAGCACGAGAGGGACGGAACAGATTCTCACGGTTCGTTGATGACGTGCCAGGCCTACAGGCGCAACATCGAGTACTCGAGGAACTCGTAAGCGACGATGCGTTCTCCAACGAGCATCACTTTTGGCTACACCTGTGCCGGTTGCGCGGGATGCGCCTACAGAACTTTGACCTGGCATTGGAAGCGGCGGAGCGAGCCGTGGATCTCTCGGGAGGTAGGGATCCGCTGGTGATGCACCAGCGCGGAATGGTCCGGCGAGCGCAGATCTACAGAATGCTTGACGACTTTGGTAGTGGCCGTATCGATCCCGCACAGTTGACCGAGTTGGCACATATTGCGGAGCGTGCGTCTGCCGACTTCCGAGAGTCGCGACTGCTTAATCCAGAGAATGAACATGGATATATTTCCGAGGTGCAGATGCTGCTGCGCCTCTTGGATCGTGGTTCACGCGGCATGCCGGTTGCCGAGTTCGTGCAGAGTCGTGGAGTGCCGCAGTATCTGCGCGACGCATTGATCGAAGTGCAGGATCTGCTAGAGGATGTCCGGCGGCTACGCGAAGGTCGAGGACGAAGTCAATATGAAGAGGAACAGTCAGGTCTGCTTGATCGACTGTATGGAAATTTCGACGAGGCTATACAACAGTTCAACAATTTGCTGGCGCGGGAAGATGTTCATCGACCGTCGGTGCGACGACTCATAGCCCGGACATACCACGCACGAGCGAGATACGATTGGTCGCAGATTGGCCAAAAGCAGGTTGATCGCGTGGTGACGCTTCTTCGGGAGAACATCGATCAAGAAGGTGCGCGCGAGCGCGACCTGAGAATGTGGATGCAGGCGATCCGATTTACCAGTCGGCCGCCGACCGTTCCGGCGGTGCTGGAACAAGTTGAGTATTGGCGCGGACGTGAGGACGCATCGATAGACGCGACATACTACTCGTACCTACTTAACGCGATCCTCGCGATGCAGGGCGACTACGCGGCGAGAGACGTATTGCGTGTGCTTGTCGATACATCGAGAGCAGATGCGCCGCGTGGACATACTCGAAGGCTGAGCTATGAGTGGATCGGCCACGGTCATGGCATTGAACAGTTGGTGCACCAGTCCCGACTTGGAGACTGGAGTGGCGGCGCCGGTGCGGACGGATTCTGGGAGAATGCCCGACTGTTGCGGCGTGTGAGCGGAAGGGTGCGACAGATCCAGAGCTTCCAGGCGGGAGAGATAGAGCTGGACGGTGGCGTCATTGCGTTCTTTGTGCCGGCGACGGTACGTCCCAGGCAGCTGATTCGTGGAGAAGATGAGAATCGTCGAGTTGAAGCGTACGTGGGGTTCAGTTACGACGGGCCGCGAGCATGGGAGGTGACGACGGCCGATGACTGATGTCGGTTCACCGCGATGGGCGCAGCAGCAGCTGTGCGGAGGAGCGGACGCTGGGGGTGTTGTTGGTTTGGGTGATGCGGAGTTCTAGGTGGATGGTTTTGTTGGTTTCGGTTGTTTCGATGCGGGTGATTTGGCCGCTGATGGTGATGGGGTCGCCGTGGTAGTCGGGGCGGCGGAAGGCGGATTGGAGGCGGATGAGGTTGCCGTTGGGTTGGGCGAGTTGGCGGAGGTAGCTGATGAGCAGGCCGGATTTCATTTCGGCGGGGATGATTGCTCGGTCCAGGCCGGTTTCGCGGGCCGCCTGGTCGTCGTAGAAGATGGGGATGCCGAAGCCGGTGGCTTCGAGGAAGCGGCGTACCTGGGCTGAGGTCGGCGTGAGCCGGAGTTCGGGCAATGGCGCGCCCTCGTGGAGGTCGGGCAGCTGGATCAATCGAATGCGATGGTGGCTGCGCCGCGGACGGAGCGGTCGCCCTGGGGGTTGTCGATGTGCAGCTCGAGGTCGGCGTAGCGCTTGCCGTCCTCTTCGCGCAGTTTGGTGACTTCGCCGCCGATGGTCATTTCGACGTTGTGCAGGTCGGGGCGGCGGTGGTTGAGTTGGAGGCGGGTGATGGCGTGGGCGCCGAAGTGTCGGCGGAGGTATTGGTCGAGGAAGCCCTGCTTCATGTTGCCGGGGATGATGGGGCCGGGCAGGCCCATTTTTTCTTTGGCGAATTCGGGGTCGAGGAATTGGGGGCCGCGGGTGCCGGTGGCGTCGCAGAAGGCGAGCACCTGTTCGGTGCTGGGGGTGCGCTGCTGGTTGGGCAGTTCGGCGCCTTCGGCGAGCGATTCGAAGCTGAGCGGCATTGGTGTTTACTCCCCTGTGTGTCGCTGCTGGAAGTGGGTGACGGTGCGGCGGACGCGGGCGACTTCCTGGCCGTGCTGGTTGGTGTAGACCCATTCGTGGTGGACGAAGAGGGAGTGTCCGACGCGGCCGCCGATGCGTTCCTGGATTTCGGCGACGCGGGGGACGATGGTCATGGTGTCGCCGATGTGGATGGGAGCGGAGACTTGCCAGGCGTCGGCGGCCATGAGTGCGCGTTCGGGGGTGTCGGGGACGGAGAGTTGTTCCTGGCGGGTGCTGGTGGTGAGCAGGGCGTAGGTGGGCATGGGGTAGGAGGTGTCGCCGGATTCGGCGGCGGCGAGGAGGTCGGCGTCGGCTTCGTTGAGGGCGCGCATGAGGCGGAGGACGCGGTGGGCGTCGATGGTGTCGGTGGCGGGTGTGCCTTCGGAGCCGATGGCGGCTTCCATGGCGGGGGTGATCAGGCTTTCGTCGTCGCTCATGGGGGTTGCTTTCCGGAGGTGGGGTGTTGGGTTGGATTATCGCGTGCGCGTGGGGGTGGCACAAACTGGGGGGGTGGTTTGGTGATGGGGAGGGTGGGGCGCTATTCGGGGAGGATGAGGCCGCCGGGGCCGAGGCGTTGGCCGGGTTGGACGCCGCGCTGCTGGAGGGCCTGGAGGATGAAGGGGTTTTGGCGGCGCTCTTCGCCGAGGGTGGTTTGGTCCATGTGGCCGGGCAGGACGAGGGTTTCGTCGGGCAGGGGGAGGAGTTTGTCGAGGATGCTGTTCATTTCCTGGGCGTAGTCGCCGCCGGGGAGGTCGGTGCGTCCGATGCTTTGGCGGAAGAGGGTGTCGCCGCTGAAGAGCATGCCGGCGCCGAAGAAGGAGACGCTGCCGCGGGTGTGGCCGGGGGTGTGGATGACGGAGAGTTTGACGCCGTCGACTTCGATGCTGTCGTCTTCGGCGATGTAGTGGTCGGGGTCGGGGGGCTGCTCGACTTGCATGCCGAAGCGGGCGGCGCCTTCGGCTGCGCCGCGCAGGACTTCGAGGTCGTGGGGGTGCATGAGGAAGTCGGCGTTGGTGGCGGACTGGACGCCGCGGATGCCGAGCACGTGGTCGAGGTGTCCGTGGGAGGTGGCGATGCGCTTGATTTGGACGCCCATGTCTTTGGCGAGGTGGACGATGTCTTCGGCTTGTTCGCCGGGGTCGATGCAGATGGCTTCGCGGGTGCGGCGGTTGCCGATGACCCAGCAGTTTTCCTGGAAGACGCCGACGATGAGGCCACGCACTTCGATTTCGTTGACCCAGTCTTCGGGGGCGTCGTTGGTGTCGTTGGTGTCGCTCATCAGGGGTCTCCGCGCAGGAGGCGGTCGATTTCGTCGAGCACTTCGCGGCTTTCGAGTTGGGGTTCGCTCTGGGCGGGCTGGGGGTGTTCGCGGTCGGCGCGTTCTTCGAGGGAGCGCACGTAGTCGCGCACGTCGGGCTTGTCTTCGAGCGCGCCGTCGACCTCGCGGCGGTAGCGCTCCATGGCGCGGTCGAGGTGGGTGAGGTCGAAGTCGATGCCGTAGATGCGGCCGAGTTGTTCGAGGATGGCTTTGGTGGCGCCGGGGTTGTGGCGGCTGGTGACGTAGTGGGGGAGAGAGGCCCAGAGTCCCATGTGGTCGAGGCCGGCGATGCGGCAGGCTTCGCCGACGGAGCCGACGATGCCGGTGGGGCCTTCGTAGCGGCTGGGTTCGAAGCCGAGTTCGCGGGAGCGTGCGAGGCTGGAGGAGCCGCCGGAGATGTTGGTGGGGCGGGTGTGTGCGACGTCGGCGAGGAGCGCGCCGAGGGTGAGCACTTCGGCGGCCTGGGCGGTTTGGGCGACGTCGAGGATGAGGTTGCAGTAGGCGCGCCAGCGGAGGTCGGGTTCGGCGCCGAGGCCGAGGATGAGGTCGTGCTCGGCGCTGGGCAGTCGGAGGGCGGTGAAGTCGGTGACGGGCCAGACGACTTCGCGTCGGGCGTCGTCGCCGTCGATCCATTTGACGGTGGGGCGGTGTTCGGTGAAGACGAAGAATTCGTCGGGGTCGATGGTGGCGAAGGCGGGGGACTGGGAGAGGTTGCGGAGGTATTTGACGGCGTCGGTGGCGGCGTCGGCGGCGTCGTTCCAGCCGAAGAAGGCGAGGATGAGGACGGGGTCGCGGAGGTCGTCGGGGAGTTGGGAGTATTCGAGGGCGCTCATGGGGGCAGCATAGCTGCGGGCGGTGGTGGGGGTCCCCGCTCGGGGGCTGGGTCAGGTGAAGAGGTGGTCGAAGGGGAGGAGTTTTGCGGCGGCGATGGCTTCCGGGGGCATTGGGGGCGGGGGGCCGGCGAGGAAGTCGGCGTTTTCTTCGAGGAATTTGACTGCCTCGGCGTACAGTTCGGGGGAGATTTGGGAATTTTCGGTTTCGGGCGTGTTTTTCGGGTTGGGGGCGGGGTTTCTATCTGGTCGGGGCGGGTTGGGGGTGTTCGATTGTGTTCGATCCTGTTCGGCTGTGTTCGATTGTGTTCGATCCTGTTCGGCTGTGTTCGATTGTGTTCGATCCTGTTCGACTGTGTTCGATTGTGTTCGATCCTGTTCGATTGTGTTCGACTGTGTTCGATCCGGTTCGGGGGCGGTGAGTTGGTCGTCGGGGTAGTCGAGGGTCGGCTCGGGGTGGTCGGAGAGGCTGTGCTTGTGGATTTGGTTGGCGGTCTGGCGCAGTTCGCGGCAGAGGGGGAGCAGGTCGTTGAGTTGGGAGGCGTAGCGGTAGCTGCCGTCGGGTTGGGGTTGGAGGGTGGCGGCGAGGGCGAACTGGAGTGCGGCGAGGGAGCTGAGCAGGGCGTCGTTGGCGGCTTGGCGGGTGATGTCGTGCCAGTGTTGTTCGAGCAGGCGGAGGTCTGCTTGGATGTCGGCGGGGTCGGCCTTGAGGTTGGCGGCGATGTTTTGGGTGGTGGCGCCGGCCTGGCGGAGGTAGTGGGCGTGGAGGATGCGTTGGCGCTGTTGGGGGGAGATGGTGGTGGCACTCATGTTCTGTATTGGACGCTGGTGGGGTGGGTTTTGTCAAATTGGGTGGGGTGTTGGGGGTTGCATTGGGGGAGTGTTCTCGCTCGGGGACGGGAATGACGGAATTTAGGGGATGGTGGGGTAAGGGGGTTGTGGGGGTGGACGGGGCTTGGTGGTGGTCACGGCGAGATACCCGTGGCAAGCACGGGTATGACGGATCTAAGGAGCACGGGTATGACGGAGCTTTGGGGCGGGTGTGGCGGAGCTTTGGGGCACGGGTGTGGCGGGAGCTTTGGGGTGTGGGTGTGGCGGGAGCTTTGGGGCGTGGGTGTGGGTGGCTTGGAGAGGGGGTGGGAGGCTGGATGGGGGTTGGTGGTGGTCACGGCGAGATACCCGTGGCAAGCACGGGTATGACGGATCTAGAGCACGGGTATGACGGGATCTCTTGTGCGGGTATGACGGGAGCGACGCGCGGAGGGCGGGGCGATTTGCCCCGCCCTCTGCGGTTTGGCCTGCCGGCTGCCCTCCGCGGCAGCCGCCGGTTGGCGGTGGGTTAGCCGCTGTTGCTGAGCCAGAGGATGGCGCCGGGGGTGACTTGGAAGTTGATGGAGTTGGGGATGAGCTGGCCGTCGGCGATGCCGTAGCGCAGCCATTTGCCCTCGTGCCAGAAGAGGATTGAGCTGAAGCCTTCGCCCAGGCCGTCCAGCAGCTCGGCGGCGGTGGTGGTTCCCTGGCCGAGCCAGGTGGTGTATTCGTTGGGCATTCTGGGGCTCAGGCTGTCGGCCGGGTTGAGCGGGGCGGGCGGCTCGGCGGGGGTGGGGGCGGTGGTGGTGATCAGGCGGACCTCGCCGGCTTCGCCGGAGCTGGCCCGGACGGAGGCGCGGCCGGCGCTGATCACCTCGTAGGTGACCGAGGCTTGGCCGTCCGTGGTGATGGTCTGCTTGCGCACCTCGACCAGCACCGGCATGGCGCCGGTCGGGGTCAGGTTGAACTTGACCGTGGTGCCGTCGGGCACGGCTGCGCCGGCGGCGTCGGTCAGCGTGGCGGTCAGGCTGAAGCGCCCGCCGATCGTTAGTGCGTCGCTGTCGGGCTCGCTGATCGTGATGGTCTCGGGGCCGCCGCTGACCGTGAAGGTGCGGGTGGCGGTGAGCGTGCCGGCTTTGACCTCGAGGGTGTACTCACCGCTCTTCAGCGGGGCCGTGGGGGCCGCGTCCACGTCGAGTTCGACTTGCAGCTTGCCGTCGGCGGTGAGCACGTTGACGACATTGGGCGCGGCACCCGGGACGGTGCCGGCCGTCTCGGTCCTGGTCAGCGGCCAGGCGACGTCGAAGTTGGCGTCGCCGGTGTTGCTGGTGCTGCGCCAGACGGCCTTGCCGTCGGGGTCCGTAATCACGGTGTTGCGCGGGGTTGTCGGCACGTTCGCCTTGTTGCCGCTGGCGTCGGTCGCGCTGACCGAGAGGCGCAGGCGGTCGCGGGTCTCTGCGGCGTCATCGTCGCCCGTGGCCGTGTTGACGTTCAGCACGCCGGTGGCGGGCTCGCTGATGGCGAGCTTGGCGGCGGCGCCGGAGAGGATGACGGTGACGGGATCGATGGGGAGCAGCGCGCCGCCGGTCTTGGGCAGGACCTGGGCGCGCACGCTGGCGGTACCCGACTTGCCCGGGCCGGGGTGGGTCAGCTCGACCACGATGTCGCCCGAGTTGGACGCCTTCAGCTTGGTCACGTCGACCTGGCAGGTGAGGTCGCAGTCGCCCATGGCGGCGTCGGCCGGTTTGAGCAGGCGGAGCGAGCCCATGTTGGTGGTGAAGAGCAGCGTGCTGACCGAGTCGGCGCCGGCGGGCTTGTCGACGGAGCTGAGGATTTTCAGCTGTAGGCGGGTGCTATCGCCCGCGGCAATCGCGGACGGGTAGGGCTTTTCGTCTTTGTCGCCGCTGATCTCCGGGTCGCCCGGGTTCAGGGCAAAGTCGAACTCGGCGTGATCGGCCTCGTTGACCGTGCCGATCTTGACCGGCAGGGCGGCGGTGATGTTCTCCTTGCCGTCCACGGTGAAGTTGGCGGAGATCGTGAAGGCGCCGTCGGGGGTGCCGGCCGGGATCGTGATCATCGGGGCATTGCCCGGGGTGATGTCCAGATCGACCGGGCAGGTCCAGGTCGTTGTCTCGTCAAGGAGGATGCTGCTGCAGGACAGCGCTTCGCCGTCGAGCAGCATCGCGCTCGCCTGCGCATCCGCGGCCGCGAGGTCGAAGGCGTAGGCGCGGCCGTGGCCGGTGGTGATGTTGGCCGTGCCCAGGAAGTCGGTGCTCTCGGTCTGACCGACGACGAGCGTGTGCTCGCCGTCGAGCGCCAGGCCGGAGCCGAAGAAGAGTTGGGCTTCGCTCTGCGGCGAGGTCAGCACGATGTCGGCCGCGCCGTCGTCGGCCCAGTCGTTGACGTTGTCCACCTCGAAGACATGCGCCTCGCCGGCCTGGTAGTTGTCGGCCTGCCTCCAGGCGTTGGAGACGATCACGCGCTTGCCGGAGTCGCTGATCGCGACGGTGTGGCCGAACAGGTCGCCGTTGACGCTGCCCGGGTCGTTGGCGCTGCCGGCGTCGGTCAGGGTGAAGACGTCGTTGTCGCCCTGGTCGGCCCAATTAGCGCCGTTCCTGGTCCAGACGAAGGCGGCGCCGGCCCAGGTGTCTTTGAGTCTGTCGTAGCGGCCGTGGCCGCTGGCGACGATCACGCTGCCGTCGTAGTTGATGTCGACCGATTGGCCGACGCGGAGAAAGTTGCGGGTCGATTGGGCCAGCAGCCGCGCGTTGGGCGTCTCGTCGTCGCCGGTGGGCCATCCGCTTCCCTTCTCGAAGACCAGGACGCCGCCGTTTTCGTCGTCGTCAGTCGCGCCTGAGTTGCCGACGGTATCGCGGCGGTACGCGCCGATGATGATGACGTTGCCATCGCCGGAGATGGCGACGATCTCGCCGATCATGTTGGCCTGCTCCCTATTCACCACGTAGGCGGTGAGCTCCCCGGCAGTGCCGGAGTTGACGCTGGCCCATTCAGCGCCGTCATCCCTGGTGAAGACCTGGGCGGCACCGGACGTGCCGTCGCCGTCGTAGCCGGTCGGGGCGCCGACCACGATCGTCTCGCCGGCGTCGTCGATCGCGACGCTGGTGCCGAGCCGAGCGTTGTTGGTCCCTGTGCCGGGCTCCAACGTGGCGAGCCACTCGCCGGCCGCGTCGTAGACGTAGGCGCGGTAGGCGTTGGGCGCGCCGACGACGATGTAGCCGCCGCCGACGGCGACGGCGTGGCCGAACCGTGCGTTGGCCGCGGGGGTGGGGGCGGTCAGACGCTTCAGGAATTTGCCGGCGATGAAGAGGTCGACGGAGCCGGCTTTGACGAGCGAGTTGACGGTGTCGTTGGGCGCGCCGACGGCGACGATGTCGCCGCCCTCGGCGGCGGTGCGCTGCTGGACGGCGACGGCGGTGCCGGTGGCGGCGTCGTTGGGGCCGGGGGAGTATTCGGTGGCGACGGAGTAGGAGCTGCGTCCATTGTGTTCCCACTCCTGACTGCCGGAGACGCGCAGGGTGCCGGAGATGTCGACGGCCTCGGGGTCCCGGGTGGTGCTGGAGAGCGCGGCGCGCAGCTGGAGCGAGCCGCCGGCGGGGATGATGTCGTCGGAGTCTTCGATCAGGCTGAGGGTGAGGGTGAGGTCGTCGGGGGGAGCGGCGTTCGTGGCAGAGGTGAGGGTGGCGACGGCGAGTGCTGCGAGCGCGAGGAGGGTGAGGAGCAGCGCGGCGCGTGGGCGTGCGAGGGCGGTCAGCGTGCGTGCGGACATGGGTGGTGGTGTCCCCTTTCCCTGGGTGGTTCGCGTTTTACATTAGCAACGGCGCGGGGTTGGGCTGTTGCTCTGGGGGGGAGGTTTTACGTTGTTTTACGGTTGTTGTGGGAGGGGGAGGCTGTGCGTGGGGTTGGTGCTGGTCACGGCGGGATACCCGTGACAAGCACGGGTATGACGGGATCTAGAGCACGGGTATGACGGGGCTTTGGGGCGCGGGTGTGGCGGGAGCTTCGGGGTGCGGGTGTTGGGGTTGGTGCTGGTGCGAGGGGTTGGTGGTGGTCACGGCGAGATACCCGTGGCAAGCACGGGTATGACGGGATCTCTTGCGCGGGTTAGAGGGTGATGGCGCCGTGTTTTTGGCGTAGGGCGGGGACTGTTTCGGTGATGTAGGTGGTTAGGGCGGCTTCGTTCCAGGGGGCGCGGAGGGCGACGTTGACGCCGTCGGCGCCGGCTTCGATGTATTGGGAGACGCGCTCGAAGGCGTCGTCGGGGGTGCCGGTGAGGGAGCCTTCGGAGATGCGGTCGGCCTGGTCGCCCCATTGGGCTTCGAGTTGTTGGCGTGCGGAGGCGGCTTCTTCGGCGGTGTTGCTGAGGGTGAACTGGAGGTTGACGGTGCGGGCGATGGTGGCGGGGTCGCGTCCGACTTCGGCGCAGCGGGTGTCGAGGACGCCGTTGAGGCGGGCGAATTCTTCGACGCCGATGTAGGGGACGTTCCAGCCTTCCATGTAGCGGGCGGCCAGGCCGAGGGTTTTGCGCTCGCCGCGGCCGCCGATCCAGAGGGGCATGCGGTCTTGGACGGGGGGTGGTTGGCAGGTGGCGTCGACGGCCTGGTAGTGGATGCCTTCGAAGGAGGTGCGCTCCTGGGTGAGCATGCCGCGGATGATTTGGATGCCTTCATCGAGCATGACGAAGCGGTCGCGGAGGGGAGGGAAGCCGTAGCCGTAGCCGCGGAACTCCATTTCGTGCCAGCCGGCGCCGAAGCCGGGTTCGAGGCGTCCGTTGGAGATGTGGTCGAGGGTGGTGAGGGTTTTGGCGAGGGTGGCGGGGTTGCGGTAGGGGACGCAGAAGACGAGGCAGCCGATGCGGACGCGCTCGGTTTCGGCGGCGATCACGGCCATGCAGGCGGCAGATTCGAAGTGGGGGGACATGCCGTCGACGGGGGGCGCTTCGTAGAAGTGGTCCCAGACGGAGATCCAGTCCATGCCCTGGTCGTCGATCCAGCGCCAGAGGCGGCGGAGTTCGTCCATTGCGATGTTTTGCTGTCCGGTGTGAACGCCAAAGGAAACGGGCATGGTGATCTCTCCGCGTTGCGCGTTTGCGCGGGTTGGGGCGCTGTTGCGCCGGTTGGGGGAGGATAGCGCTGTGGTGGGGTTGGGAAGGTTGGTGGTGGGCGGCGGTGGGCTTGTTGCGACTAATTGCAATACGGGGGCGGGGCGCATAGTCTGCGGGGCAGGAGACCCGCATGCTTGGGTATCGCGCGCTTGGATGGTTGTTCGTCCCGCTGTTGCTGGTTTGCCTTGCGCTGGCGGGGTGCGGGGGTGCTGTTGACGAGCGCGAGGAGCGGCTGCTGGTGGTGACGAGCATCGCGCCGCTGCGCAGCATTATTGAGAATGTTGGGGGGGAGCGGATTCGGGTGGTGTCGCTGGTGCCGGAGGGGGTGAACAGCCACACGTATGAGCCGCCGCCGTCGGCGGCGGCGGAGCTGGCGCGGGCGGAGCTGATTGTGCTGAATGGTCTGAACCTGGAGCTGCCGGCGCTGGAGATGGCGGAGGCGAACCGGGATGATGAGGCGCTGCTGATTTTGCTGGGGGATGCGGCGGTGACGCCGGAGGAGTATGTCTACGACTTTTCCTTCCCGCTTTCGGAGGGGAATCCCAATCCGCATTTGTGGACGGCGCCGCATTTGGCGGCGGTCTATGCGGAGTTGGTGCGCGATGCGCTGATTGAGATCGATCCGGCGGGCGCGGTGGTGTACCGCGCGAACAGTGAGCGGTTTACGGAGCGGCTGGGGCGGTTGGATACGGCGATTGCGGAGGCGACGGCGACGATTCCGTCGGCGCAGCGCAAGCTGCTGACGTATCACGACTCGTTTCCCTACTTTGCGCCGCGCTACGGGCTGGAGGTGATTGGGGCGGTTCAGCCGTCGGACTTCTCGGAGCCGTCGGCGGCGGAAGTGGCGGATCTGATTCGCCAGGTGCGGGAGGCGGGGGTGCCGGCGATTTTCGGTTCGGAGGTGTTTCCCTCGGAGGTGCTGGAGACGATTGCGGAGGAGGCGGGCGCGGTGCAGGTTTCGACGCTGAGCGATGATGATCTGCCGGGGGCGGCCGGGGACTTGGAGAACACGTTGATTGCGATGCTGGTGGAGAACGTGCGGACGCTGACGGTTGCGCTGGGGGGCGATGCTTCGGCGCTTGACGATTTCGATGTGCGGGACACATGGCGACCGAACAGCAGCCGCTGATTTCGCTGTCGGAGCTGGCGGTCGGCTATGACGGCGAGGTGGCGCTGCGCCGGCTCGAGCTGGAGGTGCGGCGGGGGGATCTGATCGGGGTGGTTGGGCCGAGTGGGTGCGGGAAGACATCGCTGCTGCGGGCGTTGATGGGGGAGATTGAGACGTACGCGGGGGAGAGCTCGCGGAGGGGTCTGGAGGGGGGCGGGGCGCTGCGGATCGGCTATGTGCCGCAGGTGGATACGGTGGACTGGAATTTTCCGATCACGGTTGAGCAGGTGGCGCTGCTGGGGGCGTGGCGGGAGCGTCGCTGGGCGCCGTGGGCGGGTCGGCGGGCGCGCCGCCATGCGCGCGAGGTGCTGGAGCAGTTGGGGATCGAAGAGCTGGCGGAGCGTCCGATTCGGGCGCTTTCCGGGGGGCAGCAGCAGCGGGCGTTTCTGGCGCGGGCGTTGATCTCGGATCCGCAGCTGTTGCTGCTGGATGAGCCGACCAGCGGGGTGGATATCAAGACCAGCCACGAGATTTTGCATGAGTTGCGCGAGCTCAACGCCGGCGGGGTGACGATCGTGCTGACCACGCACGACCTTAATGGGGTGGCCTCGCATCTGCCGCGGCTGGTTTGTCTGGGGCAGGGCACGATTCAGGCGGACGGCAGCGCGGAGGAGGTGTTGCAGCCGGAGGTGTTGGAGCGGGCCTATGGGCAGCCGATGCTGGTGGTGAAGCGGGGGCTGGAGACCTATGTGCTGCCGGTGCCGGAGGAAGCGCCGGGCGCGCACGGCGCGGAGGAGGCTTTGGAGGCGGCGGATCTGACGCTGATCGAGCGGGGCGGCGATGCTTGATCCGTTCGAGTTCGGCTTCATGCAGCGGGCGATGATCACCGCTGCGCTGGTGGGGGGGATCACCGCTGCGATCGGCGTGTTCGTGGTGCTGCGGCGGCTGGCGTACATCGGACACGGGCTGGCGCACAGCATTTTTGGGGGCGCGGTGATCTCGTTCGTGAGCGGGATCAATTTCTTTGTGGGGGCGGGCGTCTGGGGGGCGATTTCGGTGCTGCTGATCAACATCGCGTCGCGGCGGCCGCAGATTGGGGGGGATGCGGCGATTGGGATTGTGACTACGGCGGCTTTTGCGATTGGGATTGCGGTGATCAGTCGGGCGCGCACGTTCACGCGGGACTTTGAGGCGGCGCTGTTCGGGGAGATTCTCGGCATTTCGGAGCAGGATCTGTGGATTACGGTGGGGATGGTGGCGCTGATCGCGGTGGTGCTGACGCTGTGGTGGAAGCCGCTGGTGTTCATCACGTTTGATCGGGCGGTGGCGGGGGCGTACGGCATTTCGGTGAACTGGGTGGAGGCGGTGTTCGCGTTCGCGCTGGCGGCGACGGTGGTGGCGTCGCTGCAAATTCTGGGGGTCACGCTGATCGCGGCGGCGCTGGTGATCCCGCCGGTGGTGGCGCGGCTGCTGACGGACTCCCTGCCGCGGCTGTTCGTGATCGCGGTGGTGGTGGGGGTGCTGACGGGCTGGCTGGGCGTCTATATCTCGTGGTTTGTGGATGTGTCGTCGGGGGCGACGGTGGTGCTGACGCAGGCGGCGGTGTTCGCGCTGGCGCTGGGGTATGAGCGGTTTGGGCGGCTGCGGGCGCGCAGCGGCGCGCGGCGGGCGGAGCGGCTGGCGGGGCTGGAGCGATCGCTGAGCGAGTAATTCGTCGTCGGCGCGCGCCTAGACTGACTGGATGAGCATGAACGGCGACGGCGAGGCTCGGGTCTTTGATCTGGCGGCGCTGGAAGAGGGGCAGTTGCCGCTGAGCGAGGCGCAGCTGCGCGCGCTCGCGCAGCAGCTGGAACAGCTGGAGCAGTCGCGCGCGAGCGGGGGGCTTGCGGCGTCGGCGGCGCTGCCCGATCCCTACGCGGCGGCAGAGCACACGTCGGCGCTGGCGGTGGCGGACGCGCTGCCGACGCTTCGGCTGGTGGATGCGGATGCGCCGGCGCCGCCGCCGTTGATCCGCGAGTCGGACGGGGCGGCGCCGCAGCCGACGGCGCAGCCGAGGCCGGCGACGGCGGAGCCGGAAGCGCCGCGCGCCGCGCCGGAGCTGATCGGGTTGACCGTCGCGGAGGCGGCGCAGCGGCTGGCGGCGGGGCTGGTCAACCGCGATGCGGGGCGCAGCCGGAGCGACTTTGAGATCATCCGCTCCAATGTGTTCACCTACTTCAACATGGTGCTGTTCGGGCTGATTGGCGCGCTGGTGGTGCTCGGCTTTGTGGACAGCGGGGGGGATCATCTGCGCGATGCGGGGTTCGTGGGGATCATTGTGGTGGCGAACATGATTGTGGGGACGTTTCAGGAGATTCGGGCGACTCACAAGCTGCGGGATCTGGTGGCGCTGACCGCGCCGACGGCGATGGTGGTGCGCGGCGGGGTGGAGCAGGAGATTCCGGCCGACGATCTGGTGCAGGACGACCTGGTGCTGCTGCGTTCGGGCGATCAGGTGGTGGCGGATGGGCCGGTGATCTGGGATTTCGCGGAGATCGATGAATCGATCAATACGGGCGAAACGCGGTCGGTGCGCTGCGGACCGGGCGACGAGCTGGAGTCGGGCGCGTTCTGCACCGGGGGTTCGTGTTACTACCGGGCGCAGCGGGTGGGGGCGGAGTCGCGGGCGATCCGGGAGACGGCTGACGCGCGGCGGCTGACGCGCAGCGAGACGCCGCTGCAGCTGCGCTTCCGGCGCATTCTGCGGGTGCTGATGGTGGCGACGGTTATTCTCGGCGCGCTGCTGCTGATTTCGTTTACGGTGAACGACCGGGAGATCGGGGACGCGATCAAGTCGGTGATCGCGACCGCGACCTCGGTGGTGCCGGAAGGGTTGTTGCTGGGCTTCACGGTGGCGTTTGCGGTGGGTGCGCTGCGGGTGGCGCGGATGGGGGCGTTCGTACAGGACAACGCGGCGGTTGAGGCGCTGAACTATGTGGATACGATCTGCCTCGACAAGACGGGGACGATCACGGCGAACCGGCTGGTGGTGGACGATCTGCATTGGGGGCAGGGGGGACGCAGCCTGCGCGGCTGGCTTGGGGCGTTTGCGCTGGAGATGGTCGAGAACAATCGCACGGCGCGGGCGCTGGCGGACGCTGCGGGTCGGTTCTCGAACGGGGCGCAGGCGGTGGAGACGGCGCCGTTCAATTCGGAGCGCCGCTGGAGCGCGGCGCGGATGGTGCTGGGGACTGAGGAGCGGGTCTTCGTGCTTGGCGCGCCGGAGCGGGTGCTGCGCGCCTGCGCGGACGGGGAGGGGTTGTTGGAGGAGTACGAACGGGCGACGCAGCGGGGGCTGCGCGGGGTGGCGCTGGCGGAAGCGCCGTTCCTGCCCGATACGCAGCTCGACGAGCTGCCGCCGATGCGGATCGTGGCGCTGATCACGATCGCGGATGAGCTGCGCCCCGAGATCGGCGGCGCGTTTCGGCTGATGGATGAGTTGGGGATCGAGCCGAAGATCATCAGCGGGGACAACCCTGCGACGGTTGCGGCGCTGGTGCAGCAGCTGGGCATCCGGCTCAAGGGCGGGATCATTGCGGGGCCGCAGCTGGCGCGTTTGTCGGACGAGGAGTTGGAAGAGGCGGTGATTGAGCACAGCGTGTTTGGTCGGATTGCGCCGCAGCAGAAGGAGCAGATCGTGGCGGCGCTGAAGCGCAAGGGGCGCTACGTGGCGATGGTGGGGGACGGGCAGAATGATGTGCGGGCGCTGCGGGAGGCGGATGTGGGCGTGGCGATGGAGTCGGGCACGAACACGGCGCGGGGGGTGGCGGGGATTGTGCTGCGGAACGACTCGTTCGAGGCGCTGGTGCGGGGGAGCCGGATCGCGCAGACGGTGTTGGGCAACTGTTCGCAGCTGTCGAAACTGTTTGTGACGAAGAGCGTGTACGCCTTTTTGATTATCTTTATGGCGAACATGATGGGGCTGGATTTCCCGTTCTTGCCGCGGCACGGTTCGCTGACGGCGCTGTTTACGCTGGGGGTGCCGGCAGTGTTTATCACGCTGACGACGCCGCCGCCGGGCGCGGGGAGGGATTTCATTGCGGGGACACTGCGGTTCGCGCTGCCCGCGGCGCTGGCGCTGGCCACCTCCGCGGTGGCCGTACACCTGCTGACGGAAGGCTTCCTGGGGCGGCCGATCGAGGATTCGCGCACGTTGGTCTCCTCGACGATTGGGATCGTGGGACTGGGGTACATGGTTGAGGTGATTGGTTTTGAGGGTGCTTCGCGGGAACGGTTGATGCGGCCGGCGCTGGTGACGTTTTTTGGGATCGCGCTGCTGGGTATTTTCATTCTGACGCTGTATACGCCGGCGCTGCGCGACTTCTTCGAGTTCCGCCCGATGTCGGCGGACGAGTGGGCGATTGTGATCACGGCGAGCGTGGCGGCGTTTGTGGGGAAGTACTTGATTACGAGGTTTGCGAGTGAGGCGATTCGTTGGTTCAATGGTACGGCGGAGGAGGAGGCTGCTTCGCGGGGGCGTGCTGCTTGAGGGAGGGGTCTGTGGTTTCCGCTTTGGGTGGGGAGCTGCGGTTACTTTGCTGCGTATAGGGCTGCGAGGTCGGGGTCTTTTTCTGAGAGCATTTCGGCGAGGTCCAGGAGGACTTGGCATTGTTTGTAGGTGGCGTCGTCCTGCATTTTGCCGTCTACTACGGCGACGCCGCCGGCTCCGCCGGCTTCTTGCATTGCGGCTACTACGCGCCGCGCGAAGTCGACTTCCTCGGGCTGGGGGCGGAAGACTGCTTTGGCGATGGGAATTTGGTTGGGGTGGAGCGTCCATGCGCCGGCGCAGCCGAGGATGAAGGCGGCGCGGAACTGGTCTTCGCAGCCGACGGGGTCGCTGAAGTCGCCGAAGGGGCCGTAGAAGGGGTAGAGCTCATTGGCGGCGCAGGCGTCGATCATGCGCGCGAGGGTGTAGTGCCAGGGGTCCTGGAGGGAGGGGGTGCGGGCGGTGTCGGCGTCGTCGGGATCGGCGTCGGTGCGGACGACGTAGCCGGGGTGGGGTCCGCCTACTCGGGTTGTTTTCATGCGGCGCGAGGCGGCGAGGTCGGACGGGCCGAGGCTCATGCCTTGCAGGCGGGGGCTGGAGGCGGCGATCGCTTCTACGTTGGAGACGCCTTGGGCGGTCTCGAGGATTGCGTGAATGAGGATTGGGCGTTCGAGGCCGTTGCGGGCTTCGAGCTGCGCGAGCAGCAGGTCGAGGAAGCGGATTTCTTCGGGTCCGTTGACTTTGGGCAGCATGACGGTGTCGAGCACGCCGCCGATCTCAGCTGTGAGTTCAAGCATGTCGTCGAGGAACCAGGGGGAGTCGACGGCGTTGACGCGGGTCCATAGGCGGGTTGCGCCGAGTTCGAGTGTTTGGCCGACCTCGATTAGTCCGCGGCGGGCGGCTTCTTTGGCGTTGGGGGGGATGGCGTCTTCGAGGTTGCCGAGCAGGATGTCGACCTGGGGTGCGAGCTGTGGCAGGCGCGCTTTGATGCGCTCGTTGGCGGGGTCGAAGAAGTGGATCATGCGCGAGGGATAGGTGGGGATTTCGGCGGGCGGATTGGGCGCGCCGAGCACCAGGGGGCGCAGGAATTCGCGGGGGTTGCGCATCGGTTCGTCCTCCGATTGTCCGCTTTATTGTCCGAAGGGGACGGCTTCGACGAGTTCGATTTCGCTCTCGGGGGTGAAGCGCCAGATGCCGACGTAGCCGCGGCTGAGGTCGCCGTGTTCGTCCCAGTCGACCGTGACGGCTGCGCCCTGGTAGTCGAGTTCGACGCCTTCGGCGGCGAGTTCGAGGCCGCGCGCGACGCCTGCGGCGCCGGCCATGACGACCTCGCCGGGCGCAGCGCCGATGTTGCGCAGCTGGTCGCGGATTGCCGCGCCCTCGCTGCTGCCGGCGGTTTGCGCGGCGAGGGCGAGGGCGATCACGGCGTCGTAGGCCTCTTTGACGTAGGGCTCGGCGACGGAGCGTCCGTATTCGGCTTCGAAATCGGCGGCCCAGGCGCGGGAGGAGTCGGTCGGCGGGGAGGGGATCGGTCCGGTGCCGTGCATGTCGGCCAGATACTCGACGCCGACGGCGTTGAGCAGGGAGATGCTGCGGCCGACGGGGCCGAAGACGAACTGTTCGTAGACCTCGTGCTCGATCGCTTCGCGGAGGATGACTTCGCTCTCGACGGTGAAGGCCAGGAGGACGAGGGCTTCCGCGCCGTTGCGGGCGGAGTGCTGCAGCTCGGAGAGGAAGCTGAATCCGGTGGGATCGATGGGGACGAGCTCGATTTGTCCGTCCCAGGCGGTGTCGAGGGCCTCGGCGAAGCCTTGTCCCCAGGGATCGTCGCGGTAGATCACGCCGACGTTGCTGAAGCCGCGGTCGCGGATCAGTTTGGCCAGCACGGGGGCCTGGCTGATGTCGGAGAGGGTGGTGCGGAAGAGGAAGTCGTCGTCATCGGCGATGCTGAGTTGGGGTGAGGTGCCCATGGCGATTTGGGGAATGCTGGAGGGAGCGCTGACGCTCTCGGCGACGGGCAGGGTGACGGCGCTGGAGAGCGCGCCGACGATGGCGTGGACGCCCTCGACTTCGACGAGGCGGCGGGCTTCTTCGACGCCGAGGAGGGGTTCGAGCTTGGTGTCGGCGATGATCAGTTCGACGGGGCGTCCGAAGACGCCGCCGGCGTCGTTGAGATGCTTGATGGCGAGTTCGACGCCGAGCCGCATTTCGGCGCAGAAGTGGGCGAGTCCGCCGGAGAAGTCGAGCAGCAGGCCGATTTTGAGCGGGTCCTGCTCGCTCGCGGTGGTCTGCGGTTCGGGCTGCGCCTGTTCTTGCTGCTGCGCGGGCGCCTGTTGGGGCGCGGGTTGGGGGGCGTCGTCCTGGGTGTCGCCGCAGGCTGCCAGTGCGAGGGCTGCGGCGAGCAGTAGTCCGACGATCAGTCGCTTGCTCATATTTCCCACCTTGTTTGCGTTCGCAGGCTACCCTCAGGGGCAGCATTGGGACACGAGGAGGGTGTGCATATGGCGACGCAATTGACGCTCGGGGCGGTGCTGCCGACCAACGAGATTGGATCGGATGCGGGGGCGATCCGCGATTTCGCGCAGGCGGTGGAGCAGATGGGCTTTGCGCATCTGCTGATCTACGACCACGTGCTGGGCGCGGATACGCGCGTTCACCGCGATCTGACGGGTCCCTACACGAAGGACGATCCGTTTCACGAGGTGTTGGTCACGCTGGGCTACATCGCGGGGGTGACGGAGCGGCTGAAGCTGGCGACGGCGGTGCTGGTGCTGCCGCAGCGGCAGACGGCGTTGGTGGCGAAGCAGGCGGCGCAGCTGGCGGTGCTCTCGGGCAATCGCTTTCGGCTGGGGATCGGCTCCGGGTGGAATCATGTCGAGTACGAGGCGCTGGGCGAGAATTTCCGCAACCGGGGGCGGCGTCAGGAGGAGCAGGTGGAGCTGATGCGGCGGCTCTGGACGGAAGAGGTGGTGGACTTCGAGGGGGAGTTTCACCGCGTGACGGCGGCGGGGATTGAGCCGCGCCCGAGCGCGCCGATCGAGGTGTGGTTCGGGGGGCACGCGGAGCCGCAGCTGCGGCGCTGCGCGCGGATGGGGGATGGTTGGTTCCCGGTGACGCCGCCGACGCAGGAGGCAGGCGAGCAGATGCAGCGGATGCGCGGCTATCTGGCTGATGCGGGGCGCGATGCGGCGAGCTTCGGGGTTGAGCCGCAGGCGCGTTTCGCGGGGGGGAACCCGGAGCTCTGGCGGTCTCATCTGGAGCGCTGGGAGGGGATTGGGGCGACCGCGATCTCGATCGCCACGATGGGGGCGGGGCTTGAGGGGGTGGATCAGCACATTGATGCGGTGCGGCAGTACCGCGAAGCGGTGCTCGCCTGAGTGGGGCGTCTGCTGCACGCGCGGGGCGTGGAGGCGGGTAGACTGCTCAGGACTGCCTGAGGCGGAGCCAACGCGCCCGATACGCCCGATGGAGGAGGCTGCACGATGGAGTTTGAGTTCAACAGCGAGCAAGAGGCCTGGCGGGCGGAGATTCGCGGCTGGATCGCCGAGGAGTTCGGCGAGGACTGGAACGGCGCGGAATTCGACCTCGACGAAGAGGGGGCGGACGAGGCGTGGGAGTTCTCGAAGGGGGTGCGCAAGACGCTCGCGGAGAAGGGCTGGACGGCGCCGGCGTGGCCGAAGGAGCACGGGGGGATGGGTCTGAGCTTCGTTGAGCAGGCGATTTTCAATGAGGAGCTGGCCTACAACCGGGTGCCCGGTCCGGATCTGATCTCGGTGGGGTATGTGGGGCCGACGCTGCTGGCGTACGGGACGGAGGAGCAGAAGGAGAGCTTTCTGGAGGACATCGTTTCCTCGCGCGCGGCGTGGTGCCAGGGCTACTCGGAGCCGGGCTCCGGCTCGGATTTGGCGTCGCTGCAGACGCGCGCGGTGCGGGACGGCGACGACTACGTGATTAACGGGCAGAAGATCTGGACCAGCAACGCGCATCGGGCGGACTGGATGTTCGCGCTGGTGCGGACGGATCCGGACGCGCCGAAGCACCGGGGGATCACGTACCTGCTGGTGGATATGCAGACGCCGGGGATCACGGTGCGGCCGCTGATCAACATGCTCGGGGGGCACGGCTTCAACGAGGTCTTCTTCGAGGATGTGCGGGTGCCGGTGCAGAACCGTGTGGGGGAGGAGAATCGGGGCTGGTACGTGGGGATGGCGACGATGGATTTCGAGCGCTCGGCGCTGAGCGGCTCGGCGGCGCTGCGGCGCAATTTCGACGATTTCGTGGGCTGGATGCAGGAGCGGCCCGGCGTGGTGGAGAAGCGGGAGCAGAACGGCGTGGCGGATGTGGCGATCAATATCGAGGTCTCGCGGATGCTCTCGCTGCGGGTGCTTTCGATGCAGCAGGGCGGGCTGGCTCCGAATCACGAGGCGAGCGTGGCGAAGATGTTCAGTTCGGAGCTGAGTCAGCAATTCGCGCGCTTCGGGATCAACGTGATGGGCTCGTTCGGGGCGCTGCGTAAGGGGGATCCGTATGCGCAGATGAAGGGCTGGTTCACGGAGCAGTACATGTCGAGCGTGCCGGCGACGATCGCGGGGGGGAGTTCCGAGATTCAGCGGGGGATCATCGCCACCCGCGGCCTCGGCATGCCGCGCGCCTGAGCGCCAGCGCTGATGGCCGATCTCTACAGCGACTTTCTCACCTTCTTCGACGCTGCGGCGGCGTTCAGCGAGTATGACGCGCGGCTGCTCGCTCAGGTCAAGACGTGTAACAACGTCTACACGATGCATTTTCCGGTGCGTAATGAGCAGGGCGAGGTGGAGGTGATCGAGGCCTACCGGGCGGAGCACTCGCACCACCGGCTGCCGACTAAAGGCGGGATCCGCTACAGCACGATGGTCAGCCGCAACGAGGTGATGGGTCTGGCGGCGTTGATGACGTTCAAGTGCGCGCTGGTGGATGTGCCGTTCGGGGGCGCGAAGGGCGGGGTGTGCATTGATCCGCACGACCGCGAGCCGGAGTTCATCGAGCGGGTGACGCGGCGGCTGACGGTGGAGCTGAATCTGAAGGATTTCATCGGCCCGGCGGTTGATGTGCCGGCGCCGGACTACGGCACGGGCGAGCGGGAGATGGCGTGGATCGCCGACACGTACCGGGTGCTGCACCCGGAGGACATCAACTACTGGGGCTGCGTGACGGGCAAGCCGGTCAGCCTGCACGGCATTCCGGGCCGGCGCGAGGCGACGGGGTTGGGGGTGTATCACGGCATTCGGAACTGCCTGGCGGACTCCGGGGAAGACGCGGCGTCGGGGCTGCGCGGCGGCGTGGCGGGTAAGCGGATCATCATTCAGGGGCTGGGGAATGTCGGCTTCCATGCGGCGCAGTCGCTGGCTGAGGCGGGGGCGCGGATTGTGGGCATCGGCGAGATCGACGCGGCGCTCTACGACCCGAGCGGGCTCGATGTCGAGGCGGTTGATCGGCACCGCCGCGAGTACGGGGGGGTGGCGGCGTACCCGGCTGCGCAGGTGTTCAGCGAGTCGCGGGAGATTCTTGAGCAGGAGTGCGACATTTTGATTCCTGCGGCGCTCGAACACCAGATCACGATCGACAACGCGGCGCGGATCCGGGCGCGGGTCGTCGCCGAGGCGGCGAACGGACCGACGACGCCGGAAGCGGACCGTGTGCTGCGGGAGCGGGGGGTCACGGTGATCCCGGATCTCTACCTCAACGCGGGGGGCGTGACGGTCTCGTATTTTGAGTGGATTAAGAACCTGTCGCATGTTTCCTTTGATCGGATGGTGACGCGGCAGACGGAGAAGCAGAACGAGATGCTGCTGAATATGATCGAGGAGCAGACGGGGGTGAGTGTGCCGGCGGCGCGGCGGCGGCAGGTGATCGCGGGGCCGCTGGAGCTGGATATCGTGCGCAACGCGCTCGATTACACGATGAAAGAGTCCTACGCGAATATGTCCAGGACGCGCCGGCGGCGCGATCTGCCGGATCTGCGCACGGCGGCCTACCTGATTTCGCTGGAGCGGGTGGCGCAGAGCTATATGGAGCTGGGACTCTTCCCCTAAGGCAAGCGTGCAGACAAGACGAAACGACGGAAGGAGCGGCGACGATGGGACACCCCGAACGCTATCTGGAGATCAACCCGGAGTGGGATGCGGCGGGCGCGCCGCTGATCAAGTTCACGGCGGACGAGGAGGCGAACTCGCTGCTTGCGGAAGACGCGAACGCGCTGCTGATTGGGATTGTGCTGGATCAGCAGATTCAGACGGAGCGCGCGTTCGCCGGGCCGGCGGAGTTGCGGCGGCGGCTGGGGCACTTGGACCCTGCGCGGATCGCGGCGATGGATCAGGAGGAGTTCGTCGAGATTTTTCGCGCCAAGCCGGCGATTCACCGCTTTCCGGCCAGCATGGGTAAGCGGGTGCATGAGGCCTGCCAGGCGCTGGTTGCGGACTGGGGCGGGGACGCGGCGACGATCTGGGAGGACACGCCGGACGCGAAGGCGGTGATGAAGCGTTTGGGCGGGCTGCCGGGGATCGGCAAGGCGAAGCAGCAGCTGGCGGTGCTGCTGCTGGGTCGCTACTACGGGGTGGAGCTCGCAGGCTGGCGTGAGGCCAGCCCGATCGAGGTGCCGCAATGAGTGGTCTGCGGCGGATGGGTTCGGGCGGCACATCGCCGGATCGGGGCAAGCTGCGGGGCGGCTTCGTGGGCTTGCTGCGGGGGCTGTGGTTCATCGTGGCGCTTGTGCTTTATGCGGCGGGGTACCTGCTGCATTTCATTGGCAGTCTGCTGATCTATGTGAGCGGGCTGACGCGGGGGAGTCAGCAGTTGCCTCAGCCGACGACGCTGGCCAGTCCGGTGCCGAGGCACGGTACTGATGTTGGGGAGCCGCCTGGGGGTGATGGGGCTGGGTGAGGTTGGGTGCTGGTGGCGGCGGAGGGCGTCCTTGTTGGGTGGTTCGGCGATGTTGGGTGCGGTGAACGGCGGGATACCCGCGGCAAGCGCGGGTATGACGGATCTTTAGAGCGCGGGTATGACGGAGATCTCACGCGGGCGTGACGGAGATTTTGGGCGGGTGTGGTGGAGATTTTGGGCGGGTGTGGTGGAGATTTTGGGCGGGTGTGGTGGAGATTTTGGGCGGGTGTGGTGGATTTTGGGGTGGTTAGACGAGGCCGGGGCGGATTTGGTTGCGGGGGTAGCCGCCGGCGGCGAGGGTTTGGGGCCAGATTTCGAAGAGTTTGTCGATGTCGATGCGCGGCTCGTCGAAGTGTAGGTAGCGCTCGAGGACGGGCTCGCTGAAGAGGGAGATGCGGTGTCCGCTGGCACCGAAGATGCGGCCGTTGGCGGCGTCGCTTTGTTCGGAGGCGAGCCAGGCGACGATGGGGGCGACGTTTTTGGGGTCGCGGGCGGTGCCGGCGGCGGAGAGGGAGGGGGCGGGGGCGTCGCTCTCGACGCCGCGGCCACGGTCGGTCATGCGGGTGGAGGCGCCGGGGGCGATGCAGTTGGTGGTGACGCCGTAGCGTTCGAGCGCGCCGACGTTGCTGCGCATGAGGCCGAGCTTGGCGGCGTGTGCGGCGGAGTAGTTGGGCTGGCCGGCGGAGCCGCGGATGCCGGCGTCGGAGGTGAAGTAGATGATTCGGCGGTGCTCGCCGTCGCGGTTGGCGCGCCAGTAGATGGAGGCGAATTTGGTGGGGGCGAAGCAGCCCTTGAGGTGTGCGCGGACGAGGCCGTCCCACTCGTCCTCGTGCATGTTGAAGATCATGCGCTCGCGCAGGATGCCGTGTGCGCAGACGAGCACATCGAGGCCGCCGAACGCGTCGAGGGCGGTTTGGATCATTTGCTCGGCGGTGTCCATGTCGGCGACATCGCCGACGAAGGGGACGGCTTCGCCGCCGGCGGCGCGGACTTCTTCGACGACGGCGTCGACTTTGGAGGCGTCCATGCCGAAGCGGCCTTCGACATCGAAGCCGGTGTCGGCGACGACGATTTTTGCGCCCTGCTCGCCGAAGACGCGGCAGAGATTGGAGCCGATGCCGCCGGCGCCGCCGGTGATGATGCAGATGCGGCCTTCGAGATGTTTGGTTGCCATCGTCGTCCTCCTCGTGTGGTTCGCTCGGACAGGCGCGGTTAGGGGGCGCGGTTAGGGGTATTGGGGCGGCGGCGGTCCGAGGCCCTGGAGCTCGAAGGTGTGGGGGATGGTTTCGAAGAGGGTGTCGATGTCCCAGTAGGGCTCGGTGTGCCAGAGGGTTTGTTCCCACTCGGGTTCGCGCCAGATGGTGATGCGCCCGCCCATTGAGCCGACGACGCGGCCGGAGAGCTCGGCGCTTGCGTCGGAGGCGAGGAAGACGGCGACGGGGGCGACGTTGGCGGGGTCCATTTGGCTGCCGGCGGCGTCGAGGCTGGGCGCGGGTGCGCTTTGATCGACGCCGCGTTCGCGGTCGGTCATGCGGGTGGAGGCGCTGGGGGAGATGCAGTTGCTGGTCGCGCCGTAGCGTTCGAGCGCTTCGGCGTTGGAGAGGGAGAGGCCGATTTTGCCGGCGTGTGCGGCGGAGTAGTTGGGCTGTCCGGCTTCGCCGCGGACGCCGGCGCTGGAGGTGAAGTAGATGATGCGACGGTTGCCTTTGTCGCGGTTGGCGCGCCAGTGGATGGCGGCGAACTTGGTGGGAGCGAAGCAGCCCTTGAGGTGAACGCGGACGAGGCCGTCCCACTCTTCTTCGCTCATGTTGAAGATCATGCGCTCGCGGAGGATGCCGTGTGCGCAGACGAGGATGTCGAGGTCGCCGTAGGTTTCGATGGCGACGGCGACGGCGCGCTCAGCGGTGTCCATGTCGGCGATGTCGCCGGCGAGGGGGATTGCTTCGCCGCCGGCGGCGGTGATTTGGTCGACGACGGCCTGGACTTTGGAGGGGTCCATGCCGGCGCGGCCTTCGACATCGAAGCCGGTGTCGCAGACGACGACTTTGGCGCCCTGCTCGGCGAAGGTTTTGCAGATGTGGGAGCCCATGCCGCCGGCTCCGCCGGTGACGAGGGCGACTTTGCCCAGAAGGTGTTGCGCCATGTTCAATCCCTGCTCCGTGTGGGGTTCGTGCGGCGAGATCGGGGGCAGGCTAGCACTGTGTTGGGGTTGGGAATGCGGGTTTGGATTAGCTGCGGGGTGGTTGGATGAGCAGTCCCAGGGCTTCTGCGGCTTCGATCTGGCGGTTGTCCCAGCTTGCGAAGGTCATTGGTTCTTCGATTCGCAGCATCAGGGCGCTGGCGAGGTGTATGGCGTCCGCGCCTGAGAGTGGGTAGCGCGAAACGAGCGCGCCGGCGAGGCGGGCGATTGTGGGATTGATTTCAATCGGGATGAATGATCGCCACAACACATCCAGGGCGTCCCATGCGTCTTGGAGTTCGGCATCGGTGAGGCGTCCGCTGCGGTGTGCCCGCGCCAGCGCAGAGCGGGCTTCCGGGTAGGAGAGCCAGCTCGTGTACATCGTTCGGGCGCGGCGACGAACCGCCGCAGCGACATCGGCGTCTTCTTCCTCGTTCAGGACGAGCTTCGTTAGAGCGCTGCTGTCGAAGTAGGTGTGATCCATCGCGGTCAGAGTCGCCCAAGGGCGCGCAGGATGTCGTTCGTCCTGCCTTTGAAGTGGATCGGCTTGCGTTCGGCGATGATCTTGGCGATCTCATGCGAGTTCGGGCCGCGGTAGGGCGGGCGCACCAAGCCCTGCTCGTAGAGGTCGAGCCAGACCGGGTCGGGCTCCGCGTCACCCCAGTCGATCGTCTCAGGCGCAGCAGCGCTGCTCTGCTGGACCGCCTCCGCCTCGATGGGCAGTCCGAGGGCGCGCAGGATGTCTTCGGTTGTGCCCTTGAGCTGGACGCGCGGCGGCAGCACGGCCCGGCTGGGAGGGTCAGGTGTGCGCTGGTGCGCCGGGCTCTGCGCGCCGAGGTTGGGTGGGTCGTCCTCGTGCCAGTGGACGGCCTCGGCTGCGGCTGTGCCGCCTGGCTCGACTCCGTCAGGCTCGATCTCGCGCCCCAGTGCGCGCAGGATGTCCTCGGTTGTGCCCTTGAAATTGAGTGGTTCCCACTCGGAGATGGGTTTGTCGAGCTCATGTGAGTTCGGACGGCGGTAGGGGGGACGCACCAAGCCCTGCTCGTAGAGGTCAAGCCAGACTTCGTCGGGCTGCTCGTCGCCCCAGTCAATGTCATCGCTGGAACGGACGATGGTCGGCGCGTCTTCCGCCAGTTCCCGGCTTCGTTTGGTCGTTTGCTCGTCGTGTTCCATCACGATGCCTCCGGGCGCTCGTGAGGGCAGGATATCCGGTCCGAGACGGCGCGGTGGTCAGCCAATTGTCAGCCCCGCCGTCCGAGGGCGCGCAGGATGTCTTCGGTTGTGCCTTTGAACTGAATGCGCGGCGGCAACTCCGACAGCTTGGGGCGGGTGCGCTTGCTCTGGTACGGGGGATGCACCAGGCCCTGCTCGTAGAGGTTGAGCCAGACTTTGTCGGGCTGTTGATCGCCCCAGTTGATCGGCTCTGCGGTCGACTCGCCGGCTGGCTCGATCGTTGTCTCGTCGTGGTCCATGGCGGGGCCTGACTGTTCGGTGGACCAGTTTATCTGGTTGTGCGGCGGGTGGAGGATGGCGGTGAGCCGGGGTGCTTAGATGCCGTGCGGGTCGAGTAGGCGGTGGACCATTGCGATTGCTTCGGTTTTGTCGTGGCGCATGTAGTTTTGCGACTTGGTGAGCTGGCTGTCGCCGAAGAAGAAGCGTTCGTAGAGTTCCTGGCGGCCGGCGAAGGAGGTGCCGACTACGTCCCAGGCGAGGCGGAAGAGGGGGACTTTGCCGTCGGCGTCTTCGCCGGCGCCGCGGAAGTAGCGCTCGACGGCGGGGCCGAGCGCCTGGAGGGTGGCCTCGGAGGGGGCGGCCATGAAGTTGCTGCCGCCGATCTGCTTGATGTGATCGACGATGCGGACGTAGAACTCGGGGAAGAGGCGGAGGCCGGCCTGGATTGCGCCGTCGTTGGCGTACCAGACGCCGGTGCGCGGGTCCTGTTCGGCAGCCTCAACGGCGGCTACGGCGATTGATTCCATGGTGTGCAGCATCATCAGGATGTCGCCGAGTCGGATTTGGACGTTGACGAAGGAGTTGGTCTGGGCAGAATCGGCGATGAGGTGGGCGATGCCGTAGAGGAAGCGGGTTTTGGCGACATTTTTGACGATTACGTGGTGGCCGAGGGCTTCGGTGAAGTGCAGCGCGCCGAACGCGGTGTTGTGGATTCGGGCGTCGCGGTAGTCGAAGACGGACTCCCAGGGGATTTCGCAGTCGTCGAAGATTGCGACGGTGTCGATCTCCTCGAAGCGCCCGGAGATGGGGTAGTCGGCGAGCGAGCGGTTGGGGTCGAAGGAGTCGCGGCAGAGCCAGCGCAGGCCCGGCTGGTCGACGGGGCACCAGAAGCCGAGCGCGTAGTCCTCGTCGCCGTCGCCGGTCAGGACGGGCAGGCCGAAGGAGACGTTGGCGTCGGAGAAGGGTGCGAGGGTGCCGAGCACGCGCGCGCCGCGCACGATGATCCCGGTGTCGGTGCGGCGGACGACGCCGGCGTTGAGGTAGGGCTCCTGCTCGCCGAGCGGGGTTTTGCGGTCGATTTGGGGGGTGACGAGGGTGTGGGTGAGGCAGATGTCCTCGCGTCGGCAGCGGTCGTACATCGCCAGGGCGTGTTCGCCGAGGGCGGGATCGTTTTGCGCCCAGTGCTGGTGTGCGGCGGCCAGGGCCATGACGGCGGCGTTCATGTAGTCGGGCGAGCGTCCCAGCTGGCCGCCGCTGTGCTCGGCCCAGGCGGCGTAGGCGGCGGCGCGGCGGCGCAGGTCGTCCTTCGAGCGGGGGGTGATGAATGAGAGGTGTGAGCGTTGGCCGTCCTGATCCTCGTAGGTCACGAGGTCGTGGACGGCGGGATCGTGCTGGAAGTCGTAGTAGGCGGCGACGGTGCGCGCGGCGCCGGCGAAGCCGGGCGCGGTGGCGACGTCGGCGACGCGCTCGCCGATGTGCCAGATTTCGCGGCTGTCGCGGAGCCCGGCGAGGTACTGCTCGCCGGTTCGCAGTCCCATCGTCTCGCGCCCTCTGCCTGTGCTTTGGCGGTTAGTCGCCGCTGAAGGCCGGGGTGGGCTCGTCGAGGAGCGCTTCGGCGCCCTCGGTGGGGAGCACATCGGCGTAGTTCAGCGCGGCCTGGATGTCGCCCTGCCAGTGCTCGCGGGGCAGCTCGTAGAGCACCTCGATGCCGTGTCCGTCGGGGTCGTTGATGTAGACGGAGTGGGTCATGCCGTGGTTGATGCGCAGGTTGAACTTGACGCCCTTTTCCTGCAGGAACTCGATTTGCTTGAGCCAGGACTCGCGGTCGGGGTAGTGGACGGCGAAGTGGTTGAGGCCGGGGCGGCGGGGCGCCATGGACCATTCGTCCTCATCGGGCGCGCCGCCGGGGATTTCCACCAGGGCGAGGTCGTGGTGGCTTTCGGAGAGGCCGTTGTAGAAGCGCATGTTCATGCTGCGCTCGTTGCGCTGTTCGAGGTGGCCGATCTGGCGGAAGCCCATGATTTCGGTCCAGAATTGGTGCGCGCGCTCGATGTCGCGCACGTTGAGGACGAGATGGTTGACGCCCACCGGGGTCATGGCCTGGGGAGTTTCGCTGCTCATCTTGGTTGCCCTTCCGCGTTGGCCGGCGCTGCTGGGGCAAGGCTAGCAAATTTGATCAGGCGCGTAGGGCGGCGCTGGCGCGGAGCGCGGCTACGGCCGTCTCGGTGCGTTGCTCGTCGCCGGCTGCTGCTGCTTCGACCAGCTGGCGGAAGCGGGTGACGACGCCCTGCTGGCGGACGCGGCGGAAGAGGGCGGCGTTGGGTTCGCCGCCGAGTTCGCCGTAGCGGGTCATGACGCGCCAGCCGAAATCGGAGCCGAAGGTCTCGACGACGGCGGCGAAGTCGGCGGCGGGGTCGCCGGCCTGGACGGATTGCCAGCCGACCACGCCGATCAGATCGCGCAGCATGCCGTCGAGCAGCAGGTGTTCTTCGCCCAGCGCGCCGTGAACGACGGTGGGGGCGTAGGCCCAGGTTGCATCGTCGTTGAGGAAGGTGCGCCACCAGCGTCGGACGCGGACGTGTTCGGAGAAGCGGAGCAGGGGGCGTAGGGCGGCGGCGCTGTCGCGGGCGAGCTGCTCGGCGCGTTCGCGCCAGCGACGGGGCGGTTCGAGTCCGCGCGAGCGGGCGCGGGCGAGCGGGAACTGGTGCAGCTCGAAGAGGAACTGCGCGAGGCCGCGCACCAGCCGCTCGATGTTTTCGTCGTTGATTGCGGCGGCGCGCATGGGGCGGCCGGGGATGGTGGGCGCGGCGTACCAGCCGTGGGGCCAGTCGCGGGAGGGCTCGCCGTGCTGCTGGAAGAGGGGGATTGCGGGGCTGAGGAAGCCGCGCAGGTGGGGCAGGAGGCGCGCCTGTCGTTCGAGCTGCTCGGCGGACTCGGGGCCGCGGGGGAAGTGGAGGTAGAGTTCGCTGCTCTCGAGGGTGAGCTCGGCGGGGGTGTCGGTGATTACGCTTAGCTGCGCGGCGTTGAGGTCGGGGAAGACGGACTGGAGGGTGAACGCGCAGCGTTCCAGCAGTTCGCTGACGGTGGGGTTGGCTGCGATTTCGCTTGGCATGGGGGTGAGTTTACCGCGCGTGTTGTTTTCGCCTTTGGGGAGCTAGGGGCTGTCTTCTTCGGCGAAGTCGTTGGTTGGGGCGGCGATGGTGGTGGGGTCGGGGAGGGCGATGTGGATTTCTTGGGTGAGGGGGCCGAGGTAGCGGTCCAGGACGGTGAGGCGTAGGGCGTAGACGCCGGCGGGGAGTTCGGAGGTGTCCCAGCGGGCGAGGACGCCGGATTCGACGGGGTCTTCGCGCTCGGCGATGGCGATTGGTTCGGCGTCGGCGGCCATGCGCTGGGCGCTGAGGGTCCAGCGCTGCTGCTCGCCGCTGGCGGCGCGGCCGGTGATGAGCAGCGCGCCGCGGGTGATGACTGCGCCGTCGAGCGGGGTGTCGAGGCGCAGGGGGGCGTGGGACTCGCTGGTGGAGCCGTCGCGCAGCCAGGCGACGTGGTTCTTGCGCAGCCAGGCGGCGGCGGCGGGATCGTCGGCGGGCGGCTTGAGCCAATGGCCTTCGAGCACGAAAGCGGCGGGCGTCTGGTCGGTGGCGGCCTGGAGGGTTCGGCGGTCGAGCGCGGCCTCGACACAGACGCCGTTCTCGAGGGGGGGCACGACGCGTTGGCTGATGAAGAGTTCATCGACGACCTGCTCGCAGCCGCCGCGCAGCTCGCCCTCGCCGCGCCAGAGCGGGATTTGCGGGGCGTAGACCTTTGCGTGGTGGATGCCGGGCGGGGCATCGAAGGGGAGCGGCTCCAGCCCCTGATGTGCGGCCAGCATCACGTTGCGCCAGATGAGGCCGGCGGTGCGCGAGGAGGAGCCGCCGGTCATCGGTTCATTGTCGGCGTTGCCGACCCAGACGCCGACGGTGAGCTGGGGGGTGTAGCCGATTGTCCAGTAGTCGATTCGCACGTCGTTCTGGCCGGGGTCGCCGGCGGTGCCGGTTTTGGCGGCGGCGGGGCGGTCGAGCAGGAGGTTGCTTTGCAGGCCGTAGAGGAGGGAGCGGGCGCGGTTGTCGCTGAGGATGTGGGTGATCTGATAGCTCTGCTGGGGGCGGGCGACGGCGCGCTGCTCGGGCTCTGCAAAGCGGTAGACGATCTGGCCGCGGGCGTCGCGGACTTCGAGGATGGCGACCGGATCGAGATCGCGGTAGCCGTCGGGCAGATCGCGCAGGGTGGGTTGGCCGCGCATGACGCCGTTCTGGGAGACGGCGGCGTAGGCGTAGGTCATGTCGAGCAGGGAGACCTCGCCGCCGCCGAGGGTGATTGAGGGGCCGTAGTCGGCGGGGTCGTGCATGGTGGCGATGCCGAGCTGGTGCATCGTGTCGAGCAGGTAGGGGACGCCGATTTGGGCGGCGACGCGGAAGGCGGGGATGTTCATCGAGTTGGCGAGGGCGCTGCGCAGGGTGACGGGGCCGCGGAAGCGTTCGTCGAAGTTGGTCGGCTCGAAGACTGTGCCGTCGAACTCCTCCCAGCGGGTGGGGACATCCCAGATGACGGTGGCGGGGTGCCAGAGGCGGGGGTCGAGTTGGAAGGCGGCGAGGTAGGTGAGGGGTTTGATTGAGGAGCCGGGCGAGTGGAGGGCGGTGGCGAGGTTGACCTGGCCATCGAGTTCTTCGTCGAAGAAGTCGCGGCTGCCGACCATGGCGCGGATTTCGCCGCTGGCGGGGTCGAGCGCGATGAGTGATCCGTTGTGCGCGCCGGTGTCGGCCTCGAAGCCGGCGATTGCGGTTTCGAGTTCGCGCTCCGCGAGGCGCTGGAGGTTCATATCGAGGCTGGTGGTGATGCGCAGGCCGCCGTTGGAGAGCAGTCCTTCGCAGCCGGCTACGGAGTCGGGCACGGGGATATCGCCGCGCTGGCAGAGGGCGAGCAGCTGATCACTGACGTAGAGGACGAAGTGGGGGGCGTTGATTTCGAACTCGCGGGAGTCGAAGTCGAGCGGGGCCAGCTTTGCGGCGTCGGCTTCGTTCTGGTTGATGTAGCCGTGGCGCGCCATCTGATCGAGCACATCGGCCTGGCGGCGCTTGCCGCGCGCGAAGTGCTCGATGGGGTTGTAGAGCGTGGGGGCCTGGGGCAGGCCGGCCAGCATTGCGGCCTCGGCGAGTGTGAGGTCGGCGGGGGGCTTGCCGAAGTAGCGCTGGCTGGCTGCGCCGATTCCGTAGGAGAAGTTGCCGTAGAAGATGCTGTTGAGATACCACTCGAGGATTTGTTCTTTGGAGTATTCGTCGGTGAGTTCGACGGCGAGGATGGTCTCTTTGATTTTGCCGCGCACGCGCTCGGTGGTGCGGCCGCTGCGCTCCTCGACGGGGATCAGCACGTTTTTGACGAGCTGCTGAGTGATGGAGGAGCCGCCGGAGCCGCCGAGGAAGTCGGAGCTGCCGACGCCGAAGTTTTCCCAGGCGGCGCGCATCAGGCCGCGCAGGTTGATGCCCTGGTTGTTCCAGAAAGAGGCGTCCTCGGTGGCGACGGTGGCGTCGATCATGTGCTGCGAGACCTCGCTCAGGCGGACGGGGTTGCTGAGGCCGGTGAGCGGGTCGGCGAACTCGAAGAGCAGCTGTCCGTCGTCGCCGTCGCGGTCGAAGATGCGGCTGGTGCCGAGCGAGCGCTGGGTGTCGACGATTGCGTCGGGCTCGACGAGGTCATCGGCGAAGCCGCGGTAGATGGTGTAGGCGGCGGCTGCGCCGACGCCGATCAGCAGGGAGACGAGGGCGATTGCGGCGACGCCGGCGAGCATCCAGATGCGTGCGCCGGAGGGGCGTTCGGCGTCGGCGCGGCGCTGGTGTCGGGCGCGCAGCAGTTGCCGCCGCCGTGCGCGGCGGCGGGCTGCATGCTCGCGCCCGTCTCGCTCAGCCACGATTTCGCCTGCGCCGCCCGCAATGCCGCCGCTTCCACCGTACCGCAGGGTGGCGTGATCGGGGCAAATTCGAGTGCAGCGGGAGGGCTGCATATACTCGGTGGTGTGAGGCCCGATGCTGCATGAGCGATAGCCAAGCTTCCGCTGCGGAGACGTTCAGCGCCGACCAGGTGCGGCATCTGGCGACGCTTTCGCGTGTCGGTATGACGCCGCAGGAGGTGGAAGGGTTCCGCGCGGAGCTGGCCAGCATTCTGAGTCATATTCAGGCGCTGGCGGCGGTGGATACGGAGGGGGTGCCGCCGACGGCGAACGGGGCTGATCTGCTCAATGTGCAGGCGGAAGACGACGCGCGCCCGTCGCTGCCGGTGGAGGCGGTGCTGGCGAACGCGCCGCAGCGCGAGGCCGATTACTTTCGCGTGCAGGCGGTGCTTGACTCATCGTGACTGCGCCCGCCGCCGATCCCTGGCTGACGATTGTCGAGGCTGCGCAGCGGTTGCGCGGGGGCGAGGTGACGTCCGTCGAGCTGACGCGGGCGTCGCTGGAGCGGATTCGGGCGACCGACGAGCGGGTGCGGGCGTTCATCACGGTGACCGAGGAAGCGGCGCTGGAGTCGGCGGCGGCGGCGGATGAGCTGCTGCGCAGCGGCGATGCGCCGAGTCTGCTGACGGGGGTGCCGATCGGTCTCAAGGATGTGCTGATGACGGCGGGCGTGCGGACGACGGCGGGCTCGCGGATGCTGGACCAGCTGATTCCGCCCTACGACGCGACGAGTGTGGCGCGGCTGCGGGCTGCGGGCGCGGTGGCGGTGGGTAAGACGAATATGGACGAGTTTGCGATGGGTTCGTCGACGGAGCATTCGGCGTGGTTCCCGACGGCGAATCCGTGGGATTTGGAGCGGGTGCCGGGTGGTTCTTCGGGCGGTTCGGCGGCGACGGTGGCGGCGGGGCAGTGTGTGGCGTCGTTGGGATCGGATACGGGGGGGTCGATTCGGCAGCCGGCGGCGTTTTGCGGGGTGGTGGGCTTGAAGCCGACTTATGGGCGGGTGAGCCGCTATGGGCTGATCGCGTTCGCCAGTTCGCTGGATCAGATTGGGCCGTTCACGCGGACGGTGGAGGACGCGGCGCTGCTGTTGCAGGAGATTGCGGGGCCGGATCCGTTGGATTCGACGTGCAGCGAGGCTCCTGCGCCGGACTTCTCGGTGCAGTTGGGCGAGGGGCTGGAGGGGCTGCGGATCGCTGCGCCGCGGGAGTTTTTCGAGCGCAACGCGGAGGGGCAGGGGATGGATGAGGGGGTGGCGGCGGCGGTGGAGGGGGCGCTGGAGCTGCTGGCGGGCGCGGGGGCGTCGCTGGATCGGGGGGCGTCGCTGCCGTCGGTGGGGTATTCGCTGCCGGTGTATTACGTGCTCGCGCCGTCGGAGTGCTCGGCGAACCTGGCGCGCTACGACGGGGTGAAGTATGGGTATGGGTCGCGGGGCGGAGCGAGCATGTGGGCGGACATGGAGGCGACGCGGCAGGAGGGGTTCGGGCGCGAGGTGAAGCGGCGGATTTTGCTGGGGGCGTATGCGCTCTCGGCGGGGTACTACGACGCCTACTATCTGCAGGCGCAGAAGGTGCGGACGCTGATTCGGCGGGAGTTCGACGCGGTGTTTGCGGGGGCGGATTTGATTGTCGCGCCGACGACGCCGACGGTGGCGTTTCGGCAGGGGGAGATCACGGACCCGTATCAGATGTATCTGAACGACATCTACACGATTCCGGCGAATATTGCGGGGCTGCCGGCGATTTCGCTGCCGTGCGGGTTTGCGGAGGCGGGGATGCCGGTGGGCTTGCAGCTGATCGCGAACCGCAATTCGGAGGCGTTGCTGTTGCGGGCGGCGCGGGCGTTCGAGGGGTTGGGGGAGTGGGGGTTGCGGCGTCCGTCGTTGGGGTGATTTTACTTTGGGTGGGAATTTGGTGGGCGTGTCGGCGGTGGTTGTCATACGATGATGACAGAACGTGTGGGGAGCGCGATATGGATGCGGTGTTGCGGGCGCTGGAGCGGGATGCGCGGCTCTCGCCGGCGGCGTTGGCGGCGGCGACGGGGTTGAGCGAGGCGGAGGTGCTGAAGCAGGTCGCGGAGGCGGAGGAGCGCGGGATCATCATGTCCTGGGGGGCGCGGGTGAACTGGGAGAGCCTGGGGCTTTCGACGGTCTACGCGCTGGTGGAGGTGACGCTCGAGCCGCAGGACAACCTGGGGTATAACGGTCTGGCGCGGCGCATCTCGCGCTTCGACGAGGCGCGGACGGTCTATTTCGTGTCGGGCGCGTACGATCTGCTGGTGATGGTGGAAGCGCCGTCGATGGGTCAGATTTCGGATTTCATCTCGGATCGTCTGGCGACGATGCCGGGGGTGAAGGGCACCACCACGCACATCTTGATGCGGCGCTTCAAGGAGGACGGGGTGATGCTGGAGACGGAAGAAACGAGCGGCCGCCGGCGCGTGGTGCTGTAGCGGAAATCGAGAGCGAGTCTCCAGCGATGCCCAGCTTGTCGACCGGCGACCGACTGCCTCGACCGTCGCGCGCTCAGCGCACGGAGCGGATCGCTTCGCGCGTGCAGGCGGTGCCGGCTTCGGGGATTCGGCGGTTCTTCGACATCATCGCTTCGATGGATCAGGTGATTTCGCTGGGGGTCGGCGAGCCGGACTTTGTGACGCCGTGGCCGATTCGGGAGGCGGCGATTCGGGCGATCGAGCAGGGGCAGACGCACTACACCTCGAACTTTGGTCTGCGCGAGCTGCGGGAGGCGATCGCGGTTGAACTGGAGCGGCGCTACGGGCTGGAGTATGACCCGGAGAGCGAGCTGCTGATCACTACGGGCGTCTCGGAGGGGCTGGATTTGGCGGCGCGCACGGTGATTAATCCGGGCGATGAGGTGATCGTGCCGGATCCGTCCTACGCGGCGCATGCGCCGGCGGTGGTGCTGGCGGGGGGCACGGCGGTGCCGGTGGCGACTGCGGCGGTGGACGGGTTTGCGCTGGATCCGGCGGCGGTGGCGGCGGCGATCACGCCGCGCACCAAGGCGATGCTGCTGGGCTATCCGGCGAATCCGACGGGGGCTGCGCCGTCGCGCGAGGCGTTGGCTCCGATTGCGCAGCTGGCGGTGAAGCACAATCTGTTGGTGATTTCGGATGAGATTTACGACCGGCTGGTGTACGGCGGCGCGTCGCATACGGCGCTGGCGGGCTTGCCGGGGATGCGGGAGCGGACGATCACGCTGGGCGGCTTCTCGAAGAGTCACGCGATGACCGGCTGGCGGGTGGGCTGGGCGGGTGCGCCGCCGGACATTTTCGCGGGGATGCTGAAGATTCACCAGTACGCGATGATGTCCGCGCCGACGGTGGCGCAGTGGGCGGCGCTGGAGGCGGTGCGGGCGGGGGAGGAGCATGTGGCGGCGATGCGCGAGGAATACGACCGTCGGCGGCTGCTGATGTGGCGCGGGTTTAATCGTCTGGGGTTGCCGTGTGCGGAGCCGCGAGGGGCGTTCTACGCCTTCCCTTCGGTGGCGGGCTGCGGGTATGACGACGAGACGTTTGCGGAGCAGCTGCTGTTGCAGGAGCAGGTGGCGGTGGTGCCGGGCAGCGCGTTCGGGGCGGCTGGGGCGGGTCATGTTCGCGCGTGCTACGCGACGTCGTACGACGAGATTGAGGAGGCGCTGGAGCGGATTGAGCGCTTCCTGCGGAATGCGCCGCTGGCGAAGTAGGGGGCTTTGGGCGGCGAGTGCGCAGGGACTTGGCGTGGGGGGCTACCATCCTCTGCATGCCTGAACCGCCTGCTTCGCCCGATGCGGCCGATGACGATTTCAGCTTGCGGATTACGCAGGTGCAGGCGCGTCCGCGGCCGGTGGAGGAGGGCGAGCCGGATCCGATGCGGCTGGAGCTGCGGCTGGGGACGACGCGGGGGGAGATTTCGGCGCTGCTGGATGTGAGCGAGGGGCAGCCGGGGGCGGTGGTGTTCTGCTCAGGCGCGATGGGCGGCGCGCATGAGGTGATCGGTCCTGGCGGGCGGGTCTACGAGCGGCTGGCTGCGGAGTTGCCGTCGCAGGGGGTGTCGGCGCTGCGGATGCACTATCGGATGGCGGGGGAGTTTGAGGAGTGCGTGCTCGATGTGTTGGGGGCGTGCTCGTTTTTGAGCGGAGTGGGCGCGGAGCGGGTGGTGCTGGTGGGGCACTCGTTCGGGGGGGCGGTGGTGATTAAGGCGGGGCAGATTGTGCCGAACGTGTGCGGGGTGGCGTCGCTCTCGCCGCAGCTGTTTGGGACGCGGCAGGTGGAGCAGTTGGGCAAGCCGCTGCTGCTGGTGCATGGGACGGCGGACGCGATTTTGCATCATGCGGCGAGCGAGGACATCTACGCGCGAGCGCTGGAGCCGAAGCGGATGGTGCTGATTCCCGACGGCGGGCACGGTCTGGCGGAGGATCCGGAGACGGTGCATCGGGAGTTGAGCGGGTTTATTCGTCAGCTGGCCGGTCCGCCGGCGTAGAGCGGTATTGCGGGCGGCGGTGAACGCGGCGGTGCGGCGGATTGGCGTTCTGGCGGTGATCGCGGCGGCGCTGTGCCTGGTCGGCGGTCTGGCGAGTGGACCGGCGAACGCGCAAGGTCCGGGTGGCTCGCAAGCGGAGACGCGCACGCGGCTCGTGTCGGGGGTCAACTTTGTCGGGTGGGTTGGTGAGGCTACGCCCGTTTCGCGGCTTTTCCATGAGATTCCGTCGCTTGAGGCGGTCTGGGCCTGGGATTCCGAGCTTCGCGGCTGGATCGTCGCCGGGCGCGGCGCGCCCGAGTCGTTGGGCGGTCTCGAGCGGGTGAGGTCGGGCATGGGCTTGCGCTTGCAACTTGGCGGGGAGGACGGGTTCGTCTGGCGGCGGTCCACTGCGCCGACGCGCGGGCTTGTGCCGCTGCGCGCGGGCTGGAACCTCGTGGCCTGGAGCGGCCCGGATCACGCTCCGATGCAACAGCTGGCCGACGGGATCGGCTGGTCGCTCGTCTCGATTCGGCGCTGGAGCGCGGCGGATCAGCGGTACACAGCGTGGAGGCCGGCGGCGGGCGGCGGCGGTCCGGCGACTCTCGGCGTTCGGCGCGGCGAAGCGTTGTGGGTGGAGGTCAGCCGTTCGGTTAACTGGCTTCAGCCGGCGGGCATCGTGCCGCGGCTGGTCTTTCCCGGCGGGGCAGCGGGGGAGGTGCGGCGCGCCGCGGAGTCGCTGGTCGTCTCGTTGCTGGCCTATTTCCGCGATGCGTTCGGGATTGAGGCGGATGGATCGTCGTACGAGATTTGGATGCCAAGCTCGGGCGAAGCGCTGCGTGAGGCGGCGTTGGAGATCGGCGTGGATCGGGAGCGTGCGGAGGGCTTGATCCAGCAGTGGAATTCGGCGATTGGTTGGGTGGACAGCTTCCGCCCCGGCGAACAGGCGTTGATTCTGAGGCAGCCGAGCCCGGAGTGGGAGAACTGGGGGCTGCTGGCGCACGAGTATTTCCATGTCGTGCAGCTTCAGTTGTCGGCCGACGGCGCGCCTCCTCCTGTGTGGCTTGGCGAGGGCACTGCGGTATGGGCGGAAGTCGAATATCTGGTCGCGTGGGGCGACGAGACGCGGGGCGAGCTTGAGGAGCAGTATCGCCATTACGCGCGCGGCGCGCCGCCGCTGCGCGAGGTCGAGCTGGGCCTGAGTGGCTGGCCCTATCTGCTCGGCTGGCTGGCGGTGGAGCGGCTGAACGACCGCGCCGGCGCGGACGCCTGGATTGAGTTCTGGCGTCGCGCGGCTCCCAGCGCAATCGGTCCGGACGGGCGTTGGTCTTCCTCGCTCGCGTGGGACGATGCGTTTGAGGATGTGTTCGGGATTTCTGCGGCGGACTTTTACGTTGATTTCGACGGCTCGATCGGGGAACTCGATGATGTGGAACAGCCGACGAGGTACGTTCGCGGCCGGGTTGTTGGGGCGTCGGGCGCTCCGATTGAGCGGCTGACGGTGCGGGCGACGCGGGTGGAGTGGGACGCGGATGTCGAATGGTCGGGGCCGGCTGAGACGGGTCCGGATGGGCGGTTTGCGGTTGCCGTCGTCGGCGAGGGAGCGTACCGCCTCTCGCTAGATATTGACGACGATTGCCGCCGCTATTATGCGAACGGCGGTGCGACGGCGCAGTACGGCGACGCGGAGCTGGTCGAGGTTGGGGCGGCGGGCGTTTCGGAGGTGGCGATACGGTTGCGGTCCGACGTATGCGGCTGGGATATTCGCGGGACGGTTGTCGATGTCGGGGGCGAGCCGCTCGCCGGCCTCTCGGTGAGCGGCTGCGAGGCGGTCACGTATGACTGCACGGCCGACGAACGTACGAGGCTCGATGGGTCGTTCGCCGTGACTACCGCGGTACCAGGCCAGTATCTTCTGCGGCTGGATCTTGTCGGGGGCTGTTCCGTCTATTACGGCGCGGGCGGCGCGGCACTGGATCAAGCTAGGGCAACGCTGATTGCGGTGAGCGAGGCGGACGTGGGCGGGATCGCGCTGCGAGTGCCGCGCGATGTGTGTGCGCAGCGGATCGTGGGGCGGCTCGCGCGGGCGGACGGGCAACCGCTCAGCGAGGTGTACGTCTCGGCCTGCCGCGCAGTGGACGGGGACTGCGTTGCGTCGGACGGCACGCGCGATGATGGTTCCTTTGCGCTCGCGGCGCCGACCGACGGCGCGTACCGACTCAGCTTTGATCTGAACGGTTGCAGCATTTATTTCGACGCCGGCGGCGTCAGCACCAACCCTGAGGGCAATTCCGCAATCCGTGTCGCGGGGCGCGATGTGCGGCTTGGTCTGCGCCAAATCCCGGCGGGGATGTGCGCGTGGCAGATCAGGGGGAGCATTGCTACGGCGGACGGGCAGCCGCTGGCCTATACGTACGTTTCGGCCTGTCAGGAGGTCGGCGGCCAATGCGTTGCGTGGGCCGGACAACAGACCGACAGCGAGGGGGTGTTTGCGATCACGGCGCCCGCCGCCGGCGAGTACCGGCTGAGCTTTGAATTCGAGGGTTGCGAGATTCACTTCCGGGCCGGGGGGCTGACGAGCGACCGGCGGGAGCGGTCCACGGTGAGCGTCGTGGGGCGCGATGCGCGGCTTGAGCTTCAACGGATTCCGGAGAGTATCTGCGCGCAGCGAATTATTGGACGGATTGTTGATGTTCACGGCGCGCCGGTCGGCAACAGGTGGATGAGCGTGTGCCGCGCAGATGCCTGCGGGAATGTGCAAACGGCGGCTGACGGGCGGTTTGCGATCAGGGTTTCGAGCGACGGCGCTTACGTGTTCAAGGTTTGGCTCAGGGACGATTGCGACCATCGTTTGAGCGGAGAGGCGCTTGGCGGTCCGGGCAATCCGGTGCGGGTGCGGGGTGCGGGTGCGACGGAGGTGGAGTTGCGGCTGCCGGGGACGATTGAGCGGCTTTGCGGGTAGGGCGCTCGCTATGCCGGGCCGCGTATGCCGCGCGGTTGGGCGTTGGGCTTGTTACGTGGTGTCGGGGTGATCTGTGAGAGATGGGTGGTCAGATGTTTCCTGCAAGGCGAACATGCCGGGACCGACGCGGCGGAATTTCGACGCTGCGCCCGCTTTTCTGATGTGGTTGTTCAGCGCGCCTTTGATTGAGTTTTTCGGATTGATCGCGTTGCTTCGCCAGAGGTCGGCGTTCAGCGCGCGCTCGGTGATGGCGCTGAAGTGCAGCGGTTCGCCGGCGGCGCGGAGTACGGCGACTGCGGCGTCAACCGCACCCAATGGCTGTTTGGGCGACTGTTCGAGATACGGCTCCGCTGGCTCGCGTACGGGGCGGTCCGTCGGCGGTTCCTCCGCGCCCGGCGCGTCGGGAGTGGACGCGAGCGCCTTTTCGAGCGGCTCGATCAGCGAGTCCAGCGCGTCGCGTTGGGCCTTGAGGGCGGCGATCTGTTGATTGAGCGCGTCGCGTTGGGCGCGCTGCGCCCGCAGCGTGTCGGCGGCGAGCTTTCGGAAGCCGGCTTCCCAGCCCTGCGCGTCGGCGTTGGGCATGGCGCGAGGGTGGTTAGCCGTTGGTGGGCGGGGGGTTGACGCTGGAGACGCCGAGGCGGTCGGCGATGGCTCTGGCGGCGTTGGTGAGTTCCATGGGGATGACCCACTTGGTGCTGGCGCCATCGCCGAGGGTCTTCATCATTTCGAGGTACTGGAGGCCCATGGTGTTGCCGTGCGCGGTGGCGGCGGCGGCGTTGATGGTTTCGAGGGCTTGGGCGTAGCCGCGGGCTTCGAGCGCCTGGGCTTCGCGGTGGCCGTCGGCGCGCAGCACCTGTGCTTCGCGCTCGCCTTCGGCTTCGAGGATGGCGGCGCGCTTTTGGCCCTCGGAGACGTTGATTTGGGCGTCGCGGGTTCCCTCGGACTCGGTGATCTGGGCGCGGCGCGTGCGCTCCGCCGACATCTGGCGAGTCATGGCTTCCTGGATCGCGGGCGGGGGCTCGATCTCGCGAATCTCGACGGCGGTGACCTTGACGCCCCAGCGGTTGGTCACTTCGTCGAGCTTGACCTGCATTGCGGCGTTGATGTCGTCGCGGCGGGAGAGGACATCGTCGAGGATCATCTCGCCGATCACGGCGCGCAGGGTGGTGGTGGCCAGCTGGCGCGCCGCGCCGAGGTAGTCGCGCACCTCGAGCACGGTGCGCTCGGGCTCCATGACGCGCAGGTAGACGACGAAGTCGACATCGACGCCGGCGTTGTCGCGGGTGATGTTGCGCTGGGGCGGCACGTCGAAGTAGAGCTCGCGCATGTCGACCTTGTTCCCGCTCTGAATGATCGGGACGATCCAGACGAGGCCGGGGCCTTTCATGCCTACGTAGCGTCCGAGCTGGAACTTGGCGATCCGCTCGTAGTCACGGACGAAGTTGATGATGGCCATGTGGTGCGTCTCCCCGGGGTGTTCTGCGGGAGCGAGTATACCTGTGCCATGAGACGTTCGGGGTGGCGACGGAGCGCGGGGTACGCCTGGTTGCGGATTCTGCGTCTGCGGACGACGGCGGCGATTGGGCTGAGCGCGGCATTCTGCGTGCTGGCCTGGACGGACGGCGAGGTGGTCTGGCATGAGCCGTTGCGCTACGGGTTGGCGCTGGCGCTGCTGGCGGCGGCGGCGGCGGTCGCCAATGACGCGGCGGATGCGCGGCGCGATGCCTCGGTGCGCGTCTGGCGGCCGATTCCGGCGGCTGCAATTCAAGTGCCTGTTGCGCGCGGGGCGGCGCTGCTGCTGGCGGCCGGGGGGTTGGGGCTGAGCGGATCGCTGGGCTGGCAGCTGTTGCTGATTGGGGCGGCGCTGATTGCGACGGCGGGGGTCTACAGCTACGCCTGGCGGGGGGCGCTGGGCGGGGCGGCGGCGTTCGCGCTGGCGGCGCTGCTGCTGCCGCTGGGCGCGGCGCTGGTCGGCGGGGGCGAGGGCGGGACGCTGTGGTGGGTTGCGCCGGTGGGTGCGGCGGCGGGGCTGGCGTTCTTCATCGTCTACAAGCTGCCGGATTTCGAGCGGGACGACGCGGACGGTTCGCGCAACATTCTGCACTGGGCGGGGATCGACGCGGCGGTGCCGACGGCGTGGGCGTCGGTGGCGCTGGCGTTGGCGTTGGCGCTCTCCTCGATTAATGTGGACGGCTTCAACGCGGTCTGGGTGTACGCGCCGCTGGCCTGGCTGCTGTTGACGACGTTGGGGACGACGGTGGCGTTGCTGCGGCAGGTGACGGAGCAGCGGCTCTGGTGGCAGCGGGCGTTGCTCTGTCCGGGGCTGTTGGCGCTGATGGTTGGGTGGTTGGGGGCGATGTCGCCGGGCTGAGCGGCGGCTACTCGGCCAGGCTTTTCTGATAAATCCGATATGTCTTGTAGACATGCGCGGATGTGCGGCGCAGTGCTGAGTTGAGCAAGTCGTTGTCTTCCAGCACCCAGCCCAGCTCGGCCCAGTCGTAGCCGTGGGCGCGGCCGCGCACGTGGATTTCGGCGGTGAGCATGACGCCGAGGTGAGCGAATTCGCGGGTGCGGAAGCGCTCGCGCACGCCGAGCAGCATGACCCGCCCGCTGCGCGGGCCGCGGCGCAAGCGCCAGAGCAGCTTGGCCCAGCCCAGCGGGAACAGCCGTCCGTCGATATCCCGCGCGCACTCGTTGAGATTGGGGATCGCGATCACCATTGCGGCCGGCTCGCCGTCGATCTCGATCATCGCGGTGAGCGACGGGTCGGCGAATTGGACCAGCTCTTCGGCCAGTCGGTCGGCTTCCTCTTCGGTGATTGGGATCGAGCCCCAGTTGCGCCGCCAGGCGTCGTTGTAAATCTCGGCCGCGAGCCGCACATCGCGGCGCAGCTCCCGCTTCTCGAAGGGGCGCACGCGCACCCGTTCCATGGCGTGGACGCGGTCGTAGGCGCGCCGGCGGCGCTCTTCGAGGTCGGAGTCGACGGGGTAGTGGTAGGCCCAGAGGTCCTTGATCTTGGCGTAGCCGTTGTTCTCGATCAGGTTGGGGAACCAGCGGCGTCCGTGGGGCATGGCGATCATCGGCGGGGTCTCGAAGCCGTCGACCAGGCAGCCGGCCTCGTCGTTGAGCGAGAACGAGATTGGTCCGCGCGAGAAGCGGGCGCCGCGCTCGCGCAGCCAACCCTCGGCGGCGGCAAAGAGCGCCGCTGCCGCTTCGTCGTCGTCGATGCAGTCGAAGAAGCCGAAGAAGCCGGCTTGCTCGCCCCACTTCTGATCGTGCAGCGGGTTGAGATGGGCGGAAATGCGCCCGATCGGTACGCCGTCGCGTTCGGCCAGAAAGAGTTGCGCCTGGGAGTAGCGGAGAAACGGCGTGCGGCGCGGATCGAGCCGGTCGCGCATTACGCGACGCAGCGGCGGGATCCAGGCGGGATCGCCGTCATAGACGCGCCAGAGCACATCAATGAAGGGCTGCGCGCCGTTGCCCAGCGGGAGCTCGCGGACCCGCAGGTTCACCGGTCGGTTGCGCTGCGGTGAAGCGGTGGGATTAGTCCCAGCGCCCGCGCCGGCCGCGGTCCTCGTAGCGGTCGCCGCCGCCGCCACCGCCGCCTCGGTAGCCGCCGCCACCGCCGCCGCCGCCGCGTCCGCCACGGTCCTCGTAGCGCGAGGAGCCGCCGCGGTCGTCGTAGCGCGGCTCGCGGGAGCCGCCGCGGTCGTAGCCGCCGCCACCGCCACCGCCGCCACCGCGTCGGTCGTAGCCGCCGCCGCCACCGCCACCGCTCGGGGTGCGCGGGCGGGCTTCGTTCACGCGCAGCGCGCGGCCGTCCATGTCCGCGCCGTCCAGCGCCTCGATCGCGCCGGGTCCGGTCTCGTCGTCCATGTCCACGAAGCCGAAGCCGCGGGAGCGGCCGGTCTCGCGGTCGACGGGAATCACACAGTCGTTGACGACTCCGTGCGCGGCGAACATGTCGCGCAGTTCTTCGGCCGTCGTTCGGAAGGGGAGGTTGCCCACGTAGATTCGCATACTGAAGGTCTCGGTCCTTGTCCTGGAGCTGTAGGGAGCTCTGATCTCGGTCTGGGTCTGCCTCAGGAATTCGGTCTGGTCACGGGCTGGCAGGCGTTGAGGCGACGCCGTCCCGTCGTTCTCCATCGGTGTCGGTGATCTGTCGGTCGACCTCGCTTCTCCAATGCCGGAGCGCTCGGGCTCAGGCCGCAATCCGTTTGAGCATCGTGCGCAGGCAGGAAGTGCAAACGTTCATCCGCACCTTCTTGCCGTCGATCATGATTCGCTTGCGATGCACGTTGGGCTTGAAGGTCCGCGAGGTGCGCGGGGCCTTGCGCTTCCAGCGCCCCGAGTGCTTGTGTCGGATGTTGCGCCCAAAGGTCGTGCGCTTGTCGCACAGGTCGCACTTGCCGGCCATCGCTGCGGTCCTCCGCCGTCCCACCCTGCCACACGGCGACTGGGTACGTTGTGCGTCGCTGACCTTACCATAGCAGTCTGCGAGCGCCGCACAACCGGCGGCTGACAAGCAGGCGACAACGCGGGAGTGTGATAGCCCGCCGAGGAGGTTGCTGATGACCGACGCGCCGCGCGAAATCGACGCCCAGCTCTGGCGGCGGATGCTGGCCGGTGCGGCCGGCTGGGTTGGCTTGCACCGCGAGGCGCTCAACCAGATCAATGTCTACCCCGTGCCCGACGGCGACACCGGGGCGAATCTGTCCCGCACTCTGGCCGCGGCGACGACGGTGGGGGACGGACTTGGCGACGATGCGGGGCTGGGGGCGGTCGCTCGGGCTACCGCGGAGGCTGCGCTGCTCGGGGCGCGCGGCAGTTCGGGGGTGATTGCATCGCAATGGCTGCGCGGGCTGAGCGAAACGCTTGACGGCTGCGAGCGAATCGACGCCGCGCTGCTGCGGGGAGCGCTGGACAGCGCCGCGACTGCGGCGCGCGCGGCGCTCTCGGAACCGCGCGAGGGCACGATGATCAGCGTCGCCCGGGCGGCGTCGGACGCTGCCCAGGCTGATCCGAGCGACTCGGCGGGCGAGCTGCTAGGGGCGGTGGTTGAAGCGGTGGCGGCGGCGGTGGAGGAGACGCCGCAGCTCAATCCGGTGCTGGCGGATGCGGGGGTGGTTGATGCGGGCGCGCGGGGGCTGGAGCTCTTGCTGCGCGGGATGCTGGCGGCGGCGCAGGGCGAGCCGTTGCCCGAGGCGGCGGCTGAATTGGGCGCGATTGATCCGACCTGGCTCTCGCGTCGACTCGACGACGGCGCGGGCTTTGACGGCTTCTGCACTGAGCTGATTGTCGAGGGGGTCGCAGATCAGGATGCGCTGCGGGAGGGGCTGGCTGAGATCGCTGCGGGACCGCTCGAAGGCGACGCCGAGGAGACGGTAATGCTCGTGCCCGACGGTGAGCGCCTGCGCGTTCACGTGCATACGGTTGAGCCGGAGCTGGCCTACGCGCGGCTTGAGGCGGAGGGCGAGATTCGCGCTTTCTGGGCTGTTGATATGCGGGCCCAGGCGGCGCGGGTGCATGAGGGCGAATCGGAGGCCGGGGTGCTGGCGGTGGTGCAGGGGGCGGGCTTCGTGCGCACGTTCCGCGAGCTGGGCGCGACGGCGCTGCTGAGCGGCGGCGCTTCGGACAACCCCAGCGTGGAGATGATTCTCTCCGCCGCCGAATCGACTCACGCCCGCGAGGTTGTCGTGCTGCCCAATCACGGCAACGTGATCCCCGCCGCGCAACGGGCGCGCGAAGTCTCGGAGCATGCGCAGCTGTACATCGTGAACAGCAAGAACCAGGCTGCCGGTGTGGCGGCGCTGGTCAACCGGATTGGCGGGGTGCCGACGGAGGATGTGGTGGCGGAGATGGAGGAGGGGCGCGAGGCGGCGCTGGTCGGTGAGGTGAGTCGCGCCGCGCGCGCCGTTGGCGGCGAAGTTCCGCTGCGGGAAGGCCAGCCGTTCGCGCTGCTGGAAGGTGAGATTGCGGCCGCCGGCGAGACTACCGGCGAAGCCGCCGTCCAGCTGGCGCGGCGAATGGTCGAGCGGATGCCGGCGGGCTCGCTGCTGACGATCTTCGCGGGCGAAGAAGCGTCGGAAGCCGAGGCGGAGTCGCTGGTGGAGACGATCGCCGCGGAAAGTGGACTGGAAGTGGAGCTGATCTGGGGGGACCAACCGCACTATCCCTGGCTGCTCTCGCTCGAGTAGCCTTGCCGCGCGGCGATCTGATCAGTAGCCTCAGCTGTAAGAGGGAACCGAACGCATGTCCGTTCACATCGTTACCGACTCCACCTCCGGGCTCAGCTCAGGCGACGACATCAGCGTGATTCCGCTGCATGTTCAGTTTGGGGATGAGGTGTTCGAGGATGGGGTGACGCTGACGCAGGCGGAGTTCTGGCGGCGGTTGCCTACGGCTGCCGAGCTTCCCACTACCTCGCAGCCGTCGGCCGGGGCGTTCCGCGATGTTTACGCGGCGCATGCCGACGCGGAGGCGATCGTTTCGCTGCACATCAGCGGGGACCTTTCGGGCACGCTCGAGTCGGCGCGGCAGGGCGCGGCGCTGTTGGACGGCGGGCCGGAGGTCCATGTGGTGGATACGCGCAGCACGTCGTTCGGTCTGGCCTGGGCGGCGCAGGCGGCGGCGACGGTCGCCGCTGCGGGGGGGAGCGCGGAGGACGCCGCCGAAGCGGCGCGCCGCGTCGCTGCGCGCACGCGAATTTTGCTTTTCGTGGAGACGCTTGATTTTCTGCTGCGCGGGGGACGGATCGGACGCGCGCGGCACCTGGCCGGCAAAGTGCTGCGGGTTCGCCCGCTGCTCGAACTGCGGGACGGGGTGATCGTCGATATCGAACGCCCGCGCACGCGCCGGCGGGCGATTGAGCGGCTTTACGAGCAGATTCTCGCCGGCGGCACGCCGGAGCGGGTGGCGATTCTGCACGGCGACGCGGAGTCGGACGCGCAGGCGCTGGCGGCGCGTCTGCGCACGGCGCTGCCCGGGCTGGAGATCGGCATTGATCTGGGCAGCCCGGTGATCGGCGCGCATGTGGGGCCGGGGACTGTCGGCGTCGGCGTGCTCGCGGCTGAACGATGACCACGCGGCCGGGTCCGGCGAAGAGCGAGGCGCTGCTGAACATCCTGGAGCGGCAGCGGAAGTACGACTACGACCACGCGGCGGCGGCGCGGGCGCTGGACGAATTTCTCAAGCGCGAATTGGCCGCCAGCCCGCAGCGACGCTGGCTGAAGCAGCTGGTGGCCCGGCTCCCGGCGGGCGGGTATGCATCGCTCGCGCCCGCTGAGCGGCGGGACTGGCATGGGTTCGTTGAGCGCACGCTCACCGGCGCAGCGGCTGCGTCGGACGCCTCCGGCGCGCGCGCGGACGACGAGCCGGAAGATGCTGCGCCGTCCAAACGCGGCAGCGCGCGACGGCGGCGCAGCGTGCCTGCGTCCGACCCCAATCTGGTTGGCGATCTCGATACCCCGCCGGGCCGGCTGGGGCGGCTTTCGCATCAGGCGCAGCGCGGGCTGGAGACGCTGGGCATCGACAGCGTCTACAAGCTGCTCTGGCATCTGCCGATTCGGCACGAAGACTTCCGCAATGTGCGGCGCATCGGGGATTTGCTGTTCGACCAGCGCGCGACGATCGTGGGGCGCGTGGAGTCGAGCAAGCTTGTGCGCATGCGCAACAATCGGGTGGCGAGCGAGGCGGTAATCTCCGACGCGACGGGCAGCGTCAAGGGCTGGTGGTGGGGGCAGCAGTACCTGCACAGCCAGCTTAAGCCGGGGATGCGGGTGGCCCTGTCGGGGATGGTCGGGCAGCGCGGGCGCTTTCTGCAGTTCGAGTCGCCGCTCTGGGAGCGGCTGGACGACTCGGACGACTTGGTGGAGGATTCGCTCGATGACAGCCCGCATGTGGGACGTTTGGTACCGGTCTACCCGCTGACCAAAGGTCTCACGGACCGCGCGATCCGCGGCCTCGCCTGGCAGGCGGTGGAGCGGTATCTGCCGCTGATGGCGGAGTCGCTGCCGCCGCGCATCCTTGATCAGGCCGGCTACCCCGGCGAGCGCGAGGCGTTGCGGGCGATGCACTTTCCCGAACATGAGGAGGATGTGGAGACTGCCCGCGAGCGGCTGGCGTTTCAGGAGTTGCTCGCGATTCAGCTCGCGGTGCTCAGCCGTAAGCGCGAGGCGCGGCGACGCGCCGACGCGCCGCGGATCATCATGGAGGCCAAATTCCTCGACGACTTCCTCGCCGCGCTGCCGTTTGAGCTGACCGCGGCGCAGTCGCGGGCGCTGACCGACATCCGCAACGACCTGGCCCGCCCGGAGCCGATGGCGCGGCTGCTGCAGGGCGATGTGGGTTCGGGCAAAACGGTGGTGGCCGCGGCGGCGATGCTGGCGGCGGTGAAGGCGGGCTACCAGACGGTGTTGATGGCGCCTACGGAAGTGCTGGCTTCGCAGCACTTCCGCACTTTTCAGCGGCTCTTCGTGGGCGAGGGCGAATCGGTTTTCTACGATTTCGAGGTCGCGCCGGCGCTCGGCCGCCGCGTTCGGATGGCGCTGCTGACGGGCAGCATGAGCGACGCGAAGAAGCGCGACATCCGCGAGAAGATGGAGGCGGGCGAACTGGATTTGGTGGTCGGCACTCACGCGCTGATCGAGGAGAGCACGGCGCTGCGCAAGCTGGGGCTGGCGATCGTCGACGAGCAGCACCGCTTCGGGGTGCTCCAGCGCGACGCGCTGCGCAGCAAGGGCAGCCCGCACCTGCTGGTGATGACCGCGACGCCGATTCCACGCACGCTCGCGCTGACGATCTACGGCGAGCTTGACAACTCGACCATCGACGAACTGCCGCCGGGGCGGCAGCGGGTCGCGACGCGGGTGATTGAGCCGCACGAGCGCGGCGAGGTCTATGAGCGCATCCGCGAGGAAGCGGCGGCCGGCAATCAGGCTTTCATCATCTGCCCGCTGGTTGAGGAGTCGGACAAGCTTGAGGCGGCGGCGGCCACCCAGGAGTTCGAGCGTCTCTGCAACGGGCCGCTGGCGGACCTCGCGCCGCGCGTGCGGCTTCTGCATGGGCGGATGTCCGCCGACGAGAAGCAGACTGTGATGGCGGATCTGGCGAGCGGCGCGGCGAGTGTCGTCGTCGCCACGATTGTTGTTGAGGTTGGCGTCGATCTGCCGAACGCGACCGTGATGGCGATTGAGGCGGCGGACCGCTTCGGTCTTGCGCAGCTGCACCAGCTGCGCGGGCGGGTTGGGCGCAGCGACCGCGCGTCGGTGTGCTTTCTGATCTCCGACACTGAACTGCCCGAAGCGCAGAAGCGGCTGCGGATCATGGAGCGCACGGCGGACGGTTTCGAGCTGGCGGAGGTGGATTTGGAGACGCGCGGTCCGGGCGAATATTTCGGCACTCGGCAGGCCGGCCTGCCGGACTTGCGGGTGGCCAAGCTGACGGACCACCGGCTGATCAATCTGGCTCGGAACTGGGCGAACCGGCTGCTTGATGAGGATCCGCATCTGCGGGCACCTGAGCATCAGCTCCTGAGGGCCAGGGCTGGGGACTTTGATGTCTCCGGGGCGGCGGCTGTGCATTAGGGCTTCGCTTTGCCTCTTCCGTCGTTGCCGCTTGTGAGGGGAATCGCGTCGCGGGGCTTTGGGGGGTTGGGTGGGGAGATGACGGGAGATTGGGGACGGAAGCGTTGTGGAGGTTCTCCTATATCCTGAGGGTTCACGTGTGGCTGGGCGAGCAGGGAATCGAAACTGATGAGCAGCGACACCCGCGAACTGGTCCGCGCCGCGTTGTCCGATGCGCTCCTGCGCGCTCAGCAGGACGGCGCGTTGCCGTCCGTGCCTGCGCCGGAAGTCCGCGTTCAGCGCCCGCCCAATGCGGAGCATGGCGACTACGCCTGCAACCTGGCGATGCGCCTTGCGGGGGCAATGCGGCTGCCGCCGCTTGATGTGGCGACGGCGATTGCGGCGCGCGTTGAGCGCGGCGACCTGATCGCCGACGCGGAGGCGGCGCGGCCCGGCTTCATCAATCTGCGCATTCGCGGCGACTGGAAGCGGGACCGGCTGCTTGACGCCATTGCGGCCGGGGACGGCTGGGGGCGCGCGTCTCAACCTGCGGGGGAGCGTGTCCAGGTTGAGTTCGTTTCCGCCAACCCGACCGGGCCGCTGCAGGTCGGCAACGGGCGCGGCGCGGTGCTGGGGGACGCGCTCGCTACGGTGCTGGACGCCGCCGGCTGCGAGGTGCAGCGCGAGTACTACGTGAACGACGCGGGCGGGCAAATTGGTCTGTTCGGCCAGACGCTGCTGGCGCGCTATCTCCAGCAGCAGGGTGTCGAGGCTGAGCTTCCCGAAGGCGGCTACGGGGGCGCGTACATGATTGACCTGGCCGGCCGCATCGCCGAGGAGGCGGGCGCACGCTGGCGCGAGGCCGACGCCGGGCAGCCTCCGCAGGAGCTGGTCGACCGCGGGCTGGAGTTGATGCTCGAACAGATCCGCGCCGATCTGCTGCTGATTGGCGTGCGATTTGATCACTGGCAGTCGGAGCGGGCGCTCTTCGACGCCGGGGATGACGACGCGGCTGCGCCCTACGAGGCGGCGATGTCGCTGCTGCGCGAGGGCGGTTACGTGGTGGAGAAAGAGGGAGCAACGTGGTTCCGCTCGGGCGATGCCGGCGAAGAGCAGGACGACGTGAAGGACAATGTGCTGATTCGCAGCAGCGGCGAGCCGACCTACTTCGCTTCTGATGTTGCGTATCACTACGACAAGTTTCTGCGCCGCGGCTTCGATCGCGTGATCGATGTTTGGGGGGCGGATCACCAGGGGCATGTCGCGCGCACCAAGGCTTCGGTCAGCGCTGTCGGCGGCGACGGCGACCAGCTCGAAGTGTTGCTTTACCAACTCGTGCATTTGCGGCGCGGCCAGGAGCGCGTGCGGATGTCGAAGCGCACCGGGGAGTTGGTCACGCTGCGGGAGCTGGTTGAAGAGGTCGGCGCGGACGCGACACGCTTCTTCCTGTTGCAGCGCTCGGCTGACGCGCAGATGGATTTTGATCTGGATGCGGCGACCTCACAGGATCCGCGCCAGAATCCGGTTTCGTACGTGCAGTATGCGCACGCGCGCTGCGCGGGGATTCTGCGCGCGGCGGCCGAACAGGGCGTTGAGGCCGGCGCGGAGCACCTGGCGCTGCTCGAGCATCCCCGCGAGGATGCGCTGATCACTGCGATCCTGACGTTGCCCGAGCTGGTCGTCGATATGGCCGCACGTCGTGAGCCGCATCATCTGACCACATATGCGCAGGAGCTCGCGCAGCAGTTCACGCAGTTTTACGATGCCTGCCGGGTACTGGACGCCGACGAACCGCAGCGCTCCGCCGCCCGCCTGACGCTTGTCGAAGCGGCGAAGTGCGCGCTGGCTGCGACGCTGCGGCTGATCGGCGTTTCCGCGCCCGACGAGATGTAACGCAAACAGACAAGCGAACGTATACGGAGAGGAATCCGCGCCTTATGCAAGACCGCGTATTCGCGGGCATCCGGGCGACCGGACGCCAGCACATCGGCAACTACCTCGGCGCGATTCAGAACTTTGTCGCGCTGCAGGATCGCTTCGAGTGCATCTACTCGATTGTCGATCTGCACTCGCTCACGACCCTGACCGATACCGACAAACTGCGCTTCAACGTGCGCGAAACGGCGATGGATCTGCTGGCGGCGGGCATTCGGCCTGAGGAGAGCATTCTCTACGTGCAGAGTCATGTGCCGGAAGTCTCCGAGCTGCACCTGCTGCTCAGTATGGTCACGCCTAATGGGATGCTGCTGCGCGTCCCCACGTTTAAGGAGAAGGTCCGCTCGCAGCCAGATAACGTCAACTATGGGTTGGTCGGCTATCCGGTGCTGCAGACTGCGGACATTGTGCTTTATCGCGCGAACAAGGTGCCTGTGGGCGAGGATCAGCTGCCGCATCTGGAGTTGGCGCGGGAGATTGTGCGCCGTTTCAATCGACACTTCGGCGATATCTTTCCCGAGCCGGAGGCGGAGTTGACCAATGCTCCGATGGTGCTGGGGTTCGATAATCGGAAGATGAGCAAGTCGTACGGCAACGCGGTTGAGATGGCGGCGACGCCGGAGGAGACTGCGAAGGCGGTGCGGGGGGCGATCACCGATCCGCAGCGGGTTCGGCGCAATGATCCGGGGCGTCCGGAGGTGTGCAACGTGTACGCGCTGCACGGGGCGTTCGGGCCGGAGCGCCAGCCGGAGATTTATGAGCAGTGTACGACGGCGGGCATCGGCTGTGTGGATTGCAAGGGGCAGCTGGCGGATTCGATCAATGAGACGTTCGCGCCGATCCGCGCGCGGCGCGCGGAGTTGGCGGCGCATCCTGAGCAGGTGGATGAGGTGCTTGCGGATGGGGCGATGCGGGCGCGGGTGATTGCGCGGGAGGTGCTGGCGGAGGTGAAGGATGCTGTTGGGCTGCCGCCTGCGCCTGCGTGAGCTCCGGTTCGGCTCAGTCCCACACTCAGCCCGTGGTGACGGGTGACCCAAAACTTGCCGCTTTTGTCCGCAGCACAGGTGTCCGAGTCTGGCGAGCCGAGCACTGGGAGGTGGTCACTGTTCACGGGGCCACTCTCCACAAGGCGATCTGACAGTGGCGGATGGCATCGGGACAGCCTGCGTCATGCGGAGCCCTGACGGATCGTTTGCGCGTTGCGCATCGCTGTGCCGAATTGTGACAAACGCCCACATGCCGGCCCCTCGCTGCGGAGCAGCAGGCCGTTGCGCAGCGACCAGATCAGGTATAGTGGACGAGCAGACGACGGTCATGGGCACCGTCAACGCCATCGGATAGGTCAAGTCCATGCGCTACGCGATCTGGAACAACAAGGGTGGTGTTGGCAAGAGCTTCCTGTCATTCGTTCTTGGAACAGAAATTGCGAACCGAGATCCGGATAGCCGAGTCATTCTTGTGGACATGTGCCCGCAGGCCAACCTGTCTGAGGTTGTCTTGGGAGGTGGCAGCGAGGGTGCTCATCGGCTGGCGTCGATTCTTGCGTCGAGCGATAGGCGCACAGTTGGCGGATATCTGAGCACGCGAATCTCATCGCCACATCAGGAGACTGGCCACGAAGGCGGATACTTGCTCACCGCTAAGGAGTACAACGAGGCTCTTCCGAAGAACTTGTATTTGATTGCTGGGGACCCGAGCCTTGAGCTTCAAGCACAGGTAATTGGTCAGATCGGCAGCCAAGCACTTCCGGATGACGCATGGAAGAACGTGCATAATTGGTTGCTCGACCTCGTCACAGCCTGCGCCGGCAAGCTAGGCCATGCCGGAACAACCGTCATCATCGATTGCAATCCAAGCTTCTCGGCGTATACCGAGTTGGCGATGATAGCTTCAGAGCGGCTGATCATCCCGTGTTCAAGCGATGGTGCGTCCGCAAGGGCGATTGACAATATCGGTGCACTTCTCTATGGAGTGGGCCCGTCCGCGACCGAGACCGCATCCTTTAAAAGGAAGTCGGAGACATTCAATATGCCACTGCCGATCGTTCATTCTGTCTTGCTCAATAGGTCGACGCTGTACAACAAAAAGGCAAGTAAGGCCTTCGGTGCGATGTTTGATGAGATCAAAGCGCGAACGCGTGGACTAAGAGACACTAGCCCGCAGCACTTTGTTGCTGGTGGCTTGAAGTTCCATGAGATACCGGATGCTCACTCCGTGGCCATTGTCTGCTCGCATCTTGGGTCGCCGTTGTATGCAGTGTCTCCTGGTCAATACTCTGTGCATGATACCAATCCGCAAGTCAACCGTGAACCGCTCGATCGTTACAAAGAAGCCATTTCGAAACTTGTCGCGGATATCTAGCGGTCGAGGTTAGCCATTCTCGACTGTCACAAACTCTTAAGCAACTAAGCTTGCCCATGCCTAGCACCGTTGATCTCGGTGTTGCTGAGAAGACAATGCGCAGGCAAAGCGACGTGAGCCGAGTCCCGTCGGCGGGCGCAAGTCGTGTTCGTTCGCAGCTTGCACACGCCCCGTAGCCACTAGTCCAGTGCGAGGTACACCGTGCTGACATTCGGTTCGCGCCTGTCCTTGACTTGGAGGACGATGTTGCCGGCGCTCACTTCGGTCGCGAGCATCGGATAGCAAATGTTCGCGCGGATTGAGCCGCCGGTGAACATTTCAGTGTGCCGGTAGTCGTCGTAGTCGTTGGGAACAACGCCACAGTCGTCGGTCCGAACGACTCGACCCGCACCGATGGCACCAATTTCGACGTCGAGGAAAGGCGTAGCTGACTCGGCGCCGAGATATGTCACTTCAACTTCAACGATGAAGTACTGCGTGCCGGGCTCCGGCGGGCCGTTAAACCTGCTCTCCGCGCGAATCAGCGGCCAGGCGTCAGGGTTTGTGCTTAGGGCGCGGACTTGCCAATCGCCAGCCCGCGCGGTGCTGCCGGCCACAAGCGGGTTCGCCAGAGAGCTGCCGGATTCTGGCTCACTGTTGGCTGGCTGGCTCGCGACACGCCTCCATGTGCAGCCACCGCTTGTGTCGATGTAGGTGAAGCGTTCCGTGACTTCGATTGTGTGGTGCGTACCGGGTTGGAGAGGTACCTCTTGGTCGCGGTTGTAGATGTTCACGTTCGTGATGTAAGTGCCGTCTGGGAGATATCGTCGCGCGCGACAGATCGTGTCGGTGGGCACTGTTGTTTCGTATGTGCCCGTCACAATCCGAGTCCCGACGGCGTGCCTGCCGTCGCCGAATGAAGCTACGCCGGCCGACGGTTGTCCGTCTGCTTCAAGCTCTACCGTTAGCGTGACGGGAGAACTGCGCAGCCAATCACCGACTCGGTCGCGAATCAGCCTTGGCGAGAGATATCGGACCCGCGGACTCACGCGCTCACCATTGTGCTCGATGGCGAATTCGATCCGGCCGTCGGCCAGTGGTCGAGCAGCAACGCGCACATCGGTCTCGACGGTGCGCAGTTGTGCGTAGACACTGACGCTGATGACAGCGGTCAGAGCCCCTAGCAACACCAGCGTTCCAGCGATGATCAGTCGTCGCATTCGGTCCTCCTTCACCGCTGTCGGCGCGGCAGCGCTCCTCTAACCCCCTACTTGGGTTCGAGGACTACGATGGGGATTTCGCGGTTGGCGTTGGCGGCTCGCTCGGCGTAGTCGTTGTAGGGGGCGAAGGATTCGGCCATCTGGGTGAAGAGTTGCTCGCGCTCTTCGCCTTCGGCGGTGCGGGCGGTGGCTTCCATTTGCTCGGGGCCGACCATGATCCAGACGTCGGGGTTGGCGTCGAGGTTGAGGTACCAGGCGGGGTGCTTGGGCGCGCCGCCCTTGGAGGCGACGATGACGTAGCCGCCGTCGGTCTCGCCGTAGATCAGCGGGAGGGTGCGCTGCTCGCCGGAGCGGCGGCCGGTGGTGACGAGCAGGAGGCAGGGGATGGGCCCGGCGCCGTCGGGGCGGTCCCACATGTGGCCTTCGGCGCCGTTGCTGTCGAGGTATTGCTGGGTGTGGTTGCGGATCCAGTCGGGGGCATCCTGGGGAACGGTGAAGACGGACATGCTCGGGGGTCCTTTCTGGGCGCGCGGCTCAGGGGCGCACGCCGGCTTTGGCTTTGACGCCAAGGGTACGCGCTACGGATTCATAGGAGTGTTCGAGGAAGCGGTGGATGTAGGCGCGGGTCTGGCGGGGGTCGATGATGTCCTCGATGCCGAAGGCCTCGGCGGTGCGGAAGGGGTTGCGGAACTGGAGGAGGTGTTCTTCGAGTTCGCGGCGGCGCTGGTCGGGATTGGGTGCGGCCTCGATTTCGCGGCGATAGGCGGCGGCGACGCCGCCCTCGATGGGGATTGAGCCCCAATCGCCGGAGGGCCAGCCGACGCGGTAGTTGATGCTGCCGACGTTGGCGGTGGCCTGGCCGGCCATGCCGTAGTTCTTGCGGGTGATCACGGTGAAGACGGGCACGGTGGCCAGATAGGTAGCCCAGTAGGCGCGCATGCCGTGGCGCAGGGTGCCTGTGGCTTCCGCTTGCAGGCCGAGCATGAAGCCGGGCACGTCGGCGAGGAAGACGAGCGGGATGTGGAAGTGGTCGCACAGCTCGACGAAGTGTCCCTGCTTGTCGGCCGAGTCGGCGGTCATTGCGCCGGCGAGCATGCGGGGATTGTTGGCGACGATGCCGACGACGTAGCCGCCGATGCGGGCGAGGATGGTGTGGACGGTGGAGCCGAACTCGGGCTGGATTTCGAAGTACTCGCCGTCGTCCACGACCAGTTCGACGATGCGGCGCATGTTGTAGGGGCGGGTGCGCTTGCGGGGGACGATTGAGAGCAGCTCCTGCTCTTCGCGATCGGGCGGGTCGCCGCCGGGCAGCACGGCCGGCTGCTCGTAGACGTTGCTCGGCATGTAGTGCAGGAACTGCTTCATCTGCTGCACGGCGTCGAGCTCGTCTTTGGCGCGGTTGTTGATTGCGCCTGAGCGTGCGACATGGACATCGGGGCCGCCGAGCTCGTCCTTGGTGACTTTTGCGCCGAGCGCGCGCTCGACGAGGGGCGGGCCGCCGGCGAACAGGGCTCCGCTGGGGGTCATCACGGTGAAGTGTCCCAGCATCGCGCGGGCGGCGACGCCGCCGGCGGTTGCGCCGGAGACGGAGAAGACGAGCGGCACCTCCTGGCCGGCGCGAATGTCGGGGCCGAAGACATCGAAGGAGCTGGGCAGATGGCCGTGGCCGTCGCCTTCGGCGGCGACGTTTGCGCCTGCGCCTTCGTGGAAGACGATCAGCGGGATGCGGTATTCGCGCGCCATGTCGGCGAGGAAGAGGCTCTTGAAGCGCTCTTGGGTGGAGATGTCGGCGGCGCCGCCGGAGACGGTGAAGTCTTCGCCGCCGACGACCACCTTGCGCCCGTTCACTTTGGCCAGCCCGCCGATGTAGGGGAGGGGCTTGAAGCCGACGAACTTGCGCTCTTCATAGGCGCCGTAGCCGGCGAGGCCGCCGATTTCGTGAAAGCTGCCGGGGTCGGCGATTGCGTCGATTCGTTCGCGGATGGTCAGTTTGCCCAGCTCGTGCTGGCGGGTGACGCGCTCTTCGCCGCCCATCTTGAGTGCGAGGCGGCGGCGCTCGTTGAGCTCGTCGACTTCGGGCTGCCAATCCTGGGGTTCGCTCATACGCTCCTCGGTTTCTGTGGGCATACGCAACGTAGCAAATGGGGGGTGGTTTCTGCGGCTGTCGTTCTTGCTTTGGGCGGGAGTGGCCGGGGTAGGGGTGGGTTTGGTTAGGCGGTGGGGATGGCGGCGCGGAGGCGGTGGATGGATTCGGCGATGGTTTTTTGTTTGTTGAAGATTGCGGAGCCGGCTACTAGCCAGGTGGCTCCGGCCTGGACGATTTGGGCGATGGTGTCTTTGTTGACGCCGCCGTCTACGGCGACGAGGGCGTCGCGGCGGCCGGCGTTGTCGAGGCGGGTTCGGGCTTCGCGGATGCGGGTGAGCGATTCGGGGATGAAGCGCTGGCCGCCCCAGCCGGGGTTGACGCTCATGATTTGGATGCGGTCGCAATTTTGGAGCAGGGGGTCGAGGGAGGCGATGGGTGTGCCGGGGTTGAGGGTGATGCCGGCTTCGCAGCCGCGGTCGTGGATGTGCTGGAGCAGGCGGTGGGGGTGGCGGGTGGATTCGATGTGGATGGTGATGCAGGTTGCGCCGGCGTCGGCGAAGGGGTCGATCTGGCGTTCGGGCTGCTCGACCATCAGGTGGGCTTCGATGGGGAGGTCGGTGAGCGGGCGGATGGCTTCGAGCATTTGCGCGCCGAAGGTGATTGGGGGGACGAAGTTGCCGTCCATCACGTCGAGCGTGAGGCCGTCGGCGCCGGCGGCTTCGGCTTCGCGGACTTGCTCGCCGATGCGTGTCCAGTCGGCGGCGAGGATGGAGGGGATGATTTCGATCTGGCGGCTCATTGTTCGGTTCCGGGGGCGGGGTGGAGGCTGAGGTGCTCTTTGGCCTCTTTGACGGCCAGGCGGACGCGGCGGGGAGCGGTGCCGCCGGGCACATCGCGGGCGGCGAGGGCGTCGCGGACGGTCATGCCGACGGCGTCGCGCTTGAAGGCGGGGTGGACCATTTGCAGGTCGTCGAGCGAGAGTTCGCGCAGGCTTCGGCGGCTCTGCTCGCAGATTTTGACGAGTTGTCCGACGACGCGGTGGGCTTCGCGGAAGGGGACGCCGGCGCGGGTCAGGTAGTCGGCGTAGTCGGTGGCGAGGATGAAGGGGTCGTCGTCGACCATTGCGCGGGCGCGGTTGGCGTCGATTTTGGCGGTGATCAGGGCGCGGGCGAGGACGTGCAGGGTGCCGATGAGTGCTTCGGTGGCGTCGAGGAGGCCTTCTTTGTCCTCCTGCAGGTCGCGGTTGTAGGCGAGCGGCAGGCTTTTGATGGTGGCGAGCAGGCCGGTGAGGCGTCCGATGACGCGGCCGGCGCGGCCGCGGGCGAGCTCGGCGACGTCGGGGTTGCGCTTCTGGGGCATGATTGAGGAGCCGGTGGTGAAGGCGTCGTCGAGGCGGAGGATGGCGAACTCGCTGCTGCTCCAGAGGATGACGTCTTCGCAGAGGCGGGAGATGTTGACCATGCAGATTGCGGCGTCGGCGACGAATTCGAGGATATAGTCGTGCGAGGAGACGGCGTCGATGCTGTTGCGGCTGATTTCGCCGAAGCCGAGTTCTTCGGCGACGGCCTCGCGGTCGAGCGGGTAGGCGGCGCCGGCGAGGGCGGCGGCGCCGAGCGGCATGACGTCGGTGCGTTCGAAGGCGTCGCTGAAGCGCTCGGCGTCGCGTTCGAGCATTTCAACGTAGGCCAGCAGGTGGTGGGCGAGCAGGATGGGTTGGGCGCGCTGGAGGTGGGTGTAGCCGGGCATGTAGACATCGATGTGGCGCTCGGCGAGATCGACGAGGGTGGCTTGTAGGGCGCGGAGGCTGGCGATGGTCTGGACGATGGCGTCGCGCACGAACATGCGGATATCGAGAGCGACCTGATCGTTGCGCGAGCGGGCGGTGTGCAACCGGCCGGCGGCGTCCGCGCCGATGATTTCGGCCAGGCGCGCTTCGACGTGGGTGTGGATGTCTTCGAGTTCGGGGCGCAGCTCGATTTGGCCGGCTTCGATTTCGGATTCGATCTGGTCGAGTCCGCTGAGGATTTGTTGGGCGTCGTCGGCGGGGATGATGCTGCGTCGGGCGAGCATGCGCACATGGGCGCGGGAGCCGTCGATGTCGTGCCGGAAGAACATCAGGTCGGTGGTGATCGAGGCGGTGTAGGCCTGGACGAGTTCGTGGGGTTCTTGCTCGAAGCGTCCGCCCCAGAGGCGCAGGGGGTTGTCGTCGTCGTTGGGGGTGTCGTCAGTCACGTGCGGCGGCTTTCATCAGGTGATGGGGGTAGGGTCTCTCCCGTTGGTCGGGGGAGAAGGGGAGTGCGGCGTGTGGTCACGGAGGCGCTACTCGGGGAGGGTGGGGAGGCCGGCGGCGGTGAGGGTGGAGGCGATGAGGTCGTCGTTGAGGTCGCGGGCGCGGAGGATGGCGATGGGGGGCGGCTCGGCGCCGTCGGCCATGACGGTGGGGTACCAGGCGGCGGCGAGGGCGCGGAGCAGGGTTTGGGCCTGGTCGTCGGAGAGTTGGCCGCAGCGCGCTTCGAAGGCCTGGCGGGCGTCGAGCGCGAGGTAGAGGGCGCATTCGAGGGTGGCGTGGCTGTCGCGGCGAATTTGGAAGTCGGCGGCGTCGGCACCGTTGAGCTTGGGTACGGCGGCTTCGTATTCGATGCTGATGTCGGCTGCGCCGGCGTCGGTGGTCATGACGCGCTCATCTCACTCGATTCGTCCCGAGCTGATCTGCTCGGGGCCGCCGGGTTGTTGCAGGAGCTGCTGCTGGGCCTGCACGCGGACGGGGAGGCCCCAGATGTCGATGAAGCCCACTGCGGAGGTCTGGTTGAAGACATCGCCCTCATCGTAGGTGGCGAGGGAGTAGCGGTACAGGCTGTTGGGGCTTTGGACGCCGGCGGCGACGGCCTGGCCTTTGAGCAGGCGCATGCGCACGACGCCGGTGACGTGGCGCTGCATGGAGAGGGTCAGGGCGGCGAGGTCTTGGTGCATTGCGGTGTACCAGAGGCCGTCATAGATCAGGTCTGCGTAGTCCTGCATGAGGCGGTGTTTGATGCGGAGTTGCTGCTTGCTGAGGGTGAGTGATTCGAGCGCGATGTGAGCGGCGCTGAGCACGGTGGCGGCGGGCGCTTCGTAGACCTCGCGGGACTTAATCCCGACCAGGCGGTCTTCGACCATGTCGATGCGTCCGACGCCGTGCTGGCCGCCCAGTTCGTGCAGGCGTGTGATCAGGGCGACGGGGTCGAGTGCTTCGCCGTCGAGCGAGATGGGGCGGCCGTGCTCGAAGCCGATCTCGACGTACTGGGGCTGGTCAGGGGCATCTTCGGGGTTGACGGTCCATTCCCAGACATCGTTGCCGGGCTCGTTCCAGGGGTCCTCGAGAGGGCCGGCCTCGACGGCGCGGCCCCAGAGGTTTTCGTCGAGCGAATATTGTTTGTCGGCGCTGGCGGTGATGGGGATGCTGTGGGCGTTGGCGTAGATGATTTCGGACTGGCGGGTGGTGAGTTCCCACTCGCGGACGGGAGCGAGGATTTGCAGGTCGGGCGCGAGGGCCTGGACGGAGACATCGAAGCGGACCTGGTCGTTGCCTTTGCCGGTGCAGCCGTGGGCGACGGCGGTGGCTTGCTGCTCGCGGGCGACATCGACGAGGGACTTGGCGATGAGCGGGCGGGCGAGTGCGGTGGCGAGCGGGTAGCGGCCTTCGTAGAGCGCGCCGGCCATGAGGGCGGGGAAGCAGAAGGAGCGGGCGAACTCGTCGCGCAGGTCGCGCATTTCGAAGCCGACGGCGCCGGCGGCGAGGGCGCGGGTTTCGAGTTCGGCGCCGGCTTCGAGGAAGCCGACATCGGCGGTGAGGCAGTAGACCTCCCAGCCGCGCTCGGTCAGCCAGCGGACGACGACGGAGGTATCGAGGCCGCCGGAGTAGGCCAGGACGACGCGCTTGGATCGGTTGGGCACGACAGCTCCTTCAGCTGCTCACGCTGTCCAGCGCGGCAGCGATGATATCCACGGCCTCTTGCAGTTCTTCGTCGCTGACGGTCAGCGGGGGGACGAGGCGCAGGACGTTGGGTTTGACGACGTTGCAGAGCATGCCGCGCTCGCGGCAGGCGGCGACGAGCGCGGGGCCGATTTCTTCGCTGAATTGGACGGCGACGAGCAGCCCCTGTCCGCGCACTTCGTTGATGACGGGGTGTCGGTCCTGCAGGGCGCGCAGGCTGTTCATGAGGGTTTCGCCTTTTTGGGCGACTTGCTGAGGGATGTTCTGTTCGAGGATGGTGCGGACGGTGGCGTTGGCGACGGCGCAGGTGAAGGGTTGTCCGCCGAAGGTGGTGCCGTGGTCGCCGGGTTCGAGGATGTCGCCGCGCGCGTTGGCGACGATTGCGCCGATGGGTACGCCGCTGCCGAGGCCTTTGGCGAGGGCCATCACGTCGGGCTGCACATCCTCGTGCTGCCAGGCGAACATTTTGCCGGTGCGGCCGATGCCGGTCTGGACTTCGTCGAGCATGAGGAGGAGGTTGTGCTCGTCGCAGATGGCGCGCAGGGCGCGGAGGTAGCCGGGGTCGGCGACGTTGACGCCGCCCTCGCCCTGCAGCGGTTCGACGAGGATGGCGGCGGTTTGGGGGCCGACGGCGGCGCGGACGGCGTCGACATCGTTGAAGGGGACGTGGCGAAAGCCTTCGACGGGGCGGAAGGGTTCGCTGAAGCGGGGGGTGCCGGTGGCGGAGACGGAGGCGAGGGTGCGTCCGTGGAAGGACTGCTCCATGGTGATGATCTCGAACGCGCCCTCTTTGCGGGTCTGGCCCCACTTGCGGCCGATTTTGATTGCGCCCTCGGTGGCCTCTGCGCCGCTGTTGCAGAAGAAGATGCGCTTCATGCCGCTTGCGCCGAGCACGGCGTCGGCCAGCTCGAGCTGGGGCAGGGTGTAGAAGTAGTTGGAGACGTGGAGCAGGGTTTCGCCCTGGGACTTGATCGCATCGACGACGGCGGGGTGGCAGTGTCCGAGGCTGTCGGAGGCGATGCCGGCGACGAAGTCGAGGTAGACGTTGTCGGCGTCGTCCCAGACGTAGGAGCCTTCGCCGCGCACGAGGGTGACGGGCAAACGGCCGGCCGACATCATGAACACGGCGGCTTCGCGTTCGGCGGTGCTGGGCATGTCGGACCTCGAATTCTGCGCGTCGCGTTGGGGCGCGATCATCCTACTTGAGCGTGGGCGCGCGAACAGTGCGTGCGCGGGCAGTCTATTCCGTACTTGACGCCAGTTCTTCGAGGATCGCGCCGAGCCGCTCGATGGCCTCGCCGTAGCCGGCGAAGTCGCTCTCGCGGAGACGCCGCATGGCGTCGTCGAAGGCGTCCTGCGCCTGGTCGACCAGTTCGGCGGTGTCGCCCTCGATCGCCGCGGGCGGCGTTGCGTCGTCTTGCTCTGCTTCCTGCTCGGCTTCGGGTGGTAAAGGTTCGGGGGTGGGGGAAGCGCCGGAGTCGCCGGTGAAGGAGAGTCCGCGCGCGGGCTGGTTGCCGAGGGCGACCTGCACGGCGTCGGCGAAGCTGTCCTCGAAGGCGATCGTGTCGCCGTTGACGACGATCACGGCTTTGAGCTGAGGGAAGCGCGCGTTGTCGGCCTGGAGGTAGATCGGCTCGACGTAGACGTAGGAAGCGCCGACGGGGATGAAGAGCAGGTTGCCGCGAATCACCTCGCTTCCCTGCTGGCCGAGCAGTGTGAATTGGCGGGAGATGGAGACGTCCTGATCGATGCGCGCCTCGATCTGCGATGGACCATCGACGTTCTTGTTGGCGGGGAAGCGGAAGGCGAAGAGCTTGCCGTAGTTGTCGCCGTCGCTGCGTCCGGCGAGCCAGGCGATGCTGTTCAGTCGGTTGCGTGGGGTGAAGGGGAGGATCAGCAGGAATTCGGGTCGCTCCTGGTCGGGCAGGCGGAGGGTGACGTAGTAGGGCTCGACGGGGATTTCCTGCTGGCGCAGTTTTTCCTGGGGGATCGCCCAGAGGTCCTCGCGGGTGAAGAGGCCGCGGGCGGACTCGATGTGGTAGGAGAGGTACTGGTCGGCCTGGACCTGGAAGAAGTCCTGCGGGTAGCGCCAGTGCCGGACGAGGTCCACGGGGAACTGCGAGCTGGGCTTGAAGAGGTCGGGGAAGATTTCCGCCCAGGCGCGGATCAGCGGGTCCGAGTCGTCGACGATGTAGAGATCGACGGTGCCGTGGTAGGCGTCGACGACGGCCTTGACGGAGTTGCGCATGTAGTTGAAGCCGACACTGTGGGGCTGGGAGTAGGGGTAGCGGTCGGTGATGGTGTAGGCGTCCTGGATCCAGTAGAGGCGTCCGTTGTCGGCGACGACGATGTAGGGGTCGGCGTCGAGGGCGAGGAAGGGCGCGAGGGTGTTGACGCGCTCCTGGATGAGGCGTCGGAAGAGGATGCGGCTGTCGGCGGAGAGGGAGCCGGAGATGAGGATGTTGGTGTCGGCGAAGGACCAGGCGAAGGCGAGGCGGCGGAAGAAGCCGCCGACGCGCACGCCGCCATCGCCGGAGTAGCGGGTCGTGGCCTGGCTCTCCTGGCTGTCGCTGTCGGCGAGCTCTTCGCCGCTCAGCGGGTAGTCGAACTCCTCGGCGCTGGTGTTGGCGACGATGTAGGAGTCGGTCGCTTCGCCGTAGTAGATGCGGGGCTCGACGACTTCGAGGTTGAGTGCGCCGCTGCTGGTCTGGTCGACGACCTCGGGCGGGATGTTGGAAATCCAGAACTCGGGCTCGCCGGAGCTGGTGACCTCGTCGACGGGCGTCATCACGACACCGAAGCCGTGGGTGAACTGGAGGCGTCGGTTGACCCAGGACTGCTGGGTGGGCTGGAGGTTGGCCTGGGAGAGTTCGCGGGCGGCGAGGAAGACCTGGTGCTCCTCGTCGCCGGTCTGGTAGCGGTCGACATCGACGTCGGGGTAGACGTAGAGGGGGCGGATGGTCTGGATGGTGTTGAGGGTGTCGTTGAGCGGGCGGTGGTCCCAGAGGCGGACGTTGTTGAGCGCTTCCGGGTTGGCGGCGAGGTCGGCGGCGGCGATCGCGTCGTTGGCGAGGAACTCGCGCTCCTCGATGCCGTCGAGGCCGAAGGCGGCGCGGGTGGCGGCGATGTTGCGCTCGATGTAGGGGGTTTCGCGTTCGAGTTCGTTGGGTTCGACGGTGAAGCGCTGGATGACGCCGGGGAGGATCATCGCGCCGACGATGCTGATCGCGACGAGGGCGAGGATTGGTGCGACGGCGAAGCGCAGGCGCTCGTGGAAGGGCCAGGAGATGACGCCGGCGATGACGACGATGCCGGCGGCCATGAGCAGGTATTGGACGGGCGCGCGGATGTTGTCGTCGGTGTAGGTGGCGCCGAAGACGAAGCCGCCGGGGTTGACGGCGAGTTCGAAGCGGGCGAGCCAGTAGCCCCAGACGAACATGGCCATGACGGCGGCGATGAGGAGTGCGATGTGCAGGCGCACGGCGAGTGTGGTGCGGGCCTGGCCGCGGTAGAGCAGTAGGCGCACGCCGTACATCGCGGCGGTGGTCAGCATCGCCATGATGCTGAGGCCGACGGCCCAGCCCTTGATGAACTGGAGCGCTTCGAGGTCGAAGACGTAGAAGCCGATATCGCGCCCGAACTGGGGGTCGCGCACGCCGAAGGGTTGGGCGTTGAGGAAGAGCAGGATCTGGTCCCAGCGTCCGGAGGCGATTGAGCCGAAGACGATGGCGAGCAGGATGGTGATGACGACGGCGACGATTGCGATCAGCCGGCGGAAGCCGGGGTCGTCGATGGGGGGGATGTCGGCGTCGAGGCGGATGCGGGAGGCGAGCAGGAGGCTGCCGCCGATTACGGCGACGGTGATGCCGAAGCCGACGAAGAAGAGCCAGATTTGAGCGCCGACGCGGGTGTCGAAGACTTCGCGGTAGCCGATGTTGCCGAACCAGAGGCGGTCGACGTAGAGGTCGACGCCGATGTTGAGCAGGATGAGCAGGACGAGCATGCCGGCGCCGATGGCGACGACGCGCGACCACCAGCGGCGGGGCGGGGGTTGCTCGCCCTCGCGCGCGGTGTAGGGGGGCGGTTCGTCGTCGCCGCCGCCACCGCCCACGCCGAGCCCTTCGCGGAAGACGGGCGGGGGCGGGCCGAGCTGACCGCTGCGGCCTTCGTCGGAGGGCGGGACATCGCCCTGTCCGTTGTCGCCGTTGCGCCAGCCGCCGGAGACGCGCTGGAGGAGTCGGTCCCAGGGGTTGAGCGGTGTCCAGCGTGCTGCGCTCATGGCTAGATCAGCACCGTTCCCGGCGACGCTTCGGCGTCGTGGAGTGCGCGGCGGACTGCGCCGTCCTGTCGTCCGTCGATGATTCTGACGCGGGCGCCGGCGCGTTGGGCGCGGCGGCCTGCGGTCAGCTTGGGCAGCATGCCGCCTTGGATTGTTCCGCAGTTGCGCAACCGATCCTCCGTTTCAGCGTCGAGTTGGGCGAGGGGCGCGCCGTGTTCGTCGAGCACCGCCTCGACATCGGTGAGGTAGAGCAGGAGGTCGGCGCGGAGGGCTTCGGCGATTGCGCCGGCGGCGGCATCGGCGTTGATGTTCAGGGTGAGGGGGGGATCGTCGGTGGAGAGTCCGACGGGGGCGAGGACGGGCAGGCGTCGGTCGCGCAGCAGGGTCTGGATCAGCGACGGATCGCAGCAGGGGGTTTCGCCGACCAGTCCGAGGCGCTCGCTGGTGGGCGAACGCAGGGCGTTGCCATCGACGCCGCTGAGGCCGACGGCGGGCGCGCCGAGGCCGATGAGCTGCTCGACGAGGCGCTTGTTGATCAGCCCGGCGAGCACGGCGACGACGACCTGGAGCGATTCGGCGGTGGTGGTGCGCAGTCCATCGACCCACTCTGCGGTGGCGCCGAGGCGCTGCTGCCAGTCGGTCACGGCTGCGCCGCCGCCATGCACGACGACGACGGGGCGTCCCTGCGCGTGCAGCGCGGCGCAGTCGCGCAGCGAGGTGTCGTGCTCGCCGAGCGTGCTGCCGCCGACTTTGACAACGAGGGGTGCGTTTGCGTTCACCTCCGCAGCCTACCCGACGCTCTGCGCTCGCCGCCTGCGCGGTAGCGTGGCGGGAAGCGAGGCGGGGAATGACGGCGCGCGCGACGAACCTGACGATTCTGGCGCTGCTGCTCTTCGAGCTGTGTTCGGGGCTGGGCAGCTTTCTGGTGGGGGCGCCGTCGGGGCGCTGGGTGTTCTGGCTGCATGGCATCGCGGGGCTGTCGCTGGTGGTGCTGATGGTTTGGAAGTGGCGGATTGTGGCGCGCTCGTTCGCGCGGCGTGGGAGCGGGTGGTGGTCGTTCGCGCCGCTGCTGCTGGGAGCGCTGTTCCTGGGGGTGCTGGGGACGGGCATCTGGTGGGCGCTGGCGGACAGCGGGCCGATTCGGGTGCCGCTCTACGGCTCGCTGCGCCCGCTGGTGCTGCATACGGCGCTGGGTCTGGCGCTGACGGTGCCGCTGCTGCTGCATGCTGCGGCGCGCTGGTCGAAGCCGCGCCGCAGCGACTTTGCCAGCCGCCGCAATCTGCTGCGTCTGGGGTTGGTGGGGCTGGGTGGGCTGGCGTTGTGGGGCGGCGCGACGGCGGCGGGGCAGCCGCGCCGCTTCACCGGCTCGCGCGAGCGGGGCAGTTTGAGCGGCAACGGGTTTCCGGTCACGCAGTGGTTGAGCGACGACCGGCAGCGGATCGATCCTGAGCGTTGGCGTCTGTCGGTGGAGGGACTGGTGGAGCATCCGCTGCGGCTCGATCTTGGTGGTCTGGCGGCGCTGAGCCGCGCGAGTCGGCGGGCGACGCTGGATTGCACGGGGGGTTGGTTTACGCGGCAGGAGTGGTCGGGTCTGCCGCTGGCGGAGGTGCTGGCGCAGGCTGCCCCGGCGGCGGAGGCGCGCAGCGTGGTGGTGACATCGGTGACGGGCTTCAGTCGGCGCTTTTCGCTGGAGGAGGCGCAAGGTCTGTTGCTGGCGGATCGGGTGGGCGGGGAGCGGCTCAGCGCGGGGCACGGCGCGCCGCTGCGGCTGGTCGCGCCGGGTCGGCGGGGCTATCACTGGGTGAAGTGGGTGACGCGGGTGGAAGTGAGCGGGCAGCCGGGGTGGTGGCAGTCGCCGCTGCCGCTGCAATAGGCGCGAATGTCTGCGCGGTTGTTCGGGGCGGAGATTAGGTGACGTAATCGGCGTTGAAGCGGACGTATTCTTCGGTGAGGTCACAGCCCCAGGCGACGGCTTGGGCGTCGCCGGCGGCGAGGTCGAGGCGGATTTGGACTTCGGGACCGACGGTCTGCTGCGAAGCTTCGGCCTCAGGGACGTTGGTGGCGATGCCGTTGAAGACGAGTAGGTCGCCGATCCAGACGCGGACGTTGTCGAGTTCGTAGGGGACGCCGGCGTAGCCGGCGGCCATGAGGACACGGCCCCAGTTGGGGTCGGCTTTGCTCAGCGCGGCCTTGACCAGGGGGGAGGTGACGACGGTGCGGGCGATGGCGCGGGCGTCCTCCCAGCGCGCTGCGCCGGTGACGGTCATCTCGATTCGTTTGGTTGCGCCCTCGCCGTCTTTGGCGATCATCCTGGCCAGGGGCACGCAGACGGCGGCGAGCGCCTCGTCGAATGCGGCGATCGCGTCCTGGTCGTCTGCGCCGATCGTTGGACCGCCGGCTGCGCCGTTGGCGAGGATCAGCGCGGTGTCGTTGGTGGAGGTATCGCCGTCGACGGTGACCATGTTGATTGAGCGGTCGATGGCGTAGCGGAAGCGGTCGTTGAGCAGCGCGGCGTCGATCGGCGCGTCGGTGGTGCAGAGCGCGATCATTGTGGCCATATTGGGATGGATCATGCCTGCGCCCTTGGCGCAGCCGCCGATGGTGTAGGTCCGGCCGTTGGCCTCGAAGGCGGCGATTGCCTCTTTGGGGAAGGTGTCGGTGGTCATAATCGCGCGGGCAAAATCCGCGCCGCCGTCGGGGTGCGGCTGGAGCTGCGGAACTGCTGCATGCAGCAGTTCCATGGGTAGGAAGTGGCCGATGATGCCGGTGCTGTTGACGAACACGTCCTCGGCTTGGCAGCCGATTTGGGCGGCGGCCAGCTCGGTCATGGTCTGCGCGTCGGCGACGCCCTGTGCGCCGGTCGCGCAGTTGGCGTTGCCGGAGTTGATGATCGCGCCGCGCAGCGCGCCGTTGGCGACATTGCGCCGGCTGACGCTCAGCGGCGCGGCCTGGGTCTGGTTGGTGGTGAACATCGCGGCGGCGGCGGCGGGCCGGTCGGAGACGAGCAGGGCGAGGTCGGGGAGGCCGGACTCCTTGATTCCCGCCGTGTGGGAGGCGGCGCTGAAGCCGAGCGGCGCGGTGATCGCGCCGGTGCTGTCGGAGTCGCTCATTGCCGATCTCCTAGGGGTAGACGCCGATGCGGGAGAGGCCGGCGTCTTCGGGGAAGCCGAACATCAGGTTGGCGCACTGCACCGCGCCGCCGGCGGCGCCCTTGACGAGATTGTCGATGCAGCTGATCACCGTGACTTCGCCGGTGGGGGCGTCGACGGTGGGGTAGACGAGGCAGGAGTTTGCGCCGAGCGTTTGCTTGGTGGCGGGCGGGGAGTCGGAGACGTGGACGAAGGGAGCGTCGGCGTAGAACTCCGCGTAGCGCTCGCGCAGGGCGGTTTGGCGTTCGGCGGGGTCGGCGGGCAGGGCGTCGTCGCGCAGCGTGGGGTAGCAGGTGGCGAGGATGCCGCGGGTCATGGGAATGAGGTGGGGGACGAAGGTGACGGCGAGCTCGTCATCGCCTGAGGGGCTTTGGAGGGCGGAGAGTTCCTGCACCATTTCGGGGTGGTGGCGGTGGCCGGCGAGACCGTAGGCGCTGAGCGAGCTGTCGACCTCGGAGAAGTGGGAGGTGAGCTTGAGGCCGCGTCCTGCGCCGGAGACGCCGGACTTGGCGTCGACGACGGTGCGCCCTTCGAGCCAGCCGGCTTCGGCGAGCGGGGCGAGGGCGAGGATTGCGGAGGTGGGGTAGCAGCCGGGCACGCCGACGAGACGGGCTTCGCGGATCGCGTCGCGGTGCAGCTCGGGCAGGCCGTAGACGGAGTCGGCGAGCAGTTCGGGGGCGGGGTGCTCGCCGTACCACTGCTCGTAGCGTTCGAGTTCGTAGAGGCGGAAGTCGGCGCTGGCGTCGACGACGGGCAGGCCGTCGCGGACGTAGCCGGCCAGCCGCTCGGCGGCGGCGGCGTGGGGGAGGGCGGAGAAGATCAGGTCCACTTCGCCCTCGACATCGGCGACGATGGGCAGGTCCACGGACCAGAGGTGGGGGAAGACATCGGGCAGGCGCTTGCCGACCTCGGAACGCCCGGTGACGCAGGTGATCTCAAAATTGGGATGCTGCGCGAGCAGGCGGGCGAGCTCCGCGCCGACGTAGCCGGTGACGTTGATGATCGCTGCGCGGATGACGCGATCCATCGCATCGCTCCCTTGTTCCCGTGGGGCTGTGGTCAAGCGCCAATCATACAGCGGGGTTGGGCAATTAGGCTGTGGGGCATGGTTGCCGCGCTTGCGCCGTACCGCGCGTTAGATTTGACCGCCGAGATCGGGGCGTTGGCCTCGCGGATTCTGGCGGGGTTCGGAGTGGATGTGCTTCGGGTGGAGCCGCCGGGCGGGCATGCCTCGCGTCGTCGCGGACCGTTCCTCAACGACGGTGAGGGTTCGCTGTATTGGGCGCAGCTGAACGCGGGCAAGCGGAGCGTGACGCTGGATCTGGAAGACGAGGCGGACCGCGAGCGGCTGCGCGGGCTGGCGCGCGAGTCGGATTTCCTCTTTGAGTCGGACCCGCCCGGCGCGATGTCGAAGCGGGGGTTGGGCTTCGACGACCTGCATGGGGCTGCGCAGCAGTTGATCTACGTCTCGATGACGCCGTTCGGACAGTCGGGGCCGAAGGCGCAGTGGGCGGCGTCGGATTTGATTGGGGCGGCGTCGGGCGGGTTGATGTCGCTTTGCGGCGATCGCGACCGCGCGCCGCTGCGTCCCAGCGTGGAGCAGGCCTACGCGCTGACGGCGCTGAACGCGGGTTCGGCGGCGATGATCGCGCTGCATGCGCGGCACGTCACGGGGCGGGGGCAGCATGTGGATGTCTCAATGCAGGCGGCGATGGCCAACACGCTGGGCAACGCGCGCTTGTATTGGGAGATGGACGGGATCGAGACGATTCGGGCGGGCGGGGCGCGGGCGTTCGCGGACCGGGCGACGCGGATCGTCTATCCCAGCGCCGACGGGTATGTGGCGTTCGTGCGGATGCCGCGCGGGATGACGGATTTGGCTGCGTGGATGCGGGCGGAGGGCGTGATGCCGCGTTTTGACGCCGAGTATTGGGCGGGCATCTCGATTGCGGGCTCGGTGCTGCCCGACGACGATGAGGTGGCGGAGTTGGAGGCCGAGATCGCGGCGTTCTTTGCGGCGCGCGGCAGCCAGCAGCTGTATGAGTCGGGGCAGCGCCATCGGGTGCTGATCTGCCCGGTCAACACCGTGCAGGACCTGGTCGAGAGTCCGCAGTTGGCGGCGCGGGTGTTCTTCTGCGATGTGGAGGATCCGGCGCTGGGTCGGCTGCGCACGCCGGGCGCGCCGGCGGTGCTCTCGCGCACGCCCTGGCTGGAGGGTCCGGCACCGACGGTGGGTCAGCACAATGAGGAAGTACTGCAAGCGGCGGGGTCCGCCGCGGAAAGGCGGTGACTGGTGAACGAGCATGAATCCCTGCTGGTGGAGCGGCGCGGGAACGGCGTGGTGGTGGCGACGCTGAACCGTCCGGAGAAGCTCAACGCGCTGGATGGGGCGATGCGCGACGGTTTGCGCACGCTGGCGCGGGAGTTGGGCGCGGATCGCGAGGCGCGCGCGCTGGTGATCAGCGGCGCGGGGCGCGGGTTCTGCTCGGGCGCGGATATGTCGAACCGCGATGCGGCGCTGGCCGCGGAGGCTGAGCCGGGGCTGCAAAGCACTGAGCTGCGCTACGGCTTCGCGGCCGAGCTGCAGGCGCTCGAAATTCCGGTGATCGCGGCGATCAACGGGGCGGCGGCGGGGGCGGGCTTTGCGATTGCGCTGGCCTGCGACATTCGGTTGATGTCGGAGGCGGCGCGGCTGCACCCGGCGTTCATCCGCCGCGGGCTGGGGCCGGACTGGGCGGCGTCGTGGACGCTGACGCGGCTGGTGGGGCATTCGCGGGCGTTGGAGATTTTCTGGACGGCGGATCCGATCGATGCCGCTCGCGCGTTGGAGCTGGGGATTGCGAACGCGGTGCATCCGCAAGAGGAGTTGATGCCGGCGGCGCTGGCGTTCGCGGATCGTCTGGCGTCCAACGCGCCGTTCGCGGCGGGGCTGACCAAGCGGGCGATCTACGCGGCGGTCAACCAGGATGTGCGCTCGCAGGCGCAGCTTGAGGAGCTGAATCAGTCGTTGCTGCGCCAGTCGCTGGATCACCGCGAGGGCGCGCGGGCGTTCGCGGAGAGGCGCGACCCGCAGTTCCGAGGGCGCTGATCCGCGACTGCCGAGCGATTGCGATGAGGACGCTGCTCGCGGTCGCGATCGTCGTTGTCGGCTTGTGGGCTGTCGGGTGCGACTCCTCACCGCCGCCCGCCGTTGAGCCTGTGAGTCAGGATGAGCCCGTCAGCCGGCCGGCGGCTGAGCAGACGACCACGGACCCTGCACCGCCGCAGCAAGATGCAGTCTCGAGTGCTACCGCTCCTCCTGCCGAGGCTGCGCGCGGCGAAGATCGGCCTGTGCGCGACGACGAGCAGCCTGCGCGTGGCGAAGATCGGGCAGCGCTCGGCGCTGAGCTGGGGAAGATCGTGCTGACGGCGATCCGAGAGGAGTTCGGGGGCGGCGCGCTACAGCTTGAAGTGGTTGCATTTCCGCTTGACCGGCAGGTGGCTGGTGGTCCGCTTTGGGCGGTGATCACCAACGGGCCGCAGCCGGCCTATGTCAATGACGATGGGGAAGGCGTCAACTTCTTCCATTTCATGGCGGTCTACCGGCGCGGCGGGGATGGCGCGTGGTCCGGTCCGCTGGCGGAGCTGACGATTGAGAGCGCGCCGCAGCGCACCTCGGTGCTGGATGTGTTCGAGCTTCCTACGCCGGCCGCGACTGCGGGCGCGATTCTGATTGCGATTCGCGGCTCAACCGGGGCGCACTCGGGCACGCTCGATGTTCTGCGCTTTGAGTCTGGCCGTTTGGAGACGATGCTCTCGCATGTCAGCGCTCGCCCCGATGCGGGGGAAGTCGTTGATCTGGACGGCGACGGCACGCCGGAGGTTGTGCTGAACGACTCGAATCCCTTTGTGTTCTGCTACGCCTGCGCAGTTGAGGAGCGGCGCGAGCAGGTCTATCGCTGGGTGGACGGCGCATACCGCCTGGTTCCGCTGGAAGCGCCGGACGGTCTGCCCGCCGAGCTTGCGGAGGCTGCGGGTCGGGTGGTGCGGCTCGCCCGCGCTGATCTCTGGCGCGAGGCGGCTGCGCTGGCTGCGACGACGGCGCGACGCGGCGGAGGGCGTGCGGACCTTCGTTGGCTCTCGATTCTGGTCAACCGAACGGCGGCCTTGCGCCTGGCTCACGCGGGTACGCCCGGCCAGCCGCTGCTCACGAACGTGCTGGCCGGCGAGTATGAGCGTGCGTTTGCGCTGATCAGCATGCATACGCCCGAAGAGGCTTTCTCGCTCGACGGACCGCTTCTCGCTGGCACGGCTGCGGCAAGCGACTTGACGGCGATGGCGGTCACGCTGATCGGCTATAGCGAGCGGGCGCTTGTGGAGCGCCCGTCCGATGCGGCGATCCATGCGGTTCGGGCGCTCGGTCTGACTCTCGCTTCGCCCGACGACCTTGGTCGGGCGCGGGAGGCGCTTGGGCAGGCGGTCGAGTTTGCCGCCGGGGACAGCTTCCTGCCGGCTGCGCAGGCGTTTCTGCAATCGGTTGAGCGCGCACCCGGAACGCCGGCGGGGCCGCCCGTTGCGGAGGGGCTGATCGACGGTCCCGAAGCGGTGTTCTTCGAGGCGGGCGGGACGCTGGGGACGGGCGACCGCGGACGCCTGGTGCGAGCGTTGCAGCAACGCCTCGCGCGTGCGCAGGCGCTGGGCTTTGAGGATCCGGGCCGCTATTACGACGTCTACGACGAAGCGACCCGCGAGGCGGTGCTGGCTTTGCAGGTGCGAGTCGGTCTGCCGCCCGATGGGGTTGTCGACGGCGTCACCTGGCAGGCGCTGGAGCGGGTTCTGGAGCAGCAGGAGATCGAGCCGGCAGAGGCCGCGGCGACGCCACCGTCGGCACCGCCGGCTGGGCACGGAGACGCGGGGGAGTCGGTTGTCTACCTGACATTCGACGACGGACCGCACCCCACCTGGACGCCGCAGGTGCTGGATACGCTGGCGCGGCATGGGGCGGTCGCCACGTTCTTTGTGCTCGGCCAGAGCGTGGTTGCCTATCCGGAGCTGGCGGCGCGGATCGTGCGCGAGGGGCATGAGGCGGAGAATCACACCTTCGATCACGCATCGCTGGCCAAGATCGATCGGGCGGCGTTTGTGGCGGAAGTGGAGGACACCGATCGGGCGCTGCACGCCGCGGTCGGCGAGGCGGTCGATCCGATCGCCTGTCTGCGCCCGCCGTACGGCGCGATTGACGCGGACACGCGGGCGCTGGCGGCGGAGCTGGGCAAGGAAATTGTGCTCTGGAACGTGGATCCGCAGGACTGGCGACGGCCGGGCGCGGCACAGATTGCGCAGCACCTGCTGGCGCATGTTCGGCCGGGCGGCATTTTGCTGATGCACGATGGCGGCGGTGAGCGTTCGCAGACCGTCGCGGCGCTCGATGTGGTGCTGCGGGAGTTGACGCTGCGCGGTTATCGGTACGGGCTGCTGTGCCGCTAGGCGGGCGGGCGGCTCGCGGTCTGCTGCCGCGCCGCTGGTAGGATCGCGCCAGCCCGGGGCGATCGGGCGGCTTAGCAGGTCTGCGGGGGCGCGCATGCGCGAGGATCGAGTGGATGCACTGCGGGTGTTCGAGGGTCTGCGGATCGCCGACTTCGCCTGGGTTGGGGTGGGGCCGAACGCGACGATGCAGATGGCGTTTCATGGCGCAGAGGTGATTCGGATCGAGTCATCGCTGAAGCCGGATACGTTTCGCTCGGGCGGTCCGCGTCCGGCGGGAGTGAACTCGCTCGACGCCAGCGCGTATTTCGCCAAGTTCAACCGCGGCAAGCTGGGGATGGCGCTGAATCTTCAGCATCCGCGGGCGGTCGAGGTGGCGAAACGGTTGGTTGCGGTCTCGGACATCGTGACCGAGTCGTTCGCGCCCGGTTTTCTCAACCGGATCGGACTGGGTTGGGAAGAGCTGCGGGCGGTGAAGCCGGACTTGATTATGGCCTCGATGTCGATGGAGGGGCAGACCGGTCCGCACGCCGGATTTCGCGGTTTCGGGCTGACGTTGCAGGCGACGGCGGGGGTGACCGGGCTGACGGGCTGGCCGGATCGTCAGCCTGTCGGTACGGGCGTGGCGTATACCGACTGGATCGCGACGCATGTGGCGATTATCGCGCTGCTCGCGGCGCTGGATCATCGGCGGCGCACCGGGGAGGGGCAGTACATCGATGTGTCGCAGCTGGAGGCGTCGTCGCTGGTGCTTGATGCGGCGCTGATTGACGCGCTGAATACGGGGCGCGCGCAATCGGCGTTGGGCAACCGCGATTTGCGCTATGCGCCGCACGGGGTGTTTCCCTGCGCGGGAGAGGATCGGTGGTGCGCGATTGCCGTTACCAACGAGGAGCAGTGGCGGGCGCTGGCGCGGATCATCTCGGAGGGTGAGGAGCTTGCGGACGATTCGCGTTATGCGAGCGCGGCATTGCGGCTGGCGGCGCAGGATGAGCTGGAGGCGCTGATTTGCGCGTGGACGGCGGAACGAAGCGTTGAGGAGATTGAAGCGACATTGCAGGCGGTGGGCGTGCCCGCGCACCGGGTGGCGACGATGCGGGATGCGCACGAGGACGCGCAGCTGGCGCAGCGCGAGCACTGGTGGGGCAGCGAGCATCCGGTGGTGGGCGATGTGAGTTATGAAAGTCCGGCCTGGCGGTTTTCGGATACGCCGCCGCCCCGCCCGCCGCACTCGCCGCTGCTGGGGCAGGATAATGAGTATGTGTATCGAGATCTGCTGGGGTACGGCGAGGAGGAGTTTACGGAGTTGTTGATTGATGGGGTGGTGCAGTAGCGGGGTGGTGTTGCTGCTCGCCTTTGGAGAGGTGCGCTCTGCTCAGGTGGGTTGCGGGGTTCGCGGGGGACAGGGGGGGATGTTTCTGCGCCAGCGGATGTTGTTGCGGCAGCGGGCGCAGAGGCGGTTGCGGGTGAGTTTGCGGTTGAGCCGCTGGCGGAACCATTTGGCGTCGCAGGCGCAGCGGCCGATCCAGCGGGGGACGGAGTGTTCGACGTCGTGGCAGCGTTGGGCGGTGCAGCCGAGTTGCCGGGCTTTGGCGATCCAGACGGCGTCGTGATTGTGCCGGACGCCGACGATGGCGTGGGCGATTTCGTGCAGGATTGCGTCCTCGATTTCGGGGCGCGAGGCGCGTAGGGAGAACGATACGGAGAGTTCGATGCGTCGGGCGTCGTAGCGGCAGACGGCGGCGCGGGATGTGGAGAGGTCGAAACCGAAGGTCCAGTCGGCGGTGAGTTCGCCGCTTGTCTGGTGTTTCGCAAGCAGTCGCGCGGCGAGCGCCTGCGAGTCGCGCAGCGAGCATTCGACGGGCGGCGTCTGTTCGACGCTGATGATTGCGGAGTAGGGAACGACGTACTCGACGCCGTCCTCGCCGGCGGCATCGATGCGCTGGCGGTGCAGGCGCAGCACCTGCCCGCGCAGCTCGATGCCGCCGCCTCCGGCGAAGATGATGATGCTGTCCACGGGGCAGGCGGCGCCGGGGAAGTTGGGGGTGATTTCGCTTGAGGGACGACGAGGCATGGGCTGCCTGCGGGTGTTTGCGGATCAGGGGACGGCGCGGCCGGCGAGGGTTGCGGTGACCTGGGCGTGTTCTACGGCGAGTTGGCCGTTGACGAGGACGTGGGTGATGCCGGCGGGTTCGGCTTTGGGGTCCTCGTAGGAGGCGGTGTCGGTGATGGTGTTGGGGTTGAAGAGGACGATGTCGGCGAATTTGCCTTCGTCGAGTCGGCCGCGGTCGGTGATGTGGAAGCGCTCGGCGGGGAGGGCGGTCATGCCGCGGATGAGGTGTTCGAGGGGGATGGTGGGGTGTCGTCGGCGGAGGCGTCCGAGGACGCGGGGGAAGGTGCCGTAGGCGCGGGGGTGGGGCATGCCGTCGGTGAAGGGGATGCCGTCGCTGCCGACGGTGTAATCGGGGCGGCGGAGCAGGGCCATCACGTCGGCTTCGATCTGGCGGGTGACGGTGACGCTGGCGGGCGATTGATAGCGGAATCCGCAGGCGAGGCCGGATTCGAGCATGACTTCGAGCACGTGCTCCTCGACGGTAAGTCCCTGTTGGGCTGCGGCGTCGGCCATGGCCATGCCTTCGAGCTGGCGCAGGCGTGGGTGATTGATCCAGGTCCAAGCGGAGTCTTGCAACGCGCCGGGGAAGAGGGTGCGCATCGATTCGAGCAGGCGGGGGCGCAGCTCGGCGTCGGCGAGGCGCGCGAGCAGGGCGTCGATGCCGCCGTCGTGGAATTCGCCGGCGAGGAAGTAGCCGGGCACGGTGGCCGGAGCGGCGTAGGGGTAGGTTTCGAGCGTGACATCGACGCCGTCGCCCTTGGCGGCGTCGATCTCTTCCATCAGCGCTGCGACCTGGCCGGCGTTGGTTGGATGGGTGCGGTAGTGGGAGACATGCACGGGGACGCCGGTGCGGCGGCCGATCTCGAGCGCTTCGGTGATCCCTGTGCCGCCGGGCGCGCGGTCGTTGTTGTGATTGCGCACGTGGACGACGTAGACGCCGCCGTGCGCGGCGACGGTTTCGTTCAGCGCGACGAGCTCTTCGGTGTTGCTGTAGGAGTTGGGGTAGTAGGAGAGGCCGGTGGAGAAGCCGAGCGCGCCCTGTTCGAGGCTTTCGGCGATCAGGCGTTGGGCGGCGGCCAGGTCGTCGCCGACCAGCGGGACATCGCGGAAGCCGACGCTGGAGAGTCGAATCGGTCCGTGGGGTGCGAGGACGGCGACGTTGCAGCCTTTGCCGTGGTAGTGCTCGCGCATGGCGGCGATGCTGGACATATCGAGGTCGGTCGGCGGGGGGCCGAGCAGTCCGGCGAGGTAGCGCCCGTAGGAGGCCAGGTTTTGGGCGGAGAGCGGGGCGTAGGAGAGGCCGTCCTGGGTGATGATTTCGGTGGTGACGCCCTGGAGCAGTCCGCCGGCGTGCTGCGGTTCGTGGAGCAGGATGCCGTCGGAGTGGGCGTGGGTGTCGATGAAGCCGGGCGCGGCGGTGAGGCCGCGGGCGTCGATCTCTCGCGCGGCGGTTTGGCCGCTGAGGTCGCCGATGGCGGTGATGCGGTCGCGCTCGACGGCGATGTCGGCGTGTTGCGGGGGTGCGCCGGAGCCGTCGATCAGCTGCGCGCCGCGGATGATGGTGTCAGGCATCGTCGTCGGCCTCTCCGCGCCTGGCGTCCCAAGCGGCGATCTTGTCGGCGATGTAGATGAAGCGTGCTTCGATCTCGCTGTGCAGGAGTTCGACGCCGCGCCGCCATTCGCGCTCGCCGGGGCCGTACTCGTCGGAGCGCACGTGCGGCTCGATTAGCGCGGCCAGTTCATCGATGCGTTGGTGCAGACGCTCGAGCGGGTAGAGCCGCTCGAGGAAGTGCGCGGGAGGCGGCGATGTATTCGCCCCAGCCGGCGCGGACGGCGGCGCCGATGAGGGGGTCGCAGAAGGGGGCGACGGCGTCGAGGTTCCAGAAGACCTTGCGGGTGCGGCAGCTGCGGTGGAGGTCGTCCCAGTCGGGCATGTCGAAGTAGGTGCGGATGGGGCTGGGGTCGCGCCAGGATTGTTCGAGGTCCCAGGGGATCAGGGTGAAGCGGCCGTTGCGCGAGTTTTGGTACCAGAAGTAGTTGTGGTTCTGGCATTCGGGGACGCAGTAAAAGGCGACGATGCCGTCCCAGTTGTCGATGAGTCGGTCGACGGCGAGGTAGCGCCAGAAGGCGTCGAGGTCGGCGAGGTTGCGTTCGAGGGCGGCCAGGCGAGCGGTGGGATCGTCTTCGTGGGCGAGCAGGTCGGCGGCGAAGTTGAGGAAGCCGGTGGCGGGGAGGTTGTTGGGGTTGCGGGCGACGGCCTCGGCGAGGCTGTCGGGGAGGCGGACGTTGGTCGGGGCGGCGTTGGCGGGTCCGGCGCTTGACGCGGCGGCGGCGTTGACGGCGACGCGGCCCTCGAGTTCGGCGACATCGAGGGCGGTGCGCGAGCTGGTCGGCCAGACTTCCTTGTAGAGGACGCCTGCGCCGCCGTCGGTGAAGCGGTCGGCTGTGAAGCGGTCGTCGATGTCTTCGGTGAGGGTGAAGAGTCCGAGCGGCTTGCCGTTGAGTTCGAGGCGCGCGTAGACGGAGCGGGGCGCGGCGACGCCGAACTCGCGGAAGAGTTCGTAGGAGAGCACCTCGCGCATCTGCGCGGTGTCGTCCTTCATGGGGTGGAAGTTGAGCCGCTTCATGCCATAGAAGCGTTGGCGCGGCTCGTATTCGTTGAATTTGACCTTGTAGGCGAGCTTGGGGCAGAGCTGATTGCCGCGCTCGTCGAAGCAGGTGAAGAGGATGCCGAAGAAGCCCTTGTAGCGGAGGCCGATGTTGTCCCAGACCTGGTCGCCGAGGCGGATCGAGGCGCGGACGTATTGCTCGGCGCGGGGGTCGGCCTGGAGGCGCTTGAATTCGGCGTCGTCGATCCGGATGGAGTAGGTGCGCACCTGTTCGAGGTCGAAGACGTAGCCGCGGGGGTCGCTGCGGGCCTGATTGACGCCGAAGCGGACGGTGTCGGCGGCGAGGTCGGGGGGCGGAGGGAGGGAGTCGTTGGACGCGGCGATGCCGACCGCGGCGGCGAGCACGGCGGCGGCGGCGAGCAGAGCGAGGACGATCCGTCGGTTCATGGGCGGGGTCCCTGTGGCCTCTCGGATCGCGATGTTAACATCCAGCAATGTCCAGCTCAGCCCCGCCTTCGACGCGCGCGGTGGATTCGCCCACGGCGGCTGCGGAGCGCCCGCAGCGGGAGGAGCGCAAGTATCCGCTCGCGGAGGGGCGGGTGGAGCTGCTGGCGGCGTGGATCGGCGCGCGCATTGCGCCGGACCCGGAGTATCCGCGCGGGGTGATCACGTCGTGCTACTACGACAGCGCGTCGCTGGACGCCTACTGGGACGCGGCGGACGGGTTTTGGGGCAAGGCGAAGCTGCGGCTGCGCTGGTATGGGCAGCCGGTCGCGGCGGAGGACGGGTGCTGGCTGGAGATCAAGCAGCGCGAGGGCGCGACGGGGCGGAAGCTGCGGCTGCATCTCGATGTGGAGCAGGGACAGGTGCTGACGGAGGGCGTGCGGCTGCCGGGGCGGGGGCAGCTGGCTGACGGTCTGCGGGAGTTGGGCGCGCCTGCGGCGCCGACGCTGGAGCCGACGGTGGTGATTCGCTATGAGCGGCGTCGCTGGGCCGACGCGGCGAGCGGGCTGCGGGTGTCGATCGACGCGCGGGTGCGGGCGGGCGAGCCGCGGCGCGGCCTGACCTGGCTGGCGGTGCCCGACGGCGCGGTGCTGGAGTTGAAGTCGATGGGACCGCTGCCGGCGCGGTTGCGGGGGCTGGAGCGTCTGGGGCTGCGCCGCGAGGCGCACTCGAAGTACGCGATGGCGGTCGAGCGGACGTTGCCGCGCATCTGGCGCGGCGGGACGTAACAGTCGGACGAACGGAAGCGGAGCGCAGACATGGAAGAGTGGTTCGGCCCGGTTTCCGATATCGAGTTCTCGTCGTTCGCGGTGGCGATGGTGATCTCGCTGGCGGCGTCGCTGGCGGCGTGGGCGATGTACATCGTCTTCTACCGCGACTGGGATCGCGGGGCGGGGGTGTACCGCACGTTTTTGCTGGCGGGGCCGGCGATTACGGTGCTGTTTGTGGCGATTCAGAACTCGCTGCCGCTCTCGCTGGGGCTGCTGGGGGCGCTTTCGTTCGTGCGGTTCCGCACGCCGGTGAAGGATCCGGCGGAGATTGGGTATCTACTGCTGGTGATTGCGTCGTCGATCAGCGCGGCGACGTATAACTACGAGCTGATCGGGCTGCTGTTCGCGATCGCGTTCGGGGTGCTGGTGTTGCAGCGCTTCCTGAGCGGATCGTCGCTGCGCTCGCTGCTGCCGTCGGGGCGCGATCTGATCGTGACGATGGCGGCGGCGGATTACGCGGAGCACGAGGCGGCGCTGCTGGCGTTTCTGAGCGCGAATTTGCAGGGGATGAAGCACGAGAGCAGCAGCCAGAACGCGGAGACGGCAAGTTTGCATGTGCGCTTCCGCGCGTCGGCGTTCGACGATCGCTGGGGCGAGTTTCAGTCGGCGTTGGCCGAGGCGGTGTCGCCGGCGCAGGCTGAGATGTACGTGGGTTAGCGCCGCGGGCGCAGACAGGAGGTCTTGAATGAGCGAAGAGGCGCAGACGACAGAGGCGGCGGAGCCGCCGATGATCGCGGCGATCCGGCGGGCGGTGGCGGCGCACAGCGTGGAGACGATGGCGGAGGGCACGGGCAGTTGGGCGGCGGCGGTGTTGATTGCGGTGCTGCCGTATGAGGATCCGCAGATCGTGCTGACGGTGCGGAGCCAGCACGTGGAGCACCATAAGGGGGAGATTTCGTTCCCGGGCGGGGCGCTGGACGCGGGCGAGACGCCGCTGGCGGCGGCGCTGCGGGAGGCGGACGAGGAGGTCGGGATTTTGGCGGAGCAGGTGGAGATGCTGGGGGAGCAGAGCCACTATCGAACGATTACCGATTTCCATGTGATCCCGTTCGTGGGGCTGCTGGATCGTGCGCCGTACCGCTTTCGACCGCTGGAGGTGGAGGTGGCGGAGGTGATCACGCCGCCGCTGTCGCATCTGCTGGATGCGGCGAATACGGGTTACGAGGAGCGGCAACGGGAGGACGGGAGCACGTTTCGGATGCGGGAGTATTGGTATGAGGGGCACCGGATTTTCGGGGCGACGGCGACGATGCTGGGGCGTCTGCTGGACGGGGTGGCGGAGGAGTTGGAGGCGGCGAGGTGATCGCCCGGCTTGACGCGAGAGGCTAATATTGGGGCATCGAGCCGTTTTGCCGACAGCTGGGCGGCTCCCCCGCCGCTGATGTGATGAGCAGCGCATGACGACGACCACAGAGCGCTCTTCGACGGCTGATCCGCGCGCGGTGGAAATCATCCGCGAACTCGAGGCGCGCGGCCGGCAGGAAGCGGCGGACCGGGTGGCTTATCTGCTGAGCCTCGACGGCGACGATCCGGACGAGCAACCGGTCAACGTGAAGTCGCTGCACTGGTTCGCCGAGCTGCTCAAGCGGTGCGACGAGCTTCCGGACCCGCGCATCGGGGTCAAGCCGGACGGACTGATTCAGATTGAGTGGTTGCTCAACCCCGACGGGATTGTGGCGCTGACGTTCCGCTCCGACGGCATGATCCGCGTGTACGCCGCATTCGATGAACCTGGCGGCCAAGAGGGTTGTGCGCCGGTGAACGGCACGCTCACGGCGGCCGAGGCAGATGCGGCCATCAACGTCGGGAGTGCGAAGCTGGCGGCGCGGCCGGATGGCGGTCAGCCCTTGCACATTCGGCACGCACCGCTGGATCGGTTCCTCTCGCACGCTGAAATCAGCGGGCTTGAGCATGAGTCGCCCCGGGTCTCGCGCCGCCTTCAGCGACTCGTGAGCGAAAGCGACATGCGCTCCGCCGTGGTCAAACGTCCGGAGGAGTTGGAGGCGGCGAGGTGATCGAGCTTAGTAATCTGGACGCGGTGGACCTGCGGGATGTGTGGCCGAATGAGGCGCACGACTTCACGCCGTGGCTGGCCGAGAACGTCGATCGGCTTGGGGAGGTTCTGGGAATGGACCTCGAAGTCCGCGAGACGGAGGCGGAGGTTGGCTCGTTCTCGTTGGATGTGCTCGCGCACGATCTCGGAACTAATCGACCTGTCGTGATCGAGAATCAGCTCGAACCGACGGATCATGATCATCTGGGCAAGCTGCTTACCTACGCCGCCCGCTATGACGCTTATACCGTCGTCTGGTTGGTGCGAGAATTTCGGTCCGAACACCGCGCCGCCCTGGACTGGCTGAATCAGCGCACAGGTGAGGACACGGAGTTCTTCGGGGTAGTCGTAGAAGCGTGGAAGATCGACAGATCTCGTCCCGCACCGCGATTCACTCCCGTTGTCGTGCCCAACGACTGGCAGAAGCAAGCGCCAGAATCGGCGCAAACCTCAGAACTTACAGAGAGACAGCTGCGATACCGCAAGTTCTTTCAGGCCTTGCTCGACACGTTGCGAGAAGAACACCCGGGGTTCACATCAGCAAGGAAGGCGGCTCCGACGAACTGGTATAACTTCAGTTCTGGTTTCGCCGGTATTCGCTACAGCCTAGCGTTCAGCAAAGGCGGTTCCGCAAGAGTCGGGTTGCATATCTCGCGCGGGGACAAGCACCGAAACGAAGAGCTATTCGATCTGCTCATGGCGCACCAGAAGAACGTCGAAGACACGCTGGAGCATCCGCTCGTGTGGGACAGAAAGAACGATCTTCAAAGCTGTATGATCAGCGTCGAACGCGAGGGCAGGATCGAAGACGATGAGGAGACGCTGGAAGAGTTCCGACAATGGATGGTCGAACATTTGCTGAAGTTCCGAGAGGCTTTTGGTCCGCATCTCGATGAGATCTTGTCTTAGCGGCGCGTCTTTCTGGGTTCGGCATGTCCCACCGCGAGCCGGCGGCGCGTGAGTCCGCTATCCTAGGGTGCGAGGGAGCGGAAGGGGCCCGGTGGCCCTCCCGGTCTTCAAAACCGTTGCGGGGCGGTCCGCACCGTCTCGGGTGGGTTCGACTCCCATGCGCTCCCGCCATGCACTGCCAGATACGCGCCGGGTTCAGGCTGAGGTGAGGGCGTTGAGGACGGCTTCGGCGAACTGTTCGGTGGAGGCGTTGCCGCCCTGGTCGGGGGTGAGGTGCTTGCCTGCGGCGTAGGTGGTTTCGACGGCGCGCTCGAGTTGGGCGGCCTGGTTGGCGAGGCCGAGGTGGTCGAGCATCAGGGCGGCGGAGAGGATGGTGGCGGTGGGGTTGATGCGGTGCCGGCCGGCGATGTCGGGGGCGGTGCCGTGGACGGACTCGAAGTAGGCCCAGTCGTCGCCGAAGCAGCCGGAGGGGGCGAGTCCGAGGCCGCCGATGGTGCCTGCGCCTTCGTCGGAAAAGATGTCGCCGTAGAGGTTGGGCAGTAGTACGACATCGAGGTCGTGGGGGCTGGCGACGAGGCGGCGGGCGAAGTCGTCGGCGATGAAGGTTTCGAATTCGATATCGGGGTAGCCGGCGGCGACTTCGCCGGCGATATCGACGAACCAGCCGTCGCTGCGGCTCAGGACGTTGGTTTTGGCGGAGCAGGTGAGCTTGCCGGGGTGTCCCTGCTCGCGGCGGCGTTGGGCGAGGCGGCAGGCGAAGTGGGCGACGCGCTCGACATTGGCGCGGGTGAAGTACTTAATTGCGTAACGCCCTTCGGCTTCGGCGAAGTGGCTGAAGCCGCCGGCGATGGGGGTGCGGGAGACGCCGCCGACGCGGGGGCCGTCGGCGAGTCCGGAGGCAGCGACATCGGCCAGGTCGCCCTCGATGCCGGCGTAGAGGTCTTCGAGGTTTTCGCGGACGATGACGTAGTCGATGCCCTCGGGCTCGGCGAGCGGGGAGCGGAAGCCGGGCCGCCATTTGATGGGGCGGACGTTGGCGAAGGTTTGGCGTCCCCAGCGGAAGTAGCCGACGCCGGGCGTCTGGCCGTTGGTGGAGCCGAAGAGGACGGTGTCGCACTCGTCGGCGGCCTGGCGGACGAGGGCTTCGCCCTCTTCGCGGGACATGGTTTGGGCGAGCTCGTGGCCGTCGGGGAGGATGCGCCATTGGATGGGCAGTTCCATGGCGTGGAGGACGGTCATGGCGGCGTGGACGGCTTCGGGCGCGGCGTCGTCGCCGGGGAGTACGGCGACGGTGGGTGGGGTGGTCATTGGTCGAGCCTCTCGAAGTAGTTGTCGTCAATGGCGATGTCCTCGACGATGCGTTGTGTGACGCGGACGCCGAGGCCGTATTCTTTGAGTAGATCGCAGAGAGTTTCGCCGTCGATCAGATCGATAGGGTTTGCACCCGCGCGCGTCGCCTCTTCGCGGGCGGCGGCGGTAAAGGCGCCGGTGGTAATGATGATGCCGCGGTCGCTTCGTCCGATGAATGAGCCGCGAAAGTCGCGGACAGCGCCCGGACCCACGGAACCCTGGTAGCGCTTGCACTGGAATGCGGTGCGGAATGAGATCAGCCCCGACGGATGGTAGACGCCGATGCCATCGATGCCGCCGTCGCCGCTGCGGCCGGTAACCTCCACCTCGTCGAAATCGGCAGCCTCGAGGAGCGCCGCCGCCAACTGCTCGAACGCCGCAGGGGAGATGTTCTTCAGCGCTTCCAGCAGTTCCTGTCTCCAACTGAGTTCGTGTTCGTCCGGCTGATTCGCCTCGGCGGTGCCGTCGGCTTCGTCCGGATCCACTGGCGCGTCTACGGTTGCTTTACGAGCGCGTCGTTTCTCTCGGATCTCTTGATTTCGACGTGCGTGCCGGTGAACCATGTCCTCTTTGGAAAGGTCTGCTCCGTCGGCGGTGAGGTTGTAGAGGCGGCGCTTCGGCTGGTCGAGAGCGCCGATCCCTTTCAGGTCGCTCATTACGAACCCGACTTGGAAACGCACGTAGCTCCAGCGCTGATCGTGCGACGGTATCGAGCGTTGGTCGTCGGTCAGATTGAGCCGATCGGATACTGCGTCAGACGCGGCATTGATCGTGACAGGCATCGGCATGTCGCGCAGCGCCTGCAAGGTCTCCCACATGAGGTCGTCCCACTTGGGCAATCCGGCCTGTTCCCAACGCGATGGCATATGCGCCTCCTGTGCTGCACAGGCTAGCGTGTGGGGCTGCTGAGGCGGTCGGGGAGGTCTGGGGCGGGGCGGAAGACGAATTTGTTGCCGACCTTTGCGCGCTCCAGGAGTCCGCGCCGCTCAAGCTCCAGCAGATCGAGACGCGCCGCGCCGTAGGACACGCGATGTTGGCGGCGCTGGCGCTCGAACGTAAACGCTTGTCCTGGGTCTCGCAGTGCTTCGCCGATCAGAGCCGTCTGCCGTTCGTTGAGATCGTCGTGCCCGCGCAGCAGTTGCGCGACTGATCGCGCCTGGTCGATCTGTCGTCCGACGTAGGCGGTGAGTTGATCCGTTGCTCTGAGCAGCACATCCAGCTGGTGGAGCAGGAAATAGGTGACGTCGTTGAGGTCTGCGGTGACATGCTCGTATGCCCGTGAGTACCGCGATGGGGCGGCGTGCAGCAGATTCGAGATTGAGAGATAAGAGGCGAGCCAGTAGCCCGAGCGGATGAGCGACCAATAGAAGAGCGCCCGCGCGGTGCGCCCGTTTCCGTCGACGAAGGGGTGGTCGTAGCCGATCATGAAATGCAGGAGGATGGCCCGTACGACGGGATGAATGAACCCATCGTCGAGCTCGCCGTTGGCGAAGGCGCAAACGCGCTCAATGCGGTCGGGCAGTTCCGCCGCTGGCGGCGGCGTGTGGACGATGGTTTGGTCGGCGGCGACCACGGCTACGCGGTCCTCGTCGGGCGTTTGGATTCGTCCCGCGTCGGCCTCCTCGGACAGGGTGCCGCCGGTGACGATCCGGTGCAGCGTGAGGATTCGCTCTTGATCGAACGGATGGCCTGCCTGCGCCCATTGCTCGACGGTCTGCATGGCGGCGAAGTTGTTCGCGATCATGCGCTCGCCGCGGTCTCGGGGCGCGCGTCCGGTGCGCAGCAGGTCCTGCGCGATCACACGCGTTGTGTTCGCGCCCTCCATCTGGCTGGAACGGATCGATTCTTCCATCAGCGAGTTGACCAGATAGCGGTCGCGGTCGCTCTGGCTGGTGACGGCGTCATCGATCAGGATGTGCCCGGCGATTTCCTGGTCGAGTCGGAGCAGCGCGGCCAAGAGGGGGTCGACGTTGCTGTACCAGAAGGGCATGTTGTCTTTGCCGAGCAGCGGTAGGCGCCGCGCCGCGCCGCGGCGGGCGATGGAGAGCTGGAGCCACCAGGTGCGATGGGTGTGTCCGGGAGGGGGAGTGCGATGGCGGAGCTGGTCCCAATGCAGGTAGCGGCCCTTGTGATCGAGTGGGCGGGTGTTGGCGAACAGGTCAAACTGCGCCTGCGGGTCGAGCGCGCCGAAGTCTTCCATCAGCGATGTGAGGGGCGGAGGTGAGAGTGGCAGCCGCATTGCCGTGCTCCGGCCGAACGTTCAGGTTTCGATCATTTTCTTTCATTTTGAGATTAGCAGGTCAAGGCCCGGATCGGAGCGGCGGCTGGCGGGGCGCAAGAGACAAATGTCAATTTGCTCTCAGTTCCGATCAAATTGATCGGAAGATGCGACAGATCAAGGTGCGGAGGGGCGGCCAGCTGTGGGTTAACTCTCGGTTGGTGTGAAACCGCGAGAACGGAGCGCGGCTCGCGCGGGAGCTCAGGCCAAGGGTCTTGCTGCCGTCACGCTTCAACGATCAATTTGTGATCAAGTGATCGCAAATTGATCGATCGCCGGCCGGCTTAGACGGGGAGGGCGGCGCGGTTGATGTTGTAGAGCTTTTGGACGTTGCCCCAGACCATGGCTTCTTCGTCCTCGGGGGAGACGTCGGCCATGATTTCTTTGAGGATTTGGCGGCTGTTGGGCCAGATGGCGTCGTGGTGGGGGTAGTCGTTGCCCCAGAGCAGGTTTTCGACGCCGATTTGGTCGCGGGTCTGGACGCCGATGTCGTCGTCCTCGAAGGTGACCATGAAGTTGCGGCGGAAGTATTCGGTGGGGAGCATGGGCAGTTCGGGGGTCTGGTCGACGGCGCGGGCGCGGTAGTAGGCGTGGTCCCAGCGCTGGAGGACGTGGGCGATCCAGCCGGTTTCCCACTCGGCCATGACGAAGCGGAGGTTGGGGTGTCGCTCGCAGACGCCGGAGGTGACGAGGTTGGAGACGGTGTTCCAGGCGGCGGCGTGGGCGAGGGTGTAGGAGACGACCTGGTCCCACTCTTTGGGCAGGCTCATGCCGGGCTCGGAGCCGCAGAAGATGTGCATGGTGAGGGGCAGGCCGATGTCTTCGGCGGCCTCCCAGAAGGGCTCGTAGGAGGGGTCGGAGTAGGGCTTGTCGGTGGGTGCGGTGCAGGGGATGGCGACGCCCTTGATGCCCATCTGCGCGCAGCGCTGGAGTTCGGTGATGGCGAGGTCGATGTCGCGCAGGGTGAGGCAGCCGACGCCGATCAGGCGTTCGGGGGCGTGCGAGCAGTAGTCGCGGATCCAGTCGTTGTGGCGCTGGAAGACGGCGTTGACGACTTCGACGTCGTCGACCATGTAGGTGAGCATGTTGATCGAGGGGTACATGACTTCGCCGACGATGCCGTCCTGCTCCTGCTCGGAGAGGCGGGCGACGGGGTCTTTGACGCCGGGGTTGATCAGGTCCCAGCCGCGGGCGATTTTTTCTTTGGTTTCGGGCAGGTTGAGGTTGGCGCCGGCGATGCCGAGGCGTCCGACGGACATGGCGAAGTCGATGCTGGGCCAGGCGACGAAGACGGCTTCGCGGTCTTTCCATTTGTCGACGACGCGGGGGGCGCGGTCGCCGAAGCGGTCGACGAGTCCGTCGAAGACTTCGGGGGCTTCGACGACGTGGGAGTCGCAGGAGTAGTAGATGCTGCTGGCCATCGTTGGTTCCTTCCGGCTGCTGCTGCGTACAGGATAGAGGGCTGGGCGTGGGTTAGGGGGCGCGGACGAACTCGGCGAAGCGGGCGGCGAGCAGATCGCGGTCGGGATGGTGCTCCGGACGCGATGGGAGGCGGAGTTTGGCTCCGTCGAGATCGCGTAGGGCGACGGTCAGTGGATCGTGGGCTTCGGCGAGCAGGTGCTGCGAGGCGCGCACGCGGTAATCGGCGTCGATCCCGATCAGGTTGGCCTCGAAGGCGGCGCGATGCAGCCTGGTCAGCAGCAGCCCGCCGGATGGTCCGCGGGGCTCCGCGGCGGCGCCGTCCAGCTCGGCGACCGCCAGCAGCCGCCGCGAGCGGGCGCGCGCGGCTGCGGACTGGTTGCCGCCGTCACCGGAAATCGCGCAGCGCTGCCGGTAGGCGTAGACGACGCGCTCGCGGAAGCGTGCGCGCCGCAGTCCGCGCTGGGCGACGACCAGACCGGCGCGGCGCGCTTCAGCCGGCACGGGGCGCTCGCCGCCGGGCAGCCCGAAGGCGAGGCGGACCTGACCGTATTCGCCGGCCTGTGGGTCCCAATCGGTGATCCAGACGGGCATGAACGCGTGGTAGTAGGCCGGCGCGACGGCGAGGAAGTAGATCACCGGGAGCTCCAGCTCCCAGGCGTCGTAGAGGTGTCGGTTTACCCCTTGCTCGGGGCCGCCTTTGGCGAAGTCGTAGGTGATCTCGCCGTCGCTGGAGAAGATCTGCTCGTGGGCGGCGGACTGGTCGGCGTAGATCGAGCGGCTTGTCGGCCAGGCGGTGCGCAGCGAGAGCAGATGCGGCATTGCGGCGACTTTGCCGATGCCTTGCTGCCGGCGCACCAGCGGGATGTAGTCGTCTTCGAAGAGAAAGCCGGCGTTGAGCTGATCGCCGGTCAGCCCGCCGTTGGCGCGGCTGAGCCGCTCGACGTGGGCGAACGCCGCCAGCCGTATTCGCTGTTCACGCTGGTCCACAGGTACATCTCCTTGCTGCGCAAGGTAACCGCGCTGTAATTCCGTTCTGTCGAGCAGGGGCCTTTGACAGCCCACGCGGGCAGGTAGCCTACGCGCGATTGGGGCGGCGACATGTGGAAAAACATTGGCCCGTGGGCGGCGTTGGCCGCCGTGGTCGCGGTGGTTGCCGCGGTTGCGATGTTGGAGAGCGCGTGGTGGGCGTCGGCGGTTGCGGGGCTGACGCTGACGGTGTGTCTGGCGATGTCGTTGGTGGAGCATCGGGCGGAGCCGCTGGCGGTGGATGGGGCGGTGGTGGTGTTCGCGGCGGTGTGGGCTGCGGTGGGTTTGGAGGCGGGGCTGTGGGTGCTGGTGGGGGCGGGCTGGCTGTCTGGGGCGGTCGCTGCGGCGACGCTCGTGCGCGAGCGCCGCGCCGAGGGCGCGGGGGATGTGCGGGAGTTGTTGCGGCGCTGAGGTTCGCATCGGGGCGTATAGCCTGAGTCGGTGCAGCAGGGCGAACCACGATGAGACCCAGCGAGCGTGCCAAGGGCCGCCTTGATGCGGCGTGGACCGGGTATGCATTGACGCTGGCCGCCGCAACGGCCGCTGTCGCGGCCGTTGCGGTGTCCGACGGCGTTTGGGCGATCGCGGTCGGCGCGCTGCTGGCGGCGATCTATCTGGGCGCATCGACGATGGAGCGGCGTGGCGGCTTCTTGACACACGCCGGCTCGGCGACTTTGGCGGGGACAGCTGCGATTTTTATCGCGGTATGGGTGGTACTCGGGTTGGCGGCGGGACTGTGGCTGTTGGTCGCGCTCGGCGGTCTGCTCGTGATTCTGGGAGTGGACGCGCTTCTCCAACGACCGCCCGCCGTGGGCGATGGCGGCGCACAACGCAGGACGATCCGCGCCACCGAAACCGAGGCCAATGCGGTCCCAGTAAGTGAGGCGTCGCTGCCATCCAAAGCGACGCGATCGAACGCGCCCGCATCGCGGGAATCGACGGCATCAGACGAGCGCCCAGCGCCACGTCCCGCTCACACGCCTTTACCCGCACCCGATCGGGCGAGGCCGCCGCGCCGAGCGGCAGCTGGAGCGGCATCGCCAGCGCGCCCGCAGCCAACAGCTACGCCGCCCTCAAGCAGAGGCACATCCGAGGTGGCGTGGATTGCGAGGCTGACATGGGTGACTCTGCGCACGATGCGCGACATGCATCAGCCCGCCCACAACAACGAGATTGACGATGCTGTGGCGTCCGCGATGGGCGTCTCCGTCCAGGCTCGATTGCATATGCGGTCTCGGCGCGAGGGGCACTCCGAGTGGGGATACCGGGTTAGTTGGGCACGCAGCGCGCTGCACAATCGTCGCTGGATCGAGCGTCCTTCCGATGGATGGTGGCGCGCCACTTCACGCGGTGCGGCAGCGACTGAAGAAGACGTGACGATGCATGCGCGACAATATTTCGCGACCAAGCGCGAGCTTGAGGACTATGCCCCGATGCCGTTGCCTGGTCTCGACACAGACGACGATGCATCGCAATCGGCGCTGTCGGCAACGCCCACGCTGCACGAACAGCTCATGGCTCAGCTTTGGGCGCTCGCTCCCATTTGCTTCGAAGAGCTGTGCGCCGAAGTACTGCGCAACGAGGGCTACAGTAATGTCAGGGCTATCGGCGGCCGAGGCGATGACGGGATCGATATACTGGCGGAACTGCGAGGACCGACGGGCGCAACCGATGTCTACGTTCAGTGTAAAGCCTGGCGCGGCGAAGTCGGGGTAGAAGTCGTACGAGATGTCCAGCAGGCGTTGTACAGGAGAGCCAAGCGTGGCCGATCGGGTCCTGGACGGCTGATGACGACCGGTTACTTCTCGCGTGACGCGGTTGAAGCGGCGGCGCGGCAGCGTGAAACGCCCGTGGAACTGACAAACGGCAATGATCTGTGTGCGCTGCTGGCCAAGCACGAGGGAGTCGTAATTGAGTGGTCGGACGATCTTGAAGTCAATCGGCGCTGGTTCGAGAGTTTTGCGCAGAATTGTCAAGAGGGGGACCGGTACAAGAATCCAGCATGGCCGACAGAGCACCCACTTCAGCCCGATCCACGGCGAGATCGTACTTCCGCTTGATGGCAATCCACTCACGGGCGTAGCGGCACCATACGGACTCGGCAGGTGGGCGCCATCCTGCCGGATCGTGATCGGACTTGGCTCGGTTGGCCGATCTTGAGACCGCGGAGAGTGTCGCCTCGTCGTTGGAGAACTCGCGGCGTTGCTTCTCTGTCCAGCGCCAGGCACCGGAGCGGTGCGCTTCAGCGAGCGCGACCAGATGATCGATCTCAAGATCGCCTTCGTCTGAGAGGTACTCGCCGTCGAGCCACGAAAGCCACTCGCCCTCCGCGTCGCACCGATCGGTCACCGACAGCACTCTGATTGCCTCGCTCAGCAAGATGCGATCTCGCAGATTGCAGCCGTTTTCGTCTCGCCCCAAGTAATGGTCGTAGTCGTCGCGGTCATAGCGGACGCCGCCATCGCTCTCAGCTGCGACGGTGAGCGCATCCAGGGCAGCCCGATCGTCGAGTCGCCAGCCGGATTCGGGCGACGGATCGTCGGGCTTTTCTGCCTGTTCATCGGCGGGGGCGGCTTCGACTTGCGCCTGTTGTATTTCCAACGCAGCGGCGGGCTCAGGCAACGGCTCGACATCGTCGGACGAATTCGGGCCGACGATCGCTGCGACCAGTGCAACCGTCAGGACGATCGCGAACGCGATGCCGATTCGCCACCGCCGCTCGGTCGTCGATCTACGCATTCAGGGGGATGCCCAGTTCGGCTGAGAGGGCGCGGAGTTCGCGGACGGTGGAGGCGGGGTAGGCGATTTCGCCGCTGGCGGCTCGCTGCTCGTGGGTGCGCTGCTCTTGCTCGCCGGGGGCGAGGACCTCGTCTACGCCGGGCAGCGGGTCGGCGGCTTTGACTTGCCGCCAGATGTCGTCGACGGCGGCTTCGAAGTCGGCGGGGTCGCCGAAGAGGTCGGGGGAGATGACAAGCAGGAACTGTCCGCGGCGGCCGATTTCGACCTCGGCGGAGTGGACGCCGCCGGGCAGTGCGCCGGCGAGGGTGTTCATGAAGAGGCTGAGGCCGCTGCCTTTGTAGGCGCTGACCGCGCCGAGCGCGGGGATGATGCCGGCCATTGCGGTTTCGGGGTCGGTGGTGGGTTGGCCTTCGAGGTCGAGGAAGCCCCACTCCTCGGGGATGGCGCGACCCTCGGCGCGGGCGCGCATGACTTTGCCGAGCGCGACGGGGGTGAGCGCCATATCGAGCACCATGGGCGGGCCGGCGGCGCGGGGGGCGGCGAAGGCCATGGGGTTGTTGCCGGTCATGCGGGTGCGCGCGCCGAAGGGGGCGAGGGTGGGGACGGAGGTGGTGGTGCAGAAGGAGACGAAGCCTTCGGCGGCGGCCATCATGGGGTAGTAGGCGCCCATGCCCCAGTCGTTGGAGTTGCGCAGGGTTCCGAGGGCGAGCCCGGTTTCGCGCGCTTTGTCGATGGTGCGCTGCATTGTGCGGGCGGCGACCAGCTGGCCGATGCCGCCGTCGCCGTCGACTACGAGCGAGACGGGCGTCTCGCGGATTGCGGCCAGGCTGGGGGTGGGGTTGTAGCGGCCGTTGCGGAGGTGTCCGGCGTACCAGGGGAGGCGCTGGAAGCCGTGGGTGTCGACGCCGCGCAGGTCGGCGGTGAGCTGGATTTCGACGGTCAGGGCGGCGTCGCTGGCGGGGACGCCGCAGGCCTCGTAGACGGCGGTTCCGAAGGCGCGGAGCGGCTCGAGGGGGAGGATCTCGGTGGCGTCGATGTCGGTCATGAGGCGTCCTCCGCGTCGGCGAGCAGTCCGCCGTCGGACATGCCCCGCGCTTCGTCGGTGGTGGCGGCGGCGCAGACGATGAACTCAAGGTCGTCGGGGCCGAGGCTGCGGATTTGGTGGGCGATGTCGGCGGGGAAGAAGAGGAAGTCGCCGGCGGCGGCCGAGGTGCGCCAGGGTCCGCAGTCGATTTCGGCGTTGCCGCGCAGGAAGTAGTAGACCTTCTCGACGTTCTCGTGGATGTGGCGGACGTTGGTCTCGCCGACGGGGAGGCGGTTGAAGAGGACGAATTGGAGGGAGCTCTCGAAGCGGCCTTCGGCGGCGGTGAACATGCGCCGGGCGTGGATGTTGCGCCCGACGGTCTCGGGGATGGAGTCGGTGGGTTTGACGATGAAGCGGGCGTCGTGGGGCGGGGGGATGGGTTCGGTTTCGAGGGCGGGGGCTTCGGGGGGCATGTTGGACGGTTCGCGTTGGGTCATGGGAGTCCTCCTTCGGTGGTGGGTGGTGTTGCGGGCAGGGTAGGCGGGATGCTGCGCTACTATGCGGCGGCATCGCTGGGGGCGGCGGTTGACAGGGATGGGGCGGGTGGAATTGATCCGCGCATTGTTGAGTGTTCGGTGGATTGCGGCGTTGGCGCTCGCTGTGTTGGCGGTGCTCGCCGTGATTGCGGGCAGCGGCGGTGCGACGGCGCAGGACGGCGGCGCGGGCAGCGTTGACGGCCGGATCGTGGTGCGCCCCTGGGTTGATGACGCGGGGGAGCTGTCCCGCGTGGAGTTCGGCTTTCGCCCCGGCTGGGGGCTTGACGTGCGCGGCGGTGCGGACGGTCCGGACGACATCTCGCCCCGGCTCCGTTTCCTGACGCGCCGCTTGATCGACGAACGCGCGGGAACCTGGCTGCGCAGCAGCGAGCTGCTGATCCCCGACGCGGAGGGGTCGGAGACGGGCGTGCGGGGGCGGATTCTGGTGCGGGCGGAGGCGGACGAGGAGGGGCGGCTGACGCGGATCGAGTTCGGCTTTCGCCCGGACTGGGGCGCGGATATTCGCGGGACGGAGAGCGGCCCGGACGACATCTTCCCGTCGAACCGCTTTCTGACGCGGCGTTTGATCGACGGCAGCGCGGAGAAGTGGCTGCGGAGCAGCTTGATCGCCGTACCGGGGCAGCGGCCGGTGGAGACGACTGAGCCGAGCGAGGTCGGCCAAACGGACGCGCTGGATGGGCGTTTCAGCGCGGTCAGCGCGGGCGGGTGGCACACCTGTGGGCTGCGCGAGAGCGGCGCGGTCGTTGAATGCTGGGGCGACAACGAGTACGGCCAAACGGACGCGCCGGACGGGCGTTTCAGCGCGGTCAGCGCTGGCAGGTCGCACACCTGCGGGCTGCGCGAGAGCGGTGCGGTTGAATGCTGGGGGTACGACGAGGTTGGCCAAACGGACGCGCCGGACGGGCGTTTCAGCGCGGTCAGCGCGGGCGGGCGGCACACCTGCGGGCTGCGCGAGAGCGGCGCGGTTGAATGTTGGGGGTATAACAGGTACGGCCAAACGGACGCGCCAGACGGGCGTTTCAGTGCGGTCAGCGCGGGTGGGTCGCACACCTGCGGGCTGCACGAGAGCGGCGCGGTTGAATGCTGGGGGTACGCCGAGCTCGGTCAAACGGACGCGCCGGACGGGCCTTTCAGCGCGGTCAGCGCGGGCTGGTTGCACACCTGTGGGCTGCACGAGAGCGGCGCGGTTGAATGCTGGGGAAACAACGGGGCTGACCAAGCGGACGCGCCGGACGGGCCTTTCAGCGCAGTCAACGCGGGCGATTATCACACCTGCGGGCTGCGCGAGAGCGGCGCGGTCGTCGAATGCTGGGGAGCCAACGAGTACGGCGAGTACGGCCAAGCGGACGCGCCGGACGGGCCTTTCATCGCGGTCAGCGCGGGCGAGTTGCACACCTGCGGGCTGCGCGAGAGCGGTGCGGTCGAATGCTGGGGAGACAACTACTATGGCCAAACGGACGCGCTGGACAGGCGATTCAGCGCGGTCAGCGTAGGCGGGTTTCACACCTGCGGGCTGCGCGAGAGCGGCGCGGTGAAATGCTGGGGGTACAACTACTACGGCCAAGCGGACGCGCCGGATGGGCGGTTCAGCGCAGTCAGCGCGGGCTGGTGGCACAGCTGCGGGCTGGGTGAGAGCGGAGCGGTGGAATGCTGGGGATACAACCATTACGGCCAAACGGATGCGCTGGATGGGCGGTTCAGCGCAGTCAGCGCGGGCTGGTGGCACAGCTGCGGGCTGGGTGAGAGCGGCGCGGTGGAATGCTGGGGGTACAACCATTACGGCCAAACGGACGCGCCGGACGGGCGGTTCAGCGCGGTTGGCGTGGGCTGGTATCACACCTGCGGGTTGCGCGAGAGCGGCGCAGTTGAGTGCTGGGGAAGCAACAGGTCCGGCCAAACGGACGCGCTGGACGGCCCCTTCAGCGCCGTCAGCGTCGGTGGGTATCACAGCTGCGGGCTGCGCGAGAGCGGCGCAGTTGAGTGCTGGGGAAGCAACAGGTCCGGCCAAACGGACGCGCCGGGTGGGCGTTTCAGCGCGGTCGGCGCGGGTGGGCAGCACACCTGCGGGCTGCGCGCGAGCGGCGCGGTCGAGTGCTGGGGCGACAACAGGTCCGGCCAAACGGACGCGCCGGGCGGCCGCTTCAGCGCGGTCGGCGCGGGTTGGTCGCACACCTGCGGGCTGCGCGAGGGCGGCGCAGTTGAATGCTGGGGCGACAACAACTCCGGCCAAACGGATGTCCCTGAAGATCTCCGCGACGACACCGACTAGCAAGCAGGCCGCGACGGAGCCGCAAGCTACCGTCGCTGATAACAGCTTCAGCGCGGTCAGCCCGGGCGCTTAGTATATCTGCGGGCTGCGCGAGGACAGCTCCGTCGAATGCTGGGGCGGTAACCTTATACGACCAATCCGACGCTCCGGCACCCTAACGTTCTGCGAGCGCGCCTTAGAAGTCGAGGGCGACGGCGGTGCAGAGGAAGTGCATTAGGGGGGCGGTTTCTTTGCACCATTGGGCGATTTGGGTGGGGAATGATTCGCTGAGGGCTGCTTCCTGGTCGAAGGTTTGGACGGCGATGATGTGTTTGCGTTTGAGTTCTTCGATCATTGGGTGGTCGGCGCTCCAGCCTCTGGGGGGGCGCTTGAGTTTGTCGCCGTCGATGCGCCAGGGGGCGGTTTGGTAGCGCCTGGCGAGCTTGGTCCACTGCTCGCCGTGTTCGGCGATTGCTTCGCGGTAGGCGGCGAGGGCGTCGCGGTCGGGCCCCCAGCTGCCGGCGCCGAAGAAGCAGTCGTCGAGCGAGAGGTGGATGTAGTAGCCGGGGGCGTGGACATCTTTGCCGGCGCGGTGGCGGAACTGGATGCCGACATTGGTTTTGTAGGGCGATTTGTCGGCGGAGAAGCGGACATCGCGGTGGATGCGCATCAGCGAGCCGCCGACTTTGGCGTCGCGGGCGGTGATTGCGGGCGAAATCTGTTCGAGCAGCGGGCGCACGGCGCGGATCAAGTCGAAGGCGGGCTCGCGGAGCTCCGACTCGTAGCGCTCGCGGTTGGCCTCGAACCAGTCGCGCCGATTGTTCAGCTCGAGTTCGGCGAGGAAGTCGAACAGGCCGGGGCCGAAGACTGCTGCGGTGGTCGTCATGGTCTTCCTCCGTACGCTGATCCTGTACCCCGATCTTGTGTGAGGCGAGCGTAGCGGGTCAGGTGGCGGGGGCGCGGTAGGTGCGCACTGATTTCCAGAGCAGGCCGATCAGCAGGGTTGCGCCGATGCCCAGTCCGCCGCCGAGCAGCATGGCGTTGGGCGCGCCGATTGAGCCGGCCCAGAAGCCGACCCAGATGATGCCGACGTTGTTGGCGGTCTGGGCGGCGAGCACCATGAAGGAGAAGGCGCGTCCGCGCATTTCGTCGGGCGTGGTGAGCTGGACGGTGGCCTGCCGGACGGCGACGGTGACGGCGTCGGCTGCGCCGAGCATCGCGATCACGATCAGTCCGAGCCAGAGCCAGGGGGCTGCGCCCATGGCGAAGAGCAGGGCGGCGTAGACGAGCGAGGCGATCAGTACGAGCATTCCTTTGGCGCGCTCGTGGACGAGGAAGAGCGCGAGCAGCATGCCGCAGATGGAGCCGACGGCGTTGGCGATGCCGAGTCCGCCGGCGGCGCTGGCGCCGGCCATGAACAGTCCGGTGGCGAGCACGGGCAGGATCTCGCGGTAGTAGGAGACGACGGTGATGCCCCAGTCGAGCAGGAAGAGGCCGGGCAGGATGGGGTGTCGGGCGACGAAGCGTCCGCCGGCGAGGACGCTGGCCAGCGTGCCGGTGCGCTCGCCCGTGGCCTTGGCGGGGGTGCGGATCAGCATCGGCATCAGCGTGGAGACGGCCGCGGCTGCCGCGGCGGCCCAGAGCGCGGCGGTGACATCGGCGACGGAGACGATTGCGGTGAAGAGTGCGGTGCCGAGGATCCAGCCGCCGTTCTGGGTGCCGGTGTCGACGGTGACGGCGGCGGAGAGGTAGCGCTCGGGGACGACGCGGGGGGTAATGGTGGCGCGTGCGGGGGCGACGAAGACGGCGAGGGCGGCGAGTACGGCGAGGACGATCCAGGCGTGCCAGACGCGCAGCACGTCGGCGGTGGCGGTGGCGGCGAGGAGTATGAGGAGGAGGAAGACGAGGGCGTTGGAGCCGGCCATCAGCCAGCGGCGGTCGAAGCGGTCGGCGAGCACGCCGCCGTAGAGCACGGCGACGATCTGAACGGGGAGCTGGATTGCGCCGACGATCGCGACCTGGGTGAACTCGCCGGTTTCGTCGACGAGCCACTGCGGGATGGCGATGAAGCGGAGCTGCTGGGCGATGATCATCGCCAGCGCGCCGGACCAGAGCATGCGGTAGTCGCGGATGGCGAAGACGCGGCGCAGCGGCGGGCGGGCGAAGGGTCGCCGACGGCTGTTCGACTCGCTCACGAGTGGGCCGGCGAGTGCGCGATACTGTGCAGCATCGGGCGATGCTACCGCCCGCGCAGTGGAGGAGCGGCAGGATGAAAGTCGGCGTCTACATTCCGCAGGTGGGTGGAGCGGCTTCGGCGCAGCAGATTGCGCGGGTGGCGCGCGCGGCGGAGGCGGCGGGCTTCGACTCGCTGTGGGCGTTTGATCACGTGGTGCTGCGTCCGGATCAGGGTTCGGACTACCCGTACAGCGAGGACGGGCGCTTTCTGGTGCCGGCGGAGAGCGCGTTTTTGGAGCCGCTGACGCTGTTGACCTACGCGGCGGCGGTGACGGAGCGGGTCGAGTTGGGCACGGCGGTGCTGGTGCTGCCGATGCGCGCGCCGGTGCTGCACGCGAAGCTGATCGCGACGCTCGATCACCTGGCCGGCGGGCGGGTGATTCTGGGCGCGGGGGTGGGCTGGTGGAAGGAAGAGTTTGAGGCGCTCTCGATGCCGTTCGACCGGCGCGGGGCGCGGATGGACGAGTATCTGCAGGTGCTGCGCGATCTCTGGGAGAATGAGCGAGGCGCGTTCAAGGGCGAGTTCTACGACACGGAGGGCTGGTATTGCCGCCCGCAGCCGCCGCGGCGGGTGCCGATCTGGCTGGGCGGGAACCACCCGCGCCAGCTGGAGCGGGCGGGTCGTCTGGCGGACGGCTATCTAGCCAACCCGGCGATGTTGGACACGCTGGCGGAGGATTGGGATCGGGTGCGTCAGGCGGCGTCGGACGCGGGGCGGGATGCGTCGGCGCTGCGGCTGGGGATAAATCGGATCACGGTGCTGGAGGAGGGCGGGCTGGAACAGGCGGCGGAGCGCCTGGGGGAGATGCGGGCGCTGGGGTTCGACCACGCGGTCGCCAATCTGCACCCGGCGACGGCGGATCCGGAGGGGCTGCTGGGCGAGTTCGCGGCGGCGCATCTGAGTGCGCTGCAGGGGGAGTGATGGAGCGAATCTCGAGATAAGCGGGCCTCTTATGAAGAGAAGTGGCCATTCCTCTTCATAAGGGTGGCTGCTAAGAAAAGAAGTTGGGTTCTACGCTGCAGAAACGAAAAGAAGTGGGGTAAAGTTTTCGCAATGGGCGGACAGCCGCCCAAACCACGCACGAATGCCCCGACCCGATGCGACGACCGCGAACCGGCTCCTATGCCCAAGTCCTCTTTCGAGGGGAACCGATTGACGCCTTCGTCCCTGACGAGCTGCCGCCGCTGCCGCCGATTGACTTTGAGCAGCTGCTCCAGCCGCTGATCGACGCCGGCGCTGCTCTCGCCCGCCTTGATGAAGCTGCGTCCCTGCTTTCCGGCCACGACCAGATTCTCTACAGCTTCATCCGGCGTGAAGCGGCGCTCTCGTCGCAGATCGAGGGCTCGCAATCTTCCTTCGAAGATCTGCTCCGATACGAGCTTGATCAGGCGCAGGGCGCACCGATTGACGATGTCCGCGAAGTCTCCAACTACGTCCGGGCACTCGAATACGGCATTGAGCGACTCGACCAGGGCGCCGAGATCGACGAGCGACTGGTCTGTGAACTGCATCGGCAGATCCTCGCATCCTCCCGCGGAGCGGACAAAGAACCGGGCCAAATCCGTTCGCGCATGAACTGGATCGGCGGGCCGCATCCCGCGATCGCTGCGTTCGTTCCGCCCCCGCCCGATCAGGTTCAACCCGCGCTCGCTTCTCTTCTCGACTTCATCAACGCACCCGATCCTGAGACTCCCGTGCTCGCCCGCATCGGGATGGCGCATCTACAGTTCGAGACTATCCACCCGTTCTTGGACGGCAACGGGCGGGTGGGGCGTCTGTTGATTGCGCTCAGCCTGCACCAGTCTCGGCTGTTGCATGCACCGATTTTTCACCCCAGCCTCGCGTTCAAGCAACGCCGCGCCGACTATTACTACTTCCTCGATTACGTGCGGCAGGAGGGCGACTGGGAGGCTTGGCTGACCTTCTTCATTCATGGCCTGCACGATGCGGCTGACGAGGCGCTGGACATGGTGCGGCGGATTTCCGCGCTGTTTGGCGCTGACCGCGACCGCATCGTGGCTGAGATCGCCCGTCCCGCCTCAGCGCTTGCGGTGCATGCGATGCTGTCTCATCGCCCGCTCGGCACGGTTCTCAGCATCGCCGACCAAGCGAACATTGCTTCACCCACTGCGGCTACCGCGCTGAGACAGCTCGCGCAGCTTGGCATTGCGGCTGAGATCACCGGGCGGCGGCGAGATCGCATCTTTGCGTATGCGGAGTATCTCGACATCCTCAGCGAGGGGGCGGAGCCGCTGTGATCTGGGGCGGTATGGTGACTGTAGACAAGCATTGGAGAGCCGCAGATGCCAGAGAACGTCCTCTACGAGCGCGATGGGCGCGTGGCGACCATCACCTACAACCGACCGGAGGCGCTGAATGCGATCAACCATGAGCTGCGCCAGGACCTGAACGCGGCGTGGCAGTCGTTTCGGGAGGATGACGAGGCGTGGGTCGGGATCGTGACGGGGGCGGGGCGGGCGTTTTCGGCTGGGGCAGATCTGCGCAGTCCGGCGCCGCCGGAGGAGCACTCGTTTTGGGAGGTTCCCTCGCTCACGTCGCTGGAGAGCGGGATGGAAATCTGGAAGCCGACGATTGCGGCGGTGAACGGGTACGCGCTGGGCTTCGGTCTGACGCTGGTGGCGGCCTGCGACTTTGCGATCGCCAGCGAGCGCGCGGAGTTCGGCTTTCCCGAGGTGCAGATTGGGGTGCCGACGATCCAGGGGGCGATTCGGATGCCCAAGAAGGTTGCCTGGCACCATGCGATGGAGTTGCTGCTGATCGGCGACCGCGTGGATGCGCAGCGGGCCAGGGAGATGGGGCTGGTCTGGAAGGTGGTGGAGCACGAGCGGTTGATGGAGGAGGCGCGGGCGTTGGCGGAGCGGCTCTGCAAGGGCGCGCCGCTGGCGGTGCGGGCGACCAAGGAGGTCGCACACCGCGGTCAGGAGCTGCCCTTCGTGCAGGCGATTCGCTTCGGCGAGACAATGCGCCGCGTGGCGCGCGAAACGACGGATGCCAAAGAGGGACCAGCCGCGTTCCGCGAGAAGCGCAGCGCCGAGTGGGAGGGGCGGTAGAGGATGCGGTTCTGGCGGGCGGCGCGGGTGGCGAATGGGCGGCTGGACGGGTGGCTGCCGGATCATGCGGTGGCAGTTGAGGCAGGGCGCATCCGCGATGTGATTCCGGGGCATCAGGCGCCGGCGGAGGAGACGGTGGACTTGGGCGATGTCTCGCTGTTGCCGGGGCTGGTGGAGGCGCACTCGCATGTTCCCTGCCCGCCGCGGGTGGATGCGTTCGATCTGATCACGCAGGAAGCACCGGAGCGAGGGCTGATGCGCGCGGCGGCGGCGGTCGGTACGGCGCTGCGCAGCGGGGTGACCACGATGCGGGACCTCGGGGCGCGCAACGAGGCGGCGTTCGCGATCCGTGAGGCGATCGCTGACGGGGTGATTGCGGGGCCGCGTCTGCTGGTTGCCGGCTCACCGATCACGCGGACGAATGATCACTGCTGGTTCTGGGGCGGCGAGGCGGATACTGCCGAGGAGGTCGCTGCGCTGGCGCGGCGGCAGGTGGAGGCCGGCGCGGACGTGATCAAGGTGATGGCGAGCGGGGGCAACTTTACGCCCAGCTCGAGCCCGCGCTCGTTGCAGTATCCGGTTGAGGTGTTGGCCGGGATCGTGGCGACGGCAAGCGGTGCGGGCATCGAGGTAGCGGCGCACGCGCACGCTGCGGCGGGTGTGCGCGCGGCGGTGGAGGCGGGTGTGCGGCATCTGATTCATTGCAGCTGGCTTGCGGAGGATCCCGACGGCGGGCTGGATTACGACCCTCAGCTGGCGGAGCGGATCGCCGACGAGGGCATCTGGGTCAATCCGACCATTGGTCTGGGGCTGCTGGCGTCCGAGGCGCGCGAGCGGGGCGATGCGCCGCCGCGCCGCAATCCGTCGATGCGGGGCAGCGGTCCGACGCGGGAGCAGCGGATGGAGATCGTGCGCGACATGCACGCGCGGGGGGTGCGCTTTACGTCGGGGCTGGATATGGGGATGGCGTATGCGGATTTCAACCGCGCGCCGGCGGAGGCCTGGGCGTTCGTCGAGCAGGTGGGGCTTTCGCCGTGGGAGGCGATTCGGTTGATGACGATCCGAACCGCCGAAGCGCTCAGCCTGTCTCACGACATCGGCTCAATCGCCAAAGGCAAACGGGCTGATCTTGCAGCATTCCCGAACGATCCCGCAGAACATATTCGCCAGCTCGATACTCCAACTCACGTCATCCAAGACGGCAACCGCATCGTTTCGCCCGCCACGCCAGCCTGAGCAAGACCCCAACAGGTCCTCTGTCGTATCTGCTCCACCTCGTCATACCCGCGCTTGCCGCGGGTATCTCGCCGTGACCAGTGCCGACTCCCCGCTTGGTTGCCCACCGTGCTGCCTGCGGTCATGCGCGCTGCGTCCGGAAGCGCAAGCGAGAGTCGGGTTCCGTGTTCGCCAAGCGTTGGGCGACGGCTACTGCGATCCGACGTGAGGGGGATGGGAGGCCGCACGCTGCCTCGGTGGTCGTCACAGCGAGATACCCGCGGCAAGCGCGGGTATGACGGAAAAGGGGATGCGCGGGTATGACGGAGGTGGGGACGCGCGGGTATGACGGAGGGCGAGACGCGCGAGCATGACAGTGGTAGGGCGTGGGTATGAGGGGGTAAGCGCGGGTATGGCGAGGTGCAAGCGGGGGTGTGACGGGGAGTCCTATCTGTCCACACGCAGCTCGATCTCCCGTGAGCGGCCGGCTGCCAGATCTACTTGCACGATCCGGTGGTTGTTTGTGTCTGCCACGATCAGGGAGCGGTCCGGTCCGGCGCAGATGCCGCCGGGCTCGTTCAGCCTTGTTTCAGAGAATGCGCCGAGGGCGTCGCCGTGGCCGCCGAGCAGGGTTTGGACGCTTTGCATGTGGGGGTAGACCTGCTTGATTTTGTGGTTGAAGGTGTCGGCGACGTAGAGCTCGTCGCCGAGCCAGGCGAGGTCGAGCGGATGCTGGAGCTTGGCGCGCTCGCGCCCGCCGTCTTCGTCGCCGAAGTGGAAGAGGCTGCCGATTTTGCCGATGAAAGTTTCGACGCGGCTGTTGGGGTCCCAGGTGACCTGACGCGCGCCGCTGGACTCGCTGTCGGCGAAAGCCAGGCCGGATTCGCTGACGGCGAGACCGCTGGGTTGGGCGAGTTCGGCCTGCTGGCGGGGGCCGTCGACGATGCCCTCGCGCCCGCTGCCGGCCCAGGGGCCGATGGGGGCGTCGTCGCCCTCGCGCAGGTCCATGGACCAGAGCTGGTGGATGCCGGCCATGGCGATGTAGAGGCGGCCGTCGCGCACGGCGACATCCCAGGGTGAGCTGAGCGCGGTCTGCCGCGCGGGTTGGCCGGCGGGCAGCTGGCGCGCCTGTTCGCCGACGCCGGCGATCGTTTGCACCTCGCCGGAGGGCAGATCGATCCTGCGGACGGCGTGGTTTTCGTTGTCGGCGACATAAATGGCATCGCCGTCGATGGCGACGCCCTGGGGCTGATTGAACTTTGCCGACTCGGCGGAGCCGTCCTCGAAACCGCTGCCGTCGCCGCCGACGATGAGCGAGACGTTGCCCTCGAGATCGGCGACGAGGATGCGATCGTTGTTGGTGTCGGCCACGATCAGGCGGCCGCCGGCGTCGTCCCAGGCGACTTTGCCGGGGAAGGAGAGGGCGCTTTGGTGGCCGGTTTCGCGGCTGAGCGCGAGCGGCTCGCGGGCGAGCAGCGACTCAGCCTCGTACTCGGCGAGCCAGCCGTCGATCAGCGGCGCGACCATCTCTTCGGTCAGTTCGCCTTCGTGCAGGCCGATCACGTTGCCGCGGGGATCGATGAAGAAGATGGTCGGCCAGGCGCGGGCGCCGTAGCGCTGCCAGAACTGGAAGTCGGCGTCGTTGAGCACGGGGTGCTCGATGCGCAGGCGCAGCACGGCCTGGCGCAGGTTGGGCGTCTCGCGTTCGGTGGGGAACTTGGGGGAGTGGACGGAGACGACCTGGAGGGTGTCGGCGTAGCGGCGTTCGAGCTTCCGCAACTGCGGAAGTACGTGCAGGCAGTTGATTCAAGCGTAGGTCCAGAAGTGGAGGATGGTGAGGCGTCCGCGCAGGTCGGCCATGGTGAGGTCGCGGCCGGTGTTGAGCCAGGTGAGGCCGTCGGGGATGTCGGGGGCCGGCGTCGTTCCGAATGCTTTCGATTGCGCCACATCGCCCTCCTTCAGCGTTCGCTTGCCGTTTGCACAATGCTACCCGCCTGCGGGCGCTGCGCTGAGGCGCAGGATGGGGCCGCGGAAGGTGAGCAGGTGGACCTCGCCGTCGTGGTCGACGCCGAAGGAGGCGATTTGCGCGTCGAGCTGCGCCAGTTCGCGCATTTGCCATCCGCCGTCGCGTTGTTCGAGCGCCCAGAGGCGGCCTGAGCAGAAGTCGGCGAAGAGGTATGCGCCGTCGAGCCAGGGAAGCTGCGAGCCGCGGTAAACGACACCGCCGGTGACGGAGCAGCCGAGGTCGTGGCCGTAGGTTGCCAGTGGTGGGATGTGATCGTCCAGCGCGTCGCAGTCGTCGTCGCGGCGGAAGCACTCGCCGCCCTCGAAGATGTTCCAGCCGTGGTTGCCGCCGGGCGCGGCGATGCCGACTTCTTCGACGCGGTCCTGGCCGACGTCGCCGACCCAGAGCGCGCCGCCGGCGGGGTCGAAGGCCATACGCCAGGGGTTGCGCATGCCCCAGGCGAAGATTTCGGGGCGGACGCCGGGGACGCCGAGCAGGGGGTTGTCGGCGGGGATGCGGTAGGGGTACGCGGTCGAGGCGTCGCGCACGTCGATGCGGATGATCGCGCCGAGCAACGTTTCGCGATTTTGTCCGTGTCCGTGCGGATCGTTGGCCGCGCCGCCGTCGCCGATGCCGAGGTAGAGCATGCCATCGGGACCGAAGCGCACTGCGCCGCCGTTGTGATTGGCGAAGGGCTGAGCGAGTTCGAGGATGATCAGTTCGCGGTCGGGGTCGGCCTGGCTGCCCTCGACGGGGAAGCGGGAGAGGCGCGTCGCGTTGGCGCTGCGTGGGGAGTACCAGACGTAGAGGTAGGGTCGTTCGGCGAATTGAGGATCGAGAGCGACGCTGAGCAGTCCCTCTTCGCCGCGAAATCTGACGCGCTCGCTGAGGTCGAGCAGACCGCGGATGGCGCCGTCGTCGAAGTAGAGCGAGATGCCGCCGCGCTGCTCGGCGACGAGCAGTCCGCCGCCGGGCCAGGGCAGCAGTTCGATGGGCTGCTCGAAGCTGAGCCCATCGAACGCTTCGACGAACTCCAGAGCGCCGGGGATTGGGTTTGGCTCGGCGGCCGCACCGGCAGAGCGTGTCTGTTGTTGCTGCTGCTCGGCCGGTTGCGCATCGGCGGCGTCTTGCTGATCGGTCTCGGCGGCCGGTTGTTCGACCTTGTTCGGCTCTGCCGCCGATTGCTGCTGCGGCTCCGGCTGTGGCTCCGCGGCCTGTTGTCTTTGGACTGTCGGTTCGGGCTGCAGCGCCGGCTCGGCTGCGCCGCCGCAGGCGATCAACAGCGCGGCGCAGATTGCGGCGATGAGCAGCAGTCCCGATGCGCGCATCAACTACTCGGTCAGCGGTTCGTAGCGGAGCAGCGTTGTGTGCTCGTCTACATCGTCGAACACGGGCTGTAGGCGCATGCCGACGCGGATGTCGCGCTCGTCCACATTGACCAGCGTGCTGGTCAGGCGCGGACCCTCGTCGAGTTCGACGACGGCGATGATTTGCGGCGCCTGGCCGGCGAATTCGGCGGCGGTGGGGCGGCGGGCGATGGTGTAGGTGTAGAGCGTGCCGGTGCCGGGGATGTCGCGCCATTCGAGGTCGTCGGCCAGGGTGGCGGGGGCGTGCGAGCGCGGGTAGAAGACCCATTGGTCGGACGAGGGCGAGTATTGGATGCGGACTTTGCGTTGGCGCAGGCCCTCCCAGAACGGCTGGGTGTGTTCGGTCGGCTGGGGCAGCGGCGGCTGCGGCGCATCGGGCATGGTTAGCCGCCCTCCAGGATGAGCGCGACCTGCTCGCTCATGAGGCCGCCGTTGCCGGTGACGAAGGCGACATCGGCGTCGGCGACCTGGTGTCCGTCGGCGCGGCGCATCAGCTGGCGCGCGGCGTCGGTGATGTGCGACATGCCGCCGGCGAGGCCGGCCTGTCCGAACCCGAGTTGGCCGCCGTAGGGGTTGCAGGGGAAGTCGCCGGCGAAGCTGAGGTCGTGCTCGCGCACGAAGCGCTGGCCTTCGCCGCGCGGACAGAAGCCGGAGTCCTCGATGGTCATCAGCACGGTGATTGTGTAGCAGTCGTAGACGTCGATCAGGTCCACCTCCGCGCGGGTGCGGCCGGACATCTCGAAGGCGGATTCGGCGGCGGGCAGCAGCGGGGTTTCGAGCAGGTCGGCGGCGTAGGTCGGGGTTTTGTGCAGGACGCGCTCGCCGAAGCCGGTGATCCAGATTGGGCGGTTCTTGACGCGCTGCGCGACCTCTTTGCCGGCGACAATCAACGCCGCGCCGCCGAAGCAGGGCATGACGATTTCGAGCATGTGCAGCGGATCGGAGATCATCGGCGAGTTGATCACGTCTTCGATGGAGATCGGGGTGTCGTGGAAGACGGCGGCGGGGTTGTGGTTGGCGCTGACGCGCTGGTCGACGGCGATTTTGGCGAGCGCTTCGGGGTCGTAGCCGTACTGCGAGCCGTAGCGCATCGCGATCTGGGCGTAGCCGCAGTTTTGCGCGACATTGCCGTAGGGGATGTCGAACTCGGCCTGGGGTGAGCCGAAGTTGGGGCTGGATGCGCCGAAGCGCCAGCCGCCGGGGCCGGCAGGAGGATTGGGCGGGCGCGGCGAGGGCCAGGAGGGGGCGGCGATCACGACGACATTGGCGATGCCCAGCTCGATTGCGGCGGCGGCGCGCCAGACCATCGCCGCGCAGCTCGCGCCGCCGAGGTCGACGACTTCGGCGAAGTTGACTTCGAGGCCGAGGTATTCGGTGATGGTGGAGGGCACGAAGGAGTCGGATTCGCGGATGTTGGTGGCGCAGATGCCGTCCACATCGGCGGGGGAGAGTCCAGCGTCGTCAAGCGCCTCTCGGGTGAGACGCGCCCACTGTTCAAGGGTGAAGACAGGCGGGGCGGCAGGCCGCCGTTCAGGTTTCCATTCGGCGATGCCGACGATTGCTGCTTCGCCTTTGAGTCCCATGGTGGTCTCCGATCGTTCGCCGCTTCATCCTAACCCGCACGGGCGATGCTCCTTCAGGAAATGGAGATTGCGGACCAACAGGCGGCGACATTCACTCGCCGAGGGGCAGGTGGACGGGTTCGGACCAGACGATGCGGTGGGTTTGGAGGTTGGCGATTTGGGGTTTGGTGCGGCCGATTTCTTGGAGGATCTGCTCGGTTTCTTGGCCGGCCAGGACGCCGGGGCCGTAGTCGCTGCGGCCGCCGGCGCAGGTGGTGAGCGGGCCCCAGCGGCGGAGATTGCCGTGGCGTTGGTGGTCGGCGTGGGGGGCGAAGTTGTTGGCGTGGATGTGTTCGTCGTGGGTGAAGAAGTCGCCAGGGCTGACGGCGTCGGCGACGACGCAGCCGACGCGGTGGGGGGTGAGCAGCGCTTCCCACTCGGCGGCGGGGCGGGCGGCGAACAGATCCGTCAGCGCGGCGGCGAGTTCTGCGTCGTGTTGGTCGCGGCCGGCGGCGTCGGCGAAGCGCGGATCGTTGGCCAGCTGCGGGGCGGCTTCGCGGCAGAGTGTTTGCCATTCCGCGTCGCTCGGGGCGGCGAGGAAGACCCAGCCTTCGGCGGTGGGGTAGAGACGGTAGAGGGCGGAGAGTCCGTAGAGTTCGGCGTCGACCTGGCGGCGCGGGGGTTTGCCTTCGTAACCGACGAAATCGTCGGCGTTGGCGTAGGCGTTGGCTGCGAGCATATTGACGAAGATGCGCTGGCCGATGCCGTAGCGTCGCTGTGCGTAGAGGCCGAGCAGGGTTGCGGAGGCGACGAGTACGCCGGTGTTGGGGTCGGGGTTTGCCTCGTTGGCGCGCATCAGCTGGCGGGAGGCTTCGCGGATTTCGTCGAGGCCTTCGCAGGCGGCGGGAGGCATGGCCGCGCCGGCCTGGTAGAGCGCGCCGCCGACGGCGGCGCCGGGCACGGGGTGGGCGGAGGGGCGGCGCGCGCCGGGCGAGTTCGCGCCGTAGCCGTTGGCGGAGACCCAGACGATCTCGGGGCGCAGCGCGCGGGCGGTTTCGTAGCCGATGCCGAGCCGTTCGGGGACGCCGGGGCGGTAGTTGTGGACGATGGCGTCGGCCTGCTTGATCAGGTCGGCGACGATGGCCTGGCCGGCCTCATTCTTGAGGTCGATGCAGATGCTTTCTTTGGCGGCGTTGGTCTTGGCGGCGAGCAGGCCGGTGAGCGGACCGCCGCCCATACCGCGGAAGGGGTCGCCGCCGATCGGCTCGACTTTGATCACGCGCGCGCCGAGGTCGGCGAGCATCGAGACGCCGATCGGGGTGGCGATGATGGTGGCGAACTCGAGAATGGTGACGCCGTCGAGCGGTTTGCCGCTCGGCTGCGCACCGTTGGGCGCGCCGGTCGAAGCGCCGTTGCGCGACGGCCAGCGGAAGCCGTTGGCTTCGCCGATGGCGGGCGCGGGACGGGTGATCTCGGCCGGCGTCTCGTCGAGGTGAGCGATCGGTCCCAGCTGCCGGACGGGGCCGAGCTGTGGGTCGTCGATCGTGATCACGTCGCCGTTGGCCTGCATATCGGCGTTGGCCAGCGCGTCGTTGGTGGGGGTGAAGATTTCGGCGGCGACATTGCCGGAGGCGCGGAAGATGTCCATCCACTCTTCGGCGGGGCGCTCCTGCATACGTTCGAGGATGCGGTCGCGCATTTCCTCGACGGCCTGCTCGGACCACTCCGTCTGGCTGCCCTGCCATTGCTCCTCGGCGAAGAGGGCGGTGAGGTCGGCGGCGTCCATAAAGGCGTAGAAGAGGTGCTCGAGTAGGTTGCCGAGTTGGATCCAGCGTCCGTCGGCGGTCATCACGGGGTGGTAGTTGAGCGTGGGCATGCCGCCGCCGATGACGAGGATTTGGGGGTAGATGTCGGGCTCGCGCTCGTGCAGCTGGGTGAGCAGCAGCTGGAGCAGGTCGAAGGGCAGCATGCCCTGCAGCAGGGAGGTTTCGACGATTTGGCCGCGCCCGCAGCGCTCGCGTTCAATGAGCGCGGCGGCGATGCCATGCACCGCGCCCTGCGAGGCGGCGTGGCCGCCGACGGGTACGGCGGCGAAGCCCGGGCCTTCGCGCTGGCGCTGGCCGGTGAAGCCCTGCATCCGCCCCGATTTGGCGGCGACGAGGCCTTCGTAGGCGGGGTAGTCGGCGTAGGGTCCGCGCGGGCCGAAGCCGGTGATCGAGCAGTAGATCAGGCCGGGGTTGTCGGCGGCGAGCGTGGCGTAGTCGGCGCCGAGGCGCTCGACGTTGGCGGGGCGCAGGGTGGTGACGAGCACATCGGCGTCGCGGCTGAGCTCGCGCAGGCGTGCGCGGCCGGCTGCGGACTTGAGGTCGAGTTCGGCGCTGCGCTTGCCGCGCAGCCACATGGGAGCGGCGGCGAGCGAGCGCAGCGGGTCGCCGCCGGGTCGCTCCAGTTTTACGACATCGGCGCCGAAGTCGGCCAGCACCATCGTCGCGGCGCCGCCGACGGGGCCGGTGGTCAGGTCCAGCACGCGAATCCCGTCGAACACAGCGGTCATCGAAGTCTCCCCAGCGTGGGTTGCGCAATTGCGGCGCGTGGTCGCGCAGGCGTCAGTATATGAGCCGACCACCTGCGCATTATGGCGACTGCGCAGAACGGATGCGCTATCGCTATCCTGCACTTGGTGGACTCTGGAGGTTTGGATGGCGGGCGAATCGGCAGCTTTGATCCAGCGACGCCGCGAGCTGCGGCTGTCGGAGCGGTGGGATGCGCGGGCGGACTGCTCGTTCGGTCTCGGTTCGTGTCTGGATTTTCTGGCGCAGGTGCCCGACGGCGCGGCTTCTCTGGTTGTCACCTCGCCGCCCTACAACATCGGCAAGGCGTATGAGGATGCGCAGAGTCTCGACGACTATGTGGCCAATCAGGCGCGGGTGATTGGGGAGTGCGTGCGCGTGCTGGCGGATGATGGTTCGCTCTGCTGGCAGACCGGCAATTACGTGCGCCGCGGCGAGATTGTGCCGCTGGATGCGCTGCTCTTTCCGATCTTTCGCGAGCTCGGGCTGCGGATGCGGAACCGGATCGTCTGGCATTTTGAGCACGGGCTGCACTGCACCAAGCGGCTGTCGGGGCGGTATGAGACGATTTCGTGGTTCACCAAGTCGGATCGCTATCACTTCAACGTGGATCCGATCCGGGTGCCGCAGAAATACCCGAACAAGCGCTATTTCAAGGGTCCGCGGGCGGGGCAGCTGTCGGGCAACCCGTTGGGCAAGAACCCGGGCGACGTGTGGATTTTCCCCAACGTGAAGCACAATCACGTGGAGAAGACGATTCATCCGTGTCAGTTTCCGATCGAGCTGGTGGAGCGGCTGGTGCTTTCGATGACGGAGCTTGGGGACCTCGTTCTTGACCCCTACATGGGTGTGGCCTCCAGCGCCGTCGGCGCGTTGCGCCACAATCGCCGCGCCGCCGGCGCGGAGTTGGATGAGACGTATTACGAGATCGGCGTGGAGCGTATCCGCGCGGAGTGGAACGGGGCGCTGCGGACGCGCCCGATGGATCGTCCGGTGTATGAACCCCTGCATGTAAAGTCATCGCCAAGCGGTCGTGCATAACGTCGCTCGTTGCGTACCCGCGGTGATCGGGACTCAATCGCGCAAATTCGCGTTCACGCGACACCACCCAGACTCATGCTACTGTTCCTGATCTCCCAGCGTAACCTCGCCCAAGTTCATGTAATTGTCCAAGTCGTGCGTGTAAATCTTTCCGGTTTGAGCGATCAGGTAGAGTGTCCGTCCAACCACGATGGCACGGCTTGTGAACTGTCCCACCGGCAGCGTTGCGTCGATCGTGACCGACTCGCCTACGACCTTTATTCCATATGCCGAGTACTTGTTCCCTTCATATGCCAGCACCCACGCAACGTCGTTCGAAAAAAGGAACGCGCGGTCGTCGTCAAGCACTCGAAGCGAAGTGCCGAAAACAGAGACTGAACCGCTAACGGCGACCGAAGATGGTTCAATAGTCCCAATTTGGCCGATCATGATGTCGGAGCAGGTATCGATCCACTCACACTCGCGTCCGACGATCAATGCTTTATTTTCCTCAAGCGGATGGATGTACCATGTGGAGCTGGGGAGATCGAGCTCACCGACGTTGGCGAATTTATTCGGCTCTCGGCGATCCAAGACGGCGACATGCACACCATCGGAGTTGATGTCGGATACATACACAAGAGCGCCGGCAAACATCACGACGTCAGCGGCGAGGACATGGCGCTCAGGCCTTGCGGCACCCTCACCACCGGAGCCTGGCGAATTGAAGCTCGCTGACCAGGCATCTGGGGCGATGATCAACATTCTGCTCTTGGTCTCACGTCCGTCACGCTGCGTGTACCAAACCCACAAGTGCTTGTTGTATTCGTCGAGCGACTTGGCGTCGTTAATCTGTCCTGGCACAGCAACGCTCCCGGAATAGGTCAACCCCACACGATCGTCGACCGTGAAATGGTGGATCTGCGAGTCCGAACGCCTCGCCGTTCTGGAGGCAACATAGACAGATTCAGTTGTGGCATAAACTGCGCTTACATCGTCCAACAACGAAACGGCGTCCCAATGTTCCAGACCCGTGGAAGTGTCAAAGGTGATCATGTAGATACCCGATTGTCCACGGTCCGACGTTGTTGGGAGATACGTTCGACTGCAAGGGACCACGAAACCCGTTGAGCGTTCGTCTGTTCTGTGATCAAGCAGTTCATAGGTGGGATGCCAAGCATTGAGGCCGGCTCGGCGAATGATCCGGTTGTTCTCTTTTTCCGTATCCTCGACATTCTCCTCGATCTCAGACGCGCTGGCACCGTGTGTTCGCGGGTAAGCCAAGGCAGGCTCTTTGACGTCGCTCAAGACGACGCGTACTTGCCCGTCGACCAGATGAGCTCCTAAGTACCCCATGTGGAGGAGCGTCAACGTGCGAAGCACGCGCGGCGCGGCCGGATTGCTGAGGTCAAGTTCGTTGATCTCGGTTGTCCAATCTACTTTGTCTCCGTCTTCATCGACGAACCCGCCGCGAATCGACCGGAACCACAGCGCTCTATCGCTGGCGATCAGCAATTCTGAATATGCGAGGCTTTCGTTCGCTGTCGACAACTTGATGAGAGTGGTGTGTTCGGGGGGTTGGTGGTCGCGAAGCGTAAAGACGGACAAGTATTCGTAGTTCACCAGGAAGAAGTGATTGCCGTCAGTCTTGACGAAGTCAGCTTCGTCAACACCGGCGACGCTGAGGTTGGTCCCGGTCGCCGATGTCACTCCGGCGCTACCTCCCCGCCCTCGCGCGGCCGACTCTACAGTCGTATCCCATGCTGCGGATCTGAAGCGATAGGGGTCTTCTTGAACGGCCTCCCAAGTGACGGCTCGATAGTAGTCCAGCAATTGATCGCAGTCGGTAAATGCTTGTCCCGGCGTCGCGATCTCTGAGACGGTACGGATCGGAGCGAGGCATGCCATGGTCAAATACGCAGCAAGCATTATCAGGGCGACTGCGGCCTTGGGGCGTCGGACGGCGATCGGCAGCTGGGACGCGGGCGGCATGGCTCTAGTTTGTGGACGGGACGAGGTTGGTGCTGCTGAGTAGGTCTAGGGTGGCGAGGTTGTGGGTGGCTAGCGATGCTTCTTGCAGTAGGTGCAGGTGCTCGCCAATCGGCAGGGAGCGCAGGACGGGGGCTTGGGCGGTGATTTGCTGTTCGAGTTCCAAGCCGTCTTGTGTGACGCGGACGGCGAACAGCTCGTTGGTCGGCGATGCGGGGATGTAGGCGCGGCCGGCGTGGTAGGTGAACGCGCGATGCTCGAAGCTTGCGTCGCGCGAGCGGCTTGAGAGGTCTACCTGGTCCAACCGCGTGGGGCTGGACGGGTCCGAGACATCGAAGAGCGAGACCTGTAGGCCCAGCGGCTGGCCGGTCCGCGGGTCTGCGTTTTGCCCTACGCCGAGCAGCAGGCCGCTGCCGAGGGGATGCAGGTAGGAGGAGAAGCCGGGGATTTTCAGCTCGCCGGCCAGCTTCGGCTCGGCCGGATTGGACAGGTCCAGCACATAGAGCGGGTCGATCAGGCGGAACGTCACGACATAGGCCAGTTCGCCGAGGAAGCGCACCGCATAAATCCGCTCCGAAGGGCCCAAGCCGTCCAGCCTGGAAAGCTCGTGCAGCCCGTCCTCGCCGATCTCGAAGATTGTCAGTCGGCTGCTGATCGGCCACTCGTTCTCGTCGGTGCTCGCGACGCGCAGTTTGCCATCGAACTCACTCAGCGCGAACTGATTGATGAGCCAACCCTCAACCTCCGCCGCGCCCTGATAGCGCAGCGCGCCCGACGCCGACAGCGCCCAGCGGTGAATCGTCGTGTTGGCGCTCCACCAGGTCGGCCAATCGACGGTCGCCGCGTAGATCGCGCCGGCGCTGGCGTATACGGCGGAGGTTGCGCCGATCACGCCCGCCGCGTCCCACTCGCCGAGGCCCTCGGCCAGATCGAAGCTGAGCAGCACGGTGGTCTCGGTACCGCTCTGGGGCGACGGGGCGGGCTCGGGCGTCTGAATTCCTGCGCAGGGCGCGAGCCGCCCCCAGCGCCAGCTGCCGTCGGTGTGGTCGGTCAGCGAGTAGAGCGGCAGCCAGGTTGCGAGCGTGCTGCGCTCCACGCGCTCGCGCCAGCGCCGCTCGTCCTCACCCGGCGGCCGCGGCTCCCAGTCGGACTGCGCCCAGGCCAGGTAGGGGCTGTTGATGCCGTCGTGGTTGAGCACCGCCCGCACGCCGCCGCCGACCAGCCGCGCGGTGACGAAGTTGCCGTAGGCGTCGAGCGTGCGCAGCACGCGCGGGCGCGCCGGCGCGCTCACGTCGAGCTCCAGCAGCTGCGTGCCGTCCTGCGCAAATCGACCATAGCCGTAGGAAACGCTGCGGAAGATGAGCAACCGCTCGCCGGCCAGCAGCATCTCGCGCGGTCCCCAAGCGGGCGGCGCGATGGTGCTGTCGAAGCGCAGCCCGCCGATTACGCGCGGCGGATCCTCGCGCACGGAGACCACCACCAGCGCGTTCTCGCGCAAGACGAAGATTTCGGAGCCGTTGGTCTTGACGATGTCGGATTCGTCGACGCCGGCGACCTGCACGTTGGTGCCGGTCTCGGAGCGCGCGCCGAGGTCGGCGGGCGGCGACGAAACGGCTCCTCCTCCGCCGGACTGCGGGAGCGACACGCTATCGGCGGCCCCGTCCGCCTCGGCCACCTCCGCCTCTACCTGAATGGCGTCGTCGCCGAAGTCGTCGTAGACGATCGCCGGAGAGCGCGCTGCGCTGTGGTAGTAGGCGAGCAGGTCGGCGCAGCCGTCGCCCTGACTGCTGCTCTGCGCGAGGGTGAACGCGGGCAAGAGCGCGGCAAGGCCCGCGATGCTCGCGGCAGTGAGGATGATCGCCGTCAGTCCGGCCCGAATGGTCGGCAGTGGTGTACGCATGTCGGGCCTGACGCTGCGGCGCGCCGAACGGTTCCGTCGGGCGCGCTACCCGCGCGGTAGGCCGAGGCCGCGGGTGGCGATGATGTTGCGCTGGATTTCGCTGGTGCCGGCGGCGATCGTGGAGCTGACCGCGCTGACGTAGCTGCGGCTGAGGCGTCCCTGGAGGGCGGCGTAGGGGCCGTCGCTCCAGACTGTGCCGCCCATGCCGAGCAGGTCCATGCCGGTCTTGGCGATCCGCTGGCCGAGCTCGGAGCCGAACAGCTTGGACATCGAGGCTTCGTGGTTGGCGACCACGCCGTGTTCCTGCATGTAGGCGATGCGGTAGGCCATGTAGGTGCCGACCTCGACCTCGATGGCGCGCTCGGCGAGTTCGTAGCGCACGGCGGGGCGCGCGTCGACGAGGTGCTTGTTGTCCTGGGCGAACTCGGTGATCTCCTCGACGGTGCGGCGGCCGCCGGCGAAGGCGCCGATGCCGGAGCGCTCGAAGTCGAGCGCGACGGCGAGGTGGTACCAGCCGCGGTTGGTCTCGCCGACCACGTTGGTCTTGGGCACGCGCACATCCTCGAAGAAGACTTCGTTGAAGCCGTGGCCTTCGGCCATGTTGATCAGCGGGCGGACGGTGATGCCGGGCGTGTCCATGCGCAGCATGAACATGGTGATGCCCTTGTGCTTGGGCGCGTCGGGGTCGGTGCGGGCGGCGAGCCAGCCCCAGTCGGAGACCTGTGCGCCGGAGGTCCAGATTTTCTGGCCGTTGATCACGTAGTCGTCGCCGTCGGCGACGGCGCGGGTCTGGAGCGAGGCGAGGTCGCTGCCGGAGCCGGGCTCGGAGTAGAGGGTGCACCACCAGGATTCGGCGTCGGCGATGCGCGAGAGGTGCTCGTCCTTCTGGGCGTCGGTGCCGTAGAGCATCAGCGAGGGCCCGACCCATTGGACGCCCATGTTGCCGCCGCCGCCGGGCGCGCGGTGGTAGGCCATTTCTTCGGCCATCACCATCTGCTGGGAGTGCGGGGCGTCGAGCCCGCCGTGCTCCTCGGGCCAGGCCATGGTCAGCCAGCGGCGCTTGGCCATCGCGCTCTGGAAGGAGCGGGTGATCGGGAAGACGGTTTCGCCGTAGCCCTCGCCCTGGGGCAGCGTGCCCCAGTCGTCGGGCAGGTTGTCGGAGATGAAGCCCTTGACCTCGTTGCGAAACTCGACGATCGTCTCTTCCTCGCGGTAGTCCATGTCGTGACCCTCTCAGATGCTCGCGCGGCTTCAACGCAGTCTAACGGTTGATCTCGATCTCCGTGCTGCGCAGCCAGCGATCGGTTGCGGCGGCGGCGGGGAAGTAGCGCGATGGGGGCAGAATGCGTTCGCCGCCGGTCGGCGTGAAGGCGAACTCGATGCGGCCACTCGCCAGCATCCGCGCGTTGATGCGGCCGATTTCGACGCCGCCGACCTCAATCGGGCTGGAGCGCAGCCAGCGGTCCACGGTGGCGCTAGCGGGGAAGTAGCGCGAGCGGGGGAGGATGCGCTCGTCGCTGTCGGTGGGCTGCCAAGCGAACTCGGTGCGTCCGTCGGCGAGGCGGCGGGCGACGATGCGGCCGCTGGAGGAGGTCGCTGTGGGCGCGGGGTCCTGCGCACTGTCGGGCGCAAGCGATGGCAGCAGGCAAATGTTCGTATTGCCCCAGCAGCGCACGCCGCCCGCGTCGGTCAGCGCGCAACTGTCCCACCCCGCGCTGACTGAGGTGAAGCGGCCTGCCGGCGCGCCCGCTTGGCCTTGTTTGTTATTCCCCCAGCATGCCAACTCACCTGTCTCGGTCAGAGCGCAGCTGTGCCCGTCGCCCGCGCTGACCGCGCGGAAGCGTCCTGATGGCGCGTCCGACTGGCCGAATCTGTTCCGGCCCCAGCACACCGCCTCGCCCGTCTTGGTCAGGGCGCAGCTGTGCCTGGTGCCCGCGCTGACCGCGCGGAAACGACCTGGTGGCGCGTCTGTTTGGCCGTCGTCATTCCAGCCCCAGCACTCCAGCGCGCCAGACTCTCGCAGCCCGCAAGTGTGGTGCCCGCCTGCACTGACGGATATGAAGCGGCCCTGCGGCACATCTGTTTGGCCGTGGCCGACTCTTCCCCAACACTCCAAGTCGCCTGACTTACGAAACCCGCAGGCGTGGGATCCGCCGGCGCTGACGGAGATGAACGGGCCAGGCGGTGGCTCCGTTCGGATGTACTTGGGCCAGTCGAGCCTCCAGCACTCCAACTCGCCTGACGGTCGCAGCCCGCAACCGTAGCTGTAGCCCAAACTGACAGCGCTGAAAGGTCCTGGTGGCGCATAGGCCGGGCCGAAATAGTTCCAGCCCCAGCATGTCAGCTCGCCGGACTCTCGAAGCGCGCAGCCGTGTCCGCCGCCGTCGGCGACCCAGCTGAAGCGTCCTGCCGGCACATCCGCTTGCCCCTCAACGTGTCGCCCCCAGCAACTCAACTTGCCCGACTCGTGCAGCCCACAGGTGTGCAACCACCCCGCGCTGACTGCGGTGAAACGGCCGCTCGGCGCGTCCGTTTGGCCGTGCTCGTTCCATCCCCAGCACTCGACCGCGCCCGACTCTCGCAGCCCGCAGGTGTGCTCACCGCCTACACTGACCGCGCGGAAACGACCGGGTGGCACTTCCGTTTGCCCGAACCGGTTGTTTCCCCAGCACTCCAACTCGCCCGACTCTCGCAGCCCGCAGGTGTGCTCGCCGCCCGCGCTGACCGCGCGGAAACGACCGGGTGGCGCTTCCGTTTGCCCGGACCTGTTGCTTCCCCAGCATGCCAACTCGCCCGACTCTCGCAGCGCGCAAGTGTGGCGCGAGCCCGCGCTGACCGCGCTGAAGCCGCTCAACGGTGCATCAGTTTGGTGATTGACGCGCCACGCCCAGCACTCCAACTCGCGCGATACAGGCAGTCCGCAGCCGCGTCCCGAGCCCACGTTGCGGATGCCGAGATGCTTTGACGGCGTACCCGTCCGGCTGCTGCCGTTGTGTCCCCAGCACTCCAGTTCACCGGACTCTCGCAGCCCACAGCTGTGCCCAACGCCTACGCTGACGGCGCTGAAACGGCCAGACTGCGCTTCCGTTTGCCCGAACTGATTGTCTCCCCAGCACTCCAGCTCACCGGACTCTCGCAGCGCGCAGGTGTGCCACCCGTTCGCGCTCACGGCGCTGAAGGGTCCTGAGGGTGCGTCCGCTTCGCCATGGCTGTTGCTCCCCCAACAGCCCACTTCGCCTGTCTCAGTCAGCGCGCAGGTGTGCGTTGCACCGGCGGAGACTGCCACTACGCGATCGTCGCGCTGCGCTGCGGCTTGATCCTGGCTGCCTGTGGTGAGGAGCGCGATGCCCGCGAGCAATAGTGCGGCGAAGGTGAAGAGGGCGAGGGTGGTTTTGGTGCTGCGCGCGGTTGGGGTGCGCATGTGGTCTCGCTCTTGCAAGCCCTGTTGCGGCGGGCGGTCCAGTCTTACAGCCGCACGCTAGCGATGTCGGCGCTGCATGGCGGGGCAAGCTGTGGCGCGGCTGGCGGGGGCGGGGTACGGTGGGTGGGGCGGGGGCTTCGGTAGGCGAGCGGTATGGCGGCTGGTAGGGGAATAAGGCGCGCGAGGCTGCTCGCGTTGATTCTGGTTGCACTCGTGCTTGGCGCGTTTGTGGTGAGCGGCTGCATCTTCGGCGGCGAATCGGAGCGCGACCTCTCGGAGTACTTTCCGCAGGCGGAAGAGCAGGTTGAGCAGCAGGCGGCGGCGCAGGCGGCGGTCGAGCAGCAGGCGCAGAGCGGCGGCGGGGCGGCGCTGCCGCCCGCAGAGCAGCTGGAGGACCTGACCCGCGCGCCGGCCAGCGCGCTGGAAGCGGTGCAGCGCTTCTTTCATCTGCTCGCCACCGACCAGCTGGCCGAGGCCTGGAGCACGATCAGCACCGAAGGCAAGGAGCGCTACGACGCCGAGCGCTTTGCGCAGCGTTACCGCGATATCTGGGCGGAGGCCACGATCCGCGGCTTCAGCTGGGAGGTGGTGAACATCGACGAGGTCAACGCGCCCGCCTTCGAGGTGGTGCTGCGCTACCAAACCACCTTCTTCGGCGAGATTGAGGAGCATGTCTTCGCGCCGGTGCTGCGCCAGCCGCACTGGGTGGTCAACTGGTCGCCGGACCTGATCTTCGACGGGCTCGGTCCTGAGGGTTATCTGGTGCGCACGCTGATTCAGCAGCCGCAGCGAGGGCGCATTCTGGATCGCAACGGCGAGGTGCTGGCGGGGGCGGCGGAGGTGGCGATCGTCGGCGTCCATTGGGACGCCGTCTCCGATGAGGACTTCATCATCAACTTCTTCGTCGAGCGGCTGGGGATGGAGGAGTCGGTGGTGCGCGCGCTGATTTACCAGGACGTCCTCGGCTACCAGTTTCTGCCCGTGGCCGAGCTGCCGATCGACACGCCGGCGTCCTTAATCGAGGAATACGATCAGCTTTCCGGTCATGGCATTCTGGTGCAGCGGGATACGCGGCGCTGGTATCCGTACGGCGATCTGGCCACGCATGTGGTGGGCTATCTACAGGAGATCGATGCCGAAGAGTTGGAGCTGCGTTTCGCCGGCGGCTACCGCGCGGGCGACATGGTGGGGCGCGACGGGATCGAGTACTCGTTCGAGCCGGCGCTGGCCGGGCGGCGCGGCGGCTCGCTGGTGGTGCTGGATCCGGTTGGGCGGCCGATCCGCGAGATCATCTCGCGCGACGCCGTAGCGGGGGCAGATGTGCGGCTGACGTTGGACATCCGCGTGCAGCAGTTGGCGGAGGCGGCATTGGGCGAGGAGCTGGGCGCGGCGGTGGCGCTGGATCCGCGCAACGGGCACATCCTGGCGATGGCCTCCTATCCGCGCTTCGATCCCAACGCGATCGTGGACGGCTACACGCAGGCGGAGGTCGATCTGTATTTCGGCGATGAGCGCCAGCCGTTCATCAACCGCGCGGTCGAGCAGGTCTACGCGCCGGGCTCGACGTTCAAGTCGATCACGCTCGCGGCGGCGCTGCAAGAGGGCGGCTATGAGGTCAGCGACCGGCTCGGCTGCCCGGTGGAGTGGATGGGCGTGGGCGACGAGCCGCTGCGCAACTGGAAGGACACGGACCAGGGCCGGATCAGCCTGGCGCGCGCGCTGGCAGAGTCCTGCAACACGGTCTTCTACGAGATTGGCTTGCAGCTGGATCGCCTCAACGAGCGGCTGCTGCCGGCGATCGCGGCCGGTTTCGGCTTCGGCGCGCCGACCGGCGTGGTGGGGCTGGCCGAAGAGGCCGGGGTCAATCCCTCGCCGGTCTGGAAGCGCGATCAGCTGAACGAAGCGTGGTACACGGGCGACACGCTGAATATGAGCATCGGGCAGGGCTTCGTGGCGGTCACCGTGCTACAGATGGCCAACGCCTACGCCGCGATGGCCACCAACGGCGTGCTCTTCACTCCCGTGATCGTCCAGTCGATCGAGCCGCTCAACGCTCCGCCGGAAGTGCTCGAGCGGCGCGCGATCAACGTGCTGCCGATCTCCGCCGAGACGCTGAGTCAGCTGCAGGCGGCGCTGCGCGGGGTGGTCTCGCAGCCCTACGGGACGGGCTGGGGACCGTTCAACGGCAGCGCGCTGCGGGTCGCCGGCAAATCGGGCACCGCCGAAGATCAGGTGATTGACGCCGAAACCATCGCCACCGTCGATGAGGAGGAAGAGCAGGCCGCGCAGCAGGCGGCGGCGGACGAAGCGCAGCAGCAGGAGCAGCAGGAAGGTCCGCCCGAGCCAGTCGGACCGTTCTTCACCCACGCCTGGTTTGCCGCCTGGGCGAACTACGACGACCCCAAGCTGGTCGTCGCGGTGGTGCTCGACGACGGTAAATCGGGCGCGGACGATGCCGGCCCGATCGCTCGGCGGGTGCTGGAAGGCGCGATTCTGACGGGGGCAGTACCGTAAGCGGATGCAACGCTCCCGCTTCCGACGGCTCGTCGCGCGCGCGCTCGATGAAATTCCCGATGCGCTCGCGGAGCGGATGGAGAATGTCGTCGTGCTGGTGCGCAGCCGGCCGGAGCCGGAGGAGCTGGAGATGGTCGGTCTGTCGTCGGGCGATCTGCTGCTCGGCCTCTACAGCGGCCGCCCGCTGACCGTGCGGGGCAGCTACGGCGAGGTGCTGCCGGACCGCATCTACATCTATCAGGAGCCGATTGAGGCGATCTGTCGTTCGGAGGAAGAGGTCGTCGAGCAGGTGCGCGAAACGGTGTTGCACGAGGTGGCGCACCATTTCGGGATTGACGACGATCGTCTCGACCAGATCGGCATCGCCCCCCGCCGCGACGCGCATATCCAGCCCGAGTCTTCGCACCCCCGCTACGCCCCATTCCTTTAGCGCCACAGGACGCGCTGGACGGCGGCGGCGACCAGCGCGGGAGCGCCGGCCATTGCTTGCTCCAGAGGCATGCCGGGCGGGGTGGACTGTTCGCGATCGGTGAGGCCGGGCAGGCGGCCGTCGCCCTCGATCAGGCCGCAGATGGCGGCGCAGGGTTTGCCGGCGGTTTGCGCCAGCCGAGCGACGCCGGCGACCGACTTACCCCAGGCCGACTGGGTGTCCAGCCGCCCCTCGCCGGTGAGCACCAGATCGGCCTGGGCGACGCGCTCGGCGAGGCCGATGGCGTCGGCGACGGCGTTGAAGCCGGAGACGAGGCGCGCGCCGCAGAACGCGGCGAGACCGGCCGCGAGGCCGCCGGCTGCGCCGCCGCCGGGCAGCGCGGCGATGCTGAGACCGAGGTCGCGCTCGACGATTCCCGCGTAGTTGGCCAGTGCGCGGTCCAGCTCGGCGACTGCCGCCGCGTCAGCGCCTTTCTGCGGCCCGTATACGGCGCTTGCACCGTCGGGGCCGATGAGGGGGTTCTGCACATCGCACAGCACCTCGAATTTGGTGGATGCGAGGCGGGGATCGAGCGCGGAGATATCGATTCGCGCCAGCTGCGCCAGCGCTGCGCCGCCCGGCGGGAGGCTTCGGCCGGTGTCGTCGAACAGCTGCGCGCCCAGCGCCGCCGCCATTCCTGCCCCGCCGTCGTTGCTGGCGCTGCCGCCGACGCCGATCAGGATGCGCTCCGCCCGCGAGTCCAGGGCGTGGATGATCAGTTCGCCCACGCCGTGCGTTGCGGCGCGGCGCGGGTCCAGCTGGTCGGCGGTCAGCAGAGTCAGCCCGGCTGCGGCGGCCATCTCGATGACGGCGCTGCGGCCGTCGTCGATTCGCCCCCAGCGGGCATCGACGGGCGCGCCCAGCGGTCCCGAGACGCGGGCGATCGAGGTTCGCCCGCGCGCCGCGCGCACGATCGCCTGCACGGTGCCCGGCCCGCCGTCGGCGATGGGCGCGAGGTCGATTTCGGCGGTCGGATGCACCGCCCGCGCAGCGGCGGCAAAGCAATCAGCGGCTTCAACGGCGCTCAGGCTGCCCTTGAATTCCTGGGGGGCGACCAGAATTCGCATTGCGCGTCCGCCGTTTCAGCCGCCGAGACCGAGGATGCGCACCAACGCGATGGCCGTAATCGCCGCTGCCCAGAGCAGCGCGGCGAGGCGGATTCGTCGGAAGAGGGAGGTGACGCCGCCCAGCTTGATGTAGCCGCCGGCCCAGAGGATGGTCAGCAGCAGCAGGACACCGAGAAAGATGTAGGCGGCGTTCATCGTCCACCATCGTAGCCAGCCGCTGCGAATTCTTCCCGCCCGTTTACCTTGTCATGCGTGCCTGCCATCCGTCATTCCCGCCTTGAGCGGGAATCCCCGCGTCCGAGCTCCGAAGCCCCGCGACGAGATTCCCGCGTTCGCGGGAATGACGGAATCGGGTGTGGGAGTGACGGGACGGGGGTGTGAGAATGACGAGGTGAGGGCAAGAGGGAACGACGGGATGTGGGATGGGTCTGCGCCGCCGGCGTTAGTTGGGATGGCGGCGGGGGCGGTAGGCGGGGCGGCGGCGGGGTTGTTCCTGGGCGCCGTGGCCGCAGACGGCGCAGACGTTCCGGGCGCCGTGGCGGGCGGTGGGGCCGGCGCAGATCGGGCAGGGCGGATGGGGCGGAGCGGGCGCGCGGCGGCGCTTCTGCTGCTTCTGCGTCAGCGCCAGCTGGATGCCTCGGGTTTGGGTGGAGAGCGTCATTTGCGCACCTCGTGGTCCGTTGTTCGGACTCAGCGTCGATGCCGCTATTGTAGAACGCGCGTCCTATGCATGTCAAACCGCGCTGCGAGGCCGCCTTATTGCTCGGGGCGGTCCAGCCAGTCGACGACCTCGCGCATGCGCTCGCCGAAGCGCTCGTAGCGGCGGCGGTCCGCGCCGACCAGAATGGCGATGAACAGGATGGCCAGTCCGACTTCCACCATTGCGCCGCTCCTTTACCGGGTCGCGATCCGTGCGCGGCTTATATGGTAGCGGTGAAGGAGCGCTTCGTGGCAGCCACCTCCAGCGGCGCGCCCGCGCGGCGCGCCCCCGTCGTCGCCGCGCTCACGCTCGGCTGCAAGCTGAACCAGGCGGAAACGCAGGCGGCGGCGCGTGTGTTGCAGGAGGCCGGCTGCGTCACGGTGGATCGCCCGGCTGACGCCGATGCCTGGCTGATCAACACATGCAGCGTCACGCATGTCGCCGATCGGAAAGCGCGGCGGCTGATCCGACTCGCCAAGCGGATGTCGCCCGATGCGGCGGTCGTGGTTACGGGCTGCTACGCGCAGCATGCCGGCGAAGCGCTGATCGCCGAGCTGGGCGTGGATGTCGTGGTCTCGAACGCGGACAAAGCGTCCGCGCCTGACGCGGTGCTGCGCGAACTGGGCCGCTCCCGGCGCGGCGGCGCACGTACCGCGGAGCGTTCTACGGGACGCACGCGGGCGTTCATCAAGATTCAGGAAGGCTGCGACGATGTCTGCGCGTTCTGCATCGTGCCTGCCGTGCGCGGACGCGAGCGTGCGGTCCCGATCGATGAAGTCGTGGCGCAGGTGCGGGATCGCGTTGCCGAGGGCGTGCAGGAGGTTGTGCTGACCGGCACGCAGCCGGGTGCGTACGGGCGTGATCGCGACGACGGGAGCAGCGCGGCGCGGCTGATTCAGGCGCTGCTCAGCCGGACCGATGCGCCGCGGTTGCGCTACTCCTCAATTCAGCCGCAGGACATCACGCCGCAGCTGTTGGCGTGCTGGGACGATGCGCGGCTTTGCCGACACTTTCATCTGGCGCTGCAGAGCGGCTCGGATCGCGTGCTGGGGCGAATGCGGCGGCGCTACGATGCGGCGCAGTTTCTCGGCGCGCTGCGGCAGATCCGCGCGGCCGTGCCGGGTGCGGCGATCACAACCGACGTGATCGTGGGATTTCCCGGCGAGAGCGATGAGGATTTCGAGCAGACATACGAACTCTGCCGCGAGGCGGCGTTCGCCGATATGCATGTCTTTCCCTATTCGCCGCGTCCGCGCACCAGCGCGGCGTTGCTGGAGGACGATGTAGCGCCGCAGGCCAAACGCGAGCGCGCGAGTCGTCTGCGGCGGCTCGCCACCGAGCAGGCGCGCGCGTTCCGCGGGCATTTGATTGGCGAGACGCTGCCGGTGCTCTTCGAGTCGGCGGATGGAGCGCGGCTGCATGGACTGACCGATACGTACGTGCCTGTGGAGTTGGAATGGAGCGAGTCCGCGCCGCCGCCGCTGAATCGGCTGTTGGCGGTGCAGATTGTCGGCCTCAGCGAGAGCGATGGCGAGACGCCTACGGCGATCGGGAAGCTGGCGGCGCGATGACGGAGGCGAGCGACGCCGCAGCGCCGTCCGACGCGCCGGAGCGGCCCGAGAATCTGGCGATGGTGCTGGAGGCGCTGCTGCTGGTGGCCGAGCAGCCGCCGACGATTCCGCTGCTGGCGCGGGTGACGGGCGTCTCGCCCGATGCGGTGGAGCAGGCGCTGGCGGAGATGGCCGGCGATCAGAATCGCGGCGTGCGGCTGCGGCGGCACGGCGCGGCGGTGGCGCTGGTCAGCGCGCCCGAGGCTGCGCCCTGGGTTGAGCGGCTGCTGGGGCTGGAAGCGCCGAACCGACTCTCGAAGGCGGCGCTGGAGACGCTGGCGATTGTCGCTTACCGGCAGCCGATCACACGGACGGCGATCGAGCAGGCGCGGGGGGTGGGCGCGGGGGCGGCGCTGCGCACGTTGCGGGCGCGGGACCTGATTGAGCCGGTGGGGCGGCTGGAGGCGCCGGGGCAGCCGCTGCTCTGGAGCGTGACGCCGCGTTTTCTGGACCACTTCGGGCTGGGCGCGCTGGCGGAGTTGCCGCCGCTGGCGGATGTGCCGCCGCCGTCGGAGCAGGCGACGCTGCCGCTCGAAGCATCCGAGACGGCGCAGGAGTAGTCGGCGTGCCGGCAGTGATCTGCGTGCTGCGCGTCGAGCTGATGCTCTTCGAGTCGGCCTCGCTGAAGGACAAACGGGCGGTGGTGCGGCGAGTGCGGGATCGGGTGCGCAACAAGTTCAACGTTGCAGCGGCGGAGGTTGGCGAGCTTGACGATCGTACTGCGGCGACATTGGTGTTCGTGACGGTCTCCAACGCCGAGGCGCGCAGTCATGCGACGGCGCAGCATATTCAGCGGTTCATCGAGGGTCTGGGCGTGGATGCGGAAGTGACGGGTGTGGAGACGGAGACGATTCATCTGTGAACCGGAGTTACGGATCGGGCAGTAGCCGCTCCAGGTCGTCGTAGGCAGTGGGACGCAGGCGGATGCGGACCACGCGGATGACTCGGCGCGGCTCGGTGCGAAAGAGCACGCGCATGTTGCCGGCGCGCATACGCCAGAGGTTGTCAAACCCTTCAAGCGGTTTCGTATCGCGGTTCAGCGGACCAAAGCCCAGTTGAACGAGCGCGCGCTTGGCGTTCCGCCGGCGTTCCGGACTGAGAGTGCGGAACTCATCCGCAGCCTCGTCAGTCTTGATCACGCGGTACCGAGGCTGCTGCGGCGAGATTATTCGACGCCTCGCACAAAGTTGACGGCCTCAGGAAATTCCCGCTCCAGCCGCGCGAAGAATTCGATGCCCTCGGGCGAGTCGGGTGCGATCCGGCTGAGAAACAGCGGCCATTCGGGGAACTCCGCGTCAAGCCGCCGATAGAGTTCGCCCTCTTCGGGATGCAACTCCGCATCTCCGGCAAAGACCTCCTCCAGCGAGATACAGCTGCCGTGTGCGATCCGTTCGCGTGCGATCCGGATGTCTTCGGCATCCTCTTCGGGTGTTCCTTCGTCGTCGTATTCGACGGTTTTGAGCCATTCGGCCAATAGCGGATCGCCGTCGGCGACAGCTTGAGCGATGCGCTGCTGTCGGTCCAGCTCGCGCAGCTCTTCGCGTGTCAGGCGCTCTTCGGTGACCATGCGGGCCGCTCCTTTGGCGGCGTCAATGCTAGTCCTCGCCGGCGAGCGGCGACGCCCAGAGATCGTGGCCTAGCGCCTGGGTGATGCGCACTGTGGGCATTGAGCCGGGTGAGGCGACGCCGTCGCAGAAGACCAGGCCGTCGACCTCGGGCGCCTCGCGGTAGCTGCGTCCGGCGAAGACCGGCGCGCCGTCGTCGGTCGTTTGGCCTGGTTCCGACTCGACCAGAATCTCTAGTTCGCGGCCGACCTGCTCGGCGCTGCGCTCGGCGGCGATCTGCTCCAGCACGCTCATCAGCCGCCGATAGCGCCGCTGCTTGACGCGCTCCGGCAGCTGCCCGCCCAGCTCCGCCGCCGGCGTGCCGGGCTGGGGGGAGTAGGTGAATGCTCCGGCGCGGTCGAAGCGGGCTTCGCGGCAGAAATCGAGCAGCTCGTTGAACTCGGTCTTGGTCTCGCCGGGGAAGCCGACGATGAAGGTGGTGCGGATTGCGATATCGGGCATCGCTGTCCGCAGGCGCTCCAATGTCTCACGCACCATCCGCATGTTGTGCGGGCGCTTCATCCGCCGCAGGGTCTCGACGCTGGCGTGCTGGAGAGGGATGTCGAGGTAGTTGCAGACTTGCGGGATCGAGGCCATCGCCTCGATCAGGCTGGGGGTGACGAAGCCGGGGTAGGCGTACATGAGGCGCAGCCAGCGCGCGGCGGGGACTTCGGCGGCGAGCCGCTCGAGCAGGCGCGCCGGACCGTCGGGGTCGCCCCACTCGGCGGCGTAGGCGGTGCTGTCCTGGGCGACCAGCACCAACTCGCGCGCGCCGCGGTCGGTGAGTTCGCGCGCCTCCGCGATCAGCGCGTCGGGCGAGGCGCTGCGAAACTGGCGGCCTTTGATTTGCGGGATGTTGCAGAATGTGCAGGGTCGGGCGCAGCCGTCCGAGATTTTGAGGTAGGCCGAGGGCTGGCCGGACTGTCCGACGCCGCCTGCGGGGATATCGCGTTCCGCCGTCGCGTCGGATGTCCCCAGCGTGGCGCGAATTTCCTCCCAGGCTTCGATGCCGAAGATGCCGTCCACGTTGACCGTGGCCTGCACTTGCTCGCGCTCGATCTGCGACCAGCAGCCGGTGACGAGCAGCTGCTGGCCGTGCTCGCGCTCGGCGGCCAGCTGCTGGGCGGCCTGCGCGGACTCCGCTTTGGCATCGTCGATGAATCCGCAGGTGTTGAGCACCACCACGTCGGCCTCGCGGCGATCGGCGGTTGCGTGGTGGCCGTCGCTCTCCAGCGAGCGCGCGATCCGCGCCGAGTCGGTGGTGTTCTTGGGGCAGCCGAGGGTGACGATGTGATAGCGCACTGTTGGGCCTACGAGCCGCTCGTGGGCGGCGGAGTGCGCGGACCGCGGCTAATCACCAGCGTGACTGCGCCGTCGGAGGCGATTTGCGAGCCTGGCGCGGGTGCCTGCTCGATCACAGATCCAGCCTCCGACTCGTCATGCACGGTGATTACGACGAAGGGCGCGCCGGTGTTCTGCACGTAGTTGATCGCTTCGCGGGCGGTGTACCTACGCAGATCAGGCAGCGGGTCGCGGCTGATTTCGGTGCGGCTGATCACCGCTTCGGCCTCGGCTCGGATGTCCACGTTGCGGCTGATGCCGGGCGTGGCGGTCGGCTCTTCGGGAGCGATCACGGGGTCGCGCAGCGTGACCACGCCGACCACGACGGCGATCACCACCAGCACCACAACGGCGGCGGTGATCCAGGGTCCGAGGCTGACTCGGGGACGCTCGAGTCGCTCATTAGGGGTCTGGGCGAGCGCCTGCTGGTCGGTGCGCGGCGCGGTGGGCGGTGTTTCCAGCCCCTGGCCGGGCGCGGTGGCGGCGAGCGGGAAGCGTTCCAGCAGCGGCGCGGCGTCCAGCCCCAGATATTCGGCATAGGAGGAGAGGAAGCCGCGCGCGAACGGAGCGGCGGGCAGCGCGGCCCAGTTCTCCGCCTCCAGCGCTTCGAGGTAGTCGCGCGCGATCCGCGTGGCCTGGTGCGCCTGGCCGATTGAGCGCCCGCGCCGAATCCGCGCTTCGCGCAGCGCGCTGCCGATGCCCAGCGAGTATTGCGGCTCTTGGGTCGTCATCCGAGTTGGTCGTCCGGCAGCACGAGCGTCTTGAGTACCGCGGGGTCGCGGCGCGATTCGTAGGCCTGGGTCGCTTCGCTGAGGGCGAAGCGGTGGGAGACGATTTGCTCCAGCCCGTTAAGGCTGGGCAGCAGCGCGGCGGTGCGGCGGAACTGGTCGGGCGTGGCGTTCTGCGTACCGGTCAGCGAGACCTCCGCGTAGTGCAGCGCGTTCACGTCGATCGTCGCTGAGGACTCGGGGGGGAAGCCGGCGAAGAGATTGACGGAGCTCTGGCGTCCGGCGACGCTCAGCGCGGTTTCGGTCAAACCGTTGAGCCCGACCGAAACGATCACGACATCCGCGCCCTCGCCGCCGGTGGCTTCCGCGACTGCGCCGCGCAGGGTGTCGGGATCGCCGTCCACCACTGCATCCGCGCCGACCGCTTCGGCGGCAGCGCGGCGCGACTCGACGGGTTCGGCGACGACGATCGCGCCCGCGCCGAGCGCGCGCGCCAGCACGATGTGCAGCAGTCCCATGGGTCCGGCGCCCAGGATTGCGACGCTTGCGCCGGCGCGGAAGCGGCAGGACTCGAGCGAGTTGAGCACGCAGGCGGTGGGTTCGGTGAGCGCGGCGCGCTCGAAGCCGGCGCCGCGCGCGAGGGGCACGGCGTGTCCCTGCGCGACCAGCGCCGCCGGCAGCAGCACCCGCTCGGCGAGGCCGCCGTTGCGGTCGTAGCCGAGAGTCTGGCGGCTGCTACAGCGGTTGCGCAGGCCGCGCCGGCAGAAGGCGCAGCCGCCGCAGGAGATGATCGGGTAGACAGCGGCGCTGCTGCCGGGCTGGACGGTCTCGACGCCCTCTCCGACGGCGACGATGACGCCAGCCATTTCGTGTCCGGGCACGACGCCGGGGGCGGCGTATTTTTCGCCGCGATAGACGCGCAGGTCGGAGGCGCAAACGCTGGCGGCGCGCATTTCGAGCACGGCCTCGCCAGGTCCCGGGGCGCGGTCGGCGACCTCGCCCACGCGAATCTGCCCTGCCTGTTCAAAGATCAACGCCTGCATCGTGCGTTCATCCTATCGCGCGGCGCTGCTCCTGCGTTTGTGTTCGGCTCGGCGGGATACCCGTGCTTGCCGCTTTCGTCATTGCCGCGCTCCGTCGCGGCAATCTCGCCGTGTGCTGTACCGACGTCTGTGCTGGTCACGGCGAGATACCCGCGGCAAGCGCGGGTATGACGGAGTGGTGGGCGCTGGGTATGGTGGAGCGGTGGGTGCGGGTGTGATTGAGTGACCCCATGAGCGCCGATGGTCATGTGCAGGTCGACACGGCGACGGGATCGCTCTACGTGCATCTGAACGATGTCGCGGTTGACACGACACGCGAGTTCGGCGACTTCCGGATGGTCGACTACGACCGGGACGGCGGGGTGATTGGCGTTGAGTTCCTACAGACCGCGGGCGGCATCCGCCTTGCCGGGCTGCCGCAGCGTCACACGCTCCGCGCCGTGCTCGTGGCGAACGGGTTGGGCTCGATGATTGACACCGCAGATCGCATCAGCACGAGCTGAGCCCCGCCGGAGGCCGATGGGCGCGGGTGTGAGGGGAGCGGTGGGCTTACATTGCGCCAATGGTGAATGGCGCGGACGACTTTGCGGGTGCGGTGGCTGGATTTGCCGATGAGCTTGCGGGCAAGTTCGCGCTGCGTGTCGGCGGGCAGGCGGAGGACCCGCTGAAGGCGGCGGTTGGGGAGCTGCTGCGGCGCATCGGCGAGCTGACCAACCTCGACGTGAACTACCGCCCCGAAGTGCGGGTTGAGGACATTGGGCGGCCGGACCTCGGGATCACCGTCGGCGGGCTGCTGAGCGGATACGTGGAGTTGAAAGCGCCCGGTGTCGGCGCGCGGCCTGACAAATTCGCCTCCGGCAGCGCCAACGCCGACCAGTGGCAGCGCTTTCGCGCGCTGCCCAACCTGATCTACACCGACGGCGAAGAATGGAGCCTCTACCGCTCGGGCAAGCAGAAGGCGCAGGTTCGGATCACCGACGACATCGCCGCCGGCGGGGCGGGCGGGCTTGATGCCGATCGCCTGCCGCAGTTCCGGCAGCTGCTGGCGGACTTTCTCGCCTGGCAGCCGATCACGCCGAAGAATCCGGGCGAACTGGCGGAGTTCATCGCGCCCTACGCGCGCATGCTGCGCGGCGAGGTGGAGCGGGCGGTGGGCGAGACCGATTCGCCGCTGCGCTCGCTCGCCGCGCAGTGGCGTGACATTCTGTTCCCCGAAGCGGACGACGCGCAGTTCGCGGACGCCTACGCGCAGACGCTGACCTACGCGCTGCTGCTCGCTCATTTCGAGGGCGCGGACAGCCTGCAACCCGCTGTCGCGGCGACGCAGCTCCAGCAGCAGCACGCGCTGTTGGCCGACGCGCTCCAACTGCTCGACTCGCCCGCTGCCCGCGCCGAACTCCAGATTCCGATCGAGTTGATCGAACGCGCGATCGCCGCGGTCGATCTTGAGGCGCTCAGCCGCGCCGACGCGCAGGATCCCTGGCTCTACTTCTACGAGCAGTTTCTGGCCGCCTACGACCCGAGGTTGCGCAAGAGCCGCGGGGTCTATTTCACGCCGGTCGAGGTGGTGCGCTGCCAGGTGCGGCTGGCGGCGGAGCTGCTGCGCACGCGCTTCGGCAAGCCGCGCGGCTTCGCCGATGACGGCGTCACGGTGCTCGACCCCGCGGTGGGCTCGGGCGCGTACCCGTTGGCGGTGCTCGACCACGCCGAGCAAGCCGTGCGCGAGCGCAGCGGACCCGGCCTCGTCGAGGCGCGGCTGCGCAGCCTGGCCAGGCGGCTCTACGCCTTTGAACTGCTCGTCGGCCCCTACGCGGTGGCGCATCTGCGGATTGCGCAACGCCTGCGCGACGCAGGCGTTGCGGAGGAGCCGCCGCGCGTCTACCTGACCGACACGCTCGCCTCGCCGCATCAGGAGGGCGATACGCCGCCGCTGCTCCAGTCGCTGCTGCCCAGCATTCCGCGCGAGTGGGAACGCGCGCAGCAGGTCAAAGGCGAAACGCCGATCCTCGTCTGCCTCGGCAACCCGCCCTACGACCGCCAGCAGATTGATCAGGGCGACGACACGGAGAAGCGCAAGGGCGGCTGGGTGCGCTACGGCGACGACAAAGAGGACGACGATACCAAGCCGATCATCGAGGATTTCCGCGAGCCTGTGAGGCAGGCCGGACAGGGCGTCCACCTCAAGAATATCTACAACGACTACGTCTACTTCTGGCGTTGGGCGCTTTGGAAAGTCTTCGGCGCAGCTCAGAGCGGTGGGATTGTCAGCTTCATCACTGCATCGTCGTATCTGTACGGTCCGGGCTTCATCGGCATGCGCAAGGTGATGCGCGAAGTGTTCGATGAGCTTTGGATCATCGATCTTGAGGGCGACAACCTCGGCGCGCGGAAGACGGACAACGTGTTCGCAATTCAGACGCCCGTCGCGATCGCGATCGGCGTCCGATCAAGCGAACAGTCGAAGACGACGCTTGCGAGAGTTTGGCTCGCTCGCGCGACAGGCTCCGAACGCGAGAAGCTCGCGTTCCTCGATCAGATCGACTCGTTCGCCAGCATCGAATGGCAGGAATGCTCGTCGGGCTGGACCGATCCGTTCCACATCCCGATCGCCGGCGCGTACAGCGAATGGCCGCAGGTCATCGATGTGTTTCCCTGGCAGCACTCAGGCGCGCAGCTGAAACGCAAGTGGCCAATTGGCGAGTCGCACGAGCTACTTGTCGAGCGATGGCGCGAGCTCCTTGACCGACACGGAACGCATCGAGGCGCTGCGTTCCGCGAGACGCGTGATCGAAAAGTCGATCGACAGTATCCTCCGCTCCTCGGCGCGAGCCGCGCTGAGCCAATCGCCTCGTTGGAGTCGGAAGTGGCCGTGCCGCAGATCGTGCGTTACTCCTATCGATCACTTGACTACCAATGGGTCATCGCAGATTCGCGCGTTGGCGACTTCATGCGCCCGGACCTCTGGCGTACTTACGGACCGCAGCAAACCTTCATCACATCGATGCTCACGAAGGCGCTTGGGCATGGACCGTCAGCAGTCGCATGCGCGGCCATCCCTGATCTTGATCACTTCCGCGGCTCCTTTGGCGCTAAACATGTCATCCCGCTTTGGCGCGACGCGGCGGCGACGGAGCCGAACGTAACGAGTGGGCTCGTGTCTGTGCTTGAAGCCGAACACGGCTTCGCCGCGTCGGCTCCTGATCTCTTCGCCTATGCCTACACCGTGCTTGCGCAGCCGGCCTACGTCGAACGGTTTTGGAACCAGCTTGAGCTGCCGCCGCCGCGGTTGCCGATCACCAGGGACGGCGAGCTCTTCCGCCGCGCAGCCGCGCACGGGGCGCGGCTGCTCTACCTCCACACCTACGGTGAGCGCTTCGGGACGCCCGAAGGCGACGGCGCCGTCCCGCCGGGCGAGGCGCGCTGCACCGTCGCCGTGCCGCACGACGACTACCCCGACGATTTCGGCTACGACGAGCAGACCCGCACGCTCCATGTCGGCAAGGGGCAGTTCGCGCCGGTCGCGCCGGAGGTGTGGAGCTACGCCGTCTCCGGCCTGCAAGTCGTCCAGTCGTGGCTGGGCTACCGCAAGCTGGAGCCGAGCGGGAAGCAGTCGTCGCCGCTGGACGACATCCGTCCCAAGCACTGGGAGTTCGGCGAGGAGCTGCTGGAGTTGCTCTGGGTGCTCGAACACACCATCGCGCTCCAGCCGTCGGGGGAGGCGCTGCTGGAGGAGATTTTGGCGTCGGAGCTCTTCACCGCGTCCGAGCTCCCAACCCCCGCGCCGCACGAGCGCAAACCCCCCAACCCGCAACGCGGCACCGCCCCGCTAGGCGGCGAGGGAGGTCTTGGGGCGTAGGGCGCTTCGGCATCGGGCAAGCCGTCCCTCGTGCGGTAGGCTAGTGCTGTTGCGGATGGTCTGCGGGAGCGGAGATTGAACGTGAGCGACACAGGCGATCAGCCCGTACTTGGCCTCAAAGTGACCAACTTCGGCCCGATCGTCGAGGCCGATATTGAGCTGCGCCCGCTCACCGTCTTCGTGGGCCCGAGCAACACGGGCAAGTCCTACCTCGCGATTCTGATCTACGCGCTGCACTTACTGTTTGCAGAGTACTTGGACCCGCCACGGGAATTGTTTCTCCGCCATCACGGTCATCGCGGTCGCGATCGAGCACATGCGCCTCTCGATGTCCCGGTCGAGACGGCTGATCGGTTGCGGAAGTGGCTTGATGAGTTGCCCGAAAGACCGGTTCCGGGTTCAGTAAGTGACGTGCCCCCGGTGCCACCCGATATTGCCGATCTCGTGCGTGAGGAGATGCGTAATCGAGATGATCTCGGCGGTGCATTACGAGCAAGACTCGCTCGGTGCTTCGGCGTAGGGTCTGAGGTCGCGCAGCTGGTGCGGGCCGGCAGTAGGGGTGGTTCGCGGATCATCGTTGGCTGTGGCCAGGCGAGCGGCGGATCAGCCGAGCATACAATTGAGCACGAGTTCTCGATGCGCGGTGGTCGAAGGCAACTGTCCGAATTCAAAACTTCTGTTTCCTCGGGCGCGGACCTTCAGCTCTCGACCAGTGCCCAGACCGCGGCGCGCACTTTGATGTTTCGTGCAATCCCGCTACTGGAGAGATTCGCTGAACGCGAACCTCTGGCTGTGAAACGCTGGGCGGACGACGTGATCCCATCGCTCGGCGAGTTAGCGATGGCCAATTCTGCGGGGCCGCTCAGTCGGTTCGCCTACTATCTGCCGGCAGACCGGACGGGGGTGATGCACGCTCATCGTACGGTGATCGGAGCTGCGATTGACCGCGTGTCGAGCGCCGGCATCGTAGACGCGCCGAATGTGCCTACGCTGTCGGGCGTGATGGGGGACTTCCTGCGGGAGTTGATCGAGATCGGGGACGAGAAACATCCAACCGTGGATGACGGCGATGCTCTGGCATCCGCCCTGGAACAAGATGTACTCGGCGGCGGTGTGGCTGTGGAGCGTACCGAGGCGAATTACCCGACGTTCGTCTATCGCCCAACCGGACTGGACCGTGAATTCCCGATCATGACGAGTTCGTCGATGGTGTCGGAGCTCGCACCGGTGGTGCTGTATCTGCGCCACCATGTGAAGCGCGGCGATACGTTGATCATCGAAGAGCCGGAGTCGCACCTCCATCCGGCGATGCAGGCGGAGTTCGCGTTGCACCTGGTACGGCTCGTTCACGCCGGCATTCGCGTGATCATCACGACGCACAGCGAATGGGTGCTCGACCAGATCGCCAACCTGGTGCGGCTTGCCAAGCTCTCCGAAGAGGAACGCCGAGGACTCAGAGGCAGCGACGCAGCCTTGTCGGACGACGATGTCGGGATTTGGCTCTTCGAGCAGAACGCGCGGCGCCGAGGTTCGGTCGTGCGCGAGCTGAAGGTCAATCCCGAAGAAGGCGGCTTGCTCAGCGGCTACGATGAGGTGGCCGACCAGATGTACAACACTTGGGCGGAGATCGGAAATCGCATCGCCGACCGGGGCGCGGAATGAGCGCCCTCGTCGACACGGTCCGGGCGCGCACGCCGAAGCGGTGCCAGGCAACCCGCTGTCGGAAAGAGGGTGTCTTGGCGAGTCTTGACGAGCTACCGAAGCCGAGGATTCTGGTGGATCTGGACTGCGGCGAGCTGAAAATCGATCCGAAGAAGCGTCGGTGCGACTTCGTCCTGGCCTGCGACGAGCACCTGATCGCTCCCATCGAGCTGAAGCGCGGCGATGTCGAGCTCGCCCAGGTCGCGGAGCAACTCACGGAAGGTGGTCGGATCGCCGATCAATGGTTGTCGCGAGACGATGCGTTGCAGGTGCGGTTCCGCCCCGTCGTCGTGTACCGCGGCAGGTTCAATCGACCCCCCAAGGGGAGGAAGCCCACGGCGAAAGAGAAGGTTGAGTTCTGCGGCAGACTCTATGAGATCAAAGCGATTCGCAGCGGAGCTCCTCTGCGAAAGGCGCTCAGCGGAGCCTGACCAGCCGCTCAGCCGCGTTCAGCCAACGCATCTACAGTGGGGGGCGTGCGGTTCGAGGGCTAGGGGGTGCGGGCGGGCTCGGGAGGGGGGACGCGACGCTTGCTGGGGGACTCGGGGTTGCGGGCTTGGTGGAAGCGGCGCAGCAGGCGGCTCTTGCGGCGCGCGGCGGTGTTGGCGTGCATTACGCCTTTTTGGGCGGCGCGGTCGAGCGCGCCGACGGCGAGCTGGATGCGCTCCTCAGCCTGCGTCCAATCGGCGGCGGCGCCCGTGTCGGTGGCGGCGTCGGAGGCGTCTTCGATCGCTTCCAGTGCGGCGCGCACGGTGGTGCGGGCGTAGGTCCGCACGGGCTTGTTGCGCATGCGGCGGCGCTGCGAGGCGCGCAGGTATTTCTCAGCGGCGGCCTTGTTGGGCACGGCCTTCCTCCTTCGACACGGTTATCGTATCAGCGACTGGCGCAGTGTCCAACAGGCCGATTTGCGCGGCGCGGCTCCGACGGGCCGGCGGCCGCCTATGGCTGGAACGGTCCGCACACATTCGCCGCCCCACGATCCCCCAGCACCCACCGCCGCGCCGCCGCCCGACGCTGCGGGAGTTGCTCTTCAGCACCGGCGGCGGAGTGGCGGGGGCGGCGCTGCTGCTCGGGCTGGCGTTCCTCGGCAGCCGCCTGCTGGGCGCGGCGCGGGCGGTGGTGATCGCGGACCAATACGGCGCAACGGTTGAGCTCGACGCCTTCTGGGTGGCGATGCGGCTGCCCGATCTGGTCTTCCAGCTGCTGGCCGGGGCGACGCTGGCGAGCGCGTTTATTCCGGTCTTCGCGCGGGTGCTCGGCGAGCGGGGCGACTACGCCGCCTGGCGGCTGGCCAGCATCGTGCTGAACTGGGTGCTGATCGGCACCATCGCGCTGTCCGCCGTGGTCTTTCTGTGCGCGCACTGGATTGTGCCGGCGCTCGCGCCGGGTCTGGGCGAAGACAGCGGCGTCCAGGAGGCGGTGCTGGCCGACGCGGTTCTGCTGACTCGCCTGCTGCTGCTCTCGCCGATCCTGTTCGCCGTGTCGGGGATGCTGACCGGGATGCTGCACGCGCGGCAGCATTTCTTACTGCCGGGCATCTCGCCGATGCTCTACAACCTGGCGATCATTCTGGGCGCGCTGCTGCTGCCGGCGCATCTGGGGGTGGAGGCGCTGGTGATCGGGGTGCTGGCCGGCAGCGGGGCGCACCTGCTGGTGCAGTTGCCGGCGCTCACCGCTGTGGGCGCGCGTCTGCGTCCGGCGCTGAGCCTGCGCGATCCGGCGGTGCGCGAGGTGCTGCGGCTGATGGGGCCGCGCATGCTGGGGCTGGCGGCGGCGCAGATCAACCTGATCGCGCTGACCTTTTTCGGCTCGCTGGTGGGCGACTCCTCGATTTCGGCGCTCAATTTCGCCTGGTTGATTCTGATGTTCCCGGTGGGGTTGTTCGGGATGTCGCTGGCGACGGCGATCTTTCCAACGCTGGCGGAGCGGGCGGCGACGGGCGGGGCGGAGGCGGTCGAGTGGATGGTCAGCCGTGCGCTGCGCTTCACGCTCTTCCTGACCATCCCGGCCAGCGTGGGGATGCTGATGCTGCGCGATTCGATCGTGAAGACGCTGCTGGAGCACGGCGCGTTTGACGCCGCTGCCACGCAGCTGGTGTCCGACGCGCTGCTCTTCTACTCGGTCGGCCTCTTCGCGCACGCGGCGATCGAGATCCTCTCGCGCGGCTTCTATGTGCTGGGCGACACGCGGACGCCGGTCGCGCTGGCGATCGCCTCGATGCTGACCAACCTGATCCTGGCCGCGGCGCTGGTGGACGGGATGGAGCTGCGCGGGCTGGCGCTGGCGCTCTCGGTCGCGACGATCGGGGAGGCGGTGCTGCTCTTTGCGCTGCTCAATCTGCGGCTGCGCGGGCGGCTCGGATCGCGCGCTTTGCTGACCTCGGTCGGCAAAACGGTGCTCGCCGCGGCGCTGATGGCGCAGGTGCTGTTCGTGCTGCTGACGCTGCTCGAGGGCGAGCCGCGCTTCGGGGCCGACTCGCCCTTCGCGCTGGCCGTCGGCGTGATCGGCGGCGGCGTGGTCTACGGCGCGATCTGTCTGATTCTGCGCCACGAAGAAGCCTCGGCGCTGCTGGAGCGAATCGAGCAGCGGCTGGGCGCGCTGCGCCGCTGAATGCGGCCTCTGATATCGTCGAACCCAGACAGATCAAGCGCCCGCCCCCGACGGCGGATGCGACGAGGTATCCGATGGCAATGCAGGATCGATCAATCGTCTGCCGCGATTGCGGGCGCGACTTTGTGTTCACCGCGGGCGAGCAGGAGTTCTACGCCAGCAAAGGCTTGCAGAACGACCCGGTGCGCTGCCCGGACTGCCGCAGCGCGCGCAAGAACGCGCGCACGACGCTGGAATCGACGGCGGGCTACACGCGCTACGGAGGGGCGGCCTCGTTCGGCGGACGCACGCCGCGCCAGATGCACCCGGCTGCCTGCGCGATGTGCGGGGACATGATCGAGGTGCCGTTCCTGCCGCGCGGCGACCGCCCGGTGTTCTGCTCGACGGTCAAGCGGATCATGACGCTGGGCTATCAGCTGGACGAGATGCAGGGGCGCTGGGGGCAGCGGCCTTGCCATGTGGACGGGATCAACCAGGACCTGCGCAACGGACTGATTCCGCCCAAGCCCGGCGTGCAGATTCCCGAAAACGAGCGAAGCCGCGCCTGAGCGGCCGCACGGTTGGCGGCACGGAGCCCGAATGTCGGAGTCCGAACAGGAGCGGCGAGGGCTGGCGCGCCTGCTGCGCCGCCGGCGCTCCAGGTCCGCGAGCGAAGCGGAGAGCGAGCCGCAGGACATCGCCCGGATCGTCGGCGAATATTCGAAGGTGATCGCCGAAGCGCTGGCCAAACAGACGCTGTTGGACGAGGATGTTTCGTCGGCTCAGCAGGCGCGCGCGCAGATGCGGATGCTGATCGACCGGTTCCAGGGCAAAGTAGACGGCGAAACGCGGCAGCGGATGGCTGCTATCGCGGACGAATACATCACCGAACACGCCGCCGACATGCTCGGCGGCCAGCCAGCAGACCAGCCAGCAGAGATGGCAGAGAGCAGGGAAGCGCCGATTCCATGAGCGACGAGGCCCACAATCCGTTCCGACCGATCGACGCGATGCTGCCGCATACGCAGCTGGAGGCGGAGACGCGCGAGTTCTGGCGCGAGCGCGAGATTTTCCGCCGCAGCATTGAAGAGCGCCCCGCGGACGCGGTGTTCTCGTTCTACGAAGGTCCGCCGACGGCGAACGGCGCGCCGGGCGTGCATCACGTGCTCTCGCGTGTCTTCAAGGACCTCTTCCCTCGCTACCAGACGATGCGCGGGCGGCGGGTGCCGCGCAAGGGCGGCTGGGACACGCACGGCCTGCCGGTAGAGCTGGAGGTCGAGCGCGAGCTGGGGCTGAGCTCCAAGGCCGAGATCGAGGACTACGGGATCGAGCGCTTCAACCAACAGTGCCGCGAGTCGGTGATGCGCTACGTCGAGCAGTGGGAGGACATGACGGATCGGGTGGCGTTCTGGATCGACATGAGCGATGCCTACCGCACGTACACGCCGGAGTACATCGAGTCCTGTTGGTGGATTTTCAAGACGCTCTGGGATCAGGACCTGATCTACGAGGCGCGGCGCACGACGCCGCACTGTCCGCGCTGCGAGACTTCGCTCTCCAGCCACGAGGTGGCGCAGGGCTATGCGGAGGACACGCCGGACCCGAGCATCTGGATTCGCTTCCGCGCCCACAACGACACGCTGCCGTCGGCGCTGCGCCATACCGGTCCGACCGATCTGTTGGCCTGGACGACGACGCCGTGGACGCTGCCGGCCAACAGCGGTCTGGCGGTGGCCGCCGATGAGAGCTATGCGGCGGTGCAGCTGCCCGACGGGTCGCGGCTGCTGCTCGCGGAGCGTCTGGTCGAGCGTGCGCTGGGGGACATCGAGGGTGTGCGGGTGGCGGCGCGCGTAGACGGCGCGAAGCTGGAGGGCGTGACCTACGAGGGGCTGTACGAACCCGAGCAGTGGGGCAACAGCGCCTGGCGCTTTGAGGGCGCGCGGTTGGTTGAATGCGAAGACGACGAACTGCCGGCGCGCCGCGTCGTGACCGCCGATTTCGTCTCGATGGAGGAGGGTTCGGGGATCGTTCACATCGCGCCGGCGTTCGGCGAGGACGACTATCTGCTGGGGCGCGACGCGGGACTGCTGTTCCGCCAGCCGGTCGATCTGCGCGGGCTGATGACCGGGGATCCGTCGGCGGGTCCGTCGTTCGTAGGCAAGTGGGTCAAGGATGCCGACGCGGACGTGATCGCGGATCTCGACAGCCGCGGACAGCTGCTGCGGCAGCAGACCATTCGCCACACGTACCCGTTCTGCTGGCGCTGCGATACGCCGCTGCTCTACTACGCCAAGCCCTCGTGGTACATCGCCACCAGCCGCCTGCGCGATTCGCTGTTGGACAGCAACGAGCACCTGATTCAGTGGCATCCCGAGCACATCCGACGCGGGCGCTACGGCGACTGGCTCTCGAACAACGTGGACTGGGCGATCAGCCGCGAGCGCTACTGGGGCACGCCGCTGCCGTTCTGGCGCTGTGAGAGCTGCGGCCGGACCGATTGCGTGGGCTCGTTCGACGAGCTGCGCCGGCGCGCTGTGGGCGATCCGCCCGACCTCAGCGATCCGCACCGCCCGGTGGTGGACGATGTGCTGATCCGCTGTGAAGCGTGCGGCGGCGAGGCGCGCCGCATCCCCGAAGTCGCCGACGCCTGGTTCGACAGCGGAGCGATGCCCTACGCGCAATGGCACTACCCGTTTGAAAATCAGGAGCTGTTCGCGGAGCGCTTCCCGGCCGACTTCATCTGCGAGGCGGTCGATCAGACGCGCGGCTGGTTCTACTCGCTGCACGCCGAAGCGGTGCTGCTGCACAACGCCGAGGCGGTGCCCGAACCGACCTCTTTCCGACACGTGCTTTCGCTCGGTCACATCCTCGACGAGCAGGGCGAGAAGATGAGCAAGTCGCGCGGCAACGTCGTTGACCCCTGGTCGGTGCTCGACGCGCACGGCGCGGACGCGCTGCGCTGGTACTGCTACGTGGCTTCGCCGGCGGGCAATCCGCGCCGCTTTTCGGAGCGGCTCGTGGGCGAAGCGCAGCGGCGTTTCCTGCACACGCTGTGGAACACCTACGCCTTCTTCGTGACCTACGCGAACATCGACGGCTGGCGTCCGGGCGATAGGGCGGTGGGCGCGCCGCTTGACTTGGACCGCTGGATCCTCAGCGAGTTGCATGCGTTGATCGAGCGCGTGACCGCCGCGCTCGAGGCCTACGACGCGACCGACGCGGCGCGCGCGCTGGAGCGCTTCGTAGATGCGCTGAGCAATTGGTACGTCCGCCGCAGCCGCCGCCGCTTCTGGTCATCGGCGCGAGGTGGAGCCGCCGCCGATCGCAGCGCCAAGGCCGCTGCCTACGAGACGCTCTACACGGTGCTCACGACGCTCGCGCGACTGCTCGCGCCGATGACGCCGTACCTGGCGGAGGAAATCTGGCGCAATCTCGTCGCGGAGCAGGACGCGGACGCAGCCGAATCGGTGCATCTCGCCGACTGGCCGACGGCCGAAGCGGCGCAGATCGACGAGCGGCTCAACACCGAGATGGCGCTGGTGCAGCGTGTCGCGTCGCTGGGGCGGGCGGCGCGCAGCAACGCCGGCATTAAGGTGCGCCAGCCGCTTGCCGCGGTCAGCGTCGCCGTGCCGACCGCGGCCGACGCGGCGGCGGTCGAACGGCACGCGGAGACCATCGCCGACGAGCTGAACGTGAAAGAGGTCAAGCTCGCCGAAGCCGGGTCGGACGCTCGCCGCTACACGATCAAACCCAACCTGCGGGTGCTTGGTCCGCGGCTGGGGCCGCAGCTGCCGGCGCTGCGCGGCGCGCTCAGCTCGCTTGCGCCCGAACTCGCCGCCCACATCGTGCAGGTCGTCGAGACCGGCCAGACCGTCGAAATCGAGGGCATCAGCCTTGGCTCCGACGACCTGCTGATTGAGAGCGAAGCGGGCGGCGGCGCAGACACGGCCAGCGCCGAGGATGAAAGTTGCAGCGTCAGCCTCGATACGCGAATCAGCGAACCGCTCGCCCACGAGGGGTTGGCCCGCGAGGTGATCCACCGCGTGCAGTCGCTCCGCCGCGACAGCGGGCTACACCCGGCGGACCGGATCCAGCTCGTGTTGGCTACCGACGACGCCGAACTCGGCGCGGCGCTGCGTGCGTTTGAATCGCTGGTTGCGGCGGAGACGCTGGCGACGCGGGTCGCGCACGACGGCGCGGCGCACCCGCACCAGGCCGCGGCCTCGATCGAGGGCGCCCCGCTGACCCTCTCGCTCGCTCGCGCCTAGCGTTTGAGCCGCTCCGAGCGCTCTTCGTCGCGGCGCTGCTGACGCGCCGCGGCCGCCTCCGGATCCGGGCCGATCTCCGGCGGCTGCGCATCGTCGATCACCATGCCGGTGGCGGCGAGCAGCGCGCGGCGGTACCAGGGGCCGCGGCGGCCGCCGGTGACCGAGCCGAGCTCGTCGTCGTAGTGGCCGTGCAGGACGCGCGGCCACTCGGCGGCCAGCTCCGCGCCCAGCAGCAGCACGCAGGCCCCGAGGTAGATGAAGAAGAGCAGCGCGATGGTCGCGCCCAGCGAGCCGTAGACGGCGTCGTAGTTGGAGAAGTTGCGCAGGTAGAAGGCGAAGCCGTTCTTGAGCAGCTCGAAGAGCACGGCGGAGAGCAGCGCGCCGGCCAGCGCGTCGCGGGTGCGCACACGCACGTTGGGCACCAGCTTGAAGACCAGCACGAAGGTGGTCGTGGTCAGCAGGAAGGGGACCAGCACGGCGATGGTCGAGACGAGGGCGCCCGCGCCCGCGCCGAAGGGTCCGAGGGCGTTGGATACATCATCGCTCAGGCCGCGCGCGACCTGGAGCAGCATCGTTGAGCCGATCGAGAGGGCGAGCAGTCCGCCGACGCCGAAGACGAGGCCGAAGTCGACCAGCTTGCCGCGCACGAAGGGTCGGCGGTGCTCGTGGTCCCAGGCGGTGTCGAGCGAGAAACGCAGCGCGCCCATCATGCCCGACGCGCCCCAGATCAGCCCGGCGATGCTGATCAGCCCGACCGCCGAGCGTCCGCGCGCGATGGGGTCAATGAGCGCCTCGAGGTCCTCACGTCCCGCGCCCGAGGAGACGGGCAGCGCTTGCAGGAGCGCGTCCATCACCCGCTCACGCAGGCTTTCGTCGGTGAGAATTAACCCGGCGATTGAGACTGCCAGGATGGCGAGGGGGAAGATCGAGAAGAGGATGTAGTAGGACATCGAGGCGGCGAGTTGGGTGCAGTGATCGTCGAAGAATTCCTTCATGGTGCGCGTGGCCAACATTTTGGCGTCCCGCAGCGCCCACGTAAGATGCAAACTCCACCAGCGCAGCCAGTGTTCGAGGTCGATGTGCATGTGCATAGTGTGATTATGCGCGACGCAGGGCGAACAGGGCGCGGTGAGGCCGCGCCGCGAGGGAAATCGGGCTGATGCGCCCCCAGCGAATCATCGCCAAGCTCGGCACCAACCTGCTCACCGGCGGCGGCGAGCGGATCGATCCCGCGGTGCTGGAGGAGCTCGTGCGCCAGATCGCCGAGCTGCGCCGCGCGGCTGTGGAGGTCGCGGTGGTGACCAGCGGGGCGGTGGCGGCGGGAAGGGCGCGCGTCGGCGCGCGCGCCGATCAGTCGAGCATCGGGCAGCGCCAGGCGCTGGCCGCGATCGGCCAGGCGCACCTCGTCGAGCGCTACGACCAGCTGCTCCAGCGCCACGATCTGACGGCGGCGCAGGCGCTGATCACCCGCGTCGATGTCGCCGAGCGGGTGGGCTATCTGAACGTACGCAACACGCTGCTGCGGCTGCTGCGCTTCGGCGTGGTGCCGATCATCAACGAGAACGATGTAGTGGCCGACGATGAGCTGCGCGGCGGCGCGTTCGGAGAGAACGACGGTCTGGCGGCGCTGGTGGCGAACCTGATCGACGCCGACCTGCTGATTCTGCTCAGCGATGTGGACGGCGTCTTCGACCGCGACCCACGCCAGCACGCCGACGCGCAGCTGCTGCCGGAGCTGACCCGACCAGGCGAGATGCTGGAGATCGCCGGTCCCGTCGGCGCGCGCGGACGGGGCGGCATGCGCGCCAAGCTGGAGGCGGCGCAGCTGGCCGCGTCGAGCGGCGCGACGGTGGCGATCGCCAACGGTCGCGAGCCCGACGCGCTGCTGCGGATCGCGCGGGGCGAGCGGATCGGCACCTGGATTCCGGCGGTCGCGGATGTGCGCGAATCGCGCAAGCGCTGGCTGCTGGCCGGGCTGGGCGAGGGCGGCGCGCTCTCGCTGGACGAGGGCGCGGTGCGCGCGATCCGCGAGCAGGGCCGCAGCCTGCTGCCGGCGGGGATCGCGGCGGTGCACGGAGGCTTCGACCGCGGGGAGATCGTGGCGTTGCAGAATCCGCGCGGCGAGCAGATCGCCGTGGGCTTGAGCAACTACGCCGCCGCCGATGTGGAGCGCATCCGCGGCCGCCGCTCCAGCGAAATCGAGGCCACGCTCGGCTACGACCTCGGTGCAGAGGTCGTCCACCGCAACAACCTCGCGCTGTCCTGAGACCTCCGCGCAACCCGCTTCCGCCCACTTCCGTTGTACCCACCCCCCACTTTCGTCAACGACAGGAGCGCAGGCGCGAATGGCGGGGGCGCTGGCGCATCCCCATCCGTCGGATACGCTCGCCACATGCCTGAGCTGAACGACTACCCGGCCTCGCACACGTATTTCTCGCAGCGGTTGCGGCTGCACTATGTGGACTGGGGCAACCCTGAGGCGCCGCCGCTGGTGCTGGTGCATGGCGGGCGCGACCACTGCCGCTCGTGGGACTGGGTGGCGCTGGCGCTGCGCGACCGCTTTCACGTGATCGTGCCCGACCTGCGCGGGCACGGCGACTCGCAGTGGGTGATCGGCTCCGGCTACGCGATGATCGATTACGTCTACGACCTCGCCCAGCTGGTGCGGCAGAACGACCTCGCGCCGGTGACGCTGCTGGGGCACTCGCTGGGCGGGCGCATCTGCCTCGAATATGCGGGCATCTACCCCGAGCGGGTGGCGCGACTGATCGCGATTGAGGGGCTCGGCCCCTCGCGCAGCCAGACCGAGGCGCACTCCGATACGCCTGCCGACGAGCGGATGTCATCCTGGATCGAGAGCATTCACGGCTTCGCCGGGCGGCTGCCGCATCGCTACGCCTCGCTCGAAGACGCGATCGCGCGGATGCAGGAGGCGAACCCGCGCCTCTCCGACGAGCAGGCGCGGCATCTGACCACCCACGCCGTCAACCAGAACGAGGACGGGACATTCGCCTGGAAGTTCGACAACTACGCGCGCTCGTCGTCGCCCTACCCGTTCAACGAGACGGATGCGGAGGAAATCTGGGGTCGAGTGCGGATGCCGATGCTGCTAATCAGCGGCCTGGAGAGCGCCGGCGATCCCAACGAGGACGACCGCACGAACTCCTTCCCCAACGCCCAAAAAGCAGGCATCGCCAACGCCGGCCACTGGGTCCACCACGACCAGCTGGACGAGTTCCTCGAAACTGTGCAAGACTTCCTCGCGAATTGAACGGAAACCACCGATGAAGCGACTTTCGACTCTCCTGACCGCCATTATCGGAATCACCGTCGTGATTCTGAGCGTGTCTTGCGGGGGGGGGGGGGGGGGCAAGAAATTGAGCAGGTCACTCAGCCCGCTGCTCAGCCGCAGCAGAGCGATCCGCCCGATCAGCCGGCTGTAGAGCAAACTGCCGAGCAGCAGTCAGCCACGGCGACGGAGCAGATTGACGAGCAGCAGCAATCGGACGAGGAGCAGGTGGAGGCCGCGCCGCCGCCCAACCGCAGCCCCATTGCGAGTGCCGGACCAGACGGCCGTTACGACCTCAGCGCTGGTTTCGTGCTGCTAGACGGCAGCAGCAGCCGTGATCCCGACGGTGACAGCCTGAAATTCGAGTGGACGCAGATCAGCGGACCAGCCGTTTCACTGCGTCAAGCGAGCGACAACTCGTCGGAAGCCCGTTTCGACTCGCCACGCACAGAGCAAACGCTGGTCTTCCAATTGCGCGTCACCGACGAGTCGGGCGCAGCGAGCGAAGACACGGTGACGCTGGGATTCGTGAATGCGCCGCCGACCGCTGCGGCTGGTTCGGATCAAGGCGTGGGGCGTGGGCAAGATGTCGTGCTAGATGGTCGCGGAAGCGACGACGCAGGCGGTGTTCTCAGCTATAGCTGGTCTCAGATCTCGGGCCCGCCCGTTGAACTTTCGGACGCGGCGGCGGCGACGCCGGCATTCGCGGCTCCGAACGAGTTCGGGGCGCTTGTCTTCTCACTCACCGTCAGCGACGGTGAGCACGAGAGTGCGGCAGACTCCGTCACGATCACCGTTCGCAATCTTCCGCCCGTCGCAGATGCCGGATCCAATCAGGCGGTAGCGCACAGCACGCGCGTAACACTGGACGGGAGCGAGAGCGCGGACGGCGACGGCGATGGCATCACTTACGAGTGGACACAAATGGGCGGCGAAGAGGTGAGCCTCAGCAACACCGCCGTCGCTTCACCGACATTCACCGCGCCTCAGCGCGCACAGGACTTGCGATTTCGGCTCACGGTCAGTGACGGCATGAACGCCGCCGAACCATCGGAAGTCGTGATTACGGTGCGCAACGAAAGGCCGATTGCGCGAGCGGGCTCGATGCAGGAAGTGCAGACCGGTGCATGGATCACGCTTGATGGACGCGAGAGCGCCGATCCGGAGGGGGACCGCCTCACCTATCGGTGGACGCAGAGTGCGGGCGACGACGTGAGCCTGAACAACCCAGAGGCCGCTCGACCGAGCTTCACAGCGCCTCAGAAGGCGCAGACACTGAGATTCCGACTTGAAGTCAGCGATGGAAACGAGAGCGCGACGGACACGGTGCGGATCATCGTGGAATACGAGCCAGTCGTGGCCAGCAACTTCGAAGCAGCGAACCAGTGGACAACGCTCTTCTACCGAGCGAAAAAGGATGCCTTCACAGGCGATGTACGTACCGATGTCCGGATGCGCGGACCACAGGAGAACCTGATGATTGACGCCGTTTGCTTCGAGAACGGCACAGCTGCGATCGGCTTCCGATTGCTCAACTTCGTGCGCCCCGAGCGCGACGCCGATGTTCCCCGAGATCTCGAGGTGGTGTGGCGGCTCGACGGCGGAGCTGTTCTACGAGACACGCTGGAGGTCGAGTTCTTAGGCGACACACCCGCAGTCTATTTCAAAGGCTACGAATTCGAAGATGATTGGCCGCAAGTCTTGCGAGGAGGGTCGCTCGCCGTCCGCATCGGCTATCGCGGGGTGCAAGAAGAGGTCTTCGACTTGGATGCCTTTGCCAGGACGCCAGTCCACCTCAACCTCGTGAACTGCGGCAGCTACTAGGCGGGCCCGGGAGTGTGCCAAGTGCGGCGCAGAGGTACGTGGGCGCGTAACCTGCGGGCATGACCGACGCGCCGCGCTTCTCCTGGTTTGTGCCCATTGATGGGGATGGGGGGCGGATTGGGACGCTGCGCGCGGAGCGGGCGCCCAGCTTTGACTACCTGCGCTCGGTGGTCGAGACCGCCGAGCGGCTCGGCTTCTACTCGCTGCTGATTCCGACGCGCTTCTCCAATGGGCTGTTTGAGCAGGGCGCGCCGCTGGCGGAGACCTGGACGACGGCGACGGCGCTGCTGGCGACGACCGAGCGGATCCGCCTGCTGATCGCGGTGCGGCCGAGCTCGGTGGCGGCGGGGTTGTTCGCGCAGCAGGCGGCGACGCTGCACGAGATTTCGGGCGGGCGCGTGGACATCAACATCGTGCCCGGCGGGATTCAGGGCGACAACGAGCGGATCGGCGCGACGCTGGAGCACGACGCGCGCTACGCGCACGCCGACGAGTTCATCGACGCCTGCGAGCGGCTCTGGCGCGAGGGCGGGCCGCTCGATTACGCGGGCGAGCATCTGCGGCTGCGGCGAGCGATTGTTTCGCCGCGTCCGGCGGGGCGGCCGCCGGCCTGGTATCTGGGCGGAGCGTCGGATGCGGCGCTGCGGCTGGCGGCGCGGCGCGGCGATCTGCTGCTCTGCTGGATTCAGCCGCGCGAGGCGATGGCGGCGCTGCTGGCGCGCGCGCGCGCAGCGTTCGCCGCTGAGGGCCGCGAGTCGCGCTTCGGCCTGCGCACCCATCTGGTCGTGCGCGACACGGAAGCCGCCGCCTGGGAGGCAGCACGAGCGCTGCTCTCCGATGCTCACCCCGATGTGCTGGCACAGCGCGCCGCATCGGTGCGCGGCACCGCGATGGTGGGCGCGGCGACGCAGGCGCGCCGCGTTGAGGACGACCGTCTGGGCGACCGCCTCTGGAACGGCATTTCGCGCGTGCGCGTCAATCTGGGCACGGCAATTGTAGGCACGCCGGCGCAGGCGGCAGCGGAGTTGGCCGCCTACCAGAAGCTGGGCTTCGAGGAGTTCATCCTCTCGGGCTTCCCCCACCTCGAAGAGTGCGAGCGGATCGCGGCCGAGGTGCTGCCGCTGGTCGCGGCGGTTCCCGCATGACAGAACGCTTTATCGAAGGAGGCGCATAATGGGCTGGCCAATTCATCGTCCGGTGGGGTTGACGCACTATGACGCGGTGCGGGCGTTTCGGGGGTACACGCTGATTACGCCGGCGGGGGGCGAGTTTGCGGTGCTGCTGGATATGCAGGGGCGAGTGGTGCATCGCTGGGACTTTCGCGGCTGCGTGGGTTTCAATGTGGAGCTGCTGCCCAACGGGAATCTGCTGGCGTTGTGCGCCGATCTGCCCGATGGCAATGCGGCGCGTCCGCAGGGTTCCCGCTTCGAGATTCTGCCGCCGGATCCGCCCGATCTGTACCGCTTCCTCGGCGGCGGCGGCTCGTCGCTGCGCGAGCTGGACTGGGATGGGAATGAACTGGTGGTGGTGGAGAATCCGGGGATTCACCACGATTTTCAGCGGCTGGAGAACGGGCACACGCTGATTCTGGAGTGGGTACCGATCGACGCGGAGGTCAAGAGCCGGGTGCGCGGCGGGCAGCGGGTGGCGCGGCGATATACGCCGGAGTGGATGATCGGCGATGACATCGTGGAGCTCGACACGGAGGGCAAGGAAGTCGACCGGATCGAGCTGTGGCGTCTGCTGGACCCGCGGCGGCACCGGATTTGCCCGTTCGAGCGGCGCTGGGAGTGGTCGCACTGCAACAGCATCGATGTCGACGGCAACGGCGGGATTCTCTTCTCGGCGCGCAGCATTTCGCTGGTGGGGCGGGTGGATCGCGGCGAGGACGGCGAGGCGAGCCTCGGCTGGGAGTTCGGCTGGCCGGAGATTTCGCATCAGCACCACGCCACGGCGCTGGCATCGGGCAACGTGCAGATTTTCGACAACGGGATGCATCGCACGCTGGACCTGCCGTATTCGCGGGTGGTCGAGGTTGCGCCGGGGAGCGGTGAGATCGTCTGGAGTTGGCAGGGCGAGCCGCGCGATCAGTTTTTCAGTGCGTACATTTCGAGCGCGGCGCGGCTGGCGAACGGGAACACGTTGGTCACCGAGGGGGCGTCGGGGCGGATGTTCGAGACGACGCAGCGCGGCGAGGTGGTCTGGGAGTGGATTTCGCCGTTCATGACGCGGCAGGTGGGGATGAACACGAACGCGCTGTTCCGCGCCTGGCGCTATCCGGAGTCGTACGGGGGGCTGGCGAAGCGGGAGCTGGACCCGGGGCGGCATGCGGCGTTCAACCGGCAGTACGGGCTGGGTGAGTGAGAGCGTCCTCCGCGCTTGCCATCCTGTCACACCCGCGCCCCGACTCCGTCATACCCGCACTTGCCAACTCCGTCATACCCGCACTTGCCAACTCCGTCATACCCGCGCTTGCCGCGGGTATCTCGCTGCGGCGAGCACCCAGCGCTCGCTGCTGGGCGTCTATGCCCTCTCCAGCCATCCATGTGGAGTGAGCGAGATCGGCTTCGCCTTGGTGTGAGGCGGGGGATGTGGCGCGCGGACTTGTTGCTGGTCACGGCGAGATACCCGCGGCAAGCGCGGGTATGACAGGATCTTTTGGCGCGGGTATGACGGGATCTTTGGGGCGCGGGAATGATGGAGTTGGCAAGCGCGGGTGTGAGGGGGTTGGGGGTGGGCGCGACGGGGCGTGGCGAACGGCGGGCGGGGTGCGGCGGGGACGGAGTGCGGGCGCCGGTGGGCGAGCGGGTTGGGGTTAGCCGGCGCGGGGGCCTTGTAGGCGGCGGGTGGCGATGAGGAGGTCGTGGGTTTTGCCGTCGGCGTCGATGACGTAGTCCCAGAGGACGGCTTCGCGCTGGAAGCCGAGGCGGCGGAAGACGGTCTGGGCGGCGGCCTGGTCGAGCACCATGCGGGCGGTCAGCAGCTGCAGCTGGAGCTGCTGGGCGATGGCGTAGATCTCCTCGGCCAGCACGCGGCCGAGCCCGCGGCCTCTCGCCTTGGGTGAGAGCAGCAGGCGGATTTCGCCGAGGTGGCGGGTCCAGTCGGCGGCGTTGTAGTGCAGGTCGCCTTCGCCGAGCAGCTCGTCGCCGTCGAAGCCGAGCACGGTGAAGGTGCGGCCGCTCTCGATTTCGCGCATCCACTCGGCGACGGCGGACTCCTGGGTGACGTCGCGGCGCAGGAAGAGCAGGTCGTCGTTGGGCAGGCTGCGGGCGAAGCCGAGGATCGTTTCGGCGTCGTCGGGCTGCATCAGGCGCAGCGAGACTTTGTGGCCGTCGCGCAGCGATGCGGAGCGCGGGTAGCGCATCTCAATGTTCTGGCGGAATTCGGTCTGCGCAGCTTGCGCCATCGGCGGCCTCCCTTGTTGGCTGCCTCAGAATACCCGCGCTCCGCGCACGCGCCAGCGTCGGGCGGCTCAGCTCCCCCCGCAGGGGGAGATGAGCGAGCCGCTAGGCGCGGCTGCCCGGGTAGTTGGGGTGGCTGGTGTCGTACCAGACCTCTTTGCGCCAGTGCCAGCCCTCGCGCTCCCAGACGTTCTTGGCGATGTCCGGCAGGTTGACGTAGGGCCAGTGGATCGAGGTGTCGATCCCGTTGCCCATCACCGAGAACGAGTCGAGGCCTTCGATGCCGTAGCGGTCGTCTTCACCGAGGAAGATCGAGACGCATTCCAGCGCCATTTCGCGGCGCTTGTCGGCGTCGAGAGTGACGACCATCTCTTTGATGATGTCCTCGACCGGCGGGAAGTTGTACTGCTCGAGGTTGCCGGAGCCGCCGAAGACGCGGCGGCTGGCCCACTCCCCGGTGGGGTCGCCGGTGCCCGCGCCGACCCAGATCGGCAGGTGGCCGGGGAACTTGCCCTCGGTGAGGCGCTGGGTGATCTCGTCGTAGGGCGCGAGTTGGACGTCGATGGTGATGCCGAGCGCCTCCTCGAACTGGTTGCGGTAGTACTCGGCGGAGCCGGGATAGAGGCCCTCGAAGATGTCGGCGAGGATCAGCGGGAAGTGCGCGCCGTCCATGCCCGCGGCTTCGAGCAGGCTGCGCGCCATTGCGATGTCGTCGCCCTTGGTCGGGCGGTAGCCCGGCAGCTGGCGCATCTCGTCTTCGGGGGTCGCCCAACCGTGGTACCAGTTGATGTGCTGGATGGTGGAGGGCTTGCCGGCGCCGAAGTAGACGAAGTCGATGATCGCGTCGCGGTCCATGGCGAGGTGGAAGGCATAGGGCACGCGGCGGTCGCGCCAGGGGTTTTCATCCCACTGCGCGTTGTAGTTGAAGCGCATCGCCAGTGGCAGCACGACGGCGCGCTCGAAGCGCGTGTGATCGGGGAAGTCTTCGGCGATGCCTTCAACGGTCGGCAGGGGCAGGCTGGTCTCGTCGATCTGGCCGCCGCGGTAGGCCGCTTCGATCGCGGTGATGTCCTGCAAGAGCTGCCAGGTGATGCTGTCGAGGAAGGGCAGCTGCTGGCCGCCGAGCGTTCTCCAGTAGTTGGGGTTGCGCTCGAGGTGAATGCGCAGCTCGGGCTCGAAGACGGTGGGGATGTAAGGCCCGACACCGGAGACGAGATCGACGTTGGTCTGCTCATCGACCCACTGCTGGTCCCAGAGTTCGATGGCCTCGGTGGAGGTCATGAACGAGTAGCCCATGTGGACGGTTGCGAGGTAGGTCGCGTCGGGGCCGTCGGTCTTGCAGACGAGCGTCTGCTCGTCGGGCGTCTGGACGGCGGCGGTGGTCTGGTAGAGCGCGGCGCGCCAGAAGCGGCCGTCGGGGTTGCCGTCGGCGTCAACCGCGGCGATCTGGCGGTTGATGTTGGCCGCCGCGTCGCCGGAGGTGAAGGCGCGCCCTCCTTCGGTCGGGTAGCGGTCCCAGAAGTGCGCGCCCTGATCGAAGCTGAAGACGTAGGTCTCGTCGTCGGGAATCTCCGGCAGCGAGGCGATGTCGGCGGTGTAGACGGGGCCCTGGTTGTCGTAGATCTGCACCAACCGCCCCATCGAGTCGTTGAAGATGTGGAAGGGGGTAGCCAGGTTGGCCCTGTGCGGGTCGAAGCCGTCCCAGTTGGGCGGAATGACGATGCTGTAGTTGCCGCCGTACTGGCGCTCGGGGGCGACCTGCTGGACGACCTGCTGCTGCTGCTCGTCCTGGTCGGCCGGGGCGGCCTGCTGGTCGGCCTGATCGGCTTGTTGGTCCGCCTGCTGGGTGGTCTGCTGCTGTTGTTGCTGGTCGGCCTGCTGCTGCGCGGCGGGCTGGTCCTGCTGTTGCTGCTGCTGGTCGGCGGTGGCCGCCGCGGGCTGCGCCTGGTCGTCGTCGTCATCTCCGCAGCCGACGAGGGCGAGTCCGGCCGCGCCGACGCCGGCGCGTGCGGAGGAGCGCAGGAGGGCGCGCCTGCTCAGTCGTTGCCGCCGCATTCGCTGCCAGTAGTTGCGCTCTGCCATTGGGTCCTCCTCTCGTCCCTCGGTGGGGTGACGTAAAAGGGTAGCGCGGGTGTCAACCACTTTGCAGAGGGGCTTGGGAGGTGGGAATGACGGAGTTGGGTGCGACGGTGCTGGTCACGGCGGGATACCCGCGGCAAGCGCGGGTATGACGAACAGATCGCGGATATGGCGGAGTGGGTGGCGCGGTGGGGGTTAGCCGCCGCCGGCGGCCAGGAGGCCGACTTCTTGGACGCCGGCGAAGTTGGGGAGGGTGGTGAGCGAGGGCTTCTCGGGCTCCTCGAAGGCGGGCATGACCTCGGCGGCGAAGCGGCGGAGGGAGGCGAGGATTTTTTCGTGGGGGACGACCTGGTCGAAGTTGATCAGGAAGACCATGCGGTCGACGCCGACGGCTTCCCACTGGCGGAGGGCGTCGATCACGGTGTCGGGGTTGCCGATCGGGGTGCCTTGCTGGAGCGGGCTGAGCACGTCGCCGGGGCGGTCGCGCAGCTGGATTGCGCTGGCCTGGGAGCTGTAGGCGGGGGAGGGGTAGATGTTGCCGACGCCGACGAGGTGGGCGGCGGCGTTCATGAAGGCCATTGCGCCGGCGCCGCCCAGCCGCTGCGCTTCTTCGTCGGATTCGCCGCAGTACATCCAGCCGACGCCGTTGACGCAGTTGTTGACGAATTTGCCGACGGGGTCGGCGTTCTGGATTACGCGGCGGTAGTCGGCGATGCGCTGTTCGTATTGGTCGGGGGTGCCGATGGAGACGCCGAGCAGTCCCATGCCGCGCTCGGCGGCCTGGATGGCGGTTTCGGGGCTGGAGACGGCGACCCACATGGGGGGGTGGGGCTGCTGGACGGGCTTGGGCAGGACGGCGCGCTCGGGCATGGAGAAGTATTTGCCGTCCCAGCCGGCGATTTCGTTGCACCACATGTTGGGGATCGCGCGGATCACCTCGTCCCACATGTCTTTGGTGTCGTCGGGTTCGACCTGGAAGCCGCCCAGTTCGGTCCAGGTGGCGGCGCGACCGGTGCCGAATTCGAGGCGTCCGTTGGAGATGATGTCGAGCGCGGCGGCGCGCTCGGCGACTCGGGCGGGGTGGTTGACCTCGGGCAGGCAGAGGGCGATGCCCTGGCCGATGTGGATGTTTTCGGTCATCGTGGCGGCGGCGGAGAGGAAGACTTCGGGGGCGGAGGAGTGGCTGTACTCCTCGAGGAAGTGGTGCTCGACCTCCCAGACCTGGTCGAAGCCGAGTTCGTCGGCGAGGCAGATGTGTTCGAGCGCCTGGTGGTAGGCGCGCCACTCGGAGATGTCGCTCCAGGGGCGCTGGACGGAGTGCTCGTAGAAGATGCCGAATTTCATCGCAGACCTCGCAGCCGGTCGCGCGAGCGGGGGCGGCGTTGATTGCACCCGCCTCGCGCTGTATAAGCCGTGCCGTAGATGCTAGCATCGGCGGCGCTGCGTTTGCAGCGTGGAGGTGGGGAGCGAAATGTCGGTCGCGATTGTCTGTGATTCGTCCGTCGATCTGCCGCCTGCGCTGCTTGCGGAGCGGGGGTTGCGCACCGCGCCGGTGGGTTACGCGCTGGGCGCGTCGTTCTACCGCCAGGGCGAGCAGAGCGCGGACGACTTCTACGCCGCGGTCGCCGGCGGCGAGCGGCTGACGCTCAACGGCGTCACCTCCGAGGATTGGGAGGCGATCTTCGAGCCGGCCGGGCAGGGTGTCGACGAGGGCGTTGTTTGCCTCTGCCAGGCGTTCGGCTCGTCGAGTCCCTCGTTCGACGCTGCGGAGTTCGCGGAGCGGCGGGTTCTGCACTTTCACCAGATCGATGTGCGGGTGCATCAGACGCCGCGCTCGACGGCGGGCTATGCGGCGATTGCGCTGGCGTTGGCGCGCGTCGCGCAGGCCGGCGGCGGGCGCGATGATGTGGAGGCCGCGCTCAACGCGGTCAGCGCCAGCGCGGACATTTTCATGCTCGCGCCGGATGTGGATGGGCTGGAGCGCGCGGGCGAGCTGGCGGCGGTGGAGTCGGCCAGCGGGATTGGTCCGCTCGATTTCGGGGTGCCCGTGTTCCGCGCGCGCGACCGGATTAAGGCGGTCAGCCTGGAGGACGACGCGGAGGCGGCGGAGGATGCGCTGCTGGAGCGGGCTTCAGCCGTGCTGGGCGGTGAGCCGTCGATCGTGGTGGTGACGCACGCGCAAGCGCCGGCGGCCGCGGAGCGGCTGCGGGCGAAGGCGGAGGCGCGGCTGCGCTGCGATGAACTGCATGTGAGCGAACTGGGACCGACCGTCGGCGGTCTGCTGGGAGCCGGGGCGTGGGGCCTCGGCTTCTGCAACGCGCCGCCCGCCTGACAGAAGGGACGCCGCCATGCCGGAGACCGGTCTGCTGGACAGCTCGACGATCGCTGAGGTCAGCGTGGAGACCGATGCGCCCGATCCGCCCTGGGAGATCGCGGAAGCGATCGTGCAGCAGGTGACGTTCGAGGTGCGGGTGCCGCAGGCGCGGCGGTTGCTGCCGGACATTGTGACCCGCTCTGCGCCGACCTACGCGAAGATTGCGGTGATCGACCGCGCGGATTCGCCGGTGGGCGCGTACCGCGAGGCGCTGCTGATGCTGGGCTGCCGGGCGGGGATGCTGCCGGCGCAGTATGTGGTGGCGTCGATCGTGACGACGGAGGCGGCGCGCGAGGCGACGGCGGCGCACTGGCGCTATCTGCCGGAGGTGGGGGCGATCGACTTTGAGCGCGGGGCGGAGGCGTTGCGCTCGACGGTGCATCTGGGGGAGGGCTTCAGTGTGTCGCTGGAGTCGGCGCTGACGGACGCGGCGGCGGCGGGGATCGTGCGCTACGACCCGCTGCTGGTGGTGCAGCCGGGCGAAGAGGGTGCGGGCGCGCTGGAGGTGCCGACGGAGCACGAGGTGCGGGAGGCCTGGATGGCGCGGGGCACGAGCGTGGAGTACGTGGGCGGGGAGCGGAGCAGTGTCTGGATTCAGCTGCGCTCACACCATCCGATCACGGGCTTTGTGGCGGTGGAGTCGCAGAAGACGGATGTCGCGACGGCGGTGGTGTTGCCGGGTGGGTAGCGGGGTTGCCTTTGTCATTCCCGCCCCCGAGCGGGAATCTCGCGGCGGGGCTTGGGAGGTCGCACAGGGAGATTCCCGCTTTCGCGGGAATGACGGGATCTTTGGGGCGCGGGAGTGACGGAGGTGCGGGCGGGACTGCGGAGGTGGGAGCGGGGCTTGGGAGGTTGGACGGGGAGATTCCCGCTTTCGCGGGAATGACGAATTGAGGCCGGCGGGAATGACGAAGTGGGGCTGGCGGGAATGACGAAATTAGGGGGCGGGGAGGGATGGGGGAGCGGAGTTGCGGGGCGGGCGTATGATTGGGGTCTACGAATCGACGCATCATCGCGGGGGCTGAGGGCTGCCTGCGAGGTTGACCGCCATCGCTCTCTCGACTGAATCTCGGCGCGCTCCGCGCGGGCGCATCTTCTATGGCTGGTGGCTGCTTGCTGCGGCGGTGGTCTGCATGGCGGTGGCTGCGGGCGTCTCGTTTTGGGCGCTTGGGCTCTATGTGACGCCGCTGGAGCAGGAGTTCGGCTGGTCGCGGTCGGCGCTGCAGATTGGCTTCTCGATCTCGCTGGCGATCAGCGGGATCGCGTCGCCGCTGGCGGGCAAGCTGATTGACCGTCGGGGCGCGCGGTTCACGATCGTGGCGGGGACGGTGCTGACGGTCGCCAGTTATCTGCTGCTGGCGACCACCGACACGCTCTGGGAGTGGTACCTCTACCAGTCGATCAACGCCTTCTTCCGCAGCTTCATGTTCTACATCCCGTTCCAGGTGCTGATCTCGAGCTGGTTCAATCGCAAGCGGGGACGGGCTGTGGGGATCATGGCGACGGGATTCTCGCTCGGCGTGATTCTCTACGTGGTGATGCAGCAGCTGATCGACGGGGTGGGTTGGCGCTCTTCGTTCATCTTTGCGGCCGTTGCGCTGGCGGTGATTTTCCTGCCGGTGGGGATGCTGGTGGTGCGCAACCGGCCGAGCGATATGGGGCTGGAGGTGGATGGAGAACCGGCGCCGACCCGAGCCGGCGGCGGGCGGCAGCTGGTGGAAGCGACCGGGCTGACTGTCAAGCAGGCGCTTCGCACGCCCAACTTCTGGGCGATTGCGTTCGCGTTCATGTGCTTTTTCTTCGGGATGTTCGGTTGGATGGTGAACGGCACGCCGGTCTATGAGTCGTACGGCATTCCGCGGGGCACGATTTCGGTGCTGATGATGGCGGGCGGGCTCGGCGGCGTGATTAGCCGGCCGGTGTTTGGCTACCTCGCGGAGCGCATACCCAGCGTGGAGGCGGCGTCGGTGGTGCTGGCGGCGTTCCTGATTGGGGGTTTCGCGGCGCTGCTGCTGACCGATGCGTCCTGGCTGGGCATCGGCATCTTCATCTCCTGTTGGTTCATCGGTTCGGCGGGCGGGCCGGTGCTGGAGCCGCTGATTCTGCCGCGCGTGTTCGGGCTGGCGCATTTCGGGGCGATTATGGGCACGATGTTTATGGTGGAGACGATTGGGCAGGTGGTCGCGCCCTACATCGGCGGTTGGATTTTCGACCAGACGGGCGGATACGACCTGCTGCTGCAGATCTTTATCGGCTCGCTGTTTGCGTCGATGGGCTTCTTCGGGCTGGCGCATTTCCTGCCGAACCCGCGCATTCCGTCGGCGCGGGCGGCGCTGGCGGGCGCGGTCCATCTGGTGGCGCGGCGGGCGGTGCAGCACGCGGTGGAGCATGTCACTCCGCGCGAGCGCGGGGCGCGGGAGGCGGTTGGCGACTGAGCGCGGTCTAGAAGATGCCGAGCTCGAACTTGGCTTCGTCGGAGGCCATTTCGCGGGGGTCCCAGGGGGGGCTGAAGACGATGTCGGTTTCGACTTCGTCGACGCCTTCGACGGTGGAGGCGGCCTGCTCGATTTGGGCCATGATCATGGGACCGACGGGGCAGGCGGGGGTGGTGAGGGTGAACTCGATTTTGATGGCGTGCTCACGCGGCTGCTCGACGCCGTAGACGAGGCCGAGGTCGACGATGTTGATGCCGATTTCGGGGTCGAAGACGGTTCGCAGGGCGTCCAGCACCTGCTGTTCGAGGGGCATTTGGGCGGTGGTCATGGGGGTCTCCTCGTGTGTGGTCCGGCTCAGTTGCTGGTGATGCGGGTGGGGATGTCGTCGTATTCGCGGGGTTCTTCGCCGGCGGCGCGGGCAAGAGCCTGGTCGAGCACTTTCCAGGCGAGCAGGCCGCACTTGATTCGCACGGGGAAGCGGGCGACGCCGCTGAGCGCTTCGAGGTCGCCGAGGTCGACCTGGTCGAGGTCGAAGCCGTCGTCGGTCAGCATGTCCTGTACGTGCCCGGACAGCTCGCGGGCGTCGGCGAGGGAGCGGCCGGCCAGCGCTTCGGTGAGCATGGAGGCGCTGCTTTGGCTGATCGAGCAGCCGGAGCCGCCGAAGCGGAGGGCGGAGACGGTCTCGTCCTCCAGCAGAATGGAGAGCTGGATTTCGTCGCCGCAGGAGGGGTTGAAGCCCTCGGCGGCGATCGAGGCGGACTCGAGCGCGCCGCGATTGCGGGGCTGGCGGTAGTGATCGAGGATCACGTCGCGGTAGAGGTCGTCGAGATCGACGGCGTTGCGGGCTTCGCGGTTGGGCACGCTGTTGGCTTCTCCTAGCGCAGGTTACGCAGGTTAGACGGACAGACCGAAGCGGCTGCCCGCTTCGCGCAGGCCGTCGACCAGCGCATCGATCTCGGATTCGCGGTTGTAGAGATAGAAGGACGCGCGGGCGGTGGCGGGGACCTGGAGGACGCGCATCAGGGGCTGGGCGCAGTGATGGCCGGCGCGTACGGCGACGCCGCCGCTGTCGAGGATGGTGGCGATGTCGTGGGCGTGGATGTCGGCGTAGTTGAAGGCGACGACCGCGCCGCGCCGCTCGGGCCCGGGCGGGCCGTAGATTTCCATGCCCTCGATGGTGGAGAGGCGCTCCATGGCGTAGGCGGTGAGCGCGTAATCGTGGTCGCGCACGGTTTGCATGCCGACGGCGGAGAGGTAATCGAGGGCGGCGGAGAAGGCGATCACGTCGGCGATGTTGGGAGTGCCGGCCTCGAATTTGTGGGGCAGCGCGGCCCAGGTCGACTCCTCGCGGTTGACGACGCTGATCATTTCGCCGCCGCCGAGGAACGGGTCGAGGTCGGCGAGCAGTTCGCGCTTTCCCCAGAGCACGCCGACGCCGGTTGGTCCGAGCATTTTGTGGGCGGAAAAGGCGGCGAAGTCGACGCCCAGCGCGCCGACGTCGACGGGCATGTGGGGGGCGCTTTGGGCGGCGTCGAGGATGACCGTCGCGTCTACGGCGCGAGCGAACTCGACGAGGTCGGCGACGGGGGCGATTGCGCCCAGCACGTTGGACATGTGGGCGACGGAGACGATGCGAGTGCGCGGGTTGAAGAGGGAGCGCGCCTGATCCAGGTCGAACTCGCCGTCTTCGGTGAGTTCGATGAAGCGCAGCTTTGCGCCGCTGCGCTGGGCGAGCAGCTGCCAAGGCACGAGGTTGGAGTGGTGTTCGAGCGCGGAGAGGATGATTTCGTCGTCGGGGCGCAGCCGCGCGCCGAGGGTGTAGGCGAGCAGGTTGAGCGACTCGGTGGTGTTGCGGGTGAAGACGATTTCCTGCGGGTGCGCCGCGCCGATGAATTCGGCGGTCTTGCTGCGCGTCGCCTCGTAGGCGGCGGTGGCCTCTTCGGCGAGGGTGTGCAGGCCGCGGTGGATGTTGGCGTTGGTGTTGGAGTAGTAGTGAGTGAGGGCTTCGATGACCTGGCGGGGCTTCTGGGTGGTGGCGGCGTTGTCGAGGTAGACCAGCGGCCGCCCGCGCACCTCGCGGCTGAGGATTGGGAAGTCGGCGCGAATCGCCGCAATGTCGAGCGCGGCGGTGGTCATGCGTCGTCCAACTCAATTTGCAGTTCGCCGGCCTCGATCGAGACCGCGTAGCAGGCGACCTTGCCGACGGCGGGCAGGGTGCGCGCCTGGCCGTTGGTCACATCGAAGAGCGCGCCGTGGCGGGGGCATTCGATCATGTTGTCTTCGAGTTCGCCCTCGCCGAGTGGGCCGTCGTCGTGGGTGCAGCGGTTTTCGATGGCGTAGACCTCGCCGGAGGCGACGCGGCAGAGGGCGACGCTGCGCCCGGCGAGCTCAACGACGCGGGCGGAGCCGGCCGGCAGGTCGTCGAGCGGTCCGAGTTTGTGGGCGCTCATTCGCTCACCACCGTATGGGGGATTTGCAGTTGGGCTTCGATCAGCTCGTCGATCACCTCGCGCAGGTGTTGGTCGGCGATTTCGTCGACGACTTCGGCGAGGAAGCCGCGCACGACCATGCGCTCGGCGATCGCGGGCGGGATGCCGCGGGACTGGAGGTAGAAGAGTTGGTCGGCGCTGACGGGACCGACGGCGGCGGCGTGGGAGCATTTGACGTCGTCAGCCTCGATTTCGAGGATGGGAATCGGGTCTGCGCCCGCGCCGGCGTCGAGCAGCAGGTTGCGCATGGTCTGGAAGGCGGAGGTTTTCTGGCCGCCGGGGTCGATGCGGATCACGCCGTATTGCACGGCGTGGGACTCGTCGGTGAGGACGCCGCGCACGAGCAATTCGCTGCTGGCGTTGAGGCCGCTGTGGTGCTGGCGGGTGATGTGCTCGATGTGCTGATGTCCGCGCCCGGCGAAGACGCCGTGGAGATCGGCGTGGCCGCCGGGTTGAGCGAGTTCGAGGTCGATGCGCTGTTTGTCGAGGTCTGCGCCGATCGAGACGGAGTTGTAGCGCAGTTGGGCGTCGCGGCCGATTGCGGCGACGGCGGTGGTCAGCGCGGCGGTGTCCTGGCTCCAGCGCTGGACGGTGGCGAACTGGATGTTGGCGGCGTCTTCGGCGGCGAGTTCGACGGTGTGATGCACGAAGGGGGCGCGTCCGTCGTCGCGGAGGTCGTCGGCGGGACCGGCGGCGGCCTCGATCACGGAAACGGCGCTCTCGCGCTCGGCGGCGACGAGGGTGTAGGCCCAGAGGTCGGAGCCGTCGGCGGGCTGCGAGGTGAGGTGAAAGACGGAGTGATCGACCTGCAGGCCGGCGGGGACGTAGCAGAACATGCCCTGGGTCCAGAGCGCCGCGCCGAGCGCGCCGTAGCGGTCGAAGGCGGGGGCGTGGGTGCTGCCGAGCCAGCGCTGCACCAGGGCGGGGTGCTCGCGCGCGGCCTGCGAGAGGGGGGCGAGCAGCAGCCCGCCGGCTTCGAGGTCGGAGCGCAGCGCGGCGTTGACCGCGCGTCCGCCGACGTGATGCAGCAGGGCGGCGCGGTCGCGCGGGGCGAAGAGGTGTGTGGGCGCCGCGCCGTTGCTGGAGGGCGGCAGCGCGGACTCGGCGCGGCGCGGCAGGCGCTCGGGCGGGGTGCGCCGCCACTCCTCTTCCTTGCCGGAGGGCCAGGGGGTGTCGAGCGCGCGGCGCAGGGCGGCATGCCGCCAATCGCGCAGCCAGGTGGGTTCGTCGAGGCCGCTGCTGATCTCGTCTACGAGATCGACCAGCCTCGCGGCCGGGAGGTCCTGGACGGGTGCGGGGGCGAGCGCGGCTTCGCTCATGCGGTCACGCTTTCGTACGGGGCTAGCCAATCGCGCCATCCATTTGGAGCTCGATCAGGCGGTTCATTTCGACGGCGTATTCGAGCGGGAGGGACTTGATGATCGGCTCGACGAAGCCGTTGACGATCATCTTGGTCGCTTCGCCCTCGCTGAGTCCGCGCGCCATCAGGTAGAAGAGCTGCTCATCGCCGACCTTGGAGACGGTTGCTTCGTGGCCGATATCGACCTGCTTCTCGTCGATTTCCATGGTCGGGTAGGTGTCGGAGCGGGAGTGCTCGTCGAGCATCAGGGCGTCGCAGCGGACGTTTGAGCGGCAGTGCTCGGCGCCCTCGTAGACCTTGAGCAGGCCGCGGTAGGTGGAGCGTCCGCCGTCCATGGAGAGCGATTTGCTGGTGATCACGGAGGTGGTGTTGGGCGCGGCGTGGACGATTTTTGCGCCGGCGTCCTGGTGCTGTCCCTGGCCGGCGGAGGCGATGGAGAGCACCTCGCCGTGCGCGCCGGGCTCCATCAGGTAGACGGCGGGGTATTTCATGGTGAGCTTGCTGCCGAGGTTGCCGTCGACCCAGGTCATCACGGCGTCGCGCTGTGCGACGGCGCGCTTGGTGACGAGGTTGTAGACGTTGTTGGACCAGTTCTGGATGGTGGTGTAGCGCACGTTGGAGCCGGGCTTGCAGATGATTTCGACGACGGCGCTGTGGAGTGAGTCGGAGGAGTAGATGGGCGCGGTGCAGCCTTCGACATAATGCACGGACGCGCCCTCGTCGGCGATGATCAGGGTGCGCTCGAACTGGCCCATGTCCTCGGAGTTGATGCGGAAGTAGGCCTGGAGGGGGATGTCGACCTCGACGCCGGGCGGGACGTAGATGAAGGAGCCGCCGGACCAGACGGCGGTGTTGAGCGCGGCGAACTTGTTGTCGTTGGGCGGGATTATGGTGGTGAAGTACTCGCGCACGAGGTCGGGGTGCTCGCGCAGCGCCTGGTCGGTGCCGAGGAAGAGCACGCCCTTTTCTTCGAGGTCCTCGCGGATGTTGTGGTAGACGACTTCGGAGTCGTACTGCGCGCCGACGCCGGCCAGCAGCCCCTGCTTCTCGGCCTCGGGGATGCCGAGCTTGTCGTAGGTGTCCTTGATGTAGCCGGGCACGTCATCCCAGGACGACTCGTCGCGGTCGGTGGCGCGGACGTAGTAGTGGATGTCGTTGAAGTCGATGTCGCCGAGTTCGCCGCCCCAGTGGGGCATGGGGCGGGAGTTGAAGTGATCGAGCGCCTTGAGGCGCAGCCGGCGCATCCAGTCCGGCTCCTCCTTGATGTCGGAGATCGTGTTGACGATGTCCGCGCTGAGGCCCTTGGGCAGCTTGACCAGGGCTTCGACGTCGTCGTGGAAGCCGAACTCGTACTCGCTGCGGGGCGTGACCGGTGTGGTGGTGGTGGTCATGCGGTGACCAATCCTTTCTGGCGGGACCGTTCCTGGTTGAGCGTCTGGAACGGCTCGTAGCCGTCCTTTTCGAGCCGCTCGGCGAGGCCGGCGTCGCCGGATTCGACGATTGCGCCGTCGATCAGTACGTGGACGTGATCGGGCTGCACGTAGTGCAGGATGCGCTGGTAGTGGGTGATCAGGAGGATCGCGTTGCCTTCGGAGTGGAAGGCGTTGATCCCCTCGGAGACGATTCGGAGGGCGTCGATGTCGAGGCCGGAGTCGGTTTCGTCCATGATTGCGACTTCGGGCTGAAGCAATCCGAGTTGGAGGATTTCGGCGCGCTTCTTTTCGCCGCCGGAGAAGCCGTCGTTGACATAGCGGCGGACGAACTGCTCATCGATTTGGAGCTCTCCGAGCACCTGGTTGAGCGTCTGGCGGAATTCGCGCACGGGGATTTCCTCGCCGCGGCGGGCGCTCATGGCGCGGCGCAGGAAGTTGATCATCGAGACGCCGGGCACGTCGGTGGGGTACTGGAAGGCGAGGAAGAGGCCGGCGCGGGCGCGCTCGTCGGGGGGGAGTTCGAGCAGGCTTTGACCCTTGAGGCGGATGTCGCCGCCGTTGACGGTGTAGCGGGGGTGTCCCATGAGGGTGTTGGCGAGGGTGCTTTTGCCGGAGCCGTTGGGGCCCATGATCGCATGGACCTCGCCGGGCTGGAGGGTGAGCGAGAGGTCTTTGACGATCTGGATGTCGTCAACGGCCACTCGGAGTGCGTCAATTGCGAAGAGCGGAGCTGTCATGCGCTCGCGCCGCCTTTCCGGTTGTGTCCGGTTGTGGGTCATTGGGTTGGATCAGACCGCCTGTTGTTCGGGCATGTTGGATTCGGGGATGACGGGGTAGAGCGGGACGATGTATTCGCAGCCGGGGTCGCCTTCGGCGAGTCGCCCGGTTTGCTCGACTTCGACGCCGAGCAGCTTTTCGATGGTGAGCCGGTCGGACTCGCAGACGCAGTCGCTGGCGGTTGCCGCGCCCAGGTAGGGGCAGGCGTTGTTGACGAGGTGGATGCCGTCGTCGCGGCGCTCCCAGGTGTCGAGGATGCCTTCGGGCTTGAGCGCTTCGACGACGTCGTCGACGCGCTCTTCGATGCCGCCCTCGTGGACTTCGGCGCGGTGGGAATCGGCGACCTGGGTGGCGAGGGCGTCGGAGAGGGCCTGGGGGGGGATGCGCAGGCGCACCATTTCGGCGAGGAGGCGCTCGGCCAGCTGGGGGGTGCGGTCGCGGACGGCGCGGACGCCGTCGTCGGTTGCGCGGTAGAGGTAGGCGGGTCGCCCGGGCCCGTGGCGCAGGGCTTCGATTTCGAGCAGCCCTTCGGCTTCGAGGCGGTCGAGGTGGCGACGGACGGTGGCGTCGGAGATGCCGACGACGCCGCTCAGGGCGGCGACGGTTGCGCCGCCCATTTCGACCACGTTGCTGAGCAAGACGGAGCGGGTATCGCGCGGCCTCACGGTTTCAGCCTCTCATGTTTTTATGAGTTTACCACGTTCTATGGTGAAAAAGGATTGCAGCCTTGCGGGGGGCGCAAGCGAGGCTACATATCTGCGCCGGTGTGTGGGCTGGTCGGCTCGGCGAGGGCGCGGCGGGGGAGCGGAATGAGGACGGGGCGGTCGCCATCGGGATGGGGTTGGGAGATGAAATCGAGGCCGAAGACGGGGCGGAGTACGTCGGGATCGAGCGCGGTGTGCGGCGCGTCGCAGCAGACCAGCTCGCCGCGGTGGAGCACGGCGACGCGGTCGGCGTAGGCGGCGGCGAGGTTGAGGTCATGGAGGACGGCGACGATCGCTGCGCCCTCGGAGGCCAGTTCATGGAGCAGTTCGAGCACCAGATGCTGATGGCGCGGGTCGAGGTGGGCGGTGGGTTCGTCGACGACGAGGATGGGGGTTTCCTGGGCGAGGACGCGGGCGAGGGTGACGCGGGACTGTTCGCCGCCGGAGAGGGTGGGGTAGGCGCGTGGGGCGTATTCGCGGGTGGCGGTGAGGCCCATCACGTGCTCGGCGAGTTGTGCGCCGTGCTCACGCTCGCCGCGCTCGCCCTCCCAGGGGGCGCGGCCCATGCGGACGACTTCGCGGGCGGTGAAGAGGAAGGGGAGGTGGCTGCTCTGGGGCATCACGGCGCGGCGGCGGGCGAGCTCGCGGGGGGTGTAGTCGGAGAGCGGTCGCTCGTCGAGGTAGATGCGGCCGTCGGCTGGTTGGATGTCGCCGGCCAGCAGCCGCAGGAGGGTGGTTTTGCCGGCGCCGTTGGGGCCGACGATGGCGACGAGTTGGCCGCCGTGGACGGCGAGGCTGACGTCGCGCAGCAGTTGCTTGCCTTCGGTGCTGAAGCCGACGGATTCGGTGCGCAGTGCGGGCGGGGGAGCGTCGTTCATTGCTACCAGTCCGACTGTTCGAGGCGGCGGCGGGAGCGGTCGATCAGGAGGAGGAAGATGGGCGTTCCGAACACGGCGGTGACGACTCCCACGGGCATTTCGGAGGGCTCGACGACGGTGCGCGCGAGCAGGTCGGCGCCCAGGACGAGCATCGCGCCGGCCAGTGCGCTGGCCGGCAGCAGGCGGCGATGGTCGGGGCCGACCACGAGTCGCACGATATGCGGGGCGGCCAACCCGACAAAGCCCACGATACCGGCCACGGCGACGCCTGCGCCGGTGGCGAGTGCGGCGGCGGCGACGATGACGAATTGGGCGCGCTCGACGCGCACGCCCATGTGGCGCGCTTCGGCGTCGCCGAGGCTGAGCAGGTTGAGCGCGCCGCCGTAGCGGGTGAGGACGAGTGCGGCGAAGAGGATGAGCGGTGCGCAGACGACGACCAGCCGCCAGACGGAGCCGGAGAGGCTGCCGAGCAGCCAGAAGGCGATGTCGCGGAGGGCGGCGTCGTCGGCGAGGAAGACGAGGAAGCTGATGGCGGAGCCGAGGGCGGCGTTGATGGCGATGCCGGTCATGAGCATGGTGGCCATCTGGGTGCGTCCGCCGCCGCGGCGGGCGAAGGCGTAGATCAGGACGGAGACGAGGAGTCCGCCGACGAATGCGCCGAGCGGGAGGGCGAAGGCGCCGGAGATGCCGAGCACGAGGACGAGTGCGGCGGCGAAGGCGGCGCCGCTGGAGACGCCGATCAGGCTGGGCTCGGCGAGCGGGTTGCGGAACAGTCCCTGGAGCGCCGCGCCGGCGATGCCGAGTCCTGCGCCGACGGCGGCGGCCATCAGGGTGCGTGGCAGGCGAATGACGGAGATGACGGACTCCTCGGCGAGTGTGAAGTCGCCGCGCGCGGCCAGGCCGAGCTTGAAGAGGAGCACATCGATAATGGTTCCGGGCGTGACGTCGAACGCGCCGATCGAGAGGTTGGCGACGAGCAGGGCGATGACACCGGCGACGAGGACGGCCCAGCCGAGCGGGGATTTGGCGCGCGCGACGGCGTCGGGGGCGGCGGCTGCGGCGGCTGCGGCAGCGGCGGCCTGGCCGCGGCGTTCGAGCATCTGGCTGAGAGGTCGGGAGGCGATGACTATTCCTCCGTGAGGCGGTGAATCTCGGCGGCGAGGTCGGCGAGCGCTTCGGGCAGGCGGGGGCCGAAGCCGAGCAGGTAGAGGTCGTCCATGACGATCACGCGGCGGTCGCGCCAGGCGCGGGTCTGGGCGATGCCGGGCACGTCGCGCAGGCTTTCCACGCCGCCGAGCGACTCGACGCCGCGGCGCATCACCAGGAGCGCGTCCGGATCGGCGGCGACGACGGCTTCGGGCGTGAGCGGCGCGAAGCCGTAGATGCCGGAGCGGGTGCCGGCGTCGGCGCCGCCGGCGGCCTCGATCATGGCGGCGGCGGGCGAGTCCTCGCCGGCTACCAGCTGTGGGGCGTTGCGGCGGACGTAGAGGAAGAGCACGGAGGGTCGCTGCTGTGTTTCGGCGTAGCGGGCGGCGACATCGCGGAGGACGGCGTCGATTCGCGCTTCGACATCGGCGATGAGTGTCTCGGCGCGCTGTTCGAGGCCGAGCGCGGTACCGATGGCGCGGATTTTCAGGGCCGGGGCGTCGAAGGTGTAGAGGTCTTCGACGATCACCACCTCGACGCCTGCGCCGCGAATCTGTTCGAGCACTTCGGGGGGGCCGGCGGTGGGGCTGCCGATGACGAGGGTGGGTTCGAGCGAGAGCACGCCTTCGGCGGAGAGTTCCTGGTTGAAGCCGAGGTTGGGGAGCAGTTCGGCTTCGGGCGGGTAGATGGAGCTGGCGTCGCGGCCGACGATGACGTGGCCTGCGCCGAGGGCGTAGACGACCTCGGTGAGGTCGCCGAAGAGCACGACGACGCGGAGGTCGGCGGGCAGGTCCGGTTGGGGCTGTTGCTGAGTGGTCTGCTGCCGGACCTGCTGCTGGGTCTGCTGTTGGGTCTGTGGGGCGCTCGGCTGCGCAATCTGCTGTTGCTCAGCCTGTGCGGGCGCGGCGCTCTGTTGGGCTTGCTGTTGTTCCTGCTGCCGGGTGGGGGCGGCCTGCTGTTGGCGGGCGGGCGGTTGGGGCTGTTCGGTGGGAGCGGGCTGTGGCTGCTGCTGCGCTGCTTGTTGGTCAGCCTGCTGCTGCCGGGGCGGCGGAGTGTTGGACGATGCGGAACAGGCGGTGAGCAGGATGATGAGGAGGATCAGAGTCGGCGCGAGTGCAGGCCGTAGGGCGCTGATGGGCATGCCGAACGCTCCTGCGCAGTCAGGGGCGCGACGCGCCCTGGAGGTCGAGCTGCATTCCGTCATATGCCGCCGCGACGGTACCGGCAAATCGCGCCTGCGCTTCCTTGCAGACCGCTTCGCGGTCGGTGTCGAACCAGAAGTGGGTGAGGATCAGCCGTTGCACATTGGCGGCGGCGGCCAGATCGGCGGCCTGCCGTGCGGTCAGATGGCCGCGCACGGGACCTTCCTCGGGCTCGTCGAGCGTGGCTTCGCTGAGCATCAGGTCTGCGCCCTGCGCGAGCGCGCCGATGTTGTCGCTGGGCGCGGTGTCGCCGGTGTAGACGAGCGAGTGGGAGCCGTCGATCCGCACGGCGTAGCCGGGGATGTAGTGGATGCCTTCGGCGAAGCGGGCGGTGAGGCCGTCGCCCAGGGGGATTTCCGCACCGGGCGCGTATTCGTCGATGATGAAGACGCTGCTGAGGAAGTCGGGCGGGAAGCAGACGGCGGCGAGGACTTCGGCGAAGGTGGCGATTCCGCCGGGCGGCAGGTGCAGTTGGACGCGCGGGGCGGCCAGGCCGGACATATCGCGGGTGAGGCGGAAGCGCAGGGGGATGACGTCGATGAAGTGGTCGGCGTGCATGTGGGAGATGATGATGTGGTCGAGGTCGGCGTCGGGGCGGCGCTGGAGGAGCGCGGGTGCGACGCCGTGCCCGCAATCGAGCAGGACGCGGCAGCCGCGGTCTTCGAGCAGGTAGCCGGAGCAGACGCCGCCGGCGGGGGGGCAGGCGGCCCCGGAGCCCAGCACGGTGAGACGCATAGGACCCCCATCGGCGCGCCGCCGCGCCGCCGCTGATCGCCACCGCTGATCATGCTAAAGCTTAGGAATGGCTCAACCGTCAGATCAAACGCGCCGCGCCGGGTCGGCGGGGTTATGCGATGAATGCGTGTGGGCGCGGCGCGTGGCGAATCGACGCGGGAGCAGTTTTCTGCTCTGCGGGCGGCACCGGGACGATCCGCGCTACCCCAAGTACCCTCCGCTGCCAGTGCGCGTCTGCGCGGGCGTTGAGCGGGAAGAGGCGAGTCGATGACGCCGAGCGGTCCGGCCTGGCTGCGCAGCTTCTCCGATCTCTCGTGGCGGCTGTTGGTGGTGGCGGCGCTGCTGATTCTGCTGGGTCTGGCGGCGGCGCGGTTGCGGCTGATCTTCCTGCCGCTGCTGGCTGCGGTGATTCTGGCGACGGCGCTGCTGCCGCTCAAGCGGGCGCTGCTGCGGCGCGGCTGGCCGAATACGTTGGCGGCGATCGTGGTGGTCGGCGGCGCGGCGCTGCTGCTGGTCGCGCTCGCGGCTGTGACCGCGGCGACGGTCGCGGCCGACTTCACAGAACTGAATCTCGACATTGAAACCGGCTTTACGGAGTTGGCGGAGGGCGCGGCGAACGCGCTGGGCGTGCCGCAGGAGCGGGTCAACGAGCTGATTGACGATGTGATGACGGCGGCGCGGGGGAACGCACGGACGCTGGCGGGCGGACTGTTCAGCGGGGTGCTGGTGCTGGCGGAGGTGGCGGCGGGGGCGGTGCTGATGATCGTGCTGCTGTTTCTGATTGTGAAAGACGCGGAGCAGATGCAGCGGGCGATCGCGCGACGGCTGGCGGGCGGGGGGCGGCGTCATTTTCTGGCGCTGAGCGGGCGCATCTGGATGACGCTGGGGGGCTATTTCCGGGGGATTCTGGTGGTGGCGCTGGTTGATGCGGTGTTGATTGGGATTGGGCTGCTGATCATTGGGGTGCCGTTTGCGCTGGCGCTGGCGGTGCTGACCTTTTTCGGCGCATTTATCCCGGTGGTGGGGGCGCTGCTGGCGGGGGGGGCGGCGGTGCTGGTGGCGCTGGCGACGGAAGGGACGGGGACGGCGATTGGGGTGGGGGTGCTGGTGTTGGCGGTGCAGCAGTTGGAGGGCAACCTGCTCGCGCCGATGATCGTCGGGCGGGCGGTGTCGCTGCATCCGGCGGTCATTCTGATCGCGGTGGCGGTTGGAGGGGCGCTGTGGGGGATTTTGGGGGCGTTTGTGGCGGTGCCGATCACGACGGCGGGGATGACGTTGGTTGATTATTACGCGGAGCGGGGGAGGGTTGCTCGCGCGGGGGGCTAACGGGAGGTGGCCGGCTGGGGTGATTTCTTGCGTTGTCGGCGTTGTTGGGCGCGGCGGGCGGCGCGGTTGGGGGGTGGTGGTGCGGGGTCACCTTCGAGGCGGTGGTGTTTGGCGATGAATTCGAGCGCTTCGGCGAACAGCTCGGGGCTGAGTAGGGGTTCGCTATCTGGTGAGGGGGGTTCTGCGACGTTCGATTGTGTTCGATCTTGTTCGGTGGTGTTCGGCTGTGTTCGATTTTGTCCGACTGTGTTCGGCTGTGTTCGGTGGCGTTCGGCGTCGGCGAGCTGGTCGTCGGGGTAGTCGGGCGGCTCTTCCGGGGGGTCTTCGGGCTGGAGTTGGTGGATTTGGTTGACGGTCTGGCGCAGTTCGCGGCAGACCATGATCAGCTCGCGCTGGTTGGCGGCGAAGGGGTTGGCTCCGTTGGGTTGGGAATGGAAGAAGCTGTTGAGGCTGAGTTGGAGCGCGCCGAGGGCGGTGAGCAGGGCGTCGGCTGCGGCTTGTTGGGCGATTTCTTGCCAGTGCTGTTCGAGCAGGCGGAGGTCGTCGTGGATGGTGGAGGGAGCGACTTGGAGGACCTGGGCGATGCTGCGGGTGGTGGCGCCGGTCTGACGGAGTTGGTGGGCGTGGAGGATGCGTCGGCGTCGTTGGGGGGAGACTTGGGCGGCACTCATGTTCTGTATTAGACATTGGTGGGAGGTGGGTTGTCAAGTGGGGTGGGAGGCGGCACGCAGGCTTGGTGCTGGTCACGGCGGGATACCCGCGGCGGGGCGCGGGTATGACGGGATCTTTGGGCGCGTGTGTGACGGGATCTTTGGGGGGCGGGTGTGACGTAAAGGGGACGGGAGGCGGCACGTGGGCTTGGTGCTGGTCACGGCGAGATACCCGCGGCAAGCGCGGGTATGACGGGATCTTTGGGCGCGGGTGTGGCGGGATACTTTGGGGCGCGGGGGTGACGGAAAGGGTGGGAGGCAGCATGCAGGCTTGGTGCTGGTCACGGCGAGATACCCGCGGCAAGCGCGGGTATGACGGGATCCTTGGGGCGGGGGTGTGGCGGGATCTTTGGGGGGCGGGGGTGACGGAAAGGGGGCGGGAGGCGGCACGTGGGCTTGGTGCTGGTCACGGCGGGATACCCGCGGCAAGCGCGGGTATGACGGGATCCTTTAGGGCGGGGGGGGGTTAGTCCCAGGTTGGTTTTGAGGGGGTGGTGGAGCCGGCGGCTAGGGCGCGGTCGTGGGGGGCGTTGGTGCGGGCGCCGCGGAAGTCGCGGAAGGGGCCGTCGCGCCACTCGAGGGCGCCTTTGAGGCCGTCGCGCTCGACTCGCATTCGCCATTCGCCGGCTTCGGGGCGGTGTTTGCTCATGGCTTCGACATCGGTGCCGGAGATCATGGCGGTCTTGTAGCCCTGGATTTCGTAGGCGCGGTTGACGGCGCGCTTGGAGTACATGAGCAGGTGGTTGTCGATGTTGCCCATGCGGGCGGCGAATTCCTGGGTGAATTCGTTGAGGTCGTCGGCGGGCAGGGCGTAGTTGGCCCAGCCCCAGCGGTACATGTCGGCGCCGGAGTGGGGGTCGCCGAGGTAGGCGAACTCGCGGGCTTTGGCCTGGGGCAGGTGCCAGGGCGCCCACATGGCGTCCATGGTGCCCATGGCGCGCACGGGGGGGTAGCCGACCTGGCAGTCGTCGGCGATGATTCGGAGGTCGCAGGCGGAGGCGAGCTCGGTGGCGCCGGCGAGGCAGTAGCCGTGCACCTGGGCGATGACCGGCTTGGCCAGTTCCCAGATGATGAAGTTGCCCATCACGGCGTGGCGGGACCAGTCGTAGTGCTGGGGGTGGGTGGTGCCGGTGTCGGGCAGGCGGGTCCACTCGTTGACGTGGGGGCTGTCGGAGGGGGAGGGCTGGAGGTCGTAGCCGGCGGAGAAGGCGCGGCCAGCGCCCTTGATCACGACGACGCCGACGTCGGGGTCGGCCTCGGCGTGCTTGAGGGCGTGGAACATTTCGCCGCGCAGCTCGTTGGAGAGGGCGTTGAGCTTCTCGGGGCGGTTGAGGGTGACGGTGGCGACGCGTTTGGCGGTTTCGTAGAGGATGAATTCGTAGCTCATGGCGGCTCCTGTGCGGCGGAGATGGGGGTTGGGTTGTGGGCGAGTATAGGGCGGCCTGCTGTTACCCTCGCTCGCGACTCTCAGTGCGCGTCTAGGTGCGCGCCGGGAGACGAGATCGAGGGGGCTGACGATGCCGGGTGGACCTACCGTCGCATTTGAGGTCGCGGACCGCGTGGCGACGGTCACGATTAATCGTCCGGAGGCGATGAACGCGCTGGATCCGGAGACGCTTGGGGGGCTGGCGGAGGCTTGGGCGGAAATTCGCGACAACCCGGAGATTTGGACGGCGATTGTGACGGGGGCGGGCGATCGCGCGTTTTGCGCGGGCGCGGATTTGAAGAAGACGATTCCGCGGCGTGCGGACGAGGGGGCGTGGCAGGCGTTTCAGCCCAGCTCGCGCAGCGCGATTGACGATGGGGTGCAGCTGTGGAAGCCGGTGATTGCGGCGGTGAACGGGTACTGCCTGGCGGCGGGGCTGACGCTGTTGAGCGCGTGCGACATTCGGATTGCGTCGGAGCGCGCGGAGTTCGGGCTGCCGGAGGTGCGCTGGGGGATTGTGCCGACGCTGGGGGCGACGCAGCGGCTGCCGCGTCAGTTGCCGTGGGCGGTGGCGATGGAGCTGCTGCTGCTGGGTGAGCGGATTGGCGCGCAGCGGGCTTACGAATGTGGGCTGGTTAACCGTGTCGTTCCCCACGACCAGGTGATGGTGGCGGCGCGGGCGGTGGCGGCGCGTCTGACCGCGGGCCCGCCGCTGACGCAGCGGGCGATTAAGGAGGCGGCGGTGCGGGGGCTCTCGCTGCCGATTGAGGAGGGCATCCGGCTGGAAGCTTTGCTCTCGCAGCAGGTGCGGCGCACCGAGGATTTTGTGGAAGGTCCGAAGGCCTTCGCTGAGAAGCGCGAACCCAACTATCGCGGCGCGTGAACCGTCGCAGCAGCAGAGGAGCGAACGAGATGAGACTGCAATTCGGCGCGCAAATTCCGGGTAATCAGACCGACTGGTCGCTGATGCGGGATGTGGCGCAGACGATGGACGCGACGCGCTGGAGCAGCGCGTGGACGTATGACCACTTTGTGCCGCCGCTGGTGTTTATGGACGAGACGGGCGACTCGCTGGAAGGGTGGATGACGCTGGCGGCGATCGGCGAGGCGACGAGCACGTTGATGCTGGGGACGCTGGTGAGCGGGGTGACGTACCGCAATCCGGGTCTGCTGGCGAAGATGACGGCGACGCTGGATCACAACACGCGGGGGCGGGCGATTCTGGGCGTGGGGGCGGCCTGGCATGATCGGGAGCACGCCGCTTATGGGTGGGAGTTTCCGCCGCTGAAGGAGCGGTCGGATCGTCTGGAGGAGGCGGTGCAGCTGATCCGCGCGCTGTTCCACGCGGAGGGGCCGGTGGATTTCGAGGGGGAGTACTACAGGCTTGATCACGCGCCGTTTGCGCCGCGGGTGCATCCGGATCATGAGGGCGGCTTCATTCAGATCATGCTGGGGGGGAACGGGGAGCGTCGGACGCTGCGGACGCTGGCGCGGCACGGCGACATCTGCAACGTGCGCGGCACGCCTGAGGAGGTGGAGCGGCTGATTGGCGTGATTCATCAGCACTGCGAGGATGCGGGGCGGGATCCGTCGGAGATTGTGCTGACGACGGTGATGCGTCCGGCGCTGGTCACGGAGCAGCCGAAGATTGAGCGTCTGCGCGAAGTACACGGCGCGGGGATGAGCGAGGCGGACAAGGCGCTGCTGCCGATTGGTCCGCCTGAGCACCTGATTGAGACGTTCGAGGCCTATGAGGCGGTGGGGATTACGGGCTTCGTGTTCGAGTCGATTCCGAACAATCCGCGGCTCTACGAGCAGTTCGACGAGCAGGTGCTGGCGGCGTTTGACTGAGTGGGGGCGGCGGGACAGTCGCTGATCGCCGGGTTGATGCGGGCGAAGTTTGCGCCGGCGCTGACGGCCGTCATGCTGCTCGCGGCTGCGTTGTTTGCGGCCTGCGGGGGTGAGGGGCGGCAGGACGAGCCGCAGGCGGCCGGTGAACCGCTCAAGATTGGGTATCTCGCCGACTATTCGGGTCCGATTGCGGAGTTCGGGCCGGCGCTGGAAACGGCGGCGCGGCTGGCGGTCAAGCATCTCAACGGCGGCGGCGGGGTGCTGGGGCGGGATGTGGAGCTGTTGACGGGGGATACGACGCTGGATCCGGCGCGCGTGGTGGAGGAGGCGCGGCGGCTGGTCGAGGTGGAGGGCGTGCATGCGATCGTCGCTGCGCTGCCTACTGCGCAGGTGCTGGCGCTGGTGGAATCGGTGGCTGCGCCGGCGGGGGTGCCGACGATCTCGCCGACTGCTACCTCGCCGCAGCTGACGTTCGCGGAGGACGACGACCTGCTGTTCCGCAGCACGGTCTCGGACGCTGCGCAGGGGCCGGTGCTCGCGCAGCTGGCGGCTGACGAGGGCTATGTGAATGTTGGGCTGCTGTACATCAACGATCCCTATGGGCAGGGGCTGTCGCAAGCCTTTCTCGACGCCTGGGATGGGCGGGCGTCGGCGGTGCCTATTGCTGACGGGGCGTCGTCCTATCTCTCGGAGTTGCTGCTGGCTGCGGAGGGGGGCGCGGAGGCGCTGATTGCGATTGCTTATCCGTCGGAGGCGGAGATTTTTCTGCGTGAGGCGATTGAGCATGGCCTGTTCGAGCGCTTTCTCTTCGTGGACGCGACGAAGAGCCCGGATCTGATCGAGGCGATTGGGGCGGAGCGGCTGGAGGGGATGAAGGGGACTGCGCCGACGGGGGATCCGGCGAGCAACTCGCTGCGGATGTTTGATCGGGCTTATCGGGCGGAGTACGGGGAGCTGCCGCGGCTGGCGTTCGTGCGGGAGACGTATGACGCGGTGATTGCGATTGGTTTGGCGGCGGCGGCGGCGGGATCGACCGAGGGTGTGCGGATCCGGGACCAGCTGCGCGCTGTGGGGGGTGTGGATGGGATCGTGGTGGAGGCGGGAGCGGGCGGCGTCGAGGATGGGCTGCGGGCGTTGGGGCGGGGGGAGGCGATCAACTATGAGGGGGCGGCGGCGACGCTGGACTGGGACGCGGCGGGGGACCTGAGGACGGGGTTCATCGGGGTGTGGCGGTACGCGGACGGGGGGATTGAGGAGCTCAGTGTGCAGCCCGTGACTCTCCGTAACGAGGCTCGATAAGGCGGATGTATCAACGGGGCAGCGCACCTCAACGGCGTGCGTAGGATACCCTCGCGCCATACGTAGGCTGGCGCGTGCGCGTTGCGGCGCGCCCTGACACCGATGCATTGCACAAGGAGAAGAACTGATGCCGCGAACGATTCGAGGCGCGGTGCGGGGATGGGGCCTTCGCGCCGCCGCCCTCGTCGCGCTGCTCGCGCTGGCCGCCGGCCTGCTCGCCGCCTGCGGCGACGACGACGAACAGCAGCAGCAGGACGCCGAACAGACGACTGCTCAGCAGCAGGATCAGCAGCAGGAACAGCAGGCGCAGCCCGCGCCGGCGGCGACGCCGCAGCAGGCTGTCGGTGAGCCGCTCAAGATCGGTTTCCTGGCGGATTACTCGGGCCCGATTGCGGAGTTCGGTCCGGCGATCGAGCTGGGCGCGCGGCTGGCGATCCAGCATCTCAACGACGCGGGCGGGGTCTTCGGCCAGGATGTGCAGCTGGTGACCGGCGACACGGGGCTGGATGCCACGCGCGCCGTCGAGGAAGCGCGCCGCCTGATCGAGATCGAGGGGGCCCACGCGATTGTGGGTCCGCTGGCCAGCGGGATTACTCTCGCTGTGGCCGAATCGGTGACCGGCCAGGCGAACATCCCGACCATCTCCCCTTCCGCCACCTCGCCGCAGCTGACGGTGGCGGACGACAACGGCTTCCTGTTCCGCAGCACGATTTCCGATGCTGCGCAGGGGCCGGTCCTGGCACAGCTGGCGGCTGACGAGGGTTACGCGAACGTCAGCGTGCTCTACGTGGACAACGCCTACGGGCAGGGTTTGGCCGAGTCATTCCTTGACGCCTGGGGCGGCGAGAGTGTCAGCGTGGCTTATGCGGAGGGTCAGACTTCGTATCTCGCTGAGCTGCAGAATGTGGCCGACGCGAACGGGCAGGTGCTGATTGCGATCGGTTACCCGACCGAGGCGCAGGTGTTCATCCGCGAGGCGATTGAGAACGGCATCTTCGACACGTTCCTGTTTGTGGACGGCACCAAGAGCCAGGATCTGATCGACGCGATTGGCGGGGGCTACCTGAACGGGATGAAGGGCACGGCGCCCTCGGGCGGCCCGGAGAGCGACTCGCTGCGCCTGTTCAACGCGGCCTACGAGGCGGAACACGGCGAGCTGCCGTCGATTCCGTTCGTCCGCGAGGCGTACGACGCGACGATCGCGATCGGTCTGGCGGCGGCCAGCGCGGGTTCGACGGACGGCGTGCGGCTGCGCGACCACCTGCGGGCTGTGGCGGCTCCGGACGGCATGGTCGTCTCGGCCGGTGCGGCCGGCGTGGCGGCTGGGCTGCGAGCGCTCGGCAACGGCGAGAGCGTCAACTACGAGGGCGCGGCGACGACCGTCGACTGGAACGCGGCCGGCGATGTGACGACCGGCTTCATCGGCATCTGGCAGTTCGCCGGCGGCGGGATTGAAGAGCTGAGCGTGCAGGCGGTGGACCTGGGCGGCGCGATGAGCATGGTGACGCCGCGGGCTCAGGCTCAAGAAGACGAACCGAGCGACGACAACCCGATCGTGATCGCGTGGCTGGCGGACTACAGCGGTCCGCTGGCGGAGTACGGGCGCGAGATGGGCACCGGCGCGCAGCTTGCGGTGGATCACATCAACGCGGCCGGCGGCCTGCTGGGGCGCTCGGTCGTGCTGGTCACGGGCGACACCAACGCGGATCCCACGCGGGCGGTGGAGGAGGCGCGGCGGCTGGTTGAGGTGGAAGGCGCGATCGCGATCTCCGGACCGGCGGCGAGCTCGACCACGCTGCCTGTGGGTGAGTCGATCTGCGGGCCGCTGCAGGTGCCCTGCGTGACGCCGGCGGCGACTTCGCCGCAGATCAGTCTGGCGGACGACGACGGTTTCCTCTTCCGGGCGACGATCTCGGACGCGGCGCAAGGTCCGGTGCTGGCGCAGTTGGCGCAGGACGAGGGCTTCCAGCGGGTGGGCGTGCTGTACCGCGACGACCCGTACGGTCAGGGGCTTGCAGAGGCGTTCGCGGCATCGTTCACGGGCGAGGCGAACCTGGTCGCCTACCAGCCGGTCGCGCAGCCGAGCTACCTCGCGGAGCTGCAGCGGGCGGCGGAGGGCGGCTCGGAGGCGCTGGTGGTGATCGCCTTTGAGGAGGCGCAGGTCTTCATCCGCGAGGCGCTGGAGCAGGGCCTGTTCGACGAGTTCATCTTCGTGGACGGGAGCAAGAGCCAGGATCTGCTCGACGCGATCGGCGGCGAGTACCTGAACGAGATGAAGGGGACAGCGCAGGTGCCGGGCCCGGAGACGCCGTCGCTGGCGGCGTGGCAGAACGCCTACATCGGCGTGTACGGCGCGCTGCCGTCGCTGCCGTTCGTGGCTGAGTCCTACGACGCGGCGATGGTGCTGATGCTGGCGATTGAGGCGGCGGGCAGCACAGACGGGGCGGCGATCCGCGACGCGCTGCCGATGGTCTCCTCGCCGGGCGGCGATGTGGTGATCGCCGGCGCGGCGGGCGCGGCGGCCGGTCTTGCGGTTCTCCGCGACGGCGGGGACATCAACTACGAGGGCGCGGCGACGACGCTTGACTGGGACGCGGTGGGCGACGTGACGTCGGGCTACATCGGCATCTGGCAGTACGCCGACGGCGGGATTGAGGAGCTGGAGCAGATCGCTTTCAGTATCGAGTAGGCCTGCCGGGCGACCGGTGCGGCCAGGCGAAGCCGCCGCGCTCCCTTGGGGGCGCGGCGGCTTCGTTGTTTCTGGCTTTGAGGGGGGCTTGGGAGGGTGTGCGAGGGAGATTCCCGCTTTCGCGGGAATGACGGGATTAGGGGGGCGTGGGTGTGAGGGAAGGGGGGCGTGGGGGTTGGTGCTGGTCACGGCGAGATACCCGCGGCAAGCGCGGGTATGACGGAGTAGGCCAAGCGCGGGGATGGCGGAGCAGGGGGTGTGGGTCTGGCGAATACGAGCACGGGCGCGACGGAGTAAGGGGTGTGGGTCTGGCGGCGTTGGGAGGCGTGCTTGTGTCAGGGGGTGGCGGTGGGGGTGGGGTCTTTGGGGGGAGTGGTGGGTGGTGGGTCGCGGCGGCGGCTGACGTAGCGGCTGACGCGGGCTTGCTCGGCCAGGAGGCCTTCGGGACGCCAGAGTAGGAAGATGACGATTAGCGCGCCGATGATTAGCTGGCGGACCTGGAAGACGCGGGAGCCCAGCCAGTCGGGGAAGCTCTCCTGGAAGAGGGGGATGCCGAACCAGAAGAAGCCGACGGCGAGCGCGCCCAGGAGGACGCCTTTGTGGTTGCCGCTGCCGCCGACGATCAGCATGGTCCAGACGAAGAAGGTGCCGATCACGTTGGAGAATCCGCTGGGGGCGACGCTTTTGATTTCGTGGGCGTAGAGGCCGCCGGCCAGTCCCATCAGGACGCCGCCGAGGACGAAGGCCTGGATGCGGAAGGCGACGGTGTTCTTGCCGGAGGCGCGGGCGGTGTCTTCGTTGTCGCGCACGGCGCGCAGGACGCGGCCCCAGGGGGAGGCGCCGGCGCGGGAGACGAGCCAGAAGACGAAGGCGACGAAGAGGAGTGCGACGACGAGGGCGAACCAGCGGTAATCCTCGCCGGGGGTGATCTCGTCGGCGATGCCTTCGAGGAAGCGGGGCAGTCCGTTGAGGCCGCGGGCGCGGTTGACGAGGCCGTCTACGGAGTTGGCGATGCTGCGGAGGATTGCGGCTACGCCGATCGTGGTGATTGCGAGGAAGTCGTCGCGCAGGCGCAGCATGGGGATGCTGAGCAGCAGGGCGAGGATGCCGCCGGCGATGGCGGCCATGAGCCAGCCGAAGATCACCGGCAGCCCCCAGCCGCCTACGTAGCTCTCGAGCAGCTGGGGGGGATCGAGGGTGAAGATGGCGGTTGCGTAGGCACCCGTCATGAAGAACGCGGCGACGCCGAAGTTGAGGATTCCGGCGGCCCATTGGGTGTTGAGCGCGAGCGCCAGAATGGCGAAGAACGAGACGGTGGTGAGGAAGCCGACGGTCCAGTTGACCGCGCCGTCGAAGGTGACGAGGGTGAGGAAGAGCTCGTTGAAGGGGATGTCGAAGGGCATTATGTGTCCCGTCCGAACAGTCCGCGGGGACGCAGCAGGAGGACGGCGGTGACGATGATGAAGGGGATCGCGGGCTTGAAGCCGGTATCAATCCAGCGGGTGGAGACTTCCTGCCCGATGCCCACGACGAGTCCGCCGAGGATGGCCCCGCCGGGGCTGCCGATGCCGCCCAGGATGGCGGCGGCGAAGAGGGGCAGGAGGAGCACGAAGCCGGAGTCGAAGCGGACCTCGGTTTGGATGCCCAGCATCACTCCGGCGAGCGCCGCCATCAGCCCGCCGAGCGCCCAGGTGCCGAGCCGCACGCGATCGGTGTGGATGCCGCTGGCTTCTGCCAGGTCGGGGTTGTCGGCGGTGGCGCGCATCGCCTTGCCGAAGCGGGTGCGGTAGAGCAGCAGGTAGACGCCGAGTCCGATCAGCAGGGTGAGTCCGATCAGGAAAATCTGGTCGGGTTTGATCCGCACGCCCTCGGTGATTTCGATTGCCTTGTGAATGCCGGGGGCGAAGCGGAAGTTGCCGGGGCCCCAGATCAGCTGGATGAGGGCGCGCAGCATGATGCCGATGCCGAGCGAGGCGATCGCGAAGACGAAGAATCCGCCGCCGCGCCGTCTGAGGCGTCGATAGACGAGCACTTCGAGTAAGAGCACCAGCCCGACCACGAGGGTGATTGCGAGCAGCGCGCCGACGACCAGCCCCCAGCCGAAGGAGAGCGGGCCGAAGTCGCCGCCGGCGAAGCCGAGGTTGGCGCCCTCGGCGGAGACGACGAAGAGCACGACGAACATGCCGACGGTCATGGTGTCGCCGAAGGAGAAGTCGCCGACGCCGAGGATGCCGTAGACCAGGGTGACGCCGACTGCGCCGACGGCGATGATCGAGCCGACGATCCAGCCCACGAGGATCAGCTGCGCGATCTCGATGAGGTGCTCCCCTCTAGGCCTCGCCGGGTGCGGCTGGGGTCTGGTCCGGATCGTCCGTATTCTCGCCGCGGCCGAGGAAGAGGCGGCCGACGTCGCCGCTTGCCAGCATTTCTTCGGCGGAGGTTTCGAGCGCTTTCTCGCCGTTGACCATGACCACGCCGCGGTCGGACCAGCCGAGCGCCTCGGTGGCGTTCTGCTCGACCAGCAGTACGCCGACGCCGGCGGCGTGGATTCCGCTCACGCGCTCGAAGATTTCGACCCGCGCGGCGGGCGAGAGGCTGGCGGTGGGTTCGTCGAGGCAGAGCAGCTGGGGGTCGAGCATGAGGGCGCGGGCGATGGCGAGCATCTGGCGCTGGCCGCCGGAGAGTCGGCTGGCGCGCTCGCGGGGTCGCTCGCGCAGCGCGGGGAACATGTCCAGCACTTCCTCGATGCGCTGCTCGAGATCGCCGCGCCGACGGTAGCCGCCCATCTCGAGGTTTTCGCGGATGGAGAGGGAGGCGAAGACGTTTTCGCGCTGGGGGACGTAGCCGACGCCGGCTGCGACCATTCGGGGGGCGTCCAGATCGCTCACGTTTTGGCCGGCCAGGTAGCGCTCGCCGGTGACATAGGGCAGCGCGCCCATCAGGCCCTTCATCAGGGTTGATTTGCCCGCGCCGTTGGGGCCGATGATGGTGACGATCTCGTCGGCGGTCAGCTCCAGGTCGATATCGTGGATGATGTCGATGCCGGAGACGTAGCCGGCGGTCAGCCCGCGGATGCGGACGAGCGGCTCGCTTGCTTGCGCAGGCTGCGCGTTGTTGCTGCTCGGGTCAGTCATGGTGCTGCGCCGCTCCGCGCAGGTAGGCGACTTCCACCTCGGGGTTGGAGAGCACGTCGTCGGCTGCGCCGACATCAAGGACTTTGCCCTGGGCCATGACGACTACGGGGTGGCACAGGTCGCGCACCAGCTCGAGGTTGTGCTCGATGATCAGGAAGGTGATGCCGAATTCTTCGCGGAAGCGGCGAATGTCTTCGCTGATGCGGACGAGCAGGGCGGGATTGACGCCGGCGGCGGGTTCGTCGAGGAGGATCATCTGTGGGTGGGTCATGAGGGCGCGGCCGAGTTCGAGCAGCTTGCGCTGTCCGCCGGAGAGGGTGCCGGCCTGGGCGTAGGCCATGTGTTCGAGGGCGACGAGTGCGAGCACCTCGTGGGCGTGGTCTTCGAGGGCGCGCTCCTCGCGGGCGACCTGGCGTGGGAGCAGCCAGTTGCGCCAGATTTGTTCGCCGCGCTGCTCGGACTCGGCGAGCATCAGATTTTCGAGCACGGTCATGGTTTCCAGTTCCTGGGGGATCTGGAAGGTGCGGACGAGGCCGCGGCGGAAGATGCGGTGGGGCGACATGCCGGTGATGTCCTCGCCGTTGAAGCGCACGCGCCCGGCGCTGGGACGCAGAAAGCCGGAGAGGCAGTTGAAGCAGGTCGTTTTGCCGGCGCCGTTGGGGCCGATCAGGCCGGCGATTACGCCCTGCTCGATGGCGAAGCTTGCGCCGTCGACGGCGCGCAGGCCGCCGAAGTAGCGGGCCAGATCGTGGACTTCCAGGAGCGCGGACATTCCGCCGCCCGCCCGTTCAGCCCGGCGGCCAGGACAGCGCGCGGCCGCCCAGCACGTGTAGATGGAGATGGTTGACGGTCTGTCCGGCGTCCGCGCCGACGTTGATCACTACCCGCCAGCCGCGCTCGGCGATGCCCTCGCGCTGGGCGACGACATCGGCGGCTTGCAGGAGGTGTCCGAGCAGGGCGGGGTCCGCCTCGCCGGCTTCGGTCAGCCCGGCGATGCCCTCGCGGGGGATTACGAGCACATGCACCGGGGCTTGGGGATTGAGGTCTCGGAAGGCGAGGCAGAGATCGTCTTCGTAGACCAGGTCGGCGGGGATTTCTCCGCGCACGATTGCGCCGAAGACGGTGTCGGAAGATTGCTCGCGCCGCGCCTGCGCGCCGGCATCGGACATCATCCACCTCCCGCAGCGGTTGTGGGCGCACCAGTCGGCGGGCACAAGGTAGCAGCGCGGGCGGTTGCACACAGCGCGCGGTTAAACTGCGAGGATGAGCGCGCCCGCCCAGCCCAACCTCGTTTTGATCCGGCACGGCCAGAGTGAGTGGAATCGAGAGAACCGCTTCACCGGGTGGGTTGATGTGGAGCTGAGCGCGGCGGGTGTGGAAGAGGCGCACGAGGCGGGGCGGCGGCTGGCGGCGGCGGGCGTGGAGTTTGATTGCGCGTGGACGTCGGTGCTGAAGCGGGCGATTCACACGCTGTGGATTGTGCTTGATGAGCTGGATGCGGCGTGGCTGCCGGTGGAGCGTCGCTGGCGGCTTAATGAGCGGCACTATGGGGGGTTGCAGGGTTTGAACAAGGCTGAGACTGCGGCTCGGCATGGGGACGAGCAGGTGCATATCTGGCGGCGCTCGTATGACATTCCGCCGCCTGCGCTGGACGATCAGGATCCGTCGCATCCGCGCTTTGATCCGCGCTACGCGGAGGCGGTGGAGCTGGATCTGGCGCCCGGCGGCGAATCGCTGCGCGACACGTTGGAGCGCGTCTTGCCCTGCTGGGAGGACGAGCTTGCGCCTGCTTTGCGCGAGGGGCAGCGGCTGCTGATCGCGGCGCACGGCAACAGCATCCGGGCGCTGGTCAAACATCTGGAGCAGATCGACAACGAGGCGATCAGCCAGCTCAACATTCCGACCGGGATGCCGCTGGCGTATGAGCTTGATGGTCGGCTGGATGTGATCGCTCACGGCTATCTGGCCGACGAGGACGAGCTCGCGGCGGCGGCGGCGCGGGTTGCAGCCCAGGGGCGCGCCGCGCACTAACGGCGCGCATGTAGGAGGGGTGGAGATGACTGGCATGCGCGACCTGCGAATTCGGACTTTGACGTTGATCGCGCTGATCGCGATCGCGCTGGCTGCGACGGGCTATGGGCTGGCATCGGTGATCAGCTCGCGCGCCGAGGTGCGGGTCGCGCTGCGGGCGCACGAGGATGGGCGTTTGGAAGTCGGTGTTTTGCATGACGGCGAGCTGCTCCAGCCGGAGCTGCGCTTTGTTGCGCCCGAACGCGCTGAAGCTCTCGCCGGGCGGTGGCTGCGCAGCTCGCCGGTTTCGCTCAGCGTGGCTGTTGGGCCGGAGCAGGGTCCTGAACCGCTGCGGATTGGGTTCCTCGGCGACTTCAGCGAGCCGGGCGCGGATGAGGACTTGATTCTGCTGGAAGCGGTGCGGCTGGCGGTGCGGCACGCGAATGAGGCGGGCGGTGTGTTTGGACGACCGATTGAGGTGGTGGTGGGAAACACGGGGTTTGGGGCGGACGGCGCGATGGCGGCGGCGGAGGCGCGCAGGCTGATTGAGGAAGAGGGGGCGCACGCGCTGGTGGGTCCGATGACCAGCGGTCAGACGCTGCGGGTGGTGGAGGCGGTGAGCGGGCCGGCGGGGATTCCGACGATCACGCCGTCGGGTACTTCGCCGCGGCTGAGCGAGGCGAACGACGACGATTATCTCTTCCGCAGCACGGCGTCGGACGCGGCGCAGGGGCCGGTGCTTGCTGAGCTGGCGGGTGAGGCGGGGGCGGAACAGGTCGCGATTCTGTATTTCGAGGGGGCGTACGGCGAAGGGCTGCGGGACGCCTTCAAGGACGCTTTTGCGGGGACTACCGCGGAAGTGGTGATGAATGACGAGAGCGATCCGCAGGCTGTGCTTGAGGCGCTTGCTGCGATCAACGCGGAGACGGGCAGCGACACGCTGCTGATCATCCTGCCGGTGCGCCTTGCCGAGCTGGTGCTGCCGCGGGTTGAGGCTGCGGCCGGCTTCAGCCGCTTTCTCTTCACGGACAGCACGCGCTCGATGCGGCTGCTCGACGATCTTGGAGCTGAGTTGCTCGAGGGCATGAGCGGGACCGCGCCCAGCGGGGGGCATACGCAGGCGCTTCAGGCGTGGCAGGGCGCGTGGCTTGATGTTCATGGAGAGCTGCCGGCGCGCCCGTTTGCGCCGGAGGCGTATGACGCGGCGGCTGCGATCATTCTTGCGGCGGCTGCGGCCGACTCCACGGATGGGGCGGCGATCCGGGACCAGCTTCGGCGGGTGACTGATGCGGAAGGGTCGGTGGTGATTCCGGGGGCGGCGGGGATCGGCGGGGGGCTCGCGCTGCTGCGGCAGGGGAAGGCGATCAACTATGAGGGGGCGGAAAGCACGCTCGATTGGAACGCTGACGGGGATCTGACTACGGGTCGGATTGGGATTTGGCGTTTCGAGGGTGGGGAGATTGTTGATGTTCGGTCGATCCCGTTCACGCTTGCGCCTTGACGTTTCGCTGCGCCCTCGTTCGGTCGTTCTCGCTCGGGGATCTGGTGACGGGGCTTGGGTGGTGGGACGGCGAGATACCCGCGGCGAGCGCGGGTATGACGGAGAAGGGAGGGCGGGTGTGACGGAGGAGGGGGTGGGATGACGAGGAAGGGGTTGGCGCAGTTCGCTGCTGGACTTGGCGGCTTCTTTAATTTAGGGGGAACTGGTAGCGGATGGCTTCGCGATCGGGGGTTTCGGTGTCTCGGTTGGCTGGGATGTCGAGGGAGACGGCGAAGCCGATTGGGGCGTCTTGGCTTTCCAGGGTGTTGGGATTGAGGGGTACGGCTGCGCGGCCTTCGTTGTTGGGTGTGAAGGTTGGGCCCGGGGTGACTTTGCCGCTCTCGCGCACCAGCCAGAGTTGCCAGACTTCGTCGTCCTGCGGCTCGGGCAGGCCCCAGAAGATGAGGGCGAAGGAGCGCTGCTCGTAGCGGGGCAGCAGCACGCCGGTCTGGCCGTCCTCGCTGAGCGGCAGCGCCTGGCCGCTGATGGGGTCGCGCGGCTCGAAGGCGAGCCAGGCGAAGACGGCGGCGGCGGTCAGCGCGCCGGCGACCAGCAGGAGCAGGGCAATTCGACGGGCGGTGTTGGGGCGCAGGCGGCGGCGGAGCGCGGGGGCGCGGGCTTCTCTCGCGCGCGAGATGATGCGGTGCTCCAGCCCGGTCGCATTGGCGGCCGCGGCGGTCGGTTCGGGAAGCAGCGCGAGCGCGACGGCGGCGGCGGCCTGGCGGCGGGCCCGCTCGTCGTCCAGCTTTGCCTTGCCCGGCTCGGCGAGTCCGAGGATGATTGCGCCCAGTTCGGGATCGGCGCTCATGGTTGCGCCCCGATTGCCTCGGCGAGCGCGTCCAGCGCCTCGGTCAGGGCCTCGGTCAACGCTGCAGAACCGGGCTCGACGCCCTCAAACCAGGCGGCCTCGAGCAGGTCGCGCTGCGCGTCGGAGAGTGTGAAGAGGGCGGCGCGGACCCGCTCGGCGCTCTCGCGGTCGACGGACAGCGCGTCGGCGCGGGGGGCGACGGGGGGGTGCTGCCACTGCGCCAGGGCGGAGGCGGCGCTGATGCCGCGTTGGCGCACGGCGAGCGAGACATCGCGCACGCAGCGCAGCGCTTCGAGTTGGAGCGTCTCCGCGCCCCAGCGCTGGGGTTCGCGCCAGATCAGGAGCAGCACTTCTTCGACGACGGCTTCGGCGGCGTGCGCGCCGGCGATGCGCTGGGCGAGCGCGTGGGCTTGCGGGGCGAGCGAGCGGCACAGCTCGCGCAGCGCGTCTTCATCGCCCGCGCGCAGGCGGCTTAGCAGCGGGGCGGCGCTGGGGGTCACGCTCTACAGGGTACGCGGCCGGTGGGGCGCGGGGCGGTCTTCTGCGCGACCGTAATCGTCCTGGAGGCGGACCACGTCATCGGCGTCGGGGGCGACGTCCAGCGCCAACTCCAGCACTTCGGCGTCGCCGCCGAGCGCTTCGAGGCGGTGGATGGCTCCGGGCGGGATCGATGCGCGATCGCCGCGGCGCAGGATGCGGCGCTCCAGGGCGTCGAGCGATTCGCCCAGGGTGAGCAGCAGTTGGCCGCGCAGCACGATCAGGGTTTCGCGCTTGCGGCGGTGATATTGCAGGCTGAGGCGTCGTCCGGCGTGGATGCGGAGCAGCTTGCGGACTGCGCCGGGGGAGCGGGCGAGGATGACTTCCTCGCCCCACGGCTTGGCGATCCGGCGCAGCGGCGGGCGGTGCAGGATGGGGTCGGGGGAGTAGGCCAAATCGTCGCCTCGGCGGGAGTGGGCGGCTAGAGTGAACATAGGCGGCATCGGCGGGGCGGGGAAGCGCGCGCTTCGTTAACTTGAATGCACGAACGTTGGCCTTGCTGTTGGTGTTGGTCGTTGGGGCCGCCGTCGCTGCGGCTTTCTATGTGGAGTCGCGCCAGGCTGCGCCTATCGAACCGATGCCGCAGCCGGCGGTGAGTGGGGCTGAGCGGTCTATGCCCGCTGCGGCGCCTGCGGAGCCGGAGCCGCCGCCGCAGTCCGAGCCGTCGCGCGTCGCTACGCCGCGCGCTTCAGTGCCGCCCCCGACGCCTGAGCCGGTTGCCGAGCCGGAGCCGGAACCCGAACCGCTGCCCGAACCCGAACCGTTGCCGGAAGCTGCGCCGGAGCCTCCTCCTGCGCCGGCGGCGACTATTCGGCTGCAACCGTCCAACGTTCGGCAGGGCGAGACGGTTGCGGTGCAGGTGGAGGTTGAGGGCGATTGGGCGGCGAGCGCGTCGCTGATTGTGGACGATGCTGCTGTGCCGATGCTGCGGTTGGGCGAGGTCTGGTTTGCCTTGCAGCCTGTGGCGCGCGACACGCCGCCTGGTGCGCAGCGGGTGGATGTGGAGCTGTACGACGCGGGTGGGGCGCTGCTGCGCAGGCTCAGCGCCGAGCTGCGGGTTGCGCCCTCCGGCGTGGCGCTGGAGGAGATCATGATTGGCGAGGGCACGGGCGATCCGATTGACCGCGCGGCGCTGCAGCGCGACATTGATGTGCGCTTCCAGCAGCACGCGGCGGTGAACGGTCCGCCGCGCTGGAGCGGGGCGTGGCTGCGTCCGGTGGTTGGGGAGGACAGCGGGCGCTTCGGCGCGATGCGCTCGTACAACGGGCAGCCGCCGACCGGCTGGCATCACGGGCACGACATCGCCGCCGATCACGGCGATCCGGTGGTCGTGCCTGCGCCCGCGCGGGTCGCTTGGACCGGGGAGTTGGTCATCCATGGGGCCGGCGTGATCCTCGATCACGGCGCGGGGGTGTACAGCGGGTACTGGCACCTGTCGCTGATTGTGGTCAGCGTCGGCGACGAGGTGGCGGCGGGGGACTGGTTGGGCAATATCGGGGTCACCGGGCTGACTACGGGACCGCATCTGCACTGGGAAGTGATTGTGCGGGGCGAGGATGTCGAGCCGCTCCAGTGGCTTGGCCCGCAGCGTCCTCGCACGCCCGACGAGGCCGGCGAAGGCGAATAGCGCTTGCCCATGCTTAGCGCCCGCCGAGCACGGCGTCGGCTGTTGCCGTCGAATTGATTGGCCGAATCGCTGCGACGAACTCTGCCAGCGATCGGCTTCGCCGGCGGAGTTCTTGCAGGAGCGGTCCGTAGGGACTGGTTGCGCCGGGCTGGTCGGCGTAGCCGCCGCGGAAGGCGAAGAAGGCTTGGTTGATGCGGCGGTAGCGCGCGCCCAGCGCGGCCAGGTTTGCCTGCGCCTCCGCCATCCGCGCCTCCGCATTTGCCACCTGGCCGGCGGCCAGCAGGGCGTCGACCTCCAGACGCAGACTGCGCAGGGCGGCGGCGGCGGGATGTTCGGGGAGTTCGAGTTCGAGCGCGGTGTGCTCGGTCGGCGCGACGCCGGCGGCGAGCGCGCCGAGCTCGTCGCCGGCGATGTCGGCGGCGGTTTCGTTGATCGTGCGCAGCGCGTCGGAGGCGAAGTAGGCGCGTCCGAGCGGGTGGAAGATCAGGTAGTGGTGGAGCCACTCGTGCGCGGCCAGGCGCAGGGCATCGTACCAGTCGGCGCGGGGGATGATTAACGCGGGGTAGGTGGCGACGCCGCCTATGCCGCCGATCCAGGCGGACCATTCGCCGTCGGCTTCGACCGCGGCCTCGATCGCGGCGTATTCGCTGCGCTCAAGCCGGGGCGAGAGGAGCACGCTCGCGGCGAGTCGGATTTCGGAGCGCGGGGAGATGGCGAGCACGCGCGGGGCGCGTTGCAGCTTGAGATCGACCGGCGGCCAGACGACGGATTGGGAGCGAAAGAGGGGGAGCGGCGTGGTCAGCCCGGCTTCGGAGATCGCGGCGGCGAGGGCGCGCTCGAGGGCGCGCTCGACGCACTGCGTGGAGCGTTCGTCTGCGTTTGCAGCGTTTGTCGCCAGACGCTCCAGCGCTGCGGGCGCGTCGCATGACGGCGCGTCGTAGACCAGTTCGCCGACCAGTGCGAGCCAGCGATTGAAGACGAACTCGAGCTCCCAGCGGAGCAGGGTGAAGCGTTGGTCGTCGGCTGCTTCGCTGATTGTTTCGTTCAAGGGCGTGGCTGCGCCGGCGGAGCGTCCGAGATGGGCGGAGGCGAGCGCGGCGATTAGGGCGATCGAGCCGAGCAGTCCCACCGCGAGCAGGGCGGCGGCGATACTCTGGCGCAGGCGGCGCGGGTAGGGAGCGGACATATCGGATGCCAGGTTTGGGGTGGATGCGGCAGATCGGACGAGAGGATAGCGAGGGCTGGGTTCCGGCCCGCCGCGAGGCGCGGCTGCTTGCGGGGGCGATCGACCTGCTGGTCGTGTTCGCGATCGGCGCGCTGTGCGCGCTGCTGGCGCTCGCGGTGATGCTCGCCCAAGTTGACCCGCTCAGCTCGGATCCCAGCTTCGGGCAGTGGCTGGTGGGCTACGCGGTGGCGGCGCTGTGGTTCCCGGCGGCGGCGCTCTACATCGCGCTGGGGACGCTCAGGGGGGGCACGATTGGGGCGCGGCTGTTGGGTCTGCGGGTGGGCGCGTCGGCGGGACAGGCGGCGGCGCGCGGGCTGCTCTGGTGGCCCGGCTGGATTGCGCTGATTGGGCTCTGGTGGCCGTGGCTTGATCCGCGGGGCTGCGCGCCGGTTGATCGGTTGACCGGGGCCTGGCTGCTGGAGCGCGGCGGCGCAGCGGTGAAACCGGCGTCTTCGTGAGCCGTTCGGTTCCGGAGGCGTCGCTGCGGCGGATCGGCGGCGCGCCGTCGGCGCCGCGGCGGGTGGGGATTGGGCACTGGGCGGTGCTCGCGCTGACTGCGGCGGTCACGACGATTGTCGCGCTGACGGTGACCGCGGCGCAGGTGACGCAGCGGCAGACGGCGGAAACGCTGCTGGGGCGGGTGAGCCGCACGCTCTTTGAGATCGATGCGGCGGTCGTGGTGGGTTGGGAGGATCTCACGGCTGCGGCGGCCGCGGGCGAGGCGCTTGACCTGGGCGAGTTGCCGCTGGAGTTGTCGCTCTCCGCTGAAGAGCTGAACGCCGGTCCGACCGGCGCGGCGGACCTGATCACCGCGCGGCTTGCGCGGAGTCTCTACGACGGCGGCTTCGACGCGCTGCTGGAGGAGCCGCGCGGAGTGACCGACTTTTTCTCGCAGATGTCGGTGTTCTCGGGCACGGCGGGGCGGCTCACGTCGGGCGGGCGGACGCTGGCGGTGATTGCGCTGATTGTCTCGCTCTGCGCGTTTGTGCCGCTTGCGCTGGGGACTGTGGCGCAGGGGCGCGGCGCGTGGCGCGTTCTTTATCTGGGCGCGGCGCTGGGGGCGGGCGGTTTGCTGGCGCTGGTCATGGGGATTGTTGCGGAGGGGCGATTTGCCAATCTGCAAGCTGCTTCTGCTGATCCGCTTCTGGTTGAGCTCTATGCGATTGGGGTGGATGTGTCGTCTCTGTTGATCCGCAATGCGGGGGTGATCGCCATTCTGGGGGCGGCTCTGGTGGGGATTGCGGTGGTGGCGGCTCAGTTTGAGCGGCGGGTTTGAGCGCTGAGATCTGTGCCGGGCTCGGCGAGATACCCGCGGCAAGCGCGGGTATGACGGAGCTTTGAGCGAGGGCATGCGGAGCTCTGAGCGAGGGCATGCGGAGCTTTGAGCGCGGGTGTGACGGTGCGTTGAGAGTGGGTGCGATGGTGCTTTGAGCGTGGGAGCGTGTGTGGCGAACAGGCACTAGTAATGTATTGGCATGCACGGCGATGTGAATGGAGATGCACGATGACTGATTTGCCGCTGATCTATGAGAAGGACTATGCCAACCGGCGGGCTTTGATCACGTTCAACCGGCCGGAGCGGATGAATGCGATGAGCCCTGAGCTGCTTGGGCTGCTGCGCGAGGCGACTGACGACTTCAACGAGGATCCCGACCTGTGGGTGGCGATCGTGACCGGGGCGGGCGAGCGCGCGTTTTGCGCGGGCGCAGACTTGAGCAGCACGATCCCGAACCGCGCCAAGGCGACGCGCGAGCAGCCGCTCAAGGTTGATGAGACTCGGTCGCTGCACAGCGTCCACAAGCCTGTGTTGGCTGCGGTCAACGGGTACTGCATCGCCGGTGGGCTGGAGTTCATGCTTGGCACTGATATTCGCGTCGCGGCTGAGCACGCGGAGTTTGGGCTTCAGGAGGTGCGCTGGGGGATCGTGCCGGCGGGCGGCTCGCACATTCGGCTGCCGCGCCAGATTCCCTGGGCGTGGGCGATGGAGCTGCTGCTCACCGGGCGCCGGCTGAGCGCGCGCGAGGCGTTGCAGTGCGGGCTGATTAACCGGGTGGTTCCGCAGGATCAGCTGCTGGCCACGACCCACGCGATCGCTGATCTGATCTGCGCCAACGGTCCGCTGGCGGTGCGCACGGCCAAGGAGATCGCGGTGCGGGGGGCGATGGGGATGTCGTGGGAGCAGGCGTGGAGTCTGGAATCGGTGCTCGCGACGCGGGCGTTCGGGAGTGAGGATGCGATCGAGGGTCCCAGGGCGTTCATGGAGAAGCGGACGCCTCAGTTCAAGGGGCGCTGATTTCCGCGCCGCTTTTCCTTCATTGATGCGCCTCGCCGCGGGTATCTCGCAGCGAGGATGCGGGGGTGGGTGCCGGTCACGGCGAGATACCCGCGGCGGAGCGCGGGTATGACGGGAGAAGGGGGTGGGCGTGGCGGAAAGGGGGGCGGGCGTTGGGGTTTGGCGTATTGTGGGGTTGGGGTTGAGGAGGGAAGCGATGAATGAACTTGTCGCCTATGGGGCGGAGACGCTGGATTTGGGGATTCGCTCGCGGTTTGTGGAGGATGTCAATGGGCTGAGGATGCATGTGCTTGAGGCGGGGGTGGATGAGCCGCAGCGTCCGCTGGTGCTGCTGCTGCATGGCTTTCCGGAGTTGGCGTTTAGCTGGCGGAGGGTGATGCCGGCGCTGGCTGAGGCGGGGTACTACGTGGTGGCTCCCGACCAGCGCGGGTATGGACGGACCAGCGGCTGGGACGGGGACTACGACGGCGATCTGCGCGCTTATGGGATGTTCAATCTGGTGCGCGATGCGATGGGGTTGGTGGCGGCGCTGGGGCGGGACTCGGTGGCCGCGGTGATTGGGCATGATTTCGGCTCGCCGGTTGCGGCTTACAGCGCTTTGATCCGCCCGGACATCTTTCATTCGGCGGTGATGATGAGCGGTCCGTTTGTTGGTCCGCCTGGGCTGCCGGCGGGGGAATACCGCGGGTCGGGCGCGGCCGGCGGGGCGGGTATCGCGGACGATCTGGCGGCGCTTGAGCCGCCGCGCAAGCACTATCAGGCTTACTACTGCACGCGGCCGGCGGACGCGGAGATGCGGGGCGCGCCGCAGGGGGTGCATGATTTTCTGCGCGCGTATTACCACATGAAGAGCGCCGATTGGACGGCCAATCGGCCGCATCCGCTTGACGCCTGGCGAGCGGATGAGCTGGCGAAGCTGCCGCATTACTACGTGATGCTGCTGGACGATGATATGCCGACTGCGGTCGGGCGCGAGATGCCGGGGGCGGAAGCGATCGCCGGCTGCGACTGGCTTACTGAGGCTGAGCTTGCGGTTTACGCGGCGGAGTACGCCCGTAACGGCTTTCAGGGCGGCTTGCAGTGGTATCGGGCGGCGCGGGATGCGGCTTGTATTGCGCAGCTGCAGGTCTTTAGCGGGCGGGCGATTGAGGTGCCGACCTGTTTTATCGCGGGGACGAGCGACTGGGGCGTTCACCAGTCGCCGGGGGCGTTTGAGCGTATGCCGCGGGAGGCTTGCCCGAGGATGCTTGGTCGGCATCTGGTTGAGGGGGCGGGTCATTGGGTGCAGCAGGAGCAGTCGGAGGTGGTTGCGGGGTTGCTGGTTGATTTTCTCGGCGAGGCTGCGGGGGGCTGAGGGTGCTGGGGGTGCGGGTGTGACGGAATAAGGAGGCGGGGGTTGGAGGTGGTGCGGTGGGGGTTCCCGCTTTCGCGGGAATGACGAAGAGGAGGGGCGGGAATGACGGAAAGGGGTGGCGGGTGTGACGGAGAGGAGGGGCGGGAATGACGGAAAGGCAGGGGTGGGTGCCAGTCACGGCGAGATACCCGCGGCGGGGCGCGGGTATGACGGAATTGGCGAGCGCGGGTATGACGGAATTGGCGAGCGTGGGTATGACGGAAAGGGTGGCGGGTATGCCGGGATGACGGCTCAGGCTTGGCCGCGTGGGGGGAGGTTGGCGGCGCGGTAGATGTTGTCGATTACTCGCATGCTGATTACGCCGTCGGCGGCGTTGGTGGGCATTGGCGGGCCGCCGTTGATTTGGTTTGCGAAGGCGCGCAACTGGAATGTGAATGTTGGGGTCAGGGTGAGCGTTTCGACGACCTTGCCGAAGGTTGTCTCCAGTTCGATCCGGTGTCCGCGATGGGGGGTGAGTGGATCGACTACGCGCATTCTGCCGGTGTCGCCGATTACGTTGATCTCGACGGAGCGGGGGGCGCCGGGGGACATGCTTGAGGCGGCGCGGGCGGTGACGCCGTTGGGGAAGCGGAGCAGCGCTTCCATTGAGATGTCCACGATGTCATGCACCGTTTCGGCGTGGGCGGCGAGCACCTCTGGTTCGGCCTGGAAGATGTGGCGCAGCATGTGGAGCGGGTAGCAGCCCAGGTCCATGGTGGCCCCGCCGCCCAGCTCGATGCGGTAGCGGATTTGTTGCGGCGTGTCTTCGAGCCCGCTGCGGAAGTACCCGTCGGCGGATTGGACGCGCCCGAGGCGGCCGCTCTGGACGATCTCGCGCATGCGCCGGGCTACGGGGTGGTAGTAGTAGTGAAAGGCCTCGATGCAGACCAGCCCGGTCGCGCGCGCGGCGTCGGCGATCTGCCGGGCTTCGGCTTCGTTCATGGCGAGGGGCTTCTCGCAGAGCACGTGCTTGCCCGCCTGGAGCGCGCGCAAGGTCCATTCCTTGTGGCCGCTGATTTGGAGCGGGTTGTAGACGGCGTCGATCTGCGGATCGGCGATCACGTCGGCGTAGCTGTCGTGGACCACGGGAATTGCGTGGCGGGCGGCGAAGCGCTCGGCGCGGCGGTGGTCGCGGGCGGCTATGCAGTGCAGCTCGATCTGATCCAGGGCGGCGGCCGGCGCGACCAGCGAGCGGGGGGTGATGCCGGCTGCTCCGAGCACGCCGATGCGGAGTGGCATTGAGATCGCCTCAGCTGTCGGCCTGCGCGTAGGGGTGCTGGCGGTAGAGATCGCCCATTCGGTGCCCGATTAGCTGCATTCGCAGGTCGTCGTCGAGCGCGGGGAAGAGGGAGCGGTTGAGCGATTCTTTGATGACCCCGAAGTAGCCGTGCCGCTCTTGTCCCAACGCGGCCAGACGGTTGGCGAGGGCGTCGACCTCCTCGGTCAGCGCGCCATCTGCCGCGACCTTTGTGATCAGCCCGAGGTCGGCGGCTTCCTGCGCGGAGATGAAGCCGTCGTCCATGATCAGCCGGGTGGCGTGCTTCAGTCCGACGTACTTGGGCAGGAAGGCGGTCGCGCCGATCACCATTCGCAGCCTGGCTTCAGGGTCTGCGAGCGCGTAGTCCGCCGCGAGCATGAGGTCGAAGCCCGAACCCATGCAGTAGCCGTGGACGGCGGCGATGACGGCCTGGGGGATGCGTCGCAGCAGGGTTTGGAGGCGGAAGTAGGGGTGGCGTTCGAGATTGAAGGCGGCGATGTGGGGCGCGTGGTAGGGGTTTTGCCAGGGGTAGTCGGGGATGCGCCCCTCCGCGCCTTCGCTCACGTCGTCGCCGGAGCAGAACGAGCGCCCTGCGCCGGCCAGGATCAGCACCTGCACGGAGGGATCGCGCCCGACGCGGTTGACGACTTCAACCATCGCGTCGCCGACCTCGGTGTTGATCGCGTTGTGACGCTCCGGGCGGTTGATCGTGAGCCGCGTGATCGGCCCGTCCTCCACGATGAGTTCGTCGCTCATGGGATGCTCCCCGGCGCTGCTGCGCTTTGGTTGCTCGCTCGCTGTTTGCGGCACAGGGTAGGGGGCGTGGATCGGGATCGGAACCGGCTGCTGCGCTGGTACCTTCGTGTCAGCCGCCTGCGTGAGGGAGTGTCCCGATGACCAAATATGTTTTTCTGCCGCCGATCGACGACGACATCCGCAGCTGGGCGAGGCGGCTGGCGGAGGCGCTGCCGGAGCTGGAGGTGGTGGTGGCCGAAGACGAGGAGGCCGGGGCGCGGGAGCTGGTGGACGCGGAGGGGGCTTACGGGTGGGCGTCGCCGGAAGTGCTGCCGAGCGTGGAGCGTCTGCGGCTGCTGCAGAACCCCTTCGCGGGGCCGCCGGTCGGCTGGTATTACCCGGAGCTGGCTGAGCACTCGGTGGTGGTGAGCAACCCGCGCGGGATCTACTCGGACCACATTGCGCAGCACATCATGATGTTCTTGCTGGCGCTGGCGCGCGGGCTGCCGTATTGGAGCGCGGCGCAGGCGGAGCGCCGCTGGGATGTCGGCGCGCGGAAGCGGGGATACGTGAATTTGGCCGATGCCACGGTGCTGATTAACGGGGTCGGTGGGATTGGCGCGGAGACTGCGCGCCTCTGCGCGGCCTTCGGGGCGCGGGTGATCGGCGTGGATCCGAGGCCGAGCGAGGACGCGCCGGGCGAAATCATCGCGCCCGACGAGCTTGATCGACGCCTGCCGGAGGCGGATTTTGTGGTCACGACGGTCCCGCATACGCCTGAGACGGAGGGGATGTGGAATGCGGCGCGCTTCGGTCTGATGAAGCGCTCGGCGTGCTTCATCAACATTGGGCGGGGGATGACGGCGCGGCTCGATGATTTGGTCGCGGCGCTTGAGGGCGGGGAGATCGCGGGCGCGGCGCTGGATGTGTTCGAGATTGAGCCGTTGCCGGCTGAGCATCCGCTGTGGGGGATGGAGAATGTGCTGCTGACGCCGCACATTGCGGTGGCGGATGCGGCGGATATTCCTGAGCGGCGGTATCAGCTGGTGCTTGAGAATGCGCGTCGGCTGGTTGGCGGGGGGGAGTTTGTCAATGTTGTGGACAAGGGGAAGTGGTACTGAGGGGGGCGGGGGTTGGTGCTGGTGGCGGCGAGATACCCGCGGCGGGGCGCGGGTATGACGGAGAAGGCGGGGCGCGGGTATGACGGAAAGATGGGGCACGCTTTAGGCTGCTTGGCAGCGATGGACTGTGAGGAGATGACGAATGGCTGTGCTGGCGAACACTTTGCGGGAGAAGCTTGATGCGGGGAAGCCGACGATCGGGACTCACTTCCTGTTCAATGACCCGGACATCCCGGAGATCATTGGGGACACCGGGGTTTTCGACTACGCGGAATATGTGGCGGAGTATTCCACGTTCGACATGCGGCTGCTCTATCACCTGGCGCGGGCGGGGCAGTGCGGTGGGTTGCCGCTGATGATCAAGCTGGATCAGGCGAACGAGACGTTCTGGGCGCAGGCGGCGCTGGGGGCGGGCTTCAAGGCGGTGCTGTTCACGGACATTCGCAGCGCGGAAGATGTGCGGCGGGTTCACGAGGCGGTGCGGCCCGACAACCCGCAGCGGCAGGGGCGGATGGGGGTGAAGACGCGCCGGCCTGCGCTGGCCGGCTACCAGTCCGCCGGGTACGCGGAAGACCTCAACTCGGTGGTGACCGTGATCATGATCGAGAAGAAGGTCGCGGTGGACGACATCGATGCGATTCTGGAGACGGCGCGCGAGCTGGAGATCGACATGACGCAGTGGGGTCCGAGCGATTTCGGCTTCTCGCTGGGACGCCCGCCGGAGGTGGACGAAATCCGCGCCAACGAGGAGTTGGTGATTCGGAAGTCACTTGAATACGGGGTGGCTCCGCGGATCGAGATTGGGGCGGTGGAGCAGGCGCAGCGCTACATCGACCTGGGGGTGCGGCACTTCTGCATCGGCTGGGATCGCTTCATGCTGCAGGCGGGCTACGCGGCGCTGGGCAGCGGTTTGGGGGCGTTGCTCGAGGACGCCTGACGCGCTGCGACGGGCGTCGCCGTGAACTCCGCTTCCGCAAGTTCGCTCACGTGAACGGGAGTTCGCACACTTGGCCGTCTGCCGGCAGTCGGCGGCGGGGTGCGTGCAGCTCTTCGAGGAGGTCGGCGACGAGGCTTACGGGCAGTTCCCGATCGCGACGGGTCCGTTCAAGTTCGTGGAGTGGGCTCCGGACGAGCGGATCGTGAGCGTGCGCAACGACGATTTCTACAACGGGCGCGACTATCAGTACGCGCCGCGCACGGCGTATCTGGCGGGCTTTGAGGCTCGGCTGATTCCGGAGATTGGGGCGCGGGTCTCGGCGCTGGAAGCGGGGGAGATCGACCTGGCGAACTCGATTCCGCCGGATCTGGCGGCGCCGCTGGGGGAGACCGGCGACTACAACGTGTTCTACCACCCGGCGCAGCGGGGACTGCACATCAAGCTGCCGATGACGATTGAGGAGGATCCGTACAACCCGGGTCAGCCCAACCCGTGGCGGGACCGGCGGGTGCGGATGGCGGCGAACCTGGCGGTTGATGTGGACGCGATCACCGAGAACATCATGACGGGGCGGGAGAATTACACCTACACGCTCTCGACCGGGCAGTTCGGCTACCCCGAGGGGCTGCAGGAGCAGCGCTGGGGCTACGACCCGGAGGAGGCGCGGCGGCTGCTCGCGGAGGCGGGCTACGCGGACGGCGTGGAGACGGATCTGATTTATCTCGCCGGCCTCTACACCAACGACCAGCTGTTCATGGAGGCGATCGCGGAGATGCTGCGCGATGTTGGGTTCATCGTGAACCTGATTCCGGAGGATATCTCGAAGTTCCTCGGCGAAGCGCGTGACAAGGTGCTGACCGCGCCTTACCTCTTCCCGCAGTCGGCGGGATTCACCTCGCTCGGCTCGTTTGCGATCAGCGTGGACAGCGCGGCGACGTATGAGCACAGGGTGGAGGTGCTGACCGACGAGCGGGCGGAGGCGGACCGGCTGATCGCGGCGGCGAAGACCGAGTTCGACCAGGACAAGCGGCGCGCGCTGCTGGAGGAAGTGGTGCGCATCCACTACCTCGAGGCGTCGTGGATTTTCCTCTTCGAGCTGGTGCAGACGCATGTCAGCACCTCGCGGCTCGAATGGGATCCGTACTTCCTGCAGCCGCCCTCGGTCGAGCTGTGGAACCTCAAGGCGCTGAAGACGTAAGAGCGCCGATCGGGGTCCTGGAGCAGGCGGGGAATCGGCAAGCGTGCGATGATCGCGCATCTCATTCCCCGGCTGTTGCAGTCCATCGCTGTTGTTTTCGTCGTCGCTTCGCTGGTCTTTGTCGGCAGCCGCCTGATCGGTGATCCGATCAAGGCGTTCTCGGCGCGGAACGCGACGGAGGAATCGATTGAGGCGGCGCGAGAGCGGCTGGGGCTGCACGATCCGATGATCGTGCAGTACGGCAATTTTCTGGCGGGGGTGGTGCAGCTCGATTTCGGCGACTCGATTCACACCCAGCAGCCGGCGTGGAATGAAGTGCGGGGGCGGCTCTGGTCGACGGTGCAGCTGAGCATGGCGGCGTTCGTGCTGATTTTGGTGATCGGCGTGCCGATTGGGGTGCTGGCGGCGGTTCGGCGCGGCAGCGTGCCGGATTTGTTAGCGCGGCTGGTCGCGTTGGTGGGGCAGGCGATGCCGAATTTCTGGCTCGGGCTGCTGTTGATCTTCATTTTCGCGGTGCGGCTGGGCTGGCTGCCGACGGGCGGGCGGGGCAGTTTCGAGAATCTGATTCTGCCGGCGATCACGCTGGCGGGTTTCGGGGCGGCGAGCGCGATGCGTCTGACCCGCTCGGGGATGCTCGATGTGCTGAGCAACGATTACATCCGCACGGCGCACGCGAAGGGGTTGGCCGGCCGCACGGTGATCCTGCGCCACGCGCTGCGCAATGCGCTGCTCGGCCTGGTCACGGTGCTTGGGATCACGCTTGCGCAGCTGCTGGCCGGCTCGATCATTGTGGAAGTGGTCTTCGCCTGGCCGGGCGTGGGGCGGCTGATCTTCCGCTCGATTAGTCTGCGCGACTTTCCCGTGATTCAGGTTGGCGTGCTGGTGATCGCGGTCTGGTTCGTGGTGATCAACATTCTTGTGGATCTTTCGTACAACGTGCTTGATCCGCGCATCCGGGTGGGGTCGAGCTGATGAGCGCGGGGGGCGTAGATGCGGCCGGCGCGGTTGAGTTCGCTCCCCCGCGCCGCCGCCTGCTGCCGCGCCGCCTGCCGCGTGGGTGGCCGCTGCTGCTGGTTTACCTGATCGTGGTCGGCGTCTTCATCGTGGCGGGCATCTTCGCGGACTGGATCACGCTGCATGATCCGACGGACCAGAACCTGGTGAACCGTCTTGCGGATCCGGTCTGGCAAGCGGAGGGCAGTTGGGAGCATGTTTTCGGCACCGACGGGCTGGGGCGCGACACGTTCAGCCGGCTGATTAAGGGCACTCAGACGTCGCTGATCGTGATTGCGACGGCGATTCCCGGCTCGCTGGTGCTGGGCACGGCGATCGGGCTGCTGGCGGGCTGGCGGCGGGGTCTGTTCGACTCGCTGTCGATGCGGCTGGTGGAGGTGCAGCTCGCGTTCCCTGCGCTGCTGTTCGCGCTGCTGATTGCGGCGATGCTCGGGCCGTCGCTGCGCAACGTGATCGTGATTCTGATCGTGTTTCTGTGGGCGCCCTATGCGCGGCTGGTGCGGGCGGAGGTGCTCAGCCTGCGCGAGCGGGAGTTCATCCTCGCGGCGCGCACGATCGGGGCGTCGGACTTCCGGCTGATGACCCGCCACCTGCTGCCGAGCGTGGTGAACTCGATCGTGATTCTCGCCACGCTCAACGTCTCGATCGTGATCATCGCCGAAGCGTCGCTGTCGTTCCTCGGCGCGGGGGTGGGGCCGGAGACCATTTCGTGGGGGAAGATGGTTTCGGAAGGCCGCGACCTGCTGAAAATCCGCTTCTGGCTGACGGGCTTCCCGGGGATCACGATTATGATCGTGGCGCTGGTTGGCAACCTGTTTGGCGACTGGCTGCGGGACGCGCTGGATCCGCAACTCCGCCGCCGCGCCTGATCGCGAGCGAATGATGTCCTGGCAACGCGAACTCGACGAAATGGAGCGCCGCGCCGAACTGGCGCGGCAGATGGGTGGGCCCGATTCGGTCGCGTTCCATCAAGGGCGCGGCAAGCTGACCGTGCGGGAGCGGATCGAGCTGCTCGCGGACGCCGAGGGCTTCGCCGAAACCGGGGTGCTGGCCGGCAAACCGGAATGGGAGGGCAACGAACTCGCGGCGCTCACCCCCGCCAACAGTGTGGTCGGTGTGGCGCGGATTCATGGGCGCAAGGTCGCCGTGCAGGGCGACGATTTCACGATTCGGGGCGGCTCGGCGGACGGCTTTGTCGGGCAGAAGGGCAGCTGGGCAATTCGCCACGCCTACATGAATCGCATTCCGTTCGTGCGGCTGCTCGATGCGACGGGCGGGAGCGTGCGGCACTTTGAGGAGTTGGGGCGCACCTATGTGACGGGTCCGGAGATCGGCGGGGGCGCCGGTGTGGATGACCTGATCTGGCAGGTGCCGGTCGTCTCGGTGGTGCTGGGCTCGGTCGCGGGCGCGCCTGCGGTGATCGCTGCGGACTGCCACTTCAACGTGATGGTTAAAGACACCAGCCAGCTCTTTGTGGGCGGTCCGCCGGTCGTCAAGGCTGCGCGCGGGCTGGAGATCTCGAAGGAAGAGTTGGGCGGGGAGCAGGTCCACGTGTTTGGGAACGGGGTTGTGGCGAACCTGGCGGAGAGCGAGGCGGAGGCGATGCAGCAGACGCGGCGCTTTCTCAGCTACCTGCCGCAGAACGTGTGGGAAGCGCCGCCGCGGATTGCGCCCGAGGATGATCCTGAGCGGCGCGAGGAGGCGCTGCTGTCGGTGATTCCGCGCAGTGTTCGGCGCATTTACGATCCGCGCCGCATTCTCGAGCTCACGCTCGACCGCGACTCGTTCTTTGAGATTCAGCCGCATTGGGGCAAGGCTCGGATTACGGGGTTGGCTCGCGTTGATGGGTATCCGGTCGGGGTGATGATCAACAATCCGCGGGAGAACGGGGGATCGACCGATCGAGACGCCGCGGAGAAGATTGCGCGGCTGATTCAGCTCTGCGACACCTTTCATTTGCCGCTGATCTATTTCTGCGACGAGCCGGGCTTCTCGGTGGGTCCGGCCGAGGAGCGGTCGGGGATCATTCGGGCGGGGGCGCGGCTGATGCTGCTGAGCCGCCTTTCGGAGACGCCGTACCTCGTGTTCATCACGCGCCAGGCGTATGGAGTGGCGGGCGGCCTTCAGTATCGGCGCGGCGATGCGCTGTACCGGCGGTACGCCTGGCCTTCGGCGCACTGGGGTTCGATGCATATTGAGGGTGGGGTCACGGCCGCCTACCGCCGGGAGATCAGGGAAGCTCCGGACCCCGAAGCGAAGCGGGAGGAGATTGAGGCGCGGCTCAATGAGCTCCGCTCGCCGCTGCGCACGGCGCACGCTTTCGGGATCGAGGACATGATCGACCCGCGCGACACCCGCCCGCTGATGGTTGATTTTGTGCGCGATGCGCAGTCTCACATCGCTACGAAACTGGGTCCCACGAGCCGCATTCCTTACCTGCCCTGATCGCGTGATTTCCGCCTGCGAAACTGTGGAGGTCACACAGGAGGCAGCGATGGCAACGGGTGAACGAGCGCGGCGGCGGGTGGGCATCTTTGGGGCGGGCTGGGGGACGCGGGTTTCGGTGCATGCCTTTCGCGCCGCCGGCTGGGAAGTCGCGGGGCTGTGGAGCCGGCGCGCGGAGCGCGCGGCGGCGGAGGCCGCGCGGCTGGAAATCCCCTTCGCCACGCACGATGCGGCGGCGCTGATCAACCGGGCGGAGCTTGATGCGGTGGCGATCCATACGCCGCCGCATCTGCATCCGGAGTTGTGCCGCGCTGCGTTTGCGGCCGGCAAGCATGTGCTCTGCGACAAGCCTTTTGCCGGCAGCGCCGCCGAGGCGCGGGCGCTCTTGGAGATTGCTGAGGCGAGCGACCGGACGGCGATGGTCAACTTCGAGTTCCGCTTCACGCCGCTGCGCGTGCGGGTTGCGGAGCTGCTTGCACAGGGCGCGATCGGGGAGGTGCGGCATGTGAGCGTGGATCTGCAGACGACCAATCCGCTCTTGCAGCTGGAGCGGCCGTGGCGGCTCGATCCGGCGTTGGGCGGGGGGCTTTTGAACGAGCTTGGTTCGCACATTATTGATCTGCTGCGGCAGTGGTTCGGCGAGCTGGACGCGGTGTCGGCGCAGCTGGCGTCGTTTCCGCCGGCGGAGCTTGAGCCGGGCTTCGCCAGCGAGGATCAGGTCAGCGCGCACTTCAGGTTCGCGGCGGGCGGGAGCGCGACGCTGGCGCTGTCGTGGGTTTCGGATCCGCCGTTGGGGCTGCGGATTGTGATTGCCGGCTCGGAGGGTGTGATTTATGCGACATCTTCCGGCGGGATGCTGACCGAGGGGGAAGTGGCGCTCGGCCGCGCCGGCGAGGTGGGCTTCACGGTGCTTGAGGCGCCGGCGGAGCAGGGGGCGATTGCGGCGGGCGGGGCGGTGGGCGCGTCGGCGCTGCTGATTGAGGCATTTGCGGCGGGCATCGACGGCGGGCGCTCGCCCTCGCCGAACTTTGCGGACGGTTTGCACTCGCAGATTGCGCTGGACGCGGTGCGGGAATCTGCGGCTGGCGGGCGAGTCGTCTCGCTGGGCCGGGCGTAGATGGCGCGGTCTTTAGACTGAAACCGCCCGCTTCGCTTTGAGCTCAAGGGGACGGAGAGATGCCGGAATCCTGCGATGTGCTGGTGATCGGCGGGGGACCGGGGGGCAGCGCCTGCGCGGCGCTGCTGGCCGATCGGGGCTTCCGCGTGACGCTGCTGGAACGCGCCGCGTTCCCTCGGGAGCATGTCGGTGAGTCGCTGCTGCCGGCGAGCATCCCGGTGCTCGAACAGATCGGGGTGATGCCGCAAATTGAGGCGGCGGGCTTCGTGACGAAGCGCGGCGCGACGCTGGTCTGGGGCAAGGATCCTGATCCGTGGAGCTGGTATTTCGCGGACGATCCGGAGCAGCGGCCCAGCTCTTTTCAGGTGGTGCGCTCGCAGTTCGACCAGATTTTGCTTGAGAACGCGCGCGCGCATGGGGTGGATGTGCGGGAGCGGCACCAGGTGGTTGATGTGGAGTTTGAGGGCGAGCGGCCTGCCGCGGTGCGCTTCCTGCATGAGGGCGTGGAGGGGCGGATTGCGCCGCGCTTTGTCGTTGATGCGAGCGGGCAGGCGGCGCTGTTGAGCCGCAAGCTTCAGCTTCAGCAGTGGGACACGTTTTTTCAGAATCTGGCGGTGTTTGGCTATTACTGCGGCGCGAGGCATCTCGATCCGCCCAACGACGGCAACATTTTCATTGAGTCCTACGCGCACGGTTGGCTGTGGAAGATTCCGCTGCATACGGGTGTGAGCAGCGTGGGCGCGGTGGTGGACAAGGAGATCGGGCAGGCAGGGCTGCGGGAGCAGGGCGCGGACGGCTTTTTGGCGGCGCAGATCGCGCTCGCGCCGCACACCTGCGCGCTGCTCGAGGATGCGGAGCTGGTCGGCGAGCCGCAGGTGGAGCGCGACTGGTCGTACCGCTCCTCGTCGTTCGCGGGCGATGGGTATGTGCTGGTCGGGGATGCGGCCTGCTTTGTGGATCCGCTGTTCTCGTCGGGGGTGCATCTGGCGCTGGGCAGCGCGGCGCTGGCGGCGAGCTATGTCTCCACCGCGCTGACCGACCCGCGTAACCGCCGCGAGGCGGCTGTTGCCTATCAGACGGCTTACGAGAAGCAGTACGACTATTTCCACCTGACGGCGCAGCTGTTCTACGGCACGAATCGGACGGCGGACTCGTATTTCTGGGAGGCGCGGCGGCTCTTTGCGGATCAGCTCGGGGGGGATGCGACGCCGCGCGAGGCGTTTGTGCGGGCGGTGAGTGGGCAGCCGCCGCACGGCTATGAGCGGGCGGTGATCGAGCGCGGGGAGCTGCCGGCGGAGCTCGCCGAGGAGGTGCAGCGGCGCGATCGGCGTGCGCGCGAGCGGCAGGCGTCGGCGGAGGCGGCGAGCGCGGATCCGGAGGCGCTGCTCCGCGCTGCGCCGTCGTTGCCGCCGCGGGTGCGGCTGGCGCAGGCGCGCAACCTCTCGACGTCGGGCTACCAGCAGGCGTTTCGGCTGGTTGTCGAGGGTGGGGAGTCGGACGGCTATCCGGTGACGGCGGTGATGGCGGCGTGCATCGGGAAGATGGATGGGCGGGCGACGCTGGGAGAGATTATTGGCGCGGTGGATGCGGAGCATCAGCTGCGGGGCGCGGCGCGTCTGACGGAGATTGTGCAGCGCGATCTGCCGACGCTGATTGGCGCGGGGCTGATCGATGTGCAGACGCCGACGGTGGGGCGCAACCAGCCCTGTCCGTGCGGCTCGGGCAAGAAGTACAAGCGCTGCCACGGGGCGTAGGAAGCCGCGCGTTGCTGCTCTGCGTGGCAGACCGCTACGCGGGTGGTGGCACGGCTCGGAGCCGCGCCTGTTGCGTTCATCGTCGTCGTTTGGGTGTACGCTTGAGCGTTCAGAGGACGCGGTGATGGGAGATAATCATGAGGACGCGGCGAGGATGGGCGGTGGTGGTGTTAGCCGCGTTCGGGGCGCTGCTGGCGATTGCCTGCTCCGACGCGCTGCCGGAGGCGCCGCAACAGCTTGTGGAGCAGGGCGCGAGTCCGTCGCAGAGCGTCGGCGCGGCGAGCCTTGGCGTCGAGCGGTCGGAGCTCTGCGAGGGGCTGCCGACGCAGACGATTCTCGTCACGCCGGCATCGTTTGACGAGGACGAGCGCATGGTCCGTGTGATCACCGCGCCGTCTGGTCAATGCACTACGACGTTCACGCTGACCTTTGACCACGATCCCAGGGCGGGCGGCGCCTGCGTCATCGAGTACCCCGGCCCGATCATTCCGTATATCGGGGAGAGAGGTGCGGCGTATCTGGGAGACTGCGACTGGTTCCGCGCGCAGCCCGGCGCCGTCATCAGCTCCGTGTCAAACGTCGCAGACGCATCCGGTTGTCAGGGGGTTGATTCGCTCGTGCTGAGCGTGAACGCGGAGTCGTTCAACGAGCGCGGTCGCGTTGACGCGGTGGTGTTCGTGCCGGAGACGCGCTGCTATGTCTTCCTCAGCGCGGCGCAGGATCCGGAGCGGGCGGAGCCGTTCCAGTTCGCGCCCGGCCAGGAGTGCGTGCTTCGCCACAGCCGGACTCCGCAGGGCGACTGCGAGGGGATTGCGTTCTGGAGCGGCCGCGGCCGCGGCGGGGTGTGGACGCAGGCGGACGCCGAGGCGGCGGTCACGCTCCAACGTCTCGATTAGCCGGGCTGTGCCACCGTCGCCCGCCGCGTTCGCGGAGATGACCGAGGTTGAGCGCGGCTGATTACCCCTCCGTTACCTGGGGAGCAGTCTCTACGAACACGGCTGCTAATCTGCGTGGCAGACGAACCGGTTGGCCCGTCTGAGGAGGCGTGCGCCCCGTTTTGTGAGCGAGCGAACACTGGAGGCAGAATCGATGGAGAGCAACTATTGGTCGCGGATGCGCAGCCGGCGAATTACGCGGCGCGCGATGCTGTCGGCGAGCGCCCGCGCGGGTGTCGGGGCGGCCGGCCTGGCGTTGGTGGGCTGCGGCGACGACGATGACGACGCGGAGCAGCAGGCGCAAGCGCCGGCGGCAGCGGCGGCGCAGACCGCGCAGCAGCAGGAGCAGCAGGAAGCTCCCGCGCAGGAGCAGCAGGAACAGCAGCAGCAGCAGGCCGCCGTCGCTGCGGCGGACGAGGCGGAGCGCGACAGCCAGGGCAACGTGATTCAGAAGGGCGGCGTCTTCGAGCGCGCGGCGGCGTCGCAGCTGACGCTGATTCGCTTCCCCTGGAACAGCGCGGGCAACAACGGGACGATCGACCCGACCGGCTACATGTACAACTGCCTGACGCAGTACGGCGGGGTGTCGCTCAACGAGCTGGCGAACAACTTCTGGGAGTTCACCGGCCCGGAGTGGGAGATCCGCTCGGATGTGGCGCAGTCGTGGGAGACGCCGGACAACCTGACGTGGGTGTTCAACATCCGCCCGGACGTGAAGTTCCACGACGGCAAAGACTTCATCGCGGAGCACGCGGCGCACAGCTATGAGGCGATCCGCGACCAGGGGGTGAGCGGGGGCGGCTCGCCCGCGTTCAACCTGGGCAAGGTGATCTCGGGCACGGAGGCGATTGACGACCTCGCGTTCCGGCTCAATCTCGGCGAGCCGCGCGGGTTTGTGGGGGCGCTGACGGCCTACGTGCGGATGGGCGACCCGGACACGGCGGGTTCGGCGACGGCGCCGGCGATGGATGTGGCGCGCAATGAGGAGGCGGTGCTGATCGGCACCGGTCCGTGGCGCTTCGACACCGACAGCTACGACCCGAACACCGGCTGGCGGCTGCTGCCGTTCGCCGAGAGTCACATGGGCGCGCCGCATATGGAGGAGATCAACTACACGATCTTCTCCGACGCCGACGCGATCGGGATCGCGCTTGAAGCGGGCGACATCGACTCGCACAACGGCATCCCGTTCAACAACCCGGAGACGATCGACCGGCTGATCGCCAGCGATGAGCACTGGGGCTGGGCGGGGACGAGCCTGGGCGGGCAGATTTTCCGCTTCGCGATCGATGTGGAGCCGACGACGGACCCGCGCGCGCGGCAGGGCGTCTGGCGCTTCGTGGACCAGGAGCGGGTGGTGCGGGACTACTTCGGTCCGTACGACGATGCGGGGCGGCTGTTCTTCCAGCGCGGTTCGCAGGGCTACATCGAGGATCTGGACCGGCCGAACTACGACCCGGCGGAGGGCAACCTGCTGCTGGACGCGGCGGGTCTGGGCGAGGGCACGGTGCTGACCGCGAGCACGCTGCCGATTCGGCCGTACGCGCCGGCGCTGGCGCAGCTGCTGCAGGCCGAGCTCGCGTCGCGCGACATCGAGTTGGAGCTGGATCCGACCGAGTACAACGTGATGATCGAGAAGCAGCAGGCGGGCGATTTCGGGAACTTCCTGATCGGCTTCGGGAACTGGATTCGCCCGGAGAGCGCGGCGCTGGCGATGGTGATGCAGGACGCGCTGCACGGCGAGGGGAACGCGAAGCGGGGCGGGGACGCGACCAATCCGATCCCGGTGCGCGAGCGCCCCTACATGGACAACTACTTCGACTGGCTGGACATGATCGCGGATGTCCAGCAGGGGAATCACGACGACAGCGAGGCCTACTGGCGCTCGTTCAACGAGAAGTTCCACGAGGTGATGTTCGCGCAGGCGATTGCTCGCCAGCGCGGGGCGGAGTTCTATACCAACCGGGTGCATGTGCCCGATCCGGGGCCGACCACTCCGAGCCCGCAGACGATCTGGCTCGAGAACGCGTAGCGCCGCCGGAGCCGCGCGCGCAAGCGCGCGGCTCCGGCCCGCTTGCGTCTCCGGGACCGGCGTTGATCTGAAGCCGCGCAGCTAGAGGCGTTGAACGGTCATGGCTTACGTTCTGCGGCGGTTGATCACTCAGCTCATCCCGGTCCTCTTCGTCGCCTCGGTCCTGATCTTCATCTCGGTGCGGCTGATCCCCGGCGACCCGGTCGCCGCTGCGATCGGCGACTCGATGGGCGGCGTTGACGCCGACACGTACGAGCGGCTCCGCGAAGAGCTTGGTCTGACCCGCCCGATCTATGAGCAGTACTGGATCTGGCTGGGCGATGTGCTCACGCTTGATTTCGGGGACTCGCTGACGGGCCTGCCCGTGACTGAGATTCTCTGGAATGCGATCCCGGCCTCGGTGGAGCTGGCCGGGGTTGCGATCATTCTCGGTTTCACGCTGGGACTGCTGCTGGGGATCGCGGCGGCGGTCAATCGGGGTGGACCGCTCGACTGGTTCGCGGCCGGCTGGACCGGCTGGAATATCGGCGTTCCCTCGTTCATCGCCGGGCTCGTGTATCTGATCGTCTTCGCCGTCTGGTTCGATCTTTTTCCCGTGTCGGGGCGGGTGCCGCTGACGGAGGATCCGGCGGAGGCGCTCAAGCATTTGGCGCTGCCGGGGCTGGCGCTGGGGGGGATCGTGGCGGCCAACATCAGCCGCTTCACGCGGCAGTCGCTGCTGGACACGATGACCGAGGACTACATTCGCACGGCGCGGGCCAAAGGGCTGACCTCGACGGCGGTGATCGCGCGCCACGCGCTGCGGCCGAGCATGATCCCGGTGGTCACGATTATGGGTCTGGAGCTGGCCTCGATTCTGAGCGGCACGCTGGTGATTGAGACGGTGTTCACCTGGCCGGGTCTGGGGCGGGCGCTGATCAACGCGGTCAACAACCGCGACTACACGGTGATCCAGGCGACCACGCTGCTGCTCGTGTTCGTGTTCGTGGTGGTGAACCTGATTGTTGATCTGGTCTACGTGGGCCTGGATCCGCGGATTCGAATCGGCGGGTCGGCGGAGGCGCGCTGATGAGCAGCGCGGCGCCCGCGGGGCAGGTTGAGACGCCGCAGTTGGGCGATGTGGAGCGCTTCCACTTTCTGCGCTTCGCGTGGTCGGAGTTGCGCGCGATCATGCGCGAGCCGCGCGGGGCGCTGGCGGTCTCCGTGTTGGTGCTGCTGCTCTTCTTCGCGTTCATCTTTCCGCTGCTCGACCCGACCGATCCCAACCAGCCCGGGGACGGGCCGAAGAACGGGGACATCAGCTGGGACAACCCGATGGGCACGGATCATCTCTCGCGGGACCTGCTGGCGCGCAACTCGATCGGTCTCGGGCGCACGATTAAGCATGGCTTCGTGGCGGTTTTGGTCGGTTGGGTGATCGGCATCGTGATCGGCTACACGGCCGGCTGGAGAGGAGGGCGCACGGACACGCTGATTATGCGCGGCGTTGATGTGCTGCTCGCGTTCCCCGGGATCATTTTCGCGATTTTGCTGATCACCATCCTCGGTTCGGGCATTTTCAGCGTCGCGGTGGCGATCGCCTTTTTCAACATTCCCGGCTCGGCGCGGCTGGCTCGGGCGGGGGTGCTGCGCGAGCGGGAGCGGGACTATGTGCTGGCGGGGCGCTGTCTGGGGTTGTCCGGCGCGCGCATTCTCTTTCGGCATGTGGCGCCCAACACGTTTGGGGCGTTTACGGTGCAGGTGCCGCTGGCGATTGTGGCGTCGGTGCTGATCATGGCGGCGCTGAATTTCCTGGGGCTCGGGGCGGAGCTGCCCGATCCGACGCTCGGGGCGATTATGCAGGAGGGGCGCCCGTTTATGCGGGACGCGCCGCACTTTGTGATTGGTCCGGTGGTGATTCTGGCGCTGATGCTGACCTCGCTGAATTTCCTCAGCGATGTGCTGACCGAGCGGCTTGATCCGGTGCGGCGGCGGCGGGTGTAGGGGCGCGGGGCTGGCCGCACGGAGGCTTGCGGAATTCTGTATGTTGTGCGGCGACGGCCGCGTCGCCGTGTGAACCGGCTGTGTGGACCGGGGGAGCCAATGTCGAATCACGATGAAATTGCGCTGATGGCGCACCTGATGCGCCGCGCCGGGTTCGGCGCGGACCGCGACCAGCTCGAACGGCTGGTCGCGCAGGGCTACGAAGAGACGGTGGAGCAGCTGGTCGATCCGCCTGCGGATGTGCCGCGCGCGGATATCGACGAGCTCTTTCGCTACATGCCGTCGCTGGCCTCCGGGGGGCCGGACACCACGCCTGGGGCGGCCAACTGGCTCTACCACATGGTCAACACGCAGCGCCCGCTGGAAGAGAAGATGGCGCTGTTCTGGCATCATGTCTTCGCGACCGGGAACTCGAAGGTGGACAACGACAACCATCTGATCGCGCAGATCGATATGTGGCGCGATCACGGGATGGGCAACTACCGCGACCTGCTGGTCATGCTGGCGCAGAATCCGGCGATGATTTACTGGCTGGACAACCACGAGAACCACAAGCGCGCGCCGAATGAGAACTGGGGGCGCGAGCTGCTGGAGCTGTTCTCGCTGGGGGTGGGGCACTACACCGAGAAGGACGTGTTCGAGTGCGCCCGGGCGTTCACCGGGTGGACGATTGGGCCGAAGATGCCGCGGGTGCCCAACCACCGCTTCTTCTTCCAGTACGAGTTCCGCCCGGAGGAGCACGACTACGGACAGAAGGAGTTCCTCGGGCATCGAGGGAACTTCGACGGCTTCGACATCATCGACATCATCCTCGAGCAGCCGGCCTGCCCGCGCTTTATTGTGCGCCACCTCTACAACTTCTTCGTGGCCGACGAGACGCAGGTGCCGGCCTGGAACATTGAGCCGCCGCGCGACCCGGAGGCGATTGAGGAGCTTGCGGGCGTCTTCGTCGACTCGGGCTTCGAGCTGAAGCCGGTGCTGCGCACGCTGTTCAACTCGGACTTCTTCAAAGAGGCGATGTTCCAGAAGGTCAGGAGCCCGATCGAGACGGTTGTGGGCACGCTGCGCATGACCGGCGATTTGCAGGGCGTGCAGCGCGAGCTGCCGCAGGTCAGCCAGGCCTCCGCGCACATGGGGCAGAGCCTGCACAACCCGCCCAGCGTCGAGGGCTGGCAGACGGGGCGCGACTGGATCAACAGCGGCGCGGTGGTGGGGCGGATCAACTTCGTCGCGGACCGGGTGAGCAACACCGAGCTGCCCGGCGTGCGGCGGATCGTGGAGCGCGTTGCGGCCTCCAACGGGCAGCAGATGACCGCCGATCAGCTCGTCGACCAGTGCGTTGATCTGGTCGGCCCGCTCGATGTGTCCGAGCAGACGCGGCTGGAGCTGATCAGCCACGCCACCGAGGAAGGCCCGCTCTCGTGGGCGGGCGATGACAATTGGTCGCGCTCGTCGGAGCGCGTCGGCGAGATGCTGGCGCTGATCGCCGCGACGACCGAGTACCAGTTCGGCTAGACCGAGCAAGCCAAGCAAGCGAGCGAGGAGGAGCGCAGCAATGACCACCAGCAGCAAAGATCCCGTCCTGGTCGTGATCCAGCTGAGCGGGGGGAACGACTACATGAACAGCGTCGTGCCGTACGCGGATGGGCACTACCACGACGCGCGGCAGGGCGGGTTGCGGATCGGCGCGGACGAGGTGCTCAAGATCGACGACGAGTTCGGTCTGCACCCGACGATGGGTCCGCTCAAGGAGCTCTACGACCAGGGCGACATGGCGCTGATTCACGGCGTCGGCTACCCCAACTCGCCGCGCTCGCACTTCCGCTCGATGGACATCTGGCACACCTGCGAGCCGAACAAGGTGGGCACGGAAGGCTGGGCGGGGCGCGCGATTCGCGACCTTGACCCGGCCGGCGAGAACCCGGTCACGGGCGTCTACATCGGCCAGGGGCTGCCGCGCTCGTTGGTGGTCTCGGGCGTGCCGGTCGCGTCGGTCGCCGATCTCTCGACCTACGGCCTGCTGACCAGCATTGAGCAGGAGCAGCAGCGCGACAAAATGCTGGGGCGCTTCGTCAACATGTACGGCCGCGCGATCGGCACCGGCGCAGTGCGGGAATACCTCGGCCGGACCGGGCTGGACGCGCTGAAGGGTGCGGACATCCTCAAGGAGGGGTTGGGCCGCTACTCGTCGGAGGTTGAATACGGGACGGAGCAGATCTCGCGGAACCTGCGCGATATCGCGACGATCCACTGCGCGGACCTCGGGACGCGGCTGTTCTACACGCAGCTGATCGGCTTCGACACGCATGCGAACCAGCAGCCGGTGTTCGAGAAGCTCTGGACTGACCTGTCGCGGGCGATCTCGGACTTCTGGGACGACCTGCGGGCGCACAACGCGGACGACAACGTGGTGATGTTCCTGTTCACGGAGTTCGGGCGGCGGGTGCGCGACAACGGTTCCGGCTCGGACCACGGCGCGGGGGGCGGCTGCTTCGTGATCGGGCCCAATGTGCGCGGCGGGATGCACGGCGAGTTCCCGAGCATCAATCCGAAAGACCTCGACCAGGGCGATCTGGTGCCCAACCACGATTTCCGCGGCGTCTACTCGACGCTGTTGGAGGACTGGCTGCGGCTTGACGCAGTGCCGATCGTCGACGGCCAGTTCGAGAAGCTCAGCTTCGTCGACCCGCTGGTCGGCGCGGCCTAGCAGACTCGGAACAAGCGGGAGGTCGGCCATGCTGACGAAGTCGGTTGCCGGGCGTACCTGGCACTTCAGCCACTCGATTGGGCACTTTGTCGGCCCCGAGGGCTTCACTCACTCGACACCGATTGCCAGTACGCGCGACGGCGTGCTCTACGTTGCCGACACCGGCCTGTCCGAGTATGCCGGTAGCGCCACCGGCGGCGCGCTCGGCTCGGTGATCCGGCGGCGGCGGATCACGGATGAGTTCCTCGCCGAGATGGGCCGCGGCGAGGTGATCTGGCCCGAAGGCCTCGCGCTTTGCCAGGACGGGAATGTCTGGTGCACCGACGCCTACCAGCACTTCGTGGTCGGCTACGACCGCGAGGGCAACGAGGTTGGGCGCTGGGGGGAGTTCGGCTCCGGCGAGGGGCAGTTCAACCGTCCGTCCGGGATCGCCTTCGACGCGGATGACACGGCGTTCGTGGTGGACAGCCTCAACCACCGGGTGCAGCGCTACACGAAGGACGGACAGTATCTCGGCAGCTGGGGCAGCGAGGGCAGCGAGGAGGGACAGCTCAGCCAGCCCTGGGGCATGACGATCGACCAGGAGGGGGCGGTCTTCATCGCCGACTGGCGCAACGACCGGGTGCAGAAGTTCGCCCCTGACGGCGAGTTCCTAGTGCGCTTCGGCTCACGCTTCGACGATGTTGACGATGGCGGCGCGCTCAACCGTCCTGCCGATGTCGCCGTCGACAGCGAGGGCGATGTCTACGTCGTTGACTGGGGCAACAATCGGGTGCAGATCTACTACCCCGACGGAGACATTATCTGCGGCCTCTACGGAGACGCGCGGGTCTTCTCCAAATCGGCGCAAGCGGTCATGGATGTGAATGCGGATTACATGCGCGCGTTCAACCGCGTGACACCGCTGGAACTGATCAACCTCGGCAAGTTCGACCGCCCGCGCGGGATTGCGATCGATGGTCAGGACCGGATCGCGGTGACCGACGGTGCGCGCGGGCGGGTGCAGGTCTACGTCAAGGATCACGACTACGTGATCCCGCAGTTCAACGCCTGAGCCGGCGATGAAGATCGTCGAGATGCTCGGAGATCGGCGCGTCGAAGTGGTCGACGCAGCCGAACCGACGCCGCGCGATGAGCTGGTCGTGGTGAAGGTGATGGCGTCCACGATCTGCGGCACGGAAGCGCGCAGCTACCAGGTAGACGGCGGGCGCGAGGCGGGCCATCGCAACTCCGGCCACGAGGCGGCGGGGATTGTCTGGAAGACCGCTCCCGGCGCGCGGATTGCGGAGGGGGCGCGCGTTGCGATCCACCCGGACCTCGCGCAGAGCTGCGGGCGCTGCGTCAACTGCTACCGGGGCGTCTGGCTGCTCTGCCTCAATCCCCGCCCCACCTTCAATGATTGGCACGGCGCGCACGCGCAGTTCATCCTCCGCGCCGAAAGCCACTGCCTCGTGCTGCCGGACGATATCTCTTTCGAGGTTGGGGCAACGCTGGTGGATTGCGTGGGCACTCCTTACCGCGGCATCCGTCGGCTCGGCGTCGACGCGTTTGACACGGTGCTGATCACGGGCCTCGGTCCGCTCGGCGCGGCTGCATCGATCCTCTGCCGCGCGCTTGGCGCGCGGGTCATCGCTACCGAAGTCAGCGAGTTTCGACTCGGCCGCGCCTCGGACTTCGGCGTCGATCACGCGATCAATCCGCAACGCGAAGACGCGCTCGGGCGGATTATGCAGCTGACCGACCAGCGCGGGGTTGATGTCGCGATGGATTTCACGGGACTGACCGAACCGCAGCTGCTTTGCCTTGATGCCGCGCGCAGTGGCGGCTCGGTCGGCTTCCTGGGCCTCAAGTACGACGAAACGCCTGATGGTCCCGTTCCGCGCCCCACCCCGGTCACCGTGGCTGGACATCTCCTGCCGAAAGAGCTGACGCTGATCGGCAGCTGGAGCGTGAGCCCGGACCAATATCTCGAACTGATCGAGCTGGTCCGCGGCGGGCTCCCGGTTGAGCGGCTGATCACGCACCGCTACGCGATTGATGACGCGGCCGCCGCGTTCGACACCGCCTTCAGCGCGCAGGGTGTGAAAGTGGTGATCGACCCCTGGCAGGAAGCCGTCTAGTCTGCTGCGCTTGATTGCTGTTTAGCCGCGCAGCTGCGGGACTACCTCCTGCGCGAAGCGCTCGCTGGCCTGCGAGTCGGGATCGGCGGGGTCGAGCGGCGAGCCGCGCAGGATGAAGCGGTCGATGCCCAGCTCGACCAGCTCGCCGAGCCGCTGCACGCAGTAGTCGGGCGGGCCGAAGACGCCGAACGAGCGCTCGAACTCCGAGGGGATCACGCCGGCCTGGGCGCTGCCCGGGCGGCCGTGTCCGTGCATGTCGTAGGAGTCGTGGATTGCGCCCAGCACCTGGCGCTGCTGCTCGGTCGCGGGTCCCACGACCTCGCCGTACATGTTGGAGAAGCGGGCGAAGAGCGAGACCTGGCCCGCGCCGATGCGCATCGCCTGCTCCGGATCGTCGTGCACGACCAGCGGGAGGTAGGAGGCGAAGGGCATTTCCGGGGGCAGCCCTGCGGCTTCGCGCGCGGCTCCGGCGACCTCCATCCCCCAGCGCGTCCGCTCCGCGTCGCAGCCGACATTCAGCGAGACGCGATCGGCGTGCCGCGCGGCGGCTTCGATCACGCGCGGGCCGGTCGCCGCCACATCGACGGGGACCTTGGCTCCCATCGCCTGCATGTAGAAGATGCGGCTGGCGGTCGGGGTGTCGGCCAGTCCGAGCGCGTCGACATCGGTGTCGTCGAACGCGACCTCGTCGCCGCGCAGATAGGCTTGCAGCTGTTCGAGGTAGCGCTCGAACGGGTCCACGGCGTGCGGGGCGAGTCCGAGATGCGCCAGCGCGGAGTCGCCGCGCCCGATGCCCATGTGCGCGCGCCCGCGGCTCTCGGCCTGCACTGTCGCAATCGCGGAAGCGGTGATCGCGGGATGCCGGGTGTAGGAGTTGGTGACGCCCGTGCCCAACTGAATGCGGGTCGTCGCGTGTGCGGCCAGCGCCATCGAGACGTAGCAGTCGGCAACCAGATTCTGGCTGTCGACGTAGACGATGCCGTCGTAGCCGATCTCCTCCGCGCGCACGGCCTGCTGCACGCCGTCGAAGACGCGCGGATCGTCGCTCGTCGGCTGCCCGCCGCCCATCGTCCAGAACTCGACCGCCATCGCGCACCTCCAGGCTCGGCAATGTCAATGCGAGGGCAGTATAGGAAAGGCGGCCGCGGCCTCAAGCTCGCAGCTGGGGCGCGACTTCCTGCATGAAGCGCTCGCTGGCGAGGCTGGCCGGGTGGGAGGGGTCAATCGGCGCGCCGACCAGGAAGAATTTGTCGATGCCCAGCTCGATCAACTCGCCGAGCCGCTGCGCGCAGTGGTCGGGCGGGCCGAAGATGCCGAAGTCACGCCCGAACTCGGCGGTCACGGCTGCCGCCTGGGCGCTGCCCGGGCGGCCGTGGCTGTGCATGTCGTAGGCGTCGTGGACCGCAGCCAGCACCTCGCGCTGCTGCTCGCTGGCAGGTCCCACCACCTCGCCGTACATGTTCGAGAAGCGCGCGAACAGCGAGAGCGAGGCCGCGCCGACCTCCATCGCCAGCTCCGCATCCTCGTCGACCACCAGCGGCACGTAGGCCGCGAAGGGGATTTCCGGCGGCAGGCCGGCCTCGTCGCGCGCGCTGCGCGCGACATCCATTCCCCAGCGCACGCGCTGGGGGTCTGCGCCCACGCTCAGGCTTACGCGGTCGGCGTGCCGCGCGGCGGCGGCGATCACGCGCGGGCCGGTCGCTGCGACATCGACCGGGACCTTCTCGCCCGCTGCGGAAATCCAGCGGATGCGGCTTGCCTCCGGCGTGTCGGCCAGTCCGAGCGCGTCCACATCGCTTTCGGTGAACGACACATCCGCGCCGCGCAGGTATGCCTGCAGCTGTTCGAGGTAGCGCTCGAAGGGAGCGACCGCGTGCGGGGCGAGGCCCAGGTGCGCCAGCGCGGAGTCGCCGCGTCCGATGCCCAGATACGCGCGCCCGCGGCTCTCGGCCTGCACGCTGGCGATCGCCGAGGCGGTGACCGCGGGATGGCGCGTGTAGGAGTTGGTCACGCCTGTGCCCAGCTTCAAGCGGGTGGTCGCCCGGGCGGCCAGCCCCATTGCGACGTAGCAGTCGCCGGCCAGGTTCTGGCTGTCGACGTAGATGATTCCGTCGAAGCCCAATTCCTCGGCACGCTGCGCCTGCTGCACGCTGTCGAACACCGAGGGATCGTCGCTGCCCGGCACTCCGCGCCCGAATGTCCAGAATTCAACCGCCATTGTCAGCCCTCCCCTGCTTCCTCCGGCACTCTTGCCAGTTGGGGCCGTCAGTATAGGAGCGTTCGGCGCGGCTAGACTGCTGTACCAAGCGGGGCGAAATGGGGGGCGCGATGGTTACGAACAACGCGGGCTGGCTGGCGACGACCGTTGAAGCGGCGCTCGAACCGGAGCTGCCGATCATTGATCCGCACCATCATCTGTGGGATGCGCGGCCGGGTGGGCCGAGCTTGAGGTATTTCCTCGACGAACTGCATGAGGACACCGTTGACCTCAATGTGCGGCAGACCGTCTTCATCGAGTGCAGCGCGATGTATCGGGCCGATGGTCCGGAGGCGCTGCGGCCTGTGGGCGAGACGGAGTTTGTCGCGGGGGTTGCGGCGCAGAGCGCGAGCGGGCTCTACGACGGGGCGTACGGCGAGATGCGCGCCTGCACCGCGATCGTCGGGCATGCGGATCTCACACTGGGGGCGGCGGTCGGCGAGGCGCTTGACGCGCATCTGGAGATGAGCCCGCGCTTCCGCGGGATTCGGCACCACGGCAGCTGGGACCCCAGCCCCGATGTGCCCAACTCGCGCATCGAGCCGGGACCGCAGCTGTTCCTCGATGACACCTTCCGCGCGGGGTTTGCCGAGTTGGGCAAGCGCAACCTCAGCTTCGAGGGCTGGCTCTACCATCCGCAGATTCCCGAACTCACCGACCTTGCGCGCGCTTTTCCCGAGACGACGATCATCCTCAACCACCTCGGCGGGCCGCTGGGCGTCGGTCCCTATGCGGAGCGCCGCGACGAGGTCTTCGCCGACTGGCGGGAGTCGATCGCGGATCTGGCCAGCTGCCCGAACGTGGTGGCCAAAGTGGGCGGCATTCAGATGACGATCAACGGCTTCGGCTGGCACGAGCGTGCGAGCGCTCCGTCCTCCGATGAGCTGCTGGAGGCGAACCGCGCGTGGTATGAGCACACGATCGAGTGCTTCGGCCCGGAGCGTTGCATGTTCGAGAGCAACTTTCCCGTGGACAAGCTCTCCTGCGGCTACACGATCCTATGGAACCAGTTCATGAAGCTCACGTCGGGCTTCCCGCCCGAGGAGCGCGCCCAGCTGTTCCATGACACGGCGCTGCGGGTTTATCGGTTGGAGCGGTGGTAGGGGCTCAGTCCGACGGGGGCGGAGTTGCGGGCGGCTACGGCGTTGCGACGCCGGCCTTGATGGGGTAGGCCATCTCCAAGGCCAGGCACTTGCTCGCGTAGCGCAGGCAGGCGAGCACATCTTCTGTGGTGAGGTTCGGATACTTGTCGACAAGCTCCTCAGTCTTCCAGCCATCCGCGAGGCGATCGAGGACGAATTCCACCGAAAGCCGCGTGCCCTTGACCACGGGCTTGCCGACCAGAATTTTCGGATTGAGCTCGATTCGCTCTTCCCAGTCCTCCATTGCGCCCCACCCTTCCTCGGTCCGCTCACAGCCTATCCCGAATCGCCGCTGCTCTTCCCCATCACGGTTGGGGCGGTAGACTTGACTCCAACCGCAGCGCGGGAGTAGCTCAGTCGGTAGAGCATCTGCTTCCCAAGCAGAGGGTCGCGGGTTCGAGTCCCGTCTCCCGCTCCAGTTGAACTTGACCGCACAGACAGGAGAACGCGATGGAACTCCGATTCAGCGAAGCCGAAGAGAGCCTGCGCAGCGATGTGCGCGGCTTCCTGCTCGACAACATCCCCGACCTCGACGGTCCGGCCGGACCGGGCGGCTCGGGGGAGAGCTCCGCGGACGACTTCGAGAAGTCGAAGGAGTTCAACTCCAAGCTCGCCGATCGCGGCTGGATCGCGCCCGCCTGGCCGACGGAATACGGCGGCCTCGGCGCTTCGATCACGGAGCAGATGGTCTTCAACGAGGAGTTCGGCTACCACGGGGCGCCCGACACGGGCACGCGCGGCTTCGGCGTGGGGATGATCGGCCCGACCCTGATCATCCACGGCAACGAGGAGCAGAAGGCGGAGTACCTGCCGAAGATCACCAGCGGCGAGCACATCTGGTGCCAGGGCTACTCGGAGCCGGGCAGCGGCTCGGACCTGGCCTCGCTGCAGACGCGCGCGGTCCGCGATGGCGACGACTACATCATCAACGGCCAGAAGATCTGGACCTCGGGCGGTCACCGCGCGAACCAGATGTTCTGCCTCGTGCGCACCGACCCCGACGCGCCCAAGCACCGCGGCATCTCCTTCCTGCTGATCGACGACATCAAGAACACGCCCGGGCTTTCCGTGCGCCCGCTGATCAACATGGCCAGCCGGCATCACTTCAACGAAGTCTTCTTCGAGGATGTGCGGGTGCCGGCGCGCAACCTGATCGGCGAGGAGAACCGCGGCTGGTACGTGGGCATGACGCTGCTCGACTTTGAGCGTTCGGGGATCGGCACGACCGCCGGGCAGCGCCGGACGCTGGAGCAGATGACGGAGCATCTGCAGAACGGCGGCTCGCACAAGCGCCAGGACTACCGCCTCGGGCTGGCCGACCTGGTGGTGGCGAACAACGTCGCCAAGTACCTCGGCTACCGGATCGGCCACATCCAGGCCAGCGGTCAGGTGCCCAACTATGAGGCGTCGGTGATCAAGATTTTCCAGTCCGAGCTGGGGCAGAAGATCTACAACTACGGGATCGCGATGCTCGGCCTGAGCGGGCAGCTGATTCCGGAGGAGGCGACGGCGCCGTGGGGCGGGGACATGCCCGAGCAGTATCTGCTGGCGGTGCCGAGCACGATTTACTCCGGCACGAACGAAATCCAGCGCAACATCATCGCCACCCGCGGCCTGGGATTGCCGCGGGCGTAGGCGCGGCGATGTTTCGGCGGGCGGAGGAGCGCGATGGATGTCAGCCTCGCGCTCCTCTGCGACTCCGCCAACATCACGTCTGACGGCAAACTCAACATTTTGGGGCAGTTCGACACGATCTCGGCCGCAACGTTCCCGACCGTACTGCCGCTGATGCATCTGGCGCTGCGGTTCAGCGCCGTGCCTGCAGATGCGGCCAAGGAGCGCAGCTTGGCAGTCCGACTGGTCAACGCCGACGACCACCCGATCGGGCAGGTGAGCGGGCTGCTGTCCATCCCGGAGTGCTCGGGCATCGGCGAGCTGTTGGCGCTTCAGACGATCGTGCCGTTGCCGAACGTGACCCTTCCCGAGCCGGGTCGTTACGCGCTTGAGGTCTTGATCGACGGCGATCGCAAACGCAGCATCGGGCTGGATGTCACGTACTCTGGCGACCTGAAGGAGGAGGCAGATGGCAGCTGAAGTCGTGGTTGCTGAGGCTGATGCGCCCCAGATCTCGGCGCCGCGCACCACGCCGGCGGCTCTCGCGTGCGAATTTCGGACGATCAAGCGCTGGGGCGTGTTCGATGAAGTTGACCCGGACTCGGCCTATTTCTGGACCAGAGAGTGGCAACGGGGCGAGCGGGAGGCGGACGAAGACATCAAGGCCGGGCGCCATGTTGAGTTCGACAACGTTGATGACGCGCTCGAGTATCTTCGAGGGTTGTAGGCGTGCCGAGAATACGATTCTTGCCGCGATTCGATCGGTCGCTGGAGCGCAAGAAGCGCACACCTCGCCTGCATGCTGCTGTGATGTCCACTGTCGAGCAGGTGGTTAACGACAGCCGACATCCCAGTTTGAACACGCACCTACTCGACCGCGACGCGCGCGTTTGGGAGGCATACGTCACGAAATCCGCTCGCGTCACGTACCAGCGAGAAAGTGATCTGTTCATCTTTCGCAATAACTGCCGACACGACATCATTGACCGCCGGCAGTGGTAGATTCGCAGTAGTGAGAAGGCACCGCCACGCCGCTGGGTTAGCCTTCGTAGAGTCTGCCGTTGGGGGTTAGATTGACGATTGCGAACCAGAATGCGTTGTGACCGGGTATGCGGGGCAGTGCTGTTCCGTTCGGGCCGCGTAGCGCGTCCTCGTCGATCGTCCAGACGCGGCCTTCGGCGTCGGTTAGTGTGCCGGTGCCCGTGTCTACCGATGTAAAGCGCACGCTGTTCGACTCGTATGAACGGCCGCCTGCTCCGTCCGCTGTTGCTATCACGACGATGCTCAGCCCGCCAACCTGATCCTCGATCAACCTCCGCTCCGCCAGCAGCGTTGTGGGATATGCGGTCAGTGCCTCGCCTACGCGCACCACGTAGACGTCATCCTTTGCTGCCAGCCGATCATCGCGCAGCGGGACGTTGAACCAGGTGTCGGGGCTGCTGTTGTAGTCCGCGTAGGCTACGCCGGGTCCGTAGTCGCGCTGGAAGCCGGTCTCGATGCTCAGCACGGTTGAATTCGGATGTTGGGCGCGCCACTCGCCCCATGTGGTGACGACCACCGGCAGCACTTGCAACCGGATTTCGCTGTCCACTAGCGGGCCCCAGGCCGGCTTGCCGCTGAACTGGTTCCAGAGCGTGCGGGTTGTGCGGTCGTACATCAGCTTGTTTGAGCGGTACAGCAGCCCGCTCGTGCCGAATCGGTACACCTCGCCCTCTATGCGGCCGTCGAACAGAATCGCTGAACCGCACAGCGTGCAGTAGGCCAGTGATACGGGCGCTCCGCCGATTACATCGTTGACCATCTCGTGCCAGGCGATGATTCGGATTGGATAGGCTCGCGCGTCGTCGTTGAGCTTGATGCCGATCACGGCGTCGCTGTCGTTGATCCATTCCGCCGCGTCCTCCTGGGTGACCTGCGCGGGAGATTCCAGTGGGGGAATCCCGTCTACCCGCACCCCGCCCCACATCACTTCTCGGGCGTCGATCGTGCGCGCCGCGTCGGGGTTCATCAGTTCCGCCATATCCGGGAATTGACCGGCGATCAGTGCCTGCTTGAAGCGTAGGTAGGCGAGTGTGTCGCTGTCTGATGGGTCGAAGTCGAAGATTTGCCGATACTCGAAGACATTCGACAACTCGTCCTGTCCGGAGCGTTGGCGCAGGTAGCTCATGACCTGATCTCGGTACGGATTCGGGAATGCGGCCAGATCGATTACGTACTTGTCGATGGCCGGCGAGTCGGAGCTGAGCAGCTGTTCGAGCAGCCGCTGTCCGTCGGTCGGAATGCGCAGGCGCAGACCGAAGAATCCGTCCAGCGGTCCCCAGAACACCAGCTTGCTCAGGTCGGCGATGTCGGGGTCGAATGGGGCTTCGGCGATCGCCTGCGTCTGCTGCTGCGTCTGCTGCTGCGCCTGTGGCGCGGGGGTCGGCGCTTCGACTTCCTCGGAGCCGTCGGCCGGCTCCGTCGGCGGTGGCTGCTGTTGGAGTTGTTCCGTGGTCTGGGCGGCTGCGGGGCGGCGCTGCTCGGCAGGCGCGGAAGGGTTGTTGTTGCCGGCGCAGGCGATCGCCAGCAGCAGCGAGGCGATGAGCAGCGCCAGCAGGCGCATTGTGCGCCCGGCCTCGCTAATCGAAGGTGATTACGAAGCGCCCGCGGGTGCCGCCGAGCTTGAGGCGGCGGTGCGTTTCCGACGCCTGCTCCGCCGGGTAGGTGGCGGCCACGCGCAGCGTTACTGCGCCCTCTTCGACTTGGCGGCGCAGCTGGTCGAGCAGGTCTGCGCGGCGGTCGTACTCGAAGACCCAGGTGACGTGGAAGGTGATGTCGCGCTCGCCGTTGCCGCGCCAGCCGCGCACGCTGGCGAACTGCCCGCCGTCGCGGATTGCGCCGACCGCCAGCTCGTTCTGCACTGCGCCGTCGGCCAGCGCGTCCACGCCGTCGGGCATCACCTTGCGAATCTGCTCGGAGATATCGTCGCCGCGCGGCACCACGATGTCCGCACCGAGCTCGGCGACCAACTGCTCGTCTGCGGGCGAGGCGTCGCCGATCACGGTGAGGCCGTCGGCCTTGGCGAGCTGCACCACATAACCGCCGTAGCAGCCGGCCGCGCCGGTGACTGCGATTGTCTGGCCCGGCTCCAGCGCCAGCTGGTCGAGCGACAGCCGCGCGGTCAGCGCGTTCATCGGCAACGTCGAGGCCTCGGCGTGGTTGGCTCCGGCCGGCGCGCGGGAGACTGCGTCGGCCTTGAGCACGATGCTCTCGCGGTAGGCGCCGTGGGCGCCGCTGGGGATGACCATCGCCATTGCGGCGTCGCCTACCTGTAGGTCGGTCTCCGCGCCCTCGCCGATCTCGTCCACTACGCCGGCGGCGTCCATTCCGGGGATGTAGGGGGGCGGGCCGGCTGCGCGCAGTGCCTCGGCGCGCGCGCCGCCGCGCACGAACGTGTCCGTGGGGTTCACCGTCGCCGCGTGTACGCGCAGCCGCACTTCGCCTGCTCCGGCATGCACCTCGGGGAGATCCACGATTTGCAGCGCCTCAGGGCCGCCGAATTCCACCACTCCCACGCCTCGCATAGTCGTCCTCCTTGGCAGCGCGTCGGACCTGGGACGCGCTCCTGCAGGGTAGCCCGTTCGGGCGGCAGCGCGGCTGCGCTGCCGCGATCTGGCGGTGTTCGGCTCGTAGGCGGAGGTGGGGCGTCGTCGGTGCGAGTATTCTTGCCTGCGGCTCGGAAAGCGGTGATGGCGATGCGCGGCACGCTGGCTTGGCTCTTACTCCGCGCTGTTGCCGTCGCCGCGTCGCTGCTGCTGGCGGCGGCGGTTGTCGCCTGCACTGATCCGATCCCGACGGCGCCTGCGTGGACCGATGCCGCAGCGCCCGAGGACCGTGAAACCCGCGCGAGACGCGTTGCGAATATTCTTCGGGATGACGCTCGCATTGTGGTTGATCGTTCGGTCGTGCGCTTCGCCGGCGTGCTGAATTTCGCGTCGGTTGACCGCTTCTTCCGTCGAATTGAGCCGGTTCGGGGCCAGATCGACACGCTGATCATCAACTCGTCGGGCGGCATCACAGTATCGGGACGCCGGATCGGCGATTGGGTGCATGAGAACGGGATCACGGTGATCGTTCATCACATGTGCTTCTCGTCGTGCGCGAACTACATTTTCACCGCCGCGCCGCGCAAGATCATCCGCGCCGACGCCCTTGTGGGCTGGCATGGTTCTGAGCAGCAAGCTCGCTACATCACGGAGAGTCGTGGGATCACGCTGGAGGAACTCATTGACGAAGACGTCGAAGCGGCTATCGACCGGCAAGAACTGATCGAGAGCCGTGAGATCGACGAGGGGGAACGAGCACGGATGCGGTCGCAGTTGCGCGAAAGCTTCGCTCGCTTAGCCCGCGACGTTGGCGACGAACAAGAGTTTCTTGCTCGGATCGGCGTCTCCGTCGAAGCCTTGGTCTACGGCTTGATGCCCGCGCGCTACGAGCGGTACGCGGCCTCGGGCGCCTACGGTTGGACATTCAGGATCGAAGACATGGCCAAATTCGGCATCGACAACGTGACCTATGAAGGGACAGGCGAGTACCCGAGTGCGTTCACTGACCCGCGGCGACCGGTGATCGTGTTTGATGTGCGAGACCCGTGATGGGGCGCGGCTTCGCGCCGATGGGTGCGGCGAATGCGCGCGCGCTCCTGCTCCGGATGGGCGCTGCGGTGCTGATTTTGGCTGCGGTCGTGGCTGCGGGCTGCGATGACGCTATTCCGGCTGTTGGGCCGTCCGTGGTCGACTCGGCAGCCGTGGAAGACGCGGCGGAGCGTGTTGACGGCGCGGCCGACCGAATCGACCGCACCGCTGAACGACTCGAAGCGGCTGCGACGCCGAATGCTTCGGAATCCGGGGCGATCATCGTGAACGCAGAGGCGCTGCGGCTGCTTGCGCTGCTGAGCCAGTTGGCGATCGAAATTCGGATCATTGACGCGCTGATCGATCCTCCGTCCCACATCCGCCCACGGGACTGGCCGCTCGAACGTGAGGATGGGGCCGCGCTGGGCTTCGCTTCTTCACGGCTCGCCTGGCTTGAAATCGAGTTGTCCGAGTTCGTCGGGTCGCTCGTCGAGTCGCCGTCGGTGTTTGGCGACGAGCAGATTCTCCCTGCGTTGGTCGGGCTTCAGGCCGAGCTGGCGCGGATCGAGCGTTCCGCCTACGTGCTCTGGGAAGCACACGACAGCGGCGATCCGGCTGCGCCGGCGACTCGACGTTCGACCGACGCGCAGACGCGCATTGACGGGCTGATCGAGGCGGTCGGCGCGTTTGTGGCGACGGACCGCACGGGCGCGGCGGTCATTCCCGGGGCGACGTGGAGCGCCGTCAATGCGCTGGAGCAGCTCGGCTGGGCGGCTCAGGGCAACTGCTTCGTGTGGAGCTGTCAGGGCGGGCACCTCCGCCCGTTGGACTTCCGCCGCCGCGCCTTCCTGGTCTACTCGGTGGCCGAGTTCCGCAGCGCGTCGATCGAGGCACGCGGGTACTCCAGTGATGGACTCGACGACGCACACTGCGGTCGTTCCGTTGCGGATGCCGAATTCGCGTTGTGGGGGGTCTCCTATGTGTGGTCCCAATATGCGAGCCGTTTCCGGGCCGCGGGCTTCGACTACCCGGGCGGCGGACTGTATCCGAATCTGTCGTCTCGTTCCGTTCTGTCGCCCAGCTCGCTCTATCGCCGTGCGCTTCTGACATGCACGCTCCGAGTTGCGATCGGCGCCGGGTGATGTGGAGCAAGGGATGAGAGGATTGGCAATGACCGTTCAGCATGGTCAGTGGCGTGCCGGCGCTCACGCCGTCTCGCCGATCGTGCGGCGCTGGATCATTGTTCTCTTGGCGATGCCGGTGTTGGCTGTGGGCGTCGCGTGCAGCGACCCTGCTCCCACCGTTGAGCGGCCCGCCGTCGTCGACTCGGTGGGACTGGAGGACGCGGCGGAGCGGGTTGAGGCTGCCGCCGACAGGGTTGACCGCGGCGTTGAACCATTTGCAGCCGCCCCGGCCGCGGATGTCTCGGAATTCGAGGTGATCTTCGTCAAGGCCGAAGCGCTGCGGCTGCTTGCGCTGCTCAGCCAGATCGAGATCGAGCTGGATATGATCGACGCAATCATCGAGCCCCGGGCGGACAGCCGCCCGGGCAGCTGGCCGCTCGAACGCGAGAATGCCGCCGCGCTCGAGTTCGCATCATTGCGTCTTTATGGTATCTCCTTCCAGCTGTCCGACTTCGTCAGGGAGTTGACCGAACCGTCGCCGGTCTTCGTAGACGAGTCGATCCTCGCCGCGCTCACAGAGCTTGAGGCGGAAATGAAGCTGATCAGGAGCTCCACCTACGAGCTGAGGGAGGCGCATGAGACGGGAGAGCCGTTGGTGGCGCCCGCGACCCGTTTGACGACCGTTGCGCGGACGCGGATTGAGCGGCTGATCGAAGCGGTCAGTGGGTTGCTGGCCGGGGCTCCGTGAGGCATCGCGGCCAAGCCCGTTGTCGGGCGCGCGCTTCTATTGATGTGTGCGGCTATTGTGCGCGGCGGGCCAGATCCGTGTAGGACTCGATGCCGTTCAGATCCCAGCTTAGGCCGGTTACGGTTGGGCGGTTGACGCTGTAGACGGAGATGTAGAGGCCGGGCAGCACGCTGTAGAGATGCTCGGCGTGCAGCTCCTGGATGCGGGCGTAGATGCCGCGCCGCTGCTCGCGGTCGTAGGTTTGGATTGCTTCGTTGACGAGCGGTTCCAGCTCCGGGGTGGGGGCGGCGCCCAGATTCCAGGCGCCGCTCTGGGTCAGCGCGAGCCGCGCCGTGGTGTCGGGCTCGCCGCGGTGCCCGCCGATTGCCAGCACCTGTAGATCGCCCGGCTGACCGAGGTTCTTCCACGGGCGGGTTGTTGCGTCGCCGACCGGCGCGATGACTGTCCGCACGCCCAGCGCCTGCCAGTTCTCGGCCATCACCGCCAGCCAGCGCCCCATCACTTCGTCGACCGGGGCGATCTCGATCACGCGATCCGCTTCCGCGACGCCCGATCGCTCCATGTATTCCTGCGCTTTGGCGGGGTCGTAGGCGGTCGGGTATGCGGAGGCGGGCTGATATGCCCACGATGCCGGCGTCAACAGCGATGCGGCCGGTTCCGCGCGCCCGCCGAAGAAGCGGGCGTTGATGCCCGGCTTGTCCCAGCCGTACAGCAGGGCGCGGCGGAAATCGACGTTATCGGCGGGCGCGAGCGCGTGATTGACGTACCACGAGACATGCCCGTAGCCGGAGCGGGTTGAAATCTGGAGGTCGTCCGATTCGAGGAGATCGTCCACGGCCCGATCTTCGGGCATGATCGTGAACTCCAGATCGCCGTTCAGCACGGCTGCGGCGCGCTCGGCCGGATCGGCGATGGGCACCAGCGCGAATTCGTCCAGCAGCGCGTAGCGGCCGCCGTCGCCGCGTCGACGCCAGTACTGCTCGAAGGCCTCCAAGCGCGTCGTCTCCTGCGCGATCCAGCGGCTCAGGCGGTAGGGGCCGGTGCCGGTCGGAGAGGTGCGCAGCGTCTCGGCGTCGCTCGCTTCGGCGTGGTGCGGCGAAAGCATTAACCCGCCGCGCTCCTGCAGATTGGTCAGCAGCGCGGCGTTCGGCGAGGCCAGCTTGAACTGCACGGTGCGCTCGTGCTGCACATCGATTTGTTCGATCGCTGCGAACGCCGCCGCGTAGACGCCGCCGCCGGCCAGCATCGGATCGACGGCGCGCGCCAGGTTGTAGCGCACCGCTTCGCCGTCGAACGGCGTGCCGTCGTGAAAGCGCACGCCCTCGCGCAGGCTGAAGACGATTGTGGTGTCGTCGGCGAACTCGTGCCGCTCGGCGAGGGAGGCGTCCTGGTCGATCAGGCCGTCCGGCGCGGTCGCGATCAGCGGGTCGAAGATCATCCGCCAGAGTCCCGACTGCTCCAGCGAGGTGTGGGGGTCCATGCCGAAGTTGCCGATCATCTCCTCGATCTGCGCGCCGCGCGCTCTGCCGCCGCGCCGGGATTTGGCGAGGTCCGGCGTCGGCGCGTCATCGTCGTCTTCGCCGCAGCCGACCAGCGCGAGGCCGGCCGCGCCGACGCCGGCGCGCAGCGAGGCGCGCAGCAGCGCGCGGCGGCTCAGCCGCGCTTGTCCCATTCGCCGCCAATTGCTCCGCTGCGCCACACGCATTCCCCTTCCACCGGCATCGCTGTAGACAGCTCCTACGATTATCAGACCCGCCTCACTCTGACAGCTTCGCCGAGCTCAAGGTCGTCGGCGCTGGCATCGGCTGCGATCCAGGCAGGAGTCGAACGCTCCTGGCGGTTAGCATCAACACATTCACCGACGCGATCAGTTCGATGTGCGACTGAGAGGGAGATGTCCGCAATGCCCAAGATCATCCAGGCCGTGCCCGTGGAAGACGAATTGCATGAGATTCTGGCCGCCGCCGGGGAGGTGACGGTTGTGCCTTTCGGCGCGGAGCGCGCCGAATTTCTCGCCGCGGCCGCGGGCGCTCACGGCATTTTGCTCAACCCGCTGATCCGCGTCGATGAGGAGCTGCTCGCCGCCGCGCCCGAGCTCAAGGTCGTTGCGACTACGTCGGTCGGCTACGACGCCTTCGATGTGGACTTCCTCACCGCGCACGGCGTGGCGCTTTGCAACACGCCCGGTGTGCTGAACGACGCGGTGGCCGATCTGACGACGGCGTTCATGCTGATGCTCTCGCGCGGGCTGATGGGCTTCGAGGCCTACAACCGGAGCGGCGCGTGGGGGCGGCGCGAGCGGCAGCCGGCGCTCGCCCACGACCCGCAGGGCAAGACGTTCGGCGTGATCGGCTTCGGACGGATTGGGCGGGAGGTGGCGCGGCGGATGAACGCTTTCGGGATGAACGTGATCTGGTACGACGTCTTCGAGGACGCGCCCGCCGATGCGCCGCCTGCGGAGCGCCGCGAGATGGACGACCTGCTGCGCGAGTCGGACTTCGTCTCGGTTCACACCGATCTCAACAACAGCTCCCGCCATGTGGTGGGCGAGCGCGAACTGGCTTTGATGAAGCCGAGCGCGTATCTGATCAACACGTCGCGCGGGCCGACGGTGGATCAGCGCGCCCTGCAGCGGGCGCTGGAGGAGAATCGGATCGCCGGTGCGGGCCTCGATGTGCTCGAGCAGGAGCCGCCGCAGGCCGACGAGCCGATTGTCGCGCTGCCCAATGTGATCAGCTTCCCGCACATCGGCACGGCCACCGAGGAGACGCGCTACGCGATGCGCAAGCTGGCTTGTCAGAATGTCGCTGCCGTGGTCGGCGGCGAGATGCCGCCGGCGATCGTCAATCCCTCCGTGCTCGGCTGACCTGCGCAGCCCGCGGGACGCGCCGGGAAGGATCGACCGATGCCCTGGGAACGCGAACTTGAAGAATTGCGCCGCCGGCGCGAACTGTCCACGGTGATGGGCGGTCCTGAATCCGTCGCGCGGCAGCATGAGCGGGGCAAGCTCACGGTGCGCGAGCGGATTGACGCGCTGCTCGACCCGGGCAGCTTCGACGAGATCTCCGGCCTGTCCGGTGCGGGCGAATACGCCGGCGAAGACCTGATCGGCTTTATCCCGGCGACGACCGTCGGCGGATTCGGCCGCATCGAGGGACGCCGCGTCGTGGTGACCGGCACCGACTTCACGATTCGCGGCGGCTCGGCAACCAAGCCGGGCCGTAAGGGCGGGCTGCTGCAAGACCTCGCGATCGAATTCAAGCTGCCGTTCATCAATCTGCTGGACGGCGCCGGGGCGAACATTGAAGGCGTCTCCGAACGCGGGCACTCCTATCTGCCCAGCGACTATCCCGTGTTCAAAGGCCCGATGCAGATCATGGAGCAGGCCCCGCTGATCTGCGCGGTGCTCGGCTCCGTCGCGGGCGGTCCTGCCGGCGTGGCGCTGCTCTCGCACTGGAACGTGATGGTGAAGCACACATCCGAGCTGTTCGCCTCGGGTCCGCCCGTGGTCAAGCGGGCGCTCGGACACAACCTGACCAAGCAGGAGCTCGGCGGATCGCAAATCCACACCCGCGAATCCGGTTGCGTCGATAACGAGGCGGAAGATGAATACGACGCATTCCGCCAGATTCGCGCGCTGCTGAGCTACCTGCCGACGAACGTTTGGGAACTGCCGCCCGTCCGAGCCGCGGAGCCGCCGCCCGACGATTGGCGGCGCACCCTCGCCACGATCGTGCCCGAAAACCGCAAGCGCCCCTACGCCATGAAAACGCTCGTGGCGGCCTGCGTTGATCGCGGGGAGCTGTTTGAGATCGCGCCCAACTTCGGCGAGGCGCTGATTGTCGCGCTGGCCCGCGTCGACGGCCATCCGATCGGGATCATCGCCAACAACGCGGCCAAACACGGCGGCGCGCTCGACGCCCGTGCTGCGGACAAACAGGCGCGCTTCCTCGACTTCTGCGATGTCTTCCACATCCCCGTCGTGTATTTCGTCGATATCCCGGGCTTCATGATCGGCGAACAGGCGGAGCGCGCGGGCACGCTGCGCTCCGGTATGCGGGCGATCTGGACCTGGCAGAACATCACGATTCCCACGTTCACCGTGCATATCCGCAAGTGCTACGGGATGGCCGGCGCGGCGACGAGCGATGCGGCGCGGCTCAACTACCGCGTTGCGTGGCCTTCGGGCGAGTTCGGCTCGATTCCCATTGAAGGCGGCGTCAGCGCCGCCTTCAGGCGCGAAATCGAGGCCTCGCCCGATCCGGCTGCGCGCACCGCCGAGATCGAGGCCGAACTCCAGGTGCTGCGCAATGTCTTCCGCACCGCTGAGGCCGGCGGTGTTGAGGAGATCATTGATCCGGTCGAGACTCGTCAATACCTCCAGCGTTTTGTCGATCTCGCTTACCGCGCTTTGCCGCAGGACCTGGGCAAGAAGTCCCGCACCGGCTTTCGCCCCTGACCGCCGAGCCATTCCCAACCCCTCCGCGTTGGACGAAATATCCCGCACGGACTCGCGCGTGGTTCTCTAGCATGGGCGCAATCACCCGCGCCGTGGCCGTCCGCGGCGGGTATCTGAAAGCGCCCTGCCATGACCACTGGCATCACCGATCGTATCCAGGTGATCGATGTCGACACCCATATCTCCGAGCCGGAGGATGTCTGGACTTCGCGAGTCTCTGCGAAGTGGGGTGATCGCGTCCCGCACGTGGTCAAAGCCGGCGACGCGGGCGACGCGGAGATGCTCGCGCGGATCAATATCGACCGCGCCTCCGACGACGACATCTGGGTGATCGACGGCAAGCCGAGCATGCCCACCGCGCTGCTGGCCTGGTCCGGGCACAACGAACACTGGCCCGGCCATCCCCACACCCTCGCCGATGCGCACGCCGCGGCCAGCGACGCGGAGGCGCGGCTCAGCTTGATGGACGAGGTCGGCGTCCACGCCAATCTGATCTTCCCCAATATCGGCGGGAGCCGCCAATACCTCAGCATTGCGCGCTCGGAGCCTGAACTGGCGCTGGAGTGTTGCCGCGCCTACAACGACTTCCTGACCGACTGGTGCAGCGTCGACCCGCAGCGGCTGCTCGCCCAGGTTTCGCTGCCGCTCTGGGATCTTGATGCCTGCGTGCGCGAGATCGAGCGCAACGCTGCGGCCGGGCACAAGTCGGTGATGATGACCTACCAGCCCGACGGCTACGGCCTGCCCTGGCTGGCCGAGCCGCACTGGGATCCGATCTGGAATGCCGCACAGGATGCCGGGCTGCCGATCACCTTCCACATCGACGCCGGCCGCGAGATGAATATCTGGCCCGGCTACGACCCGGCGACCCACCTGGTCAAGCTGACCGTGATGGGTTTCCTCGGCAACACCGACGCGATCTCCGAAGTGATTTTCAGCGGCCTCTGCCACCGCTACCCCAAGCTCGATTTCGTCTCGGTCGAAAGCGGCCTGGGCTACATCCCCTATCTGCTCGAATCGATGGACTGGCAGTGGATCAACCTGGGCCTGGACAAGGCGCATCCGGAGCGCGACCTGCTGCCCAGCGAGTACTTCCGCCGACAGGTCTACGGCAGCTTCTGGTTCGAGCAGGAGTCGGCGCTGCGCGTGCTGGATCTGATTCAGGACAACGCGCTCTACGAAACCGACTTCCCCCACCCGACCAGCATCACGCCGGGAACCTTCGAGTTCTCCGAAACTGCGAGCGAAAACCTCGAGCGCAAGTTCGAGCACTCCGGCATCTCCGAGGAAATCCTGCAGAAAATTCTGCACGACAACGCCGCCCGCGTCTACCACCTGGATTAGGCGCAGCCGGCGCTTGGCGGCGTCAACAGCGCGCGGCGAAGCGTTGCTTGTCCTCAGCCGCCTCTATCCTTCCTGCGGAGGAACACTATGACGATCCGCAGGCTTCTGGTCGCCAATCGCGGCGAAATTGCGATCCGCATTATTCGCGCGGCCCGCGAACTTGGCATTCAGTCGGTCGCGATCCACTCGCAGGATGATGCCGCCTCTCTGCATGTGCGCCGCGCGGACGAGGCGGTGGCGCTTGATGGCGTCGGCGCGCGCGCCTACCTCGATATTGAGGCGGTGATCAGCGCTGCGGAAGCGGCGCACTGCGACGCTCTTCACCCCGGCTATGGGTTCCTCGCCGAGAGCCCGCAGCTGGCGCGACGCTGCGCGGAAGCGGGGATTGCATTCGTGGGGCCGTCGGTCGAGTCGCTCGAACTCTTCGGCGACAAAGCGCGCTCCCGGGCGCTCGCGGTGAAGCATGGCGTGCCGGTGCTGCCGGGCAGCCCCGGCACGGTCGGGCTGGCTGAAGCGCAGGCTTTTTTCGGCTCGCTCAACGGCGGCTCGATGGTGATCAAGGCCGTTGCCGGGGGCGGAGGTCGCGGCATGCGCGTGGTGACCGCCGCGGACCAGATTGAGGAGGCTTATGCGCGCTGCCGCTCGGAGGCGGCGGCTGCTTTCGGCGACGACGCGCTGCTGGTGGAGCGGCTCAGCCCGCGCGCGCGGCATATTGAGGTGCAGATCATCGGCGATGGCGAGGGCGGCGTCTCGCAGCTTGGCGAACGTGAATGCAGCCTCCAGCGTCGCCATCAGAAGGTTGTTGAATGGGCGCCCAGCCCCTCGCTGAGCGCTGCCGCCCGTGATCAGCTGACCGCTGCGGCGGTGCGCATGGCCGTCGCGCTCCGCTATCGGAGCCTCGCCACTTTCGAGTTTCTTGTCGCCACAGACGACGACGGCGACTTCGCGTTCATCGAAACCAATCCTCGCCTTCAGGTGGAGCACACCGTGACCGAAGAGGTTGTCGGCGTGGATCTCGTGCATGCGCAGCTGCGCATCGCGGCGGGCGAGTCGCTGGCGGAGATCGGCCTCGCGCAGGCTGAGATACCCGCGCCGCGCGGCTTTGCGATCCAGACGCGGGTGAATATGGAGCGCATGGAGTTGGACGGTGAGGTGCGCCCCTCCGGCGGCATGCTCAGCGCCTTCGAGCCGCCCGCCGGACCTGGAGTGCGCGTTGATAGCTACGGCTATCCCGGCTATACGACCAATCCCAACTTCGACTCGCTGCTCGCCAAAGTAATTGCGCACTCGGCCTCGAACGATTTCGCCGACGCGGTGGGCCGCGCGCGGCGCGCGCTGGCCGAATTTCGCATTGAGGGCGTCGAGACGAACCTGCAATTCCTCGAACGCGCGCTCGCCCACGGCGACTTCGTTGGCGGAAGCATTTACACCCGCTGGGTCGACGACCATGTCGGCGAGCTGGCGGCTGCGGCGATCGCTGAAGAGCCGCAGACCGCGGCGAATGTTGCGGCGGGGCTGGCGGGCGCCCAGTTGGACACCCGCGATCCGCTCGCTGGGCTCAACTACTTCCGCGAGGGGGCGGGGACCCAGGGCGGAACGGCGACTCTCGCGCCCGGCGCGCACCCGGTCCCGCAGATTGTTGGACCGCCCAACACCGCGCCGGTGCGCTCGCCGCTGCAGGGGACGATCATCGAAATCCTCGCCGCCGAGGGCGACGCGGTGCGCGAGGGCGAGCCGATGTTCGTGATGGACTCGATGAAGATGGAGCACGTGATTAAGTCGGACATCGCCGGCTACCTGCGACAACTCACCGTCAAGCAGGGCGATGTCGTCTACGAAGGGCACCCGCTCGCGTTCATTGAAGAGGCCGATGTCGGCGATGCCGTGGAGGAGCGCGAAGAGCAGATCGATCTGGACTACGTGCGGCCCGACCTGCAGGAGCTGCTTGACCGGCTCGCGGCCGGCGAAGATGAGCAGCGCGAGGAGTGGGTGGCGCTGCGCCACGCCAAGGGCAAGCGCACGCAGCGCGAGAGTTTGGCTGATCTGGTGGATGCGGGCAGTTGGGTGGAGTTTGGCGCGCTGGTGCTGCCCGCGCGTCACAAGATCATGTCCGATGAGGAGATGCGCAGCCGCGCGCCCGCGGACGGGATGATCACCGGGATCGGCACGGTCAACGGCGAGCTCTTCGCCGAGGACCGGGCGTCGACGCTGATCGCGATGTACGACGAGACGGTCTGGGCGGGCACGCAGGGGATGATGGGGCACCAGAAGACGGACCGGATCATCAAGTTCGCTGATGAGCAGGCGACGCCGCTGATCGTCTGGGCGGAGGGCGCGGGGGGGCGCTCCGGGGACACCGATTTCTCGGATATCTCGGCGGCCGGCCAATGGGTGCCGACCTATGACATGATGGCGCGGATCAGCGGCACGGTGCCGATGATCGGGATCACTGCGGGCCGCACCTTTGCCGGCAACGCCTCGATCCTGGGGATCACCGACTGCATCATCGCCACGCGCGACGCCAACATTGGGATGGGCGGGCCGGCGACGATCGAGGGCGGCGGGCTGGGGCTGTTCACGCCGGAGGAGATCGGGCCGATGTCGGACCTCGGTCCGGCCGGCAGCGTGGACATCCTCGTCGACGACGAGTTTGAGGCGATCGACGCCGCGAAGCAGTATCTCTCCTATTTCCAGGGTCCGATTGGCGACTGGGAATGCGTTGATCAGCGCCTGCTGCGGCACGCGATTCCGGAGAACCGCAAGCGGCCGTTCAGTGTGCGCAAGGTGATCGAGCAGCTGGCCGATGTCGGCTCGGTGCTTGAGCTGCGCGCCGAGTTCGGTGTGGGAATTGTCACCTCGCTGATTCGCATCGAGGGGCACCCGATCGGGCTGATCGCGAACAACAATGAGCATCTGGGCGGCGCGGTGGACAGCCCGGCCGCGGACAAGATCTGCCGTTTTGCGCAGCTCTGCGACTGCTTCAACATCCCGATCGTGGTGCTGGTCGATACGACGGGGATGATGGTGGGTCCTGATGTGGAGCGCACGGGACTGGCGCGGAAGTGCAACAACGTGTTCGTCACGCTGGCCAACGCGCAGTCGCCGCGCTTCACCATCATTCTGCGCAAGTCCTACGGGCTCGCTGCGCAGGCGATGATGACGGGCAGTTCGCGCGCGCCGCTCTTTGCGCTGGCCTGGCCGACGGCGGAGTTGGGCGGGATGAATCTCGAGGCGGCGGTGCGGCTGGGTCAGCGCGCCGAGCTTGCTGCGATTGAGGACATTGAGCAGCGCGCCGCCCGCTACGAAGCGCTCGTCGCCGAGGCCTACCGGCGCGGCAAGGGCGTCAACGCGGCGGCTGTGCATGAGAATGACGGCGTGATCGATCCGGCCGACACGCGCCGCTGGATTGTGCGCGGCCTGATGGCTTGTGAGAATCCGCACCCGATCCGCCGCGGCCGGCGGCCGAACATCGACACTTGGTAGATCTCCGAAACGCGGCTGCTCCACCCGCTACCCTCTGCCTATGGACTCCTCCGATCTTCCCCTCAATGGCATTCGCGTTTTGGACCTTGCCGACCAGCGAGCGGCGCTGGCTGGGCGGCTACTTGCGGACCTCGGCGCGGATGTGACGCTGATTGAGCCGCCGGGCGGCGTCAGCACCCGTCGGCAAGCTCCTTTCCTTGACGACCAAGCCGGCCCCGACCGCTCCTACCAACACCTGTACTTCAATGCGAACAAGCGGTCTCTTGTGGTTGATGTGGAGACCGCTGGCGGCGCGGAGGAGCTGCGCAATCTTGCTCGCGCCGCCGATGTGCTGATCGAGACCCGCCCGCCGGGTGAACTCGCGGCGCTCGGCCTCGGCTACGACGACCTGCGCTCGCTCAACCCTCACCTGATCTACATCTCGGCCACGCCCTACGGGCAGCGCGGGCCGCGGCGCGACTGGCGGGCGACCGACCTGACCGCCTGCGCCGCCGCCGGCCTACTCCAGGTTTCCGGCGACGCCGCCGACCCGCCGACGCACGGGCCGGCCTATCCGGCCCACACGATGACCGGTCTGACCGCTGCGAGCGCCGCGATGATCTCGCTGCACGGGCGCGACCAGTCACCCGCCCGCCCCGGCGCGCACGTTGACATCTCGATCCAGGAGGCCACGTCCTTCGCGCTGGTTCAGACCTCCAACCCGAACGTCTGGCTCTGGCGCAAGGAGCGCCCTGTCCGCCCCGCACTGAGCCAGTCGATTCAGTGCATGGACGGGAAGTGGATCGGCTGCAACATTCGCGGCGACGGACTCGATACCTTTCTGCCGCTGCTCGACGCGGTGGGCATCGAACACGGCCTCACGCCCGACGACTGGCTGGTGCTGCACGCCGGGGACCGCGCGGCCTGGCAGTATCTCGAAAATCCGCTGCAGGATCTGGCGAAGCAGCTCGCCGCGCGGATGACCCGCGACGACCTCTTGCGCGTGCTCTGGGACGACCGGCATCCGGCGATGCCTACCTATACCTTTGAGGACTTTGCGGACTCCGAGCACTACCGGCAGACTGAGCAGTTCCGCGATATCGACGTTCCGCAACTCGGTACCGCGCTGAGCTATAGCCGCAGCCCGCTCGACCCTGTGCAGTCGCCGCTGCCGATTGCGTCTGCGCCTGTGCTCGGCGGCGCGGCGGCTGCGCAGCCGCACGACGAGGGGGCGCAACCTTCTACGCCGCAGGAGCTGCCGCTCCAGCCGCTGGCTGGTATCCGCGTGCTGGACCTGACCTGGGTGGCTGCCGGTCCGCTCGGCGCGCGCATTCTCGCCAACTTCGGCGCGGAGGTGATCAAGATTGAATCGACGGCTCGGATCGATCCCGTCCGCAACCAGCCGCTGCCCGGCGGGCGCTTCGATGTCGACCTGCCTGACCTGTTTAACGACGCCAACACCAATAAGAAGTCGGTTACGATCAACCTCGCTACCGAACAGGGCAAAGAGCTCTTTCGCAAACTCGTTGCCGTCGCGGATGTCGTGACCAACAACTACAGCGCCGGCTCGATGGATCGTATGGGGCTGTCCTACCAACAGCTGCGCGAGATCAACCCCGGGATCATCGTGGCGCATTTGCCCGGGATCGGGGGCGATAGCCCGTGGCGCAAGCTGCCCACGCTCGGCAACCTGCTTAAGGCGGCCTCCGGGATGAACTTCCTGATGGGCTTCCCGGGACGCGCGCCGCGCGGGATGGGCATCGCCTACCCTGACTTCACCTCGCCGCACCTGCTCGCGATCAGCGTCCTCGCGGCGCTGCGCGCGCGCGAACGCAGCGGCGTCGGACGGGAAATTGAGCTCTCGCAGCTCTCCGCTACGGTCGCCTTGCTCGGCGCTCAGTGGATGCAGTTCGCCCAGAGCGGCCGAATGCCCGAGCGTCCGGGCAACCGCGATCCCAACCTCTGCCCGCACGGCGTCTATCCAGCTCGGGCGGATGATGTGGACGATGATCGGTGGGTGGCGCTGGCTGTGGACGGCGACGAACAGTGGCAGGCGTTGGCTGCCGTGATCGGTCAATCTGGGCTGGCCGACGACCCTCGGTTCCGCACGCACCAGGATCGCAAGGTCAACGAGGATGCGCTCGACGCCCTGATCGCGGGCTGGACGAAGACGCGCGACCGTTGGCAGATTGCGGAGCAGTTGCAGGCCGCGGGCATCGCGGCCAACGCGGTTGAAGACCTGCGCGACATGATGGAGCTTGACGAGCATTTCAAGCACCACTACCAGTATCTGCACCAGCCCACCGCTCCTGATTTTCCGATCGCCGTGGACGCCGAGGCTGTCCGCTTCGGTCACGAGCAGGACCGCGTGTTGCACCGCGCGCCCATGCTCGGCGAGCACAATGAATATGTGCTGCGGGAGCTTTTGGCTCTCTCGCAGAGCGAGTTCGATGCGCTGGTTGTTGAGGGTGTGATCGCCTGAGGGACTGTTCTCGCTCGCCTGCGTCATTGCTGTGCTTGCCGCGGCGATTTCGTTGTGTGGAGCGCGGAGGCTCGGAGGCAGGACGGAGGCTTGGAGGCGACACGGCGAGATACCCGCGGCAAGCGCGGGTACGACGGAGAGGGAAGCACGGGTGTGCGGAGGTGAGGGCGTAGGTATGGCGGAAGTTGGGGAGCGGGAGGCGGCACGGAGGCTTGGAGGCGGCACGGCGAGATACCCGCGGCGGGGCGCGGGTATGACGGAAAGGGAAGCGCGGGTATGCGGAGGTGCGGGCGTAGGTATGACGGAGGTGGACACGGGTGTGATGGATTTGGGACGGCGTGGCGCCTCACAGGCGCTCGATCTGAGCAATCAACGGCTGCACTGTCGCAAGCGTTTCAGTTGCCGACAGCGTGCCGCTGACCGGTGGGTGCTCGGAAACGGCGTCCGGTGGGTCGAACGCGCCCGAGAAGTGAATCAAACCGTCAGCCGGAAACTCCATCACCAACAGCCCATCGGGTGCCACTACCCACTCGGCGTGCATTCGCCCGTCGAGTCCCACCCCGATTCGCGCCTGAGCGAGGCGAGGCTCCGCCGCCAGCAAATCGGCGAGCGCTCGCAGGGACCAGCGATCAACCGGCGCTTCGTCGGGATCGTCGCCGTCCAGGCTGAGCAGGTACGCAATCCGCCTGGCCGCCTTGTCCATCCCGTTCGCCTGTAGTTCGGCGACGATCTCGCCTGCCTGCGGTTCGGCTGTCGTCGTCATGGCCTCTCCACTCAGTGATGCGCCGTGTGCCGCGTCCCCAATTGTAGTTTGCCGCGTTCGGGGCGATTCCCACCCCGCTATCCTCTCATCAAGCACCCCACAGTCCTTGATTGGAGTTCCCCATGTCCTGGCGACCGAAGCGCATGAAGTTCGGCATCTTTCTCGCGCCCTTCCACCGCGTTGGTGAGCACCCGACTCTGGCGCTCAAGCGGGATATGGAGCTGATCGAAACGCTCGATGAGCTGGGCTACGACGAGGCCTGGATTGGCGAGCACCACTCCTTCGCGCGGGAGCTGATCTCGAACCCGATGATCTTCATCGCCGCCGCCGCCGAGCGCACCAAGCACATCAAGCTGGGCACCGGGGTTGTCTCGTTGCCCTATCACAACCCGCTGATGGTGGCTGACGACCTGCTCCAGCTGGACCACATGACCAGAGGGCGCGTGATGCTCGGCGTGGGTCCGGGGGCGCTGACCTCCGACGCGGTGCAGATGGGCATCCCGCCTGAGACGCAGCGTCAGCGCATGGCCGAATCGCTCGACGCGATCGTCCAGCTGGCGCGCAGCGACGAGCCGGTCACGATGGAGACTGAGTGGTTCTCGCTCACCGAGGCTCGCCTGCAGATGGCCTGGTACTCCGACCCGCACCCGGAGATCGCGGTGGCTGTGATTCTCACTCCGGCCGGCCCGCAGCTGGCCGGCAAGCACGGGGCCAGCCTGCTTTCGCTGGGCGGCGCCGATTCGGACGGCATGCGCAGTGTGTGGGAGTGGTATGCGGAGTCCGCCGCCGAGCACGGGCACGAAGTCTCGCGCAAGAACTGGCGTCTGGTGACCGCGATTCACATCGCCGAAAGCCGCGCGCAGGCGATCGAGGAGGTGCGCGCCGGCTACCTGCTGCGCACCTACGTCGGCGATGTGCGCGACCACGGACGCGAGGGCGGGATCGTCCTGCACCAGGCCGCCACCATCGAAGAGGCGATCGACAAGAACCAGGTGATCGTCGGCTCGCCGGATGACGCCATCGAGCAGATCGAAGCCCTGCACGAGCGCTCCGGCGGTCTCGGCGGCGTGCTGGGCATGCACCACGAATGGTGCTCGACGGAAGCGACCAAGCGCAGCTACGAGCTGCTCATGCGCTACGTCGCGCCGCGCTACCAGGGTCAGCTCGAGCGGCTCGTGGCCTCGCGCGACTTCGTTGAAGATCGCCAGCTCGACATCTTCGGCGCGGGCAGCAAGGCGATGGCCAAGGCCTTCGCGGACAGCGGTAAGGAAATCCCTGAAGGCCTGCGTCCGAACGTTGAGGGCGGCGAAAGCGCCAACGGCGTGGGCGAGCCCGCCGAGCCCATCGCGCAGCCGGCCGGCGACTAGTCCGGCTGCGCAACCGTCGTGCAGATCGTCGTCGCGCTGGGAGGCGATCTGCACGACTCTCCGTTGGTCCGCTCCGCGCTTAGCGGCGCGGGGCTGATCGTGGCGGCGGACAGCGGCGCGGAGCGGCTGCTCGCGATTGGCATTCAGTGCCAGATCGTGATCGGCGACTTCGACTCGCTGGATCCCGCCGAGCTTTGGCGGCTGCGCTCGGGCGGCGTTGAGATCGTTGCGCACCCTGCGCCTCAGCAGCGCACCGACGCCGATGTCGCGATTGAGCTCGCGCTCCAGCGGGGCGCAACCTCGTTAATCGTGCTGGGCGCGTTCGGTGGCCGGCGGATTGACCACACGCTCGGGAATCTCGACCTGCTTACCCACCCCAGCCTGCGCGGTATTCCCACCTGGGCTGTCGATGGTTGGAGCGCGCTCACGATCCTGCGCGGCGACGGGATCCGTGAGACCCACTTTCACGGCCACCCGGGGGATTACGTCTCGATCATCCCGCTCAGCGACCATGTAGCCGGCGTCACTGCGGTTGGGCTCAAGTGGCCGCTGCAGGACGCCAGGCTGGAGCGTGGACGGGCGCAGGGGGTTTCGAATGAGTTGATTGCCGACCGCGCCATGATCCGAGTTGGCGAGGGTATTGCTGCGGCTGCTCATCACTTTCGGACGGAGCGCTTGCCGTAGCTGGTTGCTCCGTCGTTCGCACCTTGGACGGGGAGATTCTCGCGCTTCCTTCCGTCATTGCCGCGTTCCGCCGCGGCAACCTCGCTGCGTGGCTTTGGTGCTGTGACGGCGAGATAGCCGCGGCGGGGCGCGGGTATGACGGAAGTAGGTGAGCGCGGGTATGGCAGGAAACGGGGCGCGGGTTTGACGGGAAATGGGGCTTGGGTGTGACGGAGGGGTGGGTCTCGCGGGCTAGGGGTTGTAGAAGTCGCGTTTGTTTTGCCGCGATGAGGCGGCGGCGAACGAATAGATGCCTCGCGCCATTGAGGACTCCTGCTCGGCGGCGCGCGCCTCGTAGATCTCGGCGCGCAGGGCGTGTACCTGCGGACTTGGGGCGGCGGCGGCGGCGTGCTCGATGAGGTGGCAGGCCAGCTGTAGATTGCCGTGGTTCAGATGCGCCCGCGCGCGCTCCAGCACCGGCTCCAGGCCACCTGCCAGCGTGACCCACTCTGCGGCCTCCGCTGCGCGTGGGGCGGGCAGCAGGCGGTCCGGCTCGCCCTCATACCAGCCGCCGTAGAAGCGCCACACGTTGCGCACGATGAACTCCGGGTGGTCGTAGGCGGAGCGCAGGTAGGGGCGATCCAGCAAGTCCGCCGGCAGCTCGATCTCATGCAGCACCCGATCGAGCGTCGCCCCCTCGTTCATCAGCGCCAGCGTGCGCGACTCGATGGCGTCCAGCAGCTCCGCCGTGTCGGTCAGCGCCTGGCGAATTCGCTCTGCTCCGAAGATCGGAAAGCCGTGTCCCGGCAGCATTGTCTCCGCGCCCAGCGCGGCCATCTCGCGCAGCCCGGCTGCCCACTCGGAGCACCAGCGCTGCACCTTCTGCGGATTGCCCGCGTTGGGCACCGCCCAGATGAAGAGGTCGCCGGGGCAGAGCAGGCGTCGCTCCGGTACCCAGGTCCAGACTGCGTCCTCCGTCTCGCCGCGTGTGTGCGTCAGCTCGAACGTGCAGTCGCCGCGCTGGAAGCGCAGGCGGCTCTCGAACGACACGTCCGGATAGCGAAACTCCTGCGGCCACTCCAGCCAGGAGCGCGCCTCCATCCCGGGGCGCAGGAACTGTCGTGAGTTGATCGCGGTGTTGTAGCCCGGGGTGCGCTTGTAGCGGTCGAAGTGCTGCGCGATCTGGTGCTGACCGTAGACCGTCGGGCGCGGCCAGCCGCGCTGCGAGGCTTCCGCGTCGAAGCGGTTCACGCCGAAGACGTGATCGACGTGGTGGTGCGAGAACACCGCCGCCGCGAGCGGGGCGTCGGGACGCCAGCGGCGCACGCCCTCGAAGAGCGGCTCGGCGTCCTGCTCCGTGCCCGTGTCCAGCATGACCAGCCCGTCGCCGGTGTCCAGCGTGTTCGCGCTGGCCACCGACTTGTAATAGAGCAGCCCTTCGGCGATTTCGTCCGGCTGCCGATCGTTCCACATGCCGGCGATCGGGTGCGCCTCGCGGATCGTGTCGATCTCACCGTTCCAGAGTCGCTCGCAGAAATCGCGGATGTCGGGCATGGCGGCCTCCTTCGGCGGCTGGTCGGCGCGCTGCTTCGCTGTGGCGAGGATAGGCCGCGTTATGCTCCACGGTAGGGAGAGGAGAGGCCACTGATGCCCGCCTACGACTACCGCTGCGGTGAATGCAGCGAGACCTTCGAGCTGATCGCGCGCATGGGCCAAGCGCCCGAGGCGCCCGCGTGCCCCAAAGACGACGGCGGCGCGGGAGCGCGCGTCTTCGGCGCCGGGGTCGCGATCCACACCGGCGCCTCCGCCAGTTCCTTTGACGACTTCGACCTTGGCGGCATGGGGGGCATGCCCGACATGGGCGGAATGCCGGGGATGGGCGGGATGCCGGGGATGGGCGGGCACGGCCACGATCACGGCCACGCGCACGACGATTTCGGCTTCGACGACTTCTAGCCCGCGCCTCTTCGAGACCTACGCCGTGTCGGGCGACAGCATGTCGCCCACGCTCGAGCACGGCGACTGGCTGCTCGCCGTCTCCGCGTGTCGGCTGCGTCCGCGAGTCGGGCGGATCGTGGTCTTTCGCGAGCCGCGCGCGGGAGGGCGGCGCTCGATCAAGCGGATCGTCGCGCGCGAGCGCAATGGCTGGTTTGTGCTCGGCGATCAGCCCGCGCGCAGCACCGACAGCCGCGCCTTCGGAGCGATACCCGACGAGGCGATCGAGGCGGTTGTCCTCTGTCGTTACGGTCCGCTTCGCCGTCTCGCCTGGCTGTTGGCCTGATCTCCTGTAGTCGGTTTGACGTTGCGCCCGCCGCGACACTTGCGCGCGGGCGCGCAGTACGCGACAATCCACACAGTTGGCACTCGCACTGTGAGAGTGCCAGCCGAACCCACCGACAGCACATCGGAAGCACCGGCTCGCATGGGCGGGCCGCGATCAATAAGGAGACGGAACCCTCATGGCCAAGGCATTGCTGTTTGACGAGGAAGCCCGCCAGGCGCTGCGCGAGGGCATTGACGCGCTCGCCGACGCGGTCAAAATCACGCTCGGTCCGAAGGGCCGCAATGTGGTTCTCGCGAAGACCTTCGGCGCGCCCACGATCACCAACGACGGCGTGACCATCGCCCGCGACATTGACCTCGAAGAGCCCTTCCACAACATCGGCGCTCAGCTCGCCAAGGAAGTCGCCTCCAAGACGAACGACATCGCCGGCGACGGTACGACCACCGCGACGGTGCTGGCGCAGGCGATCGTCAATGAGGGCATGCGCAATGTCGCCGCGGGCGCCAACCCGATGGCGCTCAAGCGCGGCCTCGAGCAGGGCGTCGAGGTGCTCTCCGACCAGATCCGCGACAACGCGACCCGCGTGACCACGCGCGAGCAGATGTCGCAGATCGCCGGCATCTCCGCCGCCGACCCGGCGATTGGGGAACTGATCGGCGAGGTGATGGAGAAGGTCGGCAAGGACGGCGTGATCACGGTCGAAGAGGGCAAGGGCATCCGCTCCGAGGTGGAGTACGTGGACGGCATGCAGTTCGACCGCGGCTACATCTCGCCGTACTTTGTGACCAACCCCGACCGCATGGAGGCCGAACTCGACGAGCCCTACATCCTCGTCACCGACCGGAAGGTCTCGGCCGTCGCCGACATCCTTCCGCTGCTCGAGAAGGTGCTCAAGGTCACCAAGAACCTGGTGATCATCGCTTCCGATGTTGACGGCGAAGCGCTCGCCACGCTCGCCGTGAACAAGCTGCGCGGCACCGTGAACGTGATCGCGGTGAAGGCTCCCGGCTTCGGCGACCGCCAGAAGGACAACCTCGGCGACATTGCCACGCTGACCGGCGGCACGGTGATCAGCGAGCAGCTCGGCGGCCAGCTTGAGACCGCCGACATCTCCGAACTCGGCCGCGCGCGGCGCTTCGTCGCCAGCAAGGAAGCCAGCACGATCATCGAGGGCCGCGGCGAAGCCGACGCCATCGATGAGCGGGTCAACCAGATTCGCCACGTCTACGAGCAGGCGAAGAGCGACTGGGACCGCGAGAAGGCGCAGGAGCGGCTGGGCAAGCTCTCCAACTCGGTGGCCGTGATCAAGGTCGGGGCTGCGACTGAGGTGGAGCTCAAAGAGCGCAAGCACCGCGTCGAGGACGCGCTTTCGGCGACCCGCGCCGCCGTCGAAGAGGGCATGGTGCCCGGAGGCGGTGTGGCCCTGATCAACGCGATCCCGGCGCTGGGCGGCGTGGATCTCGAGGGCGACGAGGCGACCGGCATCTCGATTCTCAACCGCGCGCTGGAAGAGCCGATGCGGCGGATCGCGATCAACGCCGGCCAGGACGGCTCGGTGATCGTGCAGTCCGTCAAGGACAGCGAGACGGCCAACTACGGCTACAACGCCGCGAACGGCGAGTACGGGGACATGATCGAGATGGGCATCGCCGACCCGGCGATGGTCACCCGCGCCGCGCTGGAGAACGCGGTCTCGATTGCCGGCATGGTGCTCACGACCAACTGCCTGGTCACCGAGAAGGTGGACAACGCCCTCCCCGCTCCCGCGCCCGCCTACTAGCGACCCGGCGGCACAACCAAGACGGCCAAGCGAACAGGCCGCCCCATTGGGGCGGCCTGTTCCGTTTCTCTCTCCCGTGGCGGGGCGCGGGAATGACGGTGTGACGCGGCGTGTTGTGTAGACGCGCCACGATGCACAACACCTCACCGCTTGCTCCCCTGATACCCTCCGACGAGATAGGGAGCCGCACAACATCGCTGCCCTGAAGAGCACCTCTGAGCAGCCGAGTACCGCCCGGCGGCGCACCAAGATCGTCGCTACGCTTGGACCCGCCAGCGCCGATCCCGCCACTGTTTTGCGCCTCGTTGAGGCCGGCCTTGATGTGGCGCGCATCAACTTCTCGCACGGCGACCCGCAATCCTGGGGGCAGCTCACTCAGGCGGTGCGCGCCGCGCAGCAGGCGACCGGCAAGCCGGTCGCCATCCTCGGCGACCTTCAGGGGCCCAAGCTTCGCATCGCCGACGCCGATGCGCCGCTTGAACTTGCCCGCGGCGACAAGCTCACCATCGTCGCCGGCTCGCATGAACCGCTGCGCCGCGAGTACGACCGGGCGATCGTGGGTTGCTCTTACCCCGCTTTGATCGATGAAGTCCAGCCCGGCGATCGCGTTTACCTCCGCGACGGCGAGATTGATGTGCTCGTTGAAGCTGTGCGCGGAGCGCGGATTGAAACTGAAGTCCGCGGGGGCGGGCTGCTCACGCCTCGCGCCGGGCTCCACGCGATTGGGGCGGGCGCGCAGCTCGATGCCGTCACCGACGCGGATCGCACCAACGCCCGGTTCGCCGTGGAGCACGGTATGGACTACGTCGCTCTTTCCTTTGTGCGCACGATCGACGATGTCGAGGCAGCCCGTGAGGCGCTGGCTGCCGCCGGACGCGAAATTCCGCTGATCGCCAAGATTGAGACCGCCGTGGCGCTCAATTCTCTGCCCGAAATCGTGAGCGCCGCAGACGGCGCGATGGTTGCCCGCGGCGACCTCGGCGTTGAGGTCGGCCCCGCCGAAGTCCCGGTGCTCCAGCGCGGCATCATCGACGCGGCGGGGCGCTCTCTCGCGCCGGTGATCATCGCTACGCAGATGCTCGAAAGCATGGTGCAGCGCACCCGACCGACGCGCGCGGAAGCGAGCGATGTGGCCAACGCCGTCTGGGACGGGGCCGACGCGCTGATGCTCTCGGCAGAAACCGCCGTGGGGCGCGGTCCCGTTGAAACCGTCGAGATGATGGACGCGATTATCCGCTCCGCCGAAGCCAACGACCCTGCGCGCGGCGCGGGTTCGCTGCCCGGCGCGTGGGTTGGCGACATCGGTCGCACCATCGCCTGGGCTGTTGCCGCCGCCGTCGAGCAGCATCCCGATGTCAAGGCGGTGATCGCCTTCACCGGCAGCGGACGCAGCGGACGGCTGATCGCCAAGGATCGCCTGCCCGTCCCTACTGTCGTGCTCGCGCCCTCGCCCGAAATTCAGCAACGACTTCAGCTGCTTTGGGGCGTTCGCCCGGCGCTCTGCGAGCCGCCTGACAGTCTGGAAGAGATGCTTGGCGATGTTGAGCGCGCGGCCGTGCGCGAACTCGGCCTCCGCCCGGGCGACCGGATCGTGATCACCGGCGGGCTTCCGCTGGGTCAGAACCAGCCCTCCAACTTCCTCAAGCTGCACATCATCCCGCCTGGAGTAGGATGAGCGCATGGCCGACGAGCAACCGCGGGATGTGCTGGTGTACACCACCGAGTGGTGCGGTGACAGCCGCCGCGCCGTGCGCTTTCTCGATGAACACGAGATTCCCTACCGCAGCATCGATATCGACGAAGATGAGAACGCTGCCAAAGTGGTTGAGGGGCTGAATCGCGGCTACCGCTCGACGCCGACGATCCTGATTGACGGGGAGCATGTCGCCACCGAGCCGCGAATCGACGAGCTCGCCAAACTGTTCGGTGTTGAGCTGCCCAAGACGCGCGTTAACGGCCCGAGTTGGCTGCGCCGCCGCTAGCCTCGCTCGCCTGCTGCCCCCTCGCGCCCCGGGATGACATGTACCGCGCTGGCCTTGAACGTGCCGGAGACCGACACGCCGACGGCGAGCTCCAGTTCGTCCCACGACACGCGCGAGATGTCGGCGACCAGCTGCGCGCCGCCGCCCTCCAGTTCGACAGCGACCCGCATGAAGGGACCCTCGCTGTGGGCGGCGCGAATCCGTCCGACGGCGTGATTGCGCGCGCTGGACGGATCCGCTGCATTGCTCGGCGATGACAGCGTGACCTGCTCCGGCCGCACGCAGATCAACGAGGTCTCGACGCCGTCGAGCGGCGCGGTCTCGATCGTCAGCGGTCCGGCCTGCCAGATTGCCAGGCCGTCGCGCAGCTCGAGCAGCCGCGCCGGCCAGACGTTTTCGACGCCTACGAATGCGGCCACTTCTTCGTCGGCCGGCGCGCTGAAGACCTGCTGCGGCGTGCCCCACTGTCGCAGGCGGCCTTCGATCAGCACGGCCACGTGGTCGGCCAGCCGCAGCGCCTCGCCGCGATCGTGGGTGACCAAGATGGTGGTGGGGCGCGCCGCCGCGAGGATGCGGGCGAAGTCTTCGAGCAGTTGCTCCCGCGTCGGGGCGTCCACGCCGGCGAACGGTTCATCGAGCAGCAGTACCTCGGGCCGCGCGGCGAAGGCTCGGGCGAGGCTGACCCGCTGCGCCTCGCCGCCGGAGAGCGCGCGGGCGGGACGCCGCGCCAGCGCGGTGATGCCGAAGCGTTCGAGCCACGCGTCGGCGGCTTGCCGCCGCTCGCGGCGTCCCAGGCCGCGCAGACGCAGCGGCAGCTCGACGTTCTCGCGCACGGACATGCTCAGCAGCAGCGGCTCCTGAAACGCCGCGGCCATCCGCCTTCGCGCGGCGACCGGATCGCCGGCGATCGGCTCGCCGTCCAGCAGCAGGCGGCCCTGTTTGAGCGGGAGCAGCAATTGCAGCGCGGCGAGCAGGGTGCTTTTGCCCGATCCGTTGGGTCCGATCACCGCGGTCACCTCGCGCCGCGCCAGTTGTAGTTCGGGCACGGCCAGCACCTGCCGCCCGCCGCGCTCGACGATCAGTTCGCGGATTTCGACGTGTGGATCGGACACGGCGCGCCGCTCAGACCGGGCGGCGCTGCTGGACGCCGGTCAGCGCCAGATTCACCAGATAGGCCATCATCACCAGGATCAGCCCCAACGCGATCGCGACCTCGAAGTTGCCGCGACTGGTTTCGAGCACGGTAGCGGTGGTCAGCACCCGCGTATCGCCGTCGAGATTACCGCCGACCTGCATCGACGCTCCGACCTCGGAAATCGCCGCGCCGAAGCCGGCCATGACGGCGGCGAGGATTCCGAGCCGAGTTTCGCGCATCATCAGCCAGAGCATCTGCGCGCGGTTGGCGCCCAGCGCGCGCATCTGGTCAAGCAGCTTCGAGGGCAGCGCCTGGATTGCGGTCAGTGAAAAGCCGATCACCAGCGGCAGCGCGAGCAGGAACTGCGCGGCGACCATCGCGTAGGGCGTGTAGATCAGATTCAGCGAGCCGAACGGTCCGCTGCGCCAGAGCAGCAGCACGATGAGCAGTCCGACGACCACCGGAGGCATGCCCAGGCCGGTGTTGACGGCGGCGACGATCAGGCCGCGTCCGGGGAAGCGGCGGAGCGCCAGCAGCGCGCCGAAGGGGACGCCGAGCGCCAGCGCCAGCGCGGTCGCGGACGCCGAGATCGCGAGCGTGCGCAGGGTGATCTCGATCACCTCGGCGTCGCCCTGCGCGAGCAGCCGCGCCGCTTCGCGCAGCCCGTCCCAGATCAGGTCCATCGCTTCGCCTCGTTGATCTGGAGGCTACTCGCGCGGCGCGCCGCCGCGCGCGGCGATCGCCGCCTCGCTGTCGCCTGCGGCGGGGATGAAGAGCGAGCGCCCGTACTCCGCGCGGCGGAACCCGCCGATTCGCTCCTGGATGTCGTCGCGGACCAGGAAGTCGGCCCAGGCTGCCGCGACTTCGGCGTTGATTCCGCCCTTCTCGGCGGCGACGGGCAGGACGCTGTAGTAGTTGAGCAGCCGCGCGTCGCCTTCGACCAGGACGACCAGCTGTAGCCGCCCGCCCAGCGCGAGGAAGGTGCCGCGGTCGGTCAGGGTGTAGGCCTCGCGCTGATCGGCCACGTTCAGCGTGGCCGCCATGCCCTGGCCGGTTTCGAGGTACCACTCGCCGGCGGGGTCCAGGTTGGCCGCCTGCCAGAGCGAGCGCTCTTTCTTGTGGGTGCCGCTGTCGTCCCCGCGCGACGCGAAGGGCGTCTGCTGATCGAGGATGTTCGCCAGCGCCGCGGCTGCGTCGGTCATGCCTGCAACGCCGGCCGGATCCGCGGCCGGTCCGGCGATCACGAAATCGTTGTAGGCAATCAGGACGCGATCGCTCACGTCGCCGTTCTCCACGAGTTCGCGTTCGGAGCTCGGCGCGTGTACCAGCAGCACATCAGCCTCGCCCTGCTTGCCCATGCGCAGCGCCGCGCCGGTGCCTACTGCGATGATTTTCACGTCGACATCGTGCTCGGCCTCGAAGATCGGCGCGAGCTCGTCGAGCAGGCCGCTGTCGTTGAGGCTTGTGGTGGTCGCCAGAATCAGCGTCTGCGGATCGAGCGGTCCCTCGGGCGCGCTGCTACAGGCGGCCGCGATCGCGAGGCAGCCGGCGAGCAAGCCGTATCCGATTTGGAAGGCCGCGCGCCGCACTCGCCCACCGATCATTCAGCGCCGTTCACCATTCCTGCGCCGACGGTGGCGCGGGTTGCTTCGTCGATCAGAATGAACGCGCCGGTTGTGCGGCTCTGTTCGTAGGGATCGACGCAAAGCGGCGTCATCAGGCGTAGGCGCACCCTGCCGATCTCGTTGAGCGAGAGCTGGCGCGCGGTCAGATCGTAGTCGAGCGTGTTCACATCGAGGCGCGCGGTCAAGTCTTCGACCAGGGCGCGGGTGGTCTGGGTGGTGTGCTTGATCAGCAGCCGCGAGCCTTCGCGCATGGGTTGCGCTTCGCTCATCCAGCAGGTGTGCGCCTCGATCGTCTGCGCCGCCAGCGGCTGCCGATCCAGTGTGCAGATCATTGAGCCCCGCGCGACATCCAGATCATCCGCCAGCCGCAGAGTCACCGCCATCGGCGGCGACGCCTCTGTGATTGGACCGTCGAACGTGTCGATCGCTGTGATCGTCGTCTCGTGGCCTGCGGGCAGCACTCGCACCGCGTCGCCCACCCGCAGCGCGCCTGCGGCCACCGTTCCAGCGTAGCCCCGGTAGTCGGGGAAGTCGCTGCGCTGCGGCCGAATCACGTATTGCACCGGGAACCGCCCGCCGGTGGCAACCTCGCGCTCCGCCACATCGATCCCTTCGAGCAGCTCCAGCAGCGGCGGACCGTGGTACCACTCGGAGCGCGCCGAGCGCTCGACCACGTTGTCTCCGTGCAGCGCCGAGATCGGAATGCTGCGCACATCCTCCACGCCCATCCGTCCGGCGAAGCGTGTCAACTCCTCGGTGATCGAGTCCCACGCGGCGCGATCCCACTCGACCAGGTCCATCTTGTTCACGCAGAGCACGAAGTGGCGAATGCCCAGCAGCGCCGAGAGATAGGCGTGCCGGCGGGTCTGCTCCATGACCCCGTTGCGCGCGTCGACCAGTAGCAGCGCGGCATCGGCGGTCGATGCGCCGGTGACCATATTGCGGGTGTACTGCACATGGCCCGGCGTGTCGGCCAGGATGAACTTGCGCTGCGGGGTTTGGAAGTAGCGGTAGGCCACGTCGATGGTGATGCCCTGCTCGCGCTCCGAGCGCAGGCCGTCGGTGAGCAGCGCCAGGTCCACATAATCGGCGCCGCGCGAGCGGCTGGTGCGCTCGATTGCTTCCATCTGGTCGATGAATGTCTGCCGCGAGTCGAACAGCAGGCGTCCGATCAAGGTGCTTTTGCCGTCGTCCACCGAGCCGGCGGTGGCCAGCCTGAGGACGGTGGGCGTTGCGCTGCGCAGGGAGGCGGCCACGGCTTAGAAGTACCCCTCGCGCTTGCGATCTTCCATGGCGGCCTCGGAGAAGCGGTCGTCGGCGCGGGTTTCGCCGCGCTCGGTGATCCGCGTGGCCGCGATCTCGGCGACCACTGCCTCGATCGTGCCTGCCGTCGAGCGCACCCCGGCGGTGCAAGTCATGTCGCCGACCGTGCGGAAGCGCACTGCGGCGCGGAACGGCGTCTCCTGCGGCAGCCGCTCGATGTAGGCGCTGACCGGGAAGAGCATGCCGTCGCGCTCGAACATCTCGCGCTCGTGGGCGAAATAGATCGAGGGGATTTCCAGTTCTTCCTCGCGGATGTATTGCCACACGTCCAGCTCGGTCCAGTTGGAGAGGGGGAAGGCGCGGATGTGCTCGCCGGGGCGCAGGCTGCCGTTGTAGAGGTTCCACAGTTCGGGGCGCTGGCTTTTGGGATCCCACTGTCCGAAGGCGTCGCGGAAGGAGAAGATGCGCTCTTTGGCGCGGGCTTTTTCCTCGTCGCGGCGCGCGCCGCCGAAGAGCGCGTCGAAGCGGTGCTCGGCGATCGCGTCGAGCAGCGTGACCGTCTGTAAGCGGTTGCGCGAGGCGCGAGGTCCGGTCTCTTCGACCACCCGGCCGGCGTCGATGCTGGCCTGCACGGAGGCGACGATCAGCTCGACCTCCAGCTCGGATGCGCGGCGGTCGCGGAAGTCCAGCGCCTCGGGGAAGTTGTGTCCGGTGTCGATGTGCATCACCGGGAAGGGGATGCGCGCCGGCCAGAACGCTTTCTCGGCCAGGCGCAGCATCACGATCGAGTCTTTGCCGCCGGAGAAGAGCAGCACCGGCCGCTCGCACTCGGCGGCGACCTCGCGGATGATGTGGATGCCTTCGGCTTCGAGCCAGGCGAGCGATTCGGCGCGCGTCTCGGGTTCACCGAGCAGCGTGGGGGGCGCGGGCGGGGTGCTGGCCATCGGCGCTCTCGGGCACAGTCGCGCGGCTCTGGGGCGGCGAGACGTGAGTGTTGGTGAATGTTGACAAATCATACCATCTCGGTACAGATTGGCGTCTGCGCTACCCTCGCGCGCAGTCGCGCTGTGTAGCTCAGCGCACCTTGCGCGGATCTGGCGCGGATGGAGTGTGCGAGATGCAGGTTGGCCGAGTTGCGGAAATCTGGCGGTATCCGGTGAAATCGATGGGCGGCGAGCAGGTGCAGCGCTCGCTGCTCGACGGCAACGGGATTGCGGGCGACCGGGGCTGGGCGGTGCGGGACCGCGAGGCCGACGAAACGCGCAGCGCGCGGCAAATCCCGCGCCTGCTGCAGTGCGCCGCCAGCTACGCGGAGGAGCCTGCCGCCGACCGCCGCTCCCCGCGCGTTGAGCTGAGCCTGCCCGACGGCGCAGCCGTTGGCAGCGACGCGGAGAACGTTGGCGAGCTGCTTTCCGCCGCGTTGGAGCGCGAGGTTTCGCTCACTCCGCTGCACCCCGCCGACGACCATGCGCACTACCGCCGCGCGCCGGGCGACCCGAATGTCGATCCGATTGCGATGCTGCGCGAGGTCTTCGGTCTGCGCGAGGACGACCCGCTGCCGGATTTGAGCGGGCTGCCCGCCGACCTCGCGCAGTTCTCGACCCCTCCCGGCACCTACTTCGACTGCTACCCGCTGCACGTGATGACCACCGCCTCGCTGGTCAGTCTGAGCGGCTTCGGCGCGGGCGACGATGTGGATATTCGCCGCTTTCGCCCGAACATCCTGATCGACACCGGCGACGCGGAGGGCTTGCCGGAGGTGGAGTGGGCCGGGCGGCGTCTGCGGATCGGGGGCGCGGAGATCGAGGTCAAGACGACGACCGTGCGCTGCTCGGTGCCTTCCCATCGTCAGCGGGAGCTCGAACGCAGCGGCGCGGTTGGCCGCGCTCTGATCGAGCACACCAAACAGCATTTGGGCGCGTACGCGAACGTGCTGCAATCCGCGGAGGTCGCCGTCGGTGATCTCGTGGAGGTGCTCGACTGAGGGAGCGGGTGGGGTGATGCGCGTCAGGCGGGCTCGGACTCGGTGACGATCTCCGTCTCCGGATGGAACGCCCACCAGGCGAACCAGAAGTGCTCGGAGGCGATGACCGGGCGCAGCTGTGCGCCGGCCAGTTCGCCGCCGGTGGCGCGGCCGAAGATGTCCCAGGTGCTGCCTGTTTCCAGATCGACGAATGTCTGACCGCTCTCATCGTCGGGGTTGGCGGCGAAGCTGAGCAGGCGGCCGTCGAGCTCGCGATCGAAGATCGCTGTTGCGCCGATGTCTTCCGACTCCGCGATCATGCCCCGATCCAGCGCCGAAACGGTGCCCGGCGTCCAGAAGATCACGATGCGGGTGTCGTCGTGCGTGTCGTAGACCACGCGCTGTTCGCTGACGAAATCCCACGGGTAGGCGATGGTTGCGCCGCGCGGCGTTTCGACGGAGACGACGCGCAGCTTGGGCGGCAGCCGATCATCGAGATGGCCTCCGTAGAGGAAGGGGTGTTGCTGTGGCGAGTCGTAGTTGACGTAGGGGTTTTGGCCGTAGGCGCGGAACCAGCCGGTGTCGGGCGACATGATCAGCCCGTCGGGGAAGGCTTCGCGGAATTGTCCGAAGGAGACGATGGTGGCGGGGACGGGTTGCAGCCGCGCGCCGACCAGGTTGCCGATGATCGCCCGCCCCGTGGCCTGCTGCCAGAGCGTCTCGGTGTTGCGGTCGTACATCACGAGGTCGCTGTTGCGCAGCAGCCCGGAGACGGCGAAATCGAGCACCTGCTCGCCAACCTGGCGCTCGAAGGCGAGCGCGGTGTTGCAGAGCGGGCAGAAGGTGATCGCGATGGGGCGTCCGTTGATCGTGTCGTTGACGATCTCGTGCCAGATCAGGATGCCCAGGGGGTAACCGCGCGCGTCGTCGCCGAGCCGCACCTGGACCAGCGGGATCTGCGGCTCGTAGGTCTGCGACGCTTCCTCCATCGTCAGATAGTCGGGGCTGAAGATTGCCGGGATGGCGTCGCGCGGCGCGCCGACCCGTAGATCGTCGACATCGATGATCCGAATCCCCCAGAGCGTGGTGAAGTAGCGCCCGATATCGCTCGGCACGTAGTCGTCGCGGATGATCGGGATGCCTTCGTCGGTGTGGGTGGCGTCGCGCGGGAGGTAGGTGGGCAGCTGGGCATCATCCGCCGCCTGGGTCTGCTGCGCCGCTTGCTGTTGGGTGGGCGCCGCCTGCTGTTGCTGTTGTTCCGCGTCGGCGGGCGCCGGCTGCTCCTGCTGCGCGGTCTGCTCGGTCGTCTGACTGGTGGTGGTCTGCTGCGCGGCTTGTTGCTGCGGATTGGCCTGGGCGACGGTTTGCTGCGCCTGCTGCTGTTGGGCGGGCGCGGCGGTTTGTGCGGTGGTTTGCGGCGTGTCGTCGGAGCCGCCGCAGGCGGCGAGCGCCAGCGCGGTGACGGCGATCAGCGCAATCCCTAGAATTCGCATTGCGGCAGCCTATCCCGGTTTCGCGTTTCGGAGATGGAGCACAGCGATTCGCCCCCAACAGACCGACACGGAGGCGGTGTTGGCCGCCAACCAGGCCTTCTACGATGCCTTCAACGCGCGCGATCTGGCGGCGATGGCGGAGCTGTGGGCGCGGCAGATCGAGGTTACCTGCATCCACCCGCACCGCGCGATGCTGCTTGGGCGCGATGAAGTGCTGCGCTCCTGGCGGGCGATTCTGGGCCATCCGGAGCAGCCCAAGATCGTCTTTGCCGCCGAGCCGCCGCGCATCTTCGGGGATGTCGGCGTGGTTTCCGGGCGCGAGGTGGTCGCGGCGGTGCCGATTGCGGCGACCAACATCTACGTGCGCGAAGATGGGGAGTGGCGGATGATTCATCATCACGGCAGCCCCGTGATTCAGGTGCAGGATCACGCCGGCCAGTAGCCGGCGCGCTGAAGGAGACGCAGATGCCCGTGACGCTTGCAGCCGGCGACGCCGCGCCCGATTTCGCGCTGCCCGATCAGGATGGTCAGATTCACCGGCTCGCCGACTATGCGGGGCGCACGGTGGTGCTCTATTTCTATCCGCGCGACGACACGCCGGGCTGCACCAAGCAGGCGTGCAGCTTCCGCGACACGCTCGGTGAGATCGCCGATGAAGCCGCGGTTGTGCTCGGGGTCTCGGTGGACTCCGCCGAGTCGCATCAGCAGTTCCGCGAGAAGCACGCGCTGAACTTTCCGCTGCTGGTGGATGAGGGCGCGGCGGTGGCGAGCGAGTACGGCGCGTGGGGCGAAAAGACGCTCTACGGGCGCACTTCGATCGGGATGACTCGGGCTACGTTTGTCATTGGTCCCGACGGTCTGCTGACCAAGGTTTGGAAGCGCGCCCGCGCCGCCGACCACGGGCAGGCCGTGCTGAAGGCATTGCGCGCAGCCAGGTAACTCGTATCATTGGCCCCGATGGTCTGCTGACCAAGGTTTGGAAGCGCGCCCGCGCCGCCAACCACGGGCAGGCCGTGCTTGAGGCATTGCGCGCAGCCGGATAACCCGCAGGTCACGCGGGATCGAATAACCAGCGCGCCTGGAAACCCTGTTCCCCATGTCCCGTTTCGTTGTTTGGGCGCTCTGCGCCCTGCTCGCCGCGCTGTGCGCGGCTGTGCTTGCGTCTGCCTGCTCGGGCGACGACTCCCCGCCGCCGGAGGAGGCGGTGGAACAGGAGGCGGTGGCGCAGGAAGTGGTGGAGCAGGAGCAGGAGGCGGTGACGCAGGAGGCGGTGGAGCGTTTGCAGGTCGTTGTCTCGACGCAGGTGATCGCGGACTGGACGCGCCAGGTCGGCGGGGACGCGGTGAGTGTCACCGCGCTTGTCCCCGCGGGCGCTGACGTCCACACGCTCGAGCTGAGCACCGGCGACATCCGCGCGGTGAGCGAGGCGGAGTTGGTGGTCATCAACGGCGCCGGCCTGGAGGCCGGCTACGAAGACGCCGTCGTTGACAACGCGAGCAATCTGCTGGTGCTCGCGGACGCGCTGGAAGCCGGCGGACTTGAACTCCAGCCGTTCTCCGACCTCACTGCCGGCGGGCATGAGGAGGAAGAGGGCGAAGACCACGACGACGGGCACGAGGAGGAAGAGGGCGAACACCACGACGAAGGGCATGAGGAGGAAGAGAGCGAACACGACGGCGAAGAGCACGACGAGCACGAGCAAGAAGAGGGCGAACACCACGACGAAGAGCATGAGGAGGAAGAGGGCGAACACGACGGCGAAGAGCATGAAGAGCACGAGGAGGAAGAGGGCGGACACGACGGGCACGGGCATGGCGCGGAAGATCCGCATTTTTGGTTTGACGCCGATTTCGCCATCGCCGCGGTTGAGGCAATCGCTGAGGCGCTGAGCGAACTCGCCCCCGCCGCTGCGGATGGGTTTAACGAGCGTGCCGAGGCGTACATCGCGGAGATCAGGGAGACCGACGCTGAGCTCCGCGCGATCTTCGCGGAGCTGCCCGAGGAACGCCGACTGCTGGTCACGTTCCATGACGCGTTCGGCTACTTCGCCCGCCGCTACGGGCTGACCGTGGCAGGCTTCGTCGTTGAGGGTCCTGAGCAGGGCGTGAGCGCCGAGGCCATCGCTGATCTGGTGGAACTGATGGAGCACGAGGGCATCAGCCGGATCTTCCGCGAGCCGCAGTTCGAGTCGGCTGCGATTGAGGCCGTCGCCAACGAGAGCGGCGCGGAGATCGCGATCATCTACTCGCAGCCGCAGGCCGAACAGGACGCCTACCTCAGCATTCTGCGCGCCAACGCGGAAGCGATCGCCGGGGACTAACGGCGTGGCCGCCTGTCGGTCTGGCTATGCTGGACTTGAGGAGCGAGCCATGAGTGAGCAGCGCAACTCCGGTCAACTCCGCGCGAAGGTCGTTGAGGCTTGCGATTTCGCGGCGCAGGGCGAGGAGCTCTTGCGGGCTGTCGAAGAGGGCGTTGTCGAGGTCTACGTCAACCGCGACGGCCGCACGGTCGCGCGGCTGGTCCCCGTGCCGTACCCGCAGGGGCCGCCGTGGGGTCTCTATGCCGATGTCGCTACCGTCACCGGCGACATCGTGTCGCCGCTCTTCACCGATGAAGATGTTGACGCATTTCTCGAACGCGAACTTGAGAACATCTACGGAAGCCGCCCCGAATAAGTGCTACTGCTGGACACTCACATTCTCAACTGGTCCGGGCCCCTTCAGACCATCCGCGCGGATCGCTGACGGATGCCTGCCGCTCGCGAGCATATGGTTTGGGTGGACCTCGAAATGACGGGGCTCGACCCGGATCGCGATGTGATCATTGAAGCTGCCGTGCTCGTGACCGACGGCGAGCTGAACATCGTCGCGCACGGTCCGGAGATTGCGGTTCGCCGCACGCGGGAAGAGATTGCTCTGATGAACGCCTGGAACCGCCGCACCCACGGTCAATCGGGGCTGACGCGGCGGGTGCGCGAGTCCGAGACCGACATTGAGCAGGCGGAAGACCAGATTCTCGAGTTTCTCGCGGAGTGGACGATTGAGCGAACCTCTCCCCTCTGCGGCAATTCCGTCCATCAGGATCGCGCGTTCATTCGCCGCCAGATGCCCCGCCTCGATGCCTGGCTGCATTACCGGATCGTCGATGTCAGCACGGTCAAGGAGTTGGTGAAGCGCTGGTATCCGGGGCTTGAGCCGTTCGCCAAGCAGACGCGGCACCGCGCGCTGGACGATATCCGTGAGAGCATCGACGAGCTGCGCTGGTACCGCGAGCGGGTCTTCCTGCCGCCGACCTGACGCGGCTTAGCCGTGCTCGTGGTGCGCGCTGGCGACTTCCTCGCGGCTGCGCCGCATGCTGCTGAGCAATCCCCGCGGCGAAGCGACGAACGTCAGCACCACCAGCGCTACCGCCGTGATCACGATCGACGGCCCGGCCGCCAGGTCCGCGTAGTAGGACGCGTACAGCCCGAGCACTGTGGCGATCACGCCGATCAGCCCGGTCGCGAACATCGAGTAGACGAGCCGCCGCACGAGCAGCGCGGCTGCGGTCGCCGGCGCGACCAGCACGGACACCGCCAGCAAGACGCCGACCAGCCGAAACGCGACCACTGCCGCCAGTGCTACCAGCACCAGCAGCCCGACCTGCACCGCCGCGACGGGCACGCCGCTGACCGCGGCCATTTCGGGGTCGTAGGCGACGAAGCGCAGTTCGTGAAAGAAGAGCGCTGCCAGCACGACGATCACTCCGGCCAGCACGCCCATGGCGATCAGATCGCTGGGGCTCGCGCCGAGGATGTTGCCGATCAGCAGCGAGCCGAGATCGAGCGCGAACGTGCGCTGGCGGCTGATTAGCACGACACCGAGTGCGAAGAAGCCCGCGAACATCAGCCCGATCGCGGTATCTGCGCGCAGTCTGCCGCGCATCGTGAGCAGCGCCACGCCCAGCGCGGTCAGCACTGCTGCGATGCCGGCGCCGACGGTGATCAGCAGCGCGCCGCCGCCCAGCACCAGGGCGACCGCGGCTCCGGCCAGCTGCGTATGCGCCACCGCGTCGCCCAGAAACGCGAGCCCTTTATGCACCACGAACGGCCCGACCACCGCGGCGGCGACGCTCACGATTACCCCGGCCAGCAGCGCGCGGCGCATGAACTCGAACTGCCACGGATCGGTCAGCCAGTCCATCAGGCGCGTCGAATCGCGACACGCCGCGCCGCACTCGGGCTGGCAGCTAACCTCAAGTCCCGCACCAACACATCCCCGCCAGTCTGGAGGTTCCCCGCATGGTACTTGAAGATCAGGTCGTGTTCATCACCGGCGCATCGCGCGGCTTCGGCTTCGCCGCCGCCGAGGAGCTGGTCGCGCGCGGCCATCGCGTGGCGGCGACGATGCGCAATCCCGACCGGGACGGCGCAGCCGTGCAAGCGCTCGATCCGGAGCGCGTTGAGGTCCTGCGCTGCGACGTGACTGAGCGGGTCACGATTGACGCCGCCGTACACGGCGCAGTGGAACGCTTCGGCCGCGTGGATGCGCTCTTCAACAACGCCGGCTACGGGTTGTACGGACCGATTGAGGATTTGAGCGAGGAGGAAATCCTGCGCGAGATGGACACCAACTTCGTCGGCCAAATCCGCGTCGCCCAGGCGCTGCTGCCGACGATGCGCGCGCAGGGCGCGGGCAAGATCATCAATGTCTCATCGCTCGCGGGTCGGATTGTGGGGCCGCTGATGGGGCTCTACGCCGCCAGCAAGTGGGCGGTTGAAGCGATGTCGGAGGCGCTGCGCTACGAGGTCTCGCGCTGGGGCGTGGATGTCACGATTTTGGAGCCGGGCATGTACCAGAGCGACTGGCAGACGACCAACCTCGATGTGGCTGCCGCGGTGCGCGATGGCCGCAGCGTCTACCAGGAGTCGGCGGAGCACGCCCTGGCCGAGTTCCGCAAGCGCGCCGCCACCCGCCCCGGCTCGCGCAGTGTGGCGACGGCGGTGGCCGACATCGTCGAGCTGGTACAGCAGCTGCCGATGCGCTGGCCGGTCGGCGAGGACACGGTGCAGACGATCCGCCTGCGCGAGGCGATGACGGACCAGGAGTGGGAGGAGCGCCTGCGCGGCGATGCCAATCTGTACCGCGCCGCCTTCTTTAGGGGTACCGAGGAGCCGCCGCCCAAGCCGCGCTGACCGAGGGCAGGGGAATCGTCATACCCGCGCTCCGCCGCGGGTATCTCGCCGCGCCCAACCTCTATGTGCGGCTCCGACGCCATGCCAACAGTGTGAGCAGCGATAGCGTCGAGATGCCCAGCGCTGCGAGGGCGATCGCACCCAGCTCCAGAGCGCCAATGCGGCGGTCCAGTAGGCCGCCTGTGCCGGTGAGCGGGAGGCTGGCCGGGCGCAGCCAGGTGGGCACATCGCCTGCGCCGTTGAAGATCATCCAGCAGGAGACGGTTCCGTCTTCACTCAGCGCGCAGGCGTGGTACTGCCCGGCGCTGACGGCGCGATGCTTGCCTGCGGGCGGCTGTGCCTGGCCGTCGAACTGATATCCCCAGCACTCGATTTCGCCGGTCTCGCGCAGCCCGCAGCTATGCACCCTACCCGCGCTGACTGCGCTGAAACGACCGTTCGGCGCGTCCGTTTGACCGTACCTGTTGTCTCCCCAGCATTCGACTGTGCCCGTCTCGTGCAGCCCGCAGCTGTGTGCGCTGCTCACGCTGACCGCGCTAAAGCGGCCGCTCGGCGCATCCACTTCGCCGTATTCGCTGTCTGCCCAGCACTCGATTTCGCCCGTCTCGCGCAGTCCGCAGCTGCGCGCGCTGCCCACGCTGACCGCGCTGAATTGGCCGCTCGGCGCATCCACTTGGCCGTACTCGCTGTCTCCCCAGCATTCGACAACGCCCGTCTCGCGCAGCCCACAGCTGCGCGCGCTGCCCACGCTGCTCACGCTGACCGCGCTGAATTGACCGCTCGGCGCGTCCGTTTGGCCGTAGTACTTCGATCCCCAGCACTCGACAGCGCCCGTTTCCCGCAGCCCGCAGCTGTGAGAGCCGCCCACGCTGACCGCGGTGAAGCGATCTCCCGGCGCATCCGTTTGGCCAGCCCCGTTGTTTCCCCAGCACTCGACAACGCCCGTTTCCCGCAGCCCGCAGTTGTGAGAGTCGCCCACGCTGACCGCGCTGAAGCGATCGCCCGGCGCATCCATTTGGCCAGCCCCTCCCCCTCCCCAGCACTCGACTTCGCCCGTTTCCCGCAGCCCGCAGGTGTGCCACCCGCTCGCGCTGACGGCGCTGAAGTGACCGCTCGGCGCATCCGTCTGGCCGTCCCCGTTCCATCCCCAGCACTCGACTCCGCCCGTCTCGCGCAGCCCGCAGGTGTGCCACCCGCCGGCGCTGACGGCGCTGAAGCGACCGCTCGGCGCGTCCGTTTGACCATGCTCGTTCCCTCCCCAGCACTCGACAGTGCCCGTCTCCCGCAGCCCACAGCTGTGCCACCCGCTCGCGCTGACGGCGCTGAAATGACCGCTCGGCGCATCCGTCTGGCCGTTAAACTGAAATCCCCAGCAGTCGATCTCGCCGGACTCTCGCAGCCCACAGGTGTGGTAGACGCCCACGCTCACGGCGCGAAAACGGCCGCTCGGCGCGTTGGTTTGACCGAAACCGTTGTCTCCCCAACACTCCAGCGCGCCTGAGTCGAGCAGCACGCAGGCATGCTGATTGCCCACCGTGATCGCTACCGCACGACCTTCACCCTGGGCTTCCGCTTGTTGCCAACCGCCGCCGAGGGCGAGGCCGGCCAACAGGAGCAAGGCGGCGAGCGCCAGCGCAGTAGCCAACCTCCTGGTGTGCGGAACGGCGGCGATGTGCATCGGTGGTTGCTGCTTCTTTGGGGTGCTGGTGCGGGTGGGCGTTGAGCGCCGGCGGCGGCGAGGGGAAGTGGGCGGCGTAGGTGGTTGGGGTGGCGGGGTGTGACGGTTGGCTGGGTTAGTCGGCGGCGGCGTGTTTGCCGATTTGCCAGCCGGATTCGCTGAGGTGCTCGCCGGCGAAGGCGATGGCGTCTTCTTCGAGATTGTTGGCCAGCGTGTCGTTGAAGCGGTTGAGGAAGCCGAACATTGAGATCACGGAGACGATCTCGACGATTTCGCTTTCGCTGTAGTGCTGCTGCAAGTCGGCGAAGTGCTCGTCGGTGGCGGCGTTGGGGACGAGGCCGGCGGCGAGGGCGAGTCGCAGCGCGGCGCGCTCGGCGTCGTTGAACAGCGGGGACTGCTCGAACTCCCAGACGGCCTCGATTTTGGCGAGCTCGACGCCGGCGAGGGTGTGGGCGAAGTGTCCGGTGTGCGCCTGGCAGTAGAGGCAGCCGGCGCTGCGCGAGACCACGTGGGCGATCAGCTGTTTGAGGCCGGGGTCGACATCGCCCTCGCGCATGATCGAGCCGAAGAAGCCCTGGAACTCTTCGAGCACGCGCGGGCGGCGTCCCATCACGTGGAAGCTGGTCGGCAGTGTGACGCCCGAAGCGGCCAGCGGCGCAAGAAACGGTGCGGCCTCCAGCAGTTTTTCCGTACTCAGCGGTGCGACGCGGTTCATGGGGTGGTCCTCTCCTGTGGGCGCGCCCGCCAGCGCACGATGCCCTGGGTCATCGCGCCCGGCGCGGCGAACAGTCCGTCCTCGGTGGTGGTCAGCAGGTCGTCGAGCGCGGCCCGCAGTGCGCTGATCTTAGGGGAATCGGCATCGAGCCAGAGTCGGCGTCGCGCGGCGGCTTCGGCGTCCTCGCGGGAGGCGAAGCTCCAGGCGCGCTCCTGCGAGCGGTGCAGCGAAATTTCGGCTCCGCGCGCCTCGAGCAGCGCAATCAGCGAAGTCAGCCCGGGCAGCGCCACCTGCGCCTCGCCATGTACCGCCGGCCAGAGTTCGTGGAAGAGGCCGCCCGGCGCGGACTCGAACATGACGGCGACGCATTCGCGTCGCGCGGCCTGTTCCATGGTGTCCAGAAACGCGCCGATTGGCTCGATGTCGTAGCCGACGTGGGAGATCATCGCCACATCGCCGCGCGGTGGATTCGCCGTCGGCCAGCGTTGGTCGAGCAGCCGCACGTTCTCGATCCGGTGCTCGGCGCGCACGGCTTCGAACTCGGCTCGCATTGCGGCGCTGGGCTCGATCGCGATCACTTCTTGCACCGAGCGAGCCAGCGCCAGCGTGAAACGGCCGGCGCCTGCGCCGACATCGATCCAGACGTCGTCGGGCTGCGCGATCTCCCGCAGCGCGTTGAGCGTGGCGTCGTCGCGGCGGTTGGGGTCGGCGCGGAAGACGGAGGCGATGGGCGCGTAGTGGTCGCCGTCGGCGGCGCGTTCGCGCAGGCGCTCGGCCTGTTCGCGGTTGCCGCGCACGGCGTCGGCCCAGGCCTGCGCGAGGGCGTCGGCGCTCATTGCGGGGCGCAAACGTCGGCCCGCCCGAGCGTCGGGTAGACTTGGGGCATGACTGACAGCACTGATCGCTCCGATCTCTCCATCGAATCCCTGCCCGAGCTGCACGACTCGATTCTGATCGTCGCCTGGGAGGGCTGGAACGACGCCGGGGAGTCGGCGTCGACGGCCGCGCACTTTCTGGCGCGGCAGCTGGGCGGGCGTCCGTTCGCGACGATCGACCCGGAGGAATTCTACGACTTTACGGAGGCGCGCCCGATGGCGCGCTACCGCGACGGCGAGCGGGTGATTGTCTGGCCGGGCACGGATTTCATTCAGTTGCGCGGGTCGGGGGGCCGGGATGTGGTGGTGGGCTTCGGGATTGAGCCGCATTATCGCTGGAAGCGTTATCTGCGCGCGATGACGGAGTTGGTGGAGGCGATTGACGCGCGGCTGGTGATCAGTCTGGGGGCGGTGGCTTCGGGGACGCCGCACACGCAGCCGGTGCCGGTGACGGGCTCGGCGAACAATCCGAGTCTGGCCGAGCGCTACCGCATGCGCCCCTCGCGCTTTGAGGGACCGTCGGGCATTGTCGGCGTGTTCCACGATCACTGCCGGCGGCGGGACATCGGCGGCGTTTCGCTCTGGGCGGCGGTGCCGCATTACCTGCCGGGCATCACGAATCCGGTCGGCGCGCGGGCGTTGCTGCGGGCGGTCACGGAGATGATCGATGTGCCGCTCGATCTGGAGCCGCTGGACGGGGCGATCGAGCACTTTCACCAGCAGCTCGACGAGGCGCTGGAGGAGAACGAGGACCTGCGCGAGTACGTCTCGCGTCTGGAGCAGGCGTCGCCGCAGCAGGCGCAGGAGACGCCCGCCGAGTCGGAGCTGCCCTCGGCCGACGAACTGATCGAGGGGCTCGAGAACTTCCTCCGCCAGCGCCAGGAACCGGACAACTGACCATGACTGATGTCGAGCAGCCGAGCGACGCTGATCGCGGCCAGGCTTCGCAGAAGAACCTGGACAAGATGTGGAAGTTCGTGCGCAACTTCGCCAACAAGAGCGGCACTCATCTCCACCCCCAGGAAGAGATCACCGAGTTTCTCGTGATCGGGCTGGCGAAGCACATCGACGAGGTTGGCCGCCCGCTCTGCCCCTGCAATTTCTATGAGGACAAGGCCGAGGAGGTCAAGTCTTCGACCTGGATTTGCCCCTGCGAGGAGATGCAGCGCTGGAAATACTGCCATTGACTGCTCTTCTGCGATGAGGAAGGTCTTCCCATCACCGAATACCTGCCCGCCGACCACGAAGGCCGCACGGCCTACGGGGAGCGCCCGGACCCGATGCCGGAGAAGGGTCGCGCGCTGGGCCGTCTGGAAGAGCGTGAGGGGCGCAAAATCGAGAAGCGCAAAGCGTCGGACTGAGCTAGGCTCGCAAGGCTGGCAGCAAGCAGGCCGACGGCAAGAACAGCGGAGCGATACGTGGCGCGTAAGAGCAACATTCACCGGGACCTGAAGCGTCGCGAAATGCACGCGAAGTACAAGGATCGCCGCGCGCAGCTGAAGCAGCAGATGAAGAACGCGCAGGACCCGGCGGAGCGCCAGCGGCTGCACTGGCAGCTCCAGCAGTTGCCCCGCAACAGCAGCCCGACGCGGCTGAAGAACCGCTGCCAGGTGACGGGGCGTCCGCGCGCCTACATGCGCAAGTTCGGGCTTTCGCGCATCACCTTCCGGGAGATGGCCTCGCTCGGCCTGCTGCCCGGCGTCCGTAAGTCGTCCTGGTAGCCGTCGCGGAGGCGCTGGCTGGGTTACTTGCATAAACTGCAAAAAACTGTCATGATCTCCATGACGCCGCAGATCGGCGTCGTGAGGAGATCGTGATGACCGATTCGATCCGACGATTCATCTTCGCGTCGGCGCTGGCGTTGCTGGTCGCGGCGCTTGCGCTCGTTGCCTGCTCCAGTGATTCGGAATCGACCGACATGGCGACGCTGGCTGCGGAGCGGGCGGCGGCGGCGGCCGAACGCGCCGCGCAGGCGGCGGAGCGCGCGGCGGACGCCTCGCAGGATGCCCGCAGCGCCGCGCAGCAGGCCGGCTCCGAGGCTGAGGCCGATGATGGGGCGCAGTCGGACGATGGCGGCGCGGCGGCAACCGCGGCGGCGGAGCGCGCCGCCGACGCTGCGGAACGCGCGGCCGACGCTGCGGAGCGCGCCGCTCAGTCCAGCGCCGCCGGCGAACCGGCCGACGAAGACCCCGGCGAAATCACGATTTACTCGGGGCGCGGCGAAAGTCTGGTCGGCGCGCTGCTCGAGCGCTTTGAAGCGGAGACCGGCATCCGCGTCAAGGTGCGCTACGCGGACACTGCGCAGCTCGCTGTCGCGATCCTTGAAGAGGGCGATCGCAGCCCCGCCGATGTGTACTACGCGCAGGACGCGGGGGCGCTCGGCGCGCTGGCTGGAGCCGGGGCGCTGGCGGCGCTGCCGGGCTCGGTGCTGGATCGCGTCGATGCCAAGTTCCGCGATGCCGAGGGGCGCTGGGTTGGGACCTCGGGGCGCGCGCGGGTGCTGGTGATCTCGCCTGAGCGGGTGCCGAACCCGCCGAGTTCGATCTTCGACCTGACCGAGCCCGAGTGGCGCGGTCGGGTCGGCTGGGCTCCGACCAATGGTTCGTTCCAGGCCTTTGTGACGGCGATGCGCCAGATCCACGGCGACGATGTGACGGAGCAGTGGCTGCGGGACATGATCGCGAACGAGGTGCGGGAGTATCCGAAGAATTCGCCGCAGGTGCAGGCGGTGGGCGACGGCGAACTGGATATCGGGCTGGTCAATCACTATTACCTGTACCGCTTCCTTGACGAGGACCCTGACTTCGCGGCAGTCAACCATTTCACGGACCCGGGGCTGGCGGGGGCGCTGATCAATGCGGCCGGGGTGGGGATGCTGAGCGCATCCGATAATCGCGGCAACGCGCTGCGCTTTATCGAGTATCTGCTCGGCGAGCATGCGCAGGAGTATTTCCGTGATCAGACGAGCGAGTACCCGCTGGCCGCGGGGATCGCCGCGCGGTCCGAGCTGACGCCGCTCGAGCAGCTCGATCCGCCGTCGTTGGCGCTGACCTCGCTCGCTGACCTCGAGGGCACGCTCGAGCTGCTGCAGGAAGTGGGCGCGCTGCCCTAACGGCTCCCGCCCCCTCAGCCGGGGGCGGGCGTTTACGCTGACCGCACACGCGCGGCTCGAACTGCCCGAAGGGGCTCGCACGGCGGCGGGATGGCAGGCAAGAACTGTTGAGCCTCAGCCGCGTCCTGCCGCCCCGTTCGCCGCGCGTTCTCTTGGAGCGCGCGGCCGGGCGCATCTCCGTGGTTTGGCTGCTTGCGCTCACGGCTGCTGCGGCGGCTTGCATTCCGCTGATTTACCTGGTGGTGCGCGCGGCGTCGGCGGACGCCGACGGCTGGGGCGATGTGCTCGGCCGGGACACGGCGCGGCTGCTGCTCAACACGGTCGCGCTGGCTGTTTCGGTGACGGCTGCGGCGACGCTGATCGCGCTGCCCTGCGCGTGGCTGACGGAGCGCACGGACTTGCCGGGCGCGCGCTGGTGGCGGACGATCACGGTGGTGCCGCTCGCGGTGCCGTCGTACGTCGCCGGGCTGGCGGTGATCGCGGCGCTGGGGCCGGCGGGATCGTTGCAGCGGCTGCTTGCGCCGCTCGGCGTGGACTCGCTGCCGGAGCTGTACGGCTTCCCGGGCGCGTGGCTGGTGCTGACGCTGTTCACCTACCCGTACATCCTGCTGGTGCTGCGGGCCGGTCTGCGCGATCTGGATCCGGCGCTTGAGGAGGCGGGGCGGTCGCTGGGCAAGAGCAGCTGGCAAACGTTTCTGCGGGTGACCTTGCCGCAGCTGCGGGTGCCGCTGGCGGCGGGGGCGCTGCTGGTGGCGCTGTATGTGATCAGCGATTTCGGGGCGGTCTCGATGATGCGCTTCGACACGTTCACGCGGGCGATCTATGTGCGCTTCGGGACGACTTTCGATCGCTCGTCGCTGGCGGTGCTGAGCCTGGTGCTGGTCGGTCTGGTGGCGCTGGTGCTGGCGGTGGAGGCGGGGCAGCGGCGGCGGGGCGAGCGGTATCACCGGCTGGGGGCGGGCGCGGCGCGCTCGCCGCGGATTGTGCGGTTGGGTCGGCGGCGCTGGGGCGCGATTGCGTTCCTGGTCGCGCTGACCGCGGTGGCGCTGGTGATTCCGCTCGGCGTGCTGCTGCACTGGCTGGCGCGGGGGCTGAGCCAGGGCGAGAGCTTTAGCGGTCTCGGCCCTGCGGCGCTGCGCTCGCTGGAAGCCTCGGCGCTGGCCGGGGCGGTGGCGGTGGCGGCGGCGCTGCCGATCGCGATCGTGGTGGTGCGGCGTCCGGGACGGCTGGCGGGGCTGATCGACCGCGCGTCGTATACGGGGTATGCGCTGCCCGGGGTGGTGGTGGCCTTCGCGATGATCTTTTTCTCGCTGCGGGTGACGCCGGGGCTGTACCAGACGCTGGTTGTGCTGGTGTTCACGTATGTGGTGCTGTTCCTGCCGCAGGCGATTGGGGCGCTGCGGGCGGCACTGGTGCGGGTGCCGCCGAGTATGGAGGAGGCGTCGCGCAGTCTGGGGCGCAATCCGCGGCAGACGCTGTTGCAGGTGACGCTGCCGCTGATCGCGCCGGGTCTGATCAGCGGCTTTGCGCTGGTCTTTCTGACGACGATGAAAGAGTTGCCGGCGACGCTGCTGCTCGCGCCGACGGGCTTCGACACGCTGGCGACGCGGGTGTGGGCGGACCAGAACGACGTGTATTTCGCGCGCGCGGCCGCGGCCGGTCTGTTACTCGTACTCTGCGCGGCGTTGCCGATGCCGCTGCTGTTCGGACGAACGAGGCTGCTCCGTGCCTGACGACGCTGCGGCGATTTCGGTGGAGGGGTTGTCGAAGCGGTTCGGCGATGTGGCGGCGGTGCGCTCGGTCGGCTTCGAGCTGCGCAGCGGCGAGCTGCTCGGGGTGCTCGGACCGAGCGGCTGCGGCAAGACGACGGTGCTGCGGCTGCTGGCGGGCTTCGAGCGTCCCGATGCGGGGACGGTGCAGATTGACGGTCGGGCGGTGGTGGGCGACGGCGTCTGGCTGCCGCCGGAGCGTCGGCGGGTGGGGATTGTGCCGCAGGATTTCGCGCTGTTTCCGCATCTGACGGTGGGGCAGAATGTGGCCTTCGGGCTGGACAAGCGGGCGTCGTCGCCGGCGCGGCGCTGGTTCGGGGGTGCGGCGCTGCCGGCGCGGGCGCAAGAGCTGCTGGAGCTGGTCGGCCTGGCGGAATTCGGCGCGCGTTACCCGCACGAGCTGTCGGGCGGGGAGGCGCAGCGGGTGGCGCTGGCGCGGGCGCTGGCGCCGTCGCCGGCGACGGTGCTGCTGGATGAGCCGTTCTCCAATCTGGATCAGAATTTGCGCTCCAGTCTGCGGTTGCAGTTGCGGGAGATTTTGCGCGCGGCGCAGATTGCGGCGGTGTTTGTGACGCACGACCGCGAGGAGGCGCTGAGTCTGGCGGACCGGATCGCGGTGATGCGCGAGGGGGGGCTGGAGCAGCTGGGCACGCCGCTGGAGGTGTACTACCACCCGCGCAATCTGTTTGTGGCGAAATTCGCGGGCGACGCGAACGTGCTGGCGGGGACGCGGGCGGAGGACGGCGCGGAGACGGCGCTGGGGCGGCTGGCGATCGAAGAGCCGGGCGCGGAGGCTGCGCCGGGCGCGGGGTTGGATGTGGTGCTGCGTCCGGAGCAGATTTCGCTGGGTCCGCCGGAGGCGGCGGGGGCGGATCGGCGGGGGCGGATTGTGGACAGCGAGTATTACGGTCACGATCAATTGGTTCGGGTAGCGCTGGATTCGGGCCCGGAGTTGGAGGCGCGTCTGCGCCACGCGCGGGCCTGGTCGGCGGCGGAGGCGGTCTCGGTGAGCATTGAAGAGCCGGCGATTGCGTTTCCGGCGGAGGTCTGAGCGGATCTTCGCCGGGGCTGGTCGGGTAG
>CATQGW010000003.1 GCA_958295515.1 uncultured Dehalococcoidia bacterium | reverse complement strand
GCCTCGATCGGGGCGAGCAGGCGGCTCAGGTCCACGGTTTTGGCGCGCTCGCCGCTGCGGGGCGGGATTTGGGTGAGCAGGTCGGTGCGCCCGATCACGTCCTCCAGCCGTTCGTAGCCGAGTTGGGCGAGGATGGTGCGCACCTCCTCGCTGACGTGCAGCAGGAAGTCGATCAGCATTTCGGGCTTGCCGAAGTACTTGGAGCGGAGGTCTTCGCGCTGCGTAGCGACGCCGACGGGGCAGGTGTTGAGGTGGCACTGGCGGGCCATCTTGCAGCCGAGGGCGACGAGCGCGGAGGGTGCCGAAGCCGTAGCCTTCCGCGCCGAGCAGGGCGGCCGCGACCACATCGCGGCCAGTGTGGAAGCCGCCGTCGGTGCGCAGGAGGATGCGCCCGCGCAGGCCGTTGACGACCAGCGCTTCGTGGGCTTCCTTGACGCCCAGCTCCCAGGGCGCGCCGGCGTATTTGACCGAGGAGAGCGGCGAGGCGCCGGTGCCGCCGTCCGCGCCGGAGATATGCACGACATCCGCGTAGGCTTTGGCGACGCCGGTGGCGATCGTGCCGACGCCCTCGCAGGCGACGAGCTTGACGCAGACGAGGGCGTCGGGGTTGGCGATCTTGAGGTCGTAGATCAGCTGCGAGAGGTCCTCGATGGAGTAGATGTCGTGATGGGGCGGGGGGGAGATCAGCTCGACGCCGGGCGTGGAGTGGCGCAGCATGGCGATGTAGGTGGTCACCTTATGTCCGGGCAGTTGGCCGCCCTCGCCGGGCTTGGAGCCTTGGGCGATTTTGATCTCGATCTCGCTGGCGCTGTTGAGGTAGCCCGGGGTGACGCCGAAGCGTCCGGAGGCGATCTGCTTGATTTGCGAGTTGGCCTCGTGGCGGTCGCCGGTGGAGAGGAAACGGCGCGGGTCCTCGCCGCCCTCGCCGGTGTTCGAGCGGCCGCCCAGCTCGTTCATCGCCAAAGCGATGTCCTCGTGCGCCTCCGGGCTGAGCGCGCCCAGCGACATCGCGCCGGTGCTGAAGCGGCTGATGATCGACTCGTTCGACTCGACATTCGCGATGTCGATCGGGCTGCGGTCGGAGCGGAAGTCGATCAGGTCGCGCAGCGCGGTGGGGCGGCGATCGTTGACCATGCCGGCGAATTTGGCGTAGGCGTCGTCGCCGTTGGTGTTCTGCACGGCCTGGTGCAGGGAGCGCCAGATCGGCGGCTCATTGGCGTGGTAGTCGCCGTCGCGGCGATAGCGGTACCAACCGCCCGCGTCGAGGCCGTCGGCGGGATAGGCGAGGCTGTGGCGGGCCAGCGCGTCGGCGGCGATCTCGCGGTAGCCGATCCCGCCGATCCGCGAGGTGGTGCCGTGGAACGAGCGAGCCACGACTTCCTCGTCGATGCCGAGCGCTTCGTAAATCTGGCCGCCGAGGTACGAGGAGACCGAGGCGATACCCATCTTGGACATGATTTTGAGCACGCCGGCGTCGAGCGCGCGGAAGGGTACTGGTCGATCACTTCGTTCTGGCTCATCGGCTCCAGTTCGCCCTCGGCCTGTAGCGCAAGCAGCGTCTGTAGGGCGAGCCAGGGGTGGACGGCGTTTGCGCCGAAGCCGATCAGACAGGAGACCTGATGCACATCGCGGGCGTCGCCGCTGTTGGCGATGATGCTGGCATTGAGCCGGCGTCCGTTCTGAATGAGGTGGTGATGCACGGTGGCGACGGCGAGCAGCATCGGGATCGGGGCGCGGTCCGCGTCGACCGCTTCGTCGGAGAGGATGAGCACGCTGTGGCCGTCCTCGATCGCGTTGTCGACGTGATCGCAGAGCGCGTCGAGGGCAGGCTCGAGTCCCGCCGGGCCGTCGGCGACTGCGAAGGTGGCGTCGAGCGTGACGGTGGAGAAGCCGGGCAGGCGGAACTCGCGCAGCGCGGCCAGCTCGTCGTCGAGCAGCACGGGCGAGGGGAGATGCACCAGCTGGGCGGCATCGGGGGCCTCTTCGAGCAGGGAATGGCGGCGTCCGAGCCAGGTATCGAGCGACATCACGTTGCGCTCGCGAATCGAGTCGATCGGCGGGTTGGTGACCTGGGCGAACTTCTGACGGAAGTAGGTGTAGAGCGGGCGGGGGGCGTCGTTGAGCACGGAGAGGGGGGGTGTCGTCGCCCATCGAACCGACCGGCTCTTTGCCGAAGCGCGCCATGGGCTTGAGCACGTATTCGAGTTCTTCTTTGCTGTAGCCGTGCACAATCTGGCGTTCGAGCAGCTCGCCTTCGCCCAGCTGCTGGTGTTGCACGGCATCGAACTCGACGACGCGCTGAATGCGTCCCATGCGCTGCCGCACCCAGCGCGCGTAGGGGCGCTGGACGGCGATGCGGCGCTTGATCTCGTCGTTGTGCAGCAGTTCATGGCGCTCGACATCGACCGCCACCATCTGCCCGGGACCGAGCCGCCCGGACTCGATGATCTCGGCCGGGTCGAGGTCGATGAGGCCGACCTCGGAGCCCATCACGACCAGTCCGCCGCGGGTCACCTGGTAGCGGGCGGGTCGCAGGCCGTTGCGGTCCATCGCCGCGCCGATCACCCGCCCGTCGGTGAAGGCGATCGCGGCCGGGCCGTCCCAGGGCTCCATCAGGCAGGCGTGGTACTCGTAGAAGCCGCGCAAGCGGGGTTCGATGTCGGCCATCTGCTCCCAGGCCTCGGGCACGAGCATCATCATCGCGTGCAGCGCGCCGCGCCCGGAGGCGATCAGCAGATCGAGGGCTTCGTCGAAGGCGAGCGAGTCGGAGCCGCCTTCGCTGATCACGGGGTGCAGCTCGGAGACCGCTTCGCCCCAGATGTCGGACTGGAGCGAGGGTCCGCGGGCGAACATCCAGTTGCGGTTGCCGAGCAGGGTGTTGATCTCGCCGTTGTGGGCGATGCTGCGGAAGGGCTGTGCGATCCGCCAGTTGGGCAGCGTGTTGGTGGCGTAGCGCTGGTGGAAGAGTGCCAGCGAGGAGGTCGTGCGGTGGTCGGTCAGGTCGGGGTAGAAGCGGCTCAGCTGGGGGGCGACCATCAGCCCCTTGTAGACGACGGTGCGGGAGGAGAGGGAGACGACGTAGGTCTCGGCGACGGGGTCGGAGTGGTCGCGCTCGGCGAGGGCGCGGATTTCGGCTTCGGCGCGTCGGCGCGCCAGATAGAGCAGTCGCTCGAAGTCGGTCGCGGCCAGCTGCTCGGGGCGGCGGACGATGACCTGCTCGATCTTCGGCAGCCCACGCAGCGCGGCCTCGCCCAGCACCGCCGGCTCGGTGGCCACGGTGCGCCAGCCCAAGACTTCGAGGTTGGTGCGCTGGAGCGCGGCGTCAATGATCGCGCGCGCGCGCGCGGTGTCTTCGCTGGGCAGAAAGATCATGCCCAGCGCGAGGCGTCCTGCCGCCGCGTCCGACGCGCAGCCCAGCCGCTCGAGGTCGTCGGCGTAGGTGTCCCAGGGGATTTCGATGGTGACGCCGGCGCCGTCGCCGGTGTTGGGGTCGGCGTTGACCGCGCCGCGGTGGGTGAGGCTGACGACGCCCATGACGGCTTGCTGGACGAGCTCGTGGGTGCGCACGCCATCGATTCGCGCGACAAAGCCGGTGCCGCAGGCGTCGCGGAAGCTCAGCGGGTCATGCAGACCGGATACTGGGCGCGGAAGCGGTGTACTCATTCTGCTCCCTGAAGCAGAGGCGCGGGGCTGTCGCCGACGCTGAAGCGGCCGCGCAGGTGAGATACCGGCGGCCGGCGTTCGCACGAAGCGATGTCAGCGGCGCGAAGGTGAAACGCGAACGGCGGCGGCGCGGAGATCGCCAACACGGTCGGGACGGAACGCAACGAAAGCCGCCATTGTGTGAAGATTTTCGCACACGCTGCGGGAACAGGGTAGCACCTGAACTACATGGGCGCAGGGATGGGGGTGGGCGAGGGCGGATGGTGGGGCGGGTAGGGCGGGGGTTGAGGGGGTTAGAGGAGTTCTTCGCGGCGGAGGTCGGACAGGGAGGCGGTGAAGGCGTTGATGGTGGCGTCGATGTCGGCGTCGGTGTGGACGCAGGAGACGATTGCGCCCATGCCCATGAGGTCGACGCCATGGTTGGCCATGGCGCGGCGGAAGGGCCAGGCGATCTCGCTGGGGGTAGGGGGGAGGGACGCCTGCGCGCCGCCGACGGAATCCCAGCGCCAGGTCACGCCGTCGTCGGGGCGGGGCAGGTCGGGGCCGAGGACGATGTGGACGAGCGAGGCGTCGGCGAAGGCTGCGCCGGGCGCTTCGGCGTCGCGCAGGGCGTCGTTGAGGCCGCGCGTGAGTCGCCGCGCCTGCTCGGCGGCGACGTCGACGGGGTCTTCTTCGGCGACGGCGGTGAGCATGCGCGCGCCGGCGGCGGCGCTGAGCGGGTTGGCGTTGAAGGTGCCGGGGTGGGCGACGCGCGCTGCGCCGGCGTCGAAGGCGATCTGGTCGAGCAGGTCGGCGCGGCCGACGACGGCGCCGCCGGGCAGCCCGCCGGCGGCGATTTTGGCGAGGGTGGTGAGGTCGGGGCGGACGCCCAGGCGCTCCTGCGCGCCGCCGCGGGTGATGCGGAAGCCGGTCACGACCTCGTCGAAGATCAGCAGCGTGCCGGCCTGTTCGGTCAGCGCGCGCAGCTGTTGGGGCACCTCGGGCGGCAGCGGGCAGGTTCCCCAGGAGTAGCCGGTCGGCTCGAGGATCATGGCGGCGAACTCGCGCGTCGCCAGCGCCTCTCCGATGCCGGCCAGATCGGTCTGATCGAAGACGCCGATCGTGCCGCCGATCGCGCGCGAGAGGCCGCTGTCGCCGATTGCGCCGGCGGAGGTGCGGCCGCCGACCATCACGCTGTCGTTCCAGCCGTGGAAGTGGTTGCGCAGGCGGAGCAGGCGGTCGCGTCCCGTGTAGGCGCGGGCGAGGCGCACGGCCATCATGGTGGCCTCGGTGCCGGAGGAGGTGAAGCGCACCTTCTCGGCGCTGGGCAGGAGCCGCCGGATGGCCTGCGCCCACTGGCTCTCGTAGTCGTTGGAGCCGCCCAAGTGGGTGCCGCGCGCGACCTGCTGCTGGACGGCCTCGACCAGATAGGGGTGGCTGTGTCCGAAGAGCAGTGCGCCGTGGCCCATCACGTAATCGATCAGCTCATTGCCGTCGATGTCCCACTTGCGCGGGCCGACGGCGCGGTCGATGAAGAGGCCGAAGGGGTCGAAGTAGCGCACGTCGTGGGTGACGCCGCTGGGGAAGATTTCGCGCGCTTCGGCGGCGCGCTCGGCGGAGCCGGCGTGGCGCTCGAAGAATTCGCGATCGATGGTGGTGGTCATGAATTCGCCTGCCCATTCGGACCGTAGCGTACGGCGCGTACTATCGGTTGCGTGGAGCTGACCCGTCGGCGAATCATCCTGCTGGCCGTAGCCGCGTTGATCGTGGCGGCGGCGATCGCGGTGCCCTACATCATCTTCCGCGATGAGCTGCAGGAGTGGATTGAGACGGATGTCGCGGACTGGATCGAGCAGCTCGGGCCGTGGGGGCCGATCGCCTACATCGCGTTCTTCGCGGGCTCGATGCTGTTCGCGCCGGTGCCGACGGCGCCCGCGCCGATCATCGCGGCGACGGTGTTCGGCGGGGCGCTGGGCTTTCTGTACACGATGATCGGGACGGCGATCGGCTCGGCGGTGTGCTTCTGGTTGGCGCGGAAGCTGGGGCGTCCGACGCTGCGGCGGCTGATGTCGCAGGCGGCGGTGGACAAGGTGGACGAGTTGGGCGAGCGGCTGGGGCTGCGGCTGCTGATCGTGCTGCGGCTCTTTCCGATCGCGGGAGTGGATTATGTCTCATATGCGGCGGGGCTGACGCAGATGCGGTTCGGCATCTACATCGTGGTTTCGGTGCTGGCGAGCGCGCCGATTCTGGGGATTGCGGCGGTGTTGGGCGAGGGCGTGGTGGGCGATTGGCGTCTGCTGGCGGGCGCGGCGGGCGGGCTGCTGGCGTTCTTCGCGCTGCCGCTGGCCTGGATGGCGTGGCGGCGGCGGCGGCGCGAGCGGTAGCCTGTTGTCATGCCGTTGCAGGATGCGCCCTCGCTGCTGACGCTGCTCTGGTCGCCGCTGACGGTGGTGACTGCCGCGGACGGGGATCGCCGCGGCGGGCAGATTGCGGTGGGCGCGTTTGCGGCGTCGATTGTGCCGGCGCAGCCGCGGCTGCTGGTGCAGATTCAGAAGCGCAACCACACGAACGAGCTGATCGAGGCGTCGGGGCGGTTCGCGGTGCATGTGATCAACCGCGAGCAGTGGGAGTGGGTGCGGCACTGGGGCTTCCGCTCGCAGACGGAGGTGGACAAGTTCGAGGGGGTCGGCTGGCGCGAGGGTCCGGAGGGACTGCCGATTCTCGACGGGGTGGTGGGCTGGCTGGCGTGCCGGGTGGTGAACTGGATGGACGGCGGGGATATGGCGATCTGGCTGGCGGATGTGTTCGAGGCGGAGCGTTGCAGCGGAGAGCAGCCGATCCGTTGGCACGAGGTGCAGCAGGTCCTCCCGCCGGTGTGGGCGGAGGAGTACGGGCGGAAGCTGGGGCACGATGTGCCGGACTCGGGTCGGCGGATGGCGGAGTTGTCGGAGGCTCCGCGCTGGCGGGTGGAGGGTTAGCGGCCCTTCCAGTTGGGGGTGCGCTTTTCGGCGAAGGCGCGGGGGCCTTCGATTAGGTCCTCGGAGCCGGACATCAGGCGCTGCTGGTGGAAGTTGTGGGTGAGGGCGGCGGGCAGCGGGAGCTCGAGGCCGCCGTAGGCCGCCTCCTTCGAGGCCCGCACCGAGATCGGGGCGCAGAGCAGGATTTCCTCGGCCCAGCGGCGGGCGGTTTGCATCAGCTCGTCGGCGGGGACGACCTCGTTGACGAGTCCCCAGCGGTGGGCTTCGGCGGCGGGCACGTGCTTGCCGGTGAGCATGAAGCCCATGGCGATTTTGAGCGGGATGTGGCGGGGCATTCGGTGGACGCCGCCGGCGCCGGCCATGAGGCCGACTTTGGGTTCGGGCAAGCCGAGCACGGCGTGTTCGGCGGCGACGATGATGTCGCAGGCCATCGCCATTTCGCAGCCGCCGCCGAGGGCGAAGCCGTTGACGGCGGCGATCATCGGCTTGGGGCAGTTGAAGTCGGCGGTGATGCCGCCGAAGCCGCCGGCGACGGGGGCGAAGCGCGGCGGGTTGGCCTCGCGGGACATTTCGGCGGTGTACTTGAGGTCGTTGCCGGCGGAGAAGGCGCGGCTGCCCGCGCCGGTGAGGATCGCGATCCAGGCGTCGTCGTCGTTGGCGAACGTGTTCCAGGCGTCGGCCAGTTCGGCGGTGGTGGGCGGGTGAATCGAGTTCATCCGCTCGGGGCGGTTGATCGTGATCGTGACGATCCGCTCGTCCTGCTCGTAGGTGATGAATTCGTAGGCCATGCGAGTCTCCCTGTTGCGGTCGGCGTGGTGTCGGGCGGCTAGTGCTGCACGCAGGTGCCGCCGTCCACATTGTAGGACTGTCCGGTGATCCATTCGCCCTGCTCGGAGCAGAGGAAGGTGGTGATGTGCGCGATGTCGCCGCCCTCGCCGGCGCGGCCCATCGGGATGCGGGTGCGGATCATGCCCTCCCAGGTCTCGCCACGCCCGAGATCGTCCATGCGCGAGGTGTCGATGATGCCGGGGCAGATGGCGTTGACGCGGACGCCGTGCCGCCCGATTTCCTGCGCCATGGAGGCGGTCAGCGCCTGGAGGCCGGCCTTGGAGGCGGCGTAGGCGGCGGTGTTGGGGCCGAGCATTTTGCCGGCGATGGAGGAGATGTTGATGATCGCGCCGCCTTCGCCCTGCTCGATCAGGCGGCGTCCGAAGACCTGGCTCATGTAGAACGCGCCGGTCAGGTTGACGTCGATCACGACGCGCCAGAGTTCGGGGTCGATCTCGACGACGGGGACGCGGTCCGCGCCGCGCGCGGCGCCGGCGTTGTTGATCACGAAATCGACGCGCCCGAACTGGTCGATGGTCTGCTGGAGGAGGCGTTCGACGGCGGCGTAGTCGGCGACATCGCTGACGGTGGCGAGGGCGCGTGCGCCGGCGGCCTCTACCTCTTCGGCGACGGAGTGGATGTCGCGCCAGCCGGCGGCTTTCTCTTCGTCGGGGTAGTTTTCGGAGGCGCGGCCGGTGCCGGTGAGGACGATGTCGCAGCCGGCTTCGGCGAGTTCGACGGCGATGGGACGTCCAATGCTGCGCATGCGTCCGGCGCCGGTGACGACGGCGACTTTGTGTTCGAGACCGGTGAGCTGCATGGGGACCTCCTGGGTTGGGCGTGCGCGAGGGTAGCAGGGAGGCGGGCGACGCCCCGCTGTCACTCGCTGATGTCTCTCCCTGCATCGGGGGAGTCTTCCGGCTCCTCGTCCTCCTCGTGGTGATCTTCGTAGAACTCCTCGGATTCGGCGAGTTGGCGGATGTCGTTGAGGATGCGGTCGAGATGTGGGCCGTTGCCGGGGCTGCGGAGGAAGCCAATGAAGGAGCCGAGCGTGCCGGAGAATTGGAGCTCAACCTCGACGCGGGTGAGGGTTGCGCCGAGCCGCTCGAAGCGGAAGTCGTAGCGGGAGCCGCTCATGCGGGTGTTCCAGCCGATCGAGTAGCGGTGCGCTTGTTCATCAACGAGGACGCGGAATGCGCCTCGGGTGGTGGCGTCTTCGAGGACTTCGCAGGCGGCCTCGTAGGCGTCGATGGGTTCGGCTTCGATTTCGACTTCGCGGGTGGTCACTGCGGATCGTCCCTGTCGAGTTCTGCGAGGTCGATCAGTGTGCGGCCGTGCTCGTCCTTCCACGCCTTCCTTCCTGCGGCTGCCATACCTTTGATGACGGTCTCGGCGGCGGTAGGCGAGGAGAATTCATGATCGCGCGTGAACTCATAGGCATCCGCCAGCGTTGTCGATTTCACGAGCACTCCCTGCTCGGCAAGTCGCCGCCGTTCGGCTGCGTAGCCCGGGAAGTGCTTTGTCAGTGTTGGCACTTCGTTCACATTGGCATAGGAACCTTTGCGCACCACGAATCCATTGGCAGACTGATAAGCGCGGGCAGCCAGGCCTTTGTTGCCCTTGAAGAACAGCTCGATCGCGCCGTCGGGTACACCACTCTCGCTGCTCGTCGCTACAGGCGCCTCGAAGAAGCGAACGCCGATGATGGGCAGGCAGACGAGGAGATCGTCCAGGTACCGTTCGGTGTCGGCGGTAGCCGCCTTACCGATGTTCGGCAGCGACGGTATGACTCGGTTCTCCAACGCACAGCGTTCGGCTTCGGTTGCGATCTGCACCAAACGAGACTCGAGATACAGAATGTGGGCGCGGTTGAGCGAGTCGTCCTTGGTTGTGAACGCGACTCCGTCCGTCCAGAACTCCTTTTCGCGGTCATGGCTCCCGATGCGATCGCTGACCCGCTCGCCCTGCCCGATATAGGCCTGCGGCACGGTGAGCGATTCATCGTGATTCCAGAGAATGTAGACACCTGTTCGCTGGAGCTCGTCCGAGCCCAACGCCTGCTTCACGCGCCCGCGAGGGAAGGCGATCGCCTGGCCGGTCCAGTTGGCGCGGTCGATGATGCGCAGACCGGACGGTTCGCCGAAAGGGAGGAATATTTGTAGGGAGAAGGGCTTGGCCATTCTAGTCCTCTCTCACTCACAGGATAGCCGCGCGATGATCTGCGAATAGCGCGCGGTCTGGGCGCTGTGCGGCGGATTGCACGCAGCGGGAGTCGATCTTGTGGATGGTACTGATGACCTGGTAGCGGCGGAACTGCCCGTCGATGGGTTCGGCCTGGATATCAACTTCGGAGGTGATCATTCGGCAGCACCGCTGTTGCTAGGGAAATCGATGTCGGGCAGCTGCGGATCGATCTCCGGGATCGAGGCCGCCTCGCGCTCGTTGATCGTTCTGCCCTCACTGTCCTTCCACGATGCGAGTCCGTTTTTTGAGGTTCCCAAGACGATCGTCGCCGCAGGACTTGGGCGCTTAAAGACATGGTCTTTTGTGAATGTGTAGACGCCGTCGTTCTCCTTCAGGATTCCGCCTTCGATCAGATTTTCCCGTAACGTTCGGTTGCCGGCCGACGCCGCTCCCTTCGCGAAGCCTGGAGCAACCTCAAGTACGGCCGTCGAACCTGCGAGCACTACGAATCCGTCTTTTCCCCACACAGCCTTCGCAGAAACGCCTTTTTCTTCTAGCGTGAACTCGGTATCGTCGGTTTCTTTCTTGAGAGGAGTTCCGCTGTCTCTGTGGCGGACATCGATTGGCTCGAACTCGGGGACAGAAAGGGACCGAAGGCAGATCAGCATGTTCTCCAGGAAGGTCTCCATGTTCGCCCGGTCGGCCGGCGAGAGACGAACATCTTGAGCAGCGGGGCGCTGAACATTTACCAGTATGCATCGGTTTGCAGCAGCAGCGAGCGCAATCAGTCGTGCCTCGAGATACAGCACATGCCCCTTGTTGAGGTTCGCGTCCTTGCTCGTGAATCCGATTGCGTCCGTCCAGAATTCGAACCCATCTGTGTGCCGATTGAACCGTCGCAGGAGATCGTCGCTCTCTCCGACGTAGATGTGGGCTACCTCGTCGCTCGCGTCGTCGGCGCCTCTCAACACATAGACACCTACGTCGGATAGCTCACTCACGTCGCGCACATCCGCTATTCGGGAGCGAGGGAATGCGATGGCCCGTCCGCTCCAGTTGTCCTTTTCGAGGATCCGCAGCCCGGCCGGTTCGCCGGTCGGGAAGAACGTGTGCAGCGAGAAGGCGCGCCCGTGATGCATGACGGCCATAGTACATTCCTGACGTGGAAACGGCGATGGATTCACTTGGCACCGTGCCGGAGCTGCCCGAGGGCGAGGCTGAGGCTTATGCGCTTGGGTTGGCGGTGCGGGGAGCTGCGAAGCGGGGGGAGGTGGGGTGGGTGGCGATGGCTGTGGAGATGGCGCTGACGGCGGGGCATGGGTTTCCTCGCGGGGAGGCGCGGATTGCGTTGCAGCTTGCGCCGGCGGAGGAGGCGGTGGCGGCGCTGATTCCGGCGCTGCTTTCGGAGCATCGGCGGACGCGGCGGCGGGCGATGACGCTGCTGCCGCGGCTTAACCCGGAGGAGGTCTGCCGGCAGCTTGGGGCGGCGCTGGCGGGCGCGGGGCAGCCGTCGCGGCGGGCGGCCTGCGTGGCGCTGGCGGCGGTCGGCTCGGCGGCGCTGCCGCTGCTGCGCGGGCTGGCGGAGGATGCCGATGCGTCGGTGCGGCAGCGGGCGCGGCGGGCGATCGAGACGATCGACGGGCGTGAGCCGGATGTGGGCGACCGCGCGCTGTCGTCGGTGCGTCCGTTCGGGCTTGCGCCGCCGTCGGGCACGCCGCCGGAGCGCCCGCGCTCGTTCGCGGTGGCGGCGTTCAACTTCTCTTACGGGGTCAATCTGGGCGCGCTGATTCGCAGCGCGGAGGCGGCGGGGGCGGAGGCGGTCTGGATTGTGGGGCGTGATTTCTATTATCGACCGTCGACGAAGGGGGCGGACTGGTGGCTGCCGGTGGAGGTGCTGGCGACGCCGCGCGAGTGCATCGCGCGGGCGGCGGCGGAGGGCTACGAGATTGTGGCGTTGCAGCAGGGCGGCGCGGCGCAGCCGGTCTGGTCGGCGGACTGGCCGCAGCGGCCGTTGATCGTGGCGGGCAACGAGGGGGATGGTCTGCCGCAGGCGTTCCTCGACGCGGCGGCGCTGCAGGTGGAGCTGCCGGTCTACGGGCAGATCGACAGTCTGAATGTGGCGGTGGCGGCGTCGGTGGCGATGTATGCGTGGCGGGGGCGTCGGATTGCGGAAGGCCGATGACGCGGCGCGTGAGCCGGCGGGAGCTGCTGCGAGCGATCGGCGGGGGGGCGGCGCTGCTGGCGGTGGGCGCGGCGGCTCCCGAGCGGATCGGGGCGCGGGAGACGCGGGAGATTGCGCTGCTCGAGGGCTGGAACGCGGCGACGTGGTGCGGGCCGGATACGGCGACCGGCGAGGCGCTGGCGGGGTTGCCGCTGCGCGTCGTCTGGGGCTGGGATGTGGCGGAGCAGGGCTGGCTGCATTGGGCGTCCGGCGCGGCCGGCGCAACGCTGAGCGAGCTGCGGCACGGGCAGCCGCTCTGGTTCGAGCTGAGCAGGGCGGCGAGCTGGCGGCAGCCGGCGGCGGGCGCATTTGCGCTGCCGCTCGAGCTGCCGGTGGGCTGGTCGTTTTTGGGTTGGGCGGGACTGCACCAGCCGGTCTGGAAGGCGTTCGGAGAGGATCCGTATGGGCCGGTCGCGGAGGCGTTGCGCTGGAACGCCGAGTATCAGCGCTGGTACGACTACCGCCCGGGGCAGAGCGCGCAGCAGCTGTTCGCGGTGCTGCATCCGGGCGATGCGGTGTGGGTGCGGACGCGGGTCAGCGGCGCGAGCTGGAATTCGGCGGTGGGCGTGCGGCCGGGCGAGCTGGCGGCGCGGGTCGTACAGGGCGAGGCGACGTATTACCACCCGTCGCTGGCGGGCGGGCCGATGTTCTGCCCGCCGCACGCGCCGTACAACCCGCAGGATCCGCAGCTCGCGGCGGCGGTGAGCTGGCCGTGCGGGACGCGGCTGCGGCTCTGGCGCGGCGAGCGCTCGGTGGACGTGATCGTGCAGGACACGGGGCTGCTGGGGGTGAATCACGTGGATCTGTCGGAGGCGGCGTTTCTGCGTCTGGGGACGCTGCCGGAGGGTCGGATTCAGATCCTAATCGAGGTGTTGGCGGGGCCTGAGTAGGGGGCTTTCGCGTTTTGCGTGCGGTGGACGTAGCCTTGAGCAAGATGCAGGTCGTGATTCGAGGGAGTTGCATCATGCGTACGTTCCTGATCTCGCTGGGCGGCGGTGCGGTGATGTCGGCGATCACGGCGGCGGCGATCCTGCTCGTCGTGGGAACGAGCGCGGAGCCGGTGGCTGAGGGCGGCTCGAATTCGCAGCCGGTGCTGGCGACTGCGGCGGAGAGTCGGGACGGGCTGCGCGCACAGCCGACGCCGGTGCTGAGCGGCGTGCAGCCGCTTGCGGCGGCGTTCGATCCGGCCCGCATCTACGAGCGGGTAGCGCCCGCGGTGGTGACGATTGCGAACAACATCGGGCAGGGCGGCTCGGGCTTTTTCGTGGACGACGAGGGGCAGATTCTGACCAACCACCACGTGGTGGAGGGGGCGCAGTCGATCCGGGTTCGCACGTGGAGCGGCGAGATTGCGGAGGCGGAGCTGGTTGGGAGCGATCCGGCCAACGACCTGGCACTGATTCGGGTCGATCCCGACGAGGTGACGATTGCGCTGCTGGCGTTCGGGAATCCGGACGCGGTGCGGGTGGGTGATCCGGTGGCGGCGATTGGCGCGCCGCACGGGTTCAGCCACTCGCTGAGCACGGGGATCGTGTCGGGGCTGGAGCGGGTGGTGCAGCCGATCATCAACGGCGGGCGCAGCCATTTTGGGATCATTCAGACCGACGCGGCGCTGAATCCGGGCAACTCGGGCGGGGTGTTGGTGGACGCGGCGGGGGCGCTGGTGGGAGTGCCGTTCCGGATTGAGAGTCCGATTCGCGCGTTCACCGGCGTGGCGTTTGCGATCCCGGTGGACACGATTGAGCGGGTGCTGCCGCGGATGGCGGCCGGGGAGCACATTCGGCACCCGCGGCTGGGCGTCGGGCTGGCGGAGGGGATGGAGATTTCGGCGGTGCAGGAGGGCAGCGCGGCGGATCGGGCGGGGCTGCGGGTCGGCGATGTGCTGCGCGGGATTGGCGGCGTTGCGCTGAGCGATGTGGACGATTTGATTGCGGCGCTGGAGACGCTGCGAGTGGGCGAGACGGCGACGGTGGAGTTGAGGCGGAACGGGGTGCGGTATTGGCGGCAGATTGATCTGGAGCCGTGGCCGCAGCCGTAGTGGGCGTCGTTTGGGGGCGGTGATTATGTCGCCGGCTGAGAGCGACTAGGCGCGCGGCTGGTCGGAGGCTTGGCCGGCGAGAGGGGAGACGAGCACCAGGAGGCTGACGGCGGCAGCGGCGGCGGCGATGGTGAGCAGGCCGCTGCGGGGGCCGAGGGCGTCGGCCAGCGCGCCGGCGAGCAGCGCGCCGACGGGGATCATGCCGCGGGCGAGGTTCATCAGGCTGACGGCGCGTCCGGCCATTCCCTCGCGTCCGAGGCGCAGCAGAGCGAGGTTGGCGAGCGACATGACGTTGGTGCTGCAGGCGGCGGCGGCGAAGACGCAGAGGGCGACGAGCGGCAGGCTGGGGGCGAAGGAGAGCAGGGCGAGGACGATGGCGGCGGCGACGAGCAGGGAAGCCATGAGGCGCCCGGTGGCGGGCAGCCGTCGGGCGGCGGCGAGAGCGAGCGAGCCGGCCACCGCGCCCGCGCCACCGGCGGCCATCATGTAGCCGACCCAGGAGGCGTGCTCGCGCAGTTCGTCGATCACCAGCAGGGGCAGGAAGACGCCCTGGTAGGGGACGATGAAGATGAACATCAGCACGGAGACGCCCATCACGGCGAGCGGGCGGCGGGTGCGCAAGGCCCAGCGGAAGCCCTCGGCGGTCTGGGAGAGCAGCGATTCTGAGGCGCGCTCCTGCTCGGCGGGGGTGTCGACATCGGCACGGAGCAGGCGGGCGGCGAGCGCGGCGGCGGCGTAGATGGCGGCCATTGCGCCGTAGATCACGCTGAAGTCGGCGAAGGCGAGGAGCAGGCCGGCGAGCAGCGCGCCGCCGATGCGGGTGACGGTGTTGGCGGTTTGGGAGAGAGCGACAGCGCTGCGCATTGCGGAGGCGGGCACCATGGCGGGCAGGATCGCCTGCCGCGCGGGCTGAAAGAAGGCGATGTTGACGCCGGAGACGGCGGCGAGGGCGATGACGTGCCAGGCTTCGACCCAGCCGGCGGCGAGCAGGATGCAGAGCAGCAGCGCGGAGAGGACGTTGCCGAACTGGGAGAGGATCAGGATGCGGCGGCGGGGGTAGCGGTCGACGATTGCGCCGGCGAAGAGGCCGAGCAGGAGGTTGGGCGCCATGCGGGCGGCGAGCACTGCACCGAGCAGCAGGGCGGAGCCGGTCAGTTCGGCGATCAGGACGGGGCGGGCGACCTGGTCGAGCCAGAGCGCGGAGGAGCGGAGGAAGATGACGCCCCAGAGGACGCGGAAGTCGCGGGAGGCGAAGGGCGCGAACGCGCCGCGCCGGCGCGGCGCGAGCCGTTGAATGGTTCGCGCCTCCCGCGCCGCCGGGCGCTAGGGAGTCTCTTCCTCGGTGCTGGGGGTGGGGCGCATGATCTGGAGCAGGCCGTCGCGGGAGAAATCGGCGGACTTGGCGTAGTTGATGATCACGCGCTCGCGGTCTTCGACGGCCTGGGCGGCGTCGGCGACCTGGGGGGCGATGTCGTGCGGGATTTGCACGACGCCGTGCTTGTCGCCGTGCAGCAGGTCGCCGGGGGAGACGGTGAGGCCGCCAACGGTGACGGGCTGGCCGATTTCGACGAGGTGGACGTAGGCGTGGGAGACGAGGATTTCGCGGGAGAAGAACTGGAAGCCGATCTCCTCGACCTCGTCAAGGTCGCGCACGCCGCCGTCGGTGACGAGTCCGATGCCGCCGAGCGCTTTGTGGATGTTCCCGTTGACCTCGCCCCAGAAGGAGCCGATCGGGGGTTGGTCGAGGTCCTGGATGACGATGATGCGGGGCTCGGGGATGGACTCGATGTGCGCCCACCAGTCGGGCGCGGCCTGCGTTTCGGGGTCGTCGGCCGGCGGGATGCTGGCGCGAATTTTGCAGGTCGCGGCGTAGCCGACGATCGGCTCCATATCGGGGAAGCGGCAGAGGATGTCGGGGGTCATGAAGCCGAAGGCGCGGCTGCGGACATCGAAGGTTTCGATCGCGTTGGCGATGGCCGGGGAGGGCCAGGCGCGGAGCGCGGCGAGTTGGTCGGTGCTGAGCGTGTCGGGCAAGGTGAGTCCTTTCGGCTGGGTCTGTGTGCGGGTCAGGGTGAGAGGGTGAATTCGCGTTCGAGGTTGGCGGGCTGGAGGATCACGACGCGCTGGCGGGTGACCTCGACGATGCCGCGCTGCCGCCAGGCCTGGAGTTGCTTGTTCACGGCGACGCGGCTCGCGCCGATCATGTTGGCGAGTTCCTGCTGGCTGACGCGCAGGCCGATGTCGCGGCCGCGCTCGGTGTCGTGGCCGTGCTCGGTGGCGATCAGCAGCAGGCGGCGGGCGAGGCGGCCGGGCACGTCGAGCAGGTAGGCATCCTGGATCGACTGGTTGGTGGCGCGCAGCCGCTCGACCAGCACATTGATGATCGCGCGCAGCGCAGCCGGATAGACATCGAGCACATCGACGAAATCGTCGCGGTTGAGCGTGAAGACGAGGGTGTCTTCCATGGTGCTGGCGGAGGCGGAGCGGGGTTCGTCGTCGAGCAGCGCCATCTCGCCGAACAGGTCGCCGGCGCGGTGGACGGCGAGCACGACCTCACGGCCGTCGATGGCGGGGACGAAGATTTTGACGGCTCCTTCGACGATGATGTACATCGTGGCCCCGGCGTCGCCGGCGTGGAAGATGTCGGTCTGGGCGCGGAAGGGGACTTCGCGCAGGCGGTGGCCCAGTTCGCGCCGCATCTCCCCGGGCACATCGCGGAAGAGCGCGACGCGCCTCAGCAGGGCGTCCACATCGGTCGTTTTGACGATTGCGGCCATGTCGTCCTCACACGTACGGAAGCGCAGTCTAAGCGCTACAGGGCGCGTAGGGGCAAGAACGGCGCGGGGTCCGCATTCAGGCGGCCGGGCGGCGGCGCGGGCGGCGCGACGGCGCGGGGTGGGCGCGGGCGACCAGCGGCAGCGGGGCGGGTTGGCGGCGCGGCTCCGGGGCGGCGAGCTCGCCACTCCGCCACTGGCGCAGCAGATAGCAGCCGAGCGCGATGGTGATCAGGATCAGCGCGATGGTCATTCGTTCTCGCCCTTCTCTTGGCATTTGTGTTCCGAACAGAAATCTAGAACATTCAATCGGCGAGCGCAAATCGGGGCGCAGCGCCTACGATCATTGGCGCAACATGATGCGCAGCGGGAGAGCGCCGATGTCCGACGAACCGAGCATGATCCGGGTGGAGCGCGAGGGGCGCGTGGCGCGGGTGACGCTGAACCGACCGGAGAAGCTGAACGCGATCTCGCGCGCGATGCAGCGCGAGCTGATCGAGGCGCTGAGCGAGCTGGAGCGCGACGACGGCGTCCACGTGGCGCTGCTGAGCGGGGCGGGGCGGGCGTTCAGCGCCGGCTACGACCTTCAGGGCGGGGGCGGGGTGGCCGCGGATCAGGCGTCGGCGATTTCGCGCGATCGCGATGGACTCGAAGAGCTGCTGCGCAACTGGCTGCGCATCTGGGATTTGCGCCTGCCGGTGGTGGCGCGGGTGCATGGGCACTGTCTGGCGGGCGGGACGCAGCTGGCGATGATCTGCGATGTGACGTTCGTCGCCGACGACGCGCGGGTGGGCGCGCCGCAGCTGCCGCTGGGGGCGGGATTCGTGGCGTCGTTCTGGGCCTGGCAGGTGGGGGCGAAGCGGGCGAAGGAGTTCTTCTTCCCGGTCGGCTCGATGATCTCGGGCGCGGAGGCGGCGGAGATCGGGCTGTTCAACCGCAGCCTGCCGGCGGCGCAGCTGGACGCATTTGTGGACGAGTACGTGGAGCGGGCGGCGCGCACGCCGAAGGAGATTTTGGTGCTGCAGAAGAAGGCGATCAACCGCACGCAGGAGGTGCAAGGCTTCCGTGAGGCGCTGCTGGGCGGGGTGGAGATCGACGCGATCGCGCACTTTTCGGAGCCGGTGCTGGCGATGAACCGCAGCATCCGCGAGCGGGGGCTGCGCGCCACGCTGGACGAGTTCCACCGCGGCGATCGGTGACGGTCATTTCGCCCCCCATCACTCTCGACGAGGCCAACTTGCCGGCGGAGCGCGCGGCGCTGCTGCTGGCGGTGGCGGACGGGCTGCGGCGGATTGGGGCGGCGCGCAGCGGGGCGAACGCAGGGCAGTTTTCGATCTTCAATTTTCTGCTGCGCTGCGCGGAGGAGCCGGAGCGGGCGGACGCGGCGGGGCGGGCAGCCTGGGCGCTGGTGATGCAGGCGGGGATTATGCGGCGGCGCGCCTGGTACTGCCGCTATTGGCTGGCGACGGCGGAGCAGCCGCTGCGTCTGGAGCTGCCCGCGCCGCTGCCGCACGGCTGGGAGTGGTGGCTCGATGTCGAGGAGATCGCGCGGCGGCTGGAGGCCGCGACGGTCTGGGAAGAGATCGTGGGCGAGCCGCTGGAGACGCGCACGGCTCACTTCCGCGACGCGCTGGGCAGCGCGGTCGTGGAGCACGAGCCGCGCTGAGGGCGTCGGCGGTCTAGTCGTTCGCGGTCGCCGGGCGGGCGAGGTTGATCAGCCGCGTCCAGCTGCTGCCGTTCCACTCGTAGATCGCGAAGGCCTGGGTGTCGAGATAGAAGTCGCCGACGCGCGGAGCGGAGGCGAGCGAGAGGCCGCCCGGCGCCGAGGGCGACGCGCTGCCGTGGTACCAGCGGGTGCCGGTCTCGCCGGTCTCGCCTTGCGGTCCGGCCGGTCCCATCGCGCCGGTCTCGCCTTGCGGCCCCTGCTCGCCGGTCGCGCCCGTGGCTCCGGTCGCGCCGGTTGCTCCAGTTGCTCCGGTCGCGCCCTGCGGACCGGCGGGACCGGGCGGGCCGGCGGGGCCCTGGCGGAGGTTGACGAGCAGCGTCCAGGCGCTGCCGCTGTGCCAGTGCAGGTCGCCGCTGCTGGTGTCGATCAGGAGGTCGCCGCGCAGCAGGCTGGGGTTGCCGTAGCCGCTCCAGTAGCTGTCGGTGCCGGCGGGCGGCGCGGCGGAGTGGTGGTAGATGCGGTTGCCCGCGTCGCCCTGGAGGCCGGTCGCGCCCTGCGGACCGACTGCGCCGGTCGGTCCTTGGGGACCGGTCGCGCCCTGCGGGCCGGTTGCGCCCGTCGCGCCCTGCGGTCCGACTTCGCCCTGCGGACCTTGCGGGCCGGTCAGGCCGGTCAGGGTGCCGACCAGCGACCAGGCGTCGAGACGGTGGCTGTAGATCTGCGAGGTGCCGGTGTTCATGAACATGTCGCCGTCGCGCAGCGAGACGCCCGTCCAGTTGTAGGAGTCGTGGTTGCCGTTGTGGGTGTACCAGCGGGTGCCGCGCTGCCCAGTGGGGCCGGTTGCGCCCGTCGCGCCGGTCGGTCCGCGCGCGCCGGTGGGTCCCTGCGGGCCGACCGCGCCCTGCGGGCCGACCGCGCCGGTGGGACCGGTGAGGCCGATTTCGCCCTGCGGACCCTGCGGGCCGGTGAGGCCGGTGAGCGTGCCGACCAGCGACCAGGCGTCGAGACGGTGGCTGTAGATCTGCGAGGTGCCGGTGTTCATGAACATGTCGCCCTCGCGCAGCGAGACGCCGGTCCAGTTGTAGGTGTCGTGGTTGCCGTTGTGGGTGAACCAGCGGGTGCCGCGCGATCCGGTGGGACCGATTGCGCCCGTCGCGCCCTGCGGTCCGCGCGCGCCGGTGTCGCCTTTGGGACCGGCCACTCCCTGCAAACCGCGCTCGCCCGTCTCACCCTTGGGGCCGGCGTCGCCCTGCGGACCTTGCGGGCCGGTGAGGCCGGTGAGCGCGCCGACCAACGACCAGGCGCTGCCGTCGTAGCGGTGGATTTGGGAGTTGTCGGTGCGCATGAACATGTCGCCGCTTTGCAGCGTGATGCCCAACCAGTTGTATTCGGCGACGGGGCCGCTGTGGGTGAACCAGCGGCTGCCGCGCGGTCCGACGGGACCGGTTGCGCCGATTGCGCCCTGCGGTCCGGCCGCGCCCGTCTCGCCTTGCGGTCCGATTGCGCCCTGCGGTCCGACCAGTCCCTGCGGACCGGTGGAGCCGACCTCGCCTTGGGGACCTTGCGGGCCCTGGATGCCGGTGAGAGCGCCGACGAGCGACCAGACGTTGGCGTTGTAGCGGTAGATTTGGGAGTTCGTGGTGTCCATGAACATGTCGCCGGCCTGCAGCGTGATGCCGCTCCAGGTGTAGGCGGCGTGTCCGCCGTTGTGGGTGAACCAGCGCGTGCCGCGCGGTCCGGCGGGGCCGGGTGCGCCCGTTTCGCCCGGCGGTCCGGGCGCGCCTGGTAGTCCTTCTGCGCCGGCTGCGCCCGCCGGTCCGGGCGGACCCTGCGGTCCGGTCGCGCCCGTCTCGCCGGTTGCGCCCTGCGGTCCGGGCGCGCCTGGTGCTCCTGCTGCGCCGGTTGCGCCGGTTGCGCCCGCCGGTCCGGGCGGGCCCTGCGGTCCCGGCGCGCCCGTCTCGCCGATTGCGCCCTGCGGTCCGGGCGGACCACCGGAGGGGCCGGCGGGTCCCTGAATGCCTTGCGGACCGGCGGGGCCGCGCGCGCCCTGGATGCCCTGCACGCCGCGCAGTCCCTGCGGACCGACCTCGCCCTGCTGACCAACGGGACCGACTGCGCCGACCGGTCCGGGCGTACCGGCGGCGGGACCGGGCTCGCCCTGAATTCCTTGCAGGCCGCGCGGTCCCCGCGGTCCGGTCGGACCGGCGGGGCCGCGTTCGCCTTGCGCGCCGGTCTCGCCGGCGGGGCCGGGCGGACCGGCGATGCCCTGCGCACCGGCGAGGCCTTGAGCGCCCTGCGGACCGGTGAGGCCGATGGGGCCGGGCGGACCGGCGATGCCTTGCGCACCGACGGGGCCGGCGACGCCCTGCGGGCCGATTGCGCCGGCGGGACCTCTGGCTCCTGTTGCGCCGCGCGGGCCGATGGAGCCGGTTGCACCGGCGGGGCCCTGGGGACCGAGATCGCCGGGGGGACCCTGCGAGCCGGCGACGCCTTGCGGTCCTCGCGGACCGGCGACGCCGGCGGGACCTTGCGCGCCGACTGCGCCGCGCGGACCGACGGGGCCAATCGCGCCGCGCGGTCCGATGGAGCCGGTTGCGCCGGCGGGGCCCTGGGGACCGAGATCGCCGGGGGGACCCTGCGAGCCAGCGATGCCTTGCGGTCCTCGCAGACCGGTGAGTCCGATGGGGCCGGGCGGACCGGAGATGCCTTGCGGACCGACGGGGCCGATCGCGCCGCGCGCGCCGGCTACGCCGGGCTCACCCTGTTCGCCCTGTTCACCGGTGAGGCCGCGTTCGCCTTGCGCGCCGCGCGCACCTGGGTCGCCGGCGGGACCGGGATCGCCCATTGCGCCGGGCTCACCCATTGCGCCGGGCTCGCCGGGTTCACCCTGCGGTCCCTCTGCGCCGGCGGGACCTTGCGGGCCCTGTTCGCCCGCCGCGCCGCCGGCGGTCAGCGCGCCGATCGGTTCGGCGCTCCAGCCGGCTTCGATGCGGACGTAGATGTTGCCGCTCTCGGTGTCGAGGTAGAAATCGCCGATCTGGAAGTCGTCGCCGCGCGGGTCGAGCGAGATTGCGTCGGGGCGGCCCATGCCCAGATACCACTGGGTGCCCGCGGTGGAGGTGACCGGTTCGTTGCGCGGCGGAGCGATGAATCCGTCGGAGCTGTCGGCGCTGACGACGGTGTTGTAGGACTTGAAGCCGCCCGAGGTGAAGATGACGATGACGATCAGGACGATCGAGGCGGCAATGAAGATGTCGGGGTAGCGTCGAATCATGTATCCCTCAGGCCTAGCGGCGGGTGCCTGCGCCGGTCACGGCAGGCCGGGCTGGTCGCGGGAAACCGCCTGAGGGATGGTGACTTGCGGAGCGATAAGGCGCAACTGGACGATCGGCGGCAGTGGGGAGCCGCGTTCAGTGCTTTACAGATAACGACAGCCGCCCCTCCGCGACCTCTCCCCGCTGTTGCGAGGGGGAAGAGGTCGGGAGGGGCGGCGTGTGGGCGGCGGCGTTGCGGCGCTAGGTCTGGGCGGTCACGACCAGGCTGGCGATCTGGGTCCAGCTGGCGCCGTCGTAGGACCAGATCGTGAAACCCTGGGTGTCGAGGTAGTAGTCGCCGTTGCGCAGGGCGCCGCCGCGCGCCGTCGGCGGGTTGTCGGTGGGACTGCCGCTGCCGTGGTACCACTGGCTGCCGGCGGCGCCGGCCGCGCCGGTGGCACCGTCCGCGCCGCTCGGACCCTGCGGGCCGGTGTCGCCCCGTGGGCCGGTGGCGCCGGTGGGTCCGGTGGCGCCGTCCGAGCCCGCAGCTCCCTGCAGCGAGGTGCGACGGTTCCAGGACAGCCCCAGGCCGCCGGAGGTGTCCTCGTAGCTGTAGACGTCGCCGTTGCTGTAGTTGAAGTAGAGGTCGCCGGCTTTCGCGCCAACCGGGTTGGGCACATCGTCGGTGCCGTAGAACCAACCCGTGCCGCGCGCGCCCTGCGGTCCCGTGATGCCGGTGAGCGTGCCGACGAGCGCCCAGGCACTGCCACCGTACGTGTAGATCTGGGAGCTGTTGGTGTTCATGAACATGTCGCCGCTCTGCAGCGTGACACCGCTCCAGGTGTACTCGGCGTGGCCGCCGTTGTGGGTGAACCAGCGGCTGCCGCGCTGCCCGGCAGCGCCGGTCGCGCCAGTCGCGCCGGTGTCGCCCTGCGGACCTCGCGGGCCGGTGAGACCGGTGAGGGTGCCGGTGAGCGTCCAGGAGCTGCCGTTGTAGCGGTAGATCTTGGAGTTGGCGGGGTTTATGTACATGTCGCCGCTCTGCAGCGTGGCGCCCCCCCAGTCGTCCTCGATGAACCAGAGGCTGCCGCGCTGCCCGGCAGCGCCGGTGTCGCCGGTGTCGCCTTTGGGGCCGATCGCGCCCTGCGGACCTCGCAGGCCGGTTTCGCCGCGAGGCCCGATCGGGCCTCGGGGACCGACGGCGCCGGTGGCGCCGGTATCGCCCTGCGGACCTCGCGGGCCGGTGAGACCGGTGAGGGTGCCGGTGAGCGCCCAGGAGCTGCCGTTGTAGCGGTAGATCTTCGAGTTGGCGGTGCTCATGAACATGTCGCCGCTCTGTAGCGTGGCGCCCGCAAAGTTGTACTCGACAGGGCTGCCGTCGTGGGTGAACCAGCGGCTGCCGCGCTGCCCGGCGGGGCCGATCGCGCCGGTGTCGCCCTTGGGACCGGCGAGGCCTGTTGCCCCCTGCGGACCCGTCGCGCCCTGCGGACCGGTGTCGCCGGTGTCGCCCTTGGGGCCAGCGACGCCTTGCAGACCTTGCACGCCCTGGATGCCGGTCAGAGCGCCGACGAGCGTCCAGGCGCTGCCGTCGCGGCGGTAGATCTTGGAGTTGTCGGTGTTCATGAACATGTCGCCGCTTTGCAGCGAGATGCCGCTCCAGGTGTAGGAGGTGTGGTCGCCGTTGTGGGTGAACCAGCGGCTGCCGCGCGGGCCGGCAGCGCCGGTCGCGCCGGTCGGTCCCTGCGGGCCGGGCGCGCCCGTCGCGCCTGCGTAGCCGATCGCGCCTTGCGGGCCGCGCGGTCCCTGCGGGCCGGGTGCGCCGGTTTCGCCCTGCGGGCCGACCGGTCCGCCGGCGGGACCGGCGGGTCCCTGAATGCCCTGCGGACCGGCGGTGCCGGGGTCACCCTTGGGGCCTTGCAGGCCGCGCGGTCCGGGCGGTCCGACGTCACCCTGAGGTCCTGCGGGTCCGATTGCGCCGGCCGGTCCGGGCGGTCCGCCGGAGGGTCCAGGGTCGCCCTGGAGTCCCTGTAGGCCGCGCGGTCCTTGGGGTCCTGCGGGTCCGGCGGGGCCGGTTGCGCCGGCGGGGCCCTGAGGTCCGATTGCGCCGGGGACGCCTTGCGGGCCGACTGCGCCAGTTGCGCCGGCGGGGCCCTGAGGTCCGACTGCGCCGGGGACGCCTTGCGGGCCGACTGCGCCAGTTGCGCCGGCGGGGCCTTGAGGTCCGATTGCGCCGGGGACGCCTTGCGGGCCGACTGCGCTAGTTGCGCCGGCGGGGCCCTGAGGTCCGATTGCGCCGGGCACGCCTTGCGGGCCGACTGCTCCGGTTGCGCCGGCGGGGCCGGTCAGCCCGCGCGGGCCGGTAGCGCCGCGCGGTCCCAGTGCGCCCGGGGGTCCCTGCTCACCGGGAAGGCCGCGCAAGCCGGGTTCGCCGGGCATGCCGCGCGCGCCGACGAGGCCTCGCGGGCCCTGCTCGCCCTCGCCGCCGGCAGCGCCGGTGGCGCCTGCGGCCAGGGAGCCGATCGGCGAGGAGCTCCAGCCGATTGCGGTGCGGACGTAGATGTCGCCGCTGTCGGTGTCGAGGTAGAAGTCGCCCATCTGGAATGCGTCGCCGCGGGGGGCGAAGATGACGGCGTCGGGCGCGCCCGTGCCCCAGTACCACTGGGTGGGCGCGGGCGCAGCGAGCGGCTCGGTCGGGGGGGCGATGAATCCGTTTTCGCTGCCCGAGCCGCTGGCAGTGTTGTAGGACCTGAAGCCGCCGGTGGTGGTGGTGAAGATCACAATGACAACGAGCACGATCGCCGCCGCGATGAAGACGTCCGGGTACCGTCGGATCATTTTGCCCCCCCCCCCCCCCCGAAACTCAGGCAGTCCTGCCGGCAGGGTGCGCACGTCGGGGGAAACCAGTTGCGGGAGCATTGCACAACGAGTCAAGGAAATCAATAGGTGGATAAGTGAGGGCTATGTGGGAGGGTTTCGGGGCTTTGGGGTGGGGCTCCGCACACTCCGTCATACCCGTGCCCCCTCCTCCGTCATACCCGTGCTTGCCACGGGTATCTCGATGTGCGCCGCACCTAGCCACGCACACCTGGCCCTCCCTTGTCCCTCCCTGGAGGCGGGAGGACGCACGTTGCCTCGCTGCCAGTCACGGCGAGATACCCGCGGCGGGGCGCGGGTATGACGGAGGAGGGGGCGCGGGTATCTCGATGTGCGCCGCACCTGGCCACGCACACCTGGCCCTCCCTCGTCTCCCCTCGGAGGCGGGAGGACGCACGTTGCCTTGGTGGTGCTCACGGCGAGATACCCGCGGCGGGGCGCGGGTATGACGGAGAAAGGGGGCGCGGGTATGACGGAGGAGGGGGCGCGGGGGTGATGGAGAGCTATGACGGCGGTGAGGAGCTAGATCAGGGATGGTTGGGGGGGCATTTCGGAGGAGAGGGGGACGCCGCTGGGTTGGGTGGCGGTGATGCCGGCGGTTTGGAGGGCGGCTTGCTCTGCGCTGGAGAGGCCGAGCAGGCCGCCGAGGATTTCTTCGTTGTGTTGGCCGAAGTCGGGGGCGGGGGCGAGCACGCAGGGGCCGGCGCCGGCGGTGCGCCAGAGCCAGCCGTGGACCATCCAGATGCCGACTTCGGGGTGGCGCAGCGGCTCGTAGTAGCGGCGCGCGGCGAGGTGCGGGTCGCGGATCACTTCGAGCGTCTTCCAGACGGGCGAGGAGGGGATGCGTTCGTCGCGCAGGGCGGCGAAGAGCTCGGTCTTGCTGTGTGCGGCGGTCCACTCGGCGACGGCCTGATCGAGTTGCTCGCGGTGCTCCCAGCGCAGGATTTGGTCGGAGAAGTCATCGTGTTCGGCCCAGTCGGGCGCGCCCATGACGCGCTTGAGCGCCTCCCATTCGGCGTCGCTGCGCACGCAGATCGCGATCCACTCTTCCTCGCCGGCGCAGGGGTAGATGTTGTGCGGGGCCATCCAGTCGTGGCCGTTGCCCTGATGCTCGGGCAGGCGGCGGTTCATCGACCAGTCCATGTAGAACTCGCCGAGCATGGTGGACATGGCCTCGCGCTGGGCGAGGTCGATGTATTGGCCGCGGCCGCTGCGGCGGCGGTGGATGAGGGCGGTGGCGACGGCGGCGGCGGCGGCGACGCCGGCGATCGGGTCGCCGTAGGAGATGCCGCTCTTGTAGGGCATGCCGTCGTCGCCGTAGCCGGAGGTGGAGGTGAGGCCGGACATCATCTCGATGATCGGGCCGTAGCCGACGGCGTTGCGCTCGGGTCCGGTTTTGCCGAAGCCGGCCATGCCGACGACGATGATGTCGTCGCGCTGCGCGCGCAGCCATTCGTAGCTGAGGCCGAGGTTGTCCATCACGTCGGTGCGGTAGTTCTCGATCACGACGTCGCACTGGGCGACGAGGCGGGCGAAGATTTCCTTGCCCTGCGGCGCGGCGAGGTCGAGGCTGAGCGATTTCTTGTTGCGGCTGTATTCGTGGAAGTAGAAGTTGGTGTTCCACCAGTGCTCGCCGGGCGCGGTGGGCGGAGGCAGCAGGGTGCGGATGTTGTCCCAGGCGCTGGGGGACTCGATTTTGATCACTTCCGCGCCCTGGTCGGCGAGGATTTTGGCGGCGTAGGGGCCGGCCCAGATCATGGTGAGGTCGGCGACGCGGACGCCGCTCAGGGGTCGTCCGGGGTCAGGCACGGGGCATCCTTGCGCCTCCTAGATGGCGTCCAGCTCGCGCAGGCGGACGAGGTCTTCGAGCTCGTAGCCGAGTTCTTGGTGCAGGACGGCCACGTTATGTTCGCCCAATTCAGGGGCGCGTTCGCTGCGCCAGTCGTATTCGCTGCTGCTCCAGAGGCGTCCGGGGAAGGTGAGCGGGCCGGCGCGCGGGTGATCCTGCCGGATGAAGAAGTCGCGCTGTTTGAGGTGTTCGGATTCGACGAGGTCGGCGATCGAGGCGACGTAGCCGAAGGGGACGCGGTGGCGCAGTCCGAGTTCGGTCAGGTCGTCGCGGCTGCGCTGGGCGAACCAGCCGTACATGAGGGCGATGATTTCGTCGTTGTGCTGGAGGCGGCCGGCGGGTTCCGCGAAGCGCGGATCGCGCATTTCCTCCATATCGAGCGCTTCAACGAGTCCGGGGAAGTTGCGCGGCAGGGCGCAGACGCCGCCGTAGCCGTCGGCGGTGGGGTAGATGCCCCAGAGGGCGTTGAGGTTGTTGCCGGAGCGGAGCGTCTCGATGCCGAGTTGAGAGGCGCGGGTCATGAAGGCTTCGGCCATGGCGGCGTAGGTTTCCTGCATGGCGAGGTCGATGTGCGCGCCCTGCCCATGCGCGAGCGCGCCGTAGTAGGCGCCGGTGACGGCGGCGAGGGCGTTGAGGCCGGCTTGATAGGAGGGCTGGGAGCCGCCGTTCTTGAGCGGCGTGCGGGCCGGATCGCCGGTCAGCCAGAGCTGTCCGCAGGCGGCGAAGAGGGTGAGTTCGGTGGCGGGCAGGTTGGCGTTGGGCCCGGTCTGGCCGAAGGGGGTGATCGAGATCATCACCAGCTGCGGTCGCTCGGCCGCGAGGGCGGGGTAGTCGAGTCCGCGCCCGGCAAGATAGCCGGGCGGAAAGGACTCGATGATGATTTCGGCGTCGGCGGCGAGTTCTTCGAGGATGGCGCGTCCGTCGGAGGTGTCGAGGTTGAGGGTGACGCTGCGCTTGGCGGCGTTGAGGTAGAGGTGGAGGCCGCTGGTTTCGTCGTCGGGCAGGTCGTCGGGCCAGGGCCCGAAGGCGCGTGAGGGGTCGCCGGTGGTGCGCTCAATTTTGACGACATCGGCGCCAAGGGCGGCAAGCCAGCGCCCTGCATAGGGCCCGGAGATGCCTTCGGCGAGTTCAAGCACGCGCACGCCGTCAAAGGGGCGGGTGATGTCCGGGGAGGCGTCGGAGTCGCTCACGGTGGCAGTGAGTGTAGCGCCCGCCGGCTAAGTGTTTCGAGCAGCGCCTATCGCCGCGCGTTGATGCGCTCGAGCGGTCCCCACCAGGCGAGAATCTCCTCGTCGGCTGTGATCAGCGTGTGACGATCCATAGCCGTCGCCATGATCAGCTGATCCGCAGGGTCGGACGGCAGGTTGGGGAGTTCGTGCGTTCGGACGCTGATTTCACCATCCACAGGGATCTCGACGACGCCTTCGGCCAGGAGATCGCGCCGCCAGGTTCGGAGATCAGTCGGCAGCGTCATCCGGCCCTTGTTGACCAGCCTGCCGATTTCTTGAAATGAGATGACCGACACGGCGAGTTCGCCATGTCGAAAGGCGTTGCCGCTCCAGGTGGTCGCGGTCCGCCCCAAGCGATGCGGCTCTTCACGCCACCAGAACAAGGAATGGGTATCCATGAGGATCACAGCGGGAACTTCCGATCCAACGAGCGCTCCCACTCGGCGGCCGTCTCATCTCGCAGCTCTCGCAGCGCCGAAGCAAGATCGCCGCTGTCGATCCCGGAGTTGCGGTGCTGACCGCTCCAGAAGTAGCGGGTGAGAGTCGCGTCGTGTCCCTTGCTGTTCCAGACCAGCACGGTCCAGTCGTTAGCTGCGGCCTGCTCGACCAACTCGGGTGACTGGTTCTGCAGCTCGGCCACCGTGACATCGCGGTGCAGCGTCTCGACGACCTCGCGGTAGACCCGCTCGACTGCGCCGTCGCACTCGCTGGAAGGGCGAACGTAGAAGGGGCGCGCCGGCCCGACATAGCGGCTCAGATACGCGAGCGGCCGGCCATCTCTCGTGATCACGAGCGGGTCGCGCCCGCTCACCGCTTCGTCGATTAGTTCCTGGCAGCGCGTCTGGAGCTCGGCGATGTCCACAGTGGTCAAACCCTCAAGCGCGGCCTCCTGCTTCAGCACCATGATCGGCTCCTCGGAGGGCAGAATACCGCGTTGTCGGCGCGCCGCAGCTCGTTCGCGGGATGCGCGCAACATGCGGTTAGCGGTAGGCGTCGAAGCGCTCCAGATGACCCTTCCAAGCGAGAATTCGCTCGTCGGAAGTGATCAGCAGTTCGGCGCGAAGCGCGGTGGCCATGATGATCCGATCCCCTGGATCGCCGTGCATGCCAAGAATTCGACCTGCGGCGATCGCGATCTCGCCATCCACCGGAATTTCGATCAGTCCGTCTTGGAGCAGGTCGTTGCGCCAGGCCTGGATTTCAGGCAGCTTACGAAAGTCCCTCGAGTCGCGATTCATTGCGATCTCCCAGAAGGCGAAGGCAGACACCGCGACATTCTGCCTGCCCCAGGCGCGGTCAATTCTGGATCGGGAGCGCCGCCCAAGACGCCGGTCGTCGGTCTGATGCCAAACCAGAGTTTGCGTATCCAGAACAATCAAGGCTGATCATCCTGTCGCGCCGCCGCTGAGCCTTGCGCTTCTTCCCACGGTTCCTTGTAGTCGGCGAGGATCTCCATCATTGCGGGGGAGGGCGGACGCGGAGAAGGGCGGTAGGGGGTGAGCTCCGCGATCCGCTCTCCGTCGTGCGTGATCAGCGCGTTGACGCAGTTTGCCTGGATGTCTTCTACGAGCGCATCGAACATCGCCGGTAGGGCACTCACCTGCACCGTGCGCTCCCAGTGGCTGTCCGGCAAGTCATGCTCCTGCTGATGCCATTCGCCCTGCTCGTCCTGCGCATAGTTGATGATCGGCGTGACGAGGTAGCTCCAGAGCTGGGCGAGCGGCCGGCCGTCTCTGGTGATCACGAGCGGGTCGCGCCCGCTCACTGCTTCGTCGACCAGCTCCTGGCAGCGCGTCTGGAGCTCGGCGATGTCCACAGTGGTCAAACCCTCGAGCGCGGGCTCCTGCTTCAGCACCATGATCGGCTCCTCGAAGGGCAGGATACTGCGTTGTCTGCGCTCGGCAGCCCGTTCGCAGGGTGGGCTTAGACTGTGGAGCTATGACTGCCGCTGTGCGACCGACCCTGCTGGACGGGCTGCGTGTCGTTGAATTGGCGACCGAGGTGGCTGCGCCGTTTGCGGGCAAGCTGCTGGCGGACGCGGGGGCGGAGACGCTCAAAATTGAGCCGCCCGGCGGGGATTCGGCGCGGCGTATGGCCCCCTTCGCCGGCGGGCGGCCGCACCACGAAAGCTCGACCGTCTTCCTGCACTACAACACCTCCAAGCGCAGCGCCGTGCTGGACCTGTTGACGACGGCCGGCAAGCGCGTCTTGCGTTCTTTGCTCGGCGAGGCCGATGTGCTGGTGACGGATTGGACGCCCTCCTGCCTCGCAGAAGCCGGCGCGGACCCGGAGACGCTGCGGCGCGAGCATCCGCGCCTGATCATCGCCGCGCTCACGCCCTGGGGGCTGGACGGTCCCGCCGCCGAATGGCCGTCGAGCGCGTTGACGCGGGCGCACGCATCAGGCGCGGCGGCGGGGGTGCGTCGCAATCTGGGCGCCGACGGCGGCTCGCCGATTATGGCCGGCGCGCGGGTACACGAGGCCGACGCGGGGCTGGCGCTGGCGCTGGCAATCTGGGCCGCGCTGATTGCGCGCGACACGACCGGCGAGGGGCAGATCGTGGATGTGGCGGCGGTGGAGGCGATGATGACGATTGACCGCGTGGACATCTCAATTGCAGCCAACGACGGCGGACCGCCGCCGATTATGCGCAGCGGGCGCACCTCGTTCGGGGGGCGGATGGACTGCGCGGACGGGCACGTGATCACCGTGACTCCGCAGCCGCACCAGTGGGGCGGGCTGCTGCGCGCGATGGGCGATCCGGAGTGGGGCTTCGACGCGGATGGGAAGCTGCGCGATCGGCTGGAAATCAGCGACACCGCGCAGGCGGCGATTGACGAATGGGCGGGGGCGCGGACGCGCGACGAGGTCTATCGACTGCTCCAGACGGAGAGCGCGCCGGCCGGTCCGGTGCTGCGCCCTTCGGAGGTGATGGCCTCTGAACAGGAACAGCTGCGCGGCTTCTTCGAGATGATTGAGCATCCGGATGTCGGCGCTGCGTCGTACACGCAGTTCGCCGCCGACTGGAGCGAGACGCCGCGCGCGTCGCGCACGCACGCCCCGCGGCTGAGCGAAGCGACGAGCGAGATCGCCGCCGCGCATCTGCGCCCCTGGACGCCAGCGCAGGCGCGGCGGGCGGGAGTGATTGCATGACCACGAACGGCCACATCCCGCTCCAGCCGATCGCGCATCCCGGCCCGCTGGCGGGGCGTCGAATCATCGATTTCACCTGGGCCTGGGCGGGCCCCTACGGGGCAATGCTGCTGGCGCTGCTGGGCGCGGAGGTGATCAAGGTCGAGTCGCGGACGCGAATCGATCACAGCCGCCAGCGCTCGCTGGCGATGGGCGCGTTCCGCGGCGGTGTCAACCAGGCTCCGATGTTTAACGAATTGAACCTCAACAAGTTGTCGATTCAGCTGAACCTCAAGCAGGAGGGCGCGAAGCAGGTGGTCCGCGACCTGGCCGCGACCGCCGACGGGGCGATTGACAACTTCCGGCCGGGCACACTGGACAAGCTGGGGCTGGGCTACGCGGCGCTGCGCGAGCAGCGCGAGGCGATCGTGATGGTCTCCGCGAGCGCGCTGGGCGCGTCGGGACCGGAGCGCAACTACACGGGCTACGCGCCCACGTTCGCGGCGTTGGCGGGGTTGGCCTATCTCTCGGGCGCGCCCGACGAACCGCCGCTGACGATGGGCGGCTCGATTGATCTACGCGCCGGCACCGCGGCGGCGTTTGCGATGCTGGCCGGACTGCACTACCGCGACCGCACGGGACGAGGACAGTTCATCGACGCCTCCTCGCGCGAGGCGATCGCGATGCATATGGGCGAGGAATTTCTGCGCGTCTCACTGCGAGGCGACGACGGCGAGCGGCTGGGCAACGGGCATCGCGCCTGGGCTCCGCACGATGTCTACCGCTGCGCCTCAATGCATGAGCCGAACGGCGCAGCGGCGAGCAATGGTGAGGCCTGGATCGCGATCGCCTGCCGCAACGATGCGGAGTGGGACGGCCTCTGCGAGACGGCGGGGCTGGATCACCTGCGGGCAGACCGGCGCTTTCGCACCGGTCTGCGGCGCTGGAAGCACCGCGAAGAGCTGCGCGCGCCGATCGAGGCCTGGACGGGCGAGCAGTCCGCGCAGGCGGCGTCGGAAGCGCTGCGGGCGGCGGGCGTGCCGGCCAGCCCCTCGATGTGGGGCGCGGACATTCATGCTTCGGCGCAATTTCAGGCGCGCAGCGGCGGGGTCGCGATTCGCCCGCCGGAGACGCGCCAGCGCACCGTGCTCGCGCCGCCCTGGAAGTTCTCGGAGACGCCGGCGGCGATCGTCGCGCCGTCGCCGAAGCTGGGGGAGGACACACACTTCGTGCTCGGTCGTATGCTCGGCTACGATCAGGAACGGATCGACGCGCTGCACGCCGAAGGCGCGCTCGAATAAGGCAGGGAACGAGTTGAGGAAGGAGCGGGCCGCGATGACGACCATCAAAGCACTGATCCGGCGCGCGGCGGTCGCGCTTGCCGTCGCGGTCGTGAGCATCGCCGCGCTGGGGGCAATGTCCGCCGACGATGTCCAGGCGGCGGACGCACCGCCGGTCGACGCGACGGTCGAACTGGCGCCGCAGGCCGCGCCCGACGAGGGCGGCACGGGGGTGAACAACTTCAAGCGTGAGGAGTGGTTCGAGTTCTCGGTGATGCTCGGGCCGTTCCTGGTGCTGGTCACGTTCATCCTGATTCTGATCTTCAAGTGGGACTCGCACAGCCGCAAAGAAGAAGAGGACTGAGCGGTGGCCGAAGCGCTGGCGCAGCAGGTCGTCGAGACGCTGACCGCGCGCGAGCTCACGCTGGCCACCGCCGAGACCGACACCGGCGGGCTGATTGGCCACTGGATCACCGACATCCCCGGTTGCAGCCGCGTCTGGATTGGCGGCGCGTCGCCCTATCGCAACTATCCGAAGATCGACCTGATTGGGGTCGAGCGGGAGCTGCTGCGCGAGCACGGTTCGGTGTCGGAGGAAGCGGCGGTGGCGATGGCGCGCGGCGTGCGCGACACGCTGAACGCGGATATCGGCGTCGCAGAGACGGGCATCACCGGTCCCAGCGGCGGCAGCGAGGAGCGGCCGGTGGGGACGGTCTGGATCGCGACGGTGGGTCCCGGCGAGCGCATCGCCGCCGAGCGCCGGGTCTGGACTGAGGACCGCGAAGGCAACAAACGTCTGACGGCCGTCCGCGCGCTCGAACTGGTGCTGGCCGCCGCCGAAGCCGGCTGAGCGGCGCCTGCCGGGATGCCCTACCTGCGCTGCAACGAGATTGACCTCTGGTACGAATGCCACGGTCCGCGCGAGGCGCCGGCGCTGGTGCTGGCGCACGGGGCGGGCGGCAATCACCTCGTCTGGTGGCAGCAGGTGCCCGCCTTCGCGGAGCGCTACCGCGTGGTGACATTCGATCACCGCAGCTTCGGCCTGAGCCGCGATGTGCCGGGCGGACCGGGCCGGCGCGCCTTTCCCTACGACCTCCACGCGCTGCTGGAGCATCTGGAAATCGACCAGTTCGCCATGATTGCGCACTCGATGGGCGGGCGCACGGCCACGCCGTTTGCGATGATCTTTCCCGAGCGCATCCGCGCGCTAATCCTCTCCGGCACGCTGGCCGGGTTGGTCAACGATGAGGTGCGCGAGATCCAGGCGCGGCACTACGAAGAAGTGAGGGGCCAGACGCTGCGGCAGCGCGCGTTGGCTCCCGCGACCGAGCGCGAGCGCCCCGAGTTGACCTGGCTCTACCGACGGATGAACGGCTGGAATCCGCCGCGCCCGCGCACGTTCCTCGCACCGACGCCGGGGCTCGCCACCTGGCGCGGCTCGACAATGCCGATGCTGCGCCAGTTCGACATCCCGCTGCTGTTCATCGTCGGCGAGCACGACCGGATTGTGCCTGCGGCGGCGATGGAGGCGTCGCACCGCGCGATGGCAGGGAGCGAATACGTGGCAGTGCCCGACGCCGGCCACTCCGTCTACTTCGAGCAGCCGCACCGCTTCAACGCCGCCGTGCTGGACTTCCTCGGGCGGCGCTGGGCGGCCGCTGCGGCGGTATCATCGCGGCACGGAGAGGCTGCCTCATGACCCCACCTTCGCTCCTTGTTCGGGAACTGATCGACGCGATTGGCGAGGAGGCGGTCGTCTGGCGGCCTGAGGATCTGCTGGTCTACGAATACGACGCCACGATCGACCGCGGGCAGCCGGAAGCGATCGTCCTGCCCGCGAACACCGACGATGTGGTGGCGCTGATGCGCATCTGCAATCGGCACGACGCGCCGATCACGCCGCGCGGCGCAGGTACGGGCTTGAGCGGCGGGGCGCTGGCGATCCGGGGCGGAGTCGTGTTCGGGATGAACCGGATGCGGCGCATCCTCGAGATCGATGTCGAAAATCAGACCGCCCGCGTGCAGCCGGGCGTGGTCAACCTCGATCTGGGCACGGCGGCTGCGCCGCACGGGCTGGCGTACGCGCCGGACCCGAGCAGCCAGCGGGCCTGCACGATCGGCGGCAATGTGGCGGAGAACGCGGGCGGACCGCACACGCTGGCCTGGGGCACCACGACCAACCACGTGCTGGAGCTGGTGCTGGTCACGCCGGACGGCGAGGTGCAACGGATCGGCCACGCGACGCGCGACCAGCCGGGCTATGACCTGGTCGGCTGCGTGGTCGGCAGCGAGGGGACGGTGGGGATTGTCACAGAGGCGCTGGTGCGGCTGGTGCCCGCGCCGACCTCGGTGCGCACGCTGCTGGCGATCTACGACTCGGTGCGCGAGGCCAGCAATGCGGTCAGCGCGGTGGTCGCCTCCGGCGTCGTGCCGGCTGCGCTGGAGATGATCGACAAGACGACCATCGCGGCGGTTGAGCCGGTGCTGCACACGGGCTTTCCGCTCGATGCCGAGGCGGTGCTGCTGGTGGAGGTGGACGGTCCACCCTCGCAGGTTGCGGCGGAGGGCGGGATTGTGGAGTCGATTCTGCGCCGCTTCGAGCCGCGCGAGATCCGCTCCGCGACGGATCCCGAGGAGCGCGAGCGGCTCTGGGCGGGGCGCAAGGGGGCGATTGGCGCGCTGGGTCAGATCATGCCCAACTACTACCTGCTGGACGGCGTGGTGCCGCGCACCAAGCTGCCCGATGTGCTGGACTCGGTCTATGAGATCGCGGATCGCTACGGGCTGCCGGTGGCGAATATGTTCCACGCGGGCGACGGCAACCTGCACCCCTGCCTGCTGTTCGACGAGCGCGAGCCGGGCGCAACCGAGCGGGTGCTGGAGGCGGGCGGCGAGATCATGCGGGTCTGCGTCGACGCGGGCGGCGCGATCACCGGCGAGCACGGTGTGGGCTACGAGAAGCGCGACTATCTGCCCTGGATTTTCAGCGACGACGACATGGCGGCGATGCAGGGTCTGCGCAGCGCGTTCGGGGCGACGGAGAATTTCAATCCCTGCAAGATCTTCCCCGCCGGCCACGGCTGCGGCGAAGCCGGCGGCGGCCACGCGCAGCAGACGATCGCAAAGTTCGGGCCCAAGGCGTTCGTCTAAGATGGAGACATCGAGCGGTCCGATCGGAAAGGAACGTCGGCATGGAGCGCAGTGAAGCCGTGCAGGCCGCTAAGAAGCATGCCACGGAAATCTTCGACGGTGAAGGCATTTCGCCCATTCGCCTCGAGGAAATCAACTACGACGCCGGGAAGGATGAATGGCAGATCACGGTCGGCTTCGCATATCAGCGTTCGCCGTCCCAGTCGGCAGATCACTTGGGAGACAAGACGATCTACAGCAGCCAACAGTACAAGGTCGTCCACATCAGAGATCGCGACGGGGAGTTCGTCGGCCTCACCGATCGCCTGCTCACACCGCTGTCGTAGCTCCATGCCCCTCAGCGGCTACTTTATCGATGCGAACCTGCTCGTATTGCTCGTGGCCGGCAACACCGGCACCCACATCATCACGCGGCACAAGCGCCTCAAACAGTTCACGGTGGGAGACTATCGCCGGTTGCGGGAGCTGATTTTCGACGCCGGCGGTGTCGTGTACGTGACGCCCAACACGCTGACCGAGGCTTCCAACCTGCTTCGGAACTATGGAGAACCGGACAAGACCAGGCTGTCGAACACCCTCGCAACGCTCATCAACGAAAGCCAGGAAGTGGTGGTCTACAGCGCTGACGCAGTAGCGAACGCCGCCTATCAACGCCTCGGGCTGGCTGATGCGGCGTTGCTCGAAGTGATCAGCGCCGACCGACCGCTCTTGACCGTGGATGCCCCACTCGTGATCGAAGCGCAACGCTTGCAGGCCGATGCGGCGGTCAACTTCAACGAATTTCGCGGTTGGGAGTAAGTATGCACTCACCGAATCCCAAGCCCCAGGCACGGACGCTGTAACGTGACTACGCCTCAGCGAATTGCCGATGAGTTGGCATCGTTGCTTCGCGCCGATCAAAGCGCGAACCGCTACCGCATCGACGACAAACAACCCGATCTGGCAGTTTGCGCGCGCTCCGATGACGATGTTTCGAGCGTGCTGGCGCACGCCGACCAGCATGCGCTCGCCGTCGCGCCGATCGGGGGCGCGACGATGACCGGGCTGGGGATGCCGCCGGAGCGGTATGACATCGCGCTGGACCTCTCGGCGATGGACGCGGTGGTGGACTATGAGCCGAACGATTTCACGATCACCGTGGAAGCCGGGATGACGCTGGCGGCGCTGCAGCAGCGGCTGGCTGAGCAGGGGCAGTTTGTGCCGCTCGACCAGGCGCGCTTTGAGCAGGCCACGCTGGGCGGGATCGCGGCGGTGGGGCGCGGCGGGCTGCGGCGGCGCGCGTTCGGCTATCCGCGCGACTGGGTGATCGGGATGCGGATGGTGCGCGCCAACGGCGCATCGATCAAGGGCGGCGGGCGCGTGGTCAAGAACGTCAGCGGCTACGACCTGCCCAAGCTGTTCTGCGGCGCGCTGGGCACGCTCGGAATCATCGTCGAACTGACCTTCAAGCTGCGCCCGCTGCCGACCAGCGATCAGCTCGCGATCCTCTCCGCGCCGGACCTCCCCGCCGCCCTCGCAGCCGCGCGCGCGGCGATGCGGGCTGAACCGTCGTTGCAGGCCGCGGTCGCGCTGTCGCCCGCGTCGGCGCGGGCGGCAGAGGTCGCGGACGGCGCGGCGGCGCTCGTGCTGCGCATGTCCGGGCTCGAACAGGCCGTCGTGGAAACACTGGGCGGCGCCGCGGAGGCCGCGCGCCGCGCCGGCGCGACGGGCGGCGCGCCCACCGAGAGCGGCGTGATTGAAACCTGGCAGACGATTCTGGATCTGGAGCTCGCCACGCCCGCGGAGCAGCTGCGCCTGCGGCTCGGCGCGCCGCCGGCGTCGCTCGCGGAGGCGCAGGCGCAGCTTGGCCGGCTCTTCCCCGAGGCGACGCGCTGGATCGCCGCCGCCGATTCGGGGCTACTCTTTGTGGACGCGCCGCTTGACGGCGATGCCGCCGAGCGCGTCCAGCGGGCGCGCGAGGCGCTGGAGCCGAGCGGAGCCGCGCTGACCATCGAACAGGCCCCGCCCGAACTGAAGCGCCGGATCGACATCTGGGGACCGGCCGGACCCGGAGCGCGGCTGATGAGGCGGATCAAGGACGAGTTCGACCCCAACCGCACGCTCAATCCGGGACGCTTTGTGGACGGCATATGACGCACGCACCCCCCGCGCAGGGCGAGCCGATCTGGCTGACCGAGGACCGCCCCGACGAACACGAGCTGGGACTCTGCGTCCACTGCGGCTTCTGCCTCAACGCCTGCCCGACCTACCTCGATCTCGGCGTGGAGACGGACTCGCCGCGCGGTCGGATCGCGCTGATGCGGGCGCTCGACACGGGGCGGGTGGAGTGGACGCCGCGCGTGCAACAGCACTTCGATCAGTGCCTGCAATGCCGCGCCTGCGAGACCGCCTGCCCCTCGAAGGTGCCCTACGGACGGCTGATGGAGGCGACCCGCGCGGAGGCGTTCGCGCAGCAGCGCTGGCCGCGCCGGCGGCGGCTGCTCTGGAACCTGATCATGCGCGGCGTCTTCCCCTCGCCGCGCCGACTGCGGCTGGCCGGCTACGGGCTGAAGCTCTACCAGCGGCTGGGGCTGCAAGCGCTGGTGCGCCGGAGCGGTCTGCTGCGGCGCTTTGCGCCGGGACTGGCCGATGTGGAAGCGCTCTCGCCCGATGCGACGGACCGCTTCTACGCCAACGCCGAAGCCGAGCGCGTGCAGCCCGCCCAACCACTGCGCGCGAACGCCGCGCTGCTGACCGGCTGCATGATGCCGCTCGCCTATCCCGAGACGCACCGCGCCACCGTGCGCGTCTTCGCCCGCAACGGGGTTGCGGTGCGCGCGCCGCGGGAGCAGGTCTGCTGCGGCGCGCTGCACGCGCACGGCGGCGATGTCGAAGCGGCGCGCGACTTGGCCCGCAAGAACATCGCCGCATTTCTGCCCGACGGCGAAGCGCCGCCCGATGCGATCCTGATTAACGCCGCCGGCTGCGGCTCGCACCTCAAGGAATACGGACACCTGCTGCGCAACGACTCTGACTGGGCGGCGCGCGCCGCGGACTTCGCCTCGCGTGTGCGCGATGTGCATGAATATCTGGTCGAGATCGGCTTCGAGCCGCCCACCGGCGAGCTTCCGCGCGCGGTCACCTACCAGGACTCCTGCCACCTTTCGCACGCGCAGGAGGTGCGCAAAGCGCCGCGCGAACTGCTGCGCGCGATCCCCGGGCTGGAACTGCGCGAAATGCGCGCGCCCGACCGCTGCTGCGGCAGCGCCGGCATCTACTCGATCATGCAGTCCGAGATTTCGCAGCGCGTGCTCGCCGAGAAGATGGAGGACGTGCTCGCCAGCGGCGCGCAGCAGGTCTGCACCGCCAACCCCGGCTGCATGCTCCAGCTCGACGCGGGGATCGCCCGCTACGACGCCGAAGGCGCGCTCTCGGCGCGCAGCGCGCACGCGATTGAGCTGCTCGACGAGTCCTACCGCATCGGCGACGGCGCGCGCCGCATCCGTTAGCCTCCGCGCAACCGTTCACTCGCGAAACGAGGCTGGTCATGGGACTGATCCACCGCATCAACGTCGGCGACGCCGAGCTCGTCTCGCTGCAGGACTCCTGGGCCGCGATCCCGCCCACCGGGTTCTTCAACACCACCCAACCCTCCGACTGGGACGCCTACGGCGAGCTGCTGGACGAGGACGGCAACATCACGCTCAACCTCGGCTCGTGGCTGATCATTAGCCAGGGCACGACGATCCTGGTCGACAGCGGGATCGGCGGCCGGCCGGTGGAGATGATGCCGCTGAAGATCACGCCGGGGCTGCCGGACGTGATCCGCGAGGCGGGCGTCTCGCCCGATGAGATCGATGTTGTGGCCTTCACCCACCTGCACTTCGACCACACGGGCTGGAACACGACGGATGTGGACGGCAAGCCGCAGCCGCTCTTCCCCAACGCGCGGCACGTGGTGCAGCAGGCGGAGTGGGATTTCTGGACCAGCAGCGACGAGCTCAAGCAGGGCGCGGGCTACGACAATGTGCTCGCGCCGCTGCTGGACGCGGGGCTGATCGATTTCGTCGAGGGCGAGCACACGCTGACCAGCGAGGTGGTCACGGTGCCCACGCCGGGCCACACGCCCGGCCATGTGTCGTTCGCGGTCAACAGCGACGGCGAGGCGGCCTACGTGATCGGCGACGCCGCGCACCACATGGTGCAGCTCACCGAGACCGACTGGTGCCCCAGCGCGGATGTGGACCCGACGACGAGCACGGCGAGCCGGCGGGCGCTGTTCGACCGCATTGAGGCGGAGAACGCGCTGATCGCCTCCGGCCACTTCAAGTTCCCCGGCGTAGGCCGCGCCGCGCGGACCGACGGGAAGCGCCACTTCGCCGCGTCGTAGGCGACTGTCAGGCGGCTAATCGAGGCGAATTTCCGACTCGGTGTCGCCGGCGGCCAGGGCGCGGTGGTAGCCGAGCACCAGCTCTTTGGTGAGGTAGCGTCCGTGCGCCTTGCGCTCGTTCTTTTCGAGCACGGGGAACTGGTCCAGGATGTAGGCGGTGTCGTCCGCGTCGAGGCCGTAGAGGTGGAAGTAGAGAGCGTCGAGGCGGGCGCGGAGTTGGCGGCGCTCGGCGGGGTTCCAAATGAACGGATCGCCCACGTAGCCCAAGTCGCGGGCGAACGGCTCAAGGTCGTGCGCGGTGTAGCTGAGGCGCAGGACATGGTCCCGAACCAGCTCGCGGGCGGTGGTCTCGCCGAATGCTCGGTCGTAGTCGGCGGGAGCGATCACCGGCAACTGTTCGATGTTGTACCACGTCAGGTTCGCACCTGCGATCTTGCATCGAGTGACGTAGTCGAACGGGATACTGTTGAGATTCGCGAGCAGGTAAGCCGCATCTTTCGCAGTGAATTCACCTGCGCCTAGCAACAAGGGAAGTCCGTGCCCGATCCCAACCCTTGGGACAAGCGCGGCTATCATCGTGCGTCGATCCGTGATTCGCGCGACGTTACGGAATGCGATCGCCCACGCTCTCTCGCCGCCGAATCGTCTAACGACCTCAGCTTCTTCCACCCAATATTGAGGTGCAGGTGTGAATTCCGGCGACTCGCGCTGGAGGTCAGTGGAGGCTACGCTTCGGTATGGTTGTCGGATACCTTTTGGACTGATCTCGATGCCGTTCGCGCGATGATCGAAGTAGTGAATCGATCGTCCTTGGAGCAGCGGCACCCAGTCTGTACTGCCTTTCCTGAAGCGGTTTTGTGCAACGCGATAGGAGCCTGTGTCTTCTAGTCGTTCAGCGGTAGAGAACAGTCGGAGTCCGATGTCATGTTAAACAGGCCTTGCTTGAACCTGACGTTCCACGCCCGCAGTTCTTCTCCACTCGAACGATCTACCAGCGTTGGATGTTCTTGATAGATTCGAAGTGACGATGTTGGCATCGCGACGTGTCCGAAAGATCGGCGCAGTGCCTGTGTTCGGATTAAGTCTGGCGAAGTCACGAGGAGTGAGTACGAACACGCGCTCTGGATCTTTCAGATCTTGACGTCCGGCCAGAAAGAACCCACACTTCGCCTCTGCGACATCTCGCTTCTCACCACCGATGATGATGGCAGAGAACTTCTCGTTGTCGCCAACATCTGCAAACCACCGTGACGACGATGCCGTTGGGTCACCTGCACGGGTGTTGCGGAAATCGTAAATTCCGCATAGCCGGCCAGTCGTCGAGATGGATCGGAAGAATTTATCGACCGATTTGTCCGCATAGATCCCCGACGGAACGAGGAGACCAGCGATTCCGTGCGGATGTAGAAGAGCCAATGCGCGACCAACGAAGAGCTTGTAGAGGTTAGGGCGTCCGGCGCTGACGAGCTTGTAAGTGTCGATCGTGCGGACATATCGCCGCAGACCTGCTTGAGCGTGCATGGCTGCTTCGTACTGATCCGCAATCTCGTCTCGCTGGCTCAACTTGGCCGCGATAAGTGTCTTCTGACGCGACGCTGGCTTTGCCAGGGCGATTTCAGGCTCGCGAGCAGCAAACCACTCGATCGCACTCTGTTCAACCTGGTCCCAAGGTGGATTGCTGATAACAGCGTCAAAGCCGCCCGCGTCGAACACCTGCGGGAACTCGACTTCCCAGTGGAAGATGTGCTCGCGATCGATGACAGCTCGGGCGCGGTCGCGAATCTCGCGGAACTCTGGCGTGGAGGGTGTCAGACCTTCGCGGTTTTCACCGTTGTAGAGGATGGCGACAGCGCGCCCGACATGCCCGCTCAGCGCATCAGTCAGGGGCTCGTGAAATGCGTCGCGGTCGCGCTTCTTCATGCCCGCGCTGAGCCAGCGGAAGCCGGCGAGCAGGTCGAACGCGCGGCGCGTCCCGATCGAGGCGGTCTCCATCGCTTCGTGCGCCCGCTCAGATGCTTGGATGCCCGGTAGGACCAGATCGAGCGACTCGGTCATGCCGCGTTCGTACATCTCGGCAGCATCGAGCAGCATGCGCTTGTCGTTCCAGAGGCCGCGGGCCATATGGTCCGGACCCCACCGGCCGAGGTACTCAACGGCAAGCTCGAAGCTGATGCCCAGCAGCGAGTCGCCGGCGCGGATGCGATGATTCAGGTAGGGCAACGGCAGCGGCGGGGTGAACGTGTGCAGCCAGAGCGCGACCCTGGCAAGCTCGACGGCGAGCGGGTTTTTGTCGACGCCGTAGATGCAGCGCTTGAGCACCATCCGCTGAACGATCGCGCGGTCGTCCGGGGGCTCGGCGAGCGCGAGCATGGCGCGATTGCGCTCGATCACGTCGATCGCGGGATTGTCAATCGGCAGATCGGGCGGCTGGGTAATGAAGCGGCGAACCTGCGCGAGTTCGTCGCGCAGCGGCGACTCGTACGCCGGATCGTGCTCCCACGTGGTGTCCAGCAGCTCCATAATGCGGTCGGCGAGCCAATCGAGCGCGGTGATCAGAAAGTGGCCCGATCCCATCGCCGGATCGAGCACCTTGAGCTCCCGCACCGCCAGGGCGGGATCGTTCTCCGCCCGCGGATCGTTGCGGAACGCTGCGATGCGCTCCTCGACCAGCGGTGTGAGGGTCTGCTCGACGATCAGGTCGACCAGCTCCTGCGGCGTGTAATAGGAGCCGGAGTCCTTGCGCGCGTACGGCCGAAGCACAGCCTCGACCCGGCCGGCGTCATCGCGCTGCGGCACGAATTCGAGCAGCTTCTCGTAGATGCTGCCGAGCTGCTGGACGGAGAGCGTTCGGTAGCTGATGTAGCGCTGCTCGACATGGCTGAGCGGCGCGATGATCGGCGCCAGTTCGGCGTCGGGCACTTTGATTTCATCGAGCAGCTTGTGAATGGGAGCGAACAGACGACCGTCGTATGCCGGGACGCCCAGTTGTTCGTCGCCCTGGTCCACCATGTCGCGCAACGTCTCGATGGCGTCCCAGAGGGTAGTGGAACGTTCCGGGTATGCGTGGCCGTTGCGGACACGATCACGGACAGCGCGGCGCAGGCTGAACGGTGCGTAGTGATCGGATCCGACAGGCAGAAGCCCGCGGTCTTCTGCGTAGGAGAGGAAGAGCAGGCGGTAGAGAAAGTAGAGCGCCGCGCGTGCCACATCGTCAGCCGCAGCCTCCGGTTGCCGCCGCCAAAACGCGGCAACGAGCTGGGGGTAGACATCTTTGAAGATTGCGCCGGAGAGGTTGGCTGCGACTTGTTCGTCGGCGCGCCGCCCCTCATTGAGCAAGCGATCGAGGAACGACTCGTTTTCGCCCGGCTGGTCAACCCATGAGTCGCGGCGGAGCAAGAGCCAGGCGAGACGCAGCTGGTGGAGCTTGTCCCCGTTGGGCTGCTGGTCGAAGAGGTCTTGCGAGACGAGCAGGCGGTCGAGATCGATCTCCCAGGCGCGCTCGCGCGGGCGGGCGCGGTAGGAGTAGATGCGCCAGCGCGCGCCGTTGGTGAGGATGCCCCAGCGCAGCGATTCGCCGGAGTCGGCGCCGGCGATCAGCAGGTAGCGCTGGAGTTGTTGGGCGGCGGTTTCGCCGGGGCGCGAGCCGGAGCCTGAGCTGTCGAAGGGGCTGTCCCACGCCTTGCATTCGACGATGCCGGCGGCTCCGAGCACCTGGTCGCGCTCGGAGTCCCGAAGCAGGGCTTCGCGCTGCTCTTCCTCGGCGTAGAGCGCCAGGTCCACTTCGTCGCGGGCGGTGAGGCCGAGCTGGGGCAGCGGCGTCGGCCAGCCGAGCGCCTCCAGCAGCGGGGTGATCGCCCGCTCGATCGTCAGCTGTTCAGCGGCGTCTTTGATGCCGTGGACATCCCCGAGAATCTGCCGGGCGCGGCTGACGAACCGGTCGAACTCGGCGCTGTCGTCGTCCAGCGCCTGGTACTCCGGCTGCTCGCGGATTTCATCGGCGAGGAAGGCGTCGGACCAGAGGGGCGGCGGCTCGGGCATGCGCTGAGAATAGTTTGCCGCGCGCCGGCCTTGTGTTACCGCCCGGTCAGCTCGGGGATGTAGCCGGCGATGTCGATGTAGCGGTCGGCGACCACTCGCAGGTCCTGCGAGGTGCTTTGGCCGAAGGCCATCACCTCGACGCGGACGCCGCGGCTGCCGACGATTTCGACCAGGCGGCGGAAATCGCCGTCGCCCGAAACCAGCACGATCACGTCCACGCGGTCGGCCATGGTCAGCACGTCGATGGCCAGTTCGACATCGAAGTTGGCCTTGACGCTGCCGCCGCGGAAGCGCTTGAGCGGCTTGGTGGCGATGCGGTAGCCGTGCTCGAGGAAGGGCACCACAAAGCGCTCGTTTTCGGTGCGCTCGTTGGGGTCGTCGGAGATCGGCGCGTAGGCGATGGCGCGCACGAGCGTGCGGCCTTCGGAGAGGAAGTCGGCGACTTTGCCCCAGTTGAGCTCGACATTCGTCGCTTCGGCGGCGTAGAGGATGTTGGGCACATCGACGAAGACGGCGAGGCGGGGCGAGACCTCGATCTGCGCGCCCTGGGTGTGGATGCCGCCGCGCTTCGCGCCGAGCATCGCGTCGGTCAGGCGGGTCAGCGAGTGCTGCTGCTGCTCGATCAGCTCGGCCTGGCGTTCGAGCAGCGCGGTCTGGCGCTGCATCGCGGCCAGCAGCGGGTTGTCGGGCGTGGGTTCGGGCGCGCTGCGGCGCGAGGTGGAGCGGCGGCGCGAGGGCTTGGCTTCCTTGCTCTCGCTCGGCGCGGTGTCGCCGCCCGCTCCGTTGGTCGGCGCGGGAGCGCGGCGCGGCTCGCGCGGCTCGGCGACCGCCGCGTTCGGCGCGCGGCGGCGGCGCGTGGAGGGCTTGCGCGGCGCGGGCGCGTCAGTCACGGCGGCGTTGCGCTCATCTTCCCGTTCGGCTTGGTAGTCGGCTTCGTGGTCCGCCTGTTCGTCGGGCTTCTTGAGGGAGAGTGTGCGTCGTCCCAGTAGTCGTGTCATGCGTGGTGCTCCTTCGGAGTCTGTGTCAGATGATGGATTTGGGTTTGCCCGGCGCCGCAGGGGCGGGCGCGGGCGGCGCCGGCGTCGGCGCGGGGACCGTGGGCGCTTGCAGCAGCGCCGAGGCGGCCGCCTTGCGCGCGACGGTGGCGGCGATCTCGGTGAACGCGGTCGCCGCCGGATTGTCGGGCTCGAAGGCGACGATCGGGCGTCCTTCGTCGCCGCCGGCGCGCACCTCGGTGGCCAGCGGCACCTCGCCGAGGAAGTCGATCTCGAGGTCGTCGGCGGCGTCGCGCGCGCCGCCGTGCCCGAAGATTTCGACCCGCTGGCCGGTGTCGGGGGTGATGAACCAGGACATGTTCTCGACAATGCCGAAGACGGGCACGTTGAGCTTCTCGAACATCGTGACGGCCTTGCTGGCGTCTTCGAGCGCGACCTGCTGCGGAGTGGAGACGACGACCGCGCCAGCGATCGGCGCTTCCTGCGCCATCGACATCGAGGCGTCGCTGGTGCCCGGCGGCAGGTCGACCAGCAGGTAGTCGATGTCGCCCCATTCGACATCGTGCAGCAGCTGGCGGATGGCGGAGCCGATCATCGGACCGCGCCAGACGACCGGCGCGCCGGCGGGCAGCAGGAAGCCGAGCGAGATCACGCGCACCCCGTGGCGCTCGACGGGGTGCAGGCCCTGCTCGCTCTGCGCCTGGAAGCCGGCGGGCAGGCCGAACATCGTGGGCAGATTGGGCCCGGTCGCGTCGGCGTCGACCAGTCCCACGCTCGCACCCTCGGCGGCGAGCGCGACGGCGAGGTTGGTGGCGACCGTCGATTTGCCCACGCCGCCCTTGTTGGAGGCCACAGCGATGATGTTTTTGACGCCGCCGATCGCCGGGTGCTGGTCGTCGCCCTCCCAGGCGGGCACCGAGACGGACCACTCAAACGCGACCTCGCGCGCGCCCGCGGCGCGGATCGCCTCGGTCAGCTGCTCCTCCAGCTGCTTGCGCGAGGCGTAGCCGTAGTAGGGCGCGGTCAGCTCAACGGAGACCGAGTCGCCGTCCACGGTGGTGGCGGCCAGCATCCGCAGGCTGATCAGATCGCGCTGGAGTTCGGGGTCGCGCACGGCGCGCACCGCGTCGTAGACCGTCTCGTTGGTCAGAGTCACCCCGCCGCCCTTCCGCCGGCCGCCGCCGCGCCCGCCGCTGATCCGCCGCCAGACCACCTCAGGTCAGGTTCCGCACAGCGCGGCAGACACCGCAGCGAGCGGCGGCCGTCGTAATTTCGCTGAGTGATGCGTTGCGATGCCGAATGTCCCGAGCAATCACCATGTGGTCTCGCGCACATAGTAGCGCGCGCCGCGCTTGTGCGGCGCGCAAGCGGCGCGGGAACCCATCGGGCGGGGCGCGCGTTATGCTGAAAAAGGGTGCAATTCGGGCGCTCTGCAATCCAGATGGTGGACGGCGCGTATCAGGCTTTACACGATCCTAACCGTCGCGTTAACTGATCTGTTGTCCCCTGCCGATTCGCTGCCTAGCGTTGCGCGTGCAAGGGAATCAAGGGCAAGGGCTGTGTCTACAGCCACGCCGTATTCCCGTGGAGGACAGAGATGGCCAGCAAGACGGCAACCAAGAAGCGAGCGCGGCAGAGCGCCGCCGGCGAAGCGGCGCACAGCCACCACTGGCTGATCGACGCGCCCAACGGCCCGGTCAGCGTCGGCACCTGCGGCTGCGGCGAGACGCGCGAGTTCCGCAACTCCTCGGAGGACTCGATCTGGGATCGCGCCGAGGGGCGCTCGCGCTGGAACGACATGGGCATCTCGCGCCGCCGCCGGGCGGGCGAAGACGCCAACTAGTCGGGCCGGCCAGTCCCCGGCTGGCCGCTCCGGCTGTCCGACCAGACCAGCCAGACGACGTAGTTCGACACCCGGTCCCGCCGTCCGCGCAGCTTCGGCAGCGGCGGGCGGGCAGCCGCGTGCCCCGCGCCGACTCGGCAGTGATTGAGGGTGGAACTGCGGGCAGACGGAATTCCCACAGCGTGAACAGGCCCTAAACTGCTGTTCCGCGACACCACAATGCCTGCCGACCAACCCGCAACCCCCAACCTCTCCGTGAATTTGGCGCCGCGGGCGAAGCGCGAGCTGATCCTGCGCAACCCGGTGATGACCGCCTCCGGCACGTTCAGCAACGGGCTGGAGTTTGCGCGCGTGCTCGACTACTCGCGGCTGGGCGGGATCGTCTCCAAGGGCGTCACGCTGAGGCCGCGGCGGGGCAACCCCAACCCGCGGATTGTCGAGACACCGGCGGGGATGCTGAACAGCATCGGCTTTCAGAATGTGGGCGTGTCGAAGCTGCTGCACGATGTCGCGCCCGTCTGGGAGACCTGGGACACGCCGGTGGTGGTGAACATGCTCGGCGACACCGTCGGCGAGTTTGCGCGGCTCGCCGAAGCGCTGGACGGCGCAGCGGGAGTGGCGGGGGTGGAAGTCAACATCTCCTGCCCCAACCTCGATGTGGGCGGGATCGAGTTCGGCCGCGATCCGGCGGCCGCGGCGGCGGTGACCGAGGCGGTGCGCGGTTCAACCAGCCTGCCGGTGATCGTCAAGCTGACGCCGGGCGTGACCGATATCGCAGCGATCGCCTGCGCGGTGGAGCGCGCGGGCGCGGACGCGATTTGCGTGGCCAACTCATTCGTCGGCATGGCGATCGATGTGCAGAAGCGGCGTCCGCGCACCAACCGCACGGTGGCGGGGCTGACCGGGCCGGCAATCAAGCCGCTGGCGCTGCGGCTGACCTGGGAGACGGCGCGGGCGGTCGAGATCCCGGTGGTCGGCTGCGGCGGCATTATGGACGGGCGCGACGCGCTCGAATTCCTGCTGGCGGGCGCGAGCGCAGTGCAAATCGGCACGGCGATGTTCCGCGATCCGTGGGCGGCGCTTCGAGTGGTCGACGAGGTCGAGGAGTGGTGCGCGCGCGAGGGCGTAAGCCAGATCTCTGAGGTCGTTGGGCAGCTGCAGGTCGATTGATGACGTGTAGCGTGAGTCCAAACGGGGTGTAGCTCAGTCTGGCTAGAGCGCGCGGTTTGGGGCCGCGAGGCCGGTGGTTCGAATCCGCCCACCCCGACCAGTTCGGCGCGCGTTCAGATGCGCGGCGTGCTCAGGCTCGGCGGCTCGTTGCAGACGATTCGCGCGCCTTTAAGCTCGGACAGCTGCTCGGCGCTCAGTCCGGCGATCTCCGTCAGTACGGCATCGTTATGTTCGCCCAGCAGCGGCGAGGCGAGGCGGTAGGTCGCGGGCGTGCGGCTGAGCCGCACAGGGCAGCCGGGGTAGCGCAGCGGACCGGCCTCGGCGTGGTCAAGCAGCGCCCAAAATTCGCGCGAGGCGAGGTGCTCGTTTTCGAGCAGATCTCGGGCGTCGCAGGCGACGCCGGCGATCACGCCCGCCGTCTGCAAGCGCCGCACTGCCTGCCAGGGCAGCTCGCTGCGCGACCAGCGGCCAATCGCCGCGTCGATCGCGTCGTGCCGCGCCTCCCGATCTGCGAGCGTCAGCGAGCGCCATTCATCACTCAGCCTGACGACATCGCAGAGCGCCCGCCACTCCGCGTCGCTGGTGACCGAGATCGCGATCCAGCGGTCGTTGCCCGAGCAGCGGTAGACGCTCTGCGGAGCGACGCCGGGCTCGCGGTTGCCCAGGCGCGGGGGCGGGCCGCCGTTGGCCTGCGCGGAGAGCAACTCGTCGCCGGCGAACGCGCCCATCGACTCGATCATCGCCGACTCGACCTGCTGCCCGCGTCCGGCAGCGGCGCGTCGCCAGAGTGCGACCAGCGTGCCGGCCACCGCGCTCATGCCCGAGACCGGGTCCGGCCAGGCGACGCCGGAGCGGTAGGGACCGGTGTCGGCGTAGCCGGACATCATCGTCATCCCGGTGGCCGCCTCGATCACCGGTCCGAGCGCCACACGGTTCGCGCCCGGTCCGCTCGCGCCGTAGCCGGACATCGCGGTATGCACGATCGCCGGATTGAGCTTGAGCAGCGACTCGAAATCGAGTCCCCACTGCGGCATCACGCGGGGGCTGAAGTTCTCGATGATCACATCGGACTCGGCGATCAACCGCCGCAGGAGGTCGATGCCGCGGGCGTCCGCCAGGTTCAGCGAGACGCCGCGCTTGTTGCGGGCGAGCTTGTTGAAGCCGCCGTTGCGGTTCCAGTGCCGCTCGCCGAGATCGTTGTCGGGGAAGAGATGCGTGAGCTCGGCGAGGCCCGGCGGTGCTTCTTTGGCTCCGCGGTTCCAGGGCGACTCGATGTGAATCACGTCTGCGCCGAGATCGCCCAGCAGGCGTCCGGCGATCGGTCCGGCCCAGACGCGGGTCAGATCGAGCACGCGCATGCCGTTCAGCGGACCGTCCGGCAGCTGCTCGGCCTGCGCCGCCGGCTGCCGCGCCGGCTGTTCGACGAACGCGGCGAAGCCCGCATCATCGAGGCGCCGCGGCGGGCGCGGGATCGACTCCGCGCCGCCCACTCGGAACGGTCCGCGCGGGATCACGAAATCGCCCCGATCGGCGTCCAGCGGCTGAAGAAACTCGCGCGCTTCGAGGTGCGGGTCCGCGAGGAACTGGTGGGTGTCCCAGACCGGGCCCATCGGCGAGAAGGTGGCTTCGCCGAGCTCGCAGATCTCCTCGACGGTATGCGACATCAGCCAGGGGCGGATCGCTTCGTTGAACTCGGCCTTGTGCGCGCCTCGCGCGGGGTCGGTGGCGAAGCGCGGCTCGTCGAGCAGATGCCCAAGTCCGCAGGCATGCAGGAAAGGCTCCAGCTTCGCGCCGCCCGCGTGGCAGAGGAAGACGTAGCCGTCTTGGCACTCATAGACGCCGGCGGGATGCCACATGCCGGGCTGCGTATTGCCCTCGCGGCGCAGCACGTGGCCGGCGTGCGTCCACATCGTGGTCGTGTGCTGGTGCATGGCGGCCATGCACTCCATGTGCGCGATCTCGACCGTCTGCCCCAGGCCGAGCCGCTCGCGCGCCAGCAGGCCGGCCATCGCGCCGATGAAGCCGTACATGCCGGCCGAGTACTCGGTGTGCCGCCCGTGGCGGCGAAACGGCTCCCGATCCGGTTCGCCGTTGAGGTAGAGGTGTCCGCCCATCGCGTCGTCGGTGAAGACATTGGAGCGCCAGTCGGCAAGCGGTCCGCTCAGGCCGAACGGCGAGATGTAGACCTTCACGGCGCGCTCGTCGGAGCGGGCGGTCGTGGTCGGGACGAGCGGATCAGGGGCGCTGCTCTCAATGATCACGTCCGCCGCGTCGAGCAGCTGATCGAGTTCCGCTCCCGGCGCCAGCTCGACCAATTGCTTGCTGGTGTTGCAGTAAGCCCAGATCGAGCCGATCCGGCGGTCACCCAGCGCGTGGCGGGGCAGCGGCGCGCCCGATCCGCGCAGCGGATCGCCGCCCGGCGGCTCCACTTTCACCACTTGCGCGCCGTTGTCGGCGAACATCTTGGCCGCGAATGCGCCGGCGTGCGAGCCGGCCAACTCCAGCACTCGAAGCGACTCAAAAGGCTGCGTCATAGCCGCAGGCTACAGCGCGAGGTTGCGATACACTGCGCCCTGAAACGAACCGACAGGAAAGGGGCGCAGCCGCAATGGCGACAGACCATTTCCCGATTGAGGCCGGGCACATCATGCTGTTCGCGCGCTCGATCGGGGACACGAATCCGATCTACCACGACGCAGGGGCGGCGGCGGAGACCGAGCCGGGGCATGTGATCCCGCCGCCGACGTTTGTGCAGGCCAGCGCGCAGTTCACCGAGGGCTACAACCTGCGCCCGGAGCCCGGGCAGCCGTGGTTCGGCTCGGGCAAGGAGCCGACCGGTGTGCAGCGCGCGCCCGGCGGCGAGGGCGGCGGCACCGGCTTCCACGCCGAGCAGCACTACGAGTACCACGCGCCGATCGCGCCCGGCGATGTGCTGCGCGCGGTCGACAAGCAGGGCAAGTCGTGGGAGCGCGAAGGCCGCCGCGGCGGCACGCTGCAATTCAGCGAAAGCATCACCGAGTACTACAACCAGGACGATGTGCTGGTCGTGACCGCCCGCTCGGTGGGCGTGCAGACCTCGCGGGTCGTGGAGTAAAGGAGGCCGTCATGGCACTGTCGAAGAGCGAACTGAGCGTGGGCGACACGCACGAGGAAGTCGTCGTCGAGGACCTCACGCGGACCCAGATCATCCAGTACGCAGGCGCGTCGGGCGACTACAACCCGCTGCACACCGACGAAATCTTCACCACGCAGGTGGCCGGCTACCCGACGGTGTTCGCGCACGGCATGCTCTCGATGGGCGTGACCGGCAAGATGCTGACCAACCTGGTCGGCGACGGGCGGCTGACCAAGTACGGCGTGCGTTTCGTCAACCAGGTCTGGCCGGGCGACACGCTGACCGCCAAGGCAACGGTCGACGCAATCCGCGAGGAAGACGGCGAGACGCTGGTGGACCTGTCGGTCTCGACCGTCAACCAGGACGGCGCAGAGGTGGTGAAGGGTTCGGCAACGGCGCGGATCGACGGGTAGCTCCCCTCTCGCGCCGCCCGCTCCGGCTATTGCCGTCTCCGTCGTCCCTGCCGTCACCTCGGTCATTCCCGCGGTCCCCTTCTTCACTCCCGCCGCCCCTGCCGTCACCTCGGTCATTCCCGCGTCCCCTCCGTCATTCCCACCGTCCCCTCGGTCATTCCCGCCGTCCCCTCCGTCATTCCCGCCTTGAGCGGGAATCGCATCGCGGGACTTCGGAGATCGAACAGCGAGATACCCGCGGCAAGCGCGGGTATGACGGAGATACAAGCGCGGGTATGACGGAGATGAGGGCGCGGGCGATGACGGGGGCGCGGGGGTGGTGGGGTTAGGAGTGGTCGGTGTCGTCAGGGTTGGGGTCGCGCCAACCGGTGGGGTCGGGGATGAGGCGGTCGACGATGGCCATCATGGCCAGGAAGGGGATGAAGGCGAGGGCGGTGCCGAGCGCCCACCACCACTCGGCGCCGACGAGGGCGAGGACGCAGCCGCTGACGGTGAGTCCCATGCCGAGGATGGAGACGACGCGCAGGACTACGGCGATCGGCGGGATGCGCGGCTGCTGGAGGCTCATCGTTGGGCGGCTTGCGGTGGGCTAGCTCTCGGAGATGGTGATGGTCTTCATGGCGGGACCCGGCTCGCGGGCGCGCTGGGGGTCGCGGGCGGGGAGGCCGTGTACGACGTCCATGCCTGACGTGACGCGGCCGAAGACGGTGTATTCCGCGTCGAGGAACGGGGTCGCCTCGAAGGTGATGTAGAACTGGCTGCCGCCGGAGTCGGGGGCGGCGGTCTTGGCCATCGCCACCGTGCCCTCGGTGTTGTGCTTGTTGCTGTTCACCTCGTCGGGGATGTTGTAGCCCGGCCCGCCGGTGCCCTGGCCCGTGGGGTCGCCGCCCTGCGCCATGAAGCCCTTGATGATGCGGTGGAAGGTGACGCCGTCGTAGTAGCCGTCGCGGGCGAGGAAGACGAAGGAGTTGACGGTCTCGGGGGCGTCGGCGGCGTAGAGTTCGATTTCGACCTCGCCGCCGTCGGCCATCTCGATCGTGGCCTGGTAGTTGACGCCGTCCTGGAGCGCCATCTCGGGGCGCTTGCTGTACTTGGCCATTTCGCTACTCCTCCGTCTGTGTTGCGGGCGTGGCCCGCTCGATGCTGATTGAGACGATCTTCGGTCCGGCCGGTGCAGGCGGCTGAGCGGCCGGGTCGCGCGGCTCGAACGCTTCCAGCAGCTCCAGCCCCGAGGTGACTGTTCCGAATGCGGTGAAGGTCTGGGTGTCGAGGAAGCCCGCCGGTTGGAGGGTGATGAAGAACTGCGAGGAGGAAGCGCCGAGGCCGCTGCGCGCCATCGAGATTACCCCCGTCGCGTCGAGCGTGAGCCGCTCCGCGATGTCGCCGCCGACCTGCTCGTCGGGCAGGGTATACCCCGCGCCGCCCGTGCCGGTCGCCGTCGGATCTCCGGCCTGCGCGACGAAGTCGGGCACGATGCGGTGGAAGGTGAGCTCGTCGTAGAAGCCCTGTTCGGCGAGGAAGACGAAGTTGTTGACGTGGATCGGGGCGTCGTCTTCAAAGAGGTCAATTTCGACGACGCCGTCCTCGAGCTCGATCACGGCGCGGTAATCGACGCCGTCGTCCAGCGTCATGGCGGGCGGGGCGTCGAAGAGCGGCTTGCCCTCGACCGCGCCGATATCGGTCGGTTCGGTCACGGTACGGCGCACCGGCGGGGGCTGATTGGGATCGACGGCGGGGCCGCTGTTGCCGCCGATCAGGACGAGCGGCACAACGAGGGCGACGGTGCCGACGATGCCGAAGCCGATCAGCAGCCATTTGGAGCGGAAGATCGAGCGGCGCGAGCCGCCGCGGTCAAAGCCCTGCGTTTCGGCGCGGCGCCGCGCGAGCCGCTGCGGGCGCGTGCGGGCGCTGCGTCCTCCCCCCCGTGATGACACTCGCGCTCCCTGTCCCTGCGTTGAGTCCCAATGCCCGACCAGGCGATTAGGCTATCACCGCTGCGCCTACAATCCGCCCCAAGTTGTGCAGGGAAGGACATCGAGATTGCAGTTCCGGGTCCGCGATCAGGAGCGCATCGCCTCGGGCGAGCTGACGCTCAGCTTCCGGCGCTGGCGCAGCCCGCAGGCGCGCGTCGGCGGGCGCTACCGGGTGGGCGACGGGGTGGTGGAGGTTGAGGAGGTGCGTCGGATCACATCGTCGGAGATCACGCCGCAGGATGCACGAGCGGCGGGACACGAATCGGCGGCGGAGGTGCTGGCGGCCATTGAGCGGGAGCGGCGGCGCAGGGCGGATCCCGACGCGCCGCTCTACCGCGTCGCATTTCACTACGCGGGCGCGTATTCGGATCCGCGCCAGCGGCTGGCTGCGGACGACGCGCTCGGCGGCGATGAACTGGAGGCGCTCGTGGAGCGCCTGGGCAAGTTGGATGCGCGCTCGCGGCGCGGGGCGTGGACGCAGGCGACGCTGGAGGCGATTGCGCGGCAGCCGGGGCGGCGCGCCGGCGACCTGGCCGCCGCGCAGGGTTGCGAGACGGCGCGCTACAAGAGCGATGTGCGCAAGCTGAAGGCGCTGGGGCTGACGATCAGTCTGGAAGTGGGATACTGTCTCTCGCCGCGCGGCGAGGTCGCGCTGGCTGCATTGCAGGAGCAGGCATGAGCGCCGCAGAACGATACGCAGAGATGGTGCGGGCGCGCGAGCGCCAGAAGGCCGAGCTGGCGACGCCGCTGACGGAGGAGCGCTGGGCGAAGTACGCGCCCACCTACCGCTTCGACCCGCGCCGCGAGCCCGAGCCGTTGCTGGCGGCGACGATCGAGCTGCTCGAGCCGGACGACGAGATCATTGAAGTGGGCGGCGGAGCGGGGCGGATCGGTCTGCCGCTGGCGCTGCGGGCGCGCTCGCTGGTCAATGTTGAGCCGTCGGCGGGGATGCGCGAGCAGTTCGACATTTGCGTTGCGGAGAATGGGATCGAAAACGCCAGCACGTTGGCGTCGGCCTGGCCGCCGCCGACGCCGATGCAGGCGGACCTGGTGGTCAGCGCCGACGTGATGTACTTCGTCGCCGAGATCGAGCCGTTCCTGCTGGCGCTGGATCGCGCCGCGCGGCGGCGGGTCGCGCTGCTGACTTGGACCGTGCCGCCGCCGAATGTCAACGACGGGCTCTTCCGCCTCGGGCTGGGCGTTGAGGAAGCGCCCGCGCCCGGCTTCCGCGAGCTGCTGGCGGTGTTGTGGGAGATCGGGATCATCCCGGATGTGCGCGTGATGGATGAGTGGTTCACGTGGCCGGAGCGGTTGCCTACGGATGAGCAGTCGGCGATCGAATTTGCGCTGGAGGAGTTGGAGCCGCGCGATGTTGAAGCTGCGCGCAGGCGTGTTGTTGATGGACTCGACGGGCTGTATGAGCGTGGGGATGTCTGGCGTCCGCTTTGGCGGACGCCGTCGCAGGCAATGTTGATCAGCTGGAAGGGCTCTGGGTGAAGGGGGCTTTGGGGTAGGCGGGTATGACGGAAGTGGAGGCAGGTGCGTGAGGCCGCTATACGTCCTTGGCCGCGACGATTGCTTGCGCTGCGCCGACTACTGCCGGCATTGCTGCGGACACTGCCGCCTCATCCAGTTCCGCCGCGACCGATTGGTAGCCCGCGCGCTCGATCATCGCCCGTAGACGGCCCCGCTCGAAGCAGGCCAGCGTCCACTCCAGCGCGTCGCCCGCAGCCGTCAGATCCAGCATCAGCCGTTCGTCGTCCGCCTGCGGCCCGTAGTGGTAGTGCGGCGCGACGCGGAAGCAGTCGAAGCGCAGCAGCTCGGTGTCGTCGCCGTCCACCTCGCCGCGGACCTCGATGCACAAGCCCTCATCGCCCGCGATGTCGTCGCGGTAGCGCATCGCAAACGTCACCCCGCCGGCCTCAACCCTCGCGTGTGCCTCTGCCATGATCCGCCTCCTGCCGCTGTCTGTCGTCGGCCGATTACCTGCGACGGTAGCGAATTGCACGCGGCCAGGAGCGACTGAAGCGTCTGGTACCCCCGGTAGGATTCGAACCTACGCTCCCGGCTCCGGAGGCCGGTGCTCTATCCCCTGAGCTACGGGGGCGCGAGACCCAGCTTAACACTCGCGGCGGTCAGGAGCCGATCACGCCTCCGTCGTCCTTGCGCGCCGCGATCACGCTGGGCCGCGCGAAGCGTCCGTCGGGGAAGCGGCTGGTCGGCGGGCGCAGGCCGTCGGTGGCGACCCACAAATTGCCCGCCGCGTCGAACGCCATGTTGTCGGACGCGGAGATCGCGTCCAGCGTCTCTAGACGGCGTACAGCAGATCGCCGTCCACGTAGGTTTGCTGCACTACCAGCTGGCGGATGAAGTCCGCATTGACCAGCGAGGGATCGTGGCTGAGCACAACGAGATCGGCGCGCTTGCCGACCTCGATCGAGCCCACCTCGTGTTCGCGGAACATCGCGGCGGCGGAGTTGAGCGTGTAGGTGCGCAGCGCTTCTAGCGGTGAGATCGCCTGCTCCTCGGCGACCAGCTGGCCGTCGCCCGCGCGCCGCGAGACGAGGCTGTAGAGCCCGAGCAGCGGCTCGACCGGCGCGCAGGGAAAGTCGGAGCCGGAGGCAACGGTGAGGCCGGCGTCGAGCATTTCGCGGTAGGGAATCGGGCGGCTATCGAGCCCCGCCTGAGTGATGCGGGTCTCGAAGTACTCGCCGATCGCGTTGAGGAACGGCGGCTGGTGCGAGATGATCACGCCGAGCGACCGCGCGCGTTCGATCTGCTCAGAGGTCGCGAGCGAGAAGTGCTCAATGCGGTAGCGAGGGTCGTCACGCGGCGTCTCGCGCAGGGCGCGCTCAAAAGCGTTCAGGCCCTGCTCCACAGCGCGGTTGCCGATGCAATGGATCGCGACCTGCAGACCGTGCGAGGCGGCGTCGAGCACGAGGTGATCGACCTCTTCCTGACCATAGTAGGGCGCGCCTACGTCCTCGGTAGAGCCGTCCGCGTGGCAGACCGTCATCGCCGGGCTGGGCCAGACGGGGTCCATGAAGATCTTGACGATGCCGCCGCGCAGACGGTCGGAGACATCATCCTCGATGAACGCGCCGCCCGCCGCGTCTTCGGGCGCGGCGAAGAAGCCGGGCCCGCCGCGCATCTGGTGGATCACGATCGGCAGTTTGCCTCGCTCGTCGGTCAGACGGTAAATCTCGGCGCTCTCAGGCATGACCAAGGCATCGCCGACGCTGGTGATGCCGTGCGAGAGGTGACGCTGGGCGTTCTGCTGAACGAGATCAGCGACGACATCGGGACCAAAGGTGTCGACGTAGCTGCGCATCGAGGCGTGATGCACCACGTCCATCGCCCGTTCCCACAACAGGCCATTCGGTTCGCCACGATCGTCGCGCCGAATCTCACCGCCCGGCGGGTCTGGCGTGGTGCGGTCAATCCCAACCAGCGTCAGCGCGGCCGAGTTGGCGTAGCAGGCGTGATATGAGGAGTCCATGACGCAGACCGGGTTGCGCGGCGCCGCTTCGTCCAGCTCCCAGCGCAGCAGCGCGTCGGGGTCGCCGGCAACAGGCTCGTACACGCCGGTACTGAAGCCGAGTCCCCAAATCCACTGGCCTTCAGGGCTGCCGTCGGCAGCCGCCGCAATCGCATCGAGCACCGCCGCCTTGCCCGCCAGCGGCGGGACGCGGCAATCGACCGATCGCGGCTCGAAGGTCGTCATCGAAAAGTGGTTGTGCGGATCGCAGAAACCCGGGACAAGCGCGCGTCCCTGCAGCGGGACATGCGTGGCGTCGGGGCCGACCGCTCGCCGCGCCTCCTCGCTGTCCCCAACCGCAACGATCCGCCCGTCGCGCACGGCGACTCCCGAAGCGATGCGATCGAGTGCATCCATCGTCAGCACTCGTCCGCCGGTGAACAGCAATTCCATCCCAGCACCTCCGCGACTCGATCCGTGCGTCGCGCAGAGGCTAGCCGTTTCGCTTGCGGTATTGGACAGCCTCGGCGACATGCTGCACGGTGATGTTCTCGGAGCCAGCGAGGTCGGCGATGGTGCGCGAGACCTTGAGCACGCGGTGAAAGCCGCGCGCGGAGAGCGAGAGCCGATCGACCGCCTCACGGATCAGCGTTTCAGCGGTCTGCTCAAGCCGATCCATACAGTGCGTGCGCACACCGCGGGCGGAAAGCGCGGCATTGGAGCGCGGACCATCGGGGCCGTGCCGCTCGTGCTGCCGCCGCCGCGCCGCCACCACACGCTCACGGACGACGGCGGAGGGTTCGCCGAGCGGCGCTTCCGTGCCGTCGGCGGAGCGCATCAGCTTCTGCACCGCCACACGCGGCACATCGACGAACAGGTCGATCCGGTCCAGCACCGGCCCGGAGATGCGGCGCTGGTAGCGGTAGACGGCGGAATCGCTGCACGTGCAGGGCTGGTCGGAGCCGAAGTTGCCGCAGGGGCAGGGGTTCATCGCGCTGATCAGCGTGATGTCGGCGGGGTAGGTGACCGCGCCGTGGGCGCGCGAGATGGTGATCTGGCGGTCTTCCAGCGGCTGGCGCAGCGCCTCCAGCGCGCGCACGCTGAACTCGGGCAGCTCGTCGAGGAACAACACCCCGCGGTGGGCGAGCGTGATCTCGCCGGGCCGCAGCCGCTGTCCGCCGCCGACCAGACCGGCATTGGAGATCGTGTGGTGCGGCGAGCGGAAGGGGCGGCGGCGGATTAGCTGCGCGCCGGCCTCGGTGATTCCGGCCACGCTGGCGATCCGCGTCACTTCCAGCGCTTCGTCGGTGGTCAGCGGCGGCAGAATGCCGGGCAGGCAGGAGGCAAGCAGCGTCTTGCCCGCGCCGGGCGGACCATTCATCAGCATGTTGTGCCCGCCCGCCGCCGCCACTTCGAGCGCGCGTTTGACGTGCTCCTGTCCGCGCACTTCCTGGAAGTCGTGCGCGTCCGGGCTGTGCGGCATCTCCTCCGTCGCCTGCGGGTTGGAGCGCCAGATCGCGTCGCTCAGCGGGCGTTCCTCGGTGGCGATCGCGATCCAGTCGCGCAGCGAGTCGACCGCGACGACCTCGATCCCGTCGATCAGCGCCGCCTCCTCGGCGTCCACCGTAGGCACGACGATGCGCGAGACATCGGCGTCGCGCGCGGCGGCCGCGACGGAGAGCACGCCGCGCACGTGGCGCAGCTCCCCATCGAGCGCCAGCTCGCCGAGGAAGAGCGTGTCCTCGACCGCGCTTTCGCAGATTTGCCCGGTGGCGACCAGCATCCCGACCGCGATCGGCAGGTCGTAGCCGGCGCCCTCCTTGCGCAAATGCGCAGGCGCGAGGTTGACCGTGACGCGCTTGGTCGGGAAACCGGCGCCGGCGTTGCGAATCGCCGAGCGCACCCGCTCGCGCGCCTCGTCGACCGCCGCGTCGGGCAGGCCGACAATCGTGGTCTTGGGCAGTCCGCTGGAGATATCGACCTCAACGCAGATCGGCTCGCCGTCGAGGCCGACCACCGCGCCGCCGTGAACCCGTGTGTGCATGATGACTCCCATCCAACTCCGAACTCGCGTTCGCGTGCATCCTAGAACACACATTCCACGCTTGGCAACCCCTCGGTCCACCCTCGCGTAGCCTTGTGTCCAGCAACCAGCCAGCGCCAGCGAGGAGCCGCGATGACCTACACCTCCGATCTGTTTCCCGTGCTCGACGAAATGGCCTTCTTCAACCATGCCGGCGTGTCGCCGCTGCCCAGGCCTGCGGCGGACGCGGTGCGCGCTTATGTGGAGCACGCCACGCGGCGCGGCTATGTCGGCTCGAACTGGCAGGAGGAGACCGAGGCGCTGCGCGCGGACGCCGCCAAACTGCTCGGCGCGCGCGGCGGGCACGAGATCGGCCTGGTGCCCAACACCGCCACCGGCCTCTCGATCATCGCCGGCAGCCTGCCCTGGCAGCCCGGCGATCATCTGGTCGTGACCGACGCCGAATATCCCTCCAATCGCCACACCTGGACGGCGCTGGGCGACAAGGGAGTGGAGATCGACATCGTGGCCGCGCAGCCCGACGGCCGCATCCCGACCGAGGATGTAGTCGCGGCGATCGGCGAGCGCACGCGGCTGCTGGCGATCTCGCACGTGCAGTGGGGCTCGGGCTTCCGCAGCCCGCTGCGCCCACTGGCCGACGCGGTGCATGCGCAGGGCGGCCTGATGGTGGTGGATGCGATCCAGTCGGCGGGCGCGATGCCGATCGATGTGGTCGGCGACGACATCGACTTCCTCGCCGCCGGCGGGCACAAATGGATGCTCGGCCCGACCGGTTCGGGATTGCTCTACGTGCGCGAGAATCTGATCGAGGAGCTGGTCCCGCCGCTGCTGGGCGCGAGCAGCATGGTCGACGGACTGGAGCACGGCGGGGAGAGCATCCTGCTCAAGCCCGACGCCAGCCGCTTCGAGCCGGGCGCCAGCCCGACCGCCACGCTGATGGGTTTGCGCGGCGCGATCGCGCTGCTGCTCGAGGTGGGGCTGGAGACGGTCTGGTCGCAGCTCAGCGACATCAGCGATCTGCTCTGCGATCGGCTGGAATCGATCGGCTGCAATGTGTTCTCGCCGCGCGGCGCAGCGGAACGCAGCGGGATCATCTGCTTCGATCGCCCGCCGGCGCTGGCCGAGCGGGAGAGCATCGAGGAGACCTGGGAGCGTCTCGGCGAGCAGAACATTTCGACCGCGATCCGCTTCGGCCGCCTGCGCGCCTCGCCGCACTTCTACACGCCGCCCGAGCACGTGGAGCAGTTGGTAGCGGCATTGCAGAGCTAACGGTTGACGTCGCGCCGGCCGTCAGGATTCGTCAGACGGCGAAGCCGATGACGATGCCCATCTGCACCACGATCAAGGTGAAGAGCACGCCGAAGGCCCAACGCATCTCGCGCCGCAGGCGCTCGTCGCGCTCAGCCATCTCCTTGCGTTGATCGTTGAGCTCGTTGCGCAGCTGCTGCAGCTCATTGCGCAGTTGCTGGAAATCGTTGCGCAGCTGCTGGAAATCGCTGTGCAGCAGGTCAATCTCACGACGGACCGAGGCGATCTCGCGGTCAACCTTCTCATCCAGTGCGGAAATCCGCAGCTCCAGCAGAGCGACGGCGGAGTCGAGGGCGGCCTTCAAGTCATCTCGGGTAGCGAGCAAGTCGTCTTTGGTGACGAATTTGGCGCGGTCTTCTTCGAGCACATCGGCGAGACGCGAGGCGACGGCCTCTTCAATGCCGACTTCGCGCAGCACTTCAAATACGTGGGTTCTGTCCATCACCATGACGGCAGCATAGCGGCGCGAGGCCGGCTCAGGTCTCACGCTCTACGGAGAGGACGCCGCGCACATCGTCGAGCTTGTGGATCAGACGTTGGAGCTGAGCCAGATTGGCAGCCTCGACATTGAAACCGATGCTGACCTGGCCGCCGCTCGGCTCGCTGGTGACCAGCGAGACCATATTCACGTCTTCGTCGGCGCAGACAGTGGCGACATCGCGTGCGAAGCCGACCCGATCCCAGCCGTCGATCCGCAAGCGGGCGACGTAGTTGCCGCCGCCGCGGCTCCACTGCACATCGAGCAGCCGATTCCGCTCCGCGGTGTGGAGCACGTTGTGGCAATCGGAGCGGTGGACGCTGACACCACGGCCCTGGGTGACGTAGCCCCGAATCGGATCGCCGCGGCGCGGCTGGCAGCAGGCGGCGATCCGCGCCAGCACGTTGGGCGCGCCGAGCACGCGCACAGCATCGGCCAGATTGTCGGGCGGCGGCGAGTCGGGAATACGGGCGGGCGGTGGACTCGGCGCGGGTTCCTCCGGCAGGGCCACACGCAGCGCGACCTGGTGCGCCGTCGGATCGCCCGCGCCGATCAACGCCAGCGCATCGTCCAGTGTCTTCGCGCGGGTGACTGCAACGACCTCGTCCTCAACCTTGGGCAGGCGCAGGCCGAGACGGCGCAGCTCGCGCTCGAGCTCCTCGCGCCCGCTGGCGATGTTCTCGCTGCGCTGCTGACGGCGGAACCACTGGCGGATTTTGGTGCGCGCCTGCTGGGTGGTTACGTAACCCAGCGCCGGGTTGAGCCAGTCGCGGCTTGGCCCTCGCGAGTTGCGGCTGGTCACGATTTCGACCAGATCGCCGTTGTCGAGCGGCGTGCTCAACTGCACCAGCCGCCCGTTGACCTTCGCGCCGACGCAGGAGCAACCGATGTCGGTGTGGATGCGGAAGGCGAAATCGAGCGGCGTCGCGCCGCGCCGCAGCGCGATGATTTCCCCCGCCGGCGTATGCACGAAGACCTGATCCTGAAAGATGTCGCTGCGCAGCGTCTCCAGGAAATCATCGCTGCCGGGCAGCTCGCCCTGCCAGTCGACCAGCTGACGCAGCCAGGAGAGCCGCTCGCGGTCGTCCGGGTCGCGGTTGCGCCCCTCCTTGTAGAGCCAGTGGACTGCGACGCCGTATTCCGCGTCGTAATCCATCTGGTGGGTGCGGATTTGCACCTCGACGGGGTGCGACGACGACCAGTAGGCGGTGGTGTGCAGCGACTGATAGCCGCTCGGACGCGGGCTGGCGATGTAGTCGTCGAACTCGCCCGCGATCGGCCGCCACATGCCGTGTACGACGCCCAGCGCGGCGTAGCAATCGGCGGTCGACTCGGTCAGCACCCGCACGGCGAGCAGGTCGTAGATGTCGCTGAACGACTTGCCCTGCGCGGAGTATTTCTGCATCTTCTGGTGGATCGAGTAGAGGTGCTTGACGCGGCCCTTGACCTCTGCGCGCAGCCCCGCCGCTTCGAGCGCATTCTCCAGCTGGCGGCGCAGCTGGCGCAGGTAGCGCTCGCGCGTCTCCCTGCGCGCCGCGACCAGCTTCGAGGTCCGCTCATACGCGGCGGGCTCGAGATACTTGAACGCCAGGTCCTCCAGCTGCGCGCGGATCTGCCAGATGCCCAGCCGGGCGGCCAGCGGCGCGTAGATTTCCATCGTCTCGCGCGAGATGCGCCGCTGCTTCTCCGTGGGCAGCGCGCCGAGCGTGCGCATGTTGTGCAGCCGGTCGGCGAGCTTCACGATCACCACCCGCACATCGTCCGCCATGGCGATGAACATCTTGCGCAGGTTTTCGGCCTGCGCGTCGTCATCAACGGCGGGCGCGTCGACATCCGGCAGGCGCAGCGCGCTGAGCTTGGTCGCGCCGTCGACCAGTTTGGCGACATCGACGCCGAAGGCATCGACCAGATCGGCGCGGGTCACGCCGCAGTCCTCCATCACGTCGTGCAGCAGCGCGGCCTGGACGGCCGGCACATCGAGCTGCAGCTCGGCGCAGACGATCGCCGCCGCCAGCGGGTGCGAGATGTAGGGGTGGCCGGAGCGCCGCGTGTGCCCGCTGTGTGCGATCTCGGCGAACTCGTAGGCGCTCTCGACCTGCCCACGCTCGTCCAGCGACAGGTAGCGCTCGAGCACCTCGTTCAGGTCTTCCAAGGTCGGGTAGAGCGCGTGGTCGCGCGCCTCGGGCGTGCTGGTCGTCATACGCGCAATTTACGCTGATTCGCAGCGACGTTCAGTCATGCGGCATGACGTGTGTGAATATCGCGCGGCTGTACGATGAGAGCGGATGAACGATCGCCGAGCGATTGGATCGGGCAATGTTCCAGGCGCCGCGCGGGACGCGCGATCTGCTGCCGGCAGAGCACCGCGTCCGCGACAGGATCACCGCCGTCGTGCAGGAGCAGGCGCGGCTCTGCGGCTACGGCTTCATCGAACCGCCCACGTTTGAGAACGCGGAGCTCTACTCGCGCGGCGTGGGCGAGGCGACGGACATCGTCGAGAAGGAGATGTACGTCTTCGAGGATCGCGGCGGCGAGCGTCTGGCGCTGCGCCCCGAAGGCACGGCCTCGGTCTGCCGCGCCTACCTCCAGCACGGCATGGCCAATCTGCCGCAGCCGGTCAAGCTGGCCTACATCGCGCCGATGTTCCGCTACGAGCGCCCGCAGGCCGGGCGCTTCCGCCAGCACACGCAGTTCGGCATCGAGGCGCTGGGCGTGCGCGACGCGGCGCTCGACGCGGAGGTGATGGACCTCGGCTGGCGCATCGCCGAGCAGCTCGGGCTGCGCGACCTGGTGCTGCTGATCAACAGCATCGGCGATCTCGAGGACCGCCGCGCCTACGTGCCCAAGCTCAGGGCGCACTTCGAGCCGCACCTGGAGCAGATCGCGCCCGACGACCGCGCCCGCTTTCAGCGCGCACCGATGCGGCTGCTGGACAGCAAGGACGAGCGCACCCGCCCCTATCAGGAGGGCGCGCCGCTGATCACCGAGCACCTCAGCGCCGAGTCGGCCGCCTACTACGCGGCGGTTAAAGACCAGCTCGACGCGCTGGGCATTCGCTACGAAGAGCGCCCCAGCCTGGTGCGCGGGCTGGATTACTACACCCACACCGTCTTCGAGCTGGTCCCGAATGAGCCGAGCGGATCACAGACGACGCTGCTGGCGGGCGGGCGCTACGACGGGTTGATCGAGCAGATCGGCGGACCGCCCACGCCGGGCATCGGCTTCGGAATGGGCATTGACCGCTTCGCCCTGCAGCTGCGCGAGCAGGGGCTGGTTGACGACGCCGAGGAGCAGCCGCAGGTGATCATCGCCGCGCTCGGCGCGGGCGCGGCCTCCGCCGCCGGCGGTCTGGCCGGACAGCTGCGCCGCGCGGGAATTTCGGCGACGCTGGCCTTCGGCGGGCGTTCGCTCAAGGCGCAGCTGCGCCACGCCGGACGCGCCGGCTGCCGCTGGACAATCATCGTCGGCGAGCGCGGCCTCGCCGCCGGCACCGTCACGCTGCGCGACATGGCCAGCGCCGAGCAGCGCGACCTGCCGCTCGAAGCGGTGGTAAACGAGGTCGCGGGCGCCGCTCCATATACTGAGAATTCGCCGCCTACCGCCGAGTAAGCGCGGGTGAACGCGGAGCTGTCCGTTATGTGGGAGAAACTGTTGGCCGTGCGCGAGCGGCGCGACGCGATCGAGCGCGAGATGGCCGACCCCGCCGTGAGCACCGATCCGGCGCGCCTACAGACGCTGGCTCGCGAGCACGCCTCGCTCCAGCCGATCGTGCAGCTGCTCAACGACTGGGAGCAGGCCGGCGGCGAGATCGCGCAGGCGCGCGAGGTGCTGGCCGAGGCCGACGACGCCGAAATGCGCGAGCTGGCGCAGGCCGAAGTCGACGAACTGAGCGCGAAGATCGAACTGCTTGAAGAGGAAGCGCGGCGCGCCCTGCTGCCGCGCGACCCCAACGACGAGCGCAGCGTGATCGTCGAAATTCGCGCCGGTACGGGCGGCGACGAAGCGGGGCTCTGGGCGGGCGACCTGTTCCGCGCTTATGTCCGCTACGCCGAAGCCCGACGCTGGAAGACCGACATGATCAGCCTCAGCGAGAACGCCGCCGGCGGCGTCAAAGAGGTGATCTGCGAGATCGACGGCAACGGCGCGTTCTCGCGGCTCAAGTACGAGCGCGGCGTCCACCGCGTGCAGCGCGTGCCCGAAACCGAGGCGCAGGGGCGCATCCACACCTCCACCGCCACCGTCGCCGTGCTGCCCCGGGCCGAACAGCTCGATGTCGAGCTTGACGAGACCGATATCCGGCTCGACCTGTTCCACTCCGGCGGCGCCGGCGGGCAGAACGTGAACAAAGTGCAGACCGGCGTGCGGCTAACGCACGAGCCGAGCGGGATCGTGGTCACCTGCACCGACGAACGCTCGCAGCTCAAGAACAAGCTCAAGGCGATGTCGGTGCTGCGCGCGCGGCTCTATGAGCAGCAGCAACGCGAGCGCGACGCCGAGCGCGCCGACGCCCGCCGCGCACAGGTCGGCAGCGGTGAGCGCTCGGAGAAAATCCGCACCTACAACTTCCCCGAGAACCGCGTCACCGACCACCGCATCGGCCTCACCCGCCACGACCTGGGCGGCCTGCTCGATGGCAACCTCGACCCCTTAATCGATGCGGCGGCGCTGGCTGAAGAAACGCGGCTGCTGGCGGAGGCGAGCGTATGAGCGACCGCGATGATCTGGCCAACCGGCGCGATGTCTGGATTTCCGCCGCCGCGCTGCTCGAGAAAGCGGGCATCGAGGACGCCCGCTTCGAGGCCGAGGTGCTGCTGCGCCACGCGCTCGATATCAGCCGCGCGCAGCTCTACGCCTCGCTCGGCGAGCCGCTCACCAAGTCCGCCTTCGAGCACTTCATCGACCTGATCGAGAAACGCATCGAGCGCAGCCCGCTGGCCTACATCACCGGCGCCCGCGAGTTCTACCGCCTCGAATTCCGCGTCACCCCCGATGTGTTGATTCCCCGCCCCGAGTCGGAGCTGCTGGTCGACACCGCGCTCGATCATCTGCGCAAGGCGCGCATTCGCTCCGCGCAGATCGCCGATGTGGGCGCCGGCTCGGGCGCGCTGGGGATCGCCATCGCCCACCACCGCCGCGGCGCGCGGCTGGTCGCCACCGACATCTCCGCCGAGGCGCTGAGCATCGCCCGCGAAAACGCGCAACGCCATCTGCGCCGCGCCGCCGCCGACTTCGTACAGGGCGATCTGCTCACCCCGCTCAAGGGAATGTTCCACTGCATCGTGGCCAACCTGCCCTACATCCCCGAGCTGCGGCTTCCCGAACTGGAGCCGGAGGTCGCCTTGCACGAGCCGCGCCAGGCGCTCACCCCCGGCGTCAGCGGCACCGAGTTGCAGCTGCGCCTGCTGACCCAGCTGCGCCCGCGCCTCGCGCCCAACGGGATCGCCGTGCTGGAGCTCGATCCGGGCCAGGAAGACGAGATCGCCGCGACGGCGGCGCAGCTGCTGCCCGACGCCACGGTGCGCGTGCTCAACGATTTCGCCGAGCGCCCACGCGCCCTGAGCATCGTGGCGTGACCACGCCTCAATCCCGCGCCGCCCTGCCCTCGCCCGCCGACGCGCCGGTGCAGGGCGACTGCGACCCGCGCTTCGCCGCCGTCCGCGAGGTCTTCCAGGCCAATTTCGCCGCCGGCAGCGAAACCGGCGCGGCGCTGGCCGTGCATCTGCACGGCGAACCCGTGCTCGATCTCTGGGGCGGCTGGCGCGACGCCCGGCACTCGCAGCCCTGGCAGCGCGACACGCTGGTCTGCTGCTACTCGGTCGGCAAGGCAGTCGCCGCGATCCTCGTCTGGCGGCTGGTCGAGCGGGGCGCGCTCGACATCGACGGGCGCGTCGCCGACTGGTGGCCGGAGTTCGCGCAGGCCGGCAAAGAGGATGTGCGCATCCGCTGGCTGCTCAGCCATCAGGCCGGCCTGCCGGCGATCCGCCGACCGCTGCCGCGCGGCTCACAGCTGCACTGGGAGCGAATGTGCGCGGCGCTGGCCGCGCAGGAACCGTGGTGGCCGCCGGGCACGGCGCACGGCTACCACTCCAACACGCAGGGCTTTCTGATCGGCGAGCTGATCCGCCGCGCAACAGGCGCCCGAATCGGCGCGTTCCTCCAGCAGGAGATCGGCCAACCCGCCGAAATCGACTTCCACTTCGGCACCAATCCCGAAGATGACGCGCGCACTGCAGACATCCTGCCGATGCAGCAGCCGCCCGACCTGCTGCGCTCACCGCCCAACCCGCTCCAGCTGCTGGCCAACCGCAACCCGCCGCAGATCGAAACGGGACCTGGCAGCCAGAACAGCCGCGAATACCGCGCCGCCGAGTTCCCCTCCACCAATGGACAGGGCAACGCGCGCGCCCTCGCCCGCCTGTACGGCGCGCTGGCGACCGACGGCGCCGTGGACGGGGCGCAGATCCTGCACCCCACCAGCATCGCCCGCGCAGCCGCGGAGCAGGTCTACGGTCTCGACCGCGTGCTCGGCCGCCGAACCCGCTTCGGCAGCGGCTTCCAGCTGGCGATGCGCGAGCGTCCGCTGGGCCCCAACCCCGAAACCTTCGGCCATTTCGGCGGCGGCGGCTCGCTCGGCTTCGCCGACCGCAAAGCCGGCATCGGTTTCGGCTACGTCATGAACCAGGGCCGCGCCGGCTGGCAGCACCGCCACGTGCGGCGGCTGATCGATCTGCTGTACGAGGCGCTGTAGCCTCTTCCCCCCGCTTCCGCCGTCCCCTAATCCCGCAACATCTGATACCGCTTCCCCTCCGTCTTGATCGCCGGCGCCACCACCATCTCCGTCTGGTGCAAATCCCGAATCTGTTCCGCTCCCACACTGCCCATGCAGGTGCGCAGCGCCCCGATCAAATTCTCCGTGCCATCGGTGCGCGAGGTCGGGCCGAAGAGCAGGCGGTCCAGCGTGGTGTGCTGCCCGACATGCACGCGCACCCCGCGCGGCAGCTCGGCGTGCGGCGTCGCCATACCCCAGTGGAAGCCGCGGCCGGGCGCTTCTTCCGTGCCGGCGAAGGGCGAGCCGATCATCACCGCGTCGGCGCCGGCGACGAACGACTTGCAGAAATCGCCGCCCGTGCGGATGCCGCCGTCGGTGATGATCGGCACATAGCGCCCGCTGCGGCGCAGGTACTCATCGCGCGCGTAGGCGCATTCGATCGTCGCCGAAACCTGCGGCACGCCGATGCCCAGCACCTCGCGGCTGGTGCAGGCCGCGCCCGGCCCAACACCCACCAGCAGCGCCGCGATGCCCTCCTCCATCAGCTCAAGCGAAGCCTCAAAGCCCACCGTGTTGCCCACGATGGTCGGAATCTCAATCTGCCCAATCAGCTCGTGTAGCACCAGCCCGCGCTCGGAACGCGAGAGGTGGCGGGCGGTCGTCACGGTCGACTGCACGACGAACACATCAGCCTCGGCCTCATGCACGGTCCGCGCCAGCTGCTTGGCGTTGGGCGGCGTCACGGAGACCGCGGCGGCCACCCCGCCGGCCTTGATCTCGCTGATCCGCCGACCGATCAGCTCATCGCGGATCGGCGCGGTGTAAGCGCGCTGCAGGATCTCCGTCGCGCCCTCGGTGTCGCTGGACGCCACCTCCGCCAACACCTCGTCGGGGTTGTCGAAGCGGCACTGCAAGCCTTCGAGATTGAGCACTGCCAGCCCGCCCCGCTGCCCCACATCGATCGCGAACTGCGGATCCACCACCGCGTCCATCGCCGCCGCCAAAATCGGAATCTCCAGCGTCTGCCCGGCGATCGCCGTGCGCACATCCGTCAGCTCGGGGTTGATCGTCAGCGCGCCGGGCACGATTGCCACATCGTCGAAGCCGTGGGCCTCGCGCAGCTGCTTGCGCATCGGTAAGGGAGCGGACGGCGGCGCGGCCTCGGAGCGCTCGCTGCTGATCGATTCGGCTCTGGTCAGCGTGGTCATGGCTCCTCCTCGCGGCGGACGGCGGGTTAACGCGACAGCGCGGCATGACGCCGCGCTGGAGGTTGATCCCCGGGTGGGACGAGCGACGGGATGAGCGTCAAGGTATCCACTCCGCGCCGGGCTGTGCGCTTTCCGATTTCGCAGGATGATAGCGCCCAACAGGCAGCCGATTCGATCCGCGCGGTCGGGCTGCTTGACCGAACGCACCCTGCCGCGTTGCGCAGGCAACAGATGGGGCGCGCTCTATCCTGCCCATGTGCCAGGCGTGCTCTTCGTCGTCGCCACCCCGATCGGCAATCTCGAGGACATCACGCTGCGCGCGCTGCGGGTGCTGCGCGAGGCGGACCTGATCGCCGCCGAGAACAGCGCCGTCGCGGCGAAGCTGCTGCGGCATTACGAAATTACGACGCCGACCACGCATTACAACGACCGCAACCGCGAACGCACCGGCCCCGATCTGCTGGCGCGGCTCGCGGCCGGCCAGCAGATCGCGCTGATCAGCGACGCGGGCACACCGGGCGTCTCCGATCCGGGCCGCGCGCTGGTCGCGGAGGCCGCGCAGGTCGGCGCTCGCGTCGTCCCGATCCCCGGTCCGGCCGCGCCGATCGCGCTCTGGTCCGTCTCCGGAACGCCCGGCGTGGACCTGCGGCTGCGCGGCTTTCTGCCGCGCCGCAGCGCCGCGCGCAAGCAGGCGCTGCTTGAAATTGCCGAGATTGGCCTGCCCACCACCGTCTTCGAGTCGCCCCGCCGCGCAGCCGCCTGCCTCCGCGAGCTGGCCGAGCTGCTGCCCGAGGCGCAGCTGGTGATCGGCCGCGAACTGACCAAGCTGCACGAGCAACTCTGGCGCGGCTCGCCCGCCGAAGCCGTCGCCGCATTCCCCCGGCCGCGCGGAGAGTTCACGATCCTGATCATCCCGCCGGAGCGCAAGCCCGAACTCTGGAGCGACGACGACGTGCGCCAGGCGCTGTCCGAAGCCGCAGCGGCCGGCAGCGCGCGAGTCGACGCCTCACGCGCGGTGGCGGCGCAGTCCGGTCGCCCGCGTCGGGAGGTCTACGCGCTGTGGCCGCTCTGATCGCCCCCACCGCACGGCCTCAGTTTGACCGCCTGCAACGCGCGTGCGACGCTGCGCAGGCGCTGAGGGCGCTTGGGCGCTCCGTTACGGAAAGCTGCGCAGCGTGAGCGAAAACATCTTGGTCTGCGTCGCCTGGCCCTACGCCAACGGGCCGATCCATCACGGGCAGTTGGGCGGCGCGTATCTGCCGGCCGACATCTTCGCCCGCTACCACCGCATCCGCGGCAACCGCGTCGCGATGGTCTCCGGCTCCGACACCCACGGCACGCCGATCACCGTCCGCGCCGACGAAGAGGGGCGCGCACCCGAGGACGTGGTGGCCGAGTTCCACCAGTCGATCCTCGATACCTGGCAGGGGATGGGCATCACGTTCGACACGTTCACAACGACGATGACCGACAACCACCGCGACGTGACCCACGACCTGTTCACACGCCTGCTGCAGAACGATCATCTCTACAAAGCGACGCAGGATTTGTTCTACGACGCCGAAGCGCGGCGCTTTCTGCCCGACCGCTACATCGAGGGCACTTGCCCGCACTGCGACGATCCGGGCGCGCGCGGCGATCAGTGCGACGCCTGCGGACGCCAGCTGGACGCGGTCGATTTGGTCAACCCGCGCTCGCGCGCGACCGGCGCGACGCCCGAGCTGCGCAGCTCCGAGCACTACTTCCTCAGCCTGACCGACTTCGAGCAGCCGCTGACCGACTGGCTGGCAGAGGACAAAGAACACTGGCGCGCGCATGTGCTCAACTTCACCCGCGGAATGCTCCGCGAGGGGTTGCAGGATCGCGCGATCACGCGCGACATCTCCTGGGGCGTGCCGGTGCCGCTCGAAGGCTGGGACGACAAGCGCATCTACGTCTGGTTCGAGGCCGTGATCGGCTACCTCTCGGCGACCGTCGAGTGGGCCCAGACGCGCGGCGAGCCGGGGGCCTGGCGCGATTTCTGGCAATCGCCCGATGCCCGCATCTACAACTTCATCGGCAAGGACAATGTGCCCTTCCACACTATAATCTGGCCGGCGATCCTGCTCGGCGCGGGCGGCTACAACCTGCCCTTCGATGTGCCCGCCAACCAATACATCACGATGTCCGGCAGCAAGGCCAGCACCAGCAAGCGCTGGGCGGTCTGGGTCAACGACTACCTGACCCGCTACGACCCCGACCCGCTGCGCTACGCGCTGGCCGCGCAGATGCCCGAAACCTCCGACAGCGACTTCTCCTGGGGCGAATTTCTGCGCCGCAACAACGACGAGCTGGTCGCCACCTGGGGCAACCTGGTCAACCGCGTGCTCTCGCTCGTCAACCGCCACTTTGACGCGCGCGTGCCCGAGCCGGGGCCGCTGGATCGCGACGCCACGCGCCTGCTCGACCAGGCGCAATCCACGCTGGAGCAGGTCGGCGCATCGATCGAGGCGGTGCATCTGCGCCAGGGGCTGCGGCAGGCGTTCGCGCTGGCGCAGGAGACCAATCGTTACGTCGACCAGACCGCGCCCTGGCAGGCGGTCAAAGAGGATCGCGAAGCGGCGGCGCGCTCGCTCTACACCGCGCTCAACGTGATCGCCGCGCTGCGCACCGCGCTCGCGCCCTACCTGCCGTTCAGCTGCGCGGCGCTGCACACGATGCTCGGCGGCAGCGGCGGCCTCGAATCGCTCGGCTGGCAGATGCACGCCCTACGCCCCGGCGCGCAGCTCGAAAAGCCCACCCCACTGTTCCGCAAGCTCGACCCCTCGATCGTCGAGGAAGAGGAAGCACGGCTCGGCACATGAGCGAACCCGCAATTCAACTGTTCGACACCCACGCGCACCTGCACGACCCGGCCCTGCTCGGCGAGATCGACGCCGTCATGCAGCGCGCCCGCGACGCCGGCGTCGAGCGCTGCGTCACGGTCGGCACCGACCTCGAGACCAGCCGCGCCGCCGTCAGGCTGGCCGAGGCGCAGCAGGGCGTCTACGCCGCCGTGGGCATCCACCCGCACGACGCCAAAGACTGGTCGGCAAAGACCGCCCGCGAGTTGCGGGCGCTGGCGGCAAGCGATTCGGTGGTGGCGATCGGCGAGATCGGCCTCGATTTCTACCGCAACCTCTCGCCGCGCGAGGCGCAGTTCCGCGCCTTCCGCGAGCAGCTGGAACTCGCCGAAGAGCTCAACCTGCCGGTCATCATCCACTCCCGCAACGCGCACGACGAAACATGGGATGTGCTCGCCCCCTGGGGCGCCAGCTGCCGCCGCGGCGCGCCCGTCGGCGTCCTCCACTGCTTCTCCGGCCACGACACCCTCGCGCTCGCCTACGCAGAAATGGGCTTCCTCATTTCCTTCGCCGGCCCGGTCACCTACCCCAAGAACGAGGAGCTGCGAGAAGCCGCCCAGGCGCTGCGCGCCGAAGCAATTGTCGTAGAGACGGATTGCCCCTACCTGTCGCCGCAAGGCCGTCGAGGCCAGCGCAATGAGCCGGCCTACGTGCGAGAGGCAGCAGAGCGGATCGCAGAGCTGCGCGGCGTTTCGGTGGAGGAGATTGCAACGCAGACGACGGCGAACGCAGAGTTGTTATTCCGCGTCTAGCCCGGCGACGATCTCCTGCAGCCGCCAATCGAGCGCCGACTTCATGGCCTCGAGCGTGTCGAGAAGCCAGGTCCGCACCTCTGCCTGGCGCTCTTCGGGATCGTCAATCGAACCCTCGGCGGCGGTCGAAATGAACGCGCGCGCTCTACCGTTCGGCGCGGACCATTCCGCCTCGAATCCCATCTCAGCTTCAATCGCATCGCGCGATTCGGCCAACGAGTTGATGATCCGGCTGTTCAGCACAGCGTCACGAGTGCCGATCTGGAGGTACACCGCGACACCACCTTGTTGCCGGAGGGCAGCGATGTAGTTGACACCTGAGCGGCTCACTGGGCAGAGAAAGCTCTGATACTGGATGGCCTTTGTAGTCACCTCGCGCGTCAGCCCGCGCTCGCGCGCTTCGTCGATCAACGCCTGAAAGAACTCGTTGCGGCGGCGGTCATCCACAGAAGGTGCGCGTGCAGCCCGCCGGCGCACCCCCACTTGGCGCGACCACTCGTTGGGGAACGCGACCGGCTTGAACTCTGGCGCCGGCAGCGAGTCGCCAATGCGGATCGCCCGCACCTCCACGCCGTAAACCTCGATCTCCTCCGGCGTCCATCGGTTCAACCAGTCCAGCGCTGCTCGATGCTGGTCGCGAAACTGCGGAGTGATCCAGATCAGCACTCGCGCATCGCGCCCCGCCGCATATGTCAATAGCTGGCCGAGATGACGGTGATCCGTTGGCTCCAGCTGATTCTCAATCACAACAACGCCTTTGTCGGTGTTATCGGCGACGATATCGACCGCAAACGGCCCCACCTCTCCCTCCACTTCAACCAGCTTCAAATCGAGATGCAGCGCCTCGCCGAGCAGGTCCAAGTGCTCTGAGAGCCAAGGCGTGAAGTCCTTCGCTTCGTCCTGCCAAATCTCGCGCAGATCGACTTCCTCGATCCTGCCCAGCTCGTCATCCGCCATCCCAATCCTCCGCTGCCCACGCAGCCTAATCGACAACCCGATCCCTTCCTTCCGTCATTCCCGCCTCCGAGCGGGAACGGCGAGGGGGCGGGCGGGAACGACAGGATGTGAACAGGCTGCGCGCTGGCGATACGCTAGGGCGGATGACCACCGTCAGCCATCTCTACGCCGCCGTCGCCGACGACCTCGCGCTCGTTGAGGACACCCTCTCGCTCGTCGCCCGTTCGGATTTCGTGCCGCTGGAGACGATGCTCACGCAGGTGCTCTCGCGCGGCGGCAAGCGCCTCCGACCGGCCATCTCGCTCCTCGCCGGCGGCTTCGGCGACTACGACGCCGACAACCAGATTCCGCTCGCCGCCTCAATCGAGCTGCTGCACACCGCGACGCTCGTCCACGACGACGTGATCGACGCCTCCGACACGCGGCGAGGCGAGTCGACGGCCAACGCCAGCTTCGGCAACCCCGCCTCGGTGATGCTCGGCGACTACATGTTCGCCCACGCCGCCGAGCTGGTCGCGCGGACAGGCCACATCGGCGTAATTCGGCTGTTCGCCGAAACCTTAATGGTGATGGCCAAGGGCGAGCTGGCGCAGGATGTGAGCGCCTACGACTCGGCCTCAGGCACGATGCGCGACTACTACGTGCGCATCCACGGCAAGACGGCCTCGCTGTTCGCCACCGCCGGCGCGGGCGGCGCGATGATGGGCGGCTGCCGCGCCGAAACGGTCGAAGCCCTGCGCGAATACGGGCGCTCGGTGGGGATGGCGTTCCAGATCGTCGACGACATCCTCGATTTCTGCGGCACCGAGGAGCAGCTGGGCAAGCCCGTCGGCGGCGACCTCAGCGCCGGCACGCTGACCCTGCCCGCGATCGTGCTGATGGAGCGCCAGCCGGACAACAACCCGGTCTCGCACTTCCTCGACGCCAACGGCGAAGCGGAACAGGCGCGCTGGCTGGAGGCCTCACTCCACGCGATCCGCGACGAAGCGATCATCGACCACTGCCTGCAAGTCGCCTGGGAATGGCGCGACCGCGCCATCACCGCCCTCCACGAGTCAACGGAAGACGGCCCCCGCCCCGAGCTCACCGCAATCGCCGAGTTCATCACCCAGCGCGACTTCTAAGTCCCACCAAACCCCAACTGCGCGACTTCCTGTCATTCCCACCGTCACACCCACGCACACCCCCCATCGCACCCGCGCTCGCCCCCCCGTCATACCCACGCTCGCCCCTCCGTCATACCCGCGCTCGCCCCTCCGTCACACCCGCGCTCGCCCCTCCGTCATGCCCGCGCTCGCCCCTCCGTCATACCCGCGCTCGCCCCTCCGTCATACCCGCGCTTGCCGCGGGTATCTCGCTGTGACCAGCAACCAACCCCCGCACAACTACCGCCCTCCCCTTTCCGTCATTCCCGCCCCCGAGCGGGAATCTCGTCCGCACAACCTCCCAGGTACCGCCACGAGATTCCCGCGTTCGCGGGAATGACGGAAGTGGTGGCGGGAATGACGAAATTGAGGGGCAGAGATGACGAAAAAAGGGGGCGAGGGTTGGAGGTGGGGCGGCGAGATACCCGCGGCGGGGCGCGGGTATGACGGAGGGGCGAGCGCGGGCATGACAGACGTGAGGGCGCGTATGACGGACGTAGGTGGCGGACCGACGAAGCGCAACGCTCAGCTGCGCGGCTTCGGATGCGCCGCGGATAGCCCTGCCACATCACGAACGCCGAAAATGACGACGACATCACGCGTCAACGATCGGCGTCGCGCCCCGATTCGATCACGTTAGGATCGTGTCTGGCGGATTGGTCATCTCAATCACGTCAATCTTCTGAGCGAGCACTTGGACGCCGTTAGGAGCTTTGCCGGTGTCAAACACCCGCTCCCAGAAATCCAAGTTTTGCTTCGAGCCGAACACTGTCCCGCTCAGTTGGGAATCGACCCAACAGGGCAGAGCAACGAGGTTGGCAAGGAAGCTACCCACCGCGTCCCAAAGCTCGTCCGGTGCCCTCGTGTGCAGCAAGCGGTCCCGGCGTACGCTTTGGCGACGGAGGGCGTAGTAGTGTTCTAAAACCACACGAACGCCCTGGCTCAAGACGTTCGCCAAGACTTCCTCACGACTGAGTCGCCACGCTCGCAGGTGAGCGTGCGCGATGGCTTCACCTTTTTGCACCCGGTTTTCGAGCCGTCGCCCGCCTGTATCAGGATCCCACTTGTCAACGAACACTGCCTCAGCGTACATGGTCATCAACCGAACCAGCTGATCGCGCTCGAGCTGCCGGGGGTTCTCACCCGTCTCCAAGCCATCATCGAGATCTGTCGCCAACGCCTTCCTGAAGAGGAACTCCCTGAAGAATGTCTTGTCGATCGCGCTGTAGGATAGCGGCAGAGACGCACCCTTGCCTGCCCACTCGACGAACTCGGTCAGGCGGTTGTTCTCATGACGCATGATCGCGTCCTTCTGCGCATCAACGATGTATCTCAACATCTCTCTCTTTTCGCCACTGAAGAACCCGACTAACTCGGTCTCAGAGAACGAGAAGTCGTCGTCGTTGAGATGTCGCATCTCCTTGAACTGCGCGACACGATCGGCATAGAGGGAACTTCCGAGGTGATGCATGACCGCTGTGTCGAAAGCAACCTGCTTGAGCTTGCTGCCAGCGTTGGTGTTCGCCTGCCGAAGAACATCCGAGTCTGGGCTTAGGAACACTCTCACAGGCAGCGACCGCGTCCCTAACAGAATTTGCGCTGCCGCCTTATGTTGCCCATCGAACACCCGCACTCTGCCCGCACTGTCGCCCTCGGGCTCTGGCGCCCACCACGCCAAAGCAACATGTAGTTGAGGGCGTCCCTTTTGAAACTCCTCAATGAGTCCCCGCAGATTTGACCCGATGGTGCGTGGATTGATCTTGTCGTCGTGGTGCAGGTACTCGATCGGCAACTCGGCGAAGAACGAGCTCATTCCGCTCAACCGGTCTGCGCATGTGGGGGCGACGCGAACCGTGTCGTCGCCTACCGCACTCAGCGTGAATTTGACCAGATTCGACTCTTGGCGAAGACGCAGCTCCTCAGTGGATCCACCGTAAGTGGTCAGAACATCGCCCAGATTCGCACCTCGCCTACCATTGTTGCGCGCTTCATTTTGGAGACGCTCAAACTTGGACATCCGCTGGGCGACCTCTAGATTCGATGCCCCCTTACTCCGATTGCACTTGGAGTGGGTGAGAGCGAAGTTGTTCTCCGCGTCCAGGCCGTCTGCTGCGAGCGGATCGATGTGATCGATGTCCAGAGAGTCGCTGTGGAGCTGAAGGTCGATCTCATCCTCGCATATGAAGCATCGTTGGTTCTGCCGGGCGAGGAGGCGCTGACGAAGATCGGCGAGTTTTTCGTCGGTCAGCGAGGAGAGGTAGTTGGACTTGGCCATGACGGCTCTGCTCAGCTGCGCGGCTTGGGGTGCGCGGCGGGCTTGAGCTCCTTCGCCTTCTTCGCCATCCGATCCTTCTTCAGCTCGCGCTCCTTGCGGCGATCCTCCCGCGCGATCCGACGCTCCGCGATCTTCTGGTCCACCAGATCCGTGTAGTCCTGCGTGGCCAGCGGCTCCTGCTCGCGCCGCTTGGTCACCTGCGGGTGCTCGTAGGGGCGCGCCTTCTTGGGCAGGTAGGTCACCTCCTGGCCGAGGTGCCAGTAGTTGCCGCGGTCGGGGATGCGGCGCGGATAGCCCTGACGCATCACAAAGGCCGAGAACGCGGAGGGCATCACCCGCTCGCACTCCTCGTCGCACTCCGGGCAGGGCTGCGGCTCCGGCGCCTCGCGGATCGGACGGACCACCTCGAAGATGCCCTCGCAGTCTTCGCACAGATACTCATACAGCGGCATGATCGACTTCTCTCGTGTTCCTCGCTCCGCGCGCCGCGCCCTCCAGCGCCTGCGCGAACGACGAGCTGCGCAACCGCCCGTCGAGCGCGTGCTCAACGAGCGCCGACAGGTGTCGGTCAACCTCCGACGCGGCGGCGCGGTTGACGCGCACCTGCGCGGTGAGGTCGAACGACGAGCGTCGCATATAGCGTAGCAACCTGAACGCTGTGCTCGACAGCGGCGCGCCCGCGCCGGCGCGGTGGCAATCGGGGCAAACGACGCCGCCCTCCAGCGCAGCCAGCCCGTTGCCGGCCGGCTCCAGCGCCGCACGGCAGCGCACGCAGGCATCGAGCTCCGGCTGATAACCCTGCTGATCGAGCCAGCGCAGCTGAAACCAGCGCACCGCCGCGGCCGGATCGTCGGCCTCCGCCACGCGCGCCAGCGACTCCTGCGTCAGCCGATAGAGCGAGCGGCTGCCGACATCGGGCATGGCCGTGCGGTCGATTAGCTCGGCAACCCCAACGGCGAGGCTGAGCCGGTCGATATCGTCGTGCAGCGACGGCCAGGCATCGAGCGTCTGCGCCTGGGTGACGATGTACATCGAGCGTCCGCGCGCCAGCTGAAAGGTCCCGCGGCTGAGCGTGTCGACATGCCCCGCCAGCCGGCTGGTCGTCTTGCGCACACCGCGCGCAACGGCCTCCATTCGCCCGTGCGCCGGCGAAAGCAGCACGCAGACCTTGTCGGCGTCGCCGATCGGGCGCTGGCGCAGCACGATCGCTTCGGTGCGCAGCGGCTGCGTGCGCGGCATCAGCGCGCCTCGTATCGGTCGGGCTCGCCGTCCATCAGCACCCGGTGGGTGAGCGCCTCACGCAGCGTGCGCTCGTCGGCGTATTCAACATCCGCGCCGACCGGCAGGCCGTGCGCGAGCCGCGTGATCCGCAGCCCCATCGCGCCGATCACCCGCGAGAGATAGCCCGCCGTCGCCTCGCCCTCAAGGTTGGGATTGGTCGCCAGAATCACCTCCTGCACGCCCTGATCGCCCAGCCGCGCGAGCAATTCGCGCACCTTGAGGTCCTCCGGGCCGATCCCGTCCATCGGGCTGATCGCGCCGTGCAGCACGTGATAGCGCCCGCGGTGCGCGCCGGTGCGCTCAATCGCCACAATGTCAAGCGGTTCCTCGACCACGCAGATCGTCTCGGCGGCGCGGTTGGGATCACTGCAAACGGCGCAGGGGTCGACGTCGGTGATGTTCTGGCAGACGCCGCAGAGTTGGGTGCGGTCCTTGACTTCGAGCAGCGCCTCGGCGAGCGCTTCCGCCTCCTCGCGCGGCGCGCGCAGGATGTAGTAGGCAAGCCGCTGGGCGCTCTTCGGGCCGATCCCCGGCAGGCGGTGGAAGGCGTCGATCAGCCGCGCGAGTGTGGGCGCAGTGACGGGCGAACGCTGCACAATCCGCGCCTATTGCAGGCCGGGGACTTGCAGCCCCTCGGTCAGCCCCGAAAGCCGCTCCTCGCGCAGCGCCTCCATCTGATCCTGCGCCTCGTTGACCGCCGCCATCAGCAGATCCTGGAGCATCTCGGTGTCCTCCGGATCGACCACATCCGGGTCAATCGCCACCTCGCGCAGCTTGTGATCGCCGCCCACCGTGACGCTGATGATCCCCCCGCCCGCGGTGGCGGTCACGGTGGCGTCCTTAAGTTCGTCCTGCGCCTGCGCCATCTGCGCCTGCAGCTCCTGGGCGCGGCGGATCATCTCCGGATTGAGGCCGCCGGCCGCGGCCGCGCCCTGCCCGCGCGCCGGGCGCCGCGACTGACGAAACATGCCGCCTTTCTTGGCCATTGCCCGCTCCGTTCCGCTCAGGAGTCCACCACGCGCGCGCCAAACTGCTTGAGCGCGTCGTCTACCAGTGGACTATACGACGGCTCGGGCGGCGCTTCAGGCTTCGCCGCCGCCGCGGGCGTATTTGCCGCCGGCGCAGCCGCGGGCGCGTTCGTCGCCGGCGCGGGCGCATTCGACCTACGCCTGCCGTCGCCGTCATCGATCGGGACGCATTCAACGGTCACCGCGCGCCCCAACACCGTCGAAGCTGCGGCCGACACCTCGTTGAGCGCCTCTCGCACCTTCGCAAGGTGGAAGTCCTGGTAGGTGGGAAAGAAACCGAACGTCAGCTTCGCCTCGGTCTCCTCAACGATGCGGCAAGAACCATTGAGCATCGCAGCCAGGCGGCGATTGCCCTTGTCTTCGAGTTCGCGGCGAATCTTCGTGATTCGCTCATCGGCGGCGGGCCGTCCCGCGCGAGCCGGGGTCTCGCGCACGGCTCGGCTCGCCGCAGCCGCGGGCGGCGCTTGCGCGGGCGGCGTCTGCGCAGGCGGCGCTGATTGCGCGCGCTGGCCGCTCGCCGCAGCCGACGCCGGCGCAGAGCGACGCTGTCCGCCGCCGCGCTGTCCGCCACGCGCCTGCTGCTGCCGCTGTCGCGCCGGCGCAGGCGGAGCCGGCGCAGCCGCGGCGGGCGCAGGCGTCGGACCGTAGACGATGTTCGCCAGCGCCAGCTCCAGCGGCAGCGGCGAGTACGGGTCCGAGCGCACATCGGCGTCGGCGAAGGCGCGCAGCGCCGCCACCGCCACGGACGCCTCCGCCCCCTTGCCGACCTCGCGCAGCCGCTCCTCCTCCGGCTTGCTCAGCGACAGCGAACCCTCCGCGCCGGTCAGCAGCAGCAGCACATGCCGCAGGTGGGTCACCACCTGCTTTTTGAAGCGCAAAAAATCAATCGCGTCCGACTGCACCGCGCCCAGCACGCCCAGCCCGGCGGCGAGGTCCTTGCGCAGCGCCGCGCCGACCAGATCGAGCGCCCGCGCGTCCGGACTCAGCCCCAGCGCCTCTTGCGCCGCCTCCAGCGACACGTCGTCGCCGCAGGTCGTCCAGAGTTGGTCCAACAGATTCACCGCGTCGCGCAGCGAGCCGGTCGCTTCACGCGCGATCAGCCGCAGCGCATCGTCGCTGATCGTGATCGCCTCTGCATCGGCGATCGTGCGCAGCCGCCCGACGATGTCGTCGACCGCCACGCGGCGGAAGTCGTAGCGCTGGCAGCGGCTCAGAATCGTGGGCTTGAGCGCTTCGGGATCGGTCGTGGCGAGAATGAACACCACATGCGGCGGCGGCTCTTCGAGCGTCTTCAGCAGCGCGTCCGCGGCTGCGCCGGTCAGCTGATGCACCTCGTCAATCAGGTAGACCTTGAAGCGCGCCGAGCCGGGTTGGTAGTTGGCGCGTTCGCGCAGCTCGCGGATGTCGTCAATCCCGCGATTGCTGGCCGCGTCGATCTCGATCAGGTCGAAACCCAGACCGTCGCCGCCGTCGAGCGCGCCCGCGCTGGGCGCGACCCCGTTAATCGCGCGCGCCAAAATCCGCGCCGTGGTCGTCTTGCCCGTCCCGCGCGGCCCGCAGAACAGGTAAGCGTGCGAGATTTTGTCCTGCGACACCGCGTTGCGCAACGTGCGCACCACCGGCTCCTGCCCGGCCACGCTGTCGAAATCGTCGGGGCGCCACTTGCGGTAGAGAACAGTGCTTCGCACCGTTCCAGTGTAGGAGGTCGCAGCCCATTCATCGCGCCGCCTGTGGACGACCGGCGCGCGCTAGCGCCGTTCGCTCCAGCTCGCGCATGTGCAAGTCCTCGCTCGGCGTCTCGTGGTCGTAGCCCAGCAGATGCAGAACGCCATGCGCGGTGAGCAGCGCCAGCTCGTCGGCCAGCTCCACGCCGCGCGCGCGCGCGCCGCGCGCGGCGACCGGCAGCGCGATCACGATCTCCCCCAGTTCAAGCGCCCCGTCGGGGCGCGCCAGGCCGGGGAAGTCGGTGTTGAACGAGAGCACATCGGTCGCCTCGTCCTCGCCGCGCCAGCGTCGATTGAGCCGCCGCACACGCTGTGAGTCGGTCACCGCAACGCCGACAATCCGCGGGCTGCGCAGCCGCCGCGAGGCCAGCGTCTCGCGCACGCAGAGGTCAAGCAGGGACTGATCGACGCGGTGTTCGTAGGCAGCGCCGATTGAGACATCGACGACATGGCGGCGGGCTGCCGGCGTCACGCGCTCAGGAGAGAATCGCGGAGACCGCCTGCTCGGCGACATCGATCACCAGCGAGGGCACCAGCCCGATGATCAGGATGCCGAGGCTGGCCAGACTCAACGTGGTCAGCACGCCGCGCGAGGTTGGCGCGACGGGGACCGGCGGCTCGTCCTCCTCCGTCTCTGGCTGGTCGACGAACATCGCCTTGACCGGGCGCAGATAGTAGGCGGCGCTGATCACCGTATTGATCGTCCCAATCACCGCCAGCCAGCCCAACCCGCTCTGCACGGCGGTGTCGAACAGGTAAATCTTGCCGAAGAACAGCGCCGTGGGTGGCAGCCCAATCAGCGAAATCAGCGCGAACGCGAGGATGCCCGAGAGCCACGGCATGCGGCGTCCCAGCCCCGCGTAGTCGTTGATGTTGTAGGTGCCGCGCTGGTTGGCGATGATGATGATCACCACGAACGCCGCCAGGTTGGTCACGGTGTAGCCGGCGAGGTAGAAAAGCATCCCGCTCGCCCCGAGCAGCTCGCTGCGGTCCGCGGAGATCGCCGCCAGACCAATCAGCAGCGTGCCCGCCTGCGCAACCGATGAATACGCCAGCATCCGCTTGATGTTGTTCTGGCGCAGCGCGAACACGTTGCCCACGAACATCGAAATGGTCGCCAGCGCCGCGAAGATCGTCTTCCAGTGCTCGGCCAGCAGGTCGTCGCCCAGCGCCTCGAAGAAGACGCGGATCAGGATCGCAAAGGCGGCGGCCTTGGAGGCGACCGAGAGATAGGCGGCGATCGGCGTGGGCGCGCCGGTATAAGCGTCGGGCGCCCACATCTGGAACGGCGCAACGGCCGCCTTGAAGCCGAACCCGACGATCAGGAACACCGCCGCCAGCACCAGCGCCTCCTCCCGCCCCGCACCCTCCAGCGCGATGTAGCGCGAGATATCGGCGAGGTTGGTCGAGCCGGTCAGCCCCAGCAGAATCGCCATCCCATAGAGCAGCACGGCGGAGGCGATCGCGCCGGTCAGCAGGTACTTCAGCCCCGCCTCGCTGCCCCAACGGTCCTTATGGAAACCGACCAGCACGTACTGCGCGATCGAGGTCAGCTCCAGCGCGATGAAGATGCCGATCAGGTCGCGCGTCCCCGCCAGCAGCTGAAGGCCGGCAGTGCTGAACAGGATCAGCGCCAGATATTCGCCGCGACGCGACGGCAGCCGCGCCAGCGTGGGCTGCGAAACGAGCACCGCCGCCAGCGCCGCCCCAATCAGCAGCACCTGGAAGAAGACCGCGAAGTGATCGAAAACGAGGATGCCGTTGAAAGCGTCGTTACCGACGAAGCCCTCGGAGAGCAGCGCCGTGGTGTAGACCAGCGAACCGAGCAGCGCGGCCACGGTCACACCGACCAGCACGCGGCGATGCTTGATGAACAGATCCGCGATCAGCAGGAAGCCGCCGACCACCATCAGGACCAGTTCGGGGCCGAGCAGGTTGACGTCGCTGAGCATCAGCCGCCTCCTCCGCCCATCGCCGCGACCGCCTCAATCTGCTCGACGATCGGCGTCACGCCCTGCTCCAGCAGATCCATGACCAGCCGCGGGTAGACGCCGAGCAGGATGATCAGCGCGGTCAGCGCGCCGATCGCCGCGAACTCCGTCCAGTGGTTCGAGTCGGTCAGGCCCGCCCACTTCTCGTCGCGCGGGCCGAAGATCGAGCGCTGGAGCGCCCAGAGAATGTAGCCGGCCGCCAGCAGCACGCCCAGCATCGAGACCAGCACCGGCGCTTCATGCTGCCCGAACGCGCCGAGGAAGATCGTGATCTCAGCCACAAATCCCGCCAGCGCGGGCAGCCCCAACCCCGCCAGGCCGGCGAACACTAACCCCGCGCCGAGCAGCGGCATGTAGTGGATTAACCCGCGCATCTCGCCGATCTGCCGCGTGTGCGTGCGGTCGTAGATCAGCCCCACCATCACGAACAGCATGCCCGTAATCAGGCCGTGCGTGACCAGCTGGAGCGCCGCGCCGCTCATCCCCGTCACGCCCAGCGCGGAGACGCCGAGCAGCACGAAGCCCATATGTGAGACGGATGAATAGGCGATCAGGCGTTTGAGATCGGTTTGTCTGATCGTCACGATCGCCCCGTAGACGATCGAAACCGCGCCGATGATCGCCAGCGCCAGATCGGCGTCCGCGCCGACCTCCGGCATCAGCGTGAAGAGCAGCCGCAGGATGCCGTAGCCGCCCATCTTCAGCAGCACCCCGGCCAGCAGCACGGACACCGCCGTGGGTGCGTCGGTGTGCGCGTCGGGCAGCCAGGTATGCAGCGGGAAGACGGGCAGCTTGATCGCGAAGGCGATCAGGATGAAGGAGAAGATCGCCTGCGCCGGCAGAATCGCCGCGCCCAGATCGGCTCCACGCAGCTCGCGGATATCGAACGTGTCCGCCGCCGAGCCCAGCACCAGGAAGCCGGCCAGCATGAACGCCGAGCCGAACACCGTGTAGAGCACGAACTTCATCGCCGAGTAGTTGCGGTTGCCGCTGCCCCAGATGCTGATCAGCAGGAACATCGGGATCAGCTCGAGCTCCCAGAAGAGGAAGAAGAAGATCAGGTCGAGCGCGGTGAAGACACCCAACACCGAAGTCTCGAGCACCAGCAGCCAGACGAAGTACTCCTTGGGCCGCAGGTCGATCTTCCAGGAGACGAGCACGGCGACCACGCTGAGCACGCCGGTCAGCAGCACCAACGGCATCGAGAGGCCGTCCACGCCGAAGGCGTAGCCGATGTTGAAGCCCAGCGACTGCGCGTCAATCCAGGCGAACTCGTCGACGAACTGGAAGCCGTCCGCGTTGCGGTCGAAGATGATGAACATCACGAGCGCGATGATCAGCGCCGCGAGCGAGGTGCCCAGCGCGATCCAGCGCGCCTGCTGCTGCACCGTGCCCGGCGTGTTCTGCCAGAACGCATGCGTCGGCGTGTGCTTGCCCGGCAGCAGCGCGATCAGCAGCGCGCCGCCCAGCGGCAGGAAAATCAAGAGCGAGAGGACGGGGAAGGAGGGGTCCATCACGCTCCCTTAGAACAGCACGACGGCGGCCCAGATGACCACGCCGCCGATCCCGATTGCCATGGTGCCGACCTGCACCCAACCGTTCTGCACGATTGGCGCGAGCCGCGAAGCCGCCAGCGTTTCGCGCCACACGCCGTTGACCACGCCGTCCACGATCCGCGCATCAAACTCGTGCGCAGCGCGGGCGATGCCGCGGTAGAAGACTTGGCGCGTCAGCAGGTTTTCGCCCAGCTCATCGAGGTAGAAGAGCCGCTCGGCGAAAGCGCGCGCCTCGGGCAGCGGCCAGATGTTGCCGAGCCCCAGCTGCGAAACACGCTCGCGGTGATGCATAAACACCCAGGCCGCGCCGCCGCTGGCCAGCGCCAGCGCCAGCGAGCCCAGCGCAATGCCCGTGTTCCAGTGGAACTTGCCCTCGTGCGGATGCGGCAGCGCGCCGTAGACCCAGGTCTGGAACTCCCCGCCGAAGGTCAGGAAGCCCGTAACCACCGCCAGCACCGCAAGGATGATCAGCGGCGTGGTCATGCTGCGCGGCGACTCATGCGGATGCGCCGGATCGCCCCCGTGCCCGTCCGGCTCCGGCTCCTCGCCGCCGCGGTACTTACCCAGGAAGGTCATATAGACCGCGCGCACCATGTACGCCGCAGTCAGTCCGGCGGCCAGCAGCCCGAGCACGAAGACGCCCTTGTTCTGCCCCCAGGCCTCAATCAGGATTTCGTCCTTGGACCAGAAGCCCGAGAAGGGAATGATCCCGGCCAGCGAGAGCGTGCCGATCCCGAAGGTGATGAAGGTGATCGGCATCATCATCCGCAGCCCGCCCATTTTGCGCATATCGAACGTGTTGGTCGAGTGGTTAACCGAGCCGGAGCCGAGAAAGAGCAGCGCCTTGAAGAAGGCGTGCGTCATCAGGTGGAAGACCGCCGCCGCGTAGCCGCCGACCCCGATCGCGAACATCATGTAGGCCAGCTGCGAGATCGTCGAGTAAGCCAGCACCCGCTTGATATCGGTCTGCACCAGCGCCAGGATCGCCGCGCCGAAGGCGGTGCCCGCGCCAATCCAGGCGATCACGTCGCTCGCCGTGGTCGAAGCGTCGATCACCGGGAAGAAGCGGGCCAGCAGGTAGACGCCGGCCGCGACCATCGTGGCGGAATGCACCAGCGCCGAAACCGGCGTCGGCCCCTCCATCGCGTCGGGCAGCCAGATGTGCAGCGGGAACTGCGCGCTCTTGCCGATCGCGCCCGCGATCAGCCCCAGCCCGAACAGCGTGATCACCGATTGGCCGATCATCATCCCGTTGATGATCAGCAGCTCCGCGCCGGCATTGATCTCAGCAATGTTGAGCGTGCCGGCCGAGTCCCAGATCAGGACCAGCGCAGCCAGCATCCCCAGGTCGCCCAGGCGCGTGACCAGGAACGCCTTCTTCGCCGCCGCCGCCGCGGAGGGCTTGTGGAACCAGAAACCGATCAGGAAGTAGGAAGTCGCGCCGACCAGCTCCCAGAAAACGAACAACATCAGCAGGTTGTCGGCCAGCACCAGACCGAGCATCGAGGTCGTGAACAGCGCCATGTACATGAAGTAGCGGCGGTAGCCGTGATCGCCGTCCATGTACCCCGTCGAATAGATCTGCACCAACAGCGAGACGCCGGTCACCACGACCAGCATCACCGCCGTCAGACCGTCGAAGCGGATGCCCAACTCGACATTGAGCGGTCCGGCCGTGAACAACGTGTGCGGGGCATAGCCCAGCGGCGTCCCGTCCACCCCGATCGTCTCAATCAGCGCCCAAACGGAGAGCAGGAAGGCGACGAACAGCGCGATGATCAGCGGCGTCGAAGCCAGCCGCGGCCCGCAGAACAGGTCCGCGATCGGCTTCCACGAGCGCGGATAGGCCGGATCCCACTCCGGCACCGAGCGCGGCAGCCGCGGATTGAGCGCGAACCAGCCGGCCACCACGAACGCGGTCAGCGGCAGCAGCAGAATCACCCAGAAGACGGTTTCGGGCACGACCGCTACACCTTCCGCAGGATTTCACGCGCAACGTGCGTCTTGGAGTCCGGCACGTAGAGCAGTACCGGCGCGAAATCGCCCTCGGCGGCGCGCTCCGGATCGGGGATCAGCCGCACCGAGACGCCCTCGGCGAACAGCAGCTCACGCCAGGTTTCCGCGATGTAGCGGTTCGGCGCGCGGAGAAACTCAGCCCACATCCGCTCAGCCCTTCAACAGCGTCGTGCGATCAACATTGATCGTCTGGCGGTTGCGGTACACCACGAGAATCAGCGCCAGCCCCACCGCCACTTCGGCCGCGGCCACGGCGATGATGAAGATCACGAAGACCTGCGTCGAGAGCGTGATATCGCTGGTCGAGAAGCGGCTGAACGCGATCAGCGTCAGATTCACCGCGTTGAGCATCAGCTCCACGCCCATCAGCACCCCCACCGCGTTCTTCTTCGACAGCGCGATGTAGAAGCCCAGACTGAACAGCAGCGCCCCGAGCGCCAGGTATTCCTCGAGTCCGATGATCATGAGCCGCCGTCCTCACCGGCGCCGGCGTCCGCCTCCACCTCGACCAACGGCGGATCGGTCAGCAACGCCACATCCTCAGCCGTGCCGTCGGCCTCGGCCTGCAAGCTCTGCGCATGAATCGCCGCGTCCTCGTCGTCGTGCCGCGCCAGCGCGATCGCCCCCACCAGCGCCGCCGTCAGCAGCACCGCGCCGATCTCGAAGGGCAGCACGTACTCGCGGATCAGGCTCTGCCCAATCAGCCGCGCCTGGTCCGCCAGCGCCGCCTGCCGCACCGCGCCCCAATCGGTGTCCAGCGCCACGAACACGGTCGCCGTCAGGATCAGCACCATCACCGCCGCCGCCGGCAGTTTGAGCGAGGTCTCCGTGTTGTTCCGCTCCGCCCGCGGCGTCAGCATGATCGCGAACAGCATCAGCACCGAAATCGCCCCCACATAGATCAGCACCTGCACCACCGCGATGAAATCGGCCGACAGCGTGAGATACAGCCCGGCCACCCCCAGCATCGAGATCACCAGATAGATCACCGCGTGAATCAGGTTGCGGCTGACGATGATCATCGACGCGCCGCCCACCGTCATCGCGGCCAGCAGCCAAAACGCCAGGTGGAAGCCGAAGCTGCTCATGTGGCGCTAATCCCCGCCCCCGGCCTGCGACGCGACTTCCCGCGCCGCCGCCAGCCCGCCGACCCGATCGCGCACCAGCGTGGTGCGCGCGGGGCGGCGCAGCCGCTCCGAACGCGCCAACCGCGCGAAGAGCATCACCGCGCCCAGCGTCAGCGCGATGTTGATCACCGCCATGATCGGCAGCGCAATCGTCGTGTCCCAGCCCTGCGTGACCAACAGCGTCCGTTCGACCGCCGCGACCGCCACGAAGATCAGCGTCGCCGGCACCAACGCCTTCCAGCAGAAGCTCATCAGCTGGTCGATCCGCAGGCGCGGCAGCGTCCCGCGCGTCCAGATCAGCAGGAAGTACACCGCGCCCGTCTTGGCCAGCAGGATGATCCAGCTCGGCACCCACTGATCCAGCCCCCACAGCCACCAGCCGCCGAGGAAGAAGGTGGCGATAAACGCCGAAATGACCAGCGTGTTGCCCAGCTCCACCGCGTAGAAGAGCCCGAAACGCATGCCCGAGTACTCGGTGTGGTAGCCCGCCACGATCTCCGATTCCGCCTCCGAGATGTCCGCCGGCGTGCGGTTCAGCTCGGCCGACGCCGCAAAGAAGAAGGCGATCGCCGAGAGCGGGAAGAGCAGGATGAAAATCACATCCTCCTGCTGCTGCCACTCCACGATCCCGTTGACGCTCATCGTGCCGCTGAAAACCACCAGCGTCAGCAGCGCCAGCACCATCGGCACCTCGTAGGAGATCGACATTGCGACGGCGCGCATCGCGCCGAACAGCGCGTATTTGTTGTTTGACGACCAGCCCGCCATGAACAGCACCAGCACCCCGGTGCCCGACACCGCCAGCAGGAAGAGCACGCCGACGTTGAGGTCGGCGACCGACATCCGCGGTCCGAACGGCAGCACGCCCCAGATCAGCAAACCCGGCACGAAGATCAGCACCGGTGGCAGGAAGAAGATCAGCTTGTCCGCCGCGCGCGGCGCGAGCTGCTCCTTGAGGATCAGCTTGATCGCGTCCGCGACCGGCTGGAGCAGCCCCTTGGGCCCGACGCGATTCGGTCCGTAGCGCTGCTGGAAGCGCGCGATCACCTTGCGCTCAACCCAGATCAGCACCAACAGCGTCGGCCCGATCACCGCCAGAATGCCCAACGAGCCCAGCAGCCCGGTCACAATCGAGGACAACCAGTCGGGACCCCAGTCGGCGATCCACTCCGTGATCAACCGCGAGAGGTTGTTCAGGTCGCGGAAGTCGTACCACGCGCCCAACACCACAGCGAGATCAAAGCCGCTCATCGGTCGATCTCCCCCACCACGATGTCAATCGAACCCAGCGTCACGATCGCATCCGCCAGCGTGCCGCCGATCGACATCTCCTTCAGCGCCGACAGGTTAATCAGGCTGGGCGGGCGGCAGTGGAAGCGGTAGGGCGCGGGGCTGCCGTCGCTGACCAGATAGAAGCCAAGCTCGCCGCGCGGCGATTCGACCCGCGCGTAAGCCTCGCCTTCCGGCGGCCGCGCGTGCAGCGGCACATCCGCCAGCCAGGGACCGTCGGGAATGTTGTCGATCAGCTGATTGAGAATGCGCAGGCTCTGCTTGACCTCCGCCATCCGCACCAGGAAGCGGTCGAAGCAGTCGCCCTGCTCGCCGACCGGGATGTCGAATTCGTAGTTCTCGTAGCCGCAGTAGGGGTTCGCCTTGCGCAGATCCCAGGGCACCCCGGTGGCGCGCAGGATGGGACCGCTGAGCGAGGAGTTGATCGCCATCTCCGGCGAGATCACGCCGATCCCGCGCGCCCGCGCGTGCAGAATCTCGTTCTCCATCAGCAGGTCTTCGTAGCTCGCGATCCGATCCGGCATGTCGTCGAGGAAGCTGCGCAGCGTGGGCAGCAGCTCGTCGGGCAGATCGAACGCCACCCCCCCGATCCGCATGTAGTTGGTCGTCAGCCGCGCCCCGCAGGTCATCTCGAACATATCCAGCACCCGCTCGCGGTCGCGGAACATGTAGAACAGCGGCGTGTGCCACGCGCCGCAGTCGTTGATGAACGTGCCGTTCGCCATCGCGTGCGACGCGACCCGCTGCAACTCCGCGAAGAGCACCCGGATCGCCTGCCCCCGCGGCGGCACTTCCACGCCCAGCAACTCTTCGGCGGCGAGGCAGTAGGCGAGGTTGTTGGACATCGCCGCGAGGTAGTCGATCCGGTCGGTGAAGGGGATGTTCTGCGTGTAGGTGCGCTCTTCGGCGAGCTTCTCCATCGAGCGGTGCAGGTAGCCGATCCGCATCTCCGCGTCCTGCACGATCTCCCCGTCCAGCGTGACCTTCAGCCGGAAGACGCCGTGCGTCGAGGGGTGCTGCGGACCGAGGTTGACCACGACCGGCTCGGAGCCGTCGCCGGCCAGCGTCTCAATCGTCCCCGAAAGGGCGCTGCGGGTGTCGTCGGCGCTGGTCATGCGTCAGCCTCAGCCGGCTCATCTTCGCTCACGGCGATGCCGCTCGATTGCGGATCGTTGGGATGCAGCGGACGCTGCGGCACGCTGCCCGGCACCGGCCAGGCATTCTGCTCGCCCTCATGCGGGAAGCCCGGCAACCCCGCCCGCACCTGACCCGGCATCTGCAGAAAATCCTTGCGCAGCGGATAGCCCGGGAAGCCGTCCCAGAGGAACAGCCGCCGCAGATCGGGATGCCCGTCAAAGCGAATCCCGAACAGGTCGAAGACCTCCCGCTCCTGCAGATGCGCCCCGTGGAACACGCCGGTCAGCGAGGGCACGGCCGGATCCTCGCGGTCCGTCACGATCACCTTCAACTGGAGGATGTGGTTCAGATCCAGCGACTGGAGGTGGTAGACCAGCTCAAAGTGGCGCTCCCGGTCCACGGCGGTGAGGTTGCAGAGGAAGATCAGGTCGGTGGCCTCGTCGTCGCGCAGCGCTTCGACCGCCTCGACGAGCTGAGCGGCCTCGATGAACAGCACGCCCGCGTCGACGCAGCCCGCGTTCTCGTGTCGCGCGTTGACCACTTCGGCGGCGGCGGCGGGATCGAGTTGGGCGGTCATCTCAGCGCCACTCCAGCGCCTGACGGCGCCATTCGTAGGCCAGCCCCAGCCCGAGAATGCCGATGAAGATCAGCAACGCGACCAGCCCAAACACGGCCAGCGAGTCCAGCGCCACCGCCAGCGGGAAGAGGAAGATCACCTCCACGTCGAAGAGCACGAAGATCAGCGCCACCAGGTAGTAGCGGAAGTTGAACTGCACCCAGGTCGGCCCCTCCGTCTCCACGCCGCATTCGTAGGTGTCGCCTTTCACCGCGTTGGGCAGCCGGGGGCGCAGCCCGAACTTGTAGATCGCCCAGGACGCGACCAGTGGGATCGACGGAAACAGCACCGCGAAGAGCAGCAGAATCCCCAGATGGCTGTACTGCTCGAGGACCACCCGCGACTCCCCTTCCGCAAGCGGCGCGCCGCGGCAGCCGAAATGCGGCAGCCCACGACGCCTGCGAATGATACAACGCCCCCCCGCTCGCTCAACGAAACGAGCCCGACGCAGCGGGTGATAGACTGCCTACCCATCCCCGGCTACTCCGGAGCATCCATGCTGATCGATCTGCACAACCACACTTGGCCGCGCTCGCACGACTCGGTGCTCGAACCGCGCGACCTCGTGGAGCGCGCCAAAGCCGCCGGGCTGGACGGCGTCTGCCTCACCGAGCACGACGCCCTCTGGCCCGAAGAGGAGGCCGCCGCCCTCGCCGAAGAATTCGGCATCGCTGTCATCCCCGGCTGCGAGGTCAGCACCGACGAAGGCCACGTCCTCACCTGGGGCATGGAGAAATATGTCTTCGGCATGCACCGCACCCCGCGCCTCGCCGAGCATGTCAACGAGCGCGGCGGCGCGATGGTGCTGGCCCACCCCTACCGCCGCCAGATCGCCTGGAAAGACAGCCCCGAGGAGTGGGAAACGGCGATCGAGCGCGCGCTGAAGAACGTCGCCATGCCCCACTGCATCGCGCTCGAGGTGCTCAATGGGCGCGGCAAGGAGCGCGAGAACCGTTTCAGCCTGGACCTCGCCGCCGCCGCCCAGATGCCCGGCACCGCCGGCACCGACTCCCACGCCGTCCACGACATCGGCAAAGTCGCCACCTGGTTCGAGAGCGACGACATCTGGACCTGGCAGGACCTCGTCGCCGCACTCAAGCAGGGCAACTTCTGCGCCGTGGACATGCAGACCAAAGAGGAAATCTGGGTCCCCGCCCGCCCGCCCAACTTCACCGTGGTCGGCGGCGCGGTCGCCAGCAGCTGAGCCGCGGGCGGCGCAGCTCGATCCGCCAGATTGATCTGATCGCAGCCCGCCTCTATCTTTACGCTCAGCAACGGAAAGGAACGCGATGGCAGACGACGCACAGCAAGAGTCGGTGATCACCGACGAGATGCGCAACCAGATCGGCATCGAAGGGGCGGAGACGGTCAGCGAACTGACCACCACCAGCGTGCGCATGTTCGCGCGCTCCGTCGGCTACGTGGACCCCGTCTTCTACGACCTCGACCTGGCCGAAGAGCGTGGCTACCGCGGCCTGCCGGCACCGCCGGGATACCTCGGCACGCCGATCTTCAATCCGGCCGAGTCGGACCCCACCTTCGGCGGGCGGCGCGGCGGCGGCGGCTTTCGCTCGCCCTATCCGCTGGTGCTCAACGGCGGCACCGATGTCGAATACTTTGACGAGCCGATCTGCTCCGGCGACGTGCTCACCTCGCGCACCAAGCTCGAGAGCCTCAACGAGCGCTGGAGCGGCGCGCTGGGCGTGCCCATGCTGATCCAGGTGTCGGCCACCACCTACACCAACCAGGACGGCAGGGTCGTCGCCATCTCGCGCGGCACCGGCATCTCCTACCCGCGCTCCGGCGACTAACCCCCGCAACCCCAACAGGAAGGCACACAACCATGGCCGAACAGCACTACTTCGAGGACTTCGACGAGGGCGACAGCATCCCCTCGCTGGAGAAGAACCCGACCAGCCAGCAGCTCGTCCAGTGGGCCGCCGGCTCCGGCGACTTCTACCAGATCCATTACGACACGCGGTACGCCCAGGACACCGGGCTCGACGACATCATCGTCCACGGCGCGCTCAAGCACGCCTTCCTCGGCGAGCTGCTCTGGCGCTTCGCCGGCCCCGAAGGCCAGGTCAAGCGCGTCCAGTGCGCCTACCGCGGCATGGACCCCGCCGTGCAGGGCAAGGACGACCTCGTCGACCGCAAGTTCGTCCTCGAGGGCAAAGTCACCCGCAAGTACTCCGAGGGCGAGAAGAACTACCTCGAGCTGGCCATCCAGGGCGTCCGCGCCGACGGCAGCATCTCCACCCCCGGCGTCGGCATCGTCACCCTCCCCTCCCGCGCCTAACCCGCGCCGCAGAGACACACCTAACGCCTCCTCACAGGGGGCGTCAGGCGTGTCTTTCGCCGTTCACAGCACCCACCCCCGCAACACCACGCACCGCGAGATTGCCGCGACCGAGCGCGGCAACGACGAACAGCCCCCCACTACCCCCGCGGAATCCCCCGCCGCTGATACTCGCGCCGCCACAGCCACTCGCGCCGCAGCTCCATGCGGTGAAAGCGGTCGCGGCCCCGGCGCACGCGCCCGCAGTCGCGGAATCCCACCGCCGCAAACGCCCGCTGCGCCCGCACGTTCCAGTCCAGCGTGTGCAAATAGATGCGCGTCAGCGCCGTCATCGTGAAGACGAAATCCACCAGCAGCGCCACCGCCTCGCGCCCGTAGCCGCCGCCCCAATAGTCCCGATCACCGATCAACACCCCCAGCTCCGCATCCAGATGCTGGGAGTCGATGTTGTAATACATCACGTTGCCGATGTGCCGCCCCTCCAGATCCTCGACCGCAAAGATCGAGCGGTAGGCCGGCGAGCGATCCAGCTGCCAGAGGTACTGATTGCGAAACTGCTCGAACGACAGCGTCGTGACCCGCGCCGCGTCCAGCTGCGCCAAATTCACATCGCGCCGCCAAGTCCAGTCCTGGTAGGCATCGCGCGGACGCTTGCGGCGCAGCCGCACCAGCTCGCCCACGGCGATCACATCCAGATCAACAGTGGTCACGCGCCGTCTTTTCCGTTCAGCAGCAGCTCCGCCGCGTCCTCCAGAATTTTCACCGTGTTCTGGTAGCTGACCGTGCGCAGCGCGTCGCCCAGTCCAAACCAGCGCACATCAATGTGCTCCGCGTCATGGTCCGCTAGCGCGCCGCCGGTCGGTTTCATCAGCCAGAAATGTACCGCTTTGTCGAGCTGCGCACCCTTCCCTGTGGCGAACGAATAGCGCATCACCCCGATCTTGCGGTCCAGCGCCACCGTCAAGCCGGTCTCCTCGGTCACCTCGCGCAGCGCCGTCTCGATCAGCTGCTCGCCGTTGTTCGGCTTGCCCTTGGGCAGCCCCCAGCGCTGCGCCGGCGTCTGCACCAGCACCACTTCAACCTGTGCTTCCTGATCGCTCGACGGTCGCCAGACCACGCCCCCCGCGCTGACCGCAACTCGCTTCGTCTTCTTCTTCTTGCCACGCTTCCGCGACGCTCCCAAGGGCGGCCTCCGTCCACTGTTTCGCGGGGAAGCTGAGCCTACCATCTGTCCTCATCGCCCAACCGCGATTGCTCCGAGAAGTCGCCCTCCATGCCGGGCGGACTCTCGTCCAACAACGCCGCATCTTCCAGCGCCTCATGCGCCGTCTCGCGCACCTGCTCGTCGGGATGCGTGCGCAACTCCGCCAGGCGCTCCATCGCCTCTTCCCCGCCAATCGCGCCCAGCGCCCGCACCGCGGCGACCACCACCTCAATCTCCGAGAGGTCCTCGTCCAGCAGATCGAGCAGCATCGGCACACCGTCCTCCAGCCCCAACTCGCCCGCCGCCGCCGCCGCCGCGCTGCGCTCCTCCACACGGTCGGCGAACAGCGCCGCCTCCAGCTGCGGCAGCCAAATCGGATCCGCGTTGCGCCCCATCCCCTGGATCGCGCCCAGCCGCAGCGCCTCCTCATCGCTCGCGTACGCCTCGTCGATCAGCGCCGCCGCCCAATCCTCGTGCGCCACCGCCGCCGCCGCAATCGCCGCCCCGCGCAACTCGGATTCCTCGCGCACATCCTCCGCAATCGTGCGCAGCGCGCCCACCACCCCGCCCGCATCCTCCGAAGCCGCCCAGCCCAGCTCAACCCGCAGCGCCACCTCGCCCAGCGCCGTCACCGCCTCGGCGCGCACAATGTCGTCTTCCTCTGTAGAGCGCGCCGCGGTCAGCAGCGCGGCGGTCGCCTCTGGCGTTTCACAAGAGGCCAGACCCGCCGCCGCCAGGCCGCGCACCGGCAGATCGCCATCCTGCAGCGACGCGCTGAACACCGCCGTGAACTCCAGCCCGCCGCTGTCGACCATCGCCTCCTGCAGCGCGCCCAGCAGCGCGAACTGACCCGAATCGTCGAGCGGGTCAAGACAACCGCGAATCTGCGCCTCCAACTCCGGTCGCAGTCCGCTCACCGCGTGCAGATCCTCCCGATCCAGCGGGTAGCGCTGCTCCTCGACCGCTTCAATCAGCCGCTTCAGCGCATCAATCGGATCGCTGATGTCCTGCACACGCCCCCCTCCTCATTGCCTGCGATCGAGTCTATTGCGCGCCCGCCTCATCCTGCGGCGCGCGCTCCATCAACAGCGCCACCGCCTCGCGCGGAGGCAACTCCTCGAACAGCACCCGCGCGACCAGCGCGCTGACCGGCATTGGCACTCCCACCCGCTCCGCCAACGCCAACACCGCGCGGGTCGTCTCCACCCCTTCAACCACGTGCGGCGTCAGCCCCTGCGCCTCGGCCAGCGTCATCCCCCCGCCGATCCGTCCGCCCAGCGTGCGGTTGCGCGATTGCGGACTGATCGCCGTCGCCAGCAGATCCCCCAACCCCGCCAACCCCGCAAAGGTCGCAGCCGACGCTCCCAGCGCAACCCCCAGCCGCGCGATTTCGGCCAGCCCCCGCGTGATCAGCGCCGCCCGAGCGTTATCGCCCGAGCCCAGCCCCACCGCAATCCCCACCGCGATCGCGATCACGTTCTTCAGCGCCCCGCCCAGCTCCACGCCGACCAGATCGGGATTGGTGTAGACGCGGAAGCCGGGCGAGTTGAACAGCGCTCGCAACCGCTCGCGCGGCTCCGCCTCCACCGCCGCCGCAACGCTGGCCGCCGGCAGCCCCTGCGCAACCTCGCGCGCCAGATTGGGACCGGAAAGCGCGCCCACGGGCGCGTCGATCCCTGCCGCCGCCAGCTCCTGCCCCAGCACCTCGCTGATCCGCAGCAGCGAGCCGAGCTCCAGCCCCTTGGCCGCGCTGGCGTGCAGCGCCCCGCTCTGCGCCAGACGCGGCAGCGTCGCCCGCGCGTTCTCACGTACTCGCTGCGACGGCGTCGCCCAGACGATCACCTCCGGACGCAGCGCCGAGGGGTCCGCCGTGAACTCGATTTCGCGCGGCAGCGCAACGCCGGGCAGCAGGCGGCGATGCTCCCGCCGCTCCCGCAGCTCCGCCGCCTCAGCCTCACTGCGGCAGAGCACCGCGACACGGTTGCCGGCCCGCACCGCGCTGACAGCCAGCGTGCAGCCCCACGAAGTCGCCCCGACGATCAATCCCTCTTGCGCCATCTCAGGAGCTCGCCCCGCGCGTGCGCGTCAGCACCCGCTCCGTACCGTTGAGAATTCGCTCGATATTGTCGCGGTGCCCCCAGACGACCAACGCCCAGGCGCCCGCCGCGAAGCCCGCGTAGGCGTTGGGTGTGTCCGAAAACCAGGCCAGCAGCGCGATCGCCAGTCCGGCCGCGGTCGCGCCCAGCAGCACCGAGAGCGACATCACCCGCGAAGCGGCCAGCACCGGCAGCGCCGTGGCGAGCGCAAACACCACCCCCATCGGCACAATCGCCAGCGACGCGCCCATCGCCGTCGCCGCCCCCCGCCCCCCCTGGAAGCCCGCGTAGAGCGGGAACTGATGCCCCACAATCGCCGCCAGACCGGCCAGCACATCGCCGGTCGGACTGTCCCAAACCGCCATCACGATCAGGATCGGTACCGCCCCCTTCAATCCGTCCAGCAGCAGCACGAACACGGACCAGCGCACGCCCAGGCTGCGGAAGGTGTTGGTCGCGCCCGTCCGACCGCTGCCGCTGGCGCGGATATCCACCCCGCCGCGCCAGCGCCCCAGCCACAGCCCGGTCGGAATCGATCCGAGCAGGTAGCCCACCGCCAGCCCAACCACCCACGCCTCAATCATGATCGCCTCCCCGTCGGCGCGTCCCCGCTCCGCGCCCGGAAGCGGCAGCGAATCGCCGCCCCGTCATACCCGAACGCCTCCCGAATCTTACGGATCAGGTACCGCTCATAGGAGAAGTGCAGCCCCTCCGGATAGTTGAGGAAGAAGAGGAAGGTGGGCGGCTCGATCTCGGTCTGGGTGGCGTAGAAGAACTTGATCGGACGCCCCCGCAGCGTCGCCGGCGGACGCGCGATCACCGCCTGCCGCAGCATCGCGTTCAGCCGCGGCGTGGGCACTCGCACGCGGCGCTGCTCCGCCACATGCAGCGCCGCGCTCACCACCGAATCGATCGCCTCGCCGCTCAGCGCCGACACCCACACAATCGGCGCCCACGGCACAAACCGCGCCCGCCCCGCCAGCTGCCGCTCGCGGCTGTTGCGCAGCCCCTCCTCCTCCGCCAGCAGATCGAGCTTGTTCATCACCAGCACGATCCCCGCCCCCTCCTCCAGCGCCATCCCGATCACGTGCTGGTCCTGGGAGGTGATCCCCTGCTGCGCGTCGATCACGATCGCCGCCACATCGGCGCGGCGCAGAGCCGCGCCGGCGCGGCGCACCGAGGCCCGCTCGATGCCCGGCTCCACTCGCCCGCGCCGCCGAATCCCCGCCGTGTCCACCAGCACCACCGACCGCCCCTCGAACGTCAGCGCCGTATCCACCGCGTCCCGCGTCGTGCCCGGCACCGCGCTCACGATCATCCGCTGATCCCGCACAATCGCGTTGACCAACGACGACTTGCCCACATTCGGACGCCCAATGATCGCCAGGCGGCAATCCGCGCCCTCCGCCGCGCGCGGCGCATGCTGCGGCAAGTCCGCCGCCACCCGGTCCAGCAGATCGTCGATGTAACGCCCGTGGTGCGCGCTGACCGCGATCGGCTCACCCAACCCCAGCTCAAAAAACTCCCCCACGCCTTGCATCTGCGCCGCGTTATCCGCCTTGTTCACGCAAACCGTGACCGGCTGCTCGACGCGCCGCAGCAACTCCGCCACCTCCGCATCCGCCGGCAGCACCCCGGACCGCACATCCACCACCAGCACAATCGCGTCGGCCTCGCTGACCGCCTGCTCCACCTGGTCGGCGACCGGCTCCGCGTAGGGCCCGGTCAGCTGCTCGCCCAGCAGCCCGCCGGTATCGATCACCGTGAAGTGCCGTCCGCGCCACTCCGCGTCGCCGTAGTTGCGATCCCGCGTCGTGCCCGGCTCGTCCCGCACGATCGCCTGCCGCCGCCGCACCAAGCGGTTGAACAGCGTCGATTTGCCCACATTCGGACGCCCCACAATCGCCACCGTGGGCAGCTCGCTCGCGCTGAGCGAGACTTCGGCCTGCGTCGCCGTCGGTTCACTCATCGCCGTTCTCCGCTTCTTCGCTCTCCGGCGGCGGCGCCGGACGCGTCAGCACCACCGTCACGATCCGCGGCAGCAGACCGGTCAGTGTGGTCCCCGGCGGTGCCGTCGCCGACACCTCCACGGTATGCCGTCCGGCCCCAAGCCCTGAAACATCCGCGATCGCGTCCTCCAGCGGACCCTCGATCCGCGCCACCTCCTCAGCCGGCCCGCGCAGCTCGATCTGCACCAGCTCGGGAGTAATCAGCACCAGCTCCAGCCCCTCGTCCACGCCCTCCGCGCGCACCGCCGCCGACAGCCGCACCGTCGACTCGATCAGATCGATCACCACCGTCACCAGCACCTCGGTCGCCCCCGCCGCTGCCGCGTCGCCCAACTCCAGCGGCACCAGCCGCCGCACCGAGCTGCGCCGATCCTCGATATCGACCAACTCCGTCAGCACCGCGTCCTCCACCGTCGCGTCGAGCGGCACAAACAACTCCACCGTGGTCGGCTCAACCGTGATCTCGACCACCCGGTAGCCCGCGCGCGGCGCGCCCCGCACATCCGCACGCACCGCCACCGCGCGGCGGAAGACCTCCTGCGCGATCGGCACCGCAACCCGCGCGAAGCGCGGCTCGACCTCAATCCGTGGAATCGACGCCCCCCCGCTGGTGCGCGGCACGAGCTGCACATCGCCCTCCAGCGAGACCGTCGCCCCGGCCAGATCCAAACGCGCCACCACCGCCTCGACCAGATCCACATCCTGCGCGATCCCCGTCACAATCGCCCCGCGCCGGCGCGACCGTCGGCTGGCCCACGCTGAAGCCCAACGGCGGCGGATTGGCCGTCTCCACCCGCACCGGCACCTCCCGACGAATCAACTCCTGCAGCGTCAGCACCGCCGTCTCCGGCTGCACCGCGCGCACCCGCACATCCTCCACCAGCGACTGCGCCCGCACCGGCAGGCTGTGCTGCCCGGCCGATCGCCCCCCCGCGTCGATCGTCGCCGAAAAGTCGTCCGGCGACACCGCATCCAGCGCGCCGCGCGTCCCCACCACCGTCAGCGAGACCGGCAGCGCCTGCCCCGCCACCGCCAGATTCGCCGGCAGATTGATCACGCTGACCGGCAAACTGAAGCCCAGCGGCTGCTCGAACTCGCGGTTCTGCACATCGGTGATCACGAACCAGATCACCAACGCCAGCGCGACCACTGTACCCAGCAGCGTCGCCTCCTGCACCACGCGGGAAAATCTGCGAGGGCGCATCAGGAACCCGCGGGAGCGGCGCCTCCGCTCCGCTCGCTCGCTCCCCGACCCGGCGCCCAGAACCCCCCCGCGCGCCCCCGACCCGCCCTCAGCAGCCGCGACAGCGCCTGCTCCAACGCCGCCGCGTCCAGACCCTGGCGCATCTCCCCGTTCTCCACCACCGAGATCAGCCCCGTCTCCTCCGAGACCACCACCGCAATCGCGTCGGTCTGCTCGGAAACGCTGATCGCCGCGCGGTGGCGCGTGCCGTAGTGCAACTGCTCAACGCCCGGCGGACGCCCACTCTCCGCATGCCCGCCCGCCGTCGTGGGCAGAATGCAGGCCGCCGCCAACACCTCGCCCGGACGCAGCAGCACCGCACCGTCGTGCAGCGCCGAGCCCGGCTGGAAAATGCTGCTCAGCAGGTCCGCCGAGGGCGCCGCCCCAACCCGCACCCCGCTATCGGCCAACTCTTCCAGTCCGGTCTGCCGCTCAAAAACGATCAGCGCCCCAATCCGCTCGCGCGAAAGCCGCGCCGCGACCGCCGAGACCATCGGAATCAAATCCCGATACGGCTGCCGCGCGCCGATCGGCGCGCGCACTCCCCGCGCCCGCCCCACATGCTCCAGCGCCCGCCGCAACTCCGGCTGGAAGACCACCAGCACCACGATCAGCAGCACCTGCAGCGCGTTGTCGATCATCCATTCCAGCACCGCCGAATCGATCACCCGCGCCAACACTGTGGCGATCAGCACCACGATCACCATCCCCCGCACCACGCTCATCGCCGTCGTGCCGCGCAGCAGCCGCAGCGTCAGCCAGAGCACCAGCGCGATCGCCGCCACTTCAAACAGGCTGGTCCAGCCGAACCCGGCGAACGCCGCCTCGACATCGTCGATCAGACCGCCCACCGCGCAAACCTTCCGCCTGCCTCAGCTCCGAGGCCGGATCCGCCAATCGCTCGCCCGCCGCCCAATGCTAACTATTGGACCAGCCGCCAGAGCAACGCCTGCTGCGCATGCAGCCGATTCTCGGCCTGATCAAACACCACCGATTGCTCGCCCTCGAGCGCCGCGTCGCTGATCTCCTCGCCGCGGTGCGCCGGCAAACAGTGCATCACCAGCGCCTCCGGGCGCGCCAACGCCAGCAGCTCCGCATTCACCTGGAAGCCCTCAAACGCCTCCACGCGCAGCTTCGCCTCCGCCTCCTGCCCCATGCTGGTCCAGGTATCGGTGTAGACCACATCCGCGCCGTCCACGGCGGCGGCCGGATCGCCGCCCACCTCCACACTCCCGCCGCTCGCCGCCGCCCGCGCCTGCGCCGCCTCGATCGACGCCGCGTCCAGCTCATAGCCCGGCGGCGAAGCCACCCGCACCCGCATCCCCTCGCCCGCCGCGCAGATCATCAAGCTGCGCGCCACGTTGTTGCCGTCGCCGACATAGGCCAGCGTGCGCCCCGCCGCCCCGCCGTGCTCCCGAATCGTCAGCAAATCCGCCAGCGCCTGACAGGGATGCTCCCAGTCGCTCAGCGCATTAATCACCGGCAGATCCGCATGCGCCGCCAACTCCTCCAACAGCGCCTGCTCGAACGTGCGGCAGATGATCGCGTCCCCGAAACGCGCCAGCACCCGCGCCACATCCGCGGCTGGCTCGCGCTCGCCCAGCCCCACCTCCGGCGGCGAGAGATACAGCGCCTCGCCGCCCAGACGCCGCACCGCCAGCTCAAACGACACCCGCGTGCGCAGCGACGGCTTCTGGAAGATCAGAAACGCCGTCCGCCCCGCCCACGCGCGCCGGTGCGCACCCTCCGGCGACGCCTTCTGCGCCTGCGCCGCATCCAGCACCGCCGAGAGCTCCGACGCGCTGAAATCGGCCACCTGTAGAAACGACCGCGCCATCAGCGCCACTCCATCCAATCACCGCTGCCGCTCACCGCGATTCGATATAGCCGAACGCAGTTCATACCTTGCCCGCGTGTCAACGAATTCACCGCGCGATGCCTCCTCACCGTACCAGCCGCACCGCGCAATGCTGCCCTGGCTGCCCGCCGCAATCTTCGCCCTCCTGCTGCTCTGCGGCCTGATTGTCTTGGCCGTATCACGCAGCGGCGCCCCGCCCCCGCCGATCATCGCCCAGCCCTCCCCGCTCCCCTCCGAGCTCAGTGCGCCGACGCGGGTGGACCTCAACTATGCCACCCAGGCCGAACTGGAAGCCCTGCCCGCCATCGGCGCAACCACCGCCCAGGCGATCATCGAGCGCCGCGCCGACGCCCCCATCGGCTCGCTGCGCGAGCTGCTCAACGCTGACATCCTGAGCGAACGCCAGCTCGCCGCGATCACGCCGCTGGTCACGCTCACAATCCGCGAGCCGCCGCCGTGAGCCGCATCTACCAGGCCCCGCCGATGCTCTGGGCGACCGCGTTCGTCGCCGGCGTCGCCGTCGGACATCTCGGCTCCGAGTGGCTCGCGCCGGCGCTCTTCATCGCCGCCGCGCTCGCCGCCCTGAGCGCATCGCGGCTCTGGCTGGAACGCCCCGCCGCCCGCCTCAGCTTCGCCCTGCTGCTGCTCACGCCGCTCGCACTCGCCGCAGGATTCTGGCGCGTCGAAACCAGCCGCGACGCCCCCTTCGAGCGCATCGAACTCCAGCAAGCCGCGCTCGCAGACCAACCGCTCACGATCATCGGCGTCGTCGCCGACCACCCCCAGCTGCGCTGGCAGCGCAGCGAAATCCGCCTCCGCGCCGAGCGCATCCAACTCGCCGCAGAAACGATCGAGACCGACAGCAACTTAATCGTGCGTCTGCCGCTCGCCGGCAGCGCCGCGCTCGGCGACCGGATCGAGCTGCGCGGCTTCCGCGTCCTGCTCGACGATCCGGGCGCGAGCAACTGGAGCGACTACGCCGCCCGCCGCCGCGCCGCCGCGATCGGCGACGCCGACTCCGCGCGAGTGCTCGAACCAACCGGCGTCGGCTGGGCGCGCAACGCGCTCGATGACGCCCGCGCCGCCATGGACCGCAGCCTCAGAGCCACCCTGCCGCCGCCGCTCGACGGCGTCGCGCAGGGCATGGTCACCGGCAGCCGCGACTCGCTGGATCGCGCCCTGCGCGACGACTTCAACGCCACCGGCCTCTCACACCTCATCGTGATCTCCGGCAGCAACGTCACGCTGCTGGCCGCGCTCGTGATCTCCGCCTTCGCCTGGCTGCTGGGCAGCCGCGCCGCGGGCGTGCTGGCGATCGCCGCCGCCGTCTGCTACTGCCTCTTCGTCGGCCCCGATCCGCCCGTCGTGCGCGCCGCCGTGATGGCCGTCGTCTTCACCGCCGCCCACCTGCTCGGACGCCCCGCCAGCGCCCCCTACGCGATCATGCTGGCCGCCGCCGGGATGATCGCGCTGACCCCGCAGGCGCTGCTCGACGTCTCCTTCCAACTCTCGTTCGCCGGCACCTTCGCGATCGCAGCGCTCGCCCCAACCCTCTCCCAGCGCTTCCTCAGCGGCGACCGCGGGCTGCGCGGCACACTGCTCGACCTGGCCATGATCAACGTCATCGCCCTGCTCGCCACCATCCCGCTCATCGCCCTCCACTTCGAGCGCGTCTCGCTGGTCGCGCTGCTCGCCAACCTGCTCACCACCCCGCTCTTCGCCTGGATGTTCCTCGGCGCAGCCGCCACAGGCATCATCGGCCTGATCAGCGAGCCCCTGGGCGCAGCCCTCGCCTGGCCGCTGGCCTGGCTCCCCTTGCGCTGGTTCGTACTGATCGGCGAAGGCCTGGCCGCCTGGCCCGGCGCTTCCCAAACCGTCGCCGGCTTCAACGCCGTCCACGCCCTCGCGATCTACGCCGCGCTCGCCGTCGCCGCGATCCGCCCCTGGTCCGAGCACCTCCGCCCACGCGCAATCCGCGCGCGCCTGCCCGCCGGCACCGCCCCGCTGCTCGCCGCCGCCCTCCTCGCCGCGGCCGCCGCCGCCGTCTGGCTCACCGCCCTCGACCGCGACGACTCACTGCAAATTCACTTCCTCGATGTCGGCCAGGGCGACGCCGCCCTCATCCACACACCACTCGGCCAGACCGTGCTGATCGACGGCGGCCCCGAACCCGACCGCCTGCTCAGCGAGCTGCGCAACGCGCTGCCCGGCGGCGAGCGCCGATTGGACCTGATCATCGTCACCCACCCCCAGATCGACCACCTCGGCGGGATCATCGGACTCTTCGGCCGCTACGAAATCGGACAGATCATCGTCTCCCCGCAGCACCGCCGCGCCGCGCTCGGGCGGCGGATGGACGCGCTCGCCGAGGAACACGGCGTCGCCGTCGCCACCGCGCAAGCCGGCCTACGCATCTCCTTCGCCGGCGGCGGCAATCACTCCACTCTCACCCTCGACGCGCTCTGGCCGCGTGGCGCATCAGACGACTCCGAGCAGCTGGACCTCAACGCCCAAAGCCTCGTGCTGCGTCTCAGCTACGGCGCATTCCGCGCGCTCTTCAGCGCCGACATCGGCGCAGCACAGGAAATCGCGCTCGCCCAACAGCGCTGCGGCACCGCGCCCTGCGAGCTCAGCGCGCACCTGCTCAAAATCCCCCACCACGGCAGCGGCGGCTCCACCACCGACCTGCTCCTGCGCCGCGTGCGCCCCTCCCTCGCCGTGATCAGCGCCGCCGACCCCAACCCCCACGGCCACCCCCACCCCGACGTGCTCGCCCTCCTCCAACACCACGCCGTCCCCACCCTCCAAACCGCCCAACACGGACGCATCACCATCACTACCAACGGCGCAACCGCCGCCTGGCGCTCCGAACGCTGACCCACCCACCGATCCCGTCATTCCCCCAAACGCGATATCGTCCAAATCACTCGCCGGGATGGCGAAATTGGTAGACGCGGTGGACTTAAAATCCGCTGACCTGCGGGTCATGGGGGTTCGAATCCCTCTCCCGGCACCAACCCCCCTCGCACTCCGTTAGAATGCGTTCGCTCCACATTTCGAGTCGCGGGCGACCGCCCCGCGGACTCCTAGAAGGGACAAGCCGTGACCACCATGAAAGCCGCCGTCTTCCACGGCGCGCACCAGGACCTGAGCATCGAGAACGTCGACGTCGACGACCCCGGCCCGCGCGAGGTGCTGGTCAAGACCGCCGCCTCCGGCGTCTGCCACTCCGACCTCCACTTCGTTGACGGCTTCTACCCCTTCCAGTCGCCCGGCATCCTCGGCCACGAGGCCGCCGGCGTCGTCGCCGAAGTCGGCTCGCTCGTCCAGGACTTCCGCCCCGGCGACCACGTGATCATGTGCCTCTCCGTCTTCTGCGGCAACTGCGAATACTGCCTCAGCGGACGCCCCAACCTCTGCCGCAGCCCCGAAGTCCAGCGCCGCCCCGACGAAAACCCCCGCCTCTCCTGGAACGGCCAGCCGGTCGCCCAGTTCGCCAACCTCTCCACCTACGCCGAGTACACCCTGGTGCATGAAAACGCGCTGGTACACGTGCGCGACGACATGCCGCTCGACAAGGCCGCCCTGATCGGCTGCGGCGTAATGACCGGCGCCGGCGCAGCGCTCAACACCGCCGCCGTCAAGCCCGGCACCACCGTCGCCGTCTACGGCGCCGGCGGCGTCGGCCTCTCCGCCATCCAGGGCGCCCGCATCGCCGGCGCGCGACAGATCATCGCCGTCGACACCGTCGAGCACAAACTCGCCCTCGCCCGCGAACTCGGCGCGACCCACTCCGTCGACGCCTCCGCCGGCGACCCCGTCGACCAGATCAAGGACATGACCGGCGGCGAGGGCGTCGACTACTCCTTCGAAGCGATCGGCCTCAAGAGCGCCTCCGAGCAGGCCTTCTACTCGATCAAGCGCGGCGGCGTCGCCACCATCATCGGCATGGTCCCGATCGGCCAGAAGCTGGAGATCGACGGCTTCGAGTTCCTCAGCGAGAAGGTCCTCCAAGGCTCCAGCATGGGCTCCAACCGCTTCCGCGTCGACATGCCCCGCCTGGTCGACTTCTACATGCAGGGCCGCCTCAAGCTCGACGAGATGGTCACCCGCACCGGCGCGCTCGAAGATGTCAACGAAGCCTTCCGCGCCATGAAAGCAGGCGAGGTCGCCCGCACCGTCCTCACCAGCTTCTAGCCGCTCACCCGCGTCTCCGCGCTGTACCCTGTGCCTACAGCGCGGAGACGGGGCGACCGCTATGACCACCAGCAAAGAGCGACCTGCGCTGTCCTCGCACGCCCCCGTCATTGACGATGAGTTCGACGAAGTCGAGCTCGATCGAATCATGGACGCAGGCGAGAAGTACGACGAATACTTCAACGCGCACCGTGGCGAACTGCTGCGCGACTACCAAGAGCAGTACGTCATCATCTACGGCGATTGCCAGGTAATCGCCGGGCCGCGTCTACCCGATTTGTGGAGACAGCTGACCGAAGAGCAACGCGGTTCGGCACTGGTCGAATACATGACCACGCGCCGCTGGATGCGGTTGCCCTTCGAGCCTTGGCTCGCTTGCGTCGATGACAAGCCGGACTGAGCAGCGGGTTCGCGGCTGGCGCGAACCCGAACAGCGCCTGGCGCACGGCATTCGCGCGGCCGGCCGCGCGATGCTGGCCGCTACTGTCGAACTGCCGTTGGCCGCCGAACGAAAGAGACGGCGCATCAGATTCATGTTGGACACCGGCGCCGATGTCACACTGCTCAGCCCGACAGACGCCTACCGACTGCTCGAAGAGGAATATCTGAACCTGGACTTCGATCACGACCCATACCGCATCTCCCTGTTCGGTGCGGCAGGCGGCGGCGCCGTCTGCATCGTCCGCAACGCGCGTTATGGATTCCGTACGGACAGCGGCGTGCATCTCTGGATCGCCGCGCCAATCCTGATCACCGCGCCGTCGCGCTCCGATGTTCCCCCTGAGCGGGAACCGCGTATTCCCAGCCTGCTCGGTCGCGATCTTCAGCGCCGTTTCAGCATCCAACTCGAACACGGCGAAGCGCCCCTGGTGCTGCTCAGCACGTCAACCTGACCCCGCCTCGTTCCGATCCGCTCTAAGCTGGACCCCGCAACGGAGGGGTGGCCGAGTGGATTATGGCGGCGGTCTTGAAAACCGTTAGGCGCGCAAGTGTCTCGGGGGTTCGAATCCCTCCCCCTCCGCCAAACCTCAATCCGACAACGACCGCGCCACCGTCAGCAACGCCTCCACCGCCGTCGGATCCGGCGTCTCCCGCCCCGTCTGATGCACCGCCACCCGCACCACCCCACCCACCGCCGCAATCTCAAACTGCATCGTCGATAGCTCGCGCAACACCCCCATCACCCGACGCTGCACCCGCTCGTTCGCCTGCAACCGCGCGGCGATCAGCACCGCCTCCCCAATCGTCGCGTCCGACGGCTGCCACTCGAAATCGCGCGGCGCGCCCAGCCCACCCGGCGAATCGGTCGGATGCGCCCGAATCGCCGCCGCCCAACCCCCGCCCCATTCCTCACCCAACGCCCGCCGATCGACCAGCACATGCACCCCAATCAACGACAGATTCCCGCCGTGCCCCGCCGTCGCCCCCGTCACCCGCGTCAGCAGCAGATGAGTCAGCGGCGCGGCATCCACCAACTCCAGCGCCGCCCGCACCTGCGAACCCGCCGGCCAGACGAACCGCCGCGCCAGCGCCTCGTGATCCTCCGCCGCCCGCGCCTCCACGCTGCGCTGCGCCAGGATCTCGATCAGCCGCGCGTTCAGCTTCGCATCCGGCCCGCGGCGGAAGAAGCGTCGCAAGATCATGCGCCGAACCTAACATGTCTCCAGGAGGTTGCAATGCTCTACGTACTCCGACGCTTCTGGATCCAACCCGGCTCGTTCGACGAATTCGAGCGCCTCTCGCGCGAGGAAATCTGGCCCCCGATCGAGGCGGCCGGCGCGCGCGTGCAAGGCCTCTACCGCGCCGCCGAGCCCCATCCCCACCCGCAGGTCAACGAGCCCTGCGAGATGGCCGTCCTGATCACCGGCTACACCGACATGGCGCACTGGCACGCCACCCGCGCCCTCGCCGACACCTGGCGCGGCGAAGAAGCGCAGCGCCGCAAGCTCGCCGCCGGCTCCACCGCACGCCGCGAACTGACCATCCACACCGAGCACACCTACATGGAAGCAGCCCATGTCCCCATCGGCGGCCCCTTCCGCACCTGGCCCGACGCGTAACCCGCCTACTTCCGCGCCCGCAGACTGAACGCCAGCGGAATCAAATCGCCCGGCAGCCGCCACACGCCCGGCTCCGCTTCAATCATCCCCGGCAGCGGCTGATAGACCGTCCAGTCGTGCTCGCGCAGCCACTCGATGCTCAACCCCGCATCGATCAGCGAGGTCACGATCTCCCCCAGGCTGTGACTCCACTCATAAGTCTCCGTGTGTTCAAACGCCGCCTCTTTCGAGGCGTAGTCCTCTGCGCCGTCGAAGCGCAGCGGCTCCGCGCGATCGAAGTACGGATAGCGCACGATCAGCGGGTCGCTGCGCTCAAAATCCAACGTCTGCGCAAACGGGTGAATCTCGTGGATGTAGAACAACCCGCCGGCCCGCAGGAAACCGGCGACGACCCGCGCCCAGCCGGGAATATCGGGCAGCCAGGTCAACGCGCCGATGTTCACGTAGACGATGTCAAACTGCTCGGCGAGCGCGTTGGGCGAGTCATACAGCTCCGACTCGATGAATCGCGCGCGCTCCGCGAGACCCGTCTGCGCGGCCAGTTCGCGCGCCCGCTCGACCGCCGCCGGCGAAAAATCGATCCCCGTCACCACCGCGCCCTCACGCGCCCACGACAACGTGTCCATGCCGAAATGGCACTGCAAGTGCAGCAACGTTTTGCCGGCGACCGAACCCACCGACTCCCGATCGAGGTCAAGCAGCGTCGATTCACCGGCGAGAAAGCGATCGACGCCGTAGAACTCCGACGCGGCATGCACCGCAACTGCTTCATCCCAGCGATTACGGTTGGCGGCGCGGTACTCGTCGAGCGGCATGGGCTTACCCCGCCGGCTCGATCACGCCGAACCCGACCCGCTCGCGGATCACCTCAGGCAGCACAACCGATCCGTCCGACTGCTGGCCCTGCTCAAGCAGCGCCGCAAGCGTGCGCGGCAGCGCCAGCCCGCTGCCATTCAGCGTATGCACGAAGCGCGCGCCCCTCTTGTCGGCGGCGCGGTAGCGGACATTCGCACGGCGAGCCTGAAAGTCGGTGCAGTTCGACACGCTGCTGACCTCCAGCCACTCCCGCGCGCCCGGCGCCCAGACCTCAAGGTCATACGAAACCGCCGCGTTGAAGCCCAAATCCCCGCTGCAAATTTGCAGCACGCGGTGGTGCAGCCCGAGCTGTTGCAGCAGCGACTCCGCCTGCGCCAGCATCTCCGCCAGCGCGTCGCCGGAGTCCTCCGGCGCGGTGAACTGATACATCTCCACTTTCTCGAACTGATGCACCCGCTTGATCCCCCGCACATCGCGCCCGGCGCTCGTCTTCTCCCGACGAAAGCAGGGCGTGTGCGCCGCGTAGCGCAACGGCAGCGCCTCAGCGTCGAGAATCTGATCCGCGTGCAGGTTCGTCAGCGGCACCTCGGCCGTCGGCACAAACCAGTAGTCCTCCTCATCGTCGCGGTAGAGATTGTCGCGGAATTTGGGCAGCTGCCCCGACGCCCGCATCGCCTCCTCGCGCACCATCGCCGGCACGTAGCACTCCTCATAGCCCGAGGCGTGGTGCGAATCAAGAAACCAGCCAATCAGCGCGCGCTGCAACCGCGCGCCCGCGCCGCGCAGCATGTACATCCGCGAGCCGCTCATCGCCGCCGCCCGCTCCACATCGATGATGCCGAGCCGCTCCCCCAACTCCCAGTGCGGCGACGGTTCAAAATCGAACGCGCGCGCCTCACCGTGCGTGCGCACAACCACATTCGCGTCCTCGTCGTCCCCATCCGGCGTCTCCGCGCCGACGACATTGGGAATCTCCCCCAGCGTCGCGTCCAGCGCCGCCTCCGCGTCGCGCAGCGACGCCTCCAGCTCATCAATCCGCTCCGCCGTCGCCCGCTGCTCCGCAATCAGCCGCTGCCGCTCCTCGTCGCTCTCCGCCCGTCCAATCCGCCGCCCCGCCTCATTGCGGCCCGCGCGCAGCTCCTCGAGTTCGGCCAGAATTTCGCGCCGTCCGCGCTCTTGCTCCACGGCCAGATCGAGCGGAGCGTCGGCGCGCCGACGCTCCAGCGATCGCCGCACCTCCTCCGGGTGTTCGCGGACCAGCTGCGCCGAAATCATCAGCCATCCTCCAGCGCTGAAATATGATCAATCGCCGCCATCCCCAACACCCGCACATCCTCGGATACCTCGGATACCTCAGACATCTCGCCGTCCACCGCGATCGGCGTGCCCGACTCCAGCTCAACCCGCGTCAGCCAGCGCCAGCCAGCCGGCGGCTCCGCCGCGTCATCGAGCGGGCGCGTGAAGTAGATCAGGTCGATGTGTTGATGCGCCGCGTCCCCGCCGAACGCGCGGATCGGCTCCACCATGATCGTCGCCGGAACCGCCAGCTGCGGCGGATCTCCGTACTCAAACGGCGCAACCGTCGGCGCGATCTCAACCGCCATCCCCGTCTCCTCCATCACCTCACGCAGCGCCGCTTCCACAGGATCCTCTCCCGCCTCAATATGACCCCCGGGCGGCAGCCACAACCCCACCTTGCGGTGCCAGTGCAGCAGCGTCGCCCCGCCCCGCGAGACGAACGCCGTCACCGTGAAATGCCTCTGCCGCGCCACAAGCATCTACTGTACCGCCCAACCCCGCTCGAAGCGTCTCCTAAAGAGCCAACCTGGAGCCAATGTGGAACTGATCTCGTCCGCCAACGGCATGTCCCCCGCCTGGTCGCCCGATGGCCGGCACATCGCCTTCCTCTCCAACCGCGCCGAAGGCTGGGACCTCTACATCGTGGACAGCGCCGGCGGCGAGCCGCAGCGCCTCACCTCAGGCGCGACAGCCGACGACCCCGCCTGGCATCCCCACGGCGCAGCGATCGCCGTCGAACGCCGCGGCCGCATCGAGCTGGTCCAAATCGACGGCGGCGCACGCGAAACGCTGGTCGAAAACGCCTCGCAGCCAGCCTGGTCCCCCGACGGACAACTCGCCTTCGTCCGCAACGGCGACCTCTGGCTCCGCGCCCCCGACGGCGACGAGTCCCCCCTCCTGGTTGACGCCGCCCAGCCCGCTTGGTCCCCCGACGGCAAGTCGGTCGCCGTCGCCCGCCACAGCGGGATTGCCCTCGTGGACCCCGCCCACGGCGACGCGCGCCCCCTCACCGACCAACGCGGCGACCAATCACCCGCCTGGCGACCGCGCGGCGACCGCCTCGCATTCGTGCGCCGCGCCGCGCTCCACACCGTCAATTGCGCCGCTGGCGAGGCCGAACCGTTGGGAGCGCTCCCCTCCCCCGCCGGCGCTCCCGCCTACGCCCCAACAACACAGGGACCGCTCCTCGCCTTCCACCTCCACCAGGCCGGCAACTGGAACATCGCCGTCGCCAACCTCCACACAGCCGAAATCCGCCTGCTCACCGAAGCAACCTGGATCTCCTGGAACGCCCGCGCCTGACCACAACGCCCCCGCCCCGCCCCCCCAGTATGCTGAACCAACCGCCGCGCCGGAGAGCCCCCGTGTCCTCATTCCTCAACCCCCTCCTGCGACGCACCATCACCCAGGCCGCCGGCTCCGCCGCCGCCGGCAAGCTCGCGCAGCAACTCTCCCAACACGCCTCCGAACTGCGCACCCAGGGACCCACCGACGAAGACCGCACCCGCTTCCTGCTCTGGCTGCGCGGAGACTTCCGCAAACGCGAACCCGACGCCTTCGACCGCATCTGGTCCGAAATCCAGCGCCGCAAGCAGTGGAAGCAGTCCGACGGCGCGTTCGGCGAAGCCGACTTCCAGGCCGCGCTCACCGCCCTCACCGCCGTCTGGCTCCAGCTGCACGAGGATCGCGCCGCCCGCGACGACTGGTTCCGCGAGCTCGGCGCAGCCGCGCCCGATGAATTCGCCACCCTGATCGAAGCCGCCCAGCCCCAACCCTCCCCGCTCCAGCAGCGCGCCGCATCGCTGCTCGACAAAGCCCGCGAAACCGCCCGCGACTTCGACCCCGCCACCGAGCGCGGCAAACAGCGCGCCGCCCAACGCGCCGACAAGGCGCGCGCGATGGGACAGTCGCTCAGCAACTCCCTGCTCGGCCGGCGCAAGAAGCGCTAGCCCATTGATGAGAGGTGCCCGATGGCCGAATTCCCCACCCAAATCACCGACGAGCAGGCCGACCTGATCCGCGCCTCACACGTCTTCTTCATCGCCTCCACCAGCCCCGACCTCAGCGCAGGACCGAGCGGCGAGGGCGCGGTCAACCTCTCGCCCAAGGGCGCGGCCGACCTGCACGTGCTGGACCCCAACTGCGTCGCCTACTTCGACTACCGCGGCAGCGGCAACGAAACCGCCCGCCACGCCGCGGCCGGCGGCCCCGTCACCGTGATGGTCACCTCGTTCGACGAGGACGCCGCCATCGTGCGCCTCTACGGACACGCCCGCGCCCTGCCGCTGGACGAGTCCCGCCTGGCCGACCAAGCCGCCGAGCTGCGCGCCGTAGACATCCCCACCGCCGAGCGCCAGGTGATCGAGATCACCGTCGAGCGCACCCAAACCTCCTGCGGCTACGGCGTCCCGCTCTACGAATACCGCGGCGAGCGCGCCCGCGACCAACGCGGCCGCCGCTACAAGTAGCCCGTCCCCTATCCCCCAATCAACCGCGCCAACCGATCCAACTCCGGAATCACCCCCTCCGCCCCCACCGGCGGCAGACGATGCACCAGGCGATCCACGCCCAGCCGCTCATACTCCTCAATCGCGTCCTCCTCCGCACCGAAGACATCGATCTCGATCGAGTCGAAATCCCGTCCCGCCTCAGCCGCACGCGACTGCAGGTCCTGAATCCCCCGCTCAATGAAGCGCGGCGCCGCAATGTTCGGAATCCAGCCGTCCGCCCAGTCCACCACCCGCTGGCGCGCCCACTTCGAGCCCGCGCCAATCAGAATCGGCGGGTGCGGCTGCTGCACCGGCTTCGGAATCACATACGTCTTGGGAATCTCCACGAACTCCCCGTGATACTCCGCCTCGTCCTCCGACCACATCACCTTCATCGCCTCAATCCGCTCCCGCGTCACCTTCCAGCGATCCGCAAACCGCACCCCCAGCGGCTCCATCTCCTCCGCCAGCCAGCCCGCCCCGATCCCGAACAGGAAGCGCCCGCCCGAAATCATGTCCAGACTCGCGATCTGCTTCGCCAGCGCGATCGGCTCATGCTCCGTCACCAGACAGATGCCCGTGCCCAGCTTCAGCTCCGTCGTCGCCCCCGCCGCCGCGCCCAGCGCCACGAACGGATCGTGAATCCGCCGGTACTCGTCCGGCAGCGACCCATCCGCCGTGCCCGGGAACCGCGTCTCGCGATCGACCGGCATATGCACATGCTCCGGCACCCAGAGCGACTCGAACCCACGCTCCTCCGCTGCCCGCGCAAGCGAGATCGGATCAATGGCCAGGTCCGTAGCGAAGATGAACACACCGTGCTTCATGCTGATTCCTCCTGTTGCCGAGCTGTCGCCGCTCGCGCAAGGGTACGATCTTTGCGAGGACTGCGATATGCCCCACCCCCGCTTCCCCGCGCTGGACGACGCAGAGCGTATCGCCCGCACCCGCCCGCCCGCCGACGGCCCCATCCGAATGGTGCTCGACACCGACACCGCCAACGAAATCGACGACCAGTTCGCCGTCGTCCACGCCCTCCTCTCCGGCGAGCGGCTCGCCGTCGAAGCCGTCTACGCCGCCCCCTTCGTCGGACGCGGCGCGCAAACCGCAGCGGATGGCGTCGCCGCAAGCGAAGCCGAAATCCTACGCCTGCTCCAACGCCTCAACCTCGACCCCTCGGACCGCGTCCTGCGCGGCGCAGCCCGGTTCCTGCCCGACAGCGAGACGCCCGTGCTCAACCCCGCCTCCGAAGACCTGATCGAGCGCGCCCACGCCATGCCCTCCGGCGAAATCCTGTATGTCGCCGCCATCGGCGCAATCACCGACATCGCCGCCGCCCTGCTGCTCGACCCCGCAATCGTCGAAAAGATCGCCGTCGTCTGGCTCGGCGGCCAGCCGCTGCACTGGCCCACCGCCGACGAATACAACCTGCGCGGCGACCCCCACGCCGTCCGCGTCGTCCTCGCCAGCGGCGTCCCCTTCCTCTACATCCCCTGCGCCGGCGTCGCCTCACACCTGCTCACCACCACCGCCGAGCTCGACCGCCACCTCCGACCCCACGGCCCGATCGGCCAATACCTCGCCGACATCTTCGAAGCCCACGACCCGCAATACCCCGGCGCCGCCAAAGAAATCTGGGACCTCGCCGCCATCGCCGCCCTGCTCAACCCCTCCTGGACCCCACATCACACCGCCCCAGCCCCCGACCTCAATCCCAACCTCACCTGGCGCCTGGCCGCCCACAACCACTCCATCGCCGTCGCCAACCACATCCCCCGCAACCCCATCTTCGCCGACCTCTTCCAAAAGCTCTCCGCTTTCGCCCAAAGCAAGCGCCGCCCCGCCTGGCCCACCTAACCCATCCAGTCCTCCTGAGCCGGCCCGCCATACAACTCCGCTCAAACAGGAGCCGCATCCCTCCGCAGCATCACCCCAACCGCACCGTCACCGGCCGCGTCATCCCCCCGAACGTCGGCATCCAGCACGAATGCTTGCCCGGACCGCCCGCCACCATCACATGAATCTCCTCCGGACGATCCGTAATCGGCAGCAGATCATCCGGCCCATGCCGCGGCAGCGACCCGCCCGCCATCCGATCATTCACCGCGCCGAGAAATTCCGCCGACAGACGCGACGCCGGAAACCGCGCATGCTCCCACAGATACTCCTGCACCTGCTCCCGCGTGATCCCCGCCTCCGCCACCGTCGCCGCGTGCTCCGGACCAAACGCCAGCACCGGCTCGCCCTTACCCAGAATGTTGTTGCTGCCCGCCTGACCCATCGCCCCCGCAATCGTCTGCAAAATCCCCTCGGCGGTGTTGCTGCCGTGATCCTGAATGTTGTGCGGCCCCTCGCAGGCCCAGACCGTCACCGCGCCCTGCTCCGCTTCCAACCCGCGCGTCGTCTGAAACGGCGGCCACGGACTCGCATCCTCGCGCTCCGCCGCACAGAACGCGAACTTCGCCGGCGTCCCCTGCGTCGCCCGATCCCCGCGTCCCGGCGTTGCCCCAGCCACATTCAGCTGCACCAGACGCACCGCCCGCCCAATCGTCGCATTCGCCGCAAACGTCGGCCCAAAACAGCCCGCCCCCCCATGCACCCCCGCCGCCCGCGCCGCCGGCCCGCTGACCAGCACGAACACCGCGCACGGATGCGTAGTCGCGTTGATCCCGTCCAGATTGAACGGCGGCTGCGCAATCGCCCCCACCGCCGCCAGCACCACCGGAAACTGCTGCGGCCGGCAGCCCGCCATCACCGCGTTGACCGCGATCACTTGCACCGTCGCCTCGCCCTGCCGCGGCGCAAGCACCCCGACAATCTCCAGCGGATCGCGCTCCACCGCCGCGAGCATCTCCGCCACACGCTCCGGCGTCGGCGGAATCAGCGGCAACCCATCCGACCAGCCCCGCCGCATACACTCCTGCGAAAACGCCGCCGCATCACCCGGCAGCGCAAACGCCTCAGCCGCACGCCCACTCATCCCTCGCCCTCACCCGTCAGCGCAGACAGCAGCTGATCAACAACCGCATCGTCAACTTTGCCCTGCACCGTCTCCGGCTTCAACCCACCAATCGGGTGCGGCACAATCACCCGCTCCAAATCCGCCAGCCCACGCTGTTCCGCCTCCAGCTGCAGCAGATCCGTAAACGCGCTCGTACCAACCGTCACCGTCGGAATTCCCAGCTCTTCAAAGAGGACCGCGGCGTGGACACTCCACGTCGTGCAGGAGCCTCAATCACACGACCCAATCAGCAGGAAATCCGCCCCTTCCCGAAGGGAAGCCACGGTCGATTCGGCCGGCGGCCCCGCCACCGGCTTGCTGCCCACCGTCAGCTCGCCGAGCTCCACGCGCCCCCGCAGCCCCTCTACCATCGCCTCCATCAGCGTCCGCGCATTCGCCTTCCGATTCTCCAAAATCCCCGGACGCAACCCCGCCAACGACGACGGCCGCGCCGCCGCCGAAGCCTCCCGCACCGCCACATGCGCAGTCGGACTGAGCACAGTGATCGCTTCAGACATTCCGCCGCCTCCAATCGCGCCGCGTCATCGGACGCCCGCTGTAGGATAATACTCCTGTGGAACACCGCGGCTCAGCGCTGAGAATCCGGAGCCACGACCACGACCTCCGAGTATCCGACGAGCCGATCTGCTTGAGCCTCGCCCCCGGGGCATTTCGTGCTGACCTCCACGCGCACACGGCCGGCAGCGGTCGGCGTTCCGGATACGGACACTCCAGATTCGCCACCGCCCCCGTAACTGCTGAGAGAAAGGCCGTTCCACTCACCTCCCGGATTGATCGTGAACGTTGCCTGAGGCAAATAAGTGTTTTGGTACGTGGTGCCGTCTGAATAGCGCTCCGTGACTTCACAGATCGGCACTGTGCTCGAGGTGGCGACGATAGTCTCAGGACTCAATCCGTACGTACGACCGACTTCCAGCACGATCCGATGAAGCAGCTCGTTCGGTGAAATCGTTGTGTCGTCGGACGGCAGAATCGGCGCGGTCTTGGCCAACAACTCACGCACTGCGCGGGTGCGGTCTGAGACAGGTTCCACTTCGACCGGACGGCCGACCTCCACCGAGTACCGCCGTGCCAGCTCGACTGCCCGAGCTGTATCGAAGCCCGGCACGTAGCGCTCCCAGAACATCAGCAGCGTTGCGACAAACCGCCCGCCATGTCCTTCGTTCTCGCCGGCGACAATGTGAGCGAGCTCATGAAGGATCACATTGGTGCTGGCGAATGAAATGAAGATGGCGCGCCCGGATGCGTAGGCCTCCCAGCCCAGGACATCAAGCACGACGAGCTCGACTGGCGCAGCACGGCCGTGAAACAGATCGTCCATGATCGCATCGAGCCAACGACGGACCTCAGCCCAATAAGCATCCCAGTCCGGCAGCAGATATTGCGCGGTAGTGTTGAAGGACGGAGGAAACAACTCGTCCCAGAGCCGAGTCTCCCAATCGTATGCTCGGTACTGTTGCCAGTCATTGCCGGTACCTGCAAGCGGCTCGTTAATGTCGTAAATTGAGCCGCCGGTCAGTCCGGGATCGCTTCTCTTGGTGCTAACCCAAGCGCCGCCCGGCACGGGGCGCAACACGATCTGGCCTCGCGGCGTGGTATCCTCGTCCCAGCCTGTGCGGTCGCGTACGATGTGGTACCAACCGCCGGCTCCGTCAACGACGAATTGCCGACCAACAACATAGATCGTGAAATCGGCGTCCATCACCGTTCGCGGATCTTCGCGGATGCGTTCTTTTCCTACGCATGGAAAGCCCAAACCGATCATCGAAACAGCCCCGTTGCGCATTTCGAATGTGCGTTCACAACTGTCTTGCAACACGATCCGGTGATCGTATGCCGTGATCGTCACGGTCACTCCGAACACGCTTGGAATATCCCAATACAACGACGCGTCGCCCAGATCGAGCAGCGCCCCGCCGGGAACAAGTTTCCCCTCAATCGCGACAATATCTCCCTGCCCGGCATTCGCGCGCAGGCATGCGGTAAGCCGGTCGCGTGCTGCGCTGCCGGGAATCCCTTCCGCGTAACCGAGCCATCCGCCGCCGTCATGGCACCAAGCCGCTGTCGGTCCGGCCCCGCGCGCAGCCGACGATCCCACAACCAGCGCAAGCAGCGCCGCAATGACAACGAACGCGACCACTCTAGGCAAAGGCATCGCCAATCCGCGCCACCGCCCTACGTTGCCCATATCAGACTCTAATCCAGGTAGGCGTAGACGATCTCTTTCAGTTCATCCAACTCCGGGAACCGCCCCATCGCCGCCTTGCTGAACACCAGCTGGCCGTTCACGCTCCACTCGAACACCCCGCGCGTGCCCGGCACCAGCCTCACCTCGCCGACCAGATGCTGAATCTCCGTCAGGATCTCCCCCAGCATCCAGCTCGTGCGCGGCCAGTAGCCGCAGTCGGCGCAATATTCCACCTCAAGTTGCAGCTGCGCGTCGGACATCGGCTCAGCCCAGATACGCTTCCAGCCGCGCCCCGACCTCGCTCACCGAGCCCGACGGCATCGGCACCATCTGCAGCTCCGCCCCCGCCGCCGCGCGCTCCTGCAGCTGCTCCTGCACCGCTCCAAGCGGGCCGATCACCTGAATCTCCCGCACCATCTGCTCCGAGAACGCCATCAGCGCCCCCTCCGAGTCCCGCTCGGACCAGGCCGCCCGCGACTCCGCAATCTCCGACTCAAAGCCCGACCGCGAAAGCATCTGCCAGTAGAACTCCCCCATCCGGTTCGTGTAGTGGAACAGCGGCTGCCGCGCGTGACGCCAGGTCTCCTCGTCGTCCCCTTCGCCCAGCACGTAGACATTCGTGAACGGCGCAATCGTCACCGAATCTTCCGGACGCCCCGCATCCCGCGACGCGCCCGACAGCTGATGCCGCAGCCCCTGGAACGCACGCTTCGGCCAGTGAATCGGGTAAATCCCGTCCGCAATCTCCCCCGTCTGCTGAATCGAGCGCGGCGTGATCGCCGCGATGTACACCGGCACATCCGCGCGCTGCGCCTCGTAGTCGACCCGGAAGCCGCGCTGCAGCGTGTAAATCTCGCCCTCGTACTGCAACCGCTGCCCGGAGAGCAGCATCTTGATGATCTCCGTGTACTCCCGCAGCCGCCGCAGCGGACGGTCGAACTTCACCCCGTGGAACCCCTCGATCACCAGATGCCCCGACGAGCCCAGCCCGCAGACCATCCGCCCGCCGGAGATCATCTCCAGCGTTGCAAACTCCTGCGCAATCACCGCCGGCGAGCGCGAGTAGCAGTTCAGAATCCCCGTCCCAATCTGGATCTTCTCGGTGTTCGCCGCGATCACCGTCAACCACGGCAGCACCGAGGGACCCCACGCCTCCCCCGTCGAGACCAGCTCATACCCCAACTCATCCGCAATCCGCACCTTCTCCAGCGTCTCTCGCCAGTCCCCCGAAAATCCCGCCAGCACCCCAAGTCGCATCAGAACCCTCCTCAACCTTTCGCCCACAGTCTACCCCCCGCCCAGCGAAGGGACGCCGAAGACCGAAGAGGCAACCCTGCGCCCTCACTTCCGCCACTCCCGCCCCCTCTTCCGTCACGCCCGCGCCCGCCACTTCCGTCATACCCGCGCTTGCCGCGGGTATCTCGCCGCCACCAGCACCCAGCCCACGCGCCCCCCTACTCCACCTCCACAATCATCTCAATCTCCACCGCCATCCCCGCCGGCAGCGACTGCATCCCCACCGCCGAACGCGCATGACGACCCGCATCCCCGAACACCTCCACCAACAGATCCGACGCCCCGTTCGCCACCGCCGGATGCTCCCCGAACTCCGGCGTGCAGTTCACCATGCACAACAGCTTCACCACCCGCGCAACCGCGTCCAGCGAACCCAACTCCGCCCGCAGCGACGCCAACAGCTGCACCATCACCGCCCGCGCCGCCTCCCGACCCGCCTCCACATCCAAATCCGCGCCCAGCTTCCCCCGAATCAGCTTGCCGTCCTGAAACGGACCGTGGCCCGACAGAAAGACCAGGTTGCCCGTCCGCACCGCCGGCACGTAGTTCGCCATCGGCGGATTCGTCGTCAGCTCCAACCCCAACTCCGCAACCTTCGCCTCCGCGTTGTGCCCTGCCATGCTGTCGCCTCCTTCAAACCGCTCCGACCGATGGACATCCTCTACAGGAATCCTAGCCTTGCCGCCTCCAGCGCGTGCCGCCGGCACGCCTGCTGAGCACCAACGCCACGCGCCTACGACGAATAAGCCCGCAGCTCCACCTCGTTGCCGTCCGGATCGCGCACATACAGCCCGTCCGCCAGACCGCGCGCGCCGTAGAGCGCAAACTCCGGATCACGCACAATCTCAAATCGCCCCGAGCCGCGCACGTACTCCAGGTCCGCCGCCGACACCACCAGACAGAAATGATCCAGGTTCCGCCCCGCCGCCGCGTCCTCGCCGCGCTCGATCAGATCGATGATCGCACCCGCCGAAATGCGCAGCGAGGGGAACGGCGCAGCCCCCGCCCGCCACTCCTCCAACCGCACCGGCGCCAGTCCCAGCTCCTCGCAGTACCAGGCCAGCGAACGCTCCACATCGGCCACCGCCAGCACAATGTGATCCAGCGCCTCCACATGCAGCATCGTCCACACCTTTCCCCAGTCGGTCCCCAGTGATGCACACGCTAGAGCGCTCCACCCCGCCCGCGCTGCTTACAGTGAAATCGTGTACGCGCCTCCGTCCGAGCCGCGCGCTGGAGCGATCCATGCCCGAGGTCGAAGTCCGCTTCGCCCGCGCCCTGCAATCGCAGGCACGCCTACCCGCCTCCTGCACCGCCAGCGCCGCCACCGCCCGGCAAGCCGTCCGCGCCGTCGCCGCACACTACCCCCAACTCGAACGCTTCATCCTCGACGACCAACGCCGCGTCCGACAACACGTCAACATCTTCATCAACGACACCCAAATCCGCGACCGCATCGAACTCTCCGACCCCCTCCACGAGGGCGACCAACTACACATCCTCCCCGCCGTCTCCGGCGGTGCCCACGCCGCCATCCCCGCCCCCGAGCGGGAATGACGGAAGTACGCGAGGGAATGACCAACCCCAATCACCCAACCATCTAAGGACACAACCATGAACGAAACCGGACTCCTCGTCGCCACCCGCAAAGGACTACTCGTCGGGCGCAGCAGCGAAAACCGCCGCCGCTGGCACTGGCAGCCCCTCGCCTTCGGCGGCTGGATCGTCGACTACGCCGTCCACGACCCCCACACCGACGCCATCTGGGTCGCCGCCAACAGCTGGCAGTGGGGACCCCGCCTGCACCGCTCCGACGACGGCGGCCACACCTGGCGCGAAGCCTCCACCCCCGCCTTCCCCGAAGACAGCGAACAGTCCGTCGAGGCCGTCTGGACCATCGCCCCCGGCGCCGAAGCCGGGACCCTCCACGCCGGAACCCTGCCCGCCGCCCTCTTCACCAGCCGCGACGACGGCCAAACCTGGGAATTCTGCCGCACCCTCGACAACCACCCCACCAAAAGCCTCTGGATGGCCGGCCAGGCCGGCCTCATGTTCCACCACATCAGCCCCGACCCGCAGGACCCCAACCGCATCGTGATCGGCGGCTCCTCCACCGGCGTCTACGTCACCGAAGACGGCGGCCGCAGCTGGGAGCCGCGCAACAACGGCGTCCGCTGCGACGTCATGCCCCAGGGCGGCGCAGAACCCGCCGGCCACTGCATCCACTCCCTCTTCGCCCACCCCACCCAACGCGGACGCCTCTGGCAGCAAAACCACTTCGGCCAATACCGCTCCGACGACGACGGCCGCACCTGGATCGATGTCGGCCAAAACCTCTCCGGCGAGTTCGGCTTCGCCACCGCAATCGACCCCCACGACCCCGACGCCGCCTGGTTCGTCCCGCTCGACTTCGACCAGTCGCGCATGCCGCGCGGCGGCGCGCTCGCCGTCTGGCGCACCCGCGACGCCGGCCAGACCTGGCAAGACCTCCGCCACGGCCTTCCCCAGCGCGACTTCCACCAGAGCGTCTATCGCCAGGCGCTCGGCCAGGACGGACGAAACCCGCTCGGCCTCTACCTCGGCACCAGCGGCGGCCAACTCTACGCCAGCCCCGACCACGGCGACACCTGGACCCAAATCCGCACCAACCTCGCCGCCATCACCGCCGTCCGCGCCTGGCCGCTCGCCTAGCCCCCTATCGGGAGGGAGCTCAGCCGGCACGCGGTAAAGTACGCAGCGATGGCGCAGCAGGATCTGGAACAACCCGCGGGAGAAGGCACGCCCCCGGACGGCAGCGAGCCTGGCGTCTGGACCGAGCCGACCGCTCGCGCCGAGCTGCTCTCGTGGGGACTGGCCGCGCTCTGGGGCGGCAACCCGGTCGCGGTCAAGCTGAGCCTCGAGCACGCCCACCCGATGCGCCTGGCGATGCTGCGCCTGATCATCGCCTGGGCGACAATTCTCGTCGCCGGCGTGATCGCCGGCTCGCCCGTGCGCCCAACCCGCCGCGAGGCCCTGCTGCTGCTGCCGCTCGGACTGCTCTTCGCCGGGCATGCCGCCGCGAGCTACTACGGACATCACCTCACCAGCGTGGGCCACGCCTCCGTGCTGCTCGGCAGCAACCCCATCTTCGCCATGACCCTCGCCCACTTCTTCATCCCCGGCGACCGCTTCACCCCGCGCAGCGTCTTGGGCATGATCATCACCTATGTCGGTCTGATCGTGCTGTTCTCCCAGCACTTCTCCGGCGAAGGCGAGACGCTCACCGGCGACCTCCTGATGATCGTCGCCTCCCTCACCATCGCGATCCGTCAGATCGCCGTGGCCCGCATGGCGCAGCGCACCGACCCCGTCGAGATCGTCTTCTGGGAAACCCTCGTCGCCACCCCGTTCTTTGTCGCGGCCGCGCTGCTGATCGAAACAAACTCCTGGGTGTTCCATTGGGAACTCCTGATCGCGCTCGTCTACCAGGGCTATCTGATGTACGGACTCGGCCTCACCCTCAACTCCCAGCTGCTCCAGCGCTACCTGCCCTCGCGGATCCTGGCGACCCAGATGACGATCCCCATCTTCGGCGTCATCTTCGGCTGGCTCGCCTTCGGCGAGTCGGTCGGCTGGGAGCTGGGCGCCGCCGTAGCGCTGGTCGCCCTCGGCACCATCATCTCCCCCCGCCGCCCCTTCCCCATCCGCCAACGCCGCCCAGCAAACAACCCCACCTAAGCCAAAGCCGCACCGCACAGAGCACCCCCCACCTCCGCCATACCCGCCCCGCAGATCCGTCATACCCGCCCCGCAGATCCGTCATACCGCGCCCCGCAGATCCGTCATACCCGCCCCACAGATCCGTCATACCCGCGCCCCGCCGCGGGTATCTCGCCGTGACCAGCACAAAGCCCACCACAGCCTCCCACCCCCCCTCCCGTCATTCCCACGAACGCGGGAATGACAGCGGAAAACGCGGCAATGCCAGAGTCCCCGACAACCCCACAATCCGCGCCTACACTCGCCCCGTGAACGTAGAACCCACCAAGCCGATCCCCCCGCCCGAGAGCGAGCCGCGCCGCCCGCTGACCCTGCGCTCCGGCGCCTTCGCCGTCTTCCTCGCCATCCTCTGGGGCGGCAACCCGGTCGCGATTAAGGCCGGGCTGTCCGACTCCGGACCCCTCCGCCTCGGCGCGCTGCGGATGCTCCTCGGCGGCATCGTGGTGCTGTTCTACGCCGCCGCCACGGGCGAATCACTGCGCCCCAAGCGCTCCGAATGGCTGCCGCTCACCGGACTCGCCGCCCTCTACACCGCCCAGACCGTGCTCCTGTACTTCGGCAGCGAACACAGCACCGCCGGGCACACCGCGGTGCTGATCGCCACCTTCCCCCTCTGGTCCGCGATCTTCGCCCACTTCGTCGTCCCCAACGATGAAATCACCAAAACCCGCGCGATCGGCACACTGATCGCCTACGGCGGCGTGATGGTCGTGCTTTCCGACCATGTGATTGGCGGCGAAGAGGGACTCGGCGGCAATCTGATGCTGCTCTCCTACGCGCTGCTGCTCGGCTTCCAGCAGGTCTACATCTCGCAGACCTCGCAGCAGATTCCCATCTCACGCCTGCTGATGACGCAGTCGGTCTCGGTGGTGATCGTCTTGGCCTCGCTCAGCTTCCTGCTCGAGTCGGAGCCCTGGACATTCTCAGCAGCGTTCATCGGCGCAACGCTCTACCAGGGCGTGGTGATCGCCGGCTTCTGCCTCCTCGGCAACATCTGGCTGCTCCAGCGCTTCCTGCCCTCGCGGGTCACCGCGACCCTGCTGCCCACCGCCGCCTTCGGCGTCTTCTTCAGCTGGCTCATCCTCAACGAGCCGATCGGTCTCGAGCTGATCATCGGCACGGTCATGCTCACCTTCGGCTCAGCACTCGCCCAGCACCACGTCCAGGAAGTCGTCTAAACGCCAACCAGCTCGCCAAAGAGATCCGTCATACCCGCGCTTGCCGCGGGTATCTCGCCGTGACCAGCACCAAGCCCACGCACAGCCTCCCACCCCCTCTCCGCGTCATTCCCGCCCCCCTCCCGTCATTCCCGCGAACGCGGGAATCCCCCCCGCACAACCTCCCAACCCCCGCCACCAGATTCCCGCATTCGCGGCAATGACAGAGGCAAACGCGGCAATGCCAGCCCCCCCAACAACCCCACAACCTGCGCCTACACTCACCCCGTGAACGTGGAACCCACCAACCCGACGCCCTCACCCAAGAGCGATCAGCGCCGCCCGCTGACCCTGCGAGCCGGTGCCTTCTCCGTCTTCCTCGCCATCCTCTGGGGCGGCACTCCGGTCGCGATTAAGGCCGGGCTGTCCGACTCCGGACCCTTCCGCCTCGGCGCGCTGCGGATGTTCCTCGGCGGCATCGTGGTGCTGATCTACGCCGTGGCCGTGGGCGAATCGCTGCGCCCCAAGCGCTCCGAATGGCTCCCCCTCGGCGGGCTCGCCGTGATCTACACCGCCCAGACGGCGCTCTTGTACTTCGGCAGCGAACACAGCACCTCCGGCCATGCCGCCGTGCTCATCGCCACCTTCCCGCTCTGGTCGGCGATCTTCGCCCACTTCGTCGTCCCCAACGACGAAATCAGCAAAATCCGCGCGATCGGCACGCTGATCGCCTACGGCGGCGTAATGGTCGTGCTTTCCGACCATCTGGTCGGCGGCGAAGAGGGACTGTCCGGCAATCTGATGCTGCTCTCTTCAGCGCTGCTGATCGGCCTCCAGCAGGTCTATCTCTCGCAGACCTCGCAGGAGATTCCCGTCTCACGCCTGCTGATGACACAGTCGGTCGCGCTGGTGATCGTCTTCGTGCCGCTCAGCCTGCTGCTCGAGTCGGAGCCCTGGACATTCTCAGCAGCGTTCATCGGCGCGGCGCTCTACCAGGGCGTAGTGGTCGCCGGCTTTTGCTTCCTCGGCAACACCTGGCTGCTCCAGCGCTTCCTGCCCTCGCGGGTCACCGCCACACAGCTGCCCACCGCCGCCTTCGGCGTCTTGTTCAGCTGGCTCATCCTCGGCGAGCCAATCGGTCTCGAGCTGATCATCGGCATGATCATGTTGACCGTCGGCTCAGCACTCGCCCAGCACCACGTCCAGGAAGTCGTCTAAGCCCCGACCAGCCTCCACGTTCCGTCATTCCCGCGAAAGCGGGAATCTCCCCCGCGCAACCTCCCAGGCACCGCCATGAGATTCCCGCGAAAGCGGGAATGACGAGAAGGGCACCCCAACCCCCCCGCGTACACTCACCCAGTGAATGCGGAGCCGACCAGCCCCACCACACCGCCCGCGATCGCTCCGCGCCGCCCCCTGACCCTGCGCGCCACCGCCTTCGCACTCCTCCTCGCCATGCTCTGGGGCGGCAACCCGGTCGCCATCAAGGCCGGACTGGCCGACGCCGGACCCCTCCGCCTCGGTGCCCTGCGCATGGCCCTCGGCGGCATCGTCGTCCTGCTCTTCGCCCTCGCCGTCGGCGTCTCCCTCCGACCCAAACGCTCCGAACTCCTCCCCCTCGCCGGACTCGCCGTCCTCTTCACCGTCCAGACCGCCCTGATGTACTTCGGCGGCGACCGCACCAGCGCCGGCAACGCCGCCGTGCTCATCGCCACCTTCCCGCTCTGGGCCGCCCTCTGCGCCCACTTCGTCGTCCCCGGCGACCGCATCGCCCCCGCTCGCGCCGTCGGCGTCCTGATCGCCTATGCCGGCGTCGTCGTGGTCTTCTCCGGCGACCTGCGCGGCGGCGAAGGGCTGGCCGGCGACCTCATGATGCTCGCCTCCGCGCTCCTGCTCGGTCTGCGCCAGATTTACCTCTCCCAAACCTCCCAGGCGATCCCCGTCTCCCGACTGCTCATGACCCAGGCCCTCGCCGCCGTCATCGTCTTCCTCCCGCTCAGCTTCCTGCTCGAATCCGCGCCCTGGAGCTGGTCCGCCGCATTCCTCGCCGCCCTGCTCTACCAGGGCATCGGCATCGCCGGCTTCGGCTTCCTCGGCAACACCTGGCTGCTCCAGCACTTCCTCCCCTCCCGCGTCACCGCCACCCAACTCACCACCCCCGTCTTCGGCGTCATCCTCAGCTGGCTGATCCTCGGCGAACCAATCGGCCCCGAACTGGCCGCCGGCGTCGCCCTGCTCACCCTCGGCTCCGCCCTCGCCCAGCGCCGACCCGCAGCAACGCCCAACCCCTAAGCCGCTACCACTCGTCCAACCCCAGCAACCGACGCCCCAGCGAGGTCAACTCCGCCGCCGCCGACTCCCGCTCCCGCCCCCGCGAATCCCCCGGAAACGCGCGCGGATTCTGAAACGCCGGATGCGCCCGTTCCCGCCACGACGCCACCCGCTGCTCGCGCAGCTCCGCGTTCCCCGGCTCCGCCGGAAACATCCGCACATACTGCGCCAGACGCGGCTTCTCCGAGCAATTGCGGCTGTTCCCATGCGGCAGCGCCGAATGCCAAACGATGAAATCGCCCGCCTCCGCCTCCACCTCAATCGGCGCGCCGATCTCCCCCGCATGCCGCAGATCGAGCCGCTGATCGCGAATCTCCTCGTCCGAACGCCCCTGCGCCCAATCCGAAACCCAGCGATGCACCCCCGGCACGCACTGAAAGCCGCCCTCTCCCGCCGCCGTATCGACCAGATAGAGCACGCCCTGCACCTGATACGGCAGCGGCCGCTGACGCACATCCAGATCCCAATGCACCATCCCCGGATGGTCGTACGCCGGCGCATCCCCGCGTGGCGGCGGCTTCAGATTCGCCCGATCCAGGAAGACCCACAAATCCTCCCGCCCGAACAGATCGACAAACAGCTCATACATCCCCGGATGCTGCCGCACATCCCAGAGCGCCTGATGGTGATACATCTCCACCATCCCGTTATGTCGATGCGGCTCGCGGTACCAGCCCGACGGATCCTCCCGATCAAAGCCCAGAAACTCCCAGATCGCGTCCACCACCGCATCCACTTGCTCGCGCGGGATCAGCTGGCGCACGACGAGGTAGCCCTGCTCGTCAAAGAACGCGCGCTGCTGGTCAGTCAGCATGACCGGGTCAGTCCGCAAACGGCGCGTCGACGCCCGGCGGCATCCCGACCTCAAAGGTGTTCAGCGCGATCGAGACCAGCGCGTAGTACCCCATCACCGACGCGACCTCGAACACCCCGCGCTCCCCCACCAGCTCCACCAGCGCCGCGTAGCGCTCATCCGACACCCGCTTCCTCTCAATCAGCTCCCGTCCAAAGCCGTAGACCAGCTCATGGCGCGGATCCTCGAACTCCGGCGTCCCCCCGTCGCGGATCGCCTCGATCGCCGCCTGCGGCACCCCCGCCGCCGCGCCCAGACGCGCATGCGCCCAAAACTCGAAATTCGCCCGCCACTCCCCACCCACCGTCAGAATCGCCACCTCCAGCAAATCCGCCGGCAGCGACGTCCCATACCGCAGCGCCGCACCCAACTGCTGCACCGCATCGCCCACCTCCGGCGAATAGAACAGCGCATTGAACGGACCCACCAGCGCCCCATCCTCCCCCGCCAACCCCCCATGCGGACGCTCCGGATTCCCCCGCGGACCCGTCGTAATCCCCTCCCACAGCAAACGCTGCCCCTCATCCAAATCCTCAAACCGCACCGGCGCCAAACGTCCCATCAGAACCCCTCCATCCAGCAACACCCCCATCCTAAAGCCCCCACCCCCAAACCACGCCCTCACTCCCGCCGCCCCCTCCACCACTCTCGCCCCTCCTCCGTCACCCCCGCGCCCCCAACGCCCGTCATACCCGCGCATGTAGATCCGTCATACCCGCGCTTGCCGCGGGTATCTCGCCGTGACATGCACCAACCCCCCGCTTAATCACAACCCCAACTGCTCTGCACTCCCGCCACCCACCTCCCCGTCATCCCCCACCCCCTCCCTTTACGTCATCCCCCGCCCCTTCCCTTCCGTCATTCCCGCGAAAGCGGGAATCCCCTCGCGCAACCTCCAAAGCCCCGCCAACAGCCTCCCCCCACCTCACCCCCCACTCCCGCGCAGATGCCCCGGCAACAGCCCCGCAGGGTACGCCGTCCCCACCAACCCCTTACGCTCCAGCTCCGCCAACTCCGCCGCGCTGTAGCCCAGCAGCCCGCAGTAAATCTCTTCGTCGTGCTCGCCCAGACGCGGCGCCGGCGTGCGCAGACGATTCGGCGTGCGCTGCATCTGAATCGTCAGCCCCGGATAGTCGTGCGCGCCCACCCCCGGTATCTCCTGCTCCTCGAAAAAGCCCACCTCGCGCAGATGCGGATCCCGCAGCGCCTCCAGCGGATCGTGCAGCGGCGCCGCGCACACCCGCTCCGCCTGCAAAGCGTGGAACAGCTCGTGCTTGTCCCACGCCGCCGTCGCGCTGCCGACCAGTGCGTCGAGCGCTTCCACATGCCGCAGCCGCTGCGCCGCCGTCGCAAACCGCCCGTCCAGCGGCGCATGCCCGATATCCGCCTCATCCGAGCCCGAATGCGCCCGCGAAAGCACATCGCACAGCGCCACAAACTCCGCATCGCTCGACACATCGATCGCGATCCACTGATCCTCCCCCACGCAGGGATACACATTGTGCGGCGCATGCCAGCGATGCCGATTGGCCTGCGAAGGCGGATTGACCCCATTCATCGTCTGCTCGAACAGATACTCCGCCAGCGTCGGAATGAACCCCTCATTGAGCGGCATCTCGATCAGCTGCCCCTCGCCCGTCGCCTCGCGCCGGCGCAGCGCCATCAGCACCGCCACCGCACCCTGCACGCCCGACAGCCCGTCGCTCGCCAGCGTCTCCCCAATCTCTCCCGGCCCCCGATCCGGATACCCGCGCAAATGCGTATGCCCGACCATCGCCTCCACATGCAGCCCGAACGCCCGATAGCTGCTGTACGGCCCCTCCAGCCCGAACGCCGGCATCCGCAGCATGATCAGCCGCGGATTCACCGCCCGCAGCTCCTCCCAGCCAATCCGCGCCCGATCAATCGTCTGCGGCACATTGTTCTCAACCAGCACATCGCAATGCGCAATCAGCTTCAGAAACGCCTCACGCCCCTCCGGCGACATGATGTCGCAAGTCATCGAGCGCTTGTTCCGCGCGTGCGAGTTGAACGACGCAAAGCGGTTCCACGGGTCGTCGCCCAACTCCGCGTCCGGATACTGCGGCTGCACGCCGCGCTCCGCACCGCGCAACATCTGCTCGCGCGTCGGCGCATTCTCCGCGCCCCGCGTAAACGGCTGAATCCGATTGACCGGCTCCACATTAATCACATCCGCGCCCCACTCGCCCAACAGCTGCGCCACATGCGGCCCCGCCCAAACCACCGTGATCGCCGCCACCCGCAAACCTTCCAGCGGCAGCGGCAGCGGATCGCGCGCCCCCGACGGCGGCGCCTCCGCCCCCATCGGCGCGAGATCCAGCACCGCCCGCGCATGCTCCCCCAGATGCGGCGCGCGGCGCGGCGGATCCGGCGGCGACCCATGCAATCGGAACGGATAGCCCGGATACGGTAGCGCCGACCCATGCCAGTGCGTGATCTCGTGCCACCACCCCCGCGCCTCCAGCTGCGGATCCTCCAACAAATCCGCCACCGTCATCACCGCGCCCGCCAGCAGCCCCACCGACTGCGCCTCCGCCACCACATCCAGCTTGCTCCGTTCCGCCAGGAACTCCGCCACCGCCTGGTCGACCTGATCGCCGAACCCCGCCACCGCCCCCCCCGCCTCGCCGGACGCCTCCAGCAAGTCCCTCCGCCCAATCCACTCCAGCAGACGCGGCAACCGCGTCCCCGCGCCCATCACATTCACAAAGCCGTCCGCGCAGGGATACACCCCGAACCCCACCCAGCGGCTGCCCGGCCGCGCCCGCCCCGATGCAAACCCGCTGTACGACGCCGCAGTCAGATGCACCGTCCGACGGTCGCGGCAGCCCGCCTGACAGCGATAGACGCTGATATCGATCCACTCCCCCGCCTGCCGATCACGCGCCGTCCGCCGCAGCGCCATCAGCATCGCCAGTGCCGCCGTCGCCCCCGCGTGATAGTGCGCGAAATGCCCCGCCACCTTGAGCGGCTCCCGATCCGCCGCCCCCGTCGCGTGCAGCGGCCCCCCGATCGCCTGCAACGTCAGCTCCGAGCCGCGGTAGTTGCGGTACGGCCCCGTCTGCCCGAACGCCGTAATCGAGCAGAGCACCAACCGCGGATTCAGCGCCTGCAGCGCGTCCCAGCCCCAGCCCGCCGCCGCCGCCTCGCCCGGCGCGCCGTCCTCCACCACCACATCCACCTGCCGCGCCAGCCGACGCACCGTCGTCGCACCGTCGTCGGTGTGCGGATCCAGCACGATCGACTCTTTATTCGTGTTCAAATGCAGAAACAGCCCCGAAGCCTCAAGGTCCGGCGCATCGCCCGGAAACGGCCCAAAGCGCCGCGAGGGATCCCCCCCGCGCGGCTCCACCTTGATCACCCGCGCCCCAAAGTCTGCCAGCAGCTTGGTCGCATACGGACCCGCCACATTGCGCGACAAATCCAGCACTCGCACCCCATCAAGCGGACCCGCCATACCAACTCCCCATGCAAACCCGCAGCATCGCCCCACAATGCTACCCCCGCCCCGCAAATCTCCCTCCACTCCCGCTCCCATCATCCCCGCCCCACTACCGATACAGCGCCGGAGCCGCCTCCAGCCCCAGCAGCGCACGCGCCGCACCATCGAAATTCATCGCCAACCCCGCACCATGCTGACGCGCCACCTGCAAATCGCGGAAGCGGCGCTCCAGCGTCCAGCGCCGGTGAATCGCATTCGTCCCCGCCGCACGAAACAACTCCTCCACCGCGTCCGCCGCCTCATGCACCGCATACACGTTGGCCAGCCGCCAGCGACCCAGCAGCACCCGCTCCGGCGCGCCCGCCAGCAACGTCTCCCACGCTTCCGCCGCCGCCGCACGCACAAACGCCCGCGCCGACCAGACCCGCGCCTGGCTGCGCGCCAGCGCCAAACGGAACGCTTCGCGTTCCGCCAGCGGGCGCGCGTCCAAGCTGCTCGCCACCTCCACGCTCGCCGCCGACACCTCGTCGATCGCCCCCTGCGCCACACCAAGCGCATGCCCCGCGTTGGCGATCCAGGCCACCACCGAACGGTCCGGCGCACGCCAGGCCGGACCCAACGCCAACGGCTCATCGCCCGGACGCCAGGTATGCGCAGCCTGCACGAACGCATCCTCCAGCAGCCAATCGTGGCTGCCCGTGCCCCGCAGTCCCATCGTGTCCCAGGTGCGCTCCACCGTGCCCGCCCGCTGCGGCAGCAGCGCCATCCGCACCGAATCGTCCTCCGCATCGCGGAACGTCGTCAGCACGAACTTGGCGTGCTCAATCCCGCTCAAAAAATTCAGCCGCCCCGAGAGCCGCCAGCCCGACTCGGCGCAGCGCCCGCGCGCCAACACCCGACTCGAGCCCGAAATCCGGCAGCGCGGACCGCCCGGCTCATCGCCGCCGATCATCTGACTCAGCACCGCCCCCGGCAGCCAGCCCGTCAGCAGCGACACCTCCGCCGCGATCATCACCACCCACGCGACCGAGGCGTCAGCCGCCGCCAACGCCTCAATCACGTGAAAGACGACCAGCGGCTCCACCTCTTCCCCGCCCGCCTTTGCGGGAATGTTGAGCCGAAACAGCCCCGCATCCGTCAGCGCCTCGATCAACTCGTCGGGAATTCGCCCGGCCGCCTCGATCTCCGCCGCGCACGCGGCGATCTGCGGCCCCAGCGCGCGCGCGCGCTGCACCAGCTCGTGATCGGCGGGATCCGTAAGCATGACCTGGGCAGGGTAACGGCGCGCCGCGTTCTACACTGCCCCCCACAGCAAGCGAGGTGCCAAATGCCCGACTCCACCAATACCCGTGCGATGCCCCGCGACGCCGCCCTCCGCGAGCGCGCCGCCGCCGTCATCCCCAACGGCATGTACGGCCACCAGAACGTCCACGTCCTGCCCGACAACTTCCCCCAGTTCTTCAGCCGCGGCGAGGGCGCGCACATCTGGGACGTCGACGGCAACGAATACATCGACTACCTCTGCTCCTACGGCCCCATCCTGCTCGGCCACGCCCACCCCGGCGTCGACCGCGCCGCCGCCGCCGAACTCGAAACCAGCGACTGCCTCAACGGCCCCGGCGAAAAAATGGTCGAACTCGCCGAACTGCTGGTCGACATCACCCCCTGGGCCGACTGGGCATGGTTCGCCAAGAACGGCACCGACGCCACCGTCTACGCCGCCACCGTCGCCCGCGCCGCCACCGGGCGCGGCGCCATCCTGCGCGCCGGCGGCGCCTACCACGGCTCCGCACCCACCTGGATGGGACTCGAGCGCGGCTCCCCCGCCGACGGCACCATCGAGTACAGCTACAACGACCTCGCCTCAGTGCGCGCCGCCATCGACGCCGCCGACGGCGACTTCGCCGGGCTGATGGTCTCCGCCTTCAAGCACGACGTCTTCATCGATCAGGAAATGCCCACCCAGGAATTCGCCCAGGGCGTCCGCGACCTCTGCGACGCCCACGGCGCAGTGCTCATCCTCGACGACGTGCGCGGCGGCTTCCGACTCGACATCCGCGGCAGCTGGGCCCCGCTCGGCGTCGACCCCGACCTCAGCGCCTACTGCAAAGCAATCGGCAACGGCTACCCGATCTCCGCCCTGCTCGGCCGCGACAGCCTCGCCAAAACCGTCGGGCGGGTCATGGCGACCGGCTCCTACTGGTACTCCAGCGGCCCCATGGCCGCCGCCGTCGCGACGATCACCACAATGCAGGAGACCAGCGGAATCGCCCACATCCACGCCATGGGCGAACGCCTGCGCAACGGCCTCGCCGACCGCGCCGCCGCCCACGGCCTCGCCATCCGCCAGACCGGCCCCGTCGAAATGCCGCTGCTGATCTTCGACGCCGACGACGCCGACGCCAAAGCCGACCTCTTCACCCTCCTCGAAGTCCCCCGCGTCCGCATGTTCAGCGCCGAACTCGCCAAGCGCGGCGTCTACATGCACCCCTTCCACAACGGCTTCCTCAGCGCCGCCCTCACCAAAGAAGACATCGACCACACCATCGCCGCCGGCGACGAAGCCTTCGCCGCCGTCCGCGCCCAATTCAGCGACGACCCCACCCCCGAAACCAACTAACCAACCCCGCTACCACTCCCGCCTTCTTTTTTCCGTCATACCCGCGCTTGCCGCGGGTATCTCGCCGTGCCCCCTCCAAACCCCCGTGCCGCCCCCAACCCCCCGTCACCACACCTACATCCCCCGGCCACCCCTCCGCCGCAACCGCAACGGCCCCCAATACGCATACACCGCCGCCAGACCAATACTCGCCCCCATAAACGCCGCCGCCGCAACCCCCCGCGCACCCGGCGTCCACCCCACCCCCGCCGTCCGACCATTCGCCGAACGCCCGTTGCCGCTCACCACCTCCACGAGCGGCGGCGGTACGACCACAGGCTCCAGCGGCGGCGGCGCATCCAGCACCGCCGCACCGTTCACCGCCGATACGCCGTTCACCGCCGCAAGCGGCGCAGGCACGGCCGCCGCCGGTTCCTCAACCGGCATCGCCGCCGCCGGCTGCCGACCCTCATTCCCCGTCTTCAGCGGCACCTCACGCATCCGCAGAATCGCCAGCAGCGCGACCACCAGCACCCCCACAGCGAGCATGAAGTTGTCGGTAGTCGCCGTCGCCACCGCCGTCTGCACCGCCGGCTCGACCACCGTCCACGCGCTTTGCCCGATCTCCGCGATCAAATCAGCCTCAAACGCAGGATCAACCAGCTTCTCCGGCGAAACCGCGTCCACCAGGTTCGCCGGCAGCGAACTCTGCAAGCCCGAAGCCAGCCGCGCATTAAACAGCGCCCCAATCACCCCAATCCCAATCGCCCCACCCGTCAGCTGGAAAAATTGCGAGAACCCGGAGACCCGCCCCAGATACCGCTGCGGCGCGGCGTTCTGCGCCGCCAGCGAGAGCACCGGCATCATCAGCCCCATCCCCACGCCGAACGGAATCATCCGCACCAGCACCCCGAGAATCGTCGTCTCCCGCGTCATCGTCGTCAGCAGCGCCATCCCCCCCACCATCAGCAGCCCGCCCGCCACCGCCAACATCTTGTAGCGCCCCGTGCGCGACATCACCTGCCCGCTGAGCGCCGAAGAGCCGACCGAAAGCAGAATCATCGGCCCCATCACCGAGCCCGCCGTCGCCGCGTTCGCCCCCAGCCCCACCTGCAGGAAGAACTGCATGTAGACCATCACGCCCATCATCCCGACCCCGATCACGAACATCGCAATCGTCACCGAGGCCACGGTGTTAATCCCGAACAGATGCAGCGGCACAATCGGCACTTCGACGCGGCGCTCAACCACAACAAACAGCACCAGCGAGACCGCCGAGACCGCGAACATCCCGAGCACCAGCGCGCTCGTCCAACCCAGCTCCCCGCCCAGACTGACCGCGATCAAGCCCGGCAGCAGCATCGGCAGCAGCAGCAGCGCCCCCCGCCAGTCGAACCGCAGCGGCCGCGGCGGCGGACGCAGCCAGGGCATTTTGAACGCGATCACCACGCCCGCAATGGGACCCACGAAGAACATCGCCCAGAAGACCCACCGCCAGGACAGCGTCTCCGTCAGCACCCCGCCGATCGGCGCGCCGATCAGACTCGACAGCGCAAACACCCCGGCGAACAGCCCGATGTACTTGCCCCGCTCCGAGGCCGGGAACAGATCCCCGATCACCGAGAACGTCGACATCATCAGCACGCCCGCGCCAGCCCCCTGCACCGCGCGGAAAGCGATCAGCTCATAGATGTCCCCCGCCGCGCCGCAGCCCGCCGTGCCGCCGAGGAAGACCAGCAGCCCCACCAGCAGCAGCGGCTTGCGCCCGAACGTGTCGCTCAGCGCCCCCGCCACCGGAATCGTCAGAATCTGCGCGATCGTGAACGACTGAATCAGCCACGGATACAGGCTCAGCCCGCCCAACTCCGCCACAATCTGCGGCAGCGCCGGATTGACCACGCTGTGCTCCAGCGCCGAGAGGAACATCGCCAGCATCGAGCCCGCCAGCACCAACACCTTCGTGCGCCGCGGCAAATCCATCCCCAGCGGACGCTCGTCCTCAACCCCCTCCGCCAAAGCCGCTCGGTCGCTCATACCCCCGCCAACTCACTCACCCACCAAAAAATGCTTCGAGTCCGTGAACTATCACAGCCTACCCGATCCTCCTCCCCTCCGTCATACCCGCGCCCCCTATTCCCGTCATACCCGCGCCCCGCCGCGGGTATCTCGCCGCCGCGCTCCATGCCTCGCGCCATCCCCAAACCCCACCCCAACGTGCTATCTTCACCCCAAACACCCACCCGCACCACCCACGAAACGAGGCCCCCATGTCCGAGATGATCTGCGACCGCATCAAAGTCATCGACTCCGACACCCACATCTCCGAACCCGAGGACCTCTGGACCAACCGCATCTCCACCCAAAAGTGGGGCGACCTCGTCCCCCACGTCATCTTCGACGACGAAATCAACGAAGACCGCTGGGTCATGGGCGGCAAAAAGTTCATGCCCACCGCCGGCGCCGCCATGGCCGGCTGGAAATCCCCCCCGCCCAACCACCCCCCCACCCTGCAAGAAGCCGACCACGGCTCCTGGGAAATCCGCGAACGCCTCCAGCGCATGGACGAATACGGCATGTACGCCCAGGTCGTCTACCCCAACGTCGGCGGCTTCGGCAGCGGCAACTTCCTCACCCTCACCGATGACGCACTCCGCCTCGAATGCGTCCGCGCCTACAACGACTTCCTGATCGACTGGACCAGCGTCGACCCCAACCGCTTCATCCCCATCATGGCCCTGCCCTTCTGGGACGTCCAGGCCTGCGTCGACGAAATGCTGCGCGCCCACGACCGCGGCCACAAAGGCGTGCTGATGACCAACCAGCCCCACGTCTTCGGCATGCCCCGCCTCACCGAGAACCACTGGGACCCCCTCTGGCACCAGGCCCAGGACCTCGGCCTCTCGATCAACTTCCACATCGGCTCCGGCGACCTCACCCAACTGCGCGACATCACCGTCGACAACGGCCGCCAGGCCGCCTACGCCAAGAGCACCGTCAAACTCTTCCTCGACAACTCCAACGCCATCCTCGACGTCATCCTCTCCGGCATGTGCCACCGCTTCCCCGGCGTCAACTTCGTCTCCGTCGAATCCGGCGTCGGCTGGATCCCCTACCTACTCGAAGCCATGGACTGGCAGTGGCTCAACTCCGGCTGCCGCGAAGAGCACCCCGAAATGGACCTGCTCCCCAGCGAATACTTCAAGCGCCAGTGCTACGGCTGCTTCTGGTTCGAAGAAGCCAGCGCCCTCAAGGCCATCGAGCAGTGGGGCTCCGAAAACTTCCTCTTCGAAACCGACTTCCCCCACCCCACCAGCATCTCCCCCGGCCCCAACTCCATCGCCCGCAACCCCAAGCAGCACGTCGAAGAAGTCCTCAGCGCCCTCCCCGAAGAAGACCTCCTAAACGTCCTCCAACGCAACGCCGCCCGCATCTACCACCACGAGGTCTAGCCCGCTTGCCCACCAACAAACCGCGCCGCCAGCCGCGCGCAAAGTTCGCATTCGCGGGGGAAAAGGTTCCCCCGCGAGCAGGGACGGATGCCCTCAGGATGACGACCGCTCAGCGGGACAAGGCGTTCCGCCCTCTCTATGACGCCATCTTTGACGCTCTGGAGCCTGAGTTTGGCGAGCTTGGGTTTGCGCCCCGGGTCAAAGAAAACCAGTTTCACAACGAGATCGCGTTCGCAACGGAGTACGACCGGATCCATTACCGAGTCGGCTTCTGGGCGTCTCAACGCAACGAGATCCACGCTTACGCGTGGATCGCGCGCCAGCATGCTGAAGCCTTCAATCGCCAAATCTACATGGCACTCCGCCGGCAGCGAATCGAGATAGATCACGAGCTCGCCGTCGAGATCGAGAACTCCGACCCCGTCTGGAATCTTCCGACGAACGGCAAGGAGCGCTATGGCGCTGTGGGCATCGGCACATCTGGTTCGCCAGACGGCTCAAGTAAGTCAGTGGAGGAGATGAAGGAGTGGATGCTCAAGAGCCTCCCGCACGTCCAGAATGTCCTCGCGCCGCGAATCGCCGAAATCTGGCGGAACCTCTAACCCGCCCCTTTTCCGTCACTCCCGCTCCTCCTTTTCGTCGTTCCCACCCCCTCCTCCGTCATACCCGCGCTTGCCGCGGGTATCTCGCCGTATCGCCCTCAAACCTCCGTCACCCCCACCTCCCCCTTCCCGTCATTCCCGCGAAAGCGGGAATCTCCCCCGCGCAACCACCCAACCTCCTCTAGCCGTTCCCGCGCTGGCAAGAACTGGGGATGGCAGAGCCTCTATCGCGATTCGCGGATTCCTCCAATAGTCCCTGAGGCTATTTGGTCGCTCCCTAGGCTGGAGCAGGAGTTGCACGCGAAGCGCGAGGCTGCTATGCTACCCTACGGCTGGATAAGTGCGCAACCTGAGCGCGCCGAACAGCGGAAGGCAAATCGAGCCATGACTTTAACGAGCAGGCCTGTTGCACAAGCCATGCCGCGATTGGGCGTGCGCGGTGTCCTTCTCCCGCCTAGGGGGGAGGAAACGAATGTCACGCAAACATCGAACGCATCGTTCGTCGCACCGACGCCAGGAACGGCACTTGCCGGGCTGGTTTTATCTTGTCGGTTTGGCGATCGCTGCGATTCTCGAACGATCGCTGGCCGAGCTCACGAAATTGGCGACCGAACTGACCGAGCTGATTGTCGCTCTAACCGAGCTGATTTCAGCCCTCTAGCCTTCGACCAAGCTAAGTCCGTAGCTTGCCACGGCTGGCGGGCCCGCAACTGACAGGAGACCCACGCGACGTAGCAGCAGAGAGGCGCAGGCGTAGGCCTGCGCCTCTCTTGTTTCCGCCCTGCGCAGGCGGAAAACCCCAGGCCAACTCGCCGGCTCCACGCCCGCCGAGCCGGCGCACGTGAACCTCGTCATCTCAAATTCTGATCCGACTCGTCCGCCGCCTCATCACCGCCCCCACACCTGAACTCCGCCACCCACCACACGGTAGGCGCTCGCCACCGCACATCCTGCACAAAAAACCCGTAGGAATTCGCGGGAACCTTTTCCCTGCGCGATGTGCCCCCCTCTTTGTCGGCGCGAATCATGACCCACTCGTCGCTGCGCGATTGGCCCTCAGCCAAGAGGGTTGATGTCACTTGGTGTGTGAGGTGCGGATGCGATTCCCACTCTTCGCTGTAGAAGATCGTGTCTGAAATGCTGGTGAGACGTCCAACAGCAGTCAGTTCGCACACCGCAGCAACGTCAACCGGGATACTGAAAAGGGAAGCAGCCGCAGCGCGTGTGCTCGCGGCTCTGACAAGCTCTGCGGGTGTCACCGCAGCAGTGATCGACACCGGCGAACTGCGCAGCCACTCCCCCTGTCTGTCGCGAATCAGTTGCGGCGTCAGGTAGCGCGCCTCAGGCTGGATCCGCTCCCCATTGTGCAGAATGGCAAACTCAATCCGACCATCGGCGAGCGGCTGGGCAGCAACGCGCACCGCTTCTACCGTGCGACCGAAACCGCGCTTCTCCCAAAGGTCATCGACATCCCGGTATAGGACCGGGGCGGCATCCGGACCGGCGCTGAGCGCAGGCGGGGCCAGAGAGTCCCCAACGACTTCAACAGGCGTGCTATTCAACCACTGGCCGCGTCGCTGCTCGATCAGGCGCTGCGTGAGATATCGCCCCGTAGGGAAAATCTGCTCCCCGCGATATTCGACGCCGAACTCGATCTCGCCGTCCTCGAGCGGGCGCGCGATCACGCGTAGCTCGAGCTGCGAGCCGCCCTCATCTTGCGCGGCCACACGATCGGGGGCATTCGCAGCCGACAAGGCCGCGATCAACACCATCACGAGTGCCGCAATGCCAATCGCCAAGATGTTGCGCATAGACACCTCCTTGATCAGTGCGCATCTGAAGCGAGCAGCGACGGGCCTGGTTGACACGAGATGTGCATCTTAGGCCTCACTAGCGTAGCGCGGACCCACCCAGCCCACCGCTGACCCCCAGCCTAGGGGTTCGCCCCCCAGACCCCAGCGGATCGCACCCGCTCCCTCTCTCCGTCACACCCGCCCCCCATCTCCGTCATACCCGTGCTTGCCGCGGGTATCTCGCCGCACCACCCCCAAACCCCCGTCACCCCACCGCCCCTTTCCCGTCACTCCCGCCCTGTATCTCCGTCATTCCCGCCCCCTTTTCCGTCATTCCCGCGAAAGCGGGAATCTCCCCCGCGAAACCGCCCAACCCCCCCAGCCGGCCGTCGCCGCTCGTGATCAGATCCGCGCCAGCATCGTCTCCGTCGCAACCACCGCACCAACGATCCCGCACCCCACTGCGATGATCAGCGCCGCACAGCGCACGCGCCCGGCCGGAATGCCGGGCCACTCGCTGGATCGACGCGGACGCCCCAGCCGCAGCCAGATCGCGACAGCAGTCGAGCTGACAGTGAAAGACGCCAGCGCGACCGCGACAAAGACCGCCCCGATCCAGCCGAACGCCAACGGCCCCGCGACCAGCACCAGCCAACCGCGCCGACCAGCACCAAAGCCACTCCCACGGGGATGTAGCGCAACAGCCCTTCCACCGTCATCGAGGTCGCGAAGCCGAGCGCGATCGCCGCAACCCCCAGCAAGCACGACAGAAAAGTGCGCGCACCGGCCAGCCCCTCCCATCCCGCCATCCCCACCACCCACCTCCTCATCCCCACCCCCTCTCCGTCACACCCAACCCTATCCACCCAACCCCGCAATCCGCTACACTCTCCCACAACTCGCACCAAACGGCGCACCGCGCCGCACAGAAGGGAACCCCCAATGGAACTCCAGAACGTAGTGATCGTCGACGGCGTCCGCTCCGCCTTCGCGCGCGGCGGCCGCGGCGCATTCACCGCCACCCGCCTCGACGACATCGGCGTCCAGGTCCTCCAGGAACTGCTCGGCCGCTACCCCCAGGTCGCCCCCGAAGACATCGAAGACGTCGGCATGGGCTGCGTCGGCGGCGTCGCCGAACTCGCCGGCATCGGCGCCAACCACATCGTCCGCCTCGCCGGCCTCCCCGAATCCGTCTGCACCTTCGACTCCAACCGACAGTGCGGCTCCTCCATGGAGACCCTCCACCGCGTCACCCAGGAAATCATGGTCGGCGCCATCGACGTCGGCGTCGCCCTCGGCGTCGAGCGCATGGGCCGACAACTCGGCGGCGGCGGCGGCGCCGAACCCACCCGCATCACCGAGTTCAACCAGTCCCGCCACAACCAGAACGACATGCAGCGCAACCTCGGGCGCGACCACGACCTCGACTTCTCCGTCCCCATCCCCGACGCCATCCTCGACTCCTCGCCCGTCTGCTCCATGCTCCAGACCGCGCAGAACGTCGCCGAGATGTACGACATCAACCGCGAGGCGCTCGACGAATTCGCCGTCGAGAGCCACCGCAAGTACGGCGAAGCCCTCGCCGCCGGCTTCTACAAGGACGAAATCGTCCCCGTCGAAGTCAACCTGCCCGTCTTCGACGACGAAGGCAACCTCCTGCTCGACGAGCGCGGCGACACCAAGATCGTCGACGTCGACGAAGGCTTCCGCCCCGGCACCAACTTCGAGGGCCTCAGCCAGCTCCGCACCGTGCGCGGCACCGTCTCCCACCAGGAGCAGGAAATCCGCATCACCGCCGGCAACTCCTGCCCCACCAACGACGGCTTCACCGCCGCCCTCCTCATGAGCGAGCGCCGCGCCGAAGAACTCGGCCTCGAGCCGCTCGCCCGCATCGTCGGCTTCGGCGTCGGCGGCGTCAAGCCGCAGGTCATGGGCCTCGGCCCCATCCCCGCCACCCGCAAAGCGCTCAACCACGCCGGCATCGACGCCTCCGAGCTCGACCGCGTCGAGTTCAACGAAGCCTTCGCCGCCCAGGTCATCCCCTCCGTCCAGGAGCTGGGCATCCCCATGGACCGTGTCAACGTCAACGGCGGCTCCCTCGCCATCGGCCACCCGCTCGGCGCCACCGGCACCCGCCTGGTCACCACCGTCGCCCGCGAACTCCAGCGCAGCGGCACCCGCTACGGCCTCGCCACCCAGTGCATCGGCGCCGGCATGGGCATCAGCACCATCCTCGAAGCCGTCTAACCCACGCCCAGCGCCACCAAGCGCCCAACGAGAGGGGGCGGTCCTTCCGGACCGCCCCTTCTCTTTGTTGCAGCTGTAGGCGGACCTGCGGCATCTCACCGCTGCCGGCAGCGCGTACAGTTCGGGGACGGATCGAAAGTCACCGGCGAACGCACCCACGCAGTGATTCGCTCGAGCTCGTCGGCGAACCACGCGCGGTCGCGCGGCAGCTCTTCACAGCTCGTCGGCCGCGGCCTACCGGCGGACCAGGTGGACCACACGATCCACAGCCCTCGAACGGGATGAGGCGCGCGGGCGACGTTGTGATGGCATTCGGAGAGCATCGCGTACGCCTCCAGCTGACGCTTGAGGTATCGGCAGCTATCCGTGTCGCGCAAATCGGTCGTTGTTCGCACGATTGCGTACCCGCCTGCATCCAGCTGGAGCGGCACGGGGAGATCGCCCACCATGACTACCGGCTCCGGATGACCCCGCACCGGAATCGGAGCGGTAACAAGTTTCCTTCCGCTGTCGGCGAACCACCCCGGCGGCAAATCTGCGCAGACTTCGTCTGCCCTCTTGCTCCGAAATTCGGAGTTCGCCCATTGACGAGTTCCGCGACGCTTTCCGGGATGGTCGGCATCGTGGGGATTGTCGTGGTCCCGCCAGAATCGCTGCACGCATCGCGGACAATCTGCGTAGGCAGCGAGGTCGGACACCCTGATCCTGAGGGTGTCTTGCTGAGTCGTTCCAGGCATGGCTATCGCCAATCAGTTGTGTGAGCAACCGATTGGACCGCCCCGAGGACGCGAACCTTGAGTACACGACCTCGGTCGCGTACCTTGAAACCGGTCCCAACGCGGGGGGTCATCCGCCAAGAAGAAGCCCCGCGCTGGTGTCCTCGGAGCGGCCCTCGGGTCGCTCCGATCCTTTCCCCTGATTCGATTTCCCGCACATCAACCCGCCGCTGGGAAGCTCGGCGGACCGACGCGGGACTCAGATTCTTGCCGTCATTCGGCAGGCCCTCCTTTCAGGCCGTCGATGCCTTCCGACGACCCTAGGCGAATCAGCTGATCGTCAACGAGGAGAAACTCGCCGCGATCTCCCTTGATGAACTGAGAACTGCGGTCGAGCTGAGCGGAAATGGAGGCGTATGCACTACGCAGGCTGGCGAAGCGCTCCGGATCACGCTCGTTGATATGTTCGGCCAGGTCCCGGACCCTTACCGTGCCACCCGCACGACGCGCCAGTTTGATCGCTTCGCTCTCAACTGCGAGCGCGCGTCCCGCGAGCGGCACACGCGGAGGCGCGGGTTCCCTTGAACCGAAAGGTTCGTCTGTCACAGGCGACCCGCGATGCGCAAACTGGGGCGGGGGCCCGGCTCGTCGAGGACGGTGTGATCGTCGCTTCTGGGCGAGGCGCTTGATCGTTTGGAGGTCGTCCGCGAGCGACTCAAGCCGACCACGCAATCGAATGAGTCGATACGGGAGATGGGGCTCTACCTCGATCGGTTGCCCCGCGATCACGTGGATGGCTTGACGAAGAGCATCGTCCTTCTTCATCAATTCGATCAAAGCGTGGTGTGCCTCAAGGCACCGGCTCGCTGCCTCATCGATCTCCGGCTGAAGTGCAGCGTGCCGCTGAGTGAGAACGCGCGTGGCGGTGGTTTCGTCGGGGTCCAGCGTCATGCGGGCATCCTACGTTGTCATGCGTGCCGTTATCAACTCAATGGATTGAGTTGTCTGTGTTGAGTGTAGCACACTCTCCGCGCAAGGAGTGGGGCACGTGGCCGGCGAGCAGCAGTGCCGCCGACCGTTCTAGGCAGCTGCCCCTCCACCTCACCGCATAATCACGTCGGGAAAGAACGTCAGCCCCCGCGAAAACGCGACCGCACCCGGATCCCAACCAAGCCCAAAGAACGCCTCCGCGTACTCATCCTCCTCAAGCGTGTCGCAGACCCAGCACCACAAATACGGCGACGCAAGATCGCCACGCAGCGCCAGAATGATCAGCGCCCCGTGCGCCCCGTCCGCGCTGGCGACAGCGCCCGGCACGCGCCAATCCAGAAACGCGCGGCTGCGCACGTAGCGCGCAACCGCTTCGAATTCCAGTCCCTGATTATGTGACGCGACCTTCACCGGCACGGCGCGGCCACCGCTCACAGGCCACCGATCCACGACGGCGCGATAAAACCGAATCGGGACCTCGACGCGATCAAGCCACGTGTTGTCCTCGTTCACCTCACCCGCGCCGACTCGCTTCACCAGCCAAACCACCTCCTCGCTGAAGCCGACCTCAAACATCGCGTTCAGCAAGTCTGTGCCAGTGGGCATAATGCGCCCTCCCCCCGCCCGATAGCCTGGCCTGGCACAGCACCCACCGCAAGGAGGCCGCAAGGTGGCGACCGAGCGCCGGCGTTGGACACGCGACGAACTGCTAATCGCCCTCAGCCTCTACCTACGGCTGCCCTTCGGCCAACTCCACCAGCGCCACCCCGAAATCATCGAGTCCGCCGCGCGCTTGAACCGCACCCCCTCCGCGCTCGCCATGAAGCTGACCAACCTAGCCGGCCTCGACGACTCGCTGAATCGCGCCGGCCTGCGCAACGCATCCCAAGCAGACCGCAAAATCTGGGCGGAGCTGCAAGCGGATTGGTCAGCCGTCGCAAACGAGATGCACGATGCGCGCCTGCGGCTGGGCATCGACACCGGCGACAGTTCCGAGACCGAGCAGGTCGAGCTTCCGACCATCGCTGAGGATGTGCTCCGCTTGACCAAGACGCGGCGCGGACAGTCAAAGTTCCGCGAGGCCGTGCTCAGCGCCTACAACTTCCGCTGCTGCATCACCGGCCTATCCGAGCCGCGCCTCTTGGAGGCATGCCACATCGCGCCCTGGCGCGACAACCAGCCCAACCGCGCCCACGCGACCAACGGACTCTGCCTCTCCGTCTTGCACCACCAAGCGTTCGACCGCGGCCTAATCGCGTTCGATGACGCTTTCCGCCTCCTCCTATCGCCCCAACTCGCAGCCCGCGCCGACAATTTCATCGGAACGGCGTTCACGCCGTTCGCCGGCAAGCCAATCACCCTCCCAACCAAGTTCGCCCCCAACCCAGAACTGCTCGCCTACCACCGCCAGCACACCTTCCTCGCCTCTGCAACATAGAATCACCCCCATGCCCGACCTCCTCGTCACCATCCTGATCATCGTCATCATCACCGAGACCATCTGCCTCGGCATCTTCTGGAAAACCAACTTCATCCCCGACTTGGACCTCCCCTCCTACATCCCCCTGCCCGGCAACACCGGCATCACCACCACAGCCCGCAAAATCACCCTCACCGCGATCGCCCTCGTCATCCTCGTCTCCATCGTCATCCTGCTCATCGCCGCCCTGACCTGACCACCCACTCCCCCACCCATTCCGCTACCCTCACCACAACACCCGCTGGAGGTCCCCATGGTCACCGAAATCAAGCCCGACGCCCCCGCACTGCTCGCACACCCCCTCGACCCCCTCTCCCCCGACGAAATCGAGCGCGCCTCCGCACTCGCCAAAGCACACGCCGGCGGAGCCGACTCGATCCGCTTCCCCCTCGTCGCCCTGCACGAGCCCGACAAGCGCGCCGTCCGCAGCTTCAACCTCGGCGAACCCATCGAGCGCCGCGCCCTCGCCATCCTCTTCGACACCGCCACCGGCGAAACCATCGAAGCCGTCGTCGACCTCAACGCCGACACCGTCGAATCCTGGACCACCCGCACCGACGTCCAGCCCTTCCCCCTCATGGAAGAGTTCGGCCGCGCCCAGGAAACCGTCAAGAACAGCCCCGAGTGGCGCGCCGCCATGCTCCGCAAAGGCGTCACCGAAGAACAACTCAACACCATCCAGATCGACCCCTGGCCCGCCGGCAACTTCGGCAGCAAGTGGGAGACCAGGCACCGCATCCTCAAGGCCATCGCCTACCTGCGCGACACCGAGGACGACAACGGCTACGGACGCCCCGTCGAGGGCGTCATGGCCGTCGTCGACCTCGTCGACAACAAGGTGCTCGAAGTGATCGAAGAGGACGGCGCGCCGCCGCCCACCTCCGCCCTACGCTTCGACGGCGAGCACGCCGCCGCCCACCCACGCCAGGACCTCAAGCCGCTCGACATCGTCCAGCCCGAAGGCGTCTCCTTCACCCTCGACGGACACCTCCTCCAGTGGCAAAAATGGCAAATGCGCGTCTCCCTCCACCCCCGCGAGGGACTCGTCCTCCACCAGATCGCCTACGACGACGACGGCCGCCTGCGCCCCATCTGCTACCGCGCCTCCATGGCCGAAATGGTCGTCCCCTACGGCGACCCCTCCATCACCCAGTCCTTCAAAAACGCCTTCGACAGCGGCGAAGTCGGCGGCCTCGGACGCCTCACCAACTCGCTCGAACTCGGCTGCGACTGCCTCGGCGAAATCGTCTACATGGACGGCCACGTCACCGACGAGCGCGGCGGCGCCCGAACCATCAACAACGCCCTCTGCATCCACGAAGAGGACTTCGGCGTGCTCTGGAAGCACACCTACGCCGACGAACGCGGCATCCAGCCCTGGGTGCGCCGCTCCCGCCGACTCGTCGTCTCCGCCATCGCCACCGTCGGCAACTACGACTACGGCTTCTACTGGTACTTCTACCAGGACGGCTCCTGGGAACACGAAATCAAGGCCACCGGCATCGTCCAGACCATCGCCATCGAAGACGACGACCCCCAAATCACCCGCCACCGCATCGCCCCCGGCCTCGGCGGCACCATCCACCAGCACTTCTACTGCTTCCGCCTCGATATGGAAGTCGACGGCGCAGCCAACAGCGTCTACGAAATCGACACCGTCCCCATCCCCCGCAGCGACGAATACCCCCTCGGCAATGCCTTCACCGCCAACGCCACCCGGCTCGAGCGCGAGTCCGAGGCCGCACGCGTCGTCAACTCCGCCGCCGCCCGCCACTGGCGCATCGCCAACGACACCACCACCAACCCCCTCGGCGACCCCCCCGCCTACGTGCTGATGCCCGGCCAGACCGTTGCCATGATGGCCGCCGAAGACTCCGCCGTCGGACAACGCGCCGTCTTCGCCCGCAACCAGCTCCACGTCACCCCCTACGACGCCGCCGAACTCTACCCCGCCGGCGACTACCCCAACCAGAGCGAGCCCGGCCAGGGCATCCCCGCCTGGATGGCCGCCGACCGCGCCCTGCACGACGAAGACGTCGTCGTCTGGTACACCGTCGGCATGAACCACCTCGTCTGCCCCGAAGACTGGCCCGTCGCCCCCGTCCACCGCGCCGGCTTCGCCCTCAAACCCTGGGGCTTCTTCGACCGCAACCCCGCCCTCGATCTCCCCATGCCCGACCACTGCGCCCACGAGGAAGCCGGAATGGATCACCACCACTCCCCCAACGGCCACAGCTAATGGCCGCCCCCCAAGCGACCGCCGTCGCCGCCCACCCCCTCGACCCGCTCTCCGCGGACGAAATCGTCCGCGCCTCCGCGATCGCCCGCGAGCATCTCGGCGCCCCCGAATCGCTGCGCTTCCTGCTGATCGCCGCCCTCGAACCGCCCAAGCGCGCCCTCCACGACGCCCCCCGCTCCGCCGAGCTGCTCTGCTTCGACACCGAGTCGGGACGGACCACCGAGCTCATCGTCAACCTGGACGCCGCCGCCGTCACCTCCGCGACCCCCCGCCCCGGCGTGCAGCCGTTCGCCCTCTTCGAGGAATACGAGCGCGCCGAAGCTACGATCCGCGCCGACCACGACTGGCGCGCAGCCATGGCCGCCCGCGGCCTCAGCGAGCCCCAGATCGACCTCGCCTTCCTCCACCTCTGGCCCACCGGCAACTTCGGCCACAAATGGGAGACCGAACACCGCATCCTCAAAGGCATCGTCTACCTGCGCGACACCCCCGACGACAACGCCTACGGACGCCCCGTCGAAGGCCTGATCGCCGTCGTCGACCTCGTCCAAAACCGCGTACTCGAAGTCATCGACGAACCATCCCCGCCGCCCGCCCCGACCGCCCTGCGCTTCGACCACGACCACGGCGGCGCGCCCCGCCGGGACCTCAAACCCCTCGACATCGTCCAGCCCGACGGCCCCTCCTTCACCCTCGACGGACACCTGCTCAACTGGCAGAAATGGCAGATGCGCGTCTCCCTCCACCCCCGCGAGGGACTCGTCCTCCACCAGATCGCCTACCACGACGACGGCCGCCTCCGCCCCATCTGCCACCGCGCCTCCATGGCCGAAATGGTCGTCCCCTACGGCGACCCCGCCGTCGGCCACTACTTCAAAAACGCCTTCGACTCCGGCGAGTGCGGGCTCGGGCGCATGACCAACTCCCTCGAACTCGGCTGCGACTGCCTCGGCGAAATCGCCTACCTCGACGCCGCCATCACCGACGAACGCGGCGGCGCCCGCACCATCAACAACGCCATCTGCATCCACGAAGAGGATGTCGGCATCCTCTGGAAACACACCTACGCCAAAGACGACGGCGCCCAATCCGCCGTCCGCCGCTCCCGCCGCCTCGTCGTCTCCAGCATCGCCACCATCGACAACTACGACTACGGCTTCTACTGGTACTTCTACCAGGACGGCTCCTGGGAGCACGAAGCCAAAGCCACCGGCATCGTCCAAACCATGGCCATCGCCGACGACGACCCCCAAATCACCCGCCACAGAATCGCCCCTCAGCTCGGCGCAGTGCATCATCAGCACTTCCTCAGCTTCCGCCTCGACCTCGAAATCGACGGCGGACCCAACACCGTCTACGAAATCGACACCGTCCCCCTCCCCCGCAGCGCCGAATACCCCCTCGGCAACGCCTTCACCGCCCAGGCCACCCCGATCACCGACGAGTCGGAGAGCGGCCGCGAAGTCCAAGCAGCCTCCGCCCGCCACTGGCGCATCGCCAACGACGCCGCACGCAACCCGCTCGGACAACCCCCCGCCTACCTGCTCATCCCCGGCCAAACCGTCTCCATGATGGCCAACGAACACTCGACCATCGCCCAACGCGCCGCCTTCGCCCGCAAACAGCTCTGGGTCACCGCCTACGACCCCGACCAGCGCTACCCCGCCGGCGACTACCCCGCCCAAAGCGAGCCCGGCGAGGGCCTCCCCCAATGGCTCGCCGCCAACCGCCCCCTCGAAAACACCGACCTCGTCCTCTGGTACACCGTCGGCGTCAACCACCTCGTCCGCCCCGAAGACTGGCCCGTCGCCCCCGTCCACCGCGCCGGCTTCACCCTCAAACCCTGGAACTTCTTCGACCGCAACCCCGCCCTCGACCTCCCCACCCCCAACCACTGCGCCCACCACGAGACCTAAACCAAACCCCCACAACCCACACACGCGACACCAGCCCCAAAATCAGGCATAGTGGAACCCACAGGCGGGGCTGACCCGGAAACTTGAGGCCCGCGAATGGTCGCTGCCGTGCCCCTCGACGTCTTCGCCGAACTCGAATCCGAAGTCCGCTCCTACTGCCGCGCTTGGCCCACCGTCTTCACCCGCGCCCGCGGCGCTGCCATCGAGGACGAAGCAGGCCGCCGCTACATCGACTTCTTCTCCGGCGCCGGCGCCCTCAACTACGGACACAACCCCCCCCAACAAATCGAAGCCCTGATCCAATACCTCCGCTCCGACGGCATCCTCCACAGCCTCGATATGTCCACCGCCGCCAAGCGCGACTTCCTGCTCCGCTTCGAGCAGCTCATCCTCGCCCCCCGCGGCATGCGCTACCGCATCCAGTTCCCCGGCCCCACCGGTGCCAACGCCGTCGAAGCCGCCCTCAAGCTCGCACGCAAAGTCACCCAACGCCCCACCGTCGTCTCCTTCACCAACGCCTTCCACGGCATGACCCTCGGCGCGCTCGCCGTCAGCGCCAACCCCTTCAAACGTCAGGGCGCCGGCGTCCCCCTCCAACACACCGCCACCGCGCCCTACGACGGACAGCTGGGCGACGCCGACACCATCGAAACCCTCGACGCCATGCTCGCCGACGAACCAGCCGCCGCCGTGATCGTCGAAACCGTCCAGGGCGAAGGCGGCCTCCACACCGCCGGCATCGCCTGGCTCCAGCGCCTCGAAGAGTGCTGCCGACGCCACGGCGCGCTGCTCATCGTCGACGACATCCAGGCCGGCTGCGGCCGCACCGGCTCATTCTTCTCCTTCGAACCCGCCGGCATCTCGCCCGACATCATCACCCTCTCCAAATCCATCAGCGGCTGCGGCCTGCCCATGGCCCTCACCCTAATCCGACCCGAACTCGACCAGTGGCGACCCGGCGAGCACAACGGCACCTTCCGCGGCAACAACGCCGCCTTCATCACCGCCGCCGCCGCCCTCAACTGGTGGCGCGACGACTCACTCTCCCAAGAAGTAGCCCGCAAAGCCGCGCTGATCCGCGCCGAACTGGAATCGATCGCCGCCGAGCAGGAACAGCTGCGCGCCGCAGTCCGCGGCCGCGGCCTCCTGCAAGGCCTCCACACCCCCATCCCCGGCCGCGCCGAACAAATCGCCGCCGCCGCTTTCCAGCGCGGCCTCCTGGTCGAAACCTCCGGCCCCGACGCCGACACCATCAAACTCATGCCCCCCCTAACCATCCCCGACCACGAACTCCAACAAGGCCTAACCACCCTCCGCACCGCCGCCGCCATCCCCTCCTAACCCCCCCTTCCGTCACACCCGCGCCCACAGATCCGTCATACCCGCGCTTGCCGCGGGTATCTCGCCGTCTACCCTCCCAAGCCCCGCTCTCGCGATCCGTCACACCCACGCCCACAGATCCGTCATACCCGCGCTTGCCGCGAGTATCTCGCCGTCCACCCTCCCAAGCCCCACGCCCACAGATCCGCCACACCCGCGCCCACAGATCCCGTCATACCCGCGCTTGCCGCGGGTATCTCGCCGCCCCACCTCCCAAGCCCCGCCCCCGTAATTTGCCCCCCCCCCCCCCCCGTTGCCCTAACATCCCCTAACATCCAACAGCCACCAACCGCAGACAGCCGCGACTGAATTGGACCCGAAAATGCCCAAACTCAAGCAAGCCGTCCTGCTCCTGGTCGTCTTCGCGCTCGGCGCAGCCGCCGCCGGCGGCGTCTTCGCCGCAACCCAGAGCGACGACGTCCGCGTCGCCGCCCGCAAGCACGCCGATGGCCGCGTCGAAGTCGCCCTCCAGCAGACCCAGGAAGACGGCTCCTGGGGCGAGCGCCAGCTGCCCGAACTCCGCTTCATGCCCGCCGACGCACCCGCCGGCCAATGGCTGACCAGCTCAGCCCTGCAAACCGCAGCAGCGATGCTCGGCGAGACGACCGTCGTCCGCCCCGTCTGCCTCGTCCATCACGGCAGCGACTCCGACGAATTCTGGCTGAACGCCGCAACCTTCGCGCTCGGCACCGGCAACTACCTCGATCTGGCCGTGACCGTCCATGGCAGCCCCGACCACGCCCAGCAGGCGCAACTGATCCGCGATTGCGCCGACAACGGCGCCGCCGCAATCGCCACCAGCGTGCCCAACGCCGACGCCTTGCGCGACGCGATCAGCTACGCACAGAACGCCCAGGTGCTGGTCCTCACCTTCAACTCCGGCGCCGCCGACGCCGAAAGCCTCAACGTGCCCGTCCACGTCGCGCTGGATGAGCAAACAGTCGGCCGCCTCGCCGGCAACGCCTTCAACGACGCCGGCGTCGAGGGAATCGCCCTCTGCATCCTGCACGAACCCGACAACAGCGGCCTCGAAGAGCGCTGCGACGCCCTCGGCAGCGCCTACGCAGGCGAGCTCGAACGCCTCTACGTAGTCGGCGTTGAGAACCTCGAGCGCTCCACCGCCCAGATCGCCGAGCGCCTGAGCGACACGGAACAGGCCGCCGTCGGCGCGATGTTCACGCTCAACAGCGCCCTGATGAACCCCGCCGTCGCAGCCAAGCAAACCGCCGCCAGCGAAGCGAAGATCGGCGCGATCGGCACGCTCGACGCAGCCGGCGCAATCCTCACCGGCAACGTACTGTTCGCCATCTCCGATCAGCCCGGGCTCCAGATCAGCTACACCTTCGCGAACATCAGGAGCTACCTGGGCTCAATCGAGCTCGGCCTGCCGCTCGCAACGTTCTCGATCGGCCCCACAACCCAAGTCCTGGTCGAATCGGTCCTAATCGACTTCAACCTCGCCCAGTCCATCCTCGCCGACGTCCAGTCCGCAATCGCCGCCGCAGACTTGCAACCCACAGGCAACTAACCCACCCACCCCTCTCCTCCCGCCACACCCGCGCCCCCAGATCCGCCACACCCACGCCGGCAGACCCACCACACCCACGCCGGCAGACCCGCCACACCCACGCCGGTTGACCCGCCACACCCGCGCCGGCAGACCCGCCACACCCACGCGGTAGACCCGCCACACCCACGCCGGCAGACCCGCCACACCCGCACCGGTAGACCCGTCACACCCGCGCCCCCAGATCCGTCATACCCGCACCAATAGATCCGTCATACCCGCGCTTGCCGCGGGTATCTCGCCGTGAACAGCACCATCCCTCACTCCATCACACCCAACCCCCTCTCCCGTCACACCCGCCCCCAAGACCCGCCACCCCCACGCCCACAGATCCGTCATACCCGCACCCATAGACCGTCACACCCGCGCCCCCAGATCCGTCATACCCGCGCTTGCCGCGGGTATCCCGCCGTGAGCAGCACCATCCCTCACTCCATCACGCCCAACCCCCTCTCCCGTCACACCCGCCCCCAAGATCCGCCATACCCGCACCCCCAGATCCGTCATACCCGCGCCCCGCCGCGGGTATCTCGCCGTGAGCAGCACCATCCCTCGCCCCATCACACCCGCGCGCCCCCTTTCCCGTCATTCCCGCGAAAGCGGGAATCTCCCCCGCCCAACCTCCCAAGCCCCGCCCCACCCCGCCATACCCGCACCCCGCCTACCCCTATCCTCGCCGCCGCCGGCGTTCAACACCCGCCCGCACCAAGAATCTCCACCGACAGAGGCAACGCCAATGCCCACCTCAGCCGTGCTGAGCGCCAGAACTGTCGTTGGCAGCATTGCGGTCGCCGCAATAGCGCTGTTGGCCGGCGTCGTGCTCGGCGGTTGGAAACAGGCGCAAGCGCAGGAGAAAGCCCGAGCCGTAGCGATCACGGTTGGCAATAGTTATGCCTGCGTACTGCTCGACTCAGGCTCGGTCGAGTGCTGGGGATACAACGAGAACGGCCAAACAGATGCGCCGAGCGGCCGCTTCAGCGCCGTCAGTGCGGGCGAGTACCACCCATGCGGGCTGCGGGAGACAGACGCGGTCGAGTGCTGGGGAGACAACGAGTACGGCCAAACGGACGCGCCGAGCGGTCGCTTCAGCGCGGTCAGCGCAGGCAGTGAACACAGTTGCGGGCTGCGGGAGACGAGCGCGGTCGAGTGCTGGGGAGACAACTGGGCCGGCCAAACGGATGCACCGAGCGGTCGCTTCCAGACGGTCAGCGCGGGCGGGTATCACAGCTGCGGGCTGCGCGAGACAGGCGCGGTCGAGTGCTGGGGATGGGACGAGCAGGGCCAAACGGATGCACCAAGCGGTCGCTTCAACGCAGTCAGCGCGGGCGGGTATCACAGCTGCGGACTGCGCGAGACGGGCACGGTCGAGTGCTGGGGAGACAACTGGGTCGGCCAAGCGTATGCGCCGGACGATCGCTTCAGCGCAGTCAGTGCGGGCTGGCGTCACAGTTGCGGGGTGCGGGAGACGGGCGCGGTCGAGTGCTGGGGAGACGAGGGGTACGGCCAAACGGATGTGCCGAGCGGTCGCTTTAGCGCAGTCAGCTCGGGCGTGTGGCATACCTGCGGGCTGCGCGAGACAGGCGCGGTCGAGTGCTGGGGAAGCTATGGCGGCGCTGCCGATGTCCCCGCCTGGCTGCGCCCGGCCAGTCTCCCGTCCACCGGCACCGGCGGCCTGCTGAACCGCCGCATGAGCTCTCTCGAGCTGCGCGTGATCGCCCTCGCGGCGCTAGCCATCCCGACGCTATCGCTGCTCACACTGTCGGCATGGCGTCGGAGCCGTCCATAGAGGTGGGCACGGCCGCCCCCCTTTCCGGTCATTCCCGCCACTTTTCCCGTCATTCCCGCCCCCTCTTCCCGTCATTCCCGCGAAAGCGGGAATCCCCACCGCGCAACCTCCGAAGCCCCGCCACGAGATTCCCGCGTTCGCGGGAATGACGGGGCGAGGCCTCGCCCCCCTCCTCCGCCACACCCGCGCCCAGAGCTCCGTCACACCCGCGCCCCTAGATCCGTCATACCCGTGCTTGCCGCGGGTATCTCGCCGTGACCACCACCAAGCCCCCGCGCCAGCACCAACCCCGACACCCGCACCGCGAGATTGCCGCGGCGGCGCGCGGCAATGACGGAGGAAGAGGCCGCCACACCCACGCCCCAAAGCTCGCTGTCACCACCACCAACCCCCCCACACCACCACCCAACCCAAAACGCAACCCACAACACACTCCCTCACTACCCACCCGAACACCCGTTCCGATACCATCACCACATGAACGATGACACCCTCCAACGCCTGCGCGACGCCTACGCCCGCCGCATCCTCGAAGACCTCGCCGGCCTCGGCAGCCTGGCCAGCTCCGACTACATCCGCTTCCACGCCCTCAAACTGCTCGGACAACACTACGGACTCGAACACGTCATCACCCAACTCCTGCACCTCTCCCACCGCACCAGGTCCGACTGGATCAAGCTCCAGATCTCCACGCTGGTCGGAACCTACCTCCAGCTCTTCACCTCCTTCGACGAGCACGAGAACACCCCCTACTACCCCGCCCCCTGGCCCGAAGACCCTCCGCCGCCCCCACCGCTCCCGCCCGAATTCGAGCGCGAGCTCCTCACCGGCGCCCCCTGCCCCGACGAGCAACCGCCCGACCAACCCGCCAACCCCCACCAGCTCAACGGCTCCCGCCCCCACCCCGTCCCCGAAGCCACCGCCGAAACCACCACCGCGCCCGAATTCCGTGACGCCGACTCCCAATCCGCCACACCCGACCCTGAATTCCATGACGCCGACCCCCAATCCCCGTCATTCCCGCCCCCGAGCGGGAATCCCCACCGCGCAACCTCCCAGCCCCCTGACCCCGTCACTCCCGCGCCCCTCTCCCATCATTCCCGCCCCCTCTCCCGTCATTCCCGCGAAAGCGGGAATCCCCCCCGCGACCCCTTCCAGCCCCCCTTCCGTCAGTCCCGCGAAAACGGGACCCCCTTCCTGGCCCCGCCAATAGCACCAGACCACCGCTCAGCCTCCCACCCCCAAGCCCGTCATTCCCCGCCCCGAGTAGGCATCTTCCCCGGCTTCCTCCAACTCGGCGAAGACGAGATCATCGGCCTCCCCGAGCCCCCCGAGCCCGACGAGCCCTTCAACCCCTGGCTCTCCACCGAAACCGACGAAGAAGCCAAAGCCCGCACCACCGCCGTCTTCATGGAACTCATCGCCGACCTCAAAGCGGAGCGATCAAAATCGATCACAATCGATCAGGATCGATCACAATCGATCACAGTCGATCAGGATCGATCACAATCGAACACAATCGATCAGGATCGAACAACATCGAACACCCCCAAACCACCCCGACCAGATAGAAACCCCGCCCCCACCCCCCCGAAAAACACCCCCGAAACCGAAAATTTCCAAATCTCCCCCGAGCTGCGCGCCGAGGCACTCGAATTCCTCGAAGAAAACGCCCACCTCCTCCCCAACGACCACCTCTTCACCTGACCCGGCCCCACCCCCGTCACTCCCGAGGGCGCGGCGTCAACCGCAACTCCCCCTCCGCGTTCCCCTCAATGTCCGCCCACTCCACATACAGCGGGAAATACTCCACATCCCGCCACCGCTCCAGATGATCCCGATAGTGCGCCGACCCCGGCCGCCCCGAGTTCCCCGGCGGCATGCAGACCCGCGCCCCATTCAAATCCTGCAGATCCAGAATCTGCCGGAACGACGTCCCGTGATCTCCCGCCCGCCCGTAAATCGTCCCCGCATTGTTCGGCGTGTGGTCGTCGCCCCCCGTCTCGATCTCCCCCACATTGAACATCGCCGCCCCCTCCGCGTCGCGCCCCAGATTGTGCTTCCACAAAATCTTGTGGACATCGCCGTAGCGCCAGCCGCTCACCTCCGCGCCATGCCGCTCGCGCAGCACCCGCCCCGTCTCCGCCAGCGCCTCAACCAGCAGCTGATCCCAACTCTGACCATCCGGCAGCGTCAGCGCTGAGTCCCGCTTCAGCTGCTCATGCACAATCCGCCGCTCATCGCTGGTCCCCGGCACCACCCGCCAGGGCGCGTCGAAAAAGCGCCGCGCCGTGCGCCGCGCCACCTGCTCGCAGAGCTCGTGATAGACCAGCCCCGCCGCCGAATCGCGCGACAGCCGCGCATCCCAGCCGCCCAACAGCGCCTGCAGCTCCCGCACCTCGCCGTCCTCGCTCGGCGCAGCCGCCGCGCGCGACGCCAGCTGGCGCGCATGCAAACTGGTCTGATCCGACTGAATCCGCACCATCTCCTCCGCCGTCCAGTCGTCCCGACCGCCCAACAACTCGCGCAGACGATCCGCCCGGAACGGTGTCTGGCTCCAGCTCAGATAGTGCGGATAATCCGGCGTCGTCGTGCGGTTGTTCGCCGTGATAATCACCCCGCTCGCCGGGTTCGTCTCCTGCGGCAACTCCTCCGCCGCCACTTCCCCATCCCACTCGTGCGAACCGTCCCAGCCCGCCACCGGCGTCAACGCCGCCGCGCGCTTCGGCGTCCGACCCGTGTACTGGTAGCCGATCGAGCCATCGCGATCCGCGAAGCAGAAGTTCCCCGAAATCGACTCATACCGCCGGAAGCCCACGCGCGCGTCCGCAATCGTCCGCGAGCGGAAGATCGGCAGCATCCCGTCGAAATCATGGCACGGCTCCGCCAACGCAAAGCGAGCCGCCAGCACCTCATCGTCCGTAGTCGGATCCCCCTGCACGATCGGCCCATGCTCGGTCGACCAGATCGTCTCCACCACATCCTCGCCGCCGCGCACCTCGATCAGCTCCTCGCGCCGCTGCAACGCGCGCGACGCCCCGCAAAACTCCGCCCGCGGCTCGCCATTCCTGCTGATCCGCTCGCGGTAGACATCCCAGCGATCGCCCTGCGCATGCGTCATCGCCCACGCCACCCGACCATTATGTCCGTAGTACACCGGCCCCGGGTAGCCCGGACTGCACGGCCCCGCCACGGAGAACTCATCGCACTCAATGTGCATCAAAAACCACTGCGCCGGCACGCTCAGCGAAAGGTGCGGATCCCCAACCACCAGCGGGAAGCCCGACGCCGTGTGCGCCCCATCAATCACCCAGCAATTCGAGCCGTCCGCCCCGCCCCGCCGCATCCCCGGCTCCGCCGCCAACTCCCCCAGCGCGTCTTCCCAGGCGTGCCGCCCGTTCGCCCACGACGCTCCCGCCGGCGTAATCAGCGCCCCCTGCTCCGGCACATCCGGAATCAGCGCCGTCGCCGCCTCCACGCCCAACTTCGCCGCCAGCTGCGCATTGCTGATCTTCATCGACCAATGCACATTCGCCGAAACCATCTTCAGAATCGCCAGCGAATCGACCGGCGACCAGGGCGACATCTCGTGCTCCAGCACATGGAACTCGAGCGGCTTCGGTCCCGCCTCCACCGCCGCATTCACCCCGTCCGCGTAGGCCTGCAGGATCATCCGCGCCTCGTCCGACTGCTCTTCCCACTCCGCCGCCGCGTCGCGCCCGTAGCCCATCCGCCGATTGAGCCGATCAATCCGCAGCAGCCCCTCGTTGAGCAGCGCCGCCGCCCGACCGTGCGCCATCTGCCGGTACAACTCCAGCTGCCAGGTCCGCTCCTGCCCCAGGCAGAAACCCTGCGCGAAGAACGCATCCCGCGCGCTGCCCGCACGCGCGTGCGGCACCCCCCAGCGATCCCGCACAATCCGCAGCGCCCCGTCCAGACCCGCAACCTCCAGCTCGCCCTCAATCGCCGGCAAACAATCCTGCGCTTCAACCATGAGATACCGCCTCCCTCCAATGCGCAGTATCGCGCTAGCGTGCCCTGCAGGGGAGAGGAGCAGCCATGCGCTACATCATCTACGGCGCCGGCGGCATCGGCGGCGGCATCGGCGCCCTGCTGACCCGCGCCGGCCGCGAAGCGATCCTGATCGCCCGCGGCGACCACCTGACCGAAATGCGCGAGCAGGGACTGCTCGTCCGCCAACCCCACGGCGTCGACCGCGTCCCCGTCCAAACCGCCGCCCACCCCGGCCAAATCGACTTCCGCGACGACGACATCGTGCTGCTCACCATGAAAGGCCAGGACACCCAGGCCGCGCTCGACGACCTCGAAGCCGCCGCCGGCCCCGAAATCCCCGTCGTCTGCGCCCAGAACGGCGTCGCCAACGAGCGCGCCGCCGCCCGGCGCTTCACCGATGTCTACGCCATGCTGATCGTGATGCCCGCCACCTTCCTCACCCCCGGCGAAATCGCCCTGCACGGCGCGCCGCTCGCCGGGCTGCTCGACAGCGGCTGCTTCCCGCGCGGCAGCGACGACCGAATCGCCCAAGTCTGCGCCGACCTGACCGAAGCCGGCTTCAGCGCCCAGCCCGACGACCACGCCATGCGCCTCAAATACGGCAAGCTGCTGACCAACCTGCGCAACGCCATCCAGGCCCTCTGCGGCGTGCGCGAAGAGCGCGCCGGCCCCGACCTCCAGGGCTTCGTCGCCCGCGTCCGCGACGAAGCCCTCGCCTGCTACGCCGCCGCCGGCATCGCCTACGCACCGCTCGAAGAAATCAACCGACGCCGCGCCGCAGTCTTCACCTCCGAACACGTCGAAGGCGTCGAGCGCGGCGGCGGCTCCACCTGGCAATCCTTCCGCCGCGGCCTGCCCGCCATCGAAACCGACTACCTCAACGGCGAAATCGTCCTGCTCGGCGTCGAGCACCACATCCCCACCCCCGCCAACCGCGCCCTCCAGCTGCTCTCCAAAACCGCCCTGCGCGAAGCCCGCAATGTCGGCGACACCCCGCTAGACGAAATCCTCAGCCTCGAACGCAAACTGTCCTAATCACCCCGCCACCACCGCCAAACCCTCCACCAGCCGCGCCCCCGGCAGCCGCGCCAGATCGTCCGCCGCCACGCCCACCTTCAGCGAGCGGCTGCCCCCGCCCAGCCACATCAGCTCCCCGCCCCGAATCCGACCATCAATCAGGATCGGAATCCCCTCCGGCAGCGCGAACGGCGTCACCCCGCCCGACAGCATCCCCGTCACCCGCTCCGTCTCCTCGAACGACGCGAACGACGCCTTCCGCACGCCCAGCTCCTTGCGCACACTGCGGTTCACATCCAGCCGCGTCGTCGCCAGCACCAGACAGGCCGCGTAAACCTTCGGCTCCTTCTTCGAAGCCACCAGAATCGTGTTCACCGACGCCTCCGGCGCAATCCCGAAAACCTCGCAGAAGACCGCCGTGTCCGCCTGATCGGGGCGGCAAACGATCGTCTCGTAGGCGATCCCCAGCCGCGCCAATTCACCGCGCACGCGCGCTTCCAGAACCTCGGCCTCGGCGGATTGCAACTCGCTCACGACACGCTCCCTGCGAAAGCGCTATCTTACGGCGCACGTCCCGAGCGCCGTCGCGCGCACGGCCACGCCAGGAGGAAACCATGTCTGAGAGCAACTACTGGACCCGCATGCGCCACCGCAAGATGAGCCGCCGCTCGGTGCTGAGCGCCTCGGCGCGCGCCGGCGTCGGCGCCGCCGGCCTCGCCCTCGTCGGCTGCGGCGATGACGACGACGACCAGTCCGTCGCCCAGGCCCAGCAGCAGCAACAGGTGGTGCAGCAGCAGGCGCAGCAGCAAGCCCAGCAGACCGCCACCCAGCAGGCGCAGACCACGCAGGAAGCCGCCGACGAGCAGTCGGTCGCGCTGCTCCCCGGCCAGCTCACCCCCGAGCAGGAAGCCCGCTCGATGACCGCCGAGGAAGAGTGGCGCCTCCGCTTCCACTGGAGCAAACTCCAAAACCTCCCCGGCCAAGCCGACGGCCCCAAGAACGGCGGCACCTGGCGGCTGGCGCACGCGGCGCCCGCGAACTGGAACGTGCTTGGACCGAACGCCAGCCTGATGGCCGCGTTTGCGCCCATGTTCTACAGCCAGCTGGTCGTCTTCCCCATGGACGACTACTCGAACGCGCACTACTACCTGAACGAGGGCGACCTCGCGGAGGGCTGGGAAGTCCCCGACCCGACGACCGTGGTCTTCCAGCTCCGCCCCGGGATCAAGTGGCAGGACAAGCCGCCGGTCAACGGGCGCGACATGACCGCCGAGGACGTGAAGATCGCCTATGACGCGCTGCGCGAGCCGGAGCGCGTGCAGGCGTCTTCCTACACGGCTGTCAAGGACATCGGATTCGACAACGCCAGCAACACGGTGCGCTTCAACCTCACCGAGCCGGCGGCGTACCTGCTGAACAACATGATGAACCCGTTCCACGTCGTGGTGGCGCCGGAGCTCATCGAGGAGCCGAGCCTGCTCGACCTCTCCGAGAATCAGGTCGGCACCGGGCCGTTCGTGCTGGACAGCGCGACAACCGGCTCCGAGTGGCGCGGCAGCGCCCATCCCGAGTACTTCAAGAAGGACCCCCGCACGGGGATGCAGCTGCCGTACCTGGATGCGATCCACGGCCTGGACTTCGTCGGCCAGCGCGAGTCCGAGTGGGCCGCTTGGGAGACCGGCGAGACCGACTGGATCCGGCTGCAAGACATCACCGAGTACGAGCGGGCGATCGATTCCTACTCGGACATGGTGGTGCAGGTGACCGCCCCCCCGCCGGGCTGGCAGCCGCACATGACCTTTAAGGACCTCAACGAGGCCCCGTTCAACGACCCGCGGGTGCGCCAGGCGCTGTCGCTGGGAATGGACCGCGACGAGCAGGCCGCCGGCGTCTATTACGGCCTCGCCGCCGGCGGCTACGGGCAGAACTGGACCTTCTTCAAGGACGAGAACTCCCCCTGGGGCTTCCGCGAGTGGCCTTGGACGTTCGAGGAGCTCGGCGACTTCCACGTGTTCAACGCCGCCGAAGGCCGCAGGCTGCTTGACGCGGCCGGCTTCAACGACGACAACCCGCTCTCCTTTGAAGCCGCATTCCACACCGTGCCGGGCTTCTACCTCGACCACTTCCTGCTGATCGTGGACCAGTGGAAGCGCAACCTCGGCGCGCAGGTGGAACACGAGCAGATCGAGTGGGAGTCGTGGCTGGCGCTGCTCTTCACGAAGGAGTACAGCGGGACGCTGTTCACCTGGCTGGTCGGCAGCGAAATGGACGCCGACGGCCTTGCCTACGGTCGGATGAACTCGGAGAGCCCGGGCAACATCTACGGGATCAACGACCCCGACATTGATATCTGGACGCAGGAGCAGCGCCAAGAGCTGGACATCGACAAGCGCTCGGCAATTCTCGAGAAGATCCGCGTCCGCGAGCTCGAGAACATGTGGCGCATCTTCGCCGTCAACCCCTACCGCATGGCCGGGCGCCGCTCCTACCTGTTCAACCAGATGGACACCTACAACGCTTGGAACCCCGGCTGGGGCGCCACCAACACGGAGCGCATCTGGAAGAACTTGTAGCGCACCGGGCAGGCGCGGCGTTCGTCAGTGGCGAAGGATTCGATCATGATCGCAGCGACGGCCAGACGCTGGCTTCTCGCAGTCTCTGCGCTGGCCGCCGTTGCCGGTGCCGTCGCTGCAGCGATCATCGCAACGAGCGGCGGCTCGCAGCCCGCGCCGGAGCTCACGCTGAGCTCGACGGATTCCGGGATCCCCGAGGGGGCAATGACCAGCCGTGGCAGCACCACGCAGTGCGGAATGCTGTCCCGCATACTGATCCCAAGCTTGTCGCTTGAACAACGTCCTGCACGGCTGTTCTCCCAGTGACGGGCTACCTGGTCCGCCGGCTGATCGGGGCGGTGGTCGTCCTGTTCATGCTCTCGTTTATCGTGTTCATGCTGGTGAACGCGGTACCGGGCAACACGCTGACGCGGCTGCTCAACCAAAGCCCGCAGGGAGCGAACCTGACGCCCGCGCAGATCGAGCAGTTTGAGCGGGACCTGGGACTCGATCGACCAGTGCTGGAGCGCTACGGCAACTGGCTGTGGTCAACGGTTCAGGGTGACTTGGGCGAATCGTTCGCCACCCGGCTGCCGGTCTGGGATGAGATTCAAGATCGGCTGCCCAAGAGCATCGAGTTGGTGATCCTTGCGACGCTGATCTCGACCCTGCTGGCAATTCCGATCGGCGTCTTCTCCGCAGTGCGGCAGGGCGGGATCGGCGACTACGCCTCCAGAGTGTTCGCGATCCTCGGCCTCGCCGTGCCCAATTTCTTCCTCGCCGTGCTCGTGGTCACCTACGCCGCGGCGTGGGGCGGCGTCTCACTCTCCACGCTCGATCCGCCGTACATCTGGGACGGAGTGGGTGACAACCTCGCAGGGATGATCGCGCCCTCTCTGGTGCTGTCGGCATCGCTGATGGCGACCGTGATGCGGATGCAGCGCTCAACCGTCCTTGAGGTAGTCAATGAGGACTACGTGCGCACCGCGCGCGCCAAAGGGCTCGGCGAGCGTGTCGTGATCTTGCGGCACGTGCTGCGCAACTCGCTGATCCCGGTGATCACGATCTTCGCGAATCAGTTCGCGTTCCTGATCAGTGGAGCGGTGATCGTCGAGTTCATCTTCCGGATCGACGGCATCGGGGCGCTCGCCGTGCGGGCGATTCGGCAGGTTGATTTCACGCTCGTGCTGGGCATCACGCTGGTCGTCGGCTTCGGCGTGGTCTTCATCAACATCCTGGTCGACCTCAGCTACGCGTGGCTCGATCCGCGCATCCGCTACTCCTAATGCGGGGCATCTGCTCCCCACGCTTGATGGAAGAGGCGAGGCAACGATGACAGCGCAGCCTGCCGCCACGCTCGATGAAGCCGCCGCTGTACCGCTCGCTCCGACGCCGAAGTGGTGGCGCATCTGGGCGCGGCACGCGCGAAGCAAGCCGCTCGGCGCGATCGGCGCCCTCTTCATCTTGATCCTGATCGTCGCCGCGATCTTCGGCCAAGACCTCAACATCGGCGGCGCCACAATCATCCCCGGATTCTCGCCGTTCCCCGCAGAGGAAACGGACATCCTGAACAAGCTCGGCGCGCCGTCGTGGGCGAACATCGCCGGCAACGACTCACTCGGCCGCGACATGTTCAGCCGAATCATCTACGGCGCGCGTCCCGCGATCATCATCGGCATCGTCGCCACCGGTCTCGGCATCCTGATCGGGACGCTGATCGGGATGACCTCCGCCTACGCCGGCAGCGTGACCGACCTGCTGCTGCAGCGGCTCTCTGACTCGTTCCAGGCGCTCCCGCCGCTGCTGCTGATGATGACGCTCGTCACCGTGCTGACGCCGAGCATGACCACGGTGATTCTGGTGATCGTGATCTTCCTCGTCCCAGGAACCCAGAGAGTAGTGCGCGGCACTGTGCTCTCGGCGATGGAGAACACCTACATTGAGGCGGCGCGGACGATCGGCGCGGGTCCGATCCGCGTGATCTTCCGCCACATCTTGCCCAACATCATGGCCCCAATTCTAGTGATCGCGTCGGTCACGATTGGGGGCACCATCCTCGCGGAGGCCGCCCTCTCGTTCCTGGGTCTCGGGGCGAACTCCGCCGCGAATCCGACTTGGGGCTACATCCTGTTCGAGGCGACTCAGCGTGGCAATCTGGATCGCTGGCCGTGGCTGGCGCTCGCACCGGGCCTGGCAATCACGCTGATCGTGCTCTCGTTCAATCTGCTCGGCGATGCGCTGCGCGACATTCTGGATCCGCGGCTGCGCGGAACCGGCTCCGCCTGACGGAACCAAACCGCCCTCTCCGTCGTCAAGAACACTGGAGGGCCCGTGACGCCCGGCGGTGCGAAGTCACCCCGCCCGCTTGCCGGCGCAGCCCCACTGCACCGGCGCACCCGCCGCCCGGCTGCCCTCCACCCCTACGGGCGCCGCGCCCCCGTCGAAGGCGCGGCGCCCGCACCTCTTTCTCCCCGCCCCTTCACCGTCATTCCCGCGAAAGCGGGAATCTCCGTGCGTACACCTGAAGCCGTGCGGCGAGATTCCCGCTTTCGCGGGAATGACGGAAGGGGGGCGGGAATGACGATAGAGGGGCGGAAATGACGGTTTCGCCCCGCTAGACGCCCAACCGATTGAGCAGGTTACGCGTGTCCACCACGTGCCGCGTCAGCCCCAACTCCTCGGGCGGCAGACCCATCGCCAGACCCAATAGCTGCGGCACGTGCAGAATCGGCAGCTCCAGCCGACGGTCGATCACTTTGGCCGCGTCCGGCTGCTGCGCGTCGAGGTTCAGATGGCAGAGCGGGCAGGGCGTCACCAGCGCGTCCGCGCCCATCCGCTGCGCCTCATCCAGATGCGTGCCCGCCATCGTCAGCGAGTTCTGCTTGTTCGTCGTCAGAATCGGGAAGCCGCAGCACTTCGTCATCCCGTCGTAGGTCACCGTCGTCGCCCCCAGCATCGAAATCAGCCGCTCCAGACTGTTCCGCCGCGTCGGGTGCGCGTCGAACTCCAGCGTCCGCTCCGGGCGCACCAGGTAGCAGCCGTAGAAGGGGCCGAGGTTGAGCTCATCGAGCGGGCGCTTGATCAACGAGTTGATCCGGTCTTCGCCGATGTCCTCCAGCAGGATCCAGAGCAGGTGGCGCGGGTCGGCGGAGCCGCGGTACTCCAACCCTTCCGGCGCGAGATGGTGGTTGATCCGAATTCGGTAATCCACATCGCGCAGCTTCTCCGCCGCCAGACGATGCACGCCCACGCAGGTCGAGCAGATATCCATCAGCGGCAGCTGCATCTGCTCCGAGAGCGCCATCGTGCGCGCGTTGAGCACATCCTGCAGGTAGGGCTCGCCGTCGGAGATGATGCCCGCTCCGGTGCAGGCGGCCGCTTCCAGCTCGACCAGATCGATGCCGAGGTGCCTGGCCACCGCCAGCGTCGAGGTGTACAGCTCCGGCGCCGCCCCGCGCGCCACGCAACCCGGCCAGAATGCGTACTTCATGCGGTGCTCCCCCGTCCGTCGCTTGCGAAGATTTAGCCGCTGCCGAGCGCGGTTTCGAATTCGGCGGCGAAGGCGTCGGCGTCCACATCGTGATGATGCTTCTCCGCCTCAACCTCCTCAAAGATGCGCTGGATGTGCTCGCGGCCGTCCTGGCTCGCCCCGTGGCGCTTGGCCGCCTCGAGCAGCTTGCGCGTCTTGAGCAGCCGAATCGCGCCCGGCGTGTAGCCCAGCATCTCCTTGTGCGCGTCGATGTTCAGCGTCAGCAGCCGCGTAATCCCGACCGACTGAATCGGCAGCGACGCCTCATCCAGCCGCCCGCGCTTGCGCACGCCCGAGGCGAAGCCCTTGTGGTGGCGGCTGCCGTGGTTGTTGGTGTAGCCCGCCTCGATCGAGAGCGCGCGCAGCTCCATGATCGCGTCCATCGGCAGCACATCCTTGGGGCAGGCCTGCACGCACATGTAGCAGCGCGTGCAGTCCCAGATGCCGCCCTCGGTCTCGGCCAGGAACTTGAGCCGCTCCTCGCGCTTCGAGTCGCGGCTGTCCATCACGAAGCGGTAGGCCTTGGCCAGCGCCGCCGGTCCGAGGAACTTCTCATCCACCGCCGCCACCGTGCAGTCCGAGTAGCACGCCCCGCAGTGAATGCAGGTCGAGGCGTGCGACCAGTGGTCGAAATCCTCGACCGTCTGGCGATACTCGCGCTCCGGCGGCTCCTGATCCTCGTGCGGCTCAAGCCAGGTTTCGGCGCGCTCGAACTGCGCCACGAACTTGGTCGTATCCACGACCAGATCCTTGATCACCGTCTGGTTGCCCATCGGCGCGACCTCCACCGGGTCGCCGAGTTCGACGGCTTCGGAGACCTGCGTCTGGCAGGCCAGCATCGAGCTGCCGTTGACCTTCATCGCGCAGGAGCCGCAGATCGCGTGGCGGCAGGACATCCGAAACGACAGCGTGCCGTCCTGCTCCCACTTGATCGCGTTGAGGCAGTCGAGCACGGTCTGGCCCGGCTGCACATCGAGCGAGAACTCCTCGCGGTAGCTCTCCGCGCTGTCCGGGTCGTAGCGCTGAATGATGAAACGCTGCTCAGCCATCGTCCGCTCCCTCCGCTGATCTCGTGGTCGCTCTCGCCTAGTAGGTGCGCTCCTGCAGCGGAAACGCCTCGCGGTGCTGTGGCTCCATGTTCACCGCGCAGTATTCCAGGCGCGGGCCGTCCTCCTCGCGGTAGGCCAGCGTGTGCTTGAACCAGTTGTCGTCATCGCGCTCCGGGAAGTCCCGCCGCGCGTGCCCGCCGCGGCTCTCCTGGCGCGCAATCGCCCCGCTGACGATCACTTCGGCGTACTCCAGCATGTGGCCCAGCTCGACCGCGTCGAGCAGGTCCGTGTTGAAGGTCTGGCCGTGGTCGTCGATCGAGGAGCGCTCGTAGCGCTCCTGATAGGACTTCACGTCGGCCAGCGCCTCGTGGAGCTGTTCGTCGGTGCGGAAGACGCCGCACTTGTCCATCATCGTGTCCCGCAGCTCGGCGCGAATCGCACCGACCTTCTCCGGCCCGTCGGCGCGGAGATGTTTGTCCACCTCGCCGATCGCGCGCGCCATGTCGCCCTCGTCGATGGAGGTCGGCTCGAGATCCTTGACCACATCGAGGATGCCGCGCCCGGAGCGCCGCCCGAAGACGACCGCCTCCAGCAGCGAATTGGTGCCCAGGCGGTTCGCGCCGTGAACAGAGACGCAGGAGGCCTCGCCGGCGGCGAAGAAGCCGACAATCGGCGCGTCGTCCTGATCCTTCAGCCGCACCTGCCCGTTGATGTCGCAGGGAATGCCGCCCATCGAGTAGTGCGCGGTGGGCTGGATCGGCACCGGATCGACCAGCGGGTCGATCCCCGCGAAGTCGCGCGCGAGGTGCAGCACAGAGGGCAGCGCATAGCGGATGCGCTCCTCGCCGATCGGGCGCAGGTCCATAAAGACAGAGTCCTGCAGGTCGGTGACGCCGCGTCCGGCCTCAATCTCGCTCTGTTCGGCGCGCGCCACGATGTCGCGCGGGGCGAGCTCCATCCGCCCCGCGGCGTAGTCGGCCATGAAGCGGTAGCCATCGGAGTTGACGATGTGCGCGCCCTCGCCGCGCGCCGCTTCGCTGAGCAGGATGCCCGAGCCTTGCAAGCCGGTCGGGTGGAACTGCACGAACTCCATATCCTCCAGCGGCACGCCGGAGCGGTAGGCCATCACCACGCCGTCGCCGGTCGAGGCGAAGGCGTTGGTGGTCACGCGGAAGGCGCGCCCGTAGCCGCCGGTGCCGAACATCACCGCTTTGGCCGCAATCGCCTCGATTTGGCCGGTCAAGATGTCGTAGGCGACGATGCCCTGGCAGACGCGGTCGCGCACGACGAGGTCCAGCGCGTACCACTCGCTGTAGACCTTGACGCCGCGCCGCAGCAGCTGCTCGAAGAGCACGGTGAGCACGGCGTGGCCGGTGCGGTCGGCGGCGTAGCAGGCGCGCGGCGCGGTGTGCCCGCCGAAGCGCCGCTGCGCAACCCGCCCCTGCTCGTCGCGCGAGAACGCGCAGCCCATGTGCTCCAGCTCGAAGATGTTCTCCGGCCCCTCCCGCGCTAGCAGCTCCGCCGCATTCTGGTCGACGAGGAAGTCGCCGCCCTTGACGGTGTCGAACATGTGCAGGTCCCAGGAGTCCTCGGCCGAGTTGCCGAGCGAGGCGGCGATGCCGCCCTGGGCGGCGCCGGAGTGCGAGCGGAGCGGATGCACCTTGGAGAGGATCGCGACATCGAGCGAGGGGTCCTCGCTGACTTCCAGCGCCGCGCGCATCCCAGCCAAACCCGAGCCGACGATCAGAACGTCATGCTGCAACATCGCACACCTCCGACGCGCTCCCCAAGCGCACTGTTGATTGTCGCACCGATCGCCAGTGCGCGGTAGTGATCGCGCCGCCCGGCGGGAATCGCGCCGCTACTCGCCCACCGCCAGCCCCACGCCACGTTGCAGCGTCTCAACCGAGTCCCACGGCGTCGAGTCGAACAACTCCTGCGTGACCTTGAGGTAGCGCCACTCCACGCCGCTCAGCTCTGTCGCGTCGCGGCGCCACTGCTCGATCCGCCTGTCCTTGCGCGCGACATCGATCGTCTCGATGCCCTTGGTTTCGATCACAAATAGCCCGCCCGACGCGCGAACCAGAAAGTCGGGGCGGTAGTTGCGCAGGCCGCCGGCGGCGCTGATGTAGGGCACGGTGAACCTGACCGCCGCCTCGTTCTTGGCGAATGCCTCGACATCGCTCGCGCCCTGATCGAGCCAGCGCGCGAAGCGCCGCTCGAGCTCGGAGTCGCAGGGCACCAGATTGAAGACCGTCTTCTCCGCCTGCAACGTCTGGCGCGAGGTGGCGAACGGCTCGGCGGCGGAGACGCGCAGCCAGCGATCGGCGAACTCCACCTCGCGCTGCTCAAACGAGAGCTCGCGCAGCGCGCGCACGAAGACCTCGAACAGCCAGCGCGTCGCGTCGCCGCGGTTGAGCCGCGCCATCACCGGCGTTTGCGTCATCGAGACCGGCCCGTCGAACATGCGCTGCTCGATGTACCGCTGCATGCGCGGCGCGATCTGCGCGAACCCGTCGCTCAGGTTGGCGAGCCGGCACTCGCGCAGCACCATGCGCGCGACGTGATTGAGATAGCGCGCCGCGTCGGCCGGGAATTCGCGCTCGAATTCGTCCTCATCGACGATCTCCAACGTGAGCCAGTCGCGCCCGGTGTAGCGGATCGGGTCCTCGTCGAGCCGCAGCTGGATCGTGAACGGCTCGGGCGGCCGTTGATCGACGATCAGGTCGCCCCAGCGCGGCGCCCGCGCGTGCAGGCCGGCGGTCAGTTCGGGGATGGCGATGTCGTATTGCAGCTTGTCCGGATCGACGCGCACCGTCTCCAGCCCGTACTTGAGCGCGTTGACCGGCTGCCACGGGATGTCCAGCCCCTCCTCGCCCAGCTCATCCGCCCAAAGCGAGCGAAACGCCTCGTGCTCGATCACGATCAGCTGCTCGCGATCGTCGCCGTGGGCGACGGGCCACATACGCCGCAATCCGCGGCCCAGCGTCTGCTCGGGCAGGATTTGCGACTTCGCGCTGTAGGAACGCAGGGCGACGATCACGCAGACGTTTCGCACATCCCAACCCTCGCGCAGCATCAGCACCGAGACGATTGCGCGGTAGGGATTGTCCGGCTCGTCCACCCGCCGCGACGCCTCGCGCAGCGCATCCAGCTCGCGCTGCCTGCTGTCGGCCTCGCTGATCTGGCCGCGGCGGTTGGTGTGAATGATCAGCACCGACTCCTCCGAGAAATCCGGCTGCGTCGCCAACCACTCGCCAATCTGGTCCGCCGCCTTGGTGTCCTCGGCCATCACGAACAGCAGCGGATTGCGCCCCACCCCGTCGAGCTTCTCCCGCACCTCCTTCCACTTGCGAATGCCGGCCGCGAGCTTGTCGTGATGGCGGTCAGCCGCGTTGTCCGACGCATACTCCAGATCGCCCGACAGTTCGCCGAGGATCGGGCGCTTCACGATGCCGTCCTCCACCGCCTGCGCAATCGGATAGTCCACCACGATCTGGTCGAACAGCCGCCCGTTGTCGTGCTTGGGCGTCGCCGAGAAGTCCAGCTGCAAGCGCAGGCCGCCGCCGAGCTCGTCGTGCAGACGCTCGATCGTCCGATACCACTCCAAATCATCGTCGTGGACGTGATGCGCCTCGTCGTTCAGCACGATCAGCTCGCCGTGCGAGGCGATCTCGCTGCGGAAGCGCAGCCCCGAGCCGTCCGCCGCGACGGACGGCGGCGCGCCCAATACCGCCGAAATCGCGGCCGGCTCGACGGTGCGGCGGCGCTTGCCGCGCGACTCGTAGAGCTGGTGGATGTTGGTCAGGTAGAGCGTGCCGCGCGTGGACGACTGGTACGGATCGTCGCGCGTGCGCACCGAGAAGTTCCAGTCCGCCGCCCACGCTTTGGGGATCAGCGGGTCGGTGCGAAAGATCGCGCCGTGCCCGAAATCGTCGAGCAGCCGCTGATAGACGATCACATTCGGCGCGAGCAGCGCGAACGTCTGCGAGTAGTCGGCGCGGCGCTCCGACTCAAACTGCGCGTTGAAATAGGACCAGACGATGGCGAGCGACATCACCTTGGTTTTACCCGAACCGGTCGCCATCTTGCAGACGTAGCGCGGCCAGCGATCCTGCGCCGGGTTCACCATCACCCGCTGCTCAGTGTCGAACTGCGGCGCGAGAGCGTAGAGCGACCTCATCCGCATCACCTCGCGCAGGTAGATGATCGTCTCGATCGCCTCGCGCTGACAGTAGTAGTAGAGCCACTCCTGGCCGTCGATTTCGTGGTCGGTCTCGAACCAGTGGCGCAGCAACGCCTTGCTCGTGTGGGTTGCGCCGTCGTAGCCGCGGCTGCGCCAGGTATGCACTGCCCGCCGAATGGCGGGCACCAGCGCCGCTTTCGACGGCCGCTGCTGCGCGGGTATCTGGTACGCCTGCATCAGCCGCGCGCTGGGCATATCTAGTCCGCCTCGACCGTCAGTTCGCGCGTGGTGTCGTTGCCAAAGATGTCGATCACCTTGACGACGATCGTTTTCTTGCCCGGCGTCTCATAGCGGTGCGGATCGCTGGTCAGGCTGAGCGAGCGATCCTGTCTGGTGCGGTAGGACTGCCAGGAGTTGATGAATGTCTCGCCGTTGTAGTCGAAGTCGATGGACCAGTAGTCAATCCAGTCGGACCATTGGCTGATCGCGTCGCCGACCTTCTCCGCCATGTAGTGATCGACGGCGGGCAGGAAGTTCGTAATCTCTACGACGAGCCCGCGGTCGTCCTGCGCCTGCTCCAGTTCAACCACGGAAAGCTCGAAGAAGTGGATGTCGCCGGCTTCGACCGCCTTCTGGTCCATCACCTCGCGCGGGATGTTGAGCAGGTGGACATCCACCTCATAGAAGTGCGCCAGCTCGTCTTTGCGCGACGGGTTGAGCCCCATCTCCCACTCCCAGCCGAGCACATCGAGCGCCAGCGTCGAACCTTCGGCGCATTCCGAGATCGCCAGATCCAGCTCTTCCCCCGTGACCGGCGCATCCGTCGCGCCGACGTGGATCATGCGATCGCCCTTGATGCCGTGCAAGTGGTTGAACCCGTGGATGCGAGTCGCGCCATAGAGCTCAACGATAAAGTCGTAGTACTCGCCGATCTGCTCGCCAACGTCAGCGCCCTGCCACTGCGAGCGCTCGTAGCCGCCGACATTGAGGATCTCAAACGGTCGGCAATCGGTGATGCCGAGCATCCTCTTGCGTGCGGTGTGGATGGCGAATCTGCCCAGGTCCGCGCCGATCCAGCGTCGATCGAGATGCTCGGCAACCTTGACCGTGGTGCCGGAACCCAGGAAAAAGTCGGCAACGAGGTCCCCCGGATTCGAGAAGTCGCGAATGACTCGGCTGAGCAGTCCCTCTGGTTTCTGAGTGGGGTATCCCGTCTCTTCTTTCTTTCGTTTGGTCAGATGCATGGCGTACGTCTGTTTAATGTCGGACCAAACCGTCGAAAGCGGTACTCCCTTGGACTCGTCCAGATACTGCCGTGTAACGACACCGTCCCGCTTCCTCCGCTGGTAGCGGCGTCCGTCTTCATCTTCGAACGCGAATCGCTCCTCAATGTATTTCTCGGAGTATGGCAGCCATTCCTTGTTGTAGACATGATCGCCATACGATTTAGCGACTGTGAGAAGATATTCGTGCGCTTTGACGACCTTGTTGCCAGCAGCCCGACCGCCCGACGGAGTGCCGTAGCTCCAGATGATCTCATCGACGATGTTGTCGGCGTCAAATAGCTCTTCGCACAGCGAGCGGAGAATGTGATTCACCTGCACGCCCACGTGAACGATGAGGGTTCCGCGCGGCGAGAGCAGATCTCGCATCAGCAAGAGCCGATCTCTCATCATCTGGGCATAGGAGCCCATACCGTCTTTCCACGTGTCGCGATAGGCCAGTTCTTCGATCACGGAGGGAAGCTTTTCGACTTCCTTGTCTCCCAGCCGCGTCTTGAAACTGAAATCGGCGCCCGTGGCGAACGGCGGGTCGATGTAGATCAGGTCAACCTTGCCCGCGAACTCGTCGAGCAGGCTGCTCAGCACATACTTGTTGTCGCCCCAGATCAGCTTGTTGCGCCAGCCTTCAGGCCACCAGTCGGGGAGCTCGCCGCCGTCGCGCAGGCGCGCCTGGCCGGCGGCTGAGCGCGAAACCTCGTTGACCCGCTCGATCGTCTGGAACGGCAGGGAGACGCGCTCCACCTCGGTGGTCTTGCCCGGCCAGACCAATTCGACCTTGTCATAGTCGGAATTGTGGGGGGGGGGGGTACACATAGGCAGCGTCTATCCTGTTGCCGCAGCGATCCCGTGCAAGCTTGGCCAGTCCTGGTCAGCCGCCAAGATAGTGGTGGATGATTTTGCGCGCCAGCGGGCCGACTGCTTCGAGGGCGATGCCTTGCAGCAGGATTAAGCTCTTGGCGTCCACGATTTCGCCCTGCTCGATGGCGGTCATCGCCTCGCCGAGCGTGCGCCACTCGACCAGCAGCTCCTCGTCCTCGTCGGGCGGCAGCGGCGCTTCGGCGCAGTCGCGGGCGACGAAGCCGTAGAGGTACTCGGTCGCCCAGCCGGGCGCGACGTAGAACTCGTGCGCGGCGTCCAGCCGGCCCGGCTCCAGCCCGACCTCCTCGCGCAGCTCGCGGCGCGCCGCCTCCGACGGCAGCTCGCCGGGGTCGATCCGGCCGGCCGGCAGCTCCAGCAGCGGACGCTCCACCGGCGCGCGCCACTGGCGCACGAAGGCGATCCGCCCCGCATCGTCGAACGCCAGCACCACCACGGCGTCGGGATGCTCGACTACCTCGCGCGTCGTGCGCCGACCGTCGGCCATCTGCATGTTGTCCACGCGCAGCGAGAGCCGCGAGCCCTCATAGACGCGCTCGCTGCCCAGCCGCGTCTCCTGTAGCCGCTCCTCGGCGCTCATGCGCGGCGCTCCGCGATCCGCTCGCGCAGATCGATCGTGACCGCAATCTCGTCGCAATTGGCGTATTTGGGGCAGCGGAAGCACTCGTTCCAGACCTTGCGGGGGAAGGCGCTCACGCCGGCCACGCGGAAGCCGAGCCGCTCGAAGAAGGCGGGGGTGGTGGTCAGCGCGAACACCGTTTTCAGCCCCAAGTCCACGGCCTCATCGAGGCAGGCGTCAACGACGATGCGGCCGAGCCCCTTGCCTTGCGCTTTGGGATCGACGACGAGCGACTTGATTTCCGCCAGGTCGCGCCACTCGACGTGCAGCGCGCCGGCGGCGAGCAAGCCGTTGCCCGACTCGGCGGGCACGACGACGAAGTCGCGGATCGTCTCGTAGATTTCGCCCTCGGTGCGGGGCAGCACATCGCCGGTTTCCTCCGCCCAATACGCGATCAGGCGCTGAATTTCGCGGGCGTCGTTGACCGAGGCTCGCTGCGCCTGGGCGGTCATCGCGTCGCTCCGGCCCCGGCGCGCAGCAGATTGCGCGCGCTGGTGCGGTTCGCTTTGGTGTCCGCGCCCAGCATCTCCGCCAGCTCCGACAGCCGCGCCTTCGCGCCGAGCGGCTCGACTTGCACCAGCGCGCCGTCGCCCGCCGCCGCCTTGCGCACGCGCAGATGATCGGCGGCCCAGGAGGCGACCTGCGGCAGGTGGGTGATGCAGATCACCTGGTGCGAGCGCCCCAGCCGCGCCAGCCGTTCGCCGACCGCGCCGCCGCTGCGACCGCCCAGGCCGGCGTCGATCTCGTCGAACAGCAGCACCGGCACCGCGTCGCGCTCGCCCAGCACGGCTTTGATCGCCAGCGTCAGCCGCGCCGTCTCGCCGCCGCTGGCGACGCGGCGCAGCGGGCGCGGCGGCGCATCGGGGTTGAACGAGACGAGCAGTTCGACGCGATCCGCGCCCGTCTGGTCAAAGCCGAATCGCTCGCCCTCGGCGGGGATCGGCTCGAACGACAGATCGATCACGGCGGACTCGAGGTGCAGCGGTGCGCACTCCTCGCGGATCGCGGCGGCGAAGCGCTGCGCGGCCTCGCGGCGGGCGGCGGAGAGCGCGTGGGCGGCGGCTTCGATTTCTGTGAGCAGCACGGCGGCTTCGGCTTGCATGCCGGCCAGATCGGCGTCCTCGCCTTCGAGCCGCTCGGCTTCGCGCGCGGCAGATTCGCCGTAGGCGATCACCTCCGCCAGCGTGTCGCCCCAGCGGCGTTCGAGTTCGGCGACCAGCGAGAGCCGCGCCTCCACCTCGGCCAGCCGCGCCGGATCGACCACGACGGTCTCGGCGTAGGCGCGCAGCGCGCGCAGCGCGTCGGCTGCGTGCTCCGCCGCCGATTCCATCGATGCCGCCACCGCCGCGGCCTCGCCGTCCACTTCCACCAGCCGCCGCACCGCCGCCAGCGCCGCGCCGATCGCGTCCGACTCCAGCGCCTCCCGCGCCGTCTGCGAATCCTCCATCAGCCGCGCCGCGTGCAGCAGCCGCGAGTGTTCGCCGCGCAGCTCCGCTTCCTCCCCCGCGCGCAGGCCGGCCGACGCGATCTCGTCCGCTTCGTGCCGTAGCAGCGCCACCCGCCGCGCCCGCTCCCGCTGATCTCCCTCAATCGCGCCCAGCTTGCGATCCAGCGCCTGCAGGCGGCGCACCATCCCGGCGAATTCGTCTCGCGCGCCCGACAAACCGGCGAAGCGATCCAGCAGCGTCAAAGACTGCCCCGGCCGCAGCAGCGAGAGGTGCTCGCGCTGGCCGTGAATGTCGGCCAGCCAGGGCGCCAGCCCGCGCACCGTTTCCAGCGTGGCCGTGCGGTCGTTGATTCGCAGCCGCCCGGAGAGCCGCCCGCGCGCGGCGTCCAGGGCCAGCCAGCGGCGCAGCACCAGCTCGCCCTCGAACGGCAGATCCACCGCCTCGAGCGCGCCCGCGACGGCTTCGCAAGCGGGGCTGTCGCGCAGGTCGAAGACGGCCTCCACCTCGGCGCGCGCCGCGCCGGGCCGAATCAGCGCGGCGTCGGCCGGGCCGCCGAGCGCGAAGCGCAGCGCTTCGAAGAGCACGCTTTTGCCGGCCCCGGTCTCGCCCGTGATCACGGTGAAACCGGCGGAGAGTTCAAGCTCGGCCCGCTCGGTCAGCACGAAATCCCGCAAGCGCAGAGCGCTCAGCACCTCGCCGCGACTCCGTCACAGCCGCGTCCCGCCACCCCCCGGCAGCCGGCGCCGCGACATCCTTATGGTACCCGAACGTATGGCGGCTGACGCCGAGTGAGTTAACCCGGCTCGACCTCGTCGGCGTCGAAGGGTTGGACGCCGGTGCGCTGGACGGCGCGCAGGCGGCGCTCATCGAGCCAGGCGAGGCGCTTGCCCAGCTGCGCGAAGAAGGGGCGCGCGCCGAAACGGATCAACTGCGCCACCGCCTCGCTGCGGCGCACCTCGACGCCGCCGCCCGGCGCCAGCGTGTAGGGGCGCTGGCCGTCCACCGACAGCATCCCCGAGTGCTCCTGCCCCAGGCTCAGACCGATCACCGCGTCGGCCGGCAGCACCAAGGGCGCGGCGGCGGCCAGATGCGGCGCGACCGGCGTGAGCACCACGCTGCGCGCGCGTGGATGCAAGATCGGACCACCGGCGGAGAGCGAGTAGCCGGTGCTGCCCGTCGCGCTGGCCACCACGATCGCATCCGCCCGCACGACCCCGATCGGGTCGCCGTTGACGCGCACCGCGAGATAGGCGGGCTGCCCCAGACTGCCGCGCCCGATGATCACGTCGTTGAGCGCCGGCAGCGAGGGCGGCGCGTCGCTCGCATCGTGCGGGCGCGCCTCGAGCATCGAGCGCTCCTCGACGCTGAAATTCCCGTCCAACAGCGCCGCGAGATGATCGTCGAGCTGATCGGGCGTCAGTTCGGTCAGGAACGCCTGGCGGCCCATATCGACGCCGAGAATTCGCACATCGTGCGGGGAGGCGGCGCGCGCCGCGCGCAGCACCGTGCCGTCGCCGCCGATGCAGATCAGCAGGTCGGTCTCGTGCAGAAAGCGCTCCGAATGCTCTGTGTCCCACGGCTCGGAAATCCAGACATGCGGCACATCGCGGCGCAGCTGCTCGGCGAGGCGCTCGCTGAAGGCTTTCGCCTCGGGCAGGCGCGGGTGGTAGTAGAAGCCGATGCAGCGGACTTCGCTCATCGCGCGGCCTCACCGTCTCCGCTCGGCGTCCGCAGCCAGACGAACCACTCGAGGTTGCCCTTGGCTCCGCGCAGCGGCGAGCGCAGCACGCCGCCGACGCGCCAGCCGCGCCGCAGCGCCCAGATCAGCACATCTACGACGGCCTGCGCCTGCGCCCCGCGCTCTCGCACCACCCCGTCGGCCGCCACCTGTCCGCGCGCCAGCTCAAACTGCGGCTTGACCAGCGCAGCAACATCCGCGCCCGGCGCGGCAATATCCACGACCCGCGGCAGCACGGCATCGAGGCCGATGAAGGAGAGATCGATGGTCACCAGCTGGGGCGGCGGCTCCAGCCGCGGCATCGCGCGGGCGTTGGTGCGCTCGAACGAGCGCACGCGCGGGTTATGGCGCAGACTCGCCGCCAGCTGCCCGTAGCCGACATCGACGGCCCGCACCTCCGCCGCGCCGCGTTGCAGCAAACAATCGGTGAAGCCGCCCGTTGACGCGCCCAGATCGAGGCAGACCCGCCCCGCAACCGCAATCGGCCAGGCATCCAGCGCCGCCGCCAGCTTCTCGCCGCCGCGCGAGACGTAGCGCGACGGCGACGCGACCTCCAGCTGGGCGTCCTGCGCCAGCAGCATCCCGGCCTGGCTCAGCCGCCGCCCGCCGCCGGACACCCGGCCGGCCAGCGCCAGCGCGCCGGCTTCGCGTCGGTCCGCGGCCAAGCCGCGCGCCACCAGCAGATCATCGAGTCGGCGCCGGCGCGCGCGCGTCGGCGGCGTTGCGGCGGCCGACGCCGCCGGCATCAGGCGCTTTCCTGCTGCGCCGCCGCCCCTACCCCGCGACCGCGGATCGCTTCGTACTCCACCGCTCGTCCGAGCTCATTGAGCAGGAGTGGGCGCTCCACGCGCTTGATCGTGTCCGCGTTGACCACGCACTTCTTCACCTCGGGGCGGCTCGGCACCTCGAACATCACATCCAGCAGCAGGTCCTCAACCACCGTCCGCAGCCCCCGCGCCCCCGTCGCTTCGTCCAGCGCCGTTGAGGCGATCGCCTCCAGCGCCTCCGGCGTGAAGGTCAGCTCCACGCCGTCCATCTTGAAGAACTGCTCGAACTGGCGCACCAGCGCGTTCTTCGGCTCAGTCAGAATCCGCACTAGCGAGTCCTGATCGAGCGGATCAAGCGTGACGACGACGGGCAAGCGCCCGACGAATTCGGGAATCAGACCGTATTTCTGTAGGTCGTCGTGGCTCAGCTGGTGCAGCAGCTCGGCCGATGCCTCTTTGCTCCGCGCCTCCGCGCCGAAGCCGATGCTGCGCACTCCGCTGGCGACGCGGCGGTCGATGATCGGTCCGAGCCCCTCAAACGCGCCGCCGCAGATGAACAGCACCTTGCTGGTGTCGATCTGCAAGAACTCCTGGTGCGGATGTTTGCGCCCGCCCTGCGGCGGCACCGACGCCACCGTGCCCTCGATGATCTTCAGCAGCGCCTGCTGCACGCCCTCGCCCGACACATCGCGGGTGATCGACGGGTTGTCCGCCTTGCGCGAAATCTTGTCGATTTCGTCGATGTAGATGATCCCCCGCTCAGCCCGCGCGATGTCGAAATCGGCGGCCTGGATCAGATGCAGCAGGATGTTCTCGACATCTTCGCCGACGTAGCCGGCCTCGGTCAGCGCGGTGGCGTCGGCGATCGAGAAGGGCACGTCGAGAATCCGCGCGAGCGTCGAGGCGAGCAACGTCTTGCCGACGCCGGTCGGGCCGACGAGCAGGATGTTGCTCTTCTCCAGCTCAACGCCGTTGGTCGCCTCAACCTTTGAGCTGATCCGCTTGTAGTGGTTGTAGACCGCCACGGCCAGCACCCGCTTGGCGTCTTCCTGACCCACCACGTGGTCGCAGAGCCGCTCATAAATTGCCTGCGGCGGCAGCACTTCGGTGGCCTCGGCCTGCGCTTGCGCGCTGTCCGCCTGCGGCTCCTCCGCCGCGCCCGCCTCCTCGCGGATCACATCGCGGCAGGCCTCGACACATTCGTTGCAGATGTAGACCCCGCCCGGGCCGGCCACCAGCCGCCGCACATGGCTCTGATCTTTCGCGCAGAACGAGCAGTGATATTGAGAGTGGCCGCCGCCACCACGCGACATTGTCATTCAGCCGTCCTCTCGCGCCTTGCGCGGTCGCCCGCTGCGTTCTCCCGGGGCTGTGCGGCGCTACGCGCCCGCTGCCGCCGCGGCGTCGCCGCTCGCTTCGGTGCGCAGCACCTCGTCAACCAAGCCGTACTCCTTGGCCTGATCGGCGTCCAGATAGAAATCGCGGTCGGTGTCGGCCTTGATCCGATCCAGCGGCTGCCCGGTGTGCTGCGCGAGGATACCGCGAATGATCTCGTTGTTGCGCAGCAGCTCGCGCGCCGCGATCTCGATATCCGAAGCCTGCCCCCGCGCCCCGCCCAGCGCCTGGTGCATGTGGATCGTCGCGTGCGGCAGCGCGTAGCGCTTGCCCGCCGCGCCCGCCGAGAGCAGCACCGTGCCCATCGAGGCCGACATCCCCACGCAGATCGTCGAGACATTCGCGTTGATCAGCTGCATCGTGTCGTAGATCGCCAGCCCCGCGGTGATCACCCCGCCCGGCGAGTTGACGTAGATCTGAATGTCGCGGTCCGGATCCTCGCGGTCCAGGTAGAGCAGCTGCGCGACCACCACGTTGGCCACCTGATCATCAATCGGCGTGCCGAGAAAAATGATCCGCTCGCGCAGCAGCAGCGAGTAGATGTCGTACGCGCGCTCTCCGCGATTCGTGCTCTCAACCACCATCGGAATGATGTCGCTGGGACGACTCAGTGTCATGCGAACCTCCTCCAGGCATCCTCTGCGTTAGTCAGTGTACCCGTGATCCCGCTTGGCGCGGCCTCGGAACAGAACACGGACCGGGTTACCGTTCATCCGCCTCGGCGGTGCTGTCGTCGACCTCGCCGCCGTCCTCCGGCGGCTCAGCCTCCGCCGCGTCCTCGGACTCGGCTTCCTCCGGCTGCTCCGCCTCCACCGCGTCCTCGGCCTCAGCTTCCTCCACGTTGGCCTCGGCGGCATCGCCCAGCCCGCCGGCCTGATTGGCCAGCGCGATCTGTTCGAGACGTTCCACGGTGCGCTCGCGCCTGAGATTGCCGCGCACATTCTCCCGCACCTGCTCGTTGCGAATCAGCTCATCGCCGCGCGCATCGCCGCTCTCCTCGAGGATCCGCCGCAGCTCCGCGTCCACTTCCTCATCCGTCACCACGATCGCTTCGGCCTCCATGACCTCCTGGAGCACCAACGTGTTGATCACCCGGTCGTTGGCCTGGGTGCGGAAGCTGGCCAACAGCTGCTCACCCTGCTCGCCCTCGTCGCGCAGGAACGTCTCCGGATCCTGCCCCATCTGCCGCGCGAAGTCCTGGCGCATGTGCTCAACTTCGTGCTCCACCAGCGCGGGCGGGTACTCCAGCGTCGCCTTGGCAATCGCCGCCTGCAGCACCGCGGCCCGCAGCTGCTGCTGCACCTGCTGATCGGCCTGCCCACGCAGCTGCTCGGCGATCCGCGCGCGCAACTCCGCGAAGGTCTCGAACTCCTCCGAGACCTCCATCGCAAAATCGTCATCCGGCTCCGGCAGATCCTCCTGCTTCACCTCGGCAATGGTCACCTCGAAGGTGACTGTTTTGCCTGCCACCTCCTTGTCGTCCCAATCCTCATCGACATCAATATCGATCCGGTGCTCGACGCCGACATCCAGACCGACCAGCCGCTCCATCAGCCCCGGCACGCCGACCGCCTGCCCCGCACGCAGATGGAACTCCGCGCCCTGCTCGCTCATGATCTCTTCGCCCTCAACCTCGGCGCGGATGTCGGCGGTCACGCGATCGTCCAGCTGCGGCGCGCGCTCCACCGGCTCAATCACGGCGTGCTGACGGCGCAGCGACAGAATCCGCTCCTCCACCAGCTCCTCGCTGAACTCGCTCTCGGGGCGCGCCACGGCGATGCTGCGATAGTCGCCCAGCTCGACCGTCGGCGGCAGCGGCACGGTGGCGCGCAGCGTGACCGGCTCGCGCCCGGTGATCTCGACCTGCGGCACCGCGACCGCCTCCAGCCCCTCGCTCTCCATCGCCTCCTGCACCGCCTGGCCGACCAGCCGCTGGGACGCCTCCTCGAACACCGCATCCGCGCCCAGCAGGCGCTCCACCACCGGCCGCGGCGCCTTGCCCTGGCGGAAGCCCGAAATGCGCACGCGCTGCGACAGCCGCCGCGCCGCCTGATTCAGCGAGCGCTCGACGCGCTCGTCTTCCAACTCGATCTCCAGCACCACCTGAGACTCAGGGATGCGCTCAGCAGTGACTTTCATGCGCCCACAACCCGTTCACACGTCAATGCACACGTTCGCAAGAGCATATCAGCGCCCCGCTCAGCGCCCCCGCGGGTTGAGCACATCATTGATCGCATCCCCCAGTAAGTTGAAGGAGAGCATCAGCACGAGAATGAAGCCCATCGGCACCAGCAACATCTGCGGATGGAGAATCAGCGACTTCCAGTGTCCGGCGTCGTCCACCATCGCGCCGAACGACGCGGTGGGCGGGGTCACGCCGATGCCCAACCAGGTCAACACGACCTCCGACCCCGCAATCTCACCGAGCGAGGCGCTCATCCCGACCACGATCCAGGGCAGCACCGCCGGAAACAGGTGGCGGCTCAGGATGCGCGGCGTGCGCGCGCCGATGCACTCGGCCGCCAGCACGAAATCGGACTCGCGCGTCGCCAGCGTCTGCGCGCGAATGAAGCGCGCCGTGCCGCCCCAACCGACGAACGACATCGCAAAGATCATCAGTGTGTAGGTATGGATGCCCTGCGCAATGAAGAAGTCGGTGCCCAGCCAGCCCTGAATGTCGCGCACGACCTCGCCCCAGGGTTCGCGGAACGCGGAGACGAGCACCAGCAGAATGAGCAACCCGGGCAGCGCGAGCACAAAGTCGGCGGCGCGCATGATCATGCTGTCCATCAGCCCGCCGCGATAGCCGGCCAACAGCCCCAGCCCCCAGCCCAGGAAGATGTTCCCCACCACCACCGACAGCACGCTCACGATCATCGTGGTGCGCAGCGAGAACAGCGCCCGCGAGAACAGATCGCGTCCCACCCGATCGGTGCCGAAGAGATGGCGCAGCGACGGTCCCTGTAGTTCCTCGCCGTTGCGCAACACGATCTGCGTGCCGGGCCGCAGTACGGTTTCCGGCGTCAGCGCTCCGTGCTCGGCGATCAGGTCGGGGTTGAGCGCCGGCAGCGCCGCCAGATCGACGCTGTGCCGCTCTGCGAACGCGCCAAGCGTTTCGGCGCGGCCGTCCTCCGCCGCGCGAATCGGGCGCGTGATCCGCAGGTTCGACGCATTCGGATCCTGCAGTCCCGTGTCGACCCCGAACGCGTCGAGCGTGGTGTACAGCCCGGCGCCGTAGAGAATTGTGATCAGCACGATGCAAACGACGGCGATCCGCTTCTTCGCCAGCGCGCGCACCGCGCGCAGCCAGGGCGCCTCCGACTTGGGCGGACGACTCCACGCGCTCGCCGTCTCCGCAGCGAGACTCACGAGAACCTCGCCGTGTAGCGGATCCGCGGATCGATGAAGATGTAGAAGATATCGATCAACGCATTGACCACGATGAACAGGGTCGCCGTCAGCAGCGTGAAGGCGAGCACCACGTTGAAGTCGCGCTGATTAATCGAGCGGAACAGGAACGCCCCGACGCCCGGCACCCCGTAGCGCGTTTCGATGATGATCGAGCCGGTGATCACGCCAACCACCGAGAGGCCGATCACCGTGCTCAGCGGCAGCAGCGCGTTGCGCAGCACATGGCCGTAGAGCACCCGCCGATCGGTCAAGCCCTTCGCCCGCGCCGTGCGCACGTAGTCGTCGTCCAGCGTCGAGAGCAGGCTGACCCGCACGAACCGCGCCATGCCGCCCAGCGACGGGATCGTCAGCGCCAGCACCGGAATGACGTATGACGCAGGATCGCCGGGTGTCCAGACCGCGGGGACGTTGAAGCCGAACGCATTGATGATCGTCGCCCCCCACTCGGCGAAGAACGCCACAATCAGCACGATGAAGATCGGCGAGGGGATGGAATCGAAGACCTTCCAGAACCCAATCGTCGCCGGGTCCTTCCAGGTCCCGCGCCGCACGCCGGCAAAGACGCCCAAGGGAATTCCCAGCCCGAACACCAGCGCCATCACGATCAGATTGATCTGCGTCGACACCCAAATCCGCTCGCCGAGCAGCTCCTGCACCGAGCGCGTCGGCGAGCGGTAGTAATAGGACGGTCCGAGGTCGGCGCGGGTGACCAGCCCCACCACGTAGTCGCCGAAGCGCTCAAGGAAGCTCCCGTTGAGGCCGTACTCTTCGCGAATCTGATTCGCCTGCGCGGGATCGATGTCCCGTTGTCCGGCGATGATTTCCACCGGATCGCCCGGCGCGATCTGGGTGATCGCGTAGGTGAAGACGAGCACCGCGAAGACCAGCACCGGGACCAGCGCCAGCCGCCGCAAGAGCAGCGGGATCGCTCCGCTTACGCCCATGACGCCGCCGCGCTCCTCACGCCGGCCGACGCCGAACTACTGCGCCAGCCGCACGTACCGTAGCTGTGGGTTGACCATCCGCGTCGGCAGGTAGCCCTCCACGTAGGGCTTCACCACCTCGTGCGCCTGCGAATGGAACAGCGGAATCCAGATCGCGTCCCTCACCAGCTGACGCTCCACCTCGCGGTACAGCGCGATCCGACGCTCGGAGTCAAACTCGGTGCGCGCTCGCTCAATCAGCGCGTCGAGCTCCGCATCGTCCAGCCCCACATCGTTGCCCAGCGAGCGGCTGTAGAACTTGTAGTCCAGCACGTTCTGCGGGTCCGGGAAGTCGAGGCTCCAGCCCAGGCTGAACATCGGATACAGCCCGCGGTCCAGCTCGGCGATGAAGGTGGCGAACTCCACCTGCTGAATTTCCACCTCGAGACCGAGATTCACCCGCCACATGTCCTGAATCGCCTCATAGGTGCCGCCCGGCGTCGCGCCCACGCCCGAGACCGTCAGCCGAATCGAGTCCAGGATCGCCAGCCCCGCGTAGCGCGACTCGGCCAGCAGCTCCTGCGCCAGCTCCGGGTCGAACGACAGACCGAAGTAGTCCGGGTCATAGGCCGCCAGCCCCGGCGGCACGATCCCGTGCGCCTCGCGTGACAGCCCCTGATGCACCGTCTCCACGATCGTCGTCTTGTCGATCGCGTGCGCCAGCGCGCGCCGCACCAGCGGGTCGTCGAACGGCGGCGAGGCGGTGTTGAACGCCACGTAGAAGATCGACAGCTCGTTGCGGCTCACATAGAGCGGATTCAAGTCCGAGGCCGGGTCGCGCACCCGCTCGATGTCGTTGATCCCCACCCCGGCGATATCCACCTCATCGTTCTCGAACTGCTCGATCCCCCCGCCTGCGAAGCGCACCTGCACCGTCTCCACGCCGGCCGGCTCGAGGTGGTAGTCGTCGAAGCGCTCCAGCACCATCCCCTCGCCCAGCGTCCACTCGCGCAGCTCGAACGGCCCGCTGCCGTTCGGGGCCAGCGCCCAGCGCTCCGGATCCGCCTCCACCTGCACGCGATCCACCACGAACGCCGTGGGGAACGTCAGCAGGTAGAGGAAATAGGGCTTGGCCGCATCGATCGTGATGTCCAGCGTTATGTCGTCGATCACCTGGATGCCGACGATCTCGTCCGCGCGCCCGCGCGCGTACTCGCGTGCGCCCACGATGTCGCCCAGGAAGTCCGGCGCGGTCGGCGAGAGCGTCTCCGGGCTCGCGTGACGCTCCAGGCTCCACTTCACGTCTTCCGCCGAAATCCGCTTGCCGTCGTGGAAGCTGGCGTTGCGCCGCAGCGTGAAGCGGTAGGTCACGGTGCCATCCGCATTCTCCATCGGTGCCGGCACCGCCTCGGCCAGATCGGGCGCGATCCGCAAATCCTGATCGAGCGTCAGCAGCCCGCCGAAAATCTCCACCACGATCACCGCCGAGGTCACGTCGGTGACCTGCGCCGGATCGAGGTTGATCGGTTCGCCGCGCGCGATCCGCAGCGTGCCCGGCTCCGGCGCGGAGGCGCGTTGCTCCGACGCCGAGCGCTCGATCGCCTGCTCCTGCTGCGTACCCTGCTGCCGCGGCTCTCGGCTCTCCTCGCGCTCGGCGGTCGTCTCGGCCTGCTGCTGCTGGCGCTCCTGACGATCGCCGCTTTGCGTCTGTTGCTGCTGCGCCGAGTCGTCTCCGCCGCAGGCGGCGAACAGCGCCGCTGCCAGCGCGATCAGCGCGCCCACCGTCCAAACTCGTGTACGACGCATCCGCGCCCTCCTCACATCACTGCTCCGTCACGGCACATCGTTAGACCGCGAGATTATCACCGCCCCGCGCGCCGAACGCGCGGAGCGCCGTCGCCTAACCGTCTGCGATCGGAGTTCTGACGTGGAGATGCAATTCCGCCAGCTGCTCAGCCGTGAGCGGCTGCGGCGCGCCGGTCAGCGGATCGGAGGCCGACTGTGTTTTCGGGAAGGCGATCACCTCGCGGATGTTCTCCCGCCCCGCCAGCAGCATCGCCACACGGTCGATCCCGAACGCGAAGCCGCCGTGCGGCGGCGCGCCGTACTCAAACGCCTCCAGCAAATGCCCAAAGCGCTCCCGCGCCTCCTCCCGCCCGATCCCCAGCAGCCCGAAGACCTGCTCCTGCACCTCACGGTCGTGGATGCGGATCGAGCCGGAACCCAACTCGAAGCCGTTGGCGATCGTGTCGTAGGCGCGCGCGCGCGCGCTGCCGGGATCCGAGTCCAGCAGACCCGTATCCGCTGCCTGCGGCGCGGTGAACGGATGATGCAGCGCGTTCCAGCGTCCGGCCTGAGCGTCCCACTCGACCAGCGGAAAATCGGTGACAAAGCCGTATTGCAGCACGGTGGGGTCCGCAAGATCGAGCCGCCGCGCCAGCTCGCGGCGAATGCCGTCGAGCACCGTCGCCACCATCCCCGCCTCGCCGGCGGCGAGCAGCACAAGGTCGCCGGCCGACGCGCCGCAGCGCTCGCCGATGGCGCGCGCATCCTCCACTCCAATGTGCCGCAGCACCGGGGAGCGCATGTCGTCTTCCGTCGCCTCCGCAGGCGCAGCCGTGAACTGAATCGAGACCAGCCCCGGCGCGCCCATCGTGCGCGCCAGGTCGGTGAAACCGTCCACCTCGCGCCGCGACAGCGACGCGCCGCCCGGCATCACGATCCCTCGCACCCGCCCGCCCTCGGCCACCGCCTTGCTGAACACGCCGAACGCCGAACGCGCCGCAAGCTCCGAGCAGTCGCTCAGCTCCAGCCCGTAGCGCAGGTCCGGCTTGTCCGAGCCGTACCGCTCCATCGCTTCGTGCCAGGTCAGACGCGGGAACGGACGCGGCACCGTCAGGTCCGGACGCAGCGCCGCCGTGACCTCGGCGAACAGCTCCTCCAGCAGCGCCAGCACATCGTCCTCCTCGCAGAACGACCACTCCAGGTCGAGCTGCGTGAACTCCGGCTGCCGGTCCGCGCGCAGGTCCTCGTCGCGGAAGCAGCGCGCGATCTGGAAGTAACGCTCGACGCCGGCGACCATCAGCAGCTGCTTCAGCTGCTGCGGCGCCTGCGGCAGCGCGTAGAAGGCTCCCGGCTGGAGGCGGCTCGGCACCACATAGTCGCGCGCGCCCTCCGGCGTCGCCGCGACCATGATCGGCGTCTCCACCTCGAGAAAGCCGCGCCCCGACATGAAGGCGCGAATCTGCTGGTTGAGCCGATCGCGCAATTCCAGCGCCGCCAGCATCTGCGGACGGCGGATGTCGATGTAGCGGTAGCGCAGCCGCACCAGTTCATCGACCTCGACGGTGTCCTCGTTGACCGCGAACGGCGGCGTCTTGGCGGCGTTCAGCACCTCGACGCGCTCCGCGATCACTTCCACCTCGCCGGTCGGCAGGTTGGGATTGACCGTCGCCTCGCTGCGGGCGGCGACTTCGCCCTCGATCTGCAGCACGTACTCGCCGCGAGCCTCGTTCGCCGCCGCGTAGGCTGCGTCATCGCCGCTCGGGCGCACCACTACTTGCACAATGCCGTCGCGGTCGCGCAGGTCGAGGAAGATCAGCCGCCCGTGGTCGCGCCGACGATGCACCCAGCCGGCCAGCGTCACGCGCTCGCCGACATCCTCGCGGCGCAGCGCCCCGCAGCCGTGTGATTTGAGCATTACAGACCTCGGATTCGCTCTCGTCTGAGTGTGTCACGCGCCCTGCGCGCGGGCAATTTCCCAGCCCTGCCGCGCGTTGCAGCCCATACACTCGCCCAATGACCGACGCCGCGCCGCTCTCGCTCTACATTCACGTGCCCTTCTGCACGGTCAAATGCGCCTACTGCGACTTCAACTCCTACGCCGCGCTCGAGCATCTCAGCGGCGACTGGCTCAGCGCCGCGCTGCGCGAGCTCGAACTCTGGTCCGAGCGCGCGGCGGGACGGCTCGTGCAGACCATCTTCATCGGCGGCGGCACGCCGAGCCTGCTCGAAGGCGATCAGATCGCCCGTCTGCTGGACGCCGCCCGCCGACACTTCAGCGTCGCCCCCGAGGCCGAAATCACGCTCGAAGCCAACCCCGAGAGCGTCAGCATCGAGCGGATGCGCGGCTACCGCGCCGCCGGCGTGAACCGCGTCTCGATGGGCGTGCAGTCGCTCGATCCCGACGAGCTCCGCTTCCTCGATCGGCTACACAGCGCGGAGCGGGCCGAGGCCGCGCTGTCCGAAATCCGCGCCGCGGGTTTCGAGAACGTCAACCTGGATCTGATCTACGGCCTGCCGCAGCAGCGCTTCGAGACTTGGCGAGACACGCTGGAGCGCGTCGTCGCCTGGCGTCCCGAGCACCTCTCCTGCTACGCGCTGACCGTGGAGGAGGACACGCCGCTGGCCGCGCGCGTTGCGGCCGGCGCGGTGGTCGAAGCCGATCCCGATGTGGTCGCCGAAATCGCCACCTGGACCGCGCAGCGCCTGACGCGCGCCGGCTACGAGCACTACGAAACCAGCAACTACGCGCTGACCGGCCGCCAATGCCGGCACAACCTCAACTACTGGCGCTGCGGCGACTACATCGGCGTCGGCCCCGGCGCGCACGGTTGCTTCGACGGTCTGCGCTACAGCGTCGTCCGCCGCCCCGCCGCCTACATCCGCCGACTGGCCTCCGTCGCCGGCGGACCAAACGGGCTGCCCAGCCCCGCCATCGAGGACATCGAGGCGATCACGGAGCAGGACGCGCTGATCGACGCGCTCACGCTCGGCCTGCGCCTCCGCGAGGGCGTGGATCTACATGGTCTGCAGCGGCGCCACCCCGCCGCGTTCGCGGAAGTCGAGCATGTGATCGAGTGGGCGCTGCGCACGGACCTCGCCGAGCAACACGATGCCCAACTGCTCCTCACTCCCCGCGGCCACGCCGTCGCCAACGAAATCTTCGTGCGCCTGGTCGATCCGTCGCTGCTCCCGCCCCCGACCACCGAATCGCTAGCCTGAGCAGGAGGAGCATCATGATCCCGCTCTCGCGCGTAGCCGCCTGGTTTTCCTGTCTTGCCGACCGGGACGGGCAGAGGCTCGATTTGCCTCGACTCCAGGCGCTCGCCTGCATCGCCCAAGGGTTCGCCGTCGCGCTCTACTACGAGCCGCTGTTCGTCGGCCCCATCGAAGCGGGTGAGCAGGGCCCCATCATCCGCGGGCTGTCGGCGCGCGATTGCCGACAGCGCCCGCTCGACGCCGGACCACCGCCTACCCACGGTGTGGGCAGCGTCGTCGAGTACGTCCACCAACAGTTTGGCGACTGGTCGACGGACAGGCTGGCAGCAACGGCGCGTGATGGGACGGCCTGGCGCAACGCGCTGGCCGGCGGCGTTGACGCAACGCTGAGTTTCGACGATCTGTGCGCGGATTACAGCCCGCTCGTCCGAAACACGGCCGACGATCCGCTGGAGCCGATTTCGCAGGAGCAAGCCATGGAACTGCTGCGCGCGCACCCCGAATTGCTCCGCAAGACCCGCGTCGGGCGGGCGCAGCTGGACGCGGGGCGCGGAGTCCCCCACCCACCGATCCGGTGGTGACCGACGGGCCGGCCGGCTACGACTTGGTCTATTCCCCGGGCGCGCGCGAGGATCTACGCGGACTCTCCAGACAACATCGTGAACGCGCGCAGCGCGCGATCGAGTCTCTCTTGCACGATCCAACCTCTGCGAACCCGTCGGTATTCGAGATCGCCGGCGGTGAAGGCTACGAACCGGGCGACCACCTGATGCTCCGAGGAGATGTCGCGATCACGTTTCGCTTTCTGAAGCCGCTCGTCGTAGAGCTGCTCGCCATCTACGTCGGGTTGCGCTTCACCCCCTCAGACGGCGACTGAACACGCCGCCTTATGCATCGAGGCAATCCAGCAAAATCTTCCCGAAGTTGCGGTTCTCGGCCATGTACTGATGCGCCGCCGCCGCTTCGCGCAGCGGAAACACCGAATCGATGATCGGGCACATCTGCCCCGCCACAATCGCCGGCTCCAGATGCTCGCGGTAATCGCGCGTGATCGCCGCCCGGTCGATCAGCGGACGCGAGCGCATCACCGTGCCCATAATCCGCAGCCGCTTGCTCAGAATCAGCCCCAGGTTGGTCTCCGTCTGCGCGCCGCCCATCAGACCGACCAGCACCAGACGACCAGCCGTCGCCAGCGAGCGCAGATTGGCATCCCAGTAATCTCGCCCGATCACATCGAGGATCACGTCCACCCTGCGACCGTCCGTGCGCTCCCGCACCACATCGGCAAACGACTCCTCGCGGTAGTTGATCGTCACCTGCGCGCCCAGCTCCGCAGCGCGCTCGCACTTCTCCGCGCTGCCCGCCGTGATCCAGACTTCCGCGCCAATCAACCGCCCAATCTGGATCGCCGCGATCCCTACCCCGCTGCCCCCGGCGTGGACCAGCAGACGCTCCCCCGGCTTCGTCTCACCCAGCGTCCGCACCGCCGTATTGGCCGTGAAGAACACCTCCGGGATCGAGGCCGCCTCGCGGTAACTCATCCCCTCCGGGATGGGCATCGCCAGCGACTCGTGCAGCGTTGCCAGCTCCGCGTACCCGCCGCCGCCGCTCAGCCCGTACACCCGATCCCCCACGGAGAGTGAGCGCACCCGCGAGCCCACCTCAAGCACCTCGCCGGCCAGCTCCAGCCCCAGAACCTCCGAGGCCCCGTGTTGCGCCGGGTACCCGCCCATCCGCTGCATCATGTCCGCCCGGTTCAGCGCGCTCGCGTGTACCCGCAGCAGCACTTCCTCGTCGCCCGCGACCGGGTCCGGCACTTCCGCAATCCGCAGCGAATCCGCGGTCTTGCCCGGCGCATCTACGACAATCGCCTTCATCGTCCGCCCTCCTCGTTGAACCTCGCACAGGCTACCCGCGCCGCCCGATTAGGCTGAGGCCATGTTCGTCATCGGCACCGCCGGCCACGTTGATCACGGCAAAAGCACGCTGGTGCAGGCGCTCAGCGGGATCGATCCCGACCGCTGGGAAGAGGAAAAGGCGCGCGGCCTGACCATCGACCTCGGCTTCGCCTGGACCACCCTGCCCAGCGGACGCGAGGTCAGCATCGTCGATGTGCCCGGCCACGAGCGCTTCATCAAAAACATGCTGGCCGGCGTGGGCGGCATCAACCTCGCGCTGCTGGTCGTCGCCGCCGACGAAGGCGTGATGCCCCAGACCCGCGAGCACCTCGACATCCTCGACCTGCTCGACCTGCAACACGGCGTCGTCGCGCTGACCAAGTGCGATCTGGTGGACGACGAATGGCTCGAGCTGGTTGAAGACGACGTGCGCGAGCTGCTCGCCGAAACCAGCCTCGCCGACGCGCCGATCGTGCCCTGCTCCGGCATCAGCGGCGATGGCCTCGAGCTGCTGCGCGAGACGCTCGACGCGGCGCTCGACTCGCTGGGCGAAGTGTCCAACATCGACCGTCCGCGGCTGCCCATCGACCGCGCGTTCTCCATCTCCGGCTTCGGCACCGTCGTCACCGGCACGTTGATCGATGGCCCGCTCGAGCTGGGCGACTCCGTGGTGGTCGAGCCCGCCGGGATCACCGCGCGCATCCGCGGCTTGCAAAGCCACGAGCAGAGCATCGAGACGGCCGAGCCGGGCGCGCGCACCGCCGCCAACCTCGGCGGCGTCGCCGCTTCCGAGCTGCGCCGCGGGATGGTGCTCACCGCCCCCGGCTGGCTGCACGCCACGCAGGCCGTCGATGTGCGACTGCGCGTCGTCGCGCGCCTGCCCCGCCCGCTGCGCCACAACACCACGCTCACCCTGCATGTCGGCGCCGCCGAGGTTGAGGCGCGCGTGCGCCTGCTCGAAGGCGACGCGCTTGAACCCGGTGAACGCAGCTGGGCGCAGCTGCGGCTCGCGGAGCCCGTCGCCGCCGCGCGCGGCGACCACTTCGTCCTACGCAGCGGCGACGCGACGCTGGCCGGTGGACGCATCGTGGACACCCGCCCCCGACGCCACCACCGCAACGAAGCCTCCACGCTCGAGGCGCTGCAACGCCTGCTGGACGGCTCGCCCGACGACACGCTGCTGACGATGCTCCAGCGCCACGAGCCGATCGCCTGGTCCGCGCTGCGCGACCGCCTACAGCTGGCCGACGCCGCAGCCGAAGCCGCGCTCCAGCGCCAGCTCGAGGCCGGCGCAGTCGTGGCGCTCGACGACGGCCAACGCGGAGACTCCACAACGCTCGCCACCGACGCCGGCTATGCCGCCCTACAGCAGCGCAGCCGACGGATCGTCGCCGACGCCGTGGAGCGTCAGCCGCTCAGCGGCGGCATCCCCCGCGAAGACCTGCGCAGCCGCCTCAATCTCCCCCCGCGCGCCTTCGCCGTGCTCGAACGCCAACTGCTGGACACCGAAACGCTCGCCTCCTCCGAGGGCATGCTCGACCTGCCCAACCGCACCCCCGAACTCTCCGACGAGGCACAGTCGCAGATCGAGTCCCTGCTCGCCCGCCTGCGCGAGCAGGGCGTCCGCCCCGACACTGTGCCGGATATCGACCCGCCGCTGCTCCAATACCTCGAGTCGCGCGGCGAGATCGTGCGCCTCAACCAGGGCGTCGTGCTGCTGCGCAGCGTCTACAACGAGATGGTCGCGCAAACGCGAGCCCTGCTCACAGAAACAGAACGCGCGACGCTAGCCGAAATCCGCGACCAAATCGGCACCAGCCGCAAAATCGCCCAAGCCTTCCTAGAAGACACCGACCGCCGCCGCATCACCCGCCGCATCGGCGACCACCGCATCCTCCGCGACGGCTAACTCCTTTCTTTCGTCATACCCGCGCTTGCTTACTCCGTCATACCCGCGCTTGCCGCGGGTATCTCGCCGTGACCGGCGCCAATCCCGCTTCCCCCTTCCGTCATTCCCGCCACCGAGCGGGAATCTCCCCGCGCAACCTCCCAAGCCGCGCCACGAGATTCCCGCTTTCGCGGGAATGACGGAGAGGGAGGCGCGAATGACGGAGAGGGAGGCGCGAATGACGGAGGGGGAGGAGGGAATGACGGAGGGGGAGGCGGAAAATGGCGGAGGAATGGGTGAGAACGACGAAGGCAACGCTCACGCGCGGCGCGAGCGGACTACGCGGCGCTCGCCGCCTAGACGGAGGAAGCGCGGCAGGGTGCCGTCCTGCCAGAGCACCAGCAGCTGGCTGGCGACGGCGATTGACGAGTAGGTGCCGGCCGCGGTGCCAATCAGCAACACCACTACGAACGGACGCACGGTGACGCCGCCGATCAGCAGCAGCGCCAGCAGCGCCAGCACTACCGTGATTGAGGTGTTGAGCGAGCGCCCCAGCGACTGCGTGATCGCCGCGTTCACTACGTGCCGGAAATCCTCGCGCGGGTCCAGTAACAGATTCTCGCGGATGCGGTCGAACACCACGATCGTGTCATTCACGCTGTAGCCGATGATCGCCAGCAGCGCGGTCACGAACATCGCGTTGACCTCCAACCCTGCCACCTGCCCCCCGATCGCGAACGCGCCGGCGACCAGCGTGATGTCGTGCAGCAGCGCGACAATCGCCGCCGAGCCGTAGAGCACGGGGTTGGGCAGCCGCCGGAAGGCGAGCGAGATGTAGATCAGGATTGCGCCCGCTGCGACTGCCAGCGCAATCCCCGCGTCGCGCGCGATCTCCGTCGAGAGCACGCCGGAGACCGACGACGATTGCAGCACCACGATCGGCCCGATCTCGGTGCGCAGCGAGTCGTTGATCCGCCGGCGCAGCCCCTCAAGGTCGCCGTCCTCCGGCTGCTCGACGCGAATCCGGAATGTGTCGGACGCGGTCGACTGAATCCGCGCCCCGCCCAGGTTCACCGTCTCCAGCGCCGCCCGCACCTCGTCCTGCGTGGTCGGCGCGGCGAACCAGATTTCGTAGCGCGCGCCGTTCTCGTCGATCGCCGCGTCGTCGACATCCGTTGCGCCCAGCGCGTCCGTAATCGCCGTCAGCAGCGCGCTGCTCGTCTCGCTCGACGCCTCGGCGTCCGCGGAGGCCAACGAAAGCTCGACGATGAATTCACCGTCGTCGCCGGCCGCTACGTCGAGCGAAGCGCCGTCAGGGCGCGAAACGCCGCCGATCGCGGCTTCGACGTCGGCGGCCTCGATATCGCGCAGGAAGCGCACCTCGGATTCAAGCCCGCCCGCGAAGTCCAGACCCGGCTCGAACTGCCAGATCGCCAGGCCGAGCAGCGCCGGCACCAGCATCAACAGCGAGAAGACCGCGTAGATGCGGCGGCGACCGATGAAATCAATCATTGGCGTCCGCCGTTCCTTGCCCGCGCCGCCGCCGGCGCGGCTCTTCCAGCACAACTAATTCGCGCACCCCGAGCATCCGCGAGCTGGTCGCCCAACGCGAGCTGACCAGCAGGTTCATGAATGTCCGCGTGACCGTCATCACCGTCACGAAGCTGAAGCCGGTGCCGACCAGCAGCGCCAGCGCGAAGGACTTGATCAGGTTCTGGTTGAGCGCGTCCGCGAACAGCCAGAGGATTGTGACCGTGATCAGCGTGGACACGTTGGCGTCGCGGATCGCCGGCCAGGCCCGCGCCCAGGCCGTCTCGACCGCTCCGTTGAGGCTGCGCCCCAGCCGCAGCTCCTCCTTGAGCCGCTCGAAGACCAGCACATTGCCATCCACCGCGAAGCCGATCGAGAGCACCAGACCCGCGATGCCGGCCAGCGTCAGCGTGATCGGTACCAGCTTGAAGGTGGCCATCACCCCCGCCGCGTAGACGATCAGCGCCAGCGCCGCCAACACGCCCGGCACGCGGTAGTAGATGATCATGAACACCACAATCGCCAGAAAGGCGATCAGCCCCGCCTGCACCGTTTCCACCACCGAATCCGCGCCCAGCGTCGCGGCCACTTCGGTGTTCTGCAGCACCCGCAGGTTGATCGGCAGCGCGCCCGCCCGCAGCTGCCGGCGCAGCGTGATCGCGTCCTCGTCCGACAACCCGTTGATGATCCCCGAATCCGCGATCACCGCGTTCACCCGCGGGCTGCTGATCAGCTCGCGGTCCACGAAGATGCCGAGCGGCTCCTGCGCCGGCGCGAGCCGCCGCGTGATCTGCTCCATCAGCCGCGCGCCCTCATCCTCGAACTCGAACGACAGCGCCGGCGTCGCTGATTCGTCCAGCGTCCGCGCAATCGAATTCGCGATCAGATGCCGACCGCTCAGCTGCACCGTCTCCCCCACCTCAGTGATCCCCGTCGCCGGAATCCAGCGCACGCTCTCCACCACGATCACGTCCTCGTCGGCCTCCGGGATGAAGTACGGCTGTGAGCGCAGCCCGAACTCGGCGGGAGCGTCGCGCACCGCGGGCATCCAGAGGTCGTCCAGCGCGTCGCGGATGTCGAGCGGCGACAGCGGCGGCGGCACCACCCGCTGCACCGGATCGATCTCGCGGAACTCCAGCCGCGCCGTCGAGCCCACCAGCCCTGACGCCTCGTCCGCGTCCACCCCCGGAATCTGCGCGTTGATCCGATCCTCCCCAACCACCGTCACCTCCGCCTCCGAGACCCCGAAGCCGTTCACCCGCTCCTCAATGATCCGCCGCGCCTCCTCAACCGACTCCTCCAGCTGCGCCTCGTCCACATCCAACGGCAGCACGATCGTGTCGATCCCCGCAGGCAAGGGCTGATCGTCGTCCGCCGGATCCAAGTCGCGCAGCGACGGATTCAGCTCGATCACCACATTGCGCGCGACCCCTTCGCGGGCCAGAAAGCCGCTCAGCGATTCTCCGCGCCGCACTGAGGCCGCCTCGCCCGCCACCTCCAGTGTGACCGAGACGCCGCCCGCCAGGTCCAGACCCAGCCGAAACTCGCTGCGCTCCCAGCCGCCCACCTGCACGCCCCCGCCGGCCGGCCAGGGAATGAAATTCGGCAGATAACGCGAGGGATTGCCCGGCCACGAGGCGGCAATCGCAAAGCCCGCCAGAATGAAGATCAGCGTGCAGATGTATGCGTCGCGGAAGCGGAACCGTCTCACGATTAGAGCGTCCGCCTTGCGCAGTCCTGACCGCGGCCAAGCCGCGACGGGGTGCCGCCCGTCACGCGCGGGCGTCCCCAAAGCGTATGCGCGGCCTCAGTTATGATCACCGCGCCCTCTTATCGTTTTCCCCATTCCACCCATCCTCGCGCTCGTCCTCGTCGTCCTCGTCCTCATCGTCGAAGGACGAGAGCCGCTCCGCGATCGCCGCCGTCCGCGCCTGCACCACCACACCCTCCGCCAGCCGCAGCAGCACGATCATCGGCCCGTCCTCCGGCGTCTCCACCCCCGCCACCTCCGCGATCAGCCCGCCGCGCGTCAACACTCGATCGCCTACCCGCAGATCGGTCAGATCGCGCTGTCGACGCCGCTCCTCCGTGCGCGTCGGGCGAATGAAAAAAATGTAGAACGCCGCCACCACCAGCACGGTGATCAGGATCACTTCAGTCAACGCCCGCCCCTTTCGCTTCGCGGCGAGCCGATGTGGCCAGCCGCACCGCCAGCGCCCGCGCCTGCTCGGTGGTTTCGATCTCCCCAACCGCCGACGCTTCGTCGAGCGTGTCGAGCATGCGGCCCAGAGCCGGACCCGGCGGCAGCCCGGTCAGCGCCATCAGCGCCCGCCCGTTGAGCAGGCGCGGCGCAGCAACGCGGCGGCGCGGACGCCAATGCACGATCCGCGCCACGTGGGCGACGTAGCCCGCCCAGCGCGGCGCGAGCGCCTCTCCGCCCACCGTAGCCAGACTATCCGCCAGAAACAGCCAACAGAGCGGCGCAGTCAGCTCGCCCAGCGCCACGTGAAAGCGGTAGAGCGCCCGATCGGTCGGCACGCGCCCCGGCGCAGCCACCTGCCCGGGCCGCAGATGGTGGAGAACCAGCGTCTGCACCGTGTGGACCACCGAGCCGGGCGCGCGCAGCGCCGTCAGGCGCGCCTCAACCAGCTCCGCGCCCAACTCCGAGTGGCCGAAAAAGCGCGTCCGTCCGTCCGCCTCAACGCGCCGCGTCTGCGGCTTGCCAATGTCGTGCAGCAGCGTCGCCAACCGCAGCGTCAGCCGCGTCTCCCAGAGCTGCTCGCGCAGCGCAGCAGCCTCCGCAAACGCCTCAGATCGCCACAGTTCCGTCCATAGCCGCGCCGCCATCGGCTGCGGCGGGCACTCAGGCGAAATCAGCGCGTCGAGCCACTCCAGCGCGTCAAGCTGATGATTGAAGACATCGCGCCGATGCACCGGGCGTTGATCCACGCCGCGACCCAGCGCCAGTTCGGGGAACATTGCGTCCAGCGCGCCCAACTCCTCCATCCGCCGCACCGAGCGCGAGGCCTGCTCGTGCGACATGATTCGCGCAAGCTCCAGCCAAACGCGCTCAGCGGTGATGTCGCTGAGCGTGGCGGCCTGCCGACGCGCGGCCGCCTCTGCCTCGGCGGTCATCCGCAGCCCGTGCGTCGCTTCCAGGCGCACGCCGCGTAGGATCCGCAGCGGATCGTCGGCGATCGCCGCGGGCGCCGCCAGCGCCAAGCGGCGCTCCGCCAGATCCTCGCGTCCACCGAGCGGATCAATCAGCGCGCCCTGCAAGTCGCCCGACAGGAACGCGCCAAGCGGCGCGGCCATCGCGTTGACCGTGAAATCGCGCCTGGCCAGATCCGCCGCCAAGTCGCCCACCGGCTCGGCGATGTCGAGCCAACCATCCTCCAGCGCCAGCCGCCACACCTCCGGCTCGCGCCCGATCTGCGTGGCGCGCGCGCCCAGACAGGCCGCCGCTTCCGCTACCCACTCCTCCGCGCCCTCCACCACCATGTCCACTTCATCCGCTGCGATCCCCAGCAGCGCATCGCGCAGCGCGCCGCCCACCACGTACGGTTCCGCCTCCGCATTGCGCGAAGCGAGCCGCAGCAGCGCTGCGTCAACCTTCGTCGTCATCGGCGTCGCCGTCCGGTTCGCTGAGCAGCCAGAGCAGCTCCGGCTCGGGCACGTGATCGATGTACACCCGCCCGTTGATGTGATCGATCTCGTGCTCCAGCGCCTGCGCCAGCAGGTCGTCCTCCGCGCGGACCCGAATCTCCCGCCCCTGCAGGTCCTGCGCCTTGGCCAGCACGCGCACCGATCGGGTCACCTCGCCCCGCCAGCCCGGCACGCTCAGGCAGCCCTCCGAGAGCGTCCGCTCGCCCGAACACTTGACCACCTCCGGGTTGACCATCACAAACGGCCGCTCGCCCGGCATCCCGATCACCACCACGCGCAGCGAGACGCCAATCTGCGGCGCGGCGATGCCCACCCCGTTCGCCGCGTACATCGAGTCGATCATGTCCGCGACCAGCTCGCGCAGCCCCGCGTCGAACGCGCGCACCCGCTTCGCCGGCGCGCGCAGCACCGCCGCGTCCGCCGGCAGCGTCGTAATCGGTCGAGCCGCCATGCGCCGCTCAGTCCGAGAGCGTGGGATGCGGCGCGTCCAGCGCCTCGCGCGCCCGCGTCTCCCGGTATGCAGCCACCCGCCCCGCGAGCTCGGCGTCGCCCAACGACAGAATCCGCGCCGCCAGCAGCGCCGAATTCACCGCCCCCGCCCGACCAATCGCCACCGTCGCCACCGGCACCCCGCGCGGCATCTGCGCCATCGAAAGCAGCGAATCCAGACCGTCCGTCGCCCAGCCCTTCATCGGCACGCCGATCACCGGCAGGTCCGTCTTGGCCGCCACCGCGCCCGGCAGCGCCGCCGCGCCGCCCGCCGCCGCGATCAGCACCCCAATGCCGCGTCCCGCCGCCTCGGCCGCGTAGGCCGCCGTTTCGTCCGGCGTGCGGTGCGCCGAGAGCACCCGCGCCTCCCAGGCAATCCCCAGCTCCTCCAGTGTCGTCGCCGCGTGCCGCATCGTCTCCCAGTCCGAATGCGAACCCATCATCACGCCGACCTGCACGCCCGCCTGCACTGCGTCGACCACGACACCCTCCGTTTCGTTGCCGGTGTCTCAGCAGGATACCCACGTATACTCGTTCGTAGCCGCACCCACCCGACACACACCCGGTCAACCCAACGAGTGACGATGCCGCCCGCCCAATCCCCGCCCGACTACAACCCCGCCGAGCTCGAACCCCGCTGGCGCAGCCGCTGGGCGACCGACCGCCTCTACCGCACCCCCGACGCGGACGCGCGCCCCCCCTACTTCTTCCTCACCATGCTGCCCTACACCAGCGGAGACCTGCACATCGGCCACTGGTACGCGATGGCGCCCAGCGACGCCGCCGCACGCTGGAAGCGCATGCAGGGCTTCAACGTGCTCTTCCCGCTCGGCTTCGACGCCTTCGGCCTGCCCGCCGAGAACGCCGCCATCCAGAACAACACCCACCCCAAGGAGTGGACCTACCGCAACGTCGAGACCATGCGCGCCCAGCTGATGAACATGGGCGCCTGCTTCGACTGGGACCGCGAGTTCGCCACCTCCGACCCTGAGTATTACCGCTGGACTCAGTGGTGGTTCCTCCAGCTCTACAAGCACGGCCTCGCCTACCGCGACCGCGCCGCCCCCAACTGGTGCCCCTCCTGCAACACCGTGCTCGCCAACGAGCAGGTGCTGCGCGACGACGACGGCACCGGGACCTGCGAACGCTGCGGCGCGGTCGTCGAGACCCGCGACCTCGAACAGTGGCTCTTTCGCATCACCAACTACGCCGACGAACTGCTCGACTTCAGCTCGATCGACTGGCCCGAGCCGATCCAAATCATGCAGCGCAACTGGATCGGCCGCTCCGAAGGCGCAGAAATCTCCTTCCCGCTCGACCAACCGCTCGACGACACCGACCGCATCACCGTCTTCACCACCCGCCCCGACACCATCTTCGGCGTCAGCTACATGGTGCTCGCCCCCGAGCATCCGCTGATCGATCGGATCACCACGCCCGAGCAGCGCGAAGCCGTCGATGCTTATGTCGCACAAACCCGCCGACAGTCCGAAATCGAGCGCCAGTCGAGCAAGCTCGAGAAGAGCGGCGTCTTCACCGGCGCCTACATCCGCCACCCCTTCACCGACGCCCGCGTGCCGATCTGGATCGCCGACTACGTGCTGCTCAGCTACGGCACCGGCGCGGTCATGGGCGTGCCCGCCCACGACGAGCGCGACTTCGCTTTCGCCAGCAAGTACCAGCTGCCAATCCCGGTCGTGATCACCCCGCCCGACTGGGACGGCCAAGCGCTGGCCGAGGCCTACCCGGGGCACGGCGCGATGGTCAACTCCGCCGAATTCGACGGCACACCCTCGGAGGACGGCAAGCAAGCGGTCGCCGCGGCGCTGGCCGCGCGCGGGCTGGGCGGCGAAGCCGTCTCCTACCGCCTGCGCGACTGGCTGATCAGCCGCCAGCGCTACTGGGGCGCGCCCATCCCCATGGTCTACTGCGACGCCTGCGGCATCGTCCCCATCCCCGAATCCGACCTCCCCGTGCTGCTGCCCGACGACGCCGAATTCCTCCCCACCGGCGCGTCGCCGCTGGAACGGCACGAGGGCTTCCTCAACACCGAGTGCCCCAACTGCGGCGAGCACGCGCGCCGCGAGACCGACACCATGGACACCTTCATGTGCTCCAACTGGTACATGTACCGCTACGTCGATCCGCACAACCACTACGCCCCCATCGATCCCGAACTGGCCAAGCGCTGGCTGCCGATCGACCAGTACACCGGCGGCGCGGAACACGCCGTGATGCATCTGCTCTACGCCCGCTTCTTCACCAAGGCCGCGCGCGACATGGGGCACCTGCCGATCGACGAGCCGTTCACCCGCCTCTTCAACCAGGGCACGATCACCAAAGACGGCTTCAAGATGTCCAAGAGCCGCGGCAACGTCGTCAACCCCGACGAGTGGGTGGAGCGCTTTGGCGCGGACACCGTCCGTCTCTATCTCATGTTCCTCGGCCCCTGGGAGGCCGGCGGCGACTGGGACGACAGCGGCATCGCCGGACAGTGGCGCTGGCTCAACCGCGTCTGGCAGCTCGCGCTCGGCGAGGCCGAACACGCCGACGGCGCAAGCGCCGCCGAAATCCGCCGCGAAACCCACGCCATGATCCGCAAAGTCAGCAGCGACATCGAGCGCTTCCGCTTCAACACCATGATCGCCGCCATGATGGAGTTCACCAACGCGCTCGGCCGCCTGCGCGAGGCCGGCCCGGTCGACGCCCAGGCTTGGGAAGAGGCGATCGACGCCCTCACCCTCTGCCTCGCCCCCTCCGCGCCGCACATCACCGAGGAGCTCTGGTCCCGCCGTGGACGCGAAGGCTCCGTCCACACCCAAGCCTGGCCGGCATGGGATGAAGAACTCGCGCGCGACGAGACCATCACCCTGGTCGTGCAGGTCAACGGCAAGGTGCGCGAAAAGCTGTCGCTGCCGGCCGGCGTGGCGCAGGCTGAAGCCGAAGCCGCCGCCCGCGCCTCCGAGCGCGTCAGCGGGCAGCTCGCAGGCAAAACCCTGCGCCGCACCATCTGGGTGCCCAACCGCCTGCTCAACTTCGTCGCCAACTGAGCCGAGGAGCGCGCCGCGTGGTCCTGCTCCAGCTGCCCACCTACCAAGGTCCGCTCCAGCTGCTGCTCGAACTGATCGAGCGCCGCCGGCTCGACATCAGCGAACTCTCCCTCGCCCAGGTCGCCGACCAGTACCTCGAACAAATCGCCGACCTCTCCCCGCGCGTCGAGGCTCTCGCCGAATTCATCGAAATCGGCGGACGCCTCGTCCTGCTCAAAGCACGCCAGATCGTCCCGCCCCCGGCCGGCGAAGAACCGACCGAAGCCGACGAAGCAGCCAGCGAGCTGGTCGAAATGGTCCGCGAGTACGCCCGCTACCGCGACGCAGTCGCCGCCCTCGGCGAGCGCGACCGCGCCCAGACCCGCGCCTACGCTCCGCTCGCCCGACCCGACACCGAGCGCCCGCTCATCCTCGGCCTGCCCGACTCCGTCACCCTCGACCTGCTCAGCCGCATCGCGCAGGAAGCCCTGGCTCGCGCCAAAGACCGCGAGCAGCAGCGCGCCACAGCCGCCGACGCCGCGCTCGAACGCGATCCCATCACCGTCCGCGACCGCGTCGCCGACCTGCGCCAACGCCTCAGCCGCGGCCAAACCGTCTCCTTCCGCCGCTGGATCGAGACCGCCAGCTCCCGCCGCTTCATTATCGTCTCCTTCCTCGCCCTGCTCGAACTGCACAAGGCGCAGGCCATCGAGCTGCAACAGGACGCCGCCTGGCAGGACATCGAAGTGCGCGCCGCAGACGCACCCCCGCAGGGCGCATGGTCCGTGGGTGGAGCCGTCTTTGGCGAGCGCAGCGAGGAGCGCAACTGATGGTCACCGAGCTCGCCCGCGAACAGCTGCGCCGCGCCGCCATCGGGCGTCCCACCGCGCTGACAATCGGCATCTTCGACGGCGTCCACCGCGGGCATCAGGCCGTCATCCGGCAGGTCATCAACACCGCCCACCGGCACGGCCTCGCCGCCGGCGCGATCACCTTCCACCCGCACCCGCGCGAAGTCCTGCGCCGCGACCTCACCATCGAATACGTGACCAGCCTCGAAGACCGCCTCGCCCTGCTGCGCGAGACCGGCCTCGACACCGTCGCCACCGTCAGCTTCACCTCCGAATTCGCCCAGACCGAAGCCGGCGACTTCGTCCGCATGCTGGTCGAAGAGCTGCAACTCAAGCGCCTGATCATCGGCGAGGACTTCGCGCTCGGACGCCAGCGCGGCGGCGATCCCGAAACGCTGGCGCAGCTCGGGCGCGAGCTGAACTTCGACGTCGACGTGATCGATCTGATCGCCGACAACGGCGAGCAGGCCGAAAAAATCTCCTCCACCGAAATCCGCGCCGCCCTCAACGACGGCGCGATCGAGCGCGTCACCGCCCTGCTCGGACGCCGCTTCGCCGTCCACGGCCCCGTCGTGCTCGGCTTCGAGCGCGGACGCACCATCGGCTTCGCCACCGCCAACGTCGCCGTCGGCGCCGACCGCGCCATCCCCGGCCCCGGCGTCTACGCCACCCTCGCTCACCTGCCCGAGGGACCTCGCCCCTCCGTTACCAACATCGGCGTCCGCCCCACCTTCGAGGACGGCGGCGGCCTCTCAATCGAATGCCACATCTTCGACTTCGACCGCGACATCTACGACACGGACCTGCGCGTCGAATTCGTACAGCGCCTGCGCGGAGAGCGTAAATTCGAGGGCGTCGAGCAGCTCGTCGAACAGATCGCCCGTGATTGCGAAGCCGCCCGCACACTGCTCGCCGAGGAGAGCGCGCAATGACCACCGGCCGGACCGCAGACCCCGAGATACGCGCCGAAGCCGAACGCCAGCACCAACTGATCATGCGCGGCACCAGCTACGGCGACGACGCCACCCGCGCCGTCATGTCCCGCGAACTGCGCACGCGACTGATCGAGTCGCTCAGCATCGGCGACCCGCTCCGCGTCTACCTCGGCGTCGACCCCACCTCCCCCGACCTCCACATCGGCCACTGCGTCACCCTGCGCAAGCTGCGCCTCTTCCAGCAGCTCGGACACCAGGCGATCCTGCTGATCGGCGACTTCACCGGGCTCGTCGGCGACCCCTCGGATAAATCCAGCGCCCGCCCCATGCAGACCGCCGAAACGCTCGAACGCAACGCCCGCACCTACCGCGAGCAGGCCTACAAGCTGCTCGACCCCGAGCGCACCGAAATCCGCCGCAACAGCGAATGGCTGGCCGGCATGTCCTTCGCCGACGTGATCCAGCTCGCCGCCAACTTCACCGTCCAGCAATTCGCCGAGCGCGACACCTTCGCCCGCCGCCTCGACGCGCAGCAGCCCGTCTACGTACACGAGTTCATGTACGGCCTGATGCAGGGCTACGACGCCCTCGCGCTCGACGCCGATGTCCAACTCGGCGGCACCGACCAAACCTTCAACATCGGCTGCGGACGCACCCTGCAGGAGCGCAACGGCCACGCCCCGCAGATCGCCGTGCTCACCCCCATCCTGATCGGCACCGACGGCGCGCAGCGCATGTCCAAGAGCACCGGCAACTACATCGGCATCGACGAACCGCCCGACGCCCAATACGCCAAGGCCATGTCGATCCCCGACCGCGCCATCCCCGAGTTCTTGATCCACGGCACAAACCTCGACGCCACCGACGCCGACCGCCTGATCGCCGAGCTGAACGACGGCGCGCTCGCACCCATGGACGCCAAGCGACGCCTGGCCCGCGCCATCGTCGCCGAGTGGCACAGCGAGCCGCACGCCAACGCCGCCGAAGTCGAATGGACCCGCATCCACTCCCGCGGTGAAGCGCCCAGTGACATCCCCCCGCTCGAACTCGACTTCGCCGGCGCCGAGAGCATCACCGCCCCGCTCGCGATCATCATCGCCGACGCCGGCGCCGCACCCAGCCGCGCCGAAGCCAAGCGCCTGCTCCGCCAGGGCGCCGTCCAACTCAACGGCCAACCCGCCGCCGAGCAACCCGTCGCGCTCCGCGAAGGCGACACCCTCAAAATCGGCAAACGCATCTGGCTGCGCATCGCCCGCCGCCCCTGACCACGCACACGCACACGGAGACCTCACCATGCCCATCACCCTCGACTGGCTCGGCTGCGCCACCTTCCGACTCGCCATCGACGACACCGTGCTCTTCCTCGACGCCTACATCGACCGCGTGCCCTCCGCTCCCAATGTCGGACTCTCCGCCGCCGATATCACCCGCGCCGACGCCGTCCTCGTCGGCCATTCCCACTTCGACCACATCGCCGGCGCGGAAGTGATCGCCGCCAACACCGAGGCCGTCGTGATCGGCTCCAACGAGTCCGCCCGCGTGCTGCTCGAAGCCGGCATCGACGAATCCCAACTGCTCCGCTCCCAGGGCGGCGAGCGCCACCGCATCGCCGACGGCATCACCGTCGAAGTCTTCCCCAGCCTCCACTCCTGCATCTGGACCCAGGGCTCCTGGGACCCCGGCAAGGTCGTGCTCGGCCAATACGGCCTCACCGAAGAGCAGCGCTGGGGCGGCCGCGGCCTGCTCGATGTCGGCGGCTCGCTCGGCGAATCCAGCCCCGACCAGGACCAACTCCAGCGCGCCCAAATGCTCGATCACGTCGCCACCTGCCTCGGCAGCAGCGACACCGGCGGCGCACTCGCCTACCTGATCGACACCCCCTACGGCTCAATCTTCTACCACGACACCTCCGGCTGCTGGACCGGCGTCGTCCAAAACCTCCGACCCGACCTCGGCATCGTCGCCATGGCCGGACGACCCAACATCGACGGCGAACCGATCCAGGGCTCGCTCGCCCAATTCGTCGGCCGCATGAGCGACATGCTCCGCGCCCCCCGCGTGATCCTCGGCCACCACGACGACTGGATGCCGCCCATGACCCGCGACATGACCTCCGCCGACGCCCTCGCCCCCGTCGCCAACGAGCTCAACCACATCGCCCCCCGCACCGAACTGCTCGATGTCCCGCTCGGCGGGCGCGTCGAACTCTGGCGCTAGCCCGCCCCCGCCGCATCAAGCCCCGCATACCGCCGATTCGTAATCGAGGGCTCCTCCGCAAGCGCCCGCCGGATCTGCGCCACCCACTCCGGATCCAGGCCGAGCGCGTCGGTCACCGCATCGTCGAGCTGCTTACGAATCGGATCCTCGTTCATCTGCGGAAAAGGCAGCAGCACCTCGTCCTTGAGCAATTCAAACGCCGCCGCAAGCCCATCCCGCGCATCATCCCCCAGCACCAAAAAGTTCGGCACCGGAATCGAGCGCAGCGTATCGAGCGAGAACGCAGGGCGCGATAGCACGTTGTGAGCGCGTCGAGCGAGCAGCGACAGCAGGCCGACTGTCGAATTGAGGTAGACGCAGAAGGCGCGAGACGTTTGGTCGGAGCCATCCTTCGGGCGGCAGGGAACCCATAGCGATCCGACGGCCGGTTGTTCGACGATGACTGCTGCGGCGCGCGCGGTGTTGAGACGAAGGCGCGCGCCCAACAGAAATTCGCTGCGCATTCCCCAGTAGCGATCGGCGAGGTGCCGCTTCTCATCTTTCGCGTCGATGAACGTATCGGTATGTGCTTGCATCGATTGTGTCACGTCCGCCTTGTGGAACCACAGTGCGCGGCGGTCGGCGACGGTCGGTACGTCGGAGCGCCTGTATGCGTCGCGGATACGCTGACCGGCCGGTTCGATATGTGCCAGACTTGCCAGCGATGCGTACACGCCGGCAGTGTCCGACAGGCTCTCGTATATCTTTGCCGATTCTGCTGCCAGGAACGGCGAGAGGAAGTTCACCGCGTACCAGTCGCCCGCAGCGATGCGTTCGGCGTCGACCTGTTGGACCACGAAGCGGCCTTGGCCGCGCTGGATCTGCGCCGCCGTGCTGACCGCAGCGACCGGCGTCGATGGGTTCTCGATCAGGTTGACGACGCGGGTCGGCGGCTTCGGCTGGTCGCCGGTCCAGCGCCTGCCGATCAGGAGCACCTCGCTGATCTTCGTGTTCTCCGACATCAGAATGCGGCTGGGATCGTGCGAGCTGACGATCGTTTCGACGTGAAGCCGCGTCGCGAGATATTCACGCAGCGCCCGATTGCCCGGCGCGGTCGGGACCACGGCCGGCAGCACCAATGCGATCACGCCGTGATCGGGCTTCAACATCTTTTCGCTGAGGACGGTGAACATCCCGCCGGAAGAGTGGAGCCGGGCAGCGCCGCGATGAGGTTGATCCTTGAGCAAGTCCTTTTCCTGGCGCTTGATCGCCGCTTCATCGTCTTTGGAGAACTGATCGTGCCGCAGGCTGTCTCGCGTGAATGGAGGGTTCATGACCACAACATCCATCGGCGGCGGCGCTTTCGCGCCGTCCACGCCATTCTCTTCGGGACGTTCATCGATTTGCTGACTAATCGACGGCCACGGCCGCAGGCGCAGCTGTCCCTGTAACAATTCGGGCGATCCGACGTATGCAACGCCGTCGTGGACGCCTAGCAGTGTGCGATGGACGTTGATGTTGTTGAACTGCGTACTCGGCGAGAGCATGCCGAGGGTGGAAGCAGCCATATGCGTCGCCGTCAGGTTGATGTCGTAACCCCACAGGACGTTTTCGACCAGCGCGAGGGAGAGCAGCCGTTCGTCCTCCTCTGCGACGGGGCCGGTGCGCTGGCGCAGGTCGCGGATGCGTTCGGCGGCGGCCATCAAAAGGGTGCCGGTGCCGCAGGCGGGGTCGCAGACGCGCAGCTGACCGACGGACTTGGGATCGGACCAGTCCCGATCCTCCTCGCGGATTGCGAGCGCCGCGAGCAACACCGCGGCGGCGGTCGAGGTATAGAACGAGCCGTCGTAACGCGCGGTATCGAGTACGCGGTGAAAGATGCGCCCCAGCAGGTCGTGGCGCAGCCCATGGATCAGCCCCGCGATCTTGGCGACATCACCGGCCAGCACGAACAGCGCCTGCGCCACATCGGGCGAGATCGACAGCGTCTCAAGGACGACGCAGGCGACTTCAAACACCGGGCGGTAGTCGACTTCGATAATCGCTCGCCAGGATTCGAGGAACGCGCCGATCGTCGTCTCCGGCCTCGCGGCGCACTGCGTCGGATTTGCGGGAGGCCATACACCGCTGAAGTCGGTTGGCGGTTCGAGCGGGAGGTGCTCCTGCAGCCGATGGTGAAAGAGCATCGCCGTGGCCACGACCAGCATGCCGCGTTTCGTGGCGATGAAGTAGCCGTCTGTTTCACGTTGGTGCAGCTCGAGCAGGCGACGATCGCTGCGCTTCTCGCGGGGCAGATCGAGCGCTCGCGCGATCATCTCCCGAGTCGGCGTCGAGAGCCGCCGCACGGCGGCATCCAGCGCCTCCGAGAGGATTTGCGCCGCGCCGTCGGCGTCGCCCACCGCGCCGCCCGCCTGGCGGATCGCTTCCGCCAGTTCGGGCACGCCGCCGGGCTCCAACCATCGAGCCCTGCCCGCGTCGTCGCCAAGCTCGGAGCGTGTGCGCACGGTCCAGATCGGTTTGGCCTGCGCGAGGCTGTTGGTGGTCGAGCCGTCGGGGTAGCAGACTGCGAAGACAACGGTGGTCAGCCCCTGCTTGAGGCGTCGGTCCGCGTCGCCGATCGCCTCCCTCCGTTTCGCCGGGCTGAACCCGGTCTCGGCCTCCAGCACCACCCGCGCGCCGCCGACATCGACCACCACATCCATCCGCCTGCCGCCCTCGCGCCGCTCCGCGCGCGCCTCCAGCCCTTGCCCCGCCAGCAGCTCCGCCAGCTTCCCGTTCAGCAACTCCTCCTGGTCGTGCGCCGCCATTACGCCTCTTTCGTCGCGCCCGACTCGACCAACTCATCGATTTGCGTCTCCTCGAAGCCCAACTCCGTCAGGATTTCGCGCGTTTGGCTGGCGAAGGGGGGCGTTGCCTGTTGGGGCTGGAAGCCGTCCTCGTCCAGCGCGATGGGCGGCGAGAGCAGGCGGATTGGGCCGATTTCGGGGTGCTGGAGATCGTGCAGCATCCGGTTCGCCTCGGTCTGCGGATCGTCGAGCAGCTCCATCGGCGTCAGCACCCGCGAAGCGGGCACGCCTGCTTCGGCCAGCGTCGCCTCCCACGCCGCCGTGCCGCGCTCGCGCATTCGCGCTTCGGCGCGAATGCGCAGGTCCTCGTAATGCTGCTGGCGATCGGGCGCGTCGTCGCCCGCGTGCGGATCCTCCAGCCCAATCGCCTCAATGAAGCGCTGGCGCAGGCGGCGGCTGCCGCAGGCCACGGCCAGCCAGCCGTCGGCGGTGTCGTAGGTGCGGAAGTAGATATCAATCATCGAGCGCGCCCGCGCATAGGGCAGCGCGGCGCGCTGCGTGGCGTAGTCGGCGCCCTGCGCGCGCAGCTCGGCGAGCTCCGCTTTCGCCTGCTCGTGAATTGGGCCATCCGCCGATTCGACGCGCATCATCTGGTTGTTGTTGAGCGTCATCGCGGCCTGGATCAGCGAGGCGTGAACCGCGCCGCCCTCGCCGCTGCGCTCGCGCCGCAGCAGCGCCGAGGCGACGCCGAAGGCCAGCGACATCGCGCACATGTAATCGGCGGCGACCGGATCGCCGGAGGCCGGCCGCCCGTCGCTCGCGCGTCCGTTGGCGACCATCAGCCCGCTGCGCGCCTGCACCACGATGTCCATCCCCGCCAGCCCGGCGTCGGGGCCGCGCCGCCCGAACGGCGTGACGGCGGCGACGATCAGCCGCGGGAAGCGCGCGCGCAGGCTGTCGGCGTCCAGCCCCAGCTGCTCCGCCAGGCCGGGGCGAAAGTTCATCAGCGCGACATCGGCGTCGCGCAGCAGCGCGTCGATGATTTCGGGCGCGCGCGGGTGGCGCAGATGCAGCGGCAGCGAGCGCTTGCCGCGGTTGCGCGAGATGAAAATGCGCGTCTCCTGCTCCGCGAGCTGCCCAATCCGCCGCGTCGGATCGCCCTCCAGCGCCTCGATCTTGATCACCTCCGCGCCGCCCTCGGCGAGCAGCTGCCCGCAGAACGGCACAGCGACGAACTGTCCAAATTCAATCACGCGGACGCCGGCAAAGGGTTGGCTCATGGCAATTCGACGCTAGCAGAGGAGCGCCGCGCGGCGACGGATGGCGAACGGCGGATGGCGCTAGGCTGAGCGCATTGTCGGGGGTGCGGGTTCGTGGCGGACGACGCGGCGCTGTTCGCAGAGGTGGCGGTTTCGCCGGGCAGCCCCCAGCTGCGCACGTTCACCTGGGCGGTGCCGGCGGGGATGGATGTGCGGCGCGGCTCAGCGGTCGTGGCGCCCTGGCGGGCGACGACCACGCTGGGCATCGTGATCCGCGTGACGCGCGAAAGCGAGGTCGAATCGCCGCGCCCGATTGCCGCCCTGCTGACGCCCAATCCGCTGCTGAACGCCGAGCAGACGGCGTTGGCCGAGTGGATTGCGGAGCGCTGGCTCGCGCCGCTGTTCAGCGCGCTCGCGCTCTTTCTGCCGCCCCAGACGCGGGCGCATCCCTACGCGGACGCCGCAGCGCTGCTGCCCGAACCACCGCCGCCCACGCCCTGGCTGGCGCTGGCCGACGCCGGCCTGCCGGAGACGTTTCCCGCGACCAAATCGTCGCGCCCGGCCAATCTGCTGGAGCGGTTGGCCGACGGTGCAATCGAGGTCATCGAGGCGCAGCGTCTGCTCGGTGGGCGCGAGCCGTTTGAGCGCTGGATTCGGGAGACGGCGTTCGCTCGGCGCGCGGGCGATCAGATCGCGCTCGTCGTTTCCGCCGCAGACGCGCGGGCGGCCGCGCTGGGGTTGCGCCGCACGGCGGCGGAGCGGCGGCGGCTGGCGCTGCTGCGGCTGCTGGCCGAGGGCGAACTGCCGGAACGCGAGGCGCGACGGCGCAGCGGAGCGGGCGGCGCGGATCTGGCGGCGCTGCTTGAGGGCGGCGCGGTCACGCGCACATTGCGCGCGGCTTCTCTCCCGCCGCCCGCTGCGGCGCAGCCCGCGCCACAGTTGACGGCGGACCAGCGCCGCGCGGCGGACGCGATCATTGACGCGCTCGGCGCGGCGCGGCGCGCGCGCACGCAGGCCGGGCTCGCCGAGCCTGAGGCGCGCTCATTTCTGCTGCACGGCGTGACCGGCAGCGGCAAAACCGAGGTCTATCTCGCCGCCGCCGCCGACGCGCTGGCGCACGGCGAGTCGGTGATCGCGCTGGTGCCCGAGATCGCGCTCGCGCCGCAGACGGTGGCGCGCTTCGAGGCGCGCTTCCCCGGCCGCGTGGCGGTGCGGCACTCGGCGCTGGCGCGGACCGAGGCGCGCGAGCAGTGGCGGCAGCTCCACGCGGGCGAGAAGCCGATCGTCGTGGGGCCGCGCTCGGCGCTGTTCGCGCCGCTGCGCAATCTGGGGCTGATCATCATCGACGAAGAGCACGAGTGGACGTACAAACAGGCCGAGCCGCATCCGCGCTATCACGCGCGCGACGCCGCGCAGCGGCTGGCGGCGGTCTCCGACGCCGTGCTGCTGCTCGGTTCGGCAACTCCGGATGTGGTCTCGATGTCGCAGGCGCGGCGGGGCATTCATCGATTGCTGGAGCTGCCGGCGCGGGTCGAGTCGGGCGCGGGCGGCGCGCCCGCGGAGGTGCCGCTGCCGCAGGTGGAGATTGTCGATCTGCGCGAGGAGCTGCGGCGCGGCAACCGCTCCGTGTTCAGCGCGGCGCTGTCGGCGGCGCTCTCGGCGGCGCTCGAGCGCGGTGAGCAGGCGCTGCTGTTTCTCAATCGGCGCGGCCTCGCGGCCTACGTCTGCCGCGCCTGCGGCGCTGCGCTGGAGTGCCCGGACTGCCAGTTGCCGCTCACCCTGCACCGCGCGGGGCCGATGCTGCAATGCCACGAGTGCGGGCGGCGCGAGCCGCCGCCGACGGACTGCCCGAGCTGCGGCGATGAGCGCGTGCGCCCGATGAGCCTCGGCGCGCAGCGGCTTGAAGACGAGCTGCATGCGCGCTTCGGCGACCTGCCGGTCAGCCGCTGGGATCGCGACAGCATCCGCGCCGCCGGCGGGCACGCGGCGATTTTGGAGGAGTTCGCCGGCGGGCGCAGCCGCGTGCTGATCGGCACGCAGATGATCGCCAAAGGGCTGGATGTGCCGTCGGTCACGGTGGCCGGGGTAATCAACGCCGATCTGTCGCTGCGCTTTCCCGATTTCACCGCGCCGGAGCGCACCTTTCAGCTGCTCACGCAGGTGGCAGGGCGGGCGGGGCGCGGAGGCGCGCCGGGGCGGGTGATTATTCAGACCTACTCGCCCGATCACTATGCGGTGCAGTCGGCGGCGGCGCACGACTACGACGGCTTCTATGAGGCCGAGCTGCGGATGCGCGCGCCGCTGGACTATCCCCCATTCGGGCGGCTGGCGCGGATTATGTGCAGCGCGCGCGGCGCGGCGGCGGCGGACGAACTGGCGGAGACGCTGCGCGGACGCCTGGCAGCGGAGGCGGCGCGGCTGGAGTCGCCGCCCGAGCTGATCGGTCCCTCTCAACCGTGGCCGGCGCGGCTGCGCGGGCGCGATCGGCGGCAGCTGATCCTGCGCGGCGCGGATCCGACGCCGCTGCTGCGGACGCTCGAACTGCCGCGCGGCTGCGTCGTGGAGCTGGATCCGACCAGTCTGCGCTGAGGCTCAGACGGCCTGGACGGCGGTGAAGACGGCGACGATCAGCAGCGCGGCGGCGAGCAGGCGGGTGAGGCCGCGTTCGTTGGCGACGGCGGCGACCCGCAGTCCGAGCGGGTTGGCGAGCAGCGCGCCGACCAGCAGCGGCGGCACATCTTCGAGCGGCTCGCCCCATTGCTGCCCGGCAGTGTGGAAGATGATCACGACGGCGGCGATCACGGCCACGATGGCGTAAGAAACGGGCACCCCGAGCCAGACGGGCATGCGCATGATCCGCACCGCGATCAGGCTGAAGAAGGGGCCGCCGCCGATGCCGGCCAGCGCGGTGAACATGCCCACTGCGCCGGTCGCGAGCAGCGTGCGGCGCACCGGAATCCAGTAGATGTAGCGATCGCCCTCGCGGTCTCGCAGCAGCCGCCGCCAGCCGCGCCGCCCGAGCGTGCCGGCGTCGCCGCTGGGACGCCAGACGAGGTAGGCGGCCAGCCCGGCGAGGATTGCCGCGAAGCCGATCGCGAAGACCTCGCGCGGCAGGCTGGCGGTGCCCAGCGCGCCGATCAGCGCCGCCGGGACGGCGACTACCGCGATCATTCCGACTGCGCCGAAGTCGATCCGTTTGGCGCGCGCCATGCGGAACGTCGAAAACCCGCTCGAAGCGAGCACCAGGCACATCGAGGCGAGCGCGATCTCGGCGGGCGCAGCGTCGGCGTGCCGCCAGAGCAGCAAGGGCGCAAAGAGGAACCCGCCGCCCGCTCCGACCGCCGTGGCGTACACGCCAATCGCCGCGCCGGCCGCAATCAGGACCACAATTTCAAGCGGCTCCATCGCGCGAGGTTATCGCGCAGGCGGCAGGGGGTCCTGCCTGCTGTGCGCTCATCATCTTTAGGGCGCGGGTATGACGAAAAAGAAGGCGGGTCTAATGGGTGGGGGCCGGTTGGGGTGATTTCTTGCGTTGGCGGCGTTGTTGGGCGCGGCGGGCGGCGCGGTTGGGGGGTGCTGGTGCGGGGTCGCCTTCGAGGCGTTGGTGTTTGGCGAGGAATTCGAGCGTTTCGGCGAACAGCTCGGGGCTGAGTGGGGGTTCGCTATCTGGTGAGGGGGGTGCGGCGGGGTGCGATCCTGTTCGATTTTGTTCGGTGGTGTTCGGCTGTGTTCGATTTTGTCCGACTGTGTCCGATGGTGTTTGGTGGCGTTCGGCGTCGGCGAGCTGGTCGCCGGGGTAGTCGGGCGGCTCTGGCGGGGAGTCTTGAGTGGAGTCTTCGGGTTGGAGTTTGTGGATCTGGTTGACGGTCTGGCGTAGTTCGCGGCAGACCATGATCAGTTCGCGCTGGTTGGCGGCGAAGGGGTTGGCTCCGTTGGGTTGGGAATGGAAGAAGCTGTTGAGGCTGATCTGGAGTGCGCCGAGGGCGGTCAGCAGGGCGTCGGCGGCGGCCTGTTGGGCGATTTCTTGCCAGTGCTGTTCGAGCAGGCGGAGGTCGTCGTGGATGGTGGAGGGGGCGACGTTGAGGACCTGGGCGATGCTGCGGGTGGTGGCGCCGGTTTGGCGGAGTTGGTGGGCGTGGAGGATGCGGCGTCTGCGTTGGGGGGAGACGGTGGTGGCACTCATGTTCTGTATTAGACATTGGTGGGGGGTGGGTTGTCAAGTGGGGCTTGGTGCTGGTCACGGCGAGATACCCGCGGCGGGGCGCGGGTATGACGGGAGCTTTGGGGGCGGTGCCCCCTCGTCATTCCCGCGAACGCGGGAATCTTGTGGCGGTGCCTGGGCGGTTGCGCGTGGGAGATTCCCGCTCGGGGGCGGGAATGACGGAAGTGAGTGAGCGCGGGGGTGACGGAAAGGGGGCGGGAGGCTGCACGTGGGCTTGGTGCTGGTCACGGCGAGATACCCGCGGCAAGCGCGGGTATGACGGGATCTTTGGGCGCGGGTGTGACGGGATCTTTGGGCGCGAGTATGACGGGATCTTTGGGCGTGGGTGTGGCGAGATCTTTGGGGCGCGGGTGTGACGGGATCTTTGGGCGCGGGTGTGGCGGCGGCGCGCCCCCGGGGCGGGGGGTTAGCCGCTTTTGGGGAGATGGGGGACTAGCCAGCTGAGGAAGGCGTCTTCGCTGCGGGTTTGCATGTAGAAGCGGCCGGGGCCGGTCAGTTTGCAGACCAGGCCTTCGCCGCTGAGCAGCGTTGTCTTCCAGCCGCCGGAGCGGCCGACGTCGTATTGCACGGTGTCGTCGAAGGCGACCATGTGGCCGGTGTCGACGGTGTAGCGCTGGCCGGCGGTGAGGTCGATCTGGTGAATTGCGCCGTAGGAGGAGACGAAGATTGTGCCGTAGCCGGTGCACTTGAGCAGGAACAGTCCCTCGCTGGAGAAGAACGCGCGCCCGCCGCCCCATTTGGTGTCGACCTCGACGTCCGGTGTGGCGGCGAGGAATGAGCCGGACTGCACGAGCAGCGTCTGGCCGTTGAGGTCGAGCGCCTCGATGTCGCCGGGCAGGCTGGGTGCGACGGTCACCTCGCCCGTTTGCTCGGCGGTGAAGGTGTTGATGAAGAAGCTCTCGCCGCCCAGCACGGAGCGCTTGAGGCCGCTGAACAGTCCGCCGCGCACGCCGGTGTCCATGGTGATCGTGTCGGACATGCTGACCATCGCGCCGGCTTCGGCCTGCAGCTGCTCGCCGGAGGCGAGCACGATGCGGGCGAGCGCGTAGGACGGGCGGTGCAGGATTTCGTGTTGCATTAGGCGGTCTCCTGTTCGGGGCGGTTGGCGGTTTGAACCCGCGGTTCTAGTTGGCGTGCTCGCGCAGGAATGCGCGGATTGCGTCCAGCGTAGCGGGCAGCTTCGCTTCGGCGCGGGCGTCGACGTCGAGGCAGTGGGCGCGGGGCGCTTCGTTGCAGATTTGCTCGCCGATTGCGGTGGGATGGAACGGGTCGCTGCCGGGCAGCACGAGCATCGGCGCGAAGCTGCGCTGCACGGCCACTTCGTTGACCGCGAAGTAGGGCCGGAAGTCGGGCCACATGCCGTCGCGGAACTCGATTACCAGCGCGATGTAGCCCTCGCGGCGAATCGAGCGCAGCGCGTCGGCGAAGAGCGGCTCGTCGTGGATGCGTTGGGCGAACGGTCCGGCCGCGTTGTTCTGCATGAAGATCGGATCGCGCTGGGCGGCCTCGATCACCGCTTCCAGCCCCTCGGCGCGGGCCAGGCGGATCGTGGGGTTGAACATCGCGTAGAAGGTCTCCAGCGAGTTGGTGTGGTCGAGCCCGACGGGGTCCTGCATGACTGCGCCGGCGATCCGGGCGGGGGCCTGGTCGGCGAGGCGCAGCGCGTAGGCGCAGCCGATGCAGCCGCCCATCACGTGCGCGCGCGGAACGCCGAGGTCGTTGAGCACCGCGAGCTGATCCTGCATCGCGTCGTCGTAGGAGAAGGGGGTGAGTCCGGTCTTGCTTTGGCCGCAGTGGCGCTGGTCCATGCCGATCACCATGAATTCGTCGGCGAACGACTCGATCGGGTTGATCGCGCTGCGCTGCCAGAATTCGATCTGGGAGTTGACGCCGCCGGGCGCGAGCAGCAGCAGCGGGAAGCCGCTGCCGAAGACTTCGTAGTGGATGGTGGTTCCGTCCGGGCGCATGACTTCAGCCATCTGCGGCTCCCTTCAACACGCGGGGGCAAGTCTACCGCCGCGCGCAGAGCGCAGGGGAATCAGTCGCCGGAGAGCACGGCGGCGGGGCGGCCCTGCTTCTCGCGCAGCGCCTCGTCCAGGCGCTGCTGCTCATCCGCCTCGGCGCGCTTGGAGAAGCGGACGAGGAGGGCGATCGGAGAGACGGCGATGGCGATGATTCCGAAGTAGAGCAGCGCATCCTCCATGGCGACGCCTTCGGCGCGGAGCAGAAAGCCGGCGGCGACGGCGCCGGCGTTGCCGCCTGCGCCGACGATCCCGGCGACCGCGCCGAGCGCCTTCTTGTTGACGAAGGGCACGACGCCGTAGGTCGCGCCCTCGGACATCTGCACGCAGACGCTGAAGACGATCAGCATGGGGATCGCGAGGATCAACACATCGATCCGGGAGAAGGCGATCAGCGCGAGGCCTTCAAGGAGCAGGACCGCGCCCATGAACACGACGCGCCCGCGCAGGCCGAAGCGGATGCCGAACCTGTCGGAAAAGATCCCGCCCATGGTGCGGGCGAAGATGTTCATGAGGCCGAAGAGGGAAGCGATCACGCCGGCGAGGACGACGCTGAGGCCGAACTTGTCGTGGAAGTAGAGCGCGGCCATACCGTTGATGGTGAGTTCGATTCCGAAGCAGGCGGCGTAGACGAGGAAGAGCATCCAGACGCGGGGGTCGCGGGCCGCTTTGGCGAACGCGCCTGGTTCGTTCTGGCGCGTCACCCGGCCCTGTGCGCGAAGGTCTTTGAAGTCGCCCTCGGGCGCGTCCTGGGTGAACTTGTAGTAGACGATTCCCATGAGGAAGAGGGCGATGCCGGGGATCACCATCGCGATTCGCCAGCCGAGCGTCTCGTTGGCGACGAAGAAGAGGACGCCGGTCATCAGCAGCGGCATGACGAGCTGGGCGATGCCGCCGCCGAGATTGCCCCAACCGGCGGTGGTCGCGTTGGCCGTACCGACCACGTTGGGGGCGAACATGATCGAAGTGTGGTACTGGGTGATCACGAACGAGGCGCCGATCACGCCGATCAGGAGGCGGAAGATCAAGAGCGTTTCAAAGTTCTGCGAGAGGCCGATCAGCATGACGGGGAGCGAGCCGATCAGCAGCAGGGCGGTGTAGGCGCGGCGCGGGCCGACGCGGTCGAGCACCCAGCCGATCGCGATCCGGGCGAAGATCGTGATGAACACGGAGGCGATCAGCGAGCTGAAGACTTGCTGATTGCTGAGCCCGAGATCGTCGCGCACGACGGGCAGCAGGGGCGCGATTCCGAACCAGCCGAAGAAGCAGAGGAAAAACGCCAGCCAGGTCAGATGAAAGGTACGCATCTGCGGGGCGGCGAAGCTTCTGAGCTTGATCGACGTCGCTTTGCCGACCAGTTCGTTGGTATTCACTGCGGCTCCTCCAGACTTGGGCGCGGGTTGCTACGGACGCGCCAAGCTGCTGATGAGAGGAACGCTATGAGCGGTGGGAGCGGTCGGGGTTGCAGATACGTGTCGCGGGTGTGACGGGCGTGTTACGGCGTTGAGTTGGCGACAGTTGCGGCCGGTTCGATGCGGACGGCGGCGAATTTGAGTTCGGGTTCTTTGCTGCGGGGGTCGAAGGCTTCGCTGGCGGCGAGGTTGGGGGTGCTGTCGGCGGCCCAGCTCGGGCCCCAGTGGAAGGGCGCGAAGACGGAGCCGGGCGGCACTGCATCGGTGACGCGGGCCGGCGCGACGAACGCGCCGCGGCGCGAGATCACCCGCACGGCGTCGCCGTCGGCCAGGGCGCAGGCGCGCGCGTCCTGCGGATGCACTTCGAGGAAGGGCTTGGGCTCGCTCTTGTTCAGCTTGGCCACTTTGCCCGTGCGCGTGCGCGTATGCCACTGATCTTTGACGCGCCCGGTGAGCAGCGCGAGCGGGTACGCCTCGTCCAGCTGCTCTGCCGTCCGTTGCTGGCTGAGGGCGTGGAAGCGGGCGCGTCCGTCGGGCGTAGCGAACCTGTTATCGGTGAAGAGGCGCGGGGTCGAGTCCGCCGCGCCGCCCCGCGACGGCCACTGCGCGCCCTCCGACGATTGGCGGAGGCGGTCGTAGCTTAATTCGCTGATGTCGAGATCGCGTCCGCGGGTCAGGGCGCGGTATTCGTCGAAGATTTCCTCTTCGGTCTGATAGTCGAAGTGGCGCCCGTAACCGAGGGCGAGGGCGACGCGGCGGATGATTTCCCAGTCGGGCAGGGCTTCGCCGGGCGGCGCGCCGATTCGTTCGAGCAGGCAGATGCGGCGCTCGCTGTTGGTCATCGTTCCGCCCCGCTCGGACCATTGGGCGGCGGGCAGGACGAGGTGGGCTGCGGCGGTCGTTTCGGTCGGGTGGTAGGCGTCCTGGACGGCGACGAAATCGGCTTTCGCCAGGGCGCGGCGGACGCGCTCGGTATTGGGCAGCGAGGCGAGCGGGTTGGTGCCCGCCACCCATAACACTTTGAGACGGCCGGCTTCGAGCGCCTCGACCATCTCGATCGCGGTCAGGCCGGGCTGGTCGGAGATCGAGCCGGGCTCGATTCCCCAGGCACGCTCGAGCTCAGCGCGGTGTTCGGGGTCGGCGACCTGGCGGTGGCCGGGCAGGGCGGTGGCGAGCCCGCCCGCTTCGCGTCCGCCCATCGCGTTGGGCTGACCGGTGAGCGAGAACGGACCCGCGCCCGGCTTGCTGATGTTGCCGCTTGCGAGGGCGAGATTGATGATCGCGAGATTGTTATCGACGCCGTTCGCGCTCTGGTTTAGGCCCATCGCCCATAACGAGAGGGCGGGGCCGTTGCGCGCGTAGAGGCGGGCGGCGTCGAGCGTGTCCTGGGCGGGCACGCCGGTGATTTCGTAGGCGCGCTCGGCCTGATACTCGCCCAGCACGCGCGACAACTCCTCCCAGCCGCTGGTGTGGGCGGCGATGAAGTCGTGATCGACGCCGCCTGCGAGCAGGGTTTCGTAGAGCAGCGAATTGAGCAGGGCGACGTCCGTGCCGGGGCGTGGGCGCAGGTGGATATCGGCGATCTCCGCGGTGCGTGTGCGGCGCGGATCAACGAGGATCACGCGCACGTCTTTGTCGGCGCGTCGGCGCGCCTTGATTCGGTTGAACAGGATCGGGTGGCAGGCTTCGGGGTTCGCACCGACGATCAGGAAGGTCTTCGCGGCTTCGATATCGGCGTAGGAGCAGGGGGGCGAATCGGAGCCGAGCGCGAGGTTGTACGCGACGACGGCGCTGGCCATGCAGAGGCGCGAATTGGTGTCCTGATTGTTGGTGCGGAGATAGCCCTTGGCGAGCTTGCCGAAGAGGTAGTAGTCCTCGGTGACGAGTTGTCCGGAGCCGTAGAGCATCACCGCGTGGGGCCCGTGCTCGACTTGGGCCTTGCGAATCGCGGCGGCGAAACGCTGCACTGCGGCGGGCCAGGAGACGCGCATGAACGGGCCGGAGCGGTCTTCGCGCAGGAGCGGAAAGAGGAGGCGGTCGTCGGTCCGCACGACGGGCGCGAGCAGCGCCCCCTTGGCGCAGAGCTTGCCTTGATTGACGGGGTGATCGGGGTCGCCCTTGACCTCGGCGACGGCCCCGTCCTTGGCCCGCGCCAGCAAGCCGCAGCCGGTCCCGCAGTAGGGGCAGATCGAGCGTTTCCACTCGTCGCCGCGCCCGATGCGGGGGCGCCAGCGGCGCAGGGGGAGGGGGAGGGGGCGGCTCATCCGGCCGCATCCGCGCGAACGCGGGCGCGGATCGCGCCGGGCCCGAGCGTCTCGATGATTTGGGCGGCGACGAGCTCGGGCAGATCGGGCGTGGGGGTTTTGGGCAGCGCCGGCTCGGCCAGTTTGGCGTCCGCGCCGAGGCGTCCGCCCTGGACGACGGAGGCGGCGGAGACGATGCCGTCGTCGGTGCGCACGCGCGCGCCTTCGAGGCCGATGTCGGCGACTTTCTGCTGTCCGCAGGAGTGGGGGCAGCCGGACCAGTGGACGCGGATGCGCTGGAGCGCTTCGTAGCGTTCGTCGAGCGCCTGCGCCAGGGCGAGCGCTTCGCTCTTGGTGTCGATCAGGCTGAAGTGGCAGTAGTCCATGCCGGTGCAGGCGATCAGGCCGCGCAGGAAGCCGGAGGGTTGGGCGGAGTATTTGGCGAGCAGCGGTTCGGCGAGCAGGTCGGGCAGGCGGGCAGGATCGATGTGGGTAATGATCACGTTCTGCTGCACGGTGAGGCGGATTTCGGCCTGGCCGTAGAGGCGCGCGAGGCGGCTGCATTCGATCAGGTCGTCGCCCGTGATGCGTCCGACGGGGACGAGCAGGCCGAGGGAGACCAGGTCGGAGTCGCGCTGTTGCATGACGCCGAGGTGGTCGCCGCCCTCGAGCGCGCTTGCGGGGACGCCGGCGCGCGGCAGGCTGCGCCCGAGCTCGGCCTCGAGGGCCTCGCGGAAGCGCTCGACGCCCCATTCGCGCAGCAGCACCTTGAGGCGCGACTGCTTGCGGCTGGCGCGCGGGCCGTTGTCGCGGAAGACGGAGAGGACGGCGAGCGCGAGATCGACGACATCGTCGGGCGCGGCGAAGGCGTCGAGCGGGACGGCGAGGAACGGGTCGCGTCCGCCCATCGCACCGCCCACGAGCACGTTGAAGCCGAGTTGGCCGTCGCGGCGGGCGGGGCTGAAGGAGAGGTCGTGGGTCTGGGCGTGGGTGCAGTCGTCGGGGCAGCCGGTGATGCTGAGGTTGAACTTGCGGGGGAGGTTGCTGAAGCCGCGGCGTCCGATGATCGCCTGCTGAAGGCGGCGGGTCAGCTGGGCGGCGTCGAGCAGTTCGTCGGCGTGGATGCCGGCCAGGGGGCAGCCGACGATGTTGCGGACGTTGTCCATGCCCGACTGCTGGGAGGTGAGGTTGACGGCGCTGAGCCGTTGGAGGATGCGGGGCGCGTCCTGGATGCGGATCCAGCGCAGCTGGATGTTCTGGCGGGTGGTGAGGTCGGCCTTGCCGCGTCCGAACTCGTTGGCGATGTCGCCGATTGCGGCCAACTGCTCGGTGGTCAGGATGCCGTTGGGGATGCGCATGCGCAGCATGAAGAAGCCGGGCGTGGCCTTGCGGTGGAAGAGGCCGTACCACTTGAGCCGTTCGAGGTCGCCCTCGGCGTACTCGGGGGCGTCCATCTCCGCGTAGCGGTAGAGGTCGGGGAGGACGTCGAGCCCGTCCTTGGCGTCCTTGAAGGCTTCGATCGGGTTGGCCATGCCGCGCCTCCTGGGGCCGACTGCAACGTACTCCGAAAGTGTGGCGCGTGCGGCGGGGGGCATGGTTGCGCGGAGGTGACGGGCGTGTGACGGGGATGTTTCCTGTGCGGCCTGTGCCACAGTTTGCCTGCAATCCGTATTATGCGGGCAGTGAGCAACGAGATGGAGGACGCAGCATGGTGATCGCAGAAGCTCCGGGGTTGACCGTCGACACGGTGGACATCACCGATTCGGACCGCTATCGGGACCACGGGTATCCGTGGGCGGAGTGGGATGTGCTGCGCCGCGAGGCGCCGGTCTACTGGTACCAGCGGCCGGGCTTCGAGCCGTTTTGGGCGATCACCAGGCACGCGGACATCCGCTACATCAGCAGCCATCCGGAGCTGTTCTCGAACGCGCAGATGCTGCGGCTGAACACGGCGCGGAAGCTGGGCAACGCGCAGAAGCAGCGCACGGACCAGATGAATTTCACGGGCGGGAACCCGGCCGACCCGCCCGACTTCATCTACATGGATCCGCCCGAGCACCGGCAGCACCGCGGGCTGGTGGCGCGGCACTTCACGCCGCGGATGATGAAGATGCTCGAGGATCATTTCGCGGCGATGTCGGAGAACTACGTCAGCGATTTCGCGGACAAGATCATCGCGGATTTCGCGGAGCGGGGGGAGCGCTCGGCGGTGGATCTGGTGCATGAGCTCTCGGCCAAGCTGCCGGTCGCGGCGATCTGCGACATGGGCGGCGTGCCGGAGGAGGACTGGGAGCAGATTTTCGAGTGGACCGAGGTGCTGGTGGGGGCAGACGACCCCGAGTTCCGTCTGCCGGGCGAGACGCCGAGCCAGGCGAGCCGGCGGATTAGCACGGAGTGGTTCCACTACAACAACGAGCTGATCCAGCAGCGCCAGCGCGAGGGTCTGGGCGACGACCTGCTCTCGGATCTGCTGCGCGCCGAGGTGGAGGGGCGCAAGCTGTCGCCGGCCGAGATTCACTCCTATTTCGTGCTGCTGCTCGCGGCCGGCAACGAGACGACGCGCAACTCGATCTCGGGCGGGGTCAAGGCGCTGCTCGACTACCCCGATCAGCTCGACGACCTGGTCGCGCACCCGGAGCTGGTGCCTTCGGCGGTGGAGGAGATTCTGCGCTGGTCATCGACCGTGATTCAGTTCCAGCGCACGGCGGTGGAGGATGTGGAGCTGCGCGGGCAGACGATTCGCAAGGGCGAGTCGGTGGTGCTCTGGTATCCCTCGGCGAACCGCGACGAGGAGGTGTTCGAGGACCCCTACAAGTTCGACGTCCGGCGCGAGCCGAACGATCATTTCGCGTTCGGGGGCTACGGCGAGCATTTCTGCCTGGGGGCAAATCTGGCGCGCTGGGAGATGCGCTCGATTTTCCACGCGCTGCTGCCGGTGCTGCCCAATCTGGAGCTGGCGGCGGAGCCGGAGCACGTGATCGGCTTCCTGCATGTGGGCGGGATTAAGCGGCAGATGCTGCGTCACCGCCCGCGGTAGGGGGCGGTACACGGGCTTGGTCAGGTGATCGGCGGCGCAGGAACGAGCGAATGGGAACGCAGCGCAAACTCAGACAGTTCGAGTTCGACCCGAAGCGGTTGAAGGAGCTGATCGTGTACGTCGCCGCAAAGGCGCATGACGATCCGACGTTCGGCGCGATCAAGCTGAACAAGATCCTCTACTACGCCGATTTCGCCGCCTACCGGCAGCTCGGGAAGCCGATCACAGGCGCGGCCTACTACAAGCTGCGGGAAGGGCCGGCTCCGCGACAGCTCCTCGCCGCTCGCGACGAGCTGATCGAGCAAGGGCGGCTACAGGTCGAAGAGCGGCCCTATTTCACCTACACGCAGAAGCGGCTGGTGCTGAGCGAAGGCTGCGAGCCGGATCCCGAGTTCCTACGGCCAGAGGAGCAGGCGCTCGTTGACAAGGTCATCGACTTTTTCCGGGGCATGTCCGCGCGGGAAGTCTCGGACTATTCGCACCGCGAACCCGGTTGGATTCTCGCCGAGGATCGGGCTGACATTCCCTACGAGTCGGCCTGGCTGAGCGCCGAGCCGATCGATCAGGAGACGGAAGAGGCAGCGCTGAGGATTGGGGCTGAGTTGCTGGCGAGGCGGGGGTAACGGGGGTTCGATGGCGTACGGGAGCGGGTGGGAACTCGACGAATCGTCGGAGGAGTTCTGGGCGAAGGTCGACGAGTACGGCGGCGATGACCCGCGGTTGGAGGAGATGCTTGAGGGTCTGTCCTGGGCGCTGCTCGCCGACCCGATCGGGGTGCCGAACGCGCAGCTTCTCGTCGGCACTCTCTGGTGTGTGACTCTCGGTGTATCTCCCGCGTACCTGGTGTTCTACGAGGTGGATGAGGCGGCGCGAAAGATCACCTACAGCATGATCGCGCTGGCTCCCTGACGAGCGCGCGTCGCTTGGTCCCTGCCGGATCGGGCGCTGCTGTGGCCGCGGCTGTTCTGAGGCCATCACGTCTGAGGCTGTCACGTCATCCGCTCATGTCCGTCATTGCCGCGCTCCGCCGCGGCAATCTCGCTGAGGTGTGCTGCGATGTTGGTGCCGGGCACGGCGAGATACCCGCGGCAAGCGCGGGTATGACGGAAAAAGAGGGCACGGGTATGACGAGGGGGGGCGGGAATGACGGGGTGGGGCGAACGCGATGGGAGGTGGCTCGCGGGCTTGGTGCTGGTCACGGCGAGATACCCGTGGCAAGCACGGGTATGACGGAAAAAGAGGGCGTGGGTATGACGGAAAAAGAGGGCGCGGGTATGACGGAAAAAGAGGGCGCGGGTGTGACGGAAAGGGGGGTGCGGGTATGACGGAAAAGAAGGGCGCGGGTGTGACGGAAGGGGGGCGCGGGTGTGACGGGGTGGGTGCTGGTGGCGGCGGGATTCCCGCGTTCGCGGGAATGACGGGGGGCGTTCGCGGGAATGACGGGGTTGGCAAGCGTGGGCGTGGCGGGGTTGGCAAGCGTGGGCGTGACGGGGTTGGCGGGGGCGGTGTGGTGGATGCGGGGCGGCGCGGTGGGGGTGAAAAGCTCTATCCTGCGCGGCATTGGATTAGGAGGCTTGCGATGGTGACGGCTGAGGCGACCGGGCTGACTCTGGACAACCTGAACATCACGGATACGGATCTCTATGTGGAGCACGGGTATCCGTGGGAGGCGTGGGATCTGCTGCGGCGCGAGGCGCCGGTGTTTTGGTACCAGCGGGCGCGCTTTGAGCCGTTCTGGGCGATCACCAAGCACGCCGACATCCGCTTCATCTCCTCGCACCCCGATCTGTTCTCGAACACGCAGATTCTGCGGATGAACGACCACGAGTCGATTGGGATTGGGGAGCGCACGCGGGAGGTGAACGCGAACCGCTACGGGGGGCATCCGAGCGACCCGCCGGATTTCATCTTCATGGATCCGCCCGAGCATCGGCAGCATCGGGGGCTGGTGGCGCGGCATTTCACGCCGCGGATGATGAAGCGGCTGGAGGATCACTTCGGCGAGATGTCGGAGGATTATGTCTCGGCCTTCGCGGAGAAGGTGGTGGCGGACTTCGCGGAGCGGGCGGATCGCTCGGCGGTGGATGTGGTGCATGAGCTGTCGGCGAAGCTGCCGGTGGCGGCGATCTGCGACATGGGCGGCGTGCCGGAGGAGGATTGGGATCAGATTTTCCACTGGACGGAGGCCTCGGCGGGCGCGGCGGACCCGGAGTTTCGGCTGCCGGGCGAGGATCGGGAGCAGACGATTCGGCGGGTGAATCTGGAGTTCAACCTCTACAACGAGGGACTGGTGCGCGAGCGCCAGGAGCATGGGCTGCGCGATGACCTGCTCTCGGATCTGCTGAACGCGGAGATCGACGGCGAGCCGCTCACGCCGCGGGAGATTTCGGCCTACTTCCGGCTGCTGATCGGGGCGGGCAACGAGACGACGCGGAACTCGATCACGGGCGGGATTAAGGCGCTGCTGGATCATCCCGATCAGCTGGATGACCTGGTCGCACACCCGGAGCTGGTGCCCTCGGCGGTGGAGGAGATTCTGCGCTGGACCTCGATCGTGATTCAGTTCCAGCGGACGGCGATGCAGGACATCGAGCTGCGTGGCAAGACGATCCGCAAAGGCGACTCGATCGTGATGTGGTACCCCTCGGCGAACCGCGATGAGGAGGTTTTCCCCGACCCGTACCGCTTCGACATTCGGCGCGAGCCGAACGACCACTTCGCGTTCGGCGGTTACGGGGAGCACTTCTGCCTGGGCGCGAATCTGGCGCGCTGGGAGATGCGGGCGATTTTCCACGCGATGCTGCCGGTGCTGCCGCAGCTGGAGCTGGCGGGCGAGCCGCAGATGGTGCCGAGCAGCCTGCATGTGGGCGGGATCAAGCGCCAGCTGGTGCGCCACCGCCCGCGGTAGCCTGAGCCGCGATGTCCACCGTCGCTCGCCGCACGCTGTTCGCTGCCGCCCTGCTGCTGGTTGGGGCGCTGTTTCTGCTCTCCGAGCCGGTCGGCGCGGACGGGCCGGCGGCCGAATATGAGCTGGGCGGGCGGATTCTGACGCGGGTGCATGAGGACGGGCGGCTGGAGTTCTGCTTTCAGCCGACGGGCGGCGAGACGATTTGCCCAACGTCGCGTTTTCTGAGCCCCGAGCGGGCGGCGACGGATCGCTGGATCGCCAGCAGCCGGATGGACTGGTCGGTCGCGCTGGATGCGGAGCAGGTGGCGTATCCGGCTGCTGCGCCGCCGGTGTACGCCGACCCTTCGACCTGCGTTCCCGATGTGGAGCGGATGTTCGGCTCGGTCTGGCAGGTGCAAACGACGCGGGCGAAGGGAACAGCGTTTCATATCGGCGGCGGGCGGTTTCTGACTGCTGCGCATGTCGTGCGGGCGGCGCCGCCGTTCGTCACGCTGACGCATCCGCAGCATGGAGAGTTGGCGGCGGCGGTGCTGGCTGCGGATGCGGGCGTGGATACGGCGGTGCTGGGGATTTACGACCATGAGGTGGTGAATCAATTGCCGTCGGTGGAGCTGCGGGATGCGAGCGCCGACGATCTCGGCGCGGAGGTGTTCTACGCCGGCTATCCCTATTCGGGTCCGCTGACGCTGGCGCGGGGCGGGAAGGTGACGCGCGTTTGGGAGGATGAGATTCGCACGACGGTCACCTTTGCCAGCGGGGGCAGCGGCGGGCCGGTGCTGGATGCCTGCGGGGCGGTGCTGGGGGTGCATTGGGGCGGCTCGACCGCGCGCACCTACGGACACGGCGGGGCGGGTCTGGCGCGCGCGCTGGCGGCGCTCGATCGGCAGTGGCCGGCCCTGCCGGAGCAGCGCCCGGCGGCGCTGAACGCCGACGGCCGGCTGCTCTGGCACTACGCGGCCGAGCCGCCCGCCGAGGTGGCCTGCGCGGGGGTGGAGGGCGACTGGTGGTTGGGCGTGGCGGGCGGACCGCCGGGGTCGGATTTGAGCAGCGCGTTCACGGGCGGCGGCTGGGAGCTGTCGGGGCGCTGCGGGAGCAGCAACGGACCGACCTATGTGCTGGCGTTCTCGAACGCCGGGGCGGGCGGCGCGCCGCCGCCGCCGACCTGCGTTGCCGACCAGGGCCGCGACGGCAACGGGCGGATTCGCGAGGTGCTGCATCGCTCGACGGAGCCGTTCGGCGAGGTGCAGCTGGCGACGCTGGGGGCGACCACCAGCTGTCCCTGGCAGTTCAATGTTTCGCTGCGGGTGGACCTGGCGGAGCTGGTCAGCGGGGCGGCGTTCGCCGCGGACCTGATCGGCGCGGACGGGCGGGTGATCGCGGGCACTGCGGCGGGGCGCGAGTATCAGCGGTTGACCGAGCGGTCGAGTTCGGCGACAGAGGTGTTCTGGCAGCGTTGGGAGGTTCCCGAAGCATTTGAGCCGTCGGCGGTTCGGCTTTCGATTGGCGAGGGGGAGTGGAGCGTGGGGCTGGAGCGGCTGCTGGACGGCGCGGCGCTGGCGCAGGCGGGTTGGATTGTGACGCGGGTGGATGGCGAGAGCGGGATTGTGCGGGTCTGCCTGCAACGGCGGGGGCGGGGGATTGCCTGCCCGGAGCCGGCGGGGCGGATTCCGTATGCGGTGGCGGGCGATCGCTGGATCGAATCGGCGGCGCTGCGCTGGACGGTGCGGTTGCCGCGCGAGGCGTTGCCGCCAGGCGCGCGGGATGAGCGCACGACGCTGGCCGGCTGCGCGCTGGACCAGCAGATCGGCGGGGCGGCGTGGCAGTTTGAGTCGCTGAACGACGACGGCACGGCGATCTACGTGGGGCGCGGGCAGTTTCTGGTCGACAACGCGCTGATCGGGGAGCACACGCCCTGGGGCGCGGTGTCGCGCGGGGAGCTGGTGCTGCCGGTGGTGCGGGTGGCGATTGACGAGCGCAACGGCCTGGCGCTGCTGGAGGTGATCGGGGATGTGGAGCGCGAGACGCTGGGGCGGGCGGCGGGGTTTGGGCGAACGGGTGACTCGCTGGCCGGCGAGCGGGGCTATCTGGTCTCCTACCGCCCGGGCGATCTGGCGCGTTCGTGGGTGACGGCGATCCGGCTGGACGAGCTGAGCGCGCGGCTGATCGAGTTGGAGGCGTTGGGCACGGGGCGCGACGGGGCGGCGCTGGTGGATCCGTGTACGGATGATCTGCTAGGGATGGTGATCCGCCGCACGGAGGTGCTGCGGTCGGAGACGCTGGGGCGCGCGTTGCTGACGCTGCGGCGGAATATCGAGCGTCCGCAGCTGCCGGTGGAAGGGACGGCGCTGCTCGGTTCGGCGGCGGCCTGGCCGTTGCCGCTCTACGTGGGAGAGGTGCAGCCGCGAATTGGGGGAAGCATTTGCAACGTGCGGATGTCGGAGCGTTACGAGCGGCACTACGCGGTGTTCGTGGCGCGGATCGACGGCAAGCAGCTGATTTCGGTGGTGGACGGCGAGCGGGTCACGCCGCGGCGCTGCGGGTCGAACGACAAAGTGTTCCTGATTTCGTGGCGGGCGGATGAAGTCCCGGACACGATCTGCGTGGAGCCGACGCAGCCGTCGTCGCCGCGCTCAACGCTCGATTGGGAGCTTGAGGCGCCGGCGGGGATTGCACTCCAGCAGGCGGTCGAGTTCCGGCGCGAGCCGTGCCCCGGCCTGCCGGCGAGCTATCTGCGCTGGGATACGACGCATTTCCTCCAGCTGCGCAACACGGGGGAGATCGAATTCGACGATCTCCAGGTGCGTTTGGAGGATGCGGACGGAGAGCGTCTTGAGGTCACGCTGACGCAGGTGAGCGATGTCGATCCCGATGTGCGCAGCTGGCGTGTTCGGGTGGCGGAGGGTGTGCCGGCGCGGGTGGTGGTGACGGAGGAGTAGCGGGGGCGGGGGTGGCGGGTCGTTTTCGTCATTCCCGCGAAAGCGGGAATCTCGTGGCGGGGCTTCGGAGGTTGCGCGGGGGAGATTCCCGCGTTCGCGGGAATGACGGATAAGGGGGCTTCGGAGGTTGCACGGCGAGATACCCGTGGCAAGCACGGGTATGACGGAAAAGGGGGCGCGGGAGGTTTGCGGGAGAGATTCCCGCGTTCGCGGGAATGACGGATAAGTGGGACTGGGAGGTTCGCGGGGGAGATTCCCGCTTTCGCGGGAATGACGGGATCTATTGGGCGGGAATGACGGGAGCTGTTGGGCGGGGGTGACGGGAGCTGTTGGGCGGGGGTGACGGGAGCTGTTGGGCGGGGGTGACGGGGGCTGTTGGGGGGCTAGTCCTCGGTGGAGATGGCGGCGCGGGGGCAGGTGCGGACGGCGCGGAGGACGCGGTCGCGCTCGGATTCGGGGATGTCGTCGACGAGGATGTGGGAGAGGTCGTCGTCGCGCACCTCGAAGACGGCGGGCGCGGCCTCCATGCACTTGGCGTGGCCTTCGCAGAGCGTGGTGTCGATCTTGGCTTTCATGGCGCGCCTCTCTCGCCGTCTCGCCGTTCGCTGCGTAGTCTACCGCGCTGCGGCTTCGCGGAAGTGGGGGATCACCTCATTGGCGAAGCGCTGCATGGATTCGCGGGCCACTTCTCGCGGTGCGCCGGGCGGGGCGGCCATCGAGATTACGTGCTGGGCGGGGATCCATTCGAGCGTGCGGGCGATCGACTCGGCGACCTGATCGGGCGGGCCGGCGACGAAGCGCTCGCGCAGGTCTTCGTCGGTCTGGCCGATCAGCCGCCCCAGCGGGTCGTCGGGGCCGAGGTCGGCGGCTTCGCGGTACCACTTGCCGTAGGTGTCGCGCAGGTACTGCTGGTGCGGGCGCAGCTGCTCCCAGAGCGCTTCGGGATCGTCGGTCACGAAGCCGCCGGCGGAGAGCAGCACCTGGAAGTCGGCGGGATCGTCGCCTTGCGCGGCGAGCTGGTCGGCCCAGGCTTCGTAGACGGGGCGGTCGGCGACGATCATCAGGTTGGCGCGGAAGCGGGCGGCGCGGCGGGCGGCGGGCACGCTGCGCGCGCCGACCCAGAGCGGGAAGGGCTGCTGCACGGGAGGCGGGGTGACGGTCACGTTCTGCACCTGGTAGTGCTCGCCGTCGAGCGAGACGGTTTCGCCGTTGAGCGTGCGGGTGATGATTTGGAGCGACTCTTCCATGATCGCGGCGCGCTTGCGGCGGTCCACGCCGAAGCCGTCGAACTCCTCGATGCGGTAGCCGAGTCCGACGCCGAGGTCGAAGCGGCCGTTGCTGAGGATGTCGACGGTGGCGGCGTCTTCGGCGACGCGGATCGCGTTGTGCAGGGGCAGCAGCAGCACCCAGGTGCCGATTCGCACGCGCGAGGTGAGGCGGGCGACGGCGGCGGCGATCGGCAGCACGGAGGGGGTGTAGCCGTCGTCGATGAAGTGGTGCTCGGTGATCCAGACGTGGTCGTAGCCGAGCTGTTCGGCGAGCTGCACCTCGTCGAGCATCTCGTCGTAGAACTGCGCCCAGGGCCGCCGCCACTGGGGCGGATTGCGGAAGTCATAGGTCAGCCCGAACTGGGGCGCGGGGGACGGCATGAGACACCCTCGACTGGCTGTGGGTTTCGGCTGTGGGGTTTCGATGGTAGCGCGGCGCGGGCGGCGCGTTGCTATACTTAGTGTCTATTGGACACTAAGGCGGAGGTTCGCATGGAACTGCTGGAGCGCGCGCGGGGGATGATGGTCGGGATCGGCGCGGGCAATCTGCTGGGGTTGCCGTTTGAGGGGATTTGGACGGCGGCGGGGCTGCGCGAGGCGTATCCCGGCGGGGTGCGTGAGATTATGGCGCCTGCGGGGCAGCTGGACGACGACGATCTGGCGCAGGCGATTCTGCTGGCGGAGGCGTGCGCGGAGTTCGAGGCGCTGGATGTGGACGATCTGGCGCGTCGGCTGCGGGAGTGGGTGGAGACGAACGGTGCGGGGATCGGGATTCAGACGAGTCGGGTGTTGGGGCGCTACCGGAGCGCGCCGCCGCTGGAGGCGTCGCGGGCGATCTGGGAGGACTCGGGGCGGGAGGCGGCGGGGAACGGCTCGGTGATGCGCTGTGGGCCGGTGGCGCTGCGCTGGCTGGGCGACGATATGGCGCTGGCGCGCAACAGCGCGGTCTCGGCGGCGGTTACGCACTGGGATCCGCGCTGCATCTGGTCCACTGTGCTGGCGGATTTCGCGATCGCCGCGTGTCTGCGCGGTGAGGAGGTTGAGGCTGGGCCGTTGTTGGAGCGAGCGGTCGCGGCGCTGCGGGCGGCGGGGGATGAGCTGGCGGTCTTCGAGCTGCCGCAGGAGCCGCCGTCGGCGGTGCTGGAGGCGGTGGAGACGGCGCTCGCGCCGGGGGCGAGCGTGGCCGATCTGCAGCTGGATTCGGACGGGATCGGCTACGCGCCCAAGACGCTCGGCGCGGTGCTGTGGGCGGCGCGCTGGGCGGAGAGTGTGGAGGAGGGTCTGAGCGCGATTGTGAGCGCGGGCGGGGATACGGATACGAACGCCGCGCCGGCGGGCGCGGCGCTGGGCGCGCGGTTTGGGCTGGAGGGTATTCCGCTGCGCTGGCGCGAGGCGGTGACGGAGCTGCGCGCGGGGCGCGGGCGGTTGGAGGAGTATGCGGAGCGGTTGGTGGGGTATTCGCGGTGATCAATAAGAGGCGGCGGCAGGGTGCGAGCGCGGCGCTCTGCTAGCCGCGCACCTCTACGCTGCGCACAGGCAACGCAACCGCCCGCCCTCCGGCGCGAGGGCGGGCAAGGAAAGGATGGGATGATGGATCGACTGAAGACGGGGCTGATCCTGCTGCTGCTGGCGGCGCTCGCGGGGAGCGTTGCGTGGGCGGCGACTGGCGGCGAGGCTGAGGTGCGCATCACGGCGCGCCAGATAGACGACGGGCGGGTGGAATTCGCGCTCCAGCAGCGCGTGGACGGGGAATGGGGCGAGCGCATCCTGCCGCCGTCGCGCTACTTTCCCGCGTCGGTTGACCACGACCGCTGGCTCAACTCGACGGCGATGACGGTCAGTGTGGCGAGCGACGAGCTTGAGGATGTCGCAGCGGACACTGCGCCGGACACACCGCAAACCAACGACGAACCCACCAACAACGACGTTCCGCAGCACTTGTTCCCCCGCACTACGGAAGGCAATGGGTTCACAGACAGCGGCGCATTCTGGGCAGTGTGGTTCGACGATTTTGACGACAGCCGGGTAGCTGCCGTCACAGCTGCATCTGTCAGCGACAACGACTACTACGATGGCGACTTCCACCTCTACTGCTCCCAAAATGGAGCCACCCTGCTCGCCATCTTCGGCGACCTGCCGATCAGCAACCTCGACGACCAGTACAGCGTTACCGTCCGCTGGGGCAACAACCCGGCGTGGAGCGGGCGATGGGACGATGTCAGCGAATCAGTCTCCGTCAACGCCGAGGAATATCGTCGGAAAGTCCAGCGCCACGACACGCTCCGCGTGCGGTTCACCGGCTACTCGACAACCATCACCGTCACCTACGACGTTGCGGCGATGCGTGATGCTCCGACGTGGCCGAACATTGTCGCCTGCGGCACATCTAGCCACTGAGCCGAGGCAACGCAAACCGCCCGCCCTCCTGCGCGGGGGCGGGCAATGGAAGGACTGTGAACAGGTGAGGCGATTTATTGACTGGGTGTTTCATCCGACTGAAGGCGTGAAATACACGCGGATCGTTGAATGCGTGTTGATTTGTATGGTGGTGCTGGGCATTGCCGTTGCCGGGTTGTTTGTTTGGGCGATTGAACTCCTTTCCCTTCGGGAAGGGCTAGCTCAAGTTGTTTCCGCCGCCGTCCTCCTCGTGTTCGCACGCCTCCTCTATCGTCCTGCGCAAATGCTGGTGCGTGATTTGTTGATGCAAAAAGTAGTGTGGTGGCTTCTGGGTGCTCGGCACGGAGGGGGAGTAAACAAAAGTCCTCTGTTCCGCTGGTGGGTGGTCTATACAAGTCGAAGTGGGTTCGGTCCCGATTTGGGGCGGGAGGATGGAGAGGTGGCAGAGGAGCTTGAGAAGGTGCGTAAGTGTCTCGAAAAAATCGAGCGCCATCAGCAGGTGCTCGCACGGAACCATGCAACCGAACTCGGCGGCATTGCACGTATGCTGGAATGGCAAGCAGAGGCAAACAGCCAAAACGCCGCGCCTGCGGCGTCTGGCGAGACTGACCCGGTCGCTACCGACGAAACGTGAGACGATGGCTGTGGGGCATGACCAGGAGGAGTTGTTGAATGGGAGGCTGGCGGAGCTGTTGGTTGGGCAGGGATTGGAGGCGCGGGCGGAGCGGCGCGAGGGTGGTAGGCGGATGGATGTGGTGGTGGATGTGGGCGGCGCGCGGGTGGTGCTGGAGGCGGAGGCGGGATTTAGCGCGGCGAAACGGAGGGAGGCGATTGGCGACGCGGACCGTCGGCTTCAGCAGGGGCTGACTACGGTTGTGTTCGCGGTCTGCTACCCGGACGGCTCGACGACGGACAGTCTGGCGCAGGCCAAGCCGATCTGGACGGTGCGCACCCGCAGCGAGTTGGGCGGCGGGGCGGGCGGGGCGCGATGGTCGGAGCCAGGCGGCGTGCCCGAACTGGCGGAAGCGATCCGACAGGCGGGCGGGGCGGTGGGCGACGCCGACGGCGCGGCGCAGATCCTCTCGGAAGCGCTGGACGCCGCGGTGCAGCGGCTCTCGACGCCGGCGCGGCGGGCGCTCGCGCAGGAGATGGATCTGCCGCGCACGAAGGTTAAGGCGGGCAGCCGGGAAGATGGTTACTTCACGGCGGCCAAGCGCGCGATGCTGGTCGTGGCGACGGCGATGCTGTTTCACCATCGGCTGCAGGAACACCTGCCGGCGGTGCGTCCGAGCGGCTACGCGGGCGACTGGTCGCCGGCCAACCCGGCGCAGTGCGCGGCTGAGCCGGAGACGACGGTGGGCGCGTTTCTCGAGGCCTGGCGGGCGATCCTCGCGGTCGATTACCGGCCCGTCTTCGAGACGGCGCGGGTGGCGCTGCTGGCGCTGCCGCAGACGCCCGATATCGCGCAGGCCGTCTTTACGCTGGCGGGGGAGGTCGGCAAAATCGCGGGGCTTGTTCACGGGCTGCGGCACGACCTGCTGGGGCGCATTTTTCACCGCGTACTGGATACTGCGCGTTACGACGGCTCGTTTTATACCTCGACGCCGGCGGCGGTGCTGCTGGCGGCGCTGGCGATCCGCGAAGAGGATTGCGACTGGTCGGATCCGAACGCGGTGGAGCGGTTGCGCATCTGCGATCCGGCCTGCGGGACGGGCACGCTGCTGATGGCGGCGGCGGAGCGCATCCGCGACCTGCGCCAACGCGCCGGGCCGATCGCGGCGGAGGACGAGCAGCTGCTGGCGCTGGCGCTGGTGGAGAACGTGCTCTGGGGTTACGACATCAACCTGACGGCGACGCATATGGCGGCGTCGACGCTGGGTATGCTTTCGCCCAGTACGAAGTTCGGGCGGATGAATATCCATCGCACGCTGCTCGGCGTGTATGAGGGGACGCCGTATCTGGGTTCGCTCGAATTCCTGACCGGCCAACCGCGCCTCGCGGCCTGGCCGTCGATTTCGCAGCAGGTGGATGATGCTCCGGGCGGCGAGCCGCCGGAGCATCCGCCGGCGATGGATTTGGTGATTATGAATCCGCCGTTCACGCGCGACAGTCTGCGCCATGATCAGTTTTCGTGGGATGATGAGCTACAGATCAAGGCTCGCGAGAAAGTGATCGTTGACTCGCTGGATGACCCCGGGGCGGCGAGATTGTCGGGCGCGGCCAACTCGTTCCTCGTGCTCGCCGAGAAGCTGAATAAGAGCAGCGTTGCGACGCTCGCGGTCGTTTTGCCAACTGTGATGGCGACGAACCCGGCTGCGTCGCAAACTCGCAAGTATCTTGTAGAACGGTTCCATATCGATACAGTCGTCAGTTCTCACGACCCGGAACGGATCAATATGTCCGAGAACACATCGATTGGAGAGATGCTAGTCATCTGCCGCCGCTGGTCCAACGGACAGCCCAAACCGCCGACGCGGTTTGTCAATCTCGTCGAAAATCCGCCGGCGGCGATTGATGCGCTATCCGCGGCTGCTCAGATCGAACGAGGCGGCGGCGCGTTCGTCGTCCAACAAGTCGACGCGGACCGGATCGAACGCGGTGATTGGAACGCCGTCAACTTCCTTGCTCCGCGTCTGGTGACGGATGCGCAAATGCTGTGGGACCGTGCTGCGCGGGCCGACTCGACGTTTGTGAGTATGTCTCAGATCGCTGATGTTGGACCGGAAGGCCGACGTATTCGCGACACATATACGCGATCGGATGTGCCAACCACGTCAGGCCGCCGCGCTCTGTGGCATCACAAGACGGATATCACGCGGTCGATGAGTGCGCGAACCGACTCATATATCGAGCCGAAACCGTCGAAGCGAGGGTTGGCTGAGAGGTATTGGGACCAACGCAGTCGGTTCCTGCTCGCTCATCGCCTCTGGTTGCCGCTCGCACGGGTGACTGCTGTAAAGGTCGAGCAGCGTGCGCTGAGTTCGATCTGGACGCCGTGCCGCCCCCACGACGACGATCCGACCACGCAATCCGCGCTCTGCGTTTGGTTAAACTCCTCGCCCGGCCTGCTGGCGATCCTGGGCGGGCGTGATAACCGCAAACCATCGTATCCGCAGTTCTCGCTCGATACGCTGCGCTCACTCCCCGTCCCCAACTTCCCGGCGCTTGGGGATGATGCGCGGGATGCGCTTGCGGCGGCGTATGAATTGCTTAAGGATGAAGTGCTGCTGCCCTTCCCGCAGATGAACGACGATCCGATACGCAAACAACTCGACGACGCGGTGACCGACGCGCTCGATCTGGATCCCGAGTGGGTGGCGCAGATCCGTCGGGCGCTTTCGGAGGAGCCCTCGATTACGAACAAGCGCTACACTGGGGTGGGAGAGTGAGGGCCGCCCGATGGCGCTGCGAGACACGTTCGACGAGCAGGTGTCGCCGCCGGCGACCAAGGCCGACATTGAGCGTCTCGGCGAACGCCTCGAGCTATCCATCATGGCGTCGGAGGCGCGTCAGTCTCGCGTCATGCTTGTCTCGGTCGGCGTGATCCTCGTCGCCATTGCGATCTCCACGGGCATCACCATCGCGGTCCTCGCCTGACCAGCGCATCCAGCCGCCGCAGCAGCGCCCTGGCACTACACTGGTCTCGGACAGTGAGGATTGGACATGGCGCTGATCGATAAGCTTCGCTTCCACACCATCCTGACGCGGGGTGGCATCCCCGACGCCCCCGCGATCGAGTTCGCCGACGCCTTGCAGGACACCTTCGACGAACAGACATCGCCGCTGGCGACCAAAGCCGACGTTGAACGGCTCGGCGAACGCCTCAGCGCGCACTTCGAGCGATCCATCCTGGCCTTGGAGGCGCGTCAGTCTCGCGCCATGCTCACTTGGATTGGCATCATCCTGGCCGCCATCGCGATCGCCACCGGCATCAATATCGCCTTCCGTTAATCGCTTCATCCAGCCGCCGCAGTGAGGATCGGACATGGGGCTGATTGACAAGCTTCGCTTCCACACCATTCTGACGCGGGGTGGCATTCCCGAGGCGCCGCAAGAGACGTTCGATGAGCAGACATCGCCGCCGGCGACCAAGGCCGACCTGCAGAACGCCGTTCTGGAGCTCAAGCGGGACGGTGCGGAGCGGGAAGCTCGCCTGACTCAGACGATGCTCGTCGTGGTCGGCGTCGTCCTCGCCGCCATTGCCATCGCTGTTGTGATCATCCTCGCGGTCCTCGCCTGACCGTCGGATCCAGCCGTTGCCGCAGCGCTGACGCGCCCTCGACTTGCGCGCCCAGGGCGATTGCCCGCGCGCGCAGCTCCCGATCCGATGTGTAGACCAGGCAGCCCGGCCCTGCTGCCTGCACCAGCTCGACAATCCGGTCGTCCGCCGCATTGCGGCCCGAGCGCCGCGACCACTCCACCGCTGCGTATTGCGGTGTCGCCGCCAGCCGCCGCGGCCGCCCGTCGAACACGACCGTCCAGCGGTGCTCATCGCCCGCCGCCAGCGCGTCCAGCTCCTCCACCAGCCGCGCCATTGCACCGGCGCGATCGCGCCACCAGCCGTCGGCGCGCGCGCCGATCACGTTCATCCCGTCGACGAAGATGCGCATGCCGCCCTGCTCCCGCAGCTACATTATCGACAGCGGCGAACGTGAGGGCATCGCATGGCCACCAGCCGAACGCGCCTCAGCGCCCCACTGCTGCGCGGCAACGTGCCCGAAGAGCATGCCGTCGAGTTCGCCGATGCGCTGGCTAGCGAGGTTGAGAGCGAGCTTGAACCGCTCGCCGCGCCGTCCTTGTCTGATCCGCACGTGCGCCCCTGTCTGGGCTAAACTGTGGGCAAGGACGAAAGCGATCGTCGCATGGCCATCAGCCGAACGCGCCTCACCGCTCCGCTCACACGCGGCAATGTGCCTGAAGAGCATGCCGCCGAGTTCACCGATGCGCTCATTGACGAGGTTGAACGAGAGCTCGAGCCGCTCGCCGCCAAGTCGGAGATCGAGGAAGCGATCGGGCGAGCGCTCGAACCGCTCCTGGCGGCGATGGAGGAACAGCGCCAAGACATGCGCGAGTTGCGCCAAGACATGCGTGAACTGCGCCGCGAGCTGCAAGATCAACGTCAGGATACGGCCAACTTGCGCACCGACGCGGCGGAACGCGACAACCGCCTGCATCAGCGCATGTCTCTGCTCGCCTTCGCCACGGTCGGCATCTCGCTGACCGCGATCGGCATCGCCACCGCCGTGATCATCGCCGTCCTCGTCTGATCCGCGCGCGCGCCTCTGTCTCGGCTAAACTGCGGGCAAGGACGAAAGAGATCGTCGCATGGCTATCAGCCGAACGCGCATCACGGCTCCGCTCACACGCGGCAACGTGCCTGAAGAGCATGCCGCCGAGTTCACCGACGCGCTCATCGACGAGGTTGAACGGGAGCTCGAACCGCTCGCCGCCAAGTCGGAGATCGAGGAGGCGATCGGGCGAGCGCTCGAACCGGTCGTGGCGGCGATGGAGGACCTGCGCCAAGACATGCGCGAACAGCGCCGAGACATGCGCGAACTGCGTCAGGAAATGGGCGAACTGCGCCAGCAAGTGCAGGATCAGCGCGTGCAGATTGCGGATAGTGAGGCGCGGCTGCGCCAGGAAATGGGCGAACTGCGCCAGGAAATGCAGGATCAGCGCGTCCACATTGCGGATAGTGAGACGCGACAGAGCCATCGGTTGCTCGTCTTCGCCGTCGGGATGATTGGCGTCAACTTCAGCATGATCGCAGTCGCCGTCGGGATCATCCTCGGTTTCAACTGATCAGTCACTCCTCGGCGCGCATCTGGGGGAACAGGATGACATCGCGGATGCTCTGCTGGTTGGTGAGCAGCATTGCCAGACGATCCATGCCCAGCCCGAGGCCGCCGGTGGGGGGCATGCCGTGTTCGAGCGCCGTCAGGAAATCCTCGTCAAGCAGCTCCGCTTCGTCGTCGCCTGCGTCGCGGGCCGCCAGCTGACGCTCGAAGCGCTCGCGCTGATCGACCGGATCGTTCAGTTCCGTATAGGCGTTGGCCAACTCCCAACCGCCGACGAACAGCTCGAAACGCTCGACCAGGCGCGGATCGTCCGGCGTGCGCTTGGCCAGCGGCGAGATTGCGACCGGGTAATCGAGCAGGAAGGTCGGCTGTTGTAACTGCGGCTCGACCAGTTCCGAGACCAGCTCGTCGAACAGCTTGCCCCAGCCGGCGTCGGGCGGAACCGTAACGCCTTTTTCGCGCAGTAGCGCGGTGATCGACTCCACGCTGTCGTACTCGCGGAAGTCGACGCCGACGTATTCCTGGACGGCATCGACCATCGTGACCCGCGCGAAGGGCGGGGTGAAATCGATCTCGCCGTCGCGCCAGGGCAGGCGTGTGGAGCCGACGACCTCGGTCGCTATCTGCTCCAGGCCGGCTTCGACCATTGCCGCGACATCGTGGTAGTCGGCGTATGCCTCGTACGATTCGAGCATCGTGAACTCAGGGTTCCAACGGCTGCCGATGCCCTCGTTGCGGAAGACGCGGCCGATCTCGTAGACCTTGTCGAAGCCGCCGACGATCAGTCGCTTGAGGTAGAGCTCGAGCGCGATGCGCAGCTGTCGCGGTTCGTCGAGCGCGTTGAGGTGGGTGAGGAAGGGGCGCGCAGCGGCGCCGCCGGCCTCGCTTTGCAGCATCGGCGTCTCCACCTCGATGAAGCCGCGCGCGTCCATAAAGCGCCGCATCGACGCGATCACCTCGGAGCGCGTGCGCAGCGTCTGCTTGGCTTCTGCGTTGGTCATCAGATCGAGATAGCGCCGCCGATAGCGCAGCTCCTGATCCTGCAGCCCGTGATACTTCTCAGGCGGCGGGCGCAGCGCCTTGGCCAGCGGGCGCAGCGCGTCCGCCTGCAGCGAGACCTCGCCGCGCCGCGAGCGGATCATCAGCCCCGCGGCCTCGACGAAATCGCCCAGGTCCAGGCTGTCGATCAGCGCCCAGTCGTCGCCCAGCGCGCGCTGGCTGATCAATACCTGCAACGCGCCGGAGTCGTCCTCGAGGTCGATGAACGCGATCCGCCCCATGTTGCGGATCGCCTGCGCCCGCCCGGCTGCGGCGACTCGCTGCGACGGCGCGGAGTCGCCCGCCTCTTCGCTGGCCAGAAACAGCGCGCGCGCCTCGGCCAGGCTGTGGGTGCGCCCGCTGCGCGGCGGATAGGGGTCGTGGCCGAGCGCGCGCTGCGCGTCCGCGCGCGCGCGCCGCTCGGCGATGATTTCCTGTAGTCGGCGGCTGTCGCGCGGCATGGCGCTCTCCTCTGCGGCGGCCTCCTGACCGCGCGCGGGGAGGCTGCCATTCGGCGTGTTACCCGATCGCCTTGACCTTGAGCTTGAGCAGGCCCGCGGGCGCTTGGACCTCCACTGTGTCGCCGACCCGCGCGCCGAGCAAGGCCTTGCCGATCGGCGACGCGTCGCTGACCCGCCCGCTCGAGGTGTCGACTTCGGCCGGGCCCACGATTCGATAGGTGAAATCTTTGCGGCGGCGGCTCGGCCGCACGGTGACCGTGGAGCCGATTCGCACGGTGTCCGAGCTGTGCGCTTCCGCCTCGTCGATCAGCTCGGCGTTGGCGAGCACCGTCTCCAACTCGCGGATGCGCCCCTCGATGAAGGACTGTTCGGCCTGCGTCTCCAGCCCCTCGCCCTCGGCCTGGCCGCCGGCCGAGTCCTCGCGCGACTGCTGAATGCGCCGCGCGGCTGCGGGGCGCTGGCGCGTCTTGAGGTCGTTCAGCTCGGCGCGCAGCCGCTCCAGACCCTCGCGGGTGACAGGGATAGTTCTGCGAATGCTCACGCGCCCTCCAGCGGGGTTCGCTCACGCAACCGACATTCAGAGTATATGTAGGGTATCATGCTGCGCCGCCCCACGCGGCGGATCGGGGTCGCCAACGTGCCCAGATTGTGGATTGCCGCGGTCGTTGCCGGCGCCGTCGCCGGGGCGATCGTGGCCGCCGTCATCGTCGCCTTCGCCGACAGCGCGGGGTCCACCGACTCGGCCGAGATCGAGCGGATCGTGCGCAACGTGCTTGAAGCGGAAGCGGACGAAACGATCGAGCCCGATGCGGTCGTCGCCGAAGTGCTCGGGCGCGTCGATCCGCCGCTCAACGAACGGGTGATCGCCGCCTACGCGCGGGTTGCGCCCTCGATCGTGCTGATTAGCGCGGAGGGCGGGGAGGAAACGCGCGACGACGGGATCACCTATCAATCGCTCTCGCTGGCGACCGGGATCGTGCTCGATACTCAGGGCAACATCCTCACCGCCGCGCATGTGGTCGAGGGAATGGAGCGCATTGAGGTGGTGCTGGCCGACGGCGAGCGGATCGCGGCGAGCGTGATCAGCAGCGACGCTCCGTTCAGCGATGTGGCGGTGCTGCGCGCCGAGCTGGGCCCGCTCCGGCCGGCGCCGTTCGGCAGCGCGCGGGCGCTGGCGACCGGCGAGACGGTGCTGGCGCTGGGCAACATTCTGCTCGGCGAAGAGATCGCGATGACGCTCGGCGTGGTCAGCCAGCCGAACACCGAATTCCCGCGCGAGCGCTACATCCAGGACGACCTGATTCAGACCGACGCGGCGCTCAACTACGGCAACAGCGGCGGCGCGCTGGTCAACCTCAACGGGGAAGTGGTGGGGCTGACCACGGTGATCGCGCGGCAGACGCAGGAGGGGGATTTCGTGGACGGCGTGGGCTTCGCGATCCGGATTGACCCGGTGCTGGAGGTCGCGCGGGCGATTGCTGCGGACGGCTACTACCCGCGCCCTACCTTCGGCGTGGTCAACGAGCGGCTGCTCACCCCGGCCGCTGCTGCGCAGCTGGGGCTCTCGGTCAGCGAGGGCTCGTTCCTGCTCGAAATCAAGCGCAGCGGCGTCTTCGCGCGCGCCGGTATCCGGCCGGGGGACGTGATCCGTGAACTCGACGCGGTGACGATCAACGAAGACACGCCCTACATCAACGCGCTGGCGCAGCTGCGCCCGGGCGTTGAAGTGCGGGTGCTGATCCACCGCGACGGCCGGGAGTTCGACTTGCAGCTCGCGCCTGAACTGCGGCTGCCATGAGCGAGGGACCGTTCGCCCAGCGCCCCGTGCGCCGCGTCGGCAGCGCGCCGCCGCCGGCCGGCGCGCAAACGCCGTTCGGCGACGAGCCGCGCCGCGAACCGCTGCCGCCGCCCCCGCCGCCGCGGAGCGGACCGGCCGACCGAGGCGGGGGCGGGCGCCACGCCGGTCTCCTGGTGGTGATCCTGATCGGCGGCCTGCTCGCCGCGCTGATCGTCGTGCTGTTCTTCGAGCCGGGGCTGATCGACCAGATCAATCAGAGCGAGGAGGACGAGCAGGACAGCGCCACCGTACAGCTGACCACCCGCTTTTCCGCCTCGCTCGGTGAGCGCCTGCCCGAAGTGCCGGAGGTGCTGGCCGCGGCCAGCCCGATCTTTGAGGTGCGCGGTCCGGGCGGCTCCGTTGGGCCGTTCGAGCTGATGATCCGCCTCTCGACGCCGACCCAGGACCTGCGCAACCTGGGCGCGTACACCTGGGACGGCGACGAATGGCTGCGGCTGGGTTCTGCCGCGCTGGCGAGCGACGGCGTCAGCGCCCGCGTCACGCTCAATGAGCTGCCCGACAACATCGTGATCCTCCGCCGCCTGCAATTCCGCGATGTGCTGGCCGGGCGCGTCCCGCGCGGCGAAGAACCCTCCGCCGATGTCGTCGATTCGCTGACGATCGTTCACCTCGAAGGCTGGACCCCCGCGCCCGACGGCTCGCTCGTCGGCGGCGTGCCTCCGGTCCCGCCGAGCGTTACGCAGAGCGTCTGGCCGGTCTTCTGGGCCGAAGCCGACCAGGCCGTGACGGTTAACGACATCCTCGCCTCCGACCAGCTGCGGCGCGCGCACATCGCGGCGATCCTGATCGCGATTCAGAACGGGCGCCACGCCGGCGTCGATATCGACTACCGCGAGGTCAGCCCCGCGCTGCGGGGGCAGTACTCGGCATTCATCACGGAGCTCGCCGATCTGCTGCACCGCGACAACCGGGGGCTGAGCGTGCATATCCCGCTGACTACCAGCGGCGGGCTCGGCGAGGGCGCGTACGACCTGACCGTGCTCGGCGCGGCAGCCGATTTCATCGTCGCCGAACCGCCGCTGGATCCCACGATTCACCAGGCGGCGATCGATGCCTCGCTGCCCACGCTGCTCTCCCGCGTGCCGCGCGAGAAGGTGCTGCTGGCCGTCTCCTCGGACGCCGTGGTGCGCAGCGGCGGGCTGCTCAGCACCACCACCCAGCGCGCCGCGCTGGGCGTCGCCAGCCTGGTCAGCGTGCGCGAGACCGGCCCCTACGTCGCGGGCGAGCGGGTCACCCTGCAGGGCTCCAGCATCCAGCGCGACAGCGCCAGCAGCGGCGTCCACTGGGACGAGGCCACGCGCACCGTCTCCTTCTCCTATCCGGACCTCAGCGGCAATCAGGTCACGGTCTGGATCGAGAATCGCTTCAGCGCGGCCTTCAAGCTGCTCGCCGTCGAAGAGCAGGAGTTGGGCGGCGTCTACCTCAGCAATGTCTCCGCCAACCGCGCCAACGCCAATCTGTGGCCCGCCGTGGCGGCCTTCCTCGAAACCGGACAGGTCGACCTGCGGCTGCCCAATCCGATCCTCTTCGCGCCCGTCTTCTCGGTGCAGGCCGGCGCGCTGAGCGGGGCGAGCGGGGCGGGCTGGCAGGTCTGGGAACTGCCGCCCGAGTCCGGCGAATACGAAGCCCAGCTGGTGGTCAGCGACGGCGATGTGCGAGTCGGCACGGTGATCACCGTGCCGGTGGTCGAGTAAGCGGCGATGCCGCGCACCGCGGCGCGGGTGGTGGGCGGCGAACTGCGCGGACGCCGCCTGCGCTCGCCTGCCGCCGGCACGCGGCCGGCCACCGCCGCGCTGCGCCAGTCGATCTTCGGGCGCGCCGAGGTGCTCGAGGCGCTGAGCGACGCCAACGTGCTCGACCTCTACGCCGGCGCCGGTTACCTCGGCATTGAGGCGCTCAGCCACGGCGCGGGCTGGGTCGATTTCGTCGAGCGCGCCGCGCCCGCCTGCGCGGTGATTCGCCGCAACCTCGCCGACCTCGGCGTCGAGCAACGCGCCGCCGTGCTGCGCTTGCCCGCCGAGCGCTGCTGGACGCGCGTCGCCGGCCCGCTCGGGCTGGCTTTCGTCGATCCGCCCTACGGCGTCGACGCGCTGCCGGTGGTCGAGCAGCTCGACGCCTCCGGGCTGCTCGCGGGCGGCGCGCTGGCGCTCTGGCGACGCCGCTCGGGCGCGCCCGGACGCCCGAGCGCGCCGCCGCAGATCGGCGGGCTAGTGCGCATAGATCAGCGGCGGTATGGTGAAGGCGTCTTGGAGACCTATCGAGCGGAGGGCCGGCGATGACCATCGCGCTCTACCCGGGCGGCTTTGATCCGATCACCAACGGGCATCTGGATATCGTGCAGCGCGCCGCCGGGCTATTCGATGAAGTGGTGATCGGCATCTACGGACGCCAGCGCCAGCTCTTCACGGTCGAAGAACGGCTCGAACTGATCCGCGAGGCCACGGCCGCCTGCCCCAACGTCAGCGCGGCCGGCTTCGAGGGGTTGGTCGTGAACTATGCCGACGTCGTGGGGGCGCAGGTGCTGGTGCGCGGCATCCGCGCCGTGACCGGCTTCGAGACCGAGTTCGATATGGCGCTGATGAACAAGAAGATCGCGCCCCACCTCGAGTCCGTCTTCCTGATGTCCGGGCACGAGCACCTCTTCATCTCCGCCAGCCGCATCCGTGAGCTGGCCGCGCTGCGCCACCCGGTCGACGACCTCGTGCCACCCAATGTGGCCCAAGCGCTGGAGCAAAAATTCGGTCCGCCGGAGCGCGGTGGAGCCTCGGCGGGAGGCTGACATCGACCTGCTGGAGATCATCGATCAGCTCGAAGACGCGGTGCTGTCCGGCCGCAACGCGCGGCTCGGCGGCGGCTGGATCGTCGACCGCGAGCAGCTGCTGGATCTGATTGACCGCCTGCGCGCCGCCGCACCGGCCTCGCTGGAGCAGGCCGAGCAGCTGCTCGGCGAGCGCGACAAGGTGCTCGAGGGCGCGCGCGAAGAGGCGCAGCTGGTGGTCAACCGCGCGCAGCAGGAGGCGGAGATGCAGATCGGCGCGCACGAGGTGGTGGTCGCCGCCCAGCAGCGCGCCGACGAAATCCTCGAGCGGGCGGGAATGTCGGCGCGCGAGGCGATCGAAAACGCCCGCGCCGAAGCGGCGGGCATCCGCGGCGGGGCCGCCACCGACGCGGTGGAGCAGGCGCTTGAAGCCGACCGCTACTCGCTGGAGATGCTGCGCCGCCTGGCGGAGCAGCTCGCCAGCCTCGAACAGAACGTGAACAACTCGGTGGGCGCGCTCGAGCTCAAACTCGCGCAGGCGCAGGAAGCGCGCGACCTCGACGCTCGCGACGCCGAACACGCGCCGCCGCCCTGAGCGCCCGCCTCTCCCCGCCGTTCTCTGTGCTTCCTGCTAGCCGCCCGCCATGGCTAGCGCGGTGGCGGGCTGGGGGGCGAGCGGGTGGCCGACGGCTTCGCCGACTTTGGCCAGCGACTCCATCAGCTCCGCGAAGTTCTCGAAGGTCAGCGACTGCGGACCGTCGGAGAGCGCGTGGTCGGGCGAGGGGTGGACCTCGACCATCAGGCCGTCTGCGCCGACTGCCATCGAGGCGCGGGCCATCGGCTCGACGAGGTACCAGTGGCCGGTGCCGTGCGACGGATCGCTGATGATCGGCAGGTGGCTGAGCCGCTTGACGACGGGAATCGCCGAGAGGTCGAGCGTGTTGCGGGTCGCCGTCTCGAAGGTGCGGATGCCGCGCTCGCAGAGGATCACATCGCGGTTGCCTTTGGCCATGACGTACTCGGCGGCCAGCAGCCACTCGTCAATCGTGGCCGTCAGCCCGCGCTTCAGCATCACCGGCTTGCGGGTCAGCCCGACCTCGTCGAGCAGGGTGAAGTTTTGCATGTTGCGGGTGCCGATCTGCAGCACATCGGCGTAGCGGGCGACGACCTCGACATCGCGTTCGGACATCACCTCGGTGATCACGGGCAGCCCGGTCGCCTCGCGCGCGGTGGCGAGGTGCTGGAGCCCCTCTTCGCCGAGGCCGCGGAAGGAGTAGGGCGAGGTGCGCGGCTTGAAGGCGCCGCCGCGGATGATCTGCGCGCCCGCGTCGCGCACCGCGCAGGCGGTGGCGACCATGTGCTCTTCGCTCTCGATGCTGCACGGCCCGGCCATCACGGTCAGCGTGCCGTCGCCGATCTTGACCCCGCCCACATCGATCACCGTGTCCTCGGGCTGGAATTCGCGCCCGGTCAGTTTGTAGGGGCGGCTGATCGCGATCACCTCTTCGACGCCGGACATCCGGCCCACGGCGGGGCGGATGTCGGGATCGTTGATCACGCCGACCGCGCCGATCACGACGCGCTCTTCGCCGGGCGAGAGGTGCCCTTCGAGGTTGGCGTCCTTGAGGCGTGCGAGCACGCCCTTGACATCGTCGTCGGTGGCGTCCTGTTTCATCACCACGAGCATTTTCGTTCTCCTCCTGTTAGCGCGGCGTCGGTGCGCCGCTCTGATCGTCCGGTCCGACCCGATCGGGGCGCAAGACGGTTGCGCCGCGCAGGTAGACATGTTCGATTTGGTCCTGCCGAAGCGGGGTGTTGACGTGCAGCAGGATGCGCAGGCAGCCGGGCAGCGCGCCGGGCACATCCATCTCGTGCCCGCACATGAGCGCCGCCGAATGCCAGCCGAAATCGCGCCGCGCGACGAGCGCCGGGAACTCTGCGTTGAGGTCCGCAGTGGTCGTGAACCAGGCCGAGGCGACCTCTTCGCCCTCGACATCGTTGCGCGCGATCATCTCGGCCAGCAGATCGTGCGTGGCTTCGAGGATCGCCGAACGGGTGTTGGCGGCGACGGTGGTGGCGCCGCGAATTCCGCGCATTCGCCAGGCTGGTTCGCCCATGTCGTCTCTTCGCTGGGGGGTCGGCAGGGGGTGGTTATGTAGTTGAGGGGTGAGCGCGCCGCGCGGACGGCTCAGCGACCGACGCCAAATGCGCCGGCCGCGGAGGCATAGCCGGGGTATCCGAAGGCCGGTTGGCCAGCGTGCAGCGCGGCGCATCGCAGCTGTTGGCGATCAGGGCGGCGATGGGGCTGCATCATCCCGACTCGTCTCTCCGGCGGCCGGTGACCACCTCGAGGTAGCGTTCAACCGCTTGCACGCGGCCGCTCGGCGGCGCTTCGGCGATCGTCGTCGTCAGCGCGCTGCCGATGACGGCAGCTTCACACAGTTGACCGACAGTTTCAACCTGCGCGCGGTTGCGAATGCCGAAGCCGACCGCCAACGGCAGGTCCACCTGCTCGCGCACGCGCCCGACGAACTCGCGCAGGTCGGGCGCGAGCTCGTTGCGCGCGCCGGTCACGCCGGTGACGCTGACCAGATAGAGAAACCCCGCCGCGCGTTGCGCGACGGCGGCGATTCGTTCGGGCGTGCTGGTCGGCGCGAGCAGATACACCAGGTCGATCCCGGAGGCCGCCAGCGTCTCGCGCGCGGGATCGGATTCTTCGACGGGGAGATCGACGAGGATCATCCCGTCCACTCCCGCCTCTGCGGCGGCGGCGGCGATCGGTTGGAGCGGAAGCCCGACCCCGTCGGCGGGCGTGCCGCTGTCCGCGCCGCCGTCGGATGGTTGGTAGGCGAGGAAGGGGTTGAGGTAGCCCATCAGCGTAATCGGCGCGTCGGAGCCGCCGGCGCGCACGGCGCGCGCGGCGTCGAGCGCCGTTTCCACCGTCGCCCCCGCAGCCAGCGCCGCCGTGTTGGCGCGCTGGATGGTCGGGCCGTCGGCGAGCGGGTCGGAGAAGGGCGCGCCGATCTCCAGCCCCGCCGCGCCGCCGCGAAGGGCGGCCAGGACGAGCTCGTTGGTCTGCGCCGGCGTGGGAAAGCCCGCCGTGAGGTAGGGGAAGACAAGCGGGCGGTCGGCGCCGGCGAAGGCGGCGGCGTAGCGGTTCATTGCACTCCTCGCCGACAGGCGCTCAACGGCGGCTGCGGCTGCTACACGATACTTGGGCGGGGCGAAACGCTGGGGCGGGCGTCATCCGATGCCTTGGCCAGCGGTGGTGACGGTGAAGCCGATGATGTTGAAGACCAGGTGGGCGATGGTTGGGGCGGTGAGGCTGCCGGTGCGCAGGTAGGCGTAGCCGAAGATGAGGCCGATGACGGCGAAGGGGATCATGCTGCCGAGGTCGGCGTGCAGCACGGAGAAGAGCGCGGCGCTGACCAGCAGCGCCGGCACTGCGCCCCAGGCGGCGCGCAGGCCGCCCAGGATGAAGCGGCGGAAGATGAACTCTTCGGCGAACGGCGCGACCCCGATCACCAGCAGGCCGGTGATGGCGGTGATGAGCACCGACTGGCGGAAGTCGTCGTCCTCGATCGTCGATTCCGGGAGCAGATTGTCAGCGCCGATCGTTTCGACGATCACGGTGTAGATCAACAACGTGGCGTAGCTGGCGACCAGCACCAGCGCCGCCCAGCCGAGGTCGCCCATGCGCGGACGCTGCCAGGAGGGCGGGTGGATTTGCCGATGCCGCAGCGCGATCGCCGGCACCACGACAAACCCCACGAGGGTGGCCGCGATCCCGCCGAGGATCAGCCGCACGAGCAGCGCGTCGCTTGATGTGTCCTCGCCGGTCAGCGCGACGGCGATGATCGCGACCACGAAGTAGGCGACCAGCGCGGCGAGGATCCAGCCCAGAATCGGCCAGGCGCTCGGCTTGGGCGGCGGCGCGTCGTCGAGCGGCGGGGACTCCGGCTCGCCTGTGGCGGGTCCGCCCCACTGCACCCCCGGCGGCGGTTCGGCGCTGCTCACGGCGGCGCGGCATCCTGCGTCTCGCCGCGCACGGCGAGGGCATCGCGGACGATTTCGACATCCTTGTCGCCGCGGCCGGAGAGGCCGATCAGGATGGTCTGGTCGGGGCGCATCGTGGGCGCAAGCTTGGCGGCCCAGGCGATGGCGTGGGCGGTTTCCAGCGCGGGGATGATGCCCTCGGTTTCGGAGAGCAGCTGGAGGGCTTCGAGCGCTTCTTCGTCGGTGACCGAGACGTATTCGGCGCGCTCGCTGAGCATCAGCCAGGCGTGCTCGGGGCCGACGCCGGGGTAGTCGAGGCCGGCGGAGATGCTGTGCGCTTCGGTGATCTGGCCGTGCCGGTCCTGGAGCACGTAGGTGCGGGTGCCGTGCAGGACGCCGGGTGAGCCGCCGCTGAGCGTGGCGGCGTGGCGGCGCTCGAGACCTTCGCCGGCCGCTTCGACGCCGATCAGCCGCACCGGGTCGTCGAGCAGCGGGTGGAAGAGGCCGATCGCGTTGCTGCCGCCGCCCACGCAGGCGATCGCGACGTCGGGCAGTCGTCCGGTCGCGGCGCGCATTTGATCGCGCGATTCGCTGCCGATCACAGACTGGAGCTCGCGCACGATCAGCGGATAGGGGTGCGGGCCGATCGCGCTGCCGATCAGGTAGTAGGTGCCGCGGACGTTGGTCACCCAGTCGCGGATTGCTTCGTTGATCGCGTCTTTGAGCGTGCGCGCGCCGGAGTCGACGGGGATCACCTCCGCGCCGAGCAGGCGCATGCGGAAGACGTTGAGCGCCTGGCGGCGCACATCCTCCGCGCCCATGTAGACGATGCATTCGAGGCCGAACCTGGCGCAGGCGGTGGCGGTGGCGACGCCGTGCTGCCCTGCGCCGGTTTCGGCGATGATCCGGCGCTTGCCCATCCGCAGCGCGAGCAGCGCCTGGCCGAGCGCGTTGTTGATCTTGTGCGCCCCGGTGTGCGCGAGGTCCTCGCGCTTGAGGTAGATTTGCGCGCCGCCGAGCCGCTCGGAGAGCCGCGGGGCGAAGGTCAGCGGCGTCTCGCGGCCGACGTAGTCGCGCAGCATCTGTCCGAGTTCTGCGCCGAACTCGTCGTCGGCCTGCGCGGCCGCCCAGGCTTCCTCCAGCTCGGCCAGGGCCGGCATCAGGGTTTCGGGAACGAATTGTCCGCCGAACGGTCCGAACGCGCCGGTTTCGTCGCTCATGCGCGCGCCTCCGCTGCCTGCGATGTCTGCGCCTTTGCCGCTGCGACAAAAGCGCGGATTTTCTCCGTGTATTTCACGCCGTCGGTTTCGATGCCGGAGGAGACATCGACTGCCCAGGGGCGGGCGGCGGCGACGGCTTCGGCGACATTCTCGGGGGTGAGGCCGCCGGCGAGGATGATCGGGCGCTGCGCGGCGAGCTCGCGCGCGAGCGACCAGTCGAAGCGCCGACCCGCGCCGCCGCCCTGCCGCGAGGCGGCGTCGAGATGGGTGATCGTGGGAGGTTCGCGCTGCGCATCGCGCAGCAGCGCGGCGGCGTTGGCATCGGCGGCGACATGCGTGGTGCGGATGATCGCGCGGGGGATGCGCCCGGCGAGCGCGGGATGTTCGCCGCCGCTGAGCTGGACCAGATCGAGCTCCACGCGGTCCAGCACGCGCAGGATTTCGTCGGGCGTCTGACGGGCGAAGACGCCGACCAGCAGGGGACGCCGCGATTGCGCGCGGGCACGCTCGACGGCCTCGGCGGTGGAGTCGGTGATCTCGGTGCGCGGTCCGAGCTCGCGGCGGATCGCGCGGGCGGTTTGGATGTCCACGCGGCGTCGGGCGTCGGCGAAGATCATGCCGATCAGGTCCGCGCCGGCCTCGCGGGCGGCGGCGGCGTGCATGACTTCCCGCACGCCGCAGATTTTGACCAGCGGCGCAGGCCGCGTCGCGGCGCTCATGGTCCGCGCAGCTCGCGCAGGCGGGCGGCGGGATCGGCGGCGCTGGACAGCGCTTCGCCGATCAGCACGGCATCGACGTTGCAGGCTTCCATACGGCGCATATCGGCCCGTGTGCGCACGCCGCTGGCGGCGACTACGGGGATATCGGCGGGAACCAGCGGGCGCAGCCGCTCGGTGGTGGACAGGTCTTCCTGAAAGGTGTGGAGGTCGCGGTTGTTGATCCCGATTGCGGGCGCGCCGACGGCGAGCGCGGCCTCCAGCTCGGCTTCGTCGGTGACCTCCACAAAGGCCGTCACGCCCCACTCCCGGCCGGCCTCGATTAGCTCCCGCAGCTCCGCCGCGCCGGACGACTTGGCGATGATTAGAAAGGCGTCCGCGCCCAGCGCGCGCGCTTCGGCGACCTGGTAGCGGTCTACGTGGAACTCCTTGCGCAGAATGGGCGTTTCCAGGTCGGCCAACGCCTCAGCGGCGGCGCGCAGGTCGTCGTCGCCGGCGAAGAAATCGGGCGCGGTCAGCACGGAGACCGCCGCCGCGCCGATCTGGGCAAACGTGCGCGCGAGGGAGGCCGGATCGATGTCGGGCGCGAACAGCCCTTTGGAGGGTGAGCCGCGTTTGATTTCCGCCATCACGCCCACGCCCGGGGCGCGCAGCGCGGCGGTGAAGTCGCGCGCCGGCGGGCGGCGGCGGGCGCGTTCGAGCAGCGTTTCCAGCGGCGTCTCGCGGCGGCGCTCGGCGACGCGCGCGCGGGTGTCCGCGACGATCCGTTCGAGCACCGACACGGCTTGCAAACCGGCTTGCAGCTGCGGCATCAGGCGGCCTCCGCGGCCAGCTCTTGCGAGCGTTCGATCCAGAGGTCCAGCTTACGCAGGGCGCGTTGGTCGTCGAGGCATTCGGCGGCGCGGCTGACGCCTTCGGCGAAGGTCGGCACCTCGGCGGCGGCGAACAGGGCGGCGGCGGCGTTGAGCGTGACAAAGCCGGTCAGCGCTGAGGTTTTGCCGCCCAGCACCTCGCGCATCTGGCCGGCGGCCTGCGCCGCATCGCCGCCGCGCACCGCGTCGAGCGGGACGGGGCGGATTTGGAAGTCGGCGGGGTGGACGGTGAACTCGTCCACCGCGCCGGCGTCGACCCGCCAGACGCGGGTAGCGCCGGCGGGTGATAGCTCGTCGAGGCCTTCTTCGCCGTGGACCACGAGGCCGCGTTTGACGCCGAGGTTGAGCAGCGCCTGAGCGATCAGCGGGCCGAGTTCGGGGCGGGCGACGCCGATCAGCTGATGCGTGGCGCGGGCGGGGTTGGTCAGCGGGCCGAGCATGTTGAAGACGGTGCGAATGCCGATGCCGCGGCGGATCGGGGCGATGTGCCGCATCGCCGGGTGGTAGGTCTGCGCGAAGAGGAAGCCGAAGCCGACTTCGCGGATGCAGGCGGCGGCCTGCGCGGGCGCGAGTGTGATGCAGCCGCCGAGCGCTTCGAGCACATCGGCGGAGCCGCAGCTGGAGGACATCGCGCGGTTGCCGTGCTTGGCGACAGGGACGCCGCAGCCGGCGAGGACGAAGGCGGCGGCGGTGCTGGCGTTGAAGGTGTGGTGGCCGTCGCCGCCGGTGCCGGCGGTGTCGGCGAGGCGGGGCAGGTCGGACAGTTCGACACGCAGGGCGTGTCCGCGCATCGCGCGGGCCAGGCCGACCAGCTCGGCGACGGTTTCGCCCTTGAGCCGCAGCGCGGTGAGCAGCGCGGCGGCCTGGTGCGGGTCCGCCGCGCCCGACATCAGCGCGTCCATCGCCGCGCCGGCTTCGGCGTCGGACAGATCGCGGCGCTCCTCGATCAGGGCGTTGAGCGCCAGCTGCAGATCGCCCTCAGCCGGCACGGACCGCCTCGCTCTGCTTGAGGAAGTTGCGCAGCAGGTCGTGGCCGGCCTTGGTCATGATCGATTCGGGGTGAAACTGCACGCCCTCGACGGCGAAGTCGCGGTGGCGCAGACCCATCAGCACGCGGCCCTGGCCGTCGGCGCGATCAGCCCAGGCGGTGGGCAGCAGCTCGTCGGGCATCGTCTGCGGCTCGACGCTCAGCGAGTGGTAGCGGGTCGCCTCGAAGCTCTGCTCAACGCCCTCGAAGACGCCCTGCCCGTCGTGCTCGATCGCGGACATCTTGCCGTGCCGAATTTCGCCGGCAGGACCGACCGTGGCGCCGAACGCCGCGCCGATGCACTGGTGCCCGAGACAGACGCCGAGGATCGGCCGCCGCCCCGCGAAGGCGCGGATCAGCGGCACGCTGACGCCGGCCTCGTTGGGCGTTTTGGGACCGGGCGAGATCACGATCCGCTGCGGGTCCAGCGCCTCGATCTCGTCCAGCGTGATCTGGTCGTTGCGATGCACCGTCACCTCCGCGCCCAGCTCGCTGAGGTACTGGTAGAGGTTGTAGGTGAACGAGTCGTAGTTGTCGATCAGCAGAACGTCAGTCACCGGCGTCCTCGCGTTCGCGCAGCGCCTGTTGCAGGGCGCGGAAGCCCTCGACGGCGCGGGGGAAGCCGCAGCAGTAGGCGGCGGTCGCCATCACGCCCTCGAGTTCGGTCGCCGTGACGCCGTGGTTGAGCGCGCCGGGGATGTGGAAGCGCAGCTCTTCGACCTTGTTGAGCGCGACGAGGATGCTGACCACGACCAGCGAGCGGTCACGGCGCGAGAGCTGGTCGCGGGACCAGAGGTCGCCGAAAGCGAACTCGAAGGCGAGCTTGCCCACCGCGCCGATCCGCGCCATTCCGGCCAGCGCCTCGGCGGGGTCCTGCGCTTCCTCGCGGGCGTTGAGCGTGCGCATCACATCGACCGCGTCGCGGTGGCGCTGCTCGTCGTCCTTATGTGCGGCGGGCGGGATCACGTACGGCGCGCCGTCGGCCTCGCTCCACATCTGTTGCAGCACGTCGAGCATGCCGTTGCCGGCGGGGAAGCCGGAGTAGCCGGCGATTTGCAGCGCGACTTCGGCGATCTCCTCGCGCTCGAGGCCGTTGGCGGGGCCGAAGCTCGCGTGGAAGCGCACTCCATCCAAGCGCTCCAGCGCGCCGAGCATCGCCAGCGAGGCCAGATTGCGGTCGCGCCGGCTCAGCTCTTCGCCCTGCCAGATTTGGCCGAAGACGTAATCGAGCACGAAGCTGCCGAACGCGCCGTTGCGGGCTTCGATGCCCGCGAAGGCCTGCTCCGGGTTGCCGGTCATTTCGCTCAGCGTCCGCATACCGGCGGCGCGTCGTTCTGCGTGGGTAGCCATGGTCAACTCCGTTTCGGCGGTCATTCTAGGAGGCGTTGGAGGGCGTCTGCGCCGGCCTGGGCGCGGTGGATGCCGGCGAAGACGGCGACCAGCGGCAGCAGGCCGTCGAGTGCGTCGGGCGAGACGCCGCTATGCCGCGCGTGGGCGATCCGGGCGTCAATCTGCTCGGACGGACCGAGCGCCAGCACGACCATCAGCGAGACGATTGCCCGCTCGCGCGGCGTCAGCTGGGGGCGCGAGTAGACCTCCTGCTGCGCCCAGGTGAGCGAGCTGCGCGCCAACTCGCTGTTGGGCAGCGGGACAGCGGCGGGAGGCGGCGGTTCGACTGCGGTGGGCGCGAAGCGGCCCGTTTCGAGTTGCCAGAGTTCGCCCAGCTGCGCCAGCGATTCGTTGGCGTAGGGGAAGCCGGCGTCCGCCGCCAGCTGTAGGCAGACCTCGCCGATTTCGTCGCGCGAGAGTCCGTTGGCCTCGGCGATCCGCACGTTGAAGGCCAGCGCGTCGCGCAGCCGCAGCGCGGCGCAGAGCGCCAGCGCGGCGATGCTGCGGTCGCGCCGCGAGGGATGTTCGGTCTGCCAGACTTCGCCCCAGACGTGCTCGACCAGCCATTCGCCGAGCGCGCCGAGCTGCAGCAGGTCGGGGCCGCCGGCGAGCTCGGCGAGGATTTGGCGTCCCAACTCGCGCCGCTGCTCGCGCGGCGCGCGCGCCTGCGGCGCGGGCGCGGCAGCCGCGGTGGGGGGCGCGTCGAAGAGCGTGTCGAGATCGGGAGGCGGTTCGGGCGCGATGCCGGCCTGCTCGCGCTCGAGCGCCGCGCGCAGCAGCGCGGCCTGCTCCGGCGGCAGCTCGGCGATCGCTTCGTCGTGGGTGAACCACTGCGCTGCGTCGAAGGGGTTGGTTTCGTCGTCGGGCTGCGGGTCCAGGGCCTGCTGCGTCGTCACGCGGTAGGCGTTGTGGATGCTGTGGCGGCGCGTCTCGGGCTCTTCGCCGAAGACGGTTTCGAGGTAGGCGGCGGCGACCCGCCGGCGCAGCAGGTGGGCGAAGATGCGGGGCACGGTGGCGTCGGGTTCCTCCGTCAGCGGGGTGACATCGCCGGGCAGCCACCAGCGGTCCGCCCAGGGCGGGCGATCTGCGCGGCGGTGCAGCAGCAGCACGCGGCCGTCGTCGTCGAATTGGACGCCGTAACCGATGATCAGAGCGTCGGGCATTTGGCGGCGCCTCAGTAACCGCGCGAGCCGCCGCGGGCTGCGCCGGAACGGCTGCGCTGCTCGGCGAGATCGAGCGCGGTGAACATCCCCATCGCCTTGTTGACCGTCTCCTCGAACTCGAAATCGGGCGTGCTGTCGAAGACGATGCCGCCGCCGGCCTGCACCGAGGCGACGCCGTCCTGCATGAGGATCGTGCGGATCGTGATCGCCGTCTCCATGTTGCCGCCGAAGCCGAAATAGCCCAGCGCGCCCGCGTAGGGACCGCGCTGGTCCGCTTCGAGTTCGGCGATGATCTCCATCGCGCGGATTTTGGGCGCGCCGGAGACGGTGCCGGCGGGGAAGGTGGCGCGGACGGCGTCGAAGGCGGTGCAATCGTCGCGCATTTCGGCCTCCACATGCGAGACCAGGTGCATCACGTGGCTGTAGCGCTCGACATCGAGTTCCTGGGTGACGCGCACCGAGCCGGGCTTGGCCACACGCCCCACATCGTTGCGGCCCAGATCGAGCAGCATCACGTGTTCGGCGATCTCTTTTTCGTCGTTGCGCAGCTCCTGTTCGAGCGCCAGGTCCTCGGCCTCGCTCTGCCCGCGCCGCCGCGTGCCCGCGATCGGATGCGTCGCCACCTTGCCGTCCTCCACGATCACCAGCAGCTCCGGCGAGGTGCCGACGATCTGGTGGTCGTCCAGCTCCAGATAGTAGGTATAGGGCGAGGGGTTCACGGTGCGCAGGGTGCGGTAGACGTTGAACGGATGCACAAACGTCTCGCGCGAAAACCGCTGCGAGTAGACGCACTGGATCACGTCGCCGGCGACGATGTAATCGACGATTCGCTTGACATCGGAGAAGTACGCTTCACGCTCCATATTGGAGCGGATCGCGGTCTGGTGGTGCTCAGGTTCGGGCGCGTCGCCGGGCGGCAGCGGCTGGCCGTCCTGCAAGCGTTCGACCAGCTCGTCGATTCGGAACTGCGCCTGGCGGTAGGCGGATTCGATATCGCCATCGAGCCGCGCGTGGCTGACCACGCGGATCACGTGCTTGAGGTGGTCAAAGACGAGCACCGTATCGACGAACTGGAAGAGCGCTTCGGGCAGGCTGTGGGGGTCGAGCGCCGCGGGCGGGACGCGCGGCTCGAAGTGGCGGATCGCTTCGTAGGCGAGATAGCCGACCGCGCCGCCGCAAAACGGCGGCAGATCGGGGCTGGCCACGAGTTGGAAGCGGCCCAGCTCCTGCTCAACGAGGCGCAGCGGGTCTTCGCCGCCGCCGGCGGGCGCGCGGAGCACGCGGTAGGGCTCGGTGCCGATGAACGAGTAGCGCCCCGGGCGCTCGCCGCCTTCGACCGATTCGAGCAGGAAGGAGTAGGGGCCGCGCTTGACTTTGAGGAAGGCGGAGACGGGCGTTTCGAGGTCCGCAAGCACTTCGCGGTAGATCGGGGCGAAGTTGCCCTCGCCGCGCGCAGCGATGGCTTTGAATTCGTCAAGCGAGGGGCGATGGTCGCCGGAGGGGGGCATGGGAGCGCTCCAGGGAATTCGGCGGCGCGCAGTCTGCGCCGCAGGCGTCGGCGTCTACGGTTCAACGCCGCGCCAACCCCCTTCACCCCCGGAGGTGCGATGCCGCGCAAGCAGCCGTCGGCTCGGATCCAACTGAATAGAGGCCTGGCCGTCAACGCGCGTCATGGTGTCAATCAGCCTAAGGCGCGCAGGGCGAATGTCAATCAACGGCGTTGCACACCAGGCCTGGGTGGCGGGGACGGCGAGATTGCCGCGGCGGAGCGCGGCAATGACGGAGGTGGCGGCGGGTATGACGGGAATTAGGCGGGTGTGGCGGAGGCGGCGGCGTGGATGTGGTTGATTAGCGCTTCGGCTGCAGCGCGCGCTGCTCCGTCGGCGTTGATGATTACGTGGTCGAACCATGCCGCCTCTGCGATCTCCGCCTCTGCTTGATTGAGGCGCAGCTCCATGTCGGCTGCGCTGTCGGTGCCTCGACCTTGCATGCGGGCGCGGAGCGCGGCGAGATCGGGCACGGTGATGAAGACCAGCAGGCAGCCGGGCAGGCGCTCGCGCAGGCTGCGCGCGCCCTGGATGTCGGTGCGGATGATCACCGACTTGCCCGCCTGTAGGCAGTCCTCGACCGCCCGGCGGGGGACGCCGCTGCGGTGGCCGTAGACGGTGGCGTGCTCGAGGAAAGCGTCGGCGGCGAGCCACTCATCGAACTCCTGCTCGCTGAGGAAGACGTGGTGGACGCCGTGTTGCTCGCCCGGCCGGGGCGGGCGCGTTTTGGCCGTGGCCACGGTCGCCAGCGAGTCGTCGAGGCTCAGCGCAAGCCGCAGCACGGTGTCCTTGCCCGCGCCCGACGGACCGGACAGCACCACCGCGATCGGCGAACCTTCAGGCGGCTGCGGCATCGCGGAGCCGTTCCAGATCGCGCCAGAATTCGGGATAGGAGATCGCGACGGACTCGCCGCCGCGCAGCTCGGTTTCGCCCTCGGCGATCATCGCCGCGACGGCGGCGGCCATCGCGATCCGGTGGTCGCCGCGCGATTCGACCACGCCGCCACGCAGCGTTGCGCCGCCGGCGATGCGCAGGCCGTCGGGGCGTTCCTCGACCTCCGCGCCGAGCGCGCGCAGCATCGCCGCAGTCGCGGCGATGCGGTCCGATTCCTTGACCCGCAGCTCTTCCGCGTCGCGGATCGTGGTCGGGCCGTCGGCGAGCGCCGCCGCGACGGCGATCACCGGCCACTCATCGAGCGCGCGCACCACCAGATCGCCGGAAGCCTCGAAGCCGCGCAGCGGGGCGTAGCGCACGCGGAGATCCGCGATCGGCTCGCCGGATACTTCTCGCTCATGCTCAAGCGTCAGGTCCGCGCCCATTGCGCGGAGGGCGTCGATGATGCCGGCGCGGGTGGGGTTGATCCCCACGGCGGGCAGCGTCAGATCGGAATCCGGCACGATCGCCGCCGCCACCATCCAGAACGCGGCGGCGCTGATATCGCCGGGCACATCCACATCGCGCGGGCGCAGGGCTGCGCCGGGCTGGACGCGCACCTTCGCGCCGTTGGTGTCGATCTGCGCGCCCATCGCGCCCAGCATCCGCTCGGTGTGGTCGCGGCTGGGACCGACCTCTTCAATGTTGCTTTCGGCGGTCGCTCGGAGCGCCGCGAAGATCAACGCGCTCTTCAGTTGCCCGCTGGCGACCGAGAGGCGTCCGCGAAACGGGCGCAGCCCCTCGGGTTGGCCGCCGACCACAATCGGCGCGAGGCGTCCGCCGTCCGCGCCGTCGGTCGCTGCGCCCATCTGCGCCAGCGGTTCGAGCACGCGATCCATCGGGCGGCGGCGCAGTGAGTCGTCGCCGTCCAGCGTTGAGCTGAACGGCAGCGTCGCCGCGATCCCGGCCAGCAGCCGCATCGTGGTGCCACTGTTGCCGCAGTCGAGCGTGCCGGCCGGCGCGTGAAAGCGGTCCAGGCCGGGGCTGCGCACGATTGTCGCGCCCTGCTCGCGCTCGAATTGCACGCCCCAGCGCTCGAGGCAGGCCATCGTGCTCAGGCAGTCGGCGCTCTCCAGCAGGTTGGTCACGCGCGCTTCGCCGCGCGCCAGCGCGTTGCAGATCAGCGCGCGGTGCGAGATCGACTTGTCGCCGGGCACGGTCAGCTCGCCGCGCAGCGCGGCTATTGGGCGGAGCCGCAGCGGCTGCCGGTCGAGCGTCGTCATCGGCGCTTGGTGCGTCCGGGGGATTGGCGCTCGCGCTCTTCCTGGCGCTTGCCCATCTCGCGCACGCGGTCGTAGAGCCGCTGCGAGACCAGCAGCGCCGCCATCTGCGAGCGGCTGTCGGGGATGTCCGGCGCTTCCTGGCCGCGATCCAGATCGTCGCCATGCAGGAAGCGCGCGTAGTTCATCTGCGCGTTGGCGAACTCCGCGAAGACGGCCTCTTCGTCGCCGTCGAGCACATCGCGCAGACGGTGCAGCTCGACGATCAGCCGGTCCAGCCAGTGCTGCACCTGCTCGCGGTTGGTGATCGCGATCTCGGTGGTCAGGCTGGGGTCGCCGGAGTTGAAGCCGGTCATCGTGTTGAAGGTGTCGCCCGCGCCGCGCCCGAAGTCCATCCAGCCCTCGCTGCCGCGCAACACCGTGAACAGCGCGGTCGAGACGACCAGCGGCAGGTGGCTGACGGCGGCCATCAGGTAGTCGTGCTCGTCGGCGTTGAGGAAGTGCGGCTCCGCGCCCAGCTCGCGGATCATGCCCAGCACCGAGCGCACCGAGGCCTCGGTCGCCGTCGGCGTGCTGCAGACGAACCAGCGCGTCCCCTGAAACAGCTCGGCGTCGGCGTTTTCGATCCCAAAGGTGGCGGCGTTGCCGGCCATCGGGTGCCCGCCGATAAAGGAGACGCCGCTGCGCAGGTGGTCGGCGGCGGCGGCGTGGATCACGCGCTTCGAGGCGGCCACATCGGTCACCGCCGCGCCGCGTCCGAGATGCGGCGCCATCTGCTCGAACATCTCTTCCACCGCCGAGGGCGGCGTGGCTACGATCACCAGCCCCGCCCCCTCGACCGCTTCGCGCACGCTGCTGTAGGCGTTGTCCACCGCGCCCTGCTTGTCGGCTGCGCGGCGGGCGCGCCGCCAGTCGTCGTAGCCGACGATCTCGGTATTGCGCAGCTTGGCCTTCTTCAGCCCCAGCCCAATCGAGCCGCCGATGTAGCCGAGCCCAAGAATGGCGATGCGGGCCACGCGAACCTCCGTCGAAGCTGTCCCGTTGCCGCTCAGATTAGCAGCGAGCCGCGGCAGGTCCCCGTGCTACGGTGATTTCACGTGCGCAACGCGGGGCGCAGCAACACGACGTGCGGTTACTTACGGTATCGCGGGCGCGGTCCGCGTGGGCACCGGCTGCGCTGCTGCTGCTCGCGGCTGCGCTGGCCGCGTGCGGCGACGACGGATTGGGCGATGCGCGGCTGCTGGCCTCCGCCTACGCGGACACGCAGTCGCGGCTGGTGCTGATTGATCCGGCGAACCTCGACGGCGACTGGGTGGAGCTGGCGACTATCGAGCACGCCGCCGGCTGGGATGTCGAGGGCGTCGTCGCGCCCTCCGGCGACGCCGCCGCGCTGCTGGCTGTGCCGCCCAACGGACGCGAGCCGCGCGAGGACGCGGTGCTCTGGCTGGTCACCGCGCAGGGCAAGCGCGTGCTGGCGGCAGGCTTGGACCTCTTCGCGGGGCTGACGTTCTCCGAAGACGGCGAGCGAATCGCGGTCGCCCGCAACGACTCCTCGGGCGGCAAACTCGATCTGCTCAACATCGCCGACGGCGCGGCCGTCGCCCGCTATCGGGCCAGCGACGCGATGGCGCTCTACCCGCTGGAGATGCGCGGCGACCAGCTCTGGACGGCGGCGCTGGAAGCGGCGGGCTGGGCGCTCTGGGAGCTGAAATTGCAGGACGGCGCGCTGGAGCGCGTGGGGCGCTGGGATTTGGGGGTGCAACACACGCGCGGCTGGACTCTCTCGCCGGACGGCGGCGAAGTGGCGCTGGAGCTGCGCAACGGGCGCGAATTGCAGGTCGTCGTGCGCTCCCTGCGCGAGGAGGGCGATGCAGCGCCGTCGGTCGCCGAAAGCCAGGACTGGCAGCGTGAACGGCTGCGTCCGCTCGACGCCGAGTCGCGCCGCATCGCCGACGCCGCAGGTCCCGCCTGGCGTCCCAACGGCGAGCTCACCGTGGGGCGCTGGAGCGGCGCGCGCGGCTTCACCGTGCCCTTCGCCTGGGACCCCGACGGGCGCTGGCTGGCCGTCGCCGCCTACGAGGGCGCGGGACCGGGCGATGCCGGGCAACGCTGGACGGGGATCGTGGGGGCGGAGCGGGGTTTGGAGCGGGTTGAGCAGGCGGAGGTCTACGCGATCGGCTGGTGGAGCGGATGAGCCGCACGCTCGCGGCGCTCGCCGCCGCCGTCCTGCTCGCGCTGGCGGCGATGCTGCTGGGCTCGCCCGCCGGGCAGTCCGCGCCCGACGCCTGCCCATACTCGGGCGGCGGGCCGGCCTATCTCTTTCAATCCTGGGAGGCGCAGCGCGATCGCGCGCTCTACTTCGACGCGCAGCGGCTGGCGGCGGGCAATTTGCTGTTCCCCGACGACGAAGAGTTCGCGCTCCAGCCGCTCAAGGTCGGCATCGGCGGCGAGCGCCGCGAGGATCCGTTCGCGACCATCCCCGCGCCGCTGCTCTACGCGATCGGCTGGGTCGAAAGTTCGACCAACCAGACCGCGCCCGATGTGCCGTATGAGTCGATTGGTCCCGCGCTGGTCTCGTTCGACTGCGGCTACGGGATCATGCAGGTCACCAGCACGATCAGCAACGAGGGCGCGCTGCCCAGCCGCTACGAGGCGCTGGTCGGCACTCACTTCGCCTACAACATCGCCGCCGGGGCGCAAATTCTGGCCGAAAAGTGGAACGACGAGTTCTTCCCGCAGGTCGGGACCGGCGACCCATCCGTAATCGAATCGTGGTACTACGCGCTCTGGGGCTACAACGGTTGGGCGCTCTCCAATCACCCCGCCGGCCCGGATGTGGACCCCTTCCGCGCGCCCCAATACGGCTGCGACGGGCGGCGCAACGGCTATCCCTATCAGGAGTTGGTGCTGGGCTGCGTGGTCAATCCGCCCGAGCTGGAGGGGCGTCCGCTGTGGGACGCGATCCCGCTGGCGCTGCCCGACCTCGACTTGATGGCCTCACCGGGCTGGCCGCTGGACCCGGAGCACTACTACGCGGGCTGGAACGAAATCCGCAATCTGGGCGGTCCCGCCGAGGGCGCGGCATCGCCGTTCGCGGCGATGTATATGCCGCTGCCGCAGAGCGCCGCGCCCTACCCCGAATGGCCGCTGAGCGAGCCCGAAGTCCAGCAGCTGCGCGAGCGGGTGCTGGGCGCGCCGCGGCTGCGGTTGGACGACGCGGAGTTGGAGCTGAGCTCGAGCGGCGGCGCGGTTTCCGCCGCGTCGCTGCTGATCGAAAACGAGGGCAGCGGGCTGCTCGCCTGGCGGGTGGCCGGCGCGCCCTCCTGGGTGCAGCTCGAGGTGCAGGCCGGCGTCGCAGTCGGCGGCGGCGCGGCCTTCGCCGACGCCGAACATTCCACGCTGATCGTCCGCGCCGCGGCCGGCGGCGTACCCGAGGGCGAGCACATCGGCGAGCTGCGGCTCGAAGCCTCGTTGCCCGACGGCTCGACCGCCTCCCGAACGGTTACCGTATCTCTGAACAAGCTCGGCGCGGCCTTCTACCGCGCCGGCCAGCCGCAGAGCTGAGCCCCTGTAGCTCAAGGGATAGAGCGGCGGACTTCTAATCCGCAGGCTGGAGGTTCAAGTCCTCCCAGGGGCGCCACTCCAGCGCGCTGATGTGTGAAACGACCATGGCAGAGTTCAAGCCCTCGATCCTGCCCGACATTGCGTTCCACCCCGGCGGGTTCCTCCGCGAAGAGATCGAGGCGCGCGGGCTCTCCCCGGACACGCTCGCGACGAGCATGCAGCGCCCTGCCGAGGAGGTCTACGCGGTCGTCAACGAGCAGGCGATGATCACCGAGGAATTCGCGCAGGACCTCGAGCGGGTGCTGAATGTCTCCGCCCAATCGTGGCTCAATCTCGTGACGATGTACTACTTGGTGCTCGAGAACGGCGGCAAGCCTGAGGTCCCTCTCGCGGCGGCCGACCTCGCAGACGAGGAGGCGACAGATATGCAACTCCTCTTCCGCACGCCCGATCTACGACGGTGTTTCGAGAGCGGGTCGCGAGCGGAGGCTCAGTGGGGGCGGCCGGCAGGCCGGCAATACGTGGGGGTGCTCGCCCGCATGGCCTCGGTTGAACGCTGGAGCGATCTACGGCGACTGCCCGACTTTCGCTCGCGGCGGTTCAAGCGCCTCGAGGGCGATCGGCAGGCCGATTACTCGCTCAGGTTGACCAGAAACTGGCGTCTGATCGTGCGACCCGGCGACACCGAACGCGAAATCGAAATCCGCAACGTGGAGAATCACTATGGCGACTGACTTCAATCCCAACATCCTCCCGGACATTGCGTTCCACCCCGGCGAGTTTCTGCGAGACGATCTCAACGCGCTCGAGATGACGCCCGAAGAGTTGGCGCGCCGCATCGGACAGCCCGTTGAAGTGATTAACGACATCCTCGACGAGAAGGCGATGATCACGGAGCCGCTGGCGCTGGCGCTGGAGCGCGTGCTGGGGACGCCGGCGCAGTCGTGGCTCAACCTCGGTGAGCTGCATCGCCTCGTGCTGGAAAATGGCGGGCGCCGCGCCTCCGACGCAACGCCGCTCGAACACGCGCCTCAGTAGTAAATCCCCCGACCCACGCCGCCGCCTGCCGCGATCGTGTCGCCGGTGATTGCGATCGACCTGGGCGACGCGAGGAAGGCCGCGATCGCGGCGATGTCCTCCGACTCGATGATCGTGCGCACCGAGTTGCCCGCCGCCATCCGCGCCTCGGCCTCCGCCTCCGTGATCCCGCTCGACTCCGCAATCTGCGCGATCCGCTCCGGCGTCGCCTCCGTGCGCGTCAGCCCGGGATGCACCACCGTCACGTTGATTCCATCCGGGCCGAGCTCGTCGGCCAGATTCTTGGTCAGCGCCGCGACCGACACATTGCGGATGCTGCCCACGGTGTTGCCGCTGCCGCGCGCCGCCAGCCCCGAAATGTTGATGATCCGCCCCCAACCGGCGCGCTGCATGTAGGGCGCGGCCTCGCGCGCGCAGCGCAGATAGCCCATCACCTTGACGTTGATATCGGCCAGCACGATCTCATCGGTCAGCTCGGCCAGCGGCTTGGGCCCGTGGACGCTGCCCGGCGACGCCGCGTTGTTGACCAGAATGTCCAGCCCACCCATCGCATCGGCCGCCGCGACGACCATCGCGCGCACCGAAGCGTCGTCCGACATCTCCGCGGTCAGCGCGGTGATCGACCGCCCCACCGCCGCCCCGATCTCGTCCGCCGCCGCCGACAAGCGCTGCGGATCGCGCGCGGAAATCGTCACTTCGCAGCCCTCGCGCGCGAGCTCCAGCGCGATCGCCTTGCCGATCCCGCGGCTCCCGCCCGTCACCAGCGCCCGCTTGCCTTGTAGTTGCAAATCCATCGTGGTCTCCTCTCGGCGCTCAGCCGACGCCGTTCGAGCTCATCCGCTGGTCGGGCGGCCTCAGAAACTCCGCTTCGCTCAGCGGCTGCCCGCAAAGCTCCGCCTCGATTACCCGCCCGTCCTCGATCGCGACCCGCTGCGGACGGCCGGGATTGCGATGCCCCGGCGTCGGTCCCAGCGCGAAAATCTCCGCCTCGATCCGGCCCCGCTCGATCGTCAGCAGCCCAATCGTGCCCAGCCGCGTCGAGAGATGGTGCGGCAGCGAGGGGCTGCCGGAGTTGATCAGCAGCACCCCGTCGCGGTACTCCAGACGTTCCACATGCGTATCGCCGCCGATCAGCACATCGACCGGCTCGGCGTTGAGCGAGGTGCGCAGGATTTCCGGGATCGGGCGCGACTCCGGGCGCAGCTCATGCGCCATCCCCACCCGCACGCCGTCGACATCGATCAGCTGCCGCTCGCCCAGGCGCGGATCGTCGAAGATGTCGTTGTTGCCGCGCGCCGCCAGGACGGGCGCAAACTGCTCGCACCAGTCCAGCACGGCGGGCACGGTCACATCGCCGCCGTGCAGAATGAGCTCCACGCCCGCCAGCGCCTCGCCCGCCTGCGGGCCGAGTTCGTCGAGCGAATGCAGCAGCTGCGGCAAGTGAGTGTCGGAGATCAGACCAATCCGCATTCCCGCAGGCTAGGCGCGCACTAGAATGAGGCGCAATCGCGCAGGCAACGCGCGACACCACCGCACGGAGAACGCAGGGAGGACGAAGATGGCACAGGAGCGCGTGGCGGCGATCGCCGGCATTCACGAATACCCCCTCCGCGTCGCGCCCGGCGTCTCGTCGATGCAGATCAAGGCCGACTCGATGAAGCGCGCGCTGGACGACGCGGGCCTCAGCTGGAGCGATGTGGACGGCCTCTACGACGCGCTGGACGGCGAGGGCGGCGGCGGTCTCGGGCTGGCCGCCTACCTCGGGATTAAGCCGCGCATGATCGACACCACCCAGGTCGGCGGCTCCTCCTACGAATTCCACGCCTCCCACGCGCTGCGCGACATCGCGGCCGGGCGCACCAATGTCGCCGTCACCACCTACGGCTCGACATCCGCCTCGATGCGGGTGCCGATCGGCACCGGCGGGCTGGGCCGCGGCGGCGCGTCCTGGCAGCAGAACATGGAAGCGCCCTACGGCTCCACGCTGATCGCCAACTACGCGATGGTCGCCCACCGCCACATGCACGACTACGGCACCACCACCGAGCAGCTCGCGCAAATCTCCGTCGCCACCCGCAAGCACGCCATGCGCAACCCCGAAGCGGTCAAGGCGATGACCGACCTGCAGTTCGTCAAGGTCGACGAGATCACCGTCGAGGATGTGCTGGAATCACGGATCGTGGCCGACCCGCTGCACCTGCTCGAGTGCTGCATGATCTCCGACGGCGGCGGCGCGGCGGTGTTCGTCTCCGCCGATGTCGCGCGCGACATCAAGAAGAAGCCGGTCTGGATCATCGGCAGCGGCGAAGCGACCAAGTACCGCGAGAACGATGGCGACATCACCACCAGCGCCGGCGCGCAGAGCGCCCTCGCCGCCTTCAGCCAGGCGGGCGTGACGCCCGACGAGATCGACATCGCGATGATCTACGACTCGTTCAGCATCACCGTCGCCGTCTGCCTCGAAGACCTCGGCTTCTGCGGCAAGGGCGAGATCGGTCCCTGGATGGCGGACGGCCACCTCGCCTTCGACCAGCCCGGCCTGACCCTCAACACCGACGGCGGCGGGCTCTCGAGCAACCACCCCGGGATGCGCGGACTCTTCCTGCTGCTCGAATCGGTGCGCCAGCTGCGCGGCGAATCGACCTCCCAGGTGGAGGGCGCGCAGCTCGCCGTCGCGCACGGCAACGGCGGCCTGCTCGGCGGCACACACACCGGCGGCACCGTGATCCTCGCCGCCGACTGACCCGAACACAGCCGAACACCACCGAACAACATCGAACACGACCGAACGCCGCCAACGCGGCAAGGAGAGGCGAAATCTCATGGCCAACCGACCGCAGCCCAGCTTCCCCGAACCCGACACGCAGCACTTCTGGGAAGGCTGCAAAGCCGGCGAACTGCGCTACCAGCGCGACGCCGAGGGCAATGTCGTCTTCTACCCCCGCGCGCACTCCACCGCCGACGGCAGCGGCGGCCTCACCTGGCACGTCTCGAGCGGCCTCGGCACCGTCTACACCTACTCCGTCGTGCGCCAGAACCGCATGCCCGGCTTCCAGGAACTTGGCGCCTACGCCGTCGCCTACGTCGACCTCGACGAGGGCTTTCGCATGCTGACCAACGTCGTCGGCGTCGCCAACCCGACCGCCGACATCCAGATCGGCCAGCGCGTGCAGGTCGAATTCGAGGACCAGGACGGCGACGACGCCTACCCCATCCCCGTCTTCCGCCCGATCTAACCTCCGCTTGGCAGCAAGCGAGCGCCGACCGCCAATTTCAGCCTCGCACCTGACCCCTGTACCCAGATCGTATGTATCATAGAACACACGTGCGCAGCCGCCTTGTCGTCAACCCGCGCTAAGATCCCTTCAATGTCCTCCATTCCCGACATCCTCCGCCCCGCCCAACAGCACCAGGCAGACGCCGAAATCGCGATCCGCGCCGACGGCCTGACCAAGCACTTCGGCGACATCCACGCCGTCAACGGCATCGACCTGCGCGTCCGCCAGGGTCAGATTTTCGGCTTCCTCGGACAGAACGGCTCCGGCAAGACGACCACCGTGCGGATGCTCACCACCCTGCTGCGGCCCACCGACGGCGAGGCCTGGGTTGGCGGCCTTGATGTGCGCCACGACGCTCAGCGGGTGCGCCAGTCGATCGGCGTCGCTCTACAGGAGGCCGGACTCGACCTGCTCCAGACCGGGCGCGAACTGCTGCGCCTCTCGGCACGCCTCTACAACGTGCCGCGCGCCGACATTGAAGCCCGCATCTCTTACCTGCTCGAAGTCGTGGACCTCGCCGGCGACGCCAACCGCCGCATCCGCGAATACTCCGGCGGCATGCAGCGCCGCCTCGACCTCGCTTCCGCGCTGGTCCACAGCCCCGCCATCATCTTCCTCGACGAACCCACCACCGGCCTCGATCCCGTCAGTCGCCAGTACCTCTGGGAATACATCGAGCGGCTCAATAAGGACGACGGCGTCACCTTCTTCCTCACCACCCAATACCTCGAAGAGGCCGACATGCTCTGCGACGAGATCGCGATCCTCGACGCCGGCCGAATCGTCGTGCAGGGCTCGCCGCGCGCGCTCAAAGCCACCGTCTCCGACGACGTGATCAGCTTCGAGCTGGGCGACGGCGCGCGCCAGCGCGGCCGCGCAATCGCCGCCGTCTCCGGCCTGCCGCTGGTTGACAGCGCCCGCGACGACGGCGCAGACGGCGTCGCGATCTACACCAAGAGCGGCACCACCGTCTTCCCCACCGTGGTGCGCGCGCTCGACGATGCCGGCCTGCCCTTCAACAACCTGCGGCTGGCGAACGCCACGCTTGACGATGTCTTCCTGCAGGCCACCGGCTCCCGCATGGAGCCGCCCAGCGCCGCCGAAGGCGGCGGCGAAGGCGGCGGCGCGTAATGGCCGCCGCCCCTCCGGCCGGCGCCGCCACCGGCGCAGCGCGCAGCGGACGCCTCCACGTCCTCAGCCACGCCCGCTACCTCGCCGGGCGCACCCTGCGCGAGGCCCGACGCCAGCCCGGCGTCGAAATCACCAACATCTTCATCCCCCTCTTCTTCCTCGCCGTCTCCACCGCGGCGATCGGCAACATCGCCGAGAACGCCTTCGGCGTCGAGAACTACCTCGGCTTCCAGCTGCCCGTCGCCGTCCTGCAGGCCGTCGCCGGCTCCTCCAGCGCCTCCGGCATCGCCATCGTCACCGATATGGAGCGCGGCTACTTCGACAAGCTGCTGCTCACCCCCGCGTCGCGCTGGTCCCTGATCATCGGGCGCGTCGCCGCCGACGCCGTGCGCGCCATGTTCTTCAGCCTGATTATGCTCGCCGCCGCGCTGATCTTCGGCTCCGGCATGGTCGCCGGCGTCGGCGGCTTCGTCGTGATCCTCGCCATGGCCGGCGTCTTCGGCGCGGCCTACTCCGGAATCGGCATCTTCGTCGCGATGCGCACCGGCAACGCGCAGGCCGCGCAGGCCAGCTTCCTGCTCTTCTTCCCCCTGCTCTTCATGGCCCCCGCTTTTGCGCCCAAAGAGGTCTTCGTCGACTGGCTCCAGTGGGTCGCCACGATCAATCCGGTCACCTACATGATGGAGGGCATCCGCGAACTGACGCTCGGCGATTTCGCGGCCGCCGCCGAAGTCAAGCGCGCCGCGCTGGCCGCCGGCGTGGAAGCCGACCCGGCCGCGGTCGCCGCCGCCCTGGGCAACGGCTGGGACGCCGAGCGCATGCTCTGGGCCTTCGTCTCGCTGCTCGGCTTCGGCGCGGTCACCCTCACGATGGCCGTCGTCGCGCTCCGCCGCCGCGCCGCCACCGGCTGAGCGGCGCCCCAAGCGCCGCCGCGGTTGACCCTGCATACCGCGCGTCGTTACGCTCAAACCGCTTCCCAACCGCGAATCCAACGAGGAGAGCGCCCGTGAGCTGGCTCAAGCCGAACAAGACCGTCTCCGCACACTGCGACCTGCCCTGCGGCGTCTACGACCCCGCGCAGGCCAAAATCGAGGCCATGTCCGTCCTCAAGTCGATGGAGAAGTACAACGACTCCGACGACCACGACTTCAAAGCGCGCTGCCTGCAGATCAAGGAAGAGCGCGCCGACGAGGTCAAGCATCACCTCTGGGTGCTCTGGACCGACTTCTTCAAGCCCCATCACCTCGAAGCGGACGGCGGCATCCACGAGCTGATCTGGAACGCCACCAAGGCCGCCGGCGAGGCCAAGAAGACCACCGACCCGGCCAAGGGACAGGAACTGATCGGGTTGATCGACCAAATCTCCGAGAAGTTCTGGGCCACCGCCGAAGGCCCCGGCGCGGGCGTCTACGCCCCCTAGCAGCGCCCGCCTCCGGCGCGCTCGGCGCATCGGCAGCCCGCCGCGCAGCGACCTCCCTGTCACTCCGCCTGCGCGGCTTTGACCAGGTTGCGCATCAGGCGAATCGCCTCGTCGTGCGGCACCCGCCCGCAGCCGCACGACGAGGAGACCAGCAGCCGCTCGTCGGCAACCACCCCGCGCAGCGCCTCAATCTTCTCGCGCAGCGCCGTCACTCCGGCGGGCTTTGACTTCACGTCGGCGATGCCCGCGATCACCTCGATCGACTCCGGCACCTCGGCGAGCAGCGCGCGATCCTCCCACTGCCCGGAGTAGGAACACTCGACGTGAACGCGCTCGATCTGACCGTCGAGCGCCTGGATCAGCGGCAGCAGCGCGCGTAGATTCTGCACCTCAATTGACGGCTTGCGCGCGATATCGCCGAGGCAAAAGTGAATCGTGCGGCGAATGCCGCCCGCCGCCGCCAGCGGCTCGACGACGAGCGGCAGCAACTCTTCGACGCTGCGCGCGCCCGATACCAACCCAATCGCCTCGGCCGGAGCGTCCAGCTGCAACTCGCCGAGACCGGCCGCGACCATATCGGCGATCTCGTCCTGCACCACTGCTATCAGATCGCCGAGGTAGGCGGACGAATCGCCGGACTGAAAGCCGCCGCCAATGGTCAGCGGCGAGGGCACCGACGCTTTGTCCAGCGACGGCTCAATCGCCCGCTCGCGCCGCCAGGCCTTCGCGTGTCCTGTGCCGCGCGGCGCCGTCACCTTGCCCGCAACCGCATAGACGCCGACGCCCTGCTGCCCTTTGGCGGTCTCGCGCGGACGCACCGTGCGCAGGCCGGCCAGCCGCGGCGGGATGTGATGCAGAAAGTCGGGCGCAAACACCTCGCCGCCCATTATCTGGTCCAGCCCGCAGGCGAGCTGCTCATCCATCGCAATCCGCGCCGCCGCCTGCAGCAGGCCGTCCGCCTCTTCGTCGCCGTACTCGCCGGCGTAGTAACGCTTCAGCTCCAGCCGCTGGCCGAACGGAATCGGCCAGGAGCCGACAACGGTCGTGCGAATCGGCATGTTATGACTCCTCTTCTGCATCCGCGTATACGCGGAAGCCGTAGTCGTTGTAGCGGTAACTCGGTATCAGACTCGAGCGCGCCGAGACGCGGGTAAACTTCACCCGGTGCCGCCACGACCCGCCGCGGCTGGCGCGCCGCCGGCCCTGCTCAGGACCGACGGGCGATGCCGACGGCGAGCGTTCGTACCACGATCGGTCGTACCAATCGGAGCACCACTCATGCACGTTATCGGCCATGCAGAGCAGTCCAAAGCCGTTGGCGCAGGCCGCATCGGGAACGTGCGGAGCGTCCAGCTCGGCGACAAATCGGCGCAGCTCCGCCTCCGGCCAGCTCGCGTCGGCGGACGGCCAACGCGCGGCCGCAATGCCGCCGCGCGCGGCGTACTCGCGCTCCGCTTCCGTCGGCAGCCGCACCCGCACTCCGTGTTCGCCGCTCCACCACTCGCAAAAGGCCACCGCGTCGTGCCACGAGACCCCCACCACCGGCAGCTCGGGCGCGACGAAGCCGTCAAACTCCCGGAACGGCGGCGGCGCAGCGCCCGTAGCCGCCACGAACCGCGCATACTGCGCATTGGTCACCGGCCGCCGCGCCGCGCGAAACGCGCCCACCGACACCGCATGCGCCGGCGCCTCGTCGCGCCGTTCACAGTCCGACCCCATCACAAACCGCCCGCCCACCAGCGCTGCCAGGTCAAGCTCCGTCGCGTCCATGCCCCAATCCTAGCCGCTCCGCCTGCGCCGTCCGACTGCCCGCAGCGCCGGCGCAACCGCCCTCAGCGGCTCGCATCCTGCATATGTCAACTCGTCTTATGACGAATCAGCGTCCTCCTCAGCCGCTAGACTGCGCCACGATACGCAGGCGCGAGCCTGCTTATGAAAGGTGCGGGAAATGGCGCTGCTCGACGGTCGGAAAGCGTTGGTGACCGGAGCGAGCCGCGGGATTGGCGCGGATATCGCGCGAGGGCTGGCGGCGCACGGCGCGGCCGTAGCGGTGGCTGCGCGCTCCGACGAAGCCTCGCCCGATCCGCGCCTGCCCGGCACGATCCGCACCGTCGCCGCCGAAATCCAGGACGCCGGCGGCGTCGCCGTCCCCGTCCCGCTCGATGTGCGCAGCCCGGAATCCATCGAGCAGGCCGTTGAACGCACCGTCGCCGAACTCGGCGGCATTGACATTCTGGTCAACAACGCCGCCGTGCTGGTGCCCGGCACGCTCGAATCGGTGCAGGAGCGCCACATCGACCTGATCTGGCAACTCGACCTGCGCGGGCCGGTACTGCTCTGCAAAGCCGCCGCCCCGCACATGAAGCAGAGCGGCGGCGACATCATCAACATCTCCTCCGGCGCCGCCGACGCACCCGGTCCGGGGCCGTACGACGACCCTCGCGGCGGCGGCCAGTTCTACGGCATGGTCAAGGCCGGCCTCGAGCGCATCACGCAGGGCATGGCGATGGAACTCCAGCAGTACAACATCGCCTGCAACGTGCTCACCCTGCGCTATCTGATTAAGACGCCCGGCCACTGGTACGCGCTGACCACGCCCGACAACCCGCAGACCGAGTTCGAGGAAGCCGAGTGGATGGCCCGCGCCTCCGTCTGGATCGCCGGCCAGCCGCCCAGCTATACCGGCAACATCGTCGACGACCGCGACATGCGCGAAGAGCTGGCAGACTTGTAACGATCAGCGCCCAGATGCGCTGACAACAGTACGGTCGCCGCTCGATGCGACGGTGAATTCTGGCCTCCGCGCAACAGGCCTGTTTCAACGGATCACTATCGCTCTTCTCTTATCCACTCTCGGAGTATTCAGCAATCTGAACGTCTCCGCCCAATCAACTGCGCTCACATTCGTCGCAGGGACGATCGTCGAGGACACTGCGACGTTGACGTTCAGCGAGACACTCGACACGCGTTCGGTGCCGTCCGCATCCGCGTTCAAGGTGCTGGTGGGCGATTCGACGAACCCTCGACGGGTTTCACAAGTCAAGATCCTCGGCGCGACCGTCGAGTTCACGCTTAACATCTTCGTGCAACGCGGCGACTCCGTCACGGTGGAGTACTGCGCATCAGGAACAGATTGCGGCGGCCCCATCCAGTCACAGGACGGCTCGCGGGTGTTCACCTCCTACGGTGCGCTCACGCCGATCACCGCGCCCGGCACGCCGCCCACAGTCAGCGGCACCCTGATCGACGCGTACACGATCACCATCGACTTCAACAAGGCGCTCGACTCCGCGACGATCCCCGACGGCTCGGCCTTCCAGGTCACCGGTTTCACAACGACGGTGCGCAAGGTGGTCATCAGCGGGATGAAGGTTGTGCTCCACGTGCTCCCGCCGATGCCGCCGTGGCGGCACTCGTACGATCCCGGCCTCACGTATACGCCGCCGTCAACCAACAGCCTGCGCACGCCTACTCCCGCCGCCTACGTTGCGGGGTTCACCAGATCGTCGATCAACAACAACAACGGCAAGTTGGTCGTCTCCGGTACCGCGATCGAGGACACCGACATCGAGCTGACGTTCCGAGTCGACATCGACGAGAACCGGTTGCCCGCGAACGACAAGTTCAAGGTCTGCCCCGCCGAGTCTTCGGCTGACTCGGCTTGCACCGCGGCCACGGCAGTGAGTGTCAGCGGCAAGGTCGTCACAGTCACATTCCCGTCGAGCGCGCTGCCGAGCGGAGCCACCGTCTGGCTGCGTTACAGCGGCACAAGACTGCGCGGCAAGAGCGGCGCCCGAACCGAGGTCAGGCGGATTACCGCGCATCCGATCAGCATCCCCTCGACCGCCGCCCCAGTCTTCGTCTCCGGCGCCGCCGACGGCACGTCAGTCGCGCTAACGTTCGACAGCGCTCTCGACAGCACATCCACGCCGCCC
>CATQGW010000002.1 GCA_958295515.1 uncultured Dehalococcoidia bacterium | reverse complement strand
TCGTGCACCTCACCCGCCTGCGCCTCCAACACTTCCGCTCGTGGACCGACCTCGACCTCCACCTCGAGCCCGGTCTCACCGTCATCAGCGGCCCCCAACGCCTCCGGCAAAACCAACCTCATCGAAGCCGCCGCAATGCTCGCCGCCCTGCGCTCCCCCCGAGCCTCACGCGAAGGCGAGCTGATCGCCTGGCACGCCCCACACCCACAGGTCGCCCGCATCGAGGGCGAAGCCGAAACCGCACAGGTCCTCCGTCCCTGCTTGAAATCGCCCCTCGCGCCCGCAGCGATCCAGCCGCCGACGCTCCCCCCCAAGCGCTGAAGCGAATCCGCGTCAACGGCATCCCCCCACCGCGCCAGCGACGCACTGGGAGCCATCCGCGCCGTCGCCTTCAGCGGACTCGACGCCGAGCTGCTTCACCCGGCGACGCAGGCCCGCCGCCGCACCTTCCTCGACCTCGCCATCAGCCAGGTGCGTAGCGAGCACACCGTCGCCCTCTCCCGCTACCGACGCGCCGTGCAACAGCGCAACGCGCTGTTGCGCCGCATCGCCGCACGCCAGGCCTCGCCCGCCGACCTGACCGAGTGGGACGAACTACTCAGCGCCGAGGCCGGCGGCATCTGGCACGCCCGCGCCGCCGCCGCCGAATATCTGGTCGAGCGCGCCGCCGACCGCCACCGACAGCTGCACGCCGCCGCCGAACAACTCACCGTCCGCTACCCAGCCCCGCCGCCGGCGACCTCCCGTTCCAGCACCCCCAAACCGAGCACGAGTGGCGGCAGCGCATGGCCCGACGCGCTCCAACACGCCCGCCCCGCCGACCTGCGACGCGCCGTCACCACCGTCGGCCCCCACCGCGACGACCTGGCAATCGACCTGGACGGACGCTCAGCCGGCGCCTACAGCTCCCCGCGCCCAGCAACGCGACGCCGCCCTCGCACTCCGCATCGCCCAAGCCGACCTGATCACCCACCGCAGCGGCGAAGCCCCCATCCTCCCTCCTCGACGACCTCTTCAGCGAGCTCGACACCCACCGCCTCGCGAGCGCATCGCCGAGTCCCTCACCAACACCGCCCAAATCCTCCTCACCACCCGCCCGCCCCGAAACCCTCCCCACCTCCCTCCCCCCCCCCATCCGCCCAGATGGCAAATCCAAAACATCACCCTAACCCCCGCCTAACCCCCACCTCAGTCCGTCATAACCCCCGCCCCCACTTCCCGTCACACCCGCCCCTCTTTCCGTCATTCCCCGCCCCCCTTTCCGTCATTCCCGCGAAAGCGGGAATCCCCACCGCCCCACCTCCCAACCCCCCACCTCGTTCCGTCATACCCCCGCCCCCCACTTCCCGTCACACCCGCCCCATCTTTTCGTCATTCCCGCGAAAGCGGGAATCCCCACCGCCCCACCTCCCAAGCCCCCACCGCCCCCTCCGTCATACCCCGCGCCCCAAAGATCCCGTCATACCCGCGCCCCGCCGCGGGTATCTCGCCGCCACCAGCACCCAACCCCCAACCCCCCTAAAACAGCACCCGCCCCGCCGCCAAATCCGCCAAACTCCCCATCACTCTTCCCCAGCAACTCCTTCAACACCGCCTCCGTGTCCTCACTCCACAACGGCGCACGACGCACCGCCAGACGCTCCCCATCCCACAGAATCGGCTCGTTCTGCACATGCAGCGTCTCCACCTCCGGCGACTCAACCCGCGCATACGCATCATGCATCGCCTCGTCGCGCCCGAAGAAATCAGCCAGACGCTCCACCGCACTGGCCGGCACCCCGGCCTCCGTCAGCCGCCGCGCGCCCCTCCCACTGGTCGTACCCGCGCGTCCACTCCGCGACTGCCCCCCTCCACCTCGTCGATCGCCGCTTGCCGGCCGCCGAGCGTCGCCAGCTCCGACCGCGCCGCCAAATCCTCGCGCCCAATCGCTCCACACAACGCCCGCCAGTCCGCATCGTCGCGGCAGGCCACCGCAACCCAGCGATCCTCCTCGCTGGTCGGAAACACCCCGTGCGGCGCGTGCCACGGCGAACGATTCCCCAGCCGCGGCCGCGCCGCCGCACCGTTCAACGCTTCGATCAGCTCCGTATCCAGCAACTGCGTCGCCGTCTCATACTGCGCCAGCTCCAGATAGCGACCCTCCCCCGTACGGTTGCGCGCGTCCAACGCCGACATCACCGCCATCGCCAGGTAATACGGGCACCGTGAAGTCCGTATGCAGCGCCCCGAAACAGATCGGCGGACGCTCCGCAAACCCGCTGCGCTGCGCCAGACCGCACATCGCCACGATCCCATTCCCGTACGAGCGCCACTCCGCGCGCGGACCCTCAACCCCCATCACCGCCACGTTGCAGACGATGATCTCCCGCTTGATCTCCCGCAGCGCCTCATAACCCACCCCCCAGCGATCCAGCCGATACGGCGTGTAGTTCGAGGTCACCACATCCGCCGACGCCGCCAGCTCCCGGATCAGCTCCACACCCTCCGGCGTGCTCATGTTCACCGTCACCGCCCGCTTGCCCGCCGAACAGTCGTTGAACACCCCATTGGTGTTGATCGAAAACCGCTCCGCCGGCTGCACCCCGATGTAGCGAATCGGATCCAGCCGATGCTCCGACTCGATCTTGATCACATCCGCACCCAAATCCGCCAGCAGCCGCGTCCCCAGCGATCCCGCAATCGCCCAGCAGAAGTCCAACACCCGCACCCCATCGAGCGGCTTGCGCGGCGGAGACGGCGCGTACTCGACGTAACGGACCAGCGGCTTCGGCGCAGCCGCCGCAACCGCGCGGGCGGGCGCAGGCCCGACCAGCGCCCCGCGTTCCCGCGCCGCCGCAACCTCCGCATCCCCCCAGCCCGCCAGCTCGCGCACAATCTCCTCGCTGTGCTCGCCCAGCGACGGCGCGCGCCGCGCCTGCGGCTGATGCCCCTGCCAGCGGAAGCAGGAGCGCGCCAACTCCAGATCACGCCCCAACTGCGGATGCCCCACCGTCTGGAAAAAGCCCCGCTCGCGCAGATGCGCGTCCGCCGCCACATCCTCCGGCGTGTTGAACGGCAGCACCAGCAGACCCACCCGCTGCCCTTCACCGGTCAGCTCCTCCAGCGGCAGCGCCGCGCACAGACGCTCCACCCACGGCCGAATCTCCTCGTCGAAGTGCGTCCCCCGATATCCCTCATCGTCAAACCGCGCGTCGCGCAACTCCGACGCCCCCAGCGCCCGCTCCACCCAATCCACAAAGCGCGGCCAGTGCGGCGGATGAATCGTGAACGACACCCAACGCTCGTCCGCGCTCCGATACGTCGATCCCGACCCAATCGGCGTATGCCGGTCGGGCGAGTGATCGTGCCAGTGGTGATAATTTCCGTTCGCCGTCTGCAATGTCGTGAAGGCGACCGCCTCCTGCATCGAGACCACCACCTCGCTGGCCGGCCCGCCGCGCCGCTGCTGGAAAATCAGCGCGACCGCCGCCTCCGCCGCCGCCAGCGAGACCTGCTTGTACGCCAAATTGCCCGCCGGCCACACCGGCGGATCCTCGGGAAAACCGTTCAGCGCCAGATGTCCCCCCGCCGCAATCGCCGTCAGATCCGAGACCGGCTCGCCCGCCGCCCCGCGCCGAAACACGCATTCCACCAGCGGAACCCGTCGCGGCCAGCGCTCCCGCCCGGCCAACCATTCGCCCAGCGCCGCGCCCGCCGACAGCGGCGCAAGCACCACATCGCAGTGCGCAACCAGCGGCGTCAGCGCCGCCCAGACCACCCCATCGTCCGTATCCACCGCCAAACTGCGCTTGCCCCCGTTGTAGAGCAGATGCGCGTAGCCCCGCTCCAGCTCCCCCTCCGCATCCTCCACAAGCGGCGGACGCCGCCGCAGCGCATCCCCGCTCGCCGCCTCCACACGGATCACATCCGCGCCCAAATCCGCCAACAGCCGCGCGCCCTGCGCCAGCGGCTCGTCGGTCAGATCGAGCACCCGCGTCCCCTCGAGCAGTCCCTCAGCCATATACGGATGCTAACGGGCAGCGGGCGTAGGATCGGCGCGGGGAGGCGACCATGGCCGACACCGAGCGCGCCGACGAGCGCGGCGAGTACCGCGAAATGCTGCGCCACGGCACCATGTCGCTCGGCCTCTACGCCCCACGCGAGATCGACCGCCAGCAGCCCCACACCCAGGACGAGGTCTACATCGTCGCCGCCGGACGCGGCGCCTTCCTGCTCGCCGGCCAACGCTTCGAGTGCGGCCCCGGCGACACCTTCTTCGTCGGTGCCGGCCTGCCCCACCGCTTCGAAGACTTCGACGACGACCTCGCCGTCTGGGTCGTCTTCTACGGCCCCGAGGGCGGAGAGCACGCCGCCGGCGTCGGCTAAGCAGCCATGCCGCCCCAACAGCCGCCCCAAGAGGCCGAAACCACCGCCCAACCCCAACTGCGCCTAGCCTTTGACATCGCCCTCTGGCGCCAACAGGAGCAGGTCGAGCGGGCGCGCGCGCTCGACGGCAAGCTCGGTCAGACGATCGGACTCAGCGCGGCGATGATCGCCGTGTTCGGCTCCGCCGTGCTGCTGGTCAGCGGCGACGATCTGCCGCAGATCAGCAACATCGTGCGAGTCGCCGCCGGCCTCTTCATCGCCAATGTCGTCATCTCCGCAATCGCCTCCGTAGTCGGGCGCTGGACGCTCGCCCCGAACCTACCCCGACTACTCGAGTATGCGGATTCGGCTGACGAAGACGAGATGCTTTTCTGGGCAACGGCGGCCTTGGTGGAAGCAATTGCGCGGAACGAACGCTGGCCGTGGGTGAAAGGGACGCTGGTCGCGCTGGCAATCGCGTTGACCGCCGCAACCGCCGTGACTATTGCTGTGGGCGCGATTCTCGCGGCTCAACCTGGATAGTCACCATTCCCCCCTTGCGCCGCCAGATCTGCCAGAAAGGAGGAAATCCGCCGATGTAGATCACGTCAAGCACGATCGGCGGGAGTTCGCGCTCACCCCACTTCCGCGGAGCAGCCTGATCCTCTTCCGCAACCTCGCCCGCGCCGTTCGTCGATTCCAACATCGCCGCCCTCGCCATCCCCGGCTCTTCGCAGCATTCTACCCCGCTCGCCCCGCTCAGTTCAGTCACCGCCGCCACCGCGACCAGCGAGTGGCGGCTCAAGGGGTTGCTGGTCGGTCTCGCGATCGGGCTGACGCCGCGACTACCGCTGTTGGGCCGTTCTGGCGGCGGGATAGTCATCATCCGCTTCTTCCAAATCTTCCAGAACGGCGGGAAGCCGCCGGAGTAGATCACGTCGAGACTCCCCGGCGGAAGAGGGCGCTTCTTGCGCGGTTGCCGCTGCTCTTCCGGCTCTTCAACTTCATCCGAGCGGTCTGCGGATTCCGACATCGCCGCCCTCGCCATCCTCGCCTCGCAACATTCTACCCCGCTCAGTTCAACCACCGCCGCCACACATACATCGTCGCCCCAATCACCACCAAGAACGCGAACAGCACGTAGTAAGCCAGCCGAATCCCCGCCAGCAGCGGCTGATTCACATGCACCCGCACCGCCAGCGCCCGACTCAGCACCCAGTCCGCGCTCTCCCGCTCCGCCGACGTCAGCGCCTCGCGGCTCGGGAAGCGGCTCGAACCCCACGAGCCGTTCGGCCTGCTCACCCGGAAGCCCAGCTGCACATCCTCCGGCCCGTCCGACAGCGTAGTCACCCGCGCCCGCGGCCCGTAGCCCGCCAAATCCACCGCCTGGCTGTAGGTGTAGCGCTCGCTCAGCTGCGAAAGGGTGAGCACATTGTCCGAGGGCAAATGCCAGCGCTGCTCCCCCGCATAGTCGGTCGAATACAGCCCCACCTCAATCCGACCCTCGCCCGCCCCGCGGTAGCCCACCTGCAGCTGCAAGTCATGATTCGGCTTACCGCTCGAAAACGCCCACACCCCGCCGCCCACCAGCACCCCAAGCACCACCCAGCCGAGCCACCACCCCCAGTTCCGCCCCCGCAGCCACTCAAGCATCACGCCTCCCAAAACCCCCGCGCCTTCTCAACGCGCAGAAATCTCAGCCTACGCACCACCACCCACAGCCGCCATCCCTACACCCTCTCCCGCCATTCCCGCCCCCCCCCCCCACCATTCCCGCACCCCCTCCCGCCATCCCTACACTCCCTTTCCGTCACTCCCGTGCCCTCTCGCATCCTCCCTGCGCCCCCCTTTCCGCCATTCCCGCACCCCCTCCCGCCATCCCTGCGCCCCCTTTCCGTCACTCCTGCGCCCCCTTTCCGTCACTCCCGCGCCCCCTTTCCGTCATTCCTGCGCAGGCAGGAATCCAGGCGACCTCACAACATCGCACTACCCCCAAACACCCGACGGCCCACCCAAGCCGCGTTCGAGAGCCCATCAAACACGTCCCAAGCGAACGGAACCGACCGCGCCCGTTTCTGCAACCATCCCCCGATAGCCCACTGGACCCCTACGCGCGGCCTGCCGCACGCTCAGCTTCCCACGCGCCCTTGGCGTCGTGCAGAAGTTGCCCAAACAGTTCGGAGTTTGCTGCCCACGTTCGTTGATTGAACCAGATGATCGTTCCAAGTGGCCTGTCCGACTCGTACGGATCCAACTCCGACAAGGCGAATAGACGCTCGGAGGTTTCGACTGCTCGGCGACGAGCCGCCTCGAAGACGTACAGCATCACCTCATCCGGCCTGTCTGGATAGAAACGTACCGTGACGTAGTCCGCCTCCGACTTCTGAGGATCAGACTCAGTAGCTCGCATCTTCACCACGATGCCGAACGTCTCTCCGGTGATCACACGTGCTTCTTCAGTTCCCTCATACAACGCCGAGACGACCGCGCAATGTACTTCTGTGAAGAGCTTCGCGCCTGCGTAGCCTGCGGCGGCAAAGTCCTCAACCCCGTCATGGACCTCGTCAATGTTCCGCCGCCCAGCGGTCCCCGGCTTAGGCTTGGATGCCCGGCACCGTTCGGTATTCGTTGGCCTTGCAATGTCGTGCGCCGCTCCCGGCAGTGGCTTACGGCGATAAGTGCGTTCGCCGTCCATGAGCGCCCCTTCGAAGACGACGCTATCGATCTCCATCCCGAGATCTTGTAGAAACCTCAGCATCCGTCCCGTCTCAGGCGACTCAGACGTGCAAGCCAGAAGCGCCCGAACAGGCACCAGATTGGACGCCCCAACACCTGGATAGCGTCCCACCAACTCGCGCTCGAAATCAACAACACGCGCAAACTCCGGGCGAGCCTCCGCATCGTTGACGATGTCCGCGATCTCTTCCACCTCCATCACCTCAAGAGCGGACACGTAGTCAAGCACCTGCGCCACCGCCTCCCGAGTTGCGTTCGCGCGTTTCACCTCGATCACCACAAGCCGACCATCGCTGTCCACAGCGACCAGGTCAGCCCGGTTCTCCCCGAGCGGGAACTCATACCCGACAACCCACAACCCCGCCTCAAGCGCGTCGGGATGTGCCGCCAGCCACCGCTGAAGCTCCGCCTCGTACTCGAACGGCGGAGGCAACAGCCGAGTCAGATCAGCCAAGGTGCCGCACCATCCCCCCTAATACCGCCCCCCCAACTTCCCGTGATCCCAGCTGTACACCCGCTTCGCATCAATCCGCACCACCGCACGCTTACTCGCCTGCGCCCGACGCTGCTCATCCGTCATCGGCGTCGCCGCCTGCGCCCCCGCATTCTCATTCCGCTTCCGACCCGTCGCATCCTGCACCGCCATCACCAGATCGGGATCATTCTCCACCACCTCCGCCTCCCCCTCGATCACCAGACCCTTGATCTTCGAATACTCCGTCCCGCTCTCCAGCATCACCGTGATCCGCGGGTCGCGCTTCAGGTTCAACACCTTCTGCGCCTTCGCGTACGTCGTGAAGTGGATCTTCCCGTCGATCACCCCGTACCACATCGCCACCAGGTGCGGCCACCCATTGTTCCCCACCGACGCCACCTGCAGCGTCCACCCCGTCTCGATGAACTCCGTCGCCTCATCGTCCGTCATCGCGATCATGTTCCTTCGGCTGGGCATCGTCCAATCCTCTCCTTTTGGTCTCGTTCGTCTCGCTGCCGTCCTTGCACAGGCTAGGCCAACGAACCTTGGGCAGCCACTCAAGCGTCGTGCCTCGCGAGACCGTCGCGCCTTCTCAACGCGCAGAAGTCTCAGCCTACGCGCCGAATCAAGAAGCGGCTATCACCCTTGCGTATTTCGCACCTGCGTAGGCAAGCGCGTCACGGAGTGATGCGCCATGCTCGGCCCAAGCTGCTGTGCTGATCTGACGGAACTCGCCATGCGGCTGCCCAAGCCTCAGGCCTTTGCCACCTGGGAATGGTCGCAGAGCCGCTCTCAGTTTCCTGGGGGCGTATTGGAGCACCTCGTCATACAGCAGCAAGGCCACGTAGCTCGGTGATCGATTGTTAATGCGGATGATGATGCCGTCAGCCGGTCGCCGATCGTCCCGCTTGATAATCCAAACGAGCCCAAGCGAATCATTAGCCCTCCGAGGTTCCCATCTGCCGGACGGGAACGCCGACGTGATCATGTCAATGATTTCGGCGTACAGCTCAGCCGCATCGGTTTTCGACGCCTCGTGTCGCACCCAATCGACGACCTCAGATCGCTTAGCTGTTGCGGGTGGGTACCACCATTGTAGAACAGGTGGAGGAATGTTCTCCAAGACATCAAACAAGATACTGTCTCCTCGGCGACTGGCGTACAGGACAAGGTGGTCGATCCCAATGCCGTTCGCGTTAAGCCAGTCGATGGAGCGCGCCGACGGCTCGTCGTACTCTTGACTGACGAGAGTGATCCAGATCTTGATGCCGTCTGTGAATGGCTGCCGGCCGAAACGGTCTTCGAATGCCTGCCTGAAGTCTGTAATCAGAGGAATTCCTCTTCGGCCGGAGCTGTTGGAGATCAGCGACGACATATTTGCCTCTTCGAGATCGGTCAGGAATGCGGCGTATTCGATCGCTTGACTCACCGATCCTCTACTGAGCTTGCCAAGCTTGAGCTCGAAGAGGATGAGGGTGCCATCTGAGTCAATGCCGAGAAGATCGATTCTGCCCGAGTCCGTCTGTATCTGCCTCCCGACCAGCCAGAGGCCATCAACGAGGATGTCGGGATTTGCAACGAGTGCATCTTCGAATTGCTGCTCGGATGGAAACAGGTCGCCCGCCGGTATTCCGACGAAGTCCTCCGCATCGAGGTCTTCGTCTCGCAGCCGGCGGTAGACCGTTCCCATCTCCACTTTCCGCACCTTCCCCTAGTACCGCCCCCCCAACTTCCCGTGATCCCAGCTGTACACCCGCTTCGCCTCAATCCGCACCACCGCGCGCTTACTCGCCTGCGCACGACGCTGCTCATCCGTCATCGGCGTCGCCGCCTGCGCCCCCGCATTCTCATTCCGCTTCCGACCCGTCGCATCCTGCACCGCCATCACCAGATCGGGATCATTCTCCACCACCTCCGCCTCCCCCTCGATCACCAGACCCTTGATCTTCGAATACTCCGTCCCGCTCTCCAGCATCACCGTGATCCGCGGATCGCGCTTCAGGTTCAAGACCTTCTGCGCCTTCGCGTACGTCGTGAAGTGGATCTTCCCGTCGATCACCCCGTACCACATCGCCACCAGGTGCGGCCACCCATTGTTCCCCACCGACGCCACCTGCAGCGTCCACCCCGTCTCGATGAACTCCGTCGCCTCATCGTCCGTCATCGCGATCATGTTCCGTCGGCTGGGCATCGTCCAATCCTCTCCTTTTGGTCTCGTTCGTCTCGCTCGCGTCCTTGCACAGGCTAGGGCCTGGTCATCTCCTCCGGGCGCACCCACTCCGCAAACTGCTCCTCGCTGAGAATCCCCAGCTCCACTCCCGCCTCCACCAGCGTGCCGTGATCCTCATGCGCCTTCTTCGCGATCTTCGCCGCGTTGTCGTAGCCAATGTGCGGATTCAGCGCCGTCACCAGCATCAGCGACGAGCGCATCAGCTCGTCAATCCGCTGCTCATTCGGCTCCGTCCCCACAACGCAGTTGTCCGTGAACGACACCGCCGCATCGCCCAGCAGCCGGATGCTCTGCAAATTGTTGAACGCCATCACCGGCTTGAACACGTTCAGCTCGAAATGCCCGTTCGACCCCCCCACGCTCACCGCCACCGCGTTCCCCATCACCTGCGCGCAGACCATCGTCAGCGCCTCCGACTGCGTCGGATTCACCTTACCCGGCATAATGCTGCTGCCCGGCTCGTTCGCCGGCAAATTCAGCTCCCCCAGACCCGCCCGCGGCCCCGAACCCAGCATCCGCACATCATTGCCGATCTTCATCAGCGAGACCGCAATCGTGTTCAGCACCCCCGCCAACTCCACCTGCGCGTCGTGCGCCGCCAGCGCCTCGAACTTGTTCGGCGCCGACACGAACGGCAGCCCCGTCATCCGCGCGATCTCCGCCGCCACCCGCTCCGCATACTCCGGATGCGAGTTCAACCCCGTGCCCACCGCCGTGCCCCCCAGCGCCAGCTCGTAGAGCCGCGGCAGCGCCGAACGCGCACGCTCAACCCCATACCGCACCTGCTGGCAGTAGCCCGAAAACTCCTGCCCCAGCGTCAGCGGCACCGCATCCATGAAATGCGTCCGCCCAATCTTCACAATCCCCTCCCACGCCGCCGCCTTCGCCTCCAGCGCCGCCAGCAGATACTCCAACGACGGAATCAGGTGCTGCTGCGTCTGCTCCGCCGTCGCGATCGCCATCGCCCCCGGGAAGACATCATTCGACGACTGCGACATATTCACGTGGTCGTTCGGATGCACCGGCGTCTTCGAGCCCCGCTCCCCGCCCAGAATCTCGATCGCCCGATTCGAAATCACCTCGTTCGCGTTCATGTTCGACTGCGTGCCCGAGCCCGTCTGCCAGACCACCAGCGGAAAATGATCGTCGAGCTCGCCGTCGATCACTTGCTGCCCCGCCGCGCGGATCGCGTCCGCCAGCCCCGCATCCAGCTTGCCCAGACCCTGATTCGCCGTCGCCGAAGCGTGCTTGATAATCCCCATCGCCCGCAAAATCGGGCGCGGCATCCGCTCGTCGCCGATCTTGAAATTCTCCAGCGAACGCTGCGTCTGCGCCCCCCAATAGCGCTCCGCAGGCACCTCAATCTGCCCCATCGTGTCCGATTCGATCCGCATCTCAGTCATCGTCTGCTCTCCAACTCCAATGATCCCTGGCAGCTCCGCCGCGCGCTGACCCCCGCTATTCCGCGAGCCGCGCCATGTCCTTGACCAGCTCCTGCACCGCGTCCGCCGAGTGCTGGAGCATCGCCTGCTCCTCATCCGTCAGCGAGATTTCCAGCACCCGCTCAATCCCGCCCCCGCCCAAAATCACCGGCACCCCGATGAACAGCCCGTCTACCCCGTACTGCCCCTCCAGCAGCGCCGCGCACGGCAAAATCCGCCGCTTGTCCAGCGCGATGCTGTCCACCATCTGCGCCACCGCCGCCGACGGCGCGTAGAACGCGCTGCCCGTCTTCAGCAGGTTCACGATCTCCGCCCCGCCGTCCCGCGTGCGCTGGATGATCGCATCAATCTGCTCCTGCGGCAGCAGCTCCCCAATCGGAATCCCCGCCGCCGTCGTGTACGACGCCAGCGGAACCATCGTGTCCCCGTGACCGCCCAGCACGTACGCCTGCACATCCTCCACGCTCACATTGAGCGCCTCCGCCACAAACGAGCGGTACCGCGCCGTATCCAGGATGCCCGCCATCCCCACCACTCGGCTCGCCGGAATCCCCGCCGCCTCATAGGCCACGTGGCACATGGCATCCAGCGGGTTGCTGACCACGATGATCACCGCCTCCGGCGACGCCGCAATCGCCTTCCGCGTCACCTCGTCCACGATCTTCATGTTGATGCTGAGCAGGTCGTCGCGGCTCATCCCCGGCTTCCGCGCCACGCCCGACGTGATCACCACGATCTCCGAGCCCTCCGTCGCCGCGTAGTCCGTCGAGCCCCGAATGATCGAGTCCACCCCCACCACCGGGCTCGCCTCGTACATATCCAGCGCCTTGCCCTCCGCCAGACCTTCCACAATGTCCAGCAGCACGACATCGGCGTAGCCGCGCTCCGCCAGCCGTTGCGCGGTCGTCGCGCCCACATTGCCCGCTCCAACGACGGTCACCTTCGTACGCATTGCTCCTGGCCCCTTCTTCACTGTGCTGTCTGATCTGCTCTGCTGTCCGCGCCGCGCGCCATCAGCCAACGGCGGCGGGACGATCTCTGAGCGATGGGAAGAATCAGCGGCCGCGCGGCCGCCGCCGTCGCGCGCGACGGCACTTAAACGCGCCCCGAGATCATGTTCAGCGCGCTGCCCGCGCGGAACCACTCGACCTGCGCTTCGGTGTACGTATGGTTCACACTGACCGTCTCCGAGCTGCCGTCCGCATGCTCAATCCGCAGCTCCAGCGGCCGCTCCGGCGCCAGCTCCGCCACCCCCAGAATCGAGAGCTTGTCGGTCTCCCCGATCAGCTCATAGTCCGCCGGATCGCTGAACGTCAGCGCCAGCAGTCCCTGCTTCTTCAGATTCGTCTCCGCAATTCGCGCAAACGAGCGCGCGATCACCACCACCCCACCGAGATGCCGCAGCTCCATCGCCGCATGCTCGCGGCTCGAACCCTCCCCGTAGTTCTCGTCCCCCACCGCCGCCCAACGCACCCCGCCCTCCTTGTAGTCCCGCGCCACTGCATTGACCGGCTGATCCGCCTCACCGCTCAGCTGATTCAGCGTCGTCCCCGTCCCCCCGCCAAAGGCGTTCACCCCGCCCGCGAACAGATTCCCCGAAATATTGCCCAGGTGCCCCCGGAAACGCAGCCATGCCCCCGCCGGCGAGATGTGATCCGTCGTCGTCTTCCCCTGCGTCTTCAGCAGCAGCGTCAAATCCGTCAGATCCCGCCCGTCCCACGCCGGGAACGGTGTCAGCCGTTCCAGACGGTTGCTCTCCGGCACAATCACCACTTCCACATCCGAGCCGTCCGCCGGCGGCGCAATGTAGCCCGATTCCCCGCTGTCGAAGCCCGCCTGCGGCAGCTCGTCGCCGCTCGGCGGCGCAAAGCGGAACTCCCCCCCGTCGTGCGCAATCCCGTCACGCCGCGGGTCGAAATCAATCGAACCCGCGAACGCCGTCGCCACCACCAGCTCCGGACTCCCAATGAACGCCAACGTATTCCGGTTCGCATCGTTGCGTCCCGGGAAATTGCGGTTGAACGAGGTCACAATCGTGTTCTGCTCGTCCCCCTCCACATCCTCCCGCTTCCACTGCCCAATGCACGGCCCGCAGGCGTTCGCCAGCACCGTCGCCCCCCGCCCGCTCAAACGTCGCCAACTGCCCGTCGCGCTCCGTCGTCGCCCGAATCTGCTCCGAACCCGGCGTCACCAGCAGCGGCGCCTGCAACTCCAGACCCGCCTCCGTCGCCTGCCGCGCAATATCCGCCGCCCGGCTGATGTCCTCATACGACGAATTCGTGCAGGAACCAATCAGCGCGTTCGTCACCTCCGTCGGATACGACTGCTCCGCCATAAACGCCCCGATCACATCCACCGTGTTGCGCAGATCAGGCGTATGCGGCCCCACCCACGCCGGCTCCAGCGTCGACAGATCAATCTCGATCACCCGATCAAACACCTCCGCCCGCGCCGCCTCCACACCGTCATCCGCCCGCAGATACTCCGCGTGCTCCCGCGCCAGCGCCGCAATCTCCGCACGCTCCGTGCTCTCCAGATACGCCGCCGTCCGCTCGTCAAACGGGAACAGCGACGTCGTCGCCCCAATCTCCGCCCCCATATTCGTGATCGTCCCCCGCCCCGTCGCACTCAGCGACGCCACCCCCGGCCCGAAATACTCCACAATCGCCCCCGTCCCGCCCTTCACCGTCAGCTCCCCCGCCACCCGAATGATCACATCCTTGGGCGTCGTCCAGCCGTCCAACTCCCCCGTCAGATGCACCCCAATCAGCCGCGGCATCGTCACCCCCCAGCCAATCCCCGCCATCACATCCACCGCGTCCGCCCCCCCCACCCCGATCGCCACCATCCCCAACCCACCCGCGTTCGGCGTGTGGCTGTCCGTCCCAATCATCATCCCGCCCGGGAAGGCGTAGTTCTCCAGCACCACCTGATGAATAATCCCGCTGCCCGGCTTCCAGAAGCCCGCCCCGTAGCGCGCCGCCGCGCTGCGCAGGAAGGTGTACACCTCCTCGTTCTCGTCCACCGCACGCGCCAAATCCGCCGCCGCACCCACCTGCGCCTGAATCAGGTGATCGCAATGCACCGTCGTCGGCGCCATCACCCGCTCCAGACCCGCCAGCTCAAACTGCAACAGCGCCATCTGCGCCGTCGCATCCTGCAGCGCCACCCGATCCGGCGCCAGCTCCGCGTGATCCTCACCGCGCCGCAGCGGCTGATTGCGCGGATCCACAAAGTGCCCAAAGAAAATCTTCTCCGCCAGCGTCAGCGGACGATCCACCCGCTCCCGCCCCGCGGCCACGCCCTCGCGCAGTCGCCCGTAGGCAGCCGCAACCCGTTCGATCATGTCAGGCTCATGCATCGCTGCCGCTCCGACTCCGCTGAGCGCGACGTTGCGCCCGCTCCTGCTCTCCGTTGTACACCACTACAGCGGAATGTTCCCGTGCTTCTTCGGCGGCGACGTGTCCACCTTGGTGCTCAGCATCACCAACGCCCGAATCACCGCCGACCGCGTATCCCGCGGATCAATCACATCATCCACAAAGCCCAACTCCGCCGCCTGGTACGGCCGGTAGAACTCCGCCTCATATTCCGCGACCAACCGCGCCCGCTCCGCCGCCGGATCCTCCGCCGCCGCGATCCGCCGCCGGTGAATGATGTTCACCGCCCCGTCCGAACCCGTCACCGCGATCTGCGCCGTCGGCCACGCCAAATTCACGTCCGAGCGCAAGTGCTTCGAACTCATCACCACATACGCCCCGCCGATCGACTTCCGCAGCGTCACCGCCACCTTCGGCACCGTCGCCTCCGCGTAGGCGTAGAGCAGCTTCGCCCCGTGCGCGATGATCCCCCCATACTCCTGCTGCGTCCCCGGCAGGAAGCCCGGCACATCCACCAGCGTCACGATCGGAATGTTGAAGCAGTCGCAGAAGCGCACAAACCGCGCCGCCTTGCGCGAAGCGTCAATGTCCAGCACCCCCGCCAGCGTGTCCGGGTCGTTCGCCACGATCCCCACCCCAATCCCCCCCATATGCGCGAACCCGATCGCGATGTTCCGCGCCCACTGCGCCTGAATCTCCAGAAACTGCCCGTTGTCCACGATCTCGCTGATCACGTTCCGAATGTTGTACGGACTGCTCGAATCCGCCGGCACTATCTCCAGCAGCTTGTCCACCCGACGATCCGCCGAGTCCCCCGTGTCCACCCAGCGCGGATCCTCCATATTGTTCTGCGGCAGAAACGCCAGCAGCTCCCGCACCGTGTTCAGCGTCGCCTCCTCGCCCGGAATGCAGAAATGCGCCACCCCCGTGCGCGTCGCGTGCGTCAGCGCCCCGCCCAACTCTTCGTGCGTCACCTCTTCACCGCTCACCGCCCGAATCACGTCCGGCCCCGTGATGTACATCTGCCCCGTCCCCTGCACCATGAAAATGAAATCCATGATCGCCGGCGAATACACCCCGCCCCCCGCCGCCGGCCCCGCGCACACCGCAATCTGCGGCACCAACCCCGAACTCAACGTGTTCCGCAGAAAAATCTCCCCATACCCCCGCAGCGACGTCACCCCCTCCTGAATCCGCGCCCCGCCCCCGTCGTTGATCGCCACAATCGGCGCGCCCACCTTCATCGACAAATCCTGCACCTTCGCGATCTTCTCCGCCGCCGCCTCCGAAACCGAACCCCCGTAGAGCGTGAAATCCTGCGCGTACGCGAACACCGGCCGACCGTCCACCGTCCCATATCCCACCACCACCGCGTCGCCCTCCGGACGATTGTTCTCCAGCCCAAAGCCGCTCCCACGGTGCTTCACGAACGGGTCGATCTCCGTGAACGAGCCCGCGTCGAAGAGAATGTCCAGCCGCTCCCGCGCCATCAGCTTCCCGCGCTCGTGCTGCCGCTGCACCGCGGCCTCGCGCCCGCCCCCGAGACGGCGTTCCGCCATCTCTTCCAGCAGCATCTCCATACCCGGCCGCGTCGCTTCTGAGACCATGCCCGCCCCAATGCGCGAAATCCGGCTGCGCGGCCTCCGCCCCGCAACGCCCAACGACGCCCGCAGCTTATCGCACCACCGCCTTTACACCCGCACCCCTACCCCGGCGGCTCCGCCCGCTCCTCTTCTGCCGGCTCCGGCTCCTCCGCCGGTTGCGCCGCCGCCGGCGGAATCACCAGCTCCTGACCCACCTGCAAATTGCTCGCCTCCGCGTCCGAGAGGCCGTTGTAGTCCGCAATGTCCCGCCAGCCGAGCCCGTAGGCCGCCGCGATATCCGCCAGCGTGTCCCCCGACTCCACCACATACACCTCGCCCGGCCGACGCTGCGGCTCCGCCGGCTGCTGCGTCTCCGCCCCCCCCGCTCGAACCGCTCACCCGCGCTCGGCGCCGCCCCGCCGCACGCCCCCTCCCGCACCGGAATGCGCAGCTCGTCCCCAACCCCGATCGCCGCCACATCCACAATGTTGTTCAGCCGCTGAATCTCCTCAATCGTCACACAGAAGCCCGAAGCAATCCCCGCCAGCGTGTCCCCCGCCGTCACGACATAAATCACCTCGCTCTGCACCTGCTCCTCGATCACCGCCGTGTCGCGGAACAGATACGGCTCCGGCAGCGGATCCGGCAGCGCCTCCGTCGGGATCACCTCCCCGCTCGGCAGCGTTGGCGCACTCACCGGCATCTCCGCCGCCGGCTCCGCCTCCGAGCCCCCGCCGCACGCCGCACCCAGCAGCGCGAGGATGGCGAACAGCGCAGCGAGCATCGGCAAGCGTTTCACGATGCCCCAGCATCGCACGACAGGCGTGGCTCGATCCGCGATCCCGCCCGCTCCAGCAAACATTCCAGCATCGCGTGCGCCAACAGCCCCACATCCCGCAGCAGCGCCTCGTCGATATTCCCCATGTGATCCGCCGGCACATGCAGAATCCTGCCCCGCACCCCAGGGAAGATCACCGCTGCCCCCGCGCGCTCGAACGGCACATAATCGGAGCGGAAACCGCGCGGCTCGTCCCACATCTCCACAGTGATCCCCAGCTGCCCCCCCAACCCCACCAACACCGCCGCCAGGTCACCATCGCCAACCGCCAGGATCGGGCGCTCCCCGTTGCCGAACGCATCGAGGTTGAGCATCGCCGTGATCTCTTCCAACTCGCCCGACTCCCGCGCCGCCGCCACGAACGCCTCCGAGCCGTGCAGACCCAACTCTTCCGCGCCGAAGCCCACAAAGCACACATCCCCCGCGCTGTCCGCCTCCGCCCACGACCGCGCCAGCGAAAGCACCGTCGCCGTCCCGCTCGCATTGTCGTTCGCCCCCGGCACATTCACCACACTGTCGTAGTGCCCGCCCACCACCACCCGGCAAACCCCATCCGCACGCCGCGCCGCCACGTTCCACGAACTCAGCACCTCGCCCCCCGACGCCCCGATCGTCGCCGTCCCCCCGTCGCTCTCGAGCAGCAGCTCGCCGCTCCCACCCCCCACCCCGTAGACCGGAATCTCCCCCGCCTCACCCAGCGCGCCGACGTAAATCGGTACCGACTCGTCCACCACCACCAGCGCCGCCGCGCCCGCCGCCGCCGCGTTGCCCTGCTTCTCGCTGAACGTCAGCACCCCCCGCCCCACCACCGCCACCGCGCCCGCCGCCTCAACCGACGCGAAATCCTCCTGCGAACCCATCCCCGGCACCAGCACAATCGGCCCCGACACCGGCACGTCCCGGCTCCCCTCCATCAGCAGCGCCTGGAGCGATGTGCTCGTCTCCCCGCCCCCGCGAAGCCGCTGTGTCACCCGAATCGTATGCACACCCCCCCGCGCAACGAACTCAAACCCCTCAATCGCCACCTCATACCCGTCCGCCCGCAGCCTCTCCGCCAGAAACTCCACCGCCTCCCGCTCTCCCGGCTCCCCATTAAACCGCGCCCCAATCCCCTCCGCCAACGCCCGCAGCATCTCCAACGTGTACCCATGATCCAACGCCGTCGGCCCAACCACCACCCCGCCCCCCGTCCCGCGCCGAGGCGCAACCCGCCGCCCCTCTTCATCATCCGCCGCCCGCGAACCCGCCCCCTGCTGCCCCCCCGCTTGCCCGGCTCCCGCTTGCTGCGCTCCCGCTTGCCGCTCCCGCCCCGCCCCATCCTCAGCCACCTCAACCCGCGACGCCTCCACCACTTCGGCTTGCCCCGCCCCGACAGACTGCTGCTCCTCCACCGCCCGCGCCGGCGCGTCCGAAATCGCATCCCCACCGCACGCAACCAGCAGCGCCCCAACCCCCAGCGCCGCCAACCAGCCGACGCCCCGCCGCCCAAACCCGCCCACGCCGATTAGCGCTCCCGCCGACGGAACCAGCGCTCCAATGGATTGCGCGGCGGCGCGTCGTCGTAGCTGATGTACCGATCCCGCCAATAGCCCCCCCGCGTCGTCGTCGTGCGCCTGCGCCCACCGCCCCGCGCCGTCCACACGAGCCCAATCAGGAACAACACCACCCCCAGGATGATCGCCCACATCCCCAGCGACTGCCCCCGCAGCACAAAGCCCACGATCACCAGCAGCGAGCCAAACAGCATCAAGTGTCCCGCGCTGAGCCGCGCCAGCCGCTCGCTGGTCCGCCGCCCAAAGCTCTGAATCGCCCGCCGCAGCGGCCCCGGCCGACGCTCCCGCCGACGCCAGTCGAAATCCTCAATCCCCGCCAGCACTTCCTCCACATCCCGCTCAAGTTTGTCCGACATAGCCCCGCCTCCGCTACCCCCCATCCTACCCCGACTCCCCATCCCCCCGCACCCCACCCCCCTCAAACCTCCCTCCGCCACACCACCCCCCACTTCCGCCACACCCGCGCCCCCTACTCCGTCATACCCGCGCTCCGCCGCGGGTATCTCGCCGTGACCAGCACCAACGCCGCGCGCAGCCACCCACTTCGCCCCCACGTCCACCCCCGCCATGCCCACCCGACTTCCGCCACACCCGCGCCCCCTACTCCGTCATACCCGCGCCCCGCCGCGGGTATCTCGCCGTGACCAGCACCAACCCCGCACGCCGCCCCCACGTCCACCCCCGCCATGCCCACCCGACTTCCGCCACACCCGCCCCCCCACCCCCGTCATACCCGCGCCCCGCCGCGGGTATCTCGCCGCCATCAGCACCAACGCCGCACGCCGCCTCCAGCGAGTACTCAAAACCCCAACCGGGAAACGCCACGCAGCTCAGTCGTCCGCAAGAAAAAACGCAACCGCCTCAGGCCACTCATCCCCGAGCCGCGCAAAGAAGGCCCGCCCCGCCGCACACTCCGGATCCAATTCAAACGCAAAGTCGCAGCCCCGCGGATACCTCGCCGCAAGCTCGCCGAGGAACACCGCATCCTCCGGATACCGATAGTCCAACTCCCGCTCCACCGCCTCACACGACACGAAATCGCCCTTCGCGATCCGCTCTACCGCAACACGCGCGTCCTCCGCGTCCTCCGCCGCCGTCGACTCGTCAGACTCAAGCTCCGCCGTCCGCAGCCACTCCGCAATCTCGCGTTCCCCCGCCGCCAGCGCCTGCTCAATGTAGATCCGCCGATCCCATTCGAGCCGCTCCCTGTTCGTCTGCCCCTCGCCCGTGACCATGCCGCTCGCCCGCCTCACGCTCGCTTCATCATCCTAGCCCCTTGACCAACAGAACATCAGTACTGTACCATCACCACATGGACGACCTCGCACAACTCCGCGAACTCTACCTCCAGCCCGTCATCGACAACCTCGCCAGAGTCGCCAACGAGGCCGACTCCGAATACCTCCGCTACTGCTCCCTCAAAGCTCTCGCCGGACCCTGGGGAATCGAACGCGTCGCCGCCCCCCTCGTCGAACTCGCCAACCACGCCCAATCTCACTGGGTCCGCTACCACGCCTCCATCTTCGTCGGACGCCTGCTCAACTGCTTCGACGATCCCAAGCCCGTGCCCAGCCCTGCGCCGCATCACACCTCCCTCTCGTTCCCCGCCGACATGCCCAACTTCGCCGACCTCATCAACAACACCATCCCCCCCGACCTCCAGCAGCTCGACACCTACATCGACTCCCTCACCCGCGCCGCCGCGCAACTCCCGGCCGAAGCCCAAACCTCGCCCCAACTCGACGAACCGACCGCCCAAGCCGACCAAACCATCCCCGATCCCGGCGCAGACGCCGCCAACCTGCTCTCCGCTGCCGCCGCCTTCCTCACCCAACAGGACTCCCGGACAGTCCCGCAGCTCGCACCGTCGAACCCAACCCCCACCCCACCCCACGCCAACCGCGCTACTCGGCGGAAGGCGCAGAACCCCAACCGCCGCCGCCGGGCGTCTCGAGGCGCACCGCATCGCCCGCCCTGACCGAAATCACCACCTTCCCCGGCAGCCGCTCCAGCGACGCTTCCCCGGACGAATCGCGCGTCTCCAGCCAGTTCGCCCCGGGCGAACCGTCCCCCCCGCCATTCACACCCCAGGCCTGACCGCTCCGCCGCTCCGTAATCAGGGTGACCCGCGCGTCGCCCAAAAACGCCGTGCGCCGCACCAGACCGTCCCCCCCGCGCCGTAAACCCGCCCCGCCACTGCCCCGCCGAATGCTGTTCTCCAGCACCCGCAGCGGATAGGCCAGCTCCAGCGCCTCCGCCGGCGTGTTCAACGTGTTCGTCATATGACTGTGCGCCGCATTCAACCCCGCCCCCGAAGGCCCGCCCCCCAGACCCCCCCCGCTCGTCTCGTAATACGCCCACGGACCCCCCGTGCGCGGATCGGTCCCCCCCGCCGTCAAATTGTTCATCGTCCCGCTCGACGCCGCCGGCATCCGCTCCGGCAGAATCTGCGCAAACGCCCCCCACACGCAGTCCACGATCCGCTGACTCGTCTCCACATTCCCCGCCGCCACCGCCACCGGCGGATTCGCCGCCACCACGCTGCCCGACGGCAGCGTGAACGAAATCGGGCGGAACAGACCCGCATTGGTCGGCGTCTCTGCCGGCAGCAGGCAGCGAATCACGTAGTAGCACGCCGACCGCGTCACCGGCGCAACCGCATTAATCGAAGCCGCCCGCTGCGGCGCGCTCCCGCTGAAATCGAAATGCGCCCCGCCGCCCTCCAACGTCAACTCCACCCGAATCGGCACCGGCTCCTCCGTATGACCGTCGTCGTCCAGCGCATCCTCGAAAGCCCAACGCCCCTGCGGCAGCTCGCGCAGCGCCGCCCGCGCCGCCCGCTCCCCGTGATCCAGCAGCGCCGCCGTATGCCGCGTCCACGCCGACTCCCCAAGCTCATCGTGCAGCGCCGCAATCCGACGCTCCCCCAGCCGCTGCGCCGCCACCTGCGCCGCAAAATCCCCCCGCCGCTCATCCGGCGTGCGTACATTGCGCAAAATCAACTCCAGCGCCTCCGAGACCAACTCCCCGCCGCGATACAACCGCAGCGGCGGAATCACCAGCCCCTCCTGAATCAGCTCCTCCGCCACCGGCATCGAGCCCGGCGCCATCCCGCCGATATCCGCCTGGTGCGCGCGGCTGGCGACATAACCAATCGGCTCCGCAATCCCCTCAGCGAAGACCGGCGAAACCATCGTCACATCCGGCAAGTGCGTCCCGCCCAGAAACGGATCGTTCAGAATCGCCAGGTCCCCCGCCCGCCACGGCGCGAGATGCGCCACCGCCCGCACCGACTCCGGCATCGCCCCCAAATGCACCGGAATGTGCGCCGCCTGCGCCAGCAGCTGCCCCGCCGCGTCGAACACCGCGCAGGAAAAGTCCGCCCGCTCCTTAATGTTCGGCGACAGCGCCGTATGCCGCAGCGTCGCACCCATCTCATCCGCAATCGACGACACCAGCGAGTCAAAGATCGCCAGCCGCGCCGGATCCGGCAGCGTGTCCGCCGTTTGCTCGTGTTCAGCCATCACACACGCTCCAACAGCAGCGCCCCGCTCTCGAGCGGGCCCGCCCGCCAGCCCGGCGGCACCAACGTCGTCGCGTCCACCTGCGTAATCACCGCCGGACCCTCAACCTGGCGCGTCAGCCCGCCGCGCTCGATAAACCGCGTCGCGCGCCGATCATCCCACATCACCTCGTGCTCCATCTCCGCGCCCGCCGACCGTTCGCCCTCGATCCCCGCCGTCGGCTCATCCCCCGCCGCCCGCGCCTTCACCCGCGCCGTGACCAGCTCAACCCCGCGCCCCTCGTCGCGGAAGCCGAAGCGCTCCTCATGCGCCGCCTGAAACGCCTCCCGGATCGCCGCCGCCGAGCCGTAGCCCGCCAGCCCCACCGTCAGCTCGTGCGACTGCCCCTGATAGCGCAAATCAGCGGCGTACTCGATCCGCGCCTCCGCCCCGTAGCCGTCCTCGCCAATCGCCGCCAGCGCCTGCTCCTCCAGCGCTTCGTAAACCTCCGCCAGCGCGCCGATCTCCGCCCCGCCCTCCGCCGCAATCGTCAGGTGAACGCCGCGCTCCGTGTCCCGCGTCACATCCGCGCTCAGCATCCCGCTGGCGCTCAGCACCCCGGGCGACGGCGGAATCACCACCGCCGGAATCCCCAGCGCCTCCGCCAGATCGCAGGCGTGCAGCGGTCCCGCACCGCCGAACGCCACCAGCGTGAAGCGCGCCGGGTCGCGCCCGCGCTCAACCGAAATCACCCGCAGCGCCCGCGCCATATTCGCGTTCACCACATCGATCACCGCCGCCGCCGCGACCAGCGGATCGCCGCCGAACGGCCCCGCAATCGTGCGCAGCGCCCGCTCCGCCCGCTGCGGATCCAGCGCGATCGTCCCGCCCAATCGCTGCTCCGGTCGCAGCCGCCCCAACACCGCGTGTGCGTCGGTCACCGTCGGCGCTTCCCCGCGCCCGTAGGCCGCCGGCCCCGGATCCGCGCCCGCGCTCTGCGGCCCCACGCGCAGCGCCCCGCCCGCATCGAACCACGCAATCGAGCCGCCGCCCGCGCCGACCGTATGCACATCAACCGCCGGCGTCCGAATCGGCATCCCGTCGATCATCAAATCCGTGCGCTCCAGCAGCCGCCCCGGGCAGAGCGAAACATCCGCCGACGTGCCGCCCATATCAAACGTGATCGCCTGCTCATAGCCCGCCGCCAACGCCGCCGCAAACGCGCCCGCCACGCCGCCCGCCGGACCCGAAAGCACCGTGCGCACCGCCTGCTCGCCCGCCCCCGCCGCGCTCAGACTGCCGCCGTTGGACTGCATAATCCGCAAGCTGACCGCGCCGCCGCCCGCCGCCCGCTCCGAGAGCGTCCGTTCCAGTCCGTTCAGGTAGCTCGACATCACCGGCGCGAGGTAAGCGTTGGCGACCGTCGTGCTGCTGCGCTCATACTCGCGGTGCTGCGGCAGCACCTCGTGCGACGCCGAGACGCTCAGCCCACGCGCCCGCGCCGCCGCCGCTGCCCGCTGCTCATGCGCGGGGTTGACGAACGAAAAGAGAAAGCAGATCGCCGCCGAGCGCACGCCCGACGCCTCAATCTCGTCCAACACATCCGCCAGCGCCGCCTCATCCAACGGTTCGATCACCTCGCCGTCCGCCGCGATCCGCTCGCCAACCTCAAAGCGCAGCTCCGCCGGTACCAGCGGCTCCGGGCGCGTGGGGTGCAGCGCGTAGAGGTCGGGCCGCGCCTGCCGGCCGATCTCCAGCGTGTCGCGGAAGCCCCGCGTCGTGATCAGCGCCGTCCGCGCGCCCGTGCGCGTCAGCAGCGTGTTCGTCGCCACCGTCGAGCCGTGTACGACATCGCTCGGCGTCCAGCCCAACTCGAGCAGGCCGTCCACAATCGCCCGCCCCGGATCCGACGGCGTCGAGGGGCGTTTCGCAATCCGCGTGCGCCCGCCCTCGACGTACACGAAATCCGTGAACGTCCCGCCCACGTCAACGCCAAGCAGCCGTCGTTCCGTCATCGCGCCCCCGCTCCTCGCTCCGTAGTCTCGCACGCACTCCCGCCGTCCCGCCCGCTTGACCACTTGGCGAGCGCCGCATAGCGTCGCCAGAGGAGCCAGGAGCGGAAAACCAATGCCCGACGACGCGACCCTGCGAGCAGCAACCCGCAGCATCACCGGCAGCGCCGTCAAGCGCCTGCGGCGCGAGGGCATGCTGCCCTGCAACGTCTACGGACGCGGCGTCGATTCGATCACCATCCAGACCCCCCTCGTCGAACTGCAGCGCGTCTTCCGCTCGGTCGACCGCAACGCCGTGGTGCAGATGGAGATCGACGGCAGCGAGGACACCACCCCCGTCGTGCTGCGCGAAGTGCAGCGCCACCCCGTCAGCGGCGAGCTGCTCCACGTCGATTTCTACCAGGTCGACCTCACCCGCATGATTCACAGCGAAGCCCGCCTGCACCTGGTCGGCGTCCCCGAGGCCGTCGCCCTGGGCGGCACACTCGTGCAGTCGCTCGAATACCTCCCGCTCGAAGCGCTGCCGCGCGAGATGCCCTCGGAGCTTGAGGTCGACGTCAGCGGCATGAGCGAATTCGGCGACAGCATCCTGGTCCGCGACATCACCCTCCCGCCGGGCGTGCGCGCGCTGGCCGACGACGCCGTCGGCATCGCCACCGTCCTGGCCCCGCGCCTCACCGCCGAAGCCGACGAGGAAGAGGCCCTCGAAGCCGCCGCCGCCGAAGCCCCCGCCGACCAGGCCGACACCCCCACAGAAGCCTCCACCGAATCCACCGAAACCTAACCCCGCGCCGCTGCCCGCCCGCCGCCGTGCAATCGTCAGCCTGTCTCTGGAGCCACGATCTCCGGCAGCGCAACCCACGTTTCGATCCACTCAACAATCTCCGGCGTGAGATATCGCGCCAAATCGAAGTCGGAGTCTCTGAGGGCTTCCTTAGGCTGTTCGCCCATTCGGTCGAGAAGATAGAAGGAACACAGTTCTGCCGCCAGTTCAAAGGGATTGGGTCCGTATATGCTTTCGTATGTGTCGTCGGGAAGCGACCAATCCCAGTCTGCATCGCGCACGAAGTCGACCAAGTCAACGAACGCACGCCCCGGTTCGGTCACAAGCCAGCCAGCCACGACCCAGCCAGCCACGACCCTGGACGGGTTGAGCAATCTATCGGGTTGCATCTGCTCGGCGATGTGGAAGTACTGGTTCGCGTGGCAGAGTTCGTGGAGTTCGGCGTTGCGGACCCACAGGCGGTCGATATCAGTCTGCCCATCGCGTGGCGGCGCAAAGATGGCAAGCACACTTGGGTAGTAGGGGTACATGCTGCCGTTCCAGGGAACGAACGGGAATGTCGCGTTCCCTCCTATGCCACCCGGTGTATCTTGTCTGACGATACACGTCTTTGGGTACAGCGGCATCGAAGGCAGGGCACTTTGTTTCACGAGTGGATCGAAGTCATCTGTACAAGTGGATGATTCGTCGATCGGGTGCTGATAGAGGGAGGCCCCGAACTTTTCGAGAAGCGCCACTGGCGACAGGCATGGCCAATCCGCGGGCCGCGGGTCGTCGAAATAGCTGAACTCGCAGATGTCGAAACAGGTTGCGTACAAGCTTCCCGCCGGCACGAACTCCTGGTACGCGCCCAGCCACTCTGCGTTCAGCGTTGACGGCACGTGGTACTGGTTGTAGCCGTGCCATTCGCCGCCGTCATAATTCCAGATCGTATTCGCAAGGCAGCCCATCGTGCCCAAGCGCGCCTTGAGCTGATAGAGTGAGCCGCCGCCCCACTGAAGCGGGAACAGGCGGCCATAGCCGTCGGGAATCTCCGCGACGACCTGCGTCGGCTGCAAGGCCGCCGAAGCAGCAGCCTCTTGCTCGTCCCCATCCGCAAGAGCAACTCCCGCCAACGTCAGCGCCGCCAGAAAGGCCAACGCCATGCTCACGAGCGCAGCCGCCAACCATCGCCATCCAGCCATCAGCCATGCCCTCCGCAGCGCCCCGTGCCGGCGCCGCGTGTGGCAGGCTAATCTATCCGTCCCGCCGCACCCGATCGCCGCGCAGCTGCCCGCACGCCGCCGCGATATCCCGCCCCTTCTCCACACGTACATTCGCCGCAACTCCCCGCTCAACCAGCGCCTGCTGGAATCCCAACGTCGCCCGCCGGCTGGGCCGCCGCCCCACCACATCCGCCGACGGATTGAACGGAATCAGGTTCACCTGGCAGCGAATCCCTGCAATCCGATCAGCCAACGCCCGCGCCTGCGCCCGCGAATCATTGACGCCCGCCAGCAGCACATACTCAAACGTCACGCGGCGGCCGGTCCGCTCAGAGTGCTCACGCGCCGCCGCAACGATCTCCGCCGGCGTCGCCGGCGGCACAGGCACCAACTCGCGCCGCAGCGAGGCCTCGGCGGCGTGCAAACTGACCGCCAGATTCACCTGCGGATGATCGTCCGCCAAACACCGCATCTGCGCCGGCAGCCCCACCGTCGAAACGGTGATCCGCCGCGGCGACAACCCGAACCCGTCAGCGTCGGACAGCCGCTCCAGCGCCGCGCTGACCACCTCATAGTTGGCCAGCGGCTCGCCCATTCCCATGAACACAACATGCGTGAGCTCGCCGCCCTCCGCCCGCGCCCAGCTTCGCGCCAGCAGCGCCTGCACCAGCACCTCGCCGACCGAGAGCTGCCGCCGAAAGCCCTGCGCGCCGGTCGCGCAAAATGTGCAGCCCATCGCGCAGCCCGCCTGCGTCGAGAGACAAACCGTGCGCCGCGCGGTCGGGCTGACTCGCGAGCCGGCCTGCGCGTGCGGATCATGGCGAATCAGCACCGTCTCAACCATCTCCCCATCCGCCAGCGGCAGCAGCGCCTTCGTCGTCGAGCCGTCCTCGCTGGTCTGCGTCGCTGTCGCAGCGGGCGGCGGCGCAATCCGCTCAGCCAGCTGCTCGCGCAGCGCGCGCGGCAGATCGCTCATCTCCTGCGGATCCAGCGTTCCCCGCTGCCAAATCTGCCGCCAGACCTGCCGCGCCCGAAACGTCGGCTGCCCGAGCTCTGCGACCAGCGCGGTCAGACCATCCAAATCCAAATCGAGCAGGTCCGCCTCAGCCATCGATCGCCTCGAATCGCTTGCCGATCAGCTCGCCCGCCCCACGCGCAAACTCCGCAGCCGACAGCTCACGTTTGCCGGCCCGCTGCAAGCGCTCAACCGCCGCGATCCCCTCGCCCGCTGCCACCCGAATCGCGTCCTCTTCCACCGAAACGATCTCGCCGACCGCGCCAGCGCCCGGCTCGGCCCTTGCCGCCGCCAGGCGCACACGCTGGCCGTCGAGCGCGGCGAATGCCCCCGGCCACGGCGTGTACGCGCGGATCTGGCGCGCGATCTGCTCCGCCGATTGACCCCAGTCAATCGCTCCCGCCTCCTTGCGTACGCGCCGCGCGCGTGTCGCCAGCGAGTCGTCCTGCGCCTGCGGCGCAATCTCCCCAGCCAGCCAGCGCGGGATCGTCTCCAGCAGCAGCGCCGCGCCCAGCGCCGCCAGGCGATCGCTCAGCTCACCCGCCGTCTCGCGCTCCCCAATCGGCGTCGCGCGCTGCGCCAGAATCGGCCCCGTGTCCTCCGTCTCGTCGACGAGCATGATCGTCGCGCCCGTTTCAGCGTCGCCGGCGGCGATCGCGGCGGAGATCGGCGCCGCCCCGCGCCAGCGCGGCAGCAGCGAAGCGTGAACATTGAGCGTGCCGTACCGTGGCGCGTCCAGCACCGCCAGCGGCAGCAGCTGTCCGTAAGCGGCGACGATCTGCAAGTCGGGCGCAAGCTCAACGATCGCAGCGACGGCCTCAGGCGCGCGCAAACGCTCCGGTTGCAGCACCGCGATCCCTGCCTGCGCCGCGATCTCCGCGACCGGCGGACGCGCCAGCTTGCGCCCGCGCCCCGACGGCCGATCCGGCTGCGTGACCACCGCAAGCGGACGCCAGGGGCTGTCGAGCAGCGCTCGCAGCGTGGGAACCGCGAAGTCCGGCGAGCCGAAAAAGACCACGCGCGGCGCTGCCGCTGCTTCCGTCATGGGCGCAGGATAGGGCGCGGCGCTAGAGCCGCACGGCGGCGATCGAGAGTCCGACGAAAACCAGCATCAGCACGATCGTGCCGCGGAACAGCGTGCGCTCCAGACCGCGCCGCGTGCGGTAGCCGCCCTCGCTGCCGGCGCCGCCGAAGATATTCCCCAGCCCCGCGCCTTTGGCCTGCATCACCACTGCCGCAATCACCGTCAGGGCGATCAGAATCTGGAACACATTGAGAATGTCGGAACCGCTCATCGCTCTCGCTTCACTTCCCCAGCACGCCGACGGCCTGGCGGCGGCGCGAACTCACGCCCGCCTCGCCACGCTCATGGTACGTGGTCAGGATCGCATCCGCGAGCTTGGCCGCGTCGTGTCGATAGCGATTGCCCCGATCGACGATGTCCGCCTCGACGATCGCCGCCTCGTCCAGAACATCCAGCTCCTCGCCGGCGTCCAGCTGCACGGGCTGCGAGTTCCAGCGGCGCGGCAGCCGCGCCGAGGCGTTGCTGTTCGCCAGCACCACATCGAACGGCGTGCCGCCGATGTGCGCGGCGATCGCATGCACGTGATCCTGCACACTGAAATGATCGGTCTCGCCCGGCTGCGTCGCCACGTTCGAGACGTAGATTTTCATCGCCTGCGACTCCTGGAACGCGATCCGCAGCTGCGGCACCAGCAGGTTGGGCAGCACGCTGGTGTAGAGGCTGCCGGGGCCGACCACGATCACGTCGGCATTGCGGATCGCGTTGATCGTGTCCGGATAGGCGGGCGGCTGCTGCGGCTCGAGGCTCAGCGTCCGGATCTGCTTCTCCGCCGAGGTGATGTTCGACTCGCCGCGGATCACCTTCCCGTCGCTGGTCAGCGCCGCCAGCCGCACGTCCTCCAGCGTCGAGGGCAAAATCCGCCCGCGCACCGCCAGCACCCGCCCGGTCTCCCGAATCGCCTCTTCCATGCTGCCCGTGATGTCCGACATCGCCACGATGAAGAGGTTGCCGAACGAGTGCCCCTCGAGCCCCTCGCCGGAGCCTTCGGGGAAGCGGTATTGGAAGAGCCGCGTCATCAGCGGCTCGGCGTCGGCCAGCGCCGCGATGCAGTTGCGCAGATCGCCGGGCGGAATCACGCCCAGATCGCGGCGCAGGCGGCCGGAGGAGCCGCCGTCGTCGGCGACGGTCACGATCGCCGTGATGTTGTCGCTGTACTCGCGCAGCCCGCGCAGCAGCACCGAGAGCCCCGTGCCGCCGCCGAGGCAGACGATCCGTGGCCCGCGCCCCGAGAAGCGGTAGCGGTGGATTAGCTCGACCAGCGGCTCGCCGCTGCCGCCGTTGGTGTGCGCCGCGCTGCGCGCCGCCGCCACCGCGTGCGCCGTGAACTTCCAGACGCCCACGCTCACGCAGAACAGCGCCACGCCGACCAGTAGCGCGCCGCGCGCCGCGTAGGGCAGAAATTGCAGCGTGATGTAGTAGAACGCGCCCGGCAGCGTCGCCGTCACATACAGCTCGCGCAGCAGGAAGGCCACGCCCAGCCCCAGCAGGCCGGTGCCGATCACCAACAGCAGCAGCCAGCGCTTGACGCCGAGGCCGGGAACCAGCCACTTACGAAGACTCTGATCGTTCAATCGGGACATCCGCGCTACGTGTATGCACCCGCCACCGAACACGGTAGCTTGTGCGCAGGCGCGGGGCAATCACCCCACGCCCCGGCGCGCAGCGGCCGAGAGGCGCAAGCGGAATAGCGAGGGATGCGATGGAACAGCGGCAATTCGGCGACACCGACCTGGTCGCCTCGGCGGTCGGCTTCGGCACCTGGGAGATGAGCACCACGATGTACGGCCACATCGACGTCGGCGAGGCCGCCCGCGCGGTCAACGCCGCCATCGACCGCGGCATCACCCTCTTCGACACCGCCGAGGTCTACGGCCCCTACCACTCCGAGGAATTGCTGGCCGACGCACTCGGCGCGCGCCGCAACGAAATCGTGCTCGTCACCAAAGTCGGCTTCGAGTACGACGACCGCCCCGGCGTGGTGGGGCTGAACTCGACGCGCGAGCACATCATCGAGCGCACCGAGGGCTGCCTGCGGCGGCTCAAGACGGACGTGATCGACCTGATGCTGATCCACTGGCCGGACCACGACACGCCGCTGGAAGAGACGATGGAGGGGCTGGAGCGGCTCAAGCAGGACGGCAAAATCCGCCACTACGGCGTCTCCAACTTCAACATCGACATGATGCAGGAGTGCGAGCAGTACGGGCACCTCGCCGCCAACCAGGTCGGCTACCACATGTTCGACCGCCGCATGGAGCACCGCGTGCTGCCCTGGTGCCTGGCCAACGGGGTCGGCTACATGGCCTACGGCTCGCTCGCCTTCGGGCTGCTGACCGGCGCGTTCACCGGCGACACGGAGTTCGACGAGGGCGACTGGCGGCGCGGCGGCATGGCCTTCGAACTGCCGCTCTTCCAGCGCGAGCAGTTCCTCAAGGAGATCGAGGTCACCCGCCGCCTCGTCGAGCTGGCCGACGGCTACGGCAAGAGCGTCGCCCAGCTGGCGATCGCCTGGGTGCTCGATCACCCCGCCGTCAGCTGCGCCCTGGTCGGCATGCGCAACGAGCAAGAGCTCGAAGAAAACGTCGCCGCGACCGACTGGAAGCTGACCGACGAAATCCGCAACGGGATCAACGACATCTTCCGCGAGGTGGGTGTGGAGACGCACCAGAACACGGCGCAGGCGCTGTACGCAGTCCGCGCAACAGGCCGCAGCCGCGACTGAACGCGCTACGCGCGTTCCGGTTGGGGCGCGCGCCGCAAGTCCGCCGCGCCCCCGCTCGGCTCCGTCACGTCCGTGCTCCACTCCGTCATGCATCGCCCCCGTCCGTCATTGCCGCGCTTGCCGCGGGTACGACGAAGAGGGCGTCGCCCAAACGACTCATCAAACCAGCGCCGCCGCGCTACAATCGTCCCACGATGGCAATGCCCAAACTGACCAACGTCGAGCCGCGCGAGGGCTACCGCATCTGGGTTGAATACGACGACGGCGCGAGCGGCGAGGTGGACTTCAGCCACAAAGTTGGGCGCGGCGTCTTCAAGGTCTGGAACGAGCCGGGCGTCTTCGAGCGAGTCCGTATCACGGAGTTCGGCGCAATCGCCTGGAGCGACGAACTTGATGTCTGCCCTCACTCCGTCTATTTCCGCCTGACGGGGAAGAAGCCGGAGGAGATGATGTCCGGTCTGCGCGCACAGCCTGTAGATGCCTGAGTTGTGCCCCGTTCCGTCATTGCCGCGCTCCGCCGCGGCAATCTCGCGGTGTAGTCCACCGACCTCCGCGCCCGGCTCGGCGAGATACCCGCGGCAAGCGCGGGTATGACGGACGAGGGTGTTGACCGAACGACTCATCCGGCGAGCGCCGCCACGCTATAATGCAGCCACGATGGCAATGCCCGAACCGATCAACGTCGAGCCGCGCGAGGGCTACCGCATCTGGGTTGAATACGATGACGGTGCCAGTGGCGAGGTCGACCTGAGCGATGTCGCGGGGCTTGGCGTCTTCAAAGCGTGGCTGGATCGCGAGTTCTTCGAGCAGGTACACATCTCCGAGTTTGGCGCGATCGCCTGGAGCGACGAGATCGACATCTGTCCTGACAACGTCTACTTCGATCTGACGGGCAAGACGCCGACAGAGATGATGCCCGGTCTGCGCAGCCAGCCGGTTGATGTCTGAGGTCTGTCGTTTTCGCGGTGCCGTGATCCAGATCTTCTACCGCGACCATGCTCCGCCCCACTTTCACGTGAGGTACGCGGGCAGGCGGGCGCGGTTCGCCATCGGTCGCGTGCATATGTTGGATGGCGCATTGCCACCGCACATCCAGCGGCTCGTCCTCGATTGGGCGCAGGTACGGCAAGTTGAACTCGAGCAGGCGTGGACGCGCGCACAGAGTGGCGAACAGCCGGGCAAGATCGCGCCGCTTTCTTAGTGCTGTTCACACTCCGCGAGCTCAGCCGCCGGTGTGCCACCCTCCGTCATTGCCGCGCTCCGCCGCGGCAATCTCGCGGTGTGCTGCACCAGCCTCTGTGCCCGGCTCGGCGAGATACCCGCGGCAAGCGCGGGTATGACGGAGGGGTGTGCTGGCTGTGCTTAACCAGAGCGTGGAACTGACCCACGGCGTCGCTATTCGGTAGCGCGCTCCAAATTCAGCGCCAGCAGCCGGGCGAGGATCTTATCCTCGGACAGGTCCGTAGACCAGCCATACGCGGCGAACACCGCTTCATCAATCTCCCGATGCGCGATGGCTAGCCAGGTTGGGCGCTCGTTGTACAGGTTGGTCATTGTGCGCTGGCGGAGCTCGGCGGGATCGATGTTCGGCGGGTTGAGCCATGCTTCGCGCTGGGTGTTGAGCGAGGCTGCCGCTGCGCTGATGGCGTCGCGCTGTTCGCGTTGCGCGTCGCTGAGATCGTTGTCTGGGGTGTGTAGCGGCCACGGGAACGGGAATGTATTGAAGCACTGCGTGTGGACGTAGCGCGGGTCGTTGCCCACTCCCAGCCTCGACGCGGACGCCAGCGCCCAAGTCTCGTGGATGCGGGAATGCAGTATGCCGAATGTGTAGTCGTCGTCGCGGGCGATCACGTTCAACGTTGCGTCAGGGACGACTTCGGGCGTCAGCCAGACGTAGAAGCGATGCTTGGATGTGACTGGTGTTGCAATGTAGCGTGCCAGAGAGCTGATCGCGGCATGCAAGCCGGGCCGCCAGGCTTCGTAGAGCCACCACTGCGTCCTAAGGCGCTTGGTCCTGTTGTTACGGCGCGCCGGATAAACGTGTCCTTTCACGTATTCGAAAGGGAGCTCATAGGCGGCGGCGTCCTTCTCGGACATGCTCTGGCCGAAGTCGATCACGGAGTGGCCGCGTGAGCGCTGAGCGAGATCGCGGGCAATCACGAATGGGAAGATCACATCGCTGTTCGGGCGGCCGTTGACGTTTAACGGTGCGGCGAGCATGCGCTCAGCCTCGTCTGGCGAGATGTCGAACGGGCCGTTGCGCTTGGTTCCATGAAAGCCGAGGTTGGCGTTCTCGGATAACTGCGCAGCCGCGAGCAGGTCGACGCCCGATCTGAGGTTTGCGTTGATCGAATCGACTGCCTGACCGTCGAGCTTGCGTTCGGTGTCGCTGCCGTCGTCTTGGCCAATGATCGCGATCCGAACCGACGCGCCGTCGTTGACCCACTCCTCGTCGCGCCAGGCGAGGAAGATGCCGCCCGAGGCGCAGATCCGCTCAAGCACGCCGCGGGTTTCGCGGCCGGTGATGCTGCTGGTCGCCAGCAGTCCCGCTCTCGTGCCGGCACGTTGCTCAACCTGACGGCGGGCGCTGTCATGCCAGTATGCGCACAGGTCGGCGTGTCCGCCGATCGCATCGCCCCACGCCTCGCGCAGACCGCCGATGTAGTCCTCGCCGAGTTCGCCGAGCATCAGCTTGCCGCCCAGGAACGGTGGGTTGCCGATGATGAACTCGGCCTCGGGCCACTCCGCGGGGATGGCATTGCCCTCCGCATCCTCGGCGAGGATTGCGTCGCGGCACTCGATCTGGTCGGCGCGGCCAAGCACTGGATCCTGCTGCGTATCGATGCCGTGTTCGATGTTCCACTGGATGTGGCCGATCCAGAGCGACATCCGGGTGAGGTCGGCGGCGAAGGGATCGATGTCGATGCCGAGCATATTCTGCGGGCCGATTCGCCGCCGGAGGCCGTTGACGCCTAGGCTCTGCGCCCAGTCGATCAGTTCCTGCTCGAGGTTCTTCAGCTCGCGCATCGCCACATACAGAAAGTTCCCCGAGCCGCAGGCGGGGTCGAGCACGCGCACGCCGGTCAGGCGGTCGTGGAACGCCCGCACACGCCCGGTGGGGGAGTCCGGATCTGGCGCATCGAAGGCCAGCGAGCCGTTCTCGCCATAGCCTGGCGCCGGCGCGTCCTGCACGGCGCGGTCCTGGGCGAGCGCCGCTCGAAGCGCTTCGAACTCGCGCCGCAGCGGGCGCAGCGCGACCGGCTCGACGACGCGCGTGATGTTGTCCGGATCCGTGTAGTGCGCGCCCAGCTGCGAGCGGCGCTTGGGGTCCAGGCCGCGCTCGAAGAGCGTCCCGAAGATCGCGGGGTCGATCCGCGACCAGTTGAGCTCAGCCGTCTCATCGATGATCTGTGTCAGGTCCGCGGTCAGCGGCAGCGTCTCCGGCAGCGCCGCCTCGTCGAACAGCCCGCCGTTGAACCAGCGGATGTAGTACGCGCCGAAGTTGCGCACATCGCGCTCGGCCATCGCCTCGAACAGCTGCCCGACGATCCGTTGGGAGAGCGTCGCGTCTGCCGCGAGGTTGTTGAACACATCGGTGACCGGCGTCTCAACGTCGCCCCGCAGGTTGCGGAACAGCCCGACGCTCTCGGCGAAGAAACAGAAGATGATCCGGTTGAGGAAGCGTGCGACGAGTGAGGCGTCGTGCCCGTCGCGCTCGCGCAGCGCCTCCGCGACCTCGCCGAACTTGGCGGCGGCCGTCTCCGTGATGTAGCGAGGATCGTTGTTGGGATGCAGCGCGTCGGGATTCTGAAAGACATCGCGCAGCAGCTTGATGTAGTGCGTCGGATTCTCGCCGAGCTCCTTGAGTGTGAACTCGATCACGCGCGGCGTGGTGTTGGTGAAGTTGGTATGGATTTCAAAGCGGTTCATATCGCAGACGACGAGGATCGGCGGGTTGCCCAGCGCTTCGCGGTAGCCGAGCAGCTGCTGGTAGGCGTGGTCGAGGCTCCTGCCGCCGGACTTGTATTCCCAGCCGAAGTGCCCGCGCTTCCAGACATCGGCGCGGCCGCCGGCCCCGCCCGGCAGATCGACGTGCTTTTCGAACGTATAGCTCTCGCCGGAGGGGTCGCCGACCACGGGCGTGGCGACGCCGAGCACGGCGCAGAGGTCGTTGAAGTGGGTTTGCGAGTTGGCGTGCTCGCGCAGCGCCGCGCTTCGCCACTTGGCGACGAACTCGTCGACGCGCATCGTCGGTTCGATGGTCAGCGCCAGCTGCTCAGCCACCGGCTACTCCGCCGTGTCGTCCAGCGCGGCGCGCAGCAGTTCCGAGGCCTGCGCCGGGTTTGCCTGCCCGCGGCTCAGCCGCATCGTCTGGCCGACCAGGAACTTGAGCGCCTCCGCCTTGCCGCCGCGGTAGTCCTCAGCCGCCTGCGCGTGCTCCTCCAGCACCTGGCGGATGATCGGCGCGAGCGCGTCTTCGCCCGAAATCTGCGAGACGCCGAGCCGCTCCACGACCGCCTCCGCGTCCTCGCCCGAGGCGTACATCTCCGCGAAGACATCCTTGGCCTGCGTGTTGCTGATTGTCCCGGCGTCGATCAGCTGCACCAGGCCGGCCAGCTGCGCCGGCTGCACGACGATCGTCTCCAGCGTGTCGGGCGGCTTGGCGTCGTGCATCAGGCGGGTGAGTTCGCCCACGAACCAGGTGGCGATGCCGCGCGGCAAGCCTGCGGGCACGTCGTCGCCCAGCGAGGCGACCGCCCGCTCGAACCACGCGGCGGGGGCCGGCTCCTCGGTCAGCAATCCCGCCTCGAAGGGCTGGAGGCCGTAGTCGGCCTCGAAGCGGGCGCGGCGCGCGGCGGGCAGCTCGGGCAGCGCGGCGCGGATCGCTTCCACCGTCTCCGCGGCAGTCTGCAGCGGCGGCAGGTCCGGCTCGGGGAAGTAGCGGTAGTCGTGCGCCGCCTCTTTGGAGCGCTGCGAGACGGTGACCTGCGCCTCTTCGTCCCAGCCGCGCGTCTCCTGGGCGATTGTCTCGCCGGCCTCGAGCGCCGCCGCCTGGCGCAGCTGCTCGAACTCCAGCGCCCGCTGCACGCTGCGGAAGGAGTTCATGTTCTTGATCTCGACCTTTGCGCCCAGCGCCTCGTCGCCCGGCCGCCGCAGCGAGATGTTGGCGTCGCAGCGGAACGAGCCCTTCTCCATATCCGCCGTGGAGACGCCGAGGTAGCGCAGGATCTGGCGCAGCTGCACCAGGTACTGGCGCGCCTGCTGCGGCGAGCGCATGTCGGGTTCGGAGACGATCTCCATCAGCGGCACGCCGGAGCGGTTGACATCGACCAGCGAGAAGCGCTCGCCGGCCTCATTCTCGCGGTGCAGCAGACGCGCCGTGTCCTCCTCGAGGTGGACGCGGGTGATGCCGATCCGTTGCCGGCCGAGGTCGTCGATCTCCACATCCATCCAGCCGCCCTCCGAGAGCGGCATGTCGTACTGCGAAATCTGGTAGCCCTTCATCAGGTCGGGATAGGGGTAGTTCTTGCGGTCGAACTTGGAGAGTTCGGGGATGCGCATGTTCAGCGCGAGCGCGGTGCGGATCGTCCACTCGACGGCGGTGCGGTTGATCACCGGCAGCGTGCCGGGCATGCCGAGGCAGAGCGGGCAGACGTAGGTGTTGGGCGCGGCGGCGGCGTAGTCGGCCGGGCAGCGGCAGAACATCTTGCTCGCGGTGCGCAGCTGCGTGTGCACCTCCAGCCCGATCACGGTTTCCCAGCTGGTCTCAGTCCTGGCGACGGTAGTGGTGGTCATGCGCGCATCTTAGTGCGCCCTCCTGCGGGGCGGGAGCGGAGGCTGCGGGCGCACAACGCCGCGCTCGGTTAGTCTGCCGTCATGTCCACCGTCCACCCCACGCACGAGCGGCTCAGCACTTCGGCTGCGTCGGCTCACCCGCTGCGCCTGCTGCACACCTCCGATGTGCATCTGGGCGCCTACACCTCCGAGCCGCGCCGTGAGAACGGCGACTTCGAGCCCGCGCTGCGCGCGTTCGAGCATGTGCTCGACCTCGGCAACGAGGCCGATGTGGATGTTGTGGTGATCGCCGGCGACTTCTTTGACCACGTGCGGGTCAAGCGCCCCTACGTGGAGGCGGCGGGCGAGCTGCTGGAGGCTGTGCAGCGGCCGGTCGTGATCCTGCCTGGCAACCACGACCCGGCGATGCCCGACGGCATCTACGACAAATTCCCCGATGCCTTTCCCGCCAATGTGCACATCATCGCGTCGGCGGAGGGCGAGCTGGTCGTGCTCGATGAGCACGGCGTGCAGCTGTGGGGTCAGGCGCACGAGAGCTACAACGATTTCGCGCCGGCGGCGGTCTGCCCGGCCTGGCGGCACTACCCCGATCGGCATCTCTGGCGGGTGGCGATTGCGCACGGCTACTACGTGGGCAGGGGCGAATCGCGCTACTCGTACCAGATCCGCGCCGACGACATCGCGGCGCTCGACGCGGACTACGTGGCGCTTGGTCACATTGATGTGCATGAGGGGGTGGGCGACGGCGCGGTGCCGGCCTACTACCCCGGCGCGCCGCGCCACTCGGGCGGGGCGACGATCGTCGATCTTTCCGCAGAGGGCGTCGCCGTGCGTCACGAGCTGCACGCCGGTCACGGTGAGCGCGACGCTCAGCACAGCAACGCGATGTATCCCGGCTCGGCCTGAGCGAGCCCGAGGGGAGTGCGGCCGTGGCCTTTCGCGCCTTTGTCGTGAACAAGACCGATGACGACTTCAGTCTCGGCGTCGAAGAATGGGATGACGGCCGCCTGCCTGAGGGTGAGGTGACCGTCGCCGTCGAGTGGTCGGACCTCAACTACAAGGACGGCCTGGCCTGCACGCCCAACGGGCGCGTGGTGACCTCATATCCGATGGTGCTGGGGATCGATTTCGCGGGCACGGTCGCCGAGTCGTCCGACGCGCGTTTCAACCCCGGCGACGCAGTGATTGCGACCGGCTACAACCTCGGCACCGGTCACGCGGGCGGCTACGCCGAGCGCGTGCGCGTGCCCGCCGACTGGCTCGTCCCCGCGCCCGACGGTCTGAGCGCCGAAGAGGCGATGACGCTCGGCACAGCCGGCCTGACCGCTGCGATCTCGGTGGACGTAATCGAGCGGGCCGGGATCGGGCCCGATGCGGGGCTTGTGGTCGTGACGGGCGCGACTGGCGGGGTGGGGTCCACGGCGGTGGCGATGCTCGCCGCGCGCGGCTATACCGTCGCCGCGAGCACTGGCAAGGCCGACTCGCATGACTTCCTGCGCGGGCTGGGCGCCTCAGAGATTCTGGACCGCGCCGAGCTCGCCGAAGAGAGCCGCCGCCCGATTGAGTCCGAGCGTTGGGCGGCTGCCGTGGACCCGGTCGGCGGAGCGACCACCGCCTCGATCCTGCGCCAGACGAAATACGGCGGCGCGGTCGCGTTGTCCGGGCTGACCGGCGGTGTCGCCGTGGCGACCAACGTGATGCCCTTCATTCTGCGCGGTGTGCAGCTGATCGGCATCGAGTCGGTCTTCTACCCGCAGGATCGCCGCCCGGCGCTGTGGCAGCGGATGGCCGACGACCTTGGCGGCGGCAAGCTGCTCGATCTGGTCGAGGAGCGAATTGGTCTCGAAGCCGTGCCCGACGCGGCACAGAAAATCCTTGCCGGCGGCGTGCGCGGGCGCGTCCTCGTGCGCCCCAGCTGACGCAGCAAGCCAACGACGGGAGCAAATCATGAGAATCGGGATCTTCACCGGCTCGACCGGTCCGGCGGCCAAAGTGACCGATGTGGTCGCCGACGCGCGGCAGGCTGAGGCTGAGGGCTTCACCAGCTTTGCGATGGCCAACATCTTCTCGCACGACGCGATGGGTGCGCTGACGCTGGCGGCGGCGCAGACCGAGCGGATCGAGCTGATCACCGCCGTCGTACCCACTTACCCGCGCCACCCGCATGCGATGGCGCAGCAGGCGCTGACCGTGCAGGCGGCCGGCGGCGGGCAGCGCTTCGTGTTGGGTATCGGGCTCTCCCACGCGGTCGTGATCGAGGGCATGTTCGGCCTGTCCTTCGATCGCCCCGCGCGGCACATGAAGGAGTACCTCGACATGCTGCTGCCGCTGCTCGCCGGCGAGCGCGTGCAGTATCAGGGCGAGCAGTACAAGGGCAACCTCTTCCTGGAGGTCGCCGACGCTGAACCGGTCTCCTGCATGCTGGCTGCATTGGGCCCGGCGATGCTGCGTCTGGCCGGAGCGCGCACCGACGGCACCATCCTCTGGATGACCAACGCCAAGGCCGTGGAATCGCACATTGCGCCCAAGATCAACGCTGCCGCAGAAGAGGCGGGACGCCCCAACCCGCGCGTTGTCGTGGGCCTGCCGATCATGCTCACCAACGACCGCGACGCAGCGCGCGAAGCGGCCGCCGCGCAGTTCGCCAACTACGGCAACCTCCCGACCTATCGCGGCGTGCTCGATATCGGCGGCGCGGAGCATCCGGCTGACGCTGCGCTGCTCGGCAGCGAAGAGCAGCTCGAATCGCAGCTTCGCCAGCTGATCGACGCCGGCGCGACCGACTTCGGCGCAGCCGCCTTCGGCAGCGAGGAGGAACAGTCCCGCACCCGCGCGTTCCTGTCCGAACTTGCGCCGGAGCTGTAGACGCGGACACCGCAGCGATGGCTGACGAGCCTGCCCAACCCGCCGCCGGCGGCGTGCGCGACGCCCAGTTCGCGATTGAGTGGGACGAGGACGCGGAGCACTTCACGATCAGCGAGGATCAACTGAACGCGATGCTCCGCGTGTTCGCCGACATCACCGCCTGGGCCTACGGCCAAGCCTCAAACGCGACGGCGGAGACGATCCTCAACATCGTTGCCGGTAGCGCTGAGGTGTCGCAGGAATTCGCTGATCTGATTCTGGAGCAGTTCCGAGAGCTCGCCGATCGCACGATTTGCGAGTTCCAGCTGGAGCGCGACAGCGAGTCCAACAAGGCGAGCATTCAACTGACGCTCACGCACGAAGAACCTGCGATTCCCTCGCCTTCCTGATCACCGTTGCGCCGAGACGCCCGCGGCGGTGGAGTCGACGGTGGGCGCCCTGCTTACAACGCGCCCGCCGGCTGCTGCCGTAGACGAAACGCGCCATCCCGCTCGTAGGCGCTGTCCGCGACGTAGATGTGTTGGCTCGCCATGCTCAGATCGCGCAGCACCTGCTGCAGCGGGTGATCGGCGAATCCGGCCGCACCGCCCGCTGCATGGAACGCGAAGCGCACGACATCCAGGCACTCGTCGGTGACCCAGGCGACCATTGCGCGAATTCGAGCATCGTGCGCTGCGGTGATCTCACTGCCCTGCTCACGCATGCCCATCGCTTCGTCAAGCACCGACATCGCGTAGGCGCGCGCCGACTCGTAACGGCAGCAGGCTCGGCCGTAGTCGCGCTGGAACGCGCCTCGCCCGGCGATGCTGGAGACCGTCCCGAAGCGCACCCGCTCGCCGACGGAACCGCCGAGCAGCTCCAGCGCGTGTTTCGCGCAACCCAGTGCAATCCCGGTGTGGCCGGGGCTGAGGAATGTGATCGTCGGCAGGTCAAACCACCGCCCGCCGCGTCGTGCGCCGCGACCGCCGAACGGAATCGTGAAGAGCGGCTCAACCGCGACGCTGTGCGCCAGGTAGTGGCAGCTGCCGGTGCCCTCGAGTCCGACGACGCGCCAGCTGTCTTCGATCTCCAGATCGGCTTGCGGCACGACCGCGCCAAGGATTGCGGGGCGGCCGTGCTCCTGGCGGACCGGGTGGCCCGCGCCGTCGACAACCACGGCGTTGGCGAGCACCCAGGCGCAGTGGCGGATGCCGCTCGCGAACGACCAGCGACCATCGAGTCGGTATCCGCCTGCTTGTTGCGCCGCTCTGCCTTCCGGGTTGGCGGAGCCTGCGATGCGGGGGAACGTGCCGCCGAACACTGCGTCCAGCGCTGCGCCGTCGCGCAGGTGCGACCCAACCAACCCGGCTGTTTCCGACTGGATCATCGCCACCCAGCCGCTTGACGCGTCGGTGGCCGCCAGTGTTTCAAAGACTTCAACCTGCGTAGCCGGATGCACATCCGCGCCGCCCACCTCGCGCGGGGATGCCATCGCGAACAGGTCGACCGACTCCAACGCCGTGACCGAATCCGCGGCCAACGTCCGCAGCTGCGTCGATTCGGCGGCGCAGTCAGCGAGTGCCGCGGTGATCGATTCGGCACGCTCCAGCCAGTCACCGCGCTCTTGCAGCCGCTCAACACTCGTGCGCGTCATGAGCGCCGCCTCCATTCGATTTCGTCGATGGTGTGGAGGCTACGCGCTTCTGGACCCGCGCTTGGCTTACGGGCGGGCGGAGCTACTCGATGTAGTCGCGGAGGCGGGTGGCGCGGGTGGGGTGGCGGAGTTTGCGGAGGGCTTTGGCTTCGATTTGGCGGATGCGCTCGCGGGTCACGTCGAAGACTTTGCCGACCTCCTCCAGCGTGCGGCTGCGTCCGTCGTGCAGGCCGAAGCGCAGTTCAAGCACCTGACGCTCGCGCGGGGCGAGCGAGTGGAGCACGGCGGCGACCGTCTCCTTGAGCAGCTGCTGGCCGGCGGCGGCGTCGGGGGCGACCATCTTCTCATCCTCAACGAAGTCGCCGAGGTGCGAATCTTCCTCTTCGCCGATCGGGGTTTCCAGCGAGACGGGTTCCTGAGAGACCTTGACGATTTCGCGCACGCGCGAGGCTTCGAGGCCCATGCCTTCGCCGATCTCCTCGAAGGTCGGCTCGCGGCCCAGCTCCTGCACCAGGCGGCGGGAGACGCGCACCTGTTTGTTGATTGTCTCGACCATGTGGACGGGGATGCGAATGGTGCGCGCCTGATCGGCGATGGCGCGGGTGATCGCCTGACGGATCCACCAGGTGGCGTAGGTCGAGAATTTGTAGCCCTTGCGGTAGTCGAACTTTTCGACGGCGCGGACGAGGCCGATGTTGCCTTCCTGGATGAGGTCGAGCATCGACATGCCGCGGCCGATGTATTTCTTGGCGACCGAGACGACGAGCCGCAGGTTGGCCTCGGTGAGGCGCTTTTCGGAGATGTAGGCGTCCTCTTTGAGGATGCCGATGTGCCGCTCGCAGCGGAGCGAGATGGCGTCGAGCCGCTCGATCAGCGGTTCGCGCGGCGGCATCAGCTTGTCGAGTCCGCCGGCGGCGTCGATTGCGCGGCGCACGAGGCGTCGGGGCCAGAGGTGGGTGACCACCGAGACCTGCACGAGCCGTTCCTCGGCCTGCGCTTCCTCGTACTCCAGCTCGGTCATTAACGCGCTGCGCAGCTCGGCGTCCATTTCACCGTCGACGCGGTCGCGGAAGTCAGCGTCGTAGATGAGCTCGAACAGCGGCAGCTGTTCCTTGTCCAGCTCTTTGGCGACCACGGTGATGTCGGGCAGCAGATATTCGAGCTGGAGCAGCAGGAAGACGGTGATTTCGACGGGGTTGGGCATGCGCCCTTCGCGCAGCCGCCAGTCCTCCTCGAAGTCGCGGATCCAGTTGCCCTCTTCCATCTGGCGCGAGAGGTCGCGCTCGTCGGCGGCGGTGAGCAGGTTGACGCGCCCGATTTCGCGCAGATACATGCGCACCGGGTCGTCGATGCCCTCGGCCTCTTCGGGCACGGCCTGGCGTCCAACGGCGCGCATTTCGAGCATGCGGCGGGAGTCGCCGGCAGCGGGCAGAGACGGGGCGCCGCCGGCCTGCTGCGCGTTTTCGGCGATCGCGAGCAGTTCCTGAAGCCGTTCGAGGTTCGTGTCATCGTCGTCGGGTTTGAGCGTGAAGCGGGCGACGGCGGCGTTGCTGATCTGCCGCGCCTCGTGCATTTTGGCCTGGTTGCGGCGCTCGGCGGCCTTCTTCGGGGTGGGCGCGGCCTTGGTCGACTTCTTGGTGGTGCGCTTGGGCTGTTCGGCGAGGTTGATCGAACGGCGGCCGGCGGGCATCGAGAATTCGTCGACGGGCGCGGTGAGGGCGCGCACGCGCGCTTCGCCCTCGTCCTTGGCGACGGCGCGGGGCTTGCGTTGCCCGGGCGCTTCGGCGGTGATCTGACGATCGCGCATCTGCTCTTTGACCAAAGAGCGGAGCGCGCCCACGGCGCCGTTGCTCTGCGCGACGCGGCGGCTGCGATTGCGCAGGGCCTGGGCAGAGCCGGGCGCGGCCGGGCGACGGCGGCGAGCTTTCTTCTGGGCCGGCTCCGCTGCTTCTTCGGTGGCCGCTTCGGACATTTGCTCAACGGTGGCGGCGGACGCGACGCTTTCGGAGGTCGCTGCCGGTTCCGCCGTGATCGGCTCGGCAGTCGGCCCGATCGTGGGTTCAACGGACAGCTCGCTGGACGCGCCGCTTTCGGAGGTCGCCGCCGGTTGCACCGTGATCGGCTCCTCGGACGGCTCGATCGTGGGTTCAGCGGACGGCTCACTGGACGCGCCGTTTTCGGAGGTCGCCGCCGGTTCTACCGTGATCGGCTCCTCGGACGGCTCGATCGTGGGTTCAGCGGACGGCTCACTGGACGCGCCGTTTTCGGAGGTCGCCGCGGGTTCCACCGTGACCGGCTCCTCGGTCGACTCGATTGTGGGCTCGGCGTTGGGTTCGCTGGACGCGCCGTTTTCGGAGGTCGCCGCCGGTTCTACCGTGATCGGCTCCTCGGACGGCTCGATCGTGGGTTCGGCGTTGGGTTCGCTGGACGCGCCGTTTTCGGAGGTCGCCGCGGGTTCCACCGTGGTCGGCTCCTCGGACGGTTCGATCGTGGGTTCGGCGGGCGGCTCACTGGACGCGCCGTTTTCGGAGATCGCTGCCGGTTCCGCCGTGATCGGCTCCTTGGTCGGCTCGATCGTGGGTTCGGCGTCGGGTTCGCTGGACGCGCCGTTTTCGGAGGTCGCCGCCGGTTCTACCGTGATCGGCTCCTCGGACGGCTCGATCGTGGGTTCAGCGTTGGGTTCGCTGGACGCGCCGTTTTCGGAGGTCGCCGCCGGTTCTACCGTGATCGGCTCCGTGGTCGGCTCGATCGTGGGTTCAGCGTTGGGTTCGCTGGACGCGCCGTTTTCGGAGGTCGCCGCCGGTTCTACCGTGATCGGCTCCGTGGTCGGCTCGATCGTGGGTTCGGCGTTGGGTTCGCTGGACGCGTCGCTTTCGGAGGTCGCCGCGGGTTCCACCGTGACCGGCTCCGTGGTCGGCTCGATCGTGGGTTCGGCGTTGGGTTCGCTGGACGCGCCGTTTTCGGAGGTCGCCGCCGGTTCTACCGTGATCGGTTCCGTAGTCGGCTCGATCGTGGGCTCGGCGGACGCGCCGTTGCGCGAGGCGATCGGCTCCGTCGCCTGCTCGGGCGGGGGCGCTTGGCTGGAAGACTCGGTCGGGGCGGGCGGCTCCGCGTCGGCGCGGATCGGCGCGTCGGTTTGGGTGGTCGTCATTGCCGGCTCCCTCTCGCGGCTGGCCGAACCAGCCCCTGTGCCTCGCCGCTCTCGGCGGCGCTGCGATGGCGATGATGCAGCGAGAGCGCGTCGTCGCGGGCTTGCACCACGCGCGCCGCCGCTTCGCTCAGTTCCTCGTCAAGTTCGTCCTCACGTCCGGCACTGTAGGCCTCGGCGGCCTCGGCGACGGCGGTGCGATCCAGTTCTGCTTCGATCCGCGCGATGTTCTGGGTTTGCAGCCGCAGGGACTCGCGGGTGCGGCGGGCGGCCAGGCGCTCGCAGGCCTGGCGCGCGGCAGCGCGCGCTTCTTCGTAGGTGAGGGGCGGCAGCGCGTCTGAACCGCGCCGCAAATTCGCAATGCGCTCTTGTGTGGACGCGGGCAACTCGGCCGCCCAGTCAGCGTCGTCGGGCTGTTCCAGGCGGGCGGCGAGGATGATCTGATCCTCGGCTTCGTCGATCAACGCGAGCACACCGCCGTCAATTGCGGCGGCGGCTTCGCTACGGCTGACCGCGAGGCACAACAGGTATTCCTGTGTCGTGTCGGAGGCGCGTCGCGGCTGCGATTCGGGGGGCTCCGAATCGGGCGGAGGGCCGGGCCCACGACCAGCATCACTGGTTGCCCGTCGCGGCAGCGCCGCAACTTCCACGCGCCCCAGGGCGGCCAGCTGCTGGAGATACTCGCCGCGCATCACCGGGTCGGCGATTGATTGCACCAACGGCGCGAGTTCGCGGACGAAGTCTGAGCGACCGCGGGGCTCGTCCAGGTTGTGCGTTTCGCGCCCGCGCTCAAACAGCCAGTCGAGGAAAGGCGGGGCGGTTTCGACCAGCTCGGCCCAGAGCTGCGGGTCGCGGCGGATCAGGTCATCGGGGTCGCGGCCTTCGGGCAGCTTGATGATCCGGATGTCGGCAGCCAGCGCGTCCTGCTGGCGGATGATCCCGCGCGGGTTGATTTGGACGCGGGGCTCAGCGCCCATTCCGGCGCGTGCGGTTTCGATGCCGCGTCGAGTGGCGGCTTGGCCGGCGGTGTCGGGGTCGAGCGCAAAGCGGACATCGCGTGTGAGCGGCTTGAGCAACGCGACCTGCGAGTCGGTCAGTGAGGTGCCCATCGACGCGACGGTCTGCGGCGAGCCATGTTCGTGGGCGCTGATCACGTCGGTGTAGCCCTCGACCACGATCACATGGCCGGCGCTGCGGATCGCGTCGCGGGCGAGGTTGAGGCCGTAGAGCAGGGAGCGTTTCTCGAACAGCGGCGACTCTGGTGTGTTGACGTATTTGGCCGGCTCATCGATGAGGGTGCGCCCGCCGAAGCCGACGCACTCGCCGCGCGCGTTGCGGATCGGGAAGATCAGGCGGTCACGGAAGCGGTCGCGCGGGCCCTGCTCGGTGATCACGACGAGCCCGGCCTGTTCCAGTTCTTCGCTGCGGAAGCCGCGCGCGACCAGATGGCGACTGAGTGCGTCGGGGTCGGACTGGGCGACGCCGAGGCCAAACCTTTGGACGCTGTCGGGGCCGAGCCCACGCTGCGCCAGGTATTCGCGGGCGGTGCGGCCTTCGGGCTGGTCGAGCAGGCCGCGCCACCAGGCGAGCGCGGCTTCGTTGGCGGCGAGCAGGCGCGTGCGCGCCTCGTCGCGGGCGGCGGCCTCGGGGCTGCGCGGTTGCAGCTGCACGCCGGCGCGCTGGGCGAGGCGGGTCAGCGCTTCGCGGAACTCGACGCTCTCGCGCTTCATGATCCAGCTGAAGGCGTCGCCGCCTTCGCTACAGGCGCCGAAGCAGCGCCAAGTCTGGCGGCGCGGATCGACCACGAAGGAGGGGGTTTTCTCGGCGTGGAAGGGGCAGCGCGCCTTGAAGGTCTGGCCGCTGCGCTGGAGCGCGACGGATTCGGAGACGAGATCGACAATGTCGATCTGCGCCTTAATCTCGTCGGTGACCGACACCGGCTACGTCCGCACGGCTACAAAAAACTGGGTCACAGCACAATGTTACCACGAATACGCAGGATCGACGGTGAGAGGTCAGCGGTTGACCTCAACGCGGATCAGATTGTTCGACTCGTTGGACTCGGCGGTGGTGTTGTCGGGATCGAGGATGATCTCGACGGAGCCGCTGTGAGCGACGGCGCCGGCGAGGATTTCGCTGCCGCGCGGGGGGAGCGGGCTTGCGCCCGCGCCGCGGCTGATCGTCTCCAGCAGCTCGCCGTTCGCGTCGACCACGTGGATGGCGAACTCGCCCGCATCGGCTTCGCCGGCGTTGACCACGGTGAGCAGCGCGTAGCCGTCGTCGGTGAAGCGCGCTTCGAGGAAGGCGAGGTCGGGTAGGTCTTCGGGCGGCGGCGGGGGTTGTTCGTCCTCTTCGTCTTCCTCTTCGAGCGTTGGCTCTTCTTCCGGCTGGTCGCCGCCGCTTTCGCTCTCGCTGCTTGGTGAGAGCACGAGTTGGAAGGTGTTGTTGCTGGCGTCGGCATCGCCTTGTAGTTCGAGCACGACCAGTGCGTCGGTTGATTCGTCGATGCTGAACTCGAGCGGAATGTTGGCGCGCTGTTCGGCGGCGAGCGTGAGCAGGGCGCGGGTTGAAGCCAGCAGGCTGGCGTCGCGGGTGCGGATCAACGACAGCTCGATCTCGACCCGCTCGGCCGCACCGTTGCCGGTGTTGATGATCGTGACCGCAATACCGTTCGGGTTCTGCCGCACAGTGACGATCGCCAGGTCCGCAGAGCCGCCCTCGGCCGACTGCTGGCCTTCCTCCAGCTGGTCGTTGGATTGCTCCTCTTCCGGCGAATCCTCTGTGTCGTCGTCGCCGTCCGCCGCGCCGCCGACGGTGACGCGGATCAGGTCCTCGAAGCGCTGCTGCTCGGAGGTCAGCGCGACCAGTTGGAGGTCGTAGGTGCCCGCGCGCGGGAACCATTGCTCGACGCCGCGAACGGTCTCGCGGTAGACGCCGCCGGTGGCGGCGACGTCGGGGTTGGCGGCGTGCGCCAGCTGCGAGCGGCCGAACGATCCGTCGGCAAGGACGGGGGTGACATAAAAGAGCACGCTGGCGAGCGGGCCGGTGCCGGAGGTTTCGAGCTCGACGTCAAAGCGCTCGCCGGAGCCGAGTTCGTAGCGCGCGCCGTCCTGGGGGCTGAGGATGCGCGCCGTGCCGCCGCTTGGAGTCTCGGTCTGCGGCGTCGCTTCGGGCTGCTCAGCAGGCTCGCCGCCGCTCTCGGCCGGGTCGTCCTCGGTGGGCGCGGCGGGCGGCGGCGCGGTGGTCTGAGGCTGGTCTGTGCGAGCGGCCTGCTCGGCCTGGGCGACACGCTCGGCGTCGTCGGTCACATCGACGCGCACCGCTACCTCGGTCTGTGCGCCGGCGGTGTCGGTGGCGACGATTCGCAGATTGGCAAAGCCCAACGCCTGCGGCGTCCAGAACAACACGGCGGCGTAGCGGCCCTGGTCGGGGTCGTAGATCGGCGTGGCCTGGGTGATGATTGCGCCGTCGGCGAGCAGGGTGAAGATCGAGATCGGCACGCCGCTGCGGGCGCGTACCTCGACTTCCAATGGCTGTCCGAGCAGGACCGGCTGGTCGTTGATCAGTGAGACGATGATTGCGGGCTGTTCGGGATCGGAGTCGCCGGAGAAGCGCACGACGAGCAGAACGGCCGCGATCACGATCGCAGCCAGCACGAAGAGGACAATCAGGCTGCCGGCGCGGCTCCCCATGCCTGCTCCCGCTCCCGCCGCGGCCTTGCTGCGAACGCCGGGCGGTGAGTGCCGCCGCTAGCCCAGCACGCGCGCTTCGGCCTCCGCCACCAGTTGTCGGGTTCGTTCGATCACGTCGGGCGTGACGGAGATTGACGTGATCCCCCACTCAACCAGACGCTCGGCGAGGTCAGGATGTTCCGACGGCCCCTGTCCGCAGACCGAAACGGTCACGCCGCAGCGGCCGGCCGTCTCGATCACGGTGCGGATCGCGTGCAGCACCGCGGGGTTGCGTTCGTCGAAGGTATCCGCGAAGCGCTCCGAGTCGCGGTCGATGCCGAGCGTCAGTTGAGTGAGGTCGTTGGAGCCGATCGAGACGCCGTCGACGCCCTGCGCGATGAACTCTTCGAGCAACCACACATTGGAGGGCACCTCGACCATGATCCAGATTTTGAAGCCGTCGGAGCGGCGCAGGCCGTAGCCCTCGACCAGGTCGATCACCTGGCGCAGCTCGTCGGTCGTGCGCACGAAGGGGATCATCAGGTGCAGGCCGGGGTACTGCTCACGGACCTGTTCGAGCGCGCGCAGCTCGAGCTCGAAGAGGTCGGGCTCGCGTACGTAGCGAGCCGCGCCGCGGTAGCCGATCATCGGATTTTCCTCGTTGGGCTCGTATTCGGAGCCCCCTTTGAGGTTGGCGTACTCGTTGGTTTTGAAGTCGGTGGCGCGGTAGACGACGGGGCGTGGGTGGAATGCGCCGGCGATTTTCTCCAGCCCCTCGGCCAGCCGCGCCACGTACTCGTCGCCTCGGCCGCTGTCGAGGAAGGAGCGGGGGTGTTCGCCCATGCGGGCGATGATGAACTCGGCGCGCAGCAGTCCGACGCCGTCCACGGCGCGCGAAGCGACGCGCTCGGCGATGTCGGGGTCGGCCAGGTTCACATAAATTTTGGTCGTGGTCTCAGGTGCTTCAGCGAGGGTCTGTTCCTGCTGCGCGCGCCACCAGTCGATCAGCTCGGGATGCTCGCCGGCGTAGACCTGCCCGGCAGCGGCGTCGACGGTGATCAGCAGTCCGTCGGCCAGCTCGCGCGCGCCGGCGGCGCCCACGATGCAGGGCACGCCCAGCTCGCGGCTGATGATCGCGGCGTGGCAGGTGCGCCCGCCCTTCTCGGTGATGATCGCTGCGGCGCGCTTCATTGCGGGGACGAAGTCAGGGGTGGTCATCTCGGCGACGAGTACGTCGCCCTCGGCGATCAAGTTTGTCTGCGTCGGGTCGTCGACCACGCGCACCCGTCCGGCGGCGACTCCAGGGCTGGCGGCGGCGCCACTGAGCAGCGGTTCGGCTTGCGGCGTGGGCGCGGAGTCGAGGTCGCCGGCGGGCTGCGCCAGCGTGGTGATCGGGCGGGTCTGGAGCAGGTAGAAGCGGTCGTCGGCCCAGCCCCACTCGATGTCCTGGGGGCTGCCGTAGTGTCGCTCGATTTGCCTGCCGATGCGCGAGAGTTCGAGGACCTGCGCGTCGCTTAGCTTGGCCCGGCCGCCGTCGCGCTCGTTCAGCGCCTGCCAGATGTTGGCTTCGCCGCCGGTGCCGTTGGGGTTGCGCACCAGCATGCGATCCTGCTGGAAAATCTGGCGCTCGAGGATCGACTCGTCGGACTTGTGGACTTCAAAGTGGTCGGGGCTGACCAGCCCCGAGACGACCGCTTCGCCGAGGCCGAAAGCGGCTTCGATCACCACTCGCTCCCGATCGTTGGAGATTGGGTCGATCGTGAACATCACGCCAGAGGCTTGCGACTGCACCATGCGCTGGACGGGGACGGCGAGGTCGACATCGGTGTGCCCCCAGCCGGCGTGTTCGCGGTAAAAGATCGCGCGGGCCTCAAAGAGCGAGGCCCAGCAGCGCTGCACGGCGTCTACGACGTGGGGCGCGCCTTCGATGTTGAGGTAGGTGGACTGCTGGCCGGCAAAGGAGGCTTCGGCGAGGTCTTCGGCGGTCGCGGAAGAGCGGACGGCGACCAGGCCCTCGCCGAGTTCGCGGTAGGCGGCTTCGATTTCGGCGCGCAGGGCGGGCGGCATCTTCGCCGCTTCGATTGCCTCGCGGATGCCGGCGGCGGTGCGCTGTAGGGCGTCGTCGTCCTCGATATTGAGGCCGTCGACCAGCTGGGCGATTCGGTTGTCGAGGCCGGTCTCGATCAGGAAGGCGCGGTAGGCGGAGGTGGTGACGACGAAGCCGGGCGGGACGGGAATCTGCGCCTGGGTCAGTTCGCCAAGGTTCGCGCCCTTGCCGCCGACCAGCGCTACAGCATCGCGCCCGACCTGGTGGAACCAGACGATCGACGCGCGTTCCAGGGCGGAGTCGAGGGGCATAGGGCATCCCGTCCGGCGTGCAGGGGAGGATATCACCGCTTGCGCAACGCGCCCCGGCGGGCGCGCGGCGGGCGGATCGTTATCGCACGCATCGTTGTGTGGCTGCGAGGCATCGGCGGCTACTCGACGGTGACCGTCTTGGCCAGGTTGCGCGGCTGGTCGATGTCCAGACCGCGGGCGGCGGCCAGATGGTAGGCGAGCAGTTGCACGACGGGGCTGAGGCTGAAGGGCGAGAGCAGCGGCGGCGCGGGCGGCACGCCGATGAAGTGGTTCGCCAGCTCCGCCAGCTCGGCGTCGCCTTCGTCGCCGATCGCGATCACCGGCGCGCCCCGCGCGCGCACCTGCTGCACGGCGCTCAGCATTTTGTCGAACAGCGGTCCGCGCGGCGCGAGCGCGACGACCGGGAAGCTGTCGTCGAGCAGCGCGATCGGGCCGTGCTTCATCTCGCCGGCGGCGTAGCCCTCGGCATGCATGTAGGAAATCTCCTTGCACTTCAGCGCGGTCTCCATGGCCAGCGGATATTCGATGCCGCGTCCCAGCACGAGCAGGTTGGCCGCGCCGCGCAGCCGTTCGGCGACGGTCGCGCAGGCGTCGCCGGCGCTGAGGCCGCGCTCGGTCAGCGAGGGCGCAGTGAGCAGCGCGTCGAGTCGATCTGCGAGTTCGGCCTCGCTGAGTCGCCCACGCGCCCGTCCGATCCGACAGGCCAGCAGGTAGAGCGCGGCCAGCGAGGCGGTGAAGGTTTTGGTCGAAGCGACGCCGATCTCCGGCCCGCAGCGCAGGTGGATGACGTGCTCGGCGATTCGCGTGGCCTCGGAGCCGGGCACATTGCAGATCGTCAGCTGCGGCGATTGCCAGCGCTGCTCCGCCTCGCGCATCGCGCCGAGCGTGTCGATCGTCTCGCCCGACTGGGTGATCGAGACGACCAGCACGCCGGGGCCGAGCAGCGGCTCGCGGTAGCGGAATTCGGCGGCGTTGTCGAAATCGGCGGCCACCCCGCCCAGCTGCTCGATCCACCAACGCCCGATCATTGCGGCGTGCAGCGAGGTGCCCATGCCGATGATCAGCACCCGCGAGATGGCGCGCAGCAGGTCATCGGAGATGGTGAGTTCGTCGGCCAAGACGGTGGGCGGGCTGAGTCTCGCGCGTCCGCGGATGGTGTCGGAGAGCGCGCGCGGCTGCTCGTGAATCTCCTTGAGCATGAAGTGGCGGTAGGAACCTTTGGCGACCGCTACGGGATCGAGTCCGACCTCGGTCGGCTGCGGCTGGCGCGGCGGCTCGCCGCGCGAGGAGACGCTGACCCCGTCGACGCCGACGACGGCGATGTCGCCGTCCTCGAGGTGATGCACTTGGGTGGTGTGCGGCAGCAGCGCGGCCAGGTCGCTGGCGACGAACATCTCGTCCTCGCCGAAGCCGATCACGATGCCGCCGGCGCTGCCGCGTCGGGCGGCGTAGATGCGCTCAGGCTCGCGCCGCCAGACGGCGACCACGGCGTTCGCGCCGTTGATCTGATCAAGCGTCTCGCGCAGCGCAGCGCTGAAATCGAGGCCGCGTTGGAGCGCCAGCGCGATCAGCTGTGGGATCACCTCGGTGTCGGTGTCGCTCTCGCAACGGACGCCGGCCTGGGCCAGGCGCTCGCGCAGCTCGCGGTGGTTCTCCACGATCCCGTTCTGCACGACTACCACTTCACCGGCGCTGGATGTGTGCGGGTGGGCGTTGCGGTCGCTGGGTTCGCCGTGGGTGGCCCAGCGGGTGTGGCCGATCCCACTGCCGCCGTTGGGCATCACACCGATCGAATTGGTCAGCTGCGCGAGCTTGCCGCGGCGCTTGAGCACCTCGATTGCGCCGTCGCGGTCTACGACTGCGATGCCGGCGCTGTCGTAGCCGCGGTATTCGAGTCGTTGCAGTCCTTCGAGCAGGATCGGTCCGGCCGCGCGCCGGCCGACGTAGCCAATGATGCCGCACATGATGTCCCCGACAACCCCGCCGGCTGCGCTAGCCGGCGCTGGTCCACGACCGCCCGTTGGAGTGGGCGGGCGTGGCACCTGGTGCGCCGGCCTCAGCGCTCGCGATCAACTCTACAAGGTCCGAAAGCGTGTAGACGAACGAGATCGGGCGCTCCAGCTGCGCCTCCAACTGCTGCGGGGTCATGTCGTCGAGAAAGCGCTTACCGAAGTAGTCGAGGCTGGCGCGCGGTAGAAAGACGCGCTCGCCCAGATCACGCTCAGCCAGCGCGACGGCGAAATCCGCCCCCGGCAGCAGCCCTGAGACGTTTACGCGCGCGCCGAACAGTGTGTTGGACACGGGCGCGACATCGATCGCGATGCCCAACCACTCGGCAAGCTCGCTCGTGAGCGTTTCGAGCGTCGGCGCGATCAGCGTGCCGCAGGCCAGCGTGATCCGCTTCGGTCGATTTGCGGGCAGCGCAATTCGACCCTCGCGCAAGCGCCGCCGCGTCCGCCGCCAGTCGTCGAGCAGCGTGCGCACCATCCCCACGCCGTTCTCCCACTGCGGGAAGCCGTCGTAGCGCCCGGCGGAAGGAATTCGCGCGCCTGCGGTGAGATAAATCTCGTCGGTCGGAAAGACGACCGACGCGGCGCGTGTCGAACGCGCCTTGCGCTGCCAGCGGTGCAGCTGTTGCACGGTTTGGCGCGCCTCCTCGGGTGTGCAGGCGCGCATTGCCGCGTCCGCGATCCGCTCCTCGCCCTGGATGCTGGAGCCCACAGGGGCGACGCCGATCGAGAGCACGTTGTCGTGCTCCAGCAGATCGCCCACTGTTTGATCGAGCGCGTCGGCGTCGTTGACGCCGGGGCAGAGCACGACCTGTGTGTGGGCCTCGATCCGCATCTCCGCCAGCTGCCGCAGCTGGGCGCGGATGTCGGGCGCGCTGCGGTTGCCCAGCATGCGGCGGCGCAGTTCGAGGTCGGTGGCGTGTACCGAGACATGCATCGGGCTGAGCCGCTGCTCTGCCAGCCGCGCCCAGTCGTCCTCGCTCAGATTGGTCAGCGTCACGAAGTTGCCGTGCAGGAAGGAGAGGCGGTAGTCGTCGTCCTTGAGGTAGAGCGGCTTGCGCAGACCTTTGGGCAATCCCTTGAGGAAGCAGAAGAAGCAGGTGTTGTTGCAGATTCGCGTACTGTCGAAGGCGTCGTCCGCAAACTCGATTCCCAGCGGCTCATCGATCGGCTTCTCGAACTCGACGATGCCCGGCTCGCCGTCGTGGATCACGTCCAGCGAGACGAAGCTGTCGGTCGTCTGGAAGCGGTAGTCGAGCTGGTCGCGCGGCGCGTCGCCGTTGACCCGCAGCACCCGATCGCCGGGGCGCAGCCCCGCCTCATCCGCCAGCGAGTCGGGCTCGATCGAAGCGATCGCGCCGCTGCGCCCTTTGGAGCGAGTCATGTTGGCCGGCCGCCTGTCGGATTCGCTCAGACGCCGGCGGTCTGCTGCCGGCTGATCTCCTCAACGCGCTGCGCCACCGCGTCAATCGAGAAGTCCGGCGTCGATGCGCCTGCGGTCACTCCAACGTCTTCGTGCCCCTCAAACCACTCGTTGCACAGCTCGTCGGCGGTCTCTACGTGATACGTCTCCACGCCGTTGGCGCGCGAGAGGTCGGCCAGGTGGCGGGTGTTGGCGCTGTTGTGCCCACCCACCACGATCATCAGGTCCACCTCTTCGGCCAAGTCTCGAGTTGCCGCCTGCTGCGATGTCGTCGCGTTGCAGAGCACGTTGACGACGCGAATCTCCGTGATCTGATCGACGCGCTTGGCCATCAGGTTGGCCACGAACTGCGCGAATCGCTCGGGCGTGTGCGTTGTCTGGGAGATCACGCCGATCTTGCTCGGCAGGTAGTCGGGCAAGTCGTCCAGCGATTCGTCCGGAATCACCATTCCGCGCCCACGGCACCAGCCGAGTACGCCCTTGACCTCCGGATGCGTGGGGTCGCCGAAAATGATTACCGCGAAGCCCCGCTCGGCCAGATTGCGCGCGGCGCGTTGCGAACGGGCCACGAACTGGCAGGTCGTATCGATCACGTCAAAGCCCTGCTGCTCGATGTCCCGCACTACCGTCTCGCCCACGCCGTGCGCGGTGATCGCCACCGTCGAGGTGCTGACGCCGTTCACCGTGCGGCTGTCGTTGACCGCGATACCCGTCGCCTCCAATTGCTCCACCACCTGCGGGTTGTGTACGACTTGGCCGAGCGTGGTGACGAGGCGGCCTTCGGCGGCGGCTTCCTGCATCATGTCGACGGCGCGGCGGACGCCGAAGCAGAAGCCCATATCGCGCGCCCGGTGAATCTTCATCAGCACAGCCCTTCGTCGCCGGACGGACTCAGCGCGGCGCGGCGCTCGGCCTCTACATCCAGGTCGGCGTATACCCCACGATACGGCTCAGGCAACTGAGCGGCAATCTCGGCCATCAGCCGCTGATGGGCGCGGGCCACATCTTCGCGCCGAATCCGCTTGCCGCGCTCAAGCACGAACGGCTCGCCGGCGGTCATCTGCACCGGCGATTGGCGCAGAATCGCACGCCAGCCGCCGCGCAGATGCTCGCTGCCCCAGATGCCGACGGGCACAACCGGTGCGCCGGTGCGCAGCGCCAGCAGCGCGGTGCCGGTGTGCGCCTCGATCAGCGCCCCGGTGTCGGAGCGGTGGCCTTCGGGGAACATCCCCACCGCTGCGCCCTCGGCAAGCAGCCGCTCGGCCTCGCGCAGCGCCGCGCGATCGCCTAGTCCGCGCCGCACCGGGAAGCCGCCGGAGAGGGCGAACAGATAGCCGATCACCGGCTCTTTCTGAAACAGTTCGATCTTGGACATGTAGCGCGGCGAGCGCGGGTAGATCGCGGAGGCGATCATGGCGGGGTCGGCGGAGGAGAGGTGGTTGGAGGCGATGATCACGCCGCTCTTGGGGATGCGCTCGAAGTGGCGCCATTCGCAGCGGATGATGCGCAGAAAGGCGAAGCGGGCGAAGAAGCCGGCGACGATGAACCAGGCCTGCGAGGCGTTGGGCATGCCGGTCATGCCGACCTGGCGCAGCGCCTCGGACTCGCCGAAGATCGCGCGGGTCAGCTGGCGCGTGATCCAGCGGTAGCTGCGCTTCCCGATACCCATCTCCGCTGCCATTGCCACCGCCCGAATTCAGTGCGCCGCCGCGGCGCTGGGCAGAGCCCGTTCGACGATCGTGAAGGCCGCTTCAATTGCTTCGTCGAGGGTGAGCTCGCTGGTATCGAGCGTGATTGCGTCGTTGGCGGGGACCAGCGGCGAGGCCTCGCGGTTGCGGTCGTGCTCGTCGCGTCGCCGCGTCGCCTGTAGGACCTGCTCGTGGTCGTTGTCCGTGGCGTGGCCGGCCTGCATCGAGCGTCGCAGTGCGCGGACCTCGGGCGAGGCGGTGAGGAAGATTTTGACGGGTGCGTCGGGCAGCACGACGGTGCCGATGTCGCGCCCGACCACTACCAGCCGGCCTTTGGCGGCGGCTTCGCTTTGCAGCTGCACGAGGCGGCGGCGCAGTTCGGCGACCGCAGCAACGGTGGAGACGGCGGCCTCCACATGCGGTTTGCGTAGGTGCTCGGTGGCGTTCAGACCATCGATCTCGATCTGCACATCGGGCGAGCTCGGATCGTCGCTGGGGATCACACGCACCTCCGCTGCGTTGGCTAGCTCCGTCAGTGCCACCGTGTCGTCCAGCGAGACGCTGCGTTCCAGCGCCAGCCAAGTGAGCGCGCGGTACATGATCCCGGTGTCGAACAGCGCCCAGCCGAGCCGCGCGGCGAGCGCGCGGCCGACGACCGTTTTGCCCGAGGCGACGGGGCCGTCGATGGCGACGAGGGCGGGATGCTCAGTCATCGCTCGGATCATAGTCGCCGCTGCGCTCTGTGCTGTCGTCTGCGAGACCCGCCGCGCGGCGCAGCAGGCGCACCTCGCGCTGTGAGAGTGGGCGAATGCGACCTGGTTCGAGGTCGCGCAGCAGGATTGGTCCGAAGCCGGTGCGGCGCAGCCGCACCACAGGGTGACCGAGCGCCTCGCAGAGGCGGCGTATCTCGCGCTTGCGGCCGGTATGCAGGGTGAGCCGCAGCCAGGTGGTGTCGCCCTGCGGCAGCGGGCGTCCGGGACGCTTGGAGCGGCGTGGTTTGGCGCGCAGCAAGCCGTCCTCGGCCTTCACTCCCGCGTACATCGCGTCCAGCGTCTCGTCGCTGGGGCGGCCGAGCAGTTCGGCGAGGTAGGTGCGCGGAATTTCGTGGCTGGGGTGGAGCAGGCGATCGATCAGCGGACCGTCGTTGCTGAGCAGCAGCAGCCCTTCGCTGTCGCGATCGAGCCGCCCCACCGGTACGCAGCGTCCGGCGTCGGCGGGTAGAAAGTCGACGACGCTGCGGCGTCCGCGCTCGTCGTGGGCGGTGGAGACGACGCCGCGCGGCTTGTGCAGCGCGTAGTAGCGGGGCGCCTGAGGCGCGGGCAGCGGCTTGCCATCGAACTCGATTTGCGCTTCGGCTGGGTGTACCCGCGTGGCCGGGTCGGTGACGAGTTTGCCATCGACATGGACGCGGCCGCCGCGAATCAATGCGTCGCAGGCGCGGCGTGAGCCGATGCCAGCACGCGCCAGCGCGACAGCCAGGCGCACCTCGCTCATTCTTCATCCTCGTTCCAGGGATGCGGCTGTTGGGTGGTGGGACCGGCATCGTAGGGCGGCGGGTCCTCGGCCACGGCGCTGTAGTCGAGCATTTCGGGGTAGGGCGGCGGTTCGGCGGGCGGCGGCGGTTGTTCCTGCTCATCCCGTTGGTTCGGAATCCAGCGGCGCAGCAGCAGCGCGATCAGCAGGCCGCCGAGCCCGGCGGAGACCACCATCCAGGGGTTGATCCCGCCGTCGGACTGCAACTCGCCGACGAGGACGGGCGGCGCAGGCGACCGTTCGACCGGCTCGGCCACGATGTCGGCGGCTTGCAGCGCGGGCGCGACCGCCGCGCCGCCCGGCGACGGGGTTTGATTGACGACCCAAACGCGCGGGGTGAGCGCCAGCGATGAGCCGGCCGCGGGCGTGGGCAGGTCGGGACCGCCGTATTCGATGGTTGCCCTGACCGTCCCGTCGGGGGCGATTAGCCGGAGCGTGTCGCCGTCGTTGTTCAGCCCGTTGCCGATTGCTCCGTCCAGCAGCCGCATTTCGCCGTCGGTGTCGGGCATCTGCGCCGAGGCGAAGACGATTCGCTGTCCAGGTTCGATGATGCCCCACAGTTCGCGGCTGGAGCGGGCGTCGCCAATCTGCCAGCCGGTCAGGTCGAGTGCGTCTGGACCGTCGTTGATCAGCTCTACCCATTCCGGTTGGTCCGGGAGGGGGCGCGGCATGAACTCGGTAATGCGGAGGTTGGCGGCGGGTGGCAGCGGCGCCGGTTCGGCGGCGGACGGCGCGGCGGATTGCTCAGTGGTGGGCTCTGCCGCGGGTTGCGCGTCGGCTGCCCAAGCGACCGTATCCGAGATCCGTCCATCCGGGGCGCGCAGCTCGATTGGCGCGTTCGCGATCGGCGCGTCGATCCGAATGGCTGCTGCGTCGTTGGCAGGGATGGTCAGATCGGACAGGTCCAGCAGTGTTGCGCCGTGTTGCAGCGACCAGCCGGCGAGCGGCTGCTCCCATTCGCAGGCGTTGGCGACCTCGATCACGCCGATGCCGCCCTCCGCGTCAATACCGCCCGCGTCGAGGGTCAGCCTGACCGGATTGCCGCCTGGCCGCGGCTGCGGGATCGGCGCGTCGCCGAAGTGCAGCGGCGCGCCCTGCTCTGGGGCTGGGCGCTCGCCGTGGACATGCACATTGCCCCAGGAGACGGCGTCGATCAGCGCGCCGGCGGCGTTGCGCAGTTCGAGCAGGTCGCCGCGATTGGCCAGGCCGCCGCCGATTGCAGAGTCCGTCAACACATGGTCGGAGTCGGACGCGGGTGCTTCGATCAGCGCCGAGCAGGAGGCGGCGATCAGCAGCGACGCGCCTGCTTGGAGCGCGTGTTCGGCGAGGGGATCGCTGCTGGAATTGTCTGCCAATGTCCAACCGTTCAATTCCACCGCGGTCGCGCCCAGGTTGGTGAGCAGCACCCACTCGTAGGCGGCGTCCTCGCGTCCGCGTCCGGCGTTGACCAGCGCGGCGGTGATTTCGATGTCGCCGCCGTCGGCGCGGGCGTGGCGAATGCCGAGCAGCGAGGACGCCGCGACGGCGATCGCGGCTGCGCTGAGCAGAGAGCGATAGACGAGCTTACGAACGCACACTGACCCAGTGTCGGACGGTGATGTGCTGCTCGATCATGGTGGTCCGCGTGATCCGCTGGGGTTGGCGCTTGCTGCGCACGAGCTCGCGCGACTTGCGCGCCAGCGCGGGGGCGGCGTAGCGCGCCGCCCAGTCGGTCAGGGCGGCGGTGGCGAGCACGGCGGCGACGCTGCGCAGTGCGGGCGCAAACGGCGCAAGGTCGGCGCGCACGGCGGGCAGCAGCGCCGTCTGCGCAGGCGTTCGCTCAATCTGGTCCGGCACCAGCGTGCGCACCGGCGGGATCGCCACGCTGGTCGGCGCGCAGCCGCAGGTACCGCAACGGTGGTTCTCATCTCCGACCGGTTCGGAGTCGTGGCTGCTGGTCGTCAACATCGCAGCGAGTATAGGCGCGATCCCGACTGTTGTGCGCGGGTCCGCCATCGCAGCCCGGCGAGTGGTTGTTCTAGATCGGCTTGCAGAGCATCGGGTGAGCGCGCTTGATCGCGTTAGCTGGACACGGCTGTGGCGCTCGCGGCTGCCGATGCGGGGATGTTAATCTCGACATCCACCATCGCCACTGTCACCTCTGTTGATGGCTCCGGTTCGGCCTCCTCCAGAAGCTCGTAGCCGTCTTCGTCGATCAGATCGCAGTGGTAACGCATGGCGTCGGGCACCGACATCGTGGCTGCGGGGAACGCCTCGCCATTCTCCAGCATGCCCTCGATGTGGAAGCTGAGCGCCTCGCGGATCATGGCCAGCATCTCCGGCCAGTCATCGCCGACGCTGACGCATCCGGGGACATCGGGGCAATATGCGCCGTAGTTGTTCGTTCCCCGCTCAAAGACGACGGCGTAGGAGCGTCTCATCGCGTTAGTCGGATAGGGCGGCGGCGCTCGCACCTGCCGACGCAGGTACGTGGATCTCGACTTCGATCATCGCCACAGTCACCTCCGTTGGCGGGTCGGGCGCTGCATCTTCCCAGATCTCGTCGCCACTCTCGCTGACGAGGTCGCAGTGGTAGTACATCGCGTCCGCAACGGACATCGTAGGTTCGGGAAACGCCTCGCCGTGTTCCATCATTCCTTCGATGTGGAAGGTCAACGCCTCGCGGATCATCGTCAGCATTTCGGGCCAGTCGTCGCCAACGCTGACGCACCCGAGGACATCCGGGCAGTACGCCGCGTAGTTGCTCGGCGCTCGCTCGAAGACGACCGCATAGGAGCGCTTCACCGATGCCTTCCCTTCAGTCCAGCTTGCCTCAGGATACTCTGCCAAATCCAGTCGGGTAGGTCCCGGCTCGGACGCCCGGGAATTGTGACGGTGCCTTGCTTCACGGGATGCCGGAACTGTCGATGACTGCCGCGTGTGCGCACGAGTCGCCAGCCGTCTCGCTCCACTATGCGGATCGCCTCTCTGACCTTTGTCACTCACGCCGCCCAATCGCCGATTCGACCAAGTCTGTGAGATCTACAGGATCGCTGAGCGCATCGAAATCGATCCGCCTCTCCGCGATCGCTCGCAGGCTCTCGACCACGAAGATTGACTCGCGCGCGACGCCCGCGGCCCGAATCGCTTGGAAGAGCGGTGACTCTTCGCCCTCGTTCGGCTGCCCCGCTGCCCACAGCGCGTCAAACTCGGGCCCGCGGATTGCGTAGTGGTAGAGGCTGACTACCTCGCCGCGATCCAGCTTGGTGGTGATGCGCTGGAGCATCATCCCGCTCTCGCTCGCGCCTGTCGCGATCAGCTCGTGAATTACGTCCTGCCAGACGCCGATCGGGCCATCCGGCAGCGCTGGATGCAGGTTGAGCATCGGCAGCGCCTCGCACAGCACATCCGTGGTGACCAGCATGTAGCCGGCCAGCATCGCAATGTCCGGTTGATACGGCCGGATGCGTCGGAGGATGTCGGCGTCGAAATCGCGGCGCCAGGGCGCGAGCTCGCCATGCGGATTGGAGACATCGCCGCCTACACGCCGCCGCCAGGCCAACGAACTGCTTGCGACCAGGGGAATGCCCGCGGCCTCAACATCATCGAGGAACGCATCGGTGTTGGCCGATTGCCCGCGCTCGCGGTTGCAGAAGACGCAGACGATCTCCGCGTCGAGCCGCCTGCCCGCAATTGCCGCCAGCGCTTCGCCGAGCAGCAGGCGCGAGCTGGTCCCATGCGCCGACGCGAACCAGGCGATGCGCAGCGTCACCCGGCCTACTCGTCGGTCGATGCTTGCAGCTGCTCGATCCGCAGCTGCGCGCGATCCAGCAACTCCTGCGCTCGTGCGCCCAGCGCCACACCCTGCCCGTACGCCTCCAGCATCTGCTCCAGCGACAGGCCGCCGCTCTCCAGCCGCTCGATCACCAGCTCCAATCGCCCTACGACCTCTTCGAACGGCAGATCGGGATCGACGCTCGGCGTCCGCTCAGTCTCGTTCATCCGCCTCGCCTCCCAGTTCGACCGATTCGATCAGCGCCCCCAGCGTCCCGTCGCGCAGGCGCACTCGCAGGCGATCGCCGCTCGCAGTGTCGGCGGCTGAGCCGATCACCGCGCCTTCGGCGGTACTGAGCATCGCATACCCCCGCTCCAGCGTCGCCAGCGGGTTGAGCGCCGCCAGACGACCGCGCGAGGCCGCCAGCGCTGCGCCGCGCAGGCTCATCGCCGTGGACGCGCGCCGCTCGATGCTCTGCAGCTGGCGGTGCAGCTCCACCCGCAACGCACCCGGATCGGGCGCGGCGACTGCCAGGCGGCGCTGCGATTCGGTCAGTCGTTGACGGTGCCGAGCCACACGGCTCTCGACGATCTGCCCACCGGCGGCGACCAGCCCGCGCACGCGCGCTGACTCCTCGCCGCTGTCGGGCGCGACGATCTCCGCGGCCGCCGACGGGGTGGGCGCGCGCAGATCGGCGACATAATCTGCGATGGTGAAGTCGGTTTCGTGCCCCACCGCGGAGACGACGGGGATCGGGCTGGCGAAGATCGCGCGTGCGACCGGTTCTTCGTTGTAGGCCCAGAGGTCCTCGGGTGAGCCGCCGCCGCGGGCGACGATGATCACGTCCGGCGGATCGCCGGCATCCGGCGCTGCGAACGCCGTGAGCGCAGCGGCGATCGATTCCGCTGCGCCGTCGCCCTGCGTGAGGCAGGGACTGAGGATCAGCGTCGCCAACGGCCAGCGCCGCGCGAGTACCTGCTGTACGTCGTGCCAGACTGCGCCGGCGGCGGAGGTGACCACGCCGATCCGCTGCGGGTAGCGCGGCAGCGCGCGTTTGCGCTCGGGCGCGAACAGCCCTTCGGCGTCCAGCATCGCGCGCAGCCGCTCAAACTCGGCCTGGAGCACGCCCGTGCCGCGCGGCTGCACGCTGTCCACCAGCAGCTGGAGGTCGCCGCGCTCGCGGTAGATGCCGATCTGTCCGTGCGCCAGAATCTCGTCGCCCTGTTCGAGCTTGACGCCGCGGTTGCGCCCGCGAAAAAAGACGCAGGACAGGGCGGCGCTGTCGTCGGCCAGGCGAAAGTAGATGTGTCCTGCGCCGGAGCGGCTGAAGTTGCGTACTTCGCCCTCGACCCACAGATCCTGCAGCAGCCCGTCGGCCTCCAGCAGGGCGGTGATGTGCGAGACGACCGCTCCAACCGGATGAGATTCGGGAACGGCGGCAGGCGGCTCGTCGCGCAGCTCGAACTGCGCCTGACTGCGTGCGCGTCGGGCGTGGAAACCGGGCGGCGGTCGTCGTCGTGCCATGGCCGGCCTTCGCTCAGGCCGATTCGGCCCGCTCCAGATATTGGCCGCTGCGCGTATCGACCTTGACCATGTCGCCGGGGCCGATGAACAGGGGCACGTTGACCGTCAACCCCGTCTCCAGCGTGGCCGGCTTGGTCGCGCCGCTGGCGGTGTCGCCCTTGACGCCGGGGTCGCTCGCATCCACCCGCAGCGAGACGGCGGCGGGGAGCTCGACGGCGATCGGCTCCTCGCCCACCACCAGCACCTCGACCTCCGAGTTCTCAGCCATGAAGTTGATCGCTTCCCCAACCACCTCGGTGGGGAGCGGCTGCTGCTCGTAGGACTCGGTGTCCATGAAGTAGAACAGGTCGCCGTCGCGGTAGAGGTACTGCATCGTCTGATGCTCGGTGCGGATGCGGCGGAATTTGGTGCCGGCCTGGAAGGTGCGCTCGATCGTGTGCCCGGCGCGGACATCGCGCAGCTTGATCCGCGCCTGCGCGGAACCGCGCCCCACCTTGATGTGCTCCCAATCGACGATCTGGTACTGCCCGCCGTCGAGCTCGATCACGAAGCCGCGTTTCAGGTCGCCAGTCGAGATCATCGTGGACCGTCCTTGTCTGTCGTGAGTGCGATCAAGCCGCACCAGGCGATCATGCCTCGTGATCTGGTGTCAGCGTACCGCAGCAGTCTTTCGAGTCGGCCGCCGCGCCAGTGGATCACGCCTCCGCAGACTTACGACGCTGCCACCACGAAACAGCGCGGTCGATGACCAAGTCAACCACCACCGCAAGCAGCACTCCGAACGCGATGTCCCAGGCCAGATTTTCCGCAATGTCGGCGACGATCACACTTTCGGCTACGCCGATGCGGATCAAGTTTCGGATCGCGCTGCGGCTCAAGTGTCGGACTGCGCTGCGGGCGAGCGTTGCCGCGACGCTCAGCGCGGCGCCAGTGGCAAACTTGCGGATCATCCCGCTTCCACCCACGGGGGGATCATCCCATGCGCAGCTTGGGTGTGGAGGTGAATGACTCGAAGCCGTCGGCGGTCAGCACGCCCATGTCTTCGATCCGCACGCCGCCCCACTCGGGCAGATAGATGCCCGGCTCGATGGTGATGACGGAGTTCTCGACGAGCACATCTTCGGAGGTCTTGCCGATGTGCGGGGACTCGTGGATTTGCAGCCCCACGCCGTGCCCCAGGCCGTGCCCGAAGCGCTCGCCATAGCCCGCGCCCTCGATCACGTTGAAGGCGATCGCGTGCGCGTCTTTGGCCGTCATGCCCGGCTCCACCAGCTGCGCTGCCGCGTCGTGCGCGGCCAGCACAATGTCGTAGATCTCGGCGAAGCGGTTGTCGGCGTCGCCGATCACGAAGGTGCGCGTCATGTCCGCGCAGTAGCCATCGATCCGCACGCCCATATCGATGATGATCGGCGCGCTCTCGCCGACGGCGGTCTCGCGCGGCCGCGCGTGCGGCCGCGCGCCCCACGGTCCGGAGGCGACGATGGTCTCGAAGGCCAGCGCCTCCGCGCCGTGCGTGCGGGCGTACTGCTCGATCTCCCAGGCGGTGCGGCGCTCGCTCCAGTCGGGCTGGATGCGCTCGCGCGCGTGCGCGAACGCCGCGTCGGTCAGCTGCGCCGCGCGGCGCAGGCAGTCGAGTTCGCGCTCGTCCTTGGCCGCGCGGACTCGCTCGATGACGCCGCTGGTCTGCACCAGCGAGGGTCGTCGGCTGGCCGTCAGCTTGGCGTTGGCGTCGCGCAGCGACTTGTGCGCTGCGACGCTCAACTCGTCGGCCTCAAAGCCCAGCTTGCAGCGTCCGATCGGCTTGGCGAAGTCCTTCCACCAAGCCGCGAGCCGGTCCTGGAAATGAAAGACCTCGAACTCCGGCGCCTCGGCGGCGGCCTGTTCGACGTAGCGGAAGTCGGTCGCCAGACCGGCGTAGTCGCGGCTGATCAGCAGCCAGCCGTTGGATCCGGTGAAGCCGCTGGCGTAGCGTCGGTTGTGGGCGCTGCCGATCAGCAGCGCGTCGATCTCCGCCGCATCGAGCGCGGTGCGGATTCGGTCCAGGCGCTCGCTCATCGGAGCCGGCCCGCCGTCACGGCTTCACTTGCTTCTGCGCCCGCTCCTGCAGCATCGGTACCAGCGCGTCGAGCGCCGCCAGATAGCCGCGCCAGCCCAGACCGCAGACGACGCCGTCCATCACCGGGGCTGTGACCAGATTCTGGCGGAACGACTCGCGGGCGTGGACGTTGCTGAGGTGTACCTCCATTTTGCCGCCGGCGAATGCCTCGATCGCGTCGCGCAGCGCGTAGCCGTAGTGCGAGAGCGCGCCGGGATTGATGATCAACCCGTCGGCGCCGCCCTCCTGCTGAATGAAATCGATGATCGCGCCCTCGTGATTCGAGTGATAGGGGCGAATCGAGACGCCCCACTCCTCGGCGCGTTTGCGCACCAACTCCTCAATCTCGGCGAGCGTTTGCGTGCCGTAGATTTCCGGCTGGCGCTGCCCCAGGATATTCAGATTGGGACCGGCGATCAGCAGCACCTTCATTCGCGCCCTCAACCCCCGTTGTCGGCCCCGTTCGGCAAGTCGTCCTGCGTCGTGCGCCGCGACCGACGCTCGCGCAGCAGCTCCGAAATCCCGTCCAGCGCGTCCTCGATCGCGGCTCGCTTGCCGTGCTCGCTGACATGGGTGTACAGCTGCGTGGTCGACACGCTGGCGTGCCCCAACAGCTCCTGAACGACGCGGAGATCGGCGCCGCCGTCAAGCATATGTGTGGCGAATGAGTGCCGCAATAAATGCGGATGGACGTTGCGCCCCAGGCCGGCCTGGGCTGCGTAACGCTGGACGCGGAGCTGCACTGCGCGCGCCGAGAGCGGCCCGCCGTGGCGATTGAGCCAGAGCCAGTCGGAGCTGCGCTCGCCGGCCAGCGCTGGACGCCCCGCTCGCAACCAGTCTTCCAGCGAACGCTCGGCCGGTCCGCCGAGCAGCGTCGCTCGCTCTTTGCCGCCCTTGCCGCGCACCACGAACAGCATCCCGTCGGGGTCGTAGTCGCCGAGCCGCATGTCGATCAGCTCGCTGACGCGCAGCCCGCAGCTGTAGAGCACATCGAGAATCGCGCGATCGCGCAGGCCGCCCGGCGTGGAGCGGTCGGGTGCGGCGAGCAGCGCTTCGATCTGCCCGGTCGATAACGACTTGGGCAGCTGCATCGTCGCTTTGGGCGTGGCGGCGAGTTCGAGCGGATTGCTCGCCAGCTCGCCGTCGCGGTGCAGCCGCCGCACGAACGACTTGATCGTGCTCGCGCGCCGCCGAATGCTCCCCTCCGCAACGCCGGTCTCGCGCAGTTCGGCCAGATAGCCGCGGTAGTCGCGCCGCGCCATCGTCGGCAGCGCGATGCCCCGCTCGGCCAGCCAGCCGAGGAAGTGGCCGAGGTCGCTGCGGTAGTTGCGCAGCGTGTGGCGCGACAGCCCGCGGCTCACGCGCAGGCGCTCGAGATAGGCGTCAAGCGTCTCGCGGTAGGGCTGTTCAAGTTCGGTGGTTGAGGGAACGATGGGTCAACGACGGCCCGCTACGCCACTTGCTTCAACACTACACTGTCCTGGAGCGGAGTACGCCCATGGTTCAGACACAGGAAAAACCGAGGGAGGCTGCGATCGCAGTCGAATCGGAGCCGTACGCGCCGATCGTGCTGCGATTACCGACACATTGGGAACTGACTGAGCAGTGCCTGATGGAGCTCTCCAGTCTCAACGATCCCTGGCGCTTCGAACGCAGCTCGGAAGGAGCGCTGGAAATCGTGCCTCCACCTGGACCACTCAGCAGCGATCGAGGCGGAAGAGTTTACGCACAGGTTCTTTTGGGAGGCGACGACCGTGGCTCCGCGTTCGAGTCGAGCGCTGGGTTTCGCTTGGCCGACACGTCTATCCGCGCTCCTGATGTCTCGTGGGTGAGTAACGAGCGGCTTTCCGGCATTGAGGTCGATCATGAAGGAGCGTGGCCGGTCTGTCCCGACTTCGTCGTGGAGGTTCGCTCGCCGTCGGATCGGCTCTCGCAACAGCAGACGAAGATGCGGCAGTGGATGGCCAACGGAGCGCGGCTGGGCTGGCTGATCGACCCGTTCGGCGACAGCGTCTGGGTGTACCGCGAGCAGCAGGGCGAGCCTGAGCAGATCACGCGGCCGAATCAGCTCGACTGCGGTGATGTTCTGCCTGGCCTCACGATCGACTTGGCGCATGTCTGGCGTCAGCCGGGCGGCTAGCTTCGCCGCCGCCCGGAGCTTCGCCGGCCGCGGCCGCCGCCGCGTGGGCGCTTGGGCTCCGCGAGCAGCTCCAACGCGCGGTTGAGTCCGATCGTCTCCAGATCGTCTTCGGACTTCAGGTTCCGACGCTCCGCGCCGCTCTGCACGTACGGGCCCCAGCGGCCGGGGCGCACTGTGACCTCTTCGCCTGTTTCGGGATGCTCGCCCAGCGACTTGGGGAAGCGCAGCCACTCGATGGCGTCCTCGATGGTTACCTCATCGAGCTCCATGTCCTTGGGCACGGAGGCGCGGCGGGGCTTTGGCGCGCCGCGCTTGCGGGATGTTTCGCCAACCTGCACGAAGGGACCGAACCGCCCGTTCATCAGCCAGACGTCGTCGTCGTATTCGGGGTGGCGTCCCAGCTTGCGCGGCAGCTGCATGGCGTGATCGAGCATTTCGGCGGCATGCGACAGGGTGAGGTCGGCGGGCGCGAGGTCGGGCGGGAGCGGCGCGGTGCGGCTGTTTTCGCCTGCGCCGCGGCGCAGGAATGCGGAGCCGCCGCGCACCCGCACCTCGACGCGCTCCGGGTCGCCGCCTCCGTTCGAATCGGTCAGGCGCAGGCCGTCATCGCTCAGTTCCAGCGCCCAGAAGGGGATCGTGTCGATTTTTTCCGCGACGCGCGTCTTCAGCCCCGACTCACCGTCCGCGCCGAAATAGAACTCCGACAGGTGACTCTCGGAGTCGGTCTCGCCTTTTGCGATCTGATCGAGTTGATCTTCCATCTCCGCTGTGAACTCGGCGTTGACCAGGTCGGCGAAGTGTTGGGTGAGCAGGTCGGTGACGGCGAAGCCGAGGAAGGTGGGAATCAGCGTCTGTCCCTTGCGGCTCACGTATTCGCGTTGGGTGAGCGTGCTGATCACGGCGGCGTAGGTGCTGGGGCGTCCGAGTCCGTCTTCTTCGAGTTTGCGCACCAGCGAGGCCTCGGTGTAGCGGGCGGGCGGCTGGGTTTCGTGGCCGCTCGGTTCGAGCGATTCGAGCGCTGCCGGCTGTCCCTCCGTCAGCGGCGGTAGCACTGCGTCGTCGCCGCCTGAGCGCGGCGGCAGCACGCGGTACCAGCCGTCAAACAGCACGACCTGGCCCGAGGCGCTCATCTGCGCCGGATCGTCGGCGGGGCGATCCGGCAGCGCCGCTTCAAAGGTGACCGAGGTGCGTTCGACCCGCGCGCTGGCCATCTGGCTGGCCACGGTGCGCCGCCAGATCAGGTCGTAGACGCGGAACTCGTCGTCATCGAGCAGGCCGCGCAGCGAATCAGGCGTGCGCGCGATGTCGGTGGGGCGAATCGCCTCGTGCGCCTCCTGCGCGTTGCGCGAGCGAGTGGTGTAGGTGTTGCGCTTGGCGTAATCGGCCCCGAATCGCTCGCGCACAAAGCCGGCTGCCTGATTGAGCGCCTGGTCGGAGAGCGTCACCGAGTCGGTGCGCATGTAGGTGATCAAGCCGACGCGCTCCGCGCCGAGGTCCTTGCCCTGGTAGAGAGCCTGGGCGACGCCCATCGTGCGGCGGGCGGCGAAGCCGAGGCGATTCGAAGCGTCCTGCTGGAGTGTGGAGGTCGTGTAGGGCGCGCGCGGGCGCAGTGAGGCGCTGCGACGCTGCACTTCTGCCACGCGCCATTCGGCGGCTTGCAGGCTGGGCGCGATCGCGGCCAGCGTCTCGCCGGTCTCGTGGCGCTTGTCGGATGCGCTGAGTTGTCCCGTCGCCGGATCGAAATCGGCGGTGGAGGAGGCGAGCTGTTGTCCGCCCAGCGAGGTGAGTTTGGCGCGCACCAGCGCGTCCTCAACGCGGAAGCTCGCTTCGGCGTCCCAGTATTCGGCGCTGACGAACGCCATTCGTTCGCGCTCGCGCTCGACGAGGAAGCGCAGCGCCACGCTCTGCACGCGCCCGGCCGATGCGCCCTGGCCCACCTTGCGCCAGAGCACCGGCGAGAGCGAATAGCCGTAGAGGCGATCGAGGATGCGCCGCGACTCCTGCGCGTCGATCAGATTGCGGTCGAGTTCGCGCGGCTCTTTGAGCGCCTGCTCGAGCGCCGATTGGGTGATCTCGTGAAACACGATCCGCTCGTAAGGCACGTTCGGCTTCAGCACCTCGACCAGGTGCCAGCCGATCGACTCGCCCTCGCGGTCTTCGTCGGTGGCGAGCAGTACGTGGTCGGCGGCTTTGAGTTCTTTGCGCAGGCGCGTGACATGTTCGCGGCTCTCGCGCGGCACGATGTAGTGAGGCTCGAAGCCGTTGTCGACATCGACGGCGAACTCCGCCCAGGGTTGGCCTTTGATCGCGGCGGGGCGCTCGGCGGCGCGACGGGGCAGATCGCGGATGTGGCCGAAGCATGCGGAGACGACATAATCGTCCCCGAGGAACCGGCCGATCGTGTCCGCTTTCGCGCCGGACTCGACGATGACGAGCGTCTTTCCCGAGCCGCTCGAATTGGCGGCCGGGCGAGAGCGGCGGCGCGATCCGCCGCCTGCGCGTGTGCGCGAACGCTTAGCTTCGGACATAGAGCATCGGTCCCACCTGTCGCACCATCCCTTTCAATTCGAGCATTGCCAGCGCGGCGCTGACCTCGCTGGCCGGCACCGCCGCCGCGCGCGATGCCTCGTCCACGTGCAGCGGCTCCGGACCCAGCACGCCGAGCACGGCGGCCTGCGTCGGGTCCTCCGGCAGCTGCGCGCTCAGTTCAATCTGCCGTTCCACCTGTTCAATCTGCAACTCCTCCAGAATGTCGGCCGCGCAGGTGACTAACTTACCCAGCCCGCGCTGGATGATCAGGTTCGCGCCCTCGCTCTCCTGCGAGGTGATGCGCCCGGGCACCGAGAAGACCTCGCGGCCCTGGTCGAGCGCCGATGTCACGGTATGCCACGTGCCGGACTTCTTGCCCGCCTCGGTCACCAGCGTGCCCAAGGTCATCCCCGCCAGAATGCGGTTGCGGCGAGGGAAGTTGTCCGCCTTGGGGCGGGTGCCCAGCGGATACTCGGTGACCAGCGCGCCGCTGCCCGAGTCGACAATTCGCGCCGCCAGCGAGCGGTGCTTGGGGGGATAGAGCTTGTCGATCCCGCCGGCGACCACCGCCACGGTGCGCCCGCCGCGCTCCAGCGCCGTCTCGTGCGCTACGCCGTCCACGCCGTAGGCGAGGCCGCTGACGATCGTCAGCCCGGCGTCGACCAACTCCGCGCTGAACTGCTGCGTGACTTGCCGCCCGTAGGCGCTCGGACGCCGTGTGCCGACGACCGCGACTGACCACTCATCGCGATCGGCCAGCTCGCCGTAGGCGTAGAGCAGCGGCGGCGGGTCGGCGATCTGGGTCAAACGCTTCGGATAGCCGGAATCGTGCCAGCTGACCGCGCGGATCCCGTGGTCTTCGACCCGCGTTCGTTCCTCCGCCGGGTTGATCTTCGCGCGCGCGGCCTCCAGGTGCTCGATCGCCGGAGCGTCCAGCCCGGCCTCGCGCCAGCCCTCGCGCGCACCTTGCCAGGCGGCCTCGAGCGACTCGTAGCGCGCCTCAAGCCCGCGCATCCGCACCGGGCCGATCCCCGAGACGAAGCTGAACGCGATGCGGTAGGCAAGTTCATCGGACACGGCGACACACATTACGCGCCGTCGCCGTCACTGTCACGTTGCGCCGCTCCCGCTGTCCCCCGCCGAGCCCGCCTCCTGCGGCCGGCGGCGCGCCCGCATCGTCGCGATTCGCCGCCCGTCCATCGCTTCCACGACCACCGAGATGCCGTTGACCTGCACCTCGTCGCCAACTGAGGGGATCGCTCCGACGCGGTCGAACATCAACCCCGCCACCGTGTCGTAGTCCGCGTGATCCAGCTGGCAGCCGAGCTGTTGCAGCGCGGCCAGCGGCGCGCGGCCGTCGAGCAACAGCTCTCCGTCAATCAACCGCACGGGTTCGCTGGAGGCGGCCAAATCGTATTCGTCGGCGATCTCGCCCACGATCTCCTCGACCAGGTCCTCCAGCGTGATCAGGCCGGCGGTGCCGCCGTACTCGTCGAGCACAATCGCCATATGCACCCGCTCGCGCTGGAAATCGGTCAGCAGATCGTCGATCAGCTTGGACTCGGGCACCAGCATCGGTTCGCGCGCGATCTGCGCGACCGTCTGGTCCGACTCCTCGAGCAGCGCGGCCATCACGTCCTTGGCGTAGATGATGCCGATGATGTTGTCGACGCTCTCCTCGTAGATCGGGATCCGCGAGAAACCGCGCTCGACCACGAACCCGGCGACATCTTGCAGCGTGGCCTCGCGCGGCAGCGCGCCGATGTCGGGGCGTGGGGTCATCGCCTCACGGACGATCCGGTCGCCAATGCTCATCACCCCCCGGATCATCTCTCGCTCCTCGGCTTCGATGCCCTCCTGATCGTGCTCAAGGACGACCTCGATATCGGTCGGGTCGGGCGCGAGCTCGCGCTGTGAAGCGCCGATTCGGGTCAGCAGCCGCGCCGGCGCTTCGAGGATCGCGGCGGGGATGAGGAAGGCCGCGTCGAGCAGGTCAATGGCCGGGGCGAAGCGCATGGCGAAGGCCTCCGGCCAGGTTGCGGCCAGACGGCGCGGCACCGACTGAATTAAGGCTGCGACGAACGCGCCCAGCAGGCCGGTGGCGACGACCGTGCCCCAGGCGAAGCCGGTTTCGTTGATCACGATGTAGTAGATCGAGGTGAAGCCCGCCGCGACTGCGACGGTGCGCCCGACGGCGATCGAGCCGAGCGCCCGCTCGCGGTCGGTGGTGATTGCCAGCAGTCGCTGAGCGCGGGGGTTGTCGGGCGTGCGGCTGGCGAGCAGCCGCGCGCGCGAACGGCTGAGGCTGATCACGCCCGCCTCCGCGATCGCTTCCAGAGTCAGCAGCACGACGGCGAGAATCAGGACCACGAGGGCGATGATCGAGCTGTCGCTCACGGCTCGCTCCGTTCGCGCCGCCGGCTCGTGGTGAGCCGCGCCGGATGTCCCACCGCGTTGCCGTCGGCGGGGATGTCTTTGGTGACGACGGATCCCGCCCCTGTGCGGGCGCGGGCGCCGATCTCGATGGGCGCGATCAGCAATGAATCGCTGCCGATGAAGGCGTCGTCGCCGATTCGGGTGTGGTACTTGCGCTCGCCGTCGTAGTTGCAGGTGATCGCGCCGGCGCCGATGTTCGCTCCCGCACCCACCTCTGTGTCGCCCACATACGAGAAGTGCCCCATCTTCACGCCTGCGCCGAGGCGGGCGTTCTTCAGCTCGGCGTGGGTGCCGATATGCACACCGTCGCCCAGCTCGCAGCCCTCGCGGATTGTCGAATAGGGACCCACTTCGACCCGGTCCCCCAGCGTCGAGCCGTGAACTGTGCAGGATTCCAGCACGCAATCCTCGCCCAGCACGACGTCGCGCAGCACGGCGTTGGGGCCGACCTGAGAGCCGGCACCGATTCGGGTGCGCCCGCGCAGGTGGCAGCCCGGCTCAATCAGCGCGCCCGGCGCGATCTCGACGCTTGCATCGATCCAGACATTGGCCGGGTCCGCAATCAGCCGACCGTCCGCTGCGAGCCGCTCAGCGACTCGGCGGCGGACGCTGCGCTCGGCGGCGAGCAGGTCCTGAGGGTCCTCGATGTTGAGCCGTCCGTCGGGCAGGGGTACCTCAACTGCGCCCAGCGACCGCGCGACAGCCGCCTCGGCGATCACATCCGTCGCGTAGCGCTCGCCGCTCTCGCTGCGCTCCAGACGCTCCAGCGCTCCCCAGAGCCAGTCCGCGTCGAAGCGGTAGAGACCGACGTTGACCTCGTTGATCGCTCGCTGTGCGTCGCCGGCGTCGCGGTATTCGACGATGCCGCAGACGCGGCCGCCGGCGCTGTCGCGCATGATCCGCCCCATCTCGGCCGGATCGTCGACGACTGCGGTCACCAGCAGCGCGGCTTCGAGCGGGGCGGCGAGCAGCTTGTCCAGCTGCTCCGCGCTCAGCAGCCCGAGGTCTCCGTTGACGACCAGCGCCTCGGCGCTCTGCGTCTGTGATTTGGCCGCCAGCACAGCGTCGGCGGTGCCGGTCGGTTCGGCTTGCTCGGCGAAGCGCAGGTCCAGCGTGGGCGGGGCATGTTCGGCGAGCGTGGCGCGAATCTGTTCGCCGAGTTCAGCGGGCGGGGTCACGACGACGGCGCGTGGGACGCCGCTTTCGGCCAGTGCGTGCAGTACGTGCGCGGTCAACGGACGCCCGGCCAGCGGCTGGAGCACTTTGGGCGTGGCGGAACCCATCCGCTTGCCCCGGCCGGCGGCCAGCACGATTGCGCAGATATCTCGGTGTTCGTGCGGATCGTCGTCAGCCGGCAACACCAGGCGCTCGGCCCCTTCGCGGACTTGCAGCGACGCTTCGCGCGTCTTGAGCGCGACGCTAGCACGTTTTCACTGCTTGCGGAGAGCGGCGCGATATAGTCGAACGCGGACGCGAGGGAGCTAGCTATGGACGCCCAGAGGATTCGCGCCACCTTCACCGACTTCTTTGTGCAGCGCGACCACCTGCGCGTGGCCAGCGCGCCGCTGATCGCGCCGGGCGACCCGACGCTGCTCTTCACCTCGGCCGGGATGGTGCCGTTCAAGCCGTTCTTCGCCGGTGAGGCGCAGCCGCCGCACCATCGGCTGACCTCGATCCAGAAGTGCTTCCGCACCACCGATATCGACGAGGTGGGCGATGCCAGTCACCTGACGATGTTCGAGATGCTGGGCAACTTCTCGCTCGGCGACTACTTCAAGGCGGAGGCGCAGGCCTGGGCCTGGGAGCTGGTCACCGGGGTGCTTCAGATTCCGCCTGAGCGGCTGGTGGCGACGGTCTTCACCGACGACGACTTCGCCTACGGGCAGTGGCGCAAGATTGGGCTGCCGGACTCGAAAATCTTCCGCTACGGCGAGGATCAGGGGAACTTCTGGGCGGCGGGACCGGAGGGTCCCTGCGGCCCGTGCTCGGAGCTGCACTACGACATGCGGCCCGACCCGCGCGCGCCCAACGCCGGGCCGGCCGACGATGAAGAGCGCTTCCTCGAAATCTGGAATCTCGTCTTCATGCAGTACAACCGCCAGCCCGACGGCTCGCTGGTGGACCTGCCCGCGCAGAGCATCGACACGGGCGCGGGGCTTGAGCGCTGGGCGATGATGCTGCAAGAGAAGTCGAATCTCTACGACACCGATCTGTTCGCGCCGCTGCTCGATTTCGTGGGCGAGCGCTGCTCGCTGGAGTACGCGGGCGCGTCGGACGCTCAGCGCCGCGCGATGCGGGTCGTCGCCGAGCATGGGCGGGCGATGACCTTTCTGATCGCGGACGGGGCGCTGCCCGCCAATGAGGGCCGCGGCTATGTGCTGCGGCGGCTGATTCGGCGCGGGCTTTACTACGCCGACCAGCTCGGTCTTGAGGCGCCGATCCTCTCCAGCGTCGCTGAGCAGGTGCGGGGGCTGATGGGTCCGGACTATCCGGAGGTGGTCGAGCAGCGGGCGTTGGTGGACAACGTGCTCAATCAGGAGGAGGAGCGCTTCCGCCAGACGCTCGCAACTGGCCGCGTCCTGCTCGAAGAGCAAACTATCCCGGCAAAGCAAGACCAGGCTCGGATCTTGCTCGGGGGTGCGCCAACACCCCGCCGTCTTTCTTTTGGCGAACGGATCGAACAGATGCGTGCCGTGAGAGTGCGGTTCGCAGGACTGAATCGCACGCTGTGGGACGTGACGCAAGACCAAGTACTGGGACCTATGCGATCTACCTCGGACGCAGATGCCTGGATCGATCCGCCAGAAAAAGTCAAATGGGCGATGAGGACCATCACCGGCCCTGAAGCCTTCGTGCTGTATGACACGTTCGGCGTGCCGCGCGAGCTCACCGAGCAAATTGCGCGAGCTCACGGATTCGATTTTGATGCTGAGGGCTTTGAGGCTGAGCTCGCCGCCCAGCAGGAACGCGGGCGCAGCAGCGGGGAGTTCGATCCCGACTCGGAGGCCGCGATTTTTGCGGAGCTTGACATCACATCCGCATTCTCCGGCTACAAGCAGGCCGCGGCGACCGCTCAGATTGCGGCGATCGTGCGCGACGGCGAGTCAGTGGATGATGCCCAAGCCGGCCAGCGGGTCAGTGTCGTGCTGCATGAGACGCCTTTCTATCCTGAGGGCGGCGGGCAGGTTGGCGACGCGGGGCTGATCCGAACCGAAGCGGCGCAGCTCGATGTCACCGACACGCGGGCCTGGGGCGATGTGATCGCGCATGTGGGGATGATCAGCGCGGGTGAACTCTCCGTAGGCGACGCTGTGGAGGCGGTGGTTGATCGCAGCCGCCGCGCCGATACGACGCGCAACCACACCGCCACGCACCTGCTTCATGCGGCGCTGCGCCAGGTGCTCGGCGACCATGTGCGGCAGGCGGGTTCGCTCGTCGCGCCCGACCACCTGCGCTTCGACTACACGCAGTCGGAAGCGCCGACCGCGGAGCAGTTGCGCGAGGTGCAGCGCGTGGTGCGCGCTCGCATCCGCGACGACCTCCCTGTCGAAACGCTCGAACTGCCCTACGAGCAGGCGCTGCAACGCGGAGCGATGGCGATCTTCGGCGAGAAGTATGCCACTGAGGTGCGCGTCGTCGAAATCTGCGACCCCGCGCCGCACATTCACGACTGCTTCAGCAAGGAACTCTGTGGCGGCACGCACGCCCCGGCGACCGGCTTCGTGGGCGACTTCCAGATCATCTCGGAGGGCAGCGTGGGCGCCGGCCAGCGGCGGATTGAGGCGTTGACCGGGGCGGCGGCCGAAGCCTGGGTGGAGTATCGACTGGCCACGCTGGACGGCGTCTCCAGCTCGCTGCGCGCTACGCCCGACACGCTGCCCGACCGGATTGGCCAGATGCGCGCTGAGTTGCAGGAGCTGCGCCGCCGCCTGGCGGCCGTTGAAGCCCAGACCGGCGCCTCGGTCGCCGAGCAGCTGGCTGCCAACCCCGCCGATGTCGAGGGCGTGGCGCTGGTCGCGGGACGTGTTGAGGTGGAGTCGGCGTCGGCGCTGCGCAGCGCGGGGGACGAGGTGCGGCGGCGGCTCGATGAGGCGGTGATCGTGCTCGGCACCGTGGCCGGCGAGCGCCCGCTGTTCGTGGCGATGGTCACGCCGGGATTGGTCGAGCGCGGCCTGCACGCCGGCAAGCTGATCGGGGGGATCGCGCGGATTGCGGGCGGCGGCGGCGGCGGCAAGCCGGAGATGGCGCAGGCCGGCGGGCGCGACGCGGGACAGCTTGACGCGGCGCTGGCCGCCGCTCCCGACGCGGTGCGCGCCCAGCTCGCCGACGCCTGAGTTTCTCTATGCAGCGCGGCTGCATCCTCGGCATCGACCCTGGCGAGCGCTGGCTCGGCGTGGCGCGCGCGGCCGGCGACAACCGTATGGCCTTCCCCGTGGGCGCGGTCGACCTCAACGACGCGCAGGACGATCCGGCCGCCGCTGTCCGCGGCCTGCTGGACGGCGAAGCAGTGGCCGCGGTTGTGGTCGGCGTGCCGGTCCGCGCTGACGGACTCGAGGACGAGCAGGCCGCCCGCTTCCGCCGCTTCGGTGAGCAGTTGGCCGCCCAACTTGGGGCGGACTGCCACGCTCAGAACGAGCGCCATACCTCGCTCGACGAGATCACACTCGCGCCCCAGCCCTCGCGCGGCAAGCAGCGTCGGCGGCAGCGCCCCAATCCTGCTGAGCGGCAGCGCGAACGGCGCGAGAGCCACGCCCGCGCTGCGGCCCGCATCCTCCAGCGCTGGCTCGACACGCAGCGGAGCAGTTCGCCATGACCAACGCGCCGCTGCTGATCGCCGCCAGCCTCGCCACCGCCTGCTTCATCCTCGCCGCCGCCGCGATCATCGGCAGCCCGAATGCCGTCTTCGGCGGGACCCGCAGCGCGCCCGCGATGGTTCGCACTGCGCCGGCCGGCGCGATTGAACTCCGGCCTGGCGACACGGCAGCCCAGATCGCCGATCGCCTCTACGCCGCGGGCTTGATTGACTCTCCGCGCCGCTGGACCACGCTCGTGCAGCTGCTCGGCTGGGAAGACGGACTTGAAGTCGGCGCGTACACCTTTGAGGCGGGGCTGACCAGCTATGAAATCGCCCGTCGCATTCATCGCGGCGAGCGCACTCCGCTGCGGGTGATCATCCCTGAAGGCCTGCGGCTCGAACAGTTTGGTGAGCTGCTCGAAGCCGCGCAGGTAGTGAGCACCGCCGAGTTCCGCGCTGCGCTCCAGCGGCCTGAGAATGTCGCCGGCACGCTGGCCGCTTCGAGGCCGCAAGGCGTCGGACTGGAGGGCTATCTCTTCGCCGGCGGCTACGAGTTCCCGCTGCGCCTCAGCGCGGACCAAGTGGTGCGGCTGATGACCCTGCGCTTTGACGCCGAAGTCGCTCCGTTGCTGCTCAGCGCGGACAGCTCAGAACGTACACTGCATGCCGTGTTGACTATCGCTTCGATCGTCGAGCGCGAAGCCGCCGTGGATGAGGAACGCCCGATTATCGCCGCCGTGCTCTGGAACCGAATCGAGCTGGGCATGCCGCTGCAGGCCGACCCTACGGTGCAGTATGCGGTCGCCGGCGACCCCGCCTCGGTCGCGGCGCACGGCTGGTGGAAGCGCGAGCTGACGCTTGACGACTTGGCCTCGACCTCGCCCTGGAACACGTATGTCGCGCCTGGCCTGCCGCCCACACCGATCGCCGCGCCGAGTTTGGCTTCGCTGCGGGCGACGCTCGCGCCGGCTGATGTCGCTTACCTCTTCTTCTTTGCTCGTGGCGACGGCACGCACGCCTTCGCCGAGACGTATGAGGAACACCAGGCGAACATCGAACGCTGGAGAGGGCAATGACGGCGCGCGTCGGCGTGATTGGCCGTCCGGTCGCGCACAGCATCTCGCCGCGCTTCCAGCAGGCGGCGTTTGACGCGCTTGGCCTCGACGCTCGTTACGAGGCTTGGGACGCAGCGCCCGACGAACTCCCCGCGCTGATTGAGAGTCTGCGCGAGCCCGAAGCGCTGGGTGCGAACGTGACGATCCCCTACAAAGAGGCCGTCGTGCGCCATATGGACGGCTTGCACCAGACGGCGCGCTTTGTGGGGGCGGTGAACACGATTGTCAACAACGACGGCCACCTGCAGGGCTACAACACCGATGTGGCCGGCTTCCAGCGCTCGCTTGCGGAGGCCGGTTGCGACCCGGCCGGCGCGCACGCGCTGCTTTGGGGTGCGGGCGGCGCGGCGCGGGCTGTCGCCTGGGCGCTGATCTGGCGCGGGGTTGACGCGCTGACGATTGTCAATCGCACCGCTGTCCGGGCGGGACGCCTGCGCCACGATCTCGCTTCTGCCTCCGCCGGCGTCCGCTTGCGCGCGCTGGGTGCGGACGACGACGCGGTGGGCGACGCGCTTGCGGACGCGCAGATCGTCGTTCAATGCACCTCGGTTGGGCTGCGCGGCAGCCCTACCGAAGGGCGGCTCCCCTTCGATCCCGCTGCCCTCCATACTGACGCTTTCCTCGCTGACCTGATTGCCAACCCGACGGAGACGCCGCTCGTCCACAGCGCTCGCGCCGCGGGGCGCTGTGCTGTTGGCGGGTTGCCGATGCTTGTCTACCAGGGCGCGGCCTCCTTTGAACTGTGGACGCAGCAGGCTGCGCCGACTGATGTGATGCTCGCGGCGGCGGAGGCTGCGATGGCGGAGGTTGGCGCGTGAATGAGGGCGTGACTATCGGCTTCGCGATCATCGCCGTGGTCTTCGGCGGCTTTGGGCTGCTGCTGTTCAAAGAGGCGCGCACGCACCGCTTCTGGCGGCAGCTTGTCGCGCGCGACGACCGCGAGGCGATTCGCGGCATCCTCGACCAGGAGATCGACCGCTGGAAGACACAGCGTCCGCCCAAGGACATCAGCGCGGTAGTTTGGGCCGGCGTGCAGGGCATGGACTTGCTCGCCGCCGGCGCGCAGTATGTTCGCGTCAGCACCTCCGCCGATCCGGAGTTCGGCGTTGTTGACGGCACGCGGGAGCAGGTCGCCAGCTCGCTCGATACGGCTTACGCGGTGGCGCTGCGGTTGATTGAGATGATTTTCTACGATGTGCCCAACTTTCGCCCTGCGCATGTGCGGGTTGATGTGTACACCACGTTCCGCAGCGAGGACGGCGCAGCGCAGGCTCGCCCGATCCTTTGCATTGAGGCGGACCGCGCTGATGCGCTCAGCATTGACTGGAGCCAACCGCCGCGCAGCCTCGCGGCTGAATTTCGCACTACCGCGAACCGTGCGCCTAACGGCGAGCCGCGGCCGATCCGGCTTCCCGCCGACGCCGTGGAGCTGGACGCGGAAGACAGCGCGGCGACTGCGGATTGAGCCGCGCCGCTGCGTTGCGCGGATGCGCCCGTGTACGATCTTGCGCGTGCTGGGACTTGCGCTCCGCCATCTGCTGGGGAAGAAGCTGCGCACCGGGCTGACCGTGCTCGGCTTCGGGGTTTGCGTGAACCTGTACATCGTGGTCACGACGGTGATGCGGTTTATCACCGACGATCTGGATCTGCAGGTGCAGCGCTTTACCGGCATTCTGTTTGTGCAGAGCCGCGGGCTGACGGGGATGTCGGGCATCGAGTGGCCGCCGATTTCGTCGACCATTTCCGACGTCGATGCGGACCATGTGTTGTCGCTTGACGCTGTTGATCGCGAGCGCTCGACGGCGGTTTCGCTGGCGGCGCTGGCGCCGCCGCCGTTTCCGACTGCGCCGCCGGAGGCGCTGTTGGTGGGGATCGAGGTTGGCCAGGAGGATGTCTTTCTGGCGGGCGCGGGGGCGATGATCGGACGGCCTGATTTCCGCGGCGCATCGCCCGATGCTGAGCACCCGCCGGTGGTGCTTGGGGTGCTTGCGGCGCGGCATTTTGCCGGCGCGGCCAGCGCGCGGACCGAGGTGCCTTCGCCGGTGGGGCCGATTGCGCTGGCGGCGCCGGGCAGCCGGATTGCGGTGCGGGGCTGCGAGTTCGAGGTGCAGGGGATCATCGAGCCGGAGACGAACCAGTTGCTGCGGTCGGCGGTGATGACGCCGATCGGTGCGGCTCGCGAGCTGCTGCGCACGCCGGACTCGGTGACTGCGCTGCTCGTTTCGCCGGCGCGGGCTTCCGAGATCGAGCCGTTGCAGCGCGAGATCGAGGCTGCGCATCCTTCGCTGATGGTCGTCTCGGACCGCCAGCTGGCGGAGAACGCGCGGCAGCTGCTGGATCGTGTGAACCAGCTGTTCAGCGTGGTGCGCTGGACATCGGTCGGGGTGGCGGCGCTGCTGATTGCGATTGTGATGTTCGTCTCGGTGCTCGAGCGCACGCGAGAGTTGGGCACGCTGCGGGCGATCGGCGCGCCGGCGCGCGTGCTGATCTCGATGATCCTCGGCGAATCGGCGGGGATCGCGGTTTGCGGATCGGCGATCGGGGTGCCGCTTTCGCGCTTTGTGATTCGCCAGGCGCTGGGACCGGATGCGGCGGGCATTCGCAGTCGGCGGATTGAGTGGGGGGCGGCAGGGATTCTGACCAGCTTCGGCATTCTGGCGGCGCTGCTGCCGGCGGGACGCGCGGTGCGCGTGGATCCGATCACGGCGCTGCGCTATGAGTGAATCCGCCGAGCCCGGGGCGGAGCGTTCGGAGCCGCTGCTCTCGGCGCGCAACCTGGCCCGCGTCTACCGGCTGGGCGAGCAGACCGTGGAGGCGCTGCGCGGAGTCGATCTGGATATTCAGCGCGGCGATTTCATCGCGATCGCCGGTCCGAGCGGGAGCGGCAAATCGACGCTGCTGCATCTGCTGGGGCTGATTGATTCGCCGAGCGGCGGCGAGGTGCGGGTGCGGGGACGCGCGGCGCAGTCGCTGGGCATTGAGCGGCGGGCGGCGCTGCGGCTGCGCACGCTGGGCTTCGTCTTTCAGGCGTTCAATCTGTTGCAGATGCTGACGGCGCGGCAGAACGTGGAGATTGCGCTGGCGCTGGCGGGGGTGGGGCGTCGCGAGCGGCGCTCGCGGGCGCGGGCGCTGCTGGAGGCGGTGGGGTTGGGCGAGAGGCTCGATCATCGGCCGGTGCAGCTTTCCGGCGGGGAGCGCCAGCGGGTGGCGATCGCGCGGGCGCTGGCGAATGAGCCGGATGTGGTCCTCGCAGACGAGCCGACGGGGAATCTGGACTCGGCGACGGGGCGCGAGATTGTCGATTTGCTCGAGCAGCTCAACGCGGCGGGGCAGACGATTGTGATGGTCACGCACAACCTGGAGATCGCGCGTCGGGCGCGCCGCCTGCTGCTGATGCGCGACGGCGAAGTCCGGGAGGTGGATCCCGCCGCCATGGATGCGGAAGAGCCGTCTCGCGGGGCTTTCGATTGAGCGCAGTCGGGGCGCGTGGGCGATTTTGAAGATTCACAGCGTTGCCGGTGCGGGCGGCCAGGCGGTCGGGAATGGTTGTGTCTTGATGGTTTGGCCTGTTTTCTATCTGGTCGGGGTGGTTCGGAGCGGTCAGGTTTGGTGGGAATTGGTCGGGTTCGGCGGTGTTCGATCCTGTTCGATCCTGATCGATTGTGTTCGATCTTGTACTGATTGTGATCGATTGTGATCGATTGTGATCGACTGTGATCGATTGTGATCGATTTTGATCGATTTGGTTGGGGGCCTGAGGGATGGCGTCGGCGAGTTGTGCGCGGTGGATCTTGAGCGGCTCGGGGTCGCCGCTGATGTTGGGGCGGGAGATTTGGTGGATGCGTTGTTGGGGTCTGGGGGAGACGGGCATTGGGCTGCGCACTGGTGTTCTGATTGTTGAGAGGGCACGGTATCACGATTGGGGGTGAGTGGGGGTGTGGCGGGGGTGACGGAGGGCGCGGCGGGCGTGACAGAAGGGGGAATGGGCGGCGATGTGGGGTTGGGGTGCTAGTAGGCTTGGAGGAGGTTGGGTGTGGAGCGAGGCATGGCGCACTTTCGGTGGGTGACGGCTGGGGAATCGCATGGGCCGGGGTTGACCGTGGTGATCGACGGGGTGCCGGCGGGGATGCCGCTTTCGGAGGGGCAGATTCGGGAGCAGCTGGCGCGGCGGCAGCGAGGTTACGGGCGCGGGGGGCGGATGAAGATTGAGACGGACTACGCGCAGATCCGCGGCGGGCTGCGGCAGGGGCGGACGATCGGTTCGCCGATTGCGCTGTGGATTGAGAACCGCGACTACTCGACGGGCGGGGGGCCGGACAAGCGCCCGTGGACGGAGACGATGTCGCTGGAGGCGGTGGAGCCGCCGCCGACGCGGGTGACGCGGGTGCGGCCGGGTCACGCGGATTTGGCGGCGTCGCTGAAGTACGGCTACGACGATGTGCGGGACTCGCTCGAGCGGGCGAGCGCGCGGGAGAGCGCGGCGCGGGTGGCGGCGGGCGCGGTGGCGCGCGTGTTCTGCGAAGAGCTGGGCTGCGAGTTTTACAGCCATGTCGTGCAGATAGGCGAGGCGGCGTCCTGCGCGGACGCGGAGATTGATTGGGGGGCGGTGGAAGCTTCGCCGGTGCGCTGCGCGGACGCGGCCTCGGGCGAGGCGATGGTCGAGGCGATTGATGCGGCCAAGCGCGACGGCGACACGTTGGGCGGCGTCGTTGAGGCGCGCGTCACGGGCGTCCCCTTTGGGCTGGGTTCGCATGTGCAGTGGGATCGCAAGCTGAGCGGGCGGATCGGGCAGGCGCTGCTGAGCATGAACGCTTTCAAGGGAGTCGAAATCGGCGACGGCTTCGCCGGCGCGGCTGCGCGCGGGGCGGGCTTCCACGATGTGGTGCTGCCTCAGGATGCCTGGGCGGAGCGTCCCTGGCGGCGGCGCAGCAATCACGCCGGGGGCATCGAGGGGGGCATCTCCAACGGCGAGGAGATCGTGGTGCGGGTGGTGGTCAAGCCGATCGCGACGCTTGCACATCCGCTGCCCTCGGCTGATCTGGATACCGGCGAGCGGGTTGAGGCGCACTACGAGCGTTCCGATGTCTGCGTGGTGCCGGCGGCGGGGGTGATTGTGGAGGCGATGCTGGCGCTGGTGCTGGCGGACGCGCTGCTGGAGAAGTTCGGCGGCGACCGACTCTCGGAGACGCGCGACAATATGCGGCGCTTCCTCGAAACCGTGTATCCGCGGAGCGCTCCGTGACCGCCCGGCCGCCCGAGCTCAAGCGCGTGGTGTTGATCGGCTTCTCGGCGACCGGCAAGTCGGTGCTTGCGCCCTATGTGGCTGAGCGGCTGGGCTGGCGCGTGGTCGATCTGGACGTTGAAATTGAGCGTGAGGCGGGGCGTCCGATTCCCGCGATCTTCGAGCGGGAGGGGGAGGCCGGCTTCCGCGCACGCGAGCGCGAGGCGGTGCGCGAGGCGGCGCAGATTGACGGCGCGGTGATCGCCAGCGGGGGGGGGGTCTGGCTCGATCCGGAGAACCGCGCGGCGCTCGCGGAGCAGGGCTTCGTGATCACGCTTGAGGCCCGCCCGAGCACGATTCTGGCGCGCTACGCCGCAACCGAGCAGGGCCGCCCCGAGGTGCGTCCGCTGTTGGCCGGCGCGGATCCGCGCCGCCGCGTGGAGTCGCTCAAGGCGCAGCGGCAGCCGTTTTACGCGCTGGCGGACCTGACGCTGCACACCGACGAACCGGAGATCGGCGAGCTGGTGGAGGAGATCGTCGCTGCGGTTGAGCGCGGGGCGGGGCGGGCGCTGGATTCGGACAGTCGGCTGCGTGCGATGCGCGAGGGTCCGGGCGTGGCGCCGCCGCCGGTGACGGACTTCGGACCCGATGTGGCCTGCGTGGTGGATGCCGGCGCGAGCCGGTATCCGGTCTACACGGGCTGGGATCTGCTGGGGCGGCTGGGCGAGATATTTGATCGTCTCGGGCTTTCGCGGCGGGTCTTCCTGATCGCGGACGGGGCGGTGATCGAAGGCCACGGCGAGACGGCGGCGCAGACGCTGCGGGACAGCGGGCGGCAGGTGTTCAGCTATCGGGTGGAGCCGGGCGAGGCGAGCAAGTCGTTGGAGTGTTTGGCGGAGTTGTACGCCTGGCTGGCGGAGCGGCGCGCGGAGCGCTCGGATGTGATTCTGGCGCTCGGCGGCGGGGTCACGACGGACCTGGCCGGGACGGCGGCGGCGACCTATCTGCGCGGGATGGCGATGGTGCATGCGCCGACGACGATGCTGGGGATGGTGGACGCCGCGATCGGCGGCAAGGTGGCGGTTGATCTGCCGGCGGGCAAGAATCTTGTGGGGGCGTTCTACCAGCCGCGCGCGGTGATTTGCGATCTGACCACGCTGGCGACGCTGCCGCGGCGGGAGCTGCGCTCGGGCTACGCGGAAGTGATCAAGCACGCGCTGATCCGCGAGCCGCAGATGCTCGACGAGTTGGAACGTCACGCCGTGACGCTGCTCAACCCTGCGGCGGCGCGCGCCAACGCCGCGGCGGCGGAGATCATCGCCGACATGATTCGCCGCAACCAACGGATTAAGGCGCGGGTGGTCTCCGCCGACGAGCGAGAGGCGGATGTGCGGGCGATTCTCAACTACGGACACACGCTCGGGCACGCGATCGAGGCGGTGACCGGGTTCCGCGAGCTGCTGCACGGGGAGGCGGTGGCGATTGGTCTGGTTGCGGCGGCGGAGATCGGGCATGCGATGGGGCTGATCGACGAATCGCTGCTGACGCGCCACCGCACGCTGCTGGAACATTTTGGGCTGCCGGTGCGGACGCCGGCGCCGCTCGATGCGGGTGCGCTGCTGGAGGCGATGTCGCGGGACAAGAAGGTGGTGGGCGGGCGGCAGCGCTGGGTGCTGTTGGAGAGCGCGGGGGCGGCGCTGGTGCGGGACGATGTGCCGCCGAGCGTGGTGTTGGAGGCGATTGACGCGGTGGCTTCGGTCTCGCGGCGATGAGCGCGGTGCGGCTGACGGCGTTGGTGCGGGGGCGGGTGCAGATGGTTGGTTTCCGCGTCTTCGCGGAGCAGGTCGCGGCTCAGATTGAGCGGGAGCGGAAGGCTGAGATCAGCGGGTGGGTGCGCAATCTTGCGGATGGGGCGAGTGTGGAGATCGTTGCTGAGGGGCGGCGGTCGGAGCTGGAGGCGCTGCTTGAGGAGCTGCGGATTGGTCCGCCGATGGCGCTGGTGCGGGCGGTTGATGTGGAGTGGGGTGAGGCGGCTGGGGGGCTTGGGCCTTTTGGGTTGCGGTACTGACGGGGGTCTTGGGCTGCTTGGTGGGGGGAACGGCGGGATTCCCGCTTTCGCGGGAATGACGGAGAAGTAGGGGCGGGAATGACGGAAAGTGGGCGCGGGTGTGACGGCGGGTTGAGGCTGCTTGGTGGGGGGAACGGCGGGATTCCCGCTTTCGCGGGAATGACGGAGAAGTAGAGGCGGGAATGACGGAAAGTGGGCGCGGGTGTGACGGTTGTTGGGGCGGGTGAGGTGGGCGGGTGGGTTGACTGCTTGGGGGCGGGAGTGACGGGTTATTTGGGGCGGGGGTGGACGCGGATGGGGAGGCGGGTGAGGCCGCGGAGGACGATGTTTTGTTTGTATTGGGGGCGCTGCGCGCCGAGTTGGATGTCGTCGAAGCGTTCGAGCAGGACTTCGAAGGCGATTTTGCCTTCGAGGCGGGCGAGCGGGGCGCCGAGGCAGTGGTGGATGCCGCGGCCGAAGGAGATGTTGCCGGCGTCTTCGCGGGTCACGTCGAGTTCTTCGGGGCGCTCGAATTCTTCGGGGTCGCGGTTTGCGCCGCCGATGAGCAGCATGACGCGCGAGCCTTTGGGCGCGGTCTTGCCGCCCAGCTTGACATCTTCGAGCACGGTGCGGGTGTCGACCTGTACGGGGGAGTCGTAGCGCAGCAGTTCCTCGATAGCGTTGGGGATGAGTTCGGGTTGGTCGCGCAGGATTTGCAGTTGCTCGGGGTGGCGCAGCAGGGCGCGCATGCCGTTGCCGATCAGGTTGGTGGTGGTTTCGTTGCCGGCGACGAGCAGGAGGCGCAGGGTGACCTGCATTTCGTCGGTGGTCAGCCGCTCGCCTTCTTCCTCGGCTTCGATCAGGCGTGAGACGAGGTCGTCGCGCATGTCGTCGCGACGCTGATCGATGATGCGGGAGAAGTATTGCTCGAAGATGTCGGCGGTTTCGAGCACCAGCTTGCCCTCTTGGGGGGAGAGGTTGGGTTCGAGCACGCGGGCGAAGTTGTCGGACCACTCTTTGAAGCGCTCGCGGTCCTCGGTGGGGACGCCGATCATTTCGGCGATGACGACGGTGGGCAGCAGGGTGGCGAGGTTGGACATCAGGTCGAACTCGCTTTGGCCCTCGACCTCGTCGAGCAGGGCGTGGGCGGTGGCGCGGATGTGCTCTTCCATTTTGGCGATCTGGCGGGGGGTGAAGGCGCGGTTGACCAGTCCGCGCAGGCGGGTGTGGTCGGGCGGGTCGAGGCTGAGGATGCTGGGGGTGAGTTGGCCGCGGGTGTCCTCGTTGCGCAGGTTGGACTGCGCGCCCTTGCGCTGGTCGTTGCTGAACCGTTTCCAGTCGCGCAGCACTTCGTCGACATCCTCGTAGCGGGAGATGACCAGCGAGCCGGTCAGCGGGCTGTAGTGGTAGGGGTCTTTCTCGCGCAGCTTGCGGTAGGTGGGGTAGGGGTCGTCGACGAAGCCGTCGGCGAGGGGGTACCAGACGACGCCGCTCTGGAGCCGCTCCTGGAGCAGTCGAGCCTGGATGTAGGCGGGCGCGATTGCCGATCGAATTGCCTCTTTGACTGCCATTGGTTGGTTCCTATCTGGGCGGCGCTTAGTCGGTGGGGTGCTCCCAGTCGACCATGATGACGTCGCATTCCTCGCCGGCGCGGACACGCTCGGCGTCTTCGGGGCACACAGCGTAGCCGTTCGCCAGCGCCATGGAGGTGAGCACGCCGGAGCCCTGTGGTCCGGTGAGCCGCGCATGCCAGCGGCCGTCGGCGTGCCGTTCCATGGTGGCGCGGGCGTAGACGCGGCGGGCGTCGGTGTTGATGATGTCGTCCTCGGCGATGGCGCGCAGGACGGGGCGGGGCTGCGGCTCGCGGCCCATCAGCTTGTGGATGGCGAGGCGTCCGAACAGCTCGAAGGCGAGCAGCGAGGAGACGGGGTTGCCGGGCAGTCCGATATGGGGCACGCGGCGTCCGTCGGGGGCGGTGAAGCGCCCGAAGGCCAGCGGCTTGCCGGGTTTCATGCGGACAGTCCAGAAGTCGATCGCGCCTTCGCGGACCAGCACTTCTTTGACGACATCGAAGTCGCCGCGTGAGACGCCGGCGGAGGTGATGAGCAGGTCGGCGTCGGCGAGGGCGTGCTGGATGGCGGCGGTGAGCGCCTCGATGGTGTCGGCGGCGATGCCTGCGCGGCTGGGGATGCCGCCGTATTGCTGCACGAGGGCGCTGAGGCCGTAGGAGTTGGAGTCGTAGATTTTGCCGGGCGCGGGGGGCTGTCCGGGCGAGAGCAGCTCGTCGCCGGTGGAGAGGATCGCGACGCGGGGTCGGCGGGCGACCTGGACTTCGGCGACGCCGAGCGAAGCGAGGACGGCGATCTCGGGTCCGCGCAGCAGCGCGCCGCGTTCGAGTACGCGGTCGCCCTGGCGCACATCCTCGCCGCGCCGACGGATGTTGTTGCCCGGGGCAGCGGCTTTGAGGATGCCGACATCGGCGATTTCGCCGTGCTGCTGTCCGGGTGCGCGCAGGCCTTGTTCGTCGGTTTCTTCGAAGGGGACGATTGTGTCGGCGCCGTCGGGCATGGGCGCGCCGGTCATGATTCGCACCGCTTCGCCGGGGCCGACTGCGCCGTCGTAGAGGTAGCCGGCGGCCAGCTCGCCGATCACGCGGAGGCGCAGCGGGGCGCGCTCCGACGCGCCGTCGGTGCTGGCCGACTGCACGGCGTAGCCGTCCATCGCGGTGTTGTCGTGCGGGGGGATGTCGAAGGGGGCGGTGATCGGCTCGGTCAGGACCTGTCCGACGGCGTCGTCGATCGGCCGCGTTTCGGCGGGCAGCGGCTCGCAGAGGTCGAGGATGCGCTGCAGGGCGTCCTCGACGGGCAGCATGTCGACGGGGGGCTCGGTCGGGCGGGGCATGGCGCGGCTAGGTTCCGCTGACCTGGATGGTCAGGCAGGTGGTGGTGCGCTTGACGCCGGGCACGGTCTGGATCGAGTCGGTGATGCAGTTGCCGAGTTGTTCGAGGTCGGGCGCTTCGACGAGGCAGATCACGTCGAAGGGACCGGTGACCATTTCGACGGACTTGACGCTGCCGCCGCTCTGGGCGCGCTGGCGCAGTTCGATCGCCACCTGTTTGGCGGTGCCGACGTCGGTTTCGATCAGGACGTAGCTGTTGACTGCCATGTTGCTCCTCGTGGTGCCTCGGCGCGCGCGACTGTCCAAGCCGCGCTCGTGGTTCGCAGAATTCTACTCGCTCGCCTCTCGCGGAGGGGATTGATGGGGCGGTTGATGACGCTGCGGCGCTCGCGTCGTAGGCTGAGGGTGATGACACCATGAGCGATGCGCCTGACCTTGATGCGCTGGAGGAGACCGCCCGCGCCGCGCTGGCGGCGGCGGGGGATGCGGCTGCGGTGGAAGATTGGCGGGTGGGCTGGCTGGGTCGCAAGGGGCGGCTGACGGGGGTGCTGCGGGGCGTGCGCGAGCTGCCGGCGGAGCGGCGTCCGGCGGTGGGCGCGGGGGCGAATCGGCTGAAGCTGGCGCTGCAGGAGGCGCACGGCGAGCGGCTTGCGGCGCTGCGGGAGGCGCGGGCGGACGAGGGCGCGGCGATCGATGTGACGCTGCCCGGCCGCCAACCGCCGCAGGGGACGCTGCATCCGATCACGATTACGCGGCGGATGATGGAGCGGACCTTCCGCGATATGGGTTTCGATGTGGTGGAAGGGCCCGATGTGGAGCTGGAGACGTACAACTTCGATCGCCTGCGGATTCCCGCCGACCACCCGGCGCGGGAGATGTGGGACACGATCTGGATTGCGGACGAGGACGCCGGTCCGCGCAAGCTGTTGCGCACGCATACGTCGCCGATGCAGATTCGCTACCTGGAACGGCGCGAGCCGCCGATTCGGGTGATCGTGCCGGGGACCTGCTACCGCTACGAGGCGGTCGATGCGACGCACGAGTGGATGCTCTCGCAGTTTGAGGGGTTGGTGATCGACGAGGGGCTGTCGTTCGCGCATCTGAAGGGGACGCTGGAGTCGTTTGTGCAGCGGTTGTTCGGCTCGGAGATTGAGACGCGCTTCCGCTGCGACTATTTCCCGTTTGTGGAGCCGGGCGCGGAGCTGGCGATTCGCTGGCAGGGCGACTGGCTGGAGGTGTTGGGCTGCGGGATGGTGCACCGCGAGATCATCGAGCAGGCGGGGCTGGACTCGCGGCGCTATACGGGCTTTGCGTTCGGGATCGGCGTGGAGCGGGTGGCGATGCTGCGCTACGGGGTGACCGATATCCGCGCGTTCTACGCCAACGACCTGCGTTTTCTGGAGCGTTTCCGCGGCTCGGACGGGAGCGCGTAATGCGAGTGCCGCTGGCCTGGCTCGCGGAATACGTCGAGCTGAAGCTGCCGCCGGAGCAGCTGGCGCACCGGCTGAGCATGGCCGGGGCGGAGGTGGAGTCGATTGAGCGCAGCGGTGGCGACTGGGAGCAGGTGGTGGTGGGGCGCGTGGTGGAGGTGGGGCAGCATCCCAACGCGGACCGGCTGCGGCTGGCGCAGGTGGATTACGGCGAGGCCGAGCCGCTGACGGTGGTTTGCGGCGCGCCCAATCTGGCGCAGGGGCAGACGATCGCCTTTGCTCAGGTGGGGGCGCAGCTGCGCGATCCGCAGACGCGCGAGTTGCGCAAGCTGCGGCGGGGCAAAATCCGCGGCGTCGAGTCGCGCGGGATGATTTGCTCGGAGCGCGAGTTGGGCCTCTCCGACGAGCATGAGGGCATTCTGGTGCTGGAGACGGATGCGCCGCTGGGCGCGCCGCTGAGCGAGGTGCTGGGCGCGACGGTGTTGGAGATCAAGCCGACGCCCAATCGTCCGGACCATTTCAGCGTGCTGGGGATCGCCCGCGAGGTGGCGGCGCTGACCGACGCGGAGGTGCGCGAGCCGCCGTCCGACTACGACGAGTCGGGGCCGCCGGTCGGCGAGCGCACCAGCGTGGTGATCGAGGATGCGATCGGCTGTCCGCGCTACACGGCGATCGTGATTGAGGGCGTGCGGATTGGTCCGTCGCCGGAGTGGCTCCAGCAGGCGGTCACTAGCGCGGGGATGCGTCCGATCAACAACGTCGTCGATGTGACCAACTACGTGCTGATGGAGTACGGGCAGCCGTTGCATGCGTTCGATCAGGCGCGGCTGCGGGAGGGTCGGATCGTGGTGCGCCGGGCGCGGGCCGGCGAGACGCTGCGGCTGCTCGACGGCGGGCTGCTGGAGCTGGATCCCGCCGATCTGGTGATCGCGGATGCGGAGCGTCCAGTGGCGCTGGCCGGGGTGATGGGCGGGGCGGAGAGCGAGGTGGGCGAAGCGACGACGACGGTGCTGCTGGAGACGGCGACATTCGAGGCGGGGACGATTCGGCAGACGGGTAGTAGACATAAGATCAGGACTGAAGCGAGTTTGCGCTTCGAGAAGGCGCTCAATCCCGAGCTGGCGCTGCTTGCGGCGCGGCGGGCGGCGGCGTTGATCGTCGAGACCGCCGGCGGTGTCGCCTGCGCGGGCGTCGAGGACCAGTATCCGGGGCGGGCGCACGCGCCGCAGGTGGTGGTGGAGGCGGAGCGGATTCGGCAGATTTTGGGCGTGGCGCCTTCGGTGGAGCGGGTGCGCGGCATTCTCAGCGCGCTGGGCATTTCCAATCGTTGGCTGCCGCCGGATCGCTACGCGGTGAGTTGCCCGCCGTGGCGCTCGGATATCCGCATTGACGACGATGTGGTGGAGGAGATTGGGCGGATCATCGGCTACGACGAGCTGCCGGCGGCGGCGCTGGCGGGCGGCTTGCCGGAGCCGGAGCGCGATGCGGAGCGGCTGCTTGCTGAGCGTCTGCGCGATCTGGTTAGCGCGCTGGGCTTTCATGAGGTGATCACGTACGCGACGGTCGCGGCTGAGGAGCAACCCGCCGAGGCGCTGCGGCTGGAGAATCCGATGAACGCGGAGCAGGATCGGCTGCGCAACACGCTGCGTCCGGGGCTGCTGCGGGCGCTGGCGCGCAATCGCTCGGCGCAGCGCGAGGCGGTGCAGCTCTTCCAGGTTGGCAAGGTGTGGCGGCCGCGGGTCGGCGAGCTGCCGGAGGAGCCGTTGATGTTGTGCGCGGCGCTGGCCGGCGCGACTGCGCCATCGGCGCACGGCGAGGCCTCGCGCCCGCTGGATTTCTTCGACGCCAAGGGGGTGTTGGAGCGGGTTGCGGAGGGGATTAGCGTTGCGATCGAGGCGCGGGGGCACGATGGGAGCGATGCGGATTTCGTCGCGGGGCAAACGGCTGATCTGAGTTTGGGCGGGCAGTCGGTGGGGCGGTTGGGGCTGGTCGCGCCGGCGTTGGTGGAGCGGTTTGATCTGGATCCGCGCACCTGGCTGTTGGAGCTCGCGGTCGCGCCGCTGGCAGAGGCGGCTGCGGGCGTGCAGGCGGAAGGGATCGGAACGCTTTCGGCGTTCCCGCCGGCGGTGGAGGATTTGGCGCTGATTGTGGATGCGGAGCAGCCGGCGGGCGAGATTGCGGCGGCGATTGCGGACCAGCCGCTGGTTGAATCGGTCTCGCTGTTCGATGTGTACGCGGGCGAGCCGATTCCGGCGGGTCGGAAGTCGTTGGCCTGGCGGGTGGTCTATCGGGCGCCGGATCGGACGCTGCGGGAGCGGGATGTGGATCGGGCGAGGCAGGGGATCGTGCGGCGTTTGGAGCGGCAGTTTGGGGCGCGGTTGCGGGACCAGTAGGGCGAGTGCGGCGGAGCGGGCGGCGGGAGTCTTGTGGCGAGGGTTGGGAGAGGTGACGGCGAGATACCCGCGGCAAGCGCGGGTATGACGGAGGGGCGCGCGTGGGTATGACGGAGGCGCGCGCGGGTATGACGGGGGGCGCGCGCGGGTATGACGGGGGGCGCGCGTGGGTATGACGGGGGAGGGTGCGGGAATGACGGAGGAAAGAGGCGGCGGTGGCGGGGTTGTGGGTTTGGGTTGGTGTTGTGTTTGTGGGGGTTGGCACTCTCTGGGTGAGAGTGATGATTTTCACGATTTGGTTGTGTTGAGGGACACATGTTGTGCTGTTGGATTGGCTGTGTTGGCACTCTCTTGGTGAGAGTGATAAGATTGTGGCAGCTACATGCAGACGCCCCATTTGGGGTGAGAGGAGACGATCATGACCCGCACGACGCTCGATCAGCATCTCGTTGGGGCCTCGGAGATCATCCACCGCAGCTTCGACGCGGCCGACCACTTGGAGCTGGCGGCGGCGTTCTACGAGGCGGAGGGGCTGGCGCCGGTGGAGCTGCGGCGGGTGATGCGTGCGCTGGCGCGGCGCGAGGGGACGGCGTCGATCGACGACCGCACGCGCGCCGCGCAGCTGCGCCTGCGGGCTTGGCTGTCGCTGGATGTGGAGGGGGCGCGGGTTGTGGCGCGGGCTTTCGACGACGCCTTCCTGGACCTGCCGGAGGGCTGGCGGGAGCGCTCGCGGGAGATCGAGTTCTCGGTGATCCTGAACGCGCTGCACGCGCGCGAGTTCCACCGTCTGGCGCGGGTGCTGCCGTGGCTGCGGGACCGCGAGGCGGCCGGCTGGCTGCTTGATCACCTGCCCGATGAGGACCCGGAGGCGGCGCTGTCGGACGCGACGGGGACGCCGCAGCTGTCGGTGTCGAGCGCGTCCTGACGTTCCGCCCGGCTTAGGCGGCGGGGGCCGGCTGCTGCGCCTGGCGCACGACGGCGGCGAAGCCTTCGGGGTCGTGAACGGCCAGCTCGGCCAGGACCTTGCGGTCGATCTCGACGCCGGCTTGCTTGAGGCCGTGGATCAGCCGGCTGTAGGAGAGGCCGTGCAGGCGCGCGGCGGCGTTGATTCGCTGGATCCAGATGCGCCGCATGTCGCCCTTGCGCTCGCGGCGGTGGGCGTAGGCGTAGCTGAGCGCGTGCAGGCGCGATTCGGAGGCGCGCCGGTAGAGGCGATGGCGTACGCCGTGGTGTCCCTTGGTCTGGCGCAGCACCTTCTTGTGCCGCCGTCGCTCGCGCGGTCCGCCCTTAACCCTCGGCATGGCTTGGTTCCTTCCCCACTCGACCTCGGTGCGCGGCTACGGCGAGCCGTAGGGCAGCAGTCGGCGGACGCGGCGCTGGTCGCCGCGGCGCTTGACGCTGTGCATGCGCTGCTGCTCGCGCAGGGTGCGCTTGTGCTTCTTCTGTTTGTTGTGGCCGCGGTAGCCCTTCATCCGCAGCACCTTGCCGGTGCGGGTGATGCGGAAGCGCTTGGCCGCGCCTTTGTGCGTCTTCATCTTGGGCATGCGGTTTACCCCTCGCATGTTGGGCTGATTAGCCGTAGCCAGCGTAAGCGGGGATTCGCTCAGACGCCAGCGTGAGCGCTCAGGAGGCGCCGGCGGTTTCGGCGGCGGCTGTTTGGGCTGCCGCGGCTTCGGCTTCCTCTGCGGCCTGGCGGGCGCGGGCTTCAAGCTTGGGCTTGTCGGCGGCGACGATCACGGACATGAAGCGTCCTTCGGTGGAGATCGGTTTTTCGAGCACGATGGGCATGCCGTCGTCGTTGAGCGCGGTGAGCATTTCCTCGATGCGCTCGGCGCCGATTTCGCGGTGGGTGATTTCGCGCCCGCGGAACATGACGGAGATTTTGACCTTGTCGCCGGCTTCGAGGAAGCGGTTGGCGCGGCGGCGCTTGGCGTCCATGTCGCTGCGGCCGATGTTGGGGCGCATTTTGATTTCGTGCAGGGACGCGCCCTTCTGGCGCTTGCGGCCCTCGCGCTCGCGTTTGGCCTGCTCGTACTTGAACTTGCCGTAGTCCATCATGCGCACGACAGGGGGCTGCGCGTCGGGCGCCACCTCCACGAGGTCCAGCCCCTGTGCGCGCGCGAGGTCCAGCGCACGCACGGTCGGCATCACGCCGAGTTGCGATCCGTCGTCGCCGATCACGCGCACCTCATGTACGCGGATCGCATCGTTCACCCGCTGTTCACGTGTCGCCAGGATGCTCCTCCTCTTCGCCGTTCGCCGGATGACGGCGACGGCCGCTTGTGTGGCTGGCAATCCTACGCTTTTGCGCAGGCGTCTTCAAACTCACGAATTTCGCAGCGATCCGCCTCATTCCGCCTAATCGTCGTCGGCTTGCAGGACCAGCAGTAGATCGCCCTGGTCGACGGTGTCTGTGGCGGCGACGGCGAGTTCGGTGATTGTGCCGGTTGCGGGCGAGCGGATTTCGTTGTTCATTTTCATTGCGACGATGACCAGCAGGGGGTCGCCCTCCTGCACCTGATCGCCCAGATCGACCAGCACCTCTGAGACCTGGCCGGTCATCGGCGCGGTGAGGCGGAGGAGGCCGGCGATGGCGGGCGCGAGGGTGTCGAAGGAGCCGGCGGCGGAGCGTTCGATCTCGACGCCGTAGTGGTCGGGGCCGATGAAGAGGTCGAGCGCGTAGCCCTCGCGCTTGATTGCGACGGGGGTGCGGCGGCCGTCGATGCGCAGGCGGAAGAGCATGTTGTCGTCGAGCGATTCGAGCACGACGGAGTATTCGGCGTCGCCGATTTTGGCGACGAAGCGGCCTTCGCCGTCGTCTTCGATGACGACTTCGCGCAGTTCGCCGCCGACGTTCAGCCGGTAGTTCTTCGCCATCCCTGCTCCACTGGGTAGCGGCGTCCGCGGGCCGAGACGGCCCAGGGATTGCGCAGCGTGGTTGCGCCGCGTTCGGCCTCGGCGCGCTCGCCCTGGGTGTGAAAGAAGACGGCGGCGGCGATCGCGGCGCGGGTTGAGGCCTTGGGGCGGTCGGCCGGGTCCAGCACCTGGTGCTCTTCCAGGTAGGAGGTGTCGATGTCGCCGTCGAGGAAGCGCTGCTCGCTGAGCAGCGCCTGATGGAAGGGTACGGAGGTGCTGACGCCGAGGATGAGGTACTCGCCGAGTGCGCGCTGCATTCTTCGGATGCACTGGTCGCGCGTCTCGCCCCAGGTGATCAGCTTGCCGATCAGGGAGTCGTACCAGGGGCTGACGCCGACGCCGCGGGCGAGCATGCTGTCGAGCCGCACGCCGGGGCCGCCGGGCTCGCGGAACCAGGCGATGGGCCCGACGGAGGGTGAGAAGTCGCGGTAGGGGTCTTCGGCGGTGATGCGGCACTCCATCGCCCAGCCGCGGATGGGGCGCTGCTCGCGGGTGTAGCCGATTGGCAGGCCGCCGGCGATGCGCAGCTGGTCCTGGACCAGATCGACGCCGCGCACGAGTTCGGTGACGGGGTGTTCGACTTGCAGGCGGGTGTTCATTTCGAGGAAGGCGAATTGGTCGTCCCAGACGAGGAATTCGACGGTGCCGGTGCTGGTGTAGTCGCAGGCGGCGGCGGCGGTGAGGGCGGCTTCCTCCATGCGCAGGCGCAGCTCGGGGGAGACGCCGGGGGCGGGGGATTCCTCGACCAGCTTCTGGCGGCGGCGCTGGATGGAGCATTCGCGCTCGCCCAGCGCGACCAGATTGCCGAGCTGGTCGCCCACGACCTGGATTTCGATGTGTCGGGCGGGGCGGATCAGTTTTTCGACGAAGACGGCGTCGCTGGCGAAGGCGGTGCGCGCCTCATCCTGCGCCTGGGCGATGGCGCGTTCGAACTCGTCGGGCGCCTCGACGGTGCGGATGCCGCGTCCGCCGCCGCCGGCGGCGGCTTTGATCACGACCGGGTAGCCGACCTGCTCGGCGATGTCCCGCGCTTCGCGGGGATCGGTGATCGGGTCGATGGCGCCGGGGATGATCGGCACGCCGGCTTTCTGCATGGTGCGGCGGGACTCGATCTTGTCGCCCATCAGCTCGATGGCTTCGGGGGAGGGTCCGACGAAGGTGATGCCGGCGTCGCGGCAGGCGCGGGCGAAATCGGCGTTCTCGGAGAGGAAGCCGTAGCCGGGGTGGATGGCGTCGGCGCCGCTCTCGCGGGCGGCGTTGAGGATGGCGTCGATGCTGAGGTAGCTGGCGGCCGGTTCGGGCGGGCCGATCAGTTGTGCGGCGTCGGAGAGGCGGACGTGGCGGGCGGTGACGTCGGCTTCGGAGTAGACGGCGACGGTGCGGATGCCGAGGTCGCGGGCGCCGCGGATCAGGCGCACGGCGATCTCGCCGCGGTTGGCGATCAGCAGGGTGCGGATGGTCGAGGTCTGCGCGCGCATCGGTCCACCTTCGTCGGCCGCCCGCGGCGGCCAGCAGGATCATACCTGCGAACGCATTCGGGCGATATGTGGGGGGGGGCTGGATGTGGCTTCGGTGCTGGTGACGGCGAGATACCCGCGGCAAGCGCGGGTATGACGGAGGGGCGCGCGCGGGTATGACAGAGGTGGTGGGCGGGTATGACGGCGGTGGCGGGCGAGGGTGGCGAGGCGAGGGGGTGGGGGTGGTTAGGTTGGGGTGAGGGCGCGGGAGGCGACGGCTTCGGCGAGGGTGGCTTGGAATTGGGGGAGGGGGATTGCGCCGAGGTCTTCGCCGTTGCGGAGGCGTACGGCGACGGTGCGGGACTCGGCTTCGCGGTCGCCGATGACCAGCAGGTAGGGGATTTTGGCGCGCTGGCCGTTGCGGATTTTGGCTTGCATGCGCTCGTTGCCGGCGTCGACATCGACGCGCAAGCCGGCGGCGCGCAGTTCGGCGGCGACCTGCTCGGCCCACTCGAGGTGTCGGTCGGCGATGGGGATGCAGCGCGCCTGGAGCGGCGCGAGCCAAGCGGGGAAGGCGCCGGCGTAGTGCTCGATCAGGATGCCGAGGAAACGCTCGAGCGAGCCGTGGATGGCGCGGTGAATTACGACCGGGGTGTGGCGCTCGCCGTCTTCGCCGACGTAGACGCAGCCCAGGCGGGCGGGCTGGATGAGGTCGAGCTGCACGGTGGAGAGCTGCCACTCGCGGCCCATCACGTCGCTGACGAAGAGGTCGGCCTTGGGGCCGTAGAAGGCGGCTTCGCCCTCCTGCTCTACATAATCGACGCCGGCGGCGTCGAGGGCGCTGCGCAGGGCGGTGATCGCGGCGGACCAAGCTTCGGGATCGTCCACGAATTTGCCTTCGCCGCCGGGCAGCGAGAACTCGTAGCGGAAGTCGGTCAGCCCGTAGGTGGCGAGCAAGGTGCGCACCAGTTCGAGCACGCGGCCGACCTCGTCGGAGACCTGTTCGGGGGTGCAGAAGATGTGGCAGTCGTCCTGGGTGAGCGAGCGCACGCGGGTGAGGCCGCCAAGCTGGCCGGATTTTTCGAAGCGGTAGAGCGTGGCCTGCTCGGCGTAGCGCAGGGGCAGTTCGCGGTAGGAGTGCAGCCCGGCGTTGTAGAGGGTCATGTGGACGGGGCAGTTCATCGGCTTGAGGTAGTACTCGGTCTCGCCGTCGACCATCGCGGGGTACATCACGTCGCGGTAGTTTTCGAGGTGGCCGGAGCGCTGGAAGAGGTCGCCGCGGGCGAGGTGGCCGGTCCAGACCTCGGAGTATCCGCGCTCGAGTTGGAGTTCGCGGATCAGCCGTTCCATCTCGTTGCGGATGATGGTGCCGTGGGGCAGCAGCAGGGGGATGCCGGCGCCGATCTCCTCGGCGAAGGTGAAGAGCTGGAGGTCTCGCCCGAGCCGACGGTGATCGCGCTGCTGCGCCTCTTCGAGGCGCGCGAAATGGTCGTCCAGCTCTGCTTTGGCGGCGAACAGCGCGCCGTAGACGCGCTGCAGCTGGGGGCGGCGCTCGTCGCCGCGCCAGTAGGCGCCGGCGACGTTGGTCAGGCGGAAGGGGCCGATCTGGCGGGTGGTCTGGACATGGCCGCCGCGGCAGAGGTCGGTGAACTCGGCGTGGGCGCAGAGCCCGACGCTGTCGGCGTCTTCGCTGAACTGGTCGATCAATTCGAGCTTGTAGGGCTGGTCGGCGAAGCGCTCGCGCGCGTCGTCGAGTGTGGTCTCGCTCCAGACGAAGCGGTGGTTGCGCTTGATCTCCCTGCGCATGCGGCGCTCGATTTCCTTGAGGTCGTCGGGCGTGAGCGGGCGGGGGAGGTCGAAGTCGTAGTAGAAGCCGGTGGCGATGGGGGGGCCGATCGCGAATTTGGCGTCGGGGAAGAGTTGCAGGACGACCTGCGCGAGGACATGGGCGGCGGAGTGGCGCATGCGGCGCAGCCACTCGTCGGCGTCGACGTCGTCGGGGCTCGTGATCGGGTCGTCGGGGATCGCTTCGGCCGCCTGCTCCGCCACCCGTTCCCTGCCTCCCCGGTGATCATTGCGGTCGCGGTGGTGGGCGATACTGGACTTGAACCAGTGACCTCCGCGATGTCAACGCGGCGCTCTAGCCAACTGAGCTAACCGCCCCCGCAGCGCAGGCGCTGCGTGCAACCGCAGGTTTGATCTTAGCTGATCGGCGGGAGCTGCTGCGACGCGGGCGGGCGGCGGCGTGAAGGGGGAACAGTGTTAACAGGTTGACGAAAGGCGGCGGGTTGGCTAGCGTTCCGCGCACCTCGTTGGTCGGTCCGTTAGGGGAGGACAGGTTGACGTACCCGAGCCGCGCCTGCGGTGTAGGCTGCCAGTTGGAGCGCCGTGGCGCTCTGCGGTGCGGCGATGCCGCGCCGATCAGCGATGGGCCGCTAGCTCAATTGGCAGAGCAGCTGACTCTTAATCAGCCGGTTCGGGGTTCGAGTCCCTGGCGGCTCACCAGCACATCGCACGCGCGCCGCCGGGGGCGCGCTCCGCAACGTCCCCGACGGCCGCAGCGGCGGATCGGCGGGGAAGTGTCGGAACTGGTAGACGAGCATGACTTAGAATCATGTGCCGAAAGGCGTAGGAGTTCGAGTCTCCTCTTCCCCACCACGCAGCCGGCGCGGATTCGCGCCGATGGCAGGGTTCGGAACGCCGCATCCACAAAGGAGTCCCGCTATGGCTGACCCGCTGTTGAGCGTCCAGGATCTCTCGACTCACTTCTTCACTTCCGAAGGGGTGGTCAAGGCCGTCAACGAGGTCTCTTACGACGTAGAGCCCGGCCAGACGCTGGGACTGGTTGGTGAGTCGGGCTCGGGCAAGAGCGTCTCGGCGCTCTCGCTGCTGCGGCTGATCCCCAACCCGCCGGGCAAGATCGTTGAGGGCGAGGTCTGGTTCGACGGCGAAGAGCTGATGAGTGTGGACGACTCGCGGATGCGCGAGATTCGCGGCAACGACATTGCGATGGTGTTCCAGGAGCCGATGACCTCGCTGAACCCGGTGCTGACGATTGGGCGACAGCTGACGGAGGCGATTGAGCTGCACATGGGGCTGCGTCGCAGCGAGGCCAACGAGCGGGCGATCGAGCTGCTGCATATGGTCGGCATTCCGGCTGCGGAGCAGCGGCTGTTCGACTTCCCGCACCAGTTCTCGGGCGGGATGCGGCAGCGCGTGATGATCGCGATGGCGCTTTCCTGCGACCCGAAGCTGCTGCTCGCGGATGAGCCGACGACGGCGCTGGACGTGACGATTCAGGCGCAGGTGCTGGAGGTGATGGCGCGGTTGAGCCGCGAGCTGGGCACGGCGGTGATCGTGATCACGCACAACCTCGGGGTGGTCGCGCGTTACGCGGACCGGGTCAATGTGATGTACGGCGGGCGGATCGTGGAGAGCGGCGAGGCGGGCGAAATCTACGCTCGCCCGAAGCACGCCTACACGCTCGGCCTGCTCGAATCGGTGCCGCGCCTGGACGCCCGCACGGGGCGGTTGATCCCGATTGAGGGCACGCCGCCGGACATGACCAACCTGCCGCCCGGCTGCTCGTTCGCGCCGCGCTGCCGGTTCGCCACGGACCAGTGCCGCGAGGAGCGCCCGGAGCTGATCGAGTTCGCGCCGGGCCACCTGGTGGCCTGCTGGAACTCGGACGCCGTGCAAGACGAAGCCGACCGTATTCTGGCCAGCGCCCACACAGCCGAGGAGGTAACCGCCAATGGCTGACGACGAACAGACCACGAACGGCGAAACGACCGCTACGCCGGAGGCGCCCGAAAGCGTCGCGGCGGAGGCTGCGGCGGGGACGATGACTCCGGAGCAGATGCGCCAGGTCGCGGCGGCCAGCGTGAATCTCTCCGCCGCGGCGCTCGCCGATGTCGGCGAGGGCGGCCGCACCGAGCCGCACGAGAACACGCTGCTCGAGGTGCAGGACCTGAAGATGTACTTCCCGGTCACCGCCGGGCTGCTGCTGAAGCGCAAGGTGGCGGACATCAAGGCGGTGGACGGGATCACGTTCTCGGTGCGCGAGGGCGAGACGCTGGGGCTGGTGGGGGAGTCGGGCTGCGGCAAGTCCACCACCGGGCGGGCGATTCTGCAGCTCTACCGCCCGACGGCGGGCAATGTCATGCTCTCGCCGCCACGTTACACGAGCCACATCGTGGCGCACCACGACGAGGCGGGCACGCAGACGATGGGGATTGAGGCCGACGCGCCGCCGCCGCCGAGCGGCAACGAGGGCGGGGATGCGGTGGATCTGACCACGCTGTCGGGCCGCAACCTGCGCGCCTACCGGCGGCAGATGCAGATGATCTTCCAGGATCCCTACGCCTCGCTGAACCCGCGGATGAGCGTGGGCAGCATCGTTGCGGAGCCGATGGTGATTCACGGCTTGCAGCGCGGTCGGCGCAAGGAGCGGGTGCGCGAGCTGCTGGAGACGGTGGGGCTCAACCCCTATTTCGCCAGCCGCTACCCGCACGAGTTCTCGGGCGGGCAGCGCCAGCGGATCGGTGTCGCGCGGGCGCTGGCAGTGGAGCCGGCGTTCATCGTCGCGGATGAGCCGGTCTCGGCGCTCGATGTGTCGATTCAGGCGCAGATCATCAACCTGCTCGAAGACTTGCAGTCCGATTTCGGTCTGACCTACCTGTTCATCGCGCACGATCTCTCGGTGGTGCGGCATATCAGCCACCGGATCGCGGTGATGTATCTGGGCAAGATCGTGGAGCTGGCGCCGTCGGACGAGCTCTACGAGAACCCGCTGCATCCGTACACGCAGGCGCTGATCTCGGCGGTGCCGATTCCCGACCCTGCGATTGAGCGCCGCCGCGAGCGGTTGATCCTGACCGGGGATGTGCCGAATCCGATCGCGCCGCCGCCGGGCTGCAACTTCCACACGCGCTGCCCGATCGCGATCGATGTCTGCCGCGAGGAAGACCCGGAGTGGCGCGAGATCGGCACGGAGCACTACGTCCGCTGCCATCGCGTGTAGGCGCGGCGGCAGGGCATCATCCGAACGGGGCCGTGAGGCCCCGTTCGTCGTGTTGCGGCGGTTCCTGGGGTGCGAGGCGGTGATCGGTGGGTGAGCCGGCGCGGTGATACCCTCTGTTCACATGCCTGCCCCGCCAGTTCGCAATTTCTGCATTGTCGCGCACATCGACCACGGCAAGTCGACCCTTTCGGATCGTCTGTTGGAGGCGACGGGGACGGTGGATCCGCGCGACATGTCGGCGCAGCTGCTGGACAGCATGGCGCTGGAGCGGGAGAAGGGGATCACGATCAAGGCGCGCGCGGTGCGGATGCAGCACACGGCGCGCGACGGGCAGCAGTACAAGCTGCACCTGATCGATACGCCGGGGCATGTCGACTTTTCCTACGAAGTCTCGCGCAGCCTGGCGGCTGCGGAGGGCGCGCTGCTGGTCGTCGACGCGGCGGAGGGCATTCAGGCGCAGACGTTGGCCAATGTGTATCTGGCGCTCGAGCAGGACCTCGCGCTGGTGCCGGTGATCAACAAGATCGATCTCGATGTGGCGCGTCCCGAGGCGGTGGCGGCGGAGTTGGCCGATGTGGTGGGCTTCTCGCACGATGAGATGCTCTACGTCTCAGCCAAGACGGGGCAGGGGATTGAGGAGCTGCTGCAGGCGATCGTGGAGCGCATTCCGCCGCCGCGGGGGGAGCAGAGCGAGCCGCTGCGGGCGCTGATCTTCGACTCTGAATACGATCCCTACAAGGGGGTGATCGCGCATGTGCGGGTGGTGGACGGAGAGGTGGCGGGGCGGGCGCAGCTGCGGCTGAACGCAGCGGATCGGCGCTTTGAGGCGATGGAGGTGGGCAGCTTCTCGCCGGGCCTGCGCGCCCTGCCGCAGCTGACGGCGGGGGATGTGGGCTACGTCGCCACCGGCCTCAAGGAGGTCGGCGATGTGCGGGTTGGGGACACGATGACGATGGCGGGGCGTCAGCGTCCGGAGCCGCTGCCGGGCTACCGCGAGCCGAAGGCGATGGTCTTCGCCGGCTTGTACCCGGCCAACAGCGTCGACTACCAGGACCTCAGCGACGCGCTGGACAAGCTGCGCTTGTCCGATTCCTCGATCATCTATCAGGCGGAGTCGTCCGCGGCGCTCGGTTTTGGGTTTCGGATGGGTTTCCTCGGTCTGCTGCATATGGAGATCGTGCAGGAGCGGCTGGAGCGCGAGTACGGGCTGGAGTTGGTCTTCACCGCGCCGTCGGTGGAGTACGAGGTGGAGACCACCGACGGGGGAGTGGAGCGAATTGAGAATCCGTCGCTGCTGCCTGCGCCGCCGCGGATCGCGGAAATTCGCGAGCCGTGGGTGCAAATTCACGTGATCACGCCGCAGCAGTTTGTGGGAGCGGTGATGGAGGCGGTGACCAGCCGCCGCGGCCGCTTCGAGCGGATGGAGTACTTGCAGCGCAGCGGGGTGAGCGGGAACGGCGGGGGCGGCGATGAGCAAATCCGGGTGCTGCTCGAATACGCGATCCCGCTCTCGGAAATTCTGACCGATTTCTACGATGATCTGAAATCGCGCACGCACGGGTACGCGAGCCTCGATTACACGCTGACCGGCTACCAGCCGGCCAAGCTGGTCAAGCTGGATTTGCTGATCAACGGCGAGCCGGTCGATGCGCTCTCGGCGATCGTGCATGCGGACCGCGCGGCGTCGGACGGTCGGCGGCTGGCGGACCGCCTGCGGCGGTTGATCCCGCGCCAGCTGTTCGATGTGCCGATCCAGGCGGCGGTGGGCGGGCGCATCGTGGCTCGGGAGACGGTGCGGGCGATGCGCAAGAATGTGACGGCGAAGTGCTACGGGGGGGATATCACGCGCAAGCGGAAGTTGCTGCAACGGCAGGCGGAGGGGAAGAAGCGGCTGAAGCGGGTGGGGAATGTCGAGATTCCGCAGGAGGCGTTTCTGGCAGTGCTGCAGATTGGTAAGGACTGATTGCTTCCGTTTCCGTCGTTTCCACCGCCGAGCGGGTGTGACGGAGCGGGCGGTTAGCCGGGCTCTGCTGCGCCTTCGGGCTCTTCTGCTACGGGGGTTGCGGCGCGACCGTTCTCGACTACTGACGGTGTTTCGAGCGCCTCGGGCTCGGGCTCTTCCACCTCGAGGACGCCGGCGGTTTCGCGGATGCTGGCGCGGAGCTCGGCGAGGCCTTCGGGATCGGGGTCTTCGATGGCGAAGTTGACCAGCTCGTAGAGGGCGGCGACGGGGATCAGTGCGTAGTTGAAGGTTTCGCAGGCGTTGACCAGGGGGCGGCTCCAGGCCTGGCGGCGCATGTTGGGGTCCAGGTCGCGCTGGCCGCTGACCACGATGATGCCCTTGGGGCGCTGCTGGCGGCGTAGGAACTGCTCTTCGATTCGGCGTTGCAGGGTCAGGTAGACCTGTTCGCTGACCGTCTGCTCGGAGGCGGCGACCTCCAGCAGCGCTGTTTCTTTCCCCTCGCTCAGTTCGATTCCGCCTGAGACGCCGTTCTCCAGCACCTCGTAGCCCAGCAGGCGGAAGGCGTCGGCGGTGAGCGTTGAGAGTTTTGCGCCGGCCGGCCGCCAGAGCAGCTCGGAGAAGCGGGCGGTCTCGGCGAGGGTGGCGCGCGTCTCGGTTTCGCGGCGTTCCGCCTCGCGCAGCTCGGCGGTCGCAGCGGTCAGCGCTTCGCGGGCTGCGGCGATCGGCTCGGTGTCGTATTTGGCGACCCAGACCGGCTCGCGGCCTGCGCCGTCTTCGTCGACCAGTCGGGTGAGCAGCTCGAGCACGGAGGCGGTGAAGCGCTTGCGGTCGGCGGTGGAGAGCGGCTCCTGGGGCGGGGGGGCGAAGACCAGCCGCCCGGCGCCCAGCTCGAACTCGACGGCCAGGGCTGCGCCGCCGACGCTGCGGGCGAGTACTTGAGTGTTCTTGGGGAAGTCGGGCGAGCGTTCTTGCCAGACGGCGCGGTAGCGCAGGCGGCCGCTCAGTTCGTCGAGATAGCCGGCCAGCGGGTGCTGGGGGGCGGTGGCGCGGATTTCCTTGCCGTCGCCGGCGCGCAGGGTGGGCCAGCGCAGGGCGCCCGGGCCGGGCGAGGGAAGCAGGGTGTAGCGCTCGAGGCCGGGCATCGAGGAGACGGAGGGGTGGCTGATGTTGGGGTGGGCGAAGACGAGCAGGACGCCGCCGCGTTCGACCAGTTGCTGTAGTTCGAAGCGGCGCTGTTCGAGCAGTTCGCCGAGTCCGAAGGCGAACGCGCCGGAGGCGCCGGCCTGCACCGGCCGCCCGTCGGCGGAGCGCAGCCCCGCGTCGCCGGCGGCCAAGCCCTCAATCTGCTCGGAGACGGCGCGCGGCTCGAAGATGCAGGCGTCGTAGTCGAAGAGCGATGGGGCGTTGGCGATCGAGTGGTTGTCGACCATCGGGCTGGGCAGGGGGCAGCCGATCGAGACGACGCGCATCAATCGCTCCCTCCCCCGCTGTCGGCGGGTTGCTCAGCAGCCGAGTCTACTATGCGCGGGGGTTGGGGACGGTGGCGGTGGAAGTGCGGGGAATTCGGGGGCGGCACGGCGAGATACCCGCGGCAAGCGCGGGTATGACGGAGGGAGAGTGCGGGTGTGACGGAAGCGGCGGTGGGCGTGGAGGAGGAGGCGGGAATGATGAGGGTGGCGGCGGGAGTGTGAGGGAGCTTGGTGGCATCACGGCGAGATACCCGCGGCAAGCGCGGGTATGACGGAGGAAGAGTGCGGGTATGACGGAAGTTGGGGGCGGGCGTGACGAATTGGGCGGTGGGAGTGACGGGAGTGGGGCGTGATTGACGGTTTTGGGGGGGCGCGCTTAGGCTGATGGTGGTCGTGCTAGGCGGGGAGCTAGCGGTGCCCTGTACCTGCAATCCGCTCCAGCAGGGTTGAATTCCGGCCCGAGGGTTTCGACATGATCCCTACCGGCGTCAAGTGGTGTTGAAGCCTGGGTCCCGCGCGGCGAGCCACCGTGAACCCCGTCAGGTCCGAGAGGAAGCAGCGGTAAGCGGGCGGTTTCGGGTGACGCGGGAGCGCCTGGGCGGAGCCGGCTAACGGCGGCAAGCTCATGGCGGCGCTCGACGGCAGGTGCACGACCACTCCCACCCCTCTTCTGCGTTTGTGTCTGCGAGCGTGCCCGCTGTGACCCGCCGCCGACGCCTCGGTCAACACCTGCTGCGCGATGAGCGGGTGCTTGATCGCATGCTCGATGCGCTGCCCGATTCGCCCGCGCCGCTGTTGGAAATCGGCCCCGGCGACGGGGCGCTGACCGCTCGTCTGGCCGCGCTTGGACGCCCGCTGACCGCTGTTGAACTCGACCCGGGAATGGCCTGGCGGGCGCGCCGCCGGCTGAGCGAGTTGCGGGGCGGCGGTAACGCGATCGTGATTGAGGGCGACATCCTCGATATCGAGCCGGCCGAGGCGCTGGCGGCGGTCGGCGCGGCTGCGCCCTACGGGCTGGTCGGCAATCTGCCCTACGCGATCACCGCGCCGATTCTGCGCCGCTTCCTCGCGGAAGCCGCGCCGCCTCCCGACTGGCTGCTGATCATGGTGCAGCACGAGGTGGCGCGGCGGATTGTTGCGCCCGACGGGAAGCGCTCGCTGCTGAGCGTCTCGGTGCAGTTCTACGCGGAGGCGGAGTATCTGTTTGCGGTGGAGCGGGAGAGCTTCCGCCCGCCGCCGGAGGTGCGCTCGGCGGTGGTGCGGATTCGGCGTCTGCCCGCGCCGGCGGTGGATGCGCCAGGTGAGGCGCGCTTTTTTGAGGTCGTGCGCGCCGGCTTTCGGCATCCGCGCAAGCAGCTGCACAACTCGCTTTCGCAGGGCATCTGGCTCGAAGAGGGCGAGGCGCAGCGCTGGCTGGCGGGCTGCGAGATTGATCCGGCGCGCCGCGCGCAGACGTTGACGCTTGAGGAATGGGCGCGGCTTGCCTGGTGGCGCGAGCGCAGCGGCGCGCCGGAGCCGCCGCCCGCCTACGCTTCCGCCTCATGACTGCGATCGCCCGCGCCGTCGCCCCGGCCAAGCTCAACCTCTCGCTTGAGGTGCTGGGGCGTCGGGAGGATGGCTATCACGACCTTGATTCGGTCGTCGTCCACCTTGACCTCGCCGACCGGCTGAGCTTGAGTGCAGCGGCGACGCGTGAGATCACCTATCGCGACGACCACGATCGACCTGTTCCGATCCTCTCGCAGGACATCGTTGAGCGCGCCTGGGAGCGCCTGCTCGAAATCGACCGCGTGCGGGGCTGGAATGCCGTTCCCGCCGGTGGACGCCTGGAGGTGCGCAAGCGCATCCCTGTCGCGGCCGGGCTGGGTGGCGGCTCGGCGGACGCTGCGGCGTTTCTGCGCCTTGCCCGCCGCGCCTGGCAGCTGCCGCTCGATGATGCGGCGCTCTGTGAGCTTGGCGCGGAGATCGGTTCCGATATTCCCGCCTGCATTGTTGGCGGACCGCTGCGGATGTCGGGGCGCGGCGAGGTGATTCAGCTGGTCGAAGCGCAAAAATCATCGCTGACGGGCTGGTCGGTGCTGATCGCCACGCCTGAAATTCCCGTGCCCGCCGACAAAACTGCGACGATGTACCGCAGCCTGCGCCCGACCCACTTCGGCAACGGCGACGCCACCGCCGCGCTTGCTGCGCGTCTGGTTGAGGGACTTCAGCTCAGCCAGGACGACTGCGTGAACAGCTTTGATGCGGTCGCCGATGAAACCCTGCAAGGTTTGCGCCCGGCGCGCCGCGTCGTCGCCGTCGCGCTGGCGCGCGCCGCGCTTGCACATGGCATTGAACCGCCTGCTCCGCTGCTGGCCGGGGCGGGACCGTCGCTGTTCGCCGTCCTGCCGCCGGCCGTCGTGGAGGCGGCCGCCGTTGAGCTTCGGCGGGACTGGCGCGGAAGCGTCCACGTCGCCCGCCCGCTCTCGCGCGGCGAGGCGACGTGGGTGAGCGTCTGACGTGCAGGCGCTGTTGGCCGGTCTGATCAGCGGCGCGGCGGTGGGCGTCTTTGGGTTTCTGATCTTCGGCCCGCTGCTGGCGACTGTGCCGGTGACCAACCGCATCCGACGGCAGTTCAACGATCCCTCGAATTGGGTGATGATTGGTCTGGCGATCTCGTTCAGCGGGCAGGCGACCTGCGCGTTGCTGGGGCTGTTGCTCGGCGGCGCGCTGTGGGCGGCTGAGGGCACGCTGAGCGCGGGGCTGGGCAGCCCCTCCTGGGTGCTGACCGCCTCCGTGCTCGCGGTGCTGGCGGCGCTGGCCGTGCTGGCGGCGCTCGCCGCGCCCAACCGTCGCCGGCGGATTGCCCTCTTCGCCCTGCTCAGCGCCGGCTGCTTCGGCTGGATGCTGCCCTATCTGGCGACCGCGTAAGCGCGGGGGTGAACGTAGGCGGGGCGTCCGTATACTCGATTTGGGCGGCGACCCGACTGCCCCTGGTGAGAGAATCTACGTGGACCCCAGCTCCCTGCCCGGCACCATCCTCGACGCGCATCTGCATACGGTCCGGGGCGCGGCGGACAGCGCGTTGCAGCCCGATGACCTGCTCACGGAGGCGCGGCGGATTGGCCTGACCGGGCTGAACATCTCGGAGCACGATCGGGTCTGGGAGCGCTACGACTGGAACGCCTTCGGGGAGCAGTGCGGGCCCGATATCTACCTCAATCAGGGCATGGAGGTCTCGACGGATCTGGGGCACATCATTGTGTTCGGGATCGACCAGTATTACCCGCGGATTCGCTCGGCGGAGCGGTTGCGGGAGGTGTGCGATGAGATCGGGGCGTTCATGTCGGTGGCGCACGCCTTCCGGCACTTTTTCGACCCGGTCACGTTCCGCCGCAAGGGTGAAGAGCCGTTCGCGATGACGCCCGAGGAGGCCGCCGAGAAGATGCATGTCTTCCAGGTGGTGCATGGGATTGAGGTGGGCAACGGGGGGAACACGCGGCGCGAGAACATTTTCGCGCTGGAGGTGGCGCAGATTCTGGGCAAGCCGGTGACGGGCGGCTCGGACGCGCACTCGACCAGCGGGATCGGGACGTACACGACGGTGTTTCCGGAGCGGCTGACCTGCCGCGAGCAGACGGTGCAGCTGCTGCACGACGGAGCGACGGTGTGCTACGAGGGGCTGAACATCGGCGAGTTCCGCCCCTTCGAGAAGTGCGCGGACGACTGAGCGCGCCGGCGCTCCCCTACACTCGCACAAATGCGCGATTCGACCTATGCGGCGATCGGCCTGCGGCTGAGCGACAACGGGGCTGATCAGTCCGAGATCGTTGAAGTCGCCGTGGTCCGCTGCACCCCCGACGCAGTGGAGCGGCCGTGGGTCAGCCTCGTGCGACCGACCTGGAGATCCGACCGGCGCAGCGAGCAGCTTGTCGGTATCCGCGCCGAAGAGCTGCTCGGCGCGCCGAGCTTTGCGCAAGTCGCCGACCGGCTCAGGTCTGAGCTGTCCGAAGCTGTGCCGATCGGACATAACGCAACGGTCATTCTTGATCAGCTGCGCCAGGCCGGCGCTGCCTTTGGCAGGCCGCCGATCGACACGTTGGCGATTGCGCGGGTGCTGGACCCAGCAGCGCCGTCGCACGAGCTTGACGATCTCTGCGCGGCCTATGGGATCGTGAGCGAACACGCCCATGGCGCGCTCGCGGACGCCGAGTTGAGCCGCAAGCTGCTGTTGGCTCTGCGCGAGCGGTGGGGGCAGCTGCCCGTCGATGTGCAGGCGAAGCTGATCGCGATCAGTCGGGCGGGAGGGCTTGGCTCGCAGCTGCGCCCGTTCATCGCCGCGATGCCTGGCGTAGAGGATGTTCCGCCGCTGCGCAGGCCGGTCGAACCGCGGGGGCGTGCGCCTGCGGCAGACGACGCGGCTCGGGAAGAAGAGCAACCCGAGCTCGTGAAGCTGACGGGAGAGTCGCTCGCCGGGCTGACCGCAGCGGTGTTCAGCGGCGCAGCCGGGAACGCGGGCTCCGGCATGGAGCGGCGCGATCAACAGCTGGCGATGGCCGAGAGCATGGCGCATGTGCTTCGCGGCGGCGGTCTCGGACTGATTGAGGCGGGCACCGGCGTCGGTAAATCGCTCGCCTATCTGACGCCGGCCGCGATCTGGGCGGTGGCGATGGGGCAGCGGGTGATGATCGCGACGCATACCAAGAACCTGCAAAGCCAGCTGCTGGACAGCGATGTCGCTCGCTTGCGGGGAATGCTCGAGCAAAGCTTGCCGGAAGAAGTGGCGGGCGCGCTGGAGGCGACGGTGCTGCGGGGGCGCTCAAACTATCTCTGCCGCCGCAATGTCGACCGAGCGCTCGATGCCCAGCTCGACGCCGCCGGCGACGACGACGAGCTTTCGGAGCTGCTGCTGGCGCGTGTCGTGGTCTGGGCGGAGGTCACCAGCACCGGCGATCGCGAGGAGCTGCGTCTGTCGGAAAGCGAGGACAGGGAGTGGGCGTGGTTGTCGGCCAGCGGCGTCTCCTGTCTCAGCGACGGTTGTCCGTACGTTGAAGACGGCGCCTGTTTTCTGGATGGGGCGTACAAACGCGCTGAGCGCTCGCATCTGATCATCGGCAATCAGTGGCTGCTGATCTCGAGCCTGCTTGTCGATCAGTCGCGCGTGCCCCACGCGCACGCTGTGATCATTGATGAGGCGCATTTCCTTGAGGACGTAGCGACGGACATGTTGGGGCGCGAGGTTTCTCAGGGGGGGCTTCAGGGTGCGGTCAACCGCGCGGCCTCGGAGCACCCGAAGCGCACGAAGACGCTCGCGCAGCGGGCGCAGCGGCACGGACTGGGGCAGCGCGGCTCGCTGGTGGCGCAGGCCCGCCGGACGCGCGAGGCGATTGCGGGGGTATGGGCGCAGCTCGAGCTGTTTTACGCCGAGATCCAAGGCGAACGCGAAGGTGAACCTGCGCTGCGGCTCACGGCGCAGCTGCGCCAGGAGCAGGGTTGGCGAAACGTGCAACGACGTTGGCAGGCGTCGAAAGCGCAGATCGAAAGGCTGACTGATGAGCTTGGTGAGCTTGACGGTGCAGCGCGCGAGGGTGCGCGGAATGCGACCGGTGATCAGTGGTCGAAGCTGCGCGCGCTGGCGGATGATGCGTCGCGCGTGACAAGATCGCTTGCGAGTTCAGCAGAGTCCGTGGAGAAGGTGCTTGCAGCCGATCCGAAAGTCACAGTCTCTTGGCTCGAATTCGCGGAGGGCAGGGCCGGTGGGCCGGAGCTGACGCTCAAGGCAGCACCGTTGAACGTTGGGCCCGAACTGCGTGACCGACTGTGGTCGCGGCGCGACGAGCGTCATGCGATTGTGCTGACGGGCGCGACGCTGACGGTGGATGAGCGTTGGGATTTTCTGCGCAATCGTCTGCGGCTGCCGGCGGCGCGTGAAGCGCAGCACGGCTCGCCGTTCGATTACGAACGGCACGCACGCATCTTCGTCGCCCGCGACATGCCGCAACCGCCCGCTACTGAGCCGCCGGATGAGTATGAGGCGGCGCTGGCGGAGGCGATTCCGCGGCTCGCGGCGGCGGCGGACGGGCGCACGCTGGTGCTGTTTACGTCGTACGCCACGATGAACCACGTCGCCGACCAGGTGGGCGAGGCGATTGCCGGTCAGGGGCTGGAGCTCAAGGTGCAGCGGCGAGACGGCAGCGCGGCGGATGTGGCCAACGCGCTGAAGAGCGCGCCGCGGACCGTTGTGTTCGGCGTCAGCTCGCTCTGGACCGGCGTTGACATCCCCGGTGAAAACCTGTCGCTGCTGATTATCTGCCGCATGCCGTTTGATCACCCGGACAATCCGGTGCATGCGGCGCGGGGCGAGCAGTACCTGAACGCCTTCGGGGCTCTGACGCTTCCCGTGGCGATCTTGCAGTTGCGGCAGGGATTCGGACGGCTGATTCGCAGCCGCAGCGACCGCGGGGTTTGCGTGATCCTCGACCCTCGGCCGGGTACCAAGTCCTATGGGGATGTCGTTCGGCGCTCGCTGCCGCGCGAGGTGGAGCGGGCGTCCGTTGAGGAGATCGCAGAGGAGGTTGGAGCGTTCCTGGCTCCGGATCCCGCCGACGGGCGGCGGCGTGCGACAATCGGGGGACGATGAGCGCGCCTGTGTTTGCTGCGATTGACCTTGAGCTGACCGGGCTGAAGGTGGCTGAGGCGGAGATTATTGAGATTGGGTTGGTGCGCTGTACGCCGGATGAGGTGCTGGAGCGCTGGAGCACGCTGGTGCGGCCCTACACGATGCCGGACTTGCGGATTCAGCGGATTACGGGGATTACGCCGGAGATGCTGAGCGGCGCGCCGCGCTTCGAGGAGGTGGAGGAGGAGCTGCGGGGGCGGCTCGCCGACGCGATCCCGATTGGACATAACGTTCGGTTCGATCTCAACCACCTCGGAGCGGCGGGTATCGAGTCTGCGCGGCCGCCGCTGGACACGCTGCCGATCGCGCAGGTGCTGGATCCGGCTGCGCCGACGCACCGGCTGGGCGATCTCTGCGAACGCTACAGCATCGTGATGGAGCAGGCGCACCGGGCGCTGGCCGACGCGGACGCGAGCCGCATGCTGCTGCTCGCGCTGCGCCGCCTGTGGGGGCGGCTGGACACGGCGCTGCGGCAGCAGTTGGCGGAGCTGAGCGAGCGGGCGGACCCGACATCGCCGCTCTCCGTCTTTATCTCGACGGTGGCGAACGGTGGGGCCGACTCGCCTGCGCCTGCGGCTCCGCGTCGGCTGCGCGCTGCGCCGCCCCGTCGCGCACCCGAGCGCTCCGCGGTGCAGCTGCCGGCTGCGCCGCTGGTGGAACTCACGGCCGCCGCGCTGGATGCCGCCGCTGAGGATCCCGATGGGGAGTTTGAAGCACGCCCTGAGCAGCGCGCGATGGCGCTTGATGTGGCCCGCGCGCTGGAGGCGGGCGAGGTGGGGCTGGTCGAAGCCGGCACCGGCGTCGGTAAGTCGCTCGCCTACCTGATTCCCGCCGCGCTGTGGTCGCTGCGCAGCCGCGAGCGGGTGGTGGTCAGCACGCACACCCGCAATCTGCAGCACCAGTTGGCGGACCACGACATCCCGCAGCTGCGCGAGATTCTGGAGCGGGTCGCGCCCGGCGCCGGGCAGCGGCTCCATGCCGCGGTGCTGAAGGGGCGCGCCAACTACCTCTGCCGCCGCAATCTGGATCGCCAGCGCAGCCGCGTGCGCGATCGCGACGAGGCGTTGGTGGTGGCGCGCGCGTTGGTTTGGGCGCACGGTTCGGAGAGCGGCGATCGCGAGGAGCTGCGCCTGCCCCGCGTCCACGAGCAGATCTGGGCGCGGCTCTGCGCCGCCGAAGCATCCTGCCTGATCGACGGTTCGCCCTACGTCGAGCGGGGCGCCTGCTTTCTGGCCAACGCCCGCAGTGAGGCTGAGGCCGCGGACCTGATCATCGTCAATCACGCGCTGCTGATCAGCAATCTGCTCTATGACGGCGCGGTGATCCCCCACGCGCCGGTGGTGATTGTCGATGAGGCGCATTTTCTCGAGCAGGTCGTGACGGAGCAGCTGCGGGTCGGGGCGGACGAGGAGGAGTTGCGCGGGCTGATCGCGGAGGTTGCGTCGTCGGACAGTCAACACACGGCGACTCTCGCGCGGCGTGCGGCGCGGATTGCAGCTACAGAGGCGGAGCCGCTGCCCGAGGCGGTGACTGCCGCCGATGGGGCGATCGACCAGGCCTGGAGCGGCTTCGACGCGTTCAGCCGCGAGCATGCGAGCCGCGGCGCGGAGCTGCGCGTGACCTCCGGCATCCGCTCGCAGCCGGCCTGGTCGAAGGTGGAAGAGCATTGGGAGAGCGCTCGGAATCGTGTTGCGGAGCTGCAGGATGCGCTGAACGATCTGACCAAAGCCTGCCGCAATCGGGCGGAAGAGCTGGAGCTTGAGCAGCGTGATGTCGCGGAGATGTTGGCCGACGAGTCGCGCGACCTCTCCGAGGCGCTCGGCGAGCGGCTGCTGGCTGCGAACGCTTCGCTGACCGCGGACCTTGAGCAGACGGTGTCCTGGTTCGCGCGGGATCGACGCTCGGGCGCGATCGGCTTGCACGCCGCACCGCTCAATGTGGGCGAACAGCTTGAGGAATTGCTGTGGCCCAACCCACGCAGCATCATCTTGACCGGGGCGACGCTGACGGTGGACGATCAGTGGGATTTCCTGCGCCGGCAGCTGCATGTGCCGGAGGCGCGTGAAGCGCAGTACGGCTCGCCGTTCGACTACGAGCGGAACGCGCGGGTCTACATCCCCAGCGATATGCCGCGCGTGCAGGCGGACGACTACGACGCGGCGCAGGCGAACGCGATTGTGCAGCTGGCGCGCGCCTCGGAGGGGCGGGCGCTGGCGCTGTTTACCGCGCACGGCACGATGCGGCGCGTTGCTGAGCGCGTGCAGGCGCAGCTCGAACATTCCGATATCGCGCTGGAGGTGCAGGGGCGCAACGGCAGCCCGGCGCAGGTGGTCGGCGCGCTGCGCAACGACCCGCGCACCGTCGTCTTCGGCGTCAACTCGCTCTGGACCGGGATCGATATCCCCGGCGAACACCTGTCGCTGCTGATCGTTTGCCGCTTGCCGTTCGACCGACCGACGGATCCGATTCAGATGGCGCGGGCCGAACAGTACGACGATCCGTTTGAGGAGTTGACGGTGCCGACGGCGATTCTGCGGCTGCGGCAGGGCGTGGGGCGGCTGATCCGCAGCCGCAACGATCGCGGGGTGGCGGTGATTCTCGACAATCGCGTGGTGACGGCGCGCTACGGCTCGCGCTTTCTCAACTCGCTGCCGCCGGCGCCGATCGAGCAGCTGCCGCTGCACCAGATCTCGGCGGCGGTGAAATCGTTCCTGCCTCCGTTGGCGCCGCCGCAGTGAGCGCCTGGCCTGACCGCGTCGCCGCTGAACAGGTTTCGCTGACCCGCATCCGCGCGGAGGTCGCGGACGCGCCGTGGCTGGCAGAGGCCGCGCAGGCGGTGGCTGGACGCGCCGCGCCCTGCCCGCTGCAGGACAGGCTCGACAGCGGCGACGCGGGCTACTGGATCTGCGCGGAGACGGCTGAGGGAGAGAAGATCGTTGGTGCTTTGAGCGGGCGGCTCGGCGGCGAGCTTGCGGTCTGGACCTGGCTGGCGGTCGATGCGCGCTGGCGTCACTACGGCTTCGGCGGGGCGGCTGTTCCACTGTTCGAGCGCACGGCGCGCGAGTTGGGCGCCGGCCAAGTGCTGGTCCCGCTGCCGGCCGACAATGGAGTGGCGCTCTACTTCTGGCTACGCTTGGGCTACGTGCCGGAGCGCGCGCCCGCGCTCGCCGACGGCGCGTTGCCGCCCGGCGTTGGCGGCGACGCCGTCTGGATGCGCCGCCCGCTCGACGGCGTGGGAACGGATAGGTGAGGAAGTGCCGATGCAGCTCCCGCAGGATGTGAAAGACCGGGTGAACAACGCGCTGAGCGAGGGTTACCCGCTCTCGCTGGTGGCTGTCACGCCCGACGCCGAGCCGTTGGTCAGCTTCCGCGGCAGCACGCAAACGTTCGGCGAGGACGCGCTCGCCGTCTGGGTGCGCGCGGTGCCTTCGAAAACGCTGACCGCGATCGCCGCCAACCCGGAGGTGGCGATGACCTACACGAATATGCCGAAGCGCAAGTTCTACATCTTCCGCGGTCGCGCCCGCGTCACCCACGAGCAGAGCGAGCGCGACGCGATCTGGGAAGGCCAGCATCAGCTGGAGAAGGATCGCGATCTCGAGCGCACGGGCGTGGCGGTGATCATCGATCTGGACCGAGTGACGGGAAGCGGTATCGATCTGAGCCGCTAGGTACTTGCTCCTCCGTCGCGGGCGCAAAGAGTCGTCATGCCCGCGCTTGCTGTGAGCTTGGCGCTAGGGCGCGCCCGTCGCTATTGCCCTGCCCGACGTTGCAGCCAGCGGCGTAGGAGGCGGCCGCCGGCGAGACCTGCGCCGATGACGCTGACCCAGAGTGCGATGGTGGTGGGCAGGCTGGGACCGCCGGAGGCGATCGCCAGCCCGATCCAAATTCCCAAACACAGCGCGAGCACGACGGTTGCGGGCGGCGGGCGACGCCCCGCCGGTGTGATTTGAGCGGTCAGCGCTTCGCCGGCGGGATTGCGCGGCTCCGTGGTCGCGGGATCGCGCCGTCTGCGTCGGCGTCGGCTGCGCGGCACGGCTAGCGGCCTCGCCGCCGACGCGCGATCTCTCTCGCGCTGCGTCCCGGTTCCGCTCGCTGGGCGCGCGGTGTCGCGTCGCGCTGCGGCGGCTCCGGCTGATCTGCTGCTCCAGCCAGCTCCGCCAGGCAGCGATTGCAGGCGAACTGGAGCGCCATCACCTCGTCGTCGATCCAGACTTGCCCGCAGTCGTCTACCTCGGAGTTCGAGGTCAGCGCCAGGTGAAAGAGTTGGCCGCAGCTGTAGCAGTCCGCCTGCGCGTCCGCTTGCAGCGGATCGTCGCAGACTGCGCAGGATGTTTGCTCAGTTGTCGGTTGTGTCATGGTTGCGCTCAGATTGGTGTCGTCGGTGAGGATCGTACCCATTGCTCGGCGACTGCGATACGCGCGGCCTCGTCGTCGGGTAGCTCGCCGTCCCAGAGCGCGCGCTCCAGCCGCCGCTGCCAAGCGCCCATTGCGGGGCCCTGGGGCACGCCCAGCGCCGCCAATGCGCGGCCGTCCAGCGGCGAGCGCACGGCTCCGCGCCGCTCGATGATCTGCTCCAGCCGCTGCGCGGCTGCGCCGCTCCACAACTCTGTTGCCACCTCCAGCGCGACGGTCGGCACGCGCTCGACGGTTATAGCGGCATCGGAGAGACGCCGCACATGCCCCATTCGCCGCCGCGCCGCGCGCAGCGCAGCGCCGCCGGCCAGCGCTGCTCGCTCTTGTCGGTGCAGCGCTGCCGCTGTGGGCAATTGTTTGACGAGATCGGCGTTCCCACAGGTCAAGCCTGTCGCCGCCCAGAAGCGCGCCGCGCCGACGATTGCCGCCGCTTGGGGCGTGATCTCCCAGCCCGCGAGTCGGGCTTGCGGGAGATGCAGGCGACGCGCCCGCCGCAGCGCTTCGGACGCGGCGGCGTCCTCCAGCAGAGACCGCCAGGCGTCGCCGAAGCGGGCGGGCGAGAGGGCGGCCAGCCCGTCGGTCGCTGCGCGCGCCTGCCGCGCTGTTGCGGGTTCCACGCGCCCGCCAATTCGCGCTGCGTAGCGGCAGAGTCGAAGCAGTCGGGTGGGATCGTCGCGGAATGATCCGTCGTGCAGCGTCCGCAGCCGTAGCTGCTGCGCGTCCCGCTGCCCGCCGTGCGGATCGAGCAGCAGGCCGCGATGCGGGCCGGTCAGCCCGAATGCGGCGGCGTTGATCGTGAAGTCGCGCCGCGCCAGGTCCGCGTCGATCGGCGCGGGCTCGACGATCGGCAGCGACGCCGGCGACGGGTAGCGCTCGCTGCGCGTGCGCACCAGGTCGATCCGCGATCCGTCGGCCAGCGCCGCCGCCACGGAGCCGAAACGGTCGTGCGCGAGCCAGCGCGCCGCGCTCAATGCGGCGCGGAGCGCCTCTGCGTCGCCGTCCACCGCCAGGTCCAGATCGACCGCGCGGTCCGTCGGCGGCGTCTCCAGCAGCATGCGGTCGCGCAGCAATCCACCGACCAGATAGAGGGCAATTCCCGATTCGCCCGCAACGTGACATAGTGAGGCGGTGGCGGCGTGCAGTTCAGCGGACATTGCGTCCGCAATCTCGGTCGGTAGATCAGCGGCTGGCGTCGCCATCGGGTCTGCTCCGCTCGCGATCAGCGCGCATGCACATAACAGTTCGGCGTGTGAGCATCATCAGCGATCATTCGCCGCTGAGCCGCGAGGTCCCCGCATGAGCCTGGCCACCGACCTGCCCGCGCGCCGCCTGCACCGTCTGGAAGAGCGTATCGGGCACGAGTTCGGCAGCCGCGAGCTGCTGCGCGAGGCGCTGGTGCATAGCTCCTGGCTCAACGAACACGGCGATCTCGAACTGCGCTCCAACGACCGCCTCGAATTTCTGGGCGACGCGATTCTCGGCTCGATCGTCGCCCGCGAGCTGTTCGAGCGCTTTCCCGATGTGACGGAGGGCTGGCTGACGGAGGCGCGCTCGCTGATCGTGCGCAACCAGAACCTGGGCGCGCTGGCGGCCGAGCTCGAGCTGGGCGCGTACCTGTTGATGGGCGCCGGGGTCGACAATGAGGGCGCGCGCGGCCGTCCGGTGGTGCTTGCGCGCACGCTGGAGGCGGTGATCGGCGCGGTCTGGCTCGACGGCGGGCAGCGGGCGGCGCAGAAGGTGGTGCGCCGGCTCGTCCGCCCATCGCTCGACGCGCTCAGCGCGGACGGCCTGCTGCGCGACCCGAAAACGCTGCTCCAGCACGAGGTGCAGAGCTCGCTCAAGGCGACGCCGCGCTATGCGACGGTCGACGCCAGCGGTCCGGCGCACGATCCGCGCTTTCGCGTGGAGGTGCGGGTCAACGGCGACTTGCTGGCGGAGGGCTGCGGCTCGAGCAAGCGCGCGGCGGAGATGGCCGCCGCCGAACGCGCGCTCAGCCGGCTCGCTGCGAAGGAGACATAATGCGCCTGCGCAGCATCGAAATCGGCGGCTACAAGTCGTTCGGCGTGCGCACCGAGTTGCGCTTCGACCGCGGCATGACCGCGGTGGTGGGTCCCAACGGCTCCGGCAAATCGAACATCATGGACGCGCTGCGCTGGGTGATCGGCGAGGGCGCGAACCGCAGCCTGCGGGTCAAGCGGCTGGACGATGTGATCTTCAGCGGCTCGGCCGAACGCGCGCCGGCCGGCCTCGCGGAAGTGCGGCTGCGGCTGGACAACGGCGACGGCTGGCTCGGTCTTGAGGCCGCAGAGGTGGAAGTGCAGCGCCGCGTCCACCGCGACGGCGAGTCGGAGTTTCGGCTCAACGGGCGCGCGGTGCGGCTGCGCGAAATTCAGGAGTTGTTTCACAACAGCGGGTTGGGCGCGGGCGGCTACGCGCTGATGGGGCAGGGGTTGGTCGATGAAGTACTGCGCCTGCGCCCGCTGGAGCGGCGGCGGCTGATCGAGGAGGTTGCAGATGTGCGGCGGCATCGCCGCAAGATGCTCGAATCGCGCCGCCAGCGGGAACGCGCGGAGCAGCATCTCGAGCGCGCGCGGATGCTGCGCGACGAGATTGAGCCGCGTCTGCGCTCGCTCGAACGTCAGGCGCGGCGGGCGCGCCGCCGCGGCGAGCTGGAGGCCGAGCTCGATACCGCGCTGCGCGCCTGGTACAGCGCCGCCGCCGCCGAACTGACCGCGCAGGAGCGTGAGCGACGGAGCGCCGCCGAAGCCGCGGCGGGTGAGCAGCAGCGCGCCGAAGTCGAGCGCAGCGCCGCCGCTGAAGCGTTGGCCGCCGCCGAGCAGGCGGTCGAAACCGCCCGCGCCCAGGCCGCTGCCGCCGCCGAGCAGCGCCGCGCGGCGCAGACGCGGCTCAACGACCTGCGCCACGCGCTGGAACTCGATCAGCGCCGCCGCGAGTGGTTGAGCGGGGAAGCCGCCAACCTCGAGTCGGAGCTCGGCATTGCCGCGCCCGACGGCGAACTGGGCCCCGATGTGGCGACCGCCGCCGCCGCTCTGCACGACGCCGAAGAGCGCTTGCGAGCGGCGCGCGCGCGGCGCGACCAGGCGCAGCGCGAGCGCGACGCCTACGCGCACCGACGCGCCGTCGCCGAAGCGCTTGCTCGGCGGCTGGAAGCTGAGCGCGCGGAGCTGCTCAGTGAAGCGGACACGCTCGGCGCGGCGCGGACCGCGCAGCTGGAGACGGTCGCCCAACTGGAAGCCGACCAAGCTGCTGCGACGGCGGCCGAAGCGGCGGCAGCAGAAGCGCTGGCGGCAGCACGCGCGGAAGAAGTCCGCGCCGCCGAGGAGTTGGAACGAATCGACGCCGCCTACGGCGAAATCCGGGACGCGCGCCAGGTCATCGAGCGTGAAATCGACGAGCTCAGCGCCCGTATTGCGACGCTCGACGAGCTGACGCTGTCGCCGGCGGGCAACGGCGCGGCGCCGCGCCTGCTCAGCCGTCTGCGCGTCCAGGCCGGCTACGAAGCGGCGATCGAGGCTGCGCTGGGCGCGGCGGCCGAGGCGGAAATCCAGCCCTCCGCAGCGGCGGCGCTGGACCGCGCCCAAAGCGCGTTGCAGCGCGGCGATCAGGGCTGGATTGGCGTCGCCGCGGATCTGGTCGTGCCGGCCACGCTTCCTTCGGCTCCGCAGTCGCACCCCAATGGCGCAGGGAGCGGTCCCGCCGCCGTCGCCGTTGGACTCGGCGCGCTTGATGTGATCGACGCGCCGGCGAATCTCCGCGCGGTCGCCGACGCGCTGCTCGGCGGCATCCAAATCGCCGCCGATGCGACGCAGGCCCGCGCGCTGCTTGGCGAGACCTCCCCGCCGCGCGCGGTTGTGACCCGCGACGGGATTCTGCTGCGCGCCGATGGGGTGGTCGCCGCGCAGGGCGGCCAGAGCGTCGGCCGCGCGCGCCAACAGCGGCGTCTGTCGGAATGGCGCGAGCGGCGCGACGCGCTGCGCCGGGAGCTCGATGCCCAGCCGCTGCCCGATGAGGCGGCGCACGCGGAGGCTGTTCAAGATCGCGAACGCGCCGCTGCACGAATGCGCGAGCGCACGAACGCGCATAGTCAGGCGCTTGCGGCGCTGAGCAGCTCCGGCGGCGCGCTGCGAGCAGCAGAGGCGGAGGGCGAACGCTTGCGCCGCGATGCCCTGCGCGTTGCGGAGCGTCGGGCGCGCGTTGACGCCGATGCGGCGGAAGCGGCTCGGCCAATCGAACCGCCCGCCGCGGGGGACGCGCCGCCCGACGAGGGCGAACTGGCCGAGCTCGAAGGTCGGCGCGTGCAGGCCGCCGCCGAACACGCCGCCGCGCGCGCGCACGCCGATCAGATTGAGCGGCGCGCGCAGGCTGTGGCGCGTCTGGCCGAAGTTCGAGCGGAACTCCATCCGCTGGACGCCGCCCTCGCCGAGCGCGAAGCCGCGGTTGCCGAGGCGGAAACCGCTGCCGCCGATCGTGCGGCGCTTGAGGAGTCGCGCGCCGCGCTCGAACTGGCCGAGCAACAGCGCGGCGACACTCGGCAGCGGCTCGAGGTTGCGCAGACGACACGCTTGCAGGCCGAGCGCGCCGCCGTCGAAGCGACGGCTGCGCTGCGCGAAACTCACGCTGCCCGCGAGCGGTTGGCTGCGAGCGCCGAGGAGGATCACATCGAGCTGGCGGAGCTGCCCGGCCCTGCGGCTGAGGTGTTCGTGGATGTCGAACAGCTTCGTGCCGCCGCCCACGCGCTGCGCGAGCGTCTGCACCGGCTCGGTCCGGTCCAACCCGATGCCGCCGAGGAGCACGAGGCTGAACTCCAGCGTTTCACGTCGCTCGGTGAGCAGATTTCCGACCTGGAGATCACCGAAACTCGCCTGCGCACCGCCGAGCGCGAGTTGGAGACGCTGATCGACTCCAGCTTCCGCCGCGCTTTCGACAAGGTGGACGCGGCCTTCCAGCGCTATTTCCGGCTGATGTTCCGGGGCGGGCGCGCCCGTCTGACGCTCACGCAAGAGGCCCCGCCGGCCGAGTCGGAGATCGAGGCTGCGTCGCCCGATTCTCAACTCGAGCTGGAGGGTGTGCGGTCCGAGGTGGAGCTGCAACCGGCGGGCGTGGAGATTGTCGCCCAGCCGCCGGGCAAGCGTGTCGCCAACCTGTCCCAACTCTCGGGCGGCGAGCGCGCGCTGACCGCGATCGCGCTGCTCTTCGCGCTGCTCGAAATTCGCCCCGTGCCCTTCTGCGTGCTCGATGAGGTCGATGCCGCGCTCGACGAAGCCAATGTTGAGCGCTTTGTGCAGGCGCTCAAAGAGCGCGCCGCCGATATTCAGTTCGTGGTGATCACGCACAACCGCCGCACGATCGAGCAGGCCGACGCGGTCTACGGGGTGACGATGGCTGCGGATGGTTTGAGCAAAGTTCTCTCGGTCCGCCTCGATGCTCTGCCTGCCGCCTTGTGATTCCCGAATGACGGGGGCGGCGGCGGGAATGACGGAAAAGCAGGCTGCGATACGCTCGACTCGATTGAGGAGCGCCAGTGGTTCGACTGTTTCGCCGTCGCGGGGGGGATGCGCCCAGCGAAGACGCTGAGCTGGATGCGGCGTATGCGGACGCTACGCGCACGACGCGGCGGGGTGTGCTGGGGCGGCTCGGTGGGCTGCTGCGCGCGGGGAAGCTTGATGATGATTTCTGGGAGGAGCTCGAGGAGACGTTGATCCTGGCGGATGTGGGCGGCGGTACGAGCGCGCAGCTTGTTGAAGAGCTGCGCGACGCCGCAGGGCGCAGGGCGGATGTGGACGGCGTTCGCGCCCAGCTGCGCGGGCAGCTGATCGAGCTGCTGGAACGCCCATCCGCCGACGGCGCGTTGTGGCGTCCCGATGCGCCTGCGGCTCCACCGTTCCCGCACGTGATCCTCGTGGTCGGCGTCAACGGCGCGGGCAAGACGACCTCGATTGCGAAACTCGCGCATGCGCTGCAAGGCGAAGGGCGCAGCGTGCTGCTGGCCGCCGCGGATACCTTCCGCGCCGCCGCGATTGAGCAGTTGCAAACCTGGGCGAACCGACTCGGCGTCGAGTGCATCGCCCACCAGCCCGGCGCGGACCCCGGGGCGGTGGCCTGGGACGCGATCGATGCCGCCCAGTCTCGTGGCGTCGATGTGGTGATCATCGATACGGCGGGGCGGCTGCAAACGCAGTCCAACCTGATGGCGGAGCTGGGCAAGGTGCGGCGGGTGATCGAGAGCCGCTGCCCCGGCGCGCCGCACGAGGTGCTGCTGGTGCTGGACGCGACCAGCGGGCAGAACGGTTTGAGTCAGGCGCGGCTGTTCGCGGATGCGGCGGGGGTGACGGCGATCTGTCTGGCCAAGTTGGACGGCTCCAGCAAGGGGGGGATTGTGTTTGCGATCGCGGACCAGATCGGCATTCCGATGCGCTTTGCGGGCACCGGCGAGCAGTTGGGCGACATTGCGCCGTTCGAGCCGGCGCGCTTTGTCGATGCGCTGCTGGGCGAGGGCTGAGCGACCCCTAGTATGCGCGCCATGCAGTTCGTACATGCCGCCTGGACGCCTGCGGGGGCGCCGCCCTTTCCGACGCTGTTTGCGCTGCATGGGCACGGGGCGCACGCGCAGGATTTGGCGCCGCTCGCGCCGATGTTGGCCGAGGGTCGGGTGCAGGTGATTTTGCCGCAGGCGGAGTTCGCGCTCGACGACGCGCCGTTCTCCTACGGCCCGATGTTCACCTGGATGCAGCGCGGCGACAACGATCGACCGCTGCCGGGTGAGCTGGAGCGCGTCGCGGCGGATCTTCAATCATTCTTCGATGAGGCGGTCATCCGCTACTCCGTGGATCCCGAGCGCAGCGCGCTGATGGGCTTCAGCCAGGGCGGCTTCCTCGCCTATCGGCTGGCGTTGAGTGATCCCGGCCGCTGGCGCGGCGCGGCGATGCTTTCGACCTGGCTCTCCGACGAGGCGGCGGCGGACATTCACCCCGATGCGGCGCGGCTGCCGCTGCTGGTGCAGCACGGCAGCAACGATCCGCTGGTCACGATCGATAAGGGCCGCGACTCGCGCGACCGCTTGCAGGCGCTGGGGATGAACGTGGATTACCGCGAATACGCGATGCAGCACGAGCTCGGCCGCCAGAGCCTGCACGACCTCTCCGCCTGGCTGACGGGGCTGCTGCTGGCCGACTGATCTGCGCGTTCGCGGCGGCGTACTCTGCGTACATCACCACGGAGTACCACCATGACTGCCACTGTCCGCGTTTGCGCGCTTGAAGAACTCCAGCGGGACGGCGTGCGCGTCGTCTCCACCGGCGAGCGCACCGTCGCCGTGTTCTGGCACAACGAGCGGGTGTTCGCCGTCGACAACCGTTGCCCGCATATGGGCTTCCCGCTGTCGCAGGGGACGGTCGCCGACGGCATCCTGACCTGCCACTGGCATCACGCCAAGTTCGACCTCTCGGGCGGCTGCGCCTTCGATCTGTTCGCGGACGATGTGGCGGCCTTCGGCAGTGAAATCCGCGATGGCGAGGTCTGGATCGATCCGCAGCCGCAGGAGGAAGAGGCGGTGGCGCACTGGACGCGCAAGCTGCAGGAGGGGTTGGAGCAGAATTTGCGGCTGGTGATTGCGAAGTCGGTGATTGGGCTGTGCGCGGCGGGGCGGTCGGACATCGTGCTGGAGCGGGCGGCGCGTTTCGGTGTGCGCAATCGCGCCGCCGGCTGGTCCAGCGGCCTTTCGATCCTCACCGCGATGGCCAATGTGCTGCCGCAGCTCGATCCCGACGACCGCCCGCGCGCGCTGTACCAGGGGGTGGTGCATGTCGCGCGCAGCGTGCAGGGGCAGCCGCCGGACTTTGATATCGCGGCGCTGGACACGGAGGAGGCGCGCCCCGAGCAGTTTCGCGCCTGGTTCCGCCGCTTCTCCGAGGTGCGCTCGCGCGACGCGGCCGAACGCTGCCTGCGCACCGCCGCCGCAGTCGGGCTCGACGCCCAACAGCTCGCCGATCTGCTCTTCGCCGCCTCCACCGATCACACGTTCATGGATGTCGGGCACACGCTCGATTTCGCCAACAAGGCTTGCGAATTGCTCGACGCGGTGGGCTGGGAGACCGCGCCCGATGTGCTCAGCTCGGTGATCCCCACGATCACGGGCGCGCAGCGGATGGAGGAGGCCTCCGCCTGGCAGCATCCGGTGGATTTGCCGACGCTGCTTGCCGAGGCCGACGAGGCGCTGGACGAGGCGCTCGCGGTGGGCGGGCAACATAACGAGTCGTGGGACGAGCACCGCCCCCTGGCCGAGTCGATTCTCGACGATCCGCCCGCCGATTCGCTGCGTCGGATCGTCGACGCAGCCCGCAACGGCGCGCCGCTGGGGGAGCTCAGCCTGACGGTCGCCTACGCTGCGGCGCGGCGACCGCTGCACTTCCACATCTCCAACGAGTTCGGCGACTGGAACACCGTCCACCACACGTTCACCTACACCAACGCGGTGGATCGGGCGATGCAGCGCGCGCCCTCGCGGGAGCTGGCGCGCGGCATTCTCGACGGCGCGGCGTCGGTGTATCTGGAACGCTTTCTCAATATGCCCCGCCAGCCGCGCCCCGAGCCGAACGGGGGAGCGACCTCGACCGACGACCTGCTCGTGCATTTCGATCGCCAGCAGCAAGTCGATGAGACATCGCAGGCGGTGGCCGATCTGCTGGCGTCCGGCCAGCAGACGGAGATCGTCCGCACATTGGGCACGGCGCTGCTGCGCGAGGATGCCGGCTTCCACTCGTTCCAGATTTACGACGCGGCGCTGCGCTTGGCGGACCGGTTCGCGGGCCGTCCGGAGGCGGACGACGTGTTGATCGGCGCGAGCCGTTTCCTAACTGCGCATGCGCCGACGGTGCGCTCGATGAACCAGACGTACGAAACGGCGGCGCGGCTGCACCGCGGGGAGGCGCTGCACGCCTGATCGATCGCGCGTCCCTGCGCGGCGGCTCGGCGCGCGGCGGATCGCCCGCTACGCTGGCGACAGGGAGAACGCCCGATGCTCGCAGCCCTGCGCCTGCTGCTCTCGCCGCGCCGCCTGATCCTCATCGCCGCGCTGGTCGCCGTGCTTGCGGTGCTGCTGGTGCTGCTCTGGTATTTCGCGCTGCGCGGCGATCCGCCGCCGCCGGCCTCGCTTGAGGCGGCGGTGCAGTCGGTGCGCAGCGAGCAGGAAGCGCCGCAGGCGCAGACCGCAGCGCAGCAGGTGGAGCAGCTCGAGCCGCAGCAGGCTGCGCAGGCGGAAGACGACGGGGTGCGGGAGATCAGCAGCGAGGACGCGGACTACGGCGACAGCGCCGCCGACGAGCCGTCGGAGGCGGCGTCGCCCGGCTCCGACGCCACAAGCGACTCTGAGGGCGGGGACGGGCAGCCTGCGGAAGATGCGGAAGAGGAGCTGAGCGAAGATGTGCCGCCGCCGTCGTTGGCGGAGCTGGCCGGTGAGTGGGTGCTGTCGGAGCGCGGCGACTCGTTCGTGGGCTACCGGATCGATGAGGAGCTGGCGAACATCGGCGCGGCGACGGCGGTGGGGCGCACGGGGCAGATTGAGGCGTCGCTGAGCTTCGACGGCGCGGCGGTGACGGCGGTGGAGATCGTCGCGGACCTGCGCACGCTGCGCAGCGACCAGAGTTTCCGCGACGGCGCGCTGCGCGACCGCGGCCTGGAGTCGGACACCTACCCCTTCGCCACGTTCCGGCTGACGGAGCCGATTGTGATCGAACGCCTACCGGTCGACGGCGACACGCTGTCCGCCACGGTTGCGGGGACGCTCGAATTGCACGGCGTGACGAACGCGGTGCAGATCGTGCTGGAGGGGCAGTACGTGGATGGTCTGGTGGTCGTGTCGGGCTCGACGGAGATTGTGCTGACGGATTATGAGATTGAGGCGCCGACGGGCTTCCGGGTGCTGTCGATCGAGGAGTCGGGGCAGATGGAGTTTCAGGTCGTGTTCGAGCGGGCGCCCTAGGCGCTGCCTCGCTCTCGATTCCGCCGTTTCCGCTGCTTCGGGGACGGGTGCGACGGATCGGAGGGCCTGGGAGGCAGCGCGGCGAGATACCCGCGGCGGGGCGCGGGTATGACGAAAAACGGGCGGGAATGACGGAATTGGCGCGAAAATTCGAGGGTGCTCATACATAACCTATATAGTGCGATCATCAATTGGGGCGCTGGGAGCCGCTCGCTTCGCCCAGGCTGCCCACATCGAACTTCAGGTTGCCGAACGAGTCCTGCTCCACGTTCCGTACTTCACCCTCCGCGTTGAGGTGGGCGATGATTTGGAACAGGTCTACCCGGCGCAGGTCCTCCGTCGAATGCTCCATCAGCATCGTGACCGAGATGCGCCGGCGGCGGCCGAGGCGTTCGGCTTCGGCGCGGATTGCCCGACGCACGGTCTCTACGTCGGCCAGCGTTGCCGCCTCGGCTTCGGGCATTGTGCGCAGGGCGGCGAAGCGGGCGCGCAGGTTGTCGAAGAGTCCCATTGTTATGTCTCCTTTTGCGCTTCGAGCAGCACGGCTTCGAGCAGCGCCAGGGTCAGGGCGTCTGCGCCGCTGAGGGCGGCCAGGCGCGGTTCGACGATGCCGGCGGCAGACCAGAGGCCGATCAGCAGGCGCGCGGCGTCGCGCCAGTCGGCGTCGTCGGCGGGCAGCTCGTCGACCGGCGCGTCACCGCCCGCCAGGATTGTTGCTCGCCGCCCGTTGGCGGCGTCGGGTTCTGCGCCGAACTCCTCGATCACTGCGTCGAACTCGTGCGCGGCTTCGATCAGCTCGTTGCGCGCGAGCCGCACGTTGCCCAGCGTGAGGCGCGAATCGACGTCGTAGGGGCGGGCCAGCGCGGCGGCGCGGGCGTGGCGCAGGGCGGGATCAAGCTCGCCGCAGTAGGCGTAGGCCGCGCCCAGGCGGAGGTCGAGCTCGTCGGTCTGGCCGGCTTCGGCGAGCAGCGCCAGCGCGCGCTGCGCCGGTTCGCGCGCCGCCGCGCCGCGCCCGCGGCGCGCCAGCTGCTCCGCTTCGGCGAGCAGCGCGATCGCTTGATCCAGTGCCGCGTTGCTGCGCGATGCGCCGCCGATGCGCCGTCGCAGACGTTCCGCGATCCCCATTCCGTTATCCGTTCCCTTCGCAGAGTGGATACGGTATCCGCATGAGTGTTGAGGACGGTTCCACGGCGCCGCAGCGGCGGATCATTCACGCCGATATGGATGCGTTCTACGCCTCCGTGGAGCAGCACGACCAGCCCGAGCTGCGCGGCAAGCCGGTGCTGGTGGGCGGCTCGCCGCGGGCGCGGGGGGTGGTTGCGGCGGCGTCCTATGAGAGCCGCGTGTACGGCTGCCGCTCGGCGATGCCGATGCGCACGGCGGTGCGGTTATGTCCGCATGCGGAGATCGTGCGCCCGCGCTTCAGCCGCTACCGCGAGGTCTCCGAGCAGATCATGGACATCTTTCGCAGCGTCAGCCCGCTGGTGGAGCCGCTCTCGCTGGATGAGGCGTTCATCGATATCTCGCAGCGCGTGGAGTCGGGGGAGACGCCGGCGGAGGTGGCGCGCTGGATTAAGCGGCGGGTGCGCGAGGAGACCGGGCTGACGATCTCCTGCGGCGCGGGCACCAGCAAGTCGATCGCCAAGATCGCTTCGGACCGCGACAAGCCGGACGGCCTGACGATCGTGCCGCCCGGCACGGAGGAGGCGTTTCTCGCGCCGCTGCCGATTTCGGAGTTGTGGGGCATCGGCCCCAAGACGGCGCAGCGCCTGCGTGAGGCCGGTGTGGAGAGCGTGGGCGACCTGGCGCAGCGCCCGCTGCCCTGGCTGATTGACCGCTTCGGCGCGCGCGGCGAATGGTTCCATGAGCTGGCGCGCGGGATCGACCCGCGCGAGGTGAGCACGACGCGCGAGACCAAGTCGATCTCTTCGGAGACCACGTTCGCGGAGGATCTCGGCGATTATGACAAGCTCGCGGAGACGGCTCGCGGCCAGGCGAGGGATGTGAGTCGGCGGCTGCGCCGCGCCGAGCTGCGCGCCCGCACGGTGCAGATCAAGCTGCGCCTCTCGGACTTCACCACCTTCACCCGCCAGCGCACGCTGGCCGGCGCGAGCGACGATGTGGACGAGATCACGTCGGCGGCGCTGGCGCTGCTGCGCGAGCAGTGCCGCCCCTCGCGCCGCTTTCGCTTGATCGGTGTGGGTGTCTCGAATCTCGAAGCGGCGCAGGACGCGGTCGCCCAGCTCTCGCTGTTCGACGCTGCAACCCGCCCGGCCGCGACGCCGCCGGAATCGGCCGAACGCCGGGCGCGGCAGGCCGCGTTGCGCTCGGCGGTCGACGACCTGCAAACTCGCTTCGGCGCGGAGGTGGTGCATTTGGGCGCAGGCGACGATGATCGGAACCGACCATGACGACTCCCGACCCCCGCGACGCCGCCGTGATCTCGTTCGACTGCTACGGCACGCTGATCGACTGGCGGGGCGGCGTGCGCGCTGCGGTTGAGCGCATTCCCGAACTGGCGGAGATCGACCTGGGTCGCTTCGTTGAGCGCCGCATCGAGATCGAACTGGTTGTGGAGCACGAGCGCTACCGCGCTTATGACGAGGTGCTGGCGCTGAGCGTGCTGCGCACCGCCGCAGAGTTTGGCGTGGAGTTGCCGCAATCGCGCGGGCGGGAGTTCGCCGCTTCGCTGCGCGAGTGGCCGCCGTTCGACGACGCGCCCGCGTTTCTTCAACGTCTGCGTCGGCTGGAGCGCCCGCTGGCGATCCTCTCCAACGTGACGCTTGACGGGCTGCGCGGCAGCGTCCGCACGCTCGGCGTGCCGTTCGACGAGCTCATCACCGCTGAGCAGCTGCGCTCGTACAAGCCGACGCCCGCGCACTGGGCTGCGCTTCAGTCCTCGCGGGGGATTTCGCCCGCGCAGCAGCTGCATATCGCCGGCTCGATTGCGCACGACATTCGGCCGTCCGTCGCGCTGGGCGTGCCGTCGGTCTGGGTCAACCGCGAGGGCGAGCATGCGCCGGCCGACGCGACGCCTACGCTGATGGTGGCCAGTCTCGACGAGCTGGCGGAATACTGGCGACTACCCGCCGCGCCGTAGCAGCGCAGAGGAGCGGAACGATGCGCATCACCCGCATGTACCAGGGCGACGACGGCGTCTCGCACTTTGAGGATGTGGAGGTTGCGCAGCACATCAGCGATGTGGGCGGCGTCACGCGGCGGCTCTTCCCCGGGCAGTGCTTCTTCCGTACGACTGAGCCGGGGCTGACGATTGACTGGCACACCACGCCGGGCAAGCGGATGATCATCATCATCACCGGCGTTGTCGAAGTTGAAGTCGGGCACGGTGAGAAGCGGCGCTTCGGCCCCGGGGAGATTTGCCTGGCTGAAGACACCGACGGTCCGGGCCACCGCACGGTGGATGTCGAAGGCCCGCGCTTTAGCCTGATGGTCGACCTGCCGGACGATTGGGATGTGCATCGCTGGGCCCGCCAGTTCGAAGCCTGAGAGGAATCCGTTATGGAAATCACGCGCGTCTACACCGGCGACGACGAGCAGTCGCATTTCGAGACGATTGAGATTGCGCTGGCGGAAAGCCGCTACGGGGCGCTCTCCGAGCTGTTCGAGGCCGAGGGCGTGATCTTCCGCGAGACGCCGGCGGGCGGCGAGTTGGACTTCCACAACGCGCCGCGGCGGCAGTTCGTGGTGACGCTCAGCGGGGTGGTCGAGATCGAGTGCGGCGACGGCGCCAAATGCCAGCTCGGCGCGGGCGAGATTCTGCTCGCCGACGACACGACGGGGCAGGGGCACATCACGCGGGAGATCGAAGCGCCGCGCCGCAGTCTGTTCATCCCGCTGCCCGACGACTTCGACATCGACCGGCTGCGCGGCTAAGCGCCGTTTGCGGCCAGCCAGCGGTTGTGGTGATCGAAGGCGGCGATGGTTAGCGCGTGAGTGATCTCGGCGCGGCTGATCATGCCCGGGATTTCGCGCAAGGGGATGGTGAAAACCTCGATTGCCTCTGAGCTGGTGCCGACGATGTGATCGTCCTCGACCGTCTTTTCGACCCGTTGGGCGAGGAACGACCAGCAGCGGTTCTCCTGTAGGGCGGGGTTGGGATGCACCCAGCCGAGCTCGGCGGCGTCGCCGCCGGCCGGCCGGTAGCCGCTCTCCTCGAAGAGCTCGCGCAGCGCCGCCTGCTTCGGCGTCTCGCCCGGGTCCACGATGCCGCCGGGCACTTCCAGCGTCATTTCCCGCGTGCCGTGGCGAAACTGGCGAACGAACACGACCTCGTCGTCGCTGGTCAGCGGGATGATGTTGACCCAATCGGGGAACTCGAAGATGAAGAAGCGGTGGTCGCGGCCGGAGCGGGGGTGGCGGCTGATGTCCTGGCGCAGCTTGAAGAAGCGGTAGTCGGCCAGCTGCTCGCTCGATTGACGCTGCCACGTGTCGCTCATCGGCCGCTCAGACCGCGATATCCAGGATGCGCTGGTAGCTCTCGATGCGCAGGAAGCGGTCCAGCCCGGCGTCGCGCAGCTGCACGTCGAGGTTCTCGATCAGCGTGCGCTTGTAGCCGTCCACGTCGATGCCCAGCGTCTGGGCGTCGCGCTTGATGCGGCGCAGTCCCAGCGCGGTCGCGCCGGCCAGCAGCAGTTGGCTTTGCCAGACGTAGCTGCGTCCGAGCGGCGACAGCTCGTCGACCAGCTGCGGCAGGATCGTGTGCAGGAAGTTCACGTGGCGCACTTCGTCGCGCAGGATCAGGCGGAAAATCTGCTTGGCGAGGGGGTCGATGTCGGGGATGTCGAGTGTCTGCTGGAGGAAGAGCGCGGCGAAGTTCTCGCTGAACAGGGTCGAGATGAGCCAGTTTTCGACGCGGTAGAAGCCCCAAGAGGCCATGCCGCCGAAGCGCTCGATCAGAAAGCGCTCGGGGCCGCTCAGATAGCCGTGCCCGCCGGCCTCAGTCAGATAGCGGTCCAGCGCGTAGACATGCCGCGCTTCATCCTGACACTGCGCGGCCAGATAGAGGTTGAGGCTGGGGTTGCGCAGCTGGTGGGTGGCCTTGCCCATCATCACCTGGATCGTGTCCAGGCCCATGACCTCGAGGCCGTGGAAGACATTCATCATGCGCAGCCAGGCGTCGCGCTTGGCGTCGGGGATTTGCGCGCCCCGGTCCCACTCGATGTCGCGGTCGGCGCTCCAGAGCCGCTCGCTCTGCTGCTGGAACAGCGTGCGAAAGGCCTCGACCTGCGCTTCCGATTGGTCTTCGCGTCGGACCGCCACGGGTGAACGCCGCATCGCGCCTCCTCCGCTCCGCACTATATCCGCCCATCCCGTCGTATACTGCCGCCATGGCCGACAACGAAGGGTTCGATCTGGAGGAGACGCTGCGCGCGCTGCGCGAGGCGGATGTCGTGGTGATCGGCTTCGGCTGGCTCTCGGAACGGCTGCTGGTCGATGGCCGCAGCAACGAGTCGGCGGGACCCTATGTGCGGGTGGTGGAACCGGTGCGTTCGCCGCAGGATCGCGTCCGCCAGCTGCGCAAGTTGCGGCCCGGCTTCGGCGATCCGGAATCGTTCGTCTTCTTTCCCTGGGCGGGGCGGGTCGACTCATTCGTCACTGCCGGCCTCTTCGAGCGCATCCTCGATCGCTGCGCCGGGGACCAGACCGCGAGCGACGACGCGCGCGCGGCACTGCGGCGGCTCTTCGAGCTGGACCGTGAGGACATCCGCCAGGCGATCGCGGGGGGCGAGAAATACCACACGCTGTACGAGCGTATCGAGGCCTAATTCCGCTGAGCGCCGCGCTGCGTTTGCCCCTATTGCAATAACATTTCGCTTTACGCTACGCTTTGCGTGAATTGTTGCGGCGAAGAGGTGATTTCGTGGCGGAACGGAAGTCGAGCCAGCGCGCCCGCTCGAGCAAGGAGGCGGAGCCTGCCGAGCCCGAGGGCTGCCAGCATCATTGGCAAATCGACCGCCCCGACGCGCAGGTCTCGCACGGCGTCTGCGCCAAGTGCGGCGAGGAGAAGGATTTCCTCAACTACGGGGAAGAGTTGCGGATGCCGTTCGGGCGTCGGCGGCGTCGGTGAGATTCCCGCTCGGGGGCGGGAATGACGAAGAAGTGGGGCGGGAGTGACGAAGAGGTGAGGCGGGAATGACGGAGGTAGGCGGGAATATCAGCCGGGCGGTGGGGCGACGACTTCGGCGCGGACGGCGATGATCCGCTCCGTTTGGTAGAAGCCCAGTTGCTCGAATGCGGCGGCGCTGAGCTGGATGTCGGTGTTGGAGGTCTCTGAGCCGCGCACCACGACCAGCGTTTCGGCGCCCACGACCTGCGCGGCCTGGTCCTCGTTGAGCAGCGGCGCGCCCGGCAGCCGCGTGAGCCGCAATGTGGTGCCCGTCGGCCAGATGTTGGAGAACGCCGCGGTTGCGTCGGCGGGGTCGTAGGGCGTGTCGTCGGCCAGTTGCCGCGGGATGCCGGCCGGCAGCGCTTCGGCGGTCATCCGCTCGCCGACCAGCGGCGCGCCGCCCACGGAGGCCGGGGTGACCGCCTCCGCCGCGATCGTCGGCTCGGCCTGCGCCGGATGCAGCGCGGGTTCGCTCGCGGTTTCGGCGGGCGGCGAGGACTGTTCGGCCGGCGCGGCGGTCGCCGTTTCGGACGCGGTTTGCTGCGCCGTGGCCTGCGGCTCGGGCGCCGCTTGCTGTGGCGCGGCGGCTGCGGTCTGCGGCTCGGCGGCCGGCTCAACCGCCTCGGTCTGTGCGGCCGTCTGCGCGACGGGCGCTGCCGCCTCGTCGTCGTTGCGCAGCAGATAGGAGACGCCGAAATAGACGCCGACGCCGACGCCGGCCAGCACCAGCCAGGGGATCAGCAGGCGGGCGACGCGGCCGGCGGAGAAGCGGCGGCGGCGCTCGTTGGGCAGGCGCAGGCGTTGATTGATCCGAAAGGGCGGGTTCTGCTCGCTGCGCACCCGAATCTCGGGGCTGGAGAACTCGCGCGTACCGCGCGCTTCCGGTGGCAAGCGGCTCATGCCAGCATCGTACCGCCATAGCCAGGCTGCGCTCGGTAGGATGGGGATATGCCGACCTCGCGCATCCGCTGCCCGCAGTGCGAACAACCGCTGGAGGTCGGCGTGCCGCCCGCTGAGGGGCGCACTCGGCGCGTGGTCACCCACTGCACGAGCTGCGAGCATGACATCGTCGTCTCGCGCGGGAACAAGCCGGAAGACCGGCTGCGCATCCGCGCCTGCAAGCGCTGGGCGGTGACCTGCCCGTACTGCAAAGAACCGACGATCGCCCGCCTGCCGCCGGCCGGCATGCTGCGCCGCAAGGAGACGACGCCCTGCGAGCACTGCCGCAAACCGCTGATTGTGGAGCGGCGCGAAGAGGGCAAGATTGTGCTGCGCGCGCACCGCGGCATCCTCGAAGGCGCGCTGCTCTGACGCGCGGGTAACGCCGTAAGGTGATTGAGCGGGCGTTCGCGGGTAGTCTGTAGCGCACGGCGAAAACCGACCGGGTAGCCCCGCCGTTCCCAGGAGCGAGATAGATCATGAGCAGCGTGGATCAGGAAGCGATCGAGGCCCATCGACAGTGGCGCGGCAAGGTGGATTACGCCTCCAAAGTCACGGTCGAAAATCACGACGATCTGAGCATCGTCTACACGCCCGGGGTGGCGGCGCCGTGCCTCGAGATCGCGCGCGATCCGGCGCTGGCGCGCGAGCTGACCGGGGTGGGCAATCTGGTGGCGGTGGTGACCGACGGCAGCGCGGTGCTCGGGCTGGGCGACATCGGCCCGCAGGCGGCGCTGCCGGTGATGGAGGGCAAATGCGTGCTCTTCCGCGAGTTCGCGGGGGTGGACGCGATTCCGATCGCGCTCTCGGTGCGCGGGGTGGATGAGATCGTCGCCGCGGTGGAAGCGATCGCCCCCTCGCTGGGCGGGATCAACCTTGAGGACATCTCCGCGCCGCGCTGTTTCGAGATCGAGCAGAGGCTGCACGAGTCGCTCTCGATCCCGGTGATGCACGACGATCAGCACGGCACCGCGGTGGTTGCGCTGGCGGGCGTGATCAACGCGCTGCGGCTGACCAACCGCGATTTCAAGGACATCCGCACCGTCGTGCTCGGCGCCGGCGCGAGCGGCATCGCCTGCTCAAAGATCCTGCGCGACATGGGCTGCGAGGACATCTCGCTGATCGACTCCAAGGGTCTGCTGACCGTGGATCGCGAGGACCTCAACCCCTGGAAGCGCGAGGCGGCGGGCTGGAGCGAGCACCACAACAATGCCGACGGGAGCATCCCGCAGACTTCACAGGTGATGCGCGGGGCGGACCTCTTCCTCGGGCTGGCCGGCCCGGGGCTGGTGACGGTCTCCGATGTGGCCTCGATGAACGACGGCTCGATGGTTTTCGCGATGGCCAACCCGACGCCGGAGATCATGCCCGACGAGGCGGCGGAGGCCGGGGCGGCGATCATCGCCACCGGGCGCTCCGATTTTCCCAACCAGATCAACAATGCGCTGGGCTTTCCCGGCCTCTTCCGCGGCCTGCTGGACGGCGCGATTCCGAATGTCGAGGACGCGCACAAGGTCGCGGCGGCGCAGGCCATCGCGGACTTTGTCGAGGACCCGAGTCCGGATCGGATCGTGCCGAGCATCTTCGAGGAAGGCCTGGCCTACGCCGTGGCGGACGCGGTGCGCTCGGTCGGCTAACGCCCGACTTCGGGATTGAGCGCCTGCGCCAGCGCGCCGCGCAGATTGAGCACCGGCGAATAGCCCGTCCTGATCCGCACCTTGCTGTCGTCGATCAGATGCGGCCGGCCGATCAACTCCACGTAGGCATCGACGCCCTCCGGGGCGGGCAGCGCCCAGTTCGAGAGCGAGGCGGCGTCGAGCGCCCGCGCCAGCGGCCAGGGTGCGGTCCAGAAGCGCGGCTCGACGCTGCGCAGACGGCAGCCCTGCTCGGCCAACTCGCGCCAAGTGGTGTGCGCGCCGGCGGCGTGAAAGACCTGATCGGCGGCCTGATCGAAGCTCGGCAGCAGCGCCCAGACTGCGCGCGCCAGGTCAGCCGCTGCGATCACCGAGATCGGCGTGCGCCCGCCGGCGACCAGTCCGGCGCGGGGGTGCGAGACGAAATGTCCCACGACGCGCCGCAGCAGGCCGTGCTCGGCGGCGAGGCAGGGCGCGGCGCGCAGCAGGGCGATCGGCACGCTGCGCCGATAGGTGCGCGCCGCCTGCTCCGCCGTCGCGCGGCTCTGCAGCAGCGCGCCGCTGGGATGCGGCGTCCAACTCTCCGGCACCGGCCAGGGCGGCAGCTCACCGCCGTAGATTTCGGTCGTCGAGACCAGCATGAAGCCGCTCACCGCGACCTTCTTGCAGGCGTCGAGCAGCGCGGTCGTACTGTCGATATTGGCGGCGTCGTAGTCGGCGGCCGAACGCCCGGGCTCGGTCAGCGCGTAGGCGTGGACCACGTGGGTTGCGCCGTCCAGCGCTTCGCTCAGCGCGGCGGCGTCCTGCAGATCGACCGCGTGCGCCTCCGCGCGGTCGTCGTCGGGCTCGACGCCCGGTTCGACGAGCACCCGCACTTCGACATCCTGGCGTCGCAGTTCGGCGAGGATTTGGCGGCCCGGAGACTGCTCCGCGCCGGTCAGCACGATCCGCATGCGGTGAGGGTATCGCGGCGTCGGCGAGCCGCCGCGCAGCCCATTGGCCGGGCGGCGGCAGGGTTGCGCTAGATTGTAGAGAAGGCGATCTGCGCGTAATCAAGCGCGCGACGAAAGGCGCATGGATGGCGATTCTTTCCCGACCAGGCTGCGATCTGTACTACGAAACTGCCGGCGCCGGTCCGGCGATCGTCTTCGCTCACGGCGCGGGCGGCAATCATCTCTCCTGGTGGCAGCAAGTGCCGATCTTCGCCGAGGCCTATCGGTGCGTCGCGTTCGATCATCGCGGCTGGGGCCGCAGCGTTGCGCAGGAGGACGGTTCCGGAGCGGCGGCGTTTGTCGATGATCTCGTTGCGCTGCTCGACGAGCTGGAGATCGAGCAGGCGGCGCTGGTGGCGCAGTCGATGGGCGGCTGGACCTGTTTGGGCGCCGCGCTTCAACATCCCGAGCGGGTCTCGGCGCTGGTGATGGGCGGCACGGTCGGGGGGCTGACGACGGACAAGATTCCCCCGATCACCGGCGCGGCGCGGTCGCGGCTGCGCGACGAGGGGCTGGCCAAGCTCGCCTACCACCCGAACCTGCGCGAGCGCGATCCGGCGCTGGCCTTCCTCTTCGACGAGATTATGGCGCTGAACCCGCCGGTCGCCGCCAACCTGACCGATGTGCTGGCCGAGCTCGCGCCCGATCCCGGCGCGGTCGCGGCGCTCAAGATGCCGCTGCTCTGGGTGGTGGGCGGCAACGATCCGATTGTGCCGCCGGCGGTGCTCCGCGCCGCACAGGCGCATGTGCCCGGCTCCGCATTCTTTGAAGTGCCCGATACCGGGCATTCGGTCTACTTCGAGCGCCCGGTGCAGTTCAACATGCAGTTGAACAGCTTCCTCGTGGAGTCCGGCTGGGGCAGCAGCGTCTTTTAGGGCGTATCGGTTGACGGCTTCGCTGCGTTTCGTTGTTTCCGATCTGGCGATGGAGGTCGGTGTGGTCGGTTCTTGGGCTGTGCGTGAGTCTCTAGTTGAGGTGGGCGGCCCAGCGCGGCGACCAGACCAGGTCATCGGCGAGTTCCAGCGCGGCCAGCTGGTATTCGAGCGTGGTGTCCCAGAGCATGAAGCCGTAGCCGCCGCGCTCGGCGGCCTCCACGATCTGGTCCTGGACATGCCTCGCGCTGTAGAAGACGCCGCGTCCGGCGTAGTCGGAGAAGTCCTGGAGCCAGGGGCGCACCTCGACATCCGACTCGGCGGCGATGCGGGCCATCGTGGCGTCCATGCTGTGGCGGATCACCAGGCCGGGGTGCGCGGCCGGGTAGCGCAGGCCGAAGGAGCCGGCCGCCCAGCCGCTGGGGTAGAGCATCGGCGAGAGGTAGTCGAGGTGCTGCGAGAGCGACCGCAGCGACTGTCCCAGGCCCTCGTCGTCGTCGGACACGGAGATGATGCCGAAGACATCGAAGGAGAGCGCCGCGCCGGCCAGGTGCAGCGCTGCGGCGGCTTCTTCGGCGAAGGTGTTGATGGCGGCCTCGCGGCCCATGGCGGCGTGGATGGCGCGCTCCGCCAGCCCGCTCTCGTAGGGCAGGCGGACGTAGTCGTACTGCACCTCATCGACGTGCCGGGCGGCGGCCACGCCGATTTCCACGTTGTAGCGGCGGGCGGCGGGGCTGAAGGGGCTGGCCCAGCCGTTCCCCGCGCCGTCGCGGAAGCGGAAGCCGTTGATGTGCTGCAATGCCTGCTGCGGATGCCAGGCGCTGTAGTGACTGTCGAGGAAGGTCACGATCCGCCCGATCCGGTAGACGCCCATCTCGCCGAGCTCGGCGAGGAATTCGGCCATCCCGTCGTCCGGCATGGTCGCCTTGATCGCGTCGGTCGCCGCGGTCGCGGCGAAGTGGTTGACGCGCCCGGCTTCCTCTTTGATGTCGATCACCACGGCGTTGATCAGGTCGCGCTGGACGAGGTCCCGGATCCAGTCCTGCACCGGCGATTCGTGTGAGCGCGCGAAGGGAATGAAGACGGCGCGCACGACCAGCTCACGCAGCACGATCGCGACCTGGTCGCCGTAGACATCGCGGCGCACGACATCAAAGCCGGGCTTGATCGCCGACAGGCGGCCGCTGCGCTCGTCGGCGGCGAACTGGAACTGTCCGTCGGCGTCGGTGCGGACCTGGGCGAGGCCGGTGGAGACGGCGGCATCCGGCACGGGACGCAGCTCTCCATCGGTCCAGGCGTAGATGGTGCCGCGCAGCGGCGCCTGCTGGGCGGCGGCGGGCGCGCTCCAGCCGATTGCGGCGACGATCAAGAGCAGCGCCAGCGCGCCAAGCGCTGCTGCCCGCACTCGAGTCTTGTTCACGAGCAAACCCTCCCCGATATCCGGCTAAAGCGTAGATTCGGCGCGTCTTTGATGCGAGTGCTTGTCACTATGCATCAAACCGCGCCGTCCTGCTCGCGCTCCAGCGTGTCCTTGAGGTTGGCCAGCCCCTGGGCGGCGGCCAGCGCGAAGGGGGAGACGCCGCGGCCGAGCATGAAAATGTTACTCAGCGCCCAGCGCAGGCCGCGCGGAGTGATTGCGACGGTCACCTCCGAGCCGCCGCCGGCGCGGCGCACTTCGTAGGCGTAGTGGACGGTCATCCCCCAGCCCATCGCCACATCGAGCGCCAGCCGCCGGGGGCGCTCGTCGACCAGCACGACTACGTGTCCGGCGTCGACGCCCTGGTCGGCCTCCTCGCGCAGCGCGCGCCAGATGCGTTCGGCGGGGGCGTGAATCTCGAAGACGTGCTCAGCCGCCGGCATTGGCTGCTCCGTTCTCCAGCGCAGCGATCACCGCCGCCAGTTCGCGCATGTCGGCGTAGCGCGTGACGCCGTCGGGAAACGCGAGGCCGCGGTTGCGCGGCCAGTCGAGCAGCGCCACGGCGATGCCGCAGCGCGCCAGCAGCGCGGCGGTGGCTGCGTCGTCGTCGATGTGCAGCGCGACATTGCGCTGGGAGAGCGCGTGCTCCTTATGTCGAGCTGAGCTGCGCGCCCCGTCGTTCATCACCAGCTCGCCCAAGTGCTCGCCGAAGCCCTGCGCGTCGAGCCAGGCTTGGGTTTGCCGCCGCCCGCGCTCGCTGCGCCCGGTGAGCACGATCACGGAGTACCGTCGCGCGGCAGCGCGGACCGCGTCCAGCGCGCCGGGACGCACGGGGCGTCCCGCATAGCGCAGGCTGTACCAGGTGCGCGCCAGGGACCAATCGAGCAGTCCGCCGCGCTGCCCGCGCCGCGCCGCGCCGCCTGCGCCGGGCTGGAGGGACACGTTGCGGTCGAGCGTGGGATTCCAGCCCAGCGGCGGCGCAGCCAGCACGCCGTCGAGGTCGAAGGAGATGATCCGCTGCTCGCTCGTCACGTGTCCTATACCCATCCGGCCTGTCGGTACCAGCGCATCGTCTCCGCCAGTCCCTGTTCGATGCCCACCGTCGGACGCCAGCCGGTGGCGGCTTCGAGCGCCGCGCCGTCGGCCAACCAGGCGCGTTGCTGCAGTTCGATTACGCGCGAGCGGTCCAGCAGCGGCTCGCTGCCGGTGGTCGCGGCCCAAGCTTCGGAGGCGATCGCCATGGCGTCCCAGACCGGCGGCGGCAGCGGCACGATGCGCAGTTTGCGCCCTGCCGCGCCCTCCAGCGCGGCGAGCAGCTCGCGCCAGCTGTACGCGCCGCCGCCGTCGCTGATCTGCCAGGTGGCGGGTTCGGGCGGCGGCTGTTCGAGGACTGCGACGAGCGCCGCGGCCAGATCGGGGCCGTAGACGCCGGCGACGCGGTTGCCGCCGTCGCTCAGCTGCGGCGCGAAGCCGCGCTCGGCCATCCAGAAGAACGGCAGCAGGCCGCGGTCGGCGGGACCGTAGATCAGCGGCGCGCGGATCATCGCCAGCGCCATGTCGCCGCCCAACGCCGCCAGCGCCTGCTCCCCGGCCAGCTTTGAGCGTCCGTAGTCGGAGGTCGGATGCGGCGGCGTATCGGGCGGCTCGGGGCTGTCGCCGGGCGCGGGTCCCAGCGCAGCCAGCGAGGAGAGGTAGATGAAGCAGCGCGCGCCTGCGTCCCTCGCCGCTTCGCCCAGCGCGGCGGTCGCCTCGGCGTTGGTGCGCATGAATTCGGCGGCGTCGCGCGCGCGCAGGCGGGCGGCGATGTGGACGACGGCGTCGATGCCTTCGCAGGCTGCGTCCAGTCCCTCGCGATCGCCGTCGAGATCGACGACCACGCGCTCGTAGGGGATTTGCTGTTCGTCGAGGCGCGAAAGGTCGCTGCTGGCGCGGGTGAGCAGGCGCAGTTCGTGGTCGGCGTCGTGCAGCGCGGCGGCGGTGTGGCCGCCGACAAAGCCGCTCGCGCCGGTCAGCAGGACGCGCACGGCTCAGGCGATCACGCCCGAGCGCCGCCCGGCCTCGGCGAAAATCTCCAGCGCCTGTTCGAGCTGCTCGTCGCTGTGGGTGGCGATGTAGGAGGTGCGCAGGATCGCCTGTCCGCGCGGCACGGCGGGGGCGACCACGGCGTTGGTGTAGACGCCGTGGCTGAGCAGGTCGCGCCAGAAGACCGCAGTGCGGACTTCGTCGCCGACGCGGATCGGGATGATCGGCGTCTGGCTGTCGGCGACATCGAAGCCCAGCTCGGCGAGCCGTTTGCGCATCCGCGCGCCGAGCTCCTGTACCCGCTGGACGCGCCACGGTTCCGCGTCGATCAGGCGCAGCGCCGCCAGCGCGGCGGCCGCGGAGGCGGGCGGCAGCGAGGCGGTGAACAGCATCGGTCGGCCGAAGTGCTGGATGTACTCGATGACGACGCGCGGGCCGGCGCAGAAGCCGCCGACCGAGGCGAGCGTTTTGCTGAAGGTGCCGATCACCAGGTCCTCGCCCTGGTCGAGTCCGAAGTGACTGAAGGTGCCGCGTCCGGTGGGGCCGACGGTGCCGATCGCGTGCGCGTCGTCGACCAGCATTCGGGTGTTGCGCTGCTCGCAGACCGCCCGGAGCGCGGGCAGCGGCGCGAGGTCGCCGCCCATCGAGTACGCGCCGTCGACGATCACCAGCCGCGGCGTTTCGTCGCCGAGGTTGTCCAGCACCCGCGCCAGGTGCTCGGGGTCGTTGTGTTGGAAGCGCACGTACTTGCCCAGCGCCAGCGCGGCGGCGTCGTAGATGCTGGCGTGTACGTCGCGGTCCAGCACTGAGACGCCGTGACGGTCGACGAGCGCGGAGACGGTGCCCAGATTGGCCAGGTAACCGGTGGAGAAGACGATCGCCGACTCGGTACCGAGGAAATCGGCCAGCGCTTCTTCGAGTTCGAGATGCACGGGGCTGGTGCCGTTGAGCAGGCGCGAGCCGGTCATCGAGGGTCCCCAGCGGTCCAGCGCGGCGTGGGCGGCGGCCAGCACCTCGGGGTGGCGGGTCAGCCCGAGGTAGTTGTTCGAGCCGAGCATGATCACGCGCCGCCCGTTGACCTCCGCTTCGGGGCCGTCGTTGACCTCGACGGGCTGGAAGAAGGGATAGAGGCCGACGGCGCGGGCCTGTTCGGCCAGCTGAAAGTGGGCGATCCGCGCGAAGATGTCGGCGTTGCCGACATCGCGCTGCCGCCCGTCCATGTCGTCCATATCCAGCCCCGCGGATTGCGCGAGATCGGATAGCTGCGCCGTCGGGTCTTTGGCCTGCGTCATCTCGCCTCACCCTCGAACCTGGGAGACCCCCGCGAGCGTGCCGAACTATGCCCTGCGAGTGTAGAAGACATCCCCGCTGTGGGTTGTCAGGCGGGCGGGGCGCGTCCTACAGTCGAATCGAGCGGCGGCGGGTCTCACGGCGAGCCCAACCATGCGCCTGGAACCGAAACCCGCGGCCGCGCTCTGCGCAGCGGCCTTCGCACTACTCCTGATTTTCGGCGCAGCCTGGCCCGGACCGGGGCTCTGGCTGCTTGCGGCCGCGCTGGGCTGTCTGGCTGCCGCGGGCGCGACCTGGTGGCTGGATTCCTCGCCGGCCGAGGCCCGCCCCGCTGCGCAGCGCGTGGCGCACACGCCGTTTGCCGCCACGCCGCGCCGTTCGGGCGGTTCGGTGGGCGCGGGCGTTTCCGGCATGATCGGCGTTCGCCGCGCGCCGGACGGTCGCTGGGTGATGCCCGACCGTGTGCATCTGGCGTTCGTAGTGGGCGCCTGCGGGGTGCTGGCGCTGATCCTCTACATCGGCGGCGCGCTGGGCGGCGGCGGCGAGGCGGCCGCGCCGGCGGTGGCGCTGGAAGCCAATCCGCAGGTGATCGACCGCAGCCGCGAGGGTGATCCGAACGCCGCACTGCCCGCGCCGGCCGCGCAGGTCGTTGCGCCGACCACCGCGGGCGGCGCTGCCGCTCCGGCGGCGGCGGCAACTCCTGCCGCGCCGCCGGTCAGCCAGGCGCGGCCGATCGTGGTGGCCGACCCCGCGCCGGCGACGCCGGTCGAGCTGAAGCCGGCCAGCGCGGAGGCCGCCGCGCCGCCCGCGCGCACCGTGCAGCACACGGTCGTGGAGGGCGACACGCTGTACGAAATCGCGCTGAACTACGAATCGACGGTGGACGCGATTCTGGCGCTGAATGGGTTGACCGCGTCGGACATCATCCACCCTGGCGACATCCTGCTGGTGCCGCAGCCCGACGAGTAGAGGGTTGTGGGCACACAGTCGTTGGGGCCTGTTGCTGGTCACGGCGAGATACCCGCGGCAAGCGCGGGTATGACGGAATTGGTGGGCGCGGGTATGACGGGGGGGTGGGGCGGGATGACGGAGGGAGTGCGGGTGTGGCGGAAGGCGGCGGTGGCTAGGCCTGCGCGCCTTCTTCGAGCAGCGCGCCGTGAAAGATGCGCGCTGCGCGGGCCTGCTCCTCGGCGTGATAGGAGGAGCGCACCATTGGGCCGGATTCGACGTGGGCGAAGCCCAGCGACAGCGCTTCGGCGCGGATGTCGTCGAACTCCTGCGGCGGCACGTAGCGGGCGACCGGCAGATGTTTGGCTGAGGGGCGCAGATATTGGCCGATGGTGAGCAGATCGCAATTGGCGGCGCGCAAGTCGCGCAGCAGCTGAGAGACTTCCTCGCGCCGTTCGCCGAGGCCGAGCATGAAGCCGCTCTTGGTGGGGATGCGCGGGCGGTATTCGGCGGCGCGGCGCAGCAGTTCGAGGCTGCGCGCGTAGCGCGCCTGATGGCGCACGCGCGGGTAGAGCCGCTCGACGGTTTCGAGATTGTGATTGAGCACCGTGGGCTGCGCCGACAGCACCGTCGCCAGCGCATCCCAGTCGCCCAGCAGGTCGGGGATCAGCACCTCCACCGAGCATGCGGGGCGGCGTTGGCGCACGGCGTCGATGCAGGCGGCGAAGATCGCCGCGCCGCCGTCGGGGGCGTCGTCGCGGTTCACCGAGGTGATGACGACGTAGTTGAGGCCGAGCCGCTGCACCGTGTCGGCGAGTCGCTGCGGCTCGCCCCAGTCGAGCGGCGCGGGGCGGCCGGAGTTCACCGCGCAGAAGCCGCAGGCGCGGGTGCAGGTGTCGCCGAGGATCATGAAGGTGGCGGTGCCGCGGTTGAAGCACTCGCCGATGTTCGGGCAGCGGGCTTCCTGACAGACGCTGTGCAGCGCGGACTCGCGCAGCAGCGCGACGATCTCGCCGTAGCGTTGGCCGCCCGGCCACTGGGCGCGAATCCAGGAGGGTTTGCGCTCGCGCGTGGGGCTGGTCATGGCCGCGCCGCCGTCGACAACCTTGTGGGAAATGCCAACCGAAGCGCAAAGATGTCGTTGAACGCAGCGCGCATCGTCTCCGCGGCCTCGTTCACCGAAACGGATCGCCCCAGCTCTTGCGAGAGCGAGGTGATCCGCGCGCCGGCGATGCCGCAGGGGGTGATCGCATCGAACCATCCGAGCTCGGTGCAGACGTTGAGCGCGAGTCCGTGGGTGGAGACGCCGTGCGAGAGCCGCACGCCGACCGAGCCGAGCTTGCGCTCCTCTACCCAGCAGCCCGGCTGTCCGCGCCGCCGCTCGGCGCGCACGCCGAACGCGGCGGCGGTTTCGATCATCGCCTGCTCCAGCAGGCGCACGTAGCGGGCGATCCCGATGCTGCGCTCGCGCAGGCGGAGGATCGGGTAGACGACCAGCTGGCCGGGGCCGTGGAAGGTGATGTCGCCGCCGCGGTCCGCGTCGATCACCTCCGCGCCAAGCGCGAATTCGGGTCTGAGCAGATGCTTGCGGCCGCCGCGCCGCCCCATCGTGTAGACGGCGTGGTGTTCGAGGAACAGCACCGTCTCCGGCGCACTGCCGTCGGCCACCGCTGCGGCGCGCGCCGCTTGCCAGCGGATTGCCTCGCGGTAGTCGGTCGCGCCCCAGCGCAGCGCAGCGACGATCGTAGGTGTAGGCGGCTGGGGCACGGGCTGGCTCGCTTGGCTACCGGCTCAGTGTATGAGCGGCAGCGGGTCTGAGGGCTGCAATCGGGTACATTGGGGCGGCAGCGGCATCGCGCGCACCCCGGCCGCGACCGGCTGCCGGTGGCTAGCTGTGACGACCTCCGAGTCCCCCTGGCGCGCGGCGCTGGCTCGCAGCGGTTCCGACGGCGCGGACGACTGGCTGGAGACGCACGACTGGATCGACTCGCTGCGCGATGTCGCGCTGCGGCGCGGTCCGGAGCGGGTCAGCCGTCTGCTCCAGGCCTTGCAGATTGAGGCGCAGCGTTCCGGCATCCGCCTGCCCGTCACCTCTCAGACGCCGTACGTCAACACCATCCCGGTCGAGAAGCAGCCGCCCTATCCGGGCGATTTGGCGCTGGAGCGGCGGATTAAGAGCATCATCCGCTGGAACGCGATGGCGATGGTGGTCGAAGCCAACATGAAGAGCCACGGGATCGGCGGGCATATCTCGACCTACGCTTCGGCGGCCACGCTGCACGAGGTGGGCTTCAATCATTTCTTTCGCGGGCAGGATCATCCCAGCGGGGGCGACCTGATCTATTTCCAGGGGCACGCCGCGCCGGGGATTTACGCGCGGGCGTATGTGGAGGGGCGGCTCACGCCGGCGCAGCTGCACCGCTTTCGCCGCGAGCTCGACGGCGGGCTGCCCTCCTATCCGCATCCCTGGCTGATGGACGATTTCTGGCAGTTCACCACCGTCTCGATGGGGCTGGGACCGATCCAGGCGATCTATCAGGCGCGCTTCATCCGCTATCTGGAGAACCGCGGGCTGATTCCGCCGACCGACCGCAAGATTTGGTGCTTTCTGGGCGACGGCGAGACGGACGAGCCGGAGAGTTTGGGGTCGATCGCGCTGGCTTCGCGGGAATCGCTGGACAATCTGATCTTCGTGGTCAACTGCAACCTCCAGCGGCTGGACGGTCCGGTGCGCGGCAACGGGCAGATCATCCAGGAGCTGGAGGCGGTCTTTCGCGGGGTGGGTTGGAATGTGATCAAGGTGATCTGGGGCAGCGAGTGGGATGCGCTGCTGGCGCGCGATGAGCAGGGGCTGCTGATCCGGCGGATGGGCGAGGTGGTGGACGGGCAGTATCAGAAGTACACGGTGGCCGGCGGGGCCTACATCCGCGAGGACTTCTGGGGCGTGGACCCGCGCCTGCGCGCGCTGGTGGAGGACCTGAGCGACGACCAGCTCTGGCGTTTGCGGCTGGGCGGACACGATCCGGTCAAGGTGCATGCCGCCTACGCGGCGGCGGCCGCGCACAAGGGCGCGCCGACCGTGATTCTGGCGCGCACGATCAAGGGCTACGGGCTGGGCGAGGCCGGCGAGGGGCGCAACATTACGCATCAGCAGAAAGAGTTGAACGAGCGCGAGCTGATGCAGTTCCGCGACCGCTTCGATATCCCGCTGTCGGATGAGGAGGTGGTGGGCGCGCCGCTCTACCGTCCGGCGCACGACAGCCGCGAGGCGGTCTACGTTGCGCAGCGTCGGCAGGCGCTGCGCGGACCGGTGCCGGAGCGGCGCGCGCCGCCGAGCGACCTAACCTCGCCGCCCGATGAGACGTTCGCGGAATTCCACGAGGGCACCGGCGACCGCGAGGCCTCAACCACGATGGCCTTCGTGCGGATGCTCAGCCGTCTGCTGCGCGATCGCGAGCTGGGCCCGCGGATCGTGCCGATCGTGCCCGACGAATCGCGCACCTTCGGGATGGAGGGGATGTTCCGCGAGTTCGGCATCTACGCCTCGGGCGGGCAGCTGTACGAGCCGGTCGATTCGGACCGGCTGCTGTTCTACAAGGAATCGCGCGACGGGCAGATTTTGGAGGAAGGGATCACCGAGGCGGGGGCGATGTCCTCGTTCATCGCGGCCGGCATGTCTTATTCGACGCTGAAGATGCCGACGATCCCGTTCTTCATCTTCTACTCGATGTTCGGCTTGCAGCGGATTGGCGATCTGGCCTACGCGGCGGGGGACGCGCGGACGCGGGGATTCCTGATTGGGGCGACGGCCGGCCGCACCACGCTCAACGGCGAGGGCTTGCAGCACCAGGACGGGCACAGCCACCTGCTGGCCTCCACGATTCCCAACCTGATCTCCTACGACCCGGCCTATGCCTACGAGACGGCGGTGATCATCCAGGAGGGCATCCGCCGGATGCACGAACTCGATGAGGATGTGTTCTACTACCTGACCGTCGAGAACGAGGCCTACGTGCAGCCGCCGATGCCCGAGGACGAATGCGTGCGCGAGGGCATCCTGCGCGGCATCTACCGCCTCGATTCGGCGCCGGGCGGCAGCTCGCCGGATGTGCGGCTGCTGGGCAGCGGACCGATTCTGAACGAGGTGCGCAAGGCGCAGCGCATGCTCTGGGAGGATTACGGCGTCGCCGGCGATGTCTGGTCGGTGACCTCTTGGACCGAGCTGCGCCGCGACGCGCAGCGGACGGGGCGCTGGAATCGCCTGCATCCGCTGGAGGAGCCGCGCGCCTGCTTCGCCCAGCAGGCGCTGGGCGACAGCGCCGCCCCGATTGTGGCGGCGACCGACTATCTGGCGGCGCTGCCCGATCAGCTGGCCAAGTGGCTGCCGGGTCCGCTGACCTCGCTGGGCACCGACGGCTACGGACGCAGCGGCACGCGCGAGGAGCTGCGCGACTTCTTCGAGATCGACGCGCGCCACATTGTTTGGGCGGCGCTCTCGATGCTGCTGCGCGAGGGCGCGGTGGAGGGCGATTTGTTGCTGCGCGCGCGCGATGCGCTGGGGATCGATGTCGATCGCGTCGATCCGATGGGCGCGTAGGGTTCGCCGTGGCCAACAGCGCAACCGCCTCGCTGGTCGAATTCCTGCTGCCCGATCTCGGCGAGGAGATCGAAGAGGCCGATGTGCTGCAGGTGCATGTGGCGATCGGCGATACGGTGGTGCTGGAGCAGCCGATTCTGGAGATTGAGACGGAGAAGGCAACGCTCGATCTGCCGTCCTCGGTGGTGGGCGTGATCACTGCGATCCATGTGGGGGTTGGGGACACGATTCGCACCGGTGATCGGGTGATCACGGTCAACGCCGCCGGGGTTGCCGCTGCGCCCGCGCCGCCGCCGGCCCAGCCCGAGCCTGCGCCGCCTACCACTCAGCCTGTGGCGGCGACACCTCCCGCCGCGCCGCCCGAGGAGATCGTGCAGGCGTCCGAACCCGCTCCGCCGCCGCAGATCGCAACGCCGCCGCTGCTGGCCGGCGAGCCGGACCGACGGCCGGTCTTCGCTTCACCGTCGGTGCGCCGCTTTGCGCGCGAGATCGGGGTGGACATTCAGGCGGTCGGCGGCAGCGGTCCGGGCGGGCGGATCTCGCAGGAGGATGTGAAGCGGCACGCGCGCGAACGCAGCGCCGCGCCGCCGCCCACCGCGATGGTGGGGCACGAGCCCGCGCCGCTGCCCGATTTCGCCGAGTTCGGACCGATCGAACGCAGGCCGCTGACCCGCCTGCGGCGCACGATCAAGCGCAACATGACCGCCGCCTGGCATGAGATTCCGCATGTCACGCTGCATCACACGGCGGACATCACCGACCTCGATCAGGTGCGCCGCCAGTACCGCGAGCGCGCCGAGCAGGCCGGCGGGAAGCTGACAGTGACGTCGATCATGCTCAAGATCGCGGCCTCCGCGCTGCGCGCGCATCCGCATGTCAACAGTTCGCTCGACGCCGCGCGCAACGAACTGATCCTCAAGCGCTACACACATCTGGGCGTGGCGGTCGATACCCCGCGCGGGCTGGTGGTGCCGGTGATCCGCGATGTCGATCGCAAGAACATCATCCAGCTGGCGGTGGAGTTGACGGATGTCTCCGCGCGGGCGCGTTCGGGCGATCTGGGGCTGGAGGATTTCCGCGGCAGCAGCTTCACGGTGACCAACCTGGGCGGTCTGGGCACGGGGCACTTCACGCCGGTGATTCACCATCCCAATACGGCGATTCTGGGCATCGGACGCGCCGAGCGGCGGCCGGTCTGGGATGAGGAACAGGAGCTCTGGGTCTCGCGCAACATCGTGCCGCTCTCGTTCACGTTTGATCATCGGGTGATGGACGGGGCCGACGGCGCGCGCTTCATGACCTGGATCGCGGACGCGATTCGCCAGCCGCTGGTGCTGGCGCTGGAGGGTTAGCGGCGATGACGACCGCCGATGCGGAACGCACGGACGCGCTGCGGGTGGCAGTGCTGGGCGCAGGTCCGGGCGGCTACCCGGCGGCGTTTCTGGCCGCGGAGCGCGGGCTGGATGTGACGCTGATCGATACCGCGCCTAATCCGGGCGGGGTCTGCCTCTACGACGGCTGCATCCCCTCGAAGGCGCTGCTGCACGTGGCGCGGCTGATTCGGGAAGCGGAGGCGGCGCAGGGCTGGGGTGTGCGCTTCGGCGAGCCGCAGATCGATCTCGACGCGCTGCGCGACTGGAAGGACGCGGCGATCCGCCGTCTGACCGGCGGTCTGGGCCTACTGCGCCGCCAGCGCCGCGTGCGCTACACGCAGGGCTACGGGCGGGTGCGCAGCCCGGTCAGCCTCAACGTCGAGCGGTCCGGCGAGGTGACCGAGATCGCGTTCGACGCGCTGGTGCTGGCGACCGGCTCCAGCCCCACCGTGCCGCCCCCGCTGCGGCTGAACTCGGAGCGGGTGATGGACTCCACCCAGGCGCTCCAGCTGCCCGACATCCCCGCCTCGCTGCTGGTCGTGGGCGGCGGCTACATCGGGCTCGAGCTGGGTACGGTCTACGCCGCGCTCGGCTCGAAGGTGACGATCGTCGAGCTGCTGCCCGAGCTGCTGAGCGGTGTGGATCGCGAGCTCGTGGCGGTGCTCGAGCGGCGGCTGCGCGACGAGCTGCACGCGATTCATCTGGAAACGGCGGTGACTGCGATCGAGGAGGTCGGCGAGGGCATTCGCGCCACGATGCGCGGGCCCGACGGTCTGGAGCGCACCGAGACCTACGACCGCCTGCTGGTCGCCACCGGACGCCGCCCCAACAGCGCCGGGCTGGGACTGGAGAACACGGGAGCGCGGCTCGATGAGCGCGGCTTCATCGAGACCGACCAGCAGCGCCGCACCGCCGATCCGAACATCTTCGCCGTCGGCGACGTAGCCGGCGAGCCGATGCTGGCGCACAAGGCCAGCCACGAGGCGGCGGTCGCGATCGACGCGATCTGCGACGAGCCGACCGCCTACCAGCCGCTGGCGGTGCCGGCGGTGATCTTCACCGATCCGGAGATCGCCTGGTGCGGACTGAGCGAGTCGGAGGCGGCGGCGCTGGACCTCGACGCGACTACGGTCAGCTTCCCCTGGACGGCGCTGGGGCGGGCGGGCGCGAACGATCGTACCGACGGGCTGACGCGGCTGGTGATCGAGCGCGGCAGCGAGCGCGTGCTGGGGGTGCGGATTGTGGGGCCGGGCGCGGGTGAGCTGATCGGCGAGGGCGTGCTGGCGGTCGAGCTGGGCGCGCGGGCGTCGGACCTGGGCGAGTCGATCCACGCGCATCCGACGCTTTCGGAATCGCTGATGGAGGCGGCGCAGCTGTTCTTCGACCGCAGCCCGCACTACATCGCGCGGCGGCGCTGACTCCGATGCAGCTGCGGCTCGGCGATCGGACGCTGGACTGCGCGCATCGCACGCAGGTGATGGGCATCCTCAACGTGGATACCGATTCGCCGGTCGCCGATTCGGTGGTGCCGGTCGATCAGGCTGCCCGCCGCGCCGATGCGATGCGCGCGGCGGGGGCGGCGATTATCGATGTGGGCGCGCAGTCCACGCGCACCGGGGCCGCGGCGGTGGAGCCGCAGGTCGAGGCGGCGCGCGTCGCGCCGGTCGTCGAGACGCTCGTGCGCGAGGGGCAGCTCGTCTCGGTCGATACCTGGACCGCCGAGGTCGCGCGCGCGGCGGTGGCGGCGGGCGCGCATCTGATCAACGACATCACCGGCGGCGGCGATCCGGCAACCGAGCAGGTGGCGGCGGAGACCGGGACGCCGCTGCTGATCATGCATCTGCGCGGCCGCCCCCAGCGCCACCGCGACGCGGACCACGGCTACGCCGATGTGGCGCGGGAGGTGCGCGAGTATCTGCGCACCCGCGCCGACGAGATCGAAGCCGCGGGCGTACCGCAGGTGTGGATTGATCCCGGCTTCCAGTTCGGCAAGGGACTGCCCGACAATCTGCGTATGCTGCTCGACCTGCCCAACCTGGCCGCGCTGGGGCGTCCTGTGGTGATCTCCGCCTCGCGCAAGGGATTTCTGGCGGAGCTGCTGGGTCACGGCGAGTTGCGCTCGCACGACGCGCAGGGGCGCGCCGGGATGCTGGAGGCCACACTGGCCTTCAACACGCTTGCCGCCTGGCTGGGCGCGCACGTGGTGCGGGTGCATGATGTGGCCGAGGTCGCGGCGGCGCTGCGGGTCGGCGACGCGGTGCGCGAACGGCTCGCCACTGACACGGTAGGATCGGCGTGACGTAGTTACAGGAGCAGGACACGATGCCGGTCTACACCTACAAGTGCGAATGCGGAAACGGTTTCGAGAAGATTCAGCCGATGAGCAAGGCGAGCGACGACCAGCCGTGCCCGGAGTGCGGCAAGGAAGCGCCGCGCAGCGTCGGCTCGATCTTCGAGAACAACAGCACCCGCGCGCGCTCAGCCAACTTCCCCAAGCGCAAGCGCTACACGAACTGGTAACCGCATGAGCCAGCGACCGCCCGATCCGATTCCCTTCCCCGGCAACCGTCGGCCGGCGCAACCGCCGCCGCAGTCGGGCGCGCCGAGCGGCGGGCCGGTGATCTACTCCGCCTCGGGGCAGCCGATTCGCTCGGCCGCCCCGCCGCCGCCGCCCCCTCCGCCGCCGGCTGCGCCCCCGCCGCCTCCCGCCACGCTCGGTGAGGACGCGCCGAGCGGGCTGCACGCCCACGTGGCGGCGGTGATCGACAGCACCGACGCGACGTTCCAGCGCGACGTGATCGAGCGCTCGCACGAACTGCCGGTGATCGTGGACTGCTGGGCGCCCTGGTGCGGCCCCTGCCGCGTGCTCGGACCGATCCTCGAAAAGCTGGCCTACGAACGCGACGGACAGGTGCAGCTGGTCAAGGTCAACACCGACGAAAACCCGCAGGTCGCCCAGGCGCTGCAAGTCCAGGGCATCCCCGCCGTCTTCGCTTTCGCCGGCGGGCGCGTGATCAGCCAGTTCGTCGGCGCGCAGCCCGAGGAGCGGGTGCGCGAGTTCTTCGACTCGCTGGTCCCCTCCGAGGCGGACCTCAAAGCCGCCGAGGGCTACCGCATGCTTCAGCAGAATCAGGTCCCCATCGCGCGGCTGCACTTCCAGGCGGCGCTCGAGGAGGACCCCAATCACGAAATGGCCGGCGTCGGTCTGGCCGCGCTGCTGGCCGGCACCGGCGAGATTGCCCAGGCCGCCGAGCTGGCCAAGCGCTGGCCGGACAACCCGACGACGAAGGGCATCCTCGCCTCGATCGAGTTACGTCAAGCGATCGGGGCACGCGATCCGGAAGCAATCCACGCCCACGCCATCGCCAATCCCGACGACGCCGAAGCCCGCTATCTGCACGGCTGCCTGCTGGCGCTGGAAGGTCAGTGGCAGCAGTCGTTGGACACGCTGCTGGAGTCGGTGCGGCTCGATCGCTACGCCTGCGACGAAGGCGCGCGCAAGCGCCTGCTCGACATCTTCGCCGTGCTGGGCGAGCAGCCAATCGTCGCGGAATACCGGCGGCGCTTGGGTTCGCTGCTGTTCTGACTCTGCGTCAGATCCCCAAGAGACATCGTCAGTCCCGCGCCCGAAACCCCGTCATACCCGCGTCCAAAGCTCCGTCATACCCGCGCTTGCCGCGGGTATCTCGCCGTGATGCCGACGTCGGAGCTGGTCCCGGCGAGGTTCCCGCGGACGTGGGCATGACAGGGGAGGGGCGGGAATGACGGGGAAGAAGCGGTGGGGGGAGGTGGCGCGTGGGCTGGATGCCGGTGGCAGCGAGATACCCGCGGCAAGCGCGGGTATGACAGAGATCCTTCGCGGGTATGACGGAGATCCTCCGCGGGTGTGACGGAGATCCTCCGCGGGTGTGACGGAGATCCTTCGCGGGTGTGACGGAGATCCTCCGCGGGTGTGACGGAGATCCTTCGCGGGTGTGACGAAGATCCTTCGCGGATGTGACGAAGATGGGAGGGATGGCGGAATGTGGGAGGGAGTGAAGCTTCGACGCTCAGCGGGCGCGGTGCGCGCCTACTCCTCATCCTCGCGCGTGTACCACTGACGGGTGCGCCACCAGGGCATCGGCTCTTCCTCCTCGCCGCGGCGGGCGCGGTTGCGGATTGCCCAGATGAAGACGGCGAGGGTCGCGCCAACGAAGCAGAAGGGGATGAACAGCGAAGTGGCGAGCGTTTCGTCGGAGGTGGTGATCTCTTCCGACTCCTGCGGTACGGCGACAACCGGCTCAGCCGGGCCGGCGTGTTCGGCGGCCAGCGCGAAGGACGGCAGCGCTGCGGCGGCGAGCAGCAGCAATACGATCAGCAGCTTGATCAGACGCACCTACAGACCTCCCTGCAAACGACAGCCTGCGAAGTTTCGCACCCGCACGCCTGGCAGTCAATCGCGGCGAGACGCTACCCTGTCCGCATGCGCGCGCCGACCAGTTTCGCCCTGCCCGACGCCGATGGTGAAGTTCGGCATTTCCCGCCCGGCGGCCCCGTACTGCTCGCGCTGGTCAAGGAAGACTGCGACACCTGCAACCTGACCCTGCCGCTGCTCGAATCGCTGCACCGCGCGAGCGGTGAGGCGCTCGATGTCTGGGTGGCGGTGCAGAAGCGCGACGACATCGCGGTGCTGCGCGAGCGGCACGACCTGACGATGCCGCTGCTCGACGACGATGAGCTCGACCTTTCCTACGACGCCGACATCGACACCGTCCCCACGCTCTTCCTCTACGACCGCGCGAACAGCTGCGAAATCGAAACCTACGGCTTCGACAAGCACGAGTGGCGTGAAATCAGCGCCGAGGCGATGACGCTGGCGGGGCGCGCGGGCGACCCGATCGGCGTGGACTGGGACACGCTGCCCGAACAGCGCCCCGGCTGCGGCGCGCGCAACTACGAGCCCGGCGTCTACGAACGGCTGGCCGCGCGGCGCAGCGGCGATCTGCTCTCCCGCCTCGTTGAAATCGGCAACGACGCCGACCTCTACGAGTTCGCCTACGCGCAGGGCTACACCGACGGCTTCCCGGTCATCCCGCCCACGCGCGAGCGGGTCTGGCGGATGCTGCAGGGCACGACCCGCGATCCGCAAGAGGAAATCGCGGTGATGCCGCCCAACCTCGCGCCGATCACCGTGGAGAAAGCCGCGATCAATGCGGTCATGGCGGGCGCCAAGCCTGAGTATCTGCCCTCAATCCTCACTCTGGTCGAGATCGCCTGCAGCGAGAGCTTCAACATTCACGGCGTGCTGGCGACGACGATGGGCGCGACGCCGGTGGGCATCTTCAACGGTCCGATTCGAGATCGGATCGGCATGAACTACCGCCACAACGCGCTGGGTCAGGGCAACCGCGCGAACGCCACGATCGGGCGGGCGCTGCGGCTCTGCGCGCGCAACGTGGGCGGCTCGCAGCCCGGCGGCACCGACCGCGCCACCCAGGGCGGGCCGCATCGGATGACCAACAACTTCGCCGAGAACGAGCAGGCCAGCCCCTGGGAGTCGCTGGCCGTGGAGCAAGGCTTCGAGCCGGATCAGGATGTGGCCACGCTGATGGCGATGGCCGGCGGACCCAACACCTTCGTCGATCAGACGAGCCGCACGGCGCGCCAGCTGGCCGGCAGCTTTGCGCTGGCGCTTGCCGGGCTGCAGGATCCGAAGTCGCCGACGAGCGACACGCTGGTCGTGGTTTCGCCGGATCACGCGGGCATCTTCGGGCGCGACGGCTGGAGCAAGGACGATGTGCGCGAGTGCATCATGGAGGACACTTCAGTGCCGCTGCGCGAGCGCATCCGCGACGAGCGCAGCGGCGCCGGCCTGCCGCCCAACATCATCGAGCGCTTCGGCGGCGAGGCGGCGCTGGATCGCCCAATCGCCAAGTTCCAGAAGCCCGAGAACATCATCCTCGTCGTCGCCGGCAGCGCCGCCGCCAAATTCTCCACCATCCTCGGCGGCTGGGCCGGCGGCGTCTACTCAACGCCGACCAGCGCGGTCATCGGCGACTGAGTCCTGGGAGTCGAGCGGCGCGAATTCTCCCTCTGAAGATGCTCGTGTAGTCGTCGTTCCCGCCACTTCCACCATTCCCGCCACGCCTCTGTCATTTCCCGCCTCCTCTCCCTCCGTCATACCCGCCTCCTCTCCCTCCGTCATACCCGCCATCCCTTCCCCGTCATTCCCGCGAACGCGGGAATCTCGTGGCGGGGCTTCGGAGGTCGGACGGGGAGATTCCCGCTCGGGGGCGGGAATGACGGAAGTGACGGCGCTATGCGCGGGTGCGTGACGGTGCCGTCGGCGCCGTCGGCAGGGCGCGGATCGCATCGCCGTTGCGTTTGTCGGCGATGGCGAGGTCAAACTGAGATTGAAGGTTGATCCAGAATTGTGGGCTGGTGCCGAACCAGTGGCCGAGGCGCAGCGCGGTGTCGCCGGTGATGGAACGCTTGCCGGCGATGATCTGACCGATCCGATTTGCCGGCACACCGATCTGTCGCGCCAACTCCGTCGGCGTCAGCTCCATCTCCGCCAGTTCGTCGCCCAGGATCTCACCGGGGTGTACCGCGAGCGTGAACATTGATGCCTCTCTGTTCGTCGTCTGTCAGTGGTAGTCAACGATCTCCACCTCCGTCGGTCCGAATTCGTCGGACCACACAAAGCAGATGCGCCACTGGCGGTTGATTCGGATCGAATATTGCCCTCTTCGGTTCCCCTTGAGCGCCTCTAGTCGGTTGCCGGGTAAAGCTCCCAGGTCGTTGAGCGAAGTGGCCGCGTTCAGAGCCGCAAGCCGCCTCTTTGCTTGCGGTGAGAAGCCCTGAAAGGCTGGAACGAGCACACCGCTGGCAAACCTCGCAGTGCGGTCGTCCCTGTATTCAGTGATCATGCTGTGAGTGTAGCCCATATTGACGCGAGACGTCAAGCGTCATCGCCGCTGGTGGAATCGACGACGCGCATGCGGGCTCCCGCTGCCGCCGACGCCCGTGCCTCTTTCTGCGCCGTTCGCCAGCTACTAGACTGTGCGAAACCCGCTCGCGATGGCGAGCGGCAGGCAAGGGAGCACGAGACCATGGTTCAGATTCTCGACCCGACGGATGAACGGGTACCGGTGAAGCGGCAGCTCACGCCGCGCCCGGAGTCGCTGCACGGCACGGTGGCGCTGCTCGATATCTCCAAGCCGCGCGGCGATGTCTTCCTCGACCGGCTGGAGGAGCTGCTGCACGAGCGCGCGCCCGGCATTGAGACGCGGCGCTACATGAAGCCGACCGTCGCCAAGCCCGTGCCCGAGGACACCAAGCAGGAGATTCTCGAGGAGGCCGACTTCGTCATCGAAGCCCTCGCCGATTGAGGCTCCTGCACGACGTGCAGTGTGCACGACACGGTCAACTTCGAAATCCAGGGCAAGCCCTCCGTCTTCGTGGCGACCACGGAGTTCGTCAACGCCGCCCAACACCAGGCCGAACGGCTTGGCCTGCCGGAGGTGCGGCGCGTCTTCATCCCCCATCCCATGCAGGACCGCACCGACGCCGAGATGCAAGCCCACGCGGAGCGCTACATCGACGAAATCCTCGATGTGCTGATGCAGCCGGTCGGCTGACGGGCGCGCGCCCATGAGCCGATCATCGGCCGACAGCCTGGCGGCTCGCGTCATCGACATCGCCGATCACGTCGATGTCCACGAGTTCCTGTTCGAGCAGGGCCTCACCGACGGGCTGCCGGTCGTTCCCCCCACGCCCGCTCGGGTGCGCGACATGCTGGCGGCGACGGAGCGCGATCCGCAGGAGCAGATCGCGCCCGTGCCGCCCAACTACGCCGACGGCACGATCGAGAAGATCGCGATCAACGCGGTGATGGCCGGCTGCGCGCCCGAACACTTTCCGCTCGTGCTGGCCGCCGTCGAAGCCGCGCTCAACCCGCGCCAGGGCGTGCGCTATCCGTTCCATGGACTGGTGGCGACGACGGCCGGCGCGGCCGCGATGATGGTGATCAACGGGCCCGTCCGCGAGCGTCTCGGCATCAACTCCGGGCTCAACGCGCTGGGGCAGGCGAACCGTCCGAGCAACACGGTGGGGCGCGCCTTTCGGCTGCTGCTGCGCAATGTCGGCGGCGCGCGCCCCGGCGAAATCGAGCAGGCCATTCAGGGCGGCGGCCACAAGTGGACGCTGACCTACGCCGAATACGAGGAAGCCAGCCCCTGGGAGCCCTGGCACGTGGAGCACGGCTATGAAGCCGATCAGGATGTGCTGACGCTGATGCCGGTGATGGGCGGGCCGCGGGTCTGCATCGACCAGACCAGCCGCACCGCCCGCCAGTTGGCCGGCTCGCTGGCGCTCGCCTCGCAGTCGATCGGCGATCCCAAAAGCCCCAGCGCGCCCACCATGTTCGTGGTCGCGCCGGAGCACGCCGATGTCTTCCGCGCCGACGGCTGGTCCAAGAACGATATCCGCGAATGCATCGTCGAGCAGAGCGCCAAACCGCTGCGCGAGCGGTTGGAAAACGACGAGTCGGGCTCCGGCTATCCGCGCTATCTGCTCGGCCAACCCGGCTACACCGACCAGGACCTCGACCGCCCGATCCCCAAGTTCGTCGACCCCTCCTTCATCCAGCTCACCGTCGCCGGCAGCCACGCCGGCAAGTGGACCAGCATCTACACCGGGATGGGTTGGGGGCACGAAATCGGCGCCGCCCAATTCGTCCCGCCTTCGGCCATCATTCAGGGGTGACCAAGACCGACGGCGCAGAGCGCGGCCAGCGCGAGACCGGCGATCCGCTAGACGCCCTGCGCGCGCGGCTGACGCGCCAGCCGGTCGTGCAATGCGAGGCCGGCGGGCGACAGCTCACACTCGAGACGCGCCACGGCCTGTTCTCTGCGCGGGCGATCGACGGCGGCACCGCGCTGCTGCTGCGCGAGCTGCAAAGCGTCCCGCCGCAGCAGCGCGTGCTCGATCTGGGCTGCGGCTACGGCGCGATCGGGCTCACGCTCGCCGCCCGCTGGCCGCAGGCGCAGGTGACGCTGGTCGACAGCGACCTCCGCGCCGTCGAAGCCGCCCGCGCCAACATCGCCGCCAACGAGCTCCCCAACGCCTGCGCCCGACTCAGCCCCGGCCTGCGCGATCTCGACGGCGATCCCTACCACCTGATCGTCTCCAACCTCCCCGCCCAGGCCGGCAACGATGCGCTCGACGAAATCCTGCTCGACGCCCACGATCATCTGACCGACGGCGGCGCGCTCGTCGTGGTGGTCGTCAACGGCCTCCGCCGTTATGTCACTGGGCGGCTCGAATTCATCTTCGGCGACGCGCACAAAGCCCACCAGGGCCCGCGTCACAGCGTGCTCGAAGCACAAAAACGCCGCGCCCCGACCGGCGGCGGCTCATGAGCGCCGCCGCCTCGCCGACCGGCCGCCCCGGCATGCTCGAGCCGCTGCGCCTGCGCGAGTTTCGGCTGCTGCTCGGCGGCTTCATCGTCGGCCAGAGCATGATGCCGCTGCAATTCGTCACGGCGATCGCCTGGATTCAGGTGATCGCCGACGACAACGTGGTGGTGATGGTGGCGGCGATCAGCACCATTCGCGGCCTCGGGATGGTCGGCTTCGGGCTGTTCGGCGGCGCGCTCGCCGACCGCTTCGACCGCCGCCGACTGCTGATCGCCACTCAGACCCTGGCATTCGTCGCCAACATCGCCATTGCCGTCATGATGTGGACCGGCGCATCCGACACCACCGCCGTCGTCTTGTTCTTCTTCTTCACCGCGCTCGCCTCCGCCGCCCATGCAATCGACGGTCCCACCCGCAACGCGATCGCGCCCGAAATTCTCGGCCCCCGCCTCACACCGGCCGGCATCGCGCTCAACTCCGCCGCCATGTCGCTCGCGATGCCCATCGCGATCATCGCGTCCGGGCTGCTGATCGACTACCTCGGACATGGCACTGTCTACGCGATCTCCTCGTTCGGACACCTCGGCGAGATCCTGATCCTGGCGATCATGTCCTATCGCACCGTCTTCTCCGCCGCGCACCTCGCCGCGCAGAAGGGCGGTGCCGGGCAGGCCTTCCGCGACATCGCCGCCGGTCTCCGCTACACCCGCTCGCAGCCCGTCATCCTCTGGACCGTCGCCGCCGTGATCCTGATGATGACCCTGATCATGCCGCCCACCGGCTCGCTCGGACCGCACTGGATCACGACGGTGGTCGGCGCTACCTGGTCGCAGTTCAGCTTCATCGCCGTCTTCTGGGGACTGGGCGCGATGATCGCCTCCACCATCCTCGTGCGCTTCTCCTGGATCGAGCGCAAAGGGATGCTCACCGCCGGCGGCGTGATCGTGATGGCGCTCGGCTTCGTCGTCTTCACCCTGATGCCCACCGCCCTCAACGCCATCCTCGGCAACTACCTGCTCGGCACCGGGATGTCGATGGCGATGGTCTCCTCCGCCGCAATCATCGCCCATATCGCACCCAACGAAATGCGCGGGCGGGTGATGGGCCTCGTTTTCCTCGGCATGGGGATGTCGCAACTCGTCGCGCTGCCGCTCGGATCGCTCGCCGAATGGCTCACGATGGAGACGCTCTTCCCGCCGATGTCCTGGGCCGTGCTGCTCGCCCTCACCGCCCTGATCATCCTTCGCCCCGCGATCCTCCGCGCCCGCGTACCGCAGCATCCCGTCGCGCCGGCAGCGCCGCCGCCGCCCGCGCGCAGCGAGCCTGCGGCCAACGGCGCGGTGGTGTCGTACATTGCGCGTGTCGCACCGAACAAACAGGACTCCGCCTGAGCGCGGGCCGAGAGTGGAGAGCCGAACCATGGAGTACCACTTCAGCGAGCAGGCATTGGCCTTCGAGGCCGAGGTGAAGGGCTTTCTCGACGCCGAGTGGACGCCTGAGCTGCGTGCCAGGATCGGCGATCCGCAGACCGAGACGTTCGAGGACGAGCGCGCCTTCCGCAAACTGCTGGCCGAGCGCGGCTGGCTGACCATGTCCTGGCCGGCCGAATACGGCGGGCAGGAGCGCTCGCTGGAGGAGCAGTACCTGTTCTGGGAGGCGATGAACTACGTCGGCGCGCCGCAGGCCACCGTCGCCACCCAGCAGGTCGGACCGACGCTGATGCGCTTCGGCACCGACGAACAGCAGGAACGCTTCCTGCCGCCGATCGCCCGCGGCGAGGTGGAATTCGCGCTCGGCTACACCGAGCCCGACGCCGGCAGCGACCTCGCCTCACTCCAGCTGCGCGCCGCCAAGGACGGCGACGACTACATCCTCAACGGCACCAAGCGCTTCACATCCGGCGCGCACCGCTCGGAGTACGTCTGGCTGGCCACCCGCACCGACCCCGACGCGCCCAAACACCGCGGCGTCTCGATGATGCTGGTCGACCTGAAATCATCCGGCATCACGGTCAAGCCGATCTGGACGATGCCCGGCTACCGCACCAACGAGGTCTACTTCGAGGATGTCCGCGTCCCCACCGAGGCGCTGGTGGGCGAAGAAAACCGCGGCTGGTACTACGCGGCGCACGCGCTGGACCGCGAGCGCATCTCGATCTTCACCGTCTCCGGCGTGCGCTCCGTCTACGACCAGCTGATCGACTGGGCGCGCAGCGCCGGCCCCGGCGGGCGCGCGGTGGACGATGAGGGGGTGCGCCACGGGCTGGCCGACTTCCGCATCGAGATCGAGGTGCTCCAGCACCTCTCCTACCGCATCCTCGACATGCTCAAGCGCGACGAAAGCCCCAACTACGAGGCGAGCCAGGTGAAGGTGTTCAGCACGGAGATGATGCAGCGCCTGCAAAACTTCTCGCTGCACGCGATGGGTCTCTACGGCCAGCTGGAGCCGGGCGACCCGCGCGCGCCGATCGATGGGAGCGCGTCGAACGGCTATATGGCCGCCGTGATGCCCACCTTCGGCGCGGGCGCCAACGAGCTGCAGCGCAACATCATGGCCCAGCGCGGCCTGGGCCTGCCGCGCATCTAGCGGACGAGGTCAGTTGACGGCCACGATGATGCCGGTGGCCACGCCAACGACGACCACCATGAAGACGAACAGCCGCAGCTCAAGGTGCGCGAGGTCTTCGCGGCTCACGTTGCCGCCGAACTCTTCGGCGGATTCTTGAGGGAAACCGCCTCGGCGCATGGTGTTCGCCCAGCGCCGAATGTTGATGCGCAGTCGGCAGTAGACCATGGCGGCAGCGTATATCTCAAGCGCCCTGCGCCGCTTGCGCACGCGCCGTCCGGGCTACTAGGGCTCGCCGGCTTACCTGACCCACCATGTCGTAATCGGCAGAAGCGTCGCCGTCTCCCGCTCCTCTTCGGTCAGCGACTCGTGCATCTCATACCCGTCATCGCCGATCAGCAACTGGCGGTCGCCGTAGACCGTGACCAGCCGCCCGTAATGTTCGCGCAGCAGATCGTCGAAGATCTCGCCGAGGTACTCAAGGTTCGCGTACGCCTGCCGCTGAGCGCGCCCGGCTCTCGCGCGCTCCTCGGGCGTTTCTTCTTTGAGGGTGAGGGGCGAAGTCTGCGCAGCCTGCGCCTGCTGGTCGTCGGTGAAGGTTGAGGATTCGGTCGTCATCTCGGCGCCTCTCTGCCCCAACTTGCTTGAGTTTCACGATAGCCGATCCAGCTCACGGTGCTGAGTCGGGCGTTCGAGTGCGATCGAGCCAGGCGCGGGTGTTGGGAGCGATGGCGTCGGGCAGCTCAGGGAGTACCTGCTCAAGGTGTTTGAGATCCGCGGGCGTGTCGACGTCGTACGCCCAGACATCGATCTTGGCCTGGCGAAACGGCACGCCGGCTTCGCCTGCCGCGGTGGCGGCCTGGGCGTGCGCGCGCGCCGATGAGGGCCCAAAGGCGGGGCGGATGATGCCCGGCGGACGCAGGAAGAGCGCGTTGGTGCCGCCGTTGTGGGCGGGAGCGACGACCACAGCCTCGCCGTCGGGTGCCGTCGCTACGACCAGGTCCACGGCGTCGGGAGTGATCAAGGGCACATCCGCGGGCGCGATTAGCAGCGCCTCCGCCTGCGCGAGGTCCGCCTGCGCCCGCGCCACAGCCGCGTTGTAGCCGGGGCGCTGATCGGCCTGGTCCAGGAAATCGACGTTGAGCCGGTCCGCTTCCTCATGCGCCGCGGCGTCGCGGCTGCAGATCACCACGCGGTCGATCGATTCGGCCTGTAGGAGGGCGGTGACCACATCGTCGAGCATCGCGCGGACCAGTCCGTTGCGCTGCTCGACGCTCAGTGTGGCCGCGAGCCGGCGCTTGCCCGCCGGCAGGCCGCGTACCGGCACCAGCGCGACGATTTCGCCGTCCACAACGAGTGTCATGCGGAAGCCTCGGCGAGCGCGGCCTGCGCGAGCGCCCGCTTTTCGGCCGGGCCGCTCATCAGCGTTTGCGTCGCCGTACAGCGCAGCGATGTTTCCGCTTCGATTTGCCCGACGAGGTCGGCATCCTGCTCGTCGAGGATGAACACGTCGGCGAGGCCGTCGTAGAGGCGCGCGACGCCGAGCGCGGAGACATCGTGGCCGAGGCTGTCGAGAATCTCGGCGGCGGGACCTTTGACCGCCGCGCCGCCGATGATCGGACTGATCGCCACCACCGGAGCATCGGAAGCCGTCACCGCCTCGCGCACGCCGGGCACGGCGAGCAGCGGGTCGATCGAGAGGAACGGGTTGCTGGGCGCGATCACGATCGCCTCGGCCTGCTCGACGGCTTCGATCAGGCCGGGGGCGGGGCGGGCGGCTTCCGCGCCGTCGAAGCGGAGGGCATGCACGGGATCGGCGGCGCGGCGGCGGACGAAGTAATCCTGGAAGGCGAGCTCGCCTTCCGGCGTCTGCACGACGGTGCGCAGCCGGTCGTCGGTGACCGGCGTCACCCGGCATTCGATCCCCACCCGCTCGCACAACTCCGCCGTGATCGTGGAGAGCGGCGCGCCCTCGCGCAGCCGCTGCGTGCGGTACAGGTGCGTCGCCAGATCGTCGTCGCCGATCGTGAACCACGCCGGCCCGCCCAGCGACTTGAGCCGGTCGAGCACCCGCCGACCATCGTTGGCCACGCCCCAGCCCATCTCGGGGTTGACCAGGCCGGAGAGCGTGTACATCACCGTGTCGAGGTCGGGTGCGATATGCAGCCCTGCCCACTCCATGTCGTCGCCGACGTTGACGATCGCAGTCACATCCTGCGGCGCGACGACCTGCACGAGGCCGTCGAGAAAGCGCGCCGCTCCCACGCCGCCGGCGAGCACCGCAACGGCGCTCACTGTGCGGCTCCGAGCTCGAGCAGCAAGTCGAAATCGCCGTCGTCGCGCTGAACGAGCGTCAGCGCCGCCGCGCGCCCGCCGAGCTCGGCGGCGAGCTCCAGTTCGAGCGGATCCAGCTCGTCCGCCATTGCGCCCGGCTCAATCACGCCCAACTCGTCGGCGTTCTCGCGGGTGAGGATCAGCTCGCCCTCTTCGACGGTTCCCTCGCGATCGAGCACCAGGCGCAGCGCCATCGAGGCCTCCTCGGACTCGGCCAGCAGTTCGAGATGCCACGCGCCGTCGAGCTGGCGCTCGTCCTGCACGGCCGCCGCAACGAACTCCACCTGCTCGATCGACACGCGCGCAGCGTACACGCGCAGCAGCGCAGGTTGACCCAGCGCCGCTCCACGCGGGACAGTGCGCGGGATGCGCATTGACCTGCACTCCCACACGGCCGTCTGGTCGACCGACAGCAACCTGCTCCCCCACGACCTGATCGTGCAGTCGGCCGAGCGCGGGCTGGACGGGGTGGTGCTGACCGAGCACGACGTGGTCTGGCCGGCGGAGCGGGTAGCGGCGCTCAACGAGAGCTCCACAATTCTGGTGCTGAGCGGGGTGGAGGTGACGACGGAGTTGGGGCATGTGCTGGTCTACGGGCTGCCCAATTTGACGCCGCGGATTTCGGAGGCGCGGCTGCTGCGCGAGCGCTGCGATGAACACGGCGCGCTGATGTTCCTGGCGCACCCTGCCCGAGATCCCGGCCTGCGCGTACCGCCGGACGCCTTCCGCGAGCTGTTCGACGGCGTGGAGGGTCTGAACGGCTGCGACGGACCGCTGCAAAACCAGTCGGCGGCGTCGCGGGGGCGAAACTTGCCGTTGCCGCCGATCGGAGGCAGCGATTGCCACGCACTGCACGAGGTAGGCACGGCGGCGACGGAGTTCGACGGGGAGATCGGGACGATGGCGGAGTTGGTGGCGGCGCTGCGCGCGGGCGCCTATCGGCCGGTAGCGCTTGCGTACTGACGTCGTCCACGCCATTCTGCCGATGCGCCTTCACTGCTCCCGCCCTCCGTCATACTCGCTGCTCCTCCGTCACACTCGCCCCATCCTCGTCATACCCGCGCTTGCCGCGGGTATCTCGCGGTGAGCGGCACGAAGGTCGGTGCGGGCACGGCGAGATTGCCGCGGCGGGGCGCGGCAATGACGAGGGAGACGGCGCGGGTATGACGAGGAGGGGCGAGTGACGGGGTAAGCTGCTCCGATGAGCGACTTTGGACAGCCGGGGACGGGCGAGGGGGAGATGTGCGCGGGCTGCGGCGCGCGAATTTGGCAGGATGGGCTGTCCTGCGGCAACTGCGGCAACTTGCGCTTCGACAGATCGGGCACGCTCGAACTCGCGCCGCGGATGCGACGGCTGGCGGCCTATCTGATCGATTCGATCGGACTGGCGATCGTCTTCGTGGTGCTGATGCTGGTATTGAGCGAGCAGATCGACAACGAAGACGGTAACCCAGAGTTCGTTCTGACCCGCACCGATGAACTGGTGATCAGCGCGGCCATGGTGGGCGGCGCGGTGCTCGGCTGGCTCTTGACCGCCAAGTACGGGCAATCGCCCGGCATGCGGATGCTCGGCCTGTATGTCTATCGAGCGGGCGGCGGCACCGCGTCCGCCGCGCGGGTGATCGTGCGCGATCACTGGCCCAGCGGACTGGGTCTGATCTTTACCGTGATCTCGGTCATCGTGGGCGACTCCGTGCAGGACGTGACCAGCACGGCGGCCATGGCGGTGGGCATCGCCTTCATCGTCAATGTGGCGTGGGTGCTGTGGCAGCGCGATCGTCGGGCGCTGCACGACTTCATCTTCGACACCGTCGTCGTGCGGCAGCGGCAGCTGGTGCTGGGCGTACCGACCGGAGGCTCGCAGCATGGGCATCCGTCGCCGCCGGGCGAGCTGCCGCCGGATCGCTAGCTCCGCTCCCGACTGCCGCGCGGTGCGCGATGCTGTGCGGGTATGACGCAGCCGCAGCGCTCCGAAGTCTGCCCGGCCTGCGGGCGCTACCCCGATGTGGGGCGGTTCTGCCTGCGCTGCTGGGTGCTCAACTCGCACCCCTACAGCGGCGACCGCGCCGCGCCGTTTCACTTCCGTTTGGGCGCGGAGCTGCTGGACATCCTGATCCTGCTGCTCGGTGTACTCCCCTGGTTGGTCTGGATGTGGCACACCTCGCGCGACGGGCAGTCGCCGGGCAAGCGTCTGCTGGGCATGTACGTGCTGGCCGAAGACGGACAGCCGGTCACGCCGCAGCGGATGTGGATGCGCGAGTTCGCGATCAAGCGGCTGCTCTTCGGACTGCTCGGCTACCTCTTCGTGGGCCTGCCGACGATTGTGGACGGGGCCTGGATGCTGCTCAATCCCGATCGTCAGTGCGTCCACGATCGGATGGTGGGGACGCTGGTGGTGGTGCGTCGGGCGCCGCTGATCACGGCTCCGCCGAAAGCTCCGCAGGCGGACTCGCTACGGCTGCCGCCGCCCGCCCCGCCGGCGGTGCTGCCCCCCGCCCCACCGCCGCAACCCGCGCCGCCGCCCCAGCCGGCCGCGCCGCCGCTCCCACCGGAGCTGCTGGCGCTTGAGGCGGAGCGTGAAGGCCTGTCGCAGTTCGAGTACGAGCGTCGCCGCGCCGATCTGCTGCGGCGTTTGGAAGAGTGAGGAGTCGCGGAGGCAGGGCGTATGGTATCTGCATACGGCCGGAGCGGGATCCGGCAAGGGAGTACGACAATGCGAAACGCAGGACGCGGACGGCGGGTCGGAGCGTTTGCAGCGCAGCTCCTGCTGGTGCCGCTCAGTCTGGTCGTCGGCTGGCTGATCTGGCTGGGACGGCTGCCCGACGGCCAGTCGCCGGGGAAGTCGCTGGTGGGCTTGTCTGTGAACACGACCGATGGGAAGCCGGCGTCGACGGTGCGGGTCGCGCTCCGCGAGCTGTTCAACTGGCTCATGATCGTCGGGCCGGTCGTGATGCTGATCCTGATCCCGGTGCTGGAGCCGAACGAGAATCCGGGCAGCATCTGGGCGACGCTGACAGCGGTGGCGCTGCTCTGGCTGTTGGTGTCGCTGGCAGGCTCGGCGACGATGCTCGTCCTGAAGGACGGACGCGGCGTGGTGGACCGCATCTTCGGGACGGTGGTGGTGGAACGCGAGGACTAGCGGGCTAGGTCAGGAGCAGCCGCTGGTCGCGCCGCAGTTGTAGCAGCGGAAGCAGGAGCCGCTGCGCACCATGATCGAGCCGCACTCCGCGCAGGGTGGCGCGTCGAGCTGGTTTTGGAACGACGCCTCGGGACCATTGCCGGTCTCGTACCTGGCGCGGGGTTCGGCGAGGCCGGCGGTGATCGGCGTCGGGCCTTTGGCTTCGTCCGCGAGGACGATGTCCTCTTCGAGGACGAGGCGTGCCTGTCCCGCGGCGGCGTCGCCCTCCTCGTCGCTGGGGTAGCGGTTGCCCATCCAGCGGAAGACGTAGTCGAGAATCGAGTCGGCGTGGCCGATGTCCGGCGAGCGCGTCCAGCCCGACGGCTCGAAGCGCATGTGGCGGAACTTCTTGACCAGCGTGGCCAGCGGCACGCCGGACTGGAGCGCGACCGAGGTCAGCGCGCCCACCGCGTCCATCAGCCCGGAGACGGCCGAGCCTTCCTTGGAGATCTGGACGAACACCTCGCCGGGCGAGCCGTCGGCGTACTCGCCGATCGTGATGTAGCCCTCGTGCTCGCCGATCGTGAACTTGTGGGTCACGGCGGCGCGCTCGTCGGGCAGGCGGTGGCGTCGGTAGGCGGGCGGCGAGGTGGAGTCGTTGAGCACCATCGGCGCGTCCAGCGGCGAGCTGAAGCGCGGCTCCTGCTTCACCTCGCCGACCTTCTCGCCGTCCACCCGCTCGCCAGTTTCGAGCGGCTGGATGCGCTTTGAGTTATCGCGGTAGATCGCGATCGCCTTCACGCCCAGCTTCCAGGCCGCGGTGTAGGCGTCCATGATGTCTTCAACGGTCGCCTCTTCAGGCACATTGACGGTCTTGGAGACGGCCCCGGAGATGAAGGGCTGCACCGCGCCCAGCATCCGCACATGGCCGAGCGGCGCGATGCTGCGCACGCCGGTTGCGGGGCGGAAGGCGCAATCGAAGATCGGCAGGTGCTCGGGATCGAGCTCGGCGGCGTGCTCAATCGTGCCGTCGTCGTCGATCGCCGAGACGATCGCGTTGATCGCCGCGTCGTCGTAGCCCAGCCGCGCGAGCGCGGCGGGCACCGTGCGGTTGACCAGCTTGATGTAGCCGCCGCCGGAGAGATTCTTGTACTTGACCAGCGCCAGGTCCGGCTCCACGCCGGTGGTGTCGCAGTCCATCATGAAGGCGATTGTGCCGGTCGGCGCGAGCACGGTGGCCTGCGCGTTGCGGAAGCCGTGCAATGCGCCCAGCCGCTGCGCCTGCGCCCAGGCATCCTCGGCGGCGGCGCGCAGCGGTTCGGCGACCGTCTCAAGACCCTCGATCCGGGACACCGCTGCGCGGTGCTTGCCGATCACGCGGCTGAACGAATCGCGGTTCTCGGGGTAGGCCTCGAATGTCCCGATCCGCTCCGCGATGCGCGCCGACTGCGCGTAGGCCTCGCCGGTCATCACCGCGGTGACGGCGGCGGCGAGCGCGCGCCCGGGCCTGGAGTCGTAGGGCAGTCCGCGGGCCATCAGCAGCGCCCCGAGGTTGGTGTAGCCCAGCCCCAGCGGACGGAAGCGCTCGCTGTTGCGGCGGATCAGCTCGGAGGGGTAAGAGGCGTTGCTGACGATGATCTCCTGCGCGGTAATCAGCACGCGGCAGGCGTGCCGATAGCCCTCAACATCAAACTCATGCGTCTCAAGGTCGTAGAACTTGAGCAGGTTCAGCGATGCCAGGTTGCAGGCCGTGTCGTTCAAGAACATGTATTCAGAACAAGGGTTGCTGGCGTAGATGCGGTCGGTGGCGGCGCAGGGATTCCAGTCGTTGATCGTCGTGTCGAACTGGAGGCCGGGGTCGCCGCACTGGTGAGTCGCCTCGGAGACGGCGCGCAGCACTGCGCGCGCCTTGAGCTGATCCATCGGCTGGCCAGTCGTGATCGCCCGCGTCCAGTAGGACGCGTCGGCCTCGACCGCCTGCATGAAGGCGTCGCTCACGCGCACGCTGTGGTTGGCGTTCTGGAACGAGACCGACGAGTAGGCGTCGCCGTTCAGCGAACCGTCGTAGCCGGCATCGATCAGCGCCCACGCCTTGCGTTCCTCGTAGGCCTTGGAGTGGATGAACTCCAGCACATCGGGGTGGTCGGCGTCGAGGATGATCATCTTCGCCGCGCGGCGGGTTTTGCCGCCCGACTTGATCACGTTGGCGAAGGCGTCGTAGCCGCGCATGAAGGAGACGGGCCCGGAGGCCACGCCGCCGCCGGCCAACGACTCCCTGCTGGAGCGCAGCGTCGAGAGGTTGCTGCCGGTGCCGGAGCCCCACTTGAACAGCAGCGCCTCGCGCTTGGCGAGGTCCATGATCGACTCCATCGTGTCCTCGACAGAGTTGATGAAGCAGGCCGAGCACTGCGGCTTGGCCTCGACGCCGACGTTGAACCAGACCGGGCTGTTGAACGCCGCGTACTGGTTGATCAGCAGGAAGCGCAGCTCCTGTTCGAAGGCGCTGGCCGAGGCCTGGTCGGTGAAATAGCCGCCCTCGCGCCCCCAGCCGCCGATCGTGTCGACCACGCGGTCAACCAGGGTTTTCATCGAAGACTCGCGCTCGGGCGAGTCGAGCGCGCCGTAGAAGTACTTGGAGGCGACGATGTTGGTCGCCGTCTGGGACCAGAAGGAGGGCGTCTCAATCCCGTCCTGCTCGAAGATCGTCTCACCGCTGTCGGAGGTGATCGCGGCGGTGCGCCAGGTCCACTCGATGTCGCCGTAGACATCGCCGCCGGGTCGGGTGAAGCGGCGGCCAATCAGCGGCTCGCGGACGGCCGGCGGGGCAGGCTGAATCTGGTCGATCTCCTCGAACACGTCGCTACCCGCGACGGTGGTCTCGTCGGAGTCTTTCGAGGCAGTCATCGCACGTTCTGTTTCGTTCCGGCTTCGGTTTGCGTGCATACGCGGTTAAGCGCGGATTTACGTCCCGTTGGGGGCTCAATGGTAGAGACCCTTGAGCAGATTGGCAACCGCACCCGCAGGGCCAGCCAATCCGTTGGCGGCTGAGGTTACCGCCTGTGAAACCCCAATTTGAGGATTAGCATTATCTCACCTAGCGACCTGAGGCCGCTGAGTGAGGCGTGCAGGTAGACTCGCCAGCGTCTGCCCAGCGTTGGGAGCATCCTGTGGACGCGCCGATTCATCTGCCGCTCTATCCCACCGGGATCGGCTCCAGCTGCCATGCCGATCCGGTCGCGGCCGTCAACGATGTGCTCGACGGCTACTGGCGGATGCCGTTCTGGCCGCAGCTGCCCAACCGCGATCCGCTGGAGCAGATGATCCCGCAAGTCGGTCTGTCGCTGCCCGGCGCAAGCTGGGACGGCGAACTACTGCGCTGGAGCGGCTCGCTGAGCGATGCGGAGGTCGCAGCAGGGGATCGGCTGCCGCCGGCGGAGCGGGCGGCGGGCTTACACGAGCTGCTGGCGCGTCTGCCCGCGCTGCCCGAGGAGCGGCGTCCGAATGTCGTCAAAGGGCAGATCGTGGGGCCGCTGACGCTGTCCAAATGGTCGCGCACCGCATCGGGCGCGCCGCCGCACGAAGACCTGGCGCTGTTGGAACGCCTTGCGGCGTTCATCGGCCGCGCCGCCGCAGCGCAGGCGCGCGCTTTGCAAGACCTGGGCTATCAAGCGGTCATTATGTTCGATGAGCCGGAACTGGCCGCCGTCGGCGAGCCGTCGCTGCCGCTCGCCTGGCGGCATGTCGGGCCGGTGCTGCGGGCGGCAATCGAGCCCGTCCAGCGGCTCGGCGCGCTGGCCGGCATCCACTGCTGCGGACGCCCCAACTGGACGCGCGCGCTGGACTGCCGCCCAAACCTGATCCACTTCGACGGGCGCGAGGGCGCCGTCGAGGACGTGATCGCCCACCGCCGGGCAATCCGCGAGCACGTCGCGCGCGGCGGCTACCTCGGCTGGGGTCTCTGGCCGACCGACAGCGCCGCATCGGAGCCGTTCGACTCGCGCGAGATGCAGTACTTCCTCGCGCGGGCGGCGCGCGAGCTGTCGTTCGTGGACGCCAGCGTGGGCCTCATCTTCAAGCGCTCAATTTTGACCGGCGTGTGTGGAGCAGCAGGCCTCACACCCGAGCAGGAACAGCGGGCGGCGGTCGATCTGGAGGAGCTCTCGATGGGCATCCGGCGGCGCTATTGGATCGCCGCAACGACGGACGTCGACCCGGATCATCCCCTGACCTGATCTCGAACCAGCGGTACGGATTTGCCGTATGCTGTGGCGACGATGGTCGACAAACTTCGCTTTCACGATGTACTCACCGCAGGCGGCCTCACCGATCAGCCGGCGCGCGACTTCGGCGACGCGCTGGAGGATGAGCTGGACATCTTGGCGACCAAAGAGGATGTGGCGCGGCTTGAGCAGCGTGTCGACGACGGGTTCGCAGCGTCCGAACGGTTGATGGAAGCACGCTTCGCTGCGCAAGATCGGCTCATCGAGGAGCGCTCCGCTGCGCAGGACCGACTCATTGAGGAACGCTTCGCTGCGCAGGATCGACAGATCCTGCAACTCTTTGAGGCGCAGAACAAGCTCATTGAAGAGCGTCTTGCCGCGGAGCGCGAGCACTCCGACCAGCAACGCAAGGCCGACCGCGAGCACGCCGACCAGCAGCGAGAAACCGACCGCGAGCGCATGGAGAAGCAGATCTGGCGCGCGGTCGGCGTAGTCAGCGTCGTCATCATCGGCGCTGCCGGCGTGATCATCGGGGCGATTGCCGCCTTCTCGGGCTAAGGATCAGTCGGCGGCGTAGCGGTCGAGGAAGTCCAGCAGCAGGCGGTTGACATCTTCCGGGCATTCCTGCTGCGTCCAGTGGCCGCAATCGGGGAGATAGACGAGCTCGAACGGACCGCCGAAGAGCGGCTCCATTCCCTCGGTGAGCTCGCGGCCGAGGGCGGCATCGCGCTCGCCCCAGATCAGCAGCGCGGGAGCGCCGATCTTCGGCCACAGCCGCGCTTCGGGCGGCTCGGCGTCGCCGAGCATCGGCTTGAGAGCGTCCGGCGCCGAGGCGCGCAGCTGCTGGAGGTTCTCCCGCGCGCCGCTGCGTACGGCGGCGCGGTAGTAGTGGATCGCGGCGGCCATCGCGCCCGGCCGGGCGGCGGCGGCGCGGAAGCGCTGCAACACATCGGGCAGGAACGCCTCGCGATGGGCAGCGGTGTCGCGGAAGATCAGACCGACCCGCTCGTAGTCGTTGGTCGCCAGCCAGCGCTCGGGCAGCCAGGGCAGCTGGAACACGAACATGTACCAGGAGCGGCGCAGCTGGCGCAGGTTGGGGCGACCGCTGAACGCCTCCTGCATGCGCTGCGGGTGCGGCGAGTTGAGCACGACCACCCGCTCGGTCTGCTCGGGATGCTCCATCGCAAACTGCCAGGCGACCTGCCCGCCCCAATCGTGGCCGACCACGGCGGCGCGCTCATGCCCGCAGTGGGCGATCAGCAGACGCAGATCTTCAACCAGATGCTCAATCGCGTAGTCGCCGATCTCGGAAGGTTTGTCGGAGAGGTTGTAGCCGCGCAGATCTGGCGCGACAACCCAATATCCGTCGGCGGCGAGGGCGGGAATCTGCTCGCGCCAGGACCACCAGAACTCGGGGAAGCCGTGCAGCAGCACGACCAGCGGCGCGTCCTCGCGGTCCTCGGGGCGTTGCTCAACGTAGTGCAGGCGCACGCCGCCCGCGCCCACGGCATAGCCGTGCGTCCAGGGACCGGGCGGTTCGCCCTCGGGGACTTGCGCTGTCTCGCCTTCGCTCATTCGGCGCGGTTGGACGGGCTGTTGGTGAGGAAGGCGAGCATCGCGGCCGTCACCTCGGCGGGCTGCTCCTGCTGCACCCAGTGCCCGGCTTGCTCAACGATGTGGGTGCGCAGGTTGTCGACCTGGCCGGCCGCCTCTTCCATGAATTCGAGCCGCACCGCGCGGTCCTGCGCGCCCCAGATGAACTGTGTGGGACAGCGAACCCGCTCGTTGCGATCCTGCCAGGTCAGGAACCAGTCCGGCCAGTAGATGTTGCGGTAGTACTTCATCGCCGCGTCGATCGCGCCCGGCTGCCGCAGCGCGCGCGCGAACTCCGCGTAGTCCTCTTCGCTCCAGGGTTCGTGGTCGGCCGCCACGCCGCGGAAAATCTGCCGCACCGCCGCGTCGACATCGCCCCACATCCGCCGCTTGGCCAGGAACGGCAGGTGCATGACCAGCGCGTAGAGATTGTTGGGATAGTTGTCGCGCTGCCAGTAGCGTGAGCGAATCAGCGGCGCATTCATCACGATCAGCCGGTCGCAGGCCTTCGGGTAGTCGATCGGGAACTGCAGCGCGATAATCCCGCCCCAGTCGTGCCCCACGACGGTGGCGCTGCGCTCGCCGAGCGCGCGGATCAGCCCGCGCACATCCGTAGTCAGAGTCTTGATGTCGTAGCCGCCGCGCGGCTTCTGCGAGAGGTTGTAGCCGCGCAGGTCGGGAGCGACGACGCGAAAGCCGGCCTTCGCCAGCGGACCAATCTGGTGCCGCCAGGAATACCAGTGCTCGGGGAAGCCGTGCAGCAGCAGGATCAGCGGGCCCTCGCCCTGTTCGACGTAGTGCAACCGCACGCCGTTGGTCACCGCGTCGCCGTGCGTCCAGCTCTCGGCGCTGTGCGTCGTGTGCGTCGCCGCCATCACCGCCTCCGCTTCCAGTCCCCCGCTAGTGCAGCCATTCGTAGGGGTTTCGGGGCTGCCCGTTCATGATGATCTCAAAGTGTAGGTGCGCGCCGCTGCTCGCGCCCGTGTTGCCGACCGAGCCCACGAAGCCGCCCGCGCTGACCCACTCGCCGACCACAACGAAGATTTCGTTGAGGTGCGCGTAGCGCGAGCGCACCCCGCCGCCGTGATCGACCTCCACCCAATAGCCGTAGCCGCCGTCCCAGCCCGCGTAGGAAACCACGCCGCCGGCCGTCGCGCCGACAATCGTGCCGATCGGCGCAGGCCAGTCGACGCCGGTGTGGTAGCCGTAGGCGTTGCCGCGGGGCACGCCGAAGGCGTCGCTGATCGAGCTGACCGCCATCGGCCAGCCGAAAGTCGGCATCGTCCAGGTAGTCGTGCCGCCGCTGTAGCTCGCGCCGGCCACGGAGGCCGAGCCGTCGACCAGCAGCAGCACCTGGCCGACGCTGATCTGGTGCTCGTTGGCGATCCCGTTGCCGCCGAACGCGAGCGTGGCCTCGAGGTCGGCGGCGTAGTTGTCGAGCACCGCGCTGAGCGCATCGCCGCTCTGCACCACATAGATCACCCCGTCGCGCACCGGCAGCTGGAGCGTCGCGCCGACCTCCAGCAGGTCGGGGTCGTAGATGTCGAAGTTGTTGAAGCGGATCGTGGCCTCTTCGAGGCCGAAGCGGGCGGCGATTTTGGTGACGGTATCGCCCGGCTCCACGGTGTAGGCGAAAGCCGGCGGCAGCATCGCCACGCCGCTGAGTCCGAGGTAGGAGCGAATCTGCTGATCGGCCTCAACGCTGGTCGCCAGGGTGACGGCGCGGTGTTCAGCGGCGACCACCGCTTCGACCGCAGCCTGGCTGACGCTGGACTGCGCGGCCGCCGTCGGTTCGGCGGCGGTGCCGGTCTGCGTCGTTTGCCTCACAGGCTGCGCGACCGCGGTCTCCGCCGTAGGCGCGACCCTGTTCGAAGCGGCAGGCGGCGGGACGGTGAGGGTGGGCGCGGCGGCGGCTTCGGTGATGGTCGGCGCGACGGCTGCGCGTTGGACGGGCGTGGTCTGCTCGGCGCGGGTGACGAAGACGGCAGCCACCGCGATCGCCGCCGCGGCCAGCAACGCCAGCAGCGAGATCAGACGTCCGGCGCCGGACTGCGCACGGGGCTGAGGCGGCGGCTCGAGCCGCCAGCCGCCCAGCGGCGACGACAGCCCCTCGCGTCGCTCCGCCCCCCGAGTTACCAAGGCTCAGCTCGCATCTGGCGATACTCCCACGGCCGGCTCGCGGCTTGTCGCGCAGTCTACCCGCAGATCGGCCAACGGTCGTGGATGGCGGGGAAGAACTACGCGCAAGCCCCGCTTTGCAAAGTCTGCGCGAGTTGTGCTAGGATAAACATGGCAAGAGGGAAGGCGAGAGGAGACGCTCGATGCGGAAACTCAATATCCACCTCGTCTTTGGAGTACTGCAAGTCGATTAGCTCGGCGCCCCTCGGGGCGCGCAGTACACAGCAGACGCCCCCGGCAGCGGGGGCGTCGTCGTGTCTGGCCCACTTTTCTGGCCTACTTTCTACAATCGACCGCAATGACCACACCCCACGACGATCCCCACGGCGAAGACATCCGCCGCGCCGCCGCACTGCTGGCCGACGCTTCCTACTGCATCGCCCTGACCGGCGCGGGCATCTCGGCCGAGTCGGGGATCCCCACCTTCCGCGGCAAGGACGGGTTGTGGACCAAGCACGGCGAGCCGCCCTTGAACCAGTTCGACGAGTTCCGCGACAGCCCCGCCGACTGGTGGCGGAATGTCGCCGAACGGCGGCGCAACCCCGACGAGCTGACCGCCAGCCTGGTCAACGCGCAGCCCAACGACGCGCACTTCGCCATGGCCGAGCTCGAGCGAATCGGCGTGCTCAAGCACACGATCACCCAAAATGTGGACGGCCTGCACCGCCTGGCCGGGATGGAGCGGCTGACCGAAATTCACGGCAACAGCCGACTGCTGCGCTGCACCCAATGCACCACCCGCTCGCCGTTCGACGAAATCCCCGAAATCTTCCCGCCGCGCTGCGACCACTGCGGCGGCATCGTGAAGACCGACACGGTGATGTTCGGCGAGCCCATCCCGCCCGACGCGCTGGAGCGCTGCTACCGCGAGTCCTCGCGGGCCGATTGCGTGCTTCTGGTGGGCACCACGGCCGTGGTTTCGCCTGCGGCCGATTTCGCGTTCGCAGTGGGGCAGCGCGGGCACCCGATGATCGAGGTCAACCTCGACCCCACAGTGATCACGCAATACTGCGCCGTAGCGCTGCACGACAAAGCCGGCGAGTTGATGTCGCGGATCGCAGCGTCAGTGAAGGAGCTCCGAGGGAGCGGGGACCAATAGAGAAGCTTCTGCTGCTCCGCTTCGCGGGCACCGGTGCGCCCCCTCCTCCGTCATACCCGCGCTTGCCGCGGGTATCTCGCCGTTCAATCTCCCAAGCCCCGCAACGGGATTCCCGCTCAAGCCGGGACGCGGAAGCGGTGCAGGGAACAGAAATCAAGCGCATAGGGGGCAGGTTCGTATACTCCCCCCTATGACAAATGCACTTCAAATCGACTGGGACGAGGTCACCGCCGAAATCGTCGCCACGCTGACCGAGTACCTGCGGATCGACACCACGAACCCGCCCGGCAACGAGCAGGTGGCGGCGGAGTTTCTGGCCGAGCGGCTGGAACGCGAGGGCTACCAGACGGAGTACGTCGAGGCCGGCCCCGGGCGGGTCTCGATGCGCACGCGGCTGGCCGGCAGCGGCGAGCAGCGCCCGCTGATGCTGCTCAACCACACCGATGTGGTGCCGGCGCAGCCCGAGTTCTGGGAGGTGGACCCGTTCGCCGCCGAGGTGCGCGACGGCGAAATCTGGGGCCGCGGCGCGCTGGATATGAAGAGCATGGGCGTGCTCGAGCTGCTGGTGATGCTGCTCTTCAAGCGGCTCAATCTGACCCCCAATCGCGACATCGTCTTCCTCGCCGTAGCCGACGAAGAGGCGGGCAGCGCGTTCGGGATGGAGTGGCTCGACAAAGAGCACCGCGACTGGTTGACCGAGCCGGAGTTCGCGCTCAACGAGGGCGGGATGGGATCGCTCAATTTCCTCGGCTCGCAGCACCCCGTCTTCGCCTGCTCGCCCTCCGAGAAGGGGCCGCTCTGGCTGCGCCTGCGCGCCGAAGGACAGCCGGGGCACGGCTCGACGCCGCACGCCGACAACGCCATGGATCGACTGGTGCGCGCGCTCTACCGCATTCAGGAGTGGGAGCGCTCGATTGTGGTGCAGCCGCAGACGCAGGAAGCGCTGCACCGCCTGCGCGCGGGCAACGCCTGGCCCAAGGGTGCGCCCTCGGTCGCGCGGCTGCGCCAGACCTACCCGACGTTCTCAGCAATCACCCAGAACACGATCTCCAACACCGGCGCGACCAGCGGCTTCAAGCACAACGTGATCCCCGCCGACGCCGAAGCGACGCTGGACTGTCGGCTGCTGCCGGGCGAATCGCACGATGCGTTCATTCGCAGCATGAAAGAAGTGATCGACGACGACAAGGTGGAGATCGAGGCGGTCTTCCAGTCGGAGTCGCCGGCCTCGGAGTTTCAGACGGAGCTGGTCAACGTGGTCGAGGATGTGGTGCGCGAACAGATCGAGGGCGCGCTGGTGATCCCCTCGACCTGCGTGGGTTTCACCGATTCGCGCGTGCTGCGCCGCCACGGCGTTCACGCCTACGGCTTCGTGCCCACCCTGATGGACGCCTCGCTGGCGGCCGGTGTGCATGGACACAACGAGCGCATCCCGATCGACGGGCTCAACACCGGCATCCAGATTCTGTTCGAGGTCGTGCGCCGCTTCACCGCCGCCTGAGCAGACCCGCTCACAGGAAGGAACTCGCCGTGCGAAATCCCGCGCTTGATCAACAGTGGGCGCTGATCCTCGGCGCGTCCTCGGGCTTCGGCGCAGCCTGCGCCACCGCGCTGGCGGCGGCCGGCATGCACATCTGCGGCGTCCACTTGGACCGTCGCTCGACGATGCCCAATGTCGAGCGGATCACTGCCGAGATCGCCGAGCACGAGCGCGAGGCGGTCTTCCACAACATCAACGCCGCCGACGCTGAGAAGCGCGGCGCGGTGCTCGACGATCTGCGCGAGCGGCTCGACGCCGCCGAAGGACCGAAAACGGTGCGTGTGTTGCTGCACTCGCTCGCCTTCGGCACGTTGGGCCCATACATCGGAGCCAAAGAGGACCGCCCGATCACCCAGCGCCAGATGGAAATGACGCTCGATGTGATGGCCAACTCGGTCGTCTACTGGACGCAGGACATGGTCTCGCGCGGGCTGCTGGGCGAGGGCGGCAAGATTTACGGGATGACCTCGGGCGGCGACCTGCGGGTGATTCCGCAGTACGGCGCGGTCTCGGCGGCAAAGGCGGCGCTGGCCGCCCATCTACGGCAGCTGGCGGTGGAGCTGGCGCCGCAGGGCATCGCCGCCAACGCGATCAAGGCCGGCATCACCCACACCCCGGCGCTGGAGAAGATTCCCGCCGGCGTGCAGCTGCTCGATTTCGCGCGCGAGCACAATCCGTCCGGGCGCGTCACCGCCCCGTCCGACATCGCCCAGGCAATCATCGCGCTCAGCGCCACAGAGACCAACTGGCTAACCGGCAACACAATCAACGTAGACGGCGCAGAGGACATCACGGTGCTCTGAGCGGGCTACAATGGGCAGGAGGTGCTGAGCCATGGTGGATGTACCGGCGCCGCAGGTCAGGTCCCGCCAGCAAGCCGCAGGCGATGCCTCTTGGCGGTCTCGACTGGTTGACAAGGTGCAGTCGCTTGTCCGGAGTGGATACGAGTGCGGCTGTCACGTGCGGACGGATCAGGGCTACGAGCTCGTGTATGACCCGGAAGCGCGGCTTGAAGCCGACTCCGATCTGCCTCCGCCCGGCCGCGAGGTATGGGTCCGTAGAGGCCTGTGATCTCGCTTCCCCAACGCCGGCTACGCGAACGGTGCTACAGCGCTCACCGCAGTGACACCAACCAGCACGGCGTCCAAAATCGCCAAGGCGACATGGTGGCCTCTCCGCCCGATTCAGCCACATCCTACGAGGCGCCGGCGGCTGACCAGCAACACGATCAACGTAGACGGCGCAGAGGACATCATGGTGCTCTGGGCGAGCTACGATGAGCGGGAGGTGCTGAGATGGCCGACACTAAGTCTGAGACGAAGCCTGCGAGCGAGGCCAAGAGCGCAGAGAAGCCCAAGCGCGAGTTACCGCCGCCGGGGCCGGAAGTGCTGATCTACAAGCCTCTCTAGCGATCGCTCCGCCCGTTCGGCTCAGGCGAACGGCGCTGTCGCGGTGACGCAACCAGCGTGGACGATGCGGAGGAGATCGTGGTCTGAGGCGAGCTAGAATGAGCGGGAGGTGCTGAGATGGCCGACACGAAGTCCGAGACGAAGCCTGCGAGCGAAGCCAAGGGCGCGGAGAAGCCCAAGCGCGAGTTGCCGCCGCCGGGGCCGGAAGTGCTGATCTACAAGCCTCTCTAGCGATCGCTCCGCCCGTTCGGCTCAGGCGAACGGCGCTGTCGCGGTGACGGCGGTGATGCCGATCAACGCCGCATCCACAACCGCTGCAGCAAACGCGAGTCGGCTGTCTCGGCCTTTCCGTTTCAACACGATGTCGTTCTGCGTCAGCGACGTCATAATCTCCCGCGCCGCCCACTCACGAAGGGCAATGCCCGAATAGGCGTGGATCAGGCTGTCGAGCTTCTCGAGATCCGGCCGCACACTCCATTGCTGCTGCCGATAGGCGCGCCAGACGAACACCAGGTTGACCACGAAGATGGCGAGTACGCCGACTGCGAGCCCCCATACGTGATACGCAAGACCACGATCGGTGAATGCGAGCGCGACGCCGAACAGCGCGATCACCGCGGCGTTCAGGGTGAATGTCGCCGCGAGCTTGTTGTCCAGGGATTTGACACGCTCCAACTGCTCATCCAGACGCCAGCGGGCGATTTCGTAGAGCAAGTCCGGGCCACTGTCGTCGCCCGTGCCCAGCATTCGCTCATCGCCGTCGGCCATGATCTACTCCTCATCGGGACCGCCAGAGGCCAGGGCTTGGATCGTGCGCACGTTAGCCGCTGCTAAACTGTCGCCGCAGCTTGGAGGAATCACACATGGCAGACCCGATTCGAGGACAGACGGCGGTTTGCGGGCTGGGCATCACCGAGATGGGCAAGGTCTACGGGCACGACGCCTCCTGGTTCGCCGGCGAGGCGATCCGACTGGCGATGGACGACGCCGGGCTCGCCAAAGACGACCTCGACGGCCTGCTGATCAACCCCGGCATCACCGGCATGATGGGCACCGGCATCTCGATCCCGCTCCAGAACTACCTCGGCCTGCGCAATCTGCGCCTGCTCAACCACATGAACTCGTTCGGCGCGACCGCCTCGGCGATGATCCAGTATGCGGCGATGGCCGTGCATCACGGCATGGCCAACTACGTCGCCTGCGTCTTCGCCGACGCGCCGCTGCAAAAAGGCGGCTCCGCAGGCGCGGCCTACGGCGGCGCCGGGCGGCGCGGACCGGTCGGGATGAACTCCCTGATGCCCGCCTTCGGCTTCTACGGCGCCAACACCTCCTACGCGCTCGCCGCGCGCCGCTACATGGAGACCTACGGCGCGACCAACGACCACTTCGGCAAGGTCGCCGTGGCGCAGCGCGAGTGGGCGACCATGAACCCGCACGCCACGATGCGCACTCCGATCACGCTCGAGGACTACCACAACTCGCGCTGGATCATCGAGCCGTTCCACCTGCTCGACTGCTGCCTCGTCTCCAACGGCGCGGTGGCCACGATCGTGACCACCGCCGAGCGCGCCCGCGACCTGCAATCCAGCCCCGCCTACATCTGGGGCATGGGCCAGGGGCACCCCGGCAACCTGCCGCACGCCGAGGTCGAGGTCGGCACCACCTCCGGCGCGACCATCGCCGGCGAGACCGCCTACGCGATGGCCGGCGTCGGACCGCAGGATGTCGATGTCTGCGAGTTCTACGACTGCTACACCTACACCGTGCTGCGCACGATCGAGGACTACGGCATCGTCGGCAAGGGCGAAGCCGCCGACTGGGTCGCCGAAGGCCACACCAAACCGGGCGGCGCGCTGCCGATCAACACCGGCGGCGGACAGCTCTCCAGCTACTACATGTGGGGCATGACGCCGATCTCCGAGGGCATCATCCAGGCGCGCGGCTCGGGCGGCGAGCGCCAAGTCGAGAAGCACGACATCGTGCTCTGCTCCGGCAACGGCGGCACGCTCGACACCCACGGCACCGTCATCCTCTCCCCCAACGCCAACTGAGCGCCACGATGACCTACGAAAAACCGCTCCCCGAGCCCGACGAGAACACGCAGCCCTGGTTCGACGCTCTGCGCGAGCACAAGCTGCTCCTGCAGTACTTCCCCTCCGCCGACCACTACCAATACCCCTACAGCGACCGCTCCACCAAGGACTGGTCGACCGAGTGGGAATGGCGCGAGTCGTCCGGCCAGGGCGTCGTCTACACCTGGGGCCGCATGCACCAGCTCTACCACCCCTCCTGGAAGGAAGAAATTCCCTACACGCTCGCCGTCGTTGAGCTCGATGAGGGCCCGCGCATGCAAACCACGCTGGTCAACGTCGACCCGGACGACATCCGCGTCGGTATGCGCGTGCAGGTCTACTTCGACGACATCACCGAAGAGCACACGCTGCCCAAATTCGAGCCGGCGTAGGGACCCCCAGAGGGGCGCACATGTCGAACGCACCGCCGGAGTCCGCCGAGACCGAAGACGAGGCGCAAGCCCCGTTGCCGCCGGCAGCGCAAGGGCAGGGCTTGGACGCGCTGCTCGGCTCCTGGCTGGTGGTCACCTACTCGCGCCGCGCGAACGCCGACCACTAGTTCGATCGGCTGCCGCACAGATGCCCCACAGCCCGCCACCCACCTCCCCGCCGCCGCTGGCGGGGGTGCGCGTGATCGACTTCACCTGGATCGTCGCCGGCCCGACCTGCACCCGCCTGCTCGCCGATTTCGGCGCGGAGGTGATCCGCGTCGAAAATCAGCAGACGCTGGACTCGATCCGCTTCGGCCGCCCCCACCCCAACGGCTTCGACCCGCCCGACTCCTCGGGCATGTTCAACTGGCTCAATCGCAACAAGCGCTCAATCACGCTCAACGCCCGCCACCCCGACGGCCTCGACTTGCTCAAACGGCTGATCACCGTCTCCGATGTGCTGGTCGAGAACTACTCCTCGCGCGTGCTCGAGTCCTGGGGACTCGGCTACGAGCAGCAACGGGCGATCCGCGAAGACCTCATTTATGTCTCCTTGTGCGGCTTCGGACACAGCGGCCCGCAGCGCGACTACGGCACCTGGGGCCCCACCGCGCAGGCGCTCTCCGGCCTCACCGCGATGTCCGGCTTCGCCGGCGAGGAGCCGGCCGGCTGGGGCTACTCCTACCTCGACCACATGGCCGGCTTCACCGCCGCCGCCGCGATCGCCGCCGCCCTGCATCACCGCCGGCGCAGCGGCGAGGGGCAGCACATCGACCTCTCGCAGGTCGAGAGCGGAATGGTGCTGACCGGCCCGGCCACGCTCGATTTCACCGTCAACGGGCGGCGCTACGCGGAGACGGGCAACCCGCCGGGCAACCGCAGCGTCTGGCCCCGCGCCGCCCCGCACAACACCTACCCAACGGTCGGCGGCGACAACTGGATCATGATCACCTGCACGACCGACGCGCACTGGGCGGAGCTCTGCTCCCTCAGCAACCATCCCGACTGGCGCGACGACCCCCGCTTCGCCACACTCCCCGCGCGTCTGCGGCACGAGGACGAGTTGGACGACCTGCTCGCAGTCTGGACCAGCGCGCAGGACGGCCGCGCGCTGATGCTGCGCCTGCAAGAGGCCGGCATCCCCGCCGGGATCGTGCAGAACGGCGTCGATCTGGTCGAGCGCGATCCGCAGCTCAAACACCGCGAGTGGACAGCCCGCCGCAACCACGAGGTCATCGGCGAGCACGAGACCGACGGCCTCCCCGTGCGCCTCTCCCGCACCCCCGCCCACCGCGACCAACCAGGCCCAAGATTGGGCGAAGCCAACGAGTACGTCTACGGTGAACTGCTAGGCCTGGACCCAGAGCAAATCACCGAGCTCATGATCTCCGGCGCGCTGGGATGAGCGCGCCACCCGCCGAGGCCACGCCGCTCGACGGCCTGCGCGTCCTCGACCTGAGCGACCCCTTCGGGCAGTACGCCGGCAAACTGCTCGCCAACCTGGGCGCGGACGTGATCAAGATCGAGCCGCCCGAAGGCGACGCGGGACGCCGGATCGGCCCCTTTCTCGACGACCTCCCGGGCCCCGAGCGCTCGCTTTTCTGGTGGTACTACAACGCCGACAAGCGCTCGCTCGCGCTGGACATCGCCGGCGACGACGGCCTCGACCTCTTCCTACAGCTGGCCGCGGAAGCCGACATCGTGCTGGAGACCGCGCAGCCGACGGCTGATCGCCCGTTCGATCCGCTCCTCCTCGCCGACGCCTGCCCGCGCCTGATCGTGCTCAGCCTCACGCCGTTCGGGCAGGACGGACCGTGGGCGGATTGGGCCTGGTCCGACGCGGTGGCGCTGGCGCTGGGCGGACCGATGGGCTCCTGTGGTTATGACAACCTCGAAGGCGCGCCGCCAATTCGCCCGACCGAGCACCACGCCGGCCATATCGCCGCCTACTACGCCGTCTTTGGCGCGATCGCCGCGCTCTACGAGCGCGAGGTCTCGGGCTTGGGACAGCACATCGACGCCTCGGTGCATGAGGCCTGCGCCTTCACGATCGAGTCCTCCGCGCCCTGGGCGCTCTACGAGCGCCATCCGCTGCTGCGCCAGACGGGGCGTCACGCCGGACCGCAGCCGACCGAGCCGTGGCAGTATCCGACGGCTGACGGGCGCCTCATCAACATCTTCGGGATGCCGCGCAGCGAGGCCGCCTGGCTGCGGCTGGTGCAGCTGATCCAGCGTGACGGGCTGGGCGCGGAGCTGAGCGATCCGCAGCTGCTGGACGGTCGCAACCGCCAGCTGGGACTCAAGCAGGAGACGGCGCTGCGGATGCTCGATCAGCTCGCCGAGTTCATCGCCGCCAACGCGGCGGAGGAGATTTACCACGGCGCGCAGCAGGCCGGCGCCGCCTGGTCGATCATCCGCACGCCCGACGAGGCGGCGGAGGATCCGCACTGGACCGAGCGGGGCTTCTTCATCGAGGTGGAGCATCTCGAGCACGGGCGAACCGCCACCTACCCGGGCGCGCCGTACATCCTCTCGCGCACGCCCTGGCGGCAGCAGCGCCGCGCCCCGCTGCTCGGCGAGCACACGGTTGAGCTACTCAAAGACGAACTCGGCCTCGATCCGGAGCAGATCGCAGCGCTGGCGGCAGCCGGAATCGTCGCTTAATCGGCTGCGGCGCGTAAGATGGCGCAATGAGCGAACAGTCCGGCAGCCAACCCCAACGCCGACGCCGCAGGCGGCGCAGCAGACGCCCTGTCGAACAGCGCGCCACCGCCGAGTCGAACGCGCCGAACGAGTCGAATGACGCGCCGAGCGAACGCTCGGACGGCGGCTCGCGCGGCGGCGGCCGCGGCGGTGGACGCGGCAGCGACAACCGCGGGCGGGATCGCGGCGCGAGCGCCGAGCCGCGCAAACGCACGATCTTCGGCCTGCCCCGCATGTCGTTTGCGCTCCTCGCCGGCCTGTTGGTCGCGATGATCGCGCTGTTCGGCTTTCAGATCCTTTTCCCAGCCTCCGAGGTCACCGAAATTCGCGGCATCATCGCCTATCCCGACCAGGGCCGCCGACATCTGGCGGACGGTGAGACATTCAACGGCTACAACTCATCGCCGCCGACCTCGGGACCGCATCACGATGAGCTCCCCGTCGCCGGCGTATACGGGGCTGACGAGTCCGCGCCGTTCGACAAAATTCCGCAGCCGGAGCAAATGCTGCCGCTGCTCGAAAGCGGCGGCGTGGTCGTCTACTACGACCCGGCGCACGCGCTCGCCGAGGACCTGCTGGCCTGGCTGCGGCTGCTGGCGGACAACCGGCCGTATCTCTCCGCCGTGCCGATCGACGGCCTCGCCGCCCGCTACGATGGCGCGCCCATTGTCGCGGCCGCCTGGCGCACCCTGCTGCCGGTGGCTGCGCCGGCGGCGGATGAAGAAGACGACGATGGCCAACCGAGCTGGCGCAGCCAGCTGGAAGTCTTTCTGAGCAGCGGCGAGGCGGGTTACTACGAGCGCTACGTGCTCGACCGCGAAGGGCAGCGCCGGCTGCTGGCTGAGGCGCGCGAAGAATGATCCGCACCGCCGCCGCCGTGTTGTTGCTACTGACTGGCGCGCTGGCGCTGCTGCAAGCCTGCGGCGGTTCGGACGACGCCGAAAGCTCCTCCACCCGCATCGACAATATCCGCGACCACCCCGCGCTCGAACTGTACGACGACGATTCCACCACGGCCGGCCAAACCCATGTGCCGCCCACGGTCAGCGTGCCCTACGACACCGTGCCGCCCTACGGCGGGCCGCACGACAGCAGACCGCTGCCCTGCGGCGTCTACACCTCCGCGCCGCGCTTTGAGAACGCCGTACACGCAATGGAGCACGGCGCAGTCGTCGTCTGGTATTCGCCGCGCCTGCTCAATGCCGACGAACACGCCGAGCTAAACGAGCTGATGCGGCGTCAGATTGCCGACGGACTGTACGGCGTGCTCGCCCCATACGAGGCGATGAGCGTGCCGCTCATCCTGGTCACCTGGGGCACGCGCCTACCGCTCAACAACGTAGACACCACGCTCATCGAGGCCTACATCGACGAATTCAAGCACGACGCGCCAGAACCAACCGCCGCCGGCGGCTGCCCAACCGCAAGCTAAGCCTCGCGGAATGGTGCGTGTCGAGATCTACGGGGACGAGTCGGGGGACTTCTCGTTTTCGGGCAAGCCAGGGGCGTCGCAATACTTCATGGTGACGACGATCTCCGTTCGCGAGAACACGCTTGGTCATCAACTCCTGAACTTGCGCCGTGATCTGATGTGGGAGCGATATGCGCTCCCTCGTGGATTTCACGCCCAGCAGGACAGTGCGGAGCTCCGAGGCCGCGTCTACGATGTGATCGCAGCGAGCGGCATCCGCATCGACTCAACAATCGTTGCCAAGTCTGACGTCCGGAAGCCTCTCCAACGGTCCAACCTCCGCTTCTTAAACTTCGTTTGGTTCGCTCACCTGCGCCACGTCATCCCTAGAATCGCCGGCGCCGGTGATGAGATCATGGTTGTCGGCGCTGCGGTCCGGACGCAAATGTCGGACACCGATGTCCGGAACGCATTGGGGCAGATCGTCACCGATGTGCATCCCGGTCCCGGTCATGCGCACATTGTGAACGCGTCAACGGATTTTATGGTGCAAGCGGCCGATTACTGTGGATGGGCCGTGCAGCGGAAGTGGGAGCGCGGAGATTTCAGGGCTTACAACCGCGTGCGTCACCTCATCGCGAGCGAGCACGAGTTGTTTGGAAGGTAGGGGGTGCGGCTGGGAGGCAATCCGAGGATCGCCCAAGCGCCTCCGGCACTGGAATCCAGCCGCGTTGCAACACCGCCGCCGCTTCTCTTCAGAAGCGACGCCGGGGGGTGCGGCTGGGGACGATCCCGGGACCGACGGTCCAGCCACATGCCGCCAAAGCCATTATAGCTTCCTCCAAAGGCATCTGCACAAGGCGCGCCGACGCACGCTCTACACTCATCATGCGCTCGTTCTGACGAAAGGCCTCCCCATGGCTGCGACCAACGACATCTACGAGGTGATGCAGACGCAGCGCGCCGTGCGCCGCTGGACCGCCGAACCCGTGCCCGACGACGTGATCGAGCGGATCATCCGCGCCGCAACCTGGGCCCCTTCGGGCAGCAACATGCAGCCGTGGGGGTTCGTCGTGATCCGCGACGCGGCGCGGCGGAAGCTGATCGCGGACGCAATTCGCGAGTCCTTCACCGGCTTCGCAGACCGCCTGCCCGACCCCGACACCATCGAGGACCCGACCCAACGGCGGATGATTCGCGGCGCGATGAACCTGTTCGCCAACTTCGCCGCCGCGCCGGTGCTGATCATCCCCTGCCTGGTGGCGGCGCAGTCGCCCGCGCCCGAGGGGCTGCTGGCCGGCAGCTCGATTTATCCCAGCATCCAGAACCTGATGCTCGCCGCCCGCGCCGAAGGCCTCGGCACCGTCTTGACCACCCCCCAGGACGGCATCATGGAAACGCTGCGCTCGGAGATCGGCATCCCCAGCCAGGCGCAGCCCGTGGCGATGATCCCGATGGGCTGGCCCGACGTCAACTTCGGCCCCGTCACCCGCCGCCCGCTGTCCGAATTCCTGCATTGGGAGCGCTGGGGCGCGCATGAGGCCTAGGGGCCGCTGATGGCCAACCGTCTGCGCTTCTCCGCCGCTGCCGCCTATCGGCATCTGCGCCGCGTCGACCCCGTGATCGGGCGGCTGATCGACGAGGTCGGCCCCTACAAGCCGCGCCCGGGCGACGATCCCTACGGCCAGCTGGTGCGAACGCTGCTCTTCCAGCAGCTGGCAGGGCCGGCCGCCTCGGCGATCATGCGCCGCTGGTACGGCTTCTACGGCGACGAACGGCGCACGCCCACGCCGCAGCAGATTTTGAGCACGCGCGACGAAGACTTCCGCGCCTGCGGCATCTCGCGCCAGAAGACGGGCTACCTGCGCGACCTCGCCGCGCATGTCGCCGACGGGCGGCTGCCCTTCGAGCGGTTGGACGAGCTGAGCGACGCAGAGGTGCAGGAAGCGCTGACGGCGGTCAAGGGCGTCGGCGAGTGGACCGCCCACATGATGCTGATGTTCCACCTCGGCCGCCCCGACGTGCTGCCCGTCGGCGACCTCGGCGTGCGCAACGGGATGAAGGTCGCCTACGGCCTCGACGAACAGCCGACGCCCAAAGAGGCGCGCGAGATCGGCGCGAAATGGTCCCCCTACGCCTCAGTCGCCTCCTGGTACATGTGGCAAATTCTGGAGATCGTCACGCCCGACGGAAAGGACCCCTTCGATGACTTCGACCCACCGTGAGTCGCTGATCGGCTTCGTTGGAACCGGCAATATCGGCAATCCGATGGCGCGCCAGATGATCGCCGCAGGCCATCAGCTGGTCGTCTTCGACCTGCGCGCCGAGGCGGCCGAAAACCTGCTCGAACTGGGCGCGGACGCCGCCGAGAGCCCCGCCGATGTCGCCGCCCGCTGCTCGGTCGTCTTCACCTCTCTGCCCGGACCGGTCGAGGTGGACGCGGTCGTGAACGGCGGCGACGGCATCCTCGCCGGCGCGCAGGCCGGCGACATCCACGTCGATCTGAGCAGCAACTCAATCACGATGGTGCAGCGCCTCACCGCGCTCGAAGCCGAACGCGGCGTCGCCTACATCGATGCGCCGGTCACCGGCGGCGTGCCCGGCGCGGAGGCCGGCGCGCTCACCGTGTTGGGCAGCGGCGACGCCGAAGCCTTCGACCGCGTGCGCCCAATGCTCGACGCCATCGGCGCCAACATCTTTCACCTCGGCGAGGCCGGCTCCGGCTGCCTGGTCAAGCTGATCAACAACATGATCGTGCTCTGCGGCTCGCACATCGTGCAGGAAGCCTTCGTGCTGAGCGCGAAAGCCGGGCTCGAACCCGGCCCGCTGCTCGAACAGCTGCGCCTCGGCACCGCCCGCCCCTACCTCGGCCTCGCTCCCTACCTGCTCGGACGCCGCTTCGACAACCCATCCTTCACCCTGCGCCTCGCCGAAAAAGACGTATCGCTCGCGCTCGAAGCCGCCCGCAGCCATCAAGTCTCGATGCCCGTCACCAACGCCGCCCACCAAACCTACCTCCGCGCCCTCGCCGCCGACCTCGGCGAGCAATCGTTCCTCGCCACCCTGCAAGCGCTGGAGGCCGCCGCCGGCACTGAGGTCACCCAACTCGACCTCGATGAAGGACGCCCGTCGTTGTAAGCCGGCGTCGGCGCGAGCGGCTACTGGCCGACGAAGAGGCCGCCGTCGGGGTGCAGGATTTGGCCCGTGATATAGCTCGCCTGCTCGCTGAGCAGGAAGAGCGCGGCTTCCGCAATGTCGGCAGGCTGGCCGATCCGACCCAGCGGAGTCGTCTCCACGCGGCGCTGGAGACGCTCCTCGTCCGTGGTCACCGCGAGCGTCATGGGCGTCTCGATCAGCCCCGGCGCGACAGTGTTCACGCGAATGCGGTTGGGCGCGAGTTCCAGCGCGAGGCAGCGGGTCAGCATCCAGACGCCGGCCTTGGACACGCAGTAGTCGCCCATGCCGCGGATCGGCGCTTTCGCCGCGCCCGACGAGATATTCACGATCGCCCCGCCGTTGTCCAGCTCGATCATCCGTCGCGCCACGGCGCGGTTGGTCAGCATCACGCCGGTCAGGTTGACGGCGAGCACCTTCTCCCAATACTCGACGGGCTTGTGGACGACATGGCGGTGCGCGCCGCCGAGCAGCGGCTCACCCTCGGTGACTTCGCCGCTGACGTAGCCGGCGTGCGAGATGCCGGCGGCGGCGATGCAGTAGTCGAGCCGCCCAAAGGCGTCCACGGCGGCCTGCGCCATGGCGTCGTTGTCCGCCTCGCGGGTCACATCGGTGGGCACCGCGAGCGACTGCCCGCCCTCCGCCTCGATCAGCGCGACGGTTTCGGCGGCGCGTTCATCGTCGGGCAGCGCGGCGACCACGACCACCGCGCCCTCGCGGGCGAGGCGCAGCGCGCTGTCGCGCCCCATCCCGCTGGCCGCGCCGGTGACGACCGCAACCTTGCCCTCAAAGCGCCGAACGCCCGGACCCTGGGACTGGTCTTGCCTCTCTGCCATCATGTTTGCCGTCGTGTCTGCCATCGTGATGCTCCTTCAGCGCGGCAGCCGGCCGCAGCGCCGCCGGTAAACCGCGATAAACTCCGTACAGCGGATAAAGTTGATAAACCGCTGCAATGTCCCGTAAACCTTGTAATGTTCCGTAAACTCTGTACAGTTCAAGCATGGACCAGGTCCAAAATCCCTACGCGCCGGGCGCCGGGTCACCGCCGCCTGAGCTTGCCGGGCGCGAGCCGGTGCTTGAGGCGGCCCGCGTGGCGCTGGCTCGGCACCTGATCGGCCGCTCCAGCAAGAGCATCATACTGCTCGGCCAGCGCGGCGTCGGCAAGACCGTGCTGCTCGACCGGATCCGCTCGAACGCCGAGGCGGGCGGCGCCACAACGGTGGGGATCGAGTCGCCCGAGCAACGCTCGCTGCCCGCCAGCCTCGCCCCCGCCCTGCGCAACGCGCTGCTCAGAATGTCGCGCCGGGAGGCCGCAACCGACACGGCCAAATGCGCCCTACGCACGCTCCGAAGCTTCGTCAGCGCGCTGAACATGCGCTACCAGGACCTCGAAGTCAGCCTCGATTTTGAGCCAGAGCCCGGCATGGCCGACTACGGCAACCTGGAGATGGATCTGATCGACCTGATGGAAGCCGTGGGCCGCGCGGCGAAGGCGGCCGACACCTGCATCGCGTTGTTCATCGATGAGCTGCAATACGTGGCGGAAGACGAACTGGCGGCGCTGATCGCAGCGCTCCACCGAACCGCTCAACGCCAGCTGCCGGTCGCCCTGATCGCCGCCGGCCTGCCGCAGGTGCGCGGGCAGCTTGGCAAGGCCAAGACCTACGCCGAACGGCAATTCGAGTTCGCCGAGATCGGCGCGCTCAGCCCTGAGCAGGCGCGGATCGCGATCGCCAAGCCGGCGCAGGAGGAAGGGGTGGAGATCGAAGCAGCGGCGCTCGACGAGATCGTCGCGCGCACCGAGGGCTACCCATATTTCTTGCAGGAATGGGGCAAGCACGCCTGGAACGAGGCGGCGCAATCGCCGATCACCCTCTCGGATATCCGCGCCGCATCCGACCGCGCCGTCGCCGAGCTCGATCAGAGCTTCTTCCGCGTTCGCTTCGACCGCCTCACACCGACCGAGTATCAATATCTGCGCGGAATGGCCGAGCTCGGCCCCGGCCCCCACCGATCGCGCGACATCGCCGCGATGCTGGAGCGCGAGCCGCCCTCCGTCGCCCCGATCCGCAGCCGCCTCATCGACAAGGGAATGATCTGGAGCCCGGGCTACGGCGATACCGCCTTCACCGTGCCCCTCTTCGACGAGTTCATGAAGCGGACGATGCCCCAGCTGGAATAAGCGTCAGCCGACGAACAGACCGCCATCGGGGTGGATGATCTGCCCGGTCATGTAGTCCGACTGCGCGCTCAGCAGGAACAGCGAAGCTTCCGCGATGTCCTCGGCTTCGCCGAGTCGCCCAAGCGGGATCGTGCGCTCGAGCTGCTGGCGGCGCGACTCGTCGCTCGAGACCGCCAGCGCCATCGGCGTGTCGATCACGCCCGGCGCGACCGTGTTCACGCGGATCCCGTGCGGCGCGAGCTCCAGCGCCAGGCAGCGCGTGAGCATCCAGACGCCGGCTTTGGAGACCGAGTATTCGGCGCTGCCGCGCATCGGGATTTTCGCCGCGCCGGACGAGATGTTGACAATCGCCCCGCCCTCGCCCTGCGCGATCAGCCGCTTGGCAACCGCTCGGTTGGTCAGCATCACGCCGGTCAGATTGACCGCCAGCACGCGCTCCCAGAATTCGAGCGGCTTGTTGGTCAGGTGCCCCTCGCTGCGGTCGGGATTGACATCCTGCGGCGCGATCTCGCCGCTGACGTAGCGCGCATGCAGCACGCCGGCCGCGGCCACGCAGTAATCGAGCCGCCCGAACTCGTCCACGGCGGCCTGCGCCATCGCGTCGCAGTCGGCCTCCCGCGCGACATCCGCGCCGACGTAGACCGCGCGCCCGCCCTCCGCTTCGATCATCGCGATCGTCTCCGCCCCGCGCGTGTCATCGGGCAAACCGGCCACGACCACCGCCGCGCCCTCGCGCGCCAGCCGAACGCTCGTCTCGCGCCCCATCCCGCTCGCGCCGCCCGTCACCAGCGCCACGCGATCCTCAAACCTCCGCGGAGTCCAGTCGGCCATCGCTCGTCCTCCGGTCAATCGCGGGCGGCGCTCGCCGCTAGACGCCGTCCACCTCTTGCGGGTAGCGCCAGATCGCCTCGGGCTGCTCGGCCTCCTCGTCGAGCGTCCAGTGAGGGATCGCCAGACCCGGCGCGACATCTTTGAAGACCATCCGCATGCGGCTGCCGATCCCCACCTGGCGCACCAGCTCCGGCGGCGCGAATTCGCCGTCCGGCGTGACCAGATTGCCGACGACGCGCAGCGCCTCGTGCTCCGTGGGATGGCCGGCCTGCGTGTCCAGCTGCACGAGCAGGACCATGTAGGGCGAGCGCTCGCGCATCGCCGGCTGAATCGCGTGATGCACCTCGCCGTAGGAATGCACCTCGCCGCGCGCCTCAACCGGCGTCCAGGTGAACTCGCGGTTCGAGCACCACGGGCAGGCCGTGCCCGGCGGATAGCGCACCAGATCGCAGTTCGTGCAGCGCTGCAGGTGGAAATTGTGCTCCGCGCAGTGCTGGAAATACGCCTTGTTCTCGTTGTCCAGATCCAGAACCGTCAGCGTCATCCCGAGATATTCGCCCTGCGGCATCGTCTGCTCCGATCGTCGTTTCGCGTGTCCGTGAGCTCGTCAGTCAGGCGGTCGCTCAGCCCTTGCGCATGATCAGCGAGGAGCCGGTGCCCGGCATCGCCCAGCCGAGATTCTGCGTGATATTCACGTCCGGCACCTGCCGGCAGCCCCCGCCCGCCGACGGCTCCGCGTAGTTGTAGCTGTGCTGCCGCGAGCCGTTCTCATCCACCGGGCAGTAGTCGTCGACCTCGCCGCGCAGCTGCCGCACGTTCTCGATGATCATGTTCATCCCGTGCGTGTAGCCCTCGCAGAGGTGGCCGCCGCTCGTGTTGTTCGGGCGCTCCCCGCCCAGCCGCATGATCCCGCTGCTCACGTACTCCCCGCCCTCGCCCTTCTCGCAGAAGCCGTAGTCCTCAAGCTGTAGCATCGAGGTGAAGGTGAAGGCGTCGTACGCGCCCGTGCATTCGATGTCCTCCGGGCCGAGCCCCGCGTTGCGGTAGATCAAATCCTTGATGTAGTAGCCCGCCACCGTCGAGATCGGCCCGTGCTGGAAGTGCATGTCGATCCGCGGCTTGCAAACCCGCCCCGCCACACCCAGGATCCGCGCCGGCGTCTGCGCGTAGTCGTAGGCCCGCTCCGCTCGGGTCACGATCAACGCCGTCGCGTTGTCCGTCTCCACGCAGCAGTCGAGCAGATGCAGCGGCTTGCAGATCATCCGACTGTTGACCACATCCTCCACCGTCACCCGCTGTTTGTAGTAGGCCTTCGGATTGTTCGCGGCGTGCTCCGAGTGGATCACCTTCACCATCGCCACCTGCTCCGGCGTCGTGCCGTAGTCGTACATGTGGCGCATGAAGGTCGGCGAAAAGCTCTGCCCGGCGCTGAACCAGCCGTAGGCCGCGGCGTGCAGCGCGTCGCCGCCCACCGGCATGCTGGCCCGCGCGCCGGTGCCGCCGATCCGCACCTGCGAATAGCCGTTCATCGAGCGGAAGACCACCACCGTCTCGCACATCCCCGCCTCGATCGCGCCAATCGCCAGCCCAATCAGCGCCTCGCTGCTCGAACCGCCGCCCTGCACATCCATGTAGAAGTTGAGCCGGATGCCGAGGTCCCCCGCCAGCATCGGCGAGGCCGTCGAGTCGTTGCCCGAGTAGGACATCATCCCGTCGATCTCCGAGGCCGGGATGCCGGCATCGTCCATCGCGTTCTTGATCGCCCACGTCCCCAGCGCGCGCGTCGTCATCCCCGACCCGCGCGTGTAGGTGGTCTCCCCCACCCCGATGATCGCGTACTTGTCGCGCAGATACTTGTCCGCCGTCGCCTCAATCTCGCTCATCGCCGTCCGCTCCTCTCGCCAACAGTCGCCGTCGCCCGCATTCTAATGCCTGCCGGAGCCTCGGCGCGCGGGCGCAACGCGAGCCCCCTCCGCTGAACTCGACGCCAACGAGCCCGTCCCCAGCGGCTTCGCCCGCCCGAAAACCGCGCGCCCGCCAGGGACGCCGTCCCACCGCTGATCGCGCAGCGCCGACGCCCCTCCGCGACCCGCTGCCCCCGCTCCACGTGGAGCGGCTGATCACCACGCTGCCGCTGACGGCGACCAGCTGGTCGCGAACTCCGGCCGGGGCGGCCTCACCTCACTGGAGCGACTTCACCTCAACACGCAGCCTGCGTGTTGCGGATGCGCCGCGCGAAATCTGTCACGGTTACTCCGACACCGTCACGGTCGTCGAGGCGCTGTCGCTGCCCGCCGTGTTGCGCACGGTCACCGAGATCGTCTTGACGCCCGCGGTGCTGAAGGTCGTGGTGTAGGTCCCGACGGAGCCGCTGGAATCTCCGCCGCTCCAGGCGTAGCTGCCCGCCGCGCCGCCGCCGCCGCGCAGGCTCACATGGCAAGTCACGCTCTCGCCCACACTCGGCGACGACGGCGAACAGGTGATCTGGTGGAGCGCCGGCGCCCGGCCTTCCGTGACCGTCAGCCGCAGACTGGTCTGGATGCGCCACCCCCCGTCGTTGGTTGCGATTACCGTCACCGAGTGCTGGCCCGCGGAGGTAAATCTGGTCGAGTAGGTCGAATTCGTCGTGCCGCCGCTGGCGCTGCCGCCGCGCCACGCGTAGCCGTCGATCTCCCCGCTGCTGATCACCACGCTGCAAGTGACGTCTTGGTTCACCGTCGGAGCCGACGGCGTGCAGCTGATTGTGAACTGCGGCTGGGGCGGCCGCACCTGAGCACGCACGCGGCGCGATGCCGTTGCGCCGTGCGAATCAGTCACGGTCATGTCGATGTAGGCCAACCCCACCGTGAGCGCTTGCACCCCATAGCAGGGGCCACGGGTATCGTCGGTCACACTGACCGAAGCGATGGCGGGCGCCGTAGAACTCGCCGTGAGCGTCAGGCGGTCGCCGTCAGGATCGGTGAACAGACCGTCCGACAGGCAGCCGCCGCCGCTGGTTCCGACCACCAGCCAATCGATCGGCTCGTAGTCATCCGCCCCGCCCCAGACAGGCGCTCGATTGCTGCTGGCGGTCACGCTGACGGCGGCGGTCTGCGTCGCGCTGCCCGCCGTGTTGGTCACGGTCAGCGAGACCGTCTTGCTGCCGGATGTGCTGAAGCTCGTGCTGTAGCTCGCGCTGGAACCGCCGGAATCTCCGCCGCTCCAGGCGTAGCTGTCCGGCGTGCCGCCGCTCAGGGTGGCCGTGCAGGTCACGCTGTCGTTCACATTCGGCGACGACGGCGAACAGCTGACGCTGTCAATCACCGGCGCCGCAACGGGCGTCTGCACCGTCACGGTCGTCGAACCGCTGTCGCTGCCCGCCTCGTTGCGCACGGTCAGCGAGACTGTCTTGCTGCCCGCTGTGCCGAAGCTCGTGCTGTAGCTCGCGCTGGAGGTGCTGGAATCGCCGCCGATCCAGGCGTAGCTGCTCGGCGTACCGCCGCTCAGGCTGGCCGTGCAGGTCACGTCGTCGCCCACGTTCAGCGACGACGGCGAACAGCTGATGCTGTCAATCACCGGCGCCTCAGCGGGTGCCTGCACCGTCACCTTCGTCGAGCTGCTGTCGCTGCCCGCCGTGTTGGTCACGGTCAGCGAGATCGTCTTGCTGCCGGATGTGCCGAAGCTGGTGTTGTAGCTCGCGCTGAAGCCGGCGGAGGTGCCGATGGGCCCGCTCCAGGCGTAGCCGTAGCGGTCCTCCGGCGTACCGCCGCTCAGGCTCGCCGTGCAGGTCACGCTTTCGTTCACATTCGGCGACGACGGCGAACAGCTGATGCTGTCAATCACCGGCGCCTGCACAGATTCCGACACCGTCACGGTCGTCGAACCGCTGTCGCTGCCCCCCGCGTTGCGCACGGTCAGCGAAACCGTCTTGCTGCCGGAGGTCCCGAAGCTCGTGCTGTAGCTCGCACTGGACCCACTGGACGCGCCGCCGCTCCAGGCGTAGCTCTCCGGCGTACCGCCGCTCAGGGTGGCCGTGCAGGTCACGCTGTCGTCCACGCTCGGCGACGACGGCGAACAGCTGATGCTGCCAATCACCGGCGCCTGCACAGCTTCCGACACCGTCACGGTCGTCGAGCCGCTGTCGCTGCCCGCCGTGTTGCGCACGGTCAGCGAGACCGTCTTGCTGCCCGCTGTCCCGAAGCTCGTGCTGTAGCTCGCACTGGACCCATTGGACGCGCCGCCGCTCCAGGCATAGCTGTCCGGCGTGCTCCCGCTCAGGTTCGCCGTGCAAGTCACGTCGTCGTCCACGTTCGGCGACGACGGCGAACAGCGAATGCTGTTGATCACCGGCGCGGCAACCGATGCCTGCACCGTCACGGTCGTCGAGGCGCTGTCACTGCCCGCCGTGTTGGTCGCGGTCACCGAGATCGTCTTACTGCCCGCGGTGCTGAAGCTCGTGGTGTAGATCCCGGCGGAGCCGCTGGAATCGCCGCCGCTCCACGCGTAGCTGCCCGCCGCGCCGCCGTCGCCGCGCAGGCCCACCGCGCAGGTCACGCTCTCGCCCACACTCGGCGACGACGGCGAACAGTCGATCCGGCCGAGTGACGGCGCCCGGCCGTCCGTGACCGTCAGCTGCAGCGTGGTCTGGATGCGCCACCCTCCGTCGGTGGTCGCGACCACCGCCACCGTGTGCTGGCCCGCGAAGGCAAAGCTGGTCGCGTAGGTCGAATTCGTCGTGCCGCCGCTGGCGCTGCCGCCCGTCCACTCGTAGCCGGTGATCTCCCCGCTGCTGGCGGCCACGCTGCAAGTGACGTCTTGGTCCACCGTCGGAGCCGACGGCGAACAGCTGATTGTGAACTGCGGCTGGGGCGGCCGCACCTGAGCACGCACGCGGCGCGATGCCGATGCGCCGTGCGAATCCGTCACGGTCATGTCGATGTAGGCCAACCCCACCGTGAGCGCTTGCACCCCATAGCAGGGGCCACGGGTATCGTCGGTCACACTGACCGAAGCGATGGCGGGCGCCGTAGAACTCGCCGTGAGCGTCAGGCGGTCGCCGTCAGGATCGGTGAACAGACCGCTCTGCCGGATGCAGCCGCCGCCGCTGCTTCCGACCACCAGCCAATCGATTGGCTCGTAGTCATCCGCTCCGCCCCAGACAGGCGCTCGATTGCTGCTGGCGGCCACGGTGAGGAGCAGCGTCTCTGTCGCGCTGCCCGCCGAGTTCGTCACCGTCAGCGAGACCTTCTTGCCGCCCGCTGTGCTGAAGCTGGTGCGGTAGGTCGCGCTGGAGCCGCTGGACGCGCCGCCGCTCCAGGCGTAGCTCTCCGGCGTGCTGCCGCTCAGATTCGCCGTGCAGCTCACGTCGTCGTCCACATTCGGCGACGACGGCGAACAGCTGATGCTGTTAATCACCGGCGCCTCGATGACCGCCTCAATCGTGACCTCGAACGTCTGCGTGGCGCTGCCGCCGTGCGGATCCGCGGCGGTCACTGTCACGGTCGCCGCCCCTTCCTCGCTGCGGGTCACCGTGACGCTGCTGCCGCTCACGCTCACCCCAACGGCGCTGTTGTCCGAGACGGCCGTGTACGTCAGATCGTCCCCATCGGGATCGCGGAAACCGCCGCTGACGTCCAACGTCAGGCTGCCGTCCATGTCCACCGCAACGTCGGAAATGCTGCCGACAGCCTCAGGCGGTCGGTTGACCACGGTCACCGCGACGGAGTCGCTGGCGCTGCCGCCGTCGTTGGTCACGGTCAGCGAGACCTTCTTGCCGCCCTGCGAGTCGAAGCTCGTGCTGTAGCTCGCGCCGGAGCCGCCGGACACGCCGCCGCTCCAGGCGTAGCTCGCCGGCGCGCCGCCGCTCAGACTCGCCGTGCAGGTCACATCGTCGTCCACATTCGGCGACGACGGCGAACAGCTGAGGCTGTCAATCACCGGCGCTGCAACGGATGCCGACACCGTCACGCTCGTCGAGCCGCTGGCGCTGCCCGTCGCGTTGCTCACGGTCAGCGAAACCGTCTTGCTGCCCGCTGTGTCAAAGCTCGTGCGGTAGCTCGCGCTGGAGCCGCCGGACGCGCCGCCGCTCCAGGTGTAGCTCGCCGGCGCGCCACCGCTCAGGCTCGCCGTGCAGGTCACGTCGTCGCCCACGCTCGGCGACGACGGCGAACAGCTGACGCTGTCAATCACCGGTGCCGGCGGAGGCGGAGGCGGCACCTGGATCACCGAGCTGCGCAGCCAGCGGCCGCGCCGCTCGGAGATCAAGGAGGCGCTGAGGAAGCGGGAGCTCGGCAGCAGGTCGTCGCCGTACTGCTCGACGGCCGCCCGGTTGCTGCCCGCGCTGTTGATCACCCATTCGGGCAGGAAGCCGAACTCGATCCGCAAACGGCCCCGCGCGTCGGGGTTGTAGCGGGCGATGATCCGCCCTCTGATGATCTCAGCGCCGTCGGCGCTGGCCGGGACCTCAATCCAGGAGCTCTGCAACCAGCCCCGATTGTTGTTCGCGACGAGCCGGTCGACCGTGGTCTTGCTCATATACCGGTTGCGCGACAGCCAGCCCGACCGAGTGGTGACGGCGTCGCTCCACGGGTCCTCGGCATCCATCGCCCACTCAGGCAAGAAGCCGAATTCCATGACGTAGTTGTCAACCCCACCCGACGCGCGGTCCAAGACGCGGACAATCACCCGCGCCTGCGCCGCATCCGCGTCACCCGATCCGCCGTCCCCAGTCTGCGCCCCAACGGAAAGCGTCAGCCCCAAGACCGCCGCCATCGCCGCCAAAGTCGCCAGCAGAAGGGTTTTCATCCCCCCCCCCCCCCCGAATCCCATGAAAAACACGCATCTCACACACCTACCTCTTCCCATCTCGGCCACAATCCACATGCGCCCGAGCGAACACAATGCCAAGCTAAGCAAGCGCACCCCCCGCGTCAACACCCACACACCAGCCCAAGCCTCCCTCCTTATGTCCCGCAGCTAGCCGATTCATCGCCCGCTCGACGAGCGAACCCTCAACGCACCGCAGGCTCGCGCGCGAAGACCGCGCCGTAGAGCCATTGGCCGCGTTGGCCGACCAGCTCCGCCATTTGCCGGTAGGCCGTGCGGCGGTAACCCCAACCGCCCGGCTGGTCCGAGGCCGCCCGCTCCACCTGTTCGAGCCAGTCGAAAAGGTGGACTTCGGCCACATCGCGTACTTCTTCGGCGGACATCGGTATCTCGCCGCCCTCGCGGTCGCGCACCGTCGCCGAGGCCGCGCCGTCGAGCGCCTCCGCGACGGCGGCGTCGAACATGGCTCGATCCATCACGCAGTTGACCCAGGCGATCCGCTCGGCGCGCTCGCCAATCAGTTCGCGGACGCGCTCGCGCTGATCGAGCGGCAGGGTGAAGCCCTGAAAGCGTTCGGTGCCGTAGATCGAGTGGAACATCCCGGCCGCGGCGACCCGAGCCGACGCGCCCCGCGCCAGCAGCAGATCGTGGACGGCGCAGAGGTGCTCAAGAAAGTCGCCGCCGCTGTGCTCAACCTCCGCGGTGCCCAGTGATTCGAGAAAAGCGACCATCTCCGCGCGAGATGCAACCTCCATCGCGTCCTCCCTCCTGCAAGCCTGTGTCGTCAGCGCCTATCCTACGGCGGCTCAGCGTTGCACAGCCGTGGAGGATCGCCTCATGCCCGAAGCACTCAGTGACCAGCAAGTAGCCGTCGCGGCGGATTTCCTGGATTCGGCCGCAGCAGCAGGCGGAGCGCTGCCCGCAATCCCCGAAGAATGCCGCCCGCAGACCGCCGCCGACGGCCAGCGCATCTTCGCGGCGCGCTGGGCCAAGACGGGCGCACCCGCGGTGGCCTGGAAAGCAGCCGTGCTGGAGGGCGCGATGGCGCTCGCGCCGTTCTTCGAGGGCATGGTGCTGGACAGCCCAGCGCAAATGGCGGGCGATGTCTTCAACCACTGCGTCATCGAGGGCGAAGTGGCGTTCCGCATGGCGTCCGACTTCGCGCCGCGCGAAGGCGGCTACAGCGACGCCGAGGTGCAGGCCGCAGTGGGCAGCGCGCACGCCGTGATCGAAGCGCCCAACATACGCTTCGCCGACTTCCCGCCCGGAATGCCGAGCATGGCCGCCGACGGTGTAGGCGCACAGGCGCTGGTGATCGGCCCCGAGATCGCCGACTGGCGCGAGCGCGACTTGGACAGCGTCGAAGTGGCGGTGCTGATCGACGGCGAGCAGGTCGCGGAAGGCCGCGACGAGCGACCGAGCCCGCTGGAGATTCTCACCGCCACGGTCAACGAGATCGGCGCGCGCGGCATGACCGTCGAAGCCGGCCAGGTGATCACGACCGGCGCAGCCGCGATTTACCAGCCCGCGTCAGCCGGCCAGACGGCCACGCTGCGCTTCCCCGGCATCGGCGACGTGGTGCTGGAGCTGACCTAGCCGCTCAGACCTCGGGATCAAAGTCGCCAAGCCAGCGGGCGTGATCGGAGAGCCGCCGCGCAGCCCGGTAGAAGCGCCGGTCGGAGGTCCAAAACTCGCAATCCCGCGCCAGCGCCAGCGCGAGGTAGTGGGAGTCGTAAGCAGCGCCCTGCTCCAGCCGACTCGCAATCTCGATCGCGCGCTCGTGCAGATCATCCGTTGAACGCAGTTCGATGCCAAACGTTGTCAGCTCACCGAACAGGCCAATTGCATGTGTCGGCGTAAGCTCGCCGCTACGTACGCGCTTGTGCAAAGCATTGGCAATCTCGAAGGGAAAGAACGGCGGCGCGATTGGCGTAACACCAGCATCCAGCAGCGCAGCGATCAGCGCGGCGGCGATCGCAGAGTCCTCTTCTTCCACGATCAGCTTGAACGCGACGCTGGCGTCAATGACCGCCTCGCCCGGCACAATTAATCGCGGTGACCGCGCATCTCGCGGAAGAGCGGCGTCGAGTCGGGCAGCACACGGTCGCCGAAGACCTCTTTGCGCAGCGCATCCAGCCGGTCCAGCGCGGCGAGTCGTTCAGTCTTGTTGAGCGCGCGCCCCTCGTCGCGGTCGACAGCGCCGCAGATGATCTCGAGGCAATAGTCGTTGAGCGAGACGCCTTTTCTGGCCGCGATCGCCTCGAGACGCGACCGCAGCTCCGGGTCCAGATCCAGCGTCACCTGAGCCACATCTTGCGTCGTCATCGCGCTGCTCCGTCGCTGCGGTCTTGCGGACAGCGTAGCCGTCGCGCAAAGCGCCCGCTCACTCCTCCAGACGCCCAATCGCGTCAACCTTCCAGGCCTCGTCCACCTCCACCCACTCCGTGTAGATGCCGCCCTCCCCATCCTCGCCGCGGAACCAGATGTGGAAGCGGTTGCCCCCCTGATCGCGCACCTCATAGTCGTCGGAGCCTTCCGCGCTGTCCTCGCCGGTCTGCAGCGCCAGCGCCTGCATCAGCCCCTGCGGAGTGAACATCGGCATCAGCCCCGCAATGTTGTTCGCGACCAGATTCTGCGCCAACTGATCGACCGCCTCCGAGAGCTCTGCCACAGATCAACTCCTTCACCAAGCGCTGCCGCGCCGCTTACGCCGCATATCCCGCTGTTCGCGTACGCTCGCAGGGTAGACGCAGCCGAGTGAAGGCTGCCGAGAGCGGAGCCTGCATGACCGACAACGAGCCGATCATCGTCGCATCCAACGTCCACAAGACCTACGCCGCCGAAGGCCAGCCCGTACACGCCCTGCGCGGCGTCTCGCTCTCCGTCGACCGCGGCGAGATGGTCTCGATCATGGGCCCCTCAGGCTGCGGCAAGACCACCCTGCTCAACTGTCTGTCGGGCCTGGAAGTGATCGACGAGGGGCAGATCACGATTGAGGGGCTGCCGATCCAGACGATGCCCGACAACGTGCGCACCGACTACCGCGCGCGGCGGATGGGCTTCGTCTTCCAGTTCTACAACCTCCTGCCGGTGCTCACCGCGGTCGAGAACGTGGAAATGCCGCTGCTGCTCGCGGGCATCCGCCCCGGCGAGGCGCGGCAGCGCTCGATGGAGGCGCTGGTCAATCTGGGGCTGGGCGATTGGTCCCGCCATCGCCCCGCGCAGCTCTCCGGCGGCCAGCGCCAGCGCGTCACCATCGCCCGCGCGCTGGTCAACAACCCCACCATCGTCTGGGGCGACGAGCCCACCGGCGACCTCGATTCGACCACCGCCGACCAGATCATGACCCTGATGGAACGGCTCAACGAAGAGCGCGGCCAGACCTTCATCATCGTCACCCACGATCAGGGCGTCGGCGCCCGCGCCCATCGCACGATCCACATGCGCGACGGCGAAATCGAGAACGAGACGATCCACCGTCCCTTCACGGGCGTAGGGTCGCGCCCCGCGGAGGCGGCGGCCGGCTGAGCAGCAGCGCGCGGGCGGATCGGACGGCGGAGGACGGCGGGCAATGAACAACATCTTCGGCGCGGACATCAACGACATCGCGCTGGGCGTCGGCATCGCCGTCGCAATCGTCATGGCCGTGCTGGTGGTCTTCACCCTGCGGCGTCCGCTCGTGGTCAAGATGGGGCTGCGCAACATCCCCCGCCGCCGCGCCCAGACCATCCTGATCGTCTTCGGGCTGACCCTCGCCACGATCATCGTCACAATGTCCTTCGTCACCGGCGACACGCTGGCGATCTCCGTCCGTGAGGCGGCGCTCGACGAACAACGCCGCATCGACCACCGCATCGATGTGGCCGAGGACTCCGCGTTCGCGCCCGGCGCCGATCGGCTCGTCGCCCAGCAGGTGCTCGACGACCTGCGCGACTTGCTCGGCACGGATCCGCGCGTGGATGGCCTGTTCGGCGCGCTGATCGAGCCCGTCTCGGTGCGCAACCTCGATACCCGACTCTCCGAGCCGACCTTCTGGCTGGTCGGCGTCGAGCCGGCCGATGTGGACGCTGTGGGCGCGGTGCCGGATCGGCAGGGACGCGAATTTGCAATGTCCGGCGTCGCAGCCGGCGAGATCGTGATCAACGAGACGATCGCCCAACAGCTCGCCGTCGAAGTCGGCCACACCCTCAGCCTGCAGGTCGGACCGGATGCCCACGAACTGCGCGTCGCGGCGATCGCCGCCGACTCGCTGATCACCGGCTCAATCAACAACGAGGGCGGCGGCGTGGTGCGGATCGAGACGGCGCGCGAACTGCTCAGCGGCGCCGTGCGCGGCGACGGCTGGACCTTCGCCGCCGTCGCCGCCGGCGGGAGCATCCGCGGCGGGCTCGAATCCGCCGACGAATTGAACGGTGTGCTTGCTCGGTTCATCAAAGATCGCGCCAGCAACGAGCCCGCCGGGCAGGGCGTGTATTACGACGAACGCGCGGGGGGCGAGCGGCTGGAGGCGTCGGCCTCGAAGCAGGACGCCGTGGATGGCGCGGAGCTGTTCGGCGCAATCCTGGTGCTGCTCTTCCTCTTCATGGGTTCCTTCTCAGTCGCCGCCGGCGTGCTGCTGATCTTCCTGATCTTCGCCATGCTCGCCGAGGAGCGCCGCTCCGAGATGGGCATGTCCCGCGCCATCGGGATGCAGCGCGACCACCTCATCCAGATGTTCATGTCCGAGGGCATGGCCTACAACCTCGGCGCAGCCGTCGTCGGCGTCGCGCTCGGACTCGTCATCACCCTGGGCATGGTCTCCTTCCTCAACCAGGCGCTCGACGCATTCGGCTTCACCTTCAGCTGGAGCGTGACCTGGCAGGCGATCGTGATCTCCGGCGGCATCGGGCTGGTGATCACCTTCATCACGATGACCATTTCCTCGTTCCGCGCCAGCGTGCTGAACATCGTCTCCGCGATCCGCGATCTGCCCGATAACTCGCTGAGCCAGCACAAGAAGTTGTCGCTAGCAGGGATTGTGACGACTCATGTCGGCCTCAGTCTGCTTCCGACAATTCTGCTGACGTTTCCACTCGGTTCGATCGCCCTGCTGTTGCTGGGCAAGACGGGTGAAGACCGGCCGCCAGCCACGTCTTGGTACTTGATGCCCGCATGGCGGCTGATGCTTTGGCGGGCGGAGTTCGGTCTGCTTACAACAACCTTTGGATTCGCACTTTTGCCGACCGTGCTCGTAACCCTCCCTCTCGGTGCGCTAGCTCTCGGGTTGAGGGGTGCTACGGGGGGACTGCGCGCGTCAGCGGTACCTTGGTTGCTAGCGCCAGCATGGAAAATGCTGATGTGGCGCCCTGAGTGGTGGCTGCCGATGCTCGTCGGCGGCTTGGCGCTGGTCTGGGTCGGCCTCGACCGTGAGACGCTCTTCTACTACTCAATCGGCGGCTCCATCGCCCCGCTCGGGCTGGTCATGCTGCTCACCCGTCTGCGCCTGCCCGGACGCCCGCTCTGGACCCTCGCTTCGGCCTTTGTCCTGTTCTTCTGGCTCGCCCCCCGCTCCTGGCACAACGACCTGTTCAACGTCGATCTGAGCGGCGGAGCAGAACTCTTCGTCGTCAGCGGGATGATGATGACCGCCGCCGGCGCGCTGCTGCTCGTGTTCAACCTCGAGCTGCTGGTGCGCGTCTTCGGAGTGGCGATGACGCGGGCCGGCAAGTACGCCCCGGTGCTGCGCGCCGCGGCCGCCTATCCCGCTGCATCCCGCTACCGCACCGGCATGACGATCGCAATGATTGCGCTAATCATGTTCGCGCTGGTCAACTTCACCGTGGTCAACTCCTCATTCACCCGCTCAAGCGGCACCGACGAGCAGCTCGCCGGCTACGCAATTCAGGCGGAGTCGACCAATCTCGAGGCGATCGACGACATCCAGGCCGCCCTGGCCGACGCTGGAGCGCAGGACACCCTGGATCGGATCGACCACACCGCGGCATTGACTGCCGGCCCGCTGAGCGGCACACCCGCGCAGACGCTGAGCAGCGAGCGCTGGGACGAAAGCCTCACCCCGCCGCTGCTGACGCGCGGCGACGCGCCGATCGTCGATGACCTCAGCGCCGACGAGGATGAAGCGGGCGATGTCGTGCTGGTGGCCGCCGACGACGGCTTCTACGACGGCAGCGAAATCGCGCTGCAGGCGCGCACCGCCGACTACGCCAGCGACGCCGAGGTCTGGGCGGCGCTCAAGCGCGGCGACCCGGTCGCGCTGGTCACCCGCCCGTCAGTCGATCAGGGCGGCGGCCCGTTCGCTGGCGGCGGCGACAACTGGAGCATGCCCGGCGCGGTCAGCCAGCGCGCCTCCGCCCTGCCCCGCACCACGCTGCAACTCGGGCATTCTGCGAACGGCGCGGTCGAGGTCGAAGTGATCGCGCTGCTGCCCACGCTCTCATTCGAGGCGTTCGCCGAGGAGGGCGCGGGCGACAATCCGCCCACCGTGATCGTGCCGCGCGCCATCTGGGACCAGGTGATCGCCGAGCCCGATCTGGTGCGCCACCTGGTCGCCGTGCGCGGCGGCGAAGATTCGCTCGAAGTCGCCCAGGCGATCGAGTCCACACTGCTGATCGAGGCCGACGACCTCGCCGGCGAGCAAGCCCGCAACCAGCGGCTGACCAACTCCTTCCTCCGCGCCTTCCAGGCCTTCATCGGCATCGGGCTGGCCGCCGGCCTCGCGGCGCTCGGCGTCATCGCAGTCCGCGCCGTGGTCGAGCGGCGCGGACAGATCGGCGTGCTCCGCTCGCTCGGCTTCCGCTCCCGCATGGTCGGACTCGAAATGCTGATCGAGATGGGCTTCATCGCCTTCCTCGGCGTCGTGCTCGGCACCGTGCTGGCGCTGGCGATGGCCTGGCGGTTGTTCGACGAGCAGACCTTCGGACCCGGCGTTTCGCTCTACATCCCCGCCGGCACGGTGGTGATCTTCATGGTCGGCGCGATGGCCGCGTCGCTGGTGCTGACCTACCTCCCGGCGCGGCAAGCGGCGCGCACCACAATCGCCGAAGCCCTGCGCTACGAGTAACCTGCCCGCCATGCCCGACACCGACCCCTCCGCCGACCCGCTGTTCGATCTGGCCTTCGGCTACGACCGCGATCTGCCGCTGGAGGCCGAGCGCCGCGTCGTGCGCGAATCTGCTTCGCTCAAGCTCGAGCGCTTCGAGCTCACCTCTCGCAACGACCAGCGCGTCCCCGGCCTGCTGCTCTCCGACCCCCGCGCCGAAGGACCGCGCCCACTCATCCTGGTCGGCCACCCCGGCACGCTCGACAAGAGCGCCGACTACGTGCTCTGGCCCGCCCAGCAGTGGGTCGAACGCGGCGCAATCTGCGTCACCATCGACCAGGCCGGCCACGGCGAGCGCGCCCGCCGCCCTGTCTCGATGGACGACTTCCGCAACTGGCCGATGCGCCGCCTCGACCAGTCGCTGCAAACGGCAGTCGACTGGATGCGCACGCTCGACTGGCTGACAACGCTGCCCGAGATCGACGCGGAGCGGGTCGGCTTCGTCGGCTTCAGCATGGGCGGAATGCGCGGCGCGCCCTTCGTAGGCTTGGACACGCGCGTACACGCCGCCGCCTTCTGCATCAGCGGCGCAACCACGCTCGGCGGCAACCCCGCTTCACCCGCCGCCCATCTTGCCGAGCACCTCACCGACCCCGGCGTCTACGCCCCGATGACCGCCGGCCGCCCCATACTGGTAGTCGCCGGCGAGCTCGACGATCTGGTCACCCCGGAAGCCACCCAGCGCTTCTACGACCTACTCCCCGAACCCCGCGAAATCGTCTGGCTCCCCTGCGGCCACTGGGACTTCATGCCCCAAGGCATCGCCCCCATTGCCCCCTTCCTCGAGCGCCACCTCAACTTCGGCGAGAGCACCTAAAGACCGCCCACACCCACCCCTCCGTCACACCCCGCGCCCACATTACCCGCCACACCCCCTCCCACATACCCGCCACACCCGCGCCCACATTACCCGCGACACCTCTTCCGTCATACCCGCGCTTGCCGCGGGTATCTCGCCGTGACCAGCACCAACATCCGCACGGCGCCCAGCCAGAACAACCCTTAACCCCAAATCTGACCCATATCAACAATCAACCCCGGCAGCACATCCTCTCCACTCAGCGCGTCAGGCTTCTCCAACTCCTCCGGCTCCTCCCGCCCCGCGCGATAAACCCAAACCCTCTCGCTATACGCATCAACCAACCAGCCCAAACGCGCCCCATACGCCATCCACTGCACCATCTTCTCCTGCTGCCGCGCAACGCTGTCGCTGACGTTACGGACCTCGACGACGAAGTCGGGGCAGACAGGGATCAGCTCTCCGTCGTAGTCGTCGGATTTCTCCTCGGTGCGCGCAGGCGAGAGCCAAGAGCAGTCGGGCGCCTTCATCGCGTTGTCGGGCAGGTGAACGAGTCCGCTGGGACCAAACGTTTCTCCGCCACCGCCGCGGCTCCAGCGACCGACACTGGCCAGGAGGTGTCCACATCCACTACTGGCCTTCCGCGATGCCGGCGGCATCACGATCAGGTTGCCAGCCGCCGTCGCTTCAAATCCCCAGCCGTCGTTCCAGCTGCAGATCTCGAGGAATGATTCTTCAGTCAGCCGCCATTCCGCAGGCAATCGGATCAAGACGTACTCAAAGCCGAATTCCATCCGGATCGGAGCGCTGAGATCAAGGGCGGGTGTGTGCTCGGCAGTGACCATTCGCGGCTCCTGTCGGTGTTCTTGGTCAGCAGAGAAGCGCCGCCGCGCGGCATGATCAATCCCAAATCTGACCCATATCAACAATCAACCCAGGCAGCACATCCTCCCCACTCAGCTGATCCGGCTTATCCAACTCCTCCGGCTCCTCTCGCCCCGCGCGATACACCCAAACCTTCTCGCTATATGCATCAACCAACCAACCCAAACGCGCCCCATACGCCATCCACTGCGCCATCTTCTCCTGCTGCCGCTCCACGCTGTCGCTGCGCGAGCGCACCTCAACGACGAAGTCCGGACAGACGGGAATCAGCACACCGTCATAGTCCGCTGGCCGCTGCTCCATACGCTCCGAACTCGTCCACGACACATCGGGCGCTTTCAGCGAGCCGTCGGGCAGGTGCGCCATGCCGGCCTCACCGCCAATCCGCCCATCGCCGCCCGCGCGCCGCCAATTCACGACATCAGCCCCAATCAACATCGCGCGCTCGCTATTGTCCAGTCCAGTCCCCGGCATGATCACCAACTCTCCGTTGGCGGTGGTCTCGAAATTCCAGCCCTCGTTGAGCCCGCAGAGCTCGAGGAACACGGCCTCGCTCAGCTGCCACTCGGCAGGCAGGCGCAGCAGGATGTACTCAAAGCCGAACTCGTTGGCCAGCGGCGCGTCGAGGTCGATCTCAGGCTTGGCCTCAGCGGTGACCATTCGCGGCTCCTCTCCGAACCATCACCTTAGGCGAGCACACCGGCTGCCGTCAGTTCGGCGACCTCCTCCGCGCTGTAGCCGAGTATCTCGGTGGCGACCGCGTAGGTGTGCTCGCCGAACAGCGGCGCTGGCGCGACCAGTTCGCCGGGCGTCGCGTGCAGCTTCACAATCGGGCCGTCATAGAGCGAAACGCCGGTCTCAGGATGATCCAGATACTCATAGAAGCCGCGCTGCCGCAGATGCCGGTCGTGCTCGCAGACATCCTCCGCGTCCTGCACCACGCCGGCGGCGACGCCCGCCGCCTGGAGCGCCTCCACCAACTCGGTCGCCTCCCAATCAGCCGCCCACGCGCCAATCGCCTGATTGAGCGCGTCCTCATACTCCCGGCGGCCAAGCAGCGTGGCGAAGCGCTCGTCCTGCGTGAACAGCGCGTCCCCGGCAACCTCGCAGAACGCCGACCACTCCACATCGCTGCGCACCGCGACCGCAATCCAGCGCTCGCGCACCGTCGAACCGTCGGGATGCACCGCGCCGCGCGCGCCGTCGCGGCAGCGATAGATGCCGTGCGGCGCCATCCACGACGAGCGGTTCCCCTTGCGCAGCGGATTGCGCCCATTGGCCGTGTAGTCGAGCAGCGACGGCCCCATCGTGGCCGCAACCGACTCCAGCTGCGCCAGCTCGATCCGCTGCCCCTCTCCAGTACGCCGCCGATGCCGCAGCGCCGCAAGGATCGCAATCACCGTGTGGCCGGGATTGACCGCGTAATCGGGATAGTTGGTGCCCACCCCCACCGGCCGGCGATCCGGCTCGCCCGACAGATGCGAGATGCCGGTCACCGGCGTCAGCACCGCCCCAAAGCCGAGGAAATCGCGGTGCGGACCGAATGTCCCCTGCATCGGCTGGTAAGCCGCGATGATCGCCGGATTGACCTCGCACAACTCTTCGTAGGTCAGCCCCCAGCGCTCAATCACGCGCGGCGTCAGGTTGGAGAGAAAGACATCGGAGCGCTCGATCAGCCGCAGGGCAACCTCGCGCCCGCCCTCAGCCCCCATGTTGAGCAGCAGCGAAGCCTTGCCCGCGTTGTAATTGTTGAAATACGCGCCCACGTTGTAGCCCGACATGCCCGGCTTCTGCGGCTGCGTCAGCCGCAGCCCGTCCACCCGCGCCTCGCTCTCGATCCGGATCACCTCCGCGCCGAAGTCCGCGAGCGTACGCCCCGCGATCGGGCCCGCGCCAAACCACGAGAAATCAGCCACGCGCACACCGTCCAGCGGCCTCGCTCCCGCATCGCTCATATCGCGCCCTCCCCGGCATAGACGGACAGGTCCTCAAAAGGGACCCCGACCTCATCGACCCAAACCTCGCGGTTATGTTCACCAATGCGCGGCGCGCCGCCGCGAACCGCGACAGGCGTGGCCGACAGGCGATACGGCGGCCCCGGCATCCGCAGCGGCACAGGCTCCGCGCCCAGCCCGCGGCTCTGCTCCAGCTCGACCCACCACTCCCGCGCCGCCAGGTGATGACTGTCGGCGATGTCCGCGGGCGAAGCGACCATCCCAATCAACAACCGCCGCGCCTGCCCCTGCTCGTAGACCTCCATCGAGCTCTTGCCTGCGTAGAACTCGGTCAGCACTTCCTGCGCCCGCGCCAGCGTGGGCGCGAGCGCCGCGAGCCGCTCCGGATCACCCAGCGTCCGCATATCGAACGCCGCAAACGTCTCCGCGAACTGCGGCTCCGTCAGGTCTTCCGCCTGGCCTTCATCGGCCATCCAGGCGATCAACTCCGTCCAGGGCGCGCCGAAGCCCGGAATGCCGACCGCGCTGTAGATGTAGCCGTCGCGCGTTTCGTACGTGCCGATCCCCGGCATGCGGTGCTGCTCGCCAATCCGCTCGCGCGACCAGCGCTGGAAATCCCAGCCCAGATGCGACGTCTCCTGACAGATCGACAACGCCTCCTGCAGCGAGGTTTCGACCAGCTGCCCCTCCCCCGTCGCCTCCGCGTGCAGCAGCGCCAGCAGCGCCCCCTGCGCCGCCGAAATGCCCGCCACCACATACGCCGCGTTGCCCGCAATCCGCTGCGGCGACCCATCGGGATAGCCCGCCAGCACCGCGATCCCGGCCACCGCCTGCGCCACAATGTCCGTCACCTCCCAGCCCGCATGCGGCCCGTCCAGCCCGAACCCCGAAATCGAGGCCCAGACCAGCGCCGGCCTGCGCTCCCGCAGCGCGCCGACATCCACTCCCAGCGCCTCCAGCTCGCCCGGCCTGAAGGACTCGATCACAATGTCGGCGGTGTCCACCAGCCGCCCAAAGAGGTGACGCCCATCGTGCTGCGTCAAATCCACCGTCACCGAGCGCTTGTTGGCGTTGAAATACCAAAAGCGCAGCGAGGTCTCACGCCCCGCCTGGTCCGCCCAAAACGGCGGCAACCCCCGCCCCGGGTCCCCACCCGGCGGCTCCACCTTGATCACATCCGCCCCAAGGTCCGCCAGCAGCTTCCCCGCATACCACCCCATCTCCGAGCTCAAATCCAGCACGCGCACACCATCAAGGGCCATAGAGGTAGTCATGCCCACAGCCTAGCGCGGCGTCGATCGGCTCTTGAAGACCTCCCCCACGGTTCGACGCATCGCCGATCCAAAATCCCCCCCTGCGCTTCAACCTCCGCGTAACTCCGCTTCCATCATCCCCGCGCCCTCTCCGCCGTTCCTACGCCTCCTTCCGCCACTCCTAAGCCTCCTCCGTCACTCCGACGCCTCCGCCGCCGTTCCTGCGCTCCTTCCGTCATTCCTGCGCAGGCAGGAATCCAGGCGATCTCGTGGCAACGAGCCCTCCCGGGCGTTCCGACGGCCTCCCTGAGCAGCATCCCGACGCCTCGCGGCAGAGAACTCAGAACATATGATAGAATTGGGAGCGTGAATTCGGTTCGATCTCACGGCTGATCCAGGAGGCACGCATGGCAGACTTGCAAGCGCTCGCGGACGAATTTCACTCGGCGCGCATGCGCGAGATCGCCGCCACGGATGGGCTATCCGCCGATGCGATGCTCATCGCTCGCATCGGCGCGGACAGTGAGAGCGCCAGGCAGCGATTGGAAGATGCCGCAGAACAGGAGCTCGGCTTGAGTGCTGCGTGGGCACTCAGCCAAGCGACTTCGCGCCGCGCGATCGATGACTATCTCAAGCTCCCCGACGCCGAACGAAAGCAACTTCTTGTCAACGACTCTGCCATCGCTAGCGCCCGTAAGCCCCGGCAGCGCTTGACGAGAACACCTGCCGCGCCGGCGGAGGACAGCGGAGAACAGACGCCGTCCAGCCCCATTGCCCTTGCGACGGCCATCATCCAGAACGCGCGCCCGCATCCCGTCACGTGGGGCGTCGGCCACCCGCGGTACGACCGCTTCGCGTACCTGCCCAACGGCAACCGGGACCTCCCGAAGTACGCGCCCAGCGCGTTCTACGACGTGAATGCCGGCAAGTTCACCGAACGCGACCACCTGGTCGGGCTCGCGCAGGCGCACGAGTCCGGCGCGGCATACTGGAGCCGCGAGACCCGACAAGCGTTCGCCCTCGATCCCGACAACATCTACTCAATCACGCCGGCGACCAACACAGAAAAGTCCTACCGCGACCCCGCGGAGTGGCTACCCGCGGATCCGTCGGTCCACAAGCGCTATGCCGCAGAGTGGGTGCTGATCAAGACACGCTGGAGCCTGACCTATGACGAAGCAGAGCTAGCGGGGCTACGGAGGATCCTGGACGCCGAAACCAACGGCTAACCCGGCCTCGTCGCGCCCAGACGCCGCGACGGCACACAGCGTCGATTGGCTCACTGCGCAACGCGCAGCATCCCGCGCAGCGCCGCGATCTCCGCGCGGTCGAAGCCGAGTCCCCACTTCCGCTTGATTCGGATCCATTGAACCGCATAGCGCTGCAGCGCGTCCGCGCGCGACGGACGCCATTCAGCCGGATCGTAAGCCCACTTCTCGCCGTTGACCGCCGCCGGCAGCCAGAAAATGTTCTCCGCGTCTCTGGCAAACTCCGACTTGCGCGACTCATCCCAATACGCCCCACCGCTCTGGTGCGCCTCCGCCAGCGCCACAAGATGGTCGCGCTGGCGTGCGCCGCCATACGACCCTTCCGGCGTCGGCGCGTAGAACGCCCACTCATATTCAGCGTCGTCATAGCCCTCCAGCGAAAAGCTCTCCCAATCATCGCGGTCGTAATACGGATGCGGCGCGCCCCAAGTCTCCAGCGTCGGCTCAATGCCGCTCAAGTAGACAAGCGCCCCCGCCGCCTCGTCAGACTGCCCCCGCCACACCCCATCAATCCAAATCCAAAAGCCGCGGTCCGCACCGACAGCGCTCCACGACGCACCCCCACCATCCTCAATACAACCGGTCAGCCGCCACCCATCGATCCGGTAGTCAACGCAGCGCCCATCGGCAGCGGTGCGCCCGGTCCCCACGACGACAGCCACCAAGAGCACAACAAGCACAAGCGAGCCACCAAGCACGAAGCGGCAACTCACCCCATTCAGCCGTCCATTGCTCATCAATATCCCACGCCAGCATTGGCCGCCAACAGTCACCGTAGCACATATATGCGATTACCGATCGCAACAACAGAGAGTGAGTCGCACCCCACCGCTCCGCCATACCCGCATCCCACCTCCCCGCCATACCCACGCTCACCTCCCCGTCATACCCGCGCTTGCCGCGGGTATCTCGCCGCACCCAGCACCAACGCCGGCACAGCAGTAAGCACAGCCGACGATGCACCACCCCTCCTACATAGCGGAAGAGCCGGTTCAGCGCCCCCGCCCCCTACACCCCCACCCCAGCACGCACATTCGCCGGCAGCCGCGACGTGAACACCTCCACCGCCTCTCGCACCATCTCCTCCAACACCTCCGCCGCCGGACGGATCTCCTGCAGCAGACCGCTGATCTGCCCCGCCGCATTCATCAGCAAATCCTCGCGCTCCCCCTGCTTCGCCGCCTCCGCGATATCCGCGATCAGCAAACCCTGCAAACCCATCGGCAGCGCCTGCTCCCCGGAATCCTCCCAGGCCTCGATCAGCTCGTTGGTGATATTGCGCATCGTCTTGCCGCTGTACAGCCGCGTCACCCGCGTGTCCTCATCGCGCGCCGCGAGGATGCGCCGCTTGCGGAACTCGTCCAGGTTCGCCTCCTGCGTGGGGATGAACATCGTCCCGCACCAAACCCCCACGCAGCCCATCGCCAGCGCCGCCGCCAGGCCGCGACCGTCGCCGATCCCGCCCGCCGCCACCACCGGCGTGGGCGACACCGCATCCAGCACCTGCGGCAGCAGCGCCATCGTGCCAATCCGCCCCGTGTGCCCGCCCGCCTCGTGACCCTGCGCGACCACAATGTCCGCGCCGCCGTCGCTCACCCGCAGCGCATTCTTCACATTGCCCACCAGCGAGATCACCTTGCCGTTCGCCTCATGCACCTGCTCCACGAACGGCGCAGGATTGCCCAGCCCGGTCGCCAGCACCGGCACCTGCATCCCGGTGATCGTGTCGACCTGATCCTGCGGCGTGAAGCGCGGCGTGCGCACATCCGCGCGCGAAGCCTGCACATCGGGCAGTTCGAGCCGCTCGCGGATGCCGCTGATCACCGCGCGCTGCTCATCGGGCAGCAGCTCGCGCGGATCCTTCGGCCGCTCGCGCCCGCTCGGGCGGGCGGCGACATTCGAGGGCACCAGAATGTCCACGCCGAACGGACGGTCCGTGAGGTCCTGAATGCGCCGAATCTGCTCTTCCAGCCGGTCCGGCGGGAAGCCCGCCGCGCCGAGCACGCCGAGCCCCCCCGCGTTGGAGACCGCCGCCACCAGCTCCGGTCCGGCCACCCCGCCCTGTCCGCCGCCAACGGTCGGCCCCATCCCCGCCAGCGCGATCGGGTATTCAATGTCCAGCAGGTCGCAGAACTCGGTGTGCAATACGGGTCGATCCATGGTCGCCGCTCCTCGGGTCGTCTCAGAGTCTTGCCGCCGCGCCCATTCTTCCGCCCGCAAGCGGGCTGGGTCAATCATCGGGCGACGGGCGCGATAGACTGAGCGTATGCGACTACGACGCATCCTGCTCATCACCGTCGGCAGCATCCTCCTCGTGATGCTCATGATCATCCTGATCCAGAGCGGGCTGGGCGTCGACAGCGACGTGACCATCACCGACAGCAACCGCCCCGAAATCGTGGGCGACTAGCAGCAAGCGGAGACCGCAATGCCGCGACCCTCGGAAGCGCTCATGAACGAAGCCGGCGACTGGATCGCCGAGCAACTCTCCGAAGAGGGCTTGATGGTCACCGGCGGCTTCGTCGACCTCGTGCTCTCGATGGAGTGGGACGCAATCGAAGCCGGCGCGCCGCCCGACGACCGCCCCGCGCTGCTCCAGGCAATCATCGAGCGGATGCGCCAGGAAAACGTGATGGTCGGTCCGCCCCCCGAGACACTCTCCACCGACGGCATCGACACCTCGCAAATCCGCCCCGTGCCCCAGCAGTTCGTCGAGCAGGTGCTGTCCTGGGAGGACGAGTTCCTCGGCTTCGCCGGCATCACCCGGAGCGCGTAGAGCCCATGGCGAGCGCACACACCGTCACCATCGAGCCCTCCGGCATCGAGACGCCCGTGCCGCACGGCGAAAACCTGATGCAGTCCGCCCGCGCCGAGGGACTCTGGTGGCCGAACCAGTGCGACATGCAGTGCCGCTGCGCCGGCTGCTTCGTCCTCATCCTCGAAGGCGCAGAGCGCACCTCGCAGATGGGCCGCGCCGAGCGCGAAGCGCTGCTCAACCAGCGCGGCCGCAACGCCCTTGACCAGCCCGTCCGCCTCGCCTGCCAACTCGGCGTCTACGGCGACCTCACCGTGCGCAAAACCGGCGTGCGGCGCGCCTGACGGAAACAACCCAATGCCCCGGCACCGCAAAATCCGCTCCGACGACCCCGCACCGCACGACATCGGCATCCCCCGCCTCGAAGCCTTCATCGCCGTCGCCTCCCAGCGCTCCTTCACCCGCGCCTCGCAGTTGATCAACCTCACCCAGCCCACCGTCAGCGCCCGCATCGCCGCCCTCGAACGCGATCTCGGCGCAATCCTCTTCGAGCGGCTCGGGCGCGACATCCGCCTGACCGACGCCGGGCGCGCCCTGATGCCGCACGCGCAGCGCACGCTCAACGCCGCGCGCGACGCCGCCGAAGCCGTCCGCGCCCTGCGCGAGGGCGTCGGCGGCGGCACCATCTTCATCGGCGCCGCCCCCACGATCGGCACCTACGTCCTGCCCGACCTGCTCCGGCGCTTCGACCAGGCCCACCCCGGCGTCGAAATCACCATCCGCAACGGCCGCTCCGAAGAAGTCTCCCGGATGGTGCTCGACGACGTCGTGCAGATCGGCTTCGAGCGCCGCCTCACACACCCCGAGATCGTCACCATCAACCTCTACGAAGACGACATCATGCTGATGGCCAGCCCCCAGCATCAGCTCTCCCGCGTGCGCCACGCCCCCGTCGCCACCATCGCCCGCGAGTCGATCATCTTTTTCGACACCGGCTCCTCCTACCACGCCCTGAGCCACGCCGTCTTCCGCGACTCCGACCTCGCCCCCCGCCACACCCTCGACGTCGACAGCCTGGAGATGGCCAAACACCTCGTCCTCTGCGGCCTCGGCCTCGCCTTCCTCCCCCGCGTAGCAGTGCAGCGCGAACTCGCCGCCGGCGAGCTGGTCCCCATCGAAATCGAAGGCGCCCCCCCCATCAGCCGCGGCATCGCCGCCATCTACCGCAAAGACCGCAGCCTCTCCCCCGCCGCCCTAAACTTCCTCCACCTACTCCGCACCACCTACGACCCCACCTAACCCCCCCTCCCAATCCGTCACCCCCGCCCCTCCTTCCGTCACACCCACACCCCTCTTCCGCCATACCCGCCCCATAGATCCGCCATACCCGCGCGCCCTCTTCCGCCGCACCCGCGCCTACAGATGCGTCATACCCGCACCTGCAGATCCGTCATACCCGCGCTTGCCGCGGGTATCTCGCCGTGCCACCCTCCAAGCCTCACTCCTCACCTCCCGCACACACCGCCCCTCACTTCCGCCATCTCCGCGCCCATAGATGCGCCATACCCGTGCCCACAGATCCGTCATACCCGCGCTTGCCGCGGGTATCTCGCCGTGAGCAGCACCATCCCTCGCTCCATCACACCCGCCCCCCTCACTTCCGTCATACCCGCCCTCCCTTTCCCGTCATTCCCGCGAAAGCGGGAATCTCCCCCGCCCCACCACCCAAGCCCTGCCGCAGGCACCTCGCCGAGTCCAGCACGAACATTTCCGAATGCTCTGCTAGAGACGCCTTGCCCTATCCTTGCCACCGCCGACATTCGACGCCCGCCCGCACCAAAATCTCCACCAACAGAGGGAACGCCAATGCCCATCTCAGCCATCTTGAGCGCCAGAACTCTCGTTGGCGGCATCGCAGTCGCCGCAATGTTGCTAGTCGCCGGCATCGTGCTCGGCATCGCAGACGGTTGGGAACAGGCGGGAGCGCAGGGTGGAGCCCGCGCGCCCCGATCAGCCAAGCGGCGGCGTAGGCATCTCCGACTCGTCACACAGGTCGCGCTCCGTGGAGACGGCGTAGCTCGCCGCTAACAGTACCGGGCGCTAAGGCACCTAAGCTTGCCGTTAGACATCCTCAACGAGTACATTCCCGAGATCGTCGACCCGCATGATTTGTCGCCGCCGACCGAGCAACCCGCCGAGCTTGGGCTGCAGGAGCACAGCGCGCTCGGTGGTCTGAGACTCGACCCGGGCGCCTCTCGCCACCGCCATCGCAACGGCTTGCATGAGGGCTCGTTTCCGATCGTCGGCGGATAGCGACTCCGACTCGCTCGCCGTGTGGTCGGGCATTTTGCAACCTTAGAAGACCGCGCTAAACACGGTGTAGTAGACGAAGGAGACGCACAGCGCGTACAGCACGGCTTGCGCGGCTGCTAGACGTCTTGGATCAACGCGTTGCCGAGGTCGTCGATCCGAATGATCTGACGACTTTCGCTGCGGTGGTGCCCGAAGAAGAACCCCGGCCACCAGAGCAAGAGGCAGAGCGTGAAGCGCGCAGGTGATACGTTCCGGCGAACGACAACGGCCTGCTCATTTGACTGGGACTCGACGCGCGCGCCAGCGGCCACGGCGTTAGCTACGGCTTGAGCCAAGAGGCGCGGCTTGTCAACTTCGGCGTTCGGTTCGCGGCTAGACATGTCGCCCCCGCTGCTCGGTACCCGTCACCGAAACGGGCACGCTGGGAGCTCGTGTCAGGAGGAGATTCTTACCCCCCCCCCCCCCCGCACTATGTGGTTCTCGCATGGGTTGACTCTCCTCGGTACCAAGCGCCGGATCCCGCCAAATCCTTTGACGGCTCAGTCAGTCTACACCACGCGGTGCAGCGCGGCAATCTCGCCGTGCGTTCCACCCCCGTCATACCCGCGCCCCGCCGCGGCAATCTCGCCGTGTGCCGCACCAACATTCGCGCCAGACTCAGCGAGATACCCGCGGCAAGCGCGGGTATGACGGATGGGCGGCAAACGGGAGCACCGGCACCCCGTCCAACCACCGCTGTCGCTCCCATTTTGAGAGGCGAGCTACACGCCGGTCTCAAGCGGCGGCGCCGCAGGCAATTCCGACTCATCGCGCAGCGCCCGCAGCATCTCCACATCGGGCCTGCCCGGCCCGTCCGTCTCATAACCGGGTACCTCCAGCAGCCACGCCGCCCTACGCAGCAGACGGTTGCGCACCATCCGGCGAAAGGCGGGCAAGCCGATCGAGCCGTGCCCAAGATTCTCGTGCCGATCCTTGCCCGATCCCAACTCTGTCTTCGAGTCGTTCGCATGCACCGCCGCCAGCTGATCATCGCTGAACTCCGCGCGGTACGCCGCAACCACCTCGCGCAGCCCGCGCTCCGTAGACACGTCGTACCCCGCCGCATGCAGGTGGCAGGTGTCGAGGCACAGCCGCACGCGCTCGCTGGCCGCGCCGCCGACCATCGCCGACAGCTCCTCGAACGTCGAACCGACGCTGCGCCCCGCGCCCGCGTTGTTCTCCAGGCAGAGCAGAATGTCCTCCGGCGAGTCGTCGAGACAGCGGCGCATCGCATCCACCATCTGCGGCAGCTGCGGCTCGAAGCCCGCGCCCATATGGCTGCCGACATGAACGATCACCCCCGCCGCCCCAATCTGCGACCCCAGCCGCAACTCCGCCGTCAGCGCGTCCACACTCTTCTCCAACAACTCAGGGTTGGGGCTGGCCAGATTGATCAGGTACACGGCGTGAATGAAAACCGGGCCGAGCCGCGCGTCGGCGGCTGCCTCGCGGAAGCGGGCGATCTCCTCCTCGCTGTGCTGCTTGCGCCGCCACATCTGCGGCGCCGCCCCGAAAATCTGGATCGCCTCCGCCTCAAGCTCCTGCGCCCGCCCCACCGCCTTGTACAACCCGCCGGCCGCCGAAACATGCGCGCCCACGGCGGGCGAACGACGCCTAGCCACGGCGCACCCCGTCCCACACCCATGTCAGCCAGCGCCGCACGCGCGGCAGAATCACAGTCGACTCGACCGCTCCAATCCAGTCCACCTCCGCCCGCGGATCGGCAAGCCGCACCCGCGCCTCGCCGCTCTCCAGCGAGCACTCGGCCGCAGCCACGCCCGGCAGCCGCGCCAGCGCCGCCTGCACGCGCCCCGCGCAGATATTGCAGACCAAACCGTCCACCGCCAGCCGCACCTCATCGTCCGTCGCGCTCAGAATCCGCGCCCGCGGCGTGATCGGCAGATGTTCGAGACGCAGCTGCACGGTCGCCACTCCCCGCGTTATGTCCTGGCCGGGTGCGTCTGCCAGTCAAGGTATCGCCGCACCGCCGTGACGCACGCCTCCAGCGACCCGTAACACGCGATTCCCGCCTCATTCAGCCGCTGCTGCAACGCCAGCCCACTCTGGAAACCGCTCGCGCTGGACGGCGGACGGATCACCACCGCAAGCGGACGCGCCAGCTTCGGCGCCAACTCGCCAAGCTTCGCGGCGAAGCGCTCCTCAAAATTACCGCGGTCGCCCCCGCGAAAGCCGGAGTCCGTGCCCGTATGCACCATCATCCAGTCGATCGACTCATCCTCCGCAACGGCGGTCAGCGCCGCCTCCAGATGCTCGCCCTCGAACATGAAGCCGGCGTCGAGCGGGTTGCGCACCGAGGTGCCGGCCAGCGGCGTAAAGCCGCGCAGCCGCTCCTGCGTGCGCTCGCCGAACCACGGCACCGGAATGCCCGCGCGGTCGCAGATGTCGGCCGCCAGCACCGAGACGCCCCCGCCCCCGCCCAACACCGCCGCGCGCGGCCCCGCGATCTCGGGCATCCGCTCAATCGTCACCGCGATGTCCAGCAGCTCATCAACGCTCTCGGCCGGCATGAAACCCGCCTGCCGCTGCACGGCCCGCCAGATTTGCGCCGAGCCCGCCAGCGATCCGGTGTGCGAGTTCGCCGCCCGACCGCCGGCCTCCGTCAATCCGCCCTTCAGCACCGCCAGCGGACGCCGCCCCGCCATCGACTTCGCCACCTGCAGAAAGCGCTGCCCGTCGCGGATCCCCTCCAGGTAGGCCAGCACGACATCGGTATCGGGGTCGTCGGCGAGGAATTGCAGAAAATCAGCCTCGTTGAGGTCGGCGGCGTTGCCGAACGAAGCCACATTCGAAAAGCGCACCCCGCGCGGCTGCCCCCGGCTCAGCGCCTCGCTCGCATTCATCCCGCTCTGCGAGAGCATCCCCACCCGCCCCGCCACGCGCGACGCCGACTCCATGAACGAAACGCCGCCCCGCGTGGAGTGAATCCCCATGCAGTTCGGCCCAATCAGCCGCACGCCGCCCTCGCGCAGACGCCGCAGCGCCTCGCGCTCAAGCTCCGCCCGCTCCCCGCTGCCGGTCTCCGAGAAGCCCGCCGTGAAGAGGTGAATCGCGCGCACGCCCTTCGCCACCACATCGTCGATCAGGCCGAGAATCGCCGACGCGGGCACCGCCGAAATCACATAGTCCACATCGTCCGGAATCTCCGCCAGCGAGTGATAAAGCGGCGTGCCGTCGTCGAGCTCCCCGCCCTTCGGATTGACGCAGTACACCCGCTCCACGCGGTCGAGGTTGCGCACCCCCCGCAAAAACGACTGCCCCGCCGCCCCAGCCCACATTCGAGGCCGAGACGCCCGCAATCGCCACCGAGCGCGGCGCAAAGGCCACCCGCAGCGCCTCCTGCGCATCAGCCTGCCAACGAGTCAAAGCAGTCACCTAAATCCGCTCCCAACGTCCATGCACCCACCACCAAAGCCTACCCGCACCCCCCACCTACCCGCGACACCCCCCTCGCGCTCCTCTCCTCCGTCACACCCACGCCCTTCCTCTCCGTCACACCCGCAAAAAGATCCGTCATACCCGCGCCCCGCCGCGGGTATCTCGCCGCCACCAGCACCAACCCCCATCCACCACAAGCCCCCCGCACGCCCACCACCACCTCCGCCACTCCCGCCCCCACCTTCCGTCATTCCCGCCCCCACTCTCCGTCATTCCCGCCCCCGAGCGGGAATCTCCCCCGCGCAACCTCCCAAGCCCCGCCACAACACTCCCACCCGCCCCCACTTCCGCCACACCCGCAAAAAAGATCCGTCATACCCGCGCCCCGCCGCGGGTATCTCGCCGTGACCAGCACCAAGCACCGTCCACTCCAAGCCTGGCAACCACCACCCCACCCCAAAACTTGCCAACCGCACACCCGTTCTGCTACCATCCCCCCATGCACCCCCAACAAACCATCCCCGAGCACACCCGCCTGCTCTACATCCAACAAATCCTCGCCGTCCTCCTGGACCTCGCCGAACACTCCCACTCCGAATACCTCCGCCTCCAGTCCCTCAAAATGCTCAGCCAACCCCTCGGACTCGACCGCTTCCTCCCCCAACTCACCCAGCTCGCCCAGACCGCCCAATCCGACGGCATCCGCTACCAGGCCGCCGCCATCGTCGGGCGGCACCTCGGCGTCTTCGCCCCCGCAATCAGTCGTCCGACGCCAAAGAGCCCGAACGCGCAATCAACACCGGCACCGTCGGCGCGTCCGACGTCACCCCCGCCGCGTACAGTCCCGCAATCCGCTCCTCCGACACCCCCACCACCGGATGCTCAATGGACACATAGAAACCCCCGCCGAAACAGATGCGGATCCGCCAGCACCTGCCAGTTCGCCAGCACCGGCGCCGCCGACCCGCCAGCCCGGCCAGCCCGGCCAGCCCCCCGTCCTCCCCCAGATCAACGCGCCCGATCGCCCGCGCCAACAGCGGCCACTCCTCGTCGCGCTGCACCGACAGCGCCAGCCGTTCACCCCCACCGTCCCGCGTTGCAGGCAACCACGCGGGCGGGTACCCTCCCCTTAGCTGCGCTTGGCGGCGCGCGGGGAAGGGCGACGGACATGGGGCGCGTTGTCGGCATTGACTTGGGCACGACGAACTCGAGCGTCGCCATCCTGGAGGGCGGCACTCCCACTGTCATCGTCAACGCCGAAGGACACCGCACGACGCCGTCGGTCGTCGCAGTCAGCTCAAGCGGCGAGCGTTTGGTCGGCATCCAAGCGCGCAATCAAGCGATTCTCAACCCGGGCAACACCGTCTACAGCGTGAAACATCTCATGGGTCAACGCTACGATGATCCGAAGATCGTCAAGCTGCGAGAGAAGCTGCCTTACTCTCTGGTTCGCGCTGACAACGACGCAGCGTGGGTCGAGATGGCAAGCAAGCCGATCTCACCCCCCGAGATCGCGGCGATGATCTTGGCGCGGCTAAAGACGGACGCTGAGGCGTATCTTAACGACGAAGTCACGGGAGCCGTGATCACTGTCCCCGCGTACTTCGACGACGGGCAGCGCAACGCCACCAAAGATGCCGGCGAGATCGCGGGCCTACAGGTCGAACGAATCATCAACGAGCCGACAGCCGCAGCGCTGGCTTACGGCCACGGCGACCACGCTGCCTCGTCAGCAAGTGATCAGCCGCAGATCGTCGCAGTATATGATCTTGGCGGCGGCACCTTCGACATCTCGATCGTCGATATCCACGCAGACATGATCGAGGTGCTGGCGACCAACGGCGATACGTTCCTCGGCGGTGACGACTTCGATGACCGAATCATCAGCAAGCTCGTTGACGGCTTTCGTGCTGAACACAGCGTAAACCTGCGTGAGATACCGTCTGCTGTACAGCGCATCAAGGACGCTGTCGTGCAGGCGAAGCATGATCTCAGCACGCTGAAGTCTGCGACAGTCAACCTTCCGTTCATCGCCGCCGATATATCCGGACCACTCAACCTGTTGGCGACGATTTCCAGGGATGAGTTTGAAGAGCTGACGGGAGACCTTGTTGAAAGCACGCTGGCAGCGTGTACGCGCGCCTTGGATGATGCACAGCTCGCGCCCGAAGACATTACCCGCGTGCTGCTGGTCGGTGGACAGACGCGTATGCCTGCCGTACAGCGTCGTGTGGGCGAGTTCTTCGGACAAGAGCCATTGCGCGGCATCAACCCCGACGAGGCAGTCGCTCTCGGAGCGGCCCTCCAGGCGGCCACGCTCGACGGCGAAGAGCTTCAAAAGGTCCTCGTGGACGTGACTCCGATGACTCTGAGCTCAGAGGACTACCAGGGACGCGCCATATCCATCATTCCGCGTAACACAGCGATACCGACGTCGGCAACATCGTACTGGTCGACCGTTGCCGACTTCCAACGCAGCGTGGACGTCAACATCCTGCAGGGTGAAGGCGAACTGGCGAAAGATAACAAACTGCTGGGTGGATTCACGTTGGATGGGATCCGTCTGGCCAAGAAAGGAGAACCGACGATCGAGGTTACCTTTGATATTGATGCGGACGGGATCGTCCATGCGAGCGCACGCGATGTGGACACTGGCGCCGAGAACAAGGTCACAGTCAACACTAACAACGATCTTAGCATGCAGCAGATCGACGAGTCCAGGGAGCGTGTCGAACGGTTCGAGCTGCAAGAACGCGAGCAACGCGAGATCGACTGATGGTGGAGCGCGAACGGCTCACCTACTACGATGTTCTCGGTGTAGCGCAAGAAGCGTCAGGCACCGATATCCGACGTGCCTTCCAGCGCCTTACGCTCGCACACCACCCAGATCGCAACAGGAGCGATCCGTCTGCCGGTAGCCGCATGGCTGAAATCAATGCCGCCTACGGCGTCCTTCGTGATCCGCAGAAACGACAGGAGTACGATGCTTCTCTCCGTCCCAAGCGAAACAGTGCCGGCAACGACGGAGAGCACGACGAATTCCGCGACATACGCTCGCGCTGGGAACGAGCGAACGCAGAGCAGCAGGAGTGGCAAGAGTACATGCGCGAGGTCCAGGCCAAACTCCGAGTCTGGACAGATGACCGGCTCCAAACGTTCGTGCTGGAGCTACGCATCTTGGCGGAAGACGCCGCGTCGTTTCAAGAACGAAGCATGCACCAATGGTTCGCCGCAGTAGCGCTTGAAGAGCTCGAACTTCGCAAGGAACGTGCTCGGCATGAGCGCGCGGAGCGAGAGCGGCGTCGCAACGCCGAACGTGAGCGACGCCGCCGCGAGGAGCGAGAACGCACAGAGCGAGCAACGCGCGAGCAGCGTGAAGCTCAACGCAGTGAGAGTCCCCCGCAACCACTCGATCAGCCGGTTGCGCCGCGTCCTGAAGAGCGTCAACCGGAACGACGTGCATGGCGGATATTGCGCCGACTGGCCGTGCGTATCGGTGCTGCTCTTGTCGTATGCATCGCTCAGCTAATCGTTGTGATCGCGATCGGTGGTACTGATCCCAACGATCCGGATGTTGCGTCTGATGGGACTGCGATCGCAATTGGGGTCTGGCTACTGTGTGCGATGTTCGCACTCGGGCTTGCGAGCTTCGACGCTTTCGAGAAGGTCCCGACGCGCTGGCGGACGCGCTGGGCGTGGATCCTTGGCGCGTTGATCATTGTGAGTATCGCGATCAGCGCTGTTGGAGTGTGAAGGCATGCTCCCGGTGGGCACTGTGGGCTAGGTGTTGCGCAAATCGGGCTCCTCAGAGCAGTCTCCCGCGAGTGAGTCTATGCCCCGCCAGCCCCCAAACGCCGCTTCGAGCGCCGCCGTCACCGCCAACACCACATCCTCGCGCCACGGCGCGGCCAGCACCTGCACGCCGATCGGCAACCCCTCCGGCGACGTTCCGCAGCGCACCACCGTGCCCGGCCAGCCCGCCATGTTGTACGCGCCCGTGTAGTTCGCGCGCAGCGACTCCGACGCGCGCTCCGCCTCAAACGGTTCATCCTCATGCGGCCACGCCGCCGAGACCGCAACCGGCGCGAGCAGCGCATCGTAATCGCCGATCCAGTGCAGCATCCCGCTGCGGAAACAGTCCTGCTGCTCCAGCGCGAGCGTGAAATCAGCCAGCGTCGAGGGTTTCGCCTGCGCCCACAACCCGCGCAGCTGCGGCGACATCTCGCGCGTGCCGTAGCGCTCCAGCAAACGCCGCACCCAGTGGAAATCGTCCGCACCGTCCACCCGCTCGCGCAGCTCGAAATAGTCCGCCAGCATCGGCGGCGCGTCGGCGACAACGGACGCGGCAATCCTGCGCAGCGCCTCCGCGGCCTCCGCCACCGCGCCCCGCACACGCGCGTCCACCGGCGCATGCCCCTCAGCCTCCGCGTACCAGGCGATCCGCAGACGGCGCAGATCCACTTCGGCAGGATCGCGCAGCGGGACGGGCGCGATGCCAGGATCCACGCCGTCCGGCCCACTGATGATCGGCAGCGTCAGCGCAAGGTCCTCGACATACCGCGCCATCGGCCCAATCTGCGTCAGCCCGTCCATCGCGCCCAATCCCCAGGGCACAATGTGCCCCGTGCGCGGCACGCGCCCGGAGGTGGGCTTGAGCGCGGCGATCCCGCAGAAATGCGCCGGGCCCCGAATGCTGCCGCCGGTGTCGCTGCCGAAATCGAGCGCCGACCCGCCCGCCGCCACAATCGCCGCGCAGGCGCCGCTGGACCCGCCCGGCGTGCGATCGATGTCCCAGGGATTATTCGCGCGCGCGTGCATCGCGTTGCCATTGGTCGCCTGCGTCAGCTCGGGGCACGATGTCTTGCCCAGCAGGATCGCGCCCGCCGCGCGCAGCCGCGCAGCCACCGTCGAGTCCGCCTTCGGCACGTAGTCCTTGCGTCCCAGCGTGCCGCCCGTCGAGACCACGCCCGCGGTGTCGTGCGAGTCCTTCAGCGTGAACGGCACGCCGTGCAGCGCGCCGAGCTCATCGCCCCGCGCGACCGCCGCATCGGCGGCCCGCGCCTCCTCGCGCGCCCGCTCGGCGCAGAGCGCGACCACCGCATTGAGCGCCGGATTGACCTCGTCGATGCGCTCCAGATGCGCATCAACCAGCTCAACCGCCGAGACTTCCCCGGCGCGGACCGCCCCCGCCATCCAGCTCGCCGAGCGGTAGATCAGTTCGCTCACAGCGACGGGCGTTGGTAGCCGCCCAGCGCGGATTCCAGCGCCGCCGCCAGCGCCAGCGCCACATCCTCGCGCCACGGATGAGCGAGAATTTGCACCCCGATCGGCAGGCCGTCCGCCGAGGTGCCGCAGCGCACCACCGCGCCCGGCCAGCCCGTAATGTTGTACGGGCCGGTGTAGAACATGCTGCGATTCTCGCGCTCATAGGTCGCGCCGTGCTCGGGCGCAGGCATTGAGGCGACCGGCGCGACAATCGCGTCGTAATCCTGAATGAAGCCCAACATCTCGCTGCGGAAGCGATCCTGCGCTTCGAGCGCCTCGGTAAACTCGGCCGTACTGGTCGGCTCGATCTCCGCGAAACCCTTTTCGAGGAACGGCGAAACCTCCTCCGTGCCCCAGCGCTGGAGCATGCGGTTCACCCACGCCCGCCCGTCGCCGCCCCCGACCCGCGGCCACAGATCGACGTACTCGCTGAGCGGCGGCGGCGGATCCTCCTCGACCGACCGCACAACCTCAGCCAGCGCGGTCACAGCAGCGGCGAGCGTCTCGCGGGTGTCCTCAGTCGGCTGCTGATAGCCGTCGATCTCCGCGTAGTACGCAATCCGCAGCCCGCTCAGTTCCACCGCAGCGTGATCCCGCAGCGGCACCGGGAATACGGCCGGATCGATCCCATCGGGACCGCTGATAATCGGCAGCGCGAGCGCCAGATCTTCCACGTACCGCGCCATCGGCCCGATCGTCGTCCAGGCATCGAGCGCGCCCATCCCCCACGGCACGATGTGCCCCGTGCGCGGCACTCGCCCCGCCGTCGGCTTGAGCCCGCAAATCCCGCTGAAATGCGAGGGCAACCGAATGCTGCCGCCCGTGTCGCTGCCCATATCCAGCGGCGAGCCGCCCGCCGCCACAATCGCCGCCGCCCCGCCGCTCGAACCGCCCGGCGTGCGCTCCGTGTGGTGCGGATTGTTGCTGCGTCCGTACACGAGGTTGTCGGTCTCGCCCGAGAGCGTCAGCTCCGGCGTGTTGGTCTTGCCGATCAGGATCGCACCCGCCGCGCGCAGCCGCGCCGCCACTGTCGAGTCCGCCTCTGGCACGTAGTCCTTGCGTCCCAACGTGCCGCCCGTCGTGACGACGCCCTCGGTGTCGTGCGAGTCCTTGAGCGTGATCGGGACGCCATGCAGCGCTCCGAGCTCATCGCCGCGCGCCACCGCCGCATCCGCCGCTTCGGCCGCTTCGCGCGCGCGCTCAGCGCACAGCTGCACCACGGCGTTGAGCGCGCCGTTCACGTCCTCAATGCGGCTCAGGTGGGCATCAACCGCTTCTCGGGCGGACACTTCGCCGGTGCGGATCGCGCCAGCGATCGAGGCTGCGGAAGCGTAAATCAGATCATCCATCGTGGCGTCCTCACATGCTGCGGCTTGGTCGGCGGGATGAGGGTACCGAGTGAGCAGCGAGCCGGTCGTACCCTGTCCGACAATGACGGACGAAACGATTCGGATTGCATCGGCGGCGGGGCCGATTGACGCGCTCTGGCATCCCCCGCAGTCGGCGGCGCGCGGCTCCATCCTCTGCGTGGGCGGCTTCGACGGCGGCTTCGACGGGCCCGCCAACGGCATCTACGGCGATCTCGCGGAGCATCTGCCACCGCTGGGAATCGGCGCGCTGCGGCTCGACTTTCGGATCAAAACCTCGCCCGGCCCAATCGACGCCGGCACCGACGATGTGCTGGCGGGAATCGACTGGCTGGCCGAAGCGGGCGCCGCGCCCGTCGCGCTGATCGGCCACTCCTACGGCGGCGCGATCGTGATCCGCGCCGCCGCCCGCTCCGAGCATGCCTGCGCCGCCGCCGCGCTCTCCACCCAAACCGCGGGAATCGAGCTTGCCGACCTCGAGCGCCTGCCGCCTCGTCCGCTGCTGCTGATCCACGGGGCGGCCGACTGGCGGCTGCCGCCCCGCCTCTCCGAATGGGTGTACGCCCAGGCGTCGCAGCCCAAAGCGCTGCGCATCTTGCCCGACGCCACCCACTCGCTGCGCCAGCAGCGCGATCAGCTGTGGGACATCCTCACCGAGTGGATCGACGCCGTGCTGCCGCCCGTCAGCGCCCCGTGAACTGCGCCTCGCGCTTCTCCGCGAACGCCGTCGTGCCCTCGCGCGCGTCCGCCGTCTCCATGATCTCCGAGTAGAGGCGGCTCTCCAGCGCCATCCCGTCGGCGAAGCCCGACGGCGCCAGCGCGCCCTCGTAGGCGGCCTGCTTGGCCGCGCGCACCGCCAGCGGCGCGTTCGACGCGATCTCCTCCGCCCACGCGCGCGCAGTCGGCAGCAGCTCCTCCGCGCTCGTCACCGCGTTCGCCAGACCAATCCGCCACGCCTCCTGCGCATCCACATGACTGGCGCGCAGCAGGATTTCCAGCGCGACCCCGAACGGCACATAGCGCGCCAGCCGCTGCACCTGCCCGCCGCCCGGCAGCAGCCCGCGTTTGGGCGCCATGCTGCCAATCCGCGCGCCCTCCGCCATGATCCGAATATCGCACGACAGCGCCAGCGCGAAGCCGCCCGCCAGGCACCAGCCGTTGATCGCCGCGATCACCGGCTTGTTCGTCGAGGTCGGTCCCCACGAGCCCAGACCCGCCGCGTCGTCCGTGCTGCGGCGCGCCCGCGCCCGTTCGTCATCGTGCGCCGAATCGCGCACCAGATCGCGCCCCGCGCAGAACGCCCGGCCCGCGCCGGTCAGGATCGCCACGTGCAGGTCGTCGTCCGCGTCGAACTCCCGCCAGAACGTGTCGAGTTCCCGTCCCATCTCCGGCGAGATCGCGTTCATCCGCTCGGGACGATCGAGCGTCGCAACGGCGATCTTGCCTTCGCGTTCAATTCGCAGCGTCATATGCCGATCCTGGTACCCCTCTAGCGGTCGTCGGACTGCTGCGAGAACCGCTCGCGCAGCACCTGCCGCACGCGCAGCATGCTGCTCGCATTCTCCGCCGTGCGAATGCGCGGATGAAGCAGAATCGGCAGCACGCCAATCACGCTATCGATCTCTGCCGGGTCCTCGATGCCGAAGTCAATCCCCGCCAGCCGCGGCCTGGAGACGGCGAAATGGCGCATCGAGGACAGCGTCAGCCAAGCCTGAACGAACACCGCGCTGTCGATCGCGAAGATGATCTCCCCATCGAGAATCGATTGCAGCGTCTCGATGTTGTGATCGAAGGTGGCCAGCGCCGCCTTCGAGCCGGTCGCCTTGATCGCCTGCAACGCCGCGCCGCTGATCCGGTCGTTCAGCGTCAGCACCGCGGCGAACCCCGCCCCATCGTCAGCCCGCAGGCGCGCCTCGATCGCCGCCACCGTGGCGGCCACATCGCCGACGCCGCTGGCGTGGACGCGCAGACGCTCCACCGTTCCCGGATACGCCGCCTCAAACCCCTCGCAGCGTTCTTCCAGCCCCACGTTGCGCTCTTCGTGGATTACGCAGAGCGCCGCGCCGGTCACGCCCGCCGCGACAAACTGCTCGGCCGCCTCGCGGCCCGCCTCCAGCTCGTCCAGTCCCACGTGCCGCAGCGAGCCGACCCGCTTGAAATCGCGCACCCCGGAGTTGAATGTGGTGACGATGACGCCCGCATCAAGCGCGTCCCGAATCGCCGCCTCAACCCCATCGGGGTTCGCCAGCGTGACGCCCACCGCGGCCGCGCCGTCGGCCACGCATTGCCGTACCAGCTCCGACTGCTCGGCCGCATCGGGGCTGCCATGCACCTGCACATTCACGTTCTGACCGCTCGCCCAGCGTTGCTGCGAGGCCGCCTGGCGGATCACGTTCCCGAACGATTCGTCTCCCGGGTGCTCGTGCGTGACCAGGCAGTACAGCTCAGGCTCAAGCCCCGTCTGCGCCGCCGCCGCGCTGCTGCTCAGCCAGCGCCCCACCTCCGCGTCGGCCGGCACAAAGCGCCGCTCCGGGCGGGTCCGCTCGCCCCACTGCTGCTCCGGACCGACGCGGTGCTGCACCGCCACCTCAACCCGCCCATCGTCCAGCCGCCGCGCCTGCACGCGCACCTCCGGCTCCGGAAGCGCCGCCACGGCAAGCGCCCCAATCACCGCCGCCGCCACCCCAAAGCCCGCCAAAAACGCCGCGAGAATCTTGAAGTTCTTAAAGTTCGGCACGACCGTCACCCCTTCCGGTCCACAGCTGGCTCACACAGGCTAGTACCACCCCTGTCATACCCGCGCTCGCACTCCCGCCATACCCGCACTCGCACTCCTGCCATACCCGCACTCACACCCTCGCCATGCCCGCGCTCGCACATCCGTCATCCCTGCCTCCCCATTTCCGCCATCCCACCTCCACTCTTCCGTCATTCCTACCTCCACTCTTTCGTCATTCCTACCTCCACTCTTCCGTCATTCCCGCCCCCGAGCGGGAATCTCCCCGTCCAACCTCCGAAGCCCCGCGACGAGATTCCCGCTCGGTGGCGGGAATGACGGACAAATGGTGGCGGGAATGACGGACAAATGGTGGCGGGAATGACGGACAAATGTGACAAGAATGACCGGAATACACCCGACAACCGACCCTCAGCCCCCCGCAACCGCCGGCACGATGCTCACCTCGTCGCCGTCGCCGATCACCGTCGCCATCCCATCGAGGAAACGCACATCCTCGCCGTTGATGAAGACATTCACAAAGCGCCGCAGTTCCCCGCCCTCGTCGATCAACCGCTCGGCCATGCCGGGATAGCGCGCTTCAAGGTCGGCAACCAACTCACCCAGCGACGCGCCCGCGCCGTCCACTACGTCCTGGTCGCTCGTCAGCCCCCGCAACGGCGTCGGAATCCGCACAACGATGCTCATCTGCTCCCGCTTCGCTCTCTGTTGCTCGAACTGCGTCTGTCCCGGCTGCTGCGAGCCTAGCGCGTCCCGCCCGCTGCCTCATCCGGCGGCTCTGCCGCCTCCCAGAGTTCCTGACAGACATGACACATCAGCGCCGCGATCACCTCGCTGCCCTCCGCGATCACGTCGTACTCCAGCTCGCACTCCTGCCCGCACTCCGGACAGAGCGGGCGCAGCACGTAGTCGAACTCCCCGCTGGTCACCGAGCTGCGGTGCAGCAGCGTGTCCACATCCAGCCACTCCTCGAAGGGAACGGTGTGGACCTTGTAGCTGGCGAGATCGGCGTTGCCGCCCTGCGATGTGCTCACTCGGGCAGTCTAGCGACCGCGCCGCCCCGCGCTAGCGGAAACCGCCGTGCGCCAGCGAAAGGCACCGTGGGCTAGCGGAAGCTGCCGCGCGGGCCGCGCATCGAGTTGAGCGCGACTTCGATGTCGATGTCGCTGCTCTCGACGTAGGCCTCGACCCCGCCTCGGCCGCGCCGACCGGGACTGCTGAACAGATCCGAGTTGTTCGTGCGCTCGAGCTCCGGGAAGGAATTGGCGAAGCGGCGCCGCTCGCCGCACTTCGCGCACTCGCCGGGGCTGGTCGAGCCGCTCGGCGAAGCCAGCACCCAGTTATGCACACAGCGCTCTTCGGAAACCTTGGTGACCATCGCGGGACTCCGAAAGCCCCATCCCCGCCACGGGAGGACCAGCCCGCCGCGCCCGATTCGGCAGAACGGCGGCTGATGTGTTTTATCGTCGAACACCGCCCCGCTGATCGCAACCGGGTTTTACCCCGCTTTACCCACCACTAGTCGTTATCCACTGCCAGCGCTTGCGCCTGCGCCAGCGATTCCTCGGCGTGCAGCGCGAAATCGCGCGGCGCGTCGACGATGTGCCGCACCACGCCCTCGGCGTCGATCACATATGTCATCCGCGCCGTGATCCCCCGCTCCTCGTTGAGGATGCCCCAGACCTTGCCCGTCTTGCCCCACGGGAAATCGCCCAGCAGCGGAAAGCTGAGCCCGAGTTCGCGCGCGTACGCACCGGCTGCAAAGGGCGAGTCCACACTGAGGCCCAGCACCTGGGCGCCGGCCGCTTCGAACTCCGAGTGGAGTTCCTGGAAGCGGCTCAATTCGTTCGTTCAACCGCCGGTGAAGGCCAGCACGTACCAGGCCACAACGACCGTCTGGCCGCGGTAGTCGCCGAGCCGGTGCTCCTGGCGATCGCCGTCCATCAGCGTGAAATCGGGCGCTTGCTGTCCAACCTCGACTGCCATCAGCCGCTCCTGTTCCACCGCCGTTCGCCTCGGACGGCGCGCTGCGTCCCCATCCTACGCCTCCGCGCGCAGCCGAGATCGGCGGTGGATATAGACTCTGCGCATGTCCTCCTCAGCCGAATGGGATCTGGGCGCAGCGACGGCGCTGGAAGCCGAAGCAATCGGCGAACCGGGCCAGCGCCGCTTTCGCTTGCGCGTCAGCGCCGGCCAGGTCACCGCCGCGATCTGGTGCGAAAAGGAACAGGTCAACTCGCTGGCCACCGCGGTGCAGCAGATCCTCGCGCGCTACCGCCGCGAGGGCGAGCGGCGGCGGCCCGGCGCACCCTCGCTCGTCCCCTTCCCCGACCAGCCGACGCACGAGTTTCAGGCCGGGCGCATCGCGCTGGGCTACGACGAGGACGCGCACACCCTCACGCTCTTCGCCACCGATATCGAGGTGGACACCGAGCAGCCCACGCTGCGCGTCGATTTCAGCCGCGCGATCGCCCGCGGCTTCACCGTGCAGGCCGAGCAGGCCGTCGCCGGTGGGCGTCCCACCTGCCCGCTCTGCAAGCAGCCGCTGGAGGGCGACGAGCATCTCTGCCCCCAGACCAACGGCCACGGCGACGGCGCGCTGGCGGGCATCGGCCCGCCGGAGTTCTGATCGTTCCCGCCCCCGCACCACTCACACACGCCGGCTGGACGGCCCGCTCCGCGCCCCAGCGTGTCGCGCTCCGCGCCGCCGAGCTGGTGCTGCGCGCCGCGCGGCCGCAGCTCTGGTCTGCGCAGTATCTGCTCGCCCTGTTCGGCACCTTCTCCTTCTTCGCCTGCTTCTTCTACCTCACCACCGCCTTGCCCAGCGAGCTCGTCGGGCGCGGCGCGAGCGCCCTCGAGATCGGTCTCGTGGTCGGCGGCTACAGCCTCATCCCGATCTTCCTCCGTCCCTTCGTCGGGCGCTGGAGCGACGGCGGCAAGCGCATCCTGCTGATGCGCATCGGCCTGCTCACCTTCATCGGCTCGTTCGCGCTGATGATCTTCGTCAACGACATCTGGGTGCTCTTCGCCCTGCGCTGCGTACACGGACTCGGCATGGGCACCTACCCCACCGCCGCCGGCTCCTTCGTCGCCGAGATCGTCCCCACCTCGCGGCGCGGCGAGGGGCTGGGCTTCTTCGGGCTGTCCACCTCCGCCTCGCAGACGGTGTTCCCCATGCTTGGCGGTCTGATCTTCGCCTACCTCGGCGGCTTCGACGCGGTGCTGATCGTGGCGATCGTGACCGCCGGCGCGTCGTTCGCCCTGACCTTCCTGAAGCGCGAACCTCGCGGTTCCGGACAGCCCCCGCCGCCGCTCTCCCTGCGCTCCCTCATCCCCCCGCCGGCCGTCTTCCCCATGTTCGTCTTCCTCAGCATCACGCTCACATTCAGCGTCGCCGCCGCCTTCCTCCCCTCGCTGGAAGACGCCGACCCCAATCGCAACTTCGGCGGCGCAGAGGGCATCGGCATATTCTTCTTCCTGTTCAGCGGGCTCGGCGCAATGGTCACCCGGCCGATGGCCGGGCGTATCTCCGACATCGTCGGACGGGTGCCGGTAATCATCCCGGGACTAATCGCCACCGTCGCCGGACTCGTGACTCTCACTCAGGCCGACACGACGCTGATGCTGATTCCGGCCGGGCTGCTCACCGGCGTGGGCATGGGCGCAGCCCATACCGGGCTGCTCGCGCTGGCGGTCGATCGCGTCGCGCCCACCCAGCGCGGCGGCGCGACCGCCACATTCCAGCTCGCCTGGGATATCGGCGGCTTCGTGGCCGGGCCCATTCTGGCCATCGTCGGGCAGCTATTGTCCGTCGAAATGGTCTTCTGGGCGGCAGCCGTGTTCTCCGTCTTCGCGCTGGTCACGCTGCTCTACGGTCGCGCGATGGGCTGGACGCGCCCACACCCCGCGCTCGCCGCCTCAGGCGCGTAAGTGGGCGCGGACGATGCAGTGGCGAGAGCTCGAACGCGAACCTGAACAGCGCGCGACGCTCAAGCGCCGCTGGCTCGCCGCCGCTTGCCTGCTCGGCGTCGCGCTCACCCTCGCGCTCGGCTTCGGCACCGATCTGTTCCAGTCCGGCCCGACCCAAACAGACGTAGACGCCGCGTTCCAGCGCGGCGCAGAGCGCGGCGCGGCAGCCACCGAAGCGGACTGGGCCTCCGAGCTGGCGCGGCGCGAGACCGTCGGCTTCGCGCGCGGCCGCAGCGTCGCCTCCACCGTCTCCGAAGAAGAAATCGACCGCTTCCGCCACGGCTTCACCTACGAGGCCGCCTACGACCAGGCGCAGTCGCTGGCGCAGCGCGAGCTGGCCGCCGCCTGGGACGAGGGCTGGCGCGCCGGCTATCGCGCGGCCTGGGAGCGGATGCGCGGCGCGCCTCCGCCCAGCACCGCGATACCGGGGCGACCATGAGCCGCACCGTCGCTCTGTTCGCCGCGTTCGCCGCAGGCGCGCTCGCCGCCGCCCTGATCGGCGGCCTCAGCGGCGCGTTCGACCGCGGCCCCACCCAGGCCGATCTCGAGGCCGCCCACGAGGCGGGCTGGTCGGGGGCGGTGGAAGCGACCGAGCAGCGCCTACAGCTGGAAGCCGACGCGCAGGAGGACGCCGGCTACCAGCGCGGCCTGCTGGCCACCAACGCCTCGCCGCTGCTCGACTACCTGCCCAACCCCTCCGGTCTGATCGCCGGCGCGCTGGCCGGCCGCAACGACCTCATCCGCGGCCTCGAACCGCTCAAGCAACAAGCCTGGCAAGAGGGCTACGCCGCCGGCTATGACCTGGGCGCCGACCACGCCTGGTTCGACATCGGCGCCGAGCGCTGAGCAAGTCGGTGAGCCGGTGATTCACCGTTACGCGGGCGGACCACCCATCACTTCGAACGTGATCCGCTTCGCCTCGCTGTCGTCGATCGTCAGCACCAGCGAGAAAATCCCGGGGGACGGGATTTGGACGGCCATCGGTCCCGCCACCTGCACGACCTGGCTCATGCCCACGACAAGATCAGAAGGGCGACCGACGGTAAACCCGCCATCGATCTGTTGCGGCTGGAGCACGCTCTCATCTGCATCGCGCACTTCGAGGCGGAAGCGGTGCTCCTCGTTCGTCTCTGCGTAATCAACGCGAATCGCAAGCGCCGAGACGATCACCCGCTCGAAGGGAAACTGCTGGCCGGGCTCCGGCCAGCAGCGCGTCCAGCCGCCGCCAAGCAGGAACAGCAGCCCGTCTCGCAACTCGGCGCTGTTGGCCAACATCAGCGAATCGACTTGCATCAGGCGAACACCTCCTCGTGCGATGTATGATAAACCGAAGATGTCATACATGGCACGCAACAGAGACGCTCCACATGAAACGCATCATCGAGCTGAGCGCCAACGAGACGACCGAAGAAGAGCTGCACCGACACGGATTAACTCTCGAGCACGCCTATCAGGTGCTGGAGGAGCATCCAGCATTTTGGCCACAGAAACCGACGGACGAAGTCCTCCCGGATGGCTCGATCCGCCGGCGTCCCGAACGGATCCAGATGATCGGACCGGACCGCTCCGGCCGGCTGCTGACGATTATCATCGAACCACCGGTTGATGGGGCGTCCCACGTCATCACCGGCTGGGACGCGAGCAAAGCCCAGCGCGACCGCTATCAGAAGACCAAACGAGGGGCATGAGCATGAGCGACCAGCACTTGACTGACGACCTCGATGACGAAGAGCTGACCTTCGAGATCGTGAAGCCGCTGGGCGGCATCATCTCCGTACGCTTCAACGGAGATGAGATGCTTCGGCTGCGCGGCGAAGTTCAGCGGCGCAACACGACGGTCAGCGGCTTGATCAAAGAGGCCACGCTCACCCACATCGCCTACGCCAACCAGTCGCGTCATCCGGCGCCAACGGTGCAATCGCCGGACGGAGATTCGCTGACAGCGGTGTGGTGGCGGTCCAACCACGCTCTCCTGTCGGGTCACCAGTCGCCGAATACCTGTGTGATGAAGGTGGACCAAAAGTCCCTGCTCGGCGGCGAGCCGCCGACCCAAGGGCTCATGGGGCGCCGGGTCGGCACGGGCGCGGGCAGCTGAGCGCGTGCGCCTCGTTCAGGGCGCCCGCTGCCCCCAGGCATTCCAGTGCACCACCTGCTCCAGCGGCACGCGCGGGGCAGGCCGGAAATCTTCGCCCGTGAAATAGGCCATCGGGAAGAGCGCCGCCTGCGTCACATCGGCGGGGATGCCGAGCAACTCGGCCACCTCGTCTTCGTGTCGAATGTGCAGCGTGGTCCAAGCCATCCCGATCCCCCTCGCGCGCGCCGCCAGCATGAACGACCACGCGCCCGGCAAGATCGATCCGTAGACGCCCGCCTGCGCCATCGGACCCAAATCCTCCACCCGCCCGCTAATGCAGGCCAGCAGCAGCGCCGGGCAGCGGTGCATCTCCGCCGCCAGATACGTCGCCGAGCGCGTCACTCCCTCCGACTGCTGCGTGCGGCTGTCCTCCGCCCCGTAGCTGGGACGCTCCTCGGGCGGGCGCGCCGCCAACACCTCAAACGACTTGCGGTAGACCTCAGCCACCCCAGCCACCTTCTCCGGGTCCGTGATCACCACCCACTGCCACTGCTGGCTGTTCGAGGCGGTCGGCGCTTGCAGCGCAATTTCGAGGCACTCCTCGATCACCGACGTCTCAATCGGGCGCTCGAAATCGAGCCGCAACCGCACCGAGCGGGTGGTCTTCAGTACGTGATCAGCGTCCATGCCAGTCTCCTGTTCTCCGATGCCTTGATACGTTATGTCACACTCGGGCTGTGTTGTAGATGCTGCGCGACGCGCACCACCCGCACTCCGCCCGCACGGCTTCGACCATAGCGCCGCACCAACCCGGCCATCGCGTTGCCCGGCCCAAGCGTCAGATAGCGGCGTACGCCCAGACGCTCCAGCGTCTCCAGCACACGCAGCCACTCCACCGGGCGCGAATACTGCCCGCGCAGCTCCGCAGCCAGATCCGCCGGCGTCTCGATCAGCTGCCCGCCGCAGTTGCCGATCAGCGGCGTGAAGCGCTCGGCGATCGGCAGCTCCGCAATCCAGCGCTCGCTGCGCCGGTCCGACGCTGCGAAGGCGTCCGTATGAAACGCGCCCGCCACTCGCAGCCGTACCGCCTGCGGCTCGCTGCCGCGCTCCGCGGCCTGCTGCGCCACCTGCACCCGGTCAAGTGCCTCGGCGGGACCGCCCAATACCGTCTGATCGTCGGCATTGTGATTGGCCAGCACCGCGCCGCTGCGCACCGCCAGCGCCTCCGCCTGCTCGCGGTTTGCACCCACCAACGCCAGCAGCCCGCCCGCGCCCGCTTCGCAGGCGCGATCCATCTCCAGCCCGCAGGCGTGCGCGAAGCGCAAACCGTCGTCGAGCGAGACCGCGCCGCTCAGCACCATCGCCGCGTTCAGCCCGGAGGAGTGGCCGGTCACGAAATCGGGCGCGTCGGGCACGCGCTCCGCTTCCAGCGCCGCGCGCCACTCCGCGACCGCCCAGCAGACCAGATAAGGCTGAAGGCGCGAAGGCCGGCGCAGCTCGAGCTCCGCCGCCGCCGACTGATCCATCCCCAGCCGCCACAAATCCACGCCGACAACATCGGAGCCGACCGCAAAGACTTCCCGCGCAGCGCCGGGCAGGTCCTCAAGCCCGCCGGCGCGCTGCGCACCCTGGCCGGGGCAGATCAGCGCCGCAGCGGCCATCTCGCCTTCGCCGTCGGCTGCCGGTTGCGTTTCGCCTGCGCCCAACTACGCGCCGGGGCCGCTGATCAGGTACTCCGGCCCCATGTCGGTCAGCTCGATGATGTTCCCGTCGGGGTCCTTGCAGAACGCTGCCCAGATGTCATCGACGTCGCGGTGGTTGGGCTCGAGCATCACCTCGACCCCGGCCTCGCGCAGCCGCTCCACCTCGCCGTGAAACTCCTCGGTCGGGATGTAGAGCGCGAAGTGCGGCCCGATCCCCTCTGCCGCGCCCTCCGGCATCTCGCGCTGCATCAGGTGCAGCTGCAGGCCGCCCACGACGTACCACTCGCCGGGGAAACCGAAGTCGGGACGGTTGACCGTCTCCAGCCCCAGCTGCCCGCCGTAGAACTCCCGCGAGCGCTCGACATCGGACACGCAGATCGCCACGTGGCTGTATCCCGCTACGGCTGCCATCTCGAACCTCCTCCGCGCCCGTCCGCGGGCGGCTGTGAATCGCTCCAAATGATACAAGGTTGGACGCGCCCGTAGGCGCGGTTGGTACGCTGCCTGCATGTCCGAACTCCCCCAGCCGCAGCCCGCACCGCCTGCGCCGCGCGGTCCGCGCCGCAACATCGCAGCGCTGTTGATCCTGATCATGCTCCTCGCCGCCTTCGCGCTCGGCGTCGGCGTCATTCGGATCGTCGACGAGCCCGACGGGCGCGACGCCTTCCTGCGCAGCGCCCGCGGCGAGGTCGCCGTGACCGCGCCGGTCATCCGCGAACCGGATAGTCCCACACAGACCGCCGTCCGCGCCTCGCGCTTCGCCATCCTCGACGAGGTCTACGAGATCCTCGACCGCGACTTCGTCGACCCCGCCAGCTTCGAAGCCGCCAACCTGCGCACCGCCGCGATTAACGGCATCATCGATAGCCTCGGCGACCCACACACCGCATTCATCGACGCCGAGGACTACCGCCTCACCTCCGAGGACATCGGCGGCTCCTTCGAGGGCATCGGCTGCACCGTCAACGACTTCGACGGCGAGATCACGATCGTGACCGTCTTCGACGGCTCCCCCGCCCAGCGCTCCGGCGTGCGCGACGGCGATGTGATCCTCGAGGTCGACGGGGAGTCGATCGCCGATTGGTCGCTCCAACTCGCCGTCCAGCGCATCCGCGGCCCCGCCGGCACCACCGTCGAGCTGCTGGTGCGGCACAGCGACGGCACCGAGGAACTGCTGCCGATCGTGCGCGACCGAATCGTCGTGCCCAGCGTCCGCTCGCTGCCGCTCACTGACCGCCAGAGCAACGCCGTCGCCGACATCGGCCACATCTGGATTTCGCAGTTCACCGAGACCACCCGCGACGACCTGATCAATCTGCTCGAAGCCGCCGCCAACGCCAACGTCGGCAAGCTGATCATCGATGTCCGCAACAACCCCGGCGGGCTGCTGCGCGCGACCGTCGAAACGACCGGCGAATTCGTCGATCAGGAAGTGATCCTGCGCGAAATTCACCGCGACGGTGAGGAGGAAGTCTTCCGCGACGATCGCGGCGGCAACGGCATCGAGATGGAGCTCGTAATCCTGATCAACGGCGCCTCGGCCTCCGGCGCGGAGGTGATGGCGGCGGCGCTGCGCGACCACGGGCGCGCCGTGCTGATCGGCGAAGTCACCGCCGGCAAGGGCACCGTCAACCTCCCCCGACGCCTCTCCGACGGCAGCGTGCTCTACGTCAGCATCGCCCGCTGGATTTCCCCCAACCGCACCGTCATCGAGGGCGTCGGCGTGCTCCCCGATATCGAGGTCGTACAGCCCGAAACCGGCTTCGAGGCCGACCTCGATGTCCAGCTGATCACCGCAATAGACTACCTGCGCGGCCAATACCAACCGCCCGATGCCGCAGCCGACAGCGACGCCGAAGACTCGAGCGATGCTGACGATTCCGAAGCGCAAGACGCGCCCCAGCAGGAATGAGTCCACCATGACCGATCAGGACGCCTGGGCCAACCCCGAGCTGCTTTGCGAAACCGACTGGCTGGCCGAGCACATCGAGGACGACAACCTGGTGCTGCTCGATTGCGATGTGCTGCCCGCCTACCAGCGGCTGCACATCCCCGGCGCGCTCTGGTCGCTCTCGCGCTACTGGAAGAGCGACCCCTCCGACGACAGCCAGATCTACGGCCTCGAAGACTCCGAACAATTCGCCCGCCTGGCCGGACGGCTGGGCATCACGCCCGACACCCAGGTCGTCGCCTACGACGCTTCCGGCGGCCTCTACGCCGCCCGCGTCTGGTGGACTTTCGACCGCTTCGGACACACCAACTTCAAGGTGCTCCACGGCGGCCTCGACAAGTGGTACGCCGAAGGCCGCCCGCTCGCCAACGACAACCGCCGCGCCGCACCCGCCGACTATCCCACCCCGCCCGCACCCCACGACGACACCATCTGCCGCCTCGACGAGATCCCCGCACTGATTGAGGACGAAAACCACATCTTCTGGGATGTTCGCTCCGACGGCGAGTGGACCGGCGCAAACAAGCGCGGCACCCAGCGCGGCGGCAGAATCCCCGGCGCGGTGCATCTGGAGTGGCTGCACACCCTCGAATCGCCGGTTCGCACGCTCAAGCCGCCCGCCGAGCTGCGCCAAATGCTGGCCGACCTCGGCATCACCCCCGAAACCCGCGTCACCACCTATTGACAGGGCGGCATCCGTGCGGCGCACGGACTCTTCCTCCTCCGCCTCCTCGGCTACAACAACCCCCGCAACTACGACGCCTCCTGGCACGAGTACGGCAACGCCCTGGAGCACCCCATCGAAACGGAGTAAGCCGCCCTACTAAGGGAGGCGCGAGATAATCCAGCCGAACAGGGCGAAGTTGACGGCGGCGCTGAGCGCAATCAGCCAAAGCAGGAGCGTGAACCGCTGCTCCATCGCCGCGAATCGCTGCTCCATCGCCGCAAACCGCTGCTCCATGCCACCCTTGAGACCGTCCATGCCGTCTTTGAGATCATCAATCCGCTGGCTCAGATGGCGTTCCAGGCGTGAGATACTGTCCTCAATCGCCTTGAAGCGGATTTCGTTGCGGCGATCCTGCTCTTCGAGACGCTGATTGACCTCGGCCTGCTTGGCCACCTCGGCCTGATCTCGCTCCAGCAAATCCACGACCCGGCGCGCGGCGTCGGGCCTGACACCGCCCTCGATCAGGGCATCCGTCAGTGCGATGCGGTCAGTCACCATGCTTGCATTCTAGCCGCGCGCCAGCACCTCCGTCAGCGCCGCCTCAACCTCCTCAATCGGAGCAAACGCCTCGAAGCGCGCCGCAACCAGGCCGTCGGCGCCAACGATAAACGTCCACTCGTCGGTCTCCAGCCCCCACTCTTCCAGCAGCGGCGTCTCGACCGGCACTTCGCCGCGGCGGACTTCCAGCGGGTTCTCGTACAGGTCCACATGGATGTACGCCACGCCTTCGGGGTGCAGCAGGCGCAGCTCGCTGAGCACCTCCACCTGCGGCCCGCAGAAGGCGTTGGTGCAGAAGCCGGGGCTGGCGAAGACGATCACGAAGGGCTGTCCGGCGGACAGCGCCTCAGCCACGGTCAATTCGTAGAGCGCCGCGTCCGGCTCCGCGCCGGTCGAGAGCTGCTCCGCGCCCTCCACATCGCGCAGCGTGCGGTTCGCCGAGGACGGAGCCTGTTGACCCACCGCCGGCGCAAGTGTCTCGGCGCGCACCTGCACGCTCAGCGGGAGCTCCGTGAAACCGTCAACCGTCGGCACGCGCAGATTGACCACCCACAGCCCCGCCTGATCAAGCTCAAGCTGCGCGAGATGGAAGCCCCGAATCCCATCGGGGAAGCGCGTAAACGAGGCCAGCGCCTCCGCCGGTGCCGCGTCCCCGCCATCCGGCCAATACGTCAGCGCGAGCGCCGGGAACTCCACCAACCCCTCGGGACCTTCAACCACGATGCTCACGCGCTGCTGCCCAACACCAAGATCGGGCGTACCGAGCGCGATCGTGAAGCCGTCCTCGCTGACATAGACCGGGTAGCCGCCCTCGGCGAGCAGCGCCAGCCGCGGGCTGAGCTCATCGATAGCGACCGGTTGCAGCGGGTCAACCGCCGGCGGCGCTTCCGCCACGGCCTGCTGCTCGGCAGGCTGCGCTTGTTCGGCGGCCTGCGCCTGCTGGTCAGCCTGCGGAACAGGCTGCGCCTGTTCTTGTTCGGCTTGCGCCGCCTGCGCGGCGGCCGGCGTCTCCTGCTGCTGCGTATCGCCGCCGCTGCCGCAGGCCGCTGCGAACAGCGCGATCAACAGCGCCAGCAGCGCAGCGCCGAGGGTCTGGTTCAGATGCATCATTCACCGCCCAGGTAGGAACCGAATGTGAAAGCGAAAATCTCCAGTTGGTTGGAGTTGGAACGCAGCTTCAGCTCGTGCGTACTCCACTCGTCGAGCACCACGAGACGGTACAGATCGTCCCGCGTCACGCGCACGTAGGAACGCTCGTCGCCGTCGAAAACGATGTCCGCCCCCGCCTCCTGCGGCCTCAGCCAGCGCCCGTCCATCTCGATGTACACGTTGAACGGTTCGCCGTTTTCCGGCACCGTCAGCACGACGTTGACCGTGCGCGAGGTGAACTTGAAGGCCAGGTAGTCCTCGAGGTCCTCAGTCGTGCGGGCGTGGACAATCGCCTCTTCTTCATTGCGCCACAGCCCCTGCAGATACCACTTGTGATTCTCGCGCGCCTGCAGGCGCGAATTCAGGCTGCCCTGCACATCGTTGTAGAGCTGCGCCGTGCCGGCCTCGAGGTAGTACTCGGGCTGCGCGGCGTACTGGACGCGCCCATAGTTGCGCCGCGTGCCGCCGTAGAGTTCGCGCGTCTGCCCGCGTGATTCGGGGTCCCGCACCGGCGCGACCGCCTCCGTGCCCTCCTCGATGTCCGACACATCGTGCCCCGCGTCCATCAGCGCGCGGCGGATCTCGTGCTCCGTCTCCAGATAATCGCCCTCGCCGAAATGCTGGTAGCGAATGTCCATCGCCGGACCGATCAGGTACTTGGCCGGCCAGTAGCGGTTGTTGAACGCCCGCCAGGTCCTGAAATCGTTGTCCTGCGCGACGAGGTAGCGCAGGTCGTACTGCTCAAGCGCCTGGCGGATGTTCTCAACCTCCTCCTCGAACTCAAACTCCGGCGAGTGGACGGAGATGATCGTCAGACCGCGATCGGCGTACTTCGCGTGCCACTCCCGCAGAAACGGGAAGGTGCGCACGCAGTTCACGCAGGTGTACGTCCAGAAGTCGATCAGCACCACATTGCCCTTGGCCAGCTCGCGCGCGATCGTCGTCGGCTCGCCGTTGAGCCAGGCCGTCACGCCCACCAGGTCGCTGACCGAAGCGTCGGCCGCGATCTCCTCCGCCCGCGCCTGCAGCGCCGCTTCCGCTGCCCGTTCACGCTCCCGCTGCGCCTCTCGCTCCCGCTCCCGCGCCTGCTGCGCTTCCCGTTCTTCCTGCTCTCGCGCCTGCGCCTGCTCGGCCGTTTGCGCCGACTGCTGCGCTTGCGCCTGCTGCTGCGCCGCCGCCTCTTCCTCCTGCGCGTCTTCCTCCGTGCTCTCGCCCTCCATTGCCGCCGTCGATTGCTGCTGTTGCTGGTCGGACGACTCAGACGCCGTCGGCTCGGCGGACTGCGCCTGCTGACTCTCTTCGGCCTGCGGCTCGGGCTGATCAACAGCCTGCTGCTGTTGCGCGGCCTGTTGCTGCTGCGCCTCAGGTGCAGCCTGCGCCTGCTCCGCGACCGTCTGCTGCTCCGTCTGCTCAGACGGCTGTTCCACCGTCGCCGTCGCCTGCTGTTGCTGCTGCGCCTGCTCGGCGGCGTCATCCGAGCCGCACGCCGTCAGCGCCAGCGCCGCGCAGAACACGGCCAACGCCGCCATCGCGATGATCTTCATGCGTTCCCCCTGCTGTTGCGAGCTTACGCGCGCGACGCCGTTACGGGGCAGCGTCCGCCCAGGCCCGCACCAGCGTGTGCGCGATCGCCGTCGGACCCGGCAGCGACAGCGCCCCGCCGCGCGCCGGATCGCCCACGATGCTCGCCGCCGGTCCCGCCAACGCCTCCAGCACCTCCGCCCGCGTGAACCACCGCACATCGTCCATCTCGAACTCGTCGAAATCGATCGCCGAAGTCTCCGCCAGCGCATGGCAGCCAATCATCAGCGAGGCTGGGAACGGCCACGGCTGCGACGAGTGATAGCGAATCTCCCGCACCGCAATCCCCGCCTCTTCGCCCACCTCGCGCCGCACCGCATCCTCAATCGACTCGCCGTGATCGATGAAACCCGCCAGCGCCGAGAACATCCCCGCCGGCCAGCTCGCCTGCCGACCCAACAGGCAACGCTCGCCCTCATGCACCACCGTGATCACCACCGGATCCGTGCGCGGAAAGTGCTCGGCGGGGCAGACCACGCACTTGCGCGAAATGCCGCCCTGCACCGGCTCCGTGTGCTCGCCGCAGACTGCGCAGTGTCGATGCCGCGCGTGCCAGTCGACCAGCGACCGCGCCTGCGCCGCAATCCCCGCATCGTCCGCCTCGAGCGTGCCCGAAAGCTCGCGCAGATCGCGGAAGACGCTGCCCGCCGGCAGATCGAGCACCGCAAGCGGATCGTCCACGCCGGAAACGTTGATCGCGAAGCGCGCCGCCTCATCCTCCACTCCCAGCAGCACCGGAAAACTCTCCGCGTCCGCATCCTCCAGATCGCTCACCGGCGCCCACGCCAGCCGCGCCAGCCCCTCACGCTCGACGAACGGCAGCGACAGCCGATGCAGCGGCAGCAGCTGCGTGGACGGATCGGCCAACCGCTCGCGAATCCACTCCTCGTCGCGCCGCTGCGCGGCGACCCGATCCAGCGGGTTGCCCGCAAAGGTGTTGCGAAACTCAGCCATCGCCTCAGCTCCCGCCACTCTCAATGCTGAACTGCGTCGCCGCCGGCGAGCGCGGCAATCCCGGCATCGTCATGATCTCGCCCGAGATGATCACCACAAACCCCGCCCCCGCCGAGGGCCGCACCTCGCGCACCGTGAACTCATGCTCGCGCGGGCGGCCCAGCAGCGCCGGATCGTCCGACAGCGAATACTGCGTCTTCGCCACGCAGATCGGCCAGGACTCCATGCCCAGCCGTCGCGCCCGCCGCAGCGTCAGCTCTGCGCGCCGCAGATACGTCACCGAACCCGCCCCGTAGACCTCCCGCGCCACCGTCTCAATCTTCTCGTGCAGCGGCTGCGCCGGCTCGTAGAGCGGCGTCAGCTGCGAGTCCTCCGCGTCCAGCGCGTCGCGCACCGCGGCCGCCAGCTCCGCGCAGGCCTCACCGCCGCCGCCGTACGGATCAGCGACCGCCGCCCGCACTCCGCGCGCCTCGCAATGCGCCAGCACCGCCGCCAGCTCAGCCGGCGTGTCGCTGGGGAAGCGGTTCACCGCCACCACCGGCGTCACCCCGTGCCGCTCCACGTTGTCGATGTGCGCGTCGAGATTGACCAGCCCCGCCTCCAGCGCCGCCAGATCTTCCACTTCCAGCTCCTTGGCGGGGCGTCCCCCGTGGCGCTTGATCGCCCGCGCGGTCGCCACAATCACCGCCGCCTGCGGCGCGAAACCGCCGATCCGACTGACCACGTTGAAAAACTTCTCCGCGCCCAAATCCGATCCGAAGCCCGCCTCCGTCACCGTGATCTCGCTCGTCGCCAGCGACGCCCGCGTCGCCGCAATGCTGTTGCAGCCCAGCGCGATATTGGCGAACGGTCCGCCGTGTACGAAGGCCGGACCGCCGTCCAGCGTCTGCGCCAGATTCGGCCGGATCGCGTGCTCGAGCAGCACCGCCATCGCCCCGTCCACCTCCAGATCACGGCAATACACCGGCTGAATCTCGCTCGTGTAGCCGATGATCACGTCGCCCAGCCGCCGATGCAGGTCCTCCAGATCCGAAGCCACCGAGAGGATCGCCATCACCTCCGAGGCCGGCGTGATGTCGAACGACTCCTCGCGCGGCACCCCGTCGGTCGCCCCGCCCATCCCAATCACCGCCCCGCGCAGCGCCCGGTCGTTCATGTCGATGCAGCGCCGCCAGCTGATCCGCCGCGGATCAATCGCGTGCCGGTTGCCGTGAAAGATCGAGTTGTCAATCGCCGCCGCCAGCAGATTGTTGGCCGCCGTCACCGCGTGCAGATCGCCGGTGAAATGCAGATTGATGTCGTCCGAGGGCTCGATGATCGAGCGCCCGCCGCCCGTCCCGCCTCCCTTGATCCCGAAGACCGGGCCCATCGACGGCTCGCGCAGCGCCACCGTCGCCCCCGCTCCGCCCGCCCGCAGCGCCTGTGTCAGCCCAATCGCCGTCGTCGTCTTGCCCTCGCCGGCCGTGGTCGGCGTCATCCCCGTCACCAGCACCAGCTTGCCCTGCGGGGCGTCGCGCAGACGCGACAGCGCCTCCGGCGTGAGCTTCGCCTTCGACGCCCCGTACAGCTCCAGATCGCCCTCGGACAGCCCCAGCTCTTCAGCCACATCCACGATTCGCCGCATGCCGTCGCCCCCAACGCCGCATCGCGCGCCGCCTTAATCTACCCCACGCCCCAGCCGCGCAACGCTCACACGCACATCCGTCACCTTGCGCGAGTTGACGATGAACGCAATGTTCCAGTCCCCCGACTGCGAGATGCTCAACGGAATCGCCGCCACATTCCATGGCGGCGTCACCCCGTCGAAGCGGTAGTCCTCCACCTGAAAGTAGGAGCGCCCGCCGACATCGAGCTCGAAGCGCACAATCACGTGGTCCGCCTCCGTCGGCGCGCCGAGCTGAAGCCGCACCCAGAAGCGCTCGTCGCGTTCCAGGCTGCGCTCCAGCGGCATCAGCACCGCCTTGTCGGGGTCCGCCAAATCCAACTCCAGCGCCGCCGCCGCCTGATGCCCCGCGCCCCATGTCGAGCAGCCCGCCGCCCCCAGCGCGGCCACGCTTATGACACCCAGAATCAGAAGAAGCACGGCGCGCGAATACAGTATCCTTCGCGCAGTCACGGAGCGGCAGTGCAATGGCGACACAAACCGACGATACCCGCAAGACGAACGCGGACACCGCGATGGTCTCGATCCGCAATGTCTACAAGATCTTCGGCAACGATCTGGATGAGGCGCTCGAACTGGCCCGCGGCGGCACCGCCAAGGACGCCATCCAGGAGCAGACCGGCGCCGTGCTCGGGCTGTCCAACGTCAACATCGACATCCAACGCGGCCAAATCTTCGTCGTCATGGGCCTCTCCGGCTGCGGCAAATCGACGCTCGTGCGCTGCATCAACCGGCTGATCGAACCCACCGCCGGCGAAGTCTGGATAGACGGACGCGAAGTCACCGCACTGGACGCCGACGGGCTGCGCGACATGCGCCGCAACGAAATCGCGATGGTCTTCCAGCACTTCGGGCTGATGCCCCATCTCAACGTGATCGAGAACGTCGCCTGGCCCCTCCAGCTCGCCAACGTCGAGCGCAAGGAGCGCCTCGAACGCGCCGCCAACTCGCTCGCACTGGTCGGCCTCGGCGACTGGCACAGCTCCATGCCCCAGCAACTCTCCGGCGGCATGAAGCAGCGCGTCGGCCTCGCCCGCGGCCTCGCCCTCGACACCCCCGTGCTGCTGATGGACGAGCCGTTCTCCGCCCTCGACCCCGTCATCCGCCGCGACCTGCAGGACGAGCTCATGCAGCTCCAGCAGTCCGTCCACAAGACCATCGCCTTCATCACCCACGACCTCAACGAAGCCGTGCGCGTCGGCGACCGCATCGCCATCATGCGCGACGGCGCAGTCGTGCAGGAGGGCACCCCGACCGAAGTCGTGCTCTCCCCCAACAGCGACTTCGTGCGCGAGTTCACCCAGGACATCCGCATGCACGCGATGGTCACCGCCGGCTCGATCATGGACCAGCCGATCTCCGAACTGCCCGGCGCCATGACCGCCTCCGACGCCGTGACCGCCATGGAGACCAACAACCTCGTCCACGGCTGCGTCGTCGACGAACAGCGCCGCTTCCTCGGCGCCACCTACCTCTCCGAAGTGCTGCGCGAAAGCCGCCGAGGCGATGGGCGAATCGACGCCATGGAGCTCTACCACGAGGACCGCGTACAGGACGATACGGTGCTGGACGACCTGGTGCCCATCGGGCTCAAAGCCCAGCACCCGATCGCCGTGATCGACGCCGACGGCCTGCTGGTCGGCGAAATTCCGCTCGACCGTCTCGCCGCCGTCATGGTCTCCGACGAAGCCGCCGCCGCCGCCGCCGCCGACAACGTGGAGGCTTAGCAGTGGCACTGCTGAAGCTGCCCAGGGCCGCGCTGCGCCTGCTCTTCGGCCGCGAAGGTTCCGCGCCCGCGCCCGAACGCTGGTGGATCGTCCCGCTCTTCATCCTCTGCACCGCCATCGCCTTCATCCCCTCCGTCCTGCTCATCGATCACGTCTTCCCCGTCGATGTCGGACGCGACATCGGCCGCTTCATCGACGACATCGTCGATTGGCTGCGGGACAACCTCGCCGGCCTCTTCACCGCAATCAAGAATGTGCTGACCTGGTTCCTGATCGGCTTCGAAGACGGCCTGCTCTGGCTGCCCTGGCCCGCCTTTATGGCGATCGTCGGCTTCGTCTCCTGGGTCATGGTCAGTTTTCGGATGGCCATCTTCTCCGTCGTCGCCCTCGCACTGGTCGGCACCGTCGGGCTCTGGGACAGCGCGATGCAGACCACCTCCCTGATCATCGTCACCGTCACTCTCTCCATCATGATTGCCGTCCCCTTCGGCGTCTGGGCCTCCCAGAGCGACCGCATCGACCGCGTGCTCCGACCGATCCTCGACGCCATGCAGACCATGCCCAGCTTCGTCTACCTCGTCCCCGCCATCGCCTTCTTCAGCCTCGGCAACGTCCCCGCCGTGATCGCCACCCTGATCTACGCCGTCCCCCCCGCGGTCCGCCTCACCAACCTCGGCATCCGCGAACTGCCCGCCGAAACCATTGAGGCCGCCGAGTCCTTCGGCACCACCCCTCGACAGATGCTGATGCGCGTCAAAATCCCCCTCGCCATCCCCACCATCATGGCCGGCGTCAACCAGACCACCCTCATGGCCCTCTCGATGGTCGTGATCGCCTCGCTCGTCGGCGCCGGCGGCCTCGGCGCCGATGTCAACCGCGGCCTCGGCCGCATCGAGCCCGGCAACGCTCTCCTCGCCGGCACCGCGATCGTTTTCCTCGCGATCATCGTGGACCGCATCACCCAGGCGCTGGCGCAACGCCAGCAGGAGTCGATTGGCCGCTGATCATGCAACGACGGCTCGAACAAGTTCGCGGCCTCGCCGCAATCTGCGCCGCCCTGCTCTGCTGGGTCATCGCCATCTTCGCCCTCGCCGACGGCGACCTCTCCCCCAACGCTTTCCTCGGCGGCTCCAAAGCGCTCTTCGTCGTCCTCGCCGTCGTTATGACCGTGATCGCCGCCTTCAAAGCCCGTCTGATCCGCCGTCGCGGGTAAATTCTCCCGCGTTTGTGTGTATGCTCCGTCTCATACCGCCCGAACAGGTCGGGTGGCGAACGGAGGCTTTTGTATGCGAGACGCCGCCCACGCGGGCAAATTGTGGAGCAAACACTGGGGATTGCGAGCAGCCGCGCTGCTCGCCCTGCTGACCATCTCCTTCGCGGCCCTGGCCGCCTGCTCCGACGACGACGATCAGGAACAACCCGCCGCCGCCGCGCCCCCCGCTGAGCAGGAACAGCAGGACCAGCCCGCCGCGGTGCAGCAACAGGACGAGCCGCAGCAGGAACAGCCCGCTCCGGCACAGCAGGACGAGCCGCAGCAGGAACAGCCCGCTCCGGCACAGCAGGACGAGCCGCAACAGCAGCAGCAGGCTCAGGTACAGCAGCAGGCCGAGCCGCAGGACGAACCTCAGGAAGAGGTCCGGAAAGACCCGATCGTCTTCTCCAACCTCAACTGGACCTCCGCCGAGGTGCAGAACCAGATCGTCGGCTACATCGTCCAGTACGGCTACCAGTACCCCGTCGACTACATCGACGGCGACACCGTCTCGCTCTGGCAGGGTCTGCTCAACGGCGACACCCACGTGACCATAGAAATCTGGCCGGCCCAGCAGCAGTGGATCGACGAACTCGACGATCCCGACGTGATCGCCCTGCTCGGCGACAGCCTCGACGAAAACTGGGAAGGCTGGGTCATCCCCCAGTACGTCAAGGACGAAAACCCCGACTTGGTCTCCGTCACCGACATCCCCGACTACATCGAGCTCTTCGTCACCGCCGACTCGCGCGGCAAGGCGCGCTTCATCAGCTGCATCGCCGGCTGGGCCTGCGAGCAGGTCAACGACCAGAAGTTCGACGCCTACAACCTGCGCGATTCGCTGCACATCGTCGACCCCGGCAGCGGCGCCGCGCTGTTCGCCGACCTCGAAGCGACCTACAGCCGCGGCGAGCCCTGGCTCGGCTACATCTGGGGCCCCACCAAGCCCACCGCCACCCTCGACCTCTACCGCCTCGAAGAGCCCGAGTGGACCCAGGAATGCTGGGACGCCGACAAGGGCTGCGCCTACCCCGCCTCCGAGGTGCGCATCGCCGTCGCCTCCGAGCTGCTCGAACGCGCTCCCGACGTCATCGAATTCCTGCGCGCCTGGGACTACCATGCCGCTGAGCAGGTCGGCACCGACATCTGGATGGCCGACAACGACGAGACGCCTGAGGCCGCCGCGCTCTACTACCTGCGCACCTACCGCGACATCTGGAGCGCCCTCGTGCCCGCCGACGTCGCCCAGCGCATCGACGCCGCCCTCGCCGAGGAGTAGTTAGCGGAGACACACCCCGCGCCACCCGCGCAGCTCGCATCGGCTCAAGCAGGTACCCTGAGCCGCATGCGAGCTGCGCCGCGTCTCCCCCGCTGGCGTCGAAGCCTCTTCTTCCTCGCCGCCGCCCTGCTGGCGCTCGCCGCCGCCTGCGGCGGCGAAAACGACGCCAACGACCCCATCGCCTTCTCCGACCTCAACTGGCCCTCCGCCGAAATTCAGAACCGCATCGCCGGCTTCATCGCCGAGCACGGCTACGGCTACCCCGTCGAATACGTCCCCGGTGAGAGCGTCTCGCTCTGGCAGGGGCTGCTCAACAACGACACCGACATCACCATGGAAGTCTGGCTGCCCAACTCGCAGCTGCTCTACGAGCAAGGCATCGCAGACGGCTTGGTGGTCGACGCCGGCTACAGCATGGACAGCAACTGGCAAGGCTTCGCGATCCCCCAATACATCAAAGACCAGAACCCCGGCCTCGTCTCAGTCGCCGACCTGCCCGACTACATCCACCTCTTCGTCACACCCGAATCCCACGGCAAAGCGCGCTTCGTCAACTGCCTGGTCGGCTGGATCTGCGCCCAGGTCAACGAAGAGAAGCTCGAGTCCTACGGCCTCACCGAGTACCTCGATCTGGTCGATCCCGGCAGCACCGCCGCGCTGATCGCCGACCTCGACGCCGCCTTCGCCGCCGGCCGGGGCTGGCTCGGCTACATGTGGGGACCCTCCATCCCCTCAACCAGCTTCGACCTCTACCTGCTCAAAGAGCCGCCCTACAACGACGACTGCTGGGCGCAGGGCAAATCCTGCGCCTACCCCATCGCCGAGATCAAAATCGTCGTCCACCACTCCCTGCCCGACCGCGCGCCGCGGGTTTTCGAGTTCCTGAATCGCTGGGACTTCAGCGCCGAAAGTTATGTCACCACCGCCGCCTGGATGACCGAGAACGACAAAACCCCCGACGACGCCGCACTCTGGTTTCTGCGCAACCGCCGCGAGATCTGGACCGCCATCCTGCCCAACGACATCACCGAGCGGGTCGACGCCGCGCTCGCCGATCTTGACGACGCGCGCTGAGATCAGCCGCGCCCGCAGATCACCGCCATAGGCCGATCACCCCCATAGACTGAGGTCATGAGCGCCAAATCGCGTGCCAAAAAGCGCCGCGCCGACGCAGCCGCATCGTCCGACCCGCAGCGGGCCAACAACCGCGTCCTCGCGCGCAACCGCCGCGCCCTCTGGCAATACGAAATTCTCCAGCGCTTCGAGGCCGGCATCGAACTGCGCGGCAGCGAAATCAAGTCCCTGCGCCTGGGCCGCGGCTCCATCGCCGAGGCCTACTGCCGCCCGCGCAACCGACAGCTCTGGCTCGTCGGCGCGCACATCGCCCGCTACGAGCCCGCCGGCGAGGCCAACCACGAACCCATCCGCGACCGCCGTCTGCTGCTCCACCGCCGCGAAATCCACCAGCTCGAAGCCGCCTTCGAGCAGCGCCGCCTGACCCTCGTCCCGCTCCAGCTCTACCTCAAAAACGGCATCGCCAAGCTCGAGCTCGGCATCGGCCGCGGCAAGCGCCAACACGAAAAGCGCGAGCGCATCCAGGAACGCGAAACCAACCGCGAAATCGCCCGCGCCCTCCGCCGCAACAACGCCTAACCGCCGCGCTACCCTGCGCCCCATGGACCTCAACGACCTCGCCGCCATCTCCGCAGCCGCCGGCGTGCCGCCGACGGCGATGCCCATCGAGTTCACCGGCCCCGACGACCCCACCTACCCCTCCCCGCTACGCCTCGGCCACGGAACCGCCGCCGTGCTCGCCAACATCGCCGGCGCAATCGACGACATCGCCGCAGCCCGGGGACGCCCCCGCCAGACCGCCCAAATCGACGTTGGCCACGCCCTCGTCTCGATCAGCAGCATGTGGGTGCTGCGAATCAACGGCGCGCTCGCCGTCGAATCACTCACCGACGACATCGCCCGCGGGCAAGGCATCTTCCCCACCCGCGACCAACGCTGGCTCTACCTGCTCAGCGGCTTCCCACACATCGTCGAGCGCACCCTGCAAGCGCTCGGCTGCGACGACGTCGACCGCCTCGCCGAACACATCGCCCAACGCGACTCCGCCGACCTCGAAGCCGCACTCGTCGACGCCCAGCTCACCGGCGTGGTCGTGCGCAGCGCCGACGAATGGCGCAGCCATCCGCAGGGCGCAATCCTCGCCGACGCCCCCGCCGTCACAATCGAGCGGATCGGCGACGCCCCGCCCGCGCCGCTGCCCGGCGATCCGCAGCCGCTCAGCGGCCTGCGCGTGCTCGACGCCACCCGCGTCCTCGCCGGCCCCACCATCTCCCGCACCCTCGCCGCCTTCGGCGCGGATGTCCTCCACATCGGCTCGCCCCACATCCCCGACATCACCGCCGCCCAGGCCGACACCGGTCACGGCAAGCGCCGCGCCTTCGTCGATCTCGAAACGCCCCAGGGCGTCGACGCCATCTGGAACCTGATCGACCACGCCGACATCTTCTCGCAGTCCTACCGCGCCCAAAGCCTCGCGCGCCGCGGACTCGGCCCCGAAGCCGTCGCCGCCCGCCGCCCTGGCATTATTTATGTCTCCGAAAACGCCTACGGACAGCACGGCCCCTGGCGCGAAAAGCGCGGCTTCGACGGCAACGTCCAGGCCGCCTCAGGCATCCATGTCCTGCATCAGCCGCCCGGACAGCTGATCGGCCCCGGCCCCGCGATGGCCATGAATGACTACTGCACCGGCTACTGGGGCGCCTACGGCGTGCTCGAAGCGCTCAAACGCCGCGCCGCCGAAGGCGGCTCCTGGCATGTCACCGTCTCGCTCGGCCAGACCGCCGCCTGGTTCCTGCGCATGGGAACCCCCCACGAGCTCAGCGCCGCCGACCCCGAAGTCGGCTACCAGCTGGCCGAACGCTTCTCCGAACACGTCGACTCCGACTACGGCGACCTCACCCGCCTCAAGTTCCCCATCCAATTCTCCGACACCCAGCCCCACTGGAGCCGAACAGTAAAGCCGGGCACGCACGCCCCCGAGTGGCTCCCGCGCTAGCCCGCGCAAATCGGAGTACCCTGTGCGCAGACCGACGCCGAGTCGGCCAACACGTGGGGACGAAAGGGATCGACAGCGGCCGACTGATCTGCGGCTGCGCGCCGAGGGGGCGCTCCTCGCTAATCCGCGCCAACCTTCCTTAACTGGCGAACCCAAGGAACTCGCCCTCGCCGCCTAACCGCGGCGACGTCGCCTCCCACCCGCAGCCGAGCCGGAGGGAGTGCGGCGCCGACCAGCTCGGCTGCTCGCCGCGGGACGACGGGACCGCAGCGAAAAGACCACTCCGACTCACCCGCCGGTAACGGTAGGCCGACGCGCCGGCCGACGGGGACACCGCAAGCGACGGCTACGCGCGTAGAGGCTGTAGGGAGCGACCGTCTGGACGGGGAGTTCGACTCTCCCCCGTCTCCACCACACTTCCGCTATATCCGTCATTCCCGCCCCCGAGCGGGAATCTCCCCCGCTCAACCTCCGCCACTCCCGCCCCCTCCTCCCGTCATACCCGCGCGCCTCCCGTCATACCCGTGCTTGCCGCGGGTATCTCGCCGTGAACAGCACCAAGCCAGTGCCCTGCTTCCCACCCCGCACAGGAATGACCGAAAGCCAACCAACCCCCAAACCTACGACCACGTGAAATATTCGACAACCCGTGAATGACATTAGCGCAACACTTGGGTACGATTCCCCAATCCACCGCGACCACCCGATCCCACGGGCGGCTGCGGCAGACCCAGCGGGCGCAAGCCCCACAGGAGGACAGACCCATGAGCGAATCGAACTACTGGAGCCGAATGCGCCGGCGGCGCCTCTCGCGCCGCACCCTGCTCGGAGCGTCCGCCCGCGCCGGCGTCGGCGCGGCCGGTCTCGCCCTCGTCGGCTGTGGCGACGATGACGACGACGACGGCCAGCAGCAGACCACCGCCACCCGCCAGCAGACCACCCAGCAGCAACAGCAGACCACCGCCCAGCAGCAGGCGCAGCAGGCCGACCAGCAGGAGGTCGCGCAGGACCAGCAGCAGGACGGTCAGCAGACCGTGGCCGCGGCCCCGCCCTCCGACCTCATCGTCGGCGGCGTCCGCACCGCCCCCTTCGTCGGCCCCTACTCCGGCGACCCCCCCACCCTCGACCCCTACGAGAACCTCACCTACCGCGCCCAAATCCCCTCCGGCTTCCACTACTCGAAGCTGCTCCAGGCGGTCACCGGCGCCGAGGGCGTCAACCCCATCAACACCGCCGAGTACGAGGGCGACGCCGCCAACTCGCTGCCCGAAATCGTCGACGACGTGACCTACGTCTTCACCGTGCGCGACGACATCAAGTGGCACGATGTCGAGCCGCTCAACGGCCGCGCCATGACCATGGACGACATCCAGCAGACCCACGACCGCTTCAAGGAAATCTCCGCCAACGCCGCCGGCTGGGACGCCGTGGTCGAGAGCTTCACGATCGGCGAGGACCGCTCGATCACCTTCAAGCTCAACCGCCCCCACGCCCCCTTCCTCACCCTCGCCGGCTCCTCGCAGCACATGTGGCTGATGCCGCCCGAAATCGTCGACGACGGCACCGTCGCCACGCGCCCGGTCGGCTCCGGCCCCTGGATCTTCGAGAGCTTCGAGCCCGGCGTCTCCATTAACTGGCGGCACAACCGCGACAACTGGCACCGCAACAACGACTTCGTCAACCTCTCCCAGAACCTGCCCCTGATGGACGGCATCGTCGCCACCATGAACGGCGACACCAACGTCCTCATCCCGGCCCTGGGCGACGGCGCGCTCGACTACTCGCAGCTCTCGCCCGCGATCTACAAGCAGGCCCGCGACGCCGCCCCGCAGATTGAGGACGACGGCCTCGTCTACACCCTCAACACCGTCCCCGGCGGGTTCTACTTCAACTTCTCCATCCCGCCCTGGAACGATGTCCGCATGCGCCAGGCGCTCTCGCTCTCCATGGACCGCGACGGCATCCTCGCCGCCACCGACGACACCGGCCGCGGCAAGTGGCACAGCGGCATCTCCCAGCTGCCGCCCTACTGGATGGACCCCAAGGATCTCGGCAAGTTCGGCGAGACCTTCGAGGGCGGGGACTCCGGCATCCTCTTCCACCGCGACATCGCCAAGGCCCGCCAGCTGATGGACGCCGCCGGCTACCCCGACGGTATCCAGGCCACCCTGCACGGCACCGCCGACTACGGCGCCACCGTCGTCAACTTCTACGAGGCCTGCGCCTCCTCCGCCGCCGAGGCCGGCTTCCAGTTCGAGTTCTTCTTCAAGGAGTACGCCGCCTACATCGCCTCGATCTTCCGCGGCAACTTCCCCGACGGCTGGGACGGCGAGTCGAGCCACCTCGCGATCGGCCCGCTCTACGGCGGCGCCACCGACCCCGAGGACCTCTTCGCCGCCTGCTACGCCCGCACTTCCGGCCGCCACAACTGGGGCTCCGCCGGACGCGTCGCCGAAGACTCCGTCTCCGGGCTCGACACCGGCGGCAACGCCGAGGCCTGGTCTCACCCCAACGCCGTCAGCGGCGGCGGGCCCGAGACCGACGAGCGCCTGCATGACATGTTCGACACCCAGAAGGGGCTGCTCGACCTCGAAGAGCGGATCGAGTACATCAACGACATCCAGCGCTACATGGCGACCCAGATGTACCTGGTGCCCTACCCCGGCGCGCCCGGCGTCTACGCCTTCAACCCCTGGATGAAGCAGGTCGACGTCAACACCGGCGCGGTCATCGAGAACGCCGAGCAGCGCATGTGGCCCAAGGCCACCTACGCCTGGGGCGGCGCCTCCGAGTTCACCTTCATGCTCGACCAGAGCATCAAGGACCAGTACACCTAGGCCGCGCAGCCAACGCGAACGGGGGGACGCCCAGCGTCCCCCCGTTCCGTGTACTGCCTCACCACTTTCAACCCAGCGCTCCAACCGAGTTACCGCCGTGCGCCAGTACATCCTCCGCCGCATCCTCCTGATCATCCCCACGATGATCGGCGTTACGATGCTCGTCTCGCTGCTCACCCAGTTGCTGCCCGGCGACTTCATCGATGTGATGCTCGCCGACCATGTCGGCCAGGGCGAAGACGTAGCAGCGATCCGCGCCAAGTGGGAAGAAGATCTCGGCTGGAACGATCCCTGGATCGTGCAGTACGGCAACTGGCTCTGGGACGCCGTCCGCGGCGACCTCGGCACCTCGCTGATCGGCAGCTTCAACACCGTGGTCGAGGAGCTGCAGACCCGCATTCCGGTCACGCTCGAGCTGGGCGTCCTCTCCCTGATCGTGGGAATCGTGATTGCCCTGCCGGTCGGTATCATCTCCGCGGTCCGTCAAGATTCGTGGGCGGATTACATCTTCCGTGGCGGGGCGATCCTCGCGCTCTCCGTGCCCAGCTTCTGGCTCGCCGTGCTCACCATCCGGATCGTCTTCCCCCAGCTGGGGCTGCCAGCGCTCCCACTGGTCTACCAGGACCCCACCGAGAATTTGGCCGAAAACTTGCGCCAGATGTACGTCCCCGCGATCTTCCTCGGGATCGCCTTGGCCGGCCCCGTGATGCGGCTCACCCGCGGCGAGATGCTCGAAGTGCTGCGTCAGGACTACGTCCGCACCGCGCGCGCCAAAGGCCTGCGCGAGCAGGCCGTGATCGTCCGCCACGCCATGCGCAACGCGCTGATCCCCGTGCTCACCCTGATCGGCCTCTCCGCCTCGATCCTGATCGGTGGCTCGGTGATCATGGAATTCATCTTCTCCCTGCCCGGCATGGGCCTGCGGATGCTGGATGCGCTCGGCACCCGCGACATCCCGGTCGTGATGGGCATCATGGTCGTGATCGCGCTAGTGGTAATCGTCGCCAATCTGCTGGTCGACATCGCCTATTCGCTGGTCGATCCGCGAATCCGCTACAACTGAGCGTGAGCGCCGGCCGGTCAACCGAACGCCGAGAAGGGGAAGCAACAGCCAATGGCTGAGAGCACCGCCGCCGACGCGACCATCCAGATTGAACAGCGCACCACCGCCGCCGACTGGCTGCGCGACCAGATGCAGGCGCTGATCGACCGCTCCATCTCCAGCCCGATCGGCTTTCTCAGCGCCGTTGTCACCCTGATCTTCGCCGGCTCGATCGGCTTCCTGATCGGCGTCGTGATCATGCCCTGGTGGATGTTCCGTCGCAAGAAGTACCTCGGCGCGTTCGGCGCGCTGATCCTGCTGATGAGCGTGGTCGTCGCCGCCGCCGCTCCCCTCATCCAGACCGTCGAGCAGGACCCCGCCGCGGTGCGCGTCACCCCCTACATCAAGGCCAACTTCACCGAGCGCTTCACCCCGCCCAACGCCGACCATGTGATGGGTACCGACAACCAGGGCCGCGACATCGTCACCCGCATGATCTACGGCTCCGAGGTCACCGTGCTCGTCGGCTTCGGCTCCGTCATCGCCACCGCCTTCCTCTCCACCCTGATCGGCCTCGTCTCCGGCTACTTCGCCGGTGCCGGCATGTCCTGGTCCATGCGCGCCCCACCGCCGATCATCAACCTACGCACCGGACCCTTCCCGCTCTGGTGGTTCCTCGCCCTGCCCTTTCGCGCTCGTCGTGCTGGCCGGCCAAATCCTGCTGACTCTAATCGACATCATCACCCTCAACCTCTTCTCAGAACGGATCAGCGATCTCGGCGACAGTCTGTTTAGTCGCTGGCCCACCCGCAGCGGAGCGCTGCCCGACGTCGATCTGGTCATCCAGCGGATCGTTGATGTCTGGAACGCCTTCCCCGCCATCTTCCTGATCCTCGCCGTGCTCGCCGTGCTCGGCAGCGGCGGCGACGGCTTCTTCGGGCTCGGCTTCGGCCCCAACATCGGACCGCAGGCCGACATCGGCGACGAGTGGTTCTGGCAGGTCTTCCCTCGCACCACATCCGTGATCCTGGTCGTCGCCCTGGTCCTCGCCGCCGGCAACTCGCGCATCATCCGCGGCGCCGTGCTCGCCACTCGCGCCGCCGCCTACGTCGAAGCCGCCCGCTCGCTCGGCGCTTCCAACGTGCGCATTATGGTCGCCCACATCGTGCCCAACATCCTCGCCACGATCATCGTCCTCGCCTCGCTCAACCTCGGTGCCGCCGTCCTGATCGAAGCCGCCATCTCCTTCCTCGGCTTCGGCATCCCTCCGCCCTTCCCCACCTGGGGCCGCGACACCGGCCAGATCGCCCTCGTCTACGCCACCGAAGCCTGGTGGTTGGCCTTCTTCCCCGGCCTCATGATCATGATCGCCGTCTTCGGCTTCAACATGATGGGCGACGCCCTCCGCGACATCCTCGACCCCCGCCTCCGCGGCACCCAATAACCCTCACAACCAGCAACCCCGGGTCAGTCCCACCACCACCTCCGCATACCCCCCCCAACTCCGTCATACCCGCGCTTGCCGCGGGTATCTCGCCGTGACCAGCACCGAGTCAGCGTGCAGTCCCACCCCTTCCCCGTCACTCCCCCGCCCCCATGTCCGTCATTCCCGCCCCCTTTCCCCGTCATTCCCGCCCCCGAGCGGGAATCTCCCCCGCGCAACCTCCCAAGCCCCGCCACACGGTCTCTCAAAGCGGGAACAACGACGAGAAGCGCCGCGCAATCTCCTCATCCGACGCAACTTCCAGGAAGCCCTCAACCGCCTCCTGTAGATGCGCGCGCGCCTCGCTCACCGTATCGCCCTGGTGGCCACCCCCAGCTCAGGGCACAGCGAGACATACCCATCGTCTTCCCGCTGAATGATCGCCGTCAGGTACTGAAACATCCCGCCTCCCATCCAATCCGCCGTCAACCAAAATCATACCCGCCCCATCGTCCCCCTACGTCCGCCCAAACTCCCGCAGCAAATCCGCCGCCGCGATCTCCACCAGCGTCGGCCGCCCGTGCGGGCACGAGTGCGGATCCGCGCACTGCTCCAACTGCCGCAGCAGCGCCGACATCGCCGCCGCGTCCAACACCGCCCCGCGCCGCACGCTCCCGTGGCAGGCGACCGACGCCGCCACCCGGTCGAAGCGCTCCTCGCGCGCCCCCTTCGCCCCGCGCGCGTCCTCCCCCAGCTCCGCCAGCACATCGCGCAGCCAGCGCTCCGCGTCGGCCGTCGCCAACGACTCGCGCCCGCCCCCCGCCGGCACCGCCCGCAGCCGCAGCGCCGCCTCGCCGAACGCATCCAGCTCGAAGCCCAGCGCCTCCAACTCCTCGCCCGCCTGCCGCCAGACCGCTGCCTCGTCCGCTGCCAGCGCCAGCAGCGGCGGATCGAGCAGCGGCTGCCGCGCCCGCTCGCCCACCCCCCGCGCCGCCAGCAGCCGCTCATAGACCACCCGCTCATGCGCCGCGTGCTGGTCCACCAGCGCCAGCCCCTGCTCGCCCTCCGCGATGATGAATGTCCGATGCAGCTGCCCCACCATCCGCAGCGGCGCCAGCCCCCGCCGCCGGCCCGCTCCCGACGGCGCAGGCGACGCGCCGCCGCCCGCCGGCGGCAGCGAACGGCGCGGATCGCCGCCGTCCGACGCCGGCGCATCGATCCGCCCCTGCACCGCGCCCGCATCGTCGGACAGCGGTGCCCACTCGAGATCGGCGTCGGGACGCCGCAGCCGCAGCGA
>CATQGW010000001.1 GCA_958295515.1 uncultured Dehalococcoidia bacterium | reverse complement strand
TATCCAGCGTCTCCGCCAGCGCATCCATGTTGACGCTTCGTCTCTCAACGCCAGTAAGTCGCACGGCGCAGGTACGAGTTGCCTATACCGTTCCGGCAACCAATCCGCTGCAGGACACCAGCAATCGCTCCATCGCCGCATTCACGCTCGATGCAACGAACAACACGCCCGCAGCGCCAACCGTGGCCACAGCCGTCGCTAACGGAACCACCGTGACTATCTCATTCAACCGCGCCCTGTCCTCCGCATCCACCACCGCCGTCGCCGCCTTCATGATCAACAGCGCAACAGCCAGCGGCGCAACGGTCCAAAACGGCAAGCTGCTGCTCACCGCTGCGCAGGCATTCCGCGAGGGCGCAGCTGTGACTGTCGCTTACACGCCCTCTGCATCCGCAAAGCTGCACGACCAGTACGGCCTGACCGTCGCGGCGTTCTCCAAGACCGCGACGAACAACACCGACACAACGCCCGTCGCTTCCTCGGCAACAGCTGTGGAACGCTCCGTCGCAATCGTGTTCGACCAGAACCTCGACACCACCTCGACGCCTCCAAAGACCGCATTCAGCCTCGGCAGCAGCGCTCCGACAGTGACGGCCGTATCGATCAGCGGCAAGACAGTCACACTGTCGGTCGCATGCTGCATCCTGCCCGCCACAACGCTCCAGCTGACATACACCGCCGACAGCAGCAAGCCGCTCCAGGATGCCACTGCCAACGCCGTCTCAAACTTCACGATCAACGTGACCAACCGCTCAAGGCAAGGCCCGTCCGTCTCATCGGCCACAGCGACCGGCGATAAGCTCCGCATCACATTCAGCGCAACACTCGACCGGACCGCCACGCCCGTAACATCCTCCTTCACCGTCACCGCAGGCGAACAAACCATCAACGTGTCTTCGGTCGCAATCTCGGCCAGCCAGGTATCGCTCGGCCTGGCCGCATCGATTGCCGGCGACCAGACCATCACGCTGACGTACAAGCTTCCAGCCACAAATCAACTCAGCGGCACCGACGGCTCGATTGTTGCACCGTTCACCAACCAGTCAGTCACAAACCAGAGCCCGCCGCTGTTGACATCAGCCACAGTCAACGGCTCAACGCTCACACTACAGTTCGACACTGCGCTGGATACGACGGTTTCACCAAATGTCGCCGACTTTTCGCTCACCGGCGCCACAGCAAGCTCGGTGGCCGTAAGCGGCAGCACGGTACAACTCACTCTGAGCGCGCCCGTCGCCGAGGGCGCCGCGGTTCGCATCGCTTACACACCGCCGGGCGACGAAGCGAACGGCATCGAAGGTGCCAACGGCGTGCGGCTGGGCGCTGTCGCCGAACGCGATGTCGACAACACGACTGACACGACTCCCGTCGTATCTCGCGCAACTATCAACCTGGCCACGGTACACGTGACGTTCGACCAAGCGCTGGATTCGGCGAACGTGCCCGCGGCAACGGCATTCGCAGTCGGACCATCCACCATCGGCATCGAAAGCATCGCTATCAACGGAAACACGCTTACCTTGACGCTCGCGTCACCTGTCGCGGAGGACGCAGCTGCTACGTTGGCGTACACGGTTCCGACGACCACCGCGCTACAGGATGACACCGACAACGAGGTCGCGCAGTTCAGCATCACTCTGGTGAACCAGACAGACACTGCGCCTGTCGTCACCGCGAGCGCGGTTGACGGCGCGACGCTAACACTGACATTCGACCAGGCGCTCAATACGGCGTTCACGAATGTCGCTGCGCAGTTCACGATCACCGGAACGAGCGCAGCGAGTGTCGCAATCAACGGCAAGGTCGCCACGGTCACGCTCAGCACAGGGGCCGCCGACGGCGCGTCAATTCAGGTCCAGTACACGAAGCCGGCCAGCGGCGGATTACAGGATGCAACCGGCAACGCAGTTGCATCATTCACGACCTCGCCGGTTAACGGCACCGACAATGCGCCTGCCGCAACGTCAGCGACAATCGCGTCGGATGGCGTCACGCTCACCATCGCGTTCAGCGAGGCGTTGAGTGAGGCGACGAACGATCTGCCGCCTTCAAGCCAGTTCACTCTCACCGGCACGACCGCCGCGATCAGCAGCGTCGCGGTAAGCGGTGCGGCTGTGACACTGACGCTCGGCACGTCGGTCAAAGAAGGAGAGGTCATCTCCGTCGCCTACGCCGCCACGGGAACCAACGTTCTGCGCGATGCGGATCAGGGGCAGCTCGGCGTGGCAACCTTCTCGATCTCCGCTGAAAACCAGGTCGATTATGCGCCGTCGCCCACCGGCGCAGCGATCGACGGGGCTGCACTGACGATCACGTTCGACCAGGCGCTCGACGCAGCGGCGACCGTCACGGCGGCTTCGTTCGCCGTATCGGTCGGCGGATCACCCGTCACCGTCGAGGCTGTTGCGATTGGCGGTTCGCAGGTCACGTTGACGCTCGCACAGGCCGTGACCGCAGCAGACGCTGTTACTGTGTCCTACACGAAGCCTGCAACTGGCGGGATACAGGACTCGTCCAGCTTGCTAACCGACTCATTCGGACCGCTTACGGTTGCCAACCAAACGGCGCCGGCGCTTCAGTCCGCAACCGTGGACGGAGACTCGCTCGTACTCACATTCGACATCGCACTTGACGCGCAAGCGACACCACCCAAGTCAGCGTTCACGATCAACTTCGCGACGGTCTCCAGTGTCGCAGTCAGCAATCGCACCGTCACCCTGCGGCTCGCAGCTGCGGTACATGAGACGGCCACGCCGACGTTGTTCTACAGCCCGCCGGCATCAGCGGCGCAGCGCCTGAAGGGCTCCAATGGCGCAGAGGTGCCCGCGATGTCGAGCGTTGCAGTCGAGAACCAGACCGACACCACGCCGGTCGTTGCGGCGGCCGTTGTCCAGCTTAATCGGGCGACCATCACGTTCGATCAGGATCTGAACACGACCAAGGTTCCGGTAGCGACGCTGTTCTCTCTCGAGGGAAGCACGAGGACAGTCGAGTCCGTTGCCGTTCAGAACGACGCGTTGACCGGACTCGGCGTCGTTGCTCTGTCGCTCAGCGGTAATGTGCGTGAAGGTGCGGCGATTACGATCAAGTATGTCCGGACCGGTGGTGCTACGGGCTTCGAGGATCCCGAGGGAAACGTGGTTGCCGCGTTCTCCGTGGCCGCTGAGAACACGACTGACACCGCGCCGACCGCAACCGCCGGCAGTGTCGACGGGAGCACCGTCGTTGTCACATTCGACCAGCCGCTTGACCTCAGCAGCGTGCCTCTGGCGGCCAAGTTCTCTCTGTCGGGGACGACTGCGAGTGCAACAGCCGTTCGGCTCCGCAACGACGATACGGCCAAGACCGGCTCGCTGGAACTCACGCTGGATGCGGCGGTGGCAGAAGGCGCGGTCGTCGCGCTTACCTATGCCGCACCAACGGCGGCGGAGCTCGCCGCGCAGCCGGGGTTGAAGTATCTGCGCGATCAGCAGGGGAACGCAGCCTCGATCAGCAACTTTGCGCTGACGAACCTGACCGACACTACGCCCGCTGTGGTGAGCGCGACGGTCAATGGCGCTTCGCTGACCATCGCGTTCGATCAACCGATCGATGCGACCTCCAAGCCGGCGGCGACGGCGTTCACATTGACCAACGGTGCGACCGCCAGTGCTGTTGCGATCAGCGGCAGTGAGGTCACGTTGACACTTGCCGCGCCGGTCGGAGATGGGGACGCACTGCGGCTCTCGTACAGCCTCGGCACAGGCAATCGTATTCGCGACCTGACCGGCAACGACGCAGCAGCGTTCTCTATAGATGTTCAGAACGCGACCGACACCGCGCCCGTGGCGCAATCGGCAGTTGCCGACGGAGAGGGTGGCAGTTTGACGCTCACAATGAGCGAGGCGGTAGCCCTGGCAACCGGCAGCGGTTCACTCAAGGACGCATTGTCGTTAGACGGGAGCGACGCGGAGATCGATTCAGTCGGGATCAGCGGTGCATCCGTCACACTGAGCTTCACCACCAACGAACCGGTGCATGAACTCGACACGATCACTTTGCGCTATGCGCCGGCGGCGGGCGCGGTGCGGCTGTTGGACGCCGACCAGGGCGGCCTCGCCGTTGCGAACTTCAGCATCGCCGTCACGAACAACGTTGACACTGCACCGATTGTCGAGACCGCATCGATCGACTTTGACCTGATCACATTGGAGTTCGACCAACCGCTCGTAAACGGGCCGGGACCGCCGTATCTCAACGACATCGGCGAACCGCTCAACGCATTCCGTGTCTGGGTCGACAATGTAGAGCGAGCATTCGCGGACACGACGGTGCGAGACGGCGTCGTGTATATCCGGTTGTCCGCGGGCGTTTCTGTCGGTCAACGTGTGGAGATCAAGTATCAGTTGCAGACAGAACATCCGCTCACCGCCGCTTCAGGTATGCCACATGACGCAAAATCGTTCGACCGGCGTGATGTTCCCAACGCAACGGCCGCCCAACCCACCGCGGCGCAGGTGGATGGCGCGACGCTGGGAATCACGTTCGACGCCGCACTGAGCGCCGCAGCGCCGGCTCCTGCGAGTTTCACCGTCTCGAACGGCGGCGATCCAGTCATCGTTGATTCGGCCACGCCCTCGGGCTCAACACTGACCCTCGGCCTGAGTGCCGCGATGCCGGAAGGCGCTTCGGTGCGGGTTGCATACACTCCTCCTGAGACGATGGCGCTGCTTGACGGCGAGAGCCGCGCTGTGCGGGCATTCGATATCGAGGTCGACAACGTCACCGACACCGTGCCGATGGTCGTGCAGGCGGAAGTGGTCGGCGACCGGATGACGGTCACCTTTGATCAGGGTCTGGTTGGCGTCGTTGACGCAGACGACTTTGTGGTAAGCGACACGGACGGCACGGTCGCTGCGACCAACGCGCAACTCGCGGGCGCGGAGTTGAGCTTGACGTTGGCCAGGCGGGTGGTGGAGGGATCAACAGTGCAGGTGCAGTACACCAAGCCGTCGAGAGCCGACCATCTGCGTGACGGTACGGCGAACGCGCTCGCATCCTTCAATATCGAAGCGATGAACGCCACCGCACTTGGGCCGCGCGCCGTGTCGGCCGAAGTGAGATTGACCGAGCTGGTGGTCACCTTCAACAAGCCGCTCGACGGCGAGTCTCTGCCGACGGTGGGCGATTTCTCGATCACCCGAGCGCCGGCGGTCGTTGAGGTAACCGGGATCAATGGTGCGACGATAACATTGCGGCTGGCGGAACCAGGCGCAGGGACTGACTCGCGTATACGGCTGACCTACACGCCGGGCGCTCGCGCCGCGCTGCGCGACCTGCGCGGTACTCCAGCGGAGGGCTTCACGATCGGTGTTGTGGACCGTGGTTCGGCGCCCACCGTCACGCGCGTCGTGGTGGCCCATGAAGTGGTGGGCATATCCTTCGATCGGCCACTGTCGCCGCGCCATGTACCGCCTCGGTCGTGGTGGTTCGTCGCGGGGCGCGAGCGCATTCGCGTTGCTGCGGTGGGCGTGAGCGGCTCAACCGTGAGCCTGGTGCTCGCGTCGCCGGGCGCGCCTGACGCCGATGAGCGAGTCGTGGTGTCGTACTCACCGAGGAGCAGCGGCAGCAGTTCGCTGCGCGGCATCGCCGGCCACCGCGTCGCCGGGTTCGCTGCGGTTGCGCAGAACTTGACGCGACTGCCGCCGACGCCGCTATACGCGATGGCCGACGGTCGAACACTCACTGTGGAGTTCAGCGAACCTGTCGCGGCCGGCATGGCTCAAGCTGACTGGTTCGAGGTGACCGCGGGCCGGCGTGCTGCCAATATCGTGTCCATCGCGTGGTCGGAGCGAAGCGCGACGTTCCGCTTTATGTATCGGATCACCGCTCGTGAATTCGTTACGCTGCGATACGCCCCACGCTCCGACGACGGCGTGCGTGACACCGACGGCAAGCTGATGGAGTCATTCGAGATCGAAGTAGAGAATCGCACGCGGTTGGCGGCCACGTTGGACGGTCGCGTGGTGGCCGCGGCGGTACGAGCGCTCAACGATCCATCGCAATCGCTCGGGCTTGCGCTGCGGCGCGAGCTCGTACGTGAACTCGCCTGGCGCGGCGGCGTCTACGCCGTATTGGACGCAACAGCGCGGCGCTGGGATCGCGTGGCGCACGAGCTCGGCGCGCCTGCACTCACGCTCCGGCAGATGAAGCTGCCCAAGAGCGTGCGCGAGGCACAGATCGAGGTGCGGCGCGTCGGACACCGCGCACTGTTGGGCAAGCTGTTCGACATTCCCACCGACTGGGCCTGGGAGCGGGATTCCGAACGCCTCGCGGTGCTGAGCGTATGGCGCGCCGATCTGACCGACCGGCGCGGCACGCCGCTCGACGGCAGCGCGACTGTACTGCTTGAGTTGCCGCTGCCAGACTCGGAGACACCGCTCGCAGCGGTGGTCCTCGACTTGCAGAGCGGCACCCTGCGCCGCGTCGAGTACGAGCGGAACGGTGATACGGCGAGCCTGCAAATGACCATCCCGACGGCGATCGCGTTCGTCGCATTGCCGATGCGTGACGTCGCGCTTTGGCCTGGCGTCACCCCGCTTCGGTTCGACGGCGCGACGTGGATCACAGCCCAGGCGTTCGCAGCTTCGCTCGATTCTTCGGTGATCGGCGTTGGCGTGCAGGACGAACCTGGCCGTCATTGGGACTACATCCCGATCGACGATCCCGGCGAGCGTCGGTTGCTGCGCTGGGGCGAGCGGATCCTGATCGTTCGCGGAATCGACGCCGAGCCGATCATGGCTGCGATCCCGTTACCGCTCATCTTGCGTTAGTCCAGCGCGTGGATGCCGGATTCGGCTCGTTGGAGGACCTGGCGGGAGGGGCCGCCTTCAGAGGGAGCGATGATTCCCGCCAGTTCGAGCTGCTCAATCAGGCGCTCGGCGCGGGGCAGGCCGATTCGCAGCCGTCGCTGCAAGAGCGACGCCGAGACGCGCTGATGCTCGCGCGCCAGCGCCGCCGCCTCATCGAAGCGCGTGTCGCTCGGCGCAGCGCCGTTCGATACCGCGCCGTGATTCGGCGTTACGACTTCGGGGGGCTCAGGAAGATCCAGCGGATCGTCGGGCCCTACGATATCGGGTTCCTCGTCCTCCGCGGCCATCGCGCTGCGCAGGGTGCCGCGCAGCGCATCGTTCTCCGCGTCCGCTACCAGCGCGGCTCGCGTATCCGGCCCCGTGGCCGCGTCTTGCACCAGATCCTCGACCATCTCGTCGATCGTCGCGCGCGTCGCTTCGGGCTGCGTGGGCGCGTTCCAGGCTTCGATCATGCGCTCGATCTCTTCGTCGTCAACGAACGCGCCTTGTACGCGGCGCGGCTTGATGCTGTCCGAACTCATGAACAGCATGTCGCCGCGACCCAGCAGCTTTTCCGCGCCGGTCTGGTCCATAATCACCCGCGCGTCGGTCTGCGAGGTTGTGGCAAACGCGATCCGGGTGGGGAAGTTGGCCTTGATCAAGCCTGTCACCACATCGACCGAAGGACGCTGCGTGGCGACGACCAGATGAATGCCTGTCGCCCGCGCCAGCTGCGCCAGACGCACCAGCTGTTGTTCGACTTCGACGGGAGCGGCCATCATCATGTCGGCCAGCTCGTCCAGCACTACCACCCAATAGGGCAGCGGCTGTTCCGCGCCGGGGCCGGCGTTATAGGAGGCGATGTTGCGCGCGCCTGACTTCTCAAGCCGCCGGTAACGCCGATCCATCTCGGCGACCACGATGCCCAGCACTCGCACGACTTCATCCGCTTCGGTCACGACGTGCGACATCGCCAGATGCGGCACGCTGGCGTAGCCGGTCAGCTCGACGCGCTTGGGGTCCACCAGCACCAGCCGCAGCTGTAGCGGCGATTGGTGCATTAGCAGGCTGGTGATCACCGTATTGATGCAGACGCTTTTGCCGGAGCCGGTCGCGCCGGCGATCAGTACGTGCGGCATTTTGGCCAGATCCGCCACCACCGGCCGCCCGCGCACGTCGCGCCCCAGCGCGATCGGCAGCCCGCCGCGATCCAGCGCCTTGCGGTACTCGTCCGATTCGAGCAGCCCGCGCAGCGCCACCACGCTGGTCTCCGAGTTGGGCACTTCGATGCCGATTACCGGACGGCCGGGCACCGGCGCTTCCACTCGAATCGACGGCGCGGAGAGCGCCAGCGCGAGGTCGTTGGCCAGCCGCGTGATGCGGTTCACCCGCACCCGCGTACGACCTACTTCCTCCGATTTGGTGATCGGCTGGCCGTCATCGTCGAGCAGCGGTTTGCCGTCGGCGCCGCGCAGGGCGATCTGCCGCGTCTTGATCTCCCAGCCCGGCTCGATGCCGAACTGGGTCACGCTCGGCCCGCGGTTGATCTCGGCCACCCGCGCATCGACGCCGAAGGAGGCGAGCGTGTCCACGATGATCTGCCCGCTCTCGTCCGCGCTGGCCGAGGAGATGGCCGGGCGGTCGGGATCGAGCAGCTCCAGCGGCGGCAGCCGCCAGCCGTCGGAGGCTTGGCGCTTCAGCGTCCGCTTGGTCGGCGGCGGCGCTGCCGGCTCAGGTTCGGCGACCGCCGCGGGCGGCGGCGGCGCGGGCGGAGACGGGGCAGACGCGAGCGGGGCGGGCGCGGCTGTGGCCAGCGCCGGCTGGGTCGTCCACTGCGCCGGCGGCGGGGGCGGGGGCGGCAACGCTTCGGCGAGCCGCGCGCGTTCGGCGGCTTCGCGGCGCTCCGCGACCGTGTCGCGCAGCGACTCGACGCAGTCGCGCGCGGCTTCGCCGAGCACGCCGGCGAGCCAGCAGAGACCGGCCCAGAGCGCCCGCCCCAATGCAGCGGCGATGCCCGGAGCGTGAGCCGCGAAGGCGCGCGCGCCGCGTTCCAGTTCCTGCCGCAGCCAGCGCGCCGCCGCCGCCGCGCGCTGGGGCGCGACCAGAAAGCCTCCGCCCACCAGCAGCGCGACAATCAGCAGCGCTCCCAGCGGGCTGGCCAGCGCCGCGCCGACATCGCCGCCCAGCGAATGCTCGGCCAGCGGCGTGCCGCCCAGCTGCGCCGACGGGCTGAACGCGCCCGCGATGCCCCAAAGCGCCAACGCCCAGGCCGCGATCCCGGCGGCGCGGCGCGTCTGCGCGCGGTTGGGACGCCGCAAGCGAAGCAGCAGCATCAGGCCGCCCAACGCCGCGGCGAACGCGATCAGGTAGACCGCGCCGCCGAGCGCGGCGACCAGCGCGCCGCGCTGCTCCGCCAGCGGCGCGTCGGCGATCGAGACGCCGGCCGCGAACGCCACGGCGACGGCGATGATCGCCGCGCCGAGCAGGGGAATTCGGTGTTTCGTGATCCAGAGCGCCAGACGGTCGGGCAGCGCCGTCGAGCGCTTGGAACGGCTTTGCGCCATGCTCCATCCTCCGGCCAGCTGGCCGGAGCCGCCCCTGCCGCGCGCCCCGCAGGACGCCTCAGACTTCTACCGCCACGGGAATCACCATAGGACGCTGGCGCGCCTCGCGGTACAGGAATGTGGAGATTTGCCGCTTGAGCATGTTCTCCAGCGCGTGCCACTCGACCGGGTGCGGGTCGCGCCGCAGCCGCTCGGCCACGTGCTCCACCGCGGCGTCGCGCAGCGTCGGCGAGTTGTCCAGCTCCACGAAGCCCTTGGCGACCAGATCGATCTCGCCCGCCAGCTCGCCGGTCTGGTGATCGATCGGCACCACCACCACCACCACGCCTTCGCGCGCCAGGCGGCGGCGGTCGCGCAGCACCGTGTGGTCCACGCCGCCCACGTTGACGCCGTCCACGTAGACGTAGGAGGCGGGCACGCGGTCCACCACCTCCGATTGATCCTTCGTCAACTCCAGCGCGTCGCCGTCCAGCACGATGTGGCAGGCGGCCTCCGGCACGCCCATCGAGACCGCCAGCCGCGAATGCATCACGAGATGCCGATACTCGCCGTGGATCGGCACGAACGCCTGCGGGCGCGTCAGCCCGATCACCGTCTTCAGCTCCTCCTGCCCGGCGTGGCCGCGCACATGCACGTGTTCGTGGCCGCCGCCCGAGTAGAGCACATCCACACCGCGATGAAAGAGGTTGTTGATCGTGGTGTTCACCGCCGCCTCGTTGCCGGGGATCGGCGTCGAGGAGAGCACCACCGTGTCGCCCGGCTTGAGCGTCACATCGCGGTGGTCGCCGCTCGCCATCCGCGAGAGCGCCGACATCGGCTCGCCTTGCGCGCCGGTGCAGATGATCACCGCGTTCTCGTCGATCACGTGGCGATGCTCGGTGATGTCGCGGATGCGCCGCTCGTTGGCCGACAGGTAATCCAACTCCAGCGCCATCCCAATGTTCTTCTCCATCGAGCGGCCGGTCGGGAAGACGGTGCGCCCCGCCACCTCCGCGCCGTCGATGATCTGCTGCACGCGCGCAATCTGCGAGGCGAAGGTGGCGATGATTACCCGCCCCGGCGCGGTCAGCAGGATCTGCTCCAGCGCGTCGCCCACGACGATCTCCGACATCGTGTGCCCCGGCCGGTCCGCGTAGGTCGAGTCGCTCAGCAGCAGCCGCACGCCCTCCTGCCCGTAGCGCGCCAGCGCGTTGAGATCGGTCGGCGCGCCCATCACCGGCGTGTGGTCGATCTTGAAATCGCCCGTATGCACCACCAGCCCCACGGGCGTGCGCAGCGCGATCCCGAAGGCGTCGGGGATCGAGTGCGCGACGGGGAAGAACTCGGCGGAGAGTTGGCCGAAATTGATCTGCGAGCCGGCGCTGATCGTGACCTGCTCGACATCGAGCAGCCCGGCCTCCTCCAGCTTCAGCCGAATTAGCCCCTGCGGCAGCCGCGCAGCGTAGATCGGCGCGGGCAGGCGCTGGAGCAGAAAGCGCAGCCCCCCAATGTGATCCTCGTGCCCGTGCGTGATCAGCCAGCCGCGCAGCTTGCTGCGCCGCTCCTCGAGATAGCTCACATCGGGAATGATGTAATCGACCCCGTGCATCTCCTCCGAGGGGAACATCAGGCCGGCGTCGACGACGATCATGTCGTCGTCGGTCTCGTAGACCATCATGTTGCGCCCGATGTCGCCGAGTCCGCCGAGCGGGACGACCCGCAGCCCATCCCGCCGTACGCCGCTCACGCGCCGCCTCCGCTTCCCCGCCGCCGGTGATCCGCCGTTGTACTCATGTGCATCTGAGTAGGTTAGAGCAGCGCCATTTGGGTGCCGCGCGGTTCGTCGTCTTCGGCTGAATCCGCCGCCGCGGACGGACGCTCCGACTCCGCCAACAGCTGAGGGATGCGCGCGAAATCGTCGCGCAGCACCTCCAGCAGCGAGCCCTGCCGCAGCGCCGCAGCGGGGTGATAGACGGGGTAGATTAGCCACGGCCCGGCCTGCGCGACCACCCCGCGCGAGCGCCCCATCGTCGCGCGCGGGATGAAGTACTGGGTGGCGAAGCGTCCCAGCGGCACGATCAGCTTGGGGCGGATGCCGGCGATCTGCTCGCTCAGATACGGCTCGCAGGCGGCGATCTCGTCCGGCTGCGGGTCGCGGTTCTGCGGCGGGCGGCACTTGACCACGTTGGCCACGAACACCTCGGCGCGGCTCAGCCCAATCCCCGCCAGCAGATCGTCGAGCAGCTTGCCCGCCTGTCCCACAAAGGGACGCCCCTGCCGATCTTCGTGGAAGCCCGGCCCCTCGCCGATGAACATCAGCTCCGCGTTGGCATCGCCGTCGCCGGGCACGGTCTGCGTGCGCCCCTCGCTCAGACGGCAGGCATGACAGCCGGCGATCCGCTCGTTGAGCCGCTGTAGATCGGCGAGTTCCATTGCCTGAGTGTAGGAGAGCGCCGCCCCGCCGCGCCGCTGCGGGCTATGTCGCGCGAGCCGCCCTACTGCTCATCCTCGCGCTCGGCGTCGGCCTCCACCACCGGGATGATCGCGTGCGGCTCGACAATCCGCACCAACAGGATGCCCAGCCCGTAGAGGCCCATCGCCGGCACTGCCACGAAGGTCTGCGTGACCGGGTCAATCGAGGGCGTGATCAGCGCCGCCAACAGGAACGCTCCGATGATCGCCCAGCGCCACATCCGAAGCAGCCGCTTCGAGGTGACCAGCCCCAGCGCCCCCAGACCCATCAGAAAGAGCGGGATTTCAAAGACGATCCCCGTCCAGAAGACGAAGCGGATCAGCATGTCGATGTAGTTGTTGATCCGCACCTGCGGTTCGGCGATCTCGTCGCCGAAGTTGAGCAGGAAATCGAGCGCCGGCGGCCAGCCGATGTAGTAGGCGAACGCGCCCCCGCAAGCGAACGCGATGGTGGCGACGAACACGATCGGCAGGAGCCAGCGCCGCTCGGTGCGCGTCAGTCCGGGGTGGATGAAGGCGTAGGCCTGGTAGACCAGCACCGGCATCGCCCCCGCGATGCCCAGCATCAGGCTGATCTTGATGTAGGCCCCGATGAAGCCCAGCAGCTCGGTGAAGATCGGGCGGAACTCGGGGTAGGCGTCGCGGCCGGGCTGGAGCAGGTAATCGAGAATCGTCTGAGCGAAGACCAGCGCCACCACCGTGGTCAGCACGATGCTCAGGGTGGCGATCGTCAGCCGCTGGCGAATCTCGCTCAGATGCTCGCCCAGCGTGAGCTGCGCGCCCTCCTCGCCGGGCGCATCGTCGACCAGCTCCGGCGGAATCGGCGGCTCGTCGGGCGGTTCGGCGGCGGTCGGCTGGCTGGCCATCGGCGATCAGGTTCCGCGCCGCTATGCGTCGCGCCGACGGCGGTTGAGCGAGATCACATTCGAGGGCCGCGCCGGCGCTTCGGCGGCGCGCTGCTGGCGACGCCGCACAATCGGCCGCCGCCGCACAAGCCGTTCCTCGGCCGGCGGCTCCACAACCTCCACCGCAGGCGCCTGCTCCGCCACCGCCGCCGCTTGCGCGGGCTGACGCTCCCCGCCGCCGCCGCCGTCGCGCGCCGCCGACATGGCCTCCTCGGTCGCCACCTCCGCATCGCGCGCCGCCGCCCGAATGTCCGCCTCCGCTTCCTCCAAATCCCGCCGAATGTCCTGGTCGGTGCTCTCCAGCTCGTGCCGCACCTCGATGTACTCCTCGCGCATCTCCTCGAAGTCGACTAGGTATTCATCGCGGAAGTCGCGCGCGTACTCGCGCAGCTCGCGGATCGCGCGCCCGAACTGCGCCGCAAACTCCGGCAGCCGCCCCGGCCCAAAGATCACTGCGGCCAGCAGCAGCACCACAAGAATTTCGGGAATGCCGACGCCGAAGATGTTCATGCGCAACCCAGCGCCGCCGCGCGCGTCCTCGCTCCAACGCCCGCGAGCGCCAAGCTCAGCCTATCCGATTGCACCCCAAACGCGGAGATACGGCCACCCCTTCCGTCACCCTCGCGCCCACGCTCCGTCCACACCCGCGGGTATGACGGAAGTCGCCGGAACAACCGCCTTGTGAATCCGCCGCCCGCGGGTGCTCCTGCAAATCTGGGGGGAGCGCCTGCTACTCAGGCACGCCCTTTTCGATTAGGAACGTCACCGCGTCCCGAACCGTCCCGATCCCCTCCGCGTCCTCGTCCGAGATTTCCAGCCCCGGCACCTCGTCGCGGAATTCTTCCTCGAAGGACATGATCAGCTCGACCAGGTCCAGCGAGTCGGCCCCGAGGTCGTCGATGAACGAAGCGTCCATCGTGATCTCGTCCGGTTCAACGCTGAGCTGTTCTTCGATGATTCCCTGGATGCGTTCGAAAAGCGCCACGGCGGATGCCTCCTGTGCCGGCTCCGCGAGCCGGGTTCGTCTAATCGTACCCAACACGCCGCTGACCAACCGACGGCTGCCGTCGCTGCCGAAGCGCTTGGCCAACTCCACCGCCGCGTGCGCCGCGGCGGATGCGCGTACCGCCTCAGTATTGAAGAGCAATTCGTACAGCGCAATTCGCAGCACGATCAAGTCGACCAACGCCATCTGCGCCAGCGGGCGCTGCACGGCGGTTTCCTGGATGATCGCGTCGATCTCGTCGAGACGCTCAACCACGCCCGCGGCGAGCGCCTCTGCGTAGGACTGCTCGTCTGTGTCGAGCGGTTCGTCGAGCTGCCGGCGTTGCAGCGCGTCGGCGGCGCTGATCCGCTCGAATTCCGCCTCGAAGAGCGCTTCAAAGGCACGCGTGCGCGCCGCTTCGCGCCGCTTCGACCCGCGGCTCAGGCGGAATCTCCCGCGATGCTGGCCTGATCGCTGAGGTTGATCAGCGTCGCCTTCTCGGGCCGCAGCGTGGTGCGCACCAGCCCCGTCAGCACTGTGCCGGGACCGATCTCCACGAATGTCGTCACGCCCAACTCGCGCATCGCCAGCACCGTGTCGCGCCAACGCACCGGGTTGCGGATTTGCGCTTTGAGGTCGCCGCGCACCTCCGCAGCGCTGGTCAGCGGCGCGGCCTCGACGTTGCCGAGCACGGTCACCTGCGGGGCGGCGATCTCCGCCGCGTCCAGCACCGGTCCCATCCGCTCGGCGGCGGGCTGCATCAGCGAGGTGTGGAACGCGCCGCCCACGTTGAGCGGCAGCACCCGACGCGCGCCGCGCTGCTCCGCGGCGGCCATCGCGCGCTCTACCGCATCCGGCGCGCCGCCGACCACGATCTGCCCCGTCGCGTTGAGATTGCACAGCTCCGCGCCCGTCTCGGCGCAGACCTCGGCCACCACATCCTCATCGAGTCCCAGCACCGCAGCCAGCGTGCCCGGCCGCTCCTCGCCCGCCGCCTGCATCAGTTCACCGCGCCGCTGGACCAGCCGCACGGCCTCCGCCAGCGCCAGCGAGCCGGCCGCGACCAGCGCGCTGTACTCGCCCAGACTGTGCCCCGCCATGCAGAGCGGCGTTTCGGCCAACGCCGAATGCCCCGCCGCCCTCGCTGCGCTCCAGGCGGCCAGGCTGGCAATCAGAATCGCGGGCTGCGTATTGACCGTCCGACGCAGCTCCTCCTCGGGACCCTCGAAGATGATCCGCGAAAGCTCGCGCCCGATCGCGGCGTCGGCCTCGTCGAAGACGGCGGCCGCTTCGGGGTAGGCCTCGTAGAGGTCCCGCCCCATCCCGACCTGCTGCGCGCCCTGCCCCGGGAAGAGCCAGGCCGATGCTGCGCCGGCCACCCGCTAGTCCCCGACCTCGATCACCGCGTTGCCGCGGTAGGTGCCGCAGGCCCAGCAGATGTGATGCGCCTGATGCGTCTCGTTGCACTGGGCGCAGGTGACCAGCTTGGGCCGCCGCACGCGGTGGTGCTGGCGGCGCAGCCGCTGGCGCGTCTTGGCGTACTTGCGCTTCGGAAGTGGGGGCATTCGCTTCGTCCTTCAGTTCGGCCGGTTCGACCGGCGCTCAGGTCTGCTCACGCAGCGCGCTCAGCGCCGCCCAGCGGTCGTCGGTCGGCGGCTCGCTCGGCGCGGCGCTTGCGCCGACGCCCGGGCAATCGGGCCCGCAGCGCGGGCTGATTGGCCGCGCCATCTCTACATATTGTCGCACGACCTCGCTCAGATCGATCTGCCCATCGATCACCGCGAAGCCGTCGCGCTCCGGCGGCGGCGTCAGCGCCCGCCCTGTCAGGGCGTCGGTCGGCGGCCAGAACTCCTCGTCGAACTCCAGCTCCAGCCGCAGCGCCAGCGGCGCAAGGCAGCCGCCGCAGATGTCCTCCACCGCGATGCCCAGCCATCCGCTGGCGAGCAGCGACTGGTCGGTGCGCAGCAGGCGCAGCGGTCCGTCCACCGCTCGCCGCTCACCGTCGTGACTGAACGCGGCGTCATCAAGTAGAAATTCGCGCAGCGAACCGATCGGTTCCTGAAGCAGCGTGGAGACATTGATCAGGAGCGACGAAAGCCGCCGCGGGGCGGGCGGACGAGGTGTGGTGGTCATAGCCGGCTCAGCGTATCAGCGCTCGCGGGCTGCTAGCATTGCGGCATGGTTCTCGACAAACCCGCCCTCACCGACGCGCTGATCCAGGGCGGCCTCAAGGTCGATGCGGCGCGGCGCGCCGTCGAATTGATCGAGCAGGACTACGCCGATGTCGCCAGGCAAGCCGAGGTGAACCAACGCTTCGCCGAAGCTGACGAGCGCAACAGGATCCGCTTCGCGGCCATGGAAAAGCGCTTCGAGGATTTCAAACAAGCAATGGACCGGCGCTTCGAGGATCTCAAGGAGATCATCGACCAGCGCTTCAGCTCCACGGACCAGCATTTCGACTCGGTCGACCAGCATTTCGACTCGGTCGACCAGCGCTTCAACTCCGTTGACCAGCGCTTCACGATGTTGATGTGGGTGATCGGCATCCTCGCGGCGACGCAGATCGCCATGCTCGGCTTGTTCATCGCCAAAATCTTCTGAGCGGCGTGGACCGCGTTACGGCAGCTGTGCGAAGATTCGTTGGCAGCGGCGCGCGCGGGGCATAGACTGACAGCAACGCCGCCAGCCGCACGCCAACAGAAGCGACCCGCATGGACCTCGAAGAGATGCAGGAGCTGCAGAAAATCGATCTGCAGCGCGACGACGCGAAGCGCAAGCTCGAGGCCATCGTCGAACAAATCGCCGACCCACCCTTCGTTGAGGGCTTGGACGCCGAGTGCGAAGCGCAGACGCTGCTCGCCGCCCAGGCCGCCGGCGCGTTGCGCGAGGCCGCCGCCGCCGTCGAGACCGCGCAGCGCCGCATTGACGCCGCCGACAAGCGGCTCTACGGCGGCGCCGAGACCAACCCCCGCGTGCTCGAAGACCTGCAGCGCGACCTCTACGCCCAACGCCAGCGTCTGACCGAGCTGCGCGACGCCGAACTGGCCGCACGCAATCATTCCGACGAAAACGCCGCCGCCGAGCGCTGGCTGCGCGAGCTGCGCGAAACCTCGCTCCACATCTGGAACACCGGCCAGGCCGAACTGCGCGAGCAGCGCGACAACGCCCAGAGCCAGGTCACCGCGCTGGATCAACTGGTCGACGAACAGCGCAAGCGGCTCAGTCAATCTGACCTGAGCGTCTACGACGCCTACCGCCTGCGCCGCCCGCGCGTCGTCGCCGCTGTCGCCGGCGGCGTCTGCGAAGAGTGCCGCCTGACCCTGCCGACGATGATCATCACCCGCGCCCGCCGCGCCAACGACCCGATCGAGTGCCCCTCCTGCGGATGTCTGGTGAAAGTGGCCTGACCGTGCGCGCAATTGGCTACCTCAGTCGGTGCGGAGATGACACCGGCGAGGGAGCGCCCGCGTTGGCCGAACAGAACGCAGCATTCCTCGACTTCTGTAGCGAACACGGCTACGACCCCACCGCCGCCTTCCTTGACGCCTCCTGCGAGCCGCAGCGACAGGGCTTCGCGCAGCTGCTCGAACACCTCGCCGACCAGCCCGCAGGCTTCATCGTCGTCGCCGTGCCCGCCTTTCGCCGGCTCGGCGCGGACGCCAACCAGTGCGTCCGCGCCGTAATCCAGCTGCGCGCCCGCGGCGCACAGGTGATCTCGCTCGCCGAAGGCCCGCTCGACGAGTCCGCCACGCTCGAACTCTGGGAGCGCCAGCAGCCGCGCGAGCGCGGACGCCGCGTGCGCGACGCAATGCGCCGCCGCGCCGTGCGCGGCCAAGCCATGGGACGCCCCCCCTACGGCTACGGCATCGGTCCCGACGGACGCTTCGAGCCGGTTGACGCCGAGGCCGCCGTCGTCCGCTACATCGTGCGCATGTACCTCGATGAGGAACTCGGCATCCGCCGCATCGCCCAGCGGCTCAACCAGGAGGGCTACCGCACCCGGCGCGGCGGCAACTGGAGCATGGTCACGATCCGCGACCTGCTCCGCAACCGCGTCTACATCGGCGCCTACCAGCGCTTCGGCGTCAGCGTCCCCAACAACCACGAACCGCTGATCACCCTGCCCGACTTCAACACCGTGCAGCAAAAAATGGCCGCACGACGCACCGCGCCCGGCACCTCGCACGGCGGACAATTCCTGCTCGCCGGGCTGGTCTGGTGCGGCGAAAGCGGCAGCCGCATGATCGGCGTCACCCGCCGCCAACGCTGGAACCGCGCCGACGGCGAAAAAGCCAGCGGCGTCTACCGCTACTACCAGAGCGGCGCGCGCACCAACCAGTCGGTCGGCGAGTACCACACCCGCCGCGCCGAGGAGCTCGAAGACGAGGTGCTGGCGCACCTGCGCGGCGAGCGCAACGGCGACCCGCGACCCGCCCTCGTGCTGGCCGGCGACGCCAACGCCGTCGTCGCCGAAGCCACCTCCGCGCTCTCCAAAGCCCAGTCGCGCCTGCGCGCCCTCGACCGACGGCTCGGCCAGGCGCTCGACACGGCCAGCGTGGGCGGCGGCTCAATCCAGGCGCTGCGCGAGGAATCCGCACGCATCATCGACGAATACGAGCGCGCCGAAGCCGATGTCGAGCGCCTGCGCGGGCGGCTCGCCGCGCACACCACCGACGCCCAGCGCCGCCGCCGCCGCAAACAGCTGCTGGCCCAGGTGCGCGACGACTGGGAATCCCTCTCCTTCGAGCAGCAGCGCGCCCTGCTCGCCGACCTGATCGAGCGCGTCGTGGTCCGCGACCGCGGCATCCAAACTATTCTGCGCGCCTGAGCCGCATGATGAAAGCCGCACCGTGAAGCTGATCGCCTGGGCCGACGGCGCATCGCGCGGCAACCCCGGCCCCGCCGCCTTCGGGTACCTGCTCGCCGACGAACGCGGCGACGAAATCGAAGCCGCCGGCCAGGCCATCGGACGCGCCACCAACAACGTCGCCGAATACCGCGGCGCAATCGCCGCCCTCGAAGCCGCCGCCCGACACGGCGCAACCGAGCTCGAACTCCGCCTCGACAGCGAACTGATCGTCCGCCAAATTCAGGGCCGCTACCGCGTCAAAAACGCCGCCCTCAAACCGCTCCACGCCGAACTCAAAGCGCTCACCGAGCGCATCCCCAACTTCAGCATCCGACACGTCCCCCGCGCCCAAAACACCGCCGCCGACGCCCTCGCCAACGCCGCCCTCGACGCCCAGCGACAGTAGACTGACGCCGCGTTCCCTCTCGCTACAGCGGGACTTCCGAGGGCGGAGAGCAGCCCATGCCCGCCACGCTTACGCGCCGCCGCCGAACCGCCCTGACAACTGCCGCGCTCGCCGCATTGCTGCTGATCGCCGCCGCGACGCTTGGCGTTGCAAGCGATTGGCAGCCGGCAGGAGCAGGAGCCGGCGACCGCGCGGTGTCGATCAGCGTCGGCTACAGCCACGCCTGCGCGCTGCTCGACTCGGGCGAGATTGCGTGTTGGGGCAACAACGACTTCGGCCAGTCCGACGCACCCTCAGGCCGCTTTCGCGCGGTCAGCGCAGGCATCAGCCACAGCTGCGGAGTGCGCGAGTCAGGCGAGTTGGACTGTTGGGGCTGGAGTAGGCCAACCCAAACGGACAAGCGGTACAGAGGCTATCGGGTGGTCACCCCGTTCGGCTGCGCGTGGCGGGCGTCGGTCGGAGCAGACTGCCTGGGTCAAACGGATGCGCCGCCGGGACGCTTTCGCGCAGTCAGCGCGGGTGCGTGGCACAGCTGCGGGCTACGGGAATCGGGCGAGGTCGAATGCTGGGGAGGCAACTACGACGGCCAAGCGGATGCGCCGCCGGGACGCTTTCGCGCAGTCAGCGCGGGTAAGGGGCCGGTCGAGTCGCACAGCTGCGGGCTGCGCGAGTCGGGTGAAATCGAGTGCTGGGGGTCATATATCGAGGGCCGAACATACGCGCCGAAGGGTCGCTTTCGCGCGGTCAGTGCAGGCTCGATCCACAGCTGTGGCCTGCACGAGTCGGGCGAAATCGAGTGCTGGGGCGGGTACAAAAACAACGCCCCAGACGCGACGGAGGGTCGCTTCCGCGCCGTCAGCGCGGGCGCGTCGCGCAGTTGCGGCCTGCTGGAGTCGGGCGTAGTCGAGTGCTGGGGAGCCAACGGCGCCAGCCAAACAGACACCCCAGAGGGTCGCTTCCGCGCAGTCGACTCCAGCTACAACCACAGCTGCGGGTTGCGCGAATCGGGTGAGATCGAATGCTGGGGCGCAAGCCGCGACTACGGGCAAGCGAACGCCCCGGAGGGTCGCTTCCGCGCGATCAGCGCGGGCGCATCGCGCAGTTGCGGCCTGCTGGAGTCGGGCGCAGTCGAGTGCTGGGGAGCCGGCAGCTCCCGCCAAGCAGACGCGACGGAGAGTCGCTTCCGCGCCGTGAGCGCAGGCGCGCATCACAGCTGTGGACTGCGGGAGTCGAGCGAAGTCGAGTGCTGGGGCTGGAACACCAGCGGCTCAACAGACGCACCAACGGGCCGCTTCAGCGCGATCAGTGCAAGCGTGGAGCACAGCTGCGGACTGCGCGAGTCGGGTGAAATCGAGTGCTGGGGTGCCGTTGCCTCTCTCATGGTTGACCACGGGCCTCGCGTAAACGAGAGCAAGGCGGATGCGCCGGCGGGTCAATTCAGCGCCGTCAGCGCGGGCGGCGAGCACAGCTGCGGACTACAGGCGGCGGGTGAGATCGAGTGCTGGGGCTGGAACGCCTACGGCGAAGCGGACGCGCCCGCGGGACCGTACCGTGCGCTCAGCGCAGGCTCGCGGCACAACTGCGGACTGCGCGAATCGGGCGAGATTACGTGTTGGGGCTGGAACTCGTACGGCCAGGCAGATGCGCCGAGCGGCCAATTTCGCGCACTCAGCGCAGGCTCGCGGCAAACCTGCGGGCTGCGCGAGTCGGGCGTGATTACGTGTTGGGGCTACGAGTTCAACGGACAGGCGCAGCCGCCCGCGGGAGAACACCGCGCGATCAGCGTCGGCGCGCATCACGCCTGCGCGCTGAGCGCAGCCGGAAGCGTCTCCTGCTGGATGGTCTACAACGGCGTCCTCGATCTGCCCGCATCGCTGCGCCAGCCGAGCGCCCCGCCCGTCATTGATCTCGACCGCGGCCGGATCCTCGCCCGTCGGCTGGCCGACGGGCGCACCGAGTTCGCCTGGCTGCCCGCCGGCGCTCAGCAGCCCGTGCTGCCGACGCAGCGCTACTTCCCCACCGATGCGCAGGCCGGTCGCTGGCTGCGCTCCAGCCCGATTGAGGTATCGGGCGTCGAGCTCGGCCGGATCAGCGCCCGCCTGCGCTCCAACGGGCGGATCGAAGCCGCCTTCACGCCAACCGGCAGCGAACGCATCCTGCCGCCGTCGCGCCACTTCCCCGTCGGCGCAGACGTTGGACGCTGGCGGTGGAGCGCGGAGATTGCTCCGGCTAAGTAGGGCCTACTCGTCGCTCTGCGCGACGGCGTTCGGCAAGTCAAGCGCGACGGCACTAGCGATGATCGCGACACATAGGGTGGCAAGTGTGGCGGCGCGGTGGGCAAGGTTCGGTGTCTTCGGGGGCTTTCAGTTGGTCGGCGCGGGGCGGACCGCGGGGCGATCGTCGTTCAGATAGTCGTCGAATGTCGCGTAGAACTCGGCGAGCGAGATTCCAAACGCGGCTTCGAACGCGGCTTCGAACGCATCCTCGATCTCGCGCCCGGTCTGATCCGCTTTCCGCAGCTGCGGCCAGAAGTTGAAGACCGCCTGCTCCCCCGCCAGCTGCGCCAGCCGCTCAACGGCTACAAAACCCATCGTGTAGGCCGCGTAGTGCGGCGGGCAGCCGCACAGCGCCGGGTCGTCGAGCGCGTACTGGTTCCGCGCCTGCCGCGCCGCCCACCAGTTGCCCGATTGCAGCGCCTGATAGGAGCGTCCTCCGTTCAGCGACTCGTAGATGGTTTCTACCCACTCTGCCGAGCCCTCAATCAGCCATATCGGGGTGTTCGGCCAATACCCCAGTCTCCCGCCGAAGTGGGTTTGCACGAGGTGCATGTACTCGTGCCCCAGCACGAAATGTGACGCGCCCGAACAGCCGAAACGGTAGGCGATCGTCGAGTTGCCCTGCGCGTCGGTGTATGGCTGCGCGCACGGGTGCAGGCTCCCATAGCCACTCGCCGCGCGTTGCGCCGCTTCGGTGATGTGGACCTGCACCTGCGCGGGCGGGACGGCGTTTGCGCCCCAGCGGGCTGCGTACGCCCGCACGATCTGGTTCATCCGCTGCCGAACCGCTGCCAACTGCGCCTCCGTCACGCCCTCCTCGCCGGCGAAGACTCGAATCAATGGCAATCCGTCGGGCCAGCCGATCGTGATCTCGGTACTGCGCAGCCAGCGTGAATGCCCGGGGCGGGGCGGGAAGTAGCGCTGCGTCGGTTCGATCCGCTCCCCATCCAACGGCGTGAATGCGAATTCGATCCTGCCGTCGTTCAACAGCCGTGCGCTGATGCGGCCGATCACCGCGCCGTCTACCTCTACGGCACTGCTGTTCAGCCAGCGGTCTACGCGGGCATCGGCAGGGAAGAATCGGGATCGAGGCAAGACTCGCGCGCCGCCGCTTGGCTGCCAGCCGAACTCGGTACGGCCGTCGTCAAGCCGTCGGGCGACGACGCGCCCAGTCTGCTCCTCGTCGCTCTGGGCGCTGACGCTTGACAAGTCAAGGGCGACGGCACCAGCGATGATCGCGACACACAGGACAGCAAGCGTTGCGGTGCGATGGGCAAGGTTCGGCATCGGGCGGACCCTCCAGGTATTGGCGATGGGGGAGAGGGTGTGGGGCTTAGGCGACGAGCTGCCGGGGCTTGTTCCCTCTGTAGGCAATATGTGCTGCGGCGGACACACTAGGGTTTGTGCGGTGCTGCGGCAAGCGGGCCGAGACTTCGGGTGGGGCACCGGCGTTTGCATAGCGCGCAGGCGGGCCGATCGGCGCTCGCTCGGCTGGCGGTGGAGCGCGGAGATTGATGCAGCTGAGTAGGGCCTGTTCGCGCGCGTTCGCAGGGGTAGACTGAGGCGGCCAGGCCGCCGGGCGGCCGCGGGGCGATTCCACCACACGCCTCGAGGAAAGTCCGGGCTCCGCGGGACAGGGCGCTGGGTAACTCCCAGGCAGGGCAACCTGACGGAAAGCGCCACAGAAACATACCGCCGCGCGCGCCTCGGTTCGCGCGGTAAGGGTGAAATGGTGCGGTAAGAGCGCACCAGCGGTCGGGAGACCGGCCGGCTGGGCAAGCCCCGCCCGGAGCAAGACCAAATAGGGAGGCAGCGGCGCGCTTCGGCGCATCGCAGGCGCGTCCCGCGCCGTCTCCGGGTAGGTCGCTCAAAGCGGCGGGCAACCGCCGCTTCAGATGGATGGCCGCCGCCGCTTCGGCGGATACAGAACCCGGCTTACAGGCGGCCTGGCATCCCGCCCAGATCCGCAAGGCCGCCCCTGGCGGCCTTGCGCCGAGGAGCGCCCCATGGCCGATCCCACGCTCGCCGACCTGCTCCAACACACCCCCCACAGCGTCGCCGCCGGTCCGCCGCCCAACAGCATCACCGTCGCCGCCGTGCGCCAGGACTCGCGCGCGATCGCCGCCGGCGACTGCTTCGTGGCCGTGCCCGGCTTCAGCGTCGACGGCCACCAGTTCCTCGCGCAGGCCGTCGCCGCCGGCGCAACCGCCGTCGTCGTGCAGGCCGATCGCCGCGCCCAATGGGAAGCGGCGCCGGCCGACGCCGAGGTCGCGGTGATCGAGGTCGAGGACTCCCGCATCGCGCTCGCCGATCTGGCCGCTGCCCGCCACAACTTCCCCGCCCGACGCCTGACTGTGATCGGCGTCACCGGCACCGACGGCAAGACGACCACCTCGTACCTCACCCACGCGCTGCTCAGCGCGGACGGCCACGACTGCGGCCTCGTCAACGGCGTCGAGTTCCACATCGGCGGCGAGTGGCGCGCCAACGAGAGCGGCGAAACCACGCCCGAGGCGGACCTGCTCCAGCCGCTGCTGGCCGAAATGGTCGCCGCCGGCCAGACCCACGCCGTAATCGAGACCAGCTCGCACGGACTCGAACTCCAGCGCGTCCGCAACTGCGACTTCGATGTCGCGCTGTTCACCGGGCTCTCCGACGACCACCTCGATTTCCACAACACGCGCGAGCGCTACCTGGCAGCCAAGCTCTCGCTGTTTGAAGCGCTCGACGAGCAGTCGTCCACAGGCCGCGAGCGCTTCGCCGTGGTCCGCGCCGAAGACCCGCTGCGCGAGACAATCGCAGCCGCACACTCGCGGCGCACGATCCTGGCCAGCAACGGCGACGCTCCGGACGACGCGGAAGTCACCGCGCAGCCGCTCTCGCAGGACGCCGCAGGCGCGCAGCTGCGCGTGGTCACCCCCGGCGGCGCGTTGGCCGCGCGGCTGCGCCTGCCCGGCGCGTTCAATATCGGCAACGCTGCACTCGCTGTGGGCGCGGCCTGGGGACTGGGCGTCCGCCCCACCGCGCTCCAGCGCGGCTTCGCCGACGCTCGCGCCGTGCCCGGACGCATGGAATCGATCGACGAGGGGCAACCGTTCGGCGTGATCGTCGACGCCGCCGCCACCGGTCCCGCGCTGCGCGCCGCGCTCGAAGCGCTGCGCCCGCATGTGACCGGCCGCCTGCTGCTGGTCTTCGGCGCGGCCGGCGAGCGCGACCCCGCCCGCCGCTCGGCGATGGGCGTAGTCGCCGCCGAACTGGCCGATCACAGCGTCATCACCAGCGAAAACCCGCGCTCCGAAGACCCCACCCAAATCGTCGCCGCAATCGCCGAGGCCATGCGCAACGCCGGCGCCGCCGAACGCCTCGTCGAAGAACCGGACCGCCGCGCCGCGATCCGCCGCGCCCTCGCCGAAGCCCAGCCCGACGACCTCGTGCTGATCGCCGGCAAAGGCGCAGAGCCGACCCTGATCTTCGCCGACCACACTGACCCCTGGGACGACCGCACCGTCGCCCGCGAAGAACTCCGGCGTCTGCTCAGCTAACGCCTCCCTGAACTCCGTCATTCCCGATTCCCTTAACTCCGTCATTCCCGCCCCCGAGCGGGAATCTCCCCGTCCGACCTCCCAAACCTCGCCACGAGATTCCCGCTCGGGGGCGGGAATGACGGAGGTGGCGGCACTCCCAGCGTCCGTCCACAGCCGCTATCCCCTCTCCCCAACAGCACATACCATGCTGATAGCCCCGTCTCCGAGGAGGTCAGCATGGACGACGCCCGCTACCAGTCTCTGGTCGAAGACGACCTCAACCACTGGGTGCATCCGCTCTTCCACTCCAGCGGCCACCAGCAGCCGCTGCTGATTGAGCGCGGCGAGGGGGTCTACGTCTACGGCGCGGACGGGACGCGCTACATCGACGGGCTGGCCGCGCTCTGGAATGTCGCCGTCGGACACGGGCGCGCCGAACTCGGCGAGGCCGCCGCGGCGCAGATGGCCAAGCTGGGCTTCAACAACTCCTACGAGGGCTACACCAACGAGCCCGCCATCCGCCTCGCCAAGAAGGTCGTCGGGCTCGCCTACCCCAACATGCAGGCGCTCTACTTCACCAACTCCGGCTCCGAGGCGAACGAAACCAACTTCAAGGCCGCGCGCTTCTACTGGAGCCGCCTGGGGCGGCCCGAGAAGCACAAGATCATCTCCCGCGTCGAGGCCTACCACGGCAACACGATCGCCATGACCACCGCCACGGGGATGAAAGTCTTCCACGGCAACTTCGGCCCCAAGGTGCCGAACATCATCAACGCCGACACGCCCGATGCCACCCCGTCGGGCGGCGGCCGGATCGACGCCGGGAACGTGCTGATCGACAACATCGTGGCGACGCTTGAGCGCGAGGGACCGGACAGCGTCGCGGCGGTGATCGCCGAGCCGGTGCAGGGCGCGGGCGGCGTCTATCCGCCGCCGCCCGATTACTTCGCGCAGCTGCGCGATGTCTGCGACCGCTACGAGGTGCTGCTGATCGCCGACGAGGTGATCACCGGCTTCGGGCGCACCGGCAAGTGGTTCGCGCTCGAGCATTTCGATGTGCAGCCGGACATGATGTCGATCGCCAAGGCGATCACCAGCGGCTACGTGCCGATGGGCGCGGCGATCTTCTCCAAGCAGGTGCATGAGGTGATCACCAGCGACGCGGGCGGGCAGAAGTTCATGCACGCCTACACCAACGCCGGCCACCCCACCGCCGCCGCCGTAGGGCTGCGCAACCTGCAAATTTTCGAGGACGAGGGGCTGGTCGAGAACGCGGCGGCGCGCGGCGACCAGCTGCTGAGCGGCCTACAGCGCCTCTCCGAGCACCCGCACGTAGGCAACGTGCGCGGTCTCGGCTTCATGTGCGGCTTCGACCTGCTCGAGGATCCGGAGACCGACCAGCCGTTCGCGCTGGAGGCCGGCATGGGCGCAAAGCTGCTCAAAGCCTGCCAATCGCGCGGCCTGATCTCGCGCGTGCGCGGCGACGCCTACCTGCTCGCCCCGCCGCTGGTCGCCACCGAGGCGCAGGTCGACGAAATCCTGAACATCGTCGAGGACGCGGTCCGCGAAGTCACAGCCGGCGTGTGAGGCTGAGCGGGGCGAAGAGCAAGAATTCCACCACCGCGACATCACGTCCGCACTTCTGCTAGCCTACGAGGCAGGAAAGGAGGTGATGCACATTGGGACATAGTCAACCTTCGCCCAGTGACAGGTTCCGAAGCGTAGTGGGGGTGGGCGCCTCCTAATCGCAACATTCGCCCTGTACCTGGGCAGAAGTCGAACGACCCCGAGGCGCTCACCTCGGGGTCGTTCACTATCTACGCGGATCTGCAACGGAATTGCCCAATGGCCGACGCTGACATCCTGCCGCCCGAGCGGCGGCTGCAAGTGAAGCAGGTGGAGGCGGCGCTGCGCACCCAGACCATCGGCCGCGACCTGCACTACCTGCGCGTCACCGACTCGACGATGCTCGACGCCCGCCGCCTCGCCGAAGCCGACTGCCCGCACGGAGCCACGGTGATCGCCGACGAGCAGACCGCGGGGCGCGGCACCAAGGGACGCTCCTGGGTGTCGCCGCCGGGGCAAAGCATTCACACCACGCTGATCGTGCGCCCCAGCCCCGAGCAGATGAAGCGGCTGAGCATCGTCACGCCCGTCGCCGTCGCGCTGGCGGTGGAGCAGACCACCGGGCTGTCGCCGCGGATCAAGTGGCCCAACGATGTGGAGCTGGAGCGGCGCAAGTTCGGCGGCATTCTGATTGAAGGCGAATGGCGCGCCGCCGGCCCGGCCTACGCGCTGATCGGAATCGGCGTGAACGTCAACTTCGATCCCGCCCCGCACGCCGCGCAGATCGATCGCCCCGCCACCAGCCTGATGATCGAACTCGGCCGCGAACTGCCGCGCGAAGCGGTCTTTGCAGCACTGCTCAACGCCTTTGAAGCGTCCTACGACCAGGCCGAATCCAGCGAGGTATTCGAGGCCTGGCGCTCCCGACTCGACACGCTCGGACGCTCCGTGCAGATCATCGCCGGCGACCGCCTACAGGTTGAAGGCGTGGCCGAAGACGTGACGCCCGAGGGGGCGCTGCTGGTGCGCGACGCGGCAGGCACGCTGCACCCGATCGTGGCCGGCGAGGTCTCCCTGCGCGACGCCTAATCCACGCCCGCCAGCACCGGGTCGAACGGATCAAACAACTCATCCTCGTCGAAGCGCATCGTGTCCGGACCGGGCTGCTCAACGCTGGCCTGCGCGCGCAGATACTCCGCCCAGTTCAGCCGGTAGATCCGCTCGCGCCGCGAGAGCCCCCGAATCCGCCGCGCACCCATATCCACCCAGAACTCCCACGGCACCGCCCGCTCCACTTCCTCCACGAAATCGGAGGAGCCCAGCACCATCCCGCCGTCGCCCTTGGCCAGAATCCGGCTGGCCATATTGACCGTGCGTCCGAGGATGTCCCCGCCGGGGCGCAGGATCACATCGCCGAGGTGGATGCCCATCCGCACGCGCACCGGCCAGGCCGCCCCCCGATGCGCCGCCCGCAGCGTCACCCGCGCCTGAATCCGCGTCGCGCAGCGCACCGCATCGAGCGCATCGGCGAAGACGATCAGAAAGCCGTCGCCGGTCAGCTTCACCTCGAAGCCGCGGTGCCGGTGCAGCTCCTCGCGCACGATGTCGTTGTGCTCGTCGATGATCGCTTCCCACATCGCGTCGCCCAGACGCTCCGTCAGCTGCGTCGAGTCCTCGATATCGGTGAACACCACCGCGAGCGCCTCACCGTGCGGCGGCAGCAGCGCCGCGGTCAGCGCGCGCCCGCAGTTCGGGCAGAACGACGATGCGGGCGGCGCCAGCTCGCCGCAGAAGGCGCAGCTGCGCTCCTCAGCGGCGCGGCGCTCGCCGCCCAGCCAGGACGGCGGCGCATCGCCGCTCCGCCGCGATGCGCCGCCCGTACGCCGCTCGGGAACAGGGTCCAAAACCACCGGTTTCGCCTCCCAGGCCGTTCGGCGGCCGTTCGGGGGAAGACCGCCCTCGCGGCCTCCCCAGACAAAATCACCCGTCGCTTGAGCGGCGACGGGTGAACGGATTCAGTGCGCGCAGCGAGCGCCCCGCTCACCCATATCGGGCGGGCTTCACTCCGACAGAGACCGTCGGCATCGTTATGGCGCGCACCAAGCGACAGTATCAACATCGCGCGCGGGGCGTCAAAGCGCGGTGGAATTAATCGTCGCGCGACGCTCCGACCGGCTCGCGCCGCCGGCGCGGACGCCGCCGCCGACCGTAGGCCTGGTCCACCCACGGCTCGAGTTCCTCGGGAGTATCCGCCTGCTCGCGGCGCAGCTCGACGATCTGGTCCCGAAGCGCCGCAGCCTTCTCGAACTCCAGGTCGCGCGCGGCCTGCTTCATCCGCGATTCGAGCTCCTTGATCAGCCGCGCGATCTGGTCCGGCGTGGCGTCCTCCGGGATCGTCGCGCCCTGCGCCTCGTAGGCCGGCGCTTCTTCCGCGACCTGCCGCACCTGGTCCGTGAGGTCGCGGATTTCTTTGACGATCGACGCGGGCGCAATGTTGTGGCGCTCGTTGTATTCGGCCTGGATTTCGCGCCGGCGGTGCGTCTCATCGATCGCCCGCCGCATCGAGTCGGTGATCCGGTCCGCGTAGAGGATCGCGTGCGCGTTGATGTGCCGCGCCGCGCGGCCAATCGTCTGCACCATGCTCATCTCATTGCGCAGAAAGCCCTCTTTGTCCGCGTCGAGCACGGCGACGAGGCTGACTTCGGGCAGGTCCAGCCCCTCGCGCAGCAGGTTGATGCCCACCACGCAGTCGAACACGCCGAGCCGCAGATCGCGCAGCACCTCGACCCGCTGGAAGGCGTCCTGCTCGCTGTGCAGGTAGTAGGTCTTGATCCCCACCTCGCGCAGATAATCCGCCAGATCCTCCGACATCTTCTTGGTCAGCGTGGTCACCAGCGTGCGTTGGCCCTGCTCGGTGCGTTTTCGGATTTCCGAGACGAGATCGTCGATCTGCCCGTCCGTGCCGCGCACTTCAACCTGCGGATCGAGCAGTCCGGTCGGGCGAATCAGCTGCTCCACCACCTGCTCCGAGTGGTTGCGCTCGTAATCCGCGGGGGTGGCGGAGACGAAGACGACCTGATTGAGGTGGCGCTCAAACTCCTCGAAATTGAGCGGGCGGTTGTCGATCGCCGAGGGCAGGCGGAAGCCGAAATCGACCAGTGTCTGCTTGCGGCTGGTGTCGCCGCCGTACATCCCCCGCACCTGCGGCAGCGTCATGTGACTCTCGTCGATGAACAGCAGCCAGTCCTGCGGGAAGTAGTCGAGCAACGTCCAGGGCGTGCTGCCCGCCGCGCGCCGGGCCAGATGCCGCGAATAGTTTTCGATGCCCGGGCAGTAGCCGGTCTCGCGCATGGTTTCGAGGTCGTATTTGGTGCGCTCTTCCAGCCGCGCCGCCTCGAGGATGCGATCCTCCTTGCGCAGCTCCGCGAGCCGCTGCTCAAGCTCCGCCTCAATGTCCGTCACCGCCGACGCCATCCGCTCGTCGGTCGTCACGAAGTGCTTGGCCGGATAGATGTCGACGCGGTCCCGATCCGCGAGAATTTCGCCGGTCAGTGGGTCCAGTTCAACAATCCGCTCAACCTCGTCATCCCAGAACTCGACGCGGACGGCCAAGTCTTCGTAAGAGGGCTGAATGGTGAGTGTGTCGCCGCGAATGCGGAAGCGCCCACGCGAGAGCGTCAGTTCGTCGCGCTCGTACTGCTGGTCAATCAGCCGACGGAGCACAAGGTTGCGCGCCGCCCGCTTGCCCTTCTCCAGCGTCAGCACCATCCCCTGGTAGTCCTCCGGCTCGCCCAGGCCGTAAATGCAGGAGACGGAGGCCACGATCACCACATCGCGGCGCTCAAAGAGCGCGCGTGTGGCGGCGTGCCGCAGCTTGTCGATCTCGTCGTTGATGTCCGACTCCTTGGCGATGTAGGTGTCGGAGCGCGGAATGTAGGCCTCGGGCTGGTAGTAGTCGTAGTAGGAGACGAAGTATTCCACGGCATTGTTGGGGAAGAAGTCGCGAAACTCCGTGCAGAGCTGCGCGGCGAGCGTCTTGTTGTGCGCGAGGACGAGCGTCGGCCGGTGCAGTTGGGCGATCACATTCGCCATCGTGAAAGTCTTGCCCGAGCCGGTCACCCCAAGCAGCGTCTGCGCCCGGTTGCCCGCCTGAATGCCGTCAAGGAGCTGTTCAATCGCCTGCGGCTGGTCGCCAGTCGGCTGGTAGTCGGCGACAAGCTGAAATTGGTCGGCCACGGCAAACTCGCTCTCAGGTTTCAGAGTATCGCGGAGCAGCGAGGCGCGGCAGAGCGTGTGGATGACGGGGGCGGGCGGGTATAACGACGGGAGTCGGTCGGACCGTCAGGCGTCGCCGGCCAGAGTGCGGAGGATGGTGCGGAGCAGGGCTTCGGTGGTAATCGGCTCTTCTTCGCCGCTGAGGTCGGCGGTGGCGACCCATTGCTCCGCTTCGCGGCGCGAGTAGCCGAGACCGGTCAGCGCCGCAACCGCGTCGTCCTGGATGCGCTCCAGTTCGCGCGTGGGCAGGACGGACGCGCCGTCGTAGCCCTCGTCGCGCAGATGCATCTCCTCAACCACTTTGCCGCGCAGCTCGGCGATGATCTTGTCCGCCTGGCGGGGCCCAATGCCCGGCAACCCGCTCAGCGAGCGGCGATCTTCCGCCTCAATCCAGTGCGCAATCGTCGAGACCGAGGCCGCCAGCGCGCGCTGCGACTTCGTCACGCCCATATTCGAGACGGTGATCAGCTTGCGGAAGAAGTCGCGCTCGGCGGGGCGCTGGAAACCGATCAGCACCGGGATCGGCGCCCGATCGGGCACGTGGTAGTGGGTGAAGAGCGAAACCTCTTCGGGGCGCTCGGCTTCGAGCGCGCGCCAGCAGGCGGTGGGCAGGCGCACCTCGTAGACCAGCCCGGGAATGATCTCGACCTCCACGCTCTGGCTCTCTTCGTGCCAGGCGACCGCCTTGCCGCGCACGCGCGAGATCATCGAACCGCCAGCGTCTGCGCTTCGGTCATCAGCGCGTGACAGTAGGCGACGGCGAGCGCGTCGGCGGCGTCGGAGGAGGCCTTGAGCTCGCCCAGCTGGAGGCGGGCAACGAGCGCGGCGGCGACCGCCTGCTTGTCCGCTGCGCCGTCGCCCGCGACCGCTTCGCGGATCGCGCGCGGGGCGTACTCGGCAACTTCGAGGCCGGCCAGACTGGCGGCCATCATCGCGGCGGCCTCGGCCTGCCCGAGCGCGACGGCGGTGCGCACGTTATGACGCACGAAGGGACGCTCGACCGCCACCGCGACGGGGTGGTGGCGCTCGATCACCTGGACGATGCCCTGGTGAATCTGCAGCAACCGCTCAGCCAGCGAATCGGCGCTGGGCCGGACGACGCCCCAAGCCAGCTGCGCCGCTCCATCGGGCGCAATCGCCAACACGCCCCAGCCGGTGGCGCGCAGGCCGGGATCGATGCCGAGGATGCCGCGCGGAGTGGTCATTCACTAGAGGTTAGCGGGCTTGGGTGTGCGCGGCGTCAGGCTTCAGCGAGCACCGCGTCGGGGAAGTCGGCGTTGGTGAAGACTCGCTGCACATCGTCCAGCTCTTCGAGCGCGTCGATCAGCCGCATCAGCGCGCGCGCCTTGTCGCCGCCGACCTCAACCGTGTTGGTCGGGCGCATGATGACTTCGGCGGAAGCGACGGCGACGCCGGCCTGCTCAACGGAGCTGCGCGCCTGTTCGAGATCGCCGGGCGCGGTGATCACCTCGACCAGATCGGGCTCGACCGCGACATCCTCCGCGCCGCCGTCGATCGCGGCGAGCGCGACCTCGTCGGCGTCGACGCCGGCCTCGAGGTCCACGCCGATCACGCCTTTCTGCTCGAAAATCCAGGCGACGGCGCCGGATTCGGCCATACTCACGCCCGCGCGGGTCAGCGCCGCCCGGACCTCCGAGACGGTGCGGTTGCGGTTGTCCGTGAGCGAGTCGATCAGCAGCGCCGCGCCGCCCGGGCCGTAGGCCTCGTAGCGGATTTCCTCCAGTTGCGCGGCATCGGCGGCGCTGGTCGCGCGTTCGATCGCCCGCTGGATGTTGTCCTTGGGCATGTTGTTCTGGCGCGCCCGCTCGATCGCCAGGCGCAGGTTCGGGTTCTCATCCGGGTTGGGTCCGCCCTGGCGCGCAGCCACGGCGAGCTCGCGCCCGAGCTTGGTGAACAGCTGCCCGCGCTTCGCGTCGGTGACGCCTTTCTTGCGCTTGATCTGGGCCCATTTGGAGTGTCCGGCCATGACAGCGTCTCCCGGCGGCGGATTGGGCGGTTCGCTGGCGAGGGTATCACCAGCGGCGGGCGCTCAGCACGGCGGCGGTTGCAGCGGATCGAAGCCCTCGAACGCCTCCCGCAGCGGCGGCAGCGCCGCGTGCGCGGTGAGATCGGTGTGCAGCGGCGTGATCGAGACCGCGTTGCGCACGAGCGCGGCGATGTCGCTGCCCGGCGGCAGCGCGACCCCTTCTTTGGGCACGAGCTGGCGGCGGATCGAGCCGTCGGGGTTGCGGAAGTCCACCAGACGCGCGAACGATTCGTCGGCGGTGTGCGTGATCTCCGCGCCGGCAATCTCCGCCAGCGAGCAGTTGGGCGCGTTCACGTTCAGCAGTTCCACGACCTCGCGTTCGAGCAGCCAGGCGGCGACGGTCGCGCCAACCTGCGCAGCGACGCCCAAGTGCTCGCCATCGACGCTGCCGGAGGAGACCGCGACCGAGGGCAATCGCCGCACATAGCCCTGCACGGCGGCCATCACGGTGCCGGAGTGCAGGAGGTCGCGTCCCACATTCGAGCCGGGATTGACGCCCGAGACGATCATCTGCACGCGGCGCGGAGCATGGCGTCGCAGCCCAATGCCGACCGCATCCGCAGGCGTGCCGTTCACCTGCCAGGCATCAACACCCTCAATGCGCGAGTGCGCGCGCTCAGACTCCAGGTCATGGTGCAGCGTCAGCGCCGCGCTCGCGCCGGACTGGTTGAATGCCGGCGCAACCACCATGATCTCGCCATGCGGTCGAAGGGCGTCAGCAAGCAACCAAAGCCCGTCAGCGTCAATGCCGTCGTCGTTGCAAACCAGAATGAGCGGCCGCTGGTCCATAGGCCCACAGGGTAGTGGAACGCCACTCTCACACCTACTAGAACGACTAGAAAGAGAGTGTTGAGAGCAGCTTGAGAGTGTGCGCAGGTCCAGGCAACTCTCAATCACTGTGAAGATTTTCTAGTTAGTAGAACGTGAGGACTCCAAGCCGAGTCGGGAGGGCAACGCGAGCAAGCTGACAATAAAGATTTGCGAGTGGTTTCGAGTGTCGAACGATGAGGGGCGCAGTGCGCTCATGATCCAGCGTCGATGGTCCAGTAGGCGCTCGGATCCTGCGGACTGCTGCCAACCCGCCGCACCAGCTGAGCAGCTTCGAGGGCATTGAGGCTCTTCAGCAGCGTGGGGCGAGAGGCGTCAATCGCTTCGACCAGCTCGCCGGTGCGCATGCGCCCGGCTTGTTCGATCTTGCTGAAGACCTGCTGAGCGAGCGGTTTCATAGCGACGAGCGCGTCGGGCAGCGCGAGAGCGCCGAGCAGCGCGACCTGCACGTTTCCCGCCGTTTCCCGCACCAGCGGCGGGCGGCGCCGGTTTGATTCCATCTCCGCCACCATGCGCCGCAGCCCTTCGCCGAGTTCCTGGCCGTAGGAGAGCTCGGACATCACACGCGCGATGCGCGGGTTGCGAGCGAAACGCGCGACGCGGGTCAGATCAACGGGAGAACTGATGCCTGGGAAGCGGCCGGGACTGGAGATCTCCAGCCGGTCGTCGAAAATCTCGACGCGGATGTGGTCGCCGAAGTTGCTGTAGGCGCGGTGGATCACCGCGTTGACGAGCGCTTCCAGCCAGACCAGTTCGGGCACGATGCCGAACCAGCCGAAGCGTCCGTCGGGGCCGAGCAAGCGATGCTTCGGCAACGCCTCGCGGATCGCGGCCTGCGCCGTGTCAATCTGGCGCGGCAGCGCGCCCTCGCAACGCAGGTCTGCCGCGACATTCTGCACAGCGCCGGTGAGCCGCTCAACGCCGTCGTACTTCAGTACCCGAACGTACGCTTCGGGAAATGCTTGCTGCGGCTCGCGTCCGAAGAGCAGCTGGCCGGCGATCAGCGGCGCGCCATCTTTGTCGATCAGCCCCCGCGCCTGCAGCAGGCGCTGCGAATCCGGAGCCCCGATGCGTTCCACGTAGGCAGCGATCAGCTCGTCATCCAGCTCTGCATCGCCGAACTTGGCTGCCGGTGTGCGCTCAAAGCCGGTGTCGCCGCGGTCGTATTGCAGCTGAATGCGCTGGTCGAAGGAGAGTCTGCGGTTCTCATCGCCGACCCGCAGAAAGACATCGCCGGCGGTCGTGGCATGCACCTGGTCGCTCGGCGGCACGGTGATGATGAACAAGTGGTCGGCGTCGCCGGCAGTGTTCACACAACTGAGCAGCGCGGTCTCAAACGGCACCGGCGGATCGGTGAACTTGAAACCGATCTGACGCCACTGATTCTGCGCGCCGGCCTTGGCGTCGACGCCCTCGCAGACGCCGCTGTGCAGCCCGATCGCGAGCAGCCCGCCTTCGGCGTTGGCCATCGCCACCAGCGCTTTCGCCAGATCGCGCGCGCCGACACGGGAGCTTTTGCGGTCGAACCATTGCCCTTCCGGCTCCTCGAGCAGGCGCTCGGCGCGGGCAACGGGGGACAACGCTTGAAGATGCTCAAACGAAAGCGGCACAGCTGCACTCTCTCACACTGTAAGGATTTTATAGAGAGTCGAAAGGCGATGCAAGAGATGACGCGCGTGTTCAGTCCCCGATCGCGGGAACCCCCGCCAGCCCCGTCGCCTGGCGGACACTCCGAAGCGTCGCCTGACCCACTGCTTCCGCCGCGAGAATGCCCAGCAATGTGAGCAGCGCGGGCGCGGGCGAAATATCCACCTCGCCGGTCGCAAGCGTGAAGATCGAGTCCCCATCCCCGGGCGTAAACACGGGATCAATCGCGCGGGCCAGTCCCGCGCTGGCCATGATCGCCAGACGCTTGGACTGCCCTTTGTGCAGCCGCGCGTTGGTCGCGACGACCGCAAGCGTGGTGTTCGCGCCGGCCTGGAGCGCGTCCGCGGTCTGCCCCGCCTCAGCCACGTAATCCGCATAGGACTTGGCGCGCATCAGCTCGGCGCTGCGCGCCATCTCCCCGTTCGGACCGGCGCGAACGCCGGCGACCAGCCGCCCCGTCGCCGGATCGATGATGTCCCCGACGGAGTTGGTCGCCACAACCGCCCCCACGACCAACCCCGATTCATGCCGCGCCGCCGCGCTGCCGAGCCCACCTTTCACAGCAAGCTGGCGCGCCCCGGCCTTGCCGACGGTGCAGCCGGTCCCCACCCCCACCGAACCCTGCTCCACCGCGCCGGCGCGCGCCGCGCGCGCCGCGCGGTAGCCGGCGTCCCGATCGGGATGCCTCGATTGCCCGATCGGCAGATCAAAGACGACCGCCCCAGCGACAATCGGGATCGGCGGCAACCCCGGAGCCAGGCGGTCGCCCACGCCCTGCTCCACCAGCAGTCGCTTTATGCCGGCTGCGGCTTCCAGACCGAACAGACTGCCGCCGGTGAGCAGGATCGCATGCACCCTGGCCACCGCGTTCTCCGCCCGCATCAAGTCGGTGTCGAGCGTGCCCGGCGCGCCGCCGGGACCGAAATAGCCGGGCGTCGCGCCCTGCTCGCAGATGATCGCCGTGCAGCCCGTCGCCCAGCGCCGATTGGTCCAGTGGCCGAGCTTGATCCCCGGCACCGCGGTAATCGCGTCTTCGCGGGGCGCGGCGCTATTCGGCATCGGCCAACTCCGGCGGCGTTGCTTCGGAGTGGATCACCAGCGGCCGGCGCGGCGTGCGATTCCAGCGCAGCTGGAACACATCCGGGCGGCTGTAGTGCCCCACGCTGTCGACCCAGCGCTTCGACTCAATCGTGGCCCGCGGATCCAGCTCCGCGTAGAGGATCGTCTCCTCACCGGTCGCCGGGCCGGCCAGATACTTGCCGCCCGGCGCGATGATCGCGCTGCCCCCGTCGGCCTCCCAGAACGGCTCCTCCGCGAACGGCGTGCCGGCCGGCAGCCGCTCCGCCGACATCACCTCGCGGGCGACGATCACAAAGCAGGCGTTCTCATACGCCAGCTGCCGCGTGGCGGCGTCAACGACGGGATGCAACGTCTCCCAGCCCGGCCAGACCGAAGCGTGAATTTGCACCCCCAGCCCGGCCAGCGCGTAGCGCGCGGGAGCCATGTGGTGCTCGTAGCAGATCAGCCCGCCGAGCCGTCCCTGCGGCGTCTCGTAGACATCCAGATCCGCGCCGTCGCCGTAGCCCCAGATCAACCGCTCGGAAAGCGTCGGCACCAGCTTGCGGTGCCGGCCCAGCAGCGCGCCGTCCGCCCCGATGTAGGCCAGCGTGTTGTACAGCGTCCCGCCGCGCGGCTCGCGCTCGTTGACGCCAATCACCACCGCCGCTCCGGCGTCGCGTGCCGCGGCGGCGATCCGATTCCACGCTGCACCGCCGATGATCACGCTCTGCTGGAACAGCTGCTCGTAGAGGCGCGCGAAGGAGACGCGGTCCGCCGATCGCGAGTGGAAGTACGGATACATCGGGATCCACGTCTCGGGAAAGACAATCAGCGACGCGCCGCTCCGCGCCGCCTCCGCAATCGCCGCTTCCGCCCGCTCAACCCCGGCCTCCAGCGTGAGACCCGGCGCCCACTGCACGGCGGCGGCGACGTAGGGAGCGGACATCGGGCTAGCTCGGCGGCGGGTCGAGCGACCAGAGCCCGTAGCCGCCCGCGACCGGCAGCACCGCTCCGGTGATGTAGCTCGCCGCGTCGGAGAGCAGAAAAGCGACCGCCCCCGCCACTTCGTCGTCCGCGCCCAGCCGACGCATCGCCGTGTGCTCCGTCACCCGCTCCCGGTACCAGCTCGGCATCGGCTCCGTCAGCGGCGTATCGATGAACGCCGGCGCGACGCAGTTGACCCGAATCGGCTCGGCCAGCGCGTGCGCCCACTCCGCTGCGAAGGTGCGGGTCATCGCCTCGACTGCGGCCCGCGTCATCGCGTACGGCGCCTGGCGCGGCAGGCCGTACTGCGCGCCCACCGAGGAAATCGTGACCACGCTTCCCCCGCGCCCCGCCTCAATCCAGCGCGCCGCCACATTGCGCGTCAGAAAGAAGGTGCCGCGCTGGTTGATCTGCATAATCTGGTCGTACTCCTCCGCCGTCACCCGCTCGCCCCGCTGCAGAATCGGGCTGATCCCCGCGACATTGACCAGCCCGCTCAGCGGCCCGCAGGTCTGCTCCACATCGTCCAGCAGGCTCGCGTGATCGTCGATCTCTGCCAGGTCCGCGCGGAAGGCGTGCGCCTCCCCGCCCTCCTCGCGGATGCCCTCCGCAACCTCTTCGATCTGCGCCACGGTGCGCGCCGTGAGCGCGACGCTCGCGCCCATCTGCGCGATCAGCTGCGCAGCAGCCTTGCCAATCCCGCGCCCCGCGCCGGAGACCAGCACCACATGACCATCCAGCGAAAACGGTGATGCGGTCATGCCTGTCCCTCCAGCGCCATCGTGTCCCGCACGTGAAGGTAGAGCCAGATCAGATCACGCGCAGCCGCGGTGATCTTGTCGATCGCGTCGATGAACACTTCGAGCTGCGGCTCGTGGATCGCGAGCGCGTGCGTGAGCACCACGCGGCGGCGCTGTTCGAGCACGACCAGCGCCACCTGATCCGGGTTCATCGCCCGCTCCGGCAGCCAGTCCAGCTTGTGCGTCAGCGTCGCCGACGAGCGCAGCCCGTCCGCCAACTCGAGCAGCACGCCCTGATCGACCCGCTGCACCCGCTCGATCCCGTGTGCGACCGCGGCGGTCGCGGCGGCGAACGCACGGAAGTCTTTCTTCGGAATTTCGCCCCGCGCGGCCTCCACATCGGCGAGCGTGGGCAGCTGCAAGTCCCGCAGCAGTTCGCTCGAATTGCGCCCCAGCGTGAGCGCGCGGAAGGCCGCCACCGACGGCGCGGCCAGCTCGAAGTTCATAAACGTGGTCAACAGCGGCTGCTCGTGGCGGCGGCGCATCGCCAGATAGAGCGCCATCAGCTCCTGCGCCGCGTTGAGGTACTCCTCGACAATCCGCATCCCGATCACTTTGCGGTCGTCCGGATCCGCCAACGCCTGCGAGCGGAACAGCGCTTCGGCGACGGTGCGGTGCGCCTTCGCCCCGAAGCGCGCATAGTTTTCCAGAAAGGCGACTTCCACCGCGTGCAGCGAGCGGTCGAAGCACGGCGCGCAAACCCGCGCGCGCGGGTCCGCCGCGGCCAGGTCGAATTCGCCGCCGCAGTCCTCGCAGGTAGCGATCGCCAGCCGACGCTCGCGGTCCGCCCGGTTCGGCGCAAACGGCGTCCGCGGATGCGCATCAGTAGGTCGCCGAGCCGACATCGCGCCGCCTCCGAACGGGAGGCTAACAGCTTGCGCTCCGCCGCCCCTGAGATCCGTCATACCCGCGCCCCGCCGCGGGTATCTCGCTGCACCCCTCCCAAGCCCTTGCCGCCCCCTTGGCGGCACTCACCTCCCCAGCACCAGCACACCTCCCCGCGCCACAGTGAAGTCAAACGAGCCCGGAATCACCCGCCCCTCAGCAAGCCCATACCGCACCCAGCTCCCGTTCTCCCACAGCAGAATCGACTCAATCCCACTCAGGCTCTCCAACAACTCCGACGCCATGACCGGCTGCTCCCCCAGCCAGATCGAAAAGCCCGGCCGCGTGCTGCTCAGACTCTCACTAAGCGGCGCCGGCGGCCCCTCAGCCTCACCCACGCCCACCGACGCCTCCGCAATCGTCAGCAACGCAACATCGCCCACGCCGCCCGACCGCGCAGTCACCGCCGCCGCGCCCGGCCCAATCACCAGATACGTCGCCGACGCCCTGCCCGCCTTCGTCTCTCGGTCCGCCGAGACCTGCACCAGCACCACATCAGTGCCGCGCACACTCTGCTCTTCCCACGCAACCGCCGTGCCGTCGGGCACAGCGTTGCCGTCCGCGTCCGCGACCGTCGCAGCGATCGTGATCCGCTCGTCGCGCGCCAACGCGCCCTCCGGCTCGCCCAGCGCCAGCGAGGCCGGCGCCCCGCCGACCCGGAACGTGCGCTCCGCCTCGAGCGTCCCAATCCGCAGCTCCAGCGTGTACTCCCCCGTCGCCAGCGCATCCTCCTCGCTCGCGTTGATCTGCAGTTTGAACTCCAGCGAAGTCTGCTCCTGCTGCCGGTCATACGTCCAAGCCCAGCCGCCATAGCGCGAGACCGGCACAACCACGCCGTCTGGATCTCTCACCGTCACTCGAATCGCGCTATTGCGCTGCGCCTGCGTCGGGTTCGCCGGCAGACCAAGCGGCACATCCACCTGCCCGCCGTTCTCGTCCACCGCCGTAATCGACAGCGTCAGCACATCGCGGTCGTCCGCACCGGCCCCCACATCCGGCGGCGCATCAACGTTCAGCACGCTCGCCGTCGGCTCGCTCACCACCAGCGACTCTGCAGCCCCGGTAAAGGTCACCGTCACCGGCGGCGGATTGAAGACTTCGCCGTCATTGGTAATCACCATCGCGCGCACCTCAGCCGTCCCCGATTTGTCCGCGCCCGGATGCGCGAGGAAGATCACAATCCGGTCGGCGTTCTCCGCGTTCAAACTGGTCAGAGGGACTGCGCAGGTCTGCTGCCCATTGCCGCCCGCACAACTCTCAGGCCAGTAGCTCAGAGGACTAAACGAGTGGATCAGCCACACCGGAGCGAAATTGCCGAATGCGAAGTTCCCGGCGGTCGTCGTGAACAGGATCGAGGCGATGCCGTCCTCCGCGTCGATCCCCGCAGCCTCGCCGTTTTCGTTGAGCACACTCAGCCGCAGTCGCGTAGTTTCGCCCGCTGCGATCGACGACGGGTACGGCTTGTCGTCGCTCGTGTCCACGTAATTGATCACCGGGTCAGTGGCGAAATCAAGCGTCACTTCCGCCACTTCGTCTACGTCCCGCACGCTAACCTCGATCGCATCGGTGTATCTGACGCCGTTCACCATCGCGGAAGCGGAGAGCGTGAACGAGCCGTCAGGCGTGCCAGCCGGAATCGTGAGCGCAGGGATGGTCGTCAAAGTTCCATCGCCCGGCTCGAACCACAGCGTACAAGTCTGGGTGACGATTCCCTCGCTGCTTGATGCATTGCAATCCGCGGTGAGGTAGCCTATGTCTAGGACCCCGCTTTCCGGATCTGACAGACTGAGGTCCAGCACGTAGCCGCCGACACCTGTTACACCTGCAAGGAGTGTCGATTCGCCGTCAATGGCCAGGCTCGCCGCACGCGCCCACGGCCAAGAACCGAGGACTGTGTCCGCGGCCGAGTCGTTGGCCCAGCCGCTTCCCGGTTTATCAAACACACTGATCGCACCGTACCCGTTAGGCCCACCCCGAGGATGCTGGCCAACCACGACGCGGTCACCCGAATCGCTGATCGCAACACTGCGGCCGAACTGATCGCCGTTAGACGCAGTGGAATCGCTGAGCGTGGCGGTCGCCGCGGTGGCGTCGGCCCAGCTGGTACTGCGCACCCAGACGAACGCCGAGCCCGGCCAGCCGCTGACCGGATCGCGTGCGTCGTCATTCACGTAATTGATATGACTTGCGCCATTCGAGACGATCACGCCGCCGGACTGGCTGATCGCGACATCCGAGCCAACCCGCACGTTGTTGCTCTCGTGACCCGTCGCCGTCAGCGTCGCGTTCTGTTCAAGCAGGCGATCGCTCCCAGCGGTCCAGGCAGCACCGGGACGATTGAACACGAGCACGGCGCCGGTCGCATCCAGAAAGTTCAATGTGCGCGGCAACTCTGATGCGCCAACCACGACCACCGAACCGTCGCCGGCGATGTCCACATCGCCGTGAGCATCCCAGCGGTCGGAGACCGCAGCCGCATCGTCCGCCGTCGCTCCGTTCGAGTCGTAGCGCAGCGAGGTGACGTTGGCGTGATTCGTGTCCATGTCGGTCCAACCGCTCGCCGGCTTGACGAACACATGCGCCGACGCGCCCCAATTGTGATTCTCGCCGGTCAACGGAGCCGGAAACTGGGACACAACGATCGTCCCGCCGCCGTCGCTGATTGCGACATGCTCACCGAACAGGGTAGGTGCCCACTGGCTCAACGGATCGGTGAACGCCGAGTTCTCGCCGATGGTCAGCTTCGCGGTCCGCTCCCACTCCCCGTCGCTGTTTCGTTCGAACACGTACGCCGCCCCGAAGCCGTGGACCGAGTTGTAGTTGCTGCGGAACCCGCCAGCCAACGGTGCGCCGTCCTCATAGGGCGCGCCGACCACGATTACACTGCCGCCGACATCCACGCTCAAGCCGAAGCCGCCATTATGTCGATCCCAATAAAATGGCGAACCGAAGTCGTTGTCCGTCGGCTCGCCGATCAGGCGCTGGGCAAACGAACCGCCCTCCCAGACATGCACTGCGCCGCCGCCGGCGATGCCGTTCACCGTGGCGTCCGGCGCTCCAACCACCTGTATACCGGAAGTGAGAAGCGCCCCACCCGACTGCACCGCGACTGCCTCGCCGGTGGAGCCACCGATGGAGCCACCGTGCTCGCGCGTCACATAGCCCCTGGACGAACCCGGCATTGCACGGCGGCCCGATGCGTCCCATTCGACTTCGCCCGCAATGCGCAGCGCCAAATCGGAGACCGCCAACGATGCGCCGCCCTCTGCGCCGCTGAACTTCAGCTCCGCTCGAACCTGAATGGTCGAACCCGGCTGCACGACGCCGTCGGAGTCGCGGAAAAAGCTGAGCTCGAGTCGTAGGTCGTCAGGCGTCTCCGCGCGGGCCGGCGCAAGCGTGAAAACCGCAACCGCAAACAGGGCCACAAGCACGGTCAGGAGCAGAACGCGAGTGTTGTACCCCCCCCCCCCAGATCCTTGAGCAGGCGCATGGCGGTGTCCGTTCTCCGGTTCAAGAGGCGACACGCCACGCAGCGCACCAACCCGCAAACATTCCGCGCAACGCTAAGAGCCACCCCAAGCTTGGGTCAACCCCGCCCCCGTAGATCCGTCATACCCGCGCTTGCCGCGGGTATCTCGCCGTGCCCAGCGCTAAGGTCGGCGCACACCTCAGCGAGATTGCCGCGCCCGGGCGCGGCAATGACGGAAGCTGGGGCGGGGCGGCGATCAGGGGGAGCGGGGGCGGGATTGGTGGGGGAGGTTGCGTGTTTTTTGGCGGGGGTGCTGGCAGCGTGGGCACCAGTGGGTGGCGCGGCCGCCGACGATGGTGCGGCGGATTGGGGTGTTGCACTCGTCGCAGGGCTGCTCGGTGCGGCGGAAGACGCGCACGTAGTACTGCTGCTCGCCTGCTTTGCCCGCCGTGTCGGTGTAGTCGCGGAAGGACGCGCCGCCGTGCGCGACGCCTTCTTCGAGGACGGTTTGGATTGCCGCGTGGAGCGCGATCCGTTCCCTGGCGCGCAGCGCGCCCGCGGGGACTTCGGGGTGCAGACGGGCGAGGAAGAGCGCTTCATCGGCGTAGATGTTGCCGATCCCGGCGACGCTGCGCTGGTCGAGCAGCGCCGCTTTGAGCGCGATTGTGCGCCCGCGCAGGGCGTCCCAGAGCGCGGCGACATCGAACTCGTCGCTGAGCGGTTCGGGGCCGAGCTTGGGCAGCGCGTCCGCCATCTGATCCACCACGTCGATGGTGCCGAACTTGCGAATGTCGACGAAGCGCAGTTGGTGATCGTCGGCGAGCTGGAAGACGGCGCGGGTGAAGCGCTCCTCGGGGTGGTCGGAGCGGCGGAAGTGCAGCGCGCCGGTCATCCGCAGGTGGACCACGCAGCAGCGCCCGTCGTCGAGTTGCAGGCCGAGATACTTGCCGCGTCGGTCAACCCGCTCAAAGCGGCGGTCGCGCAGCTGGTCGCGGAGCTCGGCGGCGGATGCGCCGCGCAGCAGGCGTTCCGCGCCGGGGGCGAGCTCGAAGCCGCTAATCCGCCGCCCGCGGATCAGCGGCTCGAGCTGGCGGCGGACGGTTTCGACCTCGGGCAGCTCGGGCATCAGACCTTCTGGCTCCAGGCCTCGCGCAGCAGCCTGGCGTCGAACCACTCGCTGCCCTTGCCCTCGGAAACCCATTCGTACAGCGCGGCCTTGAAGATGCCCTCCATCGCGGCCACGGCGGCGATCGCCAGGCCAACCAGGACCACGCCGACAATCACCGCGGCGGCGGGCGTGATCAGCGCCAGCACAATCGCCGGGATCGCAGCAACCAGGGCGGCGACGAGGTACAGCAGGCCGAAGGAGAAGTTGGCGGTGAGCTGCTCGCCCCAGCTGGACTTGAGCAGGCGCGAGGAGCGGCGGATCGCCTCGATGGGCCCAATCCGCTCGACCACGAGCACGGGGATCACGAAGAAGGTGATGTATGCCCAGATTGCGCCGACGATGGCGACCAGGATCTGGCCGATGATCCGCGCGACGCCGTTTTCCTGGCTCTGCGCCGCCGCCTGGAGCGCCTGCAGGATGAGGCCGACGGTGCCGGTGATCAGCGTCCAGCCGAGGATCGCCAGCCACATCGGGCGAACCGCGCGGAAGCCGGAGGCGACATTGGGGTCGCCGCCTTCCAGCCGCTCACGCGCAGCCGCAACCAGCGCCGCGTTGCAGAAGATGATCAGGTAGAGCGCCGCAAAGTAAGCGCCAAGCGTGATGATCACGTCCACGACGTTGAATTGCCCCTGCGCCGCATCGCCGAAGCGGTCCAGCGCGCCAAAGACGCCGGCGAGAATGCCGGCCACGACGGCAGCCCCAAGCGCGCCAAGAATCGGGAAGACGATCAGTTCGCGGTCAAGTTGCAGCACGCGCCAGGAGAGTTTGATGATCTGCCAGGTGTTGCCGATCGTTCGGAAGATGCCGCCCATAAAGTCGCGCCTTTCTGTTGGGGCAAGGGTAGTGGGCGGCGTCGGGTTGGCGCGCGTGGGTTGTCGTCATTCCCGCTTTGAGCGGGAATCTCATGGCGGGCTTGGGGGGTTGCGCGGGGGAGATTCCCGCTTTCGCGGGAATGACGGGATTGGGGGGCGGGTGTGACGGAATTACTGGGGCGTGAGGTCGCGCCAGTTGGGGCCTTGTTTGATGTCGATGGAGAGGGGGACGACCATGTTGATGGCGGTGGGCATGACTTGCTCGAGTAGGGCGATCAGGTCGTCGGCCTCGGCGTTGGGGAGCTCGAAGATCAGCTCGTCGTGGACCTGGAGCAGCATGCGGGCGCGCAGTTCGCGCTCGGTGAGGCCGTCGGCGATGCGCAGCATCGCGCGCTTCATTACGTCGGCGGCGGTGCCTTGCACGGGCATATTGAGCGCCATGCGCTCGGCCGCGCTGCGGGCCTGGAAGTTGGACGAGTTGATTGCCGGTAGATAGCGGCGGCGGCCGAGCAGGGTTTCCGCGTAGCCGCGCTGGCGGGTCTGCTCTTTGATCTCCTCGCCCCACTCGGCGACGCGGGCGAAGCGTCCGAAGTAGGCGTCGATGAAGGCTTGGGCGTCGCGGCGCTCCATGCCGGTGCGCTGGGCGAGTCCGTGGGCGCTGATCCCGTAGATCACGCCGAAGTTCATCATCTTGGCGGTGTCGCGCATCGCCGGCTGGACATCGGCGATTTCGACGCCGTAGGCGCCGGCGGCGGTGGCGGCGTGGATGTCTTCGCCGCGCTGGAAGGCTTCGATCAGGCCGGGATCCAGAGCGAGATGGGCGAGCACGCGCAGCTCGATTTGGGAGTAATCCGCGCTGAGGAAGCGAACCTCCTCGTTTGCGCCGTCCCAGGCGCGGGGGACGAAGGCGGCGCGAACCTGCGAACCGAGCTCGGTGCGCACCGGGATGTTCTGCAGGTTGGGGCGCTCGGAGGAGAGCCGCCCCGTGGCGGCGACGGTCTGGTTGTAGTCGGTGTGGATGCGCCGGGTGGTCTTGCTGACCAGCGGCGGCAGCGACTCGACGTAGGTCGAGCGCAGCTTGGTCAGCTCGCGCCATTGCAGAATGTGATTGACGATCGGGTGGCTTTCGGCGAGCCGTTCGAGCTGTTGGGCGTCGGTCGAGAAGCCCTGCGATGTCTTGCGCGTCTTGGGCAGGCCGAGCTCCTCGAAGAGCACGATGCTGAGCTGCTTGGGCGAGGCGATGCTGAATTCATGGCCGGCGTCTTCGTACACCTGGGCGGTGGCTGCTTCGATTTCGTGGTCGAGTCGGGTGTCGAGTTCGACCAGCTGCGCGGTGTCGAGCGAGACGCCGGCGAGCTCCATCTCGACCAGCACATCGATCAGCGGGAGTTCGAGGTCGCGGTAGAGCGCGGCGAGGGCGTCGTCCTGATCGAGCTCGGGGATCAGAATGCCGGCGAGGCGCAGGGTCATATCGGCGTCGGCGGCGGCGTAGGGGCCGGCTTCGGCGGCGGGCACTTCGAGCATCGTCTTCTGCTTGCGCCCCTTGCCGATCAGCGCCTCGATCGGGGTCATTTCGACGCCGAGCCGGGAGGCGGCGAGCGCTTTGAGTCCGATTTGCGGCTCGTTGAGCAGGTAAGCGACGAGCATCGTGTCGTGAGCCAGGCCGCGCAGGCGGATGCCGTGGCGCGCGAGCACCTTGATGTCGAACTTGGCGTTGTGCAGCACCTTGGGCACGGCGGGGTCTTCGAGCACGGGGCGCAGCGCGTCGCGCACCAGGTCGGGGCTGAGCTGCTCACCCGTGTCTTCGAGCGAGGGCTGGTGGGCGACCGGGATGTAGGCGGCGCGGCCTTCGGCGTCGGCGAGCGCGTAGCCGGCGATTTCGCAGTCGATCGGGTCGAGCGCCGAGGTTTCGAGGTCGACGGACAGCAGCGGCGCGGCGGCTGCGCGCTCGACCCAGGCGGCGAGCGCGGCCTCATCGCGCACGAGATCGTATTCGACATTCTGCTCGGCTGCCGCAGCGGGGGCGGTCTCGGCGGCGCCCCATTCGGGAGCGGAGACGCGCTCGAGGATCGAGCGGAATTCGAGCTCGCGGAAGATGGCGATCACGTCCTCGCGGTCGTATCTGCCAACCTCGGCGTATTGCAGATTGAGTAGGACGGGGGCGTTGTGGACGATGGTGGCGAGCTTCTGGGAGAGGAAGGCGACCTCGCGCTGCTCGCGGAGCTTCTTCTGGGCTGCGGGAGGCTTGATCTCGTCGAGGTGCGCGTAAATCGCGTCGAGGCTGCCCCACTCGTTGAGCAGCTTGACCGCGCCCTTGTCGCCCAGCCCCTTGACGCCGGGGATGTTGTCCGACTTGTCGCCGACGATCGCCTTGTAGTCGATGATCTGGTTCGGGTCCACGCCGTAGCGGTCGCGCACGCGCTGAGCGGAGTCGTAGCGCACGACATCACGCTGGAAGGGGCGGAACATGTAGACGGCCACGCCGTCGCGGACCAGCTGGACGAGGTCGCTGTCGAGCGTGGCGATCCAAGTTTCGACGCCCTGCGCGGCGGCCTGGTCGGCGAGCGTGGCGAGCACATCGTCGGCCTCGTAGCCGGGCGCTTCGAAGATCGGGATCGCAAAGGCCTCGGCGACCTGCCGGCAACGCTCGATCTGCGGCGGCAGGTCTTCGGGCATCGCGTCGCGGTGGGCTTTGTAGTTGGGATCGAGTTCGCGGCGGAAGGTGGCGCCGTCGTCCACATCGAGCGCGAGCGCGATGTGGGTGGGCTGAAGGTCGTCGAGCACGGTCAGGAGCGTGTTGGTGAAGCCGTAGACGGCGCTGACCACCTCGCCAGTGGACTTCACGGTGAGCGGCTCACGCATCGCGTAGTAGGCGCGGAAGATGATGGCGTGGCCGTCGAGGACGACGAGCCGCGCTGGGTCGGGGTCGCCCGGCTGGGTGGTGGCGGTCATCCACCGAGTATAGGAATGTGCAGTCCGGCGGTTGGCCGCGCTGGTAGGGTGAATGCGCCGCAAGATTGACGTTCAGGCGAGCGCCCGTATCTGGAGAGCTGGTTGTGCCGACTGACAAGATCGTGGTCAAGGGGGCGCGGGAGCACAACCTCAAGGACATCGACGTCACGATCCCGCGCGACCGCCTGGTGGTGATCACCGGGCTGTCCGGATCGGGCAAGTCGTCGCTGGCGTTCGACACGATCTACGCGGAGGGGCAGCGGCGTTACGTCGAGTCGCTCTCCGCCTACGCGCGGCAGTTTTTGGGGCGGATGGAGAAGCCCGATGTGGACTACATCGAGGGCCTCTCGCCGGCGATCTCGATTGACCAGAAGACGGGTTCGCGCAATCCGCGCTCGACGGTGGGGACGGTGACGGAGATTTACGACTACCTGCGGCTGCTGTTCGCGCGCGCAGGCCGCCCGCACTGCCCGATCTGCGGGGATCCGATTGCGCAGCAGACGGTGCAGCAGATGGTGGACAGCGTGCTGGCGCTGCCAGCCGAAGCGCGGCTGCTGGTGCTCGCGCCGGTCGTGCGGGATCGCAAGGGGGAGCACCAGCAGGTGCTGGACGATGCGCGCGCGCGCGGCTTCGTGCGGGCCCGAATCGACGGAGAGGTGCGCTCGCTGGACGAGGAGATCGAGCTGGAGAAGAACAAGCGCCACTCGATCGATGTGGTGGTGGACCGAATCGCGCTGCCGACGGGGGATGACGACGAGGAGGAGCGGCAATCGCTGGCGGGGCGGCTGGCGGAGAGCATCGAGCAGGCGCTGCAGCTGGGCGACGGGATTGTGCGCATCCGGGCGCTGGATGAGGACGAGGATCGCATCTACTCGGAGCAGCTGGCCTGCCCGCGCGACATGTTCGCGCTGGGCGAAATTGAGCCGCGCAGCTTCTCGTTCAACAGCCCGCACGGGGCCTGCCCCGACTGCACCGGGCTGGGGATCACGATGGAAGTCGATCCCACGCTGGTGCTTCCCGATCGCAGCAAGTCGCTCAAACAGGGGGCGATCGCGCCGTGGTCGCGCTCCTCGTCGCATTCGGGCTGGAACAGCCGCGTGCTGGAGACGGTGTTCGCGCGCTTCGGCGAGGACACCGACGCGCCGTTCGAGGAGCTTTCCGACGATCTGATCGATGCGGTGCTGCACGGGATGGACGAACCGATCGTGATGAAGTGGGAGAACCACCGCGGTCGGCAGCGCACTTACGAGACGCAGTTCGAGGGCGTGGTGAACAATCTCGCGCGGCGCTACAAGGAGACCGATTCGGACTGGTCGCGGAGCGAGATCGAGCGCTACATGACGGCGGTGCCGTGCAAGACCTGCGCGGGCGCGCGGCTCAAGCCGGAGTCGCTGGCGGTGCTGGTGGACGGGCGGAGCATCGTGGAGGTGACGCGGATGGCGGTCGCGCCGGCGTCCGAGTGGGCGAAGGGTCTGGCCGGCAAGAAGTCTCCGCTGTCGGCGCGGGAGCGGACCATTGCGGCGCAAATTCTCAAGGAAATCCGCGAGCGGCTGACCTTCCTGGTGGATGTGGGCTTGGATTACCTGACGCTGGATCGCGCCGCGGCCTCGCTGAGCGGCGGGGAGGCGCAGCGGATTCGGCTGGCGACGCAAATCGGCTCCTCGCTGATGGGCGTGCTGTATGTCTGCGACGAGCCCTCGATTGGGCTGCATCCGCTGGACGACGAGCGCCTCATCCGCACGCTGAAGCGGCTGCGGGACCTGGGCAACACGGTGCTGATCGTGGAGCACGACGAGGCGACGATGCGGGCGGCGGACTGGATCGTGGATATGGGTCCGGGCGCGGGCGAAGCGGGCGGGCACATCGTGGCGGCCGGTTCGCCGGAGCAGATCATGAAGCGGCGCGACTCGATGACGGGCGCGTATCTGAGCGGCCGGCGCACCATTCCGATGCCGCAGGGGCGGCGGCCGGGCAGCGGCGAGACGCTGCGGGTGGTGGGCGCGGCCGAGCACAATCTGCGGGAGATTGATGTCGAGTTTCCGCTGGGAACGTTCATCTGCGTGACCGGCGTGAGCGGTTCGGGCAAGAGCACGCTGGTCAACGATCTGCTGCACGCAGGTACCGCGCAGCGGCTGCACGGGGCGCGGCGGCGACCGGGCAAGATGAAGCGCATCGAGGGGATCGAGGCGATCGACAAAGTGATCGACATCGATCAGTCGCCGATTGGGCGCACGCCGCGCTCGAATCCGGCGACCTACACCGGGCTGTTCACGCCGGTGCGCGACCTGTTCGCCTCGGTGCCGGAGGCGCGGATGCGGGGCTACAAGCCGGGGCGGTTTTCCTTCAACGTCAAGGGTGGGCGCTGCGAGGCCTGCCGCGGCGACGGCTACAACACGATTGAGATGCAGTTTCTGCCCGATGTGACGGTGCCCTGTGAGGTCTGCGGCGGCGCGCGCTACAACCGCGAGGCGCTGGAGATCCACTACAAGGGCTTCACGATCGCGGATGTGCTGGCCAAGACGGTGGATGAGGCGGTGGAAATCTTCGACGCGCACCCGTCGATTCGGCGCAAGCTGGAGACGCTGCGGGCGGTGGGGCTGGGCTACATCAAGCTGGGCCAGCCGGCCACCACGCTCTCGGGCGGGGAAGCGCAGCGGGTGAAACTGAGCACGGAGCTCTCAAAGCGCTCGACCGGGCGCACGCTGTATCTGCTCGACGAGCCGACCACCGGGCTGTCGTTCCAGGATGTTGAGGCGCTGCTGGGGGTGCTGCAAACGCTGGTGGACCAGGGCAACACGGTGGTGGTGATCGAGCACCACCTGGACGTGATCAAGAACGCGGACTGGATCATCGACCTGGGACCGCTGGGCGGCGAGCGCGGCGGCGAGCTGGTGGCGGCGGGAACGCCCGAGGCGCTGACCGAGGTTGCGGAGAGCCACACCGGCCGGTTCCTGCGCGATGCGTTGCCCTCGACGAACGGGCGCAACGGCAAGAGCGGGAACGGCAAGGGCGGCGGCAAAACGGCGAAACGGAGCCGCGCGGCGGCGTCCTCGAACGGCGCGAACGGGCGCTCAACGAAGCGCGCCGCGAAGCGAACGGGCGGTCCGGCGGCGGCGCGAGGTTAAGAGATTTGCGCGGGGGTGTTGCCCGCGCGCGCTATCAGCCCTATAACGGTAGGTAGGAGCGCGCCAGACCGGCTGCCTACAGCCCTTGACGAGAGGACGGCCCAGAAGATGACGTACGTGATCACCGAACCCTGCATTGACGTCAAGGATCAGTCCTGCGTCGAAGTCTGCCCCGTGGACTGCATCCACGCGGACGAGGAAGACCGGATGCTGTACATCAGCCCGGACGAGTGCATCGACTGCGGCGCCTGCGAGCCGGCCTGCCCGGTCACGGCGATCTTCGCCGAGGACGACGTGCCCGACGAGTGGCAGGCGTTCACCGAGGTGAACGAGGAGTGGTTCGAGGACAAGGACAGCGCGCGGGCGAAGGTGGCCGAGCTGGCGCCATAGCTCCAGCCCGGCTTCTGGGATTCCGTTCGGAGCCGCCCACGGCGGTGGCGAACGCGGCTTGGGCGCCGCTCACGGCGAGATACCCGCGGCAAGCGCGGGTATGACGGGATCCGCAAGCGTGGGTATGACGGGATCCGCAAGCGCGGGTGTGGCGGGGTCACTTGGGCGGGTGTGGCGGGTTCTCGGCGCTAGAAGCTGAGGCGGGTGCGCAGCGCGTTGACCAGCTCGGCGATGGGCAGCCGCTCCTGCTGTTGGGTGTCGCGGTCGCGGATCGTGACGGCGTGGTCTTCGAGCGAGTCGAAGTCGATGGTGACGCAGAGCGGCGTGCCGATCTCGTCCTGGCGGCGGTAGCGGCGGCCGATGCTTTGGGTATCGTCGTATTGCGTGGTCCAGTGGGGGCGGAGCTGGTCCCAGACCTGGCGGGCGAGGTCGGCGACGGGCTCTTTGCGGCTGAGCGGCAGGACGGCGACGGTGACGGGGGCGATGCGCGGGGCGAAGGCGAGCACCACGCGGTCGTCGCCCTTCTCGTCGGGCAGCACGCGGTAGGCGTCGCAGAGCAGGGCGAGCATGATCCGATCCACGCCGGCGGCGGGCTCGATCACGTGGGGCACGATGTGGCGCTGCTCGGCCTGGTCGAAGTATTCGAGCCGCTTGCCCGACGATTCGCCGTGCTGGGTGAGGTCGAAGTCCGTGCGGTTGGCGATGCCCTCCAGCTCGTCCCAGCCCCAGGGGAAGCGGTACTGGAGGTCGGTGGTGCCGGCGGAGTAGTGGGAGAGCGATTCCTGCGGGTGGACATCGCGGCGCAGGTTCTCGGGCTGGATGCCGAGCTCGTGGTACCAGGCCTCGCGGAGGTCGATCCAGCGCGCGTACCACTCGTCGGACTGCTCGGGCGCGACGAAGTATTCCATCTCCATCTGCTCGAATTCGCGGGTGCGGAAGATGAAGTTGCCGAGCGTGATCTCGTTGCGGAAGGACTTGCCCTGCTGGGCGATGCCGAAGGGCAGGCGGCGGCGCGTGGCGTTGAGCACGTTCTCGAAGTTGACGAAGATGCCCTGCGCGGTTTCCGGGCGCAGATAGGCGGAGGCCGCGGCGTCCTCAACGGGGCCGACGTGGGTGCGGAACATCAGGTTGAACTCGCGGGCGTCGGTGAAGGAGTCGGCAGCGCCGCAGGTGGGGCAGGCAGGACCTTCGAGGTGGTCGGCGCGGAAGCGGCCTTTGCACTGGAGGCAGTCGACCATCGGGTCGTGGAAGTTCTGCACGTGGCCGCTGGCTTCCCAGACGCGGGGAGACTGGATGATCGCGGTGTCGATGCCGACCACATCGCTGCGCTCGCGCACCATCGCGCGCCACCAGGCGTCCTTAATGTTGCGCTTGAGTTCGACGCCGAGCGGGCCGTAGTCGTAGGTGGAGCCGAAGCCGCCGTAGATTTCGCTGGCGGGGAAGACGAAGCCGCGCCGCTTGCAGAGCGAGACGAGGGTATCCATCGAGACGGTGGATTGGGCGGGTTCGGTGGTTGTCATGGGGCGGCTCCAGATGCGCGGGGTGCGATGCCTCTCACGCTATTGTGAGGCTGGGCTGGCGACAAACGCGGGAGGGCGCGATGCGGTTTCTGCTGGGCTTGGCAATCGGGCTGACGGTCGGCGCGCTGCTCACCGTGTTGGCCACCGGCAACGCAGGCCGCGCGGTCAGCGCGCAGCTGCGCGAGCGGGCAGGGCGTGAGGAAGAGCGGGACCGAGGCTGACTGGGGCGTGCGGGGACGGCGCGCGCCCTTTTCCGTCATACCCGCGCCCCGCCGCGGGTATGACGGAGGTGCTGCTGCTGCGGCTACTCCTCGGACGCGGTTTGGGTGGCGCGGGCGGCGTAGATGCGTGTGAGCAGCTCGTAGATCGATTGCGCGTTGTCGATCGTGTAGAGGCGGGGCTGGATCAGGATCGCGTGGTGGCCCAGGGCTGCGACGGCGTCCTCCCCGCCCCAGTCGGCGAGGATGCCGGCGCCGCTGACGACGAGGTGGCGCATTGCGGAGAGGGCGAGCCAGGTCTGGCTGAATGGCGACGTTTCGACCGCGAAGAGAATTTCGCCGTCGATGATCGCGCGGAGGGTTGCGGCCGTGGAGTCGAATGTCGCGAGCACGGCATCTGATTCGGCGGCGTCAATGGCGTCGATGGCGGCGGCGGCGATGGCGTGGTTGAGGGTGAGCACGGCGGCGAAGGGCTCGTCGGCGCTGCGCAGCCGTTCGGCGATGGTCGCGGCGGTGCCGGCCGGGTCGGTGAAGCCGGTGTCCTCAACATGGAGCAGCTCGACGCGGCCAGGCCAGGCGTCCTCGAAGCCGCGGCAACGCTCTTCGAGGCCGACGTTGTGGCGCTCGTGGATGACGCAGAGAGCCGGGCCCTCGGCGCCGGCGGCGGTGATTCGTTCGGCGGTGATCACGCCGGCGTGTACCTCGTCGACGCCGACATGCCGACTCGCGCCGACGCGGATGTAGTCTTCGTCGCCGGAGTTGAAGGTGACCACCCAGACGCCTGCGTCGGCGGCTTCGCGGATCGCTTCGGCGACGCCGTCGGGGTCGGCGAGGGTGACGCCGATGGCGATCGCGCCGTCGGCGACGCATTCGCGGATGAGTTGCGACTGTTCGACGACATCCGGGCTGCCCTTCATGCGGACATTGATGCCGGGCAGGTCGCGCGGCCAGCGCCTCTCGGAGGCGGCGAGTTCGGCGGTGCGCCAGAAGGGGTCATCGGGGTGGGCGTGGGTGACGAGGCAGAAGAACTGAGGCTCGGCGACCACGGCGTCGGCCATCGGGTCGGCGGCGACGGAGCTGCTGGAGTGCCAGCGCCCAACGGGCGCGTTCGCGGGCAGGAAGCGCTGTTCGGGCGCGCTGCGCTCGCTCCAGTCGGCGTCGGGCGCGGCGCGGTGCTGTACAGCGACCTCGACCCGCCCATCGGCGAGCTGCCGCGCCTGCACGCGGACTTCGTCCGACCGGGATTCGGCCAAAGCGACAGCGCCGATCACGGCAAGGACGGCGGCGAGGGTGACCCCAACGCCGGCGATGAACCCAAACATCGTGTGCTTCCGCATGAGTGCCAGGCCTTTCGGGGCTTGATCGTTCTGTAACGATGGGAGGAGGGTAGTGGGCGAAGTGCGGGGAGCGCATTTGTCGCTAGTCCCTCCGTCATTGCCGCGCCCCGCCGCGGCAATCTCGCGGTGCGGGCAGCGATGTTGGTGCTGGGAACGGCGGGATACCCGTGGCAAGCACGGGTATGACGGAAGTGGGCGCGGGTATGACGGAAGTGGGCGCAGCTCAGGGCGCGGCGCGGCTTCGCGCGGTTAGAGGAAGAGGGGGCCGAAGACTACGGCGACGATCGACATCAGCTTGAGCAGGATGTTGAGCGAGGGGCCGGAGGTGTCTTTGAAGGGGTCGCCGACGGTGTCGCCGACCACGGCGGAGGCGTGGGCGTCGGAGCCTTTGCCGCCGAAGTTGCCCTCTTCGATGTACTTCTTGGCGTTGTCCCAGGCGCCGCCGGCGTTGGCCATCATGATCGCCAGCATCGAGCCGGCGGCGATCGAGCCGATCAGCAGGCCGCCGAGCGAGGCAGCGCCGATCGCCGCGCCGACCACGATCGGCACGATCACGGCGAGCAGGCCGGGGATGATCATCTCGCGCAGCGCGCCGTCGGTGGAGATCGAGATGGCGCGCTCGTAGTCGGGCTCGTCGGTGCCCTCCATGATGCCGGGCTTCTCGCGGAACTGGCGGCGGACTTCCTGGACCATCGCTTCGGCGGCGCGGCCGACCGCGCCCATCGAGAGGGCGGAGAAGACGAAGGGCATCAGCGCGCCGATCAGGATGCCGATCAGCACCTGGTACTCAAGCAGGTTGATGCCCTCGACCACGAGGCCGGTGGTGATCGCGTAGGTGGCGAGCAGGGCGAGCGAGGTGAGCGCGGCGGAGCCGATCGCGAAGCCCTTGCCGGTGGCGGCGGTGGTGTTGCCGAGCTGGTCGAGCGCGTCGGTGCGCTCGCGGACTTCCGGATCGAGGCCGGCCTGTTCGGCGATGCCGCCGGCGTTGTCGGCGACGGGGCCGTAGGCGTCGGTGGCGAGCGTGACGCCGAGCGGGGCGAGCATGCCCACGGCGGCGAGCGCGATGCCGTAGTAGTCGGCGAGTTCGAAGGCGAGCACGATCCCGATCACGATCGTGATCAGAGGGACGACGGTGGACATCATCCCGAGCGAGAGGCCGCCGATGATGATCGGACCGGTGCCCGACTGCGCCTGCCCGGAGAGGTTGACGGTGGGCGAGTAGCGGCGGCCGCGGCCGAGCGGGAAGCCTTCGGAGGAGGTGAAGCCCTCGGTGACGGTGCCGATGATTTGGCCGGCGATCAGGCCGACGAGGATGGCGAGGAAGAGGTTGGCGTCGAGGCCCATCACGGCGACGGCGATGCCGGTGCCGAGCAGCACGAGTCCGGAAGCGCCGAAGACGCCGGCGCGGAGCGCCCAGAGCAGCCGCCCCTGGTCGGCCTCTTCGCCGGTGCGAACGAAGAAGGTGCCGATCACGGCGGAGATGATCCCGATCGCGGCGACGAGCATCGGCAGGACGAAGGCGTCGGCTTTCCAGCCGCCGATTTCGCCGCCGAACAGCGCGGCGGTGCCGGCGGCGGTGGTGAGCGCCATGGTGGCGACGATCGAGCCGACGTAGGACTCGAAGAGGTCCGCGCCCATGCCGGCGACATCGCCCACGTTGTCGCCGACGTTGTCGGCGATCGTGGCGGGGTTGCGGGGGTCGTCTTCGGGGATGCCGGCCTCGACTTTGCCGACGAGGTCGGCTCCGACATCGGCGGCCTTGGTGTAGATGCCGCCGCCGACGCGGGCGAAGAGGGCGATCGAGGATGCGCCGAAGGCGAAGCCGGCGAGCGGTCGGAAGTCCTGCCAGATCAGGTACATGATGACCAGCCCGAGCAGCCCGAGGCCGACGACGGTCATGCCCATCACGGTGCCGGAGTTGAAGGCGGTGCGCAGGGCGGGGTTGAGTCCCTGCTGCGCTTTGGCGGCGGTGCGGACATTGGCGCGGACGGCAATCAGCATGCCGAGGTAGCCGGCCGAGGCGGAGAGCAACGCGCCGATCAGATAGGAAACGGAGGTCCAGCGGTGGGCGCTGCCCTCGAACTTGTCGAGCACGTCGATGTCGATGAAGACGAGCAGCACGACGAAGACGATGCCGACGAAGCCGGCGAGGAAGGTGTACTCGCGCTTGAGGAAGGTGGCCGCGCCGAGCTGGATGGCCTTGCCGATGCGGCGCATCACGTCGTTGCCTTCGTCCTCGGCGAGGACATCGCGCACGCGCAAGGCGGCGAAGGCCAGCGCGACCACGGCGATGATCAGCGCGAAGATCAGGATTACCATCTGCATCCTCCCAATCGGGCGGCGAGCCGCAGAGCGTCCCAGCTCTGCGCCGAACACGGTTCCAGGCGCGGCGGCCTGAGCCGCTACGCAAGCCGCAGGCAATGTATCGAGCGATGATCAGTCGGGCAATCGGGGGCGTTCGCCCAACCCCCTCGGCGGCTTCCAGCCGCCTGCATATGTAGAGACCTTGGCGTAACCCGCTTGGCTCCCGTTTCCATCATTCCCGCCGCCACTTCCGTCATTCCCGCCCCCGAGCGGGAATCTCATCGCGGGGTTTGGGAGGTCGAGCGGGGAGATTCCCGCTTTCGCGGGAATGACGGAAGAGGAAGCAGAAATGACGGAGTAAGGCGCGGCGGCGCGACCCACGCCGCAATGCGAACTGCGCTTGGCGTCACCCGGGGATGCTCACGACACCGGGCGGATCGCCGAGTTGCCAGATAAAGGCTTCGCGCCGCTCATCGTCGGATGGTATGCGGCGGCGCAGCTCCATTGCGTCGTCGCCAATCAGAAGCTGGTCGCCGCAGTAGACAGCCGCCCACTGCCCGGGATGCAGGCGCAGCAGCTCGTCCCAGCGGCTGAAGAGGTACTCCCGATTGCGGGAGCGCCGCTCGTGGATCTCGTTGGCATCGGCCTCGTCGAACGACTCGGTCGGCAAGAAGGCATCGAGCGGCAGGCCGCGGGGTTTGCGCGTGGGCGTGGCTATGGTGGGGCTCCTCTAGCGCTGAGTGTAGCCAGCGCTAGAGGTCCTTGACGGGGGCGGGGAGGTCGCCGTCGCGGGCGGCGTCGATCATTTGCTTGGCTTCGGCGGGCATTTCTACGCCCATCTCTTCGAAGCGCTGCTCAGCGCAGCGCCGAGGGGGTGGGCGGGAGGTTGCTCAGCTCGAGCTCAGCAGGCAATCGCCACGCCAGCGTGAGGGCGCCGCGCCCGAGGATGTCGCGTCCGAGCAGGCTGGGGGGCGCCGCTTGTCGTCTGCCATCGGGCAGGTAGACGCGCTCCGCGACGAGAATGGGCGTGCGAATATCGATCGCGTCGCCGCCTTCCGTGCGGAATGCAAGGTCGGCTTCTCGCGCGACGCAGCGCATGAGGCCGCCGATCCCGCCCACGACGACGCGAAACGGATCGTGCTCGAAATCAATTGCCAGGTAGTCGTCGACAAGGAGGTCTTCGGCGTCGCCCGCGCTGAGGATTGTGAAGTCCGCGCCAGTGTCGATTAGGAAGCGTGTGAACCACTCACGCGAGCCAACGGCGACGAGTGCATCGGCGAATACGCGGCCGAACGATTCCATCTGTAGCGGCTGATATCGGCGGCGCGGCGGCTCAACCCAGACGGGAACGCGGACGTCGGGCATCAGCTGAAGATGCTTGGGCACTCAACCAGGTCGTCGAGCAGTTCGGTGTAGGCGACGCGGAGGTCGTCCAGCGGGATGTTGCGGCGCATTTCGGCGCGGTCAGCTCCGATGACAAGCTGGCAATCGCCGTAGACCGTTACCCACTTGCCCCGGTGGTCGCGGATGAGTTCGTCGCGCCGCTCCCAGAAATATTCGCGGTTGCGCGCGCCCTGGCGGAAGAGCCACTCGCGGTCCGCGTGATCGACCGGGCCGTCGTGCAAGAAGGCGTCGAGCGGCAGGCCGCGGGGTTTGCGTGTGGGCGTGGCCATGGTGGGGCTCCTCTAGCGCCGAGTGTAGCCAGCGCTAGAGGTCTTTGACGGGGGCGGGGAGGTCGCCGTCGCGGGCGGCGTCGATCATTTGCTTGGCTTCGGCGGGCATTTCGACGCCCATCTCTTCGAAGCGCTGCTCCGCCCAGCGGCCGATCTGGCGCGGGTCGCGGTAGGCGTCGGGGCCTGCGCCGGGGCCGGGCGAGCCGTATTGCTCGAGCACCTGAGACTCGGTCTTGGGGGTGGCGAAGCGGGAGACGACGCGACGCAGGCCGTCGGAGCCGCATTGCTCGCAGGCGGGCGCTTTGGCGTGCTCCAGCGAGCGGTGAAAGGCCTCGTTGATGGCGCGGCAGCTGGGGCAGCGGTACTCGTAGATCGGCATCGGGACCTCGCGCTCAGCCTACAGGTCGGCGGGCAGCTCTTCGGGCGCGCCGGCGGATTTGCGCCAGGCGGCGACCGACTCGGGGTCGTTCTCGTCGACATCGTCCATCGTGTCGAAGCCGGGGAACGAGAGCTCGGAGCGAGCGGAAAAGCGCGAAAAGCGGGGCTGGAGATCGCCGCCGCCGCACTCGGGACAGGGCGGCGGCGCATCGCCCTCGGAGCGGGCGCGGCGCTGGAAGACTTCGACGGCGCGGCGGCAGGCCGGACAGTGGTATTCGTAGATCGGCATGGTGGCGACAGGATAGGCGCGGGGTGCTCGGATCAGCGGTCCGCGACGGCGTTGGGGATGTGGGAGACGACGCGCAGGCGTCCGTCGGGGCCGGTCGAGACGGCGATCACGTCGATGCGGATCTCAATCTGCCGCTCGCGCTCGGCGAGCAGGCCGTGGGCGAGGCGGCGCAGCTGATGCTGTTTGCGCGGTCCGACCGATTCGAGCAGTTCGAGCGGGTAGTGCGGGTCGCGGCGGCTGCGCACCTCGACGATCACGGTGACGCCGTGCGGGTCGCGGGCGATGATGTCGGCTTCGCCCCAGGGTCGGCGGTAGTTACGTTCGAGGATCTGGTAGCCGCGGGCGCGCAGCCATTGGGCGGCGAGCGCTTCAGCGGCTCTGCCCAGCGCCTGCTTGCGGCGCGAACCAGACGGACTGCGCGACGGGTCGGAAGCAGCGGCGGTGTTCGGGGCAGGGCGGGTGGGCGGCGAGGGCGGCGCGGTGTTCGGGCGTGCCGTAGCCGCGATGGCGCGCGAAGCCGAACTGAGGAAAGCGCGCGTCCAGCGCCGCCATGTAGTCGTCACGGGCGACCTTCGCAATGATTGAGGCGGCGGCGATCGAGGCGACCCGCGCATCGCCGCGCACGACCATCTCGGTCGGCCAGGGCAGGCCGAGCCGGTCCGTACCGTCGGCCAGCACGATATCGGGCGGGCTGCTGAGTCCGTGCAGGGCGCGCCGGTAGGCGAGGCGCAGGGCGGCGGCGAGTCCGAGTTCGTCGAGCTCGGCGGCATTTACCCAGCCGAGCGCGGAGTCCTGCGCGCCTGCGTGGATTTGCGGCGCGAGCTCGCGGCGGGCGCGGGGGCTGAGCGCTTTGCTGTCGCGCAGCAGCGGCAGCCAGGCTGGGCGCTGGTTGGGCGGGAGGACGACGGCCCCGACGACGAGCGGTCCGGCCCAGGGACCGCGCCCGACTTCGTCGGCGCCGGCGACGACGGCTGCGCCCTCGCGCCAGTGGCGGAGTTCGCGGCGGCGGGTGGGTTTGGTGATCATCGGAGCAGGGTAGAAAGGTGTGGCGCCGCTGTCGCGCGGGGAGAGGGGAGTAACGCGGGGGTATGGGGTTCGTGAAGGGGATGTGAGGCGGGGCGGCAGGGGCGGGGCGGCTGCGGTATGCTCGCAGTGACTTGGCCGGCGCGCCGGGGAGGCGTGTGCGGCGGCGGGAGGCGCTGGATATGTTCGGCGGCAGGTTTGGGCGCAATTTCCTCGTTTACGGGCTGATCCTGGTCGTGCTGATCGTGGTGGTCTACGCGCTGCTGGGACGCGGCGGGGGAAGTTCGCAGACCGTGCCGCTGGCCGGCGGCGGTGAGGACCTGCTCAGCCTGATCGAGCGCGACCTTGGACAGATCGAGTCGATCCGCGTCGCCGATAATGAGGTGACGCTGGACTACCGCGACGGCGGCGGCTCGATTTCGGCCAACACGCCTTCGCAGCCGTGGGATGTGTTCGAGTTCTTCAGCCGCCACGGGGTGGACATCACCTCGCAGGGCTTCCCCGAGGTGGAGGTGCGCGGTTCGGGCGGATTCGGCAGCGTGATCGGCGGGCTGCTGATCAACTTCCTGCCCTTCATCCTGATTTTCGGGATCATCTTCTTCTTCCTCTTCCGCCACGCGCAGGGGCAGGGCAGCCAGGCGATGTCGTTCGGGAAGAGCAAGGCGCGGCTGGTCACGGCCAACCGCCCGACGGTGACCTTCAACGATGTGGCGGGCGCGGATGAGGCCAAGCAAGAGCTGCAAGAGGTGGTGGAGTTTCTGAAGTTCCCGGAGCGTTTCGCGTCGCTGGGGGCGCGGATTCCGCGCGGGGTGCTGCTGGTGGGTCCGCCCGGCACGGGCAAGACGCTGCTGGCGCGGGCGGTGGCCGGCGAGGCCGGCGTGCCGTTCTTCAGCATTTCGGGCTCGGAGTTCGTGGAGATGTTCGTGGGGGTGGGCGCGAGCCGTGTGCGTGACCTGTTTGAGCAGGCCAAGCGCAACGCGCCGTGCATCGTGTTTGTCGACGAGATAGACGCTGTGGGGCGTCAGCGCGGCGCGGGCGTGGGCGGCAGCCACGACGAGCGCGAGCAGACGCTGAACCAGATCCTGGTCGAGATGGACGGCTTCGACACGAACACGAACGTGATCGTGGTGGCCGCGACCAACCGCCCCGACATTCTGGACCCAGCGCTGCTGCGGCCCGGCCGCTTCGACCGTCGGGTGATTCTCGACGCACCGGATGTGAAGGGGCGCGAGGAGATTCTGGCGGTGCATGTGCGCGGCAAGCCGCTCTCGGAAGAGGTCAACCTGCGCACGATCGCCAAGGAGACGCCGGGCTTCTCCGGCGCGGAGCTGGCGAATCTGCTCAACGAGGCGGCGATTCTGGCCGCGCGGCGCAGCAAGAAGCGGGTCACGCAGGCCGAGGTTGAGGAGGCGGTGGACCGGGTGATGGCGGGTCCGGAGCGCAAGAGTCGCCTGCTGGTTGGCCGCGAGCGCGAGGTGGTGGCCTTCCACGAGGCCGGTCACGCGCTGGTCGCGGCGCACATTCCCGGCCACGACCCGGTACACAAGGTGACGATCGTGCCGCGCGGGATGGCGGGCGGCTACACGCGCTATCTGCCGGAGTCGGAGCATCGACTGGCGGGCAAGAGCTACTACGAGGGCTTTATGTCGTCGGCGCTGGGCGGCCACGCGGCCGAGGAGGTGGTGTTCGGCGAGATGACGACGGGGGCGCACGACGACCTCTCGAAGGTGACGCAGATCGCGCGGGCGATGATCACGCAGTGGGGTATGAGCGAGCGTCTGGGCGCGCGCACCTTCGGCAAGAAGGAGTCGATGGTCTTCCTGGGGCGCGACATTTCCGAGCAGCGCGACTACTCCGAGACGATCGCGGAGCAGATTGACGAGGAGCTGCGCGAGATCATCGATCGGGCGAGGGATCGGGCGCGGATGATTCTGCGCCGCCACCGCGAGCAGCTGGATCTGCTGGCGACGCGATTGATGGAGGCGGAGACGCTGGAGGGTGATCAGCTGCGGGCGATTTTGGCCTGGCAGCCGGGCGACGCGGTTCCGGCGCGGCCGCCCGAACCGCCGCCGGAGCCGACGCCGCCGGCCGCGCCTTCGGAGCCCGAGGGCGACGCCGAGCGCGAGCCGCTGATGCCGCCCAAGCCGGGCCTGGCCTGGGGCGGCAGCTCGAACCGCTATCAGTCGGACGACGGGCCGACCAACGCCTGACGAGGGGCTGCACGCTCGGCGGCTTGACCTTGCATCTGCGCGGTCTACGCTGAGAGAGACGCAGACAGAGTCCGCACAGGCCACAGGGAACGCAACGATGAGCAGCGATGTCTACGCCGTGATTCGCACCGGCGGCAAGCAGTATCGAGTGACGCCCGGCCAGCGGCTGGTGGTGGAGCGGCTGGACGGCGAGCGCGGCGACGAGGTGGCGTTCGAGGATGTGCTGCTGGTGCGCGGCGACGACGGGGCGGTGGCGGTGGGCGCGCCGACGCTGGACGGGGCTTCGGTCAAGGCCGAAATCGCCGACCAGCGGCGCGGGCGCAAAATTTCCGTCTTCAAGTACAAGAGCAAGACGCGCTACCGCCGCCTGCGCGGGCATCGCCAGCATCAGACGCACCTGCGCATCTCGGAGATCGCGCTGGGCGACCAGTCATGGACGTATGAGCGTCCTGCCCCCGCTGCGGTGTCCGAGCCCGAGCCGGAGCCCGAAGTCGTTGAAGACGCGGGCGAGAGCGCGGCGGACGAGGAGGAGTAAGCAATGGCGCACAAGAAGGGCGTAGGCTCCTCGCGCAACGGGCGCGACAGCAACGCGAAGCGCTTGGGCGTAAAGCTGTTCGACGGACAGTTCGTGCGCACCGGCGGGATCATCGTGCGGCAGCGCGGCACGCGCATTCACCCCGGCCAGCATGTCGGCGTGGGGCGCGATCACACGCTGTTCGCGCTGGCCGAAGGCACGATCAAGTTTTCGCCCTACGCGCGCGGACGGCGCAAGCAGGTCAGCGTGATTCCGGTCGAGGCTGCCGGTGAGGATGGCTCATGAGGTCCGAAATTCACCCCGAGTACCAGATGGCGACGGTGCGCTGCGGCTGCGGCGAGAGCTGGGAGACGCGCTCGACCAAGGCGGAAATCCGCATTGAGGTATGCAGCACCTGCCACCCGTTCTACACCGGCGAGCAGCGGATCGTGGACACCGCGGGGCGGGTCGAACGCTTCCGCCGGCGCTACGGGATCAGCGCCGAGATTGAGTAGCCGCGCCGCCGACTGACGCTTTACGCCGCGCATGTCCGAACCTCCGCTGAGACGCCAGCAGCCGATTCGTTCCGGCGCGGTGGGCTACGGCGGGCAAGCCGTCACCGAAGGTGTGATGATTCGCGGACCGCGGCACGTGGTCGTGGTCTGCCGCCGCTCGGATGGTTCGCTGACGCAGCGCTCGCGGCGTTTGGGCGCGACCTACGCGGGCAGGTTCCGGCGCATCCCGCTGCTGCGCGGCGCGCTGACGCTGGCCGAAACGCTGTATCTGGGCTTCTGGGCGCTGACCTTCGCGCAGCGGGTGGCGCTGCAAGCAGACGGGCGCGATGAACAGGATGAGCAGGACGATCTGGACGGAATTCGCGCGCTGGACATCGTGACGATGCTGATCGCGTTGAGCTTCGGCGTCGGCGTCTTCCTGCTCAGTCCGGTCTTCGCTACTCGCTGGATCGAGAACACATCCGCGCCGCCGATTCTGGCGGTGATTATCGAGGGCCTGCTGCGGGTGCTGATGCTGCTCGGCTATATGTGGCTGATCGGCAGGCTGCCCGATGTGCGGCGGGTGTTTCAGTTTCACGGCGCGGAGCACAAGACGATTGCGGCCTGGGAAGCGGGGGACGCGCTGACGCCGGAGCGGGTGGCGCGCTACAGCCGCGCGCATCCGCGCTGCGGCACATCGTTCCTGCTGGTCGCCGCGGTCCTGGCGGTCGTGATCTTCACCGCGCTGGGCAATCCGCCGCTCTGGTGGCATCTGACCAGCCGCGTTGTGCTCGCGCCTGTGATCGCGGTGGCCGCGTATGAAGTGATTCGCTTCGGCGGGCTGTATCGGCATCATCGAATCGTGGCGACGCTGTTCGCGCCGAATTTGTGGCTGCAGGCGCTGACGACTCGGGAGCCGGAGGCGGAGCAGGTGACGGTGGCGATTGCGGCGATGGAGGCGGCGCTGCAGCTGGAGGCGGAGTCGGCTGAAGCCGCGTAGCCAAGCTGCGGCGCTCAGTCTTCCTGCGGCAGCACCGCTTGCTGGGACTCCGCTTCCGGTTCCGCTGCTTCCGGCTCCGCTTTGATGAATTCCGCCGCCGCGGCCGACGGCTCTTGCAATGCCGAAAGCAGCCAGGACTCGTCGCGGATCGGACGGTCCAACTCCTGCGCTTTGCGCAGCTTGCTGCCCGCTGCCTCGCCGGCGATCAGCGCCGTCGTGGTCTTGCTCACAGTGCCGGAGATCGCGGCGCCCAGACGTTTGAGGGCGGCTTCGGCCTGGGGGCGGCTCATCGCCTCCAGCCGGCCAGTGATCACGAAGCGCAGGCCCGCCAGCGGCTCGCCTGCGTCCTCCTCGCCGCCCGCTTCGCGCTCCAGCTCGACCACCACGCCCGCCGTCCGCAACCGCTGAGCCAACTCGACATTCGCGTCGTCGCGCGCCCACGCCGCCACGCTCTCCGCGATGATCTCGCCCACGCCCTCCACGCCGGCCAGCGTCTCCTGCTCGGCCTGCAAGATCTCCTCCAACGAGCCGAAGCGCTCGGCCAGCAGGCCGGCCACCTCCGCTCCCACGTGGCGAATGCCCAAGCCGGTCAGCAGCGCGGGCAGCCCGCGCGACTTGCTCGCCTCGATCGCCGTCAACAGATTGGACAAGCGCTGCCCGGGCCAGTACTCGGCGAGCTCCCGCTCCGCTTTGGTCTTGGCCTTGACACCCAGGAATGTCGTTGCGCCCAGCTGTTCGCGCAGGCTCGGCAGTGCGTAGATGTCCGCTGCATCGCGCACGAACTTGCCTTCGATCAGTTCCGCGATCAGCTTCTCGCCCAAGCCCTCGATATCCATCCCGCCGCGTCCGGCGAAATGCTCGAGGCTGCGCCGCACGATCTCCTCGCAGGCGCGGTTGACGCAGTAGAACATCGCCTCGTCTTCGCGGCGCTCGGTCGGCTTTCCGCAGCTCGGGCAGGCCGCGGGCATCTGCCAGACCGTCGCGCCCTCCGGACGCGCGCTCAGCACCGGCCCGACCACCTGCGGAATCACCTCTCCGGCGCGGCGCACGATCACCGTGTCGCCCTCGCGCACATCCTTGCGGTGGATGTCGCCGAGATTGTGCAGCGTCGCGTTCTGCACCGTCACCCCGCCGACCCGCACCGGCTCCAGACGTGCGAACGGGTTGAGGCTGCCCGTGCGTCCGACGTTGACGGCGATTTCGCGCAGCACGGTGGTCGCTTCCTGCGGCGGGAATTTCCAGGCGATCGCCCAGCGCGGCTCGCGCCCGACCACGCCCAGGTCCTCTTGCAAGCCAATGTCGTCGACCTTGATCACCACGCCGTCCATGTCGAAGGGCAGCGCGTCGCGCCGTCGGGTCCAGCGCTCGCAGGCCGCAATCACCTGCTCGAGGTCGTCGTGCCGCGCCGCCTGCGGAGTGGCGGGCAGGCCGAGCTCGGCGAGCCAGGCGAGGGTTTCCCAGTGGCCGTCGGGAACGGCGCGCCCGTCGCCGTTCTCGCTCCAGCCCAGCTGGTAGACGGCCATATCGAGCGGGCGCTGGGCGGTAATTCGCGGGTCCTTCTGGCGCACCGCGCCCGCCGCCGCGTTGCGCGGGTTGGCGAACAGCCGCTGGGGGCGCTTGCCGGCGGCGAGCAGCGCCTCGTTCTGCTCCGCAATCCCCGCATTCATCGCCTCGAAGCCCTGTTTGGGCATGAAGACCTCGCCGCGCACCTCGAAGCGGCGCGGCGGATTGCCTGTGAGCTCATGCGGCACGGCCGGAATGCGGCGAATGTTGGGCGTCACATCCTCGCCGCGCCGTCCGTCGCCGCGCGTCGCGGCCTGCACCAGACGACCGTCCTCGTAAATCAGCGCAATCGCCAGCCCGTCGATCTTGGGTTCGGTGACATAGATGAACGACTCACGATCCAGCAGGTCGGCGGCGCGGCGCCTCCACTCGCGCAGCTCGTCGGCGTTGAAGGCGTTGCCCAGGCTGAGCATCGGCAGCGGATGCTCGACCACCGCGAAGGTGGTTTGCTCGACCTCCGCGCCGACCTGCTGCGTGGGGCTGTCGGCGGTGACCAGCTGCGGGTAGCGCTCCTCGATGCCGCGCAGCTCGCGGAACAGCGCGTCGTAGTCCGCGTCGCTGATCTCCGGATCGTCGTCGATGAAATAACGCCGATTGTGATGCCGCACCTGCTCGCGCAGCTCTTCGACGCGGTTGCGCGCCGCGAGCTGCGCACTGTCCGCGCGCTCGACCGTGGGGCTGCTCTGCGATGCCATCGGATTCGACTATAAGCGCGCCGCGCGTTGCGCAGCCGTCCCATTCCCGTCGCGTAACACTCCCCTGATACGCTCGCAGGTGTGACCGACCTCGCAGCGCTCGACGTGATCATCCTCGACTACGACGCCGGCAACCTGCGCTCGGTGGTGCGCGCCGTGGAGCGGGTCGGGGCGCGGCCCGAGGTCGCCTCGGTCGGAGCGGCGCTGGATGAGGCCGACGCGGTGATCCTGCCCGGCGTGGGGGCGGCGGCGGACACGATGCGCAACCTGCGCGAGCGCGGGCTGGTCGAGCCGATCCGCGAATACATCGCCGCCGACCGACCGTTCCTCGGCGTCTGCATGGGGCTCCAGGCGCTGATGACCGCGTCCGACGAGGGCGGCGACCACCCCTGCCTCGATGTGCTGCCCGGCCGCGTCGTGCGACTGCCCGGCAGCCAGCACGACGGGCAACACGACAGCCGCAAGGTGCCGCACATGGGCTGGAATCGGGTCTGGCCGCGACGCGCGAGCGCGCTGTTCGACGGCATCCCCGACGGCGCGTATTTCTACTTCGTCCACTCCTACTACTGCGATCTCAGCGAGGCCGACGATGTGCTGGCCGTCACCGAGTACGGCGTCGAGCTGACCGCCGTGGTGCAGCGCTCCAACCTCGCCGCCACCCAGTTTCATCCGGAGAAAAGCGGCGCCTACGGGCTGCGCATCTATCGCAATTTCCTCGCCGGCCTGGGCAGCGCAGCGGCATGATCGAGATCCTGCCGGCGATCGACATTCGCGGCGGGCGCTGCGTGCGGCTCGTGCAGGGCGACTACGACCGCGAAACCGTGTTCGACCAGGACCCCGCCGCCGCAGCGCAGCGCTGGATCGATCAGGGCGCGGCGCGCCTGCACATCGTCGATCTGGACGGCGCGCGCGAAGGGCGGGCGGTGAACGCGGAGGCGGTTGAACGGATCGCCGCGCTGGGCGCGCCGGTGCAGGTGGGCGGCGGCGTGCGCGACGCGGCGACGGTTGCGCGCTACCGCGCGCTCGGCGTTGGCCGCATCATCGTCGGCACCGCCGCGATCGTGGACGAAGCGTTTCTGCGCGGCGCGCTAGCTGAAGGCGGCGACGATCTGGTCGTCTCCGTGGACGCGCGCGACGGCAAAGTCGCGCTGCAAGGCTGGACCGAATCGAGCGGGCAGGACGCCGTGCAGGTCGCGCAGCGGCTGGAAGCGCTCGGCGTGCGGCGGCTGATCTACACCGATATCGCCAGCGACGGGATGCTGGGCGGGCACGACGCGGCGAGCTTCGCGCGGCTCGCCGCGGCCGTTTCGATCCCGGTGATCGCCGCCGGCGGAATCGCCGCGGTCGAGCAGATTCGGCAGCTGCGAACGGTCGGCGCGGCCGGGGTGGTGCTGGGACGCGCGCTCTACGACGGGCGGCTCAGCCTGGCTGAGGCGATCACTGCCGCGGCGGGGGAGGCACAATGCTGACCAAGCGCGTGATCGCCTGCTTCGATGTGGATGCCGGGCGCGTGGTCAAGGGCATCTCCTTCGTGGAGTTGCGCGACGCCGGCGATCCGGTCGAGATGGCTGCGGTCTATGACCGCGAGGGGATCGACGAGCTGGTCTTCCTCGACATCACCGCCTCGCACGAGCACCGCAACACGGTGGTCGAGATGGTGCGCAGCACCGCGGACCGGGTCTTCATCCCCTTCACGGTCGGCGGCGGGCTGCGCACGACTGACGATATGCGTCTGATGCTCGAATCGGGCGCGGACAAGATCACGATCAACACCGCCGCCGTGCAGCGGCCGGCGCTGATTTCGGAGGGTGCGCAGCGTTTCGGCAGCCAGTGCATTGTCGTCGCCATCGACGCCCACACCGAGGCCGATGGGCGGATGCGCGTCTACACCCACGGCGGGCGCCGCCCGACCGAGCTTGACGCGGTGGATTGGGCGCGCGAGGTGGTGGAGCGCGGCGCGGGCGAAATTATGCTGACCTCGATGAACACCGACGGCCACCAGGACGGCTACGACATCCCGCTCACGCGCGCCGTCTCCGACGCCGTGGAGGTTCCCGTGATCGCCAGCGGCGGCGCGGGCGACTCGCAGCACATGATCGAGGCGGTGCGCGAGGGCCGCGCCGACGCGGTGCTGGCGGCCAGCATCTTCCACTTTGGAACCCATCGGATCGCCGACGTGAAACGCCAGATGCAGCAGGCCGGTATCCCGGTCAGAATGGAGCGCGCCGATTATGACGACGTTCTCTGAAGAGCTCCCCGAGCTGAAGTACGACGCCAACGGTCTGATCGCGGCGATTGTGCAGGACGACGCGAGCGGGGCGGTGCTGATGCTGGGCTACATGGACGCGGAGGCGCTGCGGCGGACGCTGGAGAAGCGTCTGGTGACGTTCTGGAGCCGCAGCCGCGAGGAGTATTGGACCAAGGGCGAGACAAGCGGGAACGTGCTCAGGCTGCGGGGCATCCGCAAGGACTGCGATGTGGACGCGCTGCTGGTCCGCGCGGAGCCGGCCGGGCCGACTTGCCACACCGGGCATGCTTCCTGCTTTTACCGCGAGTTGGGCGAGTAGGGGGATTGCGGGCGCGGACGGCGAGGGAGGCGTTGCGGTTGCGTAATGCGGGGCGGGCTTGAGGGTGGGGTACGCGGTATCGTGAGTTGAATTAGGACGGTCAGCGGGCGCTGACGCCGGACTCGCGGTTGCGGCGGCATCGAGCGGAAGTGTTTGCGATGGCCTGGCGACCTTTTGGCTGGCTCACTAGCCGCTTCTCGCACGACATCGGGATCGACCTGGGGACGGCCAACACGCTGGTGGCGGTGCGCGGGCGGGGGATCGTGATCGACGAGCCGTCGGTGGTGGCGATTGACCGCACCAACCGCTCGGTGCTCGCGATTGGGGCGGAGGCGAAGACGATGGTGGGGCGCACGCCGGCGCACATTGTGGCGGTGCGCCCGCTGCGCGACGGGGTGATCTCGGACTTCGAGGTGACCGAGCGGATGCTGCACTATTTCATCCACGCGGCGCACACCCGCAGCGGGCTGGGTCTGCGCGGTCCGCGCGTGATGGTCGGGCTGCCGAGCGGGGCGACGGAGGTGGAGAAGCGCGCGGTGTTCGACGCGACGCGCAACGCCGGCGCGCGCGAGGTGCACCTGATCGAGGAGCCGATGGCGGCGGCGATTGGGGCAGGGCTGCCAACATTTGACGCGCGCGGTAGCATCATTGTGGATGTGGGCGGGGGAACGACGGAAGTCGCGGTCTGCGCGATGGGCGGGATCGTGGTCAGCACGTCGATTCGCGTGGCCGGCGACGAGATTGACCAGGCGATCATGACCTACGCGCGGCAGGTACACAACATGCAGATCGGCGAAGCGACGGCGGAACAGATCAAGCTGGAGGGGGCGTCGGCGTTTCCGCTGGAACGGGAGCGCACGGTCAACTTCCGCGGGCGCGACCTGACCTCCTCGCTGCCCAAGACGATTGAGGTGAGCACGGTGGAGCTGCGCGACGCGATCGCGCCGGCGGTGGCGGCGGTGGTTGATGCGGTGCGCAAGACGCTGGAGATTACGCCGGCGGAGCTGGTCTCGGACATGATGACGCAGGGCGTGGCGCTGGCCGGCGGCGGCGCGCTGCTGCCGGGTCTGGACCGCCGCATCTCGCAGGAGACACGCTTTCCGGCCTATGTCGCAGAGTCGCCGCTGACCTGCGTGGTGCGCGGCTGCACGGAAGCGCTGACGGCGCTGGAAGCGCTGGGGCGGGTGGGGTCGCAAACGGCGCCGGCGCGTCGCCGATAGGAGCCGACCGTGCGTTTCGGGCGGCCGCGTCTGCAATGGGCCATCGGTCTGGTGGTGCTGATCGCGCTGCTGGCGCTGGTCGTTTGGCAGGGCTGGGACGCGCCGGTGGAGGATGAGACGGCGTCGTTTTTCGCGCCCGTGCAACGCGGGCTGCGGCAGGCGGCGGAGCCGCTGGCCAACCTGGTCTCGGAGCTGGATGATTTCGACCGTCTGGAGGAAGAGAACCGCGCGCTGCGGCAGCGGATCGAGCAGCTGGAGGCGCAGAATGCGCGACTGCGCGAGCTGCAGCTGCAAGTGAGCGGACGCGCCGAGCTGCTGGAGGTGCAGGCGGAATCGGAGGACCTGCTGCTGCCGGCGCGGGTGATCATCCGCGACCTGACCGGGCTGCGCACGATTGTGGGGCTGGATCGGGGCAGTGCGGACGGGGTGGCGGTGGGCATGCCGGTGCTGGCGACGGGCGGCACGCTGGTGGGGATCGTGACCGAGGTGCGCCCCGGCTCCTGTTATGTGCGGCTGATCACCGATCCGGACAGTGCGATCCGGGTGCTGCACCAGCCCAGCCGAACGGAGAGCGTGGCGACCGGCGACACGCTGGGCAACCTCAACGCGCAGCTGCCCTGGAGCGCCGAGGTGGAGCTGGGGCACATCTTCGTCACGTCGGGGCTGGACGGGCTGCTGCCGCAGGGCTTGCCGATCGCGCGGGTCTCGTCGGCGACCGGCAGCGTGCAAGAAGCGTTTCGCCAGGTGCGGCTCCAGCCGCTCGCGCCGCTCGCGCAGCTGGAGCAGGTGCTGGTGCAGCTGACCTTCGCGCCACCCGACCTGCGGGGCGGCGCAGAGCCGGCGGCGGCTCAGGGTGCGCCATGAGGTGGCCGATTCTGGTCGCTGTGGTGCTGGCGCTGGTGTTGTTTCAGACGTCGATCGCGCCGCTGTTCGAGATTTTCGGGGTGGGACCGAACCTGCTGCTGGTCTCGCTGTGCTGCCTGGCGATCCTGCGGGACCCGCAGGAGACGATGATCGCCGCGCCGCTGGCGGGGCTGGGTATGGGGCTGCTGGCGTTTCAGGGGATCGCGGAGAGCGTCGCGGCGCTCGCGCCGATCGGCTTTGCGGCGCTGCTCTGGCGCGGCGATCCCGACCGACCGCACTGGCTGGCCGCGCTGCTGCTGACCGCAGCGGCCTCGGCGCTGCATTTCGCGGTGCTGGCGGTGGCGGTGGAGCTCGGCACGACGGGAGTGAACTGGATTGAGGCGGTGCGCGACGTGATGCTGCCGGGGGTGGCGGTGAACCTGCTGCTGACGCTGCCGGTCTACGCCGTGGCGCGCACGCTGGCCGCGCCGCGCGCCGAGCGGATTCCGCTCTGATGGCGCGGCTGCCGTCGGCGCTCGAGCCGCCCGCGGAGGGGCTGCCGGTCCGGCTCAAAGTCTGGATTCTGGGCGGCCTGGTGCTGCTGCTGTTCGGGATTCTGACCGCGCAGCTGGTGCGCTTGCAGCTGCTCAAGCATGAGGAATACGCGGCGCGGGCGGACATCAACCGGGTGCGCACGATTGACCTCGCGCCGGCGCGGGGGCTGATTCTGACGCGCGACGGCACGCCGTTGGTGGAGAACGAGCCGGCCTGGCGCGTGACGCTGATCCCCGGCGATGTGCCCGACGGTGAGGAGGCGGTGGTGGCGGAGGCGTTGGCGGAGCTGTTCGGCACGCCGGCGTGGGAGATTGAGCAGCGCATTCTGGAACGCAAGGCGAGCAACGATCCGCTGCGGACGCTGGTGATCTCCGACGACCCGACCGACTCGGCGGTGTTCGACATTTCGACGCGGCAGGCGCGGCTGCCGGGCGTGCAGGTGGAGACGGTCACAGAGCGGCGCTATCGCCACAGCGAGCAGCTGGCGCACATTTTGGGCTATGTCCACTGGATCACTGAAGAGGAATACGCGGCGCTGGCCGACGAGCGGTACCTCTACAGCGACAAGATCGGGCAGACGGGCCTGGAGGCGGCGTACGAGGCGCTGTTGCGCGGCGAGCCCGGTCGGCGACAGATCGAGGTGGACGCGGTGGGCCGCGAGCTGCGCGAGCTGAGCACCGAGACGCCCGGGCCGGGGCAGAGCCTGGTGGTCACCATCGATCTCGAGCTACAGACGCGCGTGCAGGAGATTTTGCAGGCGCACGCCGGCGCGTCGCACTACGCGGCGGCGGTGGTGCTCAATGTGCATACCGGCGAAGTGCTCTCGATGGTCTCGATCCCGACCTACGATCTGAACGGCTTTCAGGACGGGCTGACGCCGGAGCAGTGGGCGGCGCTGAACGACGCGGATCGCCAGCCGCTGCGCAACCACGCGATCGCCGACGCGCATCCGCCCGGCTCCACGTTCAAGGTGATCACCGCGGCGGCGGCGCTGGCGGAAGGCGCGGTTGAGCCGGAGACGCGGATTTACTCGCCGGGGCGGCTGGTCGTGGACAACGAGCTGAATCCGGGCATCCAGTACACCTTCGGCGACACGGTGCAGGGCACGTACGACTTTCGGCAGGCGCTGGCGGAGTCGAGCAATGTGTATTTCTTCTATCTGGCGGGCGGCTCGCCCTATCGGCATCCCGAGGCGGCGGAGCGGCATCCGTCCGAGCAGGAGCGGCTTGATGCGCTGGCGGCGGAGGGGATCGTGGCGGGCGATGTGGAGTTTGACGGGGTCGGCGCGCGCAAGCTGGCGCAGTGGGCGCGCGCGTTCGGCTTCGACAGCCCCACGGGCATTGATATCGCCGGCGAGGTGGGGGGGTTAATCCCCGACCCCGAGCTGAAGCAGGAGACCTTCGGCGAGCCGTGGGTGGACGGCGACACCTACAACTTCGCGATCGGGCAGGGTTTCGTGGCGGTGACTCCGCTGCAGATGGCGGTGGCGATGGCGGCGATTGCCAACGGCGGGACGGTCTATGAGCCGCGGATCGTCTACGAGGTTCGCGATTCCGACGGCAATCTGGTGCAGCCGTTCCAGCCGATCGTGCGCCGTCAGCTGGAGATCGACCCGGAGGCGCTGCGGGTGATTCGGGAGGGGATGGCGCTGTCGACGCTGGCGGGCACCTCGCACGACGCGCTGGTGGCGCTGCCGGAGATGATGATCGGCGGCAAGACGGGCACCGCCGAGTTCGCCCAGACGGGCCCGGCGGAGGGCGCAGACGGCGCGGAGGGGCCGACGCACGGCTGGTTTATCGCGTTTGCGCCGTTCGACGATCCGCAGATCGCGCTTGCGGTCTTCTTCGAGTTCGGGGCTGGCTATCTGTCGGCCGGCGCGGGCGGTGAGATTTTGCGCGCCTGGGCGGAGACCTCGGGCGCGATCGAGGACGCGGTCGCGCCGCCCTACGCGCGCATCGCGATTACGGATGAGGAAAACGAGCGGTTGTTCCGCGAGATTCGTGCGAGGTCGCCGCAATGACCGGGTATTCCTGGCGACACTTCGATCCGCTGTTGCTGGTCGCCGCGCTGGCGCTGACCGCCTACGGCGCGCTGGTCATCTACAGCGCCTCGCTGCCGCGCGGCGCGGAGGGGTTCGTGCTGTCCAGCGAGGTGCAGCGGCACATCGGGTTCGCCGCGGTCGGCGCGCTGCTGATGATCGCGATGACGCGGGTGGATTACCGGCTGATCGACGCGCTGGGCTGGCTGGCCTACGGCTTCGGCATCGTGGTGCTGATCGCGGTGTTGTTCCTGGGCAGCGAGGAGTTCGGCTCGCGGCGCTGGTTCGATCTCGGCTTCACGGTGGTGCAGGCTTCGGAGATCGGCAAGCTGATGACGATCATCGGGCTCGCCAAATTCTTGACCGACTACCGCGACCGTCTGCAGGAGTTTCGGGTGTTCGGGGCCTCGCTGCTGATCACGGCGCTGCCGGCGGCGCTGGTCTTCCTGGAGCCGGACGCGGGCAGCGCGATCGTGTTCGTGGCGCTCTGGCTGGTGATGACCGCCTTCGCCGGCGCGCGGCTGCGCCACTATCTGATTCTGCTGGCGATTGGGCTTTGCCTGATCCCGGTCGGGCTGGCGGCCAACGTGCAGGACTACCAGCGCGATCGCATCCGCGCGTTCATCGACCCCACATCGGATCCGCAGGGAGCGGGCTTCAACGTGATTCAGGCGGAGACCTCGGTCGGTTCGGGCGGGCTGTGGGGGCAGGGGCTGACGCAGGGCACGCAGACGCAGCTCGATTTCGTGCGCATTCAGACGACGGACTTCATCTTCACGGTGATCGGCGAGGAGCTGGGCTTTGTCGGGGCGATGGTGTTGTTCGGGCTGATGATCTTGCTGTTGTTCCGCATTCTGCGGGTGGCCTCGCGCTCGCCCGAGCCGCTCGGCCAGCTGCTGGCGGTGGGAATGCTGACGATGATCGCGGTGCAGGCGTTCATCAACGTGGCGATCAACATTCGCCTGCTGCCGGTCACCGGCATTCCGCTGCCGTTCATCAGCATCGGCAATTCGTCGCTGCTGATGCTGTTCGTGGGGTTGGGATTGCTGCAAAGCGTGTTGGCCTGGCGGGAGGATCATCGTCCGCGCGGGGCGTGAGGGTTGTTGCGTCTCGTCATTCCCGCGAACGCGGGAATGACGGAGTGAGGCGCGGAACAGCGGCGGTGGTGCAGGAGGGGGTCAGGAGGTGGCGACGGCTTCGCCCTCTTCTTCCTCGGCTTCGCCGGTTTCGGGCGCTTCCTCGGCCTTGGCGACGCGCTCGTAGCGGAGCATCTGCTCCTCTGCGCCGTTCTCGTTGATTTCGGTGATGAGGTCAACGCGGATCGTGTCGCCGGACTCGAAGTCGCCGCGCAGCAGGGACTCGGAGAGCGAGTCTTCGAGGCGCTCCTGGATGACGCGGCGCAGCGGGCGGGCGCCGAAGACGGGGTCGTAGCCCTTTTCGCCGAGCCACTCGCGGGCCGGCTCGGTGACGTCGAGCACGACATCCTTTTCGCGGATGCGCTGGTCGACCTCGTTGAGCATCATGTCCACAATCGAGCGGATGTGGGCCTTGCTGAGCGGGTGGAAGACGAGGGTGGTGTCGACGCGGTTGAGGAACTCGGGGCGGAAGACGCGCTTCATCTCCTGCAGGACCTTGTCCTTCATTCGCTCGTAGCGCTGCCGCTCGCTCTGCTCCTCGTTGGCGGCGGCGCTGAAGCCGAGCGTGTTTTCGCGGCGGATCAGGTCCGAGCCCACGTTGGAGGTCATGATGATGATCGTGTTGCGGAAGTCGACGCGGCGGCCCTTGGCGTCGGTCAGGTGACCGTCGTCGAAGACCTGCAGCAGCATGTTGAAGACTTCGGGGTGCGCCTTCTCGATTTCGTCGAGCAGGATCAGGCAGTAGGACTTGCGGCGCACGGTGTCGGTGAGCTGCCCGCCGTCGTCGTAGCCGACGTATCCGGGAGGCGCGCCGACGAGGCGCGCGACGGTGTGGCGCTCCATGAACTCGGACATGTCGAGGCGGATCATGTTGTCGTCGGAGCCGAACATGAAGTCGGCGAGGGCGCGGGCGAGTTCGGTTTTGCCGACGCCGGTGGGTCCGAGGAACATGAAGACGCCGATCGGCCGGCGCGGGTCCTTGAGCCCGGCGCGGGCGCGGCGGACCGCCTTGGCGAGCGCGACGATCGGCTCCTCCTGGCCGACGATCCGCTCGTGGATGTCTTCCTCCATGTGCAGCAGGCGCTCGGACTCTTCGGTGGCGATCTGCACGACCGGGATGCCTGTCCACATCGAGACGACTTCGGCGATGTCTTCGGCCAGCACATCGGAGGAGTCGCGTTCGCGCTCCTGATCGAGGTCGGTCTCCAGTTCGCCGATCCGCTCCTGCAGCTTGAGTTCGCGGTCGCGCAGGTCGGCGGCGTACTCGTACTGCTGCTGGTTGATCGCCTGCTCTTTCTCCTTGCGGATGCCTTCGAGGCCGACGGTGGCCTCCTTGAGCGACGGCGGCGTGTAGGAGCGGCGGATGCGGACGCGCGAGGCCGACTCGTCGATCAGGTCGATCGCCTTGTCGGGCAGGGCGCGGTCGCTGATGTAGCGGGAGGACATTTCGGCGGCGGCGACCAGCGCTTCGTCGGTGATCGTGAGCTTGTGATGCTCCTCGTAGCGGTCCTTGATGCCGCGCAGGATTTCGATGGTTTCCTCGGTGGTCGGTTCTTCGACGACGATCGGCTGGAAGCGGCGTTCGAGGGCGGCGTCGCGCTCGATGTGCTTGCGGTAGTCGTCGAGGGTGGTCGCGCCGATGGTCTGGAGTTCGCCGCGCGCAAGCGAGGGCTTGAGGATGTTGGCAGCGTCGACCGCGCCTTCGGCTGCGCCGGCGCCGACCAGCATGTGCAGCTCGTCGATGAAGAGCACGCAGTTACCCGCGCTTTTGATCTCCTCGACGACCTTCTTGAGCCGCTCTTCAAACTCGCCGCGGTATTTGGTGCCGGCGACGAGCGAACCGATGTCGAGCGTGAGCAGGCGCTTGCCCTGGAGCGTCTCGGGCACATCGCCGCTGGCGATGTGCTGGGCGAGGCCCTCGACGACGGCGGTCTTGCCCACGCCGGGCTCGCCGATCAGGACAGGGTTGTTCTTGGTGCGGCGGGAGAGAATCTGGACGACGCGCTGGATTTCCTTTTCGCGTCCGATCACCGGGTCGAGCGTGCTGTTGCGCGCGGCGGCGGTGAGGTCGAAGCCCAGCTGATCGATCGTCGGGGTGCGGGTGGACTGGCGCGCGCCGGCGCCCGCGCCGGCCGTCTGCGGGCCGCTCTGGGAGAGGATGCGGGTCGTTTCGGCGCGCACCCGCTCGAGGTTGACGCCGAGGCTTTCGAGCACCCCGGCGGCGATGCCTTCGCCCTCGCGGACGAGGCCGAGCAGCAGGTGTTCGGTGCCGATGTAGTGGTGATTTAAGCGGCGCGCCTCATCGACGGCCAGCTCGATCACCTTCTTGGCGCGGGGCGTGAGTCCAATCTCGCCGAGCACGGCGCGGTCGCCGCGGCCGATGATGAATTCGACGGCGGAGCGGACTTTGCCGAGTTCAACGCCGAGGTTGGAGAGCACTTTGGCGGCGACGCCGTCGCCCTCGCGGACCAGCCCCAGCAGCAGGTGCTCGGTGCCGATGTAGTTGTGGTTAAAGCGCTGCGCCTCTTCCTGCGCCAGTGTGAGCACACGGCGAGCGCGTTCGGTGAACTTATCAAATCGGTCTGCCATGACACCCTCCCGTACACGCTCGCTCGTGTGAAATCAGCCTACCAGCTAGCCGCGAACAGCGTCCATGCAGTTTGATCGCCCCAATGCGGTCATTCCCGCCGCATCCTCCGTCATTCCCGCCCCGTCCTCCGTCATTCCCACCCCATCCTCCGTCATTCCCGTCCCGTCCTCCGTCATTCCCGCGAAAGCGGGAATCCCATGGCGGGGCTTCGGAGATTCGGACGGGGAGATTCCCGCTCGGGGGCGGGAATGACGGAAGTGGGGGCGGGGCTACCCGTTCGAGCCGAAGTCGCGATCCGTGACACCGGCGCGCTGCAGGGCTTCCTCCATCGCCGTGGTCGGGGCGGGGAGCGCCGGCTCCGCGGCGGGCTGGGGCGCGCCGGCGGGGGCGGCCTCTTCGCTGGGCGGCGGCGGCGGCGGGGCTTCGCCCTGCTCGATACCGAACTGCTCGGCCACATCGTCGGGCAGGCGGGCAATGCCGCCTTCGGAGTTGAACATCCAGCCGGCGCGCTCCGCGTCGGTGCGGGCCTGGCGCAGGCTCAGGCCGAGACGATGGCGATCGCGCTCGATCCGCACGATCTTGGCCGGGATGATGTCGCCCTCAACGACCACCTCGCGCGGGTGGGTGATGCGGCGGTCGGCCAGCTCGGAGACATGCACCAGCCCCTCGACGGGGCCTTCGAGCCGCGCGAACGCGCCGAAGGTGACCAGCTTGGTGACCGTGCTGGGCACCATCTGGCCGACCTCGAAGCGGGCCACCACTTCGTCCCACTGCTCGGGCGAAGCGCGGCGAATCGAGAGGCCGATCTTCTTCGAATCTTTGTCGATCTTGGTGATGTAGACGTTGACGCTCTGGCCGATGGTGAACATCGCCTCGGGGTCCACATCGCGCTCCCAAGAGAGCTCGGAGAGGTGCGCGAGGCCGTCCGCCCCGCCGAGGTCGACGAAGACGCCGAACGGTCGGATGCTGGTGATCCGCCCGGTGCGGATTTCGTTCTCGTGCAGCTCGTCGAGCAGGCGATCTTTCTGCTCGGCGCGCCATTCCTGCACGGCGGCGCGCTCGGAGAGGATCACGCGGTTGCGGCGGCGATTGATTTCGATCACCTTGAAGCGCAGCGAGCGGCCTTCGTATTCGCTCAGCTGGGCGATGGCCTGCTCGCGGTCGCCGGTGATGCCGACAATCTGGCTGAGCGGGACGAAGGCGTTGACGCCCTCGACGTTGACCAACAGACCGCCCTTGTTGCTGCCGGTCACGCGGCCGTCGAAGACCTCGCCGGCGTCGTGGCGGCGCTGGAGTTCGTGCCAGCCCTGCTCGCCGCGGGCGCGGTCGATCGACAGCTCCAGCGCGCCGCCCTCGGCTTCGGAATCGGTCACGTAGACATGGATCATGTCGCCGGTTTTGAGCATTTCGCGGTCGGGGATGTCGAGCGAGCGCATCTCCTCGGGGTGAACCACACCCTCGGATTTGGCGCCGACGTCGACGATCAGCGCGGCGCCGCTCCAGTGGACGACGACGCCCTCAATGACATCGCCGCGCTGGGGATTGAGCGGCTCGCGGCCTTCCTCGGCCAGCAGCGCCTCCATGGAGTCGGCGGCGGGCGGCGGAGCGGGCGGCGCTTCGGTGGCGATGGGAGCGGTCGGCGGCGGAGCCGCCTCGATGGTGGTCGTTTCGGTGATTTCTGTCGTCAAACTTGCAGTGGGGCGCAACCGAAGTCGCGCCCGCCCCCTTTCCGTAGGTTCGCGCAGGCTAGCACAGCGCGCGGTGCGCGCCGCCGAGATGCGCCGGCAAGCACAAAGCCGCCCGAAGAGGGGCGGCTCGGTGAGGCGTGAGAGGGGCTGGCAATGGCCTATTTTCCGCAGGGAGTTGCCCCCCCAGTATCGTCGGCGCTGCGGCGTTTCACTGCCGTGTTCGGGATGGGAACGGGTGGGACCACCGCGCTCTAATCACCAGCCCACAGGCAGGATAGCACGCCAGGCCAAAGGGGCAAACGGGGCGAATGGTGGAGCCGAGGGGGCTCGAACCCCTGACCTCCGCCGTGCAAGGGCGGCGCTCTCCCAGCTGAGCTACGGCCCCGCTTGGTGAGAGGGTATCGGCTACAGCCGAGTGCGGGCAATTTGGGCGTCGCGCGACTCAGCCCAGAGCCAATCGAGCTCGGAGAAGGCGAGGGCGCGGTCAAAGTTCTGGATGTTGTCCTCGACATCGAGAATCAGGCAGCGGTCGCTGCCACCGTTGAGCTCGCCGCGCAGGCCGCGCCCGATCATCTGGAAGTAGAGGTTGGGGCTGTAGACCGGCCGTGCGACGATGATTGCGCGAGTTTTGGGCGCGTCGAACCCTTCGCGGAAGACGCCGTAGTTGACCAGCACATCGATCTCGCCGGCGCGGAACTGCTCAACGATGCTGCGGCGGACCGATGTCTCGGTATTTCCACTCACGGCACGCGCGGCGACGCCGTCCAGCGAGAGCACCGCCGCAATCGTCTCAGCGTGAGCGACGGATGTGGCGAAGATCAACGTGGGCACGTTGGCGCCGATGGACCGAACCTGCGTCTTGTATGCGCGAATGATCGCCTTGGTGCGGTTCGCGTCCGCCGCCAGGCGTTCCTCAACAGAGTCCGGCAGCCACGGCCTGTCCTCCGCTTGTATCTTCTCCGCGTCGGTGAGCTGAACGGTGATACCGCCGATCACTGTGTGGTCGACTTCCGTCAGCACAGTCATCTCCTGCAGCTGCCGGATCACCTTCTCAGGGTCGTCGCTGCCAAACGCGCCAAAGTCCAACCGATTCGATCCGTAGCGCCTGACGAGCCGCTCAGTTTCGGTCGCGTCAAGCCCCCGATACGGCGTCGCCGTCAGCCCCAGCAGGGCAATCTCGTCGTCCGTCCGACGGAACGTCAGTCTCAGCTCCGACATGAGTTGCGTGTAAGACGGTGCAATCGAGCCGTGCGCTTCGTCAACGACGAGGGCGGTCACATCACCGAGTACATCGGCAGCTGAGGAGCCGCGCTCAATGCGCGCCCGCAACGTTTGGATCGTGGCCACGATGACGTGATGGCCGCCCGGCGCTTGCGGCGTACGTTGACCCGCCCACCACCGCGAGACGCGCAGCGGCGCCGCTTCGGGTCCGATGCTCGCCCACGCCTGTTGCCAGACCTCCACCGCCTGCTCGCAGAGCTCGTCGCGATCAGCGACCCAAAGCACAGTGCCGCCGAAGTCGTCGTCGCGGATCACCTCGATGAGGGCTTGCACCGCGACACGAGTCTTGCCTGAACCCGTAGGCATGCTCAGTAGCCCGCGGTTCTCGCCGGACGGATGCTCGCGGCGGAGCATCGCTCTGACGTTCCCGACGATGGTTTCCTGGTAATCGTGTAGGTCGGGGAGCGACCGCGGGCCGGGCACATCAACGAACGGCGACCGCTTGGGACTAGGCCTGCCCGCCCACTCGGGACCGAAGCCAAGCGACGCAACGAACTCCAATGCCTGTCGGCCGCCTGCCCACATCCTCGGCGGCCCCAAATGTCCAATCCTGTGTCGGTACTCTCGCAGCGCTCCGCTATGGAATGTTGCAATCGCTGCCTTCGCAACCTCCAGTTCCGTGAACGCCGGGGTATCTCCAGCAAGAAGCCCAACGAGTGCGGCGGGCAGTCCGGCCAGAAGGTTCTTCTCTCCGACAGCCGTAAGAAGCCGCGCTGCGTCGGTCGTCTGCTCCCGCACTCGCGCCCTTGCCGCCTCAATGTCGGCTGGTGTGTCGCGCCGTAGGATCGCGTCGAGTACCTGCTCATCGATCTCCAGCTTCAGGTGCGTCACGACAGCGGCAAGCTCCGCACGCTCGTCGTCCTTCCACACCACGAACAATGCGTTGCCGCGCTGCACGCAATCGAACAGCACCACATCCCCTGTCGCGGCATCCAAGATTCGATCACAGCGAGTGAGCTGGAGATGTTGATCTTCGGGCCTTATGTGCATCGCCAAGCCGGGCCAGACATCAAGCAACGGGATCGGTTCGTCGTCGCCTACAACCTCAACCTCGCCGTCATGGGCGACCTGCAAATCGGGAAAGACTTCGCGAATCTGTCGCGTCTTCGGATGTTCGAGAAGCCACCGCTGCACTTCGCGATTCTTCGGCGTATCGCCCAGGCCATCGGCAAGCGGCTGAATGCCGACAGAGGTCTCGACACGACCGAATTGGCGGAGAGCCTCGACCGCAAAGGAGTTAACCTTGACAGTCGGATAATTGCCTTGAGTGCTGTGCCGCACAGTCCATTCGTCATACGATGGGTCCAGCTGCAATAATGCGTCTGTGAACGCTAAGCGACCAGCATCCGTCAGTATGGGAAGGGTGTCGAGTGGTTCAACATCGTGCCTGGCGTACAGGTACACCAGTTCCCGTCGAGGTCGTTTCGGATGAGCTTCCTGAACAAACCGATCAATACATGCCGAAACGTAGTCGTCGAGGAACTCGGGAACGTGACTGCTTACCTCACACGCACGCGGCATGTCATCCATCCCGAGATCGATGAGAAGTGAATGATCGTTGCTGTGGAATTGAATATCGATCGCTACTGCGGTGTCTCGACTGCCGTCTGCCGGTACGATGTCACCAGGCAACAGCGTCCGCGAGACGGGCTGCCAGCTTCCGGAGATTGTCTTTACTCTGAGCCGGTTCATCCAATCGTCATGCGACGTGATCTCCGCCGCCGCTGAACGTGAGTCAAGGTTGCGGCTGAGGCTCCAGAACACCTCCAACAGATCGTCCGCACCCTGAACGACAGCGTTGCCCTCACCACTGCCAAGGAGCGTTGCGGCAACTCGCCGAAACGCGCTTTCGGGGGACAGCGGTTTGATGCCCAGAGATTGCAATGCCTTCAGCGTTTCTGGGTCCGCTTCCAGTTCCGAATGAACGGACGCGGAGGGATCATCGCCACCGAGGTGAATCGAGTCCGGATCGAGCGGTGCCCACGCGTTGCCAGCCGTGAACACGATACGCCCCAAGTCTTTGCCCTTACGGACAGATCCCGGAATCAGCGTCGCTGCCTGAATCGCCGCCATTGAGGCTCGAATCGCATCGTCCCGATTCTGTCCTTCGTGGACCAGCGCGGTGAGCCATGTCGCGATCTCAGCACGATGCGGGTAACCACGATCGAGCCTCCCTCCCACGTTGATTCTGCCGATCACCGCAAGGCGATCGCTGGTCAGCGCGTTGTGGTGCACCCAATCGATCGGGTGGTGTTCATAGGCGCGCCATCGATCCAAGGGTGCAGACTCGACGCGTTGTCCCGGCGTCAACTCGGCAGGCGGAATCTGCAAGTCCCGGATGCGTCGCAACACGCCCTCCTGGTCAGGGATGATCGGCGCATCTTCGAGTCGCCCATACAGACGCCGGCGCAGCAGGTCTGCTTGGTCGTTGTCGCCAGCTTCCGCGCGACGCGGCAGCGCGTCCAAGTGCCGCGCCGGGTCCTCCGGCGTCGGCAGGCTCGGCAACGAGTCGGCGACCAGCTGCGCCGCCGCACCGATCAACTCGTCGTTGTAGACGCCCGGAAGCAAGCTCTGCCGATCCTCGTTCGTCTTCCACGGCGCGTTGAGGATGCCCGCCACCAAGCTGCTGGTTTGGGTCGGGAAGAACGCCCAAAATTGCTGAAGCGGATTGCGTGCGTCCAGCGGCGCCGCCCACGCCATATTGACACGCTCCGCATCATCAAATACTTGACTGTCGCCTTTCGCGCGGTCGGTCAGCTCGTGCGAGCGACCGAAGATCATCCACCACGACCGCTGGTTGCCGTCGTTGAGCTCGAATTGTCCACCCGCATCGGTCAACCGAATACGGCGTGATTCGTCGTCAGCGTCACCCACCATGTCCAGCTGACGGACATGCGGCACAAAGAGCAAAAACTCAGGCGCGAACGCGCGGAGCTGGTCAGCGAGGTGCTCGCGCGCCTCCCGCTTGAGCGAGAGGCGGACAACATTTCGCGCCCAGCCCATCAGCCTCGCGAGTTCGGGATCGGCTTTCGCCGCAGCCTCCGGATCGATCGGTTCTGCAATGCGCAGCACCGGATAGGCACTGACCTCCGACGCGACCTTGGCGATGCGCTGTTTGGCTCTCTGCCTGTCGAACTGAATCGAGCCGCTGCGGCTGAACACCGCCGGCTTATCGGTGACGCGCAAAACCGACTTGAAGCCCACGCCAAAACGCCCGATCTCCGCCGTCGCTCGCTTGGGCGAGAGATGCGAGAAGAGCAGCGCCTTCGCTCCTTCCTTGCCGAGCGGCGCACCGTCGTCGGCACAGTAGAGATATGACTCAGTGAGCTGGATGTAGACGCGTCCGCCGCTAGCTTTGGCCAGCTGATCCGCGCTGTTTTGGACGAGTTCGACTATCTGGCGGTCTGCGTAGCCCCCACGAGCGGTGTCCTGCTCCTGGTTCGCTTGCTCCTCGACCAGATTCGGCTGGGCGCGATAGGCATCCAGCGTCCGCTGCGACTCATCGCGGACGTATTGTCCGATCTCACCATCAACGCCTGCCCACTTGCTCATCTACCTATTATACGGTCGAACGCCGCTATGCGCAAGACTTATTCGGCGAGGCCGCCTCAGCGCGCCGGCAGGCGGTCTTGGGCGTTCCAGATGCGGGTGAGGATGGGGCGGCCTTCGGCGGCGGGGTGGACGAAGTCGGGGCGGTAGCGCCAGGGGAGTTGGCTGCTATGGGCGCGGATCGCTACGGGGCGGATGCGGTAACCGATCAGGCGGTCGGCGGTGAAGCCGAGTTCCATCAGCATGCCCTGGGTGGTTTGGACGGACCAGTCCTGGTCGAAGATGAAGTTACCGAAGGAATAGGCGACGAGCGCGTCGTCGAAGTGTTCGACGGCCTGTACCCAGTGGGGATGGTTGCCGAAAAGGAAGGTCGCGCCGGCCTCGACGGCGACAGCGGCGATGTCGCGCTGGAATGCGATGGGGTTGCTGGTGTACTCGACGCCCCAATTTGCGCCGACGATGACGTGATCGGCGATACTGAGAGCCGCCGCGATATCCTCCCGCACGTTTTCGGCGTCGAGCGGGGCGATACCGGGTTTCTCGTCGGTTGCGTGGTACCAGGGTGCGATGTAGTCGTAGCCGAGGAAGGCGAAGCGGACGGGGCCGTGCGCAGTGGGGATGCTCAGTACGGCGGGGGCGCGGGCGGCGGAGAGGTTTTCGCCCGCGCCGGCGGCGGCGATGCCGGCGCTGCGCAGCCGTTCGAGTGTTTCGTAGAGCGCTTCGACGCCGCCGCAGGCCCCCCAACAGTCGAGCATGTGGTTGCCGATGGTGAGTATGACATCGAGCCCGGCGGCGGCGAGGGCCGGCACGACGCGGGGGCTGCCCTGGAGAATGACGGTTTCCACGCAGGGGGTGGGGCCGCCGCGCTCGGTGAGCGGGGATTCGAGCGCGGCGACGGCGATGTCGGCGGCGCGGACCGCGCGGCGCACGCCGTCGAACATCGCGTGGTAGTCGTCGAGCGCGTTCAGCACGTGGTTGGTGCAGCGAACGGGGATCAGCTCACCGGTGACGAGCATGCCGGCGGGGTCGAACGCGGGCGCGGCATCGAGGGGAAGGTCTGCGCCTGCGGAGACGGGCGCGCGCACCCAGCGCACGATGCGCAGCGGGGAGAGGCGGGCGGGGTCGCGGTAGGGATCGTGGCCGTCGACGGTGAGCGCCAGCACCCCGAGGCGCAGGCGTTCGGGCTCGATCAGCGCGAAGCCGCCGGGCGTGGACGCGACGCGATCGGCGATTTCGTCGTCGGGCAGCGTTTCTGCGGCCAGCGCGGAGCGGGGCAGGTTGAACGCGGCGGCGATCGCAGCGGTCTGCGAGGCGGGCAGCCAGACGCGAATCGGCTGCGCGCTGCCGCCGAGCTCGGACCAGTCGGTCAGGTCGCCGCGCAGGATGCGCTCCACATCGCTGCGCGCCAGGTCGAGCACGTCGCGGCGCTGGTCGGTGATTGCCGCCCAGCGGGCGAGCACGACGAGGCGCGAGCAGGGGAGGGGCGCGTCGGAGCTGGTTCGTTTGCCAATGACGGCGGCGCCGGCGACGGAGAATTCAGGTGAGGCGGCGAGGCTGTCGTACATCCAGATGCACTGCCTGGGCGTCGACGACAGATTCACGTCAGCGGTAGCCGGGCTGCGGGCCGCCGTTGCAGACACGGCGGAGGAGAGCGGATGTGCGGCGGCTGCGGTCGCGGACACTGCCACGAGCAACAAGAACGCGGCGGCGGCCAGCGCCGCAGCGCGACCGGGTCTGATTTGCATGACCGAACCGTACCTCGCACCCCCGCGGCGGCATTGTACTGCCACGACGCTGCGGCGCGGCTCGATCAGGATCGACAGGCGGCCGCTTGGCGGGTGGAGAGATGTTTATGAGAGTTGGTGGTGGGCCATCCTGGACTCGAACCAGGGACCTCAGTCTTATCAGGACTGCGCTCTAACCTGCTGAGCTAATGGCCCGAGGGGTTGGCCGTGGGGGGCGGGCTGCCCCCGCGGGTGCGGGGGCGGGCCGTCCTTAGCCTCTGGAGAGCGGAAGTCAGCGCATTGAGCTGGCCCGTCGTCCACCTGCCGGAGCAGGCGGCGATCGACCTGGGATTTCCGGCCGTCCGCCTTGCGGCGTTCGGCCTGATGGAAGCTCCCTAGAAAGGAGGTGATCCAGCCGCAGCTTCCGCTACGGCTACCTTGTTACGACTTCGTCCCAGTCGCGAGTCCCACCTTCGGCGGCTGCCTCCGAAGTTGGCGCACCGACTTCAAGTGTTACTCACTCCCATGACGTGACGGGCGGTGTGTACAAGGCCCGAGAACGTATTCACCGCAGTATGGCTGACCTGCGGTTACTAGCAACTCCAGCTTCATGCAGGCGAGTTTCAGCCTGCAATCCGAACTAAGACCGGTTTTAAGGGATTCGCTCCGGCTCACGCCGTGGCTGCCCGTTGTACCGGCCATTGTAGCGTGTGTGTCGCCCTGGGCGTAAGGGCCACGCTGACTTGACATCGTCCCCACCTTCCTCTGCGTTGTACGCAGCGGTCTCGCTAGAAAAATACAACTAACGACGAGGGTTGCGCTCGTTGCGGGACTTAACCCAACACCTCACGGCACGAGCTGACGACAGCCGTGCAGCACCTGTGCACCGGCCCGAAGGCGCCGACCTTTCGGCCGACTTCCGGCGCATGTCAAGCCCAGGTAAGGTTCTTCGCGTTGCATCGAATTGAACCACACGCTCCGCTGCTTGTGCGGGCCCCCGTCAATTCCTTTGAGTTTTAGCCTTGCGGCCGTAGTCCCCAGGCGGGATGCTTATCGCGTTAGCTTCGACACGGAGAGGGTCGATACTCCCCACGTCTAGCATCCATCGTTTACGGCGTGGACTACCCGGGTATCTAATCCGGTTCGCTCCCCACGCTTTCGTACCTCAGCGTCAGGCCGCGCCTGGCAAGCCGCTTTCGCCACTGGTGTTCCTCCCGGTATCTACGCATTCCACCACTACACCGGGAATTCCACTTGCCTCGACGCACCTCCAGTGTTGCAGTTTCCACCGGCCCCTCCCGGTTGAGCCGGGAGATTTCACAGCAGACTTACAACACCGCCTACGTACCCTTTACGCCCAGTAAATCCGGATAACGCTCGCCACCTACGTATTACCGCGGCTGCTGGCACGTAGTTAGCCGTGGCTTATTCGACGGGTACCGTCAGAGCTTCTTCCCCGTCAAAAGAGCTTTACAACCCGAAGGCCTTCGTCGCTCACGCGGCGTTGCTGCGTCAGGCTTTCGCCCATTGCGCAAGATTCCTCGCTGCTGCCTCCCGTAGGAGTCTGGGCCGTATCTCAGTCCCAGTCTGGCTGATCATCCTCTCAGACCAGCTACCGATCGTCGCCTTGGTGAGCCGTTACCCCACCAACTAGCTAATCGGACGCAGGCCCCTCCCAAGGCGCCGGAGCTTTCCCCACCGCATACACGGTGGGCTCATGCGGTATTAGCTCGCCTTTCGACGAGTTGTTCCGCACCTCGGGACAGGTCACCTACGCGTTACTCAGCCGTTTGCCACTCAGTCTCCCCACCCGAAGGCGGGGGCTTCGTTCGACTTGCATGCGTAAGGCACGCCGCCAGCGTTTATCCTGAGCCAGGATCAAACTCTCCATTGGATCCGACCGGACAAGCCGGCCGATTGGTTCGGAGTTCGCCGAGCGCTGTCCGCCGCCCCGGCCCCGAAAGGCCGCACCGACGCCGCGCCCGGTCTTGGGGGTCAACCCAAGTACACTGGACTTCCGCTCTCCAGTTGTGAAGGACGACCCGCATCAACCGCGAGCCGGCGGCCTGAGATGGGCCGCGGGCCGCGCCTGCAACAGGCGTATCCACGAGCTTAGGGGGGCGATGCGCTCGCTGTCAACAGGGGGGCGCAGAGCGCTGGAGCGCGAGCCTGCCGCGGCGCAGCCGCAGCCGCCAGCCGCCGCCGAGTTCGACCTCCCCGGAGTCGCCGTGGAGCAGCCGCTCTGCGGCGTCGGTGCGCTCGGCGCTGAGCTCCAGACCGACCGGTGCGGCGATCAGCCGCAGCACTCGGCGGCGCAGCGCGGGGTGCAGCGCGGCCAGTTCGCGGCGCGGCCAGCTTCCCGCATCGTCGGTCGGCAGCGCGTCGAGCGCAGCCGCGGCGGCCTGATCGAGGAACGCTCGGTCGAGGCTCGCGCCCTCCGCCAGACGGGACAACGCCGCATCGAGCTGCGGATTGATCTCGCGCAGCTGGGGCAGCAGCTGATGGCGAATGCGGTTGCGCAACAGCCCGAGATCGCGGTTGGCAGGGTCTTCAACCGGCGCGAAGCCCCAGGCGGCGCAGAGCGCGAGCGCGTCGTCGCGGGTGAGGTCGAGCATCGGGCGAACGAGCCGCAGCTCGCCGTCGGCGTACGGCAGCGGCGCGAGCGGGCGGATGCCGGCCAGCCCGTCCAACTGCGCGCCGCGCAGGATGTGCAGCAGCACGGTCTCGGCCTGGTCGTTGCGCGTGTGCGCAGCGGCGACGGTGTCCGCGCCGAGTTCGCGCGCCCGTGCCGCCAGCGCTGCGTAGCGCACCTCGCGCGCCGCCTGCTCAATGCCGATGCCCCGCTCGCGGCTGCGCGATGGCGCGTCAACGCTGCGGATATCGAGCGGGACATCGGCGATCTCGGCGACTCGCGCGGCGGCCTCGCGGAACTCGCGGCGCTGTTCGGCGCTGCTGATCAGGTGGTCAACATGGACGGCGCGAAGACGCCAGCCGCTGCGCTCGCGGCTCTCGGCCAGCGCCAGGAGCAGCGCCGAGGAATCGGGGCCGCCGGAGAGGGCGACGATCAGCTCGCGCCCGCTGCCGTCTCCGACCGCGTTGCGCAGGTTGTCGGCGACGCGGCGCAGCAGTCGGCGCGTCGCGCGGTCGGTCGGCGGGCGGCTCATCGGCGCGCGCCGCTAGCCGCAGGCCGACTCGTGGAGCAGATTGGCCCACCACGGCGAGCGGATGATCGACAGGCCGGGGCGCGGCGGCGCGTGGACGGCGAAGGCTTCTTCCGCGGGGCGAACGAGGCCCAGGTCTTCGCGGGCGGTGCGCTCGACGTATTCATCGGACTCCAGCCAGGCGACCATCGCGGCGAGCTGGTCGGCCTCGCATTGCAGCGCGTCGATCTCCAGCTGGGTGGCGGTGATGCGCGCTTCGAGCGAGTTGGAGCGCAGCAGCCCCTCAACGCCGGAGTAGACGACCCAGCCGACCAGCGCGACGGCAACGACAAAGGCCAGCATCGGCGCGAGGCGCCGCAGCAGCGCACGCCCCGAACGCGGCGCACCGCCCTTCGAATCGCCGTCGGCATGTTCGAGAGGCTCGTTCGGCGCGTCGGCTGGCTCGCCGAGCGAGGCTCCGAACGGGGACTCCGATTCGCTCTGGTCAGCCATCCGCGCTCGCGCGCCCCGGTCCGCCTAGTCGCACTCTAGCGGTGTCTGCGCACACTCGCGCAACCCACATCTACTCCCGAGCAACGGACGCTCTTCGATGCCTACTCAATGACGAAGTCACCTGCGGTGTGCCAATCTGTGCCACTGATGTTGACCTCGCAACCGGCCGTTTTCAGGCGCTCGGCCAACTCTTGACGGCGCTGCGTACTGCCATCGAAGCGCAAGATGTGCAGCCCGGCAATGTCGCTGAACGGCCTGAGCACGCCGATCTCAACCAAGACGGTCCGTTCCGGGTTGCGGCCCATCGCCATTCCAGCCTCGAACAGCACGTTGGGTCTCGCTTGACCCGAAAGTTCCACTTCGTGCGGTGGCTCACCACCTCTAATGAACTGCGCACGTAGGCGCGCCTCGTCATCAGGACTGAGCAGCACCAAGATTGCCTGGGCTTGCGAAAATGCAGTGTCTAGAATGTCGCCAACGTATGGGTTTGGGCGGCCCGTTGCGAGCACGGCTTGGTTCCACTCCACGGGCTTGAGACCGATAGCCCGGAGGAATGTGAACATCGCGTCGCGTAAGTCGGAGTTTCGCCCGTGGACGACGAAGACATTCGTCATGTCAGTCGCAACCTGACCTGAATCGCGACCACGCTCGGCACTTCGCGCCATTCCCGGCGGCTGGACGATCAACTCAGACGTGACATCTCGAGCATAGGACTCAATTCCGCCGATACGCGGAGGGCGGCTGGGGATGTAGCCACCACCTCTTATACGATCAGAGTATCGTCGACTAAGAGAGCTCGCATTCTCCTCGCTTTCGTAGATCAGGATGCGATCGATGTCCGCGGGGTTGATCCACTTGCCACTAATCCCTATCTGGTCCCCAGTGTTGTATGGGCTCAGGAACCGCCTATCGACTGTGTCTCGGGAAAGATCGACCTCCCATTCCTCCCGGCTGGGATTTGCTTTAGGAGTAATGCGGACATGGAAGTAGGGCACCGCGGACCATCCTAGCGTGTTTGCATTCCCGGCGTACCGTGCGCGCTTACGCCGCTGTTCTGGCAGATCACTACTTTAGCCGATGGTCTGATCGTGCTGAATAGCCGCCAAGTGCGCGCGCTCGTTGAGGCGCTCGACGACGGGGTGGCCATCGCCGCTGCGGACTGCGGAGATTGAGGCCAGGCCGATATCGATCCGCCGCCACTCCTCGATAGGCAGACCGAGAGCGTCGGTGAGCAGCGCTTTGACGACGAAGTTATGTGAAACGATCACGCTCACGCCGTCGGTGTCGGCGGCCAGCAGGTCGTCGAGCACGGGGCGGGCGCGCTCCAGCACATCGGCCAACGACTCGCCGCCGGGCATGCGCAGCTGGGCGGAGTTTGCGCCGCGCCAGCCGCGTAGGAAGTCGCCGTAGCGCTCACGCGCCACGGACCAGTCGAGGCCTTCCAGTTGTCCCACATCCATCTCGATCAGCGCCTCGACGCGCTCCACCTGCACGCCGTGCGCGGCGGCGATCGCCTCGGCCAGACGCCCGGCGCGTTGCAGCGGACTGGTCAGCACGCGCGCGATCTGCTCGTCGGCCAGCGCCCCCGTGGTCGCCTCCAGCTGACGCAGACCGAGCGGAGTGGGCGGGGAGTCGGTGCGTCCCAGCCCCACGCCGGCGCGGTTGGCCTCCGATTCGACATGGCGAAGCAGCAGCACGCGCCCCACGACGGCTACTCCGCGCCCACGAGTTCAAGCTCAACGCGGTGCATGCGGCGCGGCGCGCGCTCAACGCCCAGCGCCAGCGCGACCTGCTCGGGGCGTCCCGCGCCCCGCTCGTCGTGGCGCAGACGCATCCGCAGCGCCGCAACGCCGCCGCCGCAAGAGACGAGCTCCAGCCCTAAAATCAGCGGGCGCAGGTCGTAGCGGCGCAGCTTGCCGCCGCGCTCCTGCTCCCAGGGAATCGCCTCGCGGGCGAGCAGCTCGGCGATGACCTCCCGCCACGCATCGCAGCCGCGCGCATCTTCCAGCTCCACTTCGTACGCGGCGGCGCAGACCTGCGACTGCAGCGAGGGTTGGCGCAGAGGGACGGAGTGGATCGCCAGGATCTGCACGCCGTCGGGTACCTGTTCGTCGAGCGCATCACGAGTCGCCGCGAAATCGACGCGGCGCGAGAGCACGAGGTCCAGGAGTTCGGCTTCGGAGGTCATCCCCACCGCGAGCGGCGCGGCCAGCGCGATTTTGGGGCGCGGCGTGAAACCCTGCGAATGCGTCAGCGGCAGCCCCGCCCGCTTGCAGGCGCGCTCCCAGACGCGCATCAAGTCGAGGTGCGACACATAGCGCAGCGCCCCATCGCAGCCAAAGCGAATGCGCAGCCGCGCGGCCTGCGTGGTTTCATCGTGTTCCATACCGATGAGCGTAACCGCAGCCGCGCCGCTCCCTCCCTGAGGAGGAGCGTGTTGGGCACGGCGGCTACTCGGGTGTGTAGCGATAGACCACCCGCAGCTGGGCGCGGTCGCTGACCTGGGCGTCGGGGTGGTGGTAAATCCAGACTTGCCCGTGGCCGCAGTCGCCGAACTGGTCGCAGCCCAGCGCACCGGTCAGGCCGTTGAAGCTGGCCGTGGCGTAGAGCGCCTCGCGTAGCGCGGCGCGGTCGATGTAGAGCGTGTCGCCTTTGACCACCGCAACGGACTCGATCGCCGTGAGCAGCAGCGTGGCCGCGTCGTAGCCGTGCGGCCAGTAGACCGAGGCCGGCTCGCCGTATTGCGCGCGGTACTCGCTCAGCGCCGCGCCGACGCTCTTGCCGGTCGCCTCGTTCACGTTTGCGCCGAAATCGAGCGTGGGGCCGGCCGCGTAGACGCCCTCAGTCTCGGGAACTGCCAGGAATCGCTCGGTGAAGGCGGCGTCCGAGGTGATCCAGACCGCGTCGCCGAGCAGATTCAGCTCCCGCGCCTGGCGCATCAGCTGCGCCGCGTCGTCGGTGAACAGCGGGAAGAACACGAGCTCCGGCTCGGCCGCGGCGAAGCCGCTGAGCACGGCGGCCATGTCACTCGCACCCTTGTCGATCTGCTCGACAACGATGACTTCGCCGCCAAGCGCCTCAAAGGCGTCGCCGAAGGCGGCGGCGAGGCCGCTGGTGAACGCGTCGCCGTCATGCACCGAGACCGCGCGGCGCAGGCCGAGCTCGTCGTACACGAAGTGCGCAATGGCATCCGCCTGCCCCAGGCCGTTGTCCGCGACACGGAGGTAGCCGCGCTGAAAGTGCTCCGCAGCGTTGCCGGCGAGGTCGGAAGTCAGCGAGGGCGCGGTGTTCGAGGCCGAGATCATCACCAGCCCGGCCTCGCTGATGACCGGCGCGGCGGCGGTCGCTGCGCTCGAACAGGTGGTGCCGATCGCGCCCACGATTTGAGGATCGGCGACCACCTCGCGCGCAGCCTCGGCCCCACCCTCAGGCGAGCAGCCGCTGTCCAGCGGCTCCCCGAGCGCGACAGCGTGTCCATGGATTTCTCCGTAGTCGCCGATCGCCAGCTCAACGCCCGCAGCAACGGACTCGCCCGAGAGCGACGCGCCGGAAAGCGCAAGCATGGCCGCAACCCGGATCGGCTCACCGTCCCGAACCTCAACCGCGCCAAGCGGCCCAGGCTCAAACTCCTCACCGCAAGCGCTAAGCGCCACAGCAAGCAGCGCACAAACCGCAAGAAATCGAGCAGCAACCGCGTACACCATCGCCCATCTCCCACTCCACACCTCGCAGGGTACGCGCAACGTGGCCTGCCTCCTCGCCCCCCATTATTCCCGCTCGAGGGCGGGAACAATGGAGGTGGCTGCGGGAGCGTTTGAGGCCCTTCAAGCGCGACGGCTTGTGATCGGGGATGATGCGGGGGTATGGCTGCTCAAACTGCTCAGGACACCGACCGGTTTTGGCGGCGCAATTTGCGCCTCTATCCGTTCTTCTACTTTTTTCATGATCTGCAATTCTGGCTCGCCATCTGGATCATCTTCGCCACGGAGGACGTGGGGCTGAGTTTCTCGGAGATCGGATTCATCGCGCCGGCGTTCTACATCATCACCTCCTTCGGGCAGGCGCCGGCGGGGGCGCTGGCGGACCGCTTCGGGCGGGTGCGGACCATTCGGTTCTCACTGATTATCTTCCTCGGCTTCGTGATTTGGTTCGCCTTCGCCGGCGGGGTCTGGCAGGCGGCGATCGCCTGGCTGCTCTGGGGCTCGTCGATCGTGCTGATCACGGGAGCCGACAGCGCGTTTCTGCACGACTCGCTGCAGGCGCTGGGGCGCTCGCGGGAGTTCGAGCGCCAGGCGGGACGGGCCTTCGCGGTGCGTTCGCTGGCGATGGTGCTGGCCACGCTCGGCGGCGGCGTGATCGCGGGCGAGATTGGCTCGCAGGCGACGGTGCTGAGCGGCGCGATCGGCACAGTGATCGCGCTGCTGATCGCGCTGCGCTTCCGCGAGCCGCCGCGTCCGATGCAGCACGCCCAGTCGGTCAACGGGACCGAGCAAGCGGCGCTGCCGCGGCTCAGCTACCTGGCGCTGATGCAGCAGACGCTGCGGCTTTGCGCGCGCACGCCCTCGGTGCGCTACGCGCTGATCTTCGCTGCGATCCTGCTGGCTTCGATGGTGCCCGAGTTCTACCTACTACAGCCCTTCCTGCGGGAGCAGGGGATCGAGGTGGGCTGGCTGTTCTCGGCCTTGCAGGCGCCGGCGCGGGTTGCCACGGTCATAGCGGCGATCGCCGCCTTCTGGTTGGCCTCGCGCTTCGGCGTGCTGCGTTCACTGGCGGCGATGCCGATTTTCGTCGTGGTCGCCTACGCCAGCATCGCGCTGCTCGACCACCTCGCGGCGTTGGCGCTGTTCCTCGTGATCGGCTTCGCGCGCGGCGCGCTGATGCCGCTGATGGAGGGCTACATCAACCGCCGCACGCCCTCGCACCTGCGCGCCACAATGCTCTCGCTCAATCACATGGGCTGGGCGCTGTGCATGCTCGTCTTCCTGCCGACGATGGGCCGGGCGATCGACGCCACCTCGCTGTCCAACGTGTTCGCCGGGCTGGCGCTGATCTTCGGCGTGCTGATGGCGATCGCGACGCTGCTCTGGATCCGCGCCGACCGCCGCGAGCGGGCGGAGCAGCGCCCGCACTTCTACGCCCTGCTCGACCAATTCGCCTGGCGCGCCGAGCACGCCTGGAAACCGCAGCATCAGCAGCAACCGGGGAAGTTCGACTGAGCAGGGAGCGTTCTCATGCCCGACCGACTGAAAGACAAGGTGGCGATCATCACCGGCGCGGGCTCGCGCGCGGAGGGAATCGGCAATGGACGCGCCGCGGCGATTCTGTTCGCCCGCGAGGGCGCGAAGCTGCTGCTCGCCGACCGCGACGAGCAGGCCGCCCAGGCCACGCTGGAGCTGATCCGCGCGGAGGGAAACGACGCGGTGATCCATCGCGCCGACGTGACGAGCAGCGAAGACTGCCGCGCGATGGTCAACGCCGCCGTGGAACGCTGGGGGCGGCTGGACATCCTGCACAACAACGTCGGCATCGGCGGGCGCGGCACGGTCGAGGAGATCAGCGAGGAGGATTGGGAGCTCGTGCAGCGCGTCAATGTGACCAGCATGATGCTGACGGCCAAACATGCCGTGCCGGCGATGCGCGCTTCGGGCGGCGGGGCGATCATCAATGTCTCTTCGATCGCCGCGCTGCGCCCGCGCGGGCTGACCGCCTACAGCGTGAGCAAGGGCGCGGTGGCGACGCTGACCCAGGCGCTGGCCGTGGACCACGGCGCGGACGGGATCCGCGCCAACTGCATCATGCCCGGCCCGGTCTACACGCCGATGGTCTACGCCGCCGGTATGAGCGATGAGTTGCGCGAGCGCCGCCGCGAGGCTTCGCTGCTCAAGCTCGAGGGTGAAGGTTGGGATATTGGCTGGGCCGCAGTTTTCCTGGCCTCCGATGAGGCCCGCTACATCACCGGGGTGATCCTCCCGGTTGATGGCGGGGTGACGATTCGCGGGCCTGCGCGCTGAGTGGGGCGGTCCGATTTCCCGCCGCTCCGTCACTCCCGCCGCCTGTTCCCGTCACAGGAGACTGTTGCAAAAGTCGCAGTTGGGGGATTCTGTGGTGCGGAGCGGAGGGAGGCGGGGGATGTTGATGGCGCTGGGGCAGTTGAGTTGGTGGGAGGTCTGGCGCCCGCCGGCGCTGGGCCGTGATCGGGAGTGGGAGCGGCTCGATGCGCTGCTCGACTGGACGCCCTTCGAGCGCCTGCTGGCGCCGCTGCGCGATGCGCGGCGGGGGCGTCCGGGCTATCCGCCGTTGGCGCTGTTCAAGGCGCTGCTGGCCGGTCAGTGGGGCAACCACTCGACGCGCAGCCTGGAGCGGGCGCTGCGCCAGTCGCCGGTCTTGCGCCGCTTCGCCGGCTTCGCCGCCGCCGATCCGACCCCGGACCACTCCAGCTTCAGCCGCTTTCACAGCGCCTTGGCCGCGCGCGGTCTGGACGCCGCGCTGTTCGCCGAACTGGAGCGTCAACTCGATGCGCTGGGACTGTTCCGCAAGCGCGCCGCGCTGCTCGACGCGACGCTGCTGGAGGCCCAGCTGCGCCGCCGCCGTACAGCGCCGGGCGCGCCGCGAAGCATCCCCTGGACCCCGATGCGGACTGGAGCTTCAGCGGACGCGGGCGGCGGTCGCACTTCGGCTACAAGGCGCATCTCGGCCTGGACCTGGGTTCGCTGCTGATCCGCCGCGCCGAGTTGAGTTCGGCCAAGGTCTATGAGAGCGAGCTCGCCGAGCGCTTGATCTGCGCCGATGCGGGCGCGGTCTACGCGGACAAAGCGTATGAGTCGAAGGCGCGCCGCGCGGCGCTGCGGCGGCGCGGGATCAAGCCGCGGATCATGCACCGCGCGCACAAGCACCAGCCGCAGCTGCCGCACTGGCAGCAGGTGCACAACCGGCTGATCGGGCAGGTGCGGCGGCAGGTGGAGTGCATCTTCGGCATCCTCAAGCAGCACTACCGCTACCGCCGGGTCGGCCACCGCGGGCTGGCGCGCAACGCGCTCGAGCTGCGGCTCAAGTGTTTCGCCTACAACCTGCGCCGCGCGCTGACCCTGCGCGAGGCGGGCTGAGCGCCGCTTCGCGCTGCTCCGCGTGCGCGGCCGCGCCGCCGCCTGCCTGCGCCCGCCGCGCACTCATACACACGCCCTGCTCCGCATCCCCGACGGCCCGCTCCGCCGCCCCGGCGTCCCGATCCGCGCCGCCGCGCCACCCACGCCCATGTCCCGCAACGACTTTTGCAACAGTCTCTCACAGCGAGATACCCGCGGCAAGCGCGGGTATGACGGATGAGGTGGCGGGAATGACGGGGGTGGGGGAGAGGGGGATTGCGGCTAGGGGGCGATGAGGAACGCGGCTGCTGCGCCGGCGTCTTCGCCGGCTTGGGCATCGGCGAGCCAGGAGCCGATCACGATGGTGTCGCCGTGGATGTCGGCGGCCCAGCCGAACTCGGCCTTTTCGCCGGCCAGCGCGGGATCGACGGGGCCCAGCACGCCGCGCTCGATCCATTCGTCGTCAACCAGCTCGAAGAGGTAGGCCGCGCCGGTGCGGTAGACGCCCGTCTCGGGATCGGGGCGATGCGGCGAGCCGACCACCAGCCGTTCGCCTTCGAGCGCGGGGGAGTAGCCGAACCAGTCGCCCACCGCCAGGTCGGAGGGAATCAGGCGGGTGTGCAGCGACCAGTACTCGTCGAGCCGCCAGAGGTAGACGACGCCGGCGTCCCAGCCGTCCTCGTCGTGGCCGTGCGCGCCGGCCGCGAACCAGGGCAGCGCCATTGCGACCTGCGTGCCCAGCCCGTCGCCTTCGCCGCCGTCGGGTGCGATGAACTTGCCCGTGTAGTTCCAATCGAAGTCGTACTGGTGGTAGACGAAGACCGCGCCCTGGTCGGGATCTTCGCCGTCGTCGCCGGGTGCGCCGACAATCAGCACGTTTTCCTCCAGCTCGATGTCGCGCCCGAACTGGTGGGCGGGCTGCGGCTCGGGCGGGACGACGCGCGCCTCGAGACGCCATTGCCCTTTCTCTTCGCGGTAGACGTAGACCGCGCCCGCCTGCTCCTCATCGACGATGTCGGCCCAGGCCGAGACGGCCAAACGGTCGCCGTCGATCGCCACCGACCAGCCGAACGATGCGCCGGGGACCAGCGGTTCCGGCAGCAGCGTGGCGGTGTGGTGCCATTCGCCGCCAAGCCGCTCGTAGATGTAGGCCGCGCCGGTGTCGATGATCGGATCGCCGCCCGTGGCCGGCGTCACGTCCTCGTAGGGCGCGCCGATCAGCAGCCGCCCATCGTCGAGCGCCAACCAGCGCCCGAACCAGCCGTCGGCCTCGCCGAAGGGCGGCAGCAGCTTGGCGGCTTCAACCCACTCGTCGCCGTTTCGCTCGAAGATGAAAACTGCGCCGGCGTCGTCGGCCACATCGTCGTGATAAGGCGCGCCTACGGCGATGATGTCGTCGTCCACCACGGCGGACCAGCCGTATTCGTCGCCCTCGGCGGGCGCGCTGGGGATCAGGGGGAAGCCGGCCGTGATCGCCTCGCGCGGCTCGGCGATGGACGGCGGCGGAGCGGCCGCGTCAGTCGCATAGGGGTCGTTCTGCTGGGGGGCGTCCTGCTGCTCGGAGCGCATCGCCGGGCGGCTCGCCTGCTGTTGCCCGTCTTCGCTCTGCGCCGCGTCGGACTCGGCCTGCTGCGTGGACGCGTCGTCGGAGCGATCGCCTGTCTCCTGCTGCTGTGCCTGTTGCACGGCTGCTTGAGTCGGCTGTGCGGGAGTTTCCTGCTGCGGATCCGCATCGTCGGAGCAGGCCAGCGCTGCGCCCGCCGCAATGCACACCAGTATCGAGAGCCAGCCACGCCGCCCCATCGCGCGAGCCTATCCCCCGCGCCCGCTAGGGGGCAGGTTACACGAACATGCTCCGCGTGCTGCGCGATTTAGCGCTGGAAGTTCGGCTGGCGCTTTTCGCGGAAGGCGGCTTGCGCCTCGGCAGCCTCGCCGCCGGCCATCGTCATGCCTTCCATCGCCAGTGAGACGGGCAGGACGAGGTTGGAGACGAACTTGATCCACTTGTTGACCGGCACCTTGGAGGCGGAGATGGCGCGGATCGGGCCGTTAGTCAGGCGCTCGGCGAGAGCGAGCGCGGTGGGCAGCAGCTCGTCGTCTTCGACCACGGCATGCACCAGTCCCATCGCGGCGGCGGCTTCGGCCTTGATGTGCTCGCCGGTCATCAGGTAGTACTTGGCGCGCGAGGGGCCGACCAGCATCGGCCAGAGCACGCCGCCGCCGTCGCCCGCGCCGATCCCCATGTTGACATGGGTATCGCCGAGCACGCCGCTTCTGCCGGCGTAGACGACATCGGCGAGCAGCGCGACGGTCGCGCCGAGGCCGAGCGCATAGCCGTTGACAGCGCAGATCGTGGGTTTCTCGATGTCGAGCCAGTTATCGACGATCAGGCGCGCCTCGTTGAGCGAGTTGAGGTAACTCCCGCCCATCGGCGCATCACGGTCGGCGCTGAAGTCGCCGCCGGCGCAGAAGGCGCGCCCGGCGCCGGTCAGCACGAGGACGCGCACCTCGGGGTCGCGGTTGGCGTCGAGCGGCAGCGCGGCGAGTTCGCGGTGCATCGCGGCGTTGACGGCGTTGAGCTTTTCCGGGCGGTTGAGCGTGGCGAGGGCGATGCCGTCGCCGCGCTTCTCGATGTCGATCGTGGTGTAGGCGTTGGGGTCCAGCATTTCGGCCTCCTGGTCGGCAGGTGTCGCTTGGGGGGAAGATAGCGATCTTGCCATTGCGTCATTGCTGCCCCCGAGCGGGAGTGACGGAGAAGAGGCGGCGGTGCTGGTCACGGCGAGATACCCGCGGCAAGCGCGGGTATGACGGGATCTCTTGACGGGATCTCTTGACGGGATCTCTTGACGGGATCTCTTGGCGGGACCTCTCTATCTCTGAGGGGCTCTCGTCCATGTTTCCTGCGAGGGGAGGTTGTTAGAGGTCGAGTTGGCGGGCGAGGTCGTGGAAATCGGCGGCGACGATGTCGAAGGATGGGTCGGGGGTGAGATCGACCGGGTGATTGGGTCCGGCCTCTTTGGGGCGGGGGACGAAGGCGGTGCGCATGCCGGTTTGGGCGGCGGCGAGCAGGTCGCCCTGGTGGGCGGCGACCATCATCACCTGCGGCGGCTCGCAGCCGAGCAGTTCGGCGGCGCGCCGGTAGCACTGCGGCTCGGGCTTGAACGCGCCGGTGAGCTCCGCGGAGAGCACGCAATCCCAGGGCAGCCCGCCGAATTTGGCCATGTTGACCAGCAGCTCAACATTGCCGTTGGAGAGCGTGGAGATGACGTAGCAGGCGCGCAGACGCGCCAGACCGGCGGCGGAATCGGGCCACGGCTGGAGGCGATGCCAGACGCGGTTGAGCTCGGCTGCTTCCGTCTCATCCACTTCCGCGCCCAGCTCGGCGAGCAGGATGTCGAGCATACGGCGGTGCAGCGAATCTGCGGTCTGGAAGGGCAGTTCGCCGTCGCGCACGAGCCGCATGCCGCCGGCGTAGCCCTCGCGCCGCCAGCGGTCGGCGAAGACGCCCCAGTCGGTCTCCAGGCCGCGCCGCGCACCGAACGACTCCAGCTCGCCGATCACCGAAGAGCGCCAGTCGACGACGGTGCCGAAGACATCGAAGGTCAGCGCGCGAACGCCGCTCAGGTCGGCCATGGCGCGGCCTACAGGATCTGGCTGAGGAAGAGCTTGGTGCGCTCTTCGCGGGGGCTCTCGAAGAAGTGCTGCGGCGTGCCCTGCTCGATCAGCTGCCCCTCGTCGAAGAAGACGAGTCGGTCGGCGACCTCGCGGGCGAAGCCCATCTCATGGGTCACCACCAGCATCGTCATGCCCGACTCGGCGAGCTCGCGCATGACATCGAGCACTTCCTTGATCATCTCCGGGTCGAGCGCGGAGGTCGGTTCGTCGAAGAGCATGATTTTGGGGCGCATCGCCAGCGCGCGGGCAATCGCCACGCGCTGTTGCTGACCGCCGGAGAGCTGCGTCGGGTACTTGTCCGCCTGTTCGGGGATGCCGACCCGTTCGAGCAGCTCCATCGCCAGCTGCTCGGCGTCGAGCTTCGGCATCCGCCGCACCTTCTGCGGGCCCAGCGTGATGTTGTTCAGCACCGAGAGGTGCGGGAAGAGGTTGAACTGCTGAAAGACCATCCCCACCTCTTCGCGGATGGCGCGCAGGTTGCGCACATCCTCGTTGAGCTCGATGCCGTCGATCACGATCCGCCCGGCATCGTGCTCTTCGAGCCGATTGAGGCAGCGGATGAAGGTCGATTTGCCCGATCCGGATGGTCCCAGAATCACGACGATCTCGTGTTCTTTGACCGAGAGCGTGACATCGTCCAGCGCCTGGAAGTCGCCGAACCACTTATCCACGCCTTCGGTCATGATGATGTCCGGCTGGCCGGCCAGCCGGTCCGCGCCGTTGGCCGACGGCTGCTCCGCAGTGGTCGCTTCGGTTTCCGTCGTCATCCTCGCGCTCCTCTCGCCGTCCACTCAAATGTTAGCGTCCAACGGACGCTCGAACCTGAATTTCGCAGCATCAATCCCAACACGACGAACGCACAGGCGAGATGCCCAAAGTCCGCGACGCAATCCGAACCGTCGAACGCGACGGCTGGGAGCTAACGCTCGCCCACGCCCTGAGCGCGCTCCATGCGCTGCGAGATGCGCGACATCATGAACGCCACGATCCAGAACAGGACTGCGGCGAAGGCGTAGACCTCGATGCGGTCGGGGATGAACTCGGCTTGGGCGATGGCGGCGCGCGAGTTGCCGACCAGCTCGCGCAGCGGCAGGATGATCGAGATCAGCGCGGTGTCCTTCCAGAGCCCGATCGCCTGGCCGACGATCGGTGGGATCGAGACGCGCAGCGCCTGCGGCAGCACGATCACCTGGAGTGTCTGGAGGTGGCTGAGGCCGACTGCATGGCCGGCCTCGCCCTGCCCGCGCGGCAGCGACTGAAGACCGCCGCGGATGTACTCGGCCACGTAGGCGGCGGTGAAGACGGCGAGCACAATCATCGTGCGCACGATCAGCGGGCTGGAGATCACGTCTTCGAGGATGAACAGCGCGACGAACAACCAGCCGATCAGCGGCGCGCCGCGGATCACCTCGATGTAGGCGGTGCAGGTCCAGGAGATCGCGCGCAGCGAGGAGGCGCGCCCCAGGGCCAGCGGAACAGCCAGCAGCAGCCCGCCGACGATGCCGACCGGCGCGAGGATCAGGTTGAGCATGAAGCCGCCGAATTGGCTGGCTTGGGCGCCGCCGCCGACCATCAGCACGATCAGCACCAGCGGTAATGCGAGCGCCAGCAGCGCGGCCAGCGTGCGCACCGCCAGGGTGCGGGGTCGGCCTGTCTCGCGCGGAACGAAGCGGCAGACCCGATAGCCGAGGAAAAACAGCGCGAGCGAGGCAGCGAACCAGACGGAGGATGACGGTCCTGCGTCGCCGTGCGCGGTGAGGAAGAAGACGAACGCGCCGGCCAGGGCGATGAAGAGCAGGTCGCGCCGCCCGAGGCTGGCCCACATGCCGTAGGCCGCGCCGATCAGCGGGAAGACCAGCGCCACGCTCAGCCAGAGCCGCCACTTCTCGTCAAGCGGGAAGCCCCCGGCGAAGAGCAGCCAGCGGTTCACGGTGATCACCCGCCAGTTGGCCTGGAAGAAGACGAACCAGACCGCGCCGGCGATGACCAATCCGACCAGCGCGAGGCTGGCGAAGGTGAGCAGCGTCTGGCCCGGCGAGGCGAACAGGTTGCGGCGCACCCACTCTTCGGCGCGCACCCGCCAGGGGCGGTGGGCGCGCTCGCGGTGCGGCGGCAGCACCACCTTGCGCGGCGGTTGCGGCGGCGCGGCCGCAGCGGGCGGCGGAATCGGCGGTTGTTCGGCCATCGCGCGCTCCTCTCTAGACCGAATGCAGCGTCACGCGGCGGTTGATGTAGTTCATGATCAGCGAAATCACCAGCGACATCAGCATGTAGGTCACGGTGATCAGCAGGAACACTTCCACCGCGTGGCCGATTTTGTTCTGGATGATGTTGGCCACGAAGAAGAGGTCGAAGTAGGAGACGCCGGAGGCGAGGCTCGAATTCTTGCTCACGTTGAGGTACTGATTGGTGACCGAGGGAATGATCTGGCGCAGCGCCTGGGGCAGGATGACCGTGGTGAGGCGCTGGTAGGCGGTCAGGCCGATCGCGCTGGCGGCCTCGGTCTGGCCGCGCGGCAGCGCCTGAATGCTGCCGCGCACGATCTCGGCGACGAAGGCCGAGGTGTAGACGACCAGCCCGAGCAGCAGCGCGGCGAACTCGGGGTAGATCGCCATCCCTTCCGCGTAGGTGGTGCCCTCGACAATCGGGCGGTCGATGGCGACCGGCATGCCAAGCAGGATGAAGCTGGCCAGCGCCAGCGCGGCGAAGAGTCCGAGCGCCCAGCGGTTGGGATACTGCACCTTGCCCGTCTCACGCTCGGCGGTCTGACGTCGACGCCGTACCCAAAACGCCAGTCCGCCGGCCGCGAACAGCGCGGCCACCCAGACACCCACCATCCAGTCCGGCCCGCCCCAGAAGCCGCCGTCGGGCACGGTCCAGGGAATCGCGATCCCGCGGTTGGAGAGGAAGAGGAAATCGCCGACGTTGATCACGTTTTGAATGGTCGGCAGGCCGAAGAGGACGACCGCGTACCAGAGCACGATCTGCACGAAGAGCGGGGCGTTGCGGAAGGTCTCGACGAAGAGCATCGCCAGCCGCGAGACCAGCCAGTTGGAGGAGAGCCGGGCGACGCCGATCAGGATGCCGAACACGGTCGAGAGCGCGATCGCCAGCACGACCACGCGGATCGTGGACCAGACGCCCACGAGGTACATCGTGAAGCGCGAGTTGGTCGTGCCGTCGATGTTGGTCAGCCACTGGTTGCCGACATCGAACGAGGCGGGTTGATTGAGGAAGCCGAAGCCGTACTCGCGCCCGCCCAGCTGGAGCACCACGTAGGCGATCACGAGCGCTGTGACAGCGACGTAGAGCGCCTGAATCAGCAGGTCGCGGATGCGCCGCTGATAGACGAGCGGTACCTCGGGCGGTTCCGGCAAGCCTGCGGGCGGCTGAGGCGCGTGGGTCGCCATGCCGGAAGGCTAGGCTTTAGCGGTAGGGCGGCGCATAGAGAATGCCGCCCTCAGTGTAGAGCGCGTTGAGCGTGCCGGCGCGAGTGATCCCCAGCGGCTCGACGGTGCGCGCGTAAATCTCGCCGTAGTTGCCCACGGCGCGGAGCGCGCGCTGGATGAACTGCGGGTCCACGGCAAAGCCCAGGTCCGCCGTTTCGCCGCCCTCAAAGGGCACGCCGAGCAGCCGCGCCACCGCGGTGTTGGGCGGATCGGCCGCCCAGGCGTCCACGTTGGCCGAGGTCACGCCCAGCTCTTCGGCGTTGATCAGGCCCCAGACCACCCAGCTGACCACATCCTTCCAGTCGCTGTCGTAGTCGCGCACGCCGGGCGCGAGCGGCTCTTTGGAGATCGTCAGCGGCAGGAAGCGGTAGTCGTCGGAGTTGGGCAGCGAGGCGATCCGCGCCGCGAGGCCCGACTTGTCGCTGGTGAAGACATCGCAGCGCCGCGCCACGAACTGATCTTGCGGCTCGGAGCCCTCGCCCGACAGCGGGGTGTAGGACAGCCCTTGCTCGTTGAAGAAATCGTCCAGGTTCTGCTCGGTGGTCGTGCCCGCCGCGACGCAGATCGTCGCGCCGCCCATATCCGCCGCGTCGTAGATGTCCGAGTCGGCGTGGACCACGAAGCCCTGGCCGTCGTAGAAGGTGGTCTGGGCGAAGTCGACGGCGCGGCTGGCGTCGCGCTCGGCGGTGATCGTGGTGACCCGCGAGAGCAGGTCCACCTCGCCGGCCGAGAGCAGCTCGAAGCGCGCGGACGAGGAGGCGGCGACGAACTCAACCTCGGCGTCGTCGCCCAGCACCGCCGCGGCGATCGCCTTGCAGAACTCGATGTCGAAGCCGGAGAAGCTGCCGTCGGGTTCGCGGAAGCCGAAGCCCGGCAGGGTGTCGGTCACGCCGCACTTCAGCGCGCCGCGTTCTTCGATCAGCGCGACGGTATCGCCCCGCACGTCGCCTCCCGCTGCGCCGTCCCCATCGCCGTCATCGCCGCCGCAGGCCGCCAGTGCGAACACCGCGGCTACCAGGCCGAGCAACGCCAGACGCTTCATGCCAATCGCCTTTCTCAGGTCTGCGACCGTTCGCGCATCGATCTCGTGGTGTATCGCCCTAGCGGTAGGGCGGCGCGTAGATGATGCCGCCCTCGGTGTAGAGCGCGTTGAGCGTACCAGCACGGGCGATGCCGACCCTCGCCACGGTGCGCTCGTAGATTTCGCCGTAGTTGCCCACGGCGCGCAGCGCGCGCTGGATGAACTGCGGGTCCACATCGAAGCCGAGGTCGGCCACCTCGCCGCCCTCGAAGGGCACGCCGAGCAGACGCGCCACCGCCGTGTTGGGCGGGTCCTCCGACCAGGCCGCGACATTGCTCTGCGTGACGCCCAACTCCTCGGCGTTGATCAGGCCGTAGACGACCCAGGTGATCACGTCCTTCCAGGCGTTGTCGTAGTCCAGCACGCCCGGCGCGAGCGGCTCCTTGGAGATGATCTCGTTGATCACGCGGAAGTCGGCGGCGTTGGGCAGCTGCGAGATGCGCGAGGCCAGATTGCTCTGGTCGCCGGTCCAGGCGTCGCAGCGGCCCGCGATGAAGGCGTCCTGATTTTCCTGATCCTCGCCGCCCAGCGGGACGTAGCTGTAGCCCAGCTCGGCGAACAGATCGTCGAGGTTCTGCTCGGTCGTGGTCGCCGATTGCACGCAGATCGTGATCCCGTCCATATCGGCGGTCGAGAAGATGCCGGAGTCGGCATGCACGGCGAAGCTTTGACCGGTGTAGAAGGTGGTCGGGGCAAAGTCGACGCCGCGCCCGGCGTCGCGCTCCGCGGTCACCGTGGTGGTGCGGATCAGCACATCGATCTCCTGTGCGGCGAGCAGCTCGAAGCGGCTGGCCGAGGCGACCGACAGATACTCGACGGCATCCGCGTCTTCCAGCACCGCGGCGGCGATCGCCTTGCAAAACTCGACATCGAAGCCGGTGAACGTGCCGTCGGGCTCGAGGTAGCTGAAGCCGGGCTGCGAGCCTTTCACGCCGCAGTGCAGGACCCCGCGGTCGATCACGTCTCGCAGCACGCTCTCGGGTGCATTCCCGCCGCCGGCCTGCCCGTCCCCGTCGCCTCCGCCGCAGGCCGCCAGCAGCATCAGGCTCAGCAGCGCCGCCAGTCCCAGCATCACCAGCCGCATCGCTGCCTCCCTTTGGTTCGCCCCGCGCAGCATACGAGCGGGGGCGGCGTCCGCGCCGCTCCTAGCGCTCACCAACGCCCTGCGCGCGCTCGACGCGCTGCGAGATCCGCGACATCGTGAAAGCGACGATCCAGAAGATCACCGCCACGAACACGTAGGCCTCGATCCGGTCGGCGATGAACTCGGTCTGGGCGATCGCCGAGTCGGCGTTGCCCTTCAGCTCGCGCATCGGCAGGATCACCGAGACCAGCGACGTGTCCTTCCAGATCGAGATCGCCTGCCCGACCAGCGGCGGGATCGAGACGCGCAGCGCCTGCGGCATGATGATCAGCTGCAACGTCTGGCGGCGGCTCAGGCCGACGGCGCGGGCCGCCTCGTCCTGCCCGTGATGCAGCGCCTGCAAGCCGCCGCGGATGTACTCGGCCATATACGCCCCGGTGAAGACGGCCAGCACGACCATCGTGCGCACGACCAAGCTGCCGCCGATCACGTCATCGAGAATGAAGAGGGCGACGAACAGCCAGCCGAGCAGCGGCGCGCCGCGCACCAGCTCGATGTAGGCGGTGCAGGTCCAGGAGATGATTCTGAGCGACGAGGCGCGCCCGATCGCCAGCGGGATCGCCACCACCAGGCCGCCGACGATGCCCACCGGCGCGAGGATCACGTTGAGCACGAAGCCGTCGAAGTCGGTCGAGACTGCGCCGCCGCCGACCATCAGAATCAGCAGCACGATCGGCAGCGCCAGCGCGATCAGCGCGATGCCGATCCGATTGGCGCGAACGCGCAGACGGCTGTTGTCGCGCGGAATGCGAACAGCCACGACGTAGCCGCCGAACATCAAGGCGAGGGCGACGAGGAACCAGATCGACGACCAGGCGGCCGCGCCGCCGTGCGCCATGAGGAAGATCAGGAAGGCCGAGGCGATCGCGACGAAGAGCAGATCGCGGCGGTTGAAGCGGGACCAGAGGCCGTAGGCGACGCCGATCATGAAGAAGACGACGGCGACGCCGACCCAGAGCCGCCACTCCTCGTCGCGCGGGAAGCTGCCGGCGAAGAGCAGCCAGCGGTTGGAGCTGACCACGCTCCAATCCGCGCCGAAGAAGACGTACCAGATCACGCCGCAGAGCAGCAGCACGAGCAGCGCGAAGCTGATCAACGTGAGCAGCGTTCCGCCGCGCGAGGGGAAGAGGTTGTGGCGCGCCCAGTCGCGCGCGCGATCGGCGAACGGCCGCCGGGCGCGCTCGCGGTGCGGCGGCAGCACGACGCGGCCGGGCGGGCGGGCTTCTGCCGGTTGCGGGAGCTCTGCCATCGTTCGCCCTCAGACTCGATGCGTCGTGACGCGCGCGTTGATCACGTTCATCACCGCTGAGATCAGCAGCGAAATCAGCATGTAGGTGACGATGATCAGCACGAACATCTCCAGCGCGCGGCCGGTCTTGTTCTGGAAAACCCCCGCCACGAAGAAGAGGTCCGCGAACAGCACCGCGGAGGCCAGCGAGGAGTTCTTGTTGATGTTGAGGTACTGATTGGTGATCGAGGGGATGATCTGGCGCAGCGCCTGGGGCAGGATGATGACCGTCAGGCGTTGGTAGCCGGTCAGGCCGATCGCGTTGGCGGCTTCGGACTGACCGGTCGGCAGCGCCTGGATGCCGGCGCGCACGATCTCGGCGATAAACGAGGCCGTGTAGGCGCTCAGCCCCAGCACCAGCGCGGCGAACTCGGGCGTGATGATCATCCCTTCGAGGTAGTGCGTGCCCTCGATGATCGGCTTGTCGATCGAGACCGGCGCGCCGAGCGCGATGAAGGTGACCAGCGCGGCGACGGCGAAGAGCGAGAACGCCCAGCGGTTGGGGTAATGCGGCTGTCCCGTGTCGCGCTCCCGCGCAATCCGCCCGCGGCGGACCCACCAGGCCGCGCCGCCGGCCGCCGCGAGCAGCGCGACCCAGACCCAGACCAGCCAATTCGCCGCGTTCCACCAGCCCGGATCGGGCACCGGCCAGGGGATCGCGATCCCCCGGTTGGAGAGGTAGTAGGCGTTGCCGATGTTGAACACCTCGCCGATCGGCGGGATCGCGACGATCAGGATCGCGTACCAGAGGACGATCTGGACGAGCAGCGGGGTGTTGCGGAAGATCTCGACGAAGAGCATCGCCATCCGCGCCAGCAGCCAGTTGGAGGAGAGCCGCGCGACGCCGACCAGCACGCCGATGATGGTGGCGAAGGCGATCGCGACCAGCATCACGCGGATCGATGCCCAGATCGCGACCAGGTACATCACGAAGCGCGAGTTCGTGACGCCGTCGTAGTCGATCAGCCACTGGTTGGGAACTGCAAAACCGGCCGGGTCGCCGAGAAATCCAAAGCCGAACTCGCGCAGGTTAAGCGCGTTGATGACATAGACGATCACCAGCGCGGTGGCGATCAGATAGGCGCCCTGGAAGAGCTGGTTGCGAACGCTGCGCCGGTGCCAGGGCGGGGTCGGCGCCGCGGGCGGCAGCGAGGATGGGCGCTCAGTGATTGCCATGGCCAAGCTCACCGCTGCGCCGGGGGGCGCTCGCCGCCCGCTCGCTGCTCATGCCGTCCGCCGCACGCCGCGCGCCCTGATCCGCGAAAGGCCGCCTCCCCCGCAGGTTCGGGGAAGGCGGCCTCCGCATTGTGCGTCCGCGTCGACTGGCGGGTCAGACGCGCTCGCCGCCCCGCTTAGCGGTAGGGCATCGCGTACTGGATGCCGCCGGTGCCGGCCGGGCAGTCGACCGAGTCGTCGATCGCCAGCGCGTTCAGCGTGCAGGCGCGCGGCACTGCGTCGCCGACGGTGCGCGCGTAGATTTCGCCGTAGTTGCCCACCGCGGCAATCGCGCGCTGGATGAACTGCGGGTCAACGCCGAAGCCGAGGTTGGCGACTTCGCCGCCCTCGAAGGCGACACCCAGCAGACGTGCAACGGTGGTGTTCGGCGGGTTGGCCGCCATCGCCCCGACGTTGCCGCTCGTGATGCCCATCTCCTCAGCCGCGATCAGGCCGTGGACGACCCAGTTCACGACGTCTTTCCACTCGGAGTCGTTGTCGCGCACGCCGGGCGCCAGCGGCTCCTTGGAGATGATCTGGCCCAGCACGCGGTAGTTGGCCGGGTTGTCGAAGTTGCTCACACGCGAGGCGAGGTCCGACTGGTCAGCCGTGAAGACATCGCAGCGGCGCTGCAGGAAGGCTTCCTGGATTTCCGGGCTGGTGCCGCCCAGCGGGGTGTAGCTGTAGCCCAGGTCCGTGAAGTGGTCGGCCAGGTTCTGCTCGGTCGTCGTGCCGGTCTGCACGCAGATCGTCGCGCCGTTCATGTCGGCCGTCGAGGAGATGCCCGAGTCGGCATGCACCGCGAAGCCCTGACCGGTGAAGAACGTGGTCTGTGCGAAGTCCACCTTCAGGTCGGCGTCGCGCGAGGCGGTGATCGTGGTGGTGCGGATCAGCACATCGATCTGGGCCGAAGCGAGCAGCGTGAAGCGTGTCGCGGCGTCCGAGGCGTCGATGTAGCGCACATCGATGTCGTCGCCCACTGCGGCGGCGATCGCCTTGCAAAACTCGATGTCGAAGCCGACCACCGAGCCGTCTTCCTCGCGGAAGCCGAACAGCGGCTGGGTCTGCTTGACGCCGCAGAGCAGCTCGCCGCGCTCCTCAACGGCCGCCAGTGTGGCGCTCGGCACATCGCCGGCGTCGGCCACCTGTTGCTGTTGTGCGTCGTCCGAGCAGGCGACCAGCGCCAGCGCGCCAATGATGGCGGCCAGCCCCAGCAGCGCTGTGCGACGCAGATACTTGAGTCTCGTCATGCAATCCTCCTCAGGGTGTCGTTCTGCGCACGCTCCCGTGGCGCACGTTGACCGCTCTCACGTAGTGTTGTGTATCACTCTCTGCAGGTGCGTGCTAGCGCTATGGCCGCCACGTACCCGTTATTGGACTATCGCCGCTCCGCAACCGGCTCGAAGCCGAAGATGCGCGCGCCGTTGAGGCCGAGGATCTTGGCCCGCTCGCCGTCGTCGAGGTCGCCCATCGAGCGCTCAATCGCCGCCGCCGAATGCGGCCAGGAGCCCTCGTGGTGGGGGTAGTCGTTGGCCCAGAGCAGGTTGTCGACGAGGTCGTGCTTGCGCGCCAGGTCAATGCCCGGAGCGTCCTCCTGGAAGGAGCCGAAGCAGTGCGAGCGGTAGAACTCCGAGGGCAGCATTTCGAGCTTGGGGAAGGTCCACATGTGGTGCTTGTGGTAGGCCTCGTCCATCGCCGTCAGCGCCCACGGAATCCAACCGATGCCGGCCTCGATGGTGCCGGCCTGCAGGCGCGGGAAGCGCTGGAAGACGCCGGAGGCGCACATGTTGATGATCGGCTCCATGGTCATCGCCAGGGAGTGGAAGACGTAGTTGGTGACCGCGCCGCCGTTGCCGCGCGCGCCGCGCGGGTCGCGCCCGGTCGAAACGTGGAAGGTGATCGGCAGTCCGGTCTCCTCGACCGCCGCCCAGAGCGCGTCGAACTCCGGCAGGTTGTAGTTGCGGGTGTCCTCGCCGGTCGGGCCCCAGACGGGCTTGGCGGGGAAAGAGAAGCCGCGGAAGCCGCGCTCCGCGGAGCGGTAGATTTCGGTCACCGCGCCGGGAATGTCGCCGGTCGCCACGCAAGCCAGCGGCGAGGAGCGGTCGTAGGTGGGTCCGAAGACTTCCCAGGCCCAGTCGTTCCAGGCGCGGCACATCGCGTTGCTGAACTCCGCGTCGGGCGTCGCCCACATCGAGAGCCCCTTGTTGGGGAAGATGATCTCGCAGTCAACGCCGTCGAGGTCCATGTCGCGCACGCGCTCGGCCGGATCGGCGTTGCCGTGCTTGTCGCGCACGAGATCTTCGCCGGCCAGCTTGAGGTCGCGGATTTTGGTCGGGCGATGGCCCTCGGTGACCTGCCAGCGCACGCCGTCCTCATCCACCTCAATGCGCGGCAGGCGGTGGCGGTACTCCGCGTCAACCCGCTTCTCCCAGAGGTCCACCGGCTCGTGGACATGGCAGTCGGCGGAGACCATGAAGTATTTGTTGGGGTCGCTCGGTCGCGCGGTGCGCGGCCAGCCCGCGACGCCCGGTGTCTCAGTGCGGTGGGAGGGGATCTCGTAGTCGGGTTTGGGGAGTTCGGTCGTGACCATCCATGCATCCTTTACCAGTGCCAGGCCGCGCCGCGCCGACGCGACCGTCCCGCGCAGGCTAGCGGATCGGAGCTGGTCAGCGAATTTCGGCGACGCGCTCGGCCAGCCGCGAGTGGGGGCCGGGGCGGTCCAGCTCCAGCTCGGCGGTGTCGATTCGGTGCGATTCGAGGCCGGCGGGCAGCGCAACATCGACATATTCGGGGTCCAGCCCTTCGGAGGGCCAGAAGCGCAGGCGCGCGCCCGTGGCGTCGGGCGGCGCGTCGTGCTCGGTCTCAGCCGCACCGCGCGCGGAGTGGAACCAGTCGCCCTCCCGCCCCTCCGCCCCAATCAGCCACGAGCCGAACCAGGGCATCGCCAGCCCAAAGTCGGAAACCGCCCCGTGCCAGCGAATCCACACCGTGCGCGCCATCGGCCATTCTCCTTATTGCACAGCCTATCGGCGGCGAAAGAGCTCCCGTCATTCCGCGCCCATCTCCGTCATGCCAGTCCTCTCCGTCATACCCGTGCCCCGCCGCGGGTATCTCGCCGTTCAGCCTCCGACTCCCCATTTCCGTCATTCCAGTCCACTCCGTCATACCCGCGCTCCGCCGCGGGTATCTCGCCGTCCCACATCCAAAGCCCCGCCGCGAGATTCCCGCTCAAGGGCGGGAATGACGGGCGTGGGGTAGGACGAATGCGGGCCTAGCTCGCCAGGAGGCGGTCGGTGAGGGCGACGGTGTAATCGCCTTGTTGGAATTCAGGGGTTTGGATGACTCGCTGGAGGAAGGGGACATTGTGTTTGATCCCCTCGATCCGGGTGCCGGCCAGCGCCTGCTGGAGACGTTGCAGCGCCTGCGCGCGCGACGCGCCATGCACGATCAGCTTGGCCATCAGCGGGTCGTAGTAATGCGGCACATCGTCGCCGCCGGCGACGCCGGTATCCAGCCGCAGCCACTCTTCATCCGGCACTTCCAGCAGGTCGACCGAGCCCGGCGAGGGCAGCAGCGTCTCAGGGTCCTCGGCGTAGATGCGGCTCTCGATCGCGTGGCCGTCGGGCGGCGCGGGCGGCGGCAGCTCCGAGAGCGGCTCGCCGGCCGCAATCCGCAGCTGCCACTCGACCAGATCCTGCCCGCTGACCATCTCCGTGACCGGATGCTCCACCTGCAGGCGCGTGTTCATCTCCAGGAAGAAGATCTCGCCCGAAGCGTCGAGCAGGCATTCAATCGTGCCCGCGTTGCGGTAGCGCAGCTGCGAGACCGCGTCGCGCACCTGCGCATAGAGCCGCTCGCGCAGCTCGGCGGTGAAGCCGGGCGCGGGCGCGGGGGCTTCCTCAATCACCTTTTGGTGGCGGCGCTGCACCGAGCACTCGCGGTCGCCCAGAATGAACACCCCGCCCTCGCCATCGCCGAAGACCTGTAGCTCAATGTGGTGCGGTTCGACCAGCAACCGTTCGAGATAGACATCGCCCGAGCCGAAGGCGCGCGAGGCCGAGGAGCGGGCGCGCCGCAGCGAGCGGGCGAACTGCTGCGGACGCCGCACGCTGGCCATGCCGATCCCGCCGCCGCCGAATGAGGCCTTGATCAGCAGCGGATAGCCCACCGCCGCCGCCGCCGCTTCCGCTTCCTCGTCGCTCACCGCCCCGTCGCTGCCGGGGATCACCGGCAGCCCCAGCCCGCGCATCGTGCGCCGCGCCTGATCCTTGTTGCCCATCAAATCCATGTGCTCGGGCGCGGGCCCGATGAAGGTGATCCCGCGCTGCTCGCAGGCCTGCGCGAAGTGCGCGTTCTCGGAGAGCAGCCCGTAGCCCGGATGCACCGCATCGCAGCCGGCCGCAACCGCCGCGTCGATCACCGCCTCCACATTGATGTAGGACTCGGCCACCGGCGAGGCGCCGATGTGCGTCGCGCCGTCCGCCTCGCGCACATGCAGCGCGTCGGCGTCGGCCACCGAGTAGACCGCGTGCGACTCAATGCCGAGCCGACGGCAGGTGCGCGAGACGCGCGCGGCAATCTCGCCGCGATTGGCGATCAGAACGCGAGAAAACACGATGCGAGGCTAGCCCAATGTGACCAGCACATCGCCTTCCTGCACCTGGTCGCCCTGCGCCACGCGGACCTCCGAGACCGAGCCGGCGCTGGGCGCTTCGACGGGGATTTCCATCTTCATCGACTCGAGGATGATCAGCTCATCACCCTCGTCCACCTCGTCGCCCTGCTCAACGAGCAACTCGAAGATCGTGCCGGCCATCGGCGATTTGACCTCTTCAGCCACGGGTCGCACCCTCGGTTCCTGTTCGGATCGGTTCGCGCCTACAGTATGGCGCGGCGCGCCCTTAGCCGCTTGCGCGCAGCGCGAACGGGTAAGCTGCGGTCATGCGCAAGGAACTGATCGACATCCTCGTCTGCCCCGTCACCCACGAGCCGCTCGAACTGGTCGTCGAGCAGGAGTCGTCCAACGGGGAAGTGCTGCGCGGCCACCTCTACTCCAAAGCAATCGATTTCCGCTACCCCATCGAAGACGGCATCCCCAACCTCCTCCCCCCCGAAATGCAAACCCGCAGCAAAGACCACCCCCCGCGCTAACCGCAGCGAAGACGCCCGACACCGTCACTTTGCCGGCCGCCCCCCGGGCGGGAGTGACAGAGGGGGCGGTGGGAGGCCGGGCGCTCTACTCCCCGCCCACCCAGGCTTCGGCGGCGCTGTGGGGGTCGGTGGAACGACTGGCTACTGCTGTGGAGAGCTGTGAGAGGCGCTCTTCGCCGATTTCGTTGAGTAGATTGGCCAGCACGCGGCCTCTGGCGAGCGCGACAATCTGCTGGCGGGCGCGGGCGGACTCGGCGTCGGCGAGCCGGCCGGTCTCGACCAGATGCGCGTGGTGCGCCTCGCAGGCGTCGACCAACTGCTCGACGCCCTCGCTCTTCGTCGCGACGAGCGGCGTGATCGGCGGCTGCCAGTCGCGGTCCGGCGCGAGCGAGAGCAGGGCCTTGAGCGCGCTGACCATGCGGTCGACGCCGGGCAGGTCGGCCTTGTTCACCGCCAGCACATCGGCGATCTCCATGATTCCCGCCTTGAGCGTCTGCACATCGTCGCCCATGTTGGGCGTGTTGACGAGCACGGTGGTCTGCGCGGTGGAGGCGATCTCGACCTCGTCCTGGCCTGCGCCGACGGTCTCAATCAGCACGACGTCCTTGCCGTAGGCGTCGAGCACGTGGACGACATCCTGGGTGGCGGCGGAGAGGCCGCCGAGCGCGCCGCGGCTGGCGAGGCTGCGGATGAAGACGCCGCGGTCGGCGTGCAGCTCGGCCATCCGCACGCGGTCGCCGAGGATTGCGCCCTGGGTGTAGGGGCTGGACGGGTCGACGGCGACGATGCCGACGCTGAGCCCGCGGGCGCGGCAGACTTTGGCGAACTCGTTGGTGACGGTGCTCTTGCCGGCCCCGGGCGAGCCGGTCAGGCCGATGATCCGGGCGCGTCCGCTGCGCGGATAGAGGCGGCGCAGCATTTCGCGCCCCCGCGCGTCGCCGTTTTCGACCCAGCTGAGCACGCGCGAGAGCGCGCGGCGGTCGCCGTCGAGCAGGCGCGCCTGGAGTTCGTCGAGCCTGCCGCTCACGAGCGGTCGAGCGCAGGCACGTGTTCGCGCACGTAGGCGGCGATATCGCCGGTATGCGCGCCGGGGCCGAAGACGGCGCTGAAGCCGACTCCCTGCAACATCGCCGCGTCGTCGGGGGGGATAATGCCGCCGCCGAGGAAGAGGGTGTTCTGCGGCGTAATGCCGCGCTCGCGGCAGGCGTCGACGATGCGGGGGAAGAGTTCGAGATGCGCGCCGGAGAGCACGGAGAGCGCGATCACGTGGACATCCTCCTGGAGCGCGGCCTCGGCGATCATGTCGGGCGTCTGGCGGATGCCGGTGTAGATCACCTCCATCCCGGCGTCGCGCAGGGCGCGGGCGACGATCTTGGCCCCGCGGTCGTGCCCGTCCAAGCCGGGCTTGGCGACCAACACGCGGATTTTTTCGGCGACGGCGGCTGCATCGGTATCGGGCATGGCCTGACTGTCACAACTCTCATGCGGCGCCCAGGCGGGCGGAAGCGGGCGCAACAGCGCCACGGCAAACAGGATAGCCTGCCATGAAGCGCCGCAGGGCAAAAGCGTAGCGCTAGCGGAGGGCCGCGCAATGACCGCCAGGCTCAGAACGATCGTGCTGCTGTCTCTGATCGCCGTGCTTGGGGCGGGCGTCGGCATCGGCTGGGCATTGAGCCCCACCGGCGAGCTGAGGATCAATGCGCGCCCACTCGCCGACGGACGAATCGAGTTCGGCATCGAGCACGACGGCCAACGCCTGCTGCCGACGCAGCGCTTTCTCACCCCTGAGCGCGCCGCATCGCACCGCGGCCAGTGGCTGCGCAGCTCTCCGGTCAGCATCCCCGCCCAAAGCGGCAGCGAGCTGGAAAGCGAATCCTCCGGCAGCTCGGCTCGCAGCCCCGTCTACCCCACGGATCGGTTCGGCTACGACGACGATGACCGACCCGAGTACCACCGGGATGCGGACGGCAACTGCTGGGAATACGAATACGGGCGGTGGACCCGTGACGACGACTGCGGCGATGACGACGACCGATCCGAATACCGCCGGGACGCGGACGGCAACTGCTGGGAATACGAATACGGGCGGTGGGTCCGCGACGACGACTGCGGCGATGACGACGACCGGTCCGAGTACCGCCGGGACGCGGACGGCAACTGCTGGGAATACGAATACGGGCGGTGGGTCCGCGACGACTGCGACTGAGGACGAACGCGACGACGATTAGGTTGGCGGCACGTTCGGCGGCACGCGGCGTCCTCTCCGCCGCGCGGCTCAGGCCTCCGAGAGGCGCAGGCGGGTGCGGTAGGTGTTGCGCGGGGAGATGAACGCGCCGGCGTTGGCGTCGGTCACCGTGACGCCCTGCTCGCGCAGGTGCGCGACGGCCGCTTCGGCGTCGCGCACGGTCAGCGCCATCATGAACATCCCCTCGCCGCGCTGGAGTTGGCGCTGGAGCGGGCCGTCGGCGGCGCCGGGCAGGCCGGTGATCAACTCGATCGCGGTCGCGCCGAGGTCCGTGAACTGGCCGGCGATGCCGAGCGCGGGCGACTCGAACGGCTCGCGCGCCGCAAAGCCGTACTTGCCGGCGAGCTCGTCGGCGACGGCGCTCACGTCATGCACCGCAACCGTCATGTGGTGCAGCGCGTGGGGCGAGGCGTCGCCGCCCGGCCCCGCGTGCTGCGGCGCGTCGGCGGGCGGCTGCGCGAATTCGATCAGCACGCCGTGGTTGGCGTGAGGGTGGATGAAGCCGATCATCCCGGTCAGCCCCTGGCGCGGCTCGGTGTCGATCATCTCCATCCCGCTCGCGGCGGCGGCCTGCAGGTCGGCGGCGACATCGGTCGACTCGAAGCAGATGTGGTGGAAGCCGGGGCCGTTGGCCTCGAGGTACTTGGCGATGCCGGTGTCGGAGCGGGTGGGCTGAAGCAGCTCGATTTCGCAGTTGTCGAGCGGGTAAATCACGCCGCGCACGCCCTGCGACTCCAGCTCCGTGTCGAGCGCGACCTGGAGGCCGAAGACATCGCCCCAAAGCTTGCCCGCCTCGTCGGCGTCCTCAACCGCAATGCCAATGTGGTGAATCCGCGTCAGTGCCATGCGTCCGCTCCATTCCATGCCGCGCGTCGCCTCATCCTATCCGAGCGCCAGGTTGGGGTCAGAGGCTGGGTATCCTGTGTCTAGGGAGCCTGCCCGTGCCGAAACGCCGCAACCAGCCGGCCGACGACCTCGACGACCGCAGCGTCGGCGAGGTCGTCTCTGGCGTCGTTACCGGCTTTCAAGGCAACGGCGGACTCTGGCTCGAGGTCGACGGCGTGATCGGGGGCGTGTCGCCCCGTGATCTGGTCCTCGCCGACGGCCAGTCCGCGCAGGAGCGCTACGCGGTCGGCGACGCCGTCGACGACCTGTTCGTCTGGCAGGTCAACCACGATGCGCGGACCCTGCACCTCTCCGGGCGGCGCAACGCGCCCGGTTACGTTGAGGCACTCAGCGCCCGCAGTGTCGGCGAGGTCGTCTCCGGCGTCGTTACCGACTTCCCAAACAACGGCGGACTCTGGCTCGAGGTCGACGGCGTCATCGGGAGCGTGTCACCAGACGAGCTGGTCCTCGCCGGAGGCGAGTCCGCTCAGGATCGCTACGCGGTCGGCGACACCGTCCACGACTTGTTCGTCTGGCAAGTTGACCACAGCACAAGAGACTTGGACCTCTCCATGCGGCGCAGCGCGCCCGGCTACGTCGAGGCGCTCGCCGCCCACAGCGTCGGCGAGGTCGTCTCCGGCGTCGTCAGCGACTTCACAAGCAACGGCGGACTCTGGCTCGATGTCGACGGCGTGATCGGGGGCATAGATCCCATCGAGCTGGGCCTCGCCGACGGCCAGTCCGCGCAGGAGCGCTACGCAGTCGGCGAACCCGCCAGTGACCTGTTCGTCTGGCAGGTCAACCACGATGCGCGAGGCTTGGTCCTCTCCGTGCGGCGCAACACGCCCGGCTACGTCGAGGCGCTCGCCGCTCGCAGCGTCGGCGAGTTCGTCTCCGGCGTCGTTACCGGCTTCCCAATCAACGGCGGACTCTGGCTCGAGGTCGACGGCGTGATCGGGGGTGTGCTACCCGGCGAGCTAGTCCTCGCCGAAGGCCAGTCCGCGCAGGAGCGCTACCCGGTCGGCAGCACCGTCGAGCAGTTGTTTGTCTGGCAGGTCGACCACGATACGCGAGACCTGTTCCTCTCCGTGCGGCGCAACGCGCCCGGCTACGTTGAGGCGCTCGCCGCTCGCAGCGTCGGCGAGGTCGTCTCCGGCGTCGTTACCGACTTCACAATCAACGGCGGACTCTGGCTCGATGTCGACGGTGTGATCGGGAGTGTGTCGCGCCACGAGCTGGCACTCGCCGACGGCGAGTCGGCTCAGGATCGCTACGCGGTCGGCTACACTGTCAGCGGCCTGTTCGTCTGGCAGATTGACCACGATGCGCGGGACTTGCTCCTCTCCGTGCGGCGCAACGTACCCGGCTACGTTGAGGCGCTCACCGCCCACAGCGGCGGCGAGGTCGTCGACGGCGTCGTCACCCAGTCGACCAAATGGGGCATCTGGCTGGTTGCTGCTGGCGTTGTCGGCTGGATCCCTGCAACCGAGATGACGCTCGACGAGGGGCAATCACCGCGGGACCGCTACGCGATCAACGAACCGGTCAAGGCACAAGTTCGGCTAGTCGATCATCTGGTACGCGATGTCATCCTCTCGGTACGCCGCCTCCGTACGGATTTCATTGAAGAGCCGATCGCGCTGGGCGCGACAGTCAAAGGGGTTTATCTAGACAGTCCTCCCCGGGGCATCCGCGTGCTCGCTGCCGGCAGAGATCTCCCCGTTCCGCGTTGTGAACTTTCGCTGTCTATTGGCGATCGACCGCGTTTCGAATACGGACAAGCCATCAGGCTGGTCGTGCTTGCCGTCGACAGCAACGGGCAGCCCACTGCGTTGTCGCACCGTAGGGCGCTTCCGAATTGGCAGGCGGAAGCCAACCGTCTGGTTCCGGGCGTCATCGTCCAGGATGCGCAGATCATCCCGCTGAGGGCCCTCCCTCCAGGCGAAGATCGAACAGGCGTCGACCTCGGTCCTGTCACTGGCTTCGTCGCCCACGCCGAGATCAGCGCAGGCGACGCTAGGGAGATGATGCTCGATGAGCCCAACACCCAGTACAGCGTCGTCATCGAGTCGATTGACGCCGACCGCGGAGATCCAATTGTCTCTCACGACAAGTTTGAGGAGCGTTGGCGCGAGCTCGCCGCAGACTTGCAAGAGGGTGCAGAAATCGATCCGGAGCTACGGGGCATTGACGGAAACTCCGCGTTCCTCGACTTGGGGTCAGGGCTGCTCGCTGAAATGCCAATCGATCAGCTGCCGCTAAGCGAGACGACTGGCGCCACGGCTCACGACCGCATCGGCGAGGTGATCCCAGTGCGAATCACTCGCAAAGATGAAGATGCACTCGTCCTCAGAGTCGAGCATCGAGATCAAGAGATCGAACGCCTTATCCAACAAGGTGAGTCCCAGACGCTTGAGTTCAAAGCGACCCTCCTATACAGCCCGCGGACCGGGGAGCGGGACGAAAACGCGACATTCGGCGTCCTGAAGTCAATCGCAGGCTTCTTGAATGCGTGGAACGGCGGCACGTTGCTCGTGGGTGTCGACAATAGCGGAAACCCCATCACAAGCCAAAGTGGCCAAGTCGGCGTGCTATCCATTGACGGGTTTGACGACGACGACAAGGAAGCCCAGGTGAAGAAAGACCAGATGATCTTAAACCTCAAGGACCTGATCAAGGAAAGAGTCAACATAGAGGTCTTCAGCTGGCTAAACATCTACTTTACAGACTTCCGCCGCACCCAGATCCTTCGCATCGACTGCGAACCCGCCGACACGCACGTTTGGCTCAAGCACAAGAAGGAGAACATCCAAGACTTCTTCCTGCGCACATCGGTTGCCACCGAGAAGCTTGAGGGCCCAAAACTGGGCGATTACCTCACACGCCGATTTTCACAACAATCGGGCACGGGCGACTGAACGTCTGCTATTCCCCTTCGCGAAAATTCTCAATCTCCCCACGATGCTCCCGGTCATGCTCCAAAGCTACGCCCAGCAGGATCCTGGCCGGATTGTGGGTGGTGTCCAAATCCCCATCAGAGATTTGGGCGACCAGCTGCTCGCTGGAAGTGCGGAGGCGGGCGAGGGCGCGGAGCAGGGCGGCGGTTTCGCGCTCCTGCAAGGCTTCCACGGCGGCGCTGTTGGCGGCCTCGATCCGCTCCACCGGGAACTCCAGCAGGCCGGGCGTCTGACCCTTGAGGTACTGCTCGAAGGCCTCGCGCTCCTGCGCCTCCCAGAAGACGCGGTGGGCGAGGATGTCGTGCGGCGACCAGCCGCCCGCCGCGATCGGCTCGCGGCGGCGCGAGGGTGCGAGCGCCTCAAGCGCGTCCACCAGCCGCTCGCGCTCGGCGCTCCACCAGTAGCGGATGCGCTCGGCGTCGCTGTAAGCGTGCTCTTTGGCCCGACCAAACGGCATGGGCTGTTCCCGACCGCCGCCGCTCAGACGACGATCCGCTCGCGATATTCGCCCCAGACGGAGCGCAGCGCGTCGGAGATTTCGCCGAGCGTGGCGGAGGACTGGACGGCGGCGAGGATGACGGGCAGCAGGTTTTCGGAGCCGGCCGCGACCTGCTGCACGCGGTCCAGCGCGGCACGGGCGGCGGCTTCGTCGCGGGCGGCTCGCAGGCGCTCCAGCTTTTCAATCTGGCGCTCGCGCACGGCGGGGTCCACGCGCACGATTTCGACATCGGGATCGGCGTCGGTCTGGAAGCGGTTGACGCCGACGATCACGCGGCCCGACGCGCCGGCCGCAGCTTCGCCGCTGCGCGCCATTTCCTGCTCGGTTTCCACCTCGCGCTGGAACTGCGCCGCGGCTTCGAGGATTTCGGTCTGCTGGTAGCCCTGTTCGACCGCGGCGACGGCGCCGCCGAGCGCGTCGATCTGGTCAATGTAGGCGCGCGCCTCCACCTCCAGCGCGTCGGTCGTCTGCTCGATGTAGTGCGAGCCGCCGAGCGGGTCGATGATGTCGGCGACGCCGCTCTCATAGCCGATCACCTGCTGGGTGCGGAGCGCGATTTCGACGGCGTGCTCGGAGGGCAGGCCGAGCGCTTCGTCGAGCGAGTTGGTGTGCAGCGACTGGGTGCCGCCGAGCACCGCGGCGAGCGCCTGCAGGGTGGTGCGGATCACATTGTTGTCCGGCTGCTGCGCGGTCAGCGTGACGCCGCCGGTCTGGGTGTGGAAGCGGAGCATCTGCGCGCGCGCGTTCCGCGAGCCGAAGCGCTCGCGGGCGATCGTCGCCCAGAGCCGCCGGGCGGCGCGGAATTTGGCCACCTCTTCGAGGAAGTTGGAGTGGCAGGCGAAGAAGAAGGAGAGCCGCGGACCAAAGTCGTCGAAGGCCAGGTCGGCGGCCTGCGCCGCCTCGACGTAGGCGATCGCGTTGGCCAGCGTGAAGCCGATCTCCTGCGCCGCAGTGCAGCCCGCCTCGCGCATGTGGTAGCCGGAGATCGAGATCGTGTTCCAGCGCGGCACCTCGCGCGTGCAGTAGTCGAAGCTGTCGGTGATCAGCCGCATCGAGGGCCCGGGCGGGTAAATGTAGGTGCCGCGCGCGATGTATTCCTTGAGGATGTCGTTCTGAACCGTGCCGCCGATCTTGTCCTTGCCCACGCCCTGCTCCTCGGCGACGGCGGCGTAGAGCGAGAGCAGGATGGAAGCGGTGGAGTTGATCGTCATCGAGGTCGTCACGCGGTCCAGCGGAATGGCCTCGAACAGCGTGCGCATGTCCTCGATCGAGTCGATCGCGACGCCGACCTTGCCGACCTCCCCCTCGGCCATCGCGGCGTCGGAGTCGTAGCCGATCTGGGTGGGCAGGTCGAAGGCCACCGAGAGGCCGGTCTGCCCCTGGTCGAGCAGGAAGCGGTAGCGGCGGTTGCTGGCCTCCGCGTCTTCCTGGCCGGCGTACTGGCGCATCGTCCAGAGCCGCCCGCGGTACATGGTCGGCTGGATGCCGCGCGTGTAGGGGTGCTCGCCGGGCATCGGCGCGGCATCCCCGTTGCCGCCCACGTAGACCGGCGCGAGCGGCTGGCCGCTGGAGCGGTGGAACGCCTCGCGGCGTTCCGGGAAGCGCCCCGTCGCCTTGGCATAGGAGCCGTCGAGCCACTCCTGCAGTTGATTCGACCCATCGGACATGCGCGACCCCCAAGCCTGCGAGTCTGAGGCTAGAAAGCTGGCGCGATCAGGTCAACGTAGGCGGGCGCGCATGCGTTCGAGGCGTGCGTCAATCGCCTGCGCCCACTCGCCCGCTTTCGGCTCCACCAGCGCCTCCTCGCCGACGAAGGCGCTGCACAGCACCACATCCGGCTCAAGCTCGCGCAGCCGCTCCAGGCTGCGCGCCAGCTCCGCGTAGCTGCCGCCCGCCTGCTCGATCACGAAGATCGACCACTTCCCCTCATTGCGAAAGAAGGTGTCGCCGGGAAACAGATACGACTTGCCGTGCGGCGAGCGGTAGAAGAAGCAGACGCTCCCATCGGTATGCCCGGGCGTGTGGATGATTTCGATCTCGCCGAGCGACACGTCGTCCGCTTCGAACGCGACATCCACAGCGGCGTCCGCGCTGATTGCGGGGACTTCCAGTACCCCGCAGCAGAGTTTGGAGTCGAAGCGGTCGCGAACCGCGTTGAGGATCGGCCCGGATTCGTCGCGGTGGCTGAGCAGCTGGTGCTCAAGGCCGCCCAGCTCCTCAATCGCGTCAAGGTCCGCTTCGTCGCTGATGCTATAGATCAGCGTGTTGCCTTCGGGGCGCCGCAGCAGATACCCGTGGCTGCGGTAAGCGCCGGCGTCGTGCAGCGTGCTTTGCCAGAGATCTTCGTAAAGTTGTTTCATCACTGTCCTCCGAATCCGCAGTCGCGCGGGTCAGGGGATCGCGCCCGCCTGCTTCAGGCCGGCGATCTGCTCCCAATCGTAGCCCAACTCTTCGAGCACGAGCTCGGTGTGCTCGCCCAACTCCGGCGCGCTGCGGTAGTTGGCGCTGGGCGCGCGCTCCAGCTGGAACGGCGGGCCGAGGATTTTCAGCTCGCGCCCGGAGCGGTGCTCCATCGTGCGCACATAGCCGTTGGCCGCCGCCTGCGGGTCCTCGGCGATCTCCAGCTCGTCGGCGGCCGCCGCCCAGGGAAAGTCGTTCGCGTCGAAGATCGCCGCCCAATGGCTGCGCGGCGCTTCGGCGATCCGCTGCTCAATCAGCCCGACCGCCTCGCGGATGTGCTCGCGCCGCTCGGCGGCGCCCGCGAAACGCGCGTCCTCAACGAGAATCGGCAGCTCGACAGCCTCCGCGAAGGGCGCCCAGAAGCGTTCCTCCTGGATCATCGCCAGCTGCAACCATTTGCCGTCGGCGGCGCGGTAGGAGTTGTAGAGCGGGTTGAACGAGCCGTAGCGGTCGGTGCGCGGCAGCATCTGTCCGGTCGCCAACGCCGCCTGGATTGCAAAACCATTCGTCCAAATCCCGCCGCCGTAGAGCGAACAGCTCAGGTATTGCCCCTCGCCGCTGCGTTCGCGCTGATAGAGCGCGGCGAAGATCGCGGCGGCGATGTTCATCGCGCTCGGCATGTCTCCCATCGCCCCAACCAGCCGCACCGGCTCGCTCTCCGGCGGACCGAGCACCGACATGAAGCCGCCGCGCGCCCAATACGCGAGCTCGTCGAAGGCCGGGCGGTCGATGTCGGGGCCTTCCGTGCCGTAGCCGGTCGCGTGCGCATAGACCAGGCGCGGGTGGCTTTCGCGCAGCGACTCGTAATCGAGGCCGAGCCGTTCGAGCGCACCGCGGCGCAGATTGACGATGAAGATGTCGGCCTCGTCCAGCAGGCGTCCGAGCGCCTCGCGCCCCTCCGCGCTGCGCACATCCAGCGCCACGCCGCGCTTGTTGCGGTTGGCCAGCTCCCAAATCCAGTCGACATGGCCGCGCACGCGCGGGATCAGCCCGCGCATCGGGTCTCCCGCATGCGGCTCAACCTTGATCACATTCGCCCCAAGCTCCCCAAGCAAGCAAGCCGCCATCGGCGCAAAGATCCAGGTCGCCATCTCAACAACGTTGACGCCCTGCAGCAGCGGTTCGGCCTGAGGAGTGTGGTTCGGCACGGGCATTCCGTTCTTGCAACGCAGTGTCAAGCGAAGCTGATCAGTTTCAAGCCGTCGATCTCCTCGAAGTCTAGATCATGCGAGACGAGCGGGCAGTTCAGGCGAAGCGCCGTCGCCGCGATCCATGCATCACTTGTACTCATCTCGCGCCCATCCGCTTTCCGGTGACTGCGGAGGCGAGAGCATATGTCGACCAGTTCGGCATCAGGCCAGATCACCTCGTACTGTTCCAGGTGACGGGCGAGTTCGTTCTTTCTGCGATCACCCCAGTTCCCGTTGTAGGCTCCGAACCACAGTTCCTCCAATGTCGCGAATGAGATGAGAGTGCGCTGTGCCTCGACTTCCGGCAGGTACAACGCGGCCAATTCGTGCCCGCTGAAGATGTATGAGACGACATTCGTGTCGGTGACGATCAATCTGCCGCCTCCTCGCCAACAACATGCCGTGCCTGGCGAATGACCGACAGAAACTCGTCCGCGTCGAACGGTTCGCTGGCGGTAACCATCTTGTGTGCGTCGAAGATTTTAGGATTGGGGGCGTTCAGAAATTGTTCAACATCAAACGGCTCGTTGCCTGAGTGAGCCGATGCGAGTTGTTCGACCTGCACAGTTCGCCAGCGATCCATCGCGTCGAACGATCCGAAGCCCCGCACTTCGACGTATGTATTTGCCAACCGCTGCATCTCGTCGTCCAACGCCGCATCGAAGGCGAGCCGAACATACGGCCCGTCCGATCGATGGAGTCGGGCGCTCCTGCTCGCCCAATCCACCTCGCGCAGCCATCCGGAGAGCAGGGCTTGTTCTTCGTTCTGGACCGCTCGCTTACGCCGTGTGGAGGCCGTGCAACGGAATTCCCAGGAGCGTTCGCCGGTGAGTCTGCTGAGTCGCACGACTCCGACGGCGGAGGAAATATCCGTGCCGATGAGGTGAAGCTCGCTGAGGACCGGCTCGGGCAGTGTTTCGGTCGCATCCTCTACTGCAAAGATGCGGTCGAGCGCCATTGCCCCGTATTCGCCGTCCATTATTGTGAGCCCATTGCGCGATTCGAGTCCGATCTGCGCGTGGAGCGAGCCGCGGGATGTGGAAAGCAGTCGCAGGGCGCTTTCGCGCCGCACCAGATCGCTGGGTCGGCCGCGGCCGGCCCCTCCGCCGACCATCTCCGTGACCATCAATCGCACCGCGCGCTGCACATGCTCCAATGTTGCCTGAAAATCAGCCAATGGCACGCCGTCGCTCTCGATGCCGGGACCTTCGAATGCGACTTCAAATTGATCCGTCACGACCCTGCCTCCCACCCGCGGGCGTCGGGAGAATCCGCTTGAAGACCTAAGCTACCGGACTGCGCAACGGTGGGCGATGGAGGGCTCGAACCTCCGACCTCCCGGGTGTAAACCGGACGCTCTGGCCATCTGAGCTAATCGCCCCTGACCGCCCCACGGTATCGCAGGCGGCTCAGCCTGATTGGAGCGCCGCCTCGAGATCCACCGCGACCAGCCGAAACTCGTCCGCGCCCGCCCCCAGCAGCCGCCGCGCCGCCTCGATCTCCGCCGGGTCCTCCGACTCCACGGCCTCGCGGATCAGCGCGCCCGAGACCCGGATCGAGGTCAGCGAGGCCGCCAGCTCGTCGTGCATACCGCGCATCGCGGACGGCGCCGTGAGTCCCTCCGCGCGCTCGGCGAGCGCGTCCCAGATGAGCGTCTGCGCGACGATGTTGCGCCGCCAGCCCGGATCATCGAAGCGCGCCGGGTCGTCGAACCAGTCGTCGAGCAGCTCGCGCGCCACGCTGAAGTTGGCGCGTCCCGACTGGATCAGGTCGAGCGCGCTCGCCGTGTAGCCGCTCGAGGCGGGCGGTTCCTCGCGCTGCGCCGTCGTTTCACCGAGCAGCTCACCGGCCAGGCGGCGCATCTCCTCCAGCGAGTGAATGCCCACCCGCACATCGTGGATGATCCCATCGGCGCGGATGTAGAACGTGGTCGGACGCCCAATCAGCCCGTAGGGCCCGCGCGTCAGCTGCGTCGTCGGATCGAGCAGCACCAAGTACTGCACGCCGGTGCGCCCTTGAAACTCCAGCGCGGTGGCCTGATCTTCGCCGTCGTTCACGCCGATCAGCGTGAGCCGATCGCCGAACTCCTGATGCACCAACTCAAAATCGGGCATCTCCTCGATGCACGGCGCGCACCACGACGCCCAGAAGTTGAGAATCACGGGTCCCTCGACCTCCGAGAGCTGGAACGGCTCGCAATCGAGGTCTCGCAGGCGGAAATCGGGGGCGAGCCCGCCCACCCGGGTCGATTCGTCCTCGCGCTCAATGTGGCCTACGAACTCGCTGCTCATGGTCGCGCAGGCATCGGTCGCGCTGCGCCCGAGGAAGACGGGCACCACGGCCGCCGCGATCACCACCGCGAAGATCGCCGCGCGGCTGGCCGCGTCGCGCATGCTGCGCGGACGCTCCAGAAAGGCGAGCTGCACCGCCGGCAGGCGCAGCGCGCGCAACCGGGACCAGAGCCGCTGCAACAGTCTCTGCATCGCGCGTCCTAGTTGTTCTCGCCGATCGGCGCGCGCCCGGGGCGCAGCGCGCGCCCCGCCGCAGCCTCGCCGACGGCGGCGTTCCAAAGCGTCGACGGATCGGTCGTGAGCGGATCAAAACCCGCCGAATCGAGCACCAGCCAGCCGCCCGCGTCGATCTCCTCCTCCAGCTGCCCCGGACTCCAGCCGGAATAGCCGGAGAAGATGCGCAGGTCGCTGACGATGCCCAGCAGCTCGGACGGCTCGCGGTTGAGATCGACCATCCCGAACTGATCGGACTGGGGAGTGAACGCGCCCTCGGGCAGGCCGATGCCGGCGCTGCGTCCGAGCGCGATGGCGGCCGTGCGCTCGACCGGGCCGCCGTTGAAGACCACCGCCGGCTCGCTGATCAGCTCGCGCCACTCGGGGGCGGCCTGCTCAATGCTGATCGAGGTCGGACGATTGAGCACCACGCCCAGCGCGCCCTCACTGTGCTCCAGCATCAGCACCACGGTGCGGAAGAAGTTGGGGTCGCGCAGATGCTGGGAGGCGACAAGCAGCCGCCCGCGCAGCGAGGACGAGGGATGCCTGGGAACCGCCATCGTTCTCCCTCCGCCGGCGCAGCCGCCGCTCTCCGCATGGTACGCGGGCGCAGCCGCAACCGTGCGAACGGACGGCGCGCCGCTTTGACGCGCATCGCCCAACGCGATAGCGTGAGCGTGTCTGCGGGCATGGCAGCGTAGCTCAGTTGGCAGAGCAGGGGACTCATAAGCCCCGTGTCGCAGGTTCGAGTCCTGCCGCTGCTACCAACCGCGCTACCCTCCGAAGGCGAGGCCCTGAGCGCGCCCCCGGAGCACAGTCCAACGGGGGCGATTAGCTCAGCTGGCTAGAGCGTTCGGTTCACATCCGAGAGGCCGCAGGTTCAAGTCCTGCATCGCCCACCAGCGGCCACGGCCGCGATTTGGAGACAGCGAGACCCGGGCCGACGTGGCGAAATTGGCAGACGCGCTACGTTCAGGGCGTAGTGGGCTTAAGCCCGTGGGGGTTCGAATCCCTCCGTCGGCACCACCCTCCTCTCCAACACCCCAACCCCCTCCCCGTCCCTACTCCGCCACACCCACCCCTGCTCCGCCCTCCGCGCCGTCACACCCACCCCCTCTCCGTCACCCTCAACCGCCTCCGTCATCCCGCAAAAAAGATCCGTCATACCCGCGCTTGCCGCGGGTATCTCGCCGCGCCGCCCCCCGAGCTTCCGTCATTCCCGCCCTCCCTTCTCGTCATTCCCGCCCCCGAGCGGGAATCTCCCCGTCCGACCTCCGAAGCCCCGCCACGAGATTCCCACACAAGGCGAGAATGACGGCGGCTGCGGTCCGCAGCCCCACCCTCAGAACAAGCCAGAACATCAGCCGCCCCACCACACCCCATCCATCAGCAGGCCGTGAGGCAGCCAGCCAAGCTCGGTGCGCCCATCGGCCAACCGCCCGACCGGATCGCGCAGCCACGCAGGAACATCGGCAGCGCCGTTATGGATCATCCAGCAGGTGACCGTGCCCGCTTCACTCAGCGCGCAGGCGTGATACCCGCCGGCGCTGATCGCCAGATGCCTGCCCGCGGGCGGCTGCGCCTGGCCGTTGAACCGATAGCCCCAGCACTCGACTTCGCCCGACTCGCGCAGCCCGCAGATGTGACGGCCGCCCGCGCTGACCGCGCTGAAGCGGCCTGACGGCGCGTCGGTTTGGCCATCGTCGTTCTCGCCCCAGCACGCCAGCTCGCCCGATTCCCGCACACCGCAGCCGTGCTCCCAGCTCGCGCTGACCGATTGGAAGCGGCCCGACGGCGTGTCTGTCTGAACGATACCGACCGAGCCTCCACCCACAAGGCCGCTGTCTAACGACGTCCAGCACATCAGTTCACGCGACTCCAGCAGCCCGCAGATGTGATATTCACCCACGCTCACCGCGCTGAAACGACCCGCTGGCGCTTCCAATACGTACCCCCAGCACGCCAACTCGCCCGACTCTCGCAGCCCGCAGGCGTTGAGTCCGCCCGCGCCGATCGCACGGAAGCGGCCGGCCGGTATGTCCGATATGAATTGCTTCAACCCCCAGCACTCAACCGCGCCCGTCTCCCGCAGCCCGCAATTGTGAGCACTGCCCACGCTGATCGCACGGAAGCGACCAACTGGGATGTCCAACCTGTATTGGTCTCGACCCCAGCACTCAATGGCGCCCGTCTCTCGCACACCGCAGGTTTCGTGATCGCCGGCGCTGATTGCGACGAAGCGACCTTCGGGCGCGTCCGCCTGGCCGTAGTCCCGACCTCCCCAGCACTCCACCGCGCCCGACTCCCGCAGTCCGCAGGCGTACGACAACATACCTACGCTGATCGCGCTGAAACGACCGGAAGGCGCATCCGGTCGGCCGAGTCCACCGCTGCCCCAGCACTCCAGCTCGCCCGACTCCCGCAGCCCGCAGCTGTAACCCCAGCCGGCGCCCACCGCGCTGAAACGACCAGACGGCGCGTCCGTTTGGCCGTACCCGTTGGTCCCCCAGCATTTGATCTCGCCCGATTCAAGCAGCCCACAGCTGTGGCTTCTGCCCGCGCTGACTGTGCTGTACAGACCGAACGGCGCGCCCCACCCCGAGCACGTGATCTGGCCTGACTCGCGCAGCCCACAGCTCTGGCCCCAACCCGTGCTGACCGCGCGGAAGCGGCCGGCGAGCGAAGGCTGCCTCGACCCCCAGCACTCCAGCTCACCCGACTCGCGCAACCCGCAACTGTGTTCCCGGCCCGCAATGACTGCCTTGAAACGATCTCGCGGCGCGTCCGTTTGGCGGTACTCGTTCCACCCCCAGCATTCAATCTCACCCGACTCGCGCAGGCCGCAGCTGTGCAGATAGCCGGCGCTGACCGCGCGGAAGCGGCCGGACGGCGCATCCGACTGGCCGAAGTTGTTGCGCCCCCAGCATGCCAGCTTGCCCGACTCATACAGCGCGCAGGCGTGCTGACCTCCGGCGCTGACCGACACCGCTCGGTCCCCCCACTGCGCCTCCGCGCGCTCCCAGCCGCCGAGCGCGAAGACGGCGATGAGCACCAGCACCATCAGCCCGAAGCTGGCGAGAGCGCCTCGCCTGCGCCGTTCGGTTGCCCTGCTCATGGATCCGCATCGCTCTCGGATACCCCGACACCCCCGCGGCTGGCCGACGGCGGACGTCGAACATCGCCTGCGAATCAGAAGGTAAGCGATTGCCCAAGCGTCGAAACCCGCGCCCGTGTACGATGACAGCGTGCGCCCGTAGCTCAGCGGATTAGAGCGCTGCCCTGCGGAGGCAGAGGCCGCAGGTTCGAGTCCTGCCGGGCGCGCCAGCTTCCCACCCCGACCGCCCCGCTCCCGACGCGCCCCCGCCGTTCTATCGCCCTACCCTTGTCCGCATGAGCAGCGAACCACTCCGCGCCCAGGTCGCCGCACTGCCGGCCAAGCCCGGCGTCTACACCTTCCGCGATCAGGCGGGCAAGGTGATCTACGTCGGCAAGGCGGCCAACCTGCGCTCGCGGGTGCGCTCCTATTTCGGCTCGCCGCGCTCGCTGGAAGGCAAGACGCGCAAGCTGGCGGCGCGGATTGCGGCGCTCGAGATCGTGACCACCCGCACCGAGCAGGACGCGCTGCACCTCGAAGCAACGCTGGTCAAGCGCCATCAGCCGCTGTTCAACGTGCGGCTCAAAGACGACAAGCACTACCCCTACCTCAAGGTCGATGTGAAGTCGCCCTGGCCGCGGGTCACGATCACGCGGCGGGTGCAGAACGACGGCGCGCGCTATTTCGGCCCCTACGCCTCGGCCAAGTCCGTGCGCACCTCGCTGGATTTGGTCAAGAAGCTCTTCCCCTGGCGCTCCTGCGACAAGGAGATCACCGGCTCCGACCCGCGCCCCTGCCTCGAGTACTACATCCGCCGCTGCATCGCGCCCTGCACCTCCTACTGCACGCCCGACGAATACCGCGAGGTGATCGACCAGACGATGCTCTTCCTCGACGGCAAGAGTTCGGTGGTGGTCGAGCAGCTGACCGAGGGAATGCAGGAGGCGGCCGAGGAGCTGAACTTCGAGCGGGCGGCGACGCTGCGGGACCAGATCGCGGCGGTTGAGCGCGTCACGGAGCAGCAGATCACCGCGGACGCCGCCGAGTCGGAGATCGACGCCTTCGGGATGGCGGTGGACGGCGATGAGGCGGTCGTGCAGGTGCTCTTCATCCGCGGGCAGAAGATGACCGGCAGCGACCATTTCTCGCTCGCCGGCGTGCGCGAGGAGCCGCTCGAACGGGTGCTCGGTTCCTTCCTGCGCCAGTACTACGAGGGCGCGGTGCAGGCGCCGCGGCTAGTGCTGATCCCCAACGAGATCGAGCAGCCCGAACTGCTCGGCGGCTGGCTCACCCAGAAGCGCGGCGGCGCGGTTGAAATCCGCCGCCCGCAGCGCGGCGAAAAGCGCCGCCTGACCGAGATGGCCGCCGAGAACGCGCGCGAAGCGCTCGAGATGCAGCGCGTGCGCTGGCTGGCGGACCGCGGCCGCACCGACGCCGCGCTGGACGAAATCGAGCAGGCGCTCAGCCTGCCCGCGCCGCCGCACCGAATCGAGTGCTACGACATCTCCCACAACCAGGGCGACAGCACGGTGGCGTCGATGGTCGTCTTCCTCGATGGGCGGCCCGCGACGCGCGAGTATCGCCGCTTCCGGATCAAGTCGATCGACGGTCCCGACGATTTCGCATCGATGGCGGAGGTGATGCGGCGGCGCTTTCGGCGGCTCGGCGAGCAGCGTCAGGCGGAGCGCGCCGAGGGCTACGCGCTGCCCGCCGAGCTCAACCAGCCCGACACCGAGGAGCAGCCGGACAGCGAGGGACAGCCGAACGGCGAAACGGAGCGGAGCAGCGATGAGGGCTGGGGAGCAATCCCCGATCTGGTGATCGTCGACGGCGGGCGCGGCCAGGTTTCCGCGGCTCACGACGTGATGCGCAACCTGGCGGTGGACGACATCCCGCTGGCCGGGCTGGCCAAGCGCGAGGAGCTGCTCTTCGTGGTCGACACCGCCGAGCCGATTCGGCTCGATCGCCGTTCGCAGGGCATGTATCTGGTGCAGCGCATCCGCGACGAAGCGCACCGCTTCGCCATCTCCTACCACCGGCGCCTGCGCGCGCAGCGCGCCTCGCGCAGCCCGCTGGACCGCATCGCCGGAATCGGGCCGACGCGCAAGAAAGCACTGCTGCGCAAGTTCGGCTCGCTGCAGGCGATTCGCGCAGCGAGCGCCGAAGAAATCGCAGCCACGCCCGGTCTGACCAGGCGCGTAGCCGAGCAACTCAAGGCGGAACTCTGAGCGCCAATCAGCGTCCAAGCATTCCACACTCCATCCCCCAGCGGTCCACATTCACAGCACGCCGGTTCGCTTCGGCAGCCCCATCTAACCGAATTTAACGCCGCACAGCCGAGATCACGCGGAATTACGTTCGTCGCCTAGCTTGCCGCCGCGCGTCCTGACAGAGCGTCATAAGGAAGCGCGTCACCGACGCCTTCCTCAACGCATACTCGCCGCCCACGCCACCGAGCGCGGGTGGGCCAAGTTTGGAGCGCAACGACGTGACGATGCTCGCAGACGGACCGACCCGCCAGATGGAGCGCGAGATCGGCCAGTTCCTCAGCTACATGGCAGCCGAGAAGGGATCGTCGAACAACACGATCGCCGCCTACCGCAACGACCTCGCGCAATTCCGCGCGTTCATCGTCGAGCACTACAGCGGCGGCGACGAAGCGCCGCCCCCCACGGTCCCGCGACCCAACCGCACGGTGCATCCCGGCGCCGCTCCGCCGCCCGTGCCGCTGCACCGCGACCTCGCCTCGATTACCGAGACCGAGCTGCTCGAATACCTCGCCTACCTGCGCGAGCAGCAGTACGCCGAGGCCACCGTCGCCCGCAAGGTCGCCGCGCTCAAGAGCTTCTTCGCCTACCTCAAGGCCGAAGGCGTGCTCCAGGAGAACCCCGCCGAGCAGCTGGCCTCGCCGCGCGTCGGCCGGACCCTGCCGCACACGCTGACGATCGACGAGATCGACGCCCTGCTCGAACAGCCCGCGCGCGGCGACACGCCGGAAGCCAAGCGCGACAAGGCGATGCTCGAACTGCTCTACGCGACCGGCATGCGAGTCAGCGAATTCGTCGCGCTGGACCTGGACTCGATTGAGCTGCACAACCAGCGCGCCTCCGTGCGCTGCATCGGCAAAGGCCGCCGCGAACGACTGATCCCGATCCACGACGCCGCCGTCTCCGCGCTTTACATCTACCTCGAAGAAGCGCGCCCGCGCCTCGCCCGCCAGCGCGGCGAGCGGGCCCTGTTCATCAACCGCCGCGGCGAGCGGCTGACCCGCCAGGGCATCTGGCTGGTGCTCAAGAACTACGCCCGCGCGGCCGGCATCAGCAACGTCACCCCGCACACCCTGCGCCACTCCTTCGCCACCCACATGCTGCGCGGCAGCGCGCCGCTGCGCAACGTGCAGGAGCTGATGGGACACGCCAACATCTCCACCACGCAGCTGTATACGCAGCTGGCCGACGAGCACATGCGCGAGGTCTACGACCGCGCCCACCCGCGCGCCAGCTGAGCGCCGCGACATGCCCGCCGACGCCATGCCCGACGAACTGCGCATCAGCCGGATCGAAGCCAGAGAAATCCTCGATTCGCGCGGCAACCCCACGCTCGAAGCCGATGTCGAACTGGCCGACGGCCGCCGCGGCCGCGCCGCCGTCCCGTCGGGCGCGAGCACCGGCGCCCACGAAGCGGTCGAGCGCCGCGACGGCGACCCGCAGCGCTACGCCGGGCGCGGCGTGCTGCTCGCCGCCGAAGCCGTGAACGGCGAAATCGCCGCGGCCTTGACCGATCCCGCCGCGCCGCCGCTGCGCGATCAGGCGGAGCTCGACCGGCGGCTGATCGCGCTCGACGGCACACCCAACAAGGCGCGCTTGGGCGCGAACGCGCTGCTCGGCGTCTCGCTCGCCGCCGCCCATGCCCTCGCCGGCGACGCGCCGCTCTATCGGCATCTCGGCGGCGATGACGCAATCACGCTCCCCGTGCCGCTCGCCAACATCCTCAACGGCGGCGCGCACGCCCCCGGCGGCGTCGACATTCAGGAGTTCATGATCGCGCCGATCGGGCTGCCCAGCTTCGGCGAGGCGCTGCGCGCCGTGGCCGAGGTCTATCAGGCGCTGCGCGGCATCCTGCAGTCGCGCGGACTGCCGATCACGCTCGGCGACGAGGGCGGCTTCGCGCCGCCGCTGGACCGCAACGAAGCAGCCCTTGAGCTGGTGCTGGAGGCAATCGCCGCAGCCGGCTACCGCGCCGGCGCGGAGATCGCGCTGGCGCTCGACGCCGCCGCCAGCGAGTGGTTCGCCGACGGCGAATACCAGCTCGCCGCCGAAGGCCGCTCACTCCGCTCCGACGAACTCGTCGAGCTGTGGGCGCAATGGTGCGAGCGCTACCCAATCATCTCGCTCGAGGACGGCCTGGACGAGGATGACTGGTCAGGCTGGGCGCAACTGACCGAGCGGCTCGCGCCGCTCGCGCAAACTGTCGGCGACGACCTGCTGGTCACCAACGTAGAGCGCTTGGAGCGAGGCATCGCCGAGCGCTCCGCGTCGAGCATTCTGGTCAAGCTCAACCAGATCGGCACGCTCAGCGAAACATTGGACGCAGTGCGCACCGCGCAAGCGGCGGGCTGGACCACCATCATCAGCCACCGCTCAGGCGAAACCGAGGACACCACCATCGCCGACCTGGCAGTAGCGACAAACGCCGGCCTGATCAAAACCGGCGCGCCCGCCCGCTCCGAGCGCGTAGCAAAATACAACCGCCTACTCCGAATCGAGTCCGAGCTAGCCCACCGCGCCCACTACGCCGGCCCAACCGCAATCCCCCAAGCCGCCCGCCTCCGCACCGCCACCTAACCCCACCTCCCCCATATTCGTCATTCCCGCGAAAGCGGGAATCTCCACCGCACAACCTCCCAAGCTCCACCCTCGTGCTCCGCCACACCTGCGCCCTCTCTTCCGTCACCCCTGCGCCCGCGATCCATCTCACCCACGCCCCCCACCCGTCATTGCCGCGCCCCGCCGCGGCAATCTCGCGGTGCGGGCGTTGGAGGTGGTCACGGCGAGATACCCGCGGCAAGCGCGGGTATGACGGACGTGGGGTGCGGGCAGGATCAGGTGAAGAGGTGGTCATAGGGAAGGAATTTTGCGGCGGCGATGGCTTCTGGGGGGGTTGGGATGTGGTCTCTATCTGGTCGGGGCGGGTTCGGGGTGTTCGACTGTGATCGATTGTGATCGATTGTGATCGATTGTGATCGATTGTGATCGATTGTGATCGATTGTGATCGACTGTGATCGACTGTGATCGACTGTGATCGACTGTGATCGACTGTGATCGACTGTGATCGATTTTGATCGGTGAGGTTCCAGGGCGGCGAGTTGGTCGTCGGGGTAGTCGGCGAGGCTGTGTTTGCGGAGTTGGTTGGCGGCCTGGCGGGCGATGTCGTGCCGGTGCTGCTCGAGCAAGTGCAGGTCTTCGTGGATGGTGGCCGGGGCGACCTGGAGGTTGACGGCGATGTTTTTGGGGCCGGCGCCGGCTTGGCGGAGGTAGTGGGCGTGGAGGATGCGCTGGCGTTGTTGGGGGGAGATGGCGGCGGCACTCATGTTCTATATTAGACGCTGGTGGGGTGGGGTTTGTCAAATTGGGGGGGGTGTGTTGGGGGTTGCATTGGGGGTGGGAGGTGGGGCGGGGGAGATTCCCGCTTTCGCGGGAATGACGGTGGTGGTGCTGGGAATGATGGTGGGGGGCGGGAATGACGGATCCAGGGGACGTCAATGGTTACGCAACGGTCTCATCCACGGAGAGGTTAGGAGGAGAGGCGGCACGGCGAGCAGGCGTCGACGTCGGCCTAGTCGCCGCCCCGTAGAAACCCGAGCCACAGAACGATCCACAAGGAGATCGCGGCGTCGGTTTGGGGGTCGTCCGACGGTATCCCGTGCGCGTAGTTGTTCCGCAGATTCATGCCATGGTTGTCGACCAGCAGGTACTGGAGCATCCTCACTGCGTTCTTGCCGAGGAACTCGTCTAGCTGTGGCAGTATTGCGCCAAGCGGCTTGTATCCAGCGCACTTGCGTCGCCGTCCTTCCTTAGGCAGCGAGATGACCGGCGCGCCTACTGCGAACGCGATTGATCTCATCGCCGACTCAATGCGCGGCAATGCGACGTTCGCAGCCGAATCGTAATCGGCGCTCCAGTAGTGGCGGAACGCGCGCCCGAATGCCTCTCCGTCGACTTGGTTAATGAGGCCGTGCTCTGTCACGAACTCCGCCATAGTCGCCGGTTCGAGCGCATAGCGATCGCGGATCGCATCGAGGCTTTCCGCAAGCCAAAGCTTCGCCGCGAACACAGCCAAGTTCGCGTGTTCTGTCGCCATCTCCTTTTCGTGCCGTTCCTCAGAGGAACGTGGGCGACAGCACTCAAAGCCATCATGGTGTACGTACGTCACGGGTATGATGTCCATCAGCCGATTTTCTTGTCGCGCTGATTGCAAGCGATCCTGTAGGCCGCCAAGGTCCTGCAGCCAGCCCGCCACCAATGAGACAAGACGAGCGAGGCTATCGAGGAAGTCCTCAGGTTCTACGATCCAGTCCCGAAGCTGCTGCACCTCTTGCCCCGGTATGGTTCCTTCAACGCTGATCTCCTTCAGTTCAGCGGACAGATCGAGGGTACTTCGGAGGTCCCTGATTTCGCGAGTCAGCCGGCTTTCGTTGGCGGAACCTTGAGCCCATTCACCTGCGCTTCGCAAATGCGCCAACGTGAACATTGCGTGCGAGCTGAGACGTGCTTCCGCCAAGAACATCTCGGCTGCCGCACTGCGGATACGAGAGCGTTCGTGATCGGTCGTGGCCATGGCCAATTCGAGCTTGAACAACCCGTCCCGCAGTGTTCGGCGCTGGTGGTCGTCACTGTCGGCGTAGTGAGTGTGGAGAGCTTGGACGTAGTCGTCGAGATCTGTCGGACGGTATGACTCAAGGAGCCTTTCAGCGACCCTGATTGGCCAGATGTAGTCCTCTTCGGATGCGGCCTCCAACCACGCTCGACATCGCTCGCCCGCCACGGGGTGGAACTCGTCGGCGGCGTTGATCTCCGACGACAGGTCAGCAACTCGAGAAAGCAGGTCGTGCAGGTGGATCTGCTTGTGCTCGAAATCGCGCGACAGCGCCTGATCGTAAAACCGCAGGTAGTTTTCGATTGCGTCTCGAGCATACTTTGCCGGCGCTTGTCGCTCGGTGTACCTGACGATCCACAGCAAGTCTTGCAGCTTCGCGGCGAGAAACCTGTCCTCGACGTAGACGGAAAAGTCGTGCCACCAGCCGAGCGCTTCTGGATACTCGTTCTTGATGTAATCGAGCAGTTCCGACGCCTCACCGAGCATCAGAATAAACGGACCGACGGAGGCCGCCTGGTCACCGTGACCCATGAAGGCGAACCCCGCAAAGGTCGCAGCGGTCTTCACTACGGGCTCGCGACGCTGTTCGTCGGACAGACCAAACGATGGCGAGAAGCCAGGGTTGAAGGGATGCTTGTCCGACACCCACTCGTCAAGCAGGCGCGCCATCTCCCTCGCGCCGATGATCTCGGCCACTGTTAGCTTCCCTTCGCCATCCTGCTACGCCTAGCGTTCTCTCTGCGCAGCCCACTCAAAGTTAGCATGTTTGACTTGATCCGATTACACGGCCCGCACAATAGCAGCCGGTTTGAGATGTGGTTTACACCCCCGTCGGAGCGGGGGGTGTTGTGGTCCAGCTCGAGGTAGAGGGGGTCGTCGAACTCGCGGTCGCAGCCGGCGCAGACCATCCCGTTCCGCTCGATCAGCAAGGCGGCCAGCGCCGATGGCGCGGCGGCGAAGTCCTTGTTCTTGTTGAACGGGGGGTCGGTGGCAATCAGATGCACCGTCTCCGAGTTCATCCCGCGCAGGAACGGCAGGTTGTCCCCGTGGTAGAGCGTGCGGTTAGCGAAATTCGGCGTGCCCACCTGGGTCTCCTGTCCGATCTGTCTGGGCAAGGTGTGGGGCTAGAATACACGTTCGGGGCTGTGGAGGTGGGGCGGGGGAGATTCCCGCTCGGGGGCGGGAATGACGGATAAGGGGGGCGGGAATGACGGGAAAGAGGGGCGGGGGTGGCGGAACAGAGGGGCGGGGGTGGCGGAACAGGGGGCGGGGGTGGCGGAACAGGGGGGCGGGGATGGCGGATAAGAGGGGCGGGGGTGGCGGAGTGAGGGGGCGGGTATGAGGGAGGCGAATGGGAGGGGTGAGTGCGGCCTTGGCTGGGGCTGCGGTACGATCTGCGCGTGACCACATCGACACATGCCGCTCCGACCCATGAGGCTCTGCGCCGCTGGTGGCGCGAGGGCGCGGGGGGTCCGTTCGTCTACCGCCAGCTGCGCGTCGCTTCCGCCGACGCCTGGTCGGCGGCGCGCGAGCGGCTGGTCGAGGACGATGGGCCCTCGCCGCTGCCGGCGCCGGACCGCCCGCCGGCGCGGATTATCGACCTGCCCGAGGTGCTCGCGCTGCGCGCGATGCTGCAGGACCGGCGCGTCGCCTTCGACACGGTGGAGCGCTGGATTCGGGCGCTCACCCAGGCGGCGCGCCAGCTCGACGAAACCCGCCCGCTGGAGTGGGGCGCGGAGCATGTCGCGCGGCGCTGCGTGCAAATCACAGAAGGCGGCGAAGGCAGCCTCTGGTCCACGCTGGAGGTCGTGCGCGAACTCTGGGCCTGGCACCCCGACCGCCCCTACATTGACGCGCAATCGCAGCGCCTGCTGCGCTTCCTCGAAGATGTGCTGCACCAGATCGAGACCGACGGCAAGTCGTGAGTGGGCCGTGAGCAGCAACGCATCCGACCCGCAGCGCCCCCCGCCGGCGCAGCGCATCTCGCCGATCGGCGTCCCCGCCGACCCGCCGTCGCTTGCGCCGCCCCACGACGACGAGCCGCAGGCGCTGCGCGACGCCTTCCGCGAAACCTCCTTCACGCTCGGCGCGGAGATTCGCTGGCTGCTCGACGCGCTGCGCTTGCAGCACGCGATCTTGCAGGCCAGCGGACACAGCCGCCTGCGCAATCGGCGTTTCGCGTCGGCGCTGCTCTTCTGGTCGCGCGTTCACCGCGCCGGCGCGGACCTGCTCTGGCTGACCAGCCGCGCGAGCTACGGCAGCTGCCCGGCGCTGCTGCGCTCGGCCTTCGAGGCGCTGGGCGCGGAGCAGGCCGTGGTCGGCGACGAGCAGGTGGAGTTCGAGGACTGGCTGCGCGAAGCCTGGCAGACCAACGCCGAGCACCACGCGACGGAAATCGGGATGGGTCAGTACATGGCGGGGCAGCAGATCGCGATGTCGCCCGAAACCGGCGAGGCCTACCGCGCGGTTTCGGAGCTGGCGCGCCCGCATTTCGGCGCGTCGGCGCTGCTCAGCGCCGCCGAGTCGCACGACAAGCGCTTCGCCGTCAACTGGGCGGACCAGCAGTTCCACTACGGCTGGGCGCAGCTGCTCTTCGGCTGGCAGATCGTCCTCCAGGATCGGCAGTGCCGCTTTGCGATCGGCAGCGGGCTGTTCGGGGTTGCGAGCGAGGATCGCGCCGCGTATCAGGAGCTGCATCGGCGCGCGCAGGCGCTGCTCGAAAGCGCCGCGCGCTGCCGCGCGCGCTGGGTTGTCGAGCAAGGCCGCCAGCGGCTGATCATCGACAACTTCCGCCGCCAGCCCTCGGGCGCGCCGAAGCGGCTGCTGCTCTAGCGGGCGCGGCTATCCCCAGCTCCGCGCCGTGCGGTTGTCCGCACCCTGCGGCTCTGGCAACCTGCGCATATCCAGGCGCAGCAGCGGAAGCGCAGACATCATGGCCACCAGAATCGGGATCAACGGCTTCGGGCGGATCGGCCGGCAGGTGCTCAAGGGCATGCTCGACTTTCACCAGGGCGACCTGGAGGTCGTCGCCGTCAACGATCTGACCGACCCCGCGACCAACGCGCACCTGTTCAAATACGACACCAACTACGGGCGCTATCCCGGCGAGGTCGATGTGGTCGACGGCGATCTGGTGATCGACGGGAATCGGATCGCGGTGATCTCGGAGCGCGATCCGGGGCAGATTCCGTGGGGCGACCATGGGGTCGAGATCGTGGTCGAGAGCACCGGGATTTTCACCGACGCGGAGCGCGCCAAAGGCCACCTCAATCACGGACCGAGCAAAGTGGTGATCTCCGCGCCGGCCAAGAACGAGGACCTCACCGTGGTGCTGGGCGTCAACGACGACGCCTACGACCCGGCGCGGCACCATGTCGTCTCCAACGCCTCCTGCACCACCAACTGCCTCGCGCCGGTGGCCAAGGTGTTGGACGAAGCGGTGGGGATCAAAAGCGGGATTATGTCCACGATCCACGCCTACACCAACGACCAGGCGATTCTGGACACGGTGCACAGCGACCTGCGGCGCAGCCGCGCGGCGGCGATGAACATCATCCCCACCTCGACGGGCGCGGCCAAGGCGGTCGGGCTGGTGCTGCCGCATCTCAACGGCAAGCTCAACGGGATGGCCTACCGGGTGCCGACCAGCACGGTTTCGGTGGTCGATTTGGTGATCGACGCGCAGCGCGAGACATCGGCGGCGGAGGTCAACGCCGCCTTCGAGAAGGCCGCGACCGACCGCGAGTCGCCGCTCTACGGCATTCTCGAATACGAAACCGCGCCGCTGGTCAGCAGCGATTTCAAGGGCAGCCCGGCTTCGTCGATTCTCGACGCGCTGAGCACGATGGTGCTCGAGGGCACGCAGGTCAAAGTGGTCTCCTGGTACGACAACGAGTGGGGCTACAGCGTGCGGGTGGGCGATCTCTGCGTGCGCATGGCCGCCGCCGGCCTCTAACGTCCCGTCTCCGCCGCGCTACGCTGGCGATGAAGCGTCGGGAGCCGCGGCATGGTCTCGCAAGAGCAGGAGCAGACGTTCGAGCAGCGCGTAGAAGCGCAGCGCAAGCGCGACATCGAGCGAGCGCTGGCGCAAGGGGAGACGGAGTTGGCCGAGTTCCTCGAAACGGTGGAGTACGACGACCCCACCCCGGACGAGGTCGAAGCAATCGAGCGCTACCTCGAGGACGTGGCCAAAGGCGTCAAGTGGGAAGAGCCGAACACGCTCCTCGATGAGTGGCGGAAGGAGGAGCCGGAGTTCGTCGCCATGCTCGACCGCCTGGATGAGCGCTTCCCCGGCTGGTGGGAGATTCAGTACCGCCTGCCGGAGGATCACCCCAAGGATCTCGAGACGCTTCGCCTGCTCGACGAGCACGAGCCGGCGGTGGCGGCATTCGTCCGCGAAATCCACGACGAACTGCGGAGCATCTGATCTATCACGTAGGCCGCACGGAGGTGGCGGACGCGGAAATCCGCGCGCTTGCGCCACAACCGCGCCGACTCTTCAACAACGCCGTCCGCAACCTTCGCCGCGATTACCTCGCGGGCGACACGCTGAAGCTCTCGGGTTACGAGACGCTCTGGCGGGTGCGGATCGGACGGCGGCGGATCATCTTCAGCCTCAACTTGCCGGACCGCGACATCACCATCCTGCGCGTCGCGCGGCGCGAGGTGGCCTACGACAATCTGGAAGACCTGCTCCGCGACGAGCCTCCCCGCCAGCGCTAAGATGGCGTCCTAAGGAGCGGCGCGGCATGGTCTCGCAGGAGCAGGAGCAGACATTCGAGCAGCGCATAGAGGCGCAGCGCAAGCGCGACATCGAGCGAGCCCTGGCGCAGGGGGAGACGGAGTTGGCCGAGTTCCTCGAAACGGTGGAGTACGACGACCCCACCCCGGACGAGGTCGAGGCAATCGAGCGCTACTTCGAGGATGTTGCCAAAGGCGTCAAGTTGGAAGAGCCGGACACCTTCCTCAAAGAGTGGCGCGAGGAGGAGCCTGAGTTCGTCGCCATGCTTGAGCGCACCGACGAGCGGTTCCCCGGCTGGTGGGACCTGATGTTCCGTCTGCCGGAGGACCATCCCGCGGACTTCGAGATGCTGCGCACGCTCGATCAGTATGAGCCCGAAGCTTCCGAATTCCTACGCGAAATTCACGACGAACTGCGCAGCCTTTGAACTACCAGGTTGCCCGCAAAGACGAGGCGCAAGAGCAAATTCGTCGCCTGAGTCCGAGTCCGCGGCGCAGCGTGAATGCGGTGATCCGCAAGTTGCATGCCGGGCCGCATCTGGAGGATTCCAAGGCGCTGCGCGGCTTCGACACCCTGTGGCGCGTGCGGGTCGGCCGCTGGCGGATCATCTTCGACCTCAACCAGCCGGAGCGCACCATCACGATCCTCCGCGTGGGGCCGCGCGAGACCGTCTACGAGGGGTTGGACGACCTGCTCCGCGAAGAGCCTCCCCGACGGCGCTAAGATGGCATCGTAAGGAGCGGCGCATCATGGTCTCGCAAGAGCAGGAGCTGACATTCGAGCAGCGGGTGGAGGCGCAGCGCAAGCGCGACATTGAGCGGGCGCTGGCAGCCGGCGACCTCAAGCTGGCCAAGGTCCTCGAAACGGTGGAGTACGAGGAAGTCTCGCCCGAAGAACGGGTGGAGATCGACCGTGCGCTGGAGGCGGCGCGTAATCAGACCGAGTGGGAGGAGCCGAATGCTTTCCTCAAGGAGTGGCGTGAGGAGGAACCGGAATTCGTCGCCATGCTGGAGCGCACCGACGAGCGCTTTCCGGGCTGGTCGAAGATGTGCTACCGCCTACCCGAGGATCACCCTGAGGATGTCGAGATGCTCCGCCGCATCGAGCAGGACGAGCCGGAAGCCGCCGCATTCATTCGCAGCTTCCATGACGATCTGCGTGTGGCTTGATCTACTTCGTCGAGCGCGCCGACGGGGCACAACTGGAAATTCGCCGCCTTCCCCCGGAGCCGCGCCGCAAAGTCAAACAGGCGATACGCGACCTTCACGACGACTACATCGCGGGTGACGCGCAGAAGCTCAGAGGACACGAGACGCTCTGGCGCGTCCACGTCGGACGGCGGCGCTAAGCTGATCACATGGCCATGTTCGAATCGCTGACCGGCAAGCTGCAGGGCGTCTTCGCCTCGCTCGGGCGGCGGGGCGCGATTTCGGAAGATGAGCTCGATGCGGCGCTGCGCGAAGTGCGGATGGCGCTGCTCGAGGCCGACGTCAACTACAAGGTCGCGCGCGACTACATCAAAGCGGTGCGCGCCCGCGCCGCGACCGACGAGGTGCTGCGCAGCCCGACCCCGCTGAACCGGCTGATCGAGATCATCAACGGCGAGCTGGTCGCCCTGCTGGGCACGGAATCGCCGCGCCTGCAGCACGCCTCGCAGCCGCCCACGATCATCCTGATGGTCGGACTGCAAGGCTCCGGCAAAACCACCACCGCAGCCAAGCTGGCCCTGCGCTCGCGCAAGGCCGGCGAACGCCCGCTGCTGATCGCCGCCGACATCTACCGCCCCGCCGCCATCGACCAGCTGCACGCGCTGGGCAAGCAGCTCGACATCGAAGTCTTCGATCGCGGCGCCGACACGCCGCCCGCGAAGATCGTCGAGAGCGGCCTCCAACGCGCGCGCGAGCTCGGCGCGGGCACGGTGATCGTGGACACCGCCGGGCGGCTGCACATCGACGACGCGATGATGGCCGAGATCGCTGATCTGCGAAAGCGCTTCAGCCCCACCGAAGTGCTGCTGGTCGCCGACGCGATGTCGGGGCAGGACGCGGTCAACGCGGCCCAGGCCTTCCACGAGGCCGTCTCGATCACCGGCGTGGTGCTGTCCAAGATGGACGGCGACGCGCGGGGCGGCGCGGCGCTCTCGATCCGCGCCGTGACCGGTGCGCCGATCAAGTTCCTCGGCGTCGGCGAGCGCCCCGACGCGCTGGAATCGTTCCACCCCGACCGACTCGCCTCGCGCATCCTGGGGCGCGGCGACATCAGCACCCTGGCCGAGAAAGCGCAGGCCGAGTTCGGCGAGCGCGACGCCAAGCAGCTGCGCCGACGCATCCAGGAGGGCGGCTTCGACCTCGAAGACTTCCTCGAACAAATCGGCCGCGTCCGCAACATGGGGCCGCTCAACCAGCTGATCGGCATGCTGCCCGGACTCAACCAGATCAAGAACCAGATCAACGTCGATGACCTCGACGACGCCTATTTCGTGCAGTTCGAAGCGATCGTGCGCTCGATGACCCCGGAGGAGCGGCGCAAGCCCGAGATCATCTCCGGCTCGCGGCGGCGGCGGATCGCGCGCGGCAGCGGCACCACCCCGCAGGACGTCAACCAACTGCTCAAACAGTTCAAAGAGGCCAAGAAAATCATGAAGGCGCTGACCAGCGGCAAAATGCCGGCCGGCGCGGCCGCGCTCACACGCCGCTGAGCGAGCCGCCTCACCCACGTCATCTGTAGCATCGCCCCGACTCGGGGTAGGCTGCACCCAGAACAGCTTCGGAGGAACGCCACGTGCTCAAAATTCGCCTCGCCCGCCACGGGCGCAGCGGCCGCCCCTACTACCGCGTCGTCGTGCAGGACAGCCGCGTCCAGCGCGACGGACGCTTCATCGAGAACCTCGGTCAGTACGACCCGATCCCCGACCCGCCGGTCTTCAACGTCAAGCACGACCGCGTCGCGCACTGGCTCTCCAAGGGCGCGCAGCCGACCGAGACGGTGCATCGCTTCCTCTCCAAAGAGGGGCTCATCGCGCCCTGGCAGGAGAAGCCGCGCAGCAAGCGCGCCGACGCCAAGCGCGCCGCCGCGAACAGCGAGTAGCCGCCCATGGAATCGCAATCGCTCGAACCGCTGGTCGATTACATCGTCAAATGGCTGGTCGACGAACCCGACGCCATCGAGATCAGCTCCGAAACAGAAGCTGATCGAGTGCTTATCCAGCTACAGGTCGACGAGGGCGACATGGGACGGATCATCGGCCGCGAGGGTCGGCTGGCGACGAACCTGCGCACCCTGCTCTCGGTCGCGGGGCACGCGCGGGCGCAGGAGACCTCGCTCGAGATTCGCTGATGCCCCTGCGACTCGCTCGCACCGCCGAACAACGCATCGAGCCGCGCCCCGGCTTCCGCGCCGCCGCAAAAATCGAGCGCCCCCGCGGGCTGCGCGGCGAACTCAAAGCCCTGCCGCTGACCGATTTCCCCGAGCGCTTCGCGCCCGGCGCGCGCGTCTGGATCGCCGCGCAGGAGCGCATCGTCGCAGCCTCGAGTTGGCAGCGCGACCGCCTCTACCTCACCGTGATCGGCATCGAAGACCGCGAAGCGGCCGAGGCGCTGCGCGGCGAACTGGTCGAAATCCCCGACGGCGATCGCCCGCCCGCGCACGAAGGCCTCTATTACATCGACGACATCGAAGGGCTGGCAGTCAGCAACACCGCAGGACGCCCCCTGGGCTCCGTCCGCGAGGTGCTGAGCACCGGCGCCAACGACGTCTGGATCGTCGATCGCGGCGGCGAACCCGACCTGCTGATCCCCGCCCTGCGCGACGTGGTCAAGCAAGTCGACCTCGCCGGCGGCTCGATCATCGTCGATCTCCCCGACGGACTGCTCAACAAGTCCGGCGGCGTTTGAATCTGGCCAAGCGGCGGCTGTACCCTGTGAGTTGCCGAGCGCGCGCGGGCTTACCGCGCCTGCGCGCCGATCATGTGGGGATATAGCTCAGTTGGGAGAGCGCATCGTTCGCAACGATGAGGTCGGGGGTTCGAGTCCCCCTATCTCCACCACCTCAACACCGCCCGTGTACTAGCATTGCCAACCAGCCGCTCCACAACACACGCCGCGCGCCGGCGGCCGCGCATCAACCCCACAGGCCAGCGCCGTGACCCAACTCCCCGCCCAAGACGCTGAACAACTGCCCGGCCGCCTGATCGTGGTCGAAGGAATCGACGGCTCGGGCAAGAGCACCCAGCTCGACCTGCTGCACAAGTGGCTGCGCAGTGAGGGCTACGCGACGGTCTTCACCGAGTGGAACTCGTCGCCGATCGTGCGCGGCACCACCCGGCGCGGCAAGCGCCGCAAGCTGCTCACGCCGATGTCCTTCTGTCTAATTCACGCCGCCGACTACGCCTCGCGGATGTACGCCCAGATTCGCCCCGCGCTGCAGGCCGGAGTGATCGTGCTGGCCGACCGCTACGTCTACACCGCGTTCGCGCGCGACGCCGCGCGCGGCGTCGACCGGCGCTGGCTGCGCGATCTCTACAGCTTCTCCGTGCCGCCCAGCCTGGCCGTCTACTTCAATGTGCCGCTCGAAGAGTCGATCGCCCGGATCACGCTCGGGCGCGCCGAGCTCAAGTACTACGAAGCGGGCCTGGACATGGGCTTCGCCGATGAGCCGCGCGCGTCGTTCCGCATCTTCCAGGGCCGCATCCTCGAGGAATACGACGCGCTCTGCAGCGAGTTCGGCATCAAGCAGATCGACGCCACCCTGCCCCTGACCGAACAGCAGGTGCAGTTCCGCGAGCTCGTGCGCGAGCAGCTGCACGGCGCCCCACGCGCGCCCCGCAACGAAGTCGCCGACCTACTCCAGAAGACCGGGCTGAGCGGCCACTACCTCACCGACTCGGCGCTGCGGCGGTAGGCGGCCATGACCGAACGACGCTTCTACGGAGTTCCCCCCGCCGGCATCGGCGACGAAGACCTGCCCGGCCGCCTGATCGTGATCGAAGGCACCGACGGCGTCGGGCGCTCGACCATGATCTCGCTGATCAAGGAGTGGCTCGAAACCTCGGGCTACGCCGTGGTCGACAGCGGGCTGACGCGCTCCCCGCTGGTCGGCCCCGGGATCGAGCGCGCCAAGCGCGGCCACGTGCTCGACCCGATCACGCTCAACCTCTTCTACGCCACCGACTTCTGGGACCGCTTCGAGCGAATCATCCTGCCCGCGCTGCGGGCCGGCATGGTCGCCCTGGTCGACCGCTACATCTTCTCGCTGATCGCCCGCGGCAATGTGCGCGGCGCGTCCCGCGAGTGGCTCGAACACGTCTACTCCTTCGCCCTCATCCCGGACGCCACGATCTACCTCGACATCGACGTGGAGAACCTGCTCCGCCGCGTGACCGAGCGCGGCTTCGACTACTGGGAGTCGGGCGGCGACTACATCCAGGGCGTCAGCGTCTACGACTCGTTCGTGCAGCATCAGCGGGCGATGCTCGAGCAGTTCCAGGCGATGATCGATCCCTACGACTTCCAGGTGGTCGACGCGCGCCACTCGGCCGAGCAGATGTTCGCCGATGTGCGCATCCACGTAGAGCGCGCCCTGGCCGGCATGCCCGCCTAACCCACCCACCCAACCTGCCATGCGGCTGTATGCTGGCAACGCGCCGAGGTAGCTCAGTCGGTAGAGCACACGACTGAAAATCGTGGTGTCGGCAGTTCGATTCTGCCCCTCGGCACCAACCCAACCCCACACCCCCTCTTCCGTCATACCCGCCCCCCTTTCCCATCATTCCCACCTCCCTTTCCCCGTCATTCCCGCCCCCCTTTCCGTCATTCCCGCGAAAGCGGGAATCCCCCCCGCCCCACCTCCCAAGCCCCGCCCCCACTCTGTCACACCCGCGCTCGCCTACTTCCGTCATACCCCCCATAGATCCGTCATACCCGCGCCCCGCCGCGGGTATCTCGCCGTGTCGCCTCCCAAGCCCTCTATCCGTCATTCCCGCCCCCCTTTCCCGTCATTCCCGCGAAAGCGGGAATCCCCCCCGCCCAACCTCCCAAGCCCCGCCACACCCTCGCCGCGGTCGGCGTACAATGCCCCGCCCGCACCAGCATCTCCAACGACGGAGGAGCGCGATGCCCATCACAGCCATGTGGAGCGCCAGGACCGTAGTCGGAAGCCTTACGCTCGCCGCGTTGCTGCTGTTGGTCGGCGTTGTTCTCGGCATCGCAGACGGTTGGGAACAGGCGCAAGCGCAGGAGGAAGCCCGCGCGGTCGCGATCAGCACCGGCCAGGATCACGCCTGCGCGCTGCTCGACTCGGGCGCCATTGAGTGCTGGGGAAAGAGCGACGACGGCCAGGCGAATGCGCCGAGCGGCCGCTTCAGCGCCGTCAGCGCCGGCTGGCACCACACCTGCGGGCTGCGCGAGACCGGTGAAATCGAGTGCTGGGGCTCCAACGCCTCCGGCAAGGCGGATGCGCCGAGCGGCCGCTTCAGCGCCGTCAGCGCCGGCAAGGGCCACAGCTGCGGGCTGCGCGAGACCGGCGCGGTCGAGTGCTGGGGATGGAACGGGTACGGCCAAACGGATCCGCCCAGCGGTCAATTCAGCGCCGTCAGCACCGGCTGGGACCACAGCTGCGGACTGCGCGAGACCGGCGCGGTCGAGTGTTGGGGAGCCAGCGCGTTCGGCCAAACGGATCCGTCGAGCGGCCGCTTCAGCGCGATCAGCGCCGGCGAGGAGTACACCTGCGGGCTGCGCGAGAGCGGCGAAATCGAGTGCCGCGGAGCCAACCATTTCGGCCAGTCGGACGCGCCCAGCGGCCGCTTCAGCGCCGTCAGCTCCGGCAAGGACCACGCCTGCGGACTGCGCGAGAGCGGCCAGGTCGAGTGCTGGGGATGGAACGGCGAGGGCCAAACGAATGCGCCGAGCACTCGCTTCAGCGCCATCAGTGCCGGCGAAACCTACAACTGCGGGCTGCGCGAAATAGGCGGGGTCGAGTGCTGGGGTTCCACCGAATTCGGCAAAACAAACGCGCCGGACGATCGCTTCAGCGCCGTCAGCGCCGGCTGGCACCACACCTGCGCGCTGTCCGAGAAGGGCGAAGTCGTGTGCTGGGGACGCGGCTGGTCCGGCCAAACGAATGCGCCCAGCGGCCGCTTCAGCGCCCTCGGCACGGGCTTCAGGCTCCACAGCTGCGCCCTGCGCGAGAGCGGCGAAATCGAGTGCTGGGGAGACAACGAGTTCCGCCAGGCCGATGCGCCGAGCGGACGCTTCAGCGCGCTCAGCGTCGGCGGGCATCACAATTGCGCCCTGCGCGAGACCACCGGCGAAATCGAATGCTGGGGAGACGACCGCTTCGGCAAAACGGATGCGCCGAGCGGACGCTTCAGCGCCGTCAGCGCCGGCGACTACCAAAACTGCGCGCTGCGCGAGAGCGGCGCACTCGCGTGCTGGGGATACAACGAGGAGGGCCAAACGGATGATGCGCCGAGCGGCCGCTTCAGCGCCGTCAGCTCCGGCGGGGGGCACAACTGCGCGCTGCGCCAGGACGACGGCACGGTCGAGTGCTGGGGCTGGAACGTATACGGCCAGACGGATGCACCGAGCGGCGCCTTCAGCGCCGTCTTCGCGAGCGCGCGGAACAGCTGCGGGCTGCGCGAGACCGGCGAACTCGAGTGTTGGGGCTATCAGTTCGACGGCCAGGCGCAGCCGCCCGCAGGACCGTATCGCGCGATCAGCATCGGCCCCCGCCACAACTGCGTGCTGAGCGAAGCCGGCGCAGTCTCCTGCTGGATGACGCACAACGGCGCGTCCGACATCCCCGCCTGGCTGCGCGAACCGACCGCCGAGCCAACAGAACCGACCACCGAGCCGACAGGCGCTCCCGCAGACGGCCGGATCGTGGTCCGCCGCCTGGCCGACGGCCGCACCGAAGCCGCCTGGCAACCCGCCGGCAGCGAGCACCGCATCCTGCCCACGCTGCGCTACTTCCCCGCCGCCGGCGCGGCCGTCAACCGCTGGCTGCGCTCCAGCCCCATCGAGCTCGACGGCGTAGAGCTTGGCCGCATCCACGCCCGCCTACGCCCCAACGGCCGCATCGAGCTCGCCTTCACCCCAACCAACGGCGAACGCATCCTCCCCCCCTTGCGCTACCTCCCAACAAATGCCGCCACAGACCGCTGGCTGCACAGCACAGAGATCGATCTACCTGAGTAGAGCCTGCCCACTCGCACCGCCGCAACCTCCCGCCCCCTCCTATCCGTCATTCCCGCCCCCTCCTATCCGTCATTCCCGCGAAAGCGGGAATCTCCACCGCGCAACCTCCGAGGTCCCGCCACGAGATTCCCGCGTGCGCGGGAATGACGGGGAGAGGCTTCGCCCCTCCTCCTCCGCCACACCCGCGCCCGTAGATCCGTCATACCCGCGCCCCGCCGCGGGTATCTCGCCGTTCCCAGCACCAAGGCCGGCGCACAACTCAGCGAAATTGCCGCGGGGGGGGCGCGGCAACGGTGGATGGGGAGCGCGGGAATGACGGGGAGGGGGATCGGGGGGCTGGATGCAGCGGTGGTGCTGGTCACGGCGAGATACCCGCGGCAAGCGCGGGTATGACGGAAAACGGGGGCGAGAATGACGGAGATGGGAGATGGGGATCACGGAGGTGGGGCGGCAGTGCTCACTACGCGCTGCGCAGGTACTGTAGGCGCGTGAGCATTGATCTTGCCTACGACGTTCAGGGGCCGGCTGATGCGCCGGCGGTGCTCTTTGTGCATGGCATTTTGACCTGCCGGGCGCACTGGCAGCTCAACCTTGATGCCTTCCGCGAGCGCTACCGCACGGTTGTGGTGGAGCTGCTTGGGCACGGGCGCTCGCCTGCGCCCAAGGATGAGGCGGCGTACCACCCTGATCGCTACGCCGAGCGCTTTGATGCGCTGCGCGAGCTGGTTGGGGTGGAGCGATGGTTTGTCGTGGGGCAGTCGCTCGGCGCGGCGCTGACGTTGAACTATGCGATGTCGCGTGCGGACGACGTGATTGCGCATGTAGTGACCAACTCGCACTCGGCGTTTTCCGACGGCATCCGCATCCGCGACCCGGAAGCGGCGCGGGCGCGGGCGATGCAGATTGCGGAGGGCGGGATTGAAGCGGTGATGTCGCACCCGCTCTGTCCGCGCCGCGCGCGCGCCCTCTCCGATGATCAGCGGGCGCAGTTCGACGCGGACATGCGGCGCAGCACGCCGATTGGCATCGTTCGCACGATGCTGCACACCTCGCCGCATACGCCGCTGCGCGATCGGCTGCCGCACAATCCCGTGCCGACGCTGTTGATCGCGGGCGACCGCGAGGAGGCTTTTCGCCCCGCGCGCGAGTGGGTTGAGCAGCACGCCGCGAATATGCGGGTGGCGCGCGTTTCCGCGCCGCACGCGGTGAACATCGGCGCAGCGGCGGAGTTCAACGCCGCGGCGCTCAGCTTCTTCGCGGAGTTCGATTCGCGCGCCGCCGCGGGCGGCTGGAGCGGCGCGGGGTGAGTCATCGGTCTCAGGCGGCGGCGATCGGGCGCGGCGCGGCGGACTGTTCTGCGCCGATGCCGGCGAGGTGGCCGAGGTAGATCGGCACGAGCGGCAGCACGCAGGGAGAGATGAAGGAGACGAAGCCGCCGACGAAGGCGATCAGCGCGGAGCCGAGGTTGAGGTTGAGCATTTCGTCGCCGTCGTTGGTGACGATGTCGACGCCGAGCGAGCCGAGCGCCTCGTTGAGCAAGACCACGCGGTCGAGCGCGATCAGCATGCCGACGAAGATCAGCAGCACGCCGGAGATCACGCCGACGAGCGGCATCCAGCGGTTCATCTTGCGCAGGAAGTTGGTCGAGGCGCCGAGCGCGAGGCCGACCAGCAGGAAGGGGATGCCCAGTCCGGCGGCGTAGCAGATCAGCAGGGTGACGGCCTGGAAGAGCGAGGCGGAGTCGAGCGCGAGCACGAGGATGCCGGCCAGGATCGGGCCGACGCAGGGCGTCCAGCCGACCGAGAAGGCGACGCCGACGACCAGCGAGCGGGCGTAGTCGGCGCTGGCGCGGATGCCGCTCGCGCGGGGCGCGGCCTGCGCCGGTCCGGGCGACGCGCCGCCGACCTGGAAGCTGCGGTAGAGGAACTCGATCCGAATGACGTCGGCGAGGTGCAGTCCGAGGATCACGAGCAGCGCGCCGGCGATGCGCTGGAACCAGACGAGTTCATCGCTGAAGGCCGAGCCGAGCCCGCCGAGCAGCGCGCCGAGCGCGACGAAGACGACGCTGAAGCCGAGCACGAAGGCGGCGGCGTGGAAGAAGACCACGCGCCGCGCGCCCGTGCCGCCCGCTGCGATTGCTCCCGCTGCTGCCATGCGCTGATCCTACTCCATTTGGTTCTGGTTCTCCGTCATGCCCGCCCCCCCGTCATTGCCGTGCTCCGCCACGGCAATCCCGCGGTGCGGCCTCGGTGCTGGTGGCGGCGAGATACCCGCGGCGAGCGCGGGTATGACGGGAGCGCGAGCGCGGCTATTTGAGGCCGGCGTCCTCCTCGGCGGCTTCGAGGGTGGCGGTGACGGGCTTGAGGCCGAGGCCGCGGTTTTTGGCGCGGAAGAGGTAGTCGGCGGCGGCGCTGGCGAGCGGCAGCGCCATCCCCTCTTCGCGCGCGACCTGCACCGCGAGCGAGACATCCTTGGCCGCCCACTGGAGGAAGAACGGCGGATTGTCGTAGTCGCGCTCGAGCAGACGCGGCATGTTGCCGACGTAGGGGCGGGCGGAGGCGACGCTCATCACCTCGTAGGTCTGCTGCGGGTCGAGGCCGGCCTTCTGCGCCAGCACGGTCGCCTCCATCAGCACCTGGGCGGAGGTGATGCCGACCATGTTGTTGATGATTTTGGTCATCGCGCCCATGCCGAGTTCACCCATGTAGAAGACGTTGTTGCCGATGCATTCGAGCACGGGCTTGTATTTGTCGAAGGCGGCGCGGTCGCCGCCGACCATCACGGCGAGCTCGGCGCGTTCGGCGCCCACGACGCCGTTGCTGACGGGCGAGTCGAGGAAGGTGACGCCGCGCTCGGCGGCGCGCTCGGCCAGCAAGCGCACGGTGGAGGGCAGGTTGGTGCTGAGGTCGAAGCAGACCAGTCCCGGCTCCGCGCCTTCGAGTATGCCGCCGCCGCCGCGCAGCACCGCCTCGACCTCCGGCGGGCCGGGCAGCGAAGTCAGCAGGACCTCGCACTGCGAGGCGACGGTGGCGGGCGACTCGGCCCAGGTCGCGCCCAGCTCGATCAGGTTGGCCGTGTGTTCCTCGACGAGGTCGTGGACCACCACGCGGTGGCCGCCCTTGATCACGTTTGCGCACATCGGGTTGCCGATGTTGCCGGTGCCGATGAATCCCACGTCCATAGTTCGCGCTCCTCTGCCTGCTCGCATCCGCGTAGCGCGCAGGGTACCCGCGCGCAGCCCTCAGCCGTGACGGTTGCGATAGTGGCGGTCGTCGGGCATGGGCAGGTCGGGCGGCAGGGTCTGGTGGGCGTCGTCGAGCAGCTGAAGCAGCGTGCGGATTTGCTCGAGCCGCCTTGCCAACCTGCGGAGCGAATACCGGTCTTCATAGAAGTTCTGGTGCGTGTCGCTGGCGAGCCCGAAGAGGTCGCCGATCCGCTGATCGCCGGATTGGTCGGCGATGTAGTCGATGATTGCCCAGCCGTCGGCGTGGCTGCGATTCGGCCATCCACGCTCGGCGGCGATCTCCTTGAGTCGGTGCGCTGCTGCGCCCCAGATCTTCTCGGAGGCTTGTAGGCGGTCGCCCTGCTCGATCATCTCGGCGGCATGCTCGAGCATTCGGCGGCTGTGGACGGCGTGGCTTTCGATTGGTTGGGTGGTGGTCATAGGTCGCCTCGGCGCTTGACTTGCTGTCAGGGTAACCCCATTGCGCCGGCGATCCTATGGGTGGCGCTCGCGGTAGAACGGCTCGTTGGGCATTGGCAGGTCGAGCGGCAGCGTCCGGTGGGCTTCGTCCAGGAGGGCGAAGAGCGTTCGCGCCGCATCAAGGCGGTGTTCGACCTCGTCGAGGGAGAACCAGTCCTCATAGAAGTTTCGGCCGGTGTCGCTGGCGAGCGCAAAGAGGATCGAAATCTGCCGCTCGCCCGCGTGAACGGAGATGTGGTGGCTGATCGCGTAAGTATCCGTCAGGCTGGCGTTGGGCCATCCGCGCTCGTCGGCGATCTCGCTGACGCGCTGCGCCGCCGCTTCCCAGATCTGCTTCGAGGCCTGCCGTCGGTCGCCGCACTCGACCATTCTGGCGGCGATCTGCAGCATCCAGCGGCTGTAAGCGGGGTAGGCCAGGGTTGGGTCGGTGGTGGTCATAGGTGGTCTCGGCATCGTCTTGTGCCGCTGCTTCTCAGCTTAGCCCTGCGCTCCTCTATGGCTCTCAATGCCTTATCAGCTTGACGAGTTGACTTAGGAATATCGTTTTGCTATGATTGACCTATGGAAGGGTGGAGAGCAAATGGCCAACTTGAAGAACGGCGATGTCGAGCTTGGGCTGACGAGCGAGTTCACGGCTGTCGCCGAGCGCGAGCGCGAGCGCTTGGAAGGGGAGCGGGCGAATGCCGATCATCGACTGACTGAAGCGCGGACGGCGCTCAACCTCGCGATCACACGGCAGCAGGCGTTGGAGCGGTTGCTCTCTGACGATCCCGAAGAGTGGGGACACGGCGCTGAGTTGGTTGCGGCCGCCCAGCAGGAACGGGAGCGGTGGGACGATGTGCTCACTGCCGCCGAGCAGCAGGTGGCCGAAGAACAAGCAGCGCGCGACCAGCTGACCTCTCAGATCGGCGTGCTGAATCGGCTGCTGGCCGACGGGTCGGAAGATCTGGATGCGCCTGATGCACCCCGCGCAGACGCCAACGCCGTAATCGAGGTGCTTGTCGACCGCGGCAAGCCGATGCATTACCGCGACATCTACGCCGCGCTGGCGGGTGTGGGTTTCAAGGTCGGCGGCGAAGATCCGGCCAGCACACTACTCGCGCGTTTCTATGACGACCCTCGGCTCGTGCGGGTGGCGAGGGGGACGTACGTCGTTGAGGTCCCCGACTATTGGTTTGGCGGCGACAGCGATGATTCGGCCGCTCCTCCCCTCATCCACAACCTGCTGGAGAGGGCTGCGCAGGTCCTGCGGGCGTCAGGCAAACCGCTTCACTACCGCGAAATCGCGAGGGAGATGGCGACCATCGACCAGCGGATTTACGACGAGGGGATCGGCGACCCTGGCCCTCAGGTTTCTAGTAAGGCACCGGATGAGACATGCTTGTGGATTGCTCAAGACATCAGGTGGCACGGCGACCGATCCAAGTTCCGCCGCGTCGGACCGGTCGGCTACGGCACCTACGAGCGCGCTTAGCAGCTGGCTGCGTGGACCACAGTTTGTCCAGCGGGCTTGATCCGTGCCCGCAGGTACCCTGCGGGGATGAAATCGTTGCAGGGTGGGCGGGGCTCGGACGGAGCGCTTGATGGGCTCCGCATTGTTGAGCTGTCGGAGACGCCGGCGGCTGCTTATGCGGGGCGGCTGCTTGGGGGGATGGGCGCGGAGGTGGTGCTCGTGGAGCCGCCGGGCGGCTCTTCGCTGCGGCGCAGCCCGCATGCGGCGGCGCACCTGCATCTCAACCGACGTAAGCGCTCGCTGCGGCTCGAGCTCGGAACAGCCGCCGGCCGGCGGCTGTTCCGAGCGCTGCTTGCCGAGGCTGATGCGCTGATCAGCGACATCGACCGCGCCGACTACGCGAAGCGAGGACTGGAACCCGACGCACTGCACGGGACACACCCCGACCTCCAAATCTGCACCATCACGCCCTACGGCTGGCGCGGTCCCAAGGCCGACTGGCGGGCGACCGAACTGACCGCCTACGCGGCGGGCGGGTACCTGCGGATCACGGGCGATCCTGAGCGCGAGCCGGTCAAGGCCTGGGGCGAGCAGGCGCACCTGCAGGCGGGGTTGCACGCGGTGTTGGGTCTGCTGACGGCGCTGCACGCGCGGGACGCCGAACGTGCGCGGGGGCAGCATGTTGACGTGGCGATCTGCGAGGCGGTCGCCTTTCTGCTGGGCGGCGGCTATCAGAACGCCTGGTTCCACGACCACGAGCCGAAGCGCAACGGGCCGCGGCTGGTCGGCTTTGGGCCGGGACAGTTGTACCCCAGCACGATCCGGCCCTGCGCCGACGGTTGGGTGCATGCGCACTGCAACAACCGCTATCCGGAGCAGATGGCGGTGCTGTTCGACGAACCGCGGCTGGCGGAGCCGGAGATGCTGGCCTCGCTGATGGGCCGCGCCGACGAGGTGGACGCGCTGATGGCTCCGCTGCTGGAGCGTCTGCCGCGCCGCGAGGTGGTGCGCCGCGCGCAGGAGCTGCGCCTGCCCTTCACCGAGGTGCTGCGTCCCTCGGAGGTGTTGGCCGACGCCGACGGGCACCACGCGGCGCGCGATTTTTTCCGCGCTGTGGCGCTGCCCGACGGCGGAACGGCGCTCGCGCCCGGGCCGGCGGTGCGCTTCGGCGCGACGCCGTGGGTGGATGGCGAAGCGCCGCGGCTGGACGCCGACGCGGCGCTGTTGGGCGCGCCGCGCGAGCGCGTTCGCTGGAGGCGGGCCGGTGTTACCTGAGCGGCGGCTGACGCCGTTTCCGAGCATTCCCGACGGCGAGCGCCCGCTGGCCGGGCTGCGGGTGCTGGACCTGACGGTGGCGGTGGCCGGGCCGGTGGCGACGCTGTTGCTGGGCGCGTTGGGCGCGGAGGTGTTGCGGATCGAGACGCCCTGGGCGCGCCCGCGTCACCCGAGCTCGGCGCTGCCGGCGCGGGAGGGCGCGCCCGACGAGCCGTGGAACCGCGAGCCGCGTCTGAACGAGCTGGCCAACAGCAAGCGCTCGCTCGCGCTCAACCTGGCCGTGCCGGCGGGGCGCGAGCTGTTTCTCGAGCTCGTCGATGTCAGCGATGTGGTGATTGAGAACTACTCGCCGCGCGTGATGGGCAATTTCGGACTCGGCTGGGAGGCGCTGCACGCCCGCAATCCGCGCCTGATCTATGTGCGGATGCCGGCGTTCGGGTCGTCGGGTCCGTGGCGCGACCGGATTTCCTACGGGCCGGGGATCGACGCGATGAGCGGGCTGTCGTGGCTGACCGGCTATCGGGACGGGCCGCCGCTGAAGCCGGGCAACTTCTACTGCGATCAGAACGCGGGGCTGCACGCGGCGTCGGCGACGCTGGCCGCGCTGCGGGCGCGGGAGCGCGACGGCGTCGGGCAGACTGTGGAGCTGGCGATGCTGGAGGGCGAGCTGCAGCTGATCGGCGAGGCGCTGCTGGCGGCGCAGCTGAGCGGGCGCGAGCCGACGCGAATCGGCAACGAGCATCGCTGTTGGGCGCCGCACGGGGTCTATCCGGCGCGGCCGTCGGCGGATGATCCGGACGCCTGGATTGCGATTGCCTGCCGGGGCGACGCGGACTGGGAGGCGCTGCTCTCGGTCTGGGGCGATGCGGAGGCGGCGGGCGATTGGCGCTTTCGCACGGCGCTGCGGCGCTGGAAGCATCGCGAGGCGCTGGACGCGCGGCTGGGGGCGTGGACGGCGGGGTTCGACGCGCCGGCGCTGGCGGAGCGGCTGCAAGGCGCGGGCGCGCCGGCCTCGGCGGTGATGGGCGCGCGGACGCTGCTGCGCGACCCGCAGATCGCGGCGCGGCAGGCGGTCGGCGGTCTGGAGCATCCGCAGGTGGGGCTGTCGCCCGCGCCGCAGGCCGCCTATCGGCTCTCCGCCACGCCCGCGCCGCCCCGCTCAGCCGCGCCACTGTTTGCGCGCGACACGCGCCAGGTGCTGGCGGGGCTGCTGGGCTACTCGCCAGAGCGGATTGAGGAGTTGCTTGCGGCGGGTGTGATCGCGGAGACGCTGACCTGAGCGGATGTGCGCGCAGGCGATCCAGCCGTTACTCCGTCGCAGCCGGAACCGCGGCGGAGGCCGCGATCGCGTCGAGCAGGGCGGGGAGGCCTTCGGCGTCGGCGGGGGTGTGGCGGGCGAGTCTGATGGCCGGAGCTGAGCGCGACTTCGTCATGGCGCATCTGTCTCCTCAAACAGACTCCGCGCGATCGCGATGACGGCGTCGACGTTATCGCCGCGCAGGCTCTTGACTTTTCCGAGGATCATGTATTCAGCCTCCGTCGACGAGTCATAAACCCAGACGGTCACCGGGAACCAGTCGTCGTGGCTCGGTCCTGGCGGGCTGTACATGACCTTCGCTGGACGTCCCGCGATGGTCCGTGTTTCGAAGACGCCTCGAGCGTTTCGCCACGACGACTCTTCCGGGTGGCCCCGATAGTCCGCGTAGTAACCGAAGATTGTGACGCCGTGCCCGCCTCGCTCTGTAGCGAACGTTGCCCAGTACCCATAGGTGGGACCGCTCACGTCGCCGGCGGTTGCCCATGCGAATGTCCAGCCCGCCGGCAGATCGGGATCGCGCCAGTAGGGAAGCCGTCGCGCCGCAGCGAGGTCCCGCGTGTAGGTCGGATTGGTAGCGGAGTAAGCTGAAGGAAGATAGCTTCTGGGCTCCTCCGTCACGCCGCGCCAGCCTGTAGGGACGATCTGATACGGCCCATGACGCAGCGGTGCGGCGAGACTGGGGCCGCCCAGATCGGGCAGCGGACCCCAGGCGATCAGGACTGCGGCGTCCGCAACGATCGCGCCGCTGCAGCCCGTGAAAGCGTAGGTCGTCCACTCCACGGCGAGCAGTTTGTGCGCCGCGGCGACCGACGGGTCGGGCCGGATGTCGGTTACTCGATAGCGCACCCAGCAATCGTAGGACTCGCGCCACTCGAACAGGTCGCCCGCCGCGACTGCGGCGTAGAGCGCGGCGCGCGACACTCCCTGCGCGTCGGAGGTGTGGACCAGCAACTGCTTCGCTGTGCCGTCGCGCAGGCCTTCGTAGGTCGTAACCACGCTCGCCGCGCTGGTAAGGAAGGCGTAGCTGCCTGCGCTCGCCGCCGCGCCTGTGAGGTCGTAGGTTTCGTAGCGCAGCGCCGTATCGGCGGCCAGGTAGGGCGGCGTGGTCAGCGTCACCGGCGCTGTCGCGGTGGTGGTGACGCCGCGGCTGTCGCGGAGCGAGCCGCGGAAGGTCTTCGTCCGGCTGGCGGCCAGCTCGCCCGTGCGCAGGTCATGCGGCAGCGCGCCGCAGTTGATGTGGATGTTGTCCGCGTCCACATCCACAGTTTCTCCCTCTACGCTCAGCGTGTAGGGAGCAGTTCCGCCACTGATCTTCCACGAAACCTCCGTCAGGGTGCCCGCCGTGCAGAGCTCGCGCGAGCTCTCCAGCGCCAGATACAGCGGTGGGAATGCCGGCCTCCCGTCCGCCCACCACTCGATCGCCGGGCTAGGCGGTTCTGAGGATTGGGCCTCTTGGACGCCGCTCGGCGTCGATGCCGGCACGGTCACGGTTTTGTAGACCGACGCCGTGATCAGATCAACGTGCGTCACGCGCACCCGATACGCCCCCCTGCGCCTGATCGGCCGGAAGATGCCCCGGGTTGACCACTGTCGTGTCGAGTCTGCCACCCAAGTGATGTCGACCAGAGCGCCCGTGCGCTCCTCGGTGATCGCCACGTCGTACCTGTTCGCGGCGCCGGCATACGGCTCCACCCACGTCACGGTGATCTCGTTCCCGTTGGTGGCGACCGTCACGTTTTGCGGCCCGGTGGGGTTCGCCTCCCAGCCTGCCGGCGCCGCGCCGGTCCGCGCGGTGAGCTCGGTCCGCCCGCTGACAATCCCGTCAGGCGAGCCCTTGTCGATCACGACCTCGTAAGACGTTTCGGGTGGCACATCGGAGAACGTGATAGTATCGCGGCCCGGCTCGCTCGGCTCGTCTACCAGCCGGTCCCGGTAGCCGCTTGGTCCTTGCAGCGTGACGACAGTGATGCCAGCGTATGGTTGCGCGTCCCACGATACGGTGACCGTGGTCGCGGTTGTCGAGACGGTGGCGTTCGCAGGAGCGGTCGCGTACACATAACGCAACGTCTCGCTCCAGCGCAGCGCCGCCGGTGTCTCCGCCTCGAGCGAATGGCGGATCGCGGCGACCTGCATCTCGTGAATGCCCGGGCCCGCCGTCTCCCATTCGTTTGGGCCGCTGTTTGTGGCCCACACAGCATGTCGCCACTCGGTACCGCCGGTTGCTCGATAGCGCACGAGATATTGGTCTCGCACGGGCGGCGAATCTGGGTAGTCGGGGTACCTGGGACGCTCAGGCGACTGCGAACCCGCTCCGTCGACCCAGTCCCAGAAGGTCCTTGCCCAGCCCGTCGCTGGGCTGTAGCTGAGCCCCGTCGGCGCAGGCAGCGCCCGTGCCCGCGCCACATCGAGCGACGCCGCACTCCGCACGCCTCTGGCGTCGGTGACGGTGGCCGTGATTGTCTTGGCGGCGAGTGTTGCCTCCGCGTCGGCGGCCTCCGTGGGGGTCAACGCGCCACAGTTGATCCGCAGGTTATCGGCGCTGATGTCGACAGCCGATCCCTCAACACTCAGCGAGTACGGCGGCGCGCCGCCGCTGATCCGCCAGGAGACCTCGGTCAGGGTGCCGGCGGTGCAGAGCTCGCGGGAGCTGGTCAGCTTGAGGTATAGCGGGGGTGTAGCTGGTTTGCCATCTGCCCACCACTCGATCGGCCCTCTGGCCGACGCTCCGCCCGCCGCCCAGAGCAGCCCCGCCGCCAGCGCCAGCAGCAGCGCCGCAAGTCTGATGGCCGGAGCTGAGCGCGATTTCGTCATGGCGCATCTGCTCCTTCGAAGAGGCTGCGTGCGATCGCGATGGCGGCGTCGACGTTGCTTCCGCGCAGGTTCTTGACCTCTCCGAGGATCATGTACTCAGCCTCAGTTGACGAGTCATAGATCCAGACGGTCACCGCGGACAGGTCATCGTGGCTCGGTCCTGGCGGGCTATACGCAACTGTTGCTGGGCGCCCCGCAATGATCCGCGTCTCGAGGGCACCGCGAGCATTTAGCCACGACGACTCCTCCGGGTGGCCCCTGTAGTCCGCGTAGTAACCCTCGATCGTGACGCCGTACCCGCCTCGTTCTGAGGCGAACACCGCCCAGTAGCCATAGGTGGGACCGCTCACGTCGCCGGCGGTTGCCCATGCGAATGTCCAGCCCGCCGGCAGATCGGGATCGCGCCAGTAGGGAAGCCGTTGCGCCGCAGCGAGGTCGCTCGTGTAGGTCGGATTGGTAGCGGAGTAAGCTGAAGGGAGATAGCTTCTGGGCTCCTCCGCCATGCCGCGCCAGCTTGTAGGGACGAGCTGATACGGCCCGTGACGCAGCGGCGCGGCGAGACTCGGGCCGCCCAGATCGGGCAGCGGACCCCAGGCGAGCAGGACGGCGACGTCTGTAGCGATCGCGCCGCTGCAACCGCTATAGGCGTAGCTTAACCGCTCCACGCCGAGCAGTTTGCGCGCCGCGCCGCCCGGCGGATCGGGCCGGACTTCGGTTACTCGATAGCGCACCCAACAATCGTAGGACTCGTGCCACTCGAACAGGTCGCCCGCCACCACAGCGTCGTAGAGCGAGCGTTGCGGCGTCTCTTCCGCGTCGGAGGTGTGGATCAGCAGCAGCTTCGCCGTGCCGTCGCGCAGGCCTTCGTAGGTCGGAACCACGCTCGCCGCGCCGGTCGTGTCGGTGAGGAAGGCGTAGCTGCCTGCGCCCGCCGCCGCGCCTGTGAGGTCGTAGGTTTCGTAGCGCAGCGCCGCATCGGCGGCCAGGTAGGGCGGCGTGGTCAGCGTCACCGCCGCCGTCGTGGTGGTGGTCACGCCGCGGCTGTCGCGGAGCGAGCCGCGGAAGGTCTTCGTTCGGCTGGCGGCCAGCTCACCCGTGCGCGGGTCATACGGCAGCGCGCCGCAGTTGATGCGGATGTTGTCGGCGTCGATGTCGACTGCGGAGCCCTCGATGGTCAGCGTGTAGGGAGCGGTTCCGCCGCTGATTGTCCAGGAGAGCTCGGTCAGGGTGCCCGCCGTGCAGAGCTCGCGGGAGCTCTCCAGCACCAGATACAGCGGGGGTGTGGGCGGCTTGCCGTTGGCCCACCACTCGAACGGGGGCGGCGCTGATCGGGGCGATGCGCCCGTGTCGGCGGGCGCCGCCAGGCCGCAGGCCAGCGCAAGCAGCGCAATTGCTCCGCAGACGACACCCCGCAGCATTGGCAGCCTCCCCCACCCATCGGCGATGCTAGCCAGACGAACGGGAGGGCGGCGCGGTTCCCTGACGCGCCCGCGCTAGCATTGTGCGGGAGGAGGAGCGCTGTGGGCATTCGCAAACCTTGGATTTCCGCCTCTGCGGAGGCGATTCGGGCGGTGCCGGCGGTGGTCGGGGTGTATGAGATCGCGGACGCGGAGGGGGCGCTGCTGTATATCGGGCAAGCAGGCGGGCGGGAGCCGTTCGGGCTGCGCAGCCGTCTGGCTCTGCATTTCGGCGGCGGCGAGGCGAACGCGGTGCTGCGCGAGCGCGGGCACAGCTTTCGCTGGGAGGCGAACCAGCAGTACACGACGAAGCGGTTGGAGATGCTGATGCAGTATCAGCGCGATACGGCGTCGGATTGGCCGCCGGGCAACGCGGCGGGCGATTGGCGCGATATGCCGCAGCTGGGGCGTCTGCGGCGCTCCGACGACAAGGCGCGGCGCGGAGAGGGCGGCTGACGTGGAATTTCTGATGAGTGAAGAGCAGCGGATGATCACTCAGGCGGTGCGCCGCTTCGTGCGCGAGGAGGTGGTCCCGCTGGAGCGCGATCTGGATCCCGACGCGGTGGAGCTGCCGCCGGGCGAGCTGGATCGGCTCAAGGGCATCGTGCAGGGGATGGGGCTGTACCACATTGATGTGCCGGAGGAGTACGGCGGCCCGGGGCTGCCGCTGACGACGCGCGGGCTGGTGGCGGAGGAGATGTCGCAGCACCGCGCGGGGCTGTATCTGCCCTGCTACGGCGCGTTCGGTTCGGCGGGGCTGGCGCAGCTGTACTCGGCCGACGACGAACAGAAGGAGCGGTACCTGTACCCGATGCTGCGCGGCGAGAAGCGCGCGTTTTTCGGGCTGACCGAGCCCAGCGGCGGGTCGGATCCGGCGCGCGCGATTCAGACGCGGGCGGTGAAGGACGGCGACGACTGGGTGCTGAACGGCTCGAAGCTGTTCAGTTCGGGCGCGGATCGGGCCGATTTCGGGCTGGTGTTCGCGCGGACGGATCCGTCCAAGGGGCGGCGCGGGATTTCGGCGTTCTTGGTCGACACCGACACGCCGGGCTTTGAGGTGCGGCGGGTTGTCCACACGCTGCGCTCGGCGAACTACGGCACCGAGTTGTCGTTCGACGATGCGCGGGTGCCGGCGGCCAATCTGCTCGGGGAGGAGGGCGGCGGCTTCTCGCTGGCGAACGCGGCGCTGACGCGCCAGCGCATCCCCTACTCGGCGGCCTGCGTGGGGATTGCGGTCGCTGCGCAGGAGCTGGCGATTGCCTACAGCAAGCAACGCGAGACGTTCGGCGCGCCGCTGTCCTCGCGTCAGGCGATCCAGTGGATGGTGGTCGATAACGAGATTGATATCCGCACGAGCCGCTTCATGTACCTCGCGGCGGCGGAGAAGGCCGAGCAGGGCGAGCCGTTCCGCTTCGAGGCGGCGATGGCGAAGCTGACTTCGACGGAGGGCGCGAGCCGCGTGGTGGATCGGGCGATTCAGATTCACGGGGGGATCGGGGTGACCAAGGATCTGCCGCTGGAGCGCTGGTATCGGGAGATGCGGATCCGGCGGATTGGGGAGGGTCCGAGCGAGGTGCAGCGGATCATCATGGCGCGCGATTTGCTGGGGGCGGGGAGCGGCTGAGTCTCCCCTTTTCCGTCATTGCCGCGCTCCGCCGCGGCAATCTCGCTGTGGTCAGCACCAGCCCTCGCCAAATGCCCGCGCCCACCTCCGTGATGCCGGATCAGGGACGGGAGGCTGCCCGCTGCTTTGGTGGTCGTCACGGCGAGATACCCGCGGCAAGCGCGGGTATGACGGAGTGGGGGCGCGGGCGGGTGGGCGTTGCTTTGGTGGTGCTCACGGCGAGATACCCGCGGCGGGGCGCGGGTATGACGGGGTGGGGTGGGAATGGCGGTGGGTTGCTAGCGGCGGAGGGGCGGGTCGTTTGGGCGGCGGAAGGCGAAGTCGCCGTTGCTGTTGTTGAACGCTCCTTCGACCGTTGCGGCTGTCGGGGCGAGGTTGTTGTTGACGATTGGCAGGAGCAGGCGCGAGCCGCGTTCGCCGCCGAGAGTGAAGCTGAGCGCGGCGCCGTCGCCGATGGTGGGCACGACGAGGTTGTCGGCGTCTGCGCCGGCCAGGGTGAGGCGCAGGCGTTCGCCGGCGCGTACGCAGCAGGCCACGGGATAGAGCTCGAGTTGTACGTTCATCCGCTCGCCTGCTGTGACTGAGGCGAGATCGCCCTTGCTCCAGCTGTGCCAGACCGGGCCCTCGTGCCCGCCGGGGTCCGCCGCGGTGCGGCGGTGCGCGAAGTTGATGAAGCCTTCGGAGAGGTAGGCGGCGGCTCCGTCTGCGCCGATCTGTTCGAGCGTGGCTACGACCGCGCCGCGATCCGAATTGGTTGCGACTTCGAGCTCGAGCGCCGGCCAGCCGACGATCTCGATGTCCGTCTCCAGCGGTTCGCTGGTGAATGTGAGGCAGCGCTCGGCGCGCGCGTTGAGATCGACCGTGTTGATGTAGAGATCGTCCACGTAGTAGCTGTGCCGCCCCATTGCGCCCAGGCTGACCGCGTGGTTCACCTCATAGGGAGCTGTCGTTTCGTCGCGCGGCTGCGCTTTGGTCAGCCCGCCGTCGGCGGCCAGCCAGTGGGCGCGGTACTGCGCCTCGGGCAGCGGCAGGCGGGGCGCGGATTTCCACTCGGTCGCGCCCGACGGCTCGCTGACGCCGTAGTGGACGGGCGCTTCCGTCGTCACGCCGTTGTCGATTCCCTTCAGCCAGTAGTCGAACCAGCGCAGCAGCTCGGGGTCGCCGCCCTGCCCGTGGTTCCAGGGGCCGACGATCAGCTTCTTGGGCACGGTGAGGCGGTTGAAGGCGTCGATCAGATAGCCGGGGAAGGTGAGGTCCCACCAGCCGGTGACGAGGTAGACGGGTACGCCGGCGGCGTTGATTCGGTCGCAGGAGTCGACCCAGCCGCTGGCGACCTCGCCCAGCCCCAGATCGGCGCGATTGCGCCGACGCAGCAGACCGTCGTAGGAGGACATTCGCGTCACGTCGCGCGGGTCCATGGTCGAGAACGTTTCGACCCAGCGGTAGCTGTCGGGCGAGCGCTCCGACTCTGCGGCTTCGCGCAGCTGCGGTCCGTCGGGCCCGTCCACCGGGGCGGAGGGCTCGCGCTCCGACATGCTCTTGTGCAGGCGCTCCCAGACGCGGGCGAAGCTGTGGATCGCCAGTCCGCCGTCGACGTAGCACTGCGGCAGGCCGGGATATTGCGGGGCGATGCATTTCAGCCCTTCGGGGCGGAAGGCGGCGGTGAAGAACTGCATCATGCCCTCGTAGGAGATGCCGACCATTCCGACCTTGCCCGACGACCAGGGCTGTTCGCAGATCCAGTCCACCACCGCCGCCATGTCGCGCCCGGCCCGCCAGGAGTCGCCGTATTCCGCGCCGAAAGACGCGCCGGTGCCGCGAATGTCGACGGAGACGAAGTGGTAGCCGTGCTGGATCAGCTCGCGGGCGATGGGGCGCTCTTCGTATTGGGTGACCAGCTCGCCGGGCTCCATGCCGCGCAGCTGCTCCACGTAGCGCGCGACGGCGCCGCCGGCTTCGGCGGAGATCACGAACGCGCGGCGGTAGGGCGTGGCGTGCAGCACGGTCGGCGCGGGCTCGGTCAGCCGCGCACCGCCGCGCGTCGGGTGCAGCGCGTCCACGGCGATTCGGCAGCCGTCCTCCATCGTCAGATAGAGCGATTCGCGCGCGTAGCCGTCGGCCGGCGGCTCGGTCGTTCCCGTGTAGACGCCAAGCATCGAGCTCTCTTGCGACATCGGATCCGCTCCTTCATCGGCTTGCGCTGCGCACCTCATCCTAGCGATTGCCCCGATCGCGCTGCGCGGGTGTTACCGTCGCCTTGAAGACGCGGCGACGCTGAACGCAGGAGGTGGAGGAGGCCATGACCACGCTCGCCAGCCGGCTGGAGGAGATCGATCTGGTCAGCCCGGAGTTGTACGCCGAACGCGGCTATCCGTGGCGGGAGTGGGCGCTGCTGCGCCGCGAGGCGCCGGTCTACTGGTACGAGCGCCCCGGCGTGACGCCGTTCTGGTGCATCACCAAGTACGACGACATCCAGCAGGTGTCGGGCGACCCGGAGACGTTCATCAGCAGCAAGCGGCTGGTGATCCGCACGGGCGGTTCGGGCGACGGCGAGGGCGGCACGGCGACCGATCCGACGCTGGCGATCCCCAACCTGATCAACATGGATCCGCCCAAGCACGGCAAGTATCGGGCGGTGACCAACCGCCGCTTCTCGCCGCGTGGGATGCGCATCCTCGAGGAGCGGATCGACGAGATCGCGGAGGACGCGATCGGGCAGGCGGCGGCGCACGTGCTGGATCCGCTGACGAAGCGGCGCGAGGCGGAGTTTGTCGCCGATGTCGCGGCGAAGATGCCGATGGCCGCGATCTGCGAGATTCTCGGTGTGGACCGCGGCGCGTGGCCGGACATCTTCCACTGGACCAACGAGTTTCTCGGTTCGGAGGATCCCGAATATCAGCAGGGTCGGACGCGGCGGCAGACCTGGCAATCGGGCATGCTGGGGCTGATGGGGCATTTCACGGAGCTGATGGCGCGGAAGCGCGCCGAGCCGGGCGACGATGTGCTGACCACGCTGGTGCAGGCCGAGGTGGACGGCAAGCCGTTGCCGGATATGGATGTCCTGTCCTACGCGATCGTGCTGATTCTGGCGGGCAACGAGACGACGCGGAACGCGACGTCGGGTGGGCTGCTGGCGCTGATCGAGCATCCCGACGAGTTCGCGCAGCTGCGCGAGGATCCTGCGCTGCTGGACGGCGCAATTGAGGAAATCCTGCGCTGGACCTCGCCGGTGATCCACTTCGCGCGCACCGCGACCAGGGACGTGGAGCTTCGCGGGACGACGATCCGGGAGGGGGAGTCGCTGGCGATGTGGTATCCCTCGGCCAACCGCGACGAGGATGTGTTCGAGGAGCCGGAGCGGTTTGCGATCGGGCGCGAACCCAACGAGCACCTCGCGTTCGGCGGCTACGGCGAGCATTTTTGCCTGGGCGCGAACCTGGCGCGGCTGGAGCTGCGCTCGATCTACGGCCACTTGCTCGAACGGCTGGATGAGATTCAGCTCAACGGCCCGGTCGAGCGGCTCGGCTCCGGGCTGATCGGCGGGATTAAGCGGCTGCCGATCAGCTACGCGGCGCGCGCGGGCTGAGCGCGCTGCGGCGCGCTCGCACAATTCGGCACATGAGAGGGGTCCCATGCGGAAGTCTCTGACCGCCAAAGAGCGGCGCATGCTGCTGAGCGATGTTCGAGCGTCCAACGAGCTCAGCTATGTGTACCGCCGCTCGATGCATGCGTATCTGGTCAAAGCCGGTTTATCCGACGAGGCGATCGCCGAGCTGAACCTGCTGCTCGGCGCGGTGATCGCTGCGCAGGTTCGGCTCAACGCGACGATCAATGAACTGAACGAGGAAGTGGAGCAGGCCGCAATTCAGGCGTTGCTGCCCAAGGAGATCGTGCCGCTCAACGACGCGGAGGACGATCCGGAAGCGGAAGATTTGCGCAAGTGGCTGCGCGATCTCGCCGACTCGCTTGCGCCGCTGCGCGGGCGGATGCTCTCGGACGAGTGATGCGGGCGCCGCCGAGGGGCGTCGGTCATGTTCCACACTCGCTCGGGCACATGGCAGCGTAGGCTGCGCTGGTGGATGGAGGCGGAGGCATGAGCGGCAACACGGAGATCGTCGGTGTGGAGGTGAGCGGCGCGGTGCGCACCGTGACGCTCAACCGTCCGGAGAAGCGCAATGCGCTGAACAGCGAGATGCTGGAGCGCCTGTATGCGGCGTTCTCCGGTGAGCCCGCCGCTGAGGAGCGGGTCGCGGTGATTCGCGCGGAGGGGCCCGTCTTCTGCGCCGGCCTGGACCTGCGCGAGCGGGAGGAGGGGCTGCCCGGCGGCGAGGTCTCGATCGAGCAGATGCTCGACGCGATCCAGCACTGGCCGTTGCCGGTGGTGGCGGTGGTGCAGGGCGACGCGATCGCGGGGGGCAACGAGCTGGCGCTGCACTGCGATTTCGTGGTCGCCTCGGTTGAGGCCAAGTTCGGGATGTCGCTGGCGCAGATTGGGCTGGCGCCGTCGTGGTTCCTGGCCAAGAAGCTGTTGGAGACGGCGGGTCCGGTGGCCAGCCGCGAGATTTTGCTGCTGGGCGACCGCGTCCCCGCCTGGCGGATGCACGAGATCGGCGCGATTGCGCGGGTGGCGGAGCCGGAGTCGCTGGATGAGGCGGCGGAGGCGGTGATCGACCGTCTGGCGCGCAACGCGCCGCTCTCGCTCAAGGCGATGAAAGCGCTGTTGGTGCGGGAGATGGATTTCCGGGATCAGATCGAGCACAAGGATGTGGACGATCTGGTGCAGCAGGCGAGGGCGTCGCAGGATGCGAAAGAGGGGATCCGCGCGCTCTTCGAGCGCCGCCCTGCGGAGTTCAGGGGGGAGTAGTGGTGCGGCTGAGGGCGTAGCCGGCAATGCGTAGCATGCCGTGCGATTTACCGGTCTTGTTGTCCGGCGTAGCACAGTGGACGACGAGGCTTCTGGCGAACGCCACCTAACTGATAGACGGCTAGGTACTTCCGCTGTATGTCTCAGGCAGGCCGTTCTCGGCGTCAAGCCAGTGCAGTTCATCCAACAGCTGATGTGCGGTCTGTGCTGAAATTTCGTGACTACTATCCGCGATCAGGTGCATGAGCACTGTTTCAAACAGATACCCATCGCTGGCCTTCATGTCCACGCACAGCGGGTAGTCGCTGTTGACGATGATCTGGAGTTCACCGCCACGACGTGCTTGCCATGTTGAGCGGGGCTCCTCAATTCCCTCCCCGCGGAGGATGATCTGCGGCATGTCATCCGCGTATCGAGTGATCGATGCGACGTGATCCTCTTCGCCTGGCTCGCGCACCCGGTCGTCGTCGCGTAGGAGTTGGAGCGCGTGTGCAATCCGTCTCTTTACGTAATTCAACTTCCATCGCCGTCTGTTGATCTCTTGTGTTCGTCGGCGTTCGGCTGTGGTTTTTGCGGCTTCGCGACTGACACGATTGAGGTCCCGCACGACTGCCTGCACGATTGGCTGCACCAAGCGGTGGACAGCGCTCCATCCAAGGCTGTCATGATCCCAGCTCGTCTTGTTCTGGCTCGGCAACAGGCCGCCGCCCGTAATGTCGATTTCGCCGTACAGGCGCAGTGTTGAACCACGTCCCGCCAAATTGATGCCGAAGTCCTCGCCGATACTGATCTTTCGTCCGTTGAACTCCGTTCGAACCCCGGCCTCAGTATGGACGCCGATCCGCTTTTGCAGACGTGCACGATCAAGAGCTCCCACTTGGCCTTGAACGAACACCTTGTCTGCAACTTCGGTCAGTGGAATCTCTCTAGTCGCCACATCGTCAGTCCAAGGCACGTCGTTCGGAAAGACCGTTTGACCATCAACGCGGATCGTGCATTTTCCTCTGTTGATCAAAGTCTTGTATGTGTCAGCGAGTCGGTTTTCGAGCGTGGTGATGTCTGCCCTGCGGCCACGGAGTCCGGTCAGTGATACTTGCACAAACCCCACGCGGTCATCTGGCAGTTGCCCGATCCAAGCATCGCGCGAAACTCGGGAAATGCGCGAGATGGTGGTCTCGAGGAAATCTTCACGGAGACCCCAAGATGGGTCGGTGAAGTTCCAGATTGCGTTATCTCCGGCGCGTCGGCATACAATCTGGATTCCATCGGCCAAGAATAGTGCGGCGAGTTTGCCTCCGACCCTAAATTGCCCGATGTCTGCCACGTCATGATCGAGGCCGTCGCCCCAATGGAGCCAAGCGTCCAGAGCGTTTTTGTCCATCCCTTCGCCGTGTTGATCTCGAACGATGATGAGATTATTGTCAAGGTCGAACACTACGTCGATCACGAGATGACGATTGCCACGATAGTCGAACGGATTGTCGACGAGTTCCATCAGGGCTTCCGACACCGAGCGATAGTTCGACGCGAAGGCGAGGAGCGCCTTGCGGCTGAACCGTTCGCGGCTTTCCCCGGCCATGACGTCCTCGCTTCGGATGCACACAGGCACGTGATGCACAAGCTAGCGCGATGTTGGATTTGCCGGAAGGGGTGGGAAGGCAGCGCCCCTACAGCGTTGCGCCGCCGTCTACGGTGACCGTTTGGCCGGTGACGAAGACGTTGCGCTCGATTAGGGCGATGATCGCGTCGGCGCAGGTTTCGGGGGTGGCGACGCCGCGTAGAGGGGCGGTTGCGGTGAGACGCTCGCGGCCGGCCTCGTAGGTCTCCTCGCCGAGGCCGCCGCGCAGCCAGCGGCCTTCGATGAAGCCGGGCGCGATGGTGTTGATGCGGATTTCGGGGCCCAGCACGCGCGCCAGCGACTTGGTGATCACGTTCACGCCGGCCTTGCTCGCGGCGTAGGGAATGCTCGAGCCGCCGCCGCCTGCGCCCGCCACCGACGACACGTTCACAATCGCGCCCTCGCCGGCAGCGCGCATATGCGGGGCGGCTGCGCGGCTGCAGTTGAACACGCCGCGCAGGTTCGCGCCGATGATGTCGTCCCACACCTCGTCGGTCACCGCCTCCAGGTCGTCGTGCGGGATGAAGTGCGTCATGCCCGCGTTGTTGACCAGGATCTGGAGCGCGCCGAACTCGTCTACCGCAGACTGGATCAGTCGTCGGCAATCCGCGTCGCTGCGAACGTCGGCCTGCACGGCGGCGGCGCGGCCGCCGCGCGACGTAATGCCGGCGACGATCTCGTTGGCGGCGTCCACGCCGCGGTTGTAGTTGACGATCACCGCCGCGCCGAGCTCGGCGAGCAGCTCGGCCGTGGCTTGGCCGACGCCGGAAGAGGAGCCGGTCACTACCGCGACTTTGCCTGCGATCTCCATTTGCGCCCTCAGTTCCATTCGATTAACGACGGAATGGCCGCCGAAGGCGGCCATTCCGGTGTGTGCGGCCGCGGTTCGCGTCTACGCGCCGCCCCCGCCTGCTGCGGCCAGACCGGCCGGCATCACCTCCGGCGTGGCGATCTTGTAGAGCTTCGCGGAGTTTTCCCAGAGGATCTTGCGCCGCGTCGTCTCCGACTGGCCCTCGAGGCCGGACTCAATGGTCTCCTGCACGTTGCCGTAGAGGCAGGTGGGGTGCGGGAAGTCGGTTTCGAAGAGGATGTTGTCCTCGCCGATGTCCTCGATCAGCTTGCGCGGGGCGACCTTCTCGAACCAGTAGCAGGCGTAGACCTGGCGGCGGAAGTAGTCGCTGGGCATCATCTCGAATTCGGGGCGGGCGCTGCGGATGTCGGCGGCGAGGAAGTGGTAGTCGCAGGACTCGAGGCAGAAGGGCACCCAGCCGATGCCGCTCTCGACCGAGATGAATTTCAGCTCGGGGAAGCGCGGCAGGACGCCGGAGAGCAGCAGGTCGGTCATCTGCAGCCCGTTCGAGAGGAACAGCACCGTCGAGGTGCGGGCGTAGGTCACCTCGGGGCCGTCCACCGCGAGCCGCTCGGGGGTGAAGCCGTCGGTGAAGTCGCCGGAGCCGATGTGGAAGGAGATCGGCAGGCCGGTGTCGGTCGCCGCGTGCCAGAGCGGGTCCCAGTGCTTGTCGCCGAGGAACGGCTCGCCGTGCGACTGCGGATCGCCGGTGAAGAGGATGCCGCGAATGCCGCGCTGCGCCACTCGCTCAATTTCCTTGACCGACTCCTCAACATCCCAGAAGGGGATGGAGGCGTTGGCGACGAAGCGTTCGGGCGCGGCGGAAATCCAGTCGATCTGGAAGTCGTTCCAGGCGCGCACGCACTCGAGCATCAGCTCAGGCTCCTTGAGCGAGAGGAAGCGCTGGGAGGCGAAGCCGGCCACGTTGGGGTAGAGCACCTGGGCGTAGACGCCGGTCTCGTCCATCAGCTTGAGCCGCTCGTGGACATCGAAGGAGGCGGGGTGCGCGTCCTCATAGGTGGGCGGGGAGTTGGGGAACTTGCCCTTCCAGCCGGCGAACACGCCGGAGGGCGCGGCGGCGACCTTCTCATCGCCCACGAACCAGGAGTTGACGCCCTTGTTGTCCTGCTTGACGTGCAGGACGCGGTCGCCCCACTTCTTGGAGACGCGGCTGGTCCAGAGGTCGGCCGGTTCGGTGATGTGGGTGTCGGCGTCGATAAAGGTGGTGAAAGCCATGGTTCCTCCGCTGTCTGATGGCCTGCGCGATTGGCTGGGTGTATGTGGCGCAGGTTACACGGTCCGCGCGGTGTTGTGTGTGGCGGCAGGCGGCGCGTCAGCGCAGCAGCGACTCGCCGGAGATTGCGCGGACGATGTCGAAGTAGGAGATCACCACGACGAAGATCAGCAGGGCGACGAAGCCGGCGATATGCACGAGCCCCTCGCGCTCGGGTGAGATGCGCTTGCCGCGCCGCGCGATCTCGATCAGCACGAAGAAGATGCGTCCGCCGTCGAGCATCGGCAAGGGCAGGATGTTGATGATTGCGAGGTTGAGGCTGAGCAGGGCGGCGAGCTCGATCAGCCGCACCCAGCCGGCCTGCTCAACCACCTCGCCGGTGACCCGCGCGATTCCCACGGGGCCGGAGAGGTCGATCGCTTCGCCGCCGGCGATCCAGGAGCGAATGCGGTTGCGCACCAGCACGAAGGTGGCGATGGTCTGATCCCAGCCGCGCGGAATTGCTTCCCAGACGCTGTAGCCCTGCGAGACGGTGCGGGTGCTCGCGTTGGCGACGCTGATCCCCGTTGCGCCCTGCGGGACTTCGATCCGCGTGCCGGCCGGCGGATAGCGCGGATCCAGCCCCAGCGCGGCGTAGAGCGCGTCGATGCGGATGCCCTGCTCGGCGGCGATGCTGAGGATCGTGTCGTCGGGTTGGGTGACGTAGGTCAAGCCGCCGGGCAGTTCGAGTTGCCGGCCGGATTCGAGCTCTTCGAACTCCGCGCCCCAGCCGCCGATCACGTGCAGCGCCGGCACGCCCAGCCGTTCGGCGATCTGCTCGACCGACTCGCCTTGCTGCACCACATGAGTCAGCGGCTGCGGCGCGAGGCGGGCGCGCAGCTCGAGCTCCAAGCGCTCGGTGCTTGTTTCGCCCGTGAACGAGTCGATCACCGTTTCGCGCTCGACGAGGAAGCGGATGTCCTCGCCGAGATTCATCTGAATTCCGCGTTGCAGCTCCTGAACGTTGAGGATGTCCTCGTCGTTGACGGCGATGATCCGATCGCCGGGCTCGATCCCGGCGCGCTGCGCGGGCGCGCCCTGCACGACCGAGGTGACCATCGCCGGACCGGCGGAGACGTTGTCGGGGATGATCGCGGCGACGGCGAAGAGGAAGATCGGCAGCACGGCGTTGACGCCGGCGCCGGCGGCGAGGATGCCGATGCGGGTCAGGCGCGACTGGCTGCCCAGCGAGCGGGGGTCGATGCCCACGCTGATTCCGAAGACGCTCACGTGGTTCTGCTTCGTCTCGGCGCGCTTGGGGTCGTCGAGACTGCGGTAGGCGTTGGGGTCCGGCGGTGGGTGTTCGACGGGATCGAGGTCGTCGCGTCGCTTGAGCGAGTAGCGCCACTGGTTTTCGCCGCCGTCGGAACCGCTGCGCGTGATCAGCAGCTCGACATCCTGCTGGTGCAGGGCCTCGGTCATCCGCTCGGCGAACTGCTGCGGGCTGTGGACGCGCTTGCCGTTGATGTGCGTGATCCGGTCCCCGGGGTGCAGGTCGTCGAGCTGCGGGTTGGAGCGGTTGACGTGCTCAATCAGCAGCCCACTCGCTTCCTCGCCGGTGAGTCGCACGAAGCCGCCGATGGGCAGCCAGTTGATCGAATACAGCGTTTCGCCGAAGCGCTTGCCGCGAATTCGCGGCGGCAGGCCGATGCCGAACTCTTCGACCCGCACGCCGGCCAGCTTGGCCGCGAAATAGTGGCCCAGCTCGTGCAGGATCACCAGCGCCAGCAAGATGCCGATGAACGGCAGGATGGTGGTGATTAGGACCATGATCCCGCTTCAATGCGCTCGTGTGTGAGGCGGCGCGCCCACTGATCGGCGGCGTCGATCTGCTCCAGCGAGGGCTCCGACGCGCTCTCGTGCGCGTCGAGCGCGCACTCGACCAGCGCCGGAATCTGATCGAAGCGGATCGCGCGGCGGAGGAAGGCCTCGACGGCGATCTCGTCGGCCGCCGCCATTACCGCAGGGTAGGTGCCGCCGGCCAGCCCGGCGCGCATCGCCAGCCGCAGGCAGGGATAGCGATCCAGGTCGGGCGTTGAGAAGTTGAGGCTGCCCACGGCTGCCAGATCGAGCGGGTCGGTGGTGGGGCGCAGCCGCAGCGGCCAGGAGAGCGCCAGTTGGATCGGCAGCCGCATGTCGGGGTAGCCCAGCTGCGCCTTGACCGAGCCGTCGGCGAACTCGACCAGCGAATGCACGATCGACTCGGCGTGCTGGATCACTTCCACCCGCTCGTAGGGCACATCGAATAGCCAGCGCGCTTCGATTGTCTCCATCCCCTTGTTCATTAGCGTGGCGCTGTCGATCGTGATCTTCGCGCCCATATTCCAGGTGGGGTGCTTGAGCGCCTGTTCGGGCGTCACGTCGGGCAGCTGTTCGGGCGGGAGGTCGCGCAGCGCACCGCCTGAGGCGGTCAGAATGATCCGCCGGATTTCGTGCTCCTCCTCGCCCCAGAGGCACTGCCAGATGGCGCTGTGCTCGGAATCGATCGGGCGCAGCTGCCCGCCGCCGGCGTCGGCTGCGGCGCGCACCAGCGCGCCCGCCATCACCACCACCTCCTTGTTGGCCAGCGCCACATCCGCGCCGCGCCGCAGCGCCGTCAGGGTGGGTTCGAGGCCGGCGCGCCCGGCGGTGCCCACGACGAGCACATCGCCGTCGGGATCAGCGGCCATCACCTCCATCGACGCGATGCTCGCGCCGATCTCGTCTGCAATGGTCCGCAGGCGTGCATTCTCTGCGCTGCCGCCGTTGGCCGCCGCCCAGAGGTAGCGCGGGCGAAACTCGCGCGCCTGCGTTTCGAGCGCATCGAGGTTGCGCCCGGCCGCGAGGCCGAGCACGCGATAGCGCTCGGGCATCGAGCGCACCACATCGAGCGTCTGCGTGCCGATGCTGCCGGTCGAGCCGATCAACACCAGGTTGGTCGAGGAGTCGGTCATCGTGTCAGGTCCAGACCAGAAAAAAGTATATGGTCGGCAGCCCGAACAGGAGGCTGTCGAGCCGATCGAGCACGCCGCCGTGGCCGGGGATCAGGTTCGAGGAGTCCTTCACGCCGCGCGCGCGCTTGAAGAGCGACTCGGCGAGGTCGCCGAGTTGCGCGGCGAGCGGCAGGACGAGGGCGAGCAGGATTAATGGCCAGATGCCGGGTTCGAGGCCGAAGATTTGGTCCAGGGCGAGCACCGCGCCGGCGCCGCCGAGCCAGCCGCAGATCGCGCCTTCGACGGTCTTGTTGGGGCTGATCGCGGGCGAGAGGCGGTGGCGCCCCAGCGTGCGCCCGCCGGCGTAGGCGGCGGCGTCGGTGCTCATCACCGCCAGCACGCCGAGCAGCATCCACTCTGCGCCGTCCCCCCCGCCCAGCGGTCCGCGAATCAGCACGAAGGCCGCGGCCGGCAGCGCCAGGTAGAGCAGCGCGGCGGCCATCACTACGCCGCCCGCGAGATAGCGCTGGAGCGCATCTTCGCGCGGCGTCTGCTCGCGCAGGCTGGCTTCCAGGGTTGCGGCGGCGAAGACCGCCAAGGCGGCGATCAGCACGACGTGATGCAGCGGGGCGGCCTCGGTGATCGCGACGCCCAGCGCCGCGCCGAGGCCGGCGGCGGCGAGCAGGAACGCGGGCGATCGGCGCGGAATGCCGCAGATTGCGGCGATCTCGCCCAGCGCGACCAGCATCGCCACTCCCAACAGCGCCGCGAAGAGCGGACCGCCGACCAGGATTGCGACGACGATCACCGGCATGCCGACGGCGGCGCTGAGCAGGCGCAGGGCGAGCTGGCCGGAGAGCGGGCCGCGGCGCAGCGCCGCCGCCAGCCGCCGCGGGCTAGCGGCCATTATCTGCGGCTGCGCCGTTGCGCCCGCCGAAGTTGCGGCAGCGCCGCGCGTAGGCCTCCAGCGCGGCGTCGACATCCTCCGCCCCGAAATCGGGCCACCAGGTGGGCGAGAACACGTACTCGGCGTAGGCCGCCTGCCAGATCAGGAAGTTCGAGACGCGCTGGTCCCCGCCGGTGCGGATGATCAGGTCCGGATCCGGTATGTCGCCGGTGTAGAGGTAGCGGTTGATCAGCTCCTCGTTGATCTGCTCAGGAGCGATCCCGTCTTCGGCGATCCGCCGCACGGCGTCGACCAGCTCGGTCCGCCCTCCGTAGTTGAAGGCGACGCAGACGGTCATTCGCGTGTTCTGGCTGGTGCGCGCCACGGCGTCGTCGATCTTGCGGCGCAGGTGCTCGGAGAGCGCGTCGAGCCGCCCGATGTAGCGCAGCTGCACGCCCGCTTCGTGCAGCGGCTGCACCTCGCGATCAATCGTGCTGGAGAGAATGCGCATCAGCCCCCGCACCTCCGGCCGGGGGCGTCGCCAGTTCTCGGTCGAAAAGGCGAAGAGCGTGAGATAGCGCACGCCGCGCTCGGCAAAGGCCTCGATCGCGGTGCGGATGTTCTCGGTGCCCGCCCGGTGCCCGTCGGTGGGGCGCAGTCCGCGCTGCGCCGCCCAGCGTCCGTTGCCGTCCATGATCACCGCCACGTGGCGGGGCAGCGGCGCGGGCGCGGCGGCGGGCGCGCTCCCGTTCTGTGGGTGCGGTGCGGCGGACAGTTCGGCAGTGCGGGGTGCGGTCGGCCAGCGTGTCACAACTAGACCTCCAGGAGCTCTTGCTCCTTTGCGTCGCCCGCCTGGTCCACGATAGCGATGTAGTCCGTTGTGAGTTTGTCCAGCCGCGCCTCGGCGCGGTGCTCCTCATCCTGCGAGAGGTCGCCGTCGCGCTGCATGCCGCGCAAGTCGTCGTGGACGTGGCGGCGGATGTTGCGCACCGCCACCCGCGCGCCCTCCGCCTTCTGCGAGACCACGCGCGCCAGCTCGCGCCGCCGCTGCTCGGTCAGCTCCGGCAGCGCCAGCCGAATTACGATCCCGTCGTTCTGCGGATTGATCCCCAGGTCCGACTGCTGCAGCGCCTTGGTGATCGGGTCAAAGGCGTTCTTGTCCCAGGGCTGGATCGCGATCAGCCGCGCCTCGGGCACGGAGATCGTGGCCAGCTGGATCAGCTCCATGTTGGTGCCGTAGTAGTCGACGCGGATGTGCTCGACCAGCCCCGGATGCGCCCGCCCGGTGCGGATCATCTGAAAATCGCGCTCCAGCGCGCTGACCGCGCCGCGCATGCGGTCGTCGGCGTCGGAAAAGGCCAGTTCCAGCAGTTCGTCGTCAGCCATGGCAGTGAGCAAGATAGCAGTGTCGCCCCGTCGCTCAGCCGAGTTGAGTGATGCCGGCGTGCGCGCGGATGCCAACGGCTGCGCCGCACTTGCGCGCGCAGCGGGTTGGGGCAGCGGACCGCAGGCGGCGCTCAGTTGATGAGCCGCCCCAACCGCGTGGCGAACTCGTCGATCGCATCGAGACCGTCGGCGACGAATTCCTCGGGCATCCAGCCCTCATAGAAGTTTTGGTGCAGGGCGTTGGCCGACTGAAACAGCCTGCGCAGCTGCGGGTCGTCGGTTTCGGACGCCAGCCGATTTACGGCGTTGAACAAGGCGCCATGCGAGCTGTGGTTCCAGCCTCGCGCGTCAGCCGCCGCCTTGACGATCTGCGCCGCCGATCCCCAACCCTTCTCGGAGGCCTGCAACAGATCGCCTTCTGCGAGATACGCGCGCGCCTTCTGTAGAAAGACGCGGCTGATCTCAACGTGGTAGTCGGCGCGAGTCGTCATGGCCGCTCCGTGTCGGTGCTGGAAAGACTACGACGCGTTCGCGCCTTCGTCATTCGCGTTCGCACCTTCGTCATTCCTGCGCAGGCAGGAATCCAGGCGATTTCTCGACCTGCTGCGCTCCGACGGTCCGCCGGAGCACCATTCGAGCGCCCCTCTCCGGCCCTCTCCCCCGGAGGGACCGAGGGGGAAGTCCAGAACGGTTCACAACCCCAGTCCAATCCGCCAACTTCCCCGATGCGTGGACGCGCCCTAGGCAAGCTGGGTGGCGCCGGCGTAGACGCGGGTGCCGGCTACGCCGTCGCGGACGGCTTGCACGATGGCGTTGGGGGCTTCCACATCGAAGACCAGGATGGGTAGGTCATTTTCTTCACAGAGCGAGAGCGCGGCAGTGTCCATCAGCACGCCGAGGTTCTGGTGGATCGCGTCGCGGTAGTTGAGCGAGTCGTAGCGCTGCGCCTCAGGATGGGTGGCGGGGTCGGCGGTGTAGACGCCGTCGGCGCCGCGCTTGCCCATCAGCAGCCGGCGCGCGCCGACCGCAACGCCGAACTGCGCTGCGGCGGTGTCGGTGGTTACGAACGGCTGCCCGGTGCCGGCTACCAGCAGCACGATCCGCCCCTTCTCGAGATGGCGGCGAGCGCGCCGCGGGATATAGGGCTCGGCCACGGCCGGCACGTTGATCGCGGACATCGTGCGCACCTGGACACCCTGCGCCTCGATCGCGTCCTGGAGCGCCAGACCGTTGATGATCGTGCCCAGCATGCCGGCGTAGTCGGCGGTCATGCGGGTCATGCCGGCGGCCGCGGCGACGCGCCCGCGCACGATGTTGCCGCCCCCCACGACGACCGCGATCTCGACCCCGGCACGCACGGATTCGACCAGTTGCAGCGCAATGCGGCTTACTGCTGCGGGGTCCAAGCCGGTGCTGAGGCCGCCCTGCAAGGCTTCGCCGCTGACTTTGAGCAGCACCCGGCGCGGCGGCTCGCTCATCGCGGCGCTGCTACTCGCCGACTTGGTAGCGGATGAAGCGCGCCACCTCGATCTTCTCCCCGACCGAGGCGATCACGTCGTTGATCCGGTCCGCGATGGTCTGGCTGGCGTCGCGAATGAAGGGTTGGTCGAGCAGCGCGACGGCCTCTTCGTCGCCGTCTTCAAGCTGGTCGGCGGAGACGGCAGCGGGCTGCATCGAGGCGACCTGCATGGCGATGTCGTGCGCCAGCTCCTTGAACGGCTCGGTGCGGGCCACGAAGTCCGTTTCGCAGCGCAGGTCCACCAGCACGCCGATTCGCCCGCCGTGGATGTAGGACTCGATCAGCCCCTGGCCGGCGGTGCGGTCGGCGCGCTTGGCGGCGGTGGCGATGCCCTTTTCGCGCAGGATTTCACGCGCCGCGTCGAGGTTGCCCTCGCTCGCTTCCAGCGCGCTGCGGCAGTCCATCACGCCGGCGCCGGTCTCTTCGCGCAGGGCTTTGATTTGGTCGATGCTCACGGCCACGATGCAGGCTCCGTTTCAGGCGGGCGCGTCGTGTGCAGCGCCTCGGCGGTGTTGGGTGTCGATGTTCGGCTCAGCCGCCTGCGGGAGCGGCGGCCGGCTCGGCCGGCTGGCCGTCCTCCATCTGGGCGTCGCGCTGCGCGCTCTGGCGCAGCATTGTGCCCTCCGAGGCGGCGTCCGCGATCTGCGCGGCCAGCAGCCGCACCGCGCGAATCGCGTCGTCGTTCGAGGGGATCGGATAGTCGATCGGGCGGGGATCGCAGTTGGTGTCGCAGACGGCGACGATCGGGATGCCGAGGCGCTGCGCCTCGGCCACCGCGATGTGCTCGCGCGGCACATCAACTATGAAGATCGCGCCCGGCAGCTGGGTCATGTCGCGCAGCCCGCGCAGGTAGCGGTGCAGGCGGGTCAGCTTGTCGCGCAGCCGCAGCGCTTCCTTCTTGGGCAGCATGTCGAGCTGGCCCTGCTCTTCGCGTTGCTCCAGCTCGAGCATGTAGTCGACGCGGCTGCGAATGGTGTTGAAGTTGGTCAGCGTGCCGCCCAGCCAGCGGGTCACCACGTGCGGCATCCCGGCGCGGTCCGCCTCGTTGCGGATCACGTCTTGCGCCTGCCGCTTGGTACCCACGAAGAGCACCTGCTGCCCCTCGGCGGCGGTGTCGCGCACGAAGGCCGTCGCCTCGCCCAGCCGCCCGACAGTCTGCGCCAGGTCGAGAATGTGTACGCCGTTGCGCGCGCCGTAGATGAAGGGCGCCATTTTGGGATTCCAGCGTCCCGTCTGGTGGCCGAAATGGACGCCGGCCTCGAGCAGGTCGCGCATCGAGAGTTGTGTCGTCATCGTGCTCCTGAGCTGTCATCCGGGTTGAACGAACGCCCGCAGTGGGCGATTCGGTTGCGGGCACACGCAACCGCTCGCACGCGGTGCATTGTCCGCGAGTATACGCACGCCGTCGCGCCTGCGCGACCTCCGGCGCGGCGCGATCCGAGGCGATCTGTCGCGCCACTCGCAGAGGGCGTGAGCGTCGTGATAACTTTGAGGCCATTCCGTGCGGCGTCGGAGCGTTGGGGCCTACGCCGCCCCGCGCTGCGGCGCTCCGAGCGTGAGGAACGTTCGTGCCCCGATACGCCTACGAATGCTTTGAGTGCGGCCACGCGGTGGAGAAGCTGGAGGGCTGGGAAGCGCCCGCCAAACAGCCCTGCCCCGAGTGCCCCCAGCAGATGCAGCGCATCCCCAGCGCCCCCGCGATCCTGTTCAAGGGCAAGGGCTGGTACTCGACCGACAACCGCAAGTCCTCCTGGAAGACCCGCGCCGACGAGGATCGGGAGGGCGGGGACGGCGATGGTGACGGTGGGGGCGAGGCGGATGGCGACACTGCCGGGTCCGACACCTCGGACAAGGTCAGCGCCGCCGCGTCCGACTGAGCCGCCGCCCGTCCAATGCGTGTCGTCCTCCAGCGCGTCAGCCGCGCCGCGGTGCGCGTGGACGGCGAGACCGTCGGGGAAATCGGGCCCGGCCTGCTGGCGCTGGTCGGCGTCGCCGACGGCGATGACGCCGCCACGATCGATCGCGTCGCCGCCAAAGTCGTCGGGCTGCGCATCTTCTCCGACAGCGAGGGACGCTTCAACGAGAGCGTCGCCGATGTGGGCGGCGCGGTGCTGGTGGTGAGCCAGTTCACGCTGATCTCGGATGTCCGTAAAGGCCGCCGTCCCAGCTTCACCGCCGCCGCCCGGCCCGAACTCGCCGAGCCGCTGGTCGCCCGCTTCGCCCAACAGCTCGAGCAGTCGGGAGTGCCGGTCGCTCAAGGCGTCTTCGGCGCAATGATGCAGGTCGAGCTGGTCAACGACGGTCCGTTCACCGTTGTGATCGACTCCGACGAGCTCGATCGCCCGCGCCGCAGTTGACGGGCGTCCTAGCTGTCGAAGACGGCGCTGACCAGGCAGGTGAAGCCGGGGAGCACATCGCCGCTGTTGAGGGTCGCGTCTTCGCGGAGCGTTTCGATGGCCGCGTCGGGCCGGTGGATATCAATGGCGCGGTCGGCGGGGTGGACGACCCAGACGAGGCGCACGCCGTGGCTGAGCCACATCGCGGCTTTGGCGGCAATATCGCGCGGCCGGTCATTGGGCGGGACGATCTCGAGGACGAGATCAGGGACCACCTCGGCGTAACCGTCGCGGACGGCGTCCGGCGGGAGGCGGCTGATTGACGTGAACGCGATGTCGGGTTCGCGCACCGTATCCGGGTCGCGCTCGAGCAGGATGCCGGAGTCGGAGGCGACCAGCGTGCCCAGTCTCCGCGGTTCGATGAACATGCCGAGGGTGATCAGCAGCTTTGCGACGATCGCGCCGTGTCGTTGTCCTGATGGCATCGTTTCCCGCAGCACCCCTCGAACCAGTTCCCCGCGCACCCCCTCGCTGTAGAGACGCAGCAGGTCGTCGGCGGTCAGGAGGTCGGTCTTGGCCGTCGTCATGGCAGATTCCTCTGGTGGGAACGGTAGCGCGATCGATGGACGCCTGCGGCTTGAACTGCGGGCGCTAGGGAGCGGGTTGCAGATCGAGCGCGATGTCGAGCGCGGGGGCGGAATGGGTGAGCGCGCCGAGCGAGATGTAATCGACGCCGGTTGCGGCGATTGCGCCGATCTGCTCGACCGTGACGCCGCCGCTCGCCTCGACCTGCGCTCCGCGCGCGTGCGCCAGCGCGACGGCGGGCGGCAGCTCCTCGACGGCGAAGTTGTCGAGCAGCAGCGCGCGCGCGCCGGCGTCCAGCGCCTCGCGCGCCTGGGCCAGATTGGTCACTTCGACCTCGACCGCCGTGGCGGGGCCGACGCCGTCCAGCGCTGCCTGCACCGTGTCGGCGAGCGAGAGGCCGGCGGCCGCAGCGCCGGCGAGATGGTTGTCCTTGAGCAGGATGCCCGCCGAAAGGCTGTCGCGGTGGTTGAGGCCGCCGCCGCAGCGCACCGCGTAGCGCTCGGCGGCGCGCAGGCCGGGCGTGGTCTTGCGGGTGTCGAGGATGCGCGCTGCGCCGCCCGACCGGGCGGCGGCGACCGCGGCGGCGGTGAGCGTGGCCGTGCCCGAGAGCCGCTGTAGCCAGTTGAGCGCCACCCGCTCGGCGCGCAGCAGGTGGCGCAGCGAGCCGCGCACTTCGCCGATCGCGTCGCCCGCGGTGACCGGCTCGCCGTCGCTGCGCCGCATCTCGATGTCGGCGTTCGGATCGAGCGCGCGGAAGGCGGCGGCGGCGAAATTGACGCCGCAGACGACGCCCTCGGCGCGGGCGGTGATCACGGCGCGGCCTGCGCCCAGCCAGGGCGCGAGCGAATCGGTCGTCAGATCGAGGTCCGCGCGGTCCTCGCGCAGCGACATCCCGACCAGCTCGCGCACCAGCGCCGCGTCCAGCGGGGGAACCGTTCGCTCGCTCATTGCGCCGCCCTCACTCGCGCACGATTTGCCAGGCGAGGCGGCGTCGCCAGGCCGGATCGGTGCCGGGATGGTCCACGCGCAGGTGCGCGCCGCGCGTCTCGGTACGGATTGACGCGGCGTGCGCGATCGCCTGCGCCGCCGTTGAGGCCGAAGCCAGCGATGCATCGCCGCTGTGCGATGCGGGCCACGCGCGCATCCGCTCCAGCGCTTCGGACAGCCCGTCGGCGCTGCGGGCGATGCCTGCGCCGGCGGACATTGCGCTGCGCAACTCGGCCCAGGACGGGGCGGCGTTGCCGCCGGCGACCGGCAGCGGCGACACCGGCTCAGGGGGTGTGGGCGGTTCGCCGTCCACTCCCGCAATGGCGGCGCGGACGGCGCGGGTGGAAAAGACCGCCGCTTCGAGCAGCGAGTTGGAGGCCACCCGATTTGCGCCGTGCGCCCCGATCGTCGCCGCTTCCCCTGCCGCGAACAGACCTGCGATCGAGGTGCGCCCATCGAGGTCGGTCCAGATGCCGCCCATGTGATAGTGCGCCGCCGGCGCGACGGGGATCGGCCCCGCCGTGAGGTCGTGCCCACGTTCGAGACAGCCCGCGTAGACGCCGGGGAAGCGCTCGCGCAGGAACTCGGCGGGGCGGTGCGAGATATCGAGCCAGACATGCTCTGCGTCGTCGCGCTGCATCGCCTCGCTGATCGCCCGCGCGACCACGCTGCGCGGGGCGAGCTCGGCGTCGGGATGCGCCTCGGCGGCGAAACGCCGCCCGCTCCGATCGAGCAGCAGCGCGCCCTCGCCGCGAAGCGCCTCAGAGACCAGGAAGGCGGAGCCGTCCCCGCCGACCAGCGCGGTGGGGTGGAACTGCACGAACTCCAGATCGCGCGCGACTGCGCCGGCGCGCAGCGCCAACCCCAGACCGTCGGCGGTCGCGGTAGGCGGATTGGTCGTCTGCGCGTAGAGCGCGCCCACGCCGCCCGTGGCCAGCAGCGTCGCTGTCGCGGTAATCGTGTGCGGTTCGCCGTCCGCGTCGGCAACCACCGCGCCTGCGCAGCGCCCCGCTTCCACAATCAGTTCGACCGCCGTGTGGCGCTCGCGCAGGTCGATCTGTCCGCTCCGCACGCAGCGTTCGAGCGCGCGCTGGATGTGCAGCCCGGTGCGATCGCCGCCGGCGTGCAGCACGCGCGGCTCGGAGTGCGCCCCCTCCCGCGCCAGCGCCGGCGCGCCGTCCGCGCCGCGGTCAAACTCCACGCCCAGCTGCATTAACCGCCGCACCGCCTGCGGCCCCTCGTCGGTCAGCGCCTGCACCGCGCGTTCGTCGCAGAGACCGTCGCCGGCGCGGATCGTGTCCTCGGCGTGACGCTGCGGATCGTCGCTCGCCGCCATCGCCGCGGCGATGCCGCCCTGCGCGCGGTTGGTGTTGGTCTCGCTGATTGCGCCCTTGCTGAGCAGGCAGACCGAGCCGTACTCTCGCGCCAGCAGCGCCGCGTTCAACCCTGCCAGGCCGCTGCCGATGATCAGAAAGTCGAACCGCTCGGTCATCGCAGCAGTCCGATGAACTTCTGCTAGACGATCTCGAGCATGCGCTCGAGCGCCACCCGCGCCCAGCGGCGCGTCTCGTCCTCGACCGAAATGCGGTTCACCACCCGCCCCGCCGCCAGCTCCTCCGTCACCCACGCCAGGTAGGCCGGGTGGACGCGGTACATCGTTGCGCAGGGGCAGATCACCGGGTCGAGGCAGAAGACCGTCTTGCCCTCGTGCGCCACCTCCTCGTGCAGGCGGTGGACGAGGTTGATCTCCGTACCCACGGCGTAGACGCCCGGCGGACCGTTGCGCACGTAGTTGATGATGAACTCGGTCGAGCCGACCGCGTCGGCGGCGTCCACGACCGGCTCGGGGCACTCCGGATGCACCACCACGCGGCAGTCGGGGTGCTGCTCGCGGGCGCGCTCGATCTGGTCGGTGCGGAAGCGGATATGCACCGAGCAGTGCCCCTGCCAGAGCAGCACGCGGCTGTCCCGGACCCGCTCCGCGCGCAGCCCGCCCAGCGCCTTGTTCGGGTTCCAGACCGCCGTCTCGCTGCGCGGATCGATCCCCAGCCGCTTGGCCGTGTTGCGCCCCAGATGCTGGTCGGGGAAGAACAGCACCTGGTCGCCGCGCTCGAAGGCCCACGCGAGCACCGCGTCGGCGTTGGACGAGGTGCAGACCGCGCCCCCGTTGCGCCCCACGAACGCCTTCAGCGAGGCCGCCGAGTTCATGTAGGTGATCGGCACGACGCGCGAAGTGTCGACCACTTCGGTCAGTTCGTCCCACGAGGCGTAGACATCGTCGGGCTGCGCCATATCGGCCATCGAGCAGCCCGCGGCCAGGTTGGGCAGAATCACCGCCTGCTGCGGCGTGGTCAGGATGTCGGCGCTCTCGGCCATGAAGTGGACGCCGCAGAAGATGATGAAATCGGCGTCGCCGCGGTTCGCCGCCTGCTGCGCCAGCTTGAACGAGTCGCCGCGAAAGTCGGCGAACTCGATGATGTCGTCGCGCTGATAGTGGTGTCCCAAAATCACCAGCCGCTCGCCCAGCCGCGCCCGCGCCTCGGCGATCCGCTCGCGCAGCTCATCGGGGCCGAGGTCAAGGTAGGCGTCGGGAATCTCCGGCTGCCAGTCGGGGCGGTGCGGCTCCGCGACGAGCGGGATGGTGGCGATGTCCGTCTCACAGGCCTCGTTGGGCAGGTTCGGCGGCAGCCGTTCGGGAACATAGGAGGTGGGTACAAGGGTGGTGCTCATCGCGCAGGCGCTCTCAGGCTTCGAGGAAGCCAGTCTGCTTAGTGTCACTCTGACACTAACGGAGTAGTGCAAGTGTCGCAAAGCAGAGGGTGATCTGTCAAGGGCCGGCGGACATGCAGGGTAGTGGTGTTGACGGCGAGATACCCGCGCCCTTCACCTCGGTCATACCCGCGCCCCAAAGCTCCGTCACACCCGTGCCCCAAAGCCCCGTCATACCCGCGCCCCGCCGCGGGTATCTCGCTGTGAGCACTACCAACGTCGGTGCTGGCACGGCGAGATACCCGTGGCAAGCACGGGTATGACGGAAAACTCGCACGGGTATGGCGGAGCTTCTTCACGGGTGTGACGGGAGCTTTAGGGCGGGGTTTGTTGGGGGTGGAACGCGCGGAGGGCGGGGCTGTTGGGCCCCGCCCTCCGCGGTTTGGGCCGGTGGGCTCGGCGGCTGGTTGCCGCCGGCTGGTTAGCCGCTGGTCAGCCAGAGGATGGCGCCGGGGCGCACCTCGAAGTTGCTCTGGCCGGGGACGGGGCGTCCGTCAACCACGCCGTAGCGCAGCCAGGCGCCGTTGTACCAGAGCAGGATGGCGCTGAAGCCGTCCCCCAGGCCGTCGAGCAGCGCGGAGGCGGTAGTGGCGCCCTCGCCGAGCCAGCTGCTGTAGTCGTCGGGCATTCTGGGGTTCAGGCTGTCGGCCGGGTTGGCCGGGGCGGCCGGCTCCTCGGCGGCGGCGGCGGCGGTGATCAGGATCACGTTGCCGGCCGTGCCGGAGCTGACCCGGACCGAGTCGCGTCCCGCGGCGACCACCTGGTAGGTGACCGAGGCCTGGCCGTCCTTGGTCTTGGCCGTCTCCTCGACCTTCACCAGCACCGGCAGGGCGCTGGTCGCCGAGGCTTTGAAGGTCACCGGCGTGCCGTCGGGCACCGCGCTGCCGTCGGCGTCGCTCAGCGTGGCGGTCAGGGTGAAGCGCCCGCCGATGGTCAGCTCGCCGTCCGGTTCGCTGATCTCGATGGTCTCGGGGCTGCCGCTGACCGTGAAGGTCTGGGTGTCGGTGAGCTGACCCGCTTTGACCTCGAGCGTGTACTCGCCGTTCTTTAGCGGGGCCGTGGGCGCCGCGTTCACGTCGATCTGCACCTGCCGGTTGCCGGCGGCGTCGAGGTCGTCGACCTCGGTGCCCGCGGTCTCGCCGGCCTTCTGGAGCGGCCAGTCGACCGCGAAGTTGCCGGTGTCACCGGTGCGCCAGACGACTTTGCCGTCGGGGTCCATGATCCGGGTGGTGGTCGCGCCCGACGGCAGGTCCTTCACATTGCTGCCGTTGGCGTCGGCCAGGCTGACCGAGAGGCGCAGGCGGTCGCGGGTCTCTCGCGCGTCCTTGGCGTCATCGGTGCCGGTGTCGCCCGCCGCGGTGTTCACGTTCAGCACGCCGGTGGCGGGTTCGCTGATCGTCAGCTTGGTGGCGGCGCCGGAGAAGGTGACGGTGACGGGGTCGATCTCGAGCAGCGAGCCGCCGCCCTTGGCCAGCACCTGGGCACGCACCATGGTGGAGCTCGCCTTGTTGGTGGCGCCGGGATGGGTCAGCTGGACCACGATGTTGCCCGAGTTGGCCGCGTTCAGTTTGGTCACGTTGACCTGGCAGGTCAGCGCGCAGGTGCCGACAGCGGCGCCGGCCGGACTGAGCAGGGTGAGCGTGCCGGTGGTGGTGGTGAAGAGCAGCGAGCTGACCGAGTTGGCGCCTGCGGCAGTGCCCTCGGAGCTGAGGATCTGCAGCCGCAGTCGCGTGTTCTCGCCCACCGCAATGTTGGACGGGTAGTCCTCTTCATCGCCGCTGACCGTCAGGCTGCCCGGGTCCCGGGCGAAGCCAAACTCGGCGCGATCGGCCTCGTTGACCGTGCCGATCGTGACTTCGAGGGTGTCGGTGATGGTGATGTCGGGGTCGTCGCCGTTGTCGATCTTCAGGCTCGCCGAAATCGTGAAGGTGCCCTCGGGGGTGCCCGCCGGGATCACGATCTCGGTGCCACCGATGGTGCCCACGTCGCAGGTCCAGGTTGTGGTGCCGTCGAGCGTGCTGTGGGTGCAGTCGTCCAGCAGCGTCCCCCGGTCGGCGAGGTCGCTGAGGTCGAAGGCGTACCCCCTGCCGTGCCCGCTGATGTGGCCGGACAATTCCTTCTGACCGACGACCAGCGTGTTCTCGCCGTCCAGCGCGGGCCGACCGAAGTACAGCCGGTTGCGCGATTCGGGCGAGGTCAGCACCCGGTCCGGCGTGGAATCGCTGACCCAGGTCGTTCCGGAGCGATCGAAGATGTGCAGTTCGCCATCGGCGAAGTCGTTGTCCGGCTTGTAGGGGTCGGCCACCGCGATCCGGCTGCCGCTGTCGCTGACGGCGACCTGATGACCGAAGTGCCGCCCATTCACGGCGCTCGGGTTGGTCAGGTCCGCGGTCTTGGATTGCGTGTCCGTCCAACCGCTGCCGGGCTCTTGCCAAACCATCACCGAGCCCGGCCAGCCGCTGACGGAGTGGACGGCTTCGCTCCATTCTCCGACCGCGATCGCCGCGATCACCGCGCCGTCCCGGCTGATCGCCAGCTCGCGCCCGATGCGCAGCTTCTTACGGTCGCCCAGGTCGGTCAGAAATGCCGTCTCCTCCACGTTGCCCGTCATTCCGGACCAGCCGTCGTCCGGTTCGTCGAAGACCATCACCCCGCCGCGGGCGCCGTTGTGGCTGTAGTACCAGCCATCCACATGCTGCAGGCCCATCACCGAGGGGGCGACGAACGCCCCGATCGCGATCACCTTGCCGTCGCCCGAGATGTCGACATCGCCGAACGCCTTGCCGCGCTGCCCCGCGATGGTGCTGGCGGCGACGCTGTACAAGTTCCCCGGGCTCAGGCCCACCGTGAAGGCGCCGGGCTCTGTGCCGGTGTAATGCGCCGAATCCCCGCTGTAGTACAGATCGGCCGCAGCGTCGTCGATGGTGTTGCGCATTGTGACGGTGCCGACGCCGTCCGGCCCCCATCCGTCGCTGCCGACTGTGAAGACGAACCCGGTGGCCAGGTATTCTTTAAAGTTGCTGGCCTCGGTGGTGCAGTGGTGCTGGTGCGACGGCTCCTGGCCGACGACAATGGTCGAGCCGTCGTCGGAGATCGCCACGCTGTGGCCGAGGCGGCGCACCCTGCTTGTGCCGTTGCTACAGCCGGGCACCTCGGCCATCGTGATCTTGGAGCGCAGATTGCCGTCTACGTCGAAGATGTAGACGGCGCCGAAGTTGGCGGTGACCCCGTTCAGCGTGTATTCCTCGTCCGGCGCGCCGGCCACGATCCAGGGGCCGCCGGTGGTGGCGTCGCCGCCGATGTCCAAATCTTCGCCGAAGCTGCCGCGGCTGCTGCCTTGGTAGTACCTGCTCCCGGTGTTGGGCGTGCCGGTCAGACGGTTGACGAACTTGCCGTCGACGAAGAGGTTGACGGAGCCGGCAAAGTACTGTCCGTCCACGGTGTCCAGGTACGCGCCGAGGCCGGCGACGTCGCCGCCCTCGGCGGCGGAGCGCTCCATGACAGCGACGCTGAAGCCGGTCCTCGAGCCCCACAGGGGCGAGGCGAAGACCTGGCCGCTCCTGAGCATCAGCAGGCTCCGCCCGGAGGCGTCCCACTCCTGGTCGCCGGTCACCCGCAGCGTGCCGCTGTTGATGATCAGATCATCCGGCACATTAGATCGCCCCGTCTCATCCTGGGTGTGGGTCAGCGTGGCGCGCACCTGCAGGGTGCCGCCGGGCGGCACGATGTTGTCGGAGTCCTCGATCAGGCTGAGGGTGAGCGCGAGGTCGTCAGGCGGCGCGGCGCTCGCGGGAGGGGGAGTGGTCAGAACGGCGGCGGCGAGCGCTGCGAGCGCGAGCAGCGCAACGAGCAGCGCGGCGCGGGGCCGTACGAGGGCGGCAACGAACATAGATGCTGATTCCTTCCGTGCGATGGATCTACCCTACCTTAGCAGCGCCGCTTCATTGGATTTACCCAAAGGTGGGAATCTTTTTACGTATTTTACGTCTGGTGGAGGGCTGCTGCTGGTGGCGGCGAGATTGCCGCGGCCTTTTTCCGTCATCCCCGCGCGCCTTTTCGCCCTACCCGCGCCCTTAAAGATCCCGTCATACCCGTGCTTGCTACGGGTATGACGAAAAGGGGAGGCGCGGGTATGGCGGAGAGACGGTAATCAGGTGCGGTGGGTGAAGCGGTAGAGGCGTGCGGGGCGGTGGGGGCCGTCGGCGCGGAACTCTTCGGTGGGGGCGATGAAATCGGAGGCTTTGATGCGGCGGCGGAAGTTTCGCTTGTCCAGCGTGCGGCCCAGGATTGCTTCGTAGACGCGCTGCAGCTCGCGCATCGTGAAGCGCTTGGGCAGCAGGCTGTAGGCGGCGTCGGTGTATTGCAGCTTGTTGATCAGGCGCTCTCGGGCGGTCTCGATCACCAGCTCGTTTTGAAATGCCAGCGGGGGTAGATCGTCGAGCGCGAACCAGCCGGGCTGCCATTCGGAGCGCTGTGCGAGGCGCACGCGCTGATGATCGGCCAGGGCGAACCAGGCGACGGCGACGCTGCCCTGGGGCGGTGAGTGGTCGAGATCGCTGAAGGTGTAGAGCTGTTCGAGGAAGAGGTCGGTCACGCCGGCTTCTTCGGCGAGCTTGCGCACGGCGGCGCGATCGAGCGACTCATCCTCTTGCAGCGCGCCGCCGGGCACCGCCCAGCGGCCTTCTTCGGGCGGCGCGGAGCGCTCGATGAGCAGCGCTTGCAGACGGTCGTGGGCGACGGTGAAGATCACCACGAGCACCGCGACATCGGGCTGCCGCGTGCGCGCCGCTGTTGCCGGGCGCTGCGCGGCGGTGGTCATGTCCGCGCCGGGATGCCCTGCAGCGACCATGCGCCGGTGCGCGTCACGGTCACCGTCGCCGCGTCGCCGGCGCGCAGGCTGCCCGCCGGCGCGTCGAAATGCACGAGCTTCATCGTCCGCGTGCGGCCGGTCAGACGCTCGTTGGCCGCGTCCTCGGCGGGTTTGAGCTCTTCCACGATCACTTCGACATCGCGCAGCAGGTAGCCGGCGTTGATCTGGCTCGAGACCTCGCGCTGCAGCTCCTCGATCGCGTGCAGCCGCTCCGATTTCAGCTCGGGCGGCAGGTCGTCGGGCTGGCGGCGCTCGGCGTAGGTGCCGGCGCGCGGGCTGTAGGCGGCGACATGCACCTTGTCGAAGCGCAGCTCGGCGAGCAGGTCGTAGGTCGCCTGGAAATCGGCGTCGCTTTCGCCGGGGAAGCCGACGATCACGTCGGTGCTGATCCCCGCCTGCGGCCAGAGGCTGCGCACCTTTTCGACGCGGTCGCGGAACTGCGCCACCGAGTAGCCGCGCCGCATATTGGTCAACACATCGTCGGAGCCCGATTGCACCGGCAGCGAGAACGCCTCGCAGACTTTGGGCAGCGTCGCCATTCCCTCCAGAATGCGGTCGGTCATATCCGGCGGGTAGGAGGTCAGCTGGCGGATGCGCAGCAGGCCGTCGAGATCGTGAATTTCCGCCATCAGGTCGAAGAGGTCGGCGTGGTTGGTGCGGGGATCGACGGGCGGCTGGTCCTTGCCATAGGCCTCGACGGTCTGTCCGAGCAGCGTGACCTCGCGCACGCCGCGGGCGAGGTGCGCCTCGATCTCGCGCCGCACCTCGGCGATCGGGCGGCTGCGCTCGCGCCCGCGCCGCAGCGGGACGATGCAGTAGGTGCAGAACTTGTCGCAGCCTTCGATCACCGGCACGTAGGCGGTGGGGCGCGTTTCGTGCGGGAAGACCTGCGGCCAGAACTCGCCGCCGTCGTCCTCGGCCTGCGCCAACTCAGGCAGATCGGGGAGGTCGAGCAGCTTGACGATCTCGTCGAACTGCTGCGGCTGCGCCCAGGCATCGACCCAGGGGAAGCGTTTCGAGAGCGGATCATCGCGCCGCGCGGTGCGCGGGCCGACCATGCAGCCCATGACGGCGACGCGCATTTCCGGGCGCTCGAGCCGCATGCGCTTGAGCGTGCCCAGCTTGGCGGTCGCCTTGTCCTCCGCGTGCTGGCGGACGGCGCAGGTGTTGAGCACGACCAGCTGCGCGTCGCGGGGCTGATCGGTCTGCTCGAAGCCCAGCCGCTGGAGGCCCGCGGCCAGCTTTGCGCTGTCGGCCGTGTTGACCTGGCAGCCGACGGTCCAGATGTGAAACTGGGGCATCGGCGCGTCCTCGCGGAGTGTGTGGTGTCGGTGGCGGAGGGTGTGGGATTCGAACCCACGACCGAGTCTCCCCGGAACCCGCTTAGCAGGCGGGCGCACTAGGCCACTATGCGAACCCTCCACTAGTGAGGGTAGCAGCGAAGCCAGGCGAGAGAGGCGGTAACCTGCGCGAATGCTGCGCCGAATGCAGGAATCGCGTGAACGGCTGAACAGCCTGGCGGCGCCCGGCCTGGCGCTGCTGCGCGCGGCACTGGCGCATCGTCTGCTGGGGCCCGCCGCCGCGCTGGGCGCGATCGTGGTTGCGCTGGCGGTCGCGGTGCCGCTCGGTCTGGGCACGCAGAGCGACGCCTTCGTGCTGGCCTCCAGCGACGGCCAGCCGTTTGTCGCGGAAGTTGAGGGCGACGGCGATCGCTGGGTGCTGCTCGGGCACATGTACCCGACCAATCGGCAAACCTGGAATCGGCTGACGGAGCGTCTGCTGGCGGAGGGCTACCGCGTGATGCGCTGGGATTTCCGCTGCCACGGCGCCTCGCGCTGCGTGGTCAGCGACCGCAAGATCGACGACGGCCCGGACATCTACCGCGAATGGGAGGCGGCGATCGACTACGCGCTCGCGGAGGGCGCGCGGGAGTTGTACGGCTTCGGCGCGAGCTTCGGCGGCACGAGCCTGATGCAGGTGGCGGCCTACCGCGATGAGTTCGTCGCCGTCGGCGCGATCTCCAGCCCCAACGTGTTCCCCAACGCGCCGCCCGAGGACTACCGCTCGGAGCGGCTCGACGGCCTGCGCAGCGTGCAAGAGATCAGCGTGCCCAAGCTCTACATCGTCGGCGCGCGCAACTGGTGCGCCTACCTCTACTCGGACCGCTTCTTCGAGCGCTCCGTCGCGCCCTCACGCCTGGTGGTGCTGGAAACCGATTTGCACGGCACCAAGATTCTCGACGACGGCGATGTCGGCCCGATCGCGATGGAGGAGATTGTCACGTTCCTCGCCAATCCGTCCGGAGTCGACGGCAAGGAAGAGCGCAATCTCGCGCCCGACGCGGATCCGCAGCACGAGTGCGACACCGGCGGCGACGACTAGGGCTGTTTACGCATCGGCCGCGGCGACCGTCTCTGCCGGTGGGGTCTCGAATGTCGGCGCGTCCAAATCTGCACGCGCCCGCCCGCAGACCACGGCGAAGATCGCCGCCACCAGAATGGCGGCCACAATTTCGGCGAGGATGATGTGCTTCTTCATCGGGCGTGGCGGGCGGAGCGTGGGCTAATCGGCTTCGGCCTGCATCTGCGCGGCTGGTTGATCAGCCGCCATCAGCGCGAGGATGTGGTCGTGCAGTTCCTGTAGGTTGATCCATGTCTGGGCGTTGAGCCCGAGTGCGTCTTGGATCGCCTTGGCCAGATCGTCGTTGATCGGATGCCGCTCGGCCAGCAGCGCGTCTACCGTCTCGCGCGGCTGGTTCATCGCAGCCGCCAGCGCGGTGGGTGAAATCCCGCGGGCTTCGATCTCCTCCCGCAGCACTTTCCCGGGATGGAGCGCATGATCGGGCGTGTAGTCGATATCGAGTTCAACCATGGTAGTCCGTCACTTCTGTGATCACGATAGCGTTGGCCGCCTCGTCTTGCTCAAAGATCAATCGCCAGGCGGCCGTGAGGTTGATTGCCCAGCTGCCGCGCCACCGACCTTTCAGCGCGTGCAGCCGCAGCCGTCGATGGAGTCGCAGCTCGCCAAGGTCGGTCACCGAGATCAGGAACGCGATGCTCTCAACGTAGGCTGGCCCGACTTCCGGTCCCCAGGCACGAACCGCGCGGCGTCTGCTGAACGCCCGACGTTTGAGAGCCGTGGTGCGAAATTCAACCTGCATTGTGTGCGCCGAGTGATTTGCGCTGGGAGACGGATGTCGTCCAGCGATCGCTAGCCGGTATCACAGCAGCAGCCGAAGCATCCCCGCGCGACGCTCAACGGCGGCGCGACAGCAGCCAGAGGGTGATCGGCAGCGCTACCAGAGTTGCTGCGAAACCTACGGCGACGCCTACCCAGACATTGACCGTCAGCCCCAGAATCAGCAGCAGCGCGATGCCGATCAGCGGGGCGATCGCGCCCGCCCTTGCCGCCACGCCGGGCCGCTCTTGCAGCGCGTCGCCGATCGAGCGCTCGTCTTGCGGATCTTCCGGATCCCGCTCAGACATTGCCGCTAGTCCGCGAGCGCGGCGTCGAGGCCGCGCTCTTGCAGCACTCGTGCCATCGTGCTGCCGATCTCGGCGGGGCTGCGGCTGATCACCGCGCCGGCTTCCTCCAGCGCGGCCAGCTTCGCCTCCGCAGTGCCGTCCTTGCCCTCGATGATCGCGCCGGCGTGACCCATCCGCCGGCCCGGCGGCGCCGTCGCGCCCGCGACGAACGCCACTACGGGCTTGTTCATTCGGCGCTTGATGAAGGCCGCCGAGGCCTGCTCGGCTGTCCCCCCGATCTCGCCGATCAGCACCACCGCGTCGGTCTCCGGATCGCTGTTGAACATCCGCAGCGCTTCGACCTGCTGCGTACCGATGATCGGATCGCCGCCCACGCCGACGCAGGTTGATTGTCCGATCCCCGCCCGCGTCAGCTGATCCACCGCTTCGTAGACCAGTGTGCCTGAGCGCGAGACCACGCCGACCCGCCCGGCCTTGAAGATGTCCGGGGGCATGATTCCCACGCGGCAGTGCGAGGCGGGGTGAATGACGCCAGGACAGTTGGGACCAATCAGCCGCGTCTTGGAGCTGGCCAGGGCCTGACGCACGCGCACCATGTCGTGAATCGGCACGCCCTCGGTGATGCAGATCACCAGCGGCACCTGCGCGTCCGCCGCTTCGAGGATCGCGTCCGCCGCACCGGGCGCCGGCACGTAGATGATCGAGCAGTTGGCGTTGGCGCGCCGCACCGCGTCCTGCACGGTAGGGAAGACCGGAAAGCCCTCGAAGCTGTTGCCGCCGCGGAAGCCGGGGTGTACGCCCGCCACCACATTCGTGTTGTAGGCCAGCGAGCGCCGGATCTGATTCTGGCCCTCGGTGCCGAGGCCCTGGATCATCACCCGCGTGCGGCGGTTGAGAAGGATGCTCATCTGCGCTCTCTCCGCTCTCTCGATTTTGCGCCGGCCCGCTAACGGGCGGCTGCCACGGCGAGACGCGACGCCTCGCCCAACTCTTCGGCGGATTCGACGCTGATCCCCGATTCCAGCAGGATCCTACGCCCCTCCTCGACGTTCGAGCCGTTCAGCCGCACCACGATCGGCTGTTTGATCCGCAGCTTCTTGACCGCCTCGACGACACCCTCAGCGACGATGTCGACACGCGCCAAGCCGCCGAAGATGTTGATCAGGATCGCCTTGACGTCCGGATCCTTCTGAATGATCCGCAGCGCCGCGATGACCCGCTCCACGCGGTTGACGGTGCCGATATCGAGGAAGTTCGCCGGCTCGCCGCCGTGCAGCATGATCGAGTCCATCGTGGCCATCGCCAGCCCCGCGCCGTTGACCATGCAGCCGATGTTGCCGTCGAGCTTGATGTAGGAGCCGATCCCGGCCCGCTCGGCCTCGATCTCCATCTTCTCTTCCTGCGACAGATCGCGCAGCTCGTCCAGCGGCTGGCGGAAGTCAGCGTTGTCGTCGATGTTCAGCTTGGCGTCGACCGCGATGATCCCGCCGTCGCCGGTCAGCACGAACGGGTTGATCTCGGCCAGCGTCGCGTCGGTCTCGACGAACGTTTGGTACAGCCCGGCGAAGAGCTGCCCGGCCGGGCGGATCGCCGAGGAGGGCAGGCGCAGGCGCTTCGCCAGCTGCCGCCCGCGGAAGGCGGGAAAGCCCTCCTCCGGATCGACCGGCTGGCGGATGATCGCGCGCGGGTTCTCCGCCGCCACTTCCTCGATCGATTGCCCGCCTTCGGTCGATGCCACCACCACCGGCTTGCCGATGCTGCCGTCGATCAGCACCGCCGCGTAGTACTCCGAGGCGATATTCGTCTGCTGTTCAATCAGCACCGAGGAGATTTTCGCGCCGCCCGGCCCGGTCTGGTGGGTGACCAGAAAATGGTTGGAGAGGGCGCGGAATTCTTCGAGCGCCTCTTCCATCCCATCCGCCAGCCGCACGCCGCCGCGGCGGTTGCCGACGACTGCGCCCTCAACCTTTTCGGGATCGGCCTCGAGACGCTTGTACATCGCGGCGGTGCGCCCGGCGGTGGAGACGACGCGCCCCTTGCCGCGCCCGCCGGCGTGGACCTGCGCTTTGATCACGACCCCGCCGCCCAGCTCGCGGACGAGCCGCCGGGCATCGCGCAGCGTGGTGACCGCATCGCCCTGGGGCACGGGCACGCCGCGCGCGCGGAGAAGCTGTTTGGCCTGATATTCGTGGATGTTCATGGGCTGCGCCCAACCGTTCCCTGCCGCTCGCGCAGCGTGTCCTGGAAATTGCGCCGATGAGCCGAACATAGCTGCGCATTGACTGAGCCGCAATGACGCGCCGATAAGCTCGCGTGGTGGGTTTGTCCAATCGAACGCTGAGCCGCCGCGCGCTGTTGCAGCGCTTCGCCCGCTGCGCCGTCGGCGGCGCGGCGGCGTTGTTGGTCGGCTGCGCCGACGAAACGGAACCGCCGCAGGCGGTTCCGCGCCGGCGCAGCGCGCCGCCCGAACCGCCCGCACAGACTCAAACACAAGCAGAACTTCAACCCGCTGCACCCGATCCGCAGCCCGCACCTCCCGCCGATGCCCAGCAGACGCCGCCAGCGCAGACGCCGCCCGAACCGCCCAGCGCGCAACAACAGAGTGCGCCTGCGCAACCACCGGAGCAACCAGCCGCGGATGCGCAGCCGCCCGCGCGGCGGAGGCTTGTGCCCGATCTGGAATGCACGGACTGCGCGCTCGAAGACCCTGAGTTCGCGCCGCTGCCGGGCGCGAGCGCCGAATGGGGAGTGATCGAGGGCGCGGGCTACCGCATCGAGGCGCCGGATGACTGGAACGGCGACCTCGTGCTCTGGGCGCACGGCTTCACCGGCTTGAACGATGCGGGCGACGGTCCCAGCGAGACGCTGAGCTTCGAAATGCCTGATCGCGAGCTGCTGCTGGCCGGCGGCACGGCCTGGGCGACCAGCACCTACCGCGCGCCCGGCTATGTGCCGGGGCTTGGCGTCGACGATCTCCTGCTGGTCAAGGATCGCGCCGCGGAGCTTTACGGCGCGCCGCGCCGCACATTCTGCATCGGCGGCTCGATGGGCGGCGCGACCGCGCAACTGATGGCGCAGGAATTCCCTGACGAGATCGATGGCGCAATCGCCTTCTGCGGCGCGCTCGGCAACGTTTGGGTGACCGACTATCTGGCCGCCTGGCACACGCTCGCGCTCTGGTTCATTGGCGAGCCGCCAACCCGCAGCGACGCGCTCGGCCTGGTCGAGTGGGCGCGTCCGCTGGGCTACACCGACGCCGCCGGACAACTACAACTGAGCGAGGCGGGCGAGCAGTTCGCCGCCGTGATCGAGCAGCTCAGCGGCGGTCCGCGTTGGGGTTTCCGCGAGGGTTTTGCGGAGCAGTGGGACACCTCCTTCGCGGTCGGCGCGCTGGTCTGGCCGAGTCTGATCGCCGCCGCTCCCTTCGCTCCCGGTGAGCAAATCGAGCTCGGGCCCGCCGCCATCCCGATGGACACGACCGCGTTCGTCTACGCCGCCGAGGGCGTCGATCTGGATCTTGAGCGCCTCAACACGGAAGTCGCGCGTGTGGCATCGCCGGCGGCTCGACGCGCCGATCCCGGCGTGGGCGTGCCGAGTGGACGCCTCGAGGTTCCGCTGCTCTGCCTGAAAACGACGGGCGACCTCTTCACGCCGATCCACCTGGATCGCGATTACCAGCGTCTTGTGAACGACGCCGGCTACGGCCGCAACCTCGCCGTCCGCGCCATTCGCCGCGCCGGCCACTGCACCTTCGCGCCGCTCGAGCTGGCTGCCGCCCTCTCCGCCTTCGTGCTTTGGCTGGGAGACGGTGTTACGCCGTCGGGCGAGGATTTGAGCGGCGATCTGGCAACGGCGGGCGTCGAGTTCACCCTCAGCTGGGACGAACGGGACCCCCTGCGCCCCACTCGCGGCGCTTAAGCAGAGCTGCCGCAGATGGCGGTTGCGCTACCAGGTGCGCAGCGTGCGGCTGCGGTAGCCGGCGGGGATGAGGCCGATGATCAGCGGCGCGAGCCGTCGGTCGCCCATCTCCTGCACCCGATCGGCGGCCATCCGGATCACCTCGCCGAGCTGCGTCTGGCCGAACACCCAGCCGTGCAGGTCCGCGTCGCCGCGCGGCTGCGAACCGGGCTGCGCGAGCATCGCCTCGTGGTAGAACGCGCGCAGATCGTCGGTGATGTACTTGTAGCGCGCCGGCCGGTCGTGCGCCCAGTTGGGCTCCTCGCCGTTCGGCTCCTGCTCGGTGCCGGTGGCGAAACGCACCAGCTCGCCGGCCATCAGCTCGATCTGATCCGCGCCCACGCCGCTCGCGCCGACCGCGCTGCGGCCGCGCTTGCGCCGCCCCTCGTCGTACCAGGGTGCGAGCGCGCGCACCTCGTCAAGCAGCGCTTGCACCAGCGCGTCGGCGTCGTCGATCGGCTCCGGCTGGGGCAGCGCGATGGCGCATGCCCACTCGCCGGCCGGATCGCCCATCGGCGCGTCGTGCGCGTAGTCGGCGACAGTCGGCTCGGTCGCCGAATTGAGCAGTGCCAGTCCGGAGCGCAGCACATCGCGCTGGAAGTCCGCGTCATCGGCCGGCCCCATCGGGCGACCGAGCGGGAACGGCACCCAGAGCGAACGCGGGACGGTCATCCCCGCCACGTGCTCGCGGATCAGGCTGACGCCCGTCGTGGCCACCCCGGCCCGCTCGATGTAGTGCGACAGCGCGCCCACGGCGCGCGTGCAGAACGGTCAAACGGGTGTCAGAAACGCCGCGTCGACGCCCGCCTCCTTGAGCAGTCGCCCGACTTCTTCGCCGGTCTGCTCCAGCCGTGTCGCGTCGGGCAGCGCGCCCATGAACGAGTAATGGTGCGGCGCAACCGCGCCGACCTCCCCGGCCTCAACCAGCTCGCGCAGCCGATCAATCGGGAATGCCACGTTGTAGTCCTGCTGGAACGCCGAGCGGTCGAAGTTCACGCTGAAGTGCGACATCTGCAAGTCCGCCGGGTCCGTGTCGCCGGGGATCAGCCGGTACTCGACCGCGCCGGGCGTGAAGCGGCGGTCGTCGCGCCGCGCCAGCCCGGCCGTGGTCACCAGCGCCACCGTCGCCTCCGCCAGCGGCGGCGGCGTAATCCAGTCCGCCGGCTCAATCTGAGGCAGCTCCAGCGCGAGCAGATTCGCGGCCATGTTGGGGTGCAGATCGTCGAGTCGGACCATGGGGGCAACCTCCCGGTGTGCTGCGGCGATGATAGCCGCGCCTGCGCTGATACGCTCTCCTGCGTAGGCATGGAAGGGGGCGGTTGATGCCCGAGGACACCATTGAGGTCAGCGTGCGGATGGCGGACCGCGGCGAAGTCGGCTATCGGATGATCTCCGCCTCGATCAGCAGCCGCGAAGGCTCGCTGGCCGGCGCGCCCGTGGTCTTCACCATCGAGGAGGGCCCCGGCACGCTGGCCAGCAGCGGCGGCACGCAGCGCACCGTCGACTCCGACGAGTGGGGCATCGCCGAGGTCAACTGGTACCCCGAGCAGCACCCCCGCTCTTCGCCCGAAGCGGAAGCCACCCAGACCGTCACGATCCGCGCCGTCTGCGACGCCGAGTCCGCCGCCCAGGTCGATATCAACGTCGCCAGCCCGCTCTGGAAGCACTAACAACGGTGACGGAGCGATCGCGGATCGAAGATCGCGAGTGGACCCAGCGCCAGCTCAAAGAGGTGCGCGACTGGCGGCGTGAAATCGAGCGTCTGCAAGAAGGGCGCGAAGGTTCGCTCGAACTCCAGCGCGAGCGCCAGCAACTGCTCGAACTGGAGAAGCGGCTGCTGCGCCTCGAACGTCTGGAGCGCACCAACGATCGCCTCGAAGCCTGGAACACGCGGCTCGAACGCTGGCACAGCAAAATCCCCGAGTACGACCGCAGCGTCGGGCTCAGCATTCTCCCCATCGTCATCTGGGTGATCGTGCTCGAGCTGGCCGGCACCCGCCCGGCGATCGGCGCTGCCTGGGGTGCGGCGATCGTCGTCTTCTTCGTCCAGCGCCGCGTGCAGCCCGATCGCGGCGCGGTCTTCTGGCTGGCGGTGCTCAGCCTGGTCATCTTCACCGGCGGCTCGATCGTCGGCCTGATCCTCGAAAGCGACAAAGCCTTCCTCGCCTCCGACCCGGTCAGCGACTTTGTCGTCGCCGCGATCTTCGCGGTCAGCGTGCTCATCCGCAAACCGCTGCTGGGGATGGCCATTCGGGAGGTATTTCCCCGCATCCGACGCGCCTTACCGGCGCATAATCGCACGCTGATTCTGGTCACCGCCGCCTTCGCGGTCGAAAACCTGATCATGGGCTTCGTCCGCGTCTGGCTGCTCGACGCGGTGGAGCCCTCGCTCTACCCCTGGCTCTCGCGGGCGATCGGCGCGCCGCTGCGCATCCTGCTCATCTGGTGGTCCTACCGCATCATCCAGGACGAGATGAAGCGCCGCCTGGCCGCAGGTCTCTGGGTCGACGAACCGTCGCAGAACGCCGCCCAATCGCCGCCTGCGCCGCCGCCGTCTGCGCCTTCGCCGCCTCAGGCGAAGTGATTGCGCAGCCCCAGCTCGCCCAGCGTCGCCTGGAACCACTCGATCACCTCGGGGTGGTAGGGAATCCCGCGCTCGCTGCGCTCGATCTCCGCCTCGTGCTCCTCCAGCCCGGCGTAGAGCACCCGCTCCTCGCCCGGCGCGGGCGGCGTCTCCCGCAGCGCCTTGAGGTAGGCGTCCATGTGGCTCTTGAACTCGTCGACATCGGTGAAAGCCGAGATGTTGAACACGGTGAAGTGGTGCCCCACGCCGTTGAAGCGCTGTAGCGCCGAACCGGCGTTGGCCATGATCCCGGCCAGAATGTCGATCGAGGCGGCCAGGCTGTAGCCCTTGTGCGAGCCGATCTCGCGCGTCCCGCCAAGCGGCAGGATGAGGTACTCCTCGGGCACGGGCTGGCTTTCCATAATCGGCGTGCCCTCCGCGTCGGCGACCCAGCCGGGCAGCAGGTCCTCGCCCAGACGCTGCGCCAGACGCACCTTGTTGCCCGCCACGCTGGACATCGAGGCGTCGAAAATGAACGGCGCTTCCTCCCCAGCCGGGGCGGCAATCGAGAGCGGATTCAGCCCCACCATCGCCTGCGAGCCGTGCGTCGGCGCGACCAGCAGCCCGCCGACCGTCATCGAGAGCCCGATCATGTCGTGCGCCAGCGCCAGCTGCGCGTGATACGCCGCCGCCCCGAAATGCGCCCCGTTGTTCGCCACAACCGTCGCCACGCCGGTCTGCTTCGCCTTGTCGATCGCCAGCTGCATCGCCTGCGGACCGACCGTCAGCCCCAGCCCGCGGTCGCAGTCGATCGTCGCCGCCGCCGGCGCGTCGCGCTCCAGTGTCCACTGCGGCGTCGGATTGATGTCGCCGCTCTGCAAGCCGGCCACGTAGTAGCGCATCATGTTCGAGACGCCGTGCGAGTCGATTCCCCGCAAATCCGCGTAGAGCAGCGTGTCCGCCGAGCGTTGGGCGTCGTCGTCCGGCATGCCCAGCCGCCGGAAGGTGTCTTCCACCGCAGCGCGCATCACGTCGCCCGGCACGCGCACGGCGATCTCGTCGGGAACCTTGAACTGCTTCAGCATGGCGTCTCCCTTTCGCTGGGACCTTGTGTGCGCTGTGATGCTAACTCTGCGTGAAACAGGGCACGTTCCGCGCTGCTCCTGTGCCCCGCGATGCAATTCCTAACGCAGATTCTGCATACGTTGGGATCGCAGGCGAACAGAGCGAGCAAGAGAGGAACGACGCCATGCACGAACCGATTATCCACCCCCACCTGGTGCGCTACGCCGCGCAGTACCGCGAAGCGGAGCTTGAGCTCGAGTGGCGCAACCGCCGCGATCTCGCGCCGCCGCGCGGCCGTCGGCTGCCGGCGATTGACTGGACCGCGCTCCGCGTGATCGTGCAGGGCTGGCTCTTCCCCGCCCCGCCCTTCGGCGCGGACCGCCGGCTCCAGATCGAGGCCGTCCCGCACCGCATTCGCTAACCCTCCCGCCGGCTCGTCAGGCCCGCCCGCAAGCGCGTAGCGGAGCCTGCATATAGACTGCGCCCCGCGTCGCGCGGAGCGGCGCTCGTTTCACGAGAGGGCGCGGTGTGGCCGACTACGACAAGCCGATTCCGGAGCCGGATCCCGTCTCCCAGCCGTTCTGGGACGCGGCCAAAGATGGACGCCTCGCGCTGCCCCGATGCAGCGACTGCAACCGCGTCCACTGGTACCCACGAACCATCTGCCCGTTCTGCCACTCGACCGCTATCGAGTGGTTCGACGCCTCGGGCAAAGGCACGATCCACACCTTCGCGGTGCAGACCCGCAAGTGGGGACCGTGGGACCCGCCCTACGTGACCGCCTACATCGATCTCGCCGAGGGCGACCGCATGCAGACCGTGCTGCGCGGCGTCGATCCCGACGACCCCGAGAGCATCCGAATCGGCGCGCCCGTCGAAGTCGAGTTCGAGCCCGCCAGCGACGATGTCCACATCCCCTTCTGGCGCGTCGTCGGCTAACGACGCCCGCCTGCGCTGACCTGAGTACACACAGGAGACGAACCCATGCCCGGTGAAGCATCCCGCGCCGCCGCGATTGTCGGAGCCGCCGAAGCCAACGAGATCGGCTACCCCGCCGAGCCCAAATCGTCGCTCCAACTGCACATGGAGGCGATCAAAAACGTCTGCGATATGACGGGTATCCCGATCCGCGACATCGACGGCATCTTCAGCGCCGGCTGGTCGCCGCAGATCGCCGAGTACCTCGGCCTGCATCCCAAGTACATCGACACCACCGCGGTGGGCGGCTGCTCCTTCGAGATGCATGTCCACCACGCGCTCTGCGCAATCCACGCCGGCGTCATCGACGTCGCGCTGGTCTCCCACGGCGAGATGGGCTGGAACGCGCGCAACACGCGCGGTCGCGGCGCGGGCCCGCGCTTCGGCGCCGGCGCGGACCCCTGGGACCCCGCCAACCAGCACACCCTGGCCTACGGCATGGGCGGCGCGCCGACCAACTACTCGCACGCCATGAACCGCCACATGCACCGCTACGGCACTACCCAGGAGGACTTCGCCGAGATCGCCGTGGTTACCCGTGAGTGGGCGCAGCTGAACCCGCGCGCGGTCATGTACCGCAAGGCCGGCGAGGGCGATATCCCCGCCCTGCCCGACGGCGACCCCGGCGGCGGCAAGAAAGGCCACCCCTTCGGCGGACCGATCACCGTCGACACCGTGATGAACTCGCGCGTCATCTCCTGGCCGCTCAAGCTGCTCGATGTCTGCCTCGTCACCGACCACGGCGGCGCGGTGCTGATCACCGGCCCCGAGCGAGCCGCCAGCGCCAAAACCAAGCCCGTTTGGATCGCCGGCGCGGGCGAGAACATCTCGCACTGGAACATGCTCGAGATGGGCGATTTCACTGCCACCTCCGCCGCGCGCTCCGCCGCCGCCGCCTACACGATGGCCGGTATGGGCCCGGAGGACATGGAACTGGCGATGATCTACGACTCGTTCACGGTCACCGCCGGGATCACCGCCGAGATGCTCGGCCTCGCCCCTGCGGGCGGCGGGCCGGCGCTCTGGAAAGATCGCCACGCCGCGCCCGGTGGACGCCTGCCGATCAACACCAACGGCGGCGGCCTCTCCTTCAACCACAGCGGCATGTACGGCATGCAGCTGCTGGTCGAGGCCTATCGCCAGCTCTCCGGCACTGCCGAGGACGGCGGCTTCAGCGGCGATCCGGGCAAGCAGACCAGCGCGCGCTCCTGCGTCGTCAACGGCACCGGCGGCTCGCTCTCCACGACCGGCACGCTCGTCCTCGTCTCCGACGACTAGCGCCCGGAGGTCCGCCCGATCTCCAGCCAGCCGCTTGTGCTAATCTCGTCGCGTTGAGCAGCCGGGGTGGTCCGCGACGGCGGGCCTGAGAACACACCCGCTGAACCTGATCCGGGTAATGCCGGCGCAGGGAGCGCACCAGGCTCGCCCCCCGTACCAGCGCACCGCCTCCGGCCTGCCCGAGGTGCGCCGTGCGCGTGATTTGCAGCATCGCCGGCTCCGACTCCTCCGCGGGCGCGGGCATCCAGGCCGACCTCAAGGCTGCCGCCGCCCACTACGGCTGCCACGCCGCGACCGTGATCACCGCAATCACCGCCCAGAACACGCTCGGCGTTCAGTCCGCCTACCAGCTCCCGACCGAGATCGTCCGCGCCCAGATCGCCTCCGTCTTCGACGACCTCGATGTGGGCGTGGTCAAGACCGGGATGCTCGGCGACTCGGAGATGATCCGCACGGTCGCCGACGAACTGCGCGCGCGCCGCCCGCGCTGGATCGTGGTGGATCCGGTGATGATCTCCAAGACGGGCTTCCCGCTGCTGGCCGAAGCCGCAGTCCAGACCTTCGCCGAGCAGATGCTCCCGCTCGCCGACCTGCTCACCCCCAACGTTCACGAAGCCGAAGTGCTGACCGGCCTCACCGTGCGCACGCTTGAGGACGCCCGCCGCGCCGCGCAGGCGCTCCGCGAGCGCGGCGCGGCGGCCGTGCTGGTCAAGGGCGGACACCTCGAAGAAGCGCCCGCCACCGATCTGCTGGTCGGCAAGGACGGCGTCGAGCTCTTCGAGGGCGAATGGATCGAGACCAGGCACACGCACGGCACCGGCTGCACCTACGCCTCCGCGATCGCCGCGCGGCTCAACCACGACTTCCACTACGACAAGGACGACCTGAGCGGCGCGGTGGGAAGCGCCAAGCTCTGGCTGACCGAGGCGGTCCGCTACGCGCGTCCGCTCGGCCACGGCGTGGGCCCCACCAGCCCCTTCTGGGACCGTGAGTGGTTCGGATGGGGTCCGCTATGACCAAGATCGGACGCCTGCACGTGATCACCGACGAGCAGCTGCAATCGCGCTTCTCCCACACCCAACTGGCGGGATTCGCGGCGCAGGGCGGCGCGGATGTCGTGCAATTCCGCGAGAAGCGCCCGCGCACGACGCGCGAATTGATCGAAACCGCCGAAGCCATGCGCGCCGCCGTCGGCGACGCCCCGACGACGCTGCTGATCGATGACCGCGCCGATGTCGCCGCCGCGCTCGGCTGCGCGCTCCATCTGGGGCGCGACGACCTGCCGCCCGATGTCGCCCGCCGTCTGCTCGGCGGCGGCACGCTGGTCGGCGGCACCGCCAACAGCGTCGAAGAAGCGCGCCGCGTCGCCGCCCAGCCCGTCGACTACCTCGGCGTCGGCCCCGTCTTCGGCACCACCTCCAAGGGCGACCGCGCCGCGCCGATGCTCGGGCTGGAGCGCCTGCGCGAGATCGTCGAGGCCGTCGATACCCCGATCATCGCGATCGGCTCAATCACCGCCGACAACCTCGCCTCCGTGTTCGAAACCGGCGCATACGGCGTCGCGGTGCTCTCCGCCGTCGTCTGCGCCGATGATCCCGAAGCGGCGACCGCACGCATCCGCGAGGCCATCGATCGGGCGCTCGCATGACCGGCGAACGCACCGAGGTGGTGGTGATCGGCGGCGGCGCAATTGGACTGTCGATCGCCTTCGAGTTGGCCGGGCGCGGACGCCGCGTCACGCTGCTCGAACGCGGCGAGCCGGGCGCGGAGGCCAGCGCCGTCGCCGCCGGGATGCTCGCGCCCACCTCCGAGTCCGAGGGCAACGCCGCCTCGCTGCTCAACTTTCAGCTCGACAGCCTGTGCCGCTACCCGGAGTTCACCGCCGCCGTCTCCGAATTGAGCGGCCTCGGCTGCGGCTACCGCAGCGAGGGCACGCTCTGGGTTGCGCGCCACCGCGACGATGAGCTCGAGCTCGAACACCTCGCCGCGCTCCAGCGCGAGCGCGGCCTGACCTCGCGGATGGTCACCGCGCGAGAGGCGCGGCGGCTCGAACCCTACGTCGTCCCCCGCGCCGTCGGCGGATTGCTCGTTGACGGCGACCACCAGATCGATCCGCGCCGCCTGCTCCCCGCGCTCGCGCTGGCGGTCGAACACCGCGGCGTCGATCTGCGCCGCCGCACCCGCGTGAGCGGCGTATTTCCTGAAGCCGGCGGCGTGCGGATCGCGTATGACACACCCGGCGAGTCGGGCGAGCTGCGGGCGGACATCGCGGTGATCGCGGCCGGCGTATGGAGCGAAGACGGCATCGACACGCCCGCGCCGCCGCTCGGCTTGCGCCCCGTCAAAGGGCAACTGCTGCGGCTGCGCGGCGAACCGATCATCCAGCGCGTCGTGCGCACCCCCGATGTCTACCTGGTGCCGCGCAGCGACGGCGAGCTGATCGTCGGCGCGAGCGAGGAGGAGCAGGGCTTCGACGCCCAACCCACCGCCGGCGCGGTCTTCGACCTGCTGCGCGATGCCTGGGAGGTGCTGCCCGGCATCTACGACCTGCACCTCGACGAGATCAGCGTCGGCTTCCGCCCGGCAGTCCGCGACCACCTGCCCGTGATCGGCCCCGCCGGCGCGCCGGGAGTCTTCCTCGCGACCGGGCACTACCGCAACGGCATCCTGCTCGCGCCCGCCACCGCCTACTGGCTGGCGGAAGCGATCGAGGGCGGCGAGACGCCGCCGCTGCTCGCGCAACTCCAGGCGTCGAGATTGGCAGGAGCAGGATGAGCGAGAACGCGGCCATCGAAGTCACCGTCAACGGCGAGCCGCAGCGCTTGACGCCTGCGCCGCTGCGCGACGCGCTCTGCGAAATCGGCTACGACCCCGAGCAGCAGGGCATCGCGGTCGCCGTCAACCTCGCGGTCGTGCCCCGCAGCGAGTGGGACGCGGTCCGCGTCGGCGCGGGCGACCAGCTCGACATCATCGGCGCGAAACAAGGCGGCTAAACAGCGGCTAAACAGCAGATCACGGCGGAGAGCGAGGCGGTCATGACCAGCACCAGCCAAACCGACACCTGGACGCTCGCCGGGCGCGAGCTCAGCTCGCGGATCATCCTCGGCACCGCCCGCTACCCCTCGCAGGCAGCGCTGCTCGACTCGCTGGAAGCTGCCGGCGCGGAGCTGGTCACCGTCGCGCTGCGCCGCGTCAACGTCGGCTCCGCCGACGGCTCCGATCCGACCAACCTCTACACCCTGCTCACCGAGCGCGGCTACGCGCTGCTGCCCAACACCGCCGGCTGCTTCACCGCGGCCGACGCGATCCTCACCGCCGAACTCGCCCGCGAAGCGCTCGGCACCTCGCTGGTCAAACTGGAGGTGATCGCCGACGAAGAAACCCTGCTGCCCGATGTCGAAGGACTGCTCGAAGGCGCGCAGGAGCTGGTGCGGCGCGGCTTTCAGGTGCTGCCCTACACCAACGACGATCCGGTCACCGCGCGCAAGCTGGAGGATGTCGGCTGCGCCGCCGTGATGCCGCTCGGCGCGCCGATCGGATCGGGGCTCGGCATCCGCAACCCGCACAACATCCAGCTGATCGTCGAACGCGCCAACGTGCCGGTGATCGTCGACGCCGGCGTGGGCACCGCCTCCGATGTCGCCATCGCCTTCGAGTTGGGCGTCGACGGCGTGCTGATGAACACCGCCGTAGCCCGCGCGCGCGACCCGGTGGCGATGGCCGGCGCGATGCGCCACGCCGCCCTGGCCGGCCTCGCCGCCCGCCGCGCCGGGCGCATGCCGCGCAAGTTCTACGCCGAAGCCTCATCACCCACCGAGGGCCTGATCGACGCCGTCGGCGGCCAACCCCAATAACCCGGAACAGCCCCCAACGACTGGAGAAACCCATGACCGAATCACGACTGTCGCAGCGGCTCTGGCAGGACAATCTGGACCTGGCGGAGGCCTGCCTGGAGCACCCCTTCTTGCGCGGGCTGGCCGACGGCACGCTCTCGGAAGAGCGCTACGCGCTCTTCGCCCAGCAGGATCACTTCTACCTCGACGCCTACGCCCGCTCCTACGCCTTCGGGGTCGTTCACGCGCCCGACTGGGCGACGCGCCGCCAGTTCGGGCGGCTGCTGGCGGGCATCCTCAGCGAGGGCACGCTGCACGAGCAGACCGCGCCCGAGCTGGGCGTCTCGCTCGACGACGTCGAGCCGCTGCCCGCCGCCCGCGAGTACACCGACTTCCTGCTCGCCACTGCCGCCACCGGCACCTTGGGCGAGCACCTCGCGGCGATGGCGCCCTGCGCCCGCCTCTACGGCTGGCTCGGACAACGCCTCGCCGACGCCCCGCACGACGACCGCTACGGCTTCTGGATCAGCATGTACTCCGGCCGCGACTACCTCTCCAAAATCGACATCGTCGAAGAAATGCTCGATCGCCACGGCGACGAAAACGGCCGCGAGGCCGTGCGCTTCCGCACCGCGATGCAGCTCGAATACCGCTTCTTCGACAGCGCCTGGGTACACGGCGCGTCAGGCGAGCAGGGCGGCCAATCGGAGGCCGCCTCGTGACACCCAACTTCCGCAACCGCACGCTCTATCACGGCGATAACCTCGATTTCCTGCGCGGCATCAACAGCGAGACTATCGACCTCGTCGCCACCGATCCGCCGTTCAACAAAGGCCGCGACTTTCACGCGACGCCCGACTCGCTCGCGTCCGGCGCGAAGTTCCACGACCGCTGGTCCTGGGAAAAGGACATCGAGGGCGAGTGGATCGATCAGATCAAGACGGACTGGCCTGCCGTGTCAGAGGTGATTGACGTGGCGAACCACACATGGGGCGAAGATATGGGCGCGTTCCTCTGCTACATGGGCGTGCGCCTGATGGAGATGCACCGCCTGCTGAAGCCGACGGGGTCGCTGTATCTGCACTGCGATCAGACGGCTGGCGCATATCTCAAGATGATGTTGGACGCGATCTTCGGGCAACACAACTTTCGCAACGAGATCATCTGGGCGTACACCGGTCCAGGGAACGTGAAGCGATGGTTCCCCCGCAAGCACGACACGCTGCTGTTCTACGCCAGGTCGGACGATGCGAAATTCAACCGCGACGCCGTGCGCGTTCCCTACAAGGGAGAGTCGTTCACGATGGGCGGCAGCGGCAGTCTGACGCGCGCGAATCGGCAGGCGGGCGATTACACCACCGGACGCGAGGAACAGCTCGCAAAAGGCAAGATTGTCGAGGATTACTGGACCGATATTCCGTCGCTCAGCGTGTCCAGTGAACGAGTCGGCTATCCGACCCAGAAGCCGATCTCCCTCTACCGCCGCATCATCGACGCCAGCTCCGACCCCGGCGACGTAGTGCTCGATCCCTTCTGCGGCTGCGCTACAACGCTGATCGCCGCCGAGCAGGCAGGCCGGCAGTGGATCGGCATCGACCTGTGGGATGAGGCGCTCGACGTGGTACGCACGCGCGTTGAGGCCGAATGCCAGAATCTCTTCGGCGGTGCAATTGTCTACGCCGAATCGCCGCCGAAACGCACCGACGACGGAGTGATCGCTGCGCCCCCGCTCAAGACAAAGAAGCGCGGTGCCGTGCGTCCTCCCGAACCCGGCCCCGTGCTCCCGCGCGACGAGATGGTTGCGCTGCTGCTCGAACGGCAGGAGGGCAAGTGCGCCGGTTGCAACCGCAAGTACGACGATCCGCTGATCTGGGAGATCGACCACATCACGCCGCGCTCGGACGGTGGGGTGAACCATCACTCGAACCGCTGCCTGCTGTGCCCGCCTTGCAATCGGATCAAGTCGAACACGCTGACGCTTTCCGGTCTCCAAAAAGAGAATCGCAAGCGAGGGAGGATGGTGTCCGATGACTGACGAGAAAAGCACACTGAGGGTGTTCCCGCTATTCACGCAACAGGTCATCGATCCCGCAGCAGCGTACCACCGTGGAATAAACGCATGGGTTGGTCAACCCACGCGCTACGACGGCTCCCAGGAAGTTCTGGGCGTTATCGAAGATGGCATGCACGCAGGCTCCGAGATCAAGTTTGGCAACCGGGAAGACTTCAAGTTCCTTGAGGATCAGTGGTGGAGGCCTGCCACACCCACAGACTGGAGCCACGATTCCATTCTGCGCGTACCCATGTCCGTCACATGGCCAGACGGACAGCAGGCACACATAATCTGCCGCGAATTGAAATTCGAGCCCCAAAGCGAGGCTCGATGCTGCCGTCTGGTCCGCAGGGTCAGGTCTCTCGGAACAAAGCGTGGCCTTCGGAAAGCATGTCGTTCTGCCATTTCCGCCGGTCGGACTGTCGCCTCTGGAGCTTCCTCTCTGTGGACCCTAGGGGGAGATTTGGTCTCTACAACCTACTCTGTCTGGGGCGCGCCTGTGGCTGCGACATACCAGAACCGCAAGCTAGGCGGCGAACAACGCGATGGCGACAGCTATCTCGTGGTTAAATTCAGGCGTGGCAGAATGCTGGCGCGTCGAAAGCTCACCGACAAATGGGACCTGCCCGCCCGCAGCGCCCAGTACGACCCAGGCGAAGACGTGGCGGCATTCACAGGTGAGTTCACAACCGACAATGCTCTCCCGTTCGAGCATGCCCAAGCCATTGCCGATGCCAAAAACCGTGTGCTGAGCGTACAGCGCAAGGTCGCTGGTGCGCTTCTCTTCTCTGCATCCACCATCGGCCTCGCCGTTGCCGAAGAGCTCACGAACGTGAACGTGAGCTGGTTCTGATCCACCCCTGAAAGGACCGTCCGATGACCGAGTCGAACGCGCCGCCCGGCGAACTGCTGCCTGCTCTGCCCACCCTGCAATCGGATCAAGTCGAACACGCTCACGTTGACGGGACTACGCAGGCACAACGCCAAGCTCGGCAGGATGGCCAGCTAGCGACACCCCTAACACAGAACGGAGAACCCCAACCATGAACCGTCTCACCCTCATCCTCGCCGCTCTCGCGGCCGTCGCCGCGCTGCTTGCCGCTTGCGGCGGCGACGATCCGGCGGAAGTGGTGCGCGTCCAGCTGGACTGGACGCCCAACACCAACCACACCGGCGTCTACATCGCGCAGGCCGAGGGCTGGTACGAAGACGAGGGGATCGAGGTCGCGATCCTGCCGTTCAGCGGGACCAGCGGCGACCTTGCGGTCTCCGAGGGCATCGCCGATGTCGCCTTCTCATTCGCCACCACCGTGCCCTTCTCTCGCGCCGGCGGCCTCGATGTGGTCAGCATCGCCGCCGTGCTGCAAACCAGTCCGACCGAGATTGCGGTGCTCGCAGACGGCCCGATTCAGCGTCTGCGCGACCTCGACGGCCAGCGCTACGCCGGCTGGGGCCTCCCCTACGAGCAACCGCAGTGGCGCACGATCATCCAGTCCGACGGCGGCGAGGGCGAGATCGAGGGGGTGGTGCTCAACACCGGCGCCTACGAGGCGCTCGCGGTCGGGCGCGTGCAGGCCGTCGAATTCTTCGCTACCTGGGAAGGCATCAACTGGGAGCTCGAAGGCCTCGATGTGCGCACCTGGCGGCTCAGCGAAGTCGGCGTGCCCGACCGCCCCGCAGTGTTGATGGTCACCTCGAACGAGACCATCGAGGCCAAACGCGATGTGCTGGAGCGCTTCCTGCGCGCCACTCTGCGCGGCTATGAGTTCGCCGCCGCCGACCCCAACGAAGCCGCCGAAATCCTGCTCGCCGCAGCCGGCCCGGATGTGCTCTCCAACTCCGAACTCGTCTTCCGCTCCGCCCGCCTGCTGGCGGACGAGTATTACCTCGCCGCCGACGGCCGCTGGGGCGGCCAAACCCTCAAGCAGTGGAGCGACTACCCCGGCTGGCTCTACGCGAACGGCCTGCTGCTCGACGAAAACGGCGACCCGCTGTCGTCCCCGCCCGATTACGCCGCGCACTTCAACACCACCGTCCTCACCGCCGCCCGCGAGCGCTGACGATGCCCCCGGTCGGATGTTGTCGTGTACACTTAAGAGCGCCTGGCGAACCGCCAGGATGGCTAGCACAGACGGAGAAATGGTCGGCTAATGCCAAACGCTGAGACCGAAAGCGTAGGTCAATTTTGGCTCGCGAGTGACCGCGAAGCTGAGAACTGGTTGCCGGGGACCGTGGTCTTCGATGGTCACGGCGCAGCCACAGTGGAGGTGTTCTCGGCCTTTACGGATCGATCAGGTTCGTTGCTTGATCCGTCGCTTGGTAAGCTCCCATCATTCCGCTTGACAGGAGTTACCAGCGACAACAGGATCGTCACGCTCGATCGAGCTCGAGTAATTTCTGGCGGTCGCACTCGTCGAGGGAGGCGATCCGGCACCGACAGTCGTCGCTTCTGGTCGGATCAAGTCGTGTTCGGACGCTTCTACCATGACGACGAGCCTATCCGATTCGATCACGTCGCGTTCGCTATCGAGATGGCTCACGAGTGGTTCGGGCGGTCAGGCATCGTTTCGCCCGACTACTCTTACGATGGACTTCTAAAGATGACCATCGAGTACCAGCAAACAGCGCCTATCTCTCTGCAACTGACGCCAACGCTGTCTGGTCGTGTATGGTTCGGTGTCAAAGGTCTCGCACCACCGGCGCCTTGGGAACCGAAACTGGACTTGGAGCAAACTTGCTCCGTCTCCCTGTCAACGACAGGCAATCGTTGGAGCTTGGAGGACATTCACGAGCTCACAGTCGCACTTCAGGCATTCTTTGCCGTGGCGACGGGTGTGCCTGTTGCAGTTGAAGAAATCATCGCTTGGAACGATGAAGAAGAGCAGAGTACTAACGAAGCTGGAAGAGAACCGCGGGTTAGCGTTCCGTTTCGACGATACTACAGTGAAGAACCGGCAGGTCGTCTCGTCATACCGCCTCAAATGCCGTTCGTTTACGACGACGTTGCTGCCGTCTTTGATGAACAGTTAGCGGCTTGGCTCACCTTCTGCGAGTTCAATCAGAATGCTGTCCACAATGCGATGCGGTCCCGATACGGAAAGCTTACGATCGCCGATCATTTCCTAGCGCTGGCCAGATCAGTCGAGATCACCCTCGGCAAAAAACAAGACGGACATGTTCCGTTCCGATCACTGATCCAGTCGCTCGTTGAAGACTTCTCGGCTGAGTGCGCGAGCGAGGTGGATACCGCTGAGTTCGGAAAGATAGTCACCAGCTACAGAAACTGGTTCGTGCACTACGACAGAGATCGCGGCCGACCTAAGCCTGACGTCGATTACGACGAACTGGCGATGATCTGCGAAAACTTGGGGGCAATGCTCGACATCTACATGATCGCTTCATGCATCCCAAGCTCAATGGACTATCGGCAGCTCTTGTCCCGCGATGGGGAGCTCGTGTGGGAGCTAAGAAGGCGATTGCAATTTCACCCGAAGCACCGGCAAGATAACAAGTGAGAGGACGACACGTGATGTTGAGCGCGGCGAGGTATTGTACAGGCGTCGGGCACGGCGACGTTACATGTCTGCGAGCACAACGAGAAGACGGACCGTAGTGTGCTCGCGCTCCGCGATGTCGCCAAAACCTACGACAGCGGCAACACCCATGCGCTCGACGATGTCTCCCTCGCTGTCGGCGACGGCGAATTCGTTGCGCTGGTCGGTCCCTCCGGCTGCGGTAAGAGCACCCTGCTCAACCTGATCGCCGGCCTCGATACGCCCGACGACGGGGAGATCCTGGTGGACGGGCAAGCGCTCGATGCCGAGCAGCGGCTGGCGCGGTTCGGCTACATGCCGCAGGAAGACCTGCTCTTTCCCTGGCGCAGCGTGCTCGACAACGTGTCGCTCGGCCTGGAGGTGCAGGGGCTGCCGCGCGCGGCGGCGCGGGAGCGGGCGCTTGCGCAGTTTGAGACGTTCGGGCTGGCCGGGTTTGAGGACCGCCGCCCGCGTGAACTTTCCGGCGGGATGCGCCAGCGCGCCGCCTTTCTGCGCACCGTGCTGCTCGACCGCCCATTCCTGCTGCTCGATGAGCCGTTCGGCGCGCTCGATGCGATCACCCGCGCGCAGCTGCAAACGTGGTTGTCGGAGATGCTGGCCGAGATGTGGGCGCAGTCCCGCGGCTCCGCGCTGCTGGTCACGCACGATCCGCAGGAAGCGGTCACGCTCGCCGACCGCGTCTACCTGATGTCGCCGCGGCCGGGGCGAATCACCAGTGTGATCGATGTTGACCTGCCGCGCCCCCGCTCCGAAGCGGCCACCACCTCCGAGCACGCCCACCGGCTGATCGACGAGCTGCGCCGCCAGACCGAGCAGACGGCGCTCGCCCCGTGAAGCTGCGCCGCGCCGACCTGCTCAGCGGCGTCGCCGCGCCGATCCTGCTCTGCCTCGTCGTCCTGATCGGCTGGCAGTCCTACGTCTGGATTTCGGACATCCGCCCGCAGGTGCTGCCGGGTCCGATTCGGATCGTGCGCGAGAGCATCGAATCCGCCGATGTCATCGTGGGGCACGTCGGCGTCACGATGAGCGAGGTTGCGGGCGGCTTCGCGATCAGCATCTGCGGCGCGCTGCTGCTTGGGCTGCTGATTGACCTCTCGACGCCGCTGCGCCGCGCCGTCTACCCGCTGATCGTCGCTTCCCAGACGGTGCCGATTCCGGTGATCGCGCCGCTGATGGTGGTCTGGTTCGGCTTCGGCATCGTGCCCAAGATCATCGTGATCGGACTCTTCACCTTCGTCCCCGTGGTGCTCGGTTTCGCTGCCGGTCTTGCCGCCACCGAGCGTTCGGCGACGGACCTGATGCGCACCTTCGGCGCGTCGCGCTGGCAGCTCTACCGCTACGTCAAGATTCCCGCCGCACTGCCCGATCTCTTCACCGGCCTGCGCGTGGGCGCGATCTACGCGGTGCTCGGCGCGATCTTCGGCGAGCTCGCCGGCGCGGTCGATGGGCTCGGCATCTTCATGGAGCAGCAGCGCCAGTCGTTCCGCACCGACCTCGTCTTCGGCGGCATCTTCGTCGTCACCGCGCTCTCCTACGCGCTCTTCCTCGCCGTCGTGCTGACCGAGCGGCTGCTCACCCCCTGGCGCTTTGATCGGCGCGAACCATGACCGCGCGCTCGCTCCCCCGCCTGCTGCTGGTCTGCGACCGCGCCGCCGCGCGTGGCCGCCCGCTGGTGGAGATGGTCCGCGCGGTTGCCGAAGCGCTGGACGGCGAGCTGCTCGTCCAGCTGCGCGAGAAAGAGATGCCCGACGCCGAGCTCCGCGCGCTCGCCGCCCAACTCCGCGACGCCTTGCCGGGAGCTGCGCTGATCGTCGTCAACGATCGCCCGCAGATCGCGCGCGAGCTCGAGCTCGGCCTCCACCTGCCCGCGGCCTCCGCGTCGGCGAGCCGTCGCCCCGCGCTGCTGGGGCGCTCCGTACACGACCGGAGCGAGGCGCAGACGGCGATCGACGCCGGCGTCGACTACGCGATTGTCGGCACGATCTTCCCCACGACGTCCAAGCCCGGCCACGTGGGGGACGGCCTGACGCATCTGCGCTCGCTGACCGACCAACTGTCGCCGATCCCCGCCTACGCCATCGGCGGGATTGCTGCTGCGAACGCAGCCAAAGCCGTCGCCGCCGGCGCGCACGGCGTCGCGGTCCGCTCGGCAATTCTCAGCGCCGACAATCCGCCCGCCGCCGCCCGCGAAATCGCCGCGGCGATCGGGGATAGCCTGTGCAGATGACGATCCGCACCGTCGTTGAGGGAAGCGGCCGCTCGCGCCACGCCAGCGTGGAGCGCGCGCGCGAGCTGTTGCGCGGCGGCGATGCGCTGCGCCGACTGGCCGACGATCTCAACGACGCATTGGGCGAGCACGCGGACATCCTGATCGACCGCCCCTCGCGCCTGCTCTACGCCACCGATGCTTCGCTCTACGAGATGGAGCCGGTCGCGGTGGTCTTCCCGCGCAGCGCGGATGACGCGGCGGCGGCCGTCGCCGTGGCGCGGGCGCACGGCGCGCCGGTGCTGCCGCGCGGCGGCGGCACCAGCCTGGCCGGGCAGGGCGTCAATCACGCCGTTGTGCTCGATTTCACCCGCCATCTGAACGCCATCGAGTCGATTGATCCGGATCGCCGACTCGCGCGCGTGCAGCCCGGCGTCGTGCTGGCCCAGCTCAACGCCGCCGCCCGCGAGTTCGGCCTGCACTACCCGATCGACCCCTCCACTGCCAACCGCGCCACGATCGGCGGCGGCATCGGCAACAACTCCTGCGGCACTCACTCCGGGCTGTACGGCAAAACCGTCGATGTCGTCGAGTCGGTCGATGTGCTGCTCTCCGACGGCGCGGAGCTGGAATTCCGCCGCCGCGAGGGGCGCGACCTGGCGGCGCTGCTGGATCGCGGCGACCGCGAAGGACTGCTCTACCGCGCGCTGCGCGAGCTGGCGGAGCGCGAGCGCGAGGAGATCGACAGCCGCTTCCCCGACATCCCCCGCCGCGTCTCCGGCTACAACCTCGACGCGCTGCTCGATCCGGACGCGGTCAACCTCTCCGAGCTGGTCGTCGGCTCCGAGGGCACGCTGGCGGTGGTGACCGCCGCGACGGTGCAGCTCGCGCCGCTGCCCGGGCGGCGCGGGATCGCCGCCGTGCATTTCCACACGCTCGTTGAGGCCGCGGAGGCGACTGTCGCCGCCAACGCGCACGCGCCCGCCGCGATCGAGCTGGTCGACGAGGTGATTGTGGAGCGCTGCCGCAGCAGCGTCGGCTACGCGCCGCTGGCCGATTTCGTGGTCGGCGAGCCGGGCGCGATCCTGCTGATCGAGTGCTTCGCCGAGAGCGACGCCGAGCTGCGCGGGCAGCTGAACGCGATCACCGCCGAGCTCGAATCGCGCGGGATGGGCTACGCAACCGTCGTCGAGACCGATCCCGCCGCGCAGTCGCGGATGTGGCAGATGCGCCAGGCCGGGCTGGGGCTGCTGATGTCGATGCACGGCGACGCCAAGCCGGTCGCCTTCGTCGAGGACACCGCAGTGCCGCCCGAGCGCCTGCCGGAGTTCGTCGCGCGCTTCGACGCCGCGATCCGCGCGCGCGGCCTGCGCGCCGGTTACTACGGGCACGCCGCCGCCGGCTGCCTCCACATTCGCCCGATCGTCAACGTCAAGGACGCCGACGGCCTGCGCCAAACTGAGCAGCTGGCGGAAGAGATCGCCGAGCTGGTGATCGCGTTCGGCGGCAGCCTCAGCGGCGAGCACGGCGACGGCATTGTGCGCGGCGCGTTCATCGAGAAGATGTTCGGCGCGCAGATCACCGAGGCCTTCCGCGAAACCAAGCGCATCTTCGACCCCGACGGCCTGTTCAATCCCGGCAAGATCATCGATACCCCGGACTTCGCCGACAACCTCCGACTCTCGCCCGCCACGATCAATCTCACGCCCGTCGAAGGTCTGGATTTCAGCGCCGAAGGCGGCTTCGCCCGCGCCGCCGAACTTTGCAACGGGCAGGGCGCGTGCCGCAAGTTCGACGGCGGCATGTGCCCCTCTTTCCAGGTCACGCAGGATGAGGAACACTCCACCAGAGGCCGCGCCAATCTGTTGCGCCAGATTTTGAACGGCGCGCTGCCGGCGGAAGAGCTGGCGGGCGACCGGCTGCATGCCGCGCTCGACCTCTGCGTCGAATGCAAAGCCTGCAAAGCGGAGTGCCCTTCGGGCGTCGATCTGGCGAAGCTCAAGTACGAGGCGCTCTGGCAGCGCCACGCGGTGAAGGGCGCGCCGCTGCGCGACCGCGCCTTCGCCAACATCGCCGCGCTGGCGCGGATCGGCAGCCTGATGCCCGCGTTGGCAAACGCGCTCGCAGAGTTGCCCGTCGCGCGCGATCTGCTGCACCGCGCCGGCGTCCACCGCGAACGCGCTTTGCCCCGCTTCGCTCCGCGCACCTTGCAGCGTCAGCTCCAGGACCGCGCGGCGGCGCCCGCGACCGCGCGCGGCAAAGTGGCGCTGTTCATCGACACCTTCACCAACCACTTCCACCCCGAGGTCGGGTTGGCGGCGGCGCGGATCATCGAGGCGCTCGGCTACCGCGTTGCCGTGGTGGAGAACGCCGCCTGCTGCGGACGCCCCGCGATCTCCAAAGGCCTCCTCGACCAGGCGCGCGGGCAGGCCGCGATCAATGTCGCGGCGCTGTCGGCGTATGGGGCCGTCGTTGGGCTCGAACCCTCCTGCCTGCTGACGTTGCGGGACGAATATCCGCTGCTGCTGCGCGACGACGCCTCGCGCAAGCTTGCCGGCCGCGCGCTGCTCTTCGATGAATGGCTCGCGCGCGAACTGTCCGCCACCGACGCGCCGCAAATCTTCGACGCGCAGGATCGCGGCCCGCTGCTGCTGCACGCGCACTGCCACCAGAAGGCGCTGGCGGGCTTCGACCAGACGCTGCAAGCCCTCCGCAATGCGGGCTACGCGGCGGAAATCATCGACTCCGGCTGCTGCGGGATGGCCGGCTCATTCGGCTTCGAGACGGAGCACTACGAAATCTCGCAGGCGATGGGCGAGCTGCGCCTCTTCCCCGCGCTGCGCGCTCGTGAGGACGCGCCCGTCGCCGTCACCGGCGTCTCGTGCCGCCAGCAAATTACGCACTTCACCAAGCGCGCACCTCGCCACATCGCCGAATACCTCGCCGCCGCGCTCCGTTAGCGGACGAGCTCATTGCCCGCCAGAAGATTCCCGCTCGGGGGCGGGGGGGCGGCGGGGAGGGCGGCGTTTTCTTTGAGGAATTCGAGTGCCTCGGCGCGCAGCTCGGGGGAGATTTGGGAATTTTCGGTTTCGGGGGTGCTTTTCGGGGGGGTGGGGGTGGGGTTTCTATCTGGTCGGGGCGGTTTGGGGGTGTTCGATGTTGTTCGATTGTGTTCGATTGTGATCGACTGTGATCGACTGTGATCGATCCTGATCGATTTTGATCGATCCGGTTCGGGGGCGGCGAGCTGGTCGTCGGGGTGGTCAGTGGGGGATTCGGGGCGATCGATCTGGCTGTGTTTGTGGAGTTGGTGGGCGATCTGGCGCAGTTCGCGGCAGAGGGGGAGGAGCTCTTCGAGCTTGGGGGCGTAGCGGTAGCGTCCGTCGGGGTGGGGTTGGAGGAAGTTGGTGAGGGCGGTCTGGAGTGCGGCGAGGGAGGCGAGCAGGGCGTCGTTGGCGGCTTGGCGGGCGATGTCGTGCCAGTGCTGTTCGAGCAGTTGGAGGTCTTCTTGGATGACGGCCGGGTCGGCCTGGAGATTCGCGGCGATGCTTTTGGGGCCGGCGCCGGTTTGGCGGAGGTAGTGGGCGTGGAGGATGCGCTGGCGTTGTTGGGGGGAGATGGTGGCGGCACTCATGTTCTGTATTGGACGCTGGTGGGGTAGGTTTTGTCAAATTGGGCGGGGTGTTGGGGGTTGCATTGCGGGGTTGGGAGGTGGGGCGGGGGGATTCCCGCTTTCGCGGGAATGACGGAAAGGGGGCGGGAATGACGGGAAAGGGGGGCAGCCGTACCCAGCTCTATGGACGGCTCCGACGCCATGCCGACAGCGTGAGCAGCGATAGCGTCGGGATGCCTAGCGCCACGAGGGCGATTACACCCAGCTCCAGAGCGCCAATGCGGCGGTCCAGCAGGCCGCCTGTGCCGGTGGACGGGAGACTGGCTGGGCGCAGCCAGGCCGGCACATCGGCAGCGCCGTTGAAGATCATCCAGCAGGAGACGGTTCCGTCTTCGCTCACTGCGCAGGCGTGATACACACCAGCGCTGATTTGAAGATGCTTGCCGGCTGGTTGTGCCTGCCCGTCGAACTCGTATCCCCAGCAGTCGACCGCGCCCGTCTCCCGTAGCCCGCAGCTGTGCGACCAGCCCACGCTGACCGCACTGAAGCGACCGCTCGGTGCATCCGTTTGGCCGCGGCTGTTGTCTCCCCAGCAGTCGACCGCGCCCGTCTCCCGCAATCCGCAGCTGTGCTCCGCGCCCGCGCTGACCGCGCTGAAACGACCGCTCGGCGCATCCGTTTGGCCGTATTCGTTCCATCCCCAGCACTCGACCGCGCCCGTCTCTCGCAATCCGCAGCTGTGCTCCGCGCCCGCGCTGACCGCGCTGAAGCGACCGCTCGGCGCATCCGCTTCGCCGTACCTGCTGCCTCCCCAGCACTCGACCGCGCCCGTCTCCCGCAGCCCGCAGCTGTGCAACCCACCCGCGCTGACCGCACTAAAGCGACTGCTCGGCGCATCCGCTTCGCCGTACCTGTTGTCTCCCCAGCACTCGACCGCGCCCGTCTCCCGCAGCCCGCAGCTGTGCGACCAGCCCGCGCTGACCGCGCTGAAGCGACCGCTCGGCGCATCCGCTTGGTCGGAATAGTTGTCCCCCCAGCACTCGACCGCGCCCGTCTCCCGCAGCCCGCAGCTGTGCCACGCGCCCGCGCTGACCGCGCTGAAGTCACCGCTCGGCGCAGCCGTTTGGCCTTGCTCGTAGCCGCCCCAGCACTCAACTTCGCCTGTCTCCCGCAGCCCGCAACTGTGGTTCACGCCCGCGCTGACCGCACTGAAGCGACCGCTCGGCGCAGCCGTTTGGCCGTTCCAGTTGTAACCCCAGCACTCGACCGCGCCCGTCTCCCACAGCCCACAGGTGTACGACGTGCCCGCGCTGACCGCGCTGAAGCGACCGCTCGGCGCAGCCGTTTGGCCGTTCCGGTTGTCTCCCCAGCACTCGACTGTGCCCGTCTCCCGCAGCCCGCAACTGTGCGACGCGCCCACGCTGACTGCGCTGAAACGACCACTCGGCGCAGCCGTTTGGTCATTCCGGTTGTTTCCCCAGCATTCGACCGCGCCCGTCTCGCGCAGCCCGCAGCTGCGGAACGCGCCCGCGCTGACCGCGCTGAAGCGACCGCTCGGCGCATCCGCTTCGCCGAACCAGTCGGCTCCCCAGCACTCGACCGCGCCCGTCTCTCGCAGCCCACAGGTGTACGACGTGCCCGCGCTGACCGCGCTGAAGCGACCGCTCGGTGCATCCGTTTGGCCGTCCCGGTTGGCTCCCCAGCACTCGACCGCGCCCGTCTCCCGCAGTCCGCAGCTATGCGAGCTGCCCGCGCTGACTGCGCTAAAGCGACCGCTCGGCGCAGCCGTTTGGCCGTCCCGGTTGTCTCCCCAGCATTCGACTTCGCCCGAGTCGAGCAGCGCGCAGGCGTGCCAGAGGCCGACGCTGATCGCGACCTCACGATCTCCACCCTGTGCTTCCGCCTGTTCCCAACCGTCTGCGATGCCGAGAACAACGCCGACCAACAGCAGTAACGCGGCGAGCGTAAGCCCTCCGACTACAGTCTTTGCGCCTAACACGGCTGAGATAGGCATCAGCGGTCCCCCGTCGGTGGAGATTCTTGGTGTGAGCGGGCGTCGAACACCGGCGACGGCGAGGATAGGGGAAGAGCACCACGCAACCTATCGGAGCGTTCGGAGACAACCGCGCTCACAAGGTGTAAAGATGCCGAAGCCGCACCGCGCAAGGTGAGCGTGTTTCCCGCGGCGCTGGAACCCGGAGCGTCAGGACTGCGTGGCGGCGAAGTTGCTTTCGGCTAGCGCGTCGGGGTTGAGCGAGCGGAGCAGCGGGTCCTGGGCTGCGAGGGGGAGAATGCCGATTGCGTCGCCGTGGCGTTGCACGCCGGCCTGGTCGAGGCGGGCGATGTATTCGTCGTACTGCCGCTCGCGCAGCTTGCCCAACTGCTCGACGCCGGCGTCGATCCGCTCGATGCCGTCGGCGTAGAGCACCGCCAGCGCTTCGCGCTCGACGTTGGACTGCGCCAGCTCGCTGGCCAGCCCTGCTTCCGCCTTGGCGAGGAAGATGTTGATGTGCTCCTCGGCGCGGTTGGCGTAGCGGTTATACCACTCGAGGTGTTTCAGTCCGTACTCGAGATGGCGGTGCGAGTCGCCTGCGAGCCGACTGAACAGATCGCGGTCGAAATCGCTGCGCGCCCACTCTGCCGCCGCCTCGAACGCCGTTACCTCGTAGGACTTGTAGACCACATCCAGCGCCACGATCATGTCGGTGAAAGTCAGCGCCGAGTACCAGGCGGTGGTGACATCGGAGAGCGGCGCTTTGCCGATCAGCCCATCGCCGAGCAGGGCGCGCTTACGCAGCGATTCCACCTTGCGTCCGGCGTCGTATACTTGGGTGGCGAGGAAGAGCTTGACCTCGTGGAAGCCGTATGAGATCGCCTCGAACCACTTGCTGATGATCTTCTGCTCGGCGATACCGTAGGTGGAATAGACCGCGCAGAGCTGGCCGGTGGCGCGCTCAACTTCCGCGGAAAGATCGGGCAGGCCGTTCCAGTCCAGATCAGTAGCGGGAATCCAGCGGTCGCGGATCGCGTCCTCGTAGAGGTCGCCCACCCCGTCGGCCCAGACTTCGTGGCGGTCGAAGATCGAGTAGCCGGCCGGCATATGCAGCCCGGGCACCGGGCGCGTCCCGCGCGGCGTGTCGTTCTGCAGATCCCAGACATCGGGAACGTTGCCGTAGGAGCCGATATCGACATCCGACAGCCGCATCCCGTCCGCCGACGGCGTGGGCTTCAGGCCCTGCTCGCCAGCCGGCTGGAACATCACAAACTGCGCGCGGGTGCCGAACGGGTGATCGGGATTGCTCTCGACGAAATCGAGCCACTTGCCGATTCGCTCGGGCTCGATATCGATGTGCAGCAGCGCTTCGATCTGGCCAACCGGCGCGGGCGATTCCTCGACCCTGCTGATCAGTTCTTTGGACCATCCGCGCGCGCCGGCGCGCATCTTCACTGCCTGGCTGAGCTTCATTGCTCCCACTCCCTGCTATCGCTGTGCGAGCGGGACCCCGCGGCCGACGCTAGACGTCGATCAGCTCCCGCATCTCCGGCGCCATACGATCGAGACGGTCGCCGAGACCGACCACCTGCAAGCGGTGGTAGTACTCGTTCATCTGCTTTTTGCGCATCAGCAACACGAGGTTGTAACCCTCGTCGAGGTGCTCGATGCCGCCGCCGGCGAGCACCGCCAGCGCCTCGCCGGTGATCGGGTTGGTGGTCAGCCCGGCCTGCGTGTTCTGCACGCGCTCGTTGAGGTCGAGGTAGTGGTGCAGCTCCTCCTTGCGCCAGGGCTGCGTTTCCACGGTGTACTTGGTGTGCGTGACGCCGAACGCGAGATGGCGGCTCTCGTCCTGCGCGGACAGGCGGAACATGCGCTTCTCGGCCTCGTTCTGGCCGATCAGCTCGCCCATGCGGAAGAGCGACTGCACCAGCCCCTCGGCGAAGAGGTGGAGGATCGCGGTCATTTCGGTGAAGTCGTCGAGCGCCAGCAGGCCGACCGCGCCGAGGCCGGAGGGCGAAAGCCCGCCGCCGTTGACCAGCGCGCGCTTGCGGAAGACATCGAGGTGCCGCGCTTCGTCCATCAGCTGCGTGCCGAGGAAGAGCTGCGACTCGAAGAAGTCGGGGTGGACGGTTTCGAGGAAGCGTCCGGGCACATCACCGGCGATGAACTCGACCTGGGTGAGGAAGGTGCAGAGCGTACACATGGCGCGCTCGATGTCGTCGGGCTGCTCGCCGACCGTGTCCCAGGGGATGTCGCGCGCGCTGGACCACTGGCGCTGGAGCGCCTCTTCGTAGAGCAGCATCGCGCTTTCGGACCAGACATCGCCCTTGTCGCGGTACTGGCGGCTGTGCGCGTTGGAGCGCGGGTCGGCGGTGATGCCGCGCGGCGCGAAGGAGCGCGAGTCCGCTTCGTCGTGCCCGTCCGCGGAGGCCATCCGCTGGTTAATCGACGCCAGCGTGACCCCTTTGCGGCCCGCCTCCACCTCAAATTCGTCGTCCGTCTCCAGGTTCAGCCAGTCCAGGTACAGGCCGGGGTTTTCGATCGAGCTGACCATGGTGTTCCTCCGCTCCGCGCTGCCGATTAGCGATCTTGCCGCGAGCATATCAGGCTCGCGCCTAACGCCGTAGCGCAGCGGCGCGGGTGGTCAGGGCGCGGACGCGGAGAGCGGATCGAAGCGATCGCGCAGGAAATTGACCAAATCCCAGCGCTCCTGCTCGCTCAGCTGGTCGCGCCAGGCGGGCATGCCGGTGCCGCGGATGCCCTCCGTAATCCAGGCGAAGAGCACGCCGTCGGGGTGGAAGGGGACATGCACGGTGAAGTTGGCCGGCGGCGCCGGGAGCGTGTCGGCGAGGGGCCCATCGCCCGCGCCGGTCTCGCCGTGGCAGCTGGCGCAGTTGGCCGCGAACAGCACCGCGCCGCGCTCGACGGATTCGGGCGTGCGCTCCACCGGATTTTGCAGCGTGCGTCCGGGATCGACATGCAGGCCGGTGAGCAGCACGACGGCGGCGATGATTCCGAGCGCGCCGCCGACGAAGCTCGCGTCGCCGGCGCGCAGGCCGAAGCGCCCGCGCAGCTGGCCGCGGTTGGCCAGCAGCAGCCCGCCGATCACGAACGCCCAGAGCGCCCCGACGCCGTTCCAGTCCATCTGCGTCAGCGGCAGCGCGAGCGCGCCCGGCGCGCCGGTCTCCCAGGGCAGCACCGTCTGGTAGCCGGAGACGACATCGCTCTCGATGGCGGCGATCAGGTCGTCGCCATCGGCGCGGCGCAGTTCGGCCTCCACAGTCCAGCGCCCGGGCAGCCCGAAGTACGCGCCTTCGAGGCTGAACACGCCGTCCTGCTCGGCAACGGTCGGCACCACGACCGGCCCCACCGAGGGATCGTCGTAGCGGAAGCGCAGGCGCACCGCTTCCACGGGGTTGGCAAGCGGTTGGCCGTCGGCGTCCGTCACGCGCAGCTCCCAGCGGTTGAAGCCGACCAGGTTGGGCGAGATGGTCAGCTGCGCGAGCACGTCGGCGCGCGCCACGGTGCGGCTGATCGTGTTGTCGCGCTGCTCGGTATCGGGCAGCGCGCTGGCGGGCGACGGCAGCTGGGTGAGCGCCGCGGTGATGATCAACACCACAACGCCAAGCGCCAACTCGATCCGCATCATCGGACCAAACCAACGCTCCGCCCGCAGACCGCCGCCTGCGGCGCGCGGGCGCAGCACCACCGCGTTGAGACCGGCCGCGGCGAAGAGCAGCAGCAGCGCGACCAGCTTGGCGATGAAGGCCGCGCCCCAATCCGTCTCGACCAGACCGCGCGCGTCGGGGACCTGGATCAGCGCGTTGAGCAGGCCGGCGGCGAGCAGAATCGGCACGGCGGCGGCGGCGAACAGCGAGAAGCGCTGGACCAGAGCGGCGCGCCATTGTGAATCGTGTGAATCGGCGGCGGCGCGTCCGCGCCAGAGCACCAAAATCAGTGCGGCGAGCATGCCCATCCAGACGGCGGCAGCGGCCAGATGCAGCGCGTCGAAGAGCGCGCCCCAGACGCCGCCAGCCGCCAGCGCCGCGCCGTGCGAAACGGCGGCGGTCGACGCCAGCCAGACCAGCGCGAACACGGCCAGCGAGCGCCGCGCCCATTCGGGCGTCGGGCGGCGCGCGAACCAGGCGAGCAGCAGCGCGGCGGCGATCAGCGCAAACCAGCGTGTGTGCAGCCGCAGGCCGATCCGTGTGTCGAAGAGCACCTCATCGAGCAGCCCCCAGCCGCCGAGCTGGAGCGCCGCGGAGACCGCCTCATAGCCGCCGGCCAAAAGACCGAGCGCAATGGCGATCGCCAGCGCCGGTTTGACGGTGGACTCAATCAGCCCCGCGCGCGGCGTGGGCAACCCTCCCGCAGCCAGCCAAAATGCCAACGCGCCCACGAAGAGCACCAGCGCAGTCAGCCCCACGGCCTTGACGACCGTATCCGCCGCGAGCGGCGGACCGGGACGATCGAGGTCCACGACAACGCCCGCGCCTGAAGGCGCGCTGCCGTCGGGATTGAGCACCGAGAAGACGTAGGAGCCGTTCCAGGTATGCCCGTCCACCTGCGAGAGCGTGCGCCAGACGACGGTGTAGACGCCCGGCGTGAGGCGCAAGACATTGACGCGCATGCGTGTGGCGTCGGCCTCGGCGAACTCGGTTTCGCCGATATCGCGCCGCTGGCCGTTGCTGTCCAGCACCTGCACGCTGCTGTACTCGCGCTGCAATGGCTCGGTCATGAAGAGCGTGACGGCGGCGGGCGACTCGCGCAGTGCGGCGTTGATCGGCGGATCGGCGCGCGCCAACAGCGCGTGCGCGGAGGCGCGCGGGGCGTCCTGTAGCAGCGCCGCGCAGGCCGCGAGCAGAATGGCGAGCAGCGCGATCCGTCTCATTGCCCGCCCGCGCCGGCCTGCTCGATCAGCTGATCCCACTGCTCATCGGTCAGGACGCCCCGCCAGTCGTGCCAGCCGTGAAACTCGCCGGGCGCAACCGCGAACGCCGCAGCCGGCGCGGAGAGCGAAAGGATGTAGACGCCGAACGAGCCGCGCGCCAGCACATGGCGGCCATCATCGGAGATCGCGAAGTCGGGTTGATCCTCCGTGATCGCCCCAATCAACTCAGGCCGCCCGCCGCCCGCGGCGACGCGCCAGATGTCCTCAGGACCGTTCGCGCTCAGCGCCGCGACGCTCGAGACGGTCGCCGCCTGCACCGCGCCGGCGAACAGAATCCACTCGCCGTCCGGCGTCCACTTGGGCATCCGAAACACCTGGATTTCCCAGCTGCCATCGGGATCGAGCGGGTACTCCACGCCGGACCGGAGCTCGCGCACCATCAGGCGCGGCGAACCGCCGTAAGGGTCGTCGATGAAGACCAGGCGTCCGCCGTCGGGCGAGAGGTCGCCGTCGCGCGCGCGGCTGCGCAGCACGCGCGTTTCGCCGCTGCTCAAATCCAGCTGTTCGACCGCGATCTCCATCCCCGGCGCTTCCCGCGTGTAGACCAGCGAGCGCCCGTCGGGCGTCCAGCGCGGACTCCAGAAGTACTCGGCCTGGCGTTCATGCTGGAGCACGATGCGAACGCCGGAGCCGTCGTGGATCGCAATGTCCGAGCCCACGCTGATTTCATCGGTGTTGGTCAGCTGGAAGAGCACAAAGGCAACCTGCTCGCCATCGGGCGAGATGGCGGGCGAAAGCACCTGCCGTCCCGCTTCGGACTCCACAATGCGGCGCTCCTCGCCGTCGTCGCGCAACCACAGGTCAACGCCAATGGTGAACGCGGCGAGCCCGGGCACCGGCAGCACGGCGGGACGCGCAGGCTCACCGCCGCAGGCAGCGGCAATCAGCAAGACCAGCGGCAGAGCCCAAAATGCGCGGCGCATTATGTCGCTCGACCGCGGCGCAGCCAACTCGCGCCAACCGTCAACAGCGCCCCGCCGCCCAGCGCCAGCCAGACAATCGCCGACGCCGCAACCCCGCCCGTCGGCTCCGCCTCGCGGCGGACCACGGTCGGAGCGCGCTGCTCCAGCTCGGTTTCCGTCGCTGGTTCGGCAGGCTCGTCGCCGGGATAGGGGATCAGCAGTTCAGCCGCCAGCGTGCGATCGGCGGCCTGCTCCGCGGCGCTGGGCGAGCGTCCCACATAGAAGGGATAGCTGCCCCGATCACTGTCTCCATCGTCGGCCGAGAGGTTCTGCCAGCCGACCAGATAGCGCCCCGGCCGCAGCGGAGCCAGCAGCTCTGCGCGCATTGATGCGCGGTCCGCGTTGTCGATCTCAATTTCCCCCAAGGCGATTGAGGCGTCGTCATCGGATCGCTCAAGCGTGATCCGGTTCGCATCCTCGCGGCGGAACAGCTGCTGGGTGAAGCGCAGTTCAATCCGCTCAGGTGCAGCATCCAGCACCGCCGCGAAAGCGGGCGTCGAGGCGGCATAGGCGGCGTGCGCGTCCGCCGTGCCGAGCGCGGCCAACGCTGCGCAGAGGCCGCCCAACGCCGCCAACAGAACCGCCGCGCTACTGCTCGTCTTGCGCGTCGTGCGAACCGTGCTCCGCTTCATCATCCATGCTCATCCCGTCGTCGCCCTCGGAGGGGTGGACATGAGAGGGCGGTTCGAGCCCGGCCAGCGCCGGCGCGGCCGGCACCGACTCGCCGTTCAGCCAGGCCTCAACGGCCGCCTCAAAGGTATGCGCCAGCGCGTGGACGATGCGCGACGGCTCCGCAGCGGCCTCCGCGTCATTGCCGAGCAGCGCCGGCAGCAGCGAGTCCAGCCATTCGGCGTACTGCTCGACATGCTCCCGCAGCTCAGGCGGCCAACCAACCCAGCCGAGCGTCTGGCGGGCGCGCTCGGCCCAGACGATCGCCGCGCTCGGCGCCCGCCCCTCGTTGCGGATCTCCGCGTCGAGCAGGTGATAGCGCAGCGGATCGAGCGGTTCGAGCGCGGCGAAGACCTGCGCGCGCTGCGCGTCGGCGGCGGCGACCGCCGCATCACGGGCAAGCGCGTCGTAGTCATCCTGCGAAACGCCGCCCGAACACGCAGCGGCCAACAGCGCGACTGCGCAGCCCCCAATCAGCAACATCACAGTCCGTATCTTGCCGCGCATAGCCCAAAGCGTAAACTGACGCAGCCTGAGCAACCGAGCAGGGATGGAGCCGCCGATGTATCTCGCCATGAATCGCTTCCGCGTCAAGCCGGACCGCGAGGAGCAGTGGGAGCAGATCTGGAAGCAGCGCGAGTCCTACCTGGCGGAGGTGCCCGGCTTCGTGCAGTTCATGCTGCTGCGCGGCGCAGACGCGGGCGACTACATCTCGTTCTCACAGTGGGAGAGCCCCGAAGCGTTCCACGCCTGGACGCGCAGCGAATCCTTCCGCCTCGCCCACGCGCAAGGCGCAATCGGCGAGGTGCTGGACGGTCCCCCCGTGCTGGGCCTCTACGAGCCCGTGATCACCGAGACCCCCACAAGCCGAGAGTTCGCCCAAACACAGCCACAGCCAGGCCGCCAGGGACCCCGCCACTAAGCCAGCCAACCCCCCAGAACCCCAGCCGCCTACAGCCACCCGCCGCCATCCCCTTTTCCGTCATTCCCACCCCTCTTCCGTCATGCCCGCGCTCTTTCCCGTCATTCCCGCCCCCGAGCGGGAATCTCCCTCGCGCTACCTCCCAGGTACCGCCACGAGATTCCCGCGTTCGCGGGAATGACGGGGAGGGCAGGCAGGGGCGAAAAGAGAGCGGCAAACAGGCGGACGCTACGGATCAGCGGTGATAGCCTGCAACGACGCCGCAGGCCTGAGGACTCGCGGCCGCACATCAGCACTTGTTTCGGCCAATTGGCCGTACGCGGCGAACGAGCCGCAGGAAGGACGAACCAACCCATGGGCATGCTTGACAATCGCGTCGCAGTCGTCACCGGCGCAGGACGCGGAATCGGCGCGGAAATCTCCAAGCTGTTCGCCGCCGAAGGCGCGAAGGTCGTCGTCAACGACTTGGGCGGCTCGGTCGACGGCAGCGGCGCGGCCAACGCGCCCGCCGACGAGGTCGTGGCCTTCATCAACGACACCGGTGGACAGGCCGTCGCCAACTACTCCTCGGTCTCCGACTACGACGCCTCCGAGAGCATCATCCGCCAGGCGATCGACACCTTCGGCGACCTCGACATCCTCGTCAACACCGCCGGTATCCTGCGCGACCGCATGGTCTTCAACATGACCGAAGCCGAATGGGACGCCGTCCTCGACGTGCATCTGAAGGGCGCCTTCAACACCACCAAGTACGCCTCGATCCACTGGCGCACCGAGCGCAAGGGGCACTACCGCCTGATCAACTTCTCCTCCGTCTCCGGCATCTTCGGCGCGCCCGGCCAGCCGAACTACGCCGCGGCCAAGATGGGCGTGGTCGGCTTCACCTACTCCTGCGCCAACGCGCTGGGGCGCTACGGCGCGACCGCCAACGCGATCTCGCCGGGCGCGTCCACCCGAATGACCGACACCGTGCCGGAAGACCGACGGCGCGAAGGCTCGATCGAGTCCACCGAGCAGGACCCGCAGCGTTCGCCCGCCAATGTCGCCGTCCCGCTGGTCTACATGGCCTCCGAACAGTCCGACTGGCTGAACGGCCAGATCATCGGCGCGTCGGGCTACGACTTGCAGCTGTTCAACAAGCCGGCCGTGATTCGCCAGATGCGCGGCACCGAACGCTGGAGCGTCGAGGGCGCAGCCGAGCAGTTCGAGCAGATCTTCAAGCCGGCCGTCGGCGGCGACGGCGGCTTCTTCGGCTAGCCGCGCAGCAGACAGAGCAGCGCAGCAGACAGGAAGGACGAACCTCATGGGAATGCTTGACAACCGAGTGGCGATCGTGACCGGCGCGGGCCGCGGGATCGGCGCGGAAATCTCCAAGCTGTTCGCCGCGCAGGGCGCCAAAGTCGTGGTCAACGACCTGGGCGGCTCGGTCGACGGCACCGGCGCCGCCGCGGGACCCGCCGACGAGGTCGTCGCGCTGATCAACGACACCGGCGGGGACGCGCAGGCCAACTACGCCTCCGTCTCCGACTACAACGCCGCCGAAGGCATCATCCAGCAGGCGCTCGACGCCTACGGACGCCTCGACATCCTCGTCAACGTCGCCGGCATCCTGCGCGACCGCATGGTCTTCAACATGACCGAGGACGAGTGGGACGCGGTGGTTGATGTCCACATGAAGGGCACCTTCAACACGACCAAGTACGCCTCGATCTACTGGCGGCAGCAGCGCGAGGGGCACTACCGGCTGATCAACTTCACCTCCGGCTCCGGCCTGTTCGGTGCGCCCGGCCAGCCCAACTACGCCGCCGCCAAGCTGGGCATCGTGGGCTTCACCTACTCCTGCGCCAACGCGCTCGGGCGCTACGGCGTGACCTCCAACGCCATCGGGCCGGGCGCGGCGACGCGGATGACCGACACCGTGCCCGACGAGCGGCGCGGCAGCGCGATCACCGACAGCGCCGAAGCCGACCCCCGCATGTCGCCGGCCAACGTCGCCGTGCCGATCGCCTACATCGCCTCCGAAGCCTCCGACTGGCTCAACGGCCAGGTGATCGGCGCGATGGGCTACGACATCTCGCTCTACACGCAGTACGAGGTGCAGCGCCAGCTCGCCGGCACCGAGCGCTGGGATGTCGAGCGCGCCGCCGAGGAGATCGAGCGCGTCTTCAAGCCCGCCGTCCTGGGCGAGCGCCGGGTTGGCTAAGCGCTTGGCCGAGCGCGGCGGCCTCGAAATTCGGGCAGCCGTCGACGACGACCTGCCGGCGCTGACGGCGCTCTACAACCACTACATCGAAACGTCGTCCGCGACGTTCGACCTCGAGCCGTGGACGGTCGAGCGCCGCCGCGCAGTGTGGTTCGCCAAGTACGCCCCCACCGGCCCCTATCGCATCCTCGTCGCCGAGGACGCAGGCCAAATCGTCGGCATGGCCTACAGCAGTCCGTGGCGCGAGAAGGCGGCCTACGCGACGAGCGTGGAGACCAGCGTGTACTGCCTGGACGGCGCAACCGGGCAAGGCATCGGACCGCAGCTGATCTCAGCGCTTCTGGAGGCGCTCGCAACAGAGCCGCTGCACCGCGCGTTCGCCCAAATCACGCTGCCCAACGATCCGTCGGAGAAGCTGACCGAGCGCGCCGGCTACGAGCGCGTCGGCGTGCTCAGCGAGGCCGGCTGGAAGTTCGGCCGCTACTGGGATGTCGCGCTCTGGCAGCGCCCGATCGGCCGCGGGCGCTGACAGGTTTGCGAACAACGACAACGCTTCGCTACGCTGGCCGCACAGCTGAGCCAACGCGCCTCAGGAGGAGGCAGGTCTGATGTCGGACAGAACTCAGTTCCCGTCCTCGCAAAGCGAGGACAGCGTCATTGAGCGACCGGATCCGAGGCTGGCGCTCAGAAGGAGGCTCCGGCTATCGGACAAGTGCTCTGCGGAATCCATCGCCGAAGCGCAACGTCAGACACTGGCGATCGCGCAAAGCCCTCAGGAGCGCGAGGACTTGGCCTTCATCAAAGCTGTCTCAGTGCTTCGTCGCGACTCGTGACGAACAGCGATGCCCGGACGCGAGCACGACCAGAATATTGAGCGGACCCGCACCACAAGCGAGCCGAAGCTGGAGCTTGGGACGATCTGGATCGTCCAAGACGACGAACAAGCCTATGTGAGAAGCAAGCCACGCCCCGCCGTTGTCGTGCAGGACATGGTGAAAGCCGGCGGTTTGGATTCAGTCACCGTTTGCATATTCACAACGAACGAAGAACAGGCATTTTACCGCATTTTGGTGGAACCCGATGAAGTCAACGGACTGGACAAACCATCTCGGCTGATGGTCGACAAAGTCACCACAGTACAAAAAGAAAGTCTCAGAACACGGATAGGTACGCTTGACCAAACAATCATGGATGAATTCTACTTGCGCCTGATCGAATTCATGACCTCCGGAGGCGTTTCGCCCAATGTGACTTGATTGGGCAGCGCCCGATTGGCCAGGCGCGCTAAGCGAGACTCGGCGCGCTATCGTGGAGGAAGCGAGGAGCCCAAATGCCGGCAGCACGCGATCCCTACACAGCGCTTGACCCGGAGAGCGAAGAGCACAAGGAGATGCGCGCGCAGGGGCTGGTGCCTGTCGTGCTCTGGCTGCCGGACACGAGTGACCCTGAATTCATTGCCGAGGCGCGCCGCCGGGCGCAAGAAATCGCGGACTGCCCTGACTGCGGTCAGACGCGCGAGCGCGCGATGCATCCCGAGCTGGTCCGGACGCCGGACCCGAGCTCGCCGCATTTCGCCGAGGAAATGCGGCGGCAGGCGAAGGCAATCAACGAAAGTCCGCATGCCGACGACGACATGGACTTCATCGAGTCCGTCTCGATCTTGCTCGAAGAGTGACGCGCGGTGAGCTTTGGCGGGCGGCGATGATTACACGCCAAAGCCGAGCCCCACTAACGATCGATGCTGTACAGCTCCCGCACCGTGTCGTAGCAGATCGCCGCGATATCGCTGCTCTCGACATTCTGAAAGTTGAAGTTGATCGTCGGGCGCGACTCCGGCCAGGTCGAGTCCCCGTGCGGGTAGTCCGAGCCCCACATCAGCCGATCGACGCCGATCCGCTCGCGCGTTTGCACGCCCACCGGATCGCTCTGGAACGTCGCCCAGATATTGCGGCTGAAGTACTCGTTGGGCGAAAGCTCCTGCTCGAGATTGAGCATGAACCGGAACTCGTCCCAGCCGTGCTGGAGCCGATAGAGGTAGTGCCCCAGCCAGCCGATGTCGTTCTCCACCGAGATCACCTTCAGCTCCGGGTGGCGGGTGAACACCCCGCTGCACAGCATCGCGGTGATCGACTTCATTGCCGGCGCGGGCAGATCCATGTACCAGACCAGCCACGGATCCGCGGCGCTCCCGGCCGGGCGGTAGCGGCCTGTCAGAATGTGCATGCTGAGCGGCATCTGCAGCTCCGCCGCCGCCGCCCAGAGCGGGTCGAACCCGGGGTCCCCGTAGGACGCTTCCGGCGCGAGCGAGTTCGGGATCAGCGCGCCGCGCAAGCCCAACTCGCGCGCCCGCCGCAGCTCCGCCACCGCCTGCTCCACATCGTCCAGCGAAAGCATCGCCAGCCCCACCAGCCGCTTCGGATCGTGCGAGCAGAACTCCGCCATCCAGTCGTTGTAGGCGCGGAACACCGCCTGCTGCAGGCCGCTGTCCGGCAGCGAAAAGTAGGGCATCGCCATCGACGGGTAGATCACCTCGCAGACGATCCCGTCGATGTCCTGATCCTTCAGCCGCTCCACCGGATCCCAGGCGCCCGGGCGGATTTGGTCGTAGCCGCGCTTGTTCGCTTCGGCGCGGTCTTTGGGATCGACGTTGGCCACGGCGAAGCCCGCCACGCGCTGCGGCGCGCCGCCCTCAACGACCATGAACTGCCCCTCTTCCACCTCCCCGCTCGGCATCTCCGCCTGCATCTCGATGTGCGGGCCGCGCTCGCGGTAGGCCGGGTCAATCCGGCTGGTCCAGAGATCGGCCGGTTCGATGATGTGCGAGTCGGCCGAGATCACCGCCTGCGCGGGCGCGAGCGCCTCTTCCAGCTCGCCCCCGTAGCGCTCGCGCGCGAGGGTGAACGCGGTGGATTCGGCGGCGACGGCTTCGCTGGTCATAGTCGGGCGCTCCTGCTCTTCGGCTCAGTGGACCAGCAGCAGGATAGGCCGTTCAGTCGGAGGTCGCCGCGGCGTTGCGGCTCTCGCTGTCCTCGTCGCCGAAAATCCCGAACGGGTTCAGCGAGGCCGGCGCGTCGTAGATGTCCATGTGCTCGGTGCGCTTCAGCCAGTCCACCACCCAGTAGGTGACCGGCAGCGCCACCACCTCGAAGAGCGTCTTCACGATCCAGCCGAAGACCGCGCCCTGCGCCGCCGCTTGCCAGCCCCACAGCCCCGAGAGACCGAACGCGATCAGGTAGAAAATCCAGGAGTCGATGCCCTGCCCGACTATCGTCGAGGCGATCGCGCGCAGCCACAGGTGCCGCCCCGCCATCCGGCTCTTGAGCAGAGACATCATTGAGGCGTTGGCGAACTCGCCGATCACGTACGCCCCGAAGCTGCCCAGCAGCAGCCAGCCGGTCGTGCCCAGAATCGCGTCGAAGGACTCCTCGTTGAACGACCCGAAACCCCAGCCTTCAAGCCCGGGGATGGCCCGCGCGCCCCAGTAGAGGAAGACCATCAGCAGGTTGCAGGCGAAGCCCAGCCAGATCACCCCGCGAGCCACTCGGAAGCCGTAGACCTCCGTCAGCACGTCGCTGATGATGTAGCCGAGCGGGAAGCAAATCACCGAGACCGAGACGATCACCGCGCTGTCGCCGAGGAAATCGAAGCCCAGGTCGAACAGATAGAGCGGCTTGCCGGCAATCGTGTTGGACACCAGCAGCACCGACACCGCCAGCGCGACGATGATCACCAGCTTGCCCGAAAATCGCATCGTCTCGCTCCCACTCCCCAGCGCGCGAGTTCCGCTTCCGTCCCCACCTACGGCGCCCACGATAGCGACCTGTGGCAAACCGTCAATCCAACTTTTACCCCCCCCCCCCCCCCCAATTCGCGCCCCGCTTCGACAATTCGAGCACGTTTGTTAGCCTCAGGGCAACGCGCGGAGCACGGAGGAGGATCGGGCATGAGCGACCGCATCGGCATGGGCATTGCGAACTTCCCGTTTTCCGACGTCAAGACGCTCTGGCGCTGGATCGACCTCTGCGAGGAGGCCGGCGTCGACTCGATCTGGCAGACCGACCGTCTGATCTCCGAGCAGCCGATGCTCGAATCGATGACCTTCATGGCCGCCCTCGCCGCCGGCACCGAGAAGCTCAAGTTCGGCATGAACGTCGTCGTCGTCGGCTTCCGCGACCCGCTCGTGCTCGCCAAGCAGTGCGCGACGATCGACTTCCTCAGCAACGGCCGCCTGCTCCCCGCCTTCGGCGTCGGCGGACCCATCGCCCCCGAATGGCGCGTCACCGACCGCCCCCTCAAAGGCCGCGGGCCAATCGCCGATGAAGCGCTCACGCTCATGTCGCGGCTCTGGAACGAAGAGTCGGTCACCTTCCACGGCGAGCACTTCCACTACACCAACGCCGTAATGGAGCCCAAGCCCGTGCAGCGGCCGCTGCCGCTCTGGATCGGCGGCGCGAGCAAGGCCGCGATCCGCCGCACCGCCCAAATCGGCACCGGCTGGGTCGCCGGCGTGCAAGGCGCCGACGAGGTCGGCCCCGTCATCCAGCAAATCCGCGCCGCCCTCGCCGAGGCCGGCCGCACCGACTACGAGCCCGACCACTTCGGCGCCGGCCTGGGCTACCACTTCGGCAGCTGGGACGACCCCGACGTGCAGGCCCAGGTGAACGGCCTGCGCCGCCGCTTCCCCGAACTGCGCCCCGAGCAGTTCCTCGTCGTCGGCGGCGCAAAGGAAATCCAGGCGCGCATCGACGAATACCGCGCCGTAGGCGTCAGCAAATTCATCATGCGCCCCGCCGTCCAGGGCGACGAAGCCATCATGCGCCAAACCCAGCAACTCCTCGAAGAGGTCCTACCAGTAGTCCACGCCGACGCCGCCTAGCCCACGGCTCGCCACCTCCGTCATCCCCGCCCACCTCAAGTTCCGTCATTCCCGCCCACCAATTCCGTCACACACCCGACCGCTCCGTCACACACCCGCCACACACTCCGTCATACCCGCGCTTGCCGCGGGTATCTCGCCGTGACCTGCACCAACATCCGTGTTGAACGCAGCGAGATTGCCGTGGCGGAACGCGGCAATGACGGAGGAGGAGCGCGGGTATCTCGCCGTTCAACCTCCGACCCCCCTTTTCCGTCATTCCCGCCCGCCAATTCCGTCACACACTCGCCCGCTCCGTCACACACCCGCCACACACTCCGTCATACCCGCGCTTGCCGCGGGTATCTCGCCGTGACCTGCACCAACATCCGTGTTGAACGCAGCGAGATTGCCGCGGCGGGGCGCGGCAATGACGGAGGAGGAGCGCGGGTATCTCGCCGTTCAACCTCCGACCCCCCCTTCCCGTCATTCCCGCCCACCAATTCCGTCACACACCCGCCCGCTCCGTCACACACCCGCCACACACTCCGTCATACCCGCGCTTGCCGCGGGTATCTCGCCGCGACCTGCACCAACATCCGTGTTGAACGCAGCGAGATTGCCGCGGCGGAACGCGGCAATGACGGAGGAGGAGCGCGGGTATCTCCCCGTTCAACCTCCCACTCCCCTTTTCCGTCATTCCCGCCCACCAATTCCGTCACACACCCGCCCGCTCCGTCACACACCCGCCACACACACTCCGTCATACCCGCGCTTGCCGCGGGTATCTCGCCGTGACCTGCACCAACATCCGTGTTGAACTCGGCGAGATTGCCGCGGCGGGGCGCGGCAATGACGGCGGAGGAGCGCGGGTATCTCGCCGTTCAACCTCCGACTCCTCTTTTCCGTCATTCCCGCCCCCGAGCGGGAATCACGGGGGTACCCACAACCCGCCCTCAGCGCCGCAGCGTGCGCCGCACCCGACGCGCCGCAGCGCGCCGCACCGTCGCCCGCATCCCCTGCGCACGACGCAGATCTGCCGCCGCCTCCGGCAGCAGCGCCGGATCCCCCACCACAATCGCGTCCGACCAACCCCGCAGCGTGTGATTCGTCACCGGTCCCCGCAGATCCTGCCCGAAGCGCGTGAAGCGACGCCAGTCGGGGCCCCGCGCCGCCCGCGTGAAGACCGCCCGCTCCGCCTCCAGGCAGAGCGCCACACCGCCCGCGACATCCCACACCTTGGACCCCTCGAAGACCGCCATCTGCACGCTGCCTTCCGCGGCCAGCGCGAGCTCCACGGCGATGCTGCCGAGCGTGCGCACTACGCCGAAGCGACGCCCCGCCGGGCCGGTCACGCCGCCCGTCCCGCTGGGCACCGTGCTCAGACGGCTCGAGTGGGGAATCGCCGGCGCTGCCGGCTCCACCCGCGCCCCGTCGAAACGCAGCCCCGAACCGCGGTGCGCGTGGTAAACGCCCGGCCGCATGTAGCGGTTGACCGGCAGGAAAATCGCCCCCGCGACCGGCGCGCCCCGCTCCAAAATCCCAATCGAGCACGCGAACATCCCCAGCCCGTTGATGAAGTTCGAGGTGCCGTCGAGCGGATCAATCACCCACACCACATCGGCCTGCTCCGGACCCGCGTCGGCGCGCTCCTCCCCGACCACCCCGTGCTCCGGGAAGCGCCGCCCCACCTCCTCGCGCACCATGTCCTCGATCGCCCGGTCCACCTCCGTGACCGGGTCGTGCGCGTTCTCGTCCTTGTATTGCACGTTCAGCGCCGACTGAAAGCGGTCCAGCAGGATCTCGCCGCCGCGCGCGGCCAGCTCATAGGCCGTGCGGTCGAGCTCGCCGAGTTGGGCGGTGGTCAGAGCAGACATATGACGATGGTACCCGCCCGCCGCCAAACGCAGCCCGCCCAGCCGCCTACACTCGACACACGGGGGAGGAGCGGGCGATGACCAGTCAACACCAGACCACGCGGGAGATGGGCGGTCCCGGCGTCGCGCGAGTGCGGGCGGGCGACGCCGCCGCCGCCGCCAGCATCGCCACCGATGTCAGCTGGGAGGGCGCGGTGCAGCGCATCCTGCCCGAGCTGGCCGAGGTCCAATCCCCCGATCTACTGCTCGTCTTCATCGATTCCGCGTTCGCCGACAACTACCAAGAAATCATCGACCAGCTGCGCGAGGCGAGCGGCGCGAAGCATCTGATCGGCGCCAGCGGGCAGAGCGTGATCGGTTCCTCGCTCGAGGCCGAGGACGGGCACGCGATCGCCGCGCTGGCGATGCGCATTCCCGAAGCGGAATTCACGCCGCTGCCGATTGATCCCCAGCGGCTCGACGACGACACATTCACGCCGCTGCAGGACGGCCCGCAGGTCTGGCTGATGTTCACCAATCCGTTCACAATCGTGACCGACCGCCTGGTTGAGCACCTACAGCAAACCAGGCCGGGCCTGGTGCTGCTCGGCGGCATGGCCTCATCCGCGCGGCAGGCGGAGGGCGCGGCCGTGTTCATCGACGACCAGGTGCTGCGCAGCGGCGCGGCGATGCTCGGCCTCTCCGGCGTGCGCGTCCGCCCCGTCGTCGCCCAGGGCGCAGAGCCGCTCGGACAGCCGTGGATCGTCACCGAATGCACCGCCAACATGGTGCAGACGCTCGGCTCCCGCCCCGCCCTCGAAGTGCTGACCGAGACGCTCTCCGAGCTCGACGAAGCGACCCGCGAGCGCGCCGCGCAGAACCTGCTCATCGGTCTGGCGATGGACGAGTACAAGGCCTCCCACGAACGCGGCGATTTCCTGATCCGCAACGTGATGGGCGCGGACCGCGAGTCGGGCGCGCTGGCCATCAATGAAGTGCCGCGCGTCGGCCAGACCTTCCAATTCCAGTTCCGCGACGCCGGCGCAGCCGACGACGACCTGCGCGCCCGCCTCACCGCCGAACGCGAGTCGCTCGGCGAAGGCGAAGAAGTGCTCGGCGCGCTGCTCTGCTCCTGCAACGGACGCGGACGCGGCCTCTTCGGCCAGCCCGACCACGACGCCGCAGCCCTGGAGGAGGCATTCGGCCCGCTCCCCACCGCCGGCTTCTTCTGCAACGGCGAAATCGGCCCCGTAGGCGGTTCCAACTACCTCCACGGCTTCACCGCCTCCATCGCCCTACTCACCACCGGAGGCGATAGCGAATGACCACGGCGGACGAGCTGAGCGGCACGCTGTTCTTCGGCGACAATCTGAGCGTGATGCGGGAGCATATTCCCGATCAGTCGATCGACCTGATCTACCTCGACCCGCCGTTCAATTCGAACGCCGATTACAACGTGCTCTTCGAAGACGAATCAGGCCGCGAGCACCGCCGCCTCCTCTAGCCCCCGCTAATCTGCGGCACAATCGCAATCGTCACGATCAGGTGCCCACGCGACGAGTCTTCTCGGCTGCCGGTTACGCCAACTGGAGACCAGCTGCCTCCTTGATGCGGTCAACTCGCCAGACTTCCGCAGCGATCTGCTCATAAAGCTCTTGTCGAGCATCAAGCTCCGCCCGCCCGAAGTGCGGATACGCCTGTAGCTCAAGGCCACGCGCCTGCGCAAACCGCTTGAGCTTCGGATTGTGCTTATAGGCCGCCTCATGAAGGCTCGCTGCAAGCCAGTTCTCTTTGAGATAGTGCTCGCGCTTGGGCTCGTAGGCGAGGTCGCCGAAGCTGCGATTGACGCTGCTCGGAATGAGCAAAAGCCCACCGATCCAGTTGCGCTCTGCGTCGAACTCGGCCTCATTCGCGAACTCGTCGGCGTAGCGCTCCGGCTTGTCCGCGATGACGTGCTCAATGTCGTAGCCATCGCGGCCAGTGGTGAGCAATTCAGCGTAACCAGCACTGCCCGGACGATCGCGCTCGACGAAGGATGTCAGCCGAGCGAGCATGCGACGCACAATGTTTCCGTTGCGTCGATTGCGCGCAAATGGCCAGTCCGGTGAGAAGCCAAGCTCGTTGCCCTCGATCTCAGTGGTGAGGAGCTTGACCAACTGCTCGATCGATTCCGCCGCCCGGACTTTCTTCGCCAGATCGAAGAGCGGGAATCGTAGGTAGGTTTGCCCGATCCGCATGCTGTTCCACAACCGACGATGGATCAGGATGTCAATGTATGCGGCGGTCGCGCCAATCTTCCGCAGGGCGAGGTCCTCGCTGTCGCCGACATCCAGGGCAGCCAGCAAGAGGGAGTACTGAAGGGTGAACCCCTGGCTTGCGATGTACTGGATCGTCTCCAGGCCGTTGGTGGTCGTTTCCGCCGCCCGCCTCAGACGCGCGTACCAGCCAACGTAAAAGTCGAAGTCTGTCCGGATGAAGTCCGCGAAGTTCGAGGGCGAGCGAAGGGCCAATCGATCCTCTTCGACATCCCGCACCCAGCGGTGGAACTCGTTGCCGATGCGCTCGTAGTCGCCCGGTTCCACACCAGCTACGTAGCGACTTGCGGTTTCTGCGCGCCTACCGCGAAGCCAAGCCTGAATCGCGTCAACATCCTCCTCTTTGCCAATTTCGGCCAGCTCGCTGACTCGCTCCTTCCACACCTGGCTCGATTCGGAGCGCTCGGTCTCGTCCTCGATTCGCGAGAGCAGGTAGCCACGAAGCATCTCTGGCGCCGTCAGCCGAAGACCACGGTCATTCATCGTCTCGAAAATCGTGTAGGCGTCAGCTTCCGATGTTGCGATCACGCTGACCATCTTGACTCGATACATAAGCCAGTCGGCGAAGTAAGGCAACGCGTCCATATCCAGGCCGCCGTCCAGCAGTTCCTCAACGTCTGCGAAACGATCCAGAATGTTGCGAACTGACGGGTCCCGCGAATCGAGGATCTTGCGAACAGCCGGGTCCGCCGAAGCAGGATCGAGGACCTGCTCGGTGTACAGCGCATCCATGCAAGGCGCGCGCTCGGGCACGTCCAACGTGAAGGTTGGTTGCCCGAACTGGTGGGTCACGACCAAGTTCGCGAGACTGCCTCGCTGATTCTCGTCTTGAATGCGACGCCGGAGCGCAATGAGCAAGAGCGTCAGAGTTGTGACACGCTGCTGGCCATCGACGATGTCAGTCACAGCCTCTCTGCAATTTACGATGATTGGGCCCAAGAAGTACTGTCCGTACGTGGCGACCTTGTCCCGAGCATGCTCCCCATCATGCGACTCGCGAAAAGCGCTGAAGAGGTCGTCTAGCAGCTGTGCTACCTGTCGCCGCTCCCAGCGGTACTCGCGCTGGTAGTAGTCAATGTTGTAGCGCGTATCGCCGAGCAGCTTGCTGACCGATGGCGTCTCGGATTCGATCTGTTTCATCTTCGTCTCCTCTAGCCCCCACTAATCTGCGGCACAATCGCAATCTCCGCATCCGCCGGCACCTTGGTGATCAGGCCCGTACTCACCACATCCCCGTTGATCGCGAGCGTCAGGCCGCGGCCGATACGGCCATCCTGCACCAAACGCCCGGCAAGCTCCGGGTAACGCTCGCCCAGATCCGCGATCACACTGCGCAGATTATGTCCGACAGCCTCAATCTCGGCCTCGCCGCCGCTGAGCGTGCGGAGCGTGACCGGGATCAACACTCGGACCACAGCGACGCTCCGACGCCTAGCCCTCCTCGGGCAGCGTCGCCTCGAGGATCGCACGCGGCGAGATCGGCAGCTCGTTCATGCGCAGACCCACCGCATCCGCAATCGCCGCCTGGATCGCCGGCGCGGGCGGGATGATCGGCACCTCGCCGACGCCCCGCACCCCGTACGGGTGGCCCGGATTGGGCACCTCCACGATGATCGGCTCGATCATCGGCAAGTCCAGCGCGGTCGGCATCCGGTAGTCCAGCAGACTCGCGTTCTTCAGGTCGCCGCTCTCGTCGTAGTAGTACTCCTCGTTGAGCGCCATCCCGATGCCCTGCGCCGCGCCGCCCTGCATCTGCCCCTCGACGTAGGCCGGGTGAATCGCCGTGCCCGCATCCTGCACCGCCGTGTAGCGCAGCACATCAACCTTGCCGGTGTCGGGATCGACCTCCACATCGACGATATGGGTAGCGAAGGCGGGGCCGGAGGAGGTCTTGTTGACGTCGGCGCGGCCCACAATGTGCCCGCCGCTGGCGGCGAGCTGGCCGGCCAGCTCCTTGAAGCCGAACGATCGCTCGTTGCCCTCATCGTCCGCCGGGCCGCGGATCACCGCGTCGTCGCCGTACTCCACCTCGGCCGCGTCGACCTCCCAGATTTGCGCGGCGCGCTCCGCCATCTGACGCCGAATGTCCATCGCGCACTCGTAGGCCGCCCAGCCGCCGGCGAAGGTCGTGCGGCTGCCGCCGGTCACCTGCGTGTAGCCCACGCTGTTCGTGTCCACCACGTGCGGGCGGACCTCCTCGGCGCTGATCCCCAGCGTCTCCGCCAGCTGCATCGCGATCGACGCGCGGGTGCCGCCGATATCCGTCGAGCCCAGCACCAGCGGCACGGTCCCGTCGCCGTTGACCTGCGCGTAGGCGCTCGACTCGAAGCCGATGTTGAACCAGAAGCCCTGCGCGACCCCGCGGCCCTGATTCGGGCCCGCCAGCTCGGAATTCCAGTGCGAGCTGTCCTGCGCCGCCTGCATGCACTCCACGTTGCCGATCACCCCGTAGGTGAAGCCGTCGGCGCGCGACGCGCCCTCCACGGCGGCGTTTTGGAGCCGCAGCTCGAGCGGGTCGATCTGCAGCTGCTCGGCGAGCTCGTTGATCACCGCTTCGGTCGCGAACTCCGCCTGCGGCGCGCCCGGCGCGCGGTAGGCCGCCGTCTTCGGCTTGTTCACCACCACGTCGTAGCCGTCGATCACCTGGTTGGGGATGTCGTAGGGCGCCAGCGCGCACATCGCGCCCGCGCCGACGGGGGAGCCGGGGTATGCGCCCGCTTCGAAGGCGAGGTACACCTCGCCCGCGGTCAGCGTCCCATCCCGCTTCGCGCCCATCTTCACCCGCATGTACGTGCCCGAGGTGGGCCCGGTCGCCAGCAGCACTTCCTCGCGGTTCATCGTCAGCTGCACCGGCCGCCCCGTGTTGCGCGAGAGGATCGCCGCCAGCGGCTCGAGGTAGACCGGAATCTTGCCCCCGAAGCCGCCGCCGATCTCCATCGGCGTGACCTTCACCTGCGAGGGCGAGAGCTGCACCAGCGGCGCGACCGAGTCGCGCACCACGAACGAGCCCTGCGTGCTGGTCCAGACATCAAGCGTGCCGTCGGCGCGCCAGTAGGCCGTCCCGTTGTGCGGCTCGATGTAGCCCTGGTGCGCCATCGAGGTCACGAACTCGCGCTCAATCACCACATCCGCGTCCGCGAAGCCCGCCTCCATGTCGCCCTTGGCGAAACGCAGGTGCGACGCGGTGTTGCTGTCGCCGTCGCTCTTCGAGCCGTCCATCTCGCCCGTCTTCAGCCCGTCGTGCAGCTTCGGCGCGGTGTCCAGCATCGCGTCGCGCACGTCGAGCACCGGCGGCAGCAGCTCGTACTCCACCTCGATCAGCTCAATCGCGTCCTCGGCGATGTGGTGGTCCACCGCCGCGACCGCGGCGATCGCGTGGCCCTTGTAGAGCGCCTTGTCCGAAGCGATCACGTTGTCCAGCAGCCAGTTCAGCTGCGCCGAGCCCTCGCCGGTGTCGATCACGTCATCGCTCGCGCGGGGGAAGTCCGCGTTCGTGATCACCGACTTGACACCCTCCAGCGCCGCCGCCTTGCTGGTGTCGATGCTCACGATCCGCGCGTGCGCGTGCGGGCTGCGCAGCACCCGCCCGTAGAGCATGCCCGGCAACTGCAAATCCGCGCCGTACTGCGCGGCGCCCGTGACCTTGTCCACTCCGTCGTGGCGGATCGGGCGGGTGCCGATCACGTTGTACTGGCTGGCGACTTCACTCTGTGCGGTGACCATTGCGGTGCGTCCCTTCGCTGATCGGCTCGATTGCGCGGCTTGTTGCCGTGTCTTGTTGCCGTGTCTTGCGCGGTTAGTCCTGGCCCTGCCCGGCGGCCAGCTGCACGGCGCGGATGATCTTGTCGTAGCCCGTGCAGCGGCAGAGATTGCCGGCCAGCCAGTAGCGGATTTCGTGCTCGCTGGGATCCGGATTCTGCTCCAGCAGCGCCTCCGCCGCGACCAGGAAGCCCGGCGTGCAGATGCCGCACTGCAGCGCGGCCTCCTCCAGGAAGGCGTTCTGCAGCGGCGACAGCTGGTCGCCGTCCGCCAGCCCCTCGACGGTGCGCACCTCCGAACCCTCCACCTCGGCGGCCATCACCAGGCAGGAGTTGACAATCCGCCCGTCGAGGTTCACGCAGCACGCGCCGCAGTTGCCGTTGTTGCAGCCCTCTTTCGCGCCCGTCAGGCCAATCCGGTCGCGCAGCGCTTCCAGCAGGCTGTCGCGCTCGTTGGCGAGAAAGACGGTGGGCTCGCCGTTGATGGTCGTGTTCACGACGATGTGCGAGGTCTGGGTCGTCACGATGGCTCCCCTTCCGATCTGGGTCTGCGGTCTATGGGTTTAGGCGGCCGCGCGTTCGGCGGCCTGGCGGATGGTGCGCTCGGTCAGCACGCCGGCCAGATGCCGGCGCTGGCGAATCGAGCCGCGCATGTCGTCAATCGGGCTGGCCGCGGCGCGCGAAGCCGCCGCCGCCGCCGCAATCGTCTCATCGCTGAGCGGCTGCCCAACCAGCGCCGCCGCGGCATCGGCGACCAGCAGCGGAATCGGAGCCACCGCACCGATCGAGACGCGCGCCCACGAAACCGAGCCGTTCTCGATCCGCACCTGCGTCGCCGCGTTGGTCACCGCGATATCCATCTCGTTGCGCGGAATGAAGCGCAGGAAACGCGCCCCGCTGCCCGCCGCCGGCGTGGGAAACTTGAGCGAGACCACGAACTCGCCGGACTCCAGCACGTTGCGCCCCGGCGCGGTGCAGAAATCCTCCACCGCCACGCTGCGGCGTCCGTTCGGACCGGCGATCTCCACCGTCGCCTCAAGCACGATCAGCGTCGGAATGCCGTCGGCCGCCGGCGACGAGTTGCACAGGTTCCCGCCCAGGCTGGCGCGCCCCTGAATTGCTGTGCCGCCGATCAGCGAGGTCGAGTCGACCAGCGACGGGTAGAGCTCCCGCACCGTCTCATTGCCGTAGATCTCGTGGCACGGCGCCGCCGCGCCGATGCTCAGCCCGTCGGCGGCGTCGTAGGCGATGCTCATCGTCTCCGCGATCTGCTTGATGTCCACGAAGAGGTCAATCTCGCGGGTGCGCTCGCGCGCCTGGACGATCACATCGGTTCCGCCCGCCAGCACACGAGCCCCCTCGCCGCCCTCTTGCAGCAATCGGGACGCCTCGTCAACGCTGGCGGCGCGCACATATTTGACGGCTTGCACGGGTTCCGCCTCCTCACAGCTATCCAGTCACGCGCCAAGAGCAGCGCGCAGCGCAGAGGATAGCGCATGCCCCGGCTGGCGCTGTCGGGAGGGGTCGCCGGGCGCGGACCCACCTCAGCCGCCCGGATCGATCTCCGTGCTCCGCAACCAGCGGTCCACGCCGGCATTCACCGGGAAGTAGCGCGACGGCGGCAGAATCCGCTCGCCGCCCGTCGGCGTAAACGCCAACTCAATCCGCCCATTCGCCAGCAGCCGCGCGTTGATCCGCCCAATCTCAACGCCGTCAACCTCGATCGGGCTGGAGCGCAGCCAGCGGTCCACGGCGGCGCCCGTGGGGAAGTAGCGCGAGCGCGGCAAGATGCGCTCCTCACTCCCGGCAGGCAGCCAGGCAAACTCAGTGCGCCCATCGGCCAGCCTGCGCGCCACAATCCGACCGCTGGCAGAATCGCCCACCGCCTCAACGCTGGGCTCGCGCAACCAGGCGGGCACATCGGCAGCGCCGTTGAAGATCGTCCAGCAAGAGACCGTTCCGCCTTCGCTCAGCGCGCAGGCGTGATTCGCACCAGCGCTGATTTGAAGATGCTTCCCTGTGGGCGGCTGCGTCTGTCCGTCGAATGTGTACCCCCAGCACTCGATCGTGCCCGTCTCCCGCAGCCCACAGCTGTGATACTCGCCCGCGCTGACCGCGCTGAAACGACCCCTCGGCGCATCCGTTTGGCCGGACCTGTTATATCCCCAGCACTCAACCGCGCCGGTCTCCTGCAGCCCGCAACTGTGACGCCAGCCCGCGCTGACCGCGCCGAAGCGACCGCCCGGCGCATCCGCTTGGCCGTCCAAGTTGCGTCCCCAGCACTCGACCTCGCCCGTCTCCCGCAGTCCACAGCTGTGCGCAGCGCCTGCGCTGACCGCGCTAAAGCGACCGCTCGGCGCATCCGTCCGGCCGCCCCCGTTGTACCCCCAGCACTCGACCACGCTCGTCTCCCGCAGCCCGCAACTGTGCACGCTGCCCGTGCTGACGGCGCTGAAACGACCGCTCGGCGCAGCCGTTTGGCCGAAGGCGTTGGCTCCCCAGCACTCAACCGCGCCCGTCTCCCGCAGCCCGCAACTGTGCCACCCGCCCGCACTCACCGCGCTGAAGCGGCCGCTCGGTGTACCCGTTTGGCCGGCACTGTTGGCTCCCCAGCACTCCACCGCGCCCGTCTCCCGCAGCCCGCAGCTATGCAAATTTCCCGCTCTGACCGCGCCGAAGCGACCGCTCGGCGCAGCCGCTTGGCCGGCATTGTTGGCTTCCCAGCACTCGACCGCGCCCGTCTCCCGCAGCCCGCAAATGTGCGACCAGCCTGCGCTGATCGCGCTGAAGCGACCACCCGACGCAGCCGTTTGGTCGTCCTCGTTCCATCCCCAGCACTCGACCGCGCCCGTCTCCCGCAGCCCGCAACTGCGCGAGCTGCCCGCGCTGACCGCGCTGAAGCGACCGCTCGGCGCAGCCGCTTCGCCAGACCTGTTGTATCCCCAGCATTTGACGGCACCCGTCTCCCGCAGTCCGCAGCTGTGCCCCCAGCCTGCGCTGACCGCGCTGAAGCGACCGCTCGGCGCACCTGCTTGGCCGTACTCATTACTTCCCCAGCACTCGACGGCACCCGTCTTCCGCAGCCCGCAGCTGTGCGCGCTGCCCGTGCTGACGGCGCTGAAACGACCGCTCGGCGCAGCCGTTTGACCGTACCGGTTGTCGCCCCAGCACTCGACTTCGCCCGTCTTCCACAGCCCACAGCTGTGGAACAAACCCGCGCTCACCGCGCTAAAGCGGCCGCTCGGTGTATCCGTTTGGCCGAACCCGTTCCATCCCCAGCATTCGACTTCGCCCCCCTCCCGCAGCCCGCAGCTATGCCGATCTCCCGCGCTGACCGCGCTGAAGCGACCGTTCGGCGCATCCGTTTGACCGTACCGGTTGTCGCCCCAGCACTCGATCGCGCCCGAGTCGAGCAGCGCGCAGGCGTGCGATTCGCCGACGCTGATCGCGACCGCGCGGGCTTCCTCCTGAGCTTCCGCCTGTTGCCAACCGCCTGCGATACCGAGAACAACGCCAACCAACAGCAGCAACGCGGCGAGCGCAATGCCGCCGACCACGGTCCTGGCGCTCAACACGGCTGCGATAGGCATCGGCATTCCCTCTCCCAAGTGCGCCGCATACCCTACAAGCAAACAAGCGCGGATGTTGTGGATTCAACCTCCACAGCCCCGCCAAAGCCTCCCTCCCAACAGCCGCACGACGGAACATCCCACCACCGCCTCAGCGAGCCGTGCGCTCAATGGCGCGCTCAATGATCTCATCCAACCCCTCGAGATCAGCCGCTTCCCCTCGCTCAATGTTGAACCGGTCCAGCACAACGCCGAACCGCCGGTAGCCCGACGCTGCCGCCAGCTCTACCCACTCGACATTGTTCTTGCTCAACGATTGCTTCGCCTGCTCCGAGAGGCGGTCGGCGACCAACAGATTGGCATTGTGCGCGTGCGCAGCCTTGGCGCTTTCCGGGTTCCCCTTGCCCATCAGCTTCACTTCGCAGAGATACTGCTTTCCGTGGCTCTGCAACACGAAATCAATCTGATGCGGATACTCGTCAGGCTTGGCGATCCGCCAGAAGCGATCATCCACACCGTGCAGCAGACAGAGCGTCGCCATCAGCGGCACCTCAACCTGCTTGCCCGCTGTGGACCACATCCCGCCGCGAATCCGCTCGCGCTTGACCGCCAATGAATTGATTACGATCAGACTCTCATCGAGGCTGAGATCCACCCCAACGCCGCGCAGCTTGATCGTCAACGTGATCGAGGGACCCTCCCCGGCGGCGAGAACCTCTTCGATCGTCCGCCGCAGCGCCTGATGATTCTGCAAGCTGGCGTCGAGCACCACATTGGAGCTGGTCGACTCGTGAATGTTCTCGATCGTTTTCATCGGAATGCCGGCGTGAACAGCGATCTCTTCCTTGCTGTATCGGCCGCTGCGCAGCAGCTGCCGTTCGTACCAGTCCTCGGAGGCCGCCAGGTCTTCGCCCTTCAGCTTGGCGTGCGCGACCTCGGTGAAAAACTCAACCGCATGGCGCACGAATTCGCGGTTGATCTCCTCGAAAATCGCCTGCCGATGGCTCTGGCCGTCGCGGATCAGGCAGCGAATCGCGTGCCGCAGGCCGTCAGGACTCAGACGCATCGCGCCCCTCCAATAACTGTTCGATCGTGCAGGCGCGCATTTGCATACCGACGCGGTTCTGAATCCGCTGCACATACCGATCATCGATCTCCGCCAGCAGCGCCCGCCGCTCCAGCTTCAGCGCCGCCACCCCCACCGTTCCGCTGCCCGCGAACGGATCGAAAATCAGGTCCCCCACCATCGAGTAATACGCGATCACCCGCTCGCACAGCGCCGCAGGAAACACCGCGCTATGCACCCGATCAACGGCGGGATCAATCTCCCACACATTGCTCGTTTCATAGTCGTCCGGCGCGCGGCTCGCCTCGCGCACATCCGCCGGGTACTGCCGCAGATTCCAGTCGATCAGCCGCGCCGACCGCTTGCGGTAGACCATCACATACTCCGTCACCGCATTCGCCTTCCAGGTCAGCGGCTGGCGGTGCGACGCAAAGCCCGAATTGCGCGGCTTCGCCGCCCCGTCCGGCTTGCGCCAGATGATGTCGTCGATGAACCGCCAGCCCTGCGCCGTCAGCCGCGGGTGCAGGTCGAACGGAATCGCGAAGCGGTGACTCTCATGCTGCCGCCCCGCGCGCGGCACGATCACCGGCGAGGTGTTGACCACCAGAAAGCGCCCCTCTTTGGTGACGCGGTGCAGCTCGGCGAAGACCGATTCCAGAAAGTCGAGGTAAGCCTCGTAGGACTCGTAGACCGAGTAATCACGCGCGTTGTAGTAGGGCGGCGACGTGAACGTCAGGTGAATGCTGTCATCGGGCAAGCGCCGCAGCAGCTCGAGCGCGTCGCCCTGCACCAGTCGATTCTCCAGCCAGGCCGGCGCGTCGCGGTGCGCTTTTACCCCCCCCCCCCCCCGCACGCGCGTTATGACCGCGGGCTGCGCGCCCCCGCTCGACCGCCACGAAGTCGCGCACGACCTCGTTGGGATGCGCCGCGAGGCGATCCAGCAGCGGTTCGGCGATCGCCCGCTGTGTGCAGCCCCGACCGCTGCGCATCAGCCCACGCGCGGCCTGCAGCACCACCCCCGGATCCGTGTGCTCGGCCAGCCCCGCCAGCATCGCAAACGCCTCCGGCAGCTCGGCCGCGATGCGGCCAATCGAGGCCGCCGCCTCGCGCCGCACCCGCTGCGACGGATCGCCGAGCGCCAGCTCGTTGAGCGTTCGCAGGTGCCGCGCCGAGCCGTCGCGCGCCGCCCGACGCGCGCCCGCCTCGCGCGACACCGCCCGCTCGTCGCCGAGCAGCGCCGCGATCTCGTCCGCGTTGCCGTCTGCGCGGCGTCGCCCGCTCTTCGTATCCACGCCCAGGGTTATACCCGCACCGCCGCGCCCTGCCAAGGCCGCACGCTTGAGCGAGCGCAGCGGATCAACGGCTCACTTCGTGCCCGTCGCGACCGGCGGCGCCTCCGGCTCCACAACCGCCTCCGCCGGCGCGACGCGGTGGCCCGTCGTGAAGCGCAGCACCGCGTAGCCCAGAACCGCCGCCACAACCGAGGCCGCGAAAATCCCCATCTTCGCCACCTCCTCCACCGCCGCCTGGTCGTCGCGCGGGAACGAGAGATCCGCAATGAAAATGGCGACGGTGAAGCCGATCCCCGCCAGCAGCGAGGCCCCCGCGATATCGCGCCAGAGCAGCTCCGGCGGCTTGATCGCCAGCCCCAGCCGCACCGCCAGCAGCGAGCCGCCCATAATGCCCACGACCTTGCCCAGCAGCAAGCCGGCGAAGATGCCGATCGCGATGTTCGAACTCACCGCCTCACTGATGCTGTCCGCGTTGAGCACGATCCCCGCGTTCGCCAGCGCGAAAATCGGCACCACCACAAAGGCCGAGATCGGCGCCGTCGTCTCCTCCAGACGCTCGAGCGGACTCATCCCCTCGTGCGCAACATGGCGGATGCCCCGCAGCGCCTCCTGCGAATCATGCTCCGCGACGCGCGGATCATCGTCGCCGATCGCGTGCCGGAAGCGTTGCAGCAGATAATCCATCCGGCGCGCCGTGCCGCCGTGGTCGTAGAGCGAGCTGGCGGGCACGATCAGGCCGAGAATCACGCCCGCCAGCGGCGAGTGAATGCCCGCCTCCCAGAGCGTCAGCCAGAGGAACACCCCGCCGATCGCATGCGCCCCGAAGTACCGCACCCCAACCCGCTTCAGCACGAGCAGGAAGGCCACCGCCCCGACCACCCCGGCCAGCCATTCGAGCCGAATGCCCTCGCTGTAGAAGACCGCAATGATCAGAATGCCGCCCACATCGTCCGCCACCGCGAGGGTGAGCAGGAAGACCTTGAGCTGAATCGGCACGCGCGGCCCCAGCAGCGCCAACACGCCCAGCGCGAACGCGATGTCCGTGGCCACCGGGATGCCCCAGCCGGGGCCGCCCGGACCGCCCGTGTTGAGCAGCGCGTAGAGCCCCGCCGGCACCAGCATCCCGCCCAGCGCCGCCATAATCGGCAGCGCCGCGCGCCGCGGATTGCGCAGCTCCCCGTGCACCACCTCACGCTTGATCTCCGCGCCCACCACCAGAAAGAAAATCACCATCAGCACATCGTCGACCACGTGCTGCAGGTGAACCCCGTGCCCGTCCTCCTGAAACGACCAGATGCCGATGTCGAACGAGATCTCCGTGTGCCAGAACGAAGTGTACGAATCCGGGCTGATGTTCGCCCAGATCAGCGCGATCAACGCGGCCACCGCCAGCGCAATCCCGCCCGCCGCCTCCACCTGCATAAAGCGCAGCGTCGGCTCCACGACGAGCCGACGCAGCGGGCCGGAGCTCTCGCGCCAGGGCGGGCGATAAAAGTCGGCCATGCAAGGTCTCCCGCGCCCGCTGTGACGGCGCTGCGGGCAGGGTACCCAATGCCGCCAATTCAGACAGCTTGCCAGACAGCCTGAAGGCAACAGTGCGCATCCCCGGGGCGCTCCGCAACAAGGCGGCTGCCAACAGGGCGGCTACCAACAAGGCGGCTACACTGCCCTCAACCCGCGATGACCGCGAAAGGACCCGATCCCATGAAAATCGAAACCGGCTTCGGCGGCGGCTGGCTCGGCGGCATCCCCGAACAGGTGCGCCTCGCCGAACAACGCGGCTTCGACGCCGTCGTCACCCCCGAAACCAAGCACGACTCCACCCTCGCCCTGGCGCTCGCCGCCGAACACTCCGAGCGCGTCGAAATCTGCTCCTCGGTCACCATCGCCTTCCCCCGCTCGCCGATGATCCTCGCCCAGGCCATGTGGGACCTCCAGCAGCTCTCCGGCGGCCGCATCAACATCGGACTCGGCAGCCAGGTCAAAGGCCACAACGTCCGCCGCTTCGGCGGCACCTGGACGCCGCCCGCCCGCCGCATGGAGGACTACATCGGCATGATGCGCGCCGTCTGGCACTCCTGGCAGACCGGCCAGCGCCCCGAATACATCTCCGACAACTACACCTACACGCTCATGACCCCCATGTTCGACCCCGGCCCGATCGAGTACGCGCCGCCCAAAATCTCCCTCGCCAACGTCGGCCCGCTGATGGCGCAGGTCGCCGGCGCCTGCGCCGACGGACTCCGCCCGCACGGCTTCATGACCCACAAAATGATGCTCGAATCCGTCCTGCCCAACGTCAAAAAGGGCGCCGACCGCGCCGGCCGCAACGTCGAAGACATCGAAGTCTCCGTCGGCGGCTTCATGGCCTTCGGCGAGACCGAAGCCGAAGTCGAGCAAGCCATCGAGGGCCTGCGCCAGCCGATCTCCTTCTACGGCTCCACCCGCACCTACCACCGCATCTTCGAAGCGCACGGCTTCGACTCGCTCGGCATGCAGCTGCACGAACTCTCGCTGCGCGGCGAGTGGGACAAGATGATCGACGCGGTCAACTTCGAGGTCGCCGCCGAAATGGCGCACGCCGTCACCTGGGACGACCTGCCCAAGTACGCCCGCGAGCACCTCGACTACGCCGGGCGGATCGGGCTCGGCCAGTACGTGCGCAGCTCCGACCGCGACCGCCAGGGCAACTTCGCCTACCCCGGCAGCGCCGAAAAAGCCGCCAAGCCCGCCCCCAAACTCAGCGAAGAGCGCCTCACCTGGCTCATGGACGAACTCGCCCCCATCTAAAACCCCGGTCCACAGGGCCCACCGCGGGCCCACGCCCACGCTCGCCGCCCACGCCCCGGCCCGATACGTTCCCCTCGCAACGCGGGAGGAGCAGCCATGCGCGAGTACGAGCACACGGCGCAATCGTCGAAGCCGTCCGCAGTCTTCAACGCGGCGTACGCGCCAACCGGTGACAACCATCAATAGGCGGTGGTGTAGTTGCCCATCTCCTCCGGACTCCCGACCAACTGGATATCGAACTTGAGCGACGGCTCGATCGCAGCATTGGCGTTGTGCAGGCGAAACGACAACTGCCATCCTTGATCAAGCGTCAGCTCAGCGGTCCCGACTCGATCCGTTTCCCGTCGAAATTCAACGATCCGAGTCGGCATCGGCAACTTGGCTCCCCACTGCAGGCTGCCGCTGAGGTTGAACGACTGAATCTCGATGTCGCCGTTCGACTTGATCACCTTGTAGAAATCGTAGCGCCCGACGACGTAGCGCAGCAGCCGCGCCGCATCGGCATTGGTCCGCACCTCGTCCATGAACGCTGTCAACACCGGCCGGTAATATCCGTCATGCTTGTCGGGCAACTCACGCCAGTATCCGACGTTGACACGCCGAAGACTGCCGAACACCGGCTTGACGCGCGCCCAATAGGTTGCCGAGCAAGGCCGGCCGTACCACTCGAGGCCGAAGTCGATGCTGTCCGACAGCCGCGAGTGCTTGAGCGCTCGATGTCGATGCTTCGCCGAAATGCCAATCACGTCGCCGCTTTGCGTCGCCGCCAGAATGTCGCGCACATCGCCGTCTCTACCGCGCTGATCACTCTGGAGCTCAAGGTTCGCCAGTTCCCCGAAACGATCGTCGTGGGCTTCGAGGAAGTTCGCGGCAGCAACCGCAGCGCGTTCGATCTCAGCTCGAGCCTGCTCGCCGTACTGATGATACGCCTTGAGCGCTGCCAGCGGCGCATTGCTCGAGAGGATGGACACTCCGTTCATCCGCCCCAGACGGCGGGCAAGTCCATATTCCCACGCCTTGCCGCTCTCTGCTTGACTAGGCATCGATGATCAGCAATTCCCGCGAGCGCAGGCGGCCTTCCCCCGACATGCCGTACGCCCAGCCCGGTTCGATGATGCGGTAGCCGCGATACAGCTCGCGTATCTCGGCGCAGTCGTTGTAGCTCAGCACCCATCCGCTGCGTCGGTACAACATCGCCGCCAGCTCGCGGTGATCAACGCTCCCGTGCATGTCGCCTCTGTCGCCATACAAGCGCTGCCCGTTCGCGTAAGGAGGATCCAGGTACAGAAATTCGTTCGGATGGCGAGTCAGCGCCTCTCGATAGTCGAGGTGCTCGACGCACAAACCGTCGTTCGCAAACTGCTCCAGGCGCGTGATCGCCGCGGGCGTGAACCTCGGATGCCCCGGCGACATACCGCCTGACAGCGTCGTCCCGGAAAACGAAGATCGATTGAGCGCGAAGAAGACCGCCGCCCGTTCGAGCGGGTCAGTCAAGTTATGGTAACTCCGCTGTAGGTTGTAGAACCCGCTCTTCAACAACGGGTGATGATCCCGCACTCGCTCAACGAGGCGACCGGCATCGGTCAGCGCGAAGCGCCAGAAGTTGACCAGCGGCTCGAATGCGTCGGAGCCGTGAACGACGATCCCCTCAGCGGCGCACGCAAGCTCAACGCTCGCGCCGCCCAGGAACGGCGCACAGAGCTGCCCGACATTCGCGGGGATGTGCGGGCGAATGTGCTTGACCGCCCGCGACTTCCCGCCCGGATACCGCAGCGGAGACCGTGCGCTGTTGGCGGCGGCACGTCCCTGTGGGGGGGGGGGTAAAACGAACGGATGAACTCACGAAACTCTCCTTCGCGGGCCGCGTACCCTACACAGCGGCCCGTCGCTGGCCAAGGCCCGATCGGGGCCGAAGCAACAGCGGCAGCTGCGCCGGGCGAAGCGACCTGACCGCCCAATGCCGTGAGCCGCGCCAACACAGCAGGAAAGAGACGCGCAGAGATGCCCGACCCCTGGCAAACCCTCCTCGACGACCTCACCGCCGAGCAGCGCTACCTCGACGACGCCCTCGCCCAGACCGACGACGCCCTCTGGCAGCGACCCACCCCCTGCGACGGCTGGCTCGTCCGCGACGTGATCGCCCACCTCGCCGAAGTCGACGACCACGCCGCCATCGTCGCCTCCGGCGCGCCGCGCTACCCCGACAGCGGCGGGCGCTCCGCCGACGGCCTGCGCTCCCACGCCCAGGACCAAGCGCGCCATATGAACCGCCTCCAGCTCGTCGACTGGTGGCGCGCCGCCCGCGGCCGACTCGAAGCCGCCCTCCGCCCGCTCGACGCCAAACACCGCCTGCCCTGGGCCGGCCCGCCCATGAGCGCCCGCTCCTTCGCCACCGCCCGCCTCATGGAATGCTGGAGCCACGGCCTCGACGCGCTCGACGGCGCGCAGATCGCCCCCGTCGACAGCGACCGCCTCGAGCACATCGCCCACCTCGGCTACATCACCCGCGCCTTCGCCTACCAAACCCGCGGCCTCGAGCCCAACTCCGAACCGCTGCGCCTCGAACTCACCCTCCCCTCCGGCGCAGCCTGGGCGCGCGGCCCCGAAGACGCACCCAACCGCATCCACGGCGCCGCCGGCGACTTCTGCCGCGTCGCCACCCAGCGCATCCACTACCGCGACACCGCCCTCCAGTGGCAAGGCCCCGCCGCCGAAGAATTCCTCCAACGAGCCCAAGCCTTCGCCGGCCCCCCCGGCCCCGGCCGCCCCCAACGCTCCGCATCGAGCTGACCGACGGGCGAAATTCGCCGATACGCTGTACCCATGAGATCGCCCAACGACGCCCGCACGACATCGCTGTACACGACAGCCGAAGCCGCCCGCCTCGCAGAGACGACGACCGCCACCGTCGTCCGCTGGTTTCGCGGCCACCGCGCCGCGCCGCCGCTATTCGCCGATCGCCGCCCGGACCAGGCAACGTTCCACCTCTCGTTCCTCGAACTCGTCGAGCTGATCGTCGCGCGCCGCCTCCGCGCCTGCGGACTCAGCGTCGAGCAGCTTCGCCAAAGCCGCGAGTTCGCCCGCGAGCGCTGGGGAGTTGAGCATCCCTTCGCCGAACTCAGATTGAACACGCTGGGCTGCGGCGACTCCAACGCGAGCAGCCCTGGCCACGATGACGAATGGCCGACATCACTGCCGCCCCTGCCCAAGTTCGCCGAGCTCGCGACACGCGCGATCGAGTACGACGATTGCGCTCAGAATGCCGCAGCGGGCACATGGGCGCGGCGCCTCTTCCCAGCCGGCGACAGCGCGCCGCTGATGATCGATCCGCGCTTCGCCGGCGGCGCGGTCACCTTCCTCAACCGCGGCCCTCCTGCTCGAAACCATCGTCAAGCGCTGGCGCGCCGACGAATCGATCGCCTTCATCGCCTCCGACTTCGATCTCGAAGAATCCGACGTCGAAGCAGCGCTCCGCTCCGCACTCGCGCCCCCACCACCGTCATACCCGCGCTTGCCGCGGGTATCTCGCCCTGACCAGCACCAACATCCGTGTCGAACCCACCACCACGCCCGCACCCCTACCACCGTCATACCCGCGCTTGCCGCGGGTATCTCGCCCTGACCAGCGCCAACATCCGTGTCGAACCCACCGCCACACCCGTGCCCCAACCACCGTCATACCCGCGCTTGCCGCGGGTATCTCGCCCTGACCAGCGCCAACATCCGTGTCGAACCCACCGTCATACCCGCGCCCCCACCACCGTCATACCCGCGCTTGCCGCGGGTATCTCGCCGTGACCAGCACCAACAGCCGTGACAAACTCAGCGCTGAAACGATCCCGCCGCTACCCGGCGCGCGTGCGCTGTAGGATCGCGCGGTCGATCAGAGCCTCGATCACAACATTCGCATTACGCACCCGAACCCGACTCATAAACGCGCGCGGACCCATCCCCGCAAACAACCGCCCCAACACCTCATCCGCGAAGCCGCTCGAAATCACCGCAACACCGCCAAAGTCCAGTACCGCCTCACCATCCCGGCGCAAACGCTCCTCCACCAGCTCCCGCACCCGCCGCCCGCCCGATCTCGAGCCGACATCCTGCGCCGCCTCCTCCCGAATCGAGAACGGAGCGACCTCCCCCGCCCCGCTCCCTCGCTGAGCAGACTCGTCCAACGGCTCATACGCCCGATCGCAGAACGCCAGCGCGCGCCCCAGCAATCCCGCATCGCCGACGCCCACCTCGCAGCGCACCGCCGTGCCGCTATAGCGAATCCGCCGCTTGCCGGTCCGGTACTCCTCAGGACCCTCGCGCGATCCATAGAGCAGCCCGAACCCGGAGTTGATCTCAAACTGACCGCCCGACAGCGTCGCCGCGCGGAACGCCCCAAACAGCCCATCGCCCGCGTGCGCCGCTCGGTCCCGCGTCCCGCCCTCAGCGATCGCCCGCCCCAGCGCCTGCTCGTGATCGCGAATGCGCATACTCTCCGCGACGCCGATCCCGCCGTCCGCCACAACGAATTCCACCCACCCCGACTGCGCATCAACGCTCGCCTGCGCAAACCCGCCCGTCGGCGACTCCGCGTGGCAGAGCACATTGTCCATCAACTCATACATCGACCATTCCAGCGCCGCGAGCGCCTCGCGCTCAACGTCCATCCTCGGCAGCAGCAGCTCCATCACGCCCGCCACGATCGCTCCCACCTCCGTCTCCGCCCCAAACCGCTGCGCCGGAACCTGCCCACCGGCCTCCTCATTGATCGCATACCGCTCAGGATCGATGAAGTGCGCCCAATTCGAGTCGATCAGCAGCCGCTTCAACCCCTCGTCTTCCGGCGCCACCAGCTCGAACGTCGCGCCCGAGACCTCGCGGTACCCCGCCGCGACCGGCAGCAGCGGCAACATCGTCGCCGGCGAGAACTCCTCGCACGCCGAGAAATCGAGCGTCACCGCGCGCTGCCCGCGCCGCCCGATCGCGTCGAACAGCGCCGCGCTGACCACCCGCAGCTCATCAAAGCGGCGCAGCGCCCCCCGCAGCATCACCCGATTGCCGTCGTGTCCGACTTCCAGTGGCATAGATGCCACGATACGCCGCCCACCCGCTAACGCCGAAGCGCGCCGCACCGCTAGCCTGCCCCCGTGCTCAACCATCTGCGCGTCCTCGACCTCACCGACCAACGCGGCGTGCTCGCCGGACAGATGCTGGCCGACCTCGGCGCAGACGTCATCCAGGTCGAGCCGCCCGCAGGCTCGCGCGGACGCCGCGTCGCGCCCTTCTTCGGCGGCGACGCGCCCGAAACCGAGCGCTCCATCTTCTGGACCGCCTACACCCGCAACAAGCGCGGCATCACCTGCGACATCGAGCACTCCGACGGGCGCACCCTGCTGCGCCGCCTACTGGACAGCGCCGACATCCTGCTCGAATCCGCCGACCCCGGCGCGATGGCCGCGCTCGGCCTCGGCTACCAGCAGCTCAAAGACGACTTCCCGCAGCTGATCTACACCTCGATCACCGCCTTCGGCCAAACCGGCCCCAAAGCCCGCTACCAGGCCACCGACCTGGTCATCTGGGCGGCCGGCACGCCGCTGCTGATGAGCGGCGACGACGACCGACCGCCCGTGCGCATCTCCGTCCCGCAGTCCTGGTCGCACGCCGCCGGCGACGCCGCGGGCGGCGCAATGCTGGCGCTGCACGCGCGCCGCGCGACCGGACGCGGGCAGCACGTCGATATCTCCGCCCAGGTCTCCGCCGCCCAGGCCACGCTCGGACAGGTGCTCGCGCATTCGCTCGGCGCCGTCGAGCCGGAGCGCTACGCCGGCGGCGTCAAAGCGCGCGGCGTCGGCTTCCGCGGCACCCGCGAAGTCGAAGACGGCTGGATCGTCCTCGCGCTCGCGCCCGGCCCCGCCGTCGGGCACTTCGTCAACCACGCCGTCCGCTGGCTAATCGATGAGGGCGTCCTCGAAGCCGAGCTGGCCGAGGAGAACTTCGTCACCTATCCGGACCGTCTCGCGGCCGGCGCAGCCGACCCCGATCTGCTGCCGCGCATCCAGGAGGTCATGCAGGCGCACGTGCGCGGCAAAACCAAGCGCGAAATGCTGGACGTCTCAATCGCCTACGACTTGCTCCTGGTGCCGGTCCTGAACATCGCCGACCTGGCCGAGAGCCGCCAGCTCGACGCGCGCGGTTTCTGGCGCGAATTCACGCTCGACGACGGCCGCAGCCTGCGCCTGCCCGCCGCGCCGCTGCAAATTCGCATCGACGGCGCGCCCCAGCGCTGGGACGACCGCCCACCCCCGCGGCTCGGTCAACACAACGACGAAGTCTGGGGCGAACTCGGGCTGAGCGCCGACGAACTCACCGCGCTGCGCGAGAGAGGCATTATCTGATGCCGCACGAACGCCCGATCCTCGCCGACCTCAAGGTGCTCGACCTCTCCTGGATCGTCGCCGGTCCCACCGTCGGACGCGCGCTTGCCGACTTCGGCGCAACCGTGATCCGCGTCGAATCCAGCGCCCGCGTCGACACCGCCCGCATCGTCGGTCCCTTCCACGCCGACGAACCCGGCGTCGAAAACTCCGGCCTCTACGGCAACGTCAACGCCGGCAAGCTGGGCATCGCGCTCGACCTGCGCGTTCCCGCAGCGCGCGATGTGCTCCGCGACCTCGTCCGCTGGGCGGACGTGATGTCCGAATCCTTCACCGCCGGCGTGCTCCAAAAGTGGGACCTGCACTACGACGCCCTGCGCCAAATCAAGCCCGACCTGATCATGCTCAGCAGCACCCTGCTCGGCCAATACGGCCCCGAGCGCGGCGTCTCCGGCTTCGGCACCCAGGGCGCCGGCATGTCCGGCGCGCTCGACCTCACCGGCTGGCCCGACCGACCACCCGCCGGCCCCTACGGGCCCTACACCGACTATCCCGCCCCGCGTTTCGCCCTCACCGCACTGCTGGCCGCCCTCGAACACCGCCGCCTCACCGGCCGGGGCGTCCATATCGACCAGGCGCAGGCCGAGGCCACGCTGCACCTCCTCGCGCCCGCGCTGATCGATTACGTCAACGGCGGCCCCTCGCTGCAACGGCGCGGCAACGACGATCCGCAAATGTCGCCGCACGGCGTCTACCCCTCGCTGCCGCCCGCCGATCGCGACGAAGCCTGGATCGCGATCACCGCCCGCGACGACGCCGACTGGCGCAGCCTCGCCCAACTGATCAGCGGCCTCGACCCCAATCTCACCCTGCCCCAGCGCCGCGACCGCTCAGCCGAGCTCGACGCCGCCATCGCCGCCTGGAGCGAGCAGCGCTCCGCCGCCGAGGCCGAACAGGCGCTGCAAGCCGCCGGCGTCCCCGCCCACGCCCTCGCCTCCAGCGAGGACGCCGCCAACGACCCCCAGCTCGCTCACCGCAACCACTTCCTGCGCCTGCCCCACCCGCTGCACGGCCAGACCATCGTCGAAGCCCCGCGCTACCAGCTCTCCGACACCCCCGGCGCGCCCGCCGCGCCCGCCCCACAGGTCGGCCAGCACACCACGCAAATCCTCCAAGAAATCCTCGGCTACAGCGACGCCCGGATCACGGACCTGGCCGCCGCCGGCGCGCTGAGCTAGCGCCGCCGCAGCGAACAGCTCGACGCAGCGAACAAGCGCTCAGAGCGAGTGCTCCTCGTGCGGCGTGACCATGATTTTGCAGTGCTCCTCAGGGTCGGCGAGCGTCTCGAAGGCCGCCCCGACATCATCGAGGCCAACCGCGCCGCTGACGAACTGCGAAGCATCGATCAGCCCGTTCTCCAGCGCACGCAGGCTCTCCTCAAACTCCTCGGGCGTGTAGCCGAGCACGAACTTGTAGCTCAACTCCTTCTCGATCGCCGCCATCGGCTGAATCGTGTCCGACTGCATGCAGACGCCCACCACCACAATCCGCGCGCCCCGATCAGGCGCCTCGCGCGACAGCAGCGACAGCATCCCCGGCACCCCGACCGCGTCGAACAGCACCGTCTCCGAGAACGAGCCCAGCCGCTCCAGCGCCGTCACCGGCGACAACTCGCGCGGATCCACCACGCTGTCCGCCCCCATCATCCCCGCCAACTCCCGGCGCTTCCGCGAAAAATCGGCCGCCACGATCGGCCCCACCCCATCGATCTTGAGCGCCGCAATCGTCGCCAGACCGACCGGACCGCAGCCGTAGATCACCGCCGGCTCGTCGCTGAACGCGCCCGCCCGAACCGCGTGCAGACCCACCGCCATCGGCTCGGTCACCGCCGCGTGGTGCGTCGCCAGCGAATCCGCCACCGGCAGCAGCATTGAGGCGTCGAGCACCATGTACTCGCTGTAGCCGCCCGGGTACTCGTTGGAATACGCGCCGCGGCTGGGCACGGAGACGCAGCGCTCCCCGACCGGCACCGTCTCCGGCGTGTTCGGTCCGTAGGCCACCACTTCGCAGCAGAACTCGTGGCCCATCACGATGTCGCGCTCGAGATCGGGCGCAAAGCGCGAGCGCCCCTCCGACTGAGACGCCGTCACCATCTCCTGCCCGAACTTGACGAAGTGCAGGTCCGAGCCGCAGATGCCGCAGGCCAGGCTCTTCACCAGCGCCTCGCCCTCCGCAGGTTCCGGTTGGGCGATGTCATCAACGACCAGCTCCATGTTTCGCAGCACCACAGCGCGCATCGCAGACTCCTTGTTCCCAGCGGCAGCCTGCCGCCCGGCGGGCAAAGGCTAGGCGATAACCTGCGCGCATGCGCGCGACGAGCCGGAGGCAATGACGATGGCGGCGACCACGGACCCGCTGCGGCGGGCGTATCGGGCGACCGACGGCTGGGTGCATCTCGACATCGAGAGCGAGACGGACTGGCAGCGCCTGCGCTCCGCGCTGGGCGAGTTCGCGCTGGCCAACCACCAGTGGGATCACCACGAGCGCCACCCCGCCGACACGGGCGATTACCTGCCCGAATTCCAGCTGGACATCACCGACGACCCGCGCTTCGCCTCACACCAGGCGCGCCTGGCCAACGCCGACGCGCTCTCCGGCATCCTCAGCGAAGCCTTCCGCCACCACACCCAGCGCGAGTGGCTCGAACTCCTCACCGCCCGCAACGTCCCCTGCGGCGCAACAGCCCCGGCGCCCTAGTCTTCAGTCTGATGGTCGTTCGCTCAGCCCCCGCAACACGATCTGGCTCCCGCGGATCTCGAACGAGACCCACAGCCGCGGGCTGGAAACGGCGTGTGGGCGCATCCCGGGCAGAGCGATGGCAACAGGGTTGGGCGGCGGAGTACCGGCACGCGCATGCAGATACACCGCCTGCGCGATCTCGTCGATCTGCCGGCGCGTCAGCGCAAGCCGTTCGCACGCTGCACGAAACATCGCATCGTCGGCGTTGACTTCAAATTGACTCGGCACAGCCCCACATTACACGCAAGCCGCATCAGGCAACGCTAAGCTATGTCGTAGCCCTACAACGTCAGTGACCAAACCGCCGAGGGACGATGTCGATGGCCGCCGCACCTCAACCGACTCTCAACGCCGCCAAGCTCGATGAGTTGATTCTCTACATCTCCGAGCGTGAGCTCGCCAGCGAGACCTACGGCAAGACCAAGCTGCACAAGTTGCTCTGGATGAGCGACTTTCAACATTACCGCCTCACCGGCGAATCGATCACGGGCACAACGTACGTGCATCGCAAGCACGGCCCTATGGCCGCCAGTCTGGAGCAGCGGCTCACCAGCCTGGCCGATGCTCAGCGGTTGATCATCCGCCATCGCGACCGCTTCGGCTACGTGCAGCAGCGCCCGGTGCCGCTCGAGCGGCCGGACCTTTCGCCCTTCAGTGGAGTCGAGATCGCTGTCGTCGAGCAAATCCTCCGCGAGGCGCAAGACCTGAGCGCGCGCGAGCTGAGCGACCTCTCGCATCAGCATCCCGGATGGATCGGAACTGATGACGGGGAAGCCATCCCGTACCAGTCCGCGCTGATCGAGTTGGAGCAACCTACGGAGGAGGAGCTCCTGGCCGCCGTCTCCGACTAGTCCGCTTCCTCGTTGAGCCAGGCCATCATCCCGCGCAGCTCCGCGCCCACCTCTTCGCTCGGATGCGCCGCCGCGCGCGCGCGCAGCTTGTCGAAGCCCGGACGCCCCGTCTGATTCTCCATGATCCACTCCCGCGCGAACGTCCCGTCCTGAATGTCGCTCAGCAGCTGCCGCATCCGGTCCTTCACCGACGCGTCGATCACCCGCGGCCCGCGCGTCAGATCGCCGTACTCCGCCGTGTCCGACACCGAGTAGCGCATGTTGGCGAAGCCGCCTTCGTAGATCAAATCCACGATCAGCTTCACCTCGTGAATCGTCTCAAAGTACGCCGATTCGGGCTGGTAGCCGGCCTCCACGAGCGTCTCGAACGCCGCCTGCATCAGCGACGTCACGCCGCCGCAGAGCACCGACTGCTCGCCGAACAAATCCGTCTCCGTCTCCTCCAGGAATGTCGTCTCCAGCACCCCCGCGCGCGTGCCCCCGATCCCCTTCGCGTAGGCCAGCGCCACATCCTTCGCCGTCTCCGAGGCGTCCTGGTAAATCGCCAACAGCGCCGGCACCCCGCCGCCTTCCTCGAAGACCCGCCGCACCAGATGGCCCGGACCCTTGGGCGCAATCATGGTCACATCCACCTCCGGCGGCGGCGCGACCTGGTTGTAGTGAATCGCGAAGCCGTGCGCGAACATCAGCGTCTTGCCCTCCACCATCGAGGGCGCGATGTGCTGATCGTAAATCTGCTTCTGAATGTGGTCCGGCGTCAACACCATGATGATGTCCGAGGCGTCCGCCACATTCGCCACCGTGTCCACCCGCAGCCCCGAATCGATCACCTTGTTCCACGAGCGCGAGCCCGGGTAGAGACCCACAATCACGTCCACCCCGCTGTCGTGCAGGTTGAGCGCGTGCGCGTGGCCCTGCGAGCCGAAGCCCACCACCCCAATCGTCTTGCCCTTCAGCAAATCCAGATCGGCATCGTCGTCGTAGTACATCGTGGCGGGCATCAGACTCTCCTTCTGTTCTTCGCGGTCGTTTCGCGTTGTCGCTGCGTTGCAGCGGTTGCGGGTTCAGTCGCTGGCGAAGGGCAGCACGCCCTCCGGACGGCGCCCGAGCATCGCCCGGACCGCCGCCGCCGCCTGCTGCGAGTCGCTCACCGGCGGCGGCTTCGAGGTCTCCACCCCGCGACGCATCGCCACGCGCCCCGTGCGCACCATCTCCAGCACGCCGAACTGCTGGAACATCCCCAGCGCGGCGTTCACCTTGCCCTCGTCGCCGAGGATCTGCACGATCAGCGAATCGCTGTGTACGTCCACCACATCGGCGCGGAACATCTCCACCACATCCAGCACCTCGCGCCGGTTGAAGTTGGTCGCCGAGACTTTGATCAGCGCCAACTCCCGATCCACCATCGGCTCGTACGTGATGTCGAAGATCGACACGACATCGATCAGCTTGAACAGCTGCCGGCAAACCTGATCAACCTGGTGATCATCGCCGTCGACCACGATCGTCATGCGGCTCAGTCCCGGCTCTTCGCACTGCCCCACGGTCAGACTCTCAATGTTGAAGCCGCGCCGCCGAAAGAGCGAGGCGACGCGCGCCAGCACCCCGGGCCGGTCCTCCACATGCGCGACAATCGTATTGCGCGAAGCCATCTCGATACGCTCCCCACTTCCTGCTTACAAGCCTGCCTATAGGTCTGCCGACAGGTCTGCCTACAGGTCTTCAGCGGATTCGATCGTCTCCGAGAGCGCCGCCCCCGCGGGCACCATCGGCCACACATTCTCTTCCGGCTCCAGCTGGAAGTCGATCACGACCGGCCCATCGAGCGCCTCCGCCTCCCGAATCACCTGCCGCGCCTCCGCGCGCGTCGTCGCCCGCAGCCCGGGGATGCCGTAGGCCTCCGCCAGCTTCACGAAGTCCGGCTGGCCGATATCCACCGAGTGGTAGTTGTTCTCGTAGAACAGCTCCTGCCACTGCCGCACCATACCGAGGAAGCCGTTGTTGAAGATTGCAAAGCGCACCGGCAGGTCGTGCTCCCGCACCGTCTGCAGCTCCTGCGAGGTCATCTGGAACCCGCCGTCGCCGCAGATCGACCAGACCGGCTCCTGCTGCGCGAACTGCGCCCCCATCGCCGCCGGCACCTCATAACCCATCGTGCCCAACCCGCCCGAGGTCACCCACTGCCGCGGCCGCGTGTACGGGTAATACTGCGCCCCCCACATCTGGTGCTGGCCAACCCCGGTCACCACCGTCGCTTGCCCTTCCGTCTCCTCCGCCAGCGCCTGCACCAGCCAGGGACCGGTCACCGCAGTGCCCTCGTCGATGTAGTTGGTCGGGTGATCCGCCTTAATCGCCTCAATCTCGGCCCGCCACTGCGGGTGCGAGACCGGTTCGAGCCGCGGCAGCAGACGCAGCAGCGTCTCCCGCACATCCCCGTTGACCGGCGCATGCGTGTGGAAATTCTTGCCGATCTCGGCCGGGTCGATGTCGATATGCACGATCCGCGCCGTCGGGTTGAAGTCCTTGAACCGCCCCATCGCGCGGTCGTCGAAGCGCATCCCAATCCCAATCACCACATCCGCACGGTCCGCCGCCATATTCGCGTAGAAGTGCCCATGCATGCCGAGAAAGCCGAAGGACAGCGGGTGATCATCGGGGAAGCCCGAGATGCCCAGCAACGTAGTCAGCACCGGCACATCGGCCAGCTCCGCCAGCTGGCGCAGCTCCGCGGCCGCGCCCGACTGCACCACCCCGTGCCCCGCGATGATGATCGGCTTCTTGGCGCTGTTGATCACATCCGCCGCCACCGCCACCTCATCGTCGCGCGGGATATCCATAATCGGATACCCGCGCAGGCTCACATCGGTCGGATACCCGTCCCAATCGGCCTCCTCGATGAACACATCCTTGGGGATATCCACCAACACCGGCCCCTTGCGCCCCGTCGAAGCGATGTGGAACGCCTCCTTCACCGCCTGCGCGATCTCGCTCGCCCGCATCAGCAGATAGTTGTGCTTCGTGATCGGCAGCGTGATCCCCGTGATGTCCGCCTCCTGGAAGCCGTCCCGACCAATCAGGTCCCGCGCCACGTTGCCGGTGATCACCACAATCGGCACCGAATCCATGTGCGCCGTCGTGATCCCGGTCACCAGGTTGGTCGCGCCCGGTCCCGAGGTCGCCAGGCAAACGCCGGTGCGCCCCGAAACCCGCGCGTAGCCGTCCGCCGCGTGCGCCGCCGCCTGCTCATGCCGCACCAGCACGTGCTTCACATCCGGATACGCGCCCAGCTTGTGGTACAGCGGCAGCACCACCCCGCCGGGGTAGCCGAAGAAGACATCAACCCCCTCCGCGCGAAGGCATTCCATCAGGATTTCAGCGCCGGACAGTCGCATGGCTGCTCATTTCGCTCGTCTCAGACCGGCCTGCCGGCCGGGTTGGGATACAGGAAACGCCGGCCACTCGACCGGCGTGGGGCTCCGTCGCATCGCTCAACGGCCGTTCAACCGCCTGCGCGCAGCGCGGAGCCGCTCGCTACAGCGACGCTCGCTCCACTCATTGCGATGATCCCGGTTCCGCGCATCGTCCACCAAGTGTAGCCGAGCGCGCCGCATCGCGGTACCCACGCCGCTCCAAGCACCGCCCCCGCACCGTTTCGGAGACTCTCCCGCATCCACGCCGGCGGGCGGCGCAGCGGTCAATCCGCCGCGGCTTCCGCAGCGACGGTCGGCAGGAGCTTGTCCAGCGTGTCACGCGCCAGATCATCAAAGTGCGAAGTCGCCGCCCAGCCGCTGAGCACTTCGTATCCGACCAGCGCGAGGCCATCCAGAAGCAGGCGCAGGTCATTGTCAATCTCATCATCCAGGCCGTAGCCTGCCTCAAACTCGAGGATGTCGCCGACATCAGCGCCACCCACGAGGTATGCGCGCAGCTTGCCGGCCAACTCCGAGCGCACCCGCTCATTCTTCATCTGAACATTCCCCATGACGCCCAAGCCTCGCAGCGTCTGGATCCCAGAATACGAAATCCGCGTTCGCTTTGATGCGCTGGAGCCTTCGAGCAAGCCGCCGATGCGCAGCTATTCCCCCCGCGTGGAGAACAGAAACGCAACCGCCTCCTGCTCCGCGCGCAGCGAGTAGGCCGCCCCCGCAGGCAGCAGCACCCCCTCGCCCTGCGAGAGCAGCGCATCATCATCCGCCACCCCGATGTGGATTGCCCCCTCCACGACGATCAGCGCGGAAGCGGAGTCGACCGAGCGGTTGAGCAGCGTGCGTCCCTGCGGCAACCGCATCGCTTCCGCGTTGAGTTGCGCCGCCCGCCGCGCCGCCTCGGCGCCGGGAATCGCTCCCGCCCGGATCCGCTGGAGCGGCACGACGCTCAGGCGACGCCCTGCGCCGCGAGGTAGTCCAGCATCTGCTGCACCGTGCGAATCTCCGACGCATCCTCTTCCGGAATCTCCAGCTGGTTCTCCTCCGTCGAAAACTCTTCCTCAATGGCGATCGTCAGATCAACGATGTCGAGCGAATCGGCGTCGAGATCGTCGATCAGGTGGGCGTCGCTGGTGACCTTCTCCAGCGGCTGGCGCAGCTGGTCGGCGATCAGTTGCTGCACGCGGTCCTGCACGGTGCTCATCGGCGCTCCCTCAGGCATGGTCTTACCCGCCGCGATTCGGCGGCGCGCTGTGCCCTGAGGCTACTCACTGAGCCGCGCCAGCGCGACAACCCCGTTCTGACCCCCGAAACCGAACCCGTTCACCAGCGCCGCGCGCAACTCCGCCGGCCGCGAGCGCTGCGGCACGTAGTCCAGATCGCACTCCGGATCCGAGTGCTCATGGTTGATCGTCGGCGGCAGCACCCCGTGATACAGCGCCAGCGCCGCCGCCGCCGCCGACAGCGCCCCCGCCGCACCCATCAGGTGACCCGTCATGCTCTTCGGCGAGCTGACCGCCAGCCGCTTCGCGTGCTCCCCGAACACATCGTGGATCGCCCGCGTCTCGATCGCGTCGTTCAGCGCCGTGCCCGTCCCGTGCGCGCAGATGTAGTCGATCGCCTCCGGTTCGAGTTGCGAGTTGCGCAGCGCCGCCCGCATCGCCCGCGCCGCCCCCTCGCCCTGCGGATCCGGCGCGGTGATGTGGAACGCGTCCGCAGTCCGCCCTCCGCCCAGCACCTCCGCGTAAATCCGCGCCCCACGCGCACGCGCCGCCTCGAGCGTTTCCAGAATGCAGACCACCGCGCCCTCGCCGAACACAAACCCATCGCGGTCGCGGTCGAACGGACGCGAAGCGCGCGTCGGCTCGTCGTTGCGGCGCGAGAGCGCATGCATATTCGCCAGCCCCGCGATGCCCAGCGGCGAGACATTCGATTCCGTCCCGCCGGCCAGCGCCAGCTCCGCCTCGCCGCCGAGCAGCAGCTGGCGACCGTCGATAAAGGCGTACACGCTGCTCGCGCAGGCCGCCAGCGAGGTGATCGTCGGCCCCCGCAGCCCCAGCTGAATCGAGACCTGACAGGAAGCCATATTCCCCGCCATCATCGGCACGAACAGCGCCGAAACCCGCCCCGGCCCCCGATCATTGAGCACCGCGGACTGATCCGCGATCGTCGTCACTCCCCCACCGCCCGTATTGACCACCGTGGCGACCCGCTCCGGGTCCCAGTCCTCGAGCTCCAGCCCCGCGTCCGCGACGGCCAGCTGCGACGCCGCCACCGCCAGCTGCGAGAAACGCGCCATCCGACGCGCCGCCTTGGCATCCATGAAATCGTTCGGCTCGAACTCGGGGATGTCCGCGGCGATCTGCACCTTCAGTCCCGCATCCACCAGCGACGGCACCCGCCGCACCCCGGAGCGCCCCTCGCGCAGCGACTCCCAGAAGGTCTCCACCCCGATCCCGATCGGCGTAACCGGCCCAATCCCCGTGATCACCACGCGCTCCGTCATTCGCGGTAACGCTTCAACAGCACGGCGGCGTTGTGCCCGCCGAGACCCACCGAAAACGAAAGCGCCGCCTCCAAATCCAATTCCCGCGCCTCGTTGGGGATGCAGTCGAGGTCGCAGTCCGGGTCGGGGGTTTCGTAGTTGAGCGTCGGCGGAGCCACCCCGCGATCCAGCGCCAGCGCGCAGACGCTCACCTCCAGCGCCCCGCTCGCACCCATCATGTGCCCCGTCGCCGGCTTAATCGAGGACAGCGACAGCTCCTCCGCATGCGCCCCGAAGATCCGTTTAATCGCCGTCGTCTCCACCAAATCGCCGAGCTTGGTGCCCGTCCCGTGCGTGCTGATGTAGCCCACCTCGCGCGGATCAATCTGCGACTGATTGAACGCCTGCTCCACCGCGATCATCAGCCCCAGACCATCGCCGTCCGGTTGCGCCATGTCGTGCGCGTCGTTCGCGCTCCCGCCCCCGACCACCTCCGCGTAAATGTGCGCCCCCCGCGCCCGCGCGTGCTCCAGCTCTTCAATCATCAGCGCCGCCGCGCCCTCGCCCGGCACGAAGCCGTCGCGGTGCAGGTCATAGGGACGGCACGACGCGGACAGCGGTTCGGTCAGCGAGGAGAGCACCCCCATCCGCTCGAAGCAGGCATGGAACAGCGGCAGAATGATCGCCTCCGAGCCGCCCACGATCAGCGCGTCCGCCCGCCCCGCCCCAATATGCAGCATCCCGTCCGCCACCGCGTTCGCGCCGGTCGCGCACGCCGAGGTCGGCGAGTAGTTGGGCCCCGCCGCGCCCGTCGCAATCGAAATGTGCCCGCTCGCCGCATCCGCAATCAGATTCGGCATCGCAAACGGCGAGACCCGCCGCGCCCCCCGCGCCTGCAACACCCGCTCCCAGTGAATCACCAGCTCCATCCCCCCACCGCCGCTGCCGAAAATCACTCCCACCCGCCCCCGATTGTCCTCGTTGATCTCCAGCCCGGAATCCTCCAGCGCCTCCAGCGCCGTAGCCAGGCCGTATTGCACATTACGGTCGATATGGCGCAGCGCCTTGTCGTTCGGCAGCACCGCGTCCGGATCAAAGTCGCGCACCTCGGCCGCCAGCGGAATGCGCAGGCCGGCCTCGTCCGGATCGAATCGCTGCAGCCGCCCCACACCGCTGTCCCCCCCGACCAACGCATCCCAGGTCGTCGGCATCGTCGCGCCGACCGGAGTAACCGCGCCCAAACCGGTGATCACGGTGCGACGCATCAGCTCAGCCAATGCGCCCAGGGCCCAGCCGGCCGGCGCATGCTGCTCACTTGGGAATCCCGTCACTCTTGTCGGGATAGTCCCGCGCGCCCAGCCCCGCGTCCTCGTCCGACAGCGGGAACGTCCACGAGGTGCGCGAAATGCGCCGCACGAGCTTCGAGAGCACATCGCCCGGCCCCGCCTCCACGAACAGCGTCGAACCCTGCGCCGCCATCGTCTTCACCGCCGACTGCCAATCCACCGGCGCGGTCAGCGCGTCCGAGAGCTCATGCACCAGCTGCTCCCGCTGGTGCATCAGCCCGCCGCTGATGTTGCTCACCACCGGCACCGCCGGATCGCGCCACTTCACCGTCTGCACCGCCTGACGGAACTGCGTCTGCGCGTCCGCCATCAGCGGCGAGTGCGAGGCAATCGAGATCGGCAGCCGCACCACCCGCCGCGCCCCATGATCCTCCGCCAGCCGCATCAGCCGCCGCAGCGGCGCGTCGTCCCCCGAGACCACCGTCTGCCCCGGGCAGTTGTCGTTGGCCACCACGATCGTCCCGTCGTTCGCCGCCTCACCCACCAGCCCCCGCAGCACCCGATCGCGCAGACCGATAATCGAAGCCATCCCACCGGGGCGGCGCAGATTCGCCTCGCGCATCAGCTCCCCGCGCCGCTTGACCAGCGCCAGCGCCTCGTCGAAGTTGATCGCCCCCGCCGAGAACATCGCCGTGATCTGCCCCATGCTGTGCCCGGAGACCACCGTCGGCGACAGCCGCCGCCCCGCCTCGCTCCACTTCCCCCGCAGCGCCTCCAGCCAGGCCACGCTCGCCACGAAAATCGCCGGCTGCGAATGCTCCGTCTCATTCAAGTCTTCCACCGGGCCGCGCTCAATCAGATCGAGCAGGTCGTAGTCGAGCAGCTGATTCGCCCGCTCGAACCAGTGCTCCGCGCCCGGGTAGACATGCAGCACCTTGCCCGCCATCCCCACCGATTGCGAACCCTGACCGGGGAAGACGATCGCGTACTCGTCCTCTTCCCTGACATCGGGGGCTAGTGCCTGCTGAGCGTCCATTGATGATCCCCGCCGGCGGCTCGCGCTGCGCGCGGGCGCACTGGTGTTGTTCTGTTGATTGTATCCGCCTGGCGGCGCTGATGAGTGCCCTGTCGTGAAGAGCCTGTCGCGCGCTGCGCATCTCACACGCGGAGCGTGTGCGCGCTGCGATCTGCGTGAACCGTTCCGTTAAGACATTACCAGCCCGCCGTCGACATGGATCACCTGCCCCGTGATGTAGCGCCCGCCCTCTCCCGCCAGAAACGCCACCAGCGGCGCCACATCGTCGGGATCGCCGAGCCGCTCCAGCGGCACCTGGCTGAGCACCGCGTCGATCTGCTCCTGCGTCAGGTCCGCCGTGATGTCCGTGCGGATGAAGCCCGGCGCAACGAGATTCACCGTCACGTTGCGCGAGCCGAGCTCCTTCGCCAGCGAGCGGGTCATCCCCGCCAGCCCCGCCTTCGCCGCCGCGTAGTTGATCTGCCCAGGGTTGCCCATCGTCCCGATCACCGAGCCAATCGTGATGATCCGCCCCCAGCGCCCCCGAATCATCCCCCGCAGGCAAGCCCGCGTGACCAGAAACGCGCCCGTCAGGTTGGTCGCCAGCACCGCCGACCAGTCGTCGTCCTTCATCCGCATCGCCAGCGTGTCGCGCGTGATCCCCGCGTTGTTGACCAGAATGTCCGGGCGTCCCAGTTCGTCGCCCACCGCCTTCAGCATCGCCGCCACTGCCTCAGGATCCGAAACATCGGCGCGGATCGGCAGGCTGCGCCGCCCCAAAGCCGCAATCTCCGCAGCCACCGCGGCCGCGGCCGCCTCGGAGCGCGCATAGTTGACCGCGATATCCGCCCCCCCGCGCGCCAGCTCCAGCGCAATCTCCCGCCCAATCCCCCGCGAAGACCCCGTCACCAGCGCAATCCGCCCCACCAGCGGCTGAGCCAACTGAGCCACATCGTCGTCAGTCACACAAACTCCTGCCGCCCCAACCATACCCGCACCCTCCCTTCCGTCGCACCCACCCCCATCCGCGCCCTACCCTCTCCCTGAGGAGCAACCCATGCCCCAAACCAACACCCCCAACTGGGCCGACACCGCACCCGACGACATCCGCCGCGGCGTCTCCCACGCCATCGACGACGCCGAGCGCCGCATCGACGCCATCGCCTCCGTCCCCGACGCCCAACGCAGCTTCGACAACACCGTGCTCGCCCTCGACGAAATCGGCGACCTGATCGGCCAAACCAACGGACGCTTCGGCTTCCTCGCCCAGGTCTCCGCCGACCCCGAACTGCGCAACACCGCCCACGAAGAAGAGCAACGCCTCGACATCTTCGCCGCCGGACTCGGCTTCCGCGAAGAACTCGACCGCGCACTCAAGGCCTACGCCGCACGCGCCGAAACCGAAGCCCTGCCCCACGACGCCGCGCGCCTGCTCGAATTCGCCCTGCGCGACTACCGACGCAACGGCTTCGAGCTCCCCGCCGAACAGCGCGACGTCGTGCGCAACCTGCACGAACGCCTCGTCCGCCTCGGCATCCAGTTCCGCCGCAACATCGACGACTACGAAGACGCCATCCACCTCTCCCGCGCCCAACTCGACGGCCTGCCCGACTCCTACATCGACCGCCTGCGCACCGACGAAGAAAACGGCGCAACCACCTATCGCGTCTCCCTCGACTACCCCGAGCTGCACCCCTTCCTCGACTCCGCGCACGACCCCGAACTGCGCCGCGAACTCTTCCTCAAAAACCACAACAAGGCCGCCGACGCCAACCTCGAACTGCTCGAAGAAGCGATCGCCGTGCGCGACGAAATCGCCCGCCGACTCGGCTACCCCTCCTGGGCCGCCTATGTGCTCGAACTGCGCATGGCCAAATCGCCCGACAATGTGCTCGACTTCCTCACCGACCTCGAAACCCGCCTCGCCCCCAAACTCGCCGACGACCTCGCCCTGCTCCAACGCGAACGCGAGCGCCGCACCGGCGACCACAACCCGCTCCAAATCTGGGACTGGCGCTACTACACCAACCGCATCCTGCTCGAAGAACACCGCGTCGACCCCTTCGAAGTCGCCGCCTACTTCCCCCTCGACGCCGTGCTCGACGGCATGTTCGACCTCTACCAGCGGCTCGTCGGCGTCCAATTCATCCCCCGCCCCGACGCCGCAGACCAGGCCTGGCACCCCGACGCCCGCCCCTACGACATCGTCGACGCGAGCAACGGCTCATCGAGCAGCTCATCGAACAGCCAGCCGCTCGCCCGCTTCTACATGGACCTCCACCCCCGCCCCGGCAAATTCGGCCACGCCGCCGCCTTCACCCTGCGCGGCGGACGCCAAACCCCCGACGGCGGCTACCAGCAGCCCATCTCCGCGATCGTCGCCAACTTCACCAAACCCACCGCCGACTCGCCCGCCCTGCTCCGCCACGGCGAGGTGATCACCCTCTTCCACGAATTCGGCCACATCCTCCACCAGACCCTCACCCGCGCCCGCTTCACCCGCTTCTCCGGCACCCGCGTCGAGCGCGACTTCGTCGAAGCCCCCTCCCAAATGCTCGAGCACTGGTGCTGGGACCCCGCCGTGCTCGCCGGCTTCAGCCGCCACTGGCAAACCGGCGACCCCCTCCCCGCCGACCTGCTCGACCGCATGCTCGCCGCCAAACACCTCAGCAGCGGCGTCGCCAACCTGCGCCAGCTCTACTTCGCCCGCCTCGACCTCGCCTACCACGCCCCCGGCGCACAAAAAGACACCGACGCCATCGCCCGCCAACTCCACCACATCACCGGCTTCGACTTCCCCCAAGACACCCACTTCCAGGCCGGCTTCGGCCACCTCTTCGGCTACGACGCCGGCTACTACGGCTACCTCTGGTCCCGCGTCTACGGCGACGACATGTTCACCCGCTTCGAAGGCTCCGCATCATCCCCCGAGTCCGTAGGCCGCGAATACCGCAAACAAATCCTCGAACCCGGCGGCACAGAGGACGGCGAAACCCTAACCAAAACCTTCCTCGGCCGCCCACCCACCCCCGAAGCCTTCCTCCGCGAACTCGGCCTCTAACCCAAAGCAGCCGCTCCCGCATGCCCCCGCAACGTGAGAAGCCGAGATGTTATTAGCGCTCGCCTGGCTAACACTCGCCATCGTTCTCGCGCTTTCGCCTCTCACACACCACGGCGACGCGCAACACCACCGCGAACCCGTCGCAACAAGCGGCGCCGCGAACGTGCCCGAGTTCGTCCGCGTATACAACCAGAATGGCCTTATGACCGGCGAATGGACAGCGCGTCATTACGGCGTCGTTGGTTGGCTCCGTGAGCCCGAGCGGCTTGTCTTCTTAACCTACACATCTCGCGGATACACGCTGGTCGCCGGCAATCCCGCTACCGGCGCTCTTTATGAAATCGTACCAATGACCCCCGGTTGGCTGGAGCATACGTCCGACCCAACCATACTCCTGCATCACGCAGCCAACGCCCCGCGTCGCATCACCCTGCCCGGACCGCTCGTCGAACCGACGCTGACCGCAGGCTATCCAACCACCGCAGGAGAACTGCGCATGGTAAACAACGAGGTACATCGACGCGACGCGCTGCTGCTCCCCGATCGCGGTCTGGCGCACACCCTGCTGGCATCACCCTCCGGCCGCTGGGCGGCGGCAATCGAACAACAGCGGCAATACACCTACGCGATCTATTCCATCGACATCAACGGCGGCAACCCGTCGCTCGAACGCATGGTGAGCGACGCAGAGCTTCCTCTGGACCTCGCACAAGGCCGCCCCCTATCCCCGAATCGTCAATGGGTAGCGACGGTCGGGAGCGTACAGACAATGCTCAGGGGCGCGGATGGCAGCGTTCGCATCCTACCGGTCGGCAGTGCATCACCCCCACTCTGGAACGCCGACAGCTCCGCCTTCCTACTCCGCACCACCGACGGCATACTCGCCGTCAACACGCTCGATGCGACGCTAAAGATCGTCATCCACAACGCCGCCCCAATCATCGGCTGGCGCAACAATCGCATCCTCTGGCTCTCCGCAACCATCGGCTCCGACGAATAGCCGCAGCAACGAACCCGTCTCAAACGTCCTCCCCACCCCCGCCCCGCAGAAGAATTGAGCCCACGCCGCATCGCTGCGGCAACGGCGCAGGGGGACTTCCAAGGCCCCGACTCGCGCCGTCGCGAGGCCGGCATCTTCGCCCGCGACGGTAGCCAACCCCTCACTCAGCACACACATTCGCACCACGAAGGCTGAACACAGCGCGCAGGCGGGTATGATGCAAGCGCCCGCGCCCCCGGCGACACTGCGCCCGCCGCCCGCGCCCTAAGGAGAACAACCATGCCCCCTGTGGACAACATCGAACAGGCCAAGAACCGCTTCGGCGAACTGCTCACCGCGCAGCAACAGCGCGTCGACGGCATCAAAGCCCAGGGTCCCCCCACCGACTACCCCGCCCTCGACACCATCACCATCGGCGTGCTCGGCGGCGACGGCATCGGACCCGCCATCGCCCGCGAGTCCCAGCGCGTCCTCGAAGAACTGCTCGCCGAACCCGTCGCCGCCGGCCGCGTCCGCTTCCGCACCATCGACGGACTCACCATCGAGCGCCGCGCCGAAGAACTCGCCGCCATCCCCGAAGCCGTGCTCCAGGAAATCCACGAGTGCGACGTCACCCTCAAAGGCCCCACCACCACCCCCGAACAGGGCGACGGCTGGCCCAACATCGAGAGCGCCAACGTCGCCATGCGCAAGGTGCTCGACCTCTTCGCCAACGTCCGACCCGTCCGCGTCCCCGCCGAAGGCATCGACTGGACCTTCTTCCGCGAGAACACCGAAGACCTCTACGCCGTCGGCAGCGAAGGCTTCAGCATCGGCGACCTCAACGTCGACTTCAAAATCCTCTCCAACCCCGGCAACGAGCGCATCATCCGCGCCGCCTTCGAATTCGCCAAACAGAACGGCAAAAAGAGCGTCACCGTCGTCACCAAAGCCAACGTCGTCAAAACCACCGACGGCTCCTTCCTCGACGCCGCCCGCAAAGTCGGCGAGGACTACCCAGACATCGAGTGGGAGGGCTGGTACATCGACATCATGACCGCCAAGCTCGTCGACCCCAAGCGCCGCGCCAACTTCGAAGTCTTCGTCCTGCCCAACCTCTACGGCGACATCCTCACCGACGAAGCCGCCGAATTCCAGGGCGGCGTCGGCACCGCCGGCGCAGCCAACCTCGGCACCAAAACCGCCATGTTCGAGGCCATCCACGGCTCCGCCCCCCGCATGGTCCGCGAGGGACGCGACATCTACGCCGACCCCTCCTCCATGCTCCGCGCCGGCGCAATGCTGCTCAGCCACATCGGCTACAACGAGCTCGGCCAACGCCTCGACAAAGCCATGGACCTCTGCGGCCAATACGAAAAAAAGCTGGTCATGACCGGACGCGACACCGGCGCCACCACCGCCGACTTCGGCGACTACGTCGTCGACACCGTCCGCGACCCCCAGCTCGAATCGCGCTGGCAAGAGGCCATCGACCAGGTGCGCGCCGGCGCCTGACCGCCCCCAGCAGAGGCCGCCCCCAGCAGAGGCCACCCATGAGTCTCAGCCTGCCCGCCCAACTGCGCCAGGCGCGCGCCGCCGCCGAGCGCGCCGAACAAAGCCGCAAAACCGCGGTCGAACGCGCCCGCGTCTACGAAGAACGCGAAAAAGCCGCCTCCGCCCGCGCCCTCGAAGCCCAAAACCGAGCCGAAAAACTCGCCGCCCGCCTCGCCGAAATCGGCGACGACACCGAACCCCTCCGCGCCCAAATCGCCGCCCTCACCGAACAGCTCAACCAGGCCAAATCCGAGCGCGACGCCGCCCTCGCCAAAGCCGAGCAAGCCGCCGAAACCGAATCCACGCTCGAAACAGCGCGCCAATCCACCGAGACAGCGCTCCAAGCCGCACATCAAGCGCTCGCCGCAGCCGAAGCCGCGCGCGACGCCGCCGCCGCCCAACTCACCGAAACCCAAACCAAACTCCAAACCGCCGAGCAAACCGCCGCCGCCGCCCAAGCCGCCGAGTCCCAAGCTCAAGCCGCCCTCGCCGAGCACGAAGCCGCCTTCGACGAACGCCGCAAAGAACTCAACCGCCTCCGCCGCCAAACCGAAAAAGCCGAATCCGACCTAGCCGCCGCCCAAACCCAACGAGAAACCCAACGCACCAACAACCCCCTAAACTTCCTCCGCCGCAACCGCTAACCCACCCCTCTCTTCCGTCACTCCCGCGCCCCTCTTCCGTCATACCCGCCCCCATAGATCCGTCATACCCGCGCCCCGCCGCGGGTATCTCGCCGTCCAACCCTCCAAGCCCCACCCCCACCTCCGCCACACACCCGCCCCCTCACTTCCGTCATCCCCGCCCCCGTAGATCCGTCACACCCGCGCCCATAGATCCGTCATACCCGCGCTTGCCGCGGGTATCTCGCCGTGAGCAGCACCAAGCCCCCGCGCCGTCTCCAGCGCTCCCAAAATTCCGTCATTCCCGCGAAAGCGGGAATCCCCCCCGCCCAACCCTCCAAGCCCCACCCCCACCTCCGCCGCACACCTGCCCCCTCACCTCCGCCATCCCCGCCCCCGTAGATCCGTCACACCCGCACCCACAGATCCGTCATACCCGCGCTTGCCGCGGGTATCTCGCCGTGAGCAGCACCAAGCCCCCGCACCGTCTCCAGCGCTCCCAAAATTCCGTCATTCCCGCGAAAGCGGGAATCTCCCCCGCACAACCTCCCAAGCCCCGCTCTCACTTCCGTCACCCCGCACCCCCTCTTCCGTCATCCCCGCACCCATAGATCCGTCATACCCGCGCCCCGCCGCGGGTATCTCGCCGTCCCACCCTCCAAGCCCCACCCCCACCTCCGTCGCACACCGGCCCCCTCACTTCCGCCATCCCCACATCCCTTTGGCGACCATTCCCGCCCCCTCCTTTCCGTCATTCCCGCGAACGCGGGAATCCCCCCGCGCAACCTCCCAAGCCCTGCCCCCCTTTCCGTCACACCCGCGCCTATAGATCCGCCACCCCCGCGCCCACAGATCCGTCATACCCGCGCTTGCCGCGGGTATCTCGCCGTGCCGCCTCCCAAGCCCCCTTTCCGTCATTCCCGCGAAAGCGGGAATCTCCCCCGCCCAACCTCCGAAGCCACGCCACGAGATTCCCGCGTTCGCGGGAATGACGAAAACGACCCGCCCCACCCCCCCACCCCCCAATGCAACCCCCAACACCCCACCCAATTTGACAAAACCCACCCCACCAGCGTCCAATACAGAACATGAGTGCCGCCACCATCTCCCCACAACAACGCCAGCGCATCCTCAGCGCCCACTACCTCCGCCAGGCCGGCGCCACCACCCAAAACATCGCCGCCAACCTCGACGCCGACCCCGCCGCCATCCAAGCAGACCTCCGCCTGCTCGAACAACACTGGCACGACATCACCCGCCAGGCCGCCAACGACGCCCTGCTCTCCTCCCTCGCCGCCCTCCAGTTCGCCCTCGCCGCCACCCTCCAACCCCAGCCCGACGGAAGCTACCGCTACGCCTCACAACTCAACGACCTGCTCCCGCTCTGCCGCGAACTGCGCCAGACCGCCAACCAAATCCACAAACACAGCCTCTCCGACCGCCCCGAGCCGACCCTCAACTACCCCGACGACCAACTCACCGCCCCCGAACCGGATCGAACACAATCGAACACCATCGAACAGGATCGAACACAGTCGAACACAATCGAACAGGATCGAACACAATCGAACACAGCCGAACAGGATCGAACAACACCGAACACCCCCAACCCGCCCCGACCAGATAGAAACCCCGCCCCCAACCCGAAAAACACGCCCGAAACCGAAAATTCCCAAATCTCCCCCGAACTGTACGCCGAGGCAGTCAAATTCCTCGAAGAAAACGCCGACTTCCTCGCCGGCCCCCCACCCCCAATGCCCCCGGAAGCCATCGCCGCCGCAAAACTCCTCCCCTTCGACCACCTCTTCACCTGACCCAGCCCCGGATCCGCCACACCCGCGCCCCTGAATCCGTCATACCCGCGCCCCGCCGCGGGTATCTCGCCGTGCCGCCCCCCAAGCCCCGCGCCCCCCGCCCCACCCACCAACCCCTCCCCCTCTCTAAGATCAACCCATGCCCCGCCCCACCCTGCTCGACGCCGCCGCTCAACGCGCCATCGTCCTCGACGGCGCCACCGGCACCGGCATCCAGACCATGGACCTCCCCCTCTCCGACTTCGACGGCCTCGAAGGCTGCAACGAAATACTCAACCTCAGCTGCCCCCAGGCCGTCCAGGCCCTCCATGCCTCCTACCTCCAGGCCGGCGCCGACGCCGTCCTCACCAACACCTTCGGCGCCTCCGCCGTCACCCTCGCCGAATACGACCTCGCCGAACGCACCCGCGAAATCAACGCCGCCGCCGCCCGCCACGCACGCGCCGCCGCCGACCAATTCACGACCACCGACGCCCCACGCTTCGCCATCGGCTCCATCGGCCCCGGCACCAAGCTCCCCAGCCTCGGCCAAATCAACTTCGACCAACTCCACGCCGCCTACCTCGAACAGGCCCGCGGACTGCTCGACGGCGACATCGACGCCCTGCTCGTCGAAACCGTCTACGACCTCCTCCAGGGCAAAGCCGCCATCCTCGCCTGCCGCGACGCGCTCGACGAGCGCAACCTCGACACCCCCATCTTCGCCACCGTCACCATCGAAACCACCGGCCAGATGCTCGTCGGCAGCGAGATCGCCGCCGCCCTCACCGCCCTCGCACCGCTCGGACTCGCCGGCGTCGGCCTCAACTGCGCCACCGGCCCCGACCTCATGCACGAGCCCCTCCGCTTCCTCGCCGAAAGCGCCCCCTTCCCCCTGCTCTGCTCGCCCAACGCCGGCCTGCCCCGCGTCGAGGACGGACAAACCATCTACGACCTCACCCCCGACGCCCTCGCCGAAGCCCACGCAACCTTCATCGCCGAATACGGCGTCAGCATCGTCGGCGGCTGCTGCGGCACCACCGCCGAACACGTCCGCGCCGTCTCCGAGCGCGTCCGCGGCATCGAGCGCGCCGCCCGCAACCCCCAACTCGCGCCCGCCGCCGCCTCCCTCTTCAGCGCCGTCCCCTACGCACAGGACGCCTCCTTCCTGATCGTCGGCGAGCGCGCCAACGCCAACGGCTCCCGACGCTTCAAGCGCCTGCTCGATGAGGAACGCTGGGAAGAGATGGCCAACGTCGTCCGCGACCAGGCCGCCGAGGGCGCGCACGTCGCCGACATCTGCGTCGACTTCGTCGGCCGCGACGGCGTCCCCGACATGGACAAACTCGTCGGCAAAGCGCGCGGACTCTCCACTCTCCCGCTGATGCTCGACTCCACCGAACCGCCCGTGCTCGAAGCCGGCCTCAAGCTGCTCGGCGGCAAGGCGATCGTCAACTCCATCAACCTCGAAGACGGCGGCGCGCGGCTCCACCAAACCCTCTCCGCCGCCGTCCGCTTCGGCGCCGCCGTCGTCGCACTCTCCATCGACGAGCAGGGACAGGCCCGAACCTGCGAGCGCAAGCTCGAAATCGCCGAGCGTCTCTACCGCATCGCCACCGACGACTACGGCCTACCCCCCGACGACCTCTTCTTCGACGCCCTCACCCTCCCGCTCGGCAGCGGGCAGCAAGACCTCCGCCGCGACGGCATCGAAACCCTCGACGCCGTCGCCGAAATCTCCCGCCGCTTCCCACGCGCCCAGACCATCCTCGGCGTCAGCAACGTCTCCTTCGGACTCAACCCCGCCGCCCGCCAGGTGCTCAACAGCGTCTTCCTCCAGGAAGCCGTCGACCGCGGCCTCTCCGCCGCCATCGTCCACGCCGCCCAAATCCTGCCCGCCCACCAGATCGACGAGCGCCGGCGCGAAGCCGCCCTCCGCCTGATCCACAACCAATGGATCGACGGCGCAGACCCGCTGACCGAGTTCATGGCCCTCTTCGAAGGCGTCCGCGTCCGCCGCGAAGAGAGCGACATCGCCGAACTCAGCATCGAGCAGCGCCTCCACCGTCGCATCGTCGACGGCCTCCGCGAGGGCCTGCACGACGACCTCGACGAAGCCCTGCGCGACCGCCCCGCGCTCGAGATCATCAACGGCCTGCTGCTGCCCGCAATGCAGGAAGTCGGCGACCTCTTCGGCGCCGGCAAAATGCAGCTCCCCTTCGTCCTCCAGTCCGCCGAGACCATGAAAGCCTCCGTCGCCCGACTCGAACCGCACATGGAGCGCAGCGACGCCGCCGGCAAAGGCACCATCGTGCTCGCCACCGTCCGCGGCGATGTCCACGACATCGGCAAAAACCTCGTCGACATCATCCTCAGCAACAACGGCTTCACCACCGTCAACCTCGGCATCAAACAGCCGATCGGTCCCATCATCGAAGCCGCCGAGCAGCACAACGCCGACGCCATCGGACTCTCCGGCCTGCTCGTCAAATCCACCCTCGTCATGCGCGACGACCTCGAAGAGCTCAACCGCCGCGGCCTCGCCGAGCGCTGGCCAATCCTGCTCGGCGGCGCCGCCCTCACCCGCAGCTACGTCGAATCCGACCTGCGCGGGCAATTCGAGGGCCGAGTCTGGTACGGCCAGGACGCCTTCGAAGGCCTGCGGATCATGACCGCCCTCGCCGCCGGCGAGCCGCCCCCCCACGCCGTCGCGCCCAAACGCGCCGCGCCCAAGCGCGCCGCCGCCCCAGCCCAAACGCGCCGCGTCGAGCCCGCCCAAACCATCCCCGCGCCCCCCTTCTGGGGAACCCGCGTCGTGCGCGGGCTCAACCTCACCGACCTCTTCCCCTACATCAACGAAACGACCCTCTTCCGCGGCCAGTGGGGCTTCCGCAACCGCAACGGCCAAACCACGCAGGACGCCTGGGCGGAAGTCGTCGAGCGCGACGCCCGCCCCGCCCTCCGCCGCCTCCAGGCCGAAGCGCTCAGCAGCGGCATCCTCGAACCCGCCGTCGTCTACGGCTACTTCCCCGCCCAAGCCCACGGCGACGACCTGATCGTCTACCAGCCCGAGGCGAACTCCCGCGACGAACTGGCCCGCTTCAGCTTCCCCCGCCAGCAAGGCAAACAGGGCCTCTGCCTCGCCGACTACTTCCGCCCCGTCGACTCCGGCGAGCTCGACGTCGTCGGCTTCCACGTCGTCACCATGGGCCGCCGCGTCTCCGAGCACACCGCCCAACTCTTCGCCGCCGACCGCTACCAGGACTACCTCTACTGGCACGGCTTCGGCGTCGAAATGGCCGAAGCCCTGGCCGAGTTCTGGCACCGCCGCATCCGCGCCGAACTCGCAATCAGCGCCGACGACGGCCCCACCCCCCAGGACCTCTTCAAAACCAACTACCAGGGCGCGCGCTACTCCTTCGGCTACCCCGCCTGCCCCAACCTCGAAGACCAGCAACAACTCTGGCGATTGCTCAACCCCCAGCGCATCCACTGCACCCTCTCCGAAGAACACCAAATCGAGCCCGAACAATCCACCTCCGCCCTAATCGTCCACCACCCCCAAGCCCACTACTTCACCACCTAACCCTCCCTCTCTTCCGTCATTCCCGCGAATCTTCCGTCATTCCCGCGAACGCGGGAATCTCGCCGTGACCAGCACCAACCCCCCCCGTCCAGCGCCAACCCCCAATCCCTCAAAGCCCCAACGACTGCCAGAACTCCCGCTCCTCAGCAGCAGGGTCATACACGACAGCCGACTCAAGCCCAAACGTCATCACCGCCCGCCCTTCCGCCTCATAGCGCGGCCACTCAGGAAGCCCCTCATGGTTCGGGTCCCCCGTCCTGGCGAAGCTGAGCCACGTATTCATCATCGTGCCGCTGAGCTCCGCCAACTCCGCGCCCTCGCCGCAGAAGCGCCGCATGTTCTCCGCCTCGTACGTGCCCCAAACGAACGGAATGTCCAGCGAGTGGCACGCCCCCAGCTTGCCGCCGTAGGCCGGCGACGGATAGTCGAAGCGGTAGAACCACACATCCGGCGTATGCCGCCCCTGCGCCTCAGCCGTGGCGATCCCGGGAATGCGGAACATCGCATCCGTCATCAGCGCCGTGTAGACGCTGAGCGGATCCGTCGCCTCGCCGCGCGCCTCACGCGCTCGCCGGTAGCAATCGATCCCTTCCGCCGTGCGCACCCCGAACTGCAACGCGGCGGCGGTGAACAGCCCGTCCTCGCCGAACTCCGCGAACGCCTCGTTGGTTTCGGTGAAGACCGCGAATTCATCCTTCGTATGGCCAATCAGCAGCGGCATCCCGCGCGTCTGAATGCCCGCCCCAATCCGCGCCTCCGCGTCGAGCCCGAGCGCGTAGCCGTCGGCGGTCGGCCCGAAGCGCACCCCGCCAAGTCCGCCGCCGGTCAGTTCAAGCTGGTATTCGAGGATCTCCTCAGCGGCAACATCGCGCAGCCGCTGCGGATCGTCGACCGCGCGGAAGTGGGCGAGGAACTTCTCCGTGGTCGCCCGCGCTTCATCCTTGCCGATCGTGCGGATCAGCGATCCGCTCATCGGGATCGCCTTGTCGAACGCCCCCGCCGCCGAGGGCATCGCCATCAGGTGCGCGATGTCGAAGCCGCCCGCCGACTGGCCGAAGACGGTCACATTGCCCGGATCGCCGCCGAAGGCGGCGATCTCCCGCCGCACCCAGAACAGCGCCGCCGCCTGATCCAACAAACCCTCGTTGCCGTACGCGCCCAGCACCGGCGCGTGCAGGAAGCCGAACGCGCCCAGCCGATAGTTGATCGTCACCACCACCACATCGCCGCTGAGCGAGAGGCTCCGGCCGTCAATGCGCGGCTGCGTGCCCGAGCCGACGGTGTTGCCCCCGCCGTGAATCCAGACCAGCACCGGGCGCTTCGCATCGTCCAGCGCCGGCGTCCAGATATTCAGATAGAGGCAATCCTCGCTGGTTTCCTCAGAGGGAATGCCGATCAGGTCGCCGAGATCGCCGGGCAGCGCGCGCTGAATCGCCGACGCGCCGAACTCGGTCGCGTCCCGCACGCCCTCCCACGGTTCGAGCGGCTCCGGCTGCCGCCAGCGCAGCGCGCCCACCGGCGGCTTCGCGAACGGCACGCCGCGAAAGACAACCGCGCCCTCAGCTTCCGCGCCCCGCAGCGCGCCCAGTGTGGTCTGGACAGTCGTCGTCATCGTGCGCTCCTGATCTCTGCAACGGGCAGTCTCGGCGAAATGCTAGCCAAGCGACCAGACAGTGCGCCCGTTGCGCGGCTGCACCGGGCGGTTGTTGTCCCCGCGCGTGAGCGCGCTCAACGCGCTCAACTGCGGAATCGTGATCAGGCGGCGCTCGCGGATCAGGAACCAGTCGATCTGCTCAGTGCAGGGCGGCGTGGTGAACGAACCACTGTAGCGGTAAAAGCCGACGCGGTTGGGGGCGAAGTCGCCGCTGAGAAGAGCGAATTCGGCGGTGCCTCCCGGCGCCGGCGCAGCATCGATGATCTGCTGGATTGCGGGCTCCGGGACGGCGTCGGGGCAATCGCAGTCGTACGTGTCGTAGAGCAGCCCCACCACGGCGACCGCGCCATCGTCGGCGGTATGCACCAGATGCAGCTCCATCGCCGCCTCCTGGCCGTCGATCGTGTGCTCGCTGGGCGTGTGGTAGTGCAGCTGGCTCAGCCGCCAGACACGCTCGCCGTGGCGCAGCTCCGCGCCCGGCGGGAAGACCGCCTGCACCGCGTGGCCGAGATGCACGATCCGCTCGGATTCGACCGTGTAGTCGAACTCCAGCGTCGGACCGTCGAACGGCTCCGCGCTGCTGATGTCGATTGGCGACTGACTGCCGCCTTCGCCGCAGAGTGCGAATCCGCTGCTCAGTTCAGCCCACCGTTCGGGCCCGGCCTCGCCCGCGTAGCCCCACTCCGCCGCGTGCTGCTCCGCTTGCGCAGCTTGCTCATCCCCCTCGCCGCAGCCGACCAGCGCCAGCCCGAGCGCGCCGAGCGAGACGCCGCAGGCGCGGCGCAGCAGCTCACGGCGGCTCATTCCCCTCGACGCCGCACGGTTCGACATGACGCCGCGATCCCGCCTAGCGGCTGGGCATCAGCGGCCGCGCCTGCTGCCAGAGATAGAGCGCAGCGTGCAGCGCCAACAGCGCAAAGAGCACATCCACCGCGGGAAAGTGGATCAGGTGCGAGGCGACCACCGGCTCGCCCGGCTCGTTCTCCGGCCAGAGCGTCCAGAACCACTGCCAGAAATAGAGGATCGCCAGCCCGATCGATGCCCCGCAGGAGAGCGACACGGCGAAGTATTCGCGCGTCAGCGGCGAATCACCGCTGCCGCCGAGCTGCCACCTGCGCCAACCGTAGAGCGCCAGCAGCGCCAGCACGACCGGCACTCCCATCCAGTTCAGGATTTCCCAGATCGGATAGCTCGGCGAGCCGTCGTGGTAGGCGGGCGTCAGCGCCAGGTTGAAGCCGTAGGCCAGCCCCATGCCGCCGATGTAAACGGCGGCCAACACCAGCGCAACGAATTTCATCGTGTACCTCCCCTACACCGCGGATCTGCCGGCGCGGGGTAGTCTAGTCTGCGCGCGGCGACGAGAGGCAGGCGACGCTATGTCGGACACACCCGAAACCACGCAGTACGAGACATACGATCCGACCCTGCATCATCGTGCGACGCCCCAGGAAGTGTTCGGGCCGGTGGTCAAGGTCGACAAGCTGGAGGGCGGCGGCATCTACCTGATCACGCTCAACCGCCCGCATCGCCTCAACGCGATCGGCGACGGGCTGAGCGAGGCGCTCTACGACGCCTTCGTCGAGTACCGCGACGACCCCGACGCGCGCTGCGCAGTGCTGACCGGCGCAGGACGCGCATTCTGCGCCGGCGCGGACCTGATCAACACCGCCGAGACGCGCGAGGCCGAGCGCGAGGGCCGTCCCTCAACCGTCCACGTGCCCAACCGCCGCAAGAACGCCGTACCCCTCTCCGAAGCGCTCAATCTCTGGAAGCCCACCATCGCCGCAATCAACGGCTGGGCGGTCGCCGGCGGCTTTATGTACGCCATGCAGTGCGATATCCGGCTCATGTCCGAGGAGGCCAAAATCGGCATCGCCGAGGCCCGCTGGAACATGGGCGGCGCGGGCTGGATGGCTCCCCTGACCCGTCAGATCGGCCTCGGCTCGGCGCTCGAACTGACGCTCTGGGGCGACACCCAATACGACGCGCGGCGCTGCTACGAACTCGGCTGGGTGCAGCGCGTCGTGCCCCGCGAGATGCTGCTCGAAACCGCGCTCGAATACGCCCGCCGCATGCTCTACCTCGCCCCCCGCGCCGTGCGCAACATGAAGCAGGCGCTCTACCGCGGCTACTACATGGAGCCGCTCGTCGCCCAGCAGTACGGCGCTGCCATCGAGCAGAACCTCCAGGGCATGAACGACTCCATCGAGGGTCCCAAAGCCTTCTCCGAAAAGCGCCGCCCCAACTTCACCGACACGTAAGCGCTGGTCAGCGACGGGCGCGCCTCTGCTGCTCGCGGCGGCTGCGCCGGCGGCGTGAGGAGCATCCCATGAAATTCGGCATCTTCGGCCTCGGCACAGGCGTCGCCGACCCCGAAACGATCACGACCATCGCCCGGGCAGCCGAAGCGGCGGGGCTGGAGTCGCTCTGGACCGGCGAGCACGTCGTCCTGCCCAAACCGCGCGTCGCCCCCTCGCCCGCCGATCCGGACCTGCCGTTTCTGCACCCCTCGGCGATCCTCAGCTATCTCGCCGCCGTCACCGAGCGGGTGCTGCTGGGCACGGGCGTGGTGCTGATCGCGCAGCGCAATCCTGTGGTGCTGGCCAAGGAGATCGCCAGCGCCGATGTGCTCAGTGGCGGGCGCGTGCTGTTCGGCGTCGGCGCGGGCTACCTCGAGCCGGAGTTCGCCGCGCTCGGCGCGGAGTTCCACACCCGCGGCGCGCGCACCGACGAAGCCATCGACGCGCTGCGCTGTCTGTGGAACGACGAAGACCCCAGTTTCGAGGGCGAATTCAACCGCTTCAGCGCGATCGACGCCCACCCCCGCCCCGCGCAGGCGGGCGGCGTCCCGATCCTGATCGGCGGCCACAGCCGCGCCGCCCTCAAGCGCGCCGTGCAGCGCGGCAACGGCTGGTACGGCTGGGCCCAGACACCCGAGCAAACGCGCGACCTGCTCGCGCAGATCGGCGAGATCGGCTCAATCGTCGAGCGCCCCGCCGAGTTGGGCGAGCTGGAAATCACGATCACGCCCCCGGCGCGGCTGACCGCGGACGCGGTGGAGCAGTACGCCGAGGCCGGCGTACACCGCCTGGTCTCGCTGATGTCGCGTCACGAGGCCGGAATGCTGCGCGCGATCGAGCTGCTGCACGACCTGGACAGCTAATTCAACCGCGCAGCCGCCCCAACGCAGCCGCCCCCACCCGCTCCACATCAGCCCACGTGTACCAGGGCGGCGCGTCGCCAATCTCGGACCAGATGCGGTGGATCACGGCCAGCTTGTAGAGCTGGTGCAGCGTCCAGTAGCGCAGCTCGCGGGCCGGGCGTCCGCTCGCCAACAGCGAGGGGCGCGCCAGCGGCATCTGCTCAGGCGCGTCGTCGGAGCCCCGCAGCCCGCTCAGCGCGCAGATCAAGCCCCAGTCCGAGAGCGGATCGCCCAGCTGCGCCTGCTCCCAATCGACCACCGCGCAGATGCCGCCGTCGCCGCCCACGAGGTAGTTGAAGACATTGATATCGCCGTGGCAGAGGCGCGGCGCAGGGCTGTCGGGCGGCGCGCCTCGCGCCGCTGCGCCCAACTCGATAATGAACGGGTCGTCGGCGCAGTCGAAGGCGGCGGCGCGGGCGTCGACGGCATCAAGATCGCGCCGCGCAGCTTCCGCACCCGGCGCGGGCGCGCCGAGAAAGTCCAGACCCGCCGCCCGCCAATCCACCTGATGAATCGCGTCCACCGCCGCGCGGTAGGCGTCGAACAGGCCGGGCGACATGGCGACCTGCCCCATGTGCGGCGCGTCGATCCACTCGATCACGATGCAGGCCGCGCCGAGCGCATCGGAGCGGGCCGACTCGCCCAGCACGGCGGGCACCGGCACCGCGCTGCCCGCCAGCGCGCGCAGCACGCGGCCCTCGCGCAGCACGTCGTAGGGCTGAAAGATGCCCCGCTCGCGCTCCACGCGCAGCACCAGCGGCGGCCCTTCGGCGGCATCCAGACGCCAGGTCAGGTTCGAGACGCCACCGTCGAGGCGCCGCAGCGCGGTCACCGCCGCCCGAATCCCGCACTCGGCCAGCGCCTCCGCAGCCTGCTCGGGCGTCAACCGGCCGCGCCAATCGCGTACGTCACGCGCGCCTTGGCGATCAGCGCGCCGCGGTCGTTGCTCAACTCCACATCGCCCACCGCGAGGCTGCGTCCCTTCTTGATCACCAGCGATTCAACGCGAATGCGCCTGCCCACGGCGGGCCGCAGGTAGGAAATGTTCAGTTCGGCGGTGCCGCGCATCTGCTCCCCCTGGCGGCAGGTGCTGAGCACCGCCGCAACCACGCCGATATCAGCCAGCGAAGCCAAAATCCCGCCGTGTACCCCGCCGTTCGCCCCGCCCGCAGTGTCGGCCGTGATCGCCATCTCAAACACAGTGCGCCCGCGCTCAATCTCAGTCAGCCGCGCCCCAAACAGCGTCCCACCCCGATAGGAGGCCTCAATGCTCTGCAAAGGAACAAGCCACTGAACGTCATCAGCCATGATGCGACGCATCATATTCGCCGCTTTGCCGGGCGGGTAGGATTGAGCCACGGAGGATCGCATGGGCGCCGTTGACATCGCCCGCCCCGATGTGTTTTACGGCTGTGCGTTGCGCGGGAGCCTTGTGGCCTCGCTGTCCGGCGCGGCGCGGCATCAGCTGGCCGGCTGGGCCCGCCGCGAGGTTTTGGAGTCGCCGTACCGCAAGGGGCAGCGCGGCCGGCCGCGCCTCTATTCGTGGGTGGATTACCAGAAAGCTCGCGCGCTCGTCGCGCTGCGCGAGCAAGGCGTCCCCAATCGCCGGCTCGGAGAGCAAGTCGCAGAGCTGGACGCGCAAGTCGAAGGCTGGTGGACGGTCTCGCTCGGCGAATATCACGACCGCGCAATCACCAAGCGCGCCGATGCCGCCGGATACACGATCACCAACGGCCAGGAGGCGGCGGACGACTGCATCTGCGAAGGCCGGCGAGCAACGGGACACGGCAACGATCACGATGCGGAACTGGCGCTGGAAGTCGTCTGCGCCTTGCACCGCCAGGGTCCGCTCGGTCGGCTGTGCGAGTTCAGCGAGCACGTGAATATGGACCCGCGCGTCCAGGACGGCTACCCCGTGGTGCGCGGTCGGCGCATCGAAACAGAAATGCTTTACATCCTGAGCGACTGGGGCAGTACGGCGGATGAGCTTGCAGAGCGCTTTCTGCTCACCACCGATCAAGTCGAAGCCGCCCTCGCATTCGAACGAGCGCTGGCCTCGTAAGCCTCGAGCCATCACCGAACAAGGGCAGCGCATTCGCCCAACAGATCGAACCGAAGTCGCGCAATGGCTGACCGATGCCGATTAGTCATCGCATCCGCACGAGGCGCTTGGCAAGTGCGACTCGGTCGGCTCACATCCCGACCACCGAGCGGAGGGCGAAGAGGGCGTTGGCGGGGCGCTCGGCGATGCGGCGGATGAAGTAGGGGTACCAGCGCTCCCCGTAGGGAGCGGAGATGCGGACGCGCTCGCCGCCCTCGACCAGCTCCTCGCGCAGCTGCGGACGCACGCCGTAGAGCATCTGGAACTCCCAGGCGGCGGGCGGCACTTCGCGCTCGCGGAACAGGCGGCGCGCGGCGCGGTGCAGGCGCGGATCGTGGGTGGCGACGCCGACCCAGCTGTTCGAGGCCAACGCCGGCGTCGAACTCAGCTGCTCCAGCGCACCTCGGTAGGCGCGGCGGATGCGCTGCGCGTCCTGCAACGCCAGATCGCGCGGCTCCGAATACGCGCCCTTGACCAACCGCACCCGCGCGATCTCCTCTTCGACCAGCCCCGCGATGTCCTCCGGCGTGCGGCGCAGATACGCCTGCAACGCAACCGCGGTCCGCTCGGAGCGCTGCGCCGCGCCGCGGTAGAGCGCCAGCGTGTCGTCGACCACGGGCGAGCCTTCCATGTCGATCTCGACCCACAGCTCCGCAATTGCCGCGGCCTCGATGATCGCCGTCAGGTGTTCGCGCGCCGTCTCGAAGGAGATCGGCAAACCGAGCAGGCTCGGCTTGACCGCGATGCGCGCATCCAACTGGTCGTCAGGCGCATTGATCGCATGGATCAGCGCGAGGTATTCCTCGGTCGCAGCTTCGGCGGCGGCCGGCTCGACGACCTCCTCGCCGAGCAACGCCAAAGCCGCCGAGCAGCCGATGTCGCTCAGCCGCTGCGCTGTCGCCACTGCCTCCGCATGGCCGGGGCCGGCCACGAAGCGAGCCGCCAGCGCGCGGCCGGCGGCGGAGCGCTCGAGGGCGCGACCAATCCGATCCTCCTGCGACAACCGAATCAGCGCCGCGCGCAGCATCGCGCCGCCCGACGCCGCCTAGCCCTGGCGCTGCTTGTTGCGCGGATTCCGCTTGTTGATGATGTACACGCGCCCCTTGCGCCGTACGATCTGGTCGTCGCGCGACCGCTTCTTGACCGATGCTCGAACCTTCACGCCATCATCCTCCGTCGCTTTCCGTGACGCTATCACACACGCGATAGACTGGAGCGGTCGATATGACAGACACCGTCGCCGAACCGCTGACCTCCCCTGAGCAGACCGCCGAACTGCTCGACTCGATTCGACGCTGCGGCGTCTTCGCGCTGGACACCGAGTTCAGCTCCGGGCGCAGCTACAAGCCGCACCTCGCGCTGGTGCAGGTCGCCACGCCGGAACGGATCGCGCTGATCGATCCGCTCGCCGAAGGACTGCCCGACCAGCCGATCTGGGAGGCCGTCGCGGATCCGGCGATCACTACCGTGGTCCACGCGCACGACCAGGAATCGCGCTTCTGCCTGGAGCGCACGGGGCGTCTACCGCAAAACCTCTACGACGTGCAGCTGGCCGCCGGCTTCTGCGAACACCGCTTCCCCATCGGCTACGGCGTCCTGGTGCGCGAGGAGCTGGACGTCGACGCCGCCCCGTCGCAGTCGCGCACCGACTGGACGCGGCGCCCGCTGAGCCGCCCGCAGCTGCACTACGCCGCCGACGATGTGCGCTGGCTGCTGCCGCTGCACGACAGGTTCTCGGCGCGGCTGGCCGCCGACCGGCGCGCCGACTGGCTGCGCGACGAGCTGCAGCAGCGCGTCGGCGCGCTCGAGTCGGATGCCGGGGCGGCGACTCCGCGCTGGCGCAAACTCTCCGGCGCGCGGCGGCTCAATCGGCGCGGCCTGGCGGCACTGCGCGAGTTGCATGCCTGGCGCAACGGCGCGGCGCGCGCGGCGGACTGTCCGCTCAAGCGCATCGCCCGCGACGATGTGCTGATCGCCGTTGCCTCCACGCTGCCGGCCACGTTCGACGACCTGCAGCGCGTGCGCGGCGTCGAAACCGTGCCTCACCGCTACCGCGAACCGATGCTCGAAGCCGTCCGGCGCGCCATCGAGCTGCCCGACGACCGTCTGCCCCGGCGCGTCGTCGAACCGCCGCCGCCGCCACGCACGCTCACGTCGTTCGTCGACGCGCTGCTCGACGCCCTCTGCGCCGAGCATCGAATCGACAGCAAGCTGGTCGCCGCCGCCGCCGATGTGCGCGAAGCGGTCGAGTGGGCGCGCGCCTCACAGTCGCAGGGCGCGCCGCCGCGCCTGCTGCGCGGCTGGCGGCGCGAGCTGGCCGGCGATGCGATCCTCGCCGCGCTGGAGGGACGGATCAGCCTGCGCATCGCCGATCCCGGCGGCGAGCAGCCGCTGGTCGCGGAGTCGACGTGAGCGAGCCGCCCGCGCCGCTGCTGGAGGCGCGCGACCTCAGTGTGGGCTACGGCGGGCGGCGGCGCACGGTGGTGCTGAGCGCTGTGAACGCCGCCCTGCGGCGCGGCGAGTGCGTCGCGCTGCTGGGGCCCAACGGCTCGGGCAAATCGACGCTGCTGCGCACGCTGGCGGGCCTCCAGCGTCCGCTGGCCGGCTCAATCCTGCTCAACGGCGGCGATCTGGCGCAGCTCAGCCCCGGCGAGGTTGCGCGCACCCTGAGCGTCGTGCTCACCGACCCGATCGACGCCGCGCAGCTGACCGCCTGGGAGGTGGTCGCGCTGGGGCGCTCGCCGCACGCCGGCTTCAGCGGGCGGCTCTCGGAGGTCGACCGTGAGATCGTGCGCGGCGCGCTGCTGGCCGCGTCCGCGGCCGCCCTCGCCGCGCGTCCCGTGCAGGACCTGAGCGACGGCGAGCGCCAGCGCGTGATGATCGCCCGCGCGCTGGCACAGCAGCCGCGCCTGATCCTGCTCGACGAGCCGACCGCGTTCCTCGACCTCGAGGCGCGCGCCGAAATCACCCAGCTGCTGCGCAGTCTGGCAACGGGCGAGGCCGACGGCGAGCCGCGCGGCATCCTGATCACCAGCCACGATTTCGACCTGGCGCTGCAGCTTGCCGATCAGCTCTGGCTAATCCAGCGCGACGGCGGACTGACGATCGGGACACCCGAGCAGTTGTCCGCCAGCGGCGCGTTGGCCGACCTGTTCAGCCACAGCGCGGTGCGCTTCGACGCGCAGAGCGGGCGCTTCGAGCTCGATCTGGCGCAGGAGCGGGCAGCGCGCTAGTCTGAGGATGCCCTGCCCGGTAGCTCAATTGGTAGAGCGGGCGGCTGTTAACCGCTAGGTTGCGGGTTCAAGTCCTGCCCGGGCAGCCACTCTCTTCCTCTGAGGCCCGCTCCCCGCATGTCCAACGGAGACGAACTCTGAACCGTCACCAACGGCTGCTCCGACGGATCATGAGCGGCGGCTCGGACGCGAACATTCGCTTCAACGATCTTCGCGCGCTGCTGATCGCGCTAGGCTTTGAGGAGCGGACGAGCGGCGGCCATCACATCTTCAGAAAAGAAGGCGTCGGCGAACGGATCAACCTCCAGCGCGTCGGCAGGGACGCCAAGCCCTACCAAGTTCGGCAGCTTCGGCGAGTCATTGTCGCTCATGAGCTGTTCCGAATCCTCGAGGACGACTGATGCACAAGTACGAGGTCATCATCTATTGGAGCGACGACGACGATGTCTTCGTCGCAGATGTGCCCGAATTGCCCGGCTGCATGGCCCACGGCGACACACACGAATCAGCCCTTCGTGAGGCCAATGTCGCGATCTCGCTGTGGCTCGATACGGCTGCTGAGTTCGGCGATCCCATTCCTGAACCAGCAGGTGAACTCGTCCTCCCACGCGATTGGCCATCCGCCTCCTAAATTCAAGCTGAGAGCAGGTTTACAGCAGTGTCCGACTTGGAAACGTCAATGACTCAATCATTCTCCGAGCGTCACGGGTATCAAGTCCCTGAACCTGGCATCACGGTCCGTGAGGAAGCTCCCGAAGAACTCCGCTCATATCTCGTTGATGTTGCCTATGCGGCAGGATACACAGAGCAACAAGTTCGGACCCTAGCGTTTCCGGTACTCCACGTCCCGGAAGATCCCGGCGCCGGGGGACCACGCTGGATTGATCAAGATGTGCGATACAGACTGCGTGAGTGTCCCTGGTTTCGTGTCTACGACGTGATCGAGGCACTCGCCGCCCCGACGATGTCCGAGGCGGCAGCCGCTGATCTGGAGTATCTCGCCCGTGAGATGAACATCTACTTCAGGGCAAACGGCATAGGGTGGCAAGTCGTCAATGGGCAGATCGAATCACGAGGCGCAGAGCCGTTTGAGCACACCGTTCGCGGCGCGCTGAACGCGCTGGAGGAAACACAACGCAGCACTGCACTTGGCGAGCTCCGCGAAGCGATCAATGATCTGTCTCGACGTCCTCACGCTGACCTGACTGGCGCCGTGCAACACGCCATGACCGCACTCGAATGCACCGCGCGCGATGTCACGGGCGACACTTCAGCCACACTCGGCGAGATCGTCAGGCGTCATCCTGAGCTCATCCCGAGGCCGCTCGATACGGCCGTCGAAAAGGCGTGAGGATATGCCTCAAATCATGGGCGTCACCTCGCTGAGGGCGGCGCACCTGCTTACCGCGAGGCAGAGCTGATCGTTGGTATCGCCAGCGCGCTCTGCCTCTATCTCGCGGGCAGTGCCGAGCCCTAGGTGGCCGCGTATGCAGGGGGCACCTTACGACAGCATCAATGCAGTTTCCGAATGATGACCTCCCCGACTACTCCGTTGCAGGAGAGAGCCCCTTGGGCTCTTATCATCGGGGAGGGACCTTTGCCTCATCATACTATGGCTGCCGCGCCAGGGCTCGAACCTGGACCAAGGGATCCAAAGTCCCTGGTGCTACCATTACACTACGCGGCAGTGGTACCGAGGGCCGGACTCGAACCGGCACGGGCTCTACGCCCAACGGTTTTTGAGACCGTCGCGTCTACCATTCCGCCACCTCGGCTCGCCCCGCCAGACTATCACCGCTGCGCCTGCTCGCGACTCTGCGCCGCCGCTAGCTTGCGGAACGAGACCAGCTTCACGCGCCGACTGTCCGCGTCCACCACCGTCCAGCGGTAGCCGTGCAGCTCCAGCTCCTCCTCGGCGCGGGGGATGCGGTGGAAATGATCGGTCAGCATCCCGCCCACCGTCTCCGCCTCTTCGGCGCTCAGATCGATGCCCAGCTCGGCGGCCAGATCGGTCAGCCCGCGCCCGCCCTCGACGAACTGCCGACCCGAAATCCGCACCTGCACCGGCTCGCCGCCGGTCCCCATCTCGCTGCGTATGTTGCCCACCACCAGCTCCAGAATGTCCTCCAGCGTGACCAGCCCCGAAGTCTCGCCGTATTCGTCGATCAGCAGCATCAGGTGGTGCCCGCTGATCCGCATCGCGTCCAGCACGCGCTGCACCGAGGCGCGCTCGGACTCGAAGAGCGCCTCGCGCATCACCTCGCGCACCAGCCGCTCGCCGCGCCCCGCGCCCAGCTGCGCCAGCACATCGGAGCCGTGCAGGTAGCCGATGAAATGGTCGGCGGCGCCGGTCGAGACGGGCAGGCGCAGGAAGCCGGCCGCGCCGAAGCGTTCCGCGGCCTCGGCGAGCGTGGCCTCGGCGTCGATCCCGGCGATCTGCACCCGCGCGGTCATGATCCGCCGCACTTGCGTGTCCGAGAGGCGCAGCGCGCCGAGCAGCACGCTGGTCTCGCTGTGCTCCAGATCGCCCCGTTCGCGGCCCAGGTCGATCGCCGTTTCCAGCTCGCCCAGGCTGAGCGAGGGACGCCCCTCGCCCGAGCCCCCCACCACGCGCAGCCAGAGGTGCGTCAGCGAGTCCAGCGCCGCCACCAGCGGGCGGGTCAGCCGCACCCACCAGCGCAGCGGCCAAGAGAGCAGCCGCACCGTCGCCAGGTTGTGGTGCAGCGCCAACGACTTGGGGCCGATCTCGCCGAAGATCACCAGCAGCACGGTGACGGTGACCGTGGCCGCCAGCAGCGCCGAACCGCCTTCGATCAGATCCGCCGCGATCGCCGTGCCGACCGCCGCCGCGCCGGTGTTGACCAGGTTGTTGCCCAGCAGGATCGCGGCCAGCAGGCGGCGCGGCTCTTCGAGCAGCGCGGCGGCGCGCGCCGCGCCGGGCAGCCCGCGGCGGCGGGCGTGCTCGAGACGCACCGCTTCCACCGAAAGAAAGGCCGTCTCGGCGCTGGAGAACAGGCCCGAAAACACGAGCAGCACGACCAGCGCGACCGCGTAGACCTCCAACGCTCCCCCTCCCGAGTTCTTACGCTACCCTGCGCGTATGACGACACAAACCGAAGCGCTGAGTCTGAGCGCCGCCGCCGCGTCGCTGGGGCTGGCCGAAAGCGAACTGTTCGAGGCGATCCGCGCCGCCGCGCTGGAAGCGGAGCGCCCCACCGCGCGTGATTGAACGCTGCCCGAACCCGCGCTCCGTGTGAGCGTGTTCATCGGCGGCAAGCTGGCGGTGGGGGAGCGCGACGCGCCCGGCTCCGACGACTGGCGTGTGCGGCTGCGCTGATGAGCAGTCCCCTGTGAGCGCCACCGGCTGCCGCTACCGCGCCGTGATCTTCGACCTCGACGGCACGCTGGCCGACACCGAGCCACTGGTGATCGGCTGCATGCTGGAGACGATCCGCGCCGCCGGGCATCCGGTGACGGAGGCGCAGCTGCTGCGCTACATCGGCCCGCCGCTGCCGGTGATGCTCAACCGCATGCTCGGGCTCAGCCTCGACGCCGCGCAGCCGATCTATCTCGACTATCTCGAGCGCTACCGCCGGGACTACATGCCGCGCACCACGCCGCTGCCGGGCGCGGAGGCGCTGCTCGACGCGCTGCGCGAGGCCGAGGTTCCGCTGGCGCTGGTCACCAACAAGCGCGAGGACGCGGGCCGCCAGACGGTTGAGCTGCTCGGCTGGAGCGAGCGCTTCACGGTGATCATCGGCGCGGACACCGCCGAGGCGCCCAAGCCCGACGCAGCGCCGATCCTGCTGGCGCTCGACGCGCTCAATGCCGCGCCCGATCAAGCCGCGATCGTGGGCGACACGGAATCCGATATGGGTGCAGGGCGAGCAGCAAAGCTGGCCGGCGTGATCGGCCTGGTAGGCGTCCGCGACGCCGACTATCTACGAAACCACGGCGCGACGGACACTGCTGTGGGACTCGGCGAGATCCAGCGTCTGCTGTTCGGCGAGCCCTGAGCGCTACCCCAACGGCTGTTGTAAGGCGGTCTCAGCCTGATTCGACACGCCGTTGGTGAACGCCGTCTCTCCAGCGTCGGACGTTTCGTCCACCTGGATGGCGAACCAGACATCGGCGACGCGCGCCACGGCCTGGGCCAGACGCAGAATCATTTCCGCCAAGTTCGACGTGTCCGTGCAGCGCAACACCATCTGCCCGCGATCCAGCTCGACGCCAAGCGATCGACACGCATCCGCGATCAGCTTCTGCTGCGTCGGCGTGAGCGTTCCACTGAACGACTGCATCCACAACCAACTCTGAGCGTCGCCATAGTCTGTGACTACGTAGCACCCGTCCCGCTCAACCACGAAGACATCCACGAAACCGCCGTCGGGGTAGAGCAGCGGAGTAACGACCTGAACATCACCCTGTCGACCGGGCCGACAGTCGAACAGCGCCGGCAAGCCGACAGTCAGCGAGCGATGCGTTTCTTCGGGAGTCACGGCAACTCCTCGCGCTGCCGCATCGGATGCGGCAACGCTCCTGCATGCACGATACCCGTCTCGGCGCAGAACTGTCGCCACACCTCGAGCGGTTGATCCCAGTCTGCGGTGATATCGACCGGCTCGTATGCCCAGTGAGGCCCGTAGGCGTCCGTCCAACGGTGTTTGTGTGTTCCGCCGAGGATCTCCGCAGTGGGGTTTCGATGCGGCGGATAGCCGAGATCAAGGCCAACGATGCGCCCCCTGGCGCCGGTGTGGACCAGCCCATAGGACAGCTTGCCGCGATTCGGCTGCCACCAGCCGATCACGGCCAGAGGCCAACTGCGGTCGGAGTCGACAAGCACGCGAAACCGCCGCGCGGGTAGATGCGGTAAGTCATCTTCCCAGACGATGTCGCCCGCGATCCGCTTCGACGGATCCGCGAGAATCGCCTCAAACTCCGCCTCGCTGAGCACTGCCGCCTCTACTGATTGAAAACCGGATCCCGCTTCTCCAGGAAGGCCGTGACCGCCTCGTTGTGCGAGGTGAGCCGACGCGATTCGCGGTCTCGCGCCCCTTCGCGCTCCATGACGCGGTTGAGATCCGCTTGTCCATCTCGCCAAACGTCACGACAACCTGCCAGGTTCACCAACAGAGTCCGTCCCTGCGGAAACATGGTCGCCGGCGCGGTCCGCGTTCGGAACGCCAACATCGAATGTGAATGAGATGTCCACCAGGCGCACCATCGCCTGCGCGACGAGCATCACGGACTCAGCGAGCTTCTGCGGATCCGAGCAGCGCACCGATAGCGCTCCCTGTTCGTACGTGACGCCCAGGCTGCGGCAGATGTTGTTGATCAGATCGAGCTGACGCGGTGTGAGTCGATCATAGACGGTCCGCGACCGCAGCCAACCAATCGCGTCGCCGTGATCGGTCACGACCAGATCACCATCGCGTTCGACCAGAAACACTTCAAGCGCATCGCGATCGGGATACATGAGCGGCGTCATGACGCGCACATCGCCGTGTAGTCCCGGCGCGCACTCAAAGTGTGAGCAGAGCTGCTCGTGCAGGATTCGCTGCGTCCCGGCCGGTGTCATCAGTGCTGCTCCTTCAGTTTTGAGGTTCAGCCATCGCTCCGCTATGAATGATACGCGTCTCCGCGCAGAACTGCCGCCAAGCTTCAACGGGCTGAGCCGACCCTGCCGTGATGTCGAACGGCGTGTAAGCGTCGGCATCCTCCAGCGCTTCGTCCCAACGATGCTTGTGCGTGCCCGGCAATATCTCACCGCCGGAGTTCTTGTGCCACGGGTAGCCAAGATCGAGACCGACGATGCGGGCGGCGCTGTCGTAGATGAGCGCGTACGACAGTTTGCCCAAGACAGGATTGCGCCAGCCCTGAACGATGAGCGGCCAACCGGAGTCGGACCGGACCCGCACGCGAAACTCTTGGGCCGGCGGGTGATCAGGATCCGGCTCCCAGACGATGTCGCCCGCGATCCGCTTCGACGGATCCGCGAGAATCGCCTCAAACTCCGCTTGGCTGAGCACCGCGGCCTCTACTGATTGAAAACCGGATCCCGCTTCTCCAGGAAGGCCGTGACCGCCTCGTTGTGCGAGGGGAGCCGACGCGATTCGCGGTCTCGCGCCCCTTCGCGCTCCATGACGCGGTTGAGATCCGCCTCCATCGTGTTGTCGTTGAGCAGCGTCTTGATCTTGCGCACCACCGGCGTGGGGTTGTTCGCCAGCTCATCGGCCTTGGCCAACGCCGCGTCGAACAGCTCGTCCTGCGGAACCACCGCGCCGACCAGACCGATGCGGTAGGCCTCGTCGGCCGGCACCATCCGCCCGGACAGGCACATATCGGTGGCCGCGCCGAGGCCGACCAGCTGCGACAGCAGGCGCGTCGAGCCCAGCTCGGGCACCAGCCCGACGCGCACGAAGCGGATCGAGAGCCGCGCGCCCTCCGCCGCATAGCGCACATCGCAGGGCAGCACCATCGTCAGCCCCACGCCCACCGCGTAACCCTGAATTGCGGCGATCACCGGCTTCGAGCCGCGGATCAGGTTGGTCCAGTTAATCCGCATCCCCGAGCCGCCTGCCGCATCGGGGTCGTCGGCCAGCCGCTGGTTGAAGCCCTGCAGATCCGCGCCCGCGCAGAACGCGCGCCCCTCGGCCGCGATCAGAATCGCGCCGATCGCGTCGTCATCGTTCCAGGCCAGAATCTGCTCGGTCAGCTCGCTCGCCATCTGGTCCGTCCAGGCGTTCAGCTTCTCCGGACGGTTCAGCCGCAGCACGCCCACGCGCCCCCGCACCTCGGTCAAAATCTGCTCGTATGCCATCGTTGCGCTCCATTCGCTGTTGCGTGGCAGTCTATCGCCCACGACACATCAGACCGCACACGCGCGATCCGTGCTTACTAGGATTCGGTGTATGACGCACCGCCGACATGCCGCCGAGGAACCGCTGCGGCTCAAACTAGAGGGCGCGACGGTGTTGGAGCTGATCACCGGCTCGGGCAAGATCGAAGTGGTCGCCGACGGCGAGCCGGGCGTGGTCACGGTGGAGGGAATGCGCCCCCCGCGGCGAGGCCGCTACCGCCGCTCGGTGCGGCGCGAAGGCAAGCGCTGGATTGTGCATCCCCGCCCCGGCAGCCGTTCGCTGCGGGCGCACTGTCCGCCGGGCTTGAACGTGACCGTCAGCACCCGCTCCGGTGGAATTTCCCTACAGGGACCGCTGGGCGAGGTGCGCGCCGCGGCGGGCAGCGGACGAATCGAGGCGGCAGAGGTCGAATCGCTGGAAGCGCGCACCCGCTCCGGGCGGATCGCGGTGCGCGACTGCGAGGGGCGGGCGCGGCTGGGTGTGGTCAGCGGGCGGGTGCTGGTCGAGCGCGCCGGCGCCGTGGCGCTGCTGGCCGTTTCCGGCAAGGTGCAGTTGCGCGAGATCGCGGGCAAGGTCGAGGCCTGCACGGTCAGCGGGTCAGTGCAGGTGCAAGCGGAAGGCGAGGACGATATTTCGGTCATCACGATCTCCGGCAACGTGAAAATCCAGCTGCCGCTGGAGGTGCATCCGCGCGTGGAGGCGAAGCAGATGAGCGGCAAGCTGCGCAACGATCTGCCGGAGGGCGAGGATGTGCGCCTGCGGCTGCGCACCGTGAGCGGCAACATCGCCATCGGCTCGGTCTGATGCCCGAGGCGGAGGCGGCAGCAGCGGTCAGCGGCGTGGTGGTGTTCACCGACATCGTGGGCTTCACCGAGTTCACTGCCGTGCAGGGCGACGCAGCGGCCAACGAGTTGCTCACTGCGCAGGAGCAGATTGTCGGCGAGGAGCTGCCCCCGGGAGCGCGGGTGGTCAAAGAGTTGGGCGACGGGTTGATGCTCTGGTTCCCCGAGCCCGACGCAGCGCTCAGCACCTGCCTCACGCTGATGGAGCGTTTCGAGCGCCATTCGGAGCAGACGATGCAGCCGCTCTGGGTGCGAATGGGCATGCACTGGGGGCGTCAGGTGCGCCGCCGCGACGATCTGATCGGCCATGATGTCAACCTCGCCTCGCGCATCGCCGACCAGGCCGGCCCGGCCGAGCTGCTGCTCTCCGAAACCACCCACGCCTGCCTCACTCACAGCATCGCCGCCGACCGCTTCGAAGAAATCGGCCCCGTCCTGATGAAAGGCATCCCCAACCCCATCCGCCTCTTCCGCGCCCTCCCCGCCGCCTAGCTTTCATCTCACCACCGTGGGGGAGAGGAGGATGGCGGCGACTGCTGTGCAACGGTCCCCAGCCGCGTAGCGTTGGCGACAGAAGGGCGTGCGGCAATGGGAGGCGCTGCTAGGCTCAGTGAATAGCGACGGTTGGACTTTAAGCCGGTCCTGTGAGGCCGAAAAGGACGCCGCATGGTTGCTCTGCGCCTTTGTGCATTCTCTAGCTGTGTGCATCGCCCTGCCGGGAGTCGACAGTGACTTCGCTGAGCGCGAGCGATGTTGGAGCGCCGAGCGGCGGCGTACTCGATGAGGCGGGGATGCGGCGCGTGCTGATGCGGATCGCGCATGAGATCGTCGAACGCCATCCGCCGCCCGAACCGCTGGTGCTGATGGGCATGCAGACCCGCGGCGTCCCGCTCGCCGAACGCTTGGCGCTCTCGATCGAAGCGATCGACGGCCGCCGTATCGCCGCCGGCGCGATCGACAACAGCCTCTACCGCGACGACCTCGCCCGCCGCAGCACCGCCCGCATTTTGCCCAGCCGCATCCCCGGCGACATCGACGGCTCGGTGATCGTGCTGGTCGACGATGTGCTCTTCACCGGGCGCTCGATCCGCGCCGCGCTCGACGCACTGATCGACTACGGACGCCCCGCCGTGATCGAGCTGGCCGTGCTGATCGACCGCGGCCACCGCGAACTGCCGATCCGCGCCGACTACGTGGGCAAGAACCTCCCTACCCGGCGCGGCGACGATGTGCGCGTGCGCCTCGCCGAAGTCGACGGCGTCGACGATGTGGCGCTGCATCCGGCCCCGCTCGGCTTGCCCACCGACGGAGGGCGCTGAACCATGGTTACGGAGCAGATCGCCCCGCAGTACGAGGGTCCGCCGCAGGTCGCGGCCCACACCGCGACCTGGCGGCATCGCCACCTGCTCGATGTGGACAGCCTCGAACGCGGCGAGATCGAGCGCGTTCTGGAGACCGCCCGCGCGATGCAGGAAGTCCTCGCGCGCCCCGTCGCGCGCACCCCCGCCCTACGCGGCGTCATCGTCTGCAACCTCTTCTACGAAGCCAGCACGCGCACCCGCGCCTCCTTCGAGCTGGCCGGCAAGGTGCTCGGCGCCGATGTGATCAATGTCAGCGCCGGCGGCTCCAGCGTCGAAAAGGGCGAATCGCTGGTCGATACCGTCAAGACCATCGCCGCCGTCGGCGCGGATGTCGTGATCATCCGCCACCCCGCCTCCGGCGCGCCCTACCTGATCGCGCAGACCATCGATTCGCACGTGATCAACGCCGGCGACGGCCAGCACGCGCACCCCACCCAGGCTCTGCTCGACGCCTTCATCCTGCACGACGCCTTCGGACGCCTCGACGGGCGACGGGTGGTGATCGTCGGCGACATGCTCCACTCCCGTGTGGCGCGCTCCAACCTCTGGGCGCTGACCCGGCTCGGCGCGGAGGTCACGCTGGTCGCGCCCCGCCCGTTGCTGCCGGCCTGGCTGGCGCGCGGCGGCGAGGAGCGCGAACACCCGCTGGCGCTGCCCAACGTTTCGTGCGATTCGGACCTGGATCGCGCGATCGTCGGGGCGGACGCGGTGATGGCGCTGCGCATCCAGCGCGAGCGAATGCGCGGCGCGCTGTTGCCCTCCGCGGCCGAGTACGCGCGCCGCTACCAGCTGACCGCCGAGCGTGTGGCCAGGGCCGCGCCGCACGCGGTGGTGATGCATCCCGGCCCGATGAACGAAGGTGTCGAAATCGCCTCCGAGGTCGCGCACGGCGCGCAAAGCCGCATCGAAGCCCAGGTCTCCGCCGGCCTGGCGATTCGTATGGCCGTGCTCTTCCTGCTGGTCAGGGGCGTCTCGTGAGCGGCGATGCGCTGATTCAGGGCGGACACGTGGTCGATCCCTCGGCGGCGCTCGGCGCGACGCTCGACCTGCGCGTCCGCGACGGCCGGATCGTCGAGCTGGGCGCAAACCTCGCGCCCGGCGCGGACGACGCGCTGATCGACGCCTCGGGACTGGTCGTCGCGCCCGGCTTCGTGGACCTCCACACCCACCTGCGGGTGCCGGGCGAAGAGCACAAGGAGACGATGGCCAGCGGTACTGCTGCGGCCGCGCGCGGCGGCTTCACCACCGTCTGCGCGATGCCCAACACTCAGCCCCCTGTAGATACGCCGGCGATGGTCGCCAGCGTGCTCGACGCCGCACGCGGCGCGGACGCGCGGGTGCTGCCGATCGCCGCCGTCACCGTCGGACGCAACGGCCGCGAGCTGGCCGAGCTGGCCGCCCTGCGCGACGCCGGCGCGGTCGCCGTCAGCGACGACGGCGACGCCGTCGCCGACACCGGCGTCGCCCGCCGCGCCTTTGAATACCTCGCCGACCTCGATATCCCGCTCGCCGAGCACTGCGAGGACCCGCTGCTCTCGGGCGGCGGCGTGATGCACGACGGCGTCGTCTCAGCGCGGCTGGGGCTGCGCGGTCAGCCGACGCTGGCTGAGCTGAGCATCGTTGAGCGCGACATCGCCCTCGCCGAAGCGTCGGGCGCGGCGCTGCACTGCTGCCACCTCTCCACGGCTGCGGCGCTCGACGCCGTAGACCGCGCCCGCAGCCGCGGCCTGCGCGTCACCGCCGAAGTCACGCCCCACCACCTCTGGCTGGACCACGCCGCCGTCGCCGGCTGCGGCGAGGAGCTGCGCTACGACACCGCGGCCAAAGTCAACCCACCGCTCCGCACCCGCGCCGATGTCGAAGCTTGCATCGACGCGCTCGCCGCCGGCGTGGTCGACGCGGTGGCGACCGATCACGCCCCCCACGCCGCGCCCGACAAACACTGCGAGTTCGACGCCGCAGCTTTCGGCATCTCCGGCCTGGAAAGCGCCTGGAGCGTGGTCGGCTCGCTCGTCGCCAGCGGGCGGCTGACCCTCACCCAGGCAATCGCGCGGCTCACCATCGGCCCCGTCGAGGCTTGGGGGCTGGACCGCCGCACCACGCACGACGGCGAAGACCTGCGCGGGCTGGGCACGCTCCAGATCGGCGCACCCGGCGATCTCGCGCTGCTCGCGCCGGAAGTGCAAACCATCATCGATCCCGCCCGCTGGGCTTCGCGCGGCAAACACACCCCGCTGGCCGGTCAACAGCTGAGCGGCGTCGTCGCCGCAACAATCCTGCGCGGGCGGCTGGTCTGGGACGGACGAGCGGCGCTATGACCACAGCAAGCGAAGCCGCCCTGGTGCTCGCCGACGGCAGCATCTTCCGCGGCCAGGCACTCGGCGCAGCGTCGGAGACCTGGGGCGAAGTCGTCTTCAACACCTCGATGACCGGCTACCAGGAGATGCTCACCGACCCCTCCTACGCCGGCCAAATCCTTGTGCTCACCTACCCCCTGATCGGCAACTACGGGATCGACCCGCCGATCGACGAAAGCGCCCAGCTGCAGGTGCGCGGACTGGTCGTGCGCAGCGAGTGCGAGTCGCCCAGCCACCCGCGCGGCGGGATGCGCCTCGATGACTACCTCAAGGCCGCCGGCATCCCTGGCCTCGCCGGCGTCGACACCCGCGCGATCACCCGCCGCATCCGGCACGAAGGCGTTATGCCCGGCCTGATCGTCCCGGCCGCCGAGGCCGACGCCGCCGCGCGCAAAATCGCCGAGCTGCCCTCCTACGACAGCATCGATTTCATCGATGTCGGCGCAGAGTCTGCCTACGCCTGGGACGGCAAGCCGGTCGCCCCACAGGACGCTCCGCCCGACGGCGCGCCGCATATCGTCGTGCTCGACCAGGGGCTCAAATACAACATCCTGCGCAACCTGCGTCGGCGCGGCTGCCGCGTCACCGCCGCGCCGCCCGACAGCGGGATTGAAGACATCCTCTCGCTCGCGCCCGACGGCGTGCTGCTTGCGCCCGGCCCCGGCGACCCCGCCCTGCGCGAACTGCAAGTGCAGACCGCCGGCGCGCTGATCGGGCGCACCCCGCTGATGGGCATCTGCCTCGGACACCAGGTGATCGCTCGCGCGCTGGGCGCGGACACCTACAAGCTCAAGTTCGGGCACCGCGGCGGCAATCATCCGGTCCGCGAATTGCAAAGCGGGCGGGTGGTGATCACCGCCCAGAATCATGGCTACGCCGTCGATCCCGACGGCCTCAGCGCCGACGCCGAGGTGACACACATCAACCTGCACGACGACACGGTGGAGGGCCTGCGCCACACGGCGGAGCCGGTGTTCTGCATTCAGTACCACGCCGAAGCCTCGCCCGGTCCGCTCGATAACGGGTATCTGTTTGACCGATTTCTCAAGCTGATCGAAGAGGTTGGCTGATGCGGAGGAAAAGCAACGATGACTGATGAACCGACCTACCGACGCTCGGCCGCGACCGACGCAGCGGCGATCGCCGCCGTGATCCGCGAGGTCGTCGAAGGCCCCAACCCGGTCGTCTTCGACCGTCCCTGGAGCGAGGGCGAGGTCTCCTCCTGGATCGCGCGGCTCGGCGAAAGCGGCGCGATCTGGGTCGCCGAGACCGACGGCGAGGTGATCGGCTTCGGCGCGCTCGACTTCAACACTCAGCAGCCCGAAACCGCCACCCTCGGCGTCTGGCTGCGCTCCCACTGGCGACGCCGGGGCGTCGGCACCGTACTCGCCGAGCACCTGCTCGCCCACGCCCGCGAGCAAGGCTTCCGCCGCATCGTCGGCAGCCTCCCCGACAACAACGAAGCCGCTCTCTCCTTCCTCAGCGCGATCGGCGCGCTCGCGCCCCTGATCAACCCTGAATCCCGCTTCGAGCTGCCGCTGTGAGCGCGTCTGGCGTGTCCGAGAAACCCGAATCGGTGCTGATCATCGGCAGCGGGCCGATCGTGATCGGTCAGGCCGCCGAGTTCGACTACGCCGGCACCCAGGCCTGCAAGGCAATGCGCGAAGAGGGCGTCCGCTCGATCCTCGTCAACTCCAACCCCGCCACGATCATGACCGACGAAGGCGTCGCCGATGAGGTCTACATCGAGCCGCTCACCGTCGAAGTGCTGCGCCGCGTCATCGAACGCGAGCGCCCCGACGGTCTGCTGCCCACGCTGGGCGGCCAGGTCGGACTGAATCTCGCGGTTGAGCTGCATGACGCCGGCATCCTCGACGAATTCAATGTGCGCCTGCTCGGCACTCCGCTCGACGCGATCCGCCGCGCCGAGGACCGCGAACTGTTCCGCGACGCGATGCGCGAGATCGGCGAACCGGTCCCGCCCAGCGCGGTCGTCCACACCCTCGCCGAAGCGCGCGACGCGCTGCAGGAGATCGGCCTGCCCGTCGCGATCCGCCCCGCCTACACGCTCGGCGGCACCGGCGGCGGCTTCGCCCGCGACCTCGCCGAATTCGAGCGAATCGTCCAGTCCGGCCTCGCCGCCAGCCCGATCTCGCAGGTGTTGATCGAGCGTTCCCTACAAGGCTGGAAAGAGGTCGAGTACGAGGTCATGCGCGACGGCGCGGATACCTGCATCACCATCTGCAATATGGAAAACATCGACCCGATGGGCGTCCACACCGGCGACTCGATCGTCGTCGCGCCCAGCCAGACGCTCTCCGACAAGGACTACCAGCAGCTGCGCTCCGCTTCGCTCAACATCATTCGCTCGCTGGGCATCGAGGGCGGCTGCAATGTGCAGCTTGCGCTCGCGCCCCGCCCCGATGTCGCGCCCTGGCACGACGACGTGCCGCCCGACCCCGATATCGCCCCCCACGACGCGCCGCTGCCGTACTACGTCATCGAGGTCAACCCGCGCGTCAGCCGCTCCTCCGCGCTGGCCAGCAAAGCCACCGGCTACCCGATCGCCCGCGTCGCCGCCAAAATCGCCGCCGGCAAGCGCCTCGACGAGATTGCCAATCAGGTCACCGGCCGCACCCAGGCCGCCTTCGAGCCTGCGCTCGACTATGTCGTAGTCAAAATCCCCCGCTGGCCGTTCGACAAGTTCGCCGCCGGCGACCGCGTGCTCGGCACCCAGATGAAGGCCACCGGCGAGGTGATGGCGATCGACCGCACTTTCGAGGCCGCCCTGCAAAAGGCCGTGCGCTCGCTCGAAGTCGGCGGACGCTCCGTCCTCTGGGAGGACCGCGACGCCGAGGCCAATCCGCTGGACGCCGCCGCCATCCCCACCGACAACCGCCTCTGGCACGTGCTCGCCGCGATCCGCGCCGGCGTCGGCCTCGACGAAATCGCCCAACGCTCCGCCATCGACCCCTGGTTCCTCGACCGCTTCCACGCGCTGATCAAGATGGAGCGCCGGCTGCTCTCCGAGCCGCTCGCGCCCGCCCTGATGCGCGCCGCCAAGCGGATCGGCTTCGCCGATGAACAGATCGCCAACCTCGCCGGCACCGTCACGGAGCGCGTCCGCGAGCAGCGCTGCGCCTGGGGCATCCGACCCGTCTACAAGATGGTCGATACCTGCGCCGCCGAATTCGACGCCGTCACGCCCTACTTCTACTCCACCTACGAAGACGAAAACGAAGCGCAGCCGGAAGCCGGCAAACGCGCTCTGGTAATCGGCAGCGGACCGATTCGCATCGGCCAGGGCATCGAGTTCGACTACGCCTCTGTTAAGGCCGCCCAGGCTCTGCACGCGGCCGGCTGGTCCGCGATTATGGCCAATAGCAACCCCGAAACCGTCTCCACCGACTTCGATACTTCCGATCGCCTCTACTTCGAGCCGCTCGACGAAGAAGCCGTACGCGACATTCTCGAGAACGAGGACGCGGCCGACGACGCTCAGGAAGGCGTAGCATCGATTCTACAGTTCGGCGGCCAAACCGCGATCAACCTGGCCGGTCCGCTCACGTCGGCGGCGCGCCCGATTCTCGGCTCCGCCGCGGACGCCATCGACCTCGCCGAAGACCGCCGACGCTTCGAACGCTTCCTCGCCGACCTCGGCATCCCCCAGCCGCCCGGCACCGGCGTCAACAGCGTCGACGAAGCAGTCCTCGCCGCGGACGCGATCGGCTACCCCGTGCTGGTGCGCCCCTCCTACGTGCTCGGCGGGCGCGCGATGGAGATCGTGCAGGGCGTCGGCGACCTCGCCCGCTATGTCACCCAGGCTCAGGACGCCGCGCCCGGCAAGCCGGTGCTGATCGACAAATACCTCGCCGGCATCGAGGTCGAGGTGGACGCGATTTGCAGCGGCGAAGAAGTCTTGATTCCCGGCATCATGGAGCACATCGAGCGCGCCGGCGTCCACTCCGGCGACTCGATGGCGGTCTACCCCGCGCCCAACCTGCGCCCCGCCGAGGTCGGCGCGATCATCGACTACACCCGCCGCATCGGCGTCGGCCTCGGCGTCCGCGGGCTGATGAACATCCAGTATGTCGTCATGCGCAACGGAGCGGACGCCAGCGGCGAGGTCTACGTGCTCGAAGTCAACCCCCGCGCCAGCCGCACGGTGCCCTTCCTGAGCAAGGTCACCGGCGTGCCGATGGTCGAGGTCGCGGTGCGCGCAATGTTGGGCGAAGGGCTCCAGGAGCAGGGCTACCGCAGCGGACTCTGGCCGTCGCAGCCGCTGGTCGCAATCAAAGCTCCCGTGTTCAGTATGTCCAAGCTGAGCGGCGTCGATACTCATCTCGGCCCCGAAATGAAATCCACCGGCGAGGTGATGGGCGTCGATCTCGATTACGACCGCGCGCTGATCAAGGCGCTGCAGGCGGCGGGCATGAACCTGCCCGAGCGAGGCCGCGCGCTGCTCAGCATCGCCGAGCAGGACAAGGTCCACGCGCGGCAACTGATCCGCGACCTCGGCGAGTCCGGCTACGAGCTGCATGCCACAGCCGGTACTGCCGCGCTGATCCGCGGGCTCGGCCACACGGTGCAGGAGCAACCCAAACGCGAAATGACCGGCGACCCCGACGTGATCGATCTGATCCGCTCCGGCGAAATCGATCTGGTGATCAACACGCCGGAGCAAACCAGCGTGACGATCCGCGACGGCTTCCACATCCGCCGGGCCGCCGCCGAGCAGCGCATCCCCTGCTTCACCAGCATCGACACCGCTGCCCACGCCGTCAGCGCGATGGTCGCCCGCCGCCAGGATTACAATGTCGCCCCGCTGCCCGCCTATCTGAGCGGTAAGGTCTGAGCGCGCCAATGCAGCGCGCCGCCGCGCAGGTACTGGAAACAACCGAAATCACGCCCGGCGTGTTCGTCACCTGGTACGACGCCCCCGAACTCGCCGCCAACGCTGCCCCCGGCCAGTTCGTGATGGTCGATCCCGGCTGGGAATCCGGCGCGTTCGATCCGCTCCTGCCCCGCGCCTTTTCCTACTACCGATTTCGCAACGTCGAAGGCGGCGGCGGCGGCGAGCGTCAGTTCGCGCTCCTCTACGCCGTGGTCGGGCGCGTGACCGAGGCGATGGCCGCCCAACGCCCCGGCGACGCGCTCTGGATGACCGGCCCGCTGGGACGCGGCTTCGAGGTGCAGCGCCACGCCCGCAGCCTGCTGCTGGTCGGCGGCGGCGTAGGCGTCGCCCCGCTCGTCGCGCTCGCCGACCAGCAGGTCCGGCGCGGCCGCGCCGTCGCCCTCTGCTTCGGCGCGCGCAGCGCAGGCGGCGTCTTCCCCGCCGACCTGCTCCCGCCCGAAGTCGAGTACTACGTCAGCACCGAGGACGGCTCGCAAGGGCATCAGGGACTGGTCACCGAGCTCTTCGCCCAACACCTCAGCTGGGCCGACCAAAGCTTCGCCTGCGGCCCCGTCCCCATGTTCCGCAGCATGGCGTCGGCGGTCCGCGCCGACGGCCTCCGCCGCCCCGTCCAAATCCTCATGGAAACCGAAATGGCCTGCGGCGTCGGCATCTGCTACGGCTGCGCCGTCTTCACCAAACGCGGCGTCAAACTCTGCTGCAAGGACGGTCCGCGGTTCGATCTGCTGGATGTATACGGCCGGGCGTGACCGCATCGATTCCGGAGCCCCCTGACCATGGAAATCCCAAGCGACGGACTCACCGGCAACGACGCTACCATCAACCAGGTAGAAGGACGCGCCATCAATGACCACACACCACGACGAGGAAATGACCGCTGACACGTTCGAGCTGCTCGGCGACCGCCGGCGTCCCGCTCGGATGACGATCGAGGTCGAATTCTCGCCGGAGGACACCCAGCGCCTCAAACGCGGCATGGGGCGCGGCGCCCCCATCACGCAATTCATCCGCCAAGCCGCTCTCGCCGAGGCCGATCGCCGCGCCGCCGAACGCAAGCCGGGCAAACCACTCCGCGAGTCCGCCTAAGCAACAAGGCCAACTCGCCCGACCGCGCAGCCCGCACCCTAAATCCGTCACCCCGATCTCCTCTCAGCCATGCCACCTCCCTTTCCCGCCGTGCCGGCCTCTTTTTCCTGTCGTGCCGGACTCTCTTTTCGTCAGTCCTCACCCCTTTCCGTCATTCCTGCGCAGGCAGGAATCCACGCGATCTACCAACGCCCGTACACGCCTCGGCCTTCGACGGGCCACCGAACGGGCTTGGCAGCGCCGTCAGTCACCAGGCAGACCAACGCGCTTTGGGTGCCCGCGTGGATTCCTGCCTGCGCAGGAATGACGGAAAAGTCAGCAAGAATGAGCGAGAAGTTGTCACGAACGACGGAACGATCGGCAAAAATGAGCGAGAAGTTGTCACGAACGACGGAACGGTCGGCAAGAATGAGCGAAAAGTTGTCACGAACGACGGAATGGTCGGCAAGAATGAGCGAGAAGTTGTCAAGAGCGACAGAGTAGCCGGCAGGAATGACATAGAGGCTCCAAGGCAAAGGACCCAACTGCGACGGGAGCGCCGGGCGTCAAGCGAGGTCGTCGTACAAGTCCCGCCAAGTAGGATTCGACTCCCTGATCAAGCGGAATTTCCAAGCACGCTTCCAACGCTTGAGCTGCTTTTCGCGCGTGATCGCTTCATACATCGAGTCGTGTGGCTCATACCAAACGAGAGTGCGGACGCCGTAGCGTTTCGTGAAGCCCTCGACCAGACCTTGTTTGTGCTCCCACACTCGCTTGGGCAAGTCGGAGGTGACGCCGATGTACGTCGTCCCATTCCGCTTGCTGGCAAGGATGTAAACGCACGGTTCCTTGGCCATCGTCCCGCAATTGTAGGCCATGCACATCCGGCCGGCAGCTCCGCTGGCTGCACGCCTGCGGCAAGGCGGGGTTGGCTATCGTGTTCCACACCCGAACGGAGAAGCCAATGCCCCGCGAAGCGCGCACACTGCTTGACAACCTTGTCTTTCCCGAAGGGCCGCGTTGGCATGACGGACGCCTCTGGTTCTCCGACATGCATGCTCACGAAGTCGTCGCCGTGGACCTCGACGGCAACCGCGAGACCATCGCGCAGGTCCCCAACCAGCCCTCCGGCCTCGGCTGGCTGCCCGACGGACGCCTGCTAATCGTCTCGATGACCGACCGCAAGCTCCTGCGCCTCGACCCTGACGGCCTCTACGAAGTCGCCGACATCTCCGCATACGCGCCCCACCACTGCAACGACATGGTCGTCGACGCCGAGGGCAACGCTTACATCGGCAACTTCGGCTTCGACTTCGCCGCCGGCGAGCAGCCACGCGCCACCACCATTGTGCGCGTGACGCCCGACGGCGAGGCGAGCATCGCCGCCGACGGGCTGGAATTCCCCAACGGCAGCGTGATCACGCCCGACGGCAAGACGCTGATTGTGGGGGAGAGCTGGGGACGGCGGCTGACGGCGTTCGGCATTGCCGCCGACGGCTCGCTCGTCAACCGCCGCGTCTGGGCGGACCTGGCCAAGAGCGCAGTGGGGCCGCCCGACGGCATCTGCCTTGATGCGGAGGGCTGCATTTGGGTCGCCGTGCCCACAATGCCCGGCGCCGTCGCCCGCGTTGCCGAAGGCGGCGAGGTCGTCGAGCGGATCGATGTCGCCGATTTCGGCGTCTACGCCTGCATGCTCGGCGGCCCCGAGCGCAAGACGCTGTTCACTCTGGAGGCCAAGAGCTCCGCGCCTGAGCCGGGCGACCCGCGCACCGCGCGCATCCGCGCCTTCGAGGTCGAGGTCGGCAGCGCGGGGCTGCCCTAGCACGTGTCGGACAAAGCAACGCTGCGCCGCCGCCTGCGCGCCCATCGCGCCGCGATTCCCGCCGAACTGCGCACGGCCTGGTCCGCCGCCATCGCCGCGCGCGTGCAGGGGCTGGAGGAGTGGCGGCGGGCGGAAACCGTGCAGCTCTTCATCGGCGCGCTGCCCGGCGAGGTCGAGACCTGGCGTCTGGCCGCGGCCTGCCTGGCGGCGGGTAAGTCGCTGCTCTGCCCGCGCGTCGCCGGCGATCAGCTGGAGCTGCGCCGGGTGCGCGCGCCGGACCAGCTGGAACGCGGCGCGTTCGGTCTGTGGGAGCCGGACCCGCAACGCGCTCCGCGCGTTGCGGCCGAGCGGGTGGATCTCTTCCTGCTGCCCGGCCTCGCCTTCGACCGCCGCGGCGGGCGGCTGGGGATGGGACGCGGCTTCTACGACCGCCTGCTGCGCGAGCTCGACGCCCCGCGCATCGGCCTTACCTATGAGCTTCAACTGCTTGAGGCAACGCCCATTGACGCGCACGACGCGCGTATGCATAAAGTGGTTACCGAGCTGCAAGTGATCGACAGCGAAGAAACGAGCCGACGATGACCCTGACGGTTGAACTGGTGGAGTTGCCCACGCGCTATGTCGCCGCCCTGCGCGAGCAGGTGGCCACGCCCGAATTGAGCGACGCATTCGCGCGGCTCTTCCCGGCCGCCTTCGGCCAGGCCGCCCAGGAGGGCGCGCCCGACATCGGGCACGTTGTGGCGCTGTATCACGCGATGGATGGCGCGCAAACGGATGTCTCGGCCGGCGTGGAAGTGGGCGCAGGCTACGCGCCGTCGGCGCCGCTGACGCTGATCGAGCTGCCGGCGGGCGAGGCGCTCCAGGTGGACTTCTACGGACCGTATACGGAGATCGGCGCGGCGCATCAGGCGGCGCTGGCCTGGTGCGCGGAGCAGGGGCGGGAGCCGGGCGGGGCGCATCAAGAGCGCTACATCACAGACCCGGAAGCGGAGCCGGACCCCTCGAAGTGGCTGACTCAGGTGATCGTACCGCTGAAGTGAGGAAGTCAGGCTGGAGCGGGGGACGGGATTCGAACCCGCGGCCACCTGCTTGGAAGGCAGGAGCTCTACCCCTGAGCTACCCCCGCGCCGTACTCATCCTACTCGCCAATTCTCCTCTCCAAACCCTCGCGGCTCCCAATTCGTCATCCTCGCGGCATCCGCCATTCCCGCGGCCTGCCTCCGTCGTACCCGCCCCGCAACTCCGTCATACCCGCGCTTGCTGCGGGTATCTCGCGGCGCGGCTTCGGAGGTTGGACAGGGAGATTCCCGCTCGGGGGCGGGAATGACGGAAAGAGGGGTGTGGTCATGGGGGCGGGGGGAGGCCGCGCGTGGCGTTGGTGCTGGCGGCGGCGAGATACCCGCGGCGGGGCGCGGGTATGACGGAAAGGGGGCGTGGGAGTGACGGAGGCGGGGGGTTGGGCGGTTGCCCAACCCCCCGCTGCTCGACAGCCCCCTGCCAGGGGCAGGAGGAATCCCCTACGCGGAGAGGTACTCGCGCAGCGCGTCGAGCTGCTCCGGGCGGCGCAGCTTGCGGAAGGCGTTGGCCTGGATTTGGCGGATCCGCTCGCGCGTGAGGTCGAACGCCTTGCCGACCTGCTCGAGCGTCTTGGCCTGGCCGTCGTCGAGCCCGAAGCGCAGGCGGATCACCTCGCGCTCGCGCTCATCGAGCGACTCCAGCGCGCGCTCCAGCGCGTCCAGTCCGGCCTGCTGGGCGGCCAGCTCCTCCGGCGAGGGCGACTGCTCGTCGGCGATGAAATCCTCCAGCGCCGCGTCCTCGTCGTCGCTGACCGCCTTGTCCAGCGAGGTCGGCGTGCGGCTGATCTCGCGCAGCTCGCGCACCCGCTCCTCGGTCAGCTCGAGCATCTCGCCCAGCTCCGCCGCGCTCGGCTCCCGCTGGTGCTGCTGCATGAAGCGGCGCTCGGCGCGCTGCAGCTTGTTGACCAGCTCCGTGGTGTGTACCGGAATGCGGATGATCCGCCCCGAGTCGGCCATCGAGCGCGTCACCGCCTGGCGAATCCACCACGTTGCGTAGGTCGAGAACTTGTTGCCCTTGCGGTAGTCGAACTTTTCGACCGCGCGGATCAGTCCCATGTTGCCCTCCTGGACGAGGTCCAGCAGGCTCAGCTCCGAGGCGCGGTACTTCTTGGCCACGGCCACCACGAGGCGCAGGTTGGACTCGAGCATGCGCCGCTCGGCCTCGTAGCCGGCGGTCTTCACGCTGCGCAGGCGGCGGCGGATGCGGGCGTCCAGCGGAGCCAGCCGCTCGGCGTCGGCCTCGCGCAGCGGCAGCAGCTCGCGCTCGCCGCCGACTGCCTTGGCGCTGGCCGCGAGCAGGCGCGGCTCGAGCAGGCCGGTCACGACCGAGAGGCCGATCAGCTGATCCTCGGCCTCCGCCTGGCTAATCCCGCGCTCGGCGGCGATCTTCTTGACCAGCGTGGGGCTGATCCCGCCGTCGATCATCTCGCGGAAGTCGGGGTCCGCGCTCAGCTCGTGCAGGTGGCGGTAGGAGATGCCGAGTTCGCCGGCGACCAGCCGCAGGGTCGGCATCAGCTCCGAGAGCTGGCGCAGCAGCTCGATCCAGATCTGGCGCGCCGTGGGGCGGCGCTCGATGCTCGCCTCGAGCGACTCCTCGACGCCGTACAGCCAGTGCGCGGCCTCGATCTGCACGCCGAGCATCTCCTCGTCCTTGCGGGTCAGCAGGGCGCGATGGCCGATGTCGGTGAAGTATTGGCGCACCAGGTCCTCGGTGTCGCCCGCCGCCTCGCGCCGCCCGGCGCGAACCGGCTCGGCGTCCGCCTGCTCGGCGAACTCCCAGCTGATCGCGCCCAGGCCGGTCTCGTCGGGCAGCGACTCGCGCCCGCGGCGGCGTCGCTCGGCGCCGCGCTGGCGGCTCGGCCCGCGCACCTCGGAGACGGCGATGTCCTCGAACAGCGCCGCCGTGCGGCCCGTGGTCTCGTTCGTCGTCGTCATCATTCGCCTCCCTTTCCGTGCCGTGCAGCCTGCCGTCACTGCGACAGGGGCTACGGGGGCACGCCTACATTACGCTCGCGGGCGCGGCTTTGTTCCCCCGTCTGCATCAGGTTGCACGCCCAATGTGTGGCGACGGCAACGCCCGCGTAAGCAGTTCGGCATTTCGCGCGGAGACGGCTTGCCCACCGACCGTTCTGTGGTCGTGGATACAGAGAACGAGGGGCGTTGAAGAGGTGGTCAGTCGCCCGCCGGCACGGCCTCGGCGGCTTGCATTGCGCGGGCTGGCGTGTGGCTCACGTCGCCGGCGTCCAGCGCGCGCGTCCAGGCGGCGAACTCCAGCATGATCCCGTCGGGGTCGAAGAAGTAGACGCTGCGCACGAAGGTCGTGTCGGTTACGTCAAGGCTGATCCCGCGCGGCGAGTCGTCGTGGTTCAGGATCGGCGTGCAGCGCACGCCGTGCTCGATCAGCCGCTCGCGGTACTGGTCGATCCGCTCCGGCGCCACATCGAAGGCGACATGGTTCATCGAGGCCACCGCCGTGGTGATCTCGGCGGTCGGATCGAAGAACGTGTCCGGGTCCGGCGAGGAGATGCCGGGCTGCGGCGACGGCGCGTCGGGGAACCAGAAGAACGCCAGGCTCGCGCCGTTGCCCATGTCGAAGAAGAAATGCTGCCCGCGGCCGCCGGGCAGATCGATCGTCTTGACCAGCGGGAAGCCCAGCACCTGCGTGTAGAAGTCCACCGTGCGCTGCATGTCGCTGCAAACCAGCGCGAGATGGTTGACGCCCGAAATCTCGAAATCACCGGTGGTGCGACTGTTGCTGAGCGGCATGATGCCTCCGATACGGCTGTTCCGTCTTTCCCTCAGTCTATCCAGTTCCAAGCCGGTGAGCCGCATTCTCTCAGGGACACCCCGCGTGCGACGGTGTTCGGTGGTGTTCGGCTGTGTTCGATTGTGTTCGATTGTGTTCGATTGTGTTCGATTGTGTTCGGCGGCGGCGCTCCGCTCGGACTATGGCCTGACTGTGTGTGGTGATAGAACTTCTGGATAGTTCGACATAGGAGTCATTGACGCGAACGCGCCACAGACTAAATTAATCTGACGTTCACATGCACGGCGGGCGGCGCTGCCGACCAGACACCGCACAGAGAGCTGGACACGATCATGACGGAGTTGACTTTGCCGCAGGGTGTGAACGTTGAGGGCGAGCTGAGCGAGGGCTTTGAACAGATTCTGAGCGAGGACGCACTGGCCTTTCTGGCCGTGCTGCACCGCCGCTTCAACGCCCGCCGCCTTGAGCTGCTGGCCCGCCGCGAAGTGCGCCAGGCCGAATTCGACGCCGGCATCCTGCCCGACTTCCTCTCCGACACCGAGGAAATCCGCTTCGGGAGCTGGAACGTCGCGCCCACCCCCGACGACCTCCAGCAGCGCTGGGTGGAGATCACGGGTCCGGTCGACCGCAAGATGATGATCGGCGCGCTCAACTCCGGCGCCGACGCCTTTATGGCCGACTTTGAAGACTCCCTCTCGCCGACTTGGGACAACGTCGTCAACGGCCAGATCAACGCGCGCGACGCCGTGCGCCGCGAAATCACCTTCGAGAACCCGGACGGCAGCGTGCGCACGCTCAACGAGCAGATCGCCACCCTGCTGATCCGTCCGCGCGGTTGGCATCTCGACGAGAAGCACATCACGGTCGACGGCGAGCCGCTCTCCGCCAGCCTGTTCGACTTCGGCCTCTACATGTTCCACAACGCGGCCGAGCGGATCGCCCGCGGCACCGGGCCCTACTTCTACCTGCCCAAGCTCGAAAGCCACCTCGAAGCGCGCCTCTGGAACGACGCCTTTGTGGCCGCGCAGGACGAGCTCGGCGTGCCTCAGGGCAGCATCCGCGCCACGGTGCTGATCGAAACTCTGCCCGCCGCGTTCGAGATGGAGGAAATCCTCTACGAACTGCGCGACCACTCCGCCGGCCTCAACGCGGGGCGCTGGGATTACATCTTCAGCGCGGTCAAGCGCTTCCGCTCACGCGCCGAGTTCAGCCTGCCCGACCGCGTGCAAGTGACCATGACCACTCCCTTCATGCGCTCCTACACCGAGCTGCTGGTGCGCACCTGCCACAAGCGCGGCGCGCATGCGATGGGCGGAATGGCCGCCTTCATCCCCTCGCGCCGCGATCCGGAGATCAACGAGATCGCCCTGACCGGCGTGCGCGCAGACAAAGAGCGCGAATCCGGCGACGGATTCGACGGCACCTGGGTCGCCCACCCCGACCTCGTACAGATCGCCCGTGAGGTCTTCGAGGGCGCACTGGCCGGTGCGCGCAACCAGCGCGAACGCCTGCGTGAGGATGTTGAGGTCGAAGCCCCCCAGCTGCTCTCGCTGGACCGCAGCGGCGGCACCGTCACCGAAGCCGGGCTGCGGCTCAACATCAGCGTCGCCCTGCAGTACCTGAACTCCTGGCTGAACGGCAACGGCGCGGCCGCGATCAACAACCTGATGGAGGATGCGGCGACCGCGGAAATCTCGCGCGGGCAAATCTGGCAGTGGCTCCGCCACGGCGCGACGCTCGACGACGGCCGCGTGATCACGAGCGACCTCTACGAACAGCTCCGCGATGAAGAGCTCGAAGCGCTCGGCGGCGACGGCGAGTCGCGCTACGGCGTGGCCCGTGAAATCCTCGACGGGCTCGTGCTCAACGAGGAATTCACCGAATTCCTCACGCTGCCGGCCTACGCCTATCTCGACTGAGAGAGGGCGCGCACACAGGAACCGACCGGTCATCGGCGACCGGCAGGACACAGGGGGCATCGAATGACGCAGAACGGCACCGATTCGACGGCGGCAGCTTGGGAGCTGGAGCGCTCCTGGGCGGAAGATGCGCGCTGGCGCGGCGTGGACCGCAACTACGGCGCGGCCGACGTGCTCAAGCTGCGCCCCGGCATTCTGCCCGAATCGACGCTCGCGCATGCCGGCGCTCAGCGGCTCTGGAACTCGCTCCAGGACCGCCCGCTGGTGCGCACCTTCGGCGCCGTCACCGGCGCGCAGGCGGTGCAGATGGCCAAGGCCGGCCTCGAAGCCGTCTACGTCAGCGGCTGGCAGGTCGCCGCGGACGCCAACCAGGCGCAACACACCTACCCCGACCAGAGCCTTTACCCCTCCAACAGCGTCCCCGCGCTGGTCAAGCGGCTCAACAACGCGCTGATGCGCGCCGACCAGGTGGACCGCCTCGAGGGCCGCAATCACCGCGACTACTACCTGCCGATCGTGGCCGACGCGGAAGCCGGCTTCGGCGGTCCGATCCACGCCTTCGAGCTGATGCGCAACATGATCGAAGCGGGCGCCGCGGGCGTCCACTTCGAGGACCAGCTGGCCGCCGAGAAGAAGTGCGGGCACATGGGCGGCAAGGTGCTCGTGCCCACCTCGCAGCACGTGCGCACGCTGCAGGCAGCGCGGCTGGCGGCGGACATGATGGGCGTGCCGACGATTCTGATGGCGCGCACCGACGCGCTCAGCGCCACCCTGCTGACGACCGACATTGACGAGCGCGACCGCGAGTTCACCACCGGCGAGCGCACCGCCGAGGGCTATTTCTCGGTCACCGGCGGCATCGAGTCGGCGATCGCCCGCGGCCTCGCCTACGCCCCCTACGCGGACCTGATCTGGTGCGAGACCTCGACGCCCGACATCGACGAGGCGCGCCAGTTCGCGGAGGCGATCCACGCCGAGTACCCCGACAAGATGCTCTCCTACAACTGCTCGCCGTCGTTCAACTGGAAGCGCCACCTCGACGAGGCCACCATCGCTTCCTTCCAGGAGCAGCTGGCGGACATGGGCTACCGCTTCCAGTTCATCACCCTGGCCGGCTGGCACGGGATCAACTACCACACCTTCAACCTCGCCAGCGGCTACCGCGACCGCGGGATGGCCGCCTACGTCGAGCTGCAGGAGGGCGAGTTCGCCGCCGAGGCCGAGGGCTACACGGCGACCAAGCACCAGCGCGAAGCGGGCACGTCCTACTTCGACGAGGTGCTGCTGACCGTGACCGAAGGCCAGTCCTCCACCACCGCCCTGAGCGGCTCCACGGAGGCGGCGCAGTTCGAAGCGCAGCCGGCCGGGGCGCACTAGGTCCGCTCAGCCCAGGGCGTATCACGCGAAGCCCAGCCTTACGGCTGGGCTTCGCGCAGTCTACGGCGGGAGATGTGCCGGAAATTCCCTACGCCGGCGTCACCGGCAACATCGCGACGGAAGACGAACTGTGGGCTCACCGTCTGACCCTCGACGACGCTGATGATGTCTGGGAGGGTCCGGCCAAGTACTTCAGGCAAGAGGCGCAGGACACCATAGACACCGGCGGAAGGTTCCGCCGTCAGCCGGCGCGGGTGCTGATGATCGGCCCGGACAGGACAGGGAGGTTGCTGACATTCATCCTCGAATCACCGCGGGACGACTCAACCGCGCACATCGTGACCGGCTGGCCGTCGGACCGCGACGAGCAATCCCGCTACCGTCAACCCGGTGGTAGGGTGCGAAGACGATGACCGATTCCCACACCCCCAGCCCGCTGCACGAGTGGAGCCCGCATATCTCCGAGGCGGAAGAGATTCCCTTTGATCCCGCCCAGAAGGGTGCGGGGATCCTGCGCTTGGAAATCGATTTCGATCAGGAAGATATGGCTCGCCTCGGGGCCCGAAGCCCTCGCGGGCCGCTGATCCGCTTCATCAAACAGGCTGCCCTCGAACGCGCCGACCTTGAAGCGAAGCGAAACGCCGCCGCAGACCCCGCAGCCGCCGACTGACCTCAGTTGCGCCGCAACCACCAGTCCATGTTGGCGATTGGCCGCCCAATCGGGAGGGGCCTCAGCCACTCCCGCGCAGGCGGGGGTCGAAGATGTCGCGCAGGGAATCGCCGAGCAGGTTGAAGCCGAGCACGGCGAGGGTGATGGCGACGCCGGGGAAGATGCTGAGGTGGGTGTGGTGCCAGTAATCTCGGGATTCCACGAGCATGCGGCCCCAGGACGGGTTGGGCGGGGGGACGCCGAGGGCCAGGAAGGAGAGAGCGCCCTCGAAGAGGATCGCGCCGCCCAGCAGGGTCGTGACGTAGACCAGCAGCGGCGGGCCGATGTTGGGCGCCACGTGCCGCCAGAGGATGCGGAAGGGCGGCACGCCGATCACGCGGGCCGCTTCGACATAGGTGGCGCCCAGCGTGGCCAGCGTGCTCGCTCGCACGATCCGCACCATGCCCATCGTGAAGATGATCCCCATTCCCAGCGCGATCGATTGCCAGTTGCGTCCCGTCACCTGCGCCATCAACAGCAGCAGCACGAGGCCGGGGAAGGCCAGCAGCATGTCGAGCACGCGCTGGGACAGGAGATCGAACAAGCCGGCCGCGTAGGCCGAGGCCATGCCCCAGACCAGCGCGATGCCCACCCCGATCGCCATCGCGGTCAGGGCCAGCGAGATCGAGAGCCGGGCGCCCGCGACCACGCGCGCGAAATAGTCCCGGCCGAGATGGTCGGTGCCGAACCAGTACTCGCCGCCGGGGGCGGCCAGGATGTCCGGGGAGAGTTTGGTCGGATCACCGCTGATCAGTGGTCCGAAGGCGGCGAGCGCGATCATGGCGAGCGCAATCAACAGCCCGAACGCGCCCAGGGGATGCTGCCGCAGCAGTCGCCGCGCGCCGGCGCAGCGGCGGCCGCACCAGGACGCCGTACTCATCGAAGACGGCCGCGCCCGGCTGGTCGGTCGAATGGGCGGCGCTCATTGGAACCGGACCCGGGGATCGAAGACGGCGTAGCTCAGGTCAACCGTCAAGTTGATGAGCACGAACGCCGTGCCGAAGAACAGCATCCAGAGCTGCACTACCGGCAGATCGTTCGCGAAGATGGACTGAACAAGTAAGCGGCCCATGCCCGGCAGACCGAAGATCTGCTCGACGATGACCGAGCCCGCGACGCCCTCGGCGAAGACGAGCCCGATCAGCGTGATCAGGGGGATCATGGCGTTGCGCAGGGCGTGGCGCAGGATCACGACGCGGCCGGAGACGCCCTTGGCGTAGGCGGTGCGCACGTAATCCTGGCGCAGCACTTCCAGCATCTCCGAGCGCGCCAGCCGTCCCAGCACAGCCGCGCCCGACAGCGCCGCGACCGCCGCCGGCACGATCACCTGGATCAGGTTGGTGCCCGGATCATGCCAGAGTTGTTCATAGGGGGCAGGCAGCGCGTAGTGCCAGAGCACGAGCGGGATTAACACGACCAGCGTGGCCAGCCAGAAGTTGGGGATGGCGAGGAAGAGCACCGTGATGAAGCGGATGCCGTAGTCGTCCGGCCGGTTGCGGCGCACGGCCGACCAGATCCCCGTGCCAACCCCAATCGGGATGTACAGCACCAGCGTCAGGAAGAGTAGTTCGGCCGTAACGAGCATGCGGCGGGCGAAGGTGTCCATAATGGACTCCCGCGTCAGCCAGGAGTCGCCGAAATCGCCGCTGAAGACCTGTCCGATCCAATTCACATACTGCACGGGGACCGGCTTGTCGAGCCCGAAATGGGCCTCCAGCGCGGCGCGCTGCTCCGGATCGGCGCCCGCCGAGGCGCCCATGGTGTTGGAGAGGCGCGCGTCAACCACCGATCCCGGCACGAGCCGGACCAGGCCGAAGGCGAAGATCGACAGCAGGAGCACCGTGACTGGCACTAGCAGCAGCCGTCGAATGACGTAGGTGCGCATCAGCGTTGGCTCCTCGCGGCCGGGCGGACGGCGCCGGAGGCTCGGACCGTCCCCTCCCCCTCCGGTCCCCCCTCTTCATTGGGGAGCAATGGAGAGGGGGAGGGGGGCTGAGGTCGGGCGGAGCGGGGGAAGCGCCGCGGTTCAATCCCGCTAGACCCCGGGCTTGCCCTCGAACCACGACCGGTACAGCCGCTGGGTGGCGGCGGTGCTGCTGTTGGTCGGGCCGTAGCCCTTGACCCAGGGACGGTGTCCGACGACCGGCTGGCCCCAACTCCAGTAGATCCGGGGAACGTGCTCTTCGAGCAACTTGGTCTGGATCTCGTCGTAGATCGGCACACGGTTCTCGACACCGAGGGTGATGCGTCCCTGCTCCAGCAGCGAGTCGATCTCGGGGTCCGAGAACTCGCCGAAGTTCCGCCCGCCGGCGCTGTGATGCTTGCCGCGGAGGACGTCGGGGTCGAACTCGCCCCCCTGGCCATGCGTGCTGATGGTGAAATCCCCCGTTGCCCGCCTGGTGAGGTGCTCCGTGTCAGGAACCTCCTCGAGATCGACCTCGAAGCCGATTTCGGCAAAGTTCTGCTGCATCACCTCAGCGTTCGGGGTCACCCCATCGCTGCAGCTCATCGGCGGCACGCTCTCCGGGTCGTAGCCGCTGGCCTCGAGCAGCCGCCGACCCTCGGCCAGGTCCTCCTCGCGCAGGGCGCCGGAGCGGTAGCCGGGCCGTTGGCGGAGCTCGTCAACGGTCCACGCGTATGCGCCGGATGCGTGGCCGATCGGCCCGCCGATCTCCAGGAAGCCTTGGGACACCGCGAAGAACTGTTCCCGGTTGGTGGCGAGATGCAGGGCGAGGCGCACGCGCGGGTCGGTGTAGGGCTCGACCTTGGTGTGGATGTATATCGCTATGTTCCAGCTCGCTTGCATGGGCACTTCGACGAGGTTCTCCTCGCCGACTTGGGCCCGCACGGCCTCGTTCTCTGACGGAAATCCCAACCACGGCAACCAGAGCATGTCGAACTCGCCGGCGACGTACTGTGCGGCCCGATACGCCGAGGCCGGCTGTGCGTCATCGTCGTCATCGTCGCCGCAGCCGACCAGCGCCAGTCCCGCTGTGTCGTGCGCACGGCGGCGTTCGCGGTGATTGTGCCCCCCCCCCACTTGTCAACTCGCCCGCCCCAAAATCGGCTCAACCCCAACCGCTGCTAGCCTGCACAGCGACGGAGAGACGGACATGCCCCAGCGTTACCGCTTGCCGTACACGCTGAGCGAGCCTCGCGCCGAGACGGAGGACCTGTACCTGGCCGAGGTGCCGAGCCTGCCCGGTTGCCGCGCTTGGGGGGAGACCGCCGCGGAGGCGCTGGCCAATCTCGAGAGCGTCGCCGCCGGGTTCATCGCCTCGTGTCTTGAGCATGGCGATCCGCTCCCGTCGAGCATCACGCAGGCCGGCGAGCTCGTGGTGACTGTGTGACCTATCGCGAGCTGGCGCGGAAACTCCGCGCTTTGGGCTGCGAGTTCGACCGACAGGCGCGCGGCTCCCATGAGATTTGGCGCAATCCTTCGACGGGGACTCGCACAACAATTCCCAATTGGGGCAGCAGGGACCTGAGGCAGGGCACGCTCGCGGCGATTCTGCGAGACCTCGAGATCGACCGCGCCGACTTCGAGCGTGCCTGAGACTGCGGGAAACCACTCGGACTGCCGCATCCGATGGCCGCTGCGCTACCCTGCACCACAGCGACTGCACCGGATGAGAGGAACGACCCATGACCGACGGCGTGCATTTCGGGGTGATGGTGCCGCAGATCAAGCGCAGCTGGGCGGAGACGAAGCGGGCCGCCGAGGCCTTTGAGGAGATGGGGTTCGACTCGCTGTGGGTCAACGACCACCTCTACGGCCCGCAGTCGCCGGCGATTCCGATGCTCGAAGCCTGGACGCTTGCGGCCGGCATTGCCGCCGTGACCGAGTCGCCGCAGATCGGCACACTCGTCACCCCGGTCGGCATGCGCAACCCGGCGCACACCGGCAAGATGATCGCGACGGTGGACAACATCGCCGGCGGGCGCGTGATCCCCGGCTTCGGCTCGGGCTGGATGCCGCGCGAGTTCACCGACTTCGGGATGCCCTTCCTGAGCGGCCGCGAGCGGCTCGGCCAGCTCGAAGAGGGGCTGCAAATCTTCCGCCAGATGTGGGACCCCGACCAGCAGGAGGTCACGTTCGACGGCGAGTTCTTCCAGACGGACCAGCTGGTCACCGAGCCAAAGCCGCCGCGCGTGCCGCCGATTCTGGTCGGCGGCGGCGGCGAAAAGGTGACGATGCGGATCGCCGCGCAGCACGCCGACATCTGGAACAACTCGGCGGGTTCGCAGGACATCCTCGCGCACAAGGTCTCGGTGCTGCGCGGCCACGCCGAGCGGCTTGACCGCGACCCCGACGAAATCCGCGTCTCGCAGCAGTGCCTGGTCACGCTCGCCGAGAGCGACGAAGCGCTCGGCCCGATGGTTGAGCGCGCCCAGAAAATCTTCGGCGGGCACATGGGCAACCCCGCCGGCGAGATGGCGCTGACGGGCACGGCGGACATGATCAAGCAGCGGATCGCGAAGCATGTCGAGCTGGGCTGCGACATGTTCATGATCGAGTTCTTCGGCCGCGACACCATCGAGCCGGCCCAGGCGTTCGCCGAAACGGTGATCCCCGAGTTCCGCTAGGGCGCGCGGTGGTGAACCCGCCCGGGAACAAGGCGTTGTCTCGCCTCGCGGCTGTCGCGCTGATCGTGGCGTTGCTCTTCGTCGTCGCGCTCAACGCGGCTTCCGCGCAAGAGCCGGAAACGGTCGCGGCACCGCGGCCGCAACCCACCGACACAATGGTCACCGTGCTCCGGCCGGGCGACAATCTCGTCGGCTGGATCGAGCCGGAGGCTTCGGTCGCAAATCTCTTCAATGCCGTTGCGGAAGTGGAGACGGTGTGGGCTTGGGACGCGCTGCAGCGGCAGTGGCTGGTCGCCTCTCGGGACGTCCCCGTGGAGCTTCACACGTTGCGGACACTGAAACCAGGCATGGGCTTACTGGTGCAGGTTGGTGGAAACGAGTCGGTGGAGTGGACGCGGTCGGCCTACCCAGTCCGCGGGCTTGTTCAGCTGCAAGCAGGCTACAACCTGGTGGCCTGGTCGGGGAGCGATGGCTCGGCGATTGACCATCTCGCATTGGGGATCGGCTGGTCGTTGCGTACGGTTCGCCGCTGGGACGCGGCGACGCAGCAGTGGCAGTCATGGACATCACCCGAACGCTCAACGCAGCTCATCGTAGACAGGGGCAGTGAGGCGGACGCAGTGGACGGCGAAACAGAAGCGCCTGTCATCCGCCGAGGCGAAGCGCTCTGGGTAGAGGTCAGCCGCACCGTCAACTGGCTCCAGCCCACCGGCGTGCTGCCGTCCGTCGATTATCCGTCAGAGGCGACGCAGCAGCAACGAGATGCTTTCAACGTTTTGGTGGGTGATGTGCTGGACTTCTTCGCAGCGCGCTACGGGATCGAGGCCGATCATTCGACGCTGACTGTTTACCTCGGAGATAGCGGGTGGGCCCGCTTCGATGAGCTTTCAGTATATGGAAGCACATGCCTGGACACTAGTGATGGCGGCACTATGTCAGACCGTCACAAAACCCTGTGTCTCTACACACTGAGCCACGAATACTTTCACGTATTGCAGGTTCAGTTCAGCCCCTGGGCAACAAACACACCACTCTGGATGTTGGAAGGGAACGCGGAACGGGCTAAATTCGTTCTGCAACATCCGTCCTTCGAAGAAGAAGGCCACTGGGGAGTGCTGCGACGGTTCCCTGACGGGAGCGTGAGGTCCACATTATGTTTCCTTGGGCCTCTGCCGAGCGGGCCTTTCAGTCTAGAGGGCAAACTTCTGAGATCTCCTTACGGATTAGGCGCGTTCGCCACGCTTGCCCTTGCCGCGCGCGCTGGTAACGCGTCCGTCGTTGAGTACTGGCGACGCCTTGCTCCCTCCCCAGCGGGACCGCAAGGCCGCTGGCAGTCACAGCTGCCATGGTACGACGTGTTTCAGGATGTCTTCGCCATCTCGGTTCGTGAATTCTATGTCGAACTCCACCAGCTATGGCAGTCACATCTAGCCGATCATACTTCCTGCGGCTACGGAGAGCCCACAGGTCGGCTCATTCAGGGCAAACTCACTGGCGACGATGGAGCACCAATCCGTGGCGTACTGGTGAGAGCGCACAAGCCGGATGATGCCTATCCGCGTATCTTTAACGGTGCGTCGACTGACGCGAACGGGGAGTTTCGTATCCGACCGATCCCTAGCTGGAATGCCGGGTTACAAGAGATCGTCCTGGAAATCCGGCAAGACGATACCTGTTTGTTGTTCTACGGCGACAATGGCTTCGCGGCGACTCAGGAAGATGCATTGTCGATCCCACTCGAAGACCAAGTGACAGACGTGTCGATCCGCATGTCGAGTGAACTCTGCCCACGGGTCAGTGGCCACATCGTTGACCAGGATGGACACGGGCTCAACGGCGTACTAGTAGCGCTTGTTGGCGTAAGCGGAGCATCAGTTCGTGCGTCCAGGGACGGGGCCTTTTCGTTAAGGGCGAGCGCTCTCCGCAAGCATGCAATGCTGTTCGTAGGACTTACGTTCCGTGGGTGCGGAGTGTATGCCGCACGGGACGAGGGCGCGACCGGAACAGGGACCGAACTGCTAATCATTGATCTGACGAACGGCGACGTCGGCGGCCTCGTGGTCCGCGTGCCGGACGACTCGTGCCCTTAGGGCTGCTTGCAATTCTGCTGTTCGTGCTTGTGCGAGAATGACAGTAGGAATGATCTACAACGCTGTTTGAGCGCATGACTTTCTACTCTTCTCCTCACTTCTCTCCTGCAAAGACGGTGAGTAAGCGGTGTGGCGTCGAGATGGACTGAGTTGGAAAGTGGTATGGGTAAGCCCGCCGATCAAAGTCGGGGCGACGGAAGAGAGGGAGAGGGACGGCGGGTGCTGGGTTGGGTGCTGGGAACGCCGTTATACCCACGGCAAGCGCAGGTATGACGGGGTGGCAGTGCGGGCGTAGCGCATAGATGAGTGTGGGTATGGCGGGATGGGAATGTCGGGAGGGTGAGAGCAGACGCTAGTCGTGAGGGGTGCGGGCTTGCACGATGTAGAGCGGGTCTGCGCCGGGATGTTTGCGCTCGAACCATTGCGAGCGCTCGAAGCCGCCGGCGTGGTGGAAGTAGGCTCCCACCTGCTGCACGTGCCCTGCATCGTTCAGCCCTTGCCAGAGCGCGACTGCCTTGGTGGGAAAGCAGCGGTTGGAGAATGAGACGATGCAGATCCCGCCCGGCTCCAGCACCCGCGCAATCTCTGCGAACACCTCCAGCGGACGCTGTAGATACTGCACCGAGACCGCAATCAGCGCGGCATCGAAGCTGGCGGCTTCCCAGGACAGCGTCGGATTCTCATTGAGGTCCTGGACCACCCACTGATCCAGCGCGGGATTGCGCGCCAACTCCGCCGCGTTCATCCCCAGCCCAACCGCTTTGGCCGGCTTGTATCCATCCGGCAGGTGCGATACCCACGACGACATCAAGTCCAGCACCCGGTGGTCGGGCTGAAGCACTGCCGCGTAGTGCGCCGAGAGCGCTGCGATCGCGACATCGTCAATATGCGTCACGAAGCGCGGCTCCGTGTAGAACAGCGCGTCGTCGGACTCGTCGTACTTGCCGAAATGCTCCGGGCGGAAGGGCGACTCGTCGGTCACCGTCCGCTCACCGCTTGGGCGGCTTGGGCAGGATGTAGCCCAGCGAACCGCCGATCAGCAGCGCGGCGAGCGCAATCGAGATCACGATCCCGATGATCGGCCCTGCGCCCAGACCGCCGCCCTCCGCGCCGGCCGCCAGCACGGCCCCGCTGCTCAGCAGCAGACCGATCAGCGCGGCGGTGAGGACGGCGAAGTGTCGGCGCACTGGACTAGGCCATCGGCGTGATCATCTGCGCCGCGTGGTCGGCCAGATGCCACACGTCCATCACCATCAGACCCGCGACCGGCACGGCCGCCATGCCCTCGCCGCCGGCCGACTTGCCCAGCTCCTCGTCCTGCACGTACTTGACCTTGGAGTCGGCGGCGGCGGCCACCGCATCGAGCGCGGCCAGCGCGTCGTCGGCCGTGGCGAACGAGGGCTCGCCGTCGAGCGGGTTCTCCGGGCCGTCGTAGCCGCAGGCCGCGCAGATGCCGCCCGCGAACATCAGCTCCGAGGGAATCACGTGCTCCGCGGCCTGGCGCGGCGACCAGCCGGCCTCGCCGTCGTCGGCGGTGCCCTTCGGGGTGTCCCAGTTGCCCGCGGAGGCGGTGATGGCGGTGCGCAGCACGGTGCGTGCGGCGTCAACGGATGCGCGGAGTTCGTCGGCGGTCGGCATAGTGATTCTCCAGAAGCTGTCGCCGACCGGGCACATGGTCGTCCCGGCTGGCTGTCGGCAGAATACGCGAGCCGCGATCTTCGCGCCAACGCCTACGCTGTAGGCAACGTTGCGCGGCCGTCGCGCGAGGAGGTTCCCATGGCATTCGGCATCGGTCTGATCGGAGCGGGCGGCAATCAGCGCCTGCGCCACATTCCCGGCTTCCGCGCGATCGACGATGTGGAAATCGTCAATGTCGTCAATCGCTCGCGCGCCAGCGGCGAGGCCGTCGCGTCCGAATACGGCATCCCGCGCGTCTCCGAGAGCGTCGAGCAGCTGCTCGCGGACCCGGCGGTCGACGCGGTCTGCATCGGCACCTGGCCCTACAAGCACCTCGAATACACCGAGGCGGCGCTGGACGCCGGCAAACACGTGCTCTGCGAGGCGCGGATGGCGAACGACGCCGCGCAGGCCGAGCAGATGCTGGCCGCCGCGCGCGCCCACCCCGACCTGGTCGCCCAGCTCGTGCCGGCGCCCTTCGACTTTCGGCTCGGCAAGACGATCAAGCGAATGTGCGCCGACGGATCGCTGGGCGACATCCTCGAGGTGCATCTGACCCTGCTCAACGGCGGCGGGCTGGACGCCGAGGCGCCGATGCACTGGCGGCACCGCACGGATTATTCGGGCAAGAACATGATGCAGCTGGGCATCTTCAACGAGACCATCCAGCGCTGGATGGGCGACACCACCCGCGTCGCCGCCCACGCCCGCACCTTCGTCACCTCGCGCGTTGACGCCGAGAGCGGCGAGCGAATGCCGATCGCAATCCCCGACAGCCTGGGCATCTTCGCGGATCTGGCCAACGGCGCGCGCTGCACCTACCGCGTCAGCGCCGTGACCGAGGGCGCGCCGGGCCCGCCCTCGATCGAGCTCTACGGCACAGCGGGACGCCTCGCCTGGCGCTTCGGCGACACGGGCGAGTGGGCGCGGCACGGCGAGGATGCGACAGCGCTCGAACCCGATCCGGGAACCGCCCATGACTGGCAGGTCGAGGCCGACTTCATGCGCTCCGTGCGCGAGGGCGCGCCTGTCGAGCTGACCAACTTCGCCGACGGCGTGCGCTACATGCGCTTCACCGAAGCGGTCTGGGAGTCCTGGAGCAGCGGCCGCGCGGTGGACATCGAACCGCTGGAGTGAACCAATGGCGATCCGCGAAAGTCCGCCCGCCGACGCGCCGGCACTGACCTCGGCCATCGAGTCGATCCGCATCCGCGGCTTTCGCTCGCTGGCCGACATCGAAATCAATGCGCTGCCGAACGTCACGGTGCTGATCGGTCCGAACGGGTCCGGCAAGTCGAACCTGATCCGCTTCTTCGAGATGCTCAGCTGGATGCTGCGCTCGCGCAAGCTGGGAGAGTTCGTCGCGCGGCAGGGCGGCGCGGATGATCAGCTGTTTCGCGGCAGAAAAGCGACACCGCAGATCGAGGCGGAGTTGTCGATACGGAGCGAAGCCGGACGCAACGACTACCGGTTCACGCTCGCCTGGGCGCACGACGATCGGCTGATCTTCACCGAGGAGTCCTTCCGCTGCACGCGACCGGGGCTCGGCAGCGACTTGCCGTGGCAGAACTTGGACGGCGCGCATCCCGAAGCGCAGCTCGTGGAGGCCGCGCAAGGCGGCGAATTCGATGGCGCAAACGCTGCGGCTGCGCGCGCCATCTTGCATCTATTGCGAGGCTGCGTTGTTTACCAATTCCACGACACCTCCGACAGCTCACCGTTCAAGCAGTTGTGGGATGTCGGCGATTGCGCGCAGCTGCGGTCGCACGGCGGCAATCTGGCCGCCGTGTTGCTGCGCCTCGAGCGCGAAAATTTCCCTCTCTATGACCTGATCTGCCGACAGATCGGTCGAATGCTGCCAGGCTTCGAGCGCTTCGACCTGACCGAGCAGCACGGCAAGGTCGCCCTGCGCTGGAAGGCGAACGGGAGTGAGAAGACGTACGGCGCGCATCTCACATCCGACGGCTCGCTGCGCTTCTTCGCGCTGGTCACTCTGCTCTATCTGCCGCCTGAGATGCTGCCCAATGTCTTGCTCCTGGACGAGCCGGAGCTGGGGCTGCACCCCGCGGCGGTGGAGCTGGTCGGGCATCTGATCAAGCGGGCCGGTCGTGATCGGCAAGTCATCGTGGCGACGCAGGCGCCGTCGCTGGTCGATGTGTTCGAGCTACAGGAGCTCATCGTGATGGATCTGGAGGATGGGCAGACGAATTGCCGTCAGTTCAGCCCAGATGAGTATTGGCGGTGGTTCGAGGCCGGCTATACCACCGGCGACCTCTGGTACAAAGGTCTGCTCGAGGGCAACCCTTGATCCGCTTAGCGATCGTGGTCGAAGGATATACAGAGCGGCAGTTCGTTAGGCGGATACTGGTCAGTCATCTGTTGCCTCACGGCGTGCTGACGATGCCGATGCTTATCGGACGTCGCGAGCATCCCGGCGGGAATGTCACTGTTGAACGACTCGTGGAGGACCTGGCTCAGCTTTCGTACGACTTCGACGCGGTGACAACGTTGGTCGACTTCTACGGCTTTCGCCAACGCCCGACTGATGACGTGAGGGAATTGGAGCAGTTAATCGATGACGCCTACGCTAGCAGCCCGCATCGACAACTGCGCAGTGATCGTGTGTTCGCATACGTACAGCGGCACGAGTTCGAGGCGCTGCTGTTCTCGGACGTTCGCGCATTCGCGCGGGCGGCTGTCGCGTCCAGCGACGCAGAGCGCGAGTTAGCGGCGGTACGCGATCAATTCGCCAGCCCCGAAGACATCAACGACCGTTCGGATACCGCGCCCAGCAAACGAATCGCGAGCGCAATACCGGACTACGACAAAGTCTTGGGCGGCGCGCTCGCCGCCGAGGCGATCGGCCTTGATGCAATGCGCCGGGAGTGCCCGCGTTTCGCAGACTGGATGAACCGCCTCGAGTCGCTCGACGCCGACGACTAGGGCAGCGCCGCCAGCCACTCCAGCAGAATCCTGTTCAACTCCTCCGGCGCTTCCTGCTGCGTCCAGTGCGCGCACTCCTCAATGTGACCACGCGCCAGATTCGGAATCCAGTCCTCCATCCCCTGCGACATCTCCGGCAGCAGCACCGGATCGCGCCCTGCCGTGACCATCAGCGCCGGCTGCTCAATCTGCCGTCCCTCAACCGCCGCCGACCACTCCCAGTTGCGCCCGTGGTTGCGGTACCAGTTCAGCCCGCCGCGGAAGCCGGTCCGCTCGTAGGCCTCGACGAAGACCTGCAAATCCTCCTCAGTCAGCATCACGCTCCGCTCCGCATCCTCTGGCATCCCCACGAGCAGCCCGCCGCGCTCCCGCACCCCCGCCGTGCCCGCCAGCGCATCGATCCGATCCGCCGCGTTCGACGAACGCAGCATCAGCGTGAATGTCCGCTGCACATCCGCGCCCAACTCCGCCTCCGCTACGCCCGGCTCCTGAAAATAGAGCTGGTAGTCGAACCGACCCGGGTTCATCTGCATCGCTTCGAGCGGATTGATCGGCGCGCGGGGCGCCGCCGGCGTGTTGACCCCGGCCACCGCCCGCACCCGCTGCGGGTGGTGCTGCGCCATGTTCCAGACCACCGCGCCGCCCCAGTCGTGCCCCACGAACACCGCCTGCTCCTCGCCCAGCGCGTCCAGCAGCGCCGCCATATCCGCGCAGATCGCCTCCTGCGTGTAGTCCGCAATGTTCGGCGGCGCGTCCGTCCCGCCGTATCCGCGCATATCCGGCGCGATCGCCCGCCAACCCGCCTCCGCCAGCGCCGGCAGCTGATGCCGCCATGAGTACCAGAGCTCCGGGAAGCCGTGGCAGAACACGACCGGCGCGCCCGCGCCCGCCTCCGCCACATGCATCGCGATCCCCGTCGAAAGCTGAACCGTCTGGTGCGTGATCTCGGTCATGGTGCGCCCCTGTCTGCTGCCCAGTCTGCGCCGGGTCTGCTGTGCCTATCGTACGTCCGTCCGCGCTCCAGGATCGCGGCAGGGGGCTCGTTGTCGCCGAACGGCGCGCCATCTCGCTGCCGCCCAACGCCACAGAGAGCCATCGCGCCAACGGTTCACGTGGATGTAACCTGCGCAGGCAGATGCGCTGCGACACTGCCCGTCGCCGTCTCTCTGGGCGGCGAAACCGGTCCCAGCGAACGAACGCGGGCGATTGGCCGAGGCGCGCAGCCTCGCCGCCGATGAGGGGGTAACGCATGGTCGACGAAGGCCATATCGCATTGGTCGAGGGGCACATTGCCTGGCTGCTGATCGCATCCGCGCTGGTGCTGCTGATGGTCGTCGGGCTCGCCTTCTTCTACAGCGGGCTGGTGCGCACCAAAAACGCCGCCTCCACGATCATGCAGTCGTTCGTGATGATGGGCGTGGTGACCATCGTCTGGGTGCTGTGGGGCTACAGCCTCGCCTTCGGCAACGACATCGGCGGATTCGTCGGCGATCTGACCAACTTTGGGCTGCGCGGTCTCGGCCCCAGCGAGGACGGAGACGGCAACTGGATCTGGCCAGCCTCTGAGGGCGGATTGCCCAACATCGTCTTCATGGTCTTCCAGCTGATGTTCGCGATCATCACGCCAGCGCTGATCACCGGCGCGTTCGTGGAGCGCATCCGCTTCTCGGCGCTCCTGGTCTTCACGGTGGCTTGGGTGACGCTCGTCTACGCGCCGCTGGCGCACTGGGTCTGGGCCGACGGCGGCTGGCTGCTCGAACTTGGCGCGGCCGACTTCGCCGGCGGCACGGTGGTACACATCAACGCCGGCGCCGCGGCGCTGGCTGGCGCGCTCTTCGTCGGACGCCGCCGCGACAGCGTGGCCGAGACCGACCCGCACGATGTCTCCAAGGTCGTGCTGGGCGCCGGACTGCTCTGGTTCGGCTGGTTCGGCTTCAACGCCGGTTCTGCGCTCGAAGCGAACGAGATCGCCGCCAACGCCTTCGTGCAGACGCAGATCGCGGCTGCCGCCGGCGCGCTGGCCTGGACGCTGCTCAGCTGGCGCTACACCGGGCATCCCTCGATCATCGGCGCCGCGACCGGCGCCGTCGCCGGACTGGTCGCGATCACGCCCGCGGCAGGCTTCGTCGGCCTCTGGCCCGCCACGGACGGATATCTCAACACGTTCCCGGCCGTGGCGATCGGCGCAATGGCCAGCGTGCTCGGCTTCTACGCCATCCGGCTGCTGCATCGCTGGGGGCACCTCGACGACACGCTGGACGTGTTCGCGGTGCATGGCGTGGGCGGCATCTGGGGCGCGTTTGCGACTGGTCTGTTCGCCGTCGCCGCGATCGGCGGCGTGAGCGGCGCAATCGAAGGTTCCTGGGACCTGCTCTGGAAGCAGATCGTCGGCATCATCGCTGCGTTCGGCTGGTCGCTGGTGCTCTCGGTCGGCCTGTTCTGGCTGATCGGCAAGTTCATGCCGCTGCGCGTCAGCGCGCGCGAGGAGCTGGTGGGCCTGGATCGGGCCGGCCACAACGAGCCCGCCTACCAGTTTGACGAGATCGGCGTGAGCTGGGCGGCCAGCACCGAAGAGCACGATCAGGAGCCGGTGGTCGGCTTTGATGTTCTGCGAAGGACACGATCATGAAAAAGATCGAGGCAATCATCCGCCCGGAGGCGATGGACGAGGTCAAGCGCGCGCTGATCAAGCTCGACATCAACGGGATGCATGTCGAGAATGTCGCCGGCCACGGCCACCAGGGCGGCGTCCAGCGCGACGGCCGCGGCGGCCAGCCCTACCGCGTCGACATGCTGCCCAAGGTCAAGCTGACCGTTGTCGTCTCCACCGACGAGTGGGCGCAAAAGGCGCTGGACGCGATCATCAGCAACGCCCGCACGGGCCGCATCGGCGACGGCAAAATCTTCGTCTCCAACGTCGAAGACGCGATCCGCGTCCGCACCGGCGAAAGCGGCCCCGACGTGCTGTAGGGGGCCGCGCCCCCGTTCCGTCATACCGGCCTGCGTCGCATCGCCGTCTTTGCCTACACCTCCCCGTCATTCCCACCTGCGTCTCTCCGTCATTCCCGCCCCCGAGCGGGAATCTCGTGGCGGGGCTTCAGAGGTCGGACGGGAAGATTCCCGCTCGGGGGCGGGAATGACGGAAATGGGGTCAAGGCGGGTTGGTAAAGGTCTTTGGCTGGGGGACAGGATGCCTCAGAAGATCGCTTGCTCTACCAACAGGTCAATGTAGCGCTCGTCGCTGACGCCCCATTCGCCTTTGAGCACCTGCTCGTTGTGCTCGCCGAGTTCGGGGGAGCCGCGCGTGCCTAGCCATTGGCCGTTCCAGGTGAAGGGCTGGTGCTGCACCATGAACGGGACCTCGCCGCGCTTGAAGTGGAAGAAGTAGGGCTGGATGCCGTCGTCGTTCATGACCAGGTCGCGGGCGGTTTCGGCGGGTGAGGCGGGGATGCCTCGGGCTTGCAGCAGGGCGCTGGCGCGCCAGGGATCGAGCTGACTGGACCAGGCGGCGATCGCTGCTTCGATCTCGTCCTCGGCGGCCTTGCGGCCGGCGAGGGTGCGCAGCTCGGAGCGTTGCACGAGGTCGGGGCGATTGATGATGTCGCAGAGCTCAAGCCACTCGCCCGCGCTGGGCACTGCGATCGCCAGCCACTCGTCGGCGCCGTTGGCCGGGAACAGCCCGTGCGGGGCGTACTCGGCGGAGCGGTTGCCGATGCGCGGCGTATCGACATCGTTGACCAGCGCATCGGCCAGCTCGGTATCGAGCAGGTGGACGGCGGCCTCGTACTGCGCGATTTCGATCTCCTGGCCCTCGCCCGTGCGCTCGCGGTGGATCAGCGCGGCGATGATCTGCGAGGCAGCGATCGGCGCGAGGGTGAAGTCGGTGTGCAGCGATCCGAGCCCAATCGGCGCGCGGTCCGGCTGGCCGGTCTGCCCCACCACGCCCGACAGTCCGGTCACACCGTTGCCGATCCCGCGCCAACTGTTGTTGGGGCCCCAGGTGCCCATCACGGGGAACGAGGCGTAGATCAGATCGGGCTTGATGGCGCGCAGTTCGTCGTAGGTGAGACCGAACTTCTGCATCGCGCCGGGCGCGAAGTTGTTGGTCACGATGTCGAACTGCGGCAAGACTTCGCGGACCAGTTCGAGGCTCTGCGGCTTGTGCAGGTTGAGCGTGATGCTGCGCTTGTCGGTGTTGGTGTCGTTGAAGAACGCGCCGGTGTCGATGCTGAAGCCGCGCGGCGGGTGGGAGAACTCGCGCACGCTGTCGAGCCCGGAAGCGGACTCGATCTTGATCACGTCCGCGCCGAGGTTGGCGAGCATCTCGGTGATCAGCGGTCCGGCCGCCATCCAGCAGAAGTCGAGCACGCGCACGCCGGCCAGCGGCAGCGGGTCGGCGCTGTGCTCGGCGGGGATGGCGGGCTTCGGCGGGAGCGCGGCGGCGGTTCCGTTGACGCCGTTGAGTTGGGCGCGCTCGCCGCGCACGATCCCGATCTCGATCAGCTGCTCCACTTCGTCGGCGCTCAGTCCGCCGAGTTCGCGCAGCACCTCGGCGCTCTGCGCGCCGAGCGCCGGGGCCGGGCGGGCCGGCGGCTCGTATGCGTCGGAGCGGTAGGGCGAGCGCGGCAGCGTGATGCTGCGCTCGAGCTGCGGGTGCTCGATTGCGCAGAAGAAACCGCGCTCCTGCAAGTGGATGTCGCCGGCCAGATCGTGCGCCGTCTGCACCGGCAGGCCGAGGTCGCCTTCGGCCTGCGCGCGGCGCACCAGATCGTCGCGCTCCTGCGCCGCGCAGAAGCGGCGCGAAAACTCGCGCATCTCCTCGCGGTGCGAGACCCGGTAGGCCTGCGATGTCCAGGGCTCGCTCAACAGCGAATCATCGCCCGTCACCTCGGCGTACCAGGTCGGGAAATTCTCCCAGGCGGTGCTGGTCGGGTTGCCCATGTAGGTAACCCACGAACCGTCGCGGCACTGATAGGTCGAGCCGGGCGTATCGATGAAGATAATCTCGCCGTCCTCGAACGCGCCCTGCTCATACGAGCCGAAGCCGGATCCGACGACGGGGTACTTGAGCCCGCCGGTGCCGTCGCGCTCGGCGATCATCCCGTGCCAGAGGTAGAGGTTCTGGTTGGCCGCCTGGATCATCGTGGAGGTGACCGCCTCCTGCATGCTGACCACGCTGCTGACCGCCGCGCCGCCGCGCCAGCGCTGCCAGATGCTGGAGACCGCGGCGGCGACGGCGCAGTAGGAGGCCTGCTTGTAGCCGAGCTTGCCAGCCGGGTAATCGGGCGCGACACCCGGGAAGCCGTTGCAAACCAGCTGGCTGCCGGCGGCCATCGCAATCAGGTCGGTGGCGGCCTGCTCCTGGTCGCCGCGGCGGAAGACGATGTCGATCACGCTCGCTGCGCCGGCGGCGTCGGTTTCGGCGGCGCGGTGCAGCCGCTCGAACGTGCGGCGCGCGCGCTCCGACTTCTCGAGCGGCGCGATCACCAGGTCGGCGCGCTCCGCGAGCAGCTCAACCAGATCCCAGGACTCCGGCGCGTCGAGCGCCAGCGCCAGCGATTGCTTGCCCTGGTTGTAGAGCAGATGCCGCAGTCCGCGCTCCAGGCCAGGCTCGCCATCGACCCAGGGACCGACGCGGCGCAGCCGGTCGCCGTTGGCCGATTCGATCCGGATCACGCGCGCGCCGAGGTCGGCGAGGTAGCGGCCGGCGGCCACCGCCGGTTCATCGGTGAGATCCAGCACCACCGCCCCGTCGAGCGGGAGCGTGGCGGTCGAGCCGTTCGAGTCAGTCATGCGGAAACTCCATCCAGAGGCGCTCAGAACAGCGCGATCGGGTTGATCGGCGAGGCGGTGCCGCCGGCCAGCCGCAGCGGGGCGATGGTCAGCAGGAACTCCCAGCGGTTGCGCTCCGCGCAGGCCGCGCCCAACGGCCCAAGCCGCGCGTTGTCGATCAGATGCACACCCATGTAGGTGATGATGATGTGGTGAATCGGCAGCGGCGATCCCTCGACGTTGGAAGGGAGCAGGTCGGAGATGCCGTCGCAGCCGAGGATCGCAACTTCGCGCTCGCGCAGCCAGGGCAGCGTTTCCAGCATCAGCCCGGCCATGCCTTGGAAAGGCGGCCAGGCGCCCTCCGCTTCGCGGCGCGTGTCGCGCCCCGTGCGAATCAGCAGAATGTCGCCCGAGCGGACCTGCACGTTCTGTCGCGCTTCAGCCGCTTCGAGGTCCGCGACGCTGATCGGCGCGCCCGGTTCGAGCCAGTCGACGCCCTTGAGCGCGGCGATATCGAGCAGCACCCCGCGGCTGACGATGCCGTTCTCGCCGGCCATAATCGAGTTGCGCATCGCCCCCGTGCTGAGCACCTCGGAGGCGTCGAAGCCGTTGTACATCTTGCCCTGATCGAGGATGTGGCAGAGCGCGTCGATGTGCGTGTTGGCCATCCCGTGCGGGGCAATCGCAAAGTAGTCGCCGGTCGATTCCAGTCCGGCGATGCGCGACTGCCCACTGGCGTCGCCGGCCAGCGTCATCATGTGCATCACCGGCGTCGGGTTGTCGGCGGCGGGCGCCTTGGCCAGTTCGAGCGCGCAGGAGACGCTCACGCCGTCCTGCACCAGCGCCGCCGCCGCCGCGGCCGTTTCGGGCGTGATGAAATTGAGCGTGCCGCGCTCATCGTCGTCGCCCCAGCGCCCCCAGTTGGAGAGCTGCTGCGCGAGCGCGTCCACATCCGCGCGGGTCCCCTGTGATTCGGCCATCGGCCACCTCGCTTTCGCTGATCGCGGGCAGTATGCCAGAGTAGGCCTGCCCAGCGCGCCCCCGCCCGCTCAGCGCGCGGTACATCTCCCGCCCTCTTCCTCGTCATACCCGCGCTTGCCGCGGGTATCTCGCTGCTCGACCTCAGAGCCCCGCGATGAGATCGCTCGCTCGAGGGCGGGAATGACGGAGACGGGCGCGAATGTGCGAAAGGGAGGCGTCCGTATAATCGGTGGGTTGAGCGCCTGCCGCCGCCTCGGCGCGCAGCCTGTTTCGCGCCCGAGGAGACGTTTTGCGACTGCGCGCGCCCCGCCTCTTCTACGGCTGGTACATCGTCGGGGCGGGCATCGTGATCAACATGCTCATGGGCGGGTTGATCATGCACGCCTTCCACTTTTACGTGGCTGAGCTCAAGGCGGAGTTCCTCTGGCCCGCGACGCTGTTCGGTCTGGCATTCATGCTGACCCGGATCGAATCCGGCGTGCTCGGGCCAATCCAGGGCTGGCTGATCGACCGTTTCGGACCTCAAACGATGATGCGGATCGGCATCTGCTCAACGGCCCTTGGACTGCTCGCATTCTCCCAACTGTGGAGCCAAGGCACATTCATCGGCTTCTACTTCGCCGTCGCGATCGGTGCGTCGGTGGGCGGCTTCATGACCGTCTCGGTGGCAGTGGTGACATGGTTCGAACGCCTCCGGTCACGGGCGCTCGGCTACATGTCCACGGGGTTCGCGCTTGGCGGGTTCCTCGCAACTCCGGTGGGGTACATGATCCAGGAGATCGGCTGGCGCAACGCCGCTGTGGTCTCCGGCATCGTGCTATTCGTATTCGGCCAGATCCTGGCGACCTTGTTTGTGCGGCGTCCAGAGGACCGCGGCTTCGTCAAGGATGGCGGACCTGCGGCTGCGGAAGAACACGCATCCTCAAAGGCGCCGGCGAAGCCGCGCGCCGATGCCGGCCCGCGTCGTCATCGCGATTTCACGGCCAGGGAGGCGCTGCGGACGCGCGCCTTCTGGGGTTTGGCGCTGGCCCACGGTGCTCCGCTGCTGGTGATCTCCGGCATCTTCGTCCACTTCACTCTACTGGTCACCGAGATCGACGGCCTGACGTTAACGCACGCAGGGATCGCATACACGGTGATGAATCTCGCTCAGCTAATCGGCCAGCTCGGGATGGGCTATCTCGGTGATCGATACTCGAAGCGGTTGCTGTTGATTCCGGCGATGTTCGGTCACTGCGCTGCGGCGATCCTGTTGGCGTTTGCGGCGTCGTACGAGGTGGTGCTGTTGGCGGCAATCGTCAACGGACTGGCCTGGGGATCGAGAGCGCCGCTGATCACCGCGCTACGCGCCGATTATTTCGGAGCTTCGAGCTTCGGCCAGATCATGGGCTGGTCGTCGGTAGTGATGTCGGCATTTATGACTGTGGGTGGATTCCTCTCAGCCGTCCTCTACGACGCCACCGGCAGCTACGAGATCCCCTTCACCGTGCTCGGCCTGGGCGCGCTGACCGGCGCGGCCTGGGTGTTCATTGCAAATCGGCCGCAGCTGCCGGGGATGCGAGGCATGCGCGCTGGCAGCGCGCACCAGGCAATGCAGACAATCGCTATGTTCCGCCCTAACCGAGCCGCCCCCCGTCCAATAACGCCCGCAGCTCGTCAGCCCGATGACTGAAGCGATGATGCATATTGCGATACTGCTTCAATTGCAGAAACATTGCAGGAACGAATCGATTGATGTCGCTGGCGTCGTTGGGCAATGTCCGACAAAGTCGGATGCTGACGCGGTAAGCTGAGCACCATGAACCGCACCGAACGGATTGACGTGCGCATGCTGCTTGAAGACCGCGAGGCTTTGAATGCTTCGCGTGGGTCGAAGATCGGAGCATGAGCGATTGGGTGCGCACCGCGATCCGTCAGCGACTCACCCGTGAGCGTGAGGGCGGCAGCGGAAACGAGACGCCATGGCTGCGGACTGTAGCCGGGTGCCGCAGTCCGACGGACGCTCGCTAGAATGACTCGCGCCGCAGCGGCCGGCATGAGAGGAACCAGTGATGGAATACGACGTGATCATCGTGGGCGCAGGCTCGGCCGGCGCGGTGCTGGCGGCGCGGCTGAGCGAGGATGCCGAGCGCTCCGTGCTGCTGCTTGAAGCGGGGCCGGACTACGCCAGTGTGGAGACGTTGCCCGAAGATGTGGCGAGCATCCACGAGCCGTCGGTGGTGCGCCACGACTGGGGCTTCACCGCAACCTACGTGCCGGGGCGCGACCAGCCGATGCCGCGCGGCAAGCTGGTCGGCGGCTCTTCGGCGATCAACACCGGCGTCGCGATCCGCGGCGCGCCCGGCGACTACGACCGCTGGGCGGAACTGACCGGCGACGAACGCTGGTCCTGGGCGGAGTGCCTGCCCTACTTCCGCCGCATCGAGGACGACCAGGATGAGGGCGGCGACTTCCACGGGCAGGGCGGGCCGATCCCCGTGCTGCGCTGGAAGCGCGAGGAGATGGAGGCGGTGCAGCGCGGCTTCTACGACGCCTGCGTCGCGCTGGGTTTCGAGCAGACCAACGACCAGAACGATCCGGAGAGCACCGGCATCTCCCCGCTGGCGATGAATCGGCGCGGAATGGTGCGCTGGTCGGCCAATCTCGGCTACCTCGCCGCGGCCCGGCATCGGCTCAACCTGACCTTGCGCAGCGGCTGCCTGGTTGACCGCGTGCTGGTCGAAGACGGACGCGCGGTCGGTCTGCGGGTGGATTGCGGCGGCGAGCTGCAAACCGTGCGCGGCAAGGAAATCGTGATCTCGGCGGGCGCAATTCAGAGCCCCGCGATCCTGCTGCGCTCCGGCATCGGCCCCGCCGACGAGCTCGCAGCGCTGGAAATCGAGTCGGTCGCCGACCTGCCCGGCGTGGGCAAGCGGCTGATGGATCACCCGATGACGCCGATGCTGTTCCGCGCCCGCGAGGGTGTCGCGGATCCCGAGCAGCCGCTGGCGCAGACGCTGCTGCGCTACACCGCCGAGGGCGGCGAGTTCAACGATATGCAGGTCTACCTGCTGGGGCACATGCAGGCGGGCATCCGCGAAGTTGAGAACACGTTCGCGATCGCGCCGGGCGTGCAACTGCCCAACTCATACGGGGCGGTCACGCTGGCCAGCGCCGATTACCGCGACCACCCGCAGATCGATGTGCGCTTCGACGATCACGAAGAGGATCGCCGCCGGCTGCGCGAGGGCGCGCGCCTCGCCTGGCGGCTTTCGCAAGAGCCGTCGCTGGCGCAGCACCACGATGGCGCAGTCGATTTCGACGAGACCACGGCCAACGACGACGATTTGCTCGACGCCTGGATTCACAACACCTGCACCAGCATGGCGCACCCCACCTGCACCTGCGCAATGGGTCAGGATCCGGCCGAGGGCGCGGTGGTCGATTCGGAGGGTCAGGTGTTCGGGGTAGCAGGGCTGCGCGTCGCCGACGCCTCGATTATGCCCACGCTGATCCGCGCCAACACCAACTTCACCAGCATGGTGATCGGCGAGCGCATCGCCGAGTGGATGGCCGACGACTAGAGCGAGAGGTCGACGAATCGAGCCTGTTCGACAGGTTCGGCGATATGTGCAATGCAAACGAACGGCGGCGGGACTTCGCCGTAGATACGCCGCAGCCAGTCAATCTGGGCGAGCAGAAACTCGAGCATCTCGCTCCACAAGGCGTCGCCCGGGCGGATGATGATGACGCGCGCCCGACTCTCAATCAGCGTCCTGCGCTCAACTTCGCGCTCAAGGATTTGCAAGTCTCGCGTGATCGCCAGCCATCCCTGCTCGCCGACCAGCCGCAGCCATTCCGTGTCGAGCACATTGTCGCGCAGGCCGTGCTCACGGCGGTAATGCTCGTTCAGATACTTGTAGCCGATCGTGTCCGGCCCCACATTCCGTAGCGTCCGGGGAACGCGGGTACCGATGTTCTCGTCGAAAAACAGCGTTAGCTCGAGCTCAACGATGTCACCACCAGCCTCACTACGTCCTCGGGAAGTTCGTAATCGTCGGCGATCGCTTCGACCGTCTCGCCGCGCCGATACTGACCGGCGAGAATCTCCGCGAGCAGATTCTCGCCTTTGACCGTGAGCCGGCCGCTGCCGCAGGGCGGGAAGATCACGATGGGGATATCCGTCCCATAGGGGTGGAAGCGGTAGGCCAGCGAACGCGGCGCGACCGGATCGTAATCGAGCTGCGAGAGCGCCTCGACCAGTTTCGGCAGATGCCGCCAGGTACCCCACCGAGACCCTTCGTACCGCTCGTAGACCGCCATCACGTCGGCCTCGCAATCGGCGGGATGCTCCAGCGAGAATTTGTGCAGCTGATCTGAGCCCCTGAACAGGAACGCGCGCGCGGCGAAGGGGTGATCCGGATCAATCGTCTCCAGCAGGAACGGCCGCACTTGCCGCAGCCGCTCCTCCGACACGCCCAGCTCGATGTAGCGCTGGGCCACATGCGCTTCAACCAGTTCGGCGAAGGAGAGATGGAAATCCTCGCCCGCCCGCCGCGCTCGCTCGCCGAAGAGCGGCGCGCAACCCGGCGCTTCGCAGAACCAGCCGCGCAGCGTGTGCCGCGACATCCCCAGAAAGCGCGCCGCCTCGTTCGCCGTGTAGCGCCGCCAAAATCGCCGATCGTCTTTGTCGAACTGCACGCCGCCAACCTCCTCGCGCTCAATCCTACCCAGCTGCGCGCAACCGCGGCATGGCGCAGCGCGTTCGCCTACTATGCATGGGACTCTTGGGCGCAAACTGAGGTGAGGCAGCGCATGACCTACGACATCGTGATTCGCGGCGGGACGATTGTGGACGGCTCGGGAGCGCCGCGCTTCCGCGCCGACCTGGCCATCCGGAACGGGCGAATCGCCTCGATTGGGCGGATTGCCGACGCCGGACGCGAGGAGATCGACGCCGACGGGCTGGTCGTCGCGCCCGGCTTCATCGACGGACACACCCACTTCGACGCGCAGGTGTCCTGGGACCCCTACGGCACCTCGTCCTCGTATCACGGCGTGACCTCCGTGATCATGGGCAACTGCGGGTTCACGCTCGCGCCCTGCCACCCCGACGACCAGGACCTGCTGATGCGCACCCTGGAGGCGGTCGAGGACATCCCCGCCGAGGCGCAGCGCGCCGGCGTCGCCTGGACCTGGGAAACCTTCCCCGAGTACCTCGACTTCCTCGAGCAGACCCCCAAGGGTCTGAACTACGGCGGTTATGTCGGACACACCGCGCTGCGCACCTACGTGATGCGCGAGCGCGCCTTCACCGAGGCATCGAGCGACGCGGACCGCGCCGAGATGAAGCGAATCCTGAGCGAGGCCGTGCAGGCCGGCGCGATGGGTTTCTCGACCACCCGCTCGCCCGCCCACAAAACCTCCGAGGGCGACCCCGTGCCGAGCCGTCTGGCCGACTGGAACGAGGTCTGCGAGCTGGTGATGGAGCTGGGCGCGCTGAACCGCGGGATGGTCGAGATCAGCGGCGAGCCGACGATGGGGCAGGACCCCAACGATCCGAACCACTACGAGAACCGCCTGCGCGACCTCGCTGTGGACTCCGGACGCCCGATCTTCTTCCCCGCCCTCTCCAGCCGCCGCGCGGAGCCCAACGGCTGGAAGCGCTGGTTCGAGAACGCCGCCGAAGCCGCCTCGCGCGGCGCGCGGATGTTCGGCCAGGCGCACTCCCGCCAGCTGGCGACCAACTGGTCCTACCGCACCGAGATGCCCTTCGACCGCCTCTCGCTCTGGCGCGATCTGCGCAAGCGACCGTTCGACGAGCAGCTGGCCGCCTTCCGCGACCCCGAAACCCGCGCCAGGCTCGTACACATCGCCAACTACGAAGAGGAAGATTTCACCAAGGTGATGCCGGCGCAGGCGCGCAAGCCGGCGGACTGGGACTGGGTCTTCATCCTCGATCACGTTGACGGCACGCCCAACCGCTCACTCGGCGAACTGGCGCGCGAGCGCGAGGAGGACCCGATCGAAACGATGCTGCAGATCGGCATCGAGCAGGACCTCGAGACGATCTACATGGTGCCGCTGGCCAACGAGTACCAGGACACGGTGCTGGAGATCATGCGTGAGCCGCGCTCGCTGGTGACCTTCAGCGACGGCGGCGCGCATGTCTCGCAGATCATGGACTGCTCGCTGCAAACCCACGTGCTCACCCACTGGGTGCGCAACGCCGGCGAGCTCACGCTCGAGCAGGGCGTCAAGCTGCTGACCTGGGACATGGCCACCGCCTGGGAGCTGCCCGAGCGCGGCCTGCTGCGCCGCGGCTACAAGGCCGACATTGTGATCTTCGACCCCGAAACGGTCGCCCCCAAGCGCCCCGAGGTCGTTCACGACTTGCCCGCCCAGCAGCGCCGCCTGCTGCAGAAGGCGACCGGCTACCACTACTCGATCGTCAACGGCGGCGTCACCATGCGCGACGGCGAGCCGACCGGCGTGACCACCGGCGAGGTGCTGCGCTCGGTCTAGCCCACGCCCTGCTCCGTGATGCGCCGTTGCCGCACGCAGCGGCAGGAGGCGGCTAATGCGCTGGGCGCTGCTACTGGGGCTGGCGGCGCTGCTCGCGGGGCTGAGTGCCGGCACAGGGCAGCGCGCAGATGCGCTGGGAGCGCTGACGCTGGAGCGGCGCACGACGGCCGAAATCGAGCCCACAGGCAGCTTCGAGGACCGCCTCTGGAGCATCTGGGTCGCACTAAGCTCTCTTGAAGCTGACCATCCAGCGCCGCCCTTGACGCTACAGCTGTATTCCTTCCCCGGTGGCGGATTCTGTGAGGCGAACGGGACAGAACGGATAATGTTGGGCCCGCGTATCTCCGGCGGCGTCCCGCCCTACACAGTCACCATTGACGACCAACCGTTTGATCTACAACGGCGCGCTGTCATCCTGGACTGCGGCCTGCGCCCGAGCGACCCGCCCCCATGCGACCCCAATCCCAAGCTGCACCAAACGTTCACGGTCGTCGCGACAGACAGCCGCGGCGTGACCGCCACGGCGACGTTGCAGGTGGCGGTGACCGAGCCGCCGTACCGCCTGGCGCCCGGCGCGGTCCTGTCCGGAGCGTCGACCGGTACTGCGGTGCGGCTGGGTTGGGAGGCAGCCGTGATGTACGGTTCGCCTGTCGCCTGTGCGTACGAGCTGCGTTACCAGGCGACAGACTGGGACGCAACTACCTGGCCCGACTCGTGGACAGCGATCGGCGAGGCGGTCGAAGCCGACGAAACCGAGTACCTACACGACGGTCTGGACCCGGACCGACGCTATCGCTACCAGGTGCGCGCACGGAACGACATCGGCGCGGGCGACTGGTCGCGCGCGTTCCCGCATGACGGCGCGCGGCCGGGCGCGCCGGCGCTGTCGGCGCAGACCGCCGCGTCGGGCTCGGTCGCGCTCAGCTGGAGCGCCGGCTCGGCACGCACGACGCGCTGGGAGTACCGCCAACGGTCCGACAACGGCAGCTGGGGATCCTGGACGCAGATCGTAGGCGCCCTCCCCTTGACCACGAGCCACACCGTGACCGGTCTCACCGAGGACGCCCGCTACCAATTCCAACTGCGCGCCGTCGGCGCGAGCGGAGCGGGTCCCGCCTCGGCAGCGGCCGGCGCCGTCGCCGGGCTGACGCCGACCGTGCTCAGCGATCGCGAGCCGCTCTATTACGACGATCTCGACTCGGCCGGTGAGGCCGTGCGGCCCGGTTCCTACGCCTTCCTGACGGACGCCGACGACCTCACCAGCGGCGCAACCACCTTCGCCGAGGTAAGCAGTGCGGAGGCGCTGTTACTCAACACCAAGGGCTATGTAGGCCGGTACTATGGGTCCGTACTCGCAACCGCTCAAGTAGGAGATCGGATCACTTGGTTGCCCAACAGCGGCTGCTGGTATCATTACCGTATCACTGCAATCCCACGCAATCCACCAGCGCCCGCTCGCAAACTGTTCCGCGTCGCGCTGGCAGCGTCCGACCCGTGCGGCAGTGCGGCGCCTGGAAGCAGAAATGCGAAGATATACTTCGACGAAATGCGCGGCAATACCACCACGTTCGGGTGGAACAACCCCCCAAGCGAACCGCACATCGGCCCCGACGGCGTTCGCATTCTGCCATCTCGGTACGCGGTTGAAGGCGGCCACACGTACCGGCTGAATAGCAGGACGTCGATCGTGGTCGATGTGCCGTTGGGCATGCGGCTCATCCGCGCTACGGTTGCGCTGGTTAACGGCGGACTTTACGCCACGTATATCGATGCGGTGTCCGGTGGAGACTTTTCGCTCTACGCATCTGACGGTGACGAGGTACATTACTACGTCCCGACACCTGAGGGCGAGACAGAGCCTCCTGCCGATGTCGTTGCTCGGTTCGAAGCGCTGATCGCCTCGATCCGCGAACAGCCGCTGCCATGACCAATCGCTGGCGATATCCGAGCATCCTGTTGCTCGCAGATCAGCCGCAAGTGCGCGGGAATCGCGCGGCCCTCTCGTTCGTCCGGCTAGCATCGCAGATGGAGCGGAGGGCGCGATGCTGCGCTGGGCGCTGTTACTAGGGCTGGCGGCGCTGCTCGCGGGGCTGAGTGTCGGCACAGAGCAGCGCGCGGATGCGCTAGAGGCGCTGACGCTGGAGCGGCATACGACGCCCGAAAGCGAGCCCGCAGGCAGCTTCAAGGGCAGCCTCTTGAGCGTCTCAACCACAACACGCCCAACTGAGCTGCCCATCCCGTCCCCCCGCCTGACCCTCGAGCTGCGAATCTTGGGCGGACCCTGCACTGAGGCCAGTTTGCGCGTGATGAGCTGGAGCATTTCCGGCGGCGTCCCGCCCTACACGCTGACCATTGACGGCCAACTGGCCAACACGGCGCGCTGGAGCGTCACCGTGCTCTGCGGCCTGCGCCCAACGGACCCGCAGCCGTGCGACCCGGAGCCCATGCTGCATCAGACGTTCAGGGGCGTCGCGACCGACAGCCGCGGCGTGACCGCCACGGCGACGCTGCAGGTGGCGGTGGCCGAGCCGCCGCAGCGGCCCGCGCCCGGCGCGGTCCTGCCAGGCACAACGGCCGCCGCGGTGCGGCTGGGTTGGACAGCGGTGACAAAAGGCTCCGCCGTCTGCGCGTACGAGTTGCGCTATCAGGCGACAGATTGGAACGCGACCAGCTGGCCCGACTCCTGGACGGTGATCAACGAGGTGATTGAGACCAGCCCGACCGAGTACCTGCACGAGGGCCTCGATCCGGACCGACGCTACCGCTACCAGGTGCGCGCGCGGAACAACATCGGCGCGGGGGACTGGTCTCGCACATTCCCGGACGCCGGCGCGCGACCGGGAGCGCCGACGCTGGCGGCGCAGACCGCCGCGTCGGGCTCGGTCGCGCTGAGTTGGACCACCGGTTCGCCCGGCGCGACGCGCTGGGAGTACCGCCAACAGCCCGAAGGCGGCAGTTGGGGCGACTGGACGCCGATCGCCGGCTCCGACGCGTCTACCAGTGGCCACACCGTCACAGGTCTCACCGAGGATGCCCGCTACCACTTCCAACTGCGCGCCGGCGGCGTGAGCGGAGCGGGACCTGCCTCAGCGGCGGCCAGCGCCGTCGCAGGGTTAACACCGACCGAGCCCAGCGACCGCAAGCCGCTCTCCTATGACGATCTCGACTCCGCCGGCGGAGCCGTGCGGCCAGGCTCCTACGCCTTCCTGACGGATGCCGACGACCTGACCAGTGGCGCGACGACCTTCGCCGAGATGAGCAGCGCCGCCGCACTGCTACTCAACACCAGCGGCTACGGCGGCCGCGACTACGCCGCCGTGCTCGAGGCTGTTGAGGTCGGCAACCGGATTACCTGGTTCTCCGGCTGTTGGTACCACTACCGTGTGACTGAAATCCTCGCCGACCCACCGGCGCCCGCGCGCAAGCTGTTCCGCATCGCGCTTGAGGCTGAGGACCCGTGCGGCTTCACGGAGGCACAGACGGTCGGTCCGAACTACTTCAACGACTTCCGCGACCGCGTCGCGGCGTTCGGATGGGATAACAATCCTCCCAGCGAGCCGCATATCGGCCCCGATGGGATTCGCATCGTGCCGTATAAGTACGCGGCTGAAGGCGGCCACACCTACCGGTTGCTTGGCCGAAGTCGGCCGACCTCGATCGTGATTGATGTGCCGGCCGGCATGCGGCTCATCTACCTCGGGTTCCCACATTCGCACGGTCCCATCCTCGCCACGTACGAGGACGAGGCCACCGGATCATTACTTTTCATGAGCCCTTACACGGGACGGCACGCCGTTTACCGTGTGAAGACGCCCGAGGGCTGGGTGGAACCGCCCGCCGATGTGGCGGCGCGGTTCGAAGCGCTGATCGCCTCGATCCGCGAACAGCCGCTGCCGCCGCTGCAGGCGCCCGGCGCTCCGCGCAGCACATCGGCCAGTGACGGAGTGCGGCTGCACTGGACGGCGGTAACGGCTACGCCGGCGGTCAGCGCGTATGAGCTGCAGTACCAGGCAACGGAGTGGGACAACACCGACTGGCCCGACCGGTGGACAGCGGTCGGCGGCAGGATCGGAGCCAACGAGACCACATATCTGCATCGCGATCTCGACCCGGATCGCCGCTACCGCTACCGGCTGCGCGCGCGGAACAGCATCGACTTGAGCGACTGGTCGCCCGTTTCTCCGGCAGCCGGCGCGCAGCCGCTACCGGGCGCGCCGACGCTGTTGGCGAGCACTGCTGCGTCGGGCGCGGTCGCGCTCAGCTGGATCACCGGGCCGAGCAGCATCACGAAGTGGGAATACCGCCGGCAGCAGGAAGGCGGCAGCTGGGGTGACTGGACGAGGATTGCCAACGCCGACGCATCGACCGCCAGCCACATCGTCTCCGACCTGACCGAGGATGTCCGCTACAGCTTCCAGCTGCGCGCCGTCAACGCGGCCGGCCCAGGTCCCGCCTCCGCGGCCTCCAGCGCCGTCGCAGGGCTGGCTCCGACCGTGACGAGTGAGCGCGAGACACTTTCCTACAACGACCTTGATTCGGCCGGCGGCGCTGTGCGGCCCGGCTCGTACGCCTTCCTGACGGACGCCGGCGATCTGACAAGCGGGGCGACGAACTTCGCCGAGGTGCGCGACGCCGCCGCGCTGCTCTTCAACACCAGCGGCGATACCAGTAGATATGCCAACATCTTGGCCGCCGTGCAGATTGGCGACCAAATTACCTGGTTCCCCTTCCCTGTCGGAAGCTGCTGGTACTCTTACCGCGTGACCGGAATCCTCGCCGATCCGCCGGCGCCCGCGCGCAAGCTGTTCCGCATCGCGCTCGACGCTGAGACCGCGTGCAGCTTTCTGGAATTCCCCGTTCCTATCGCCACGTTCGGTTGGGACAATCCTCCCAGCGAGCCGGACATCGGAGCGGACGGGATCCGGATCATGCCGTCCATCAGGCCGCATGGGCTGCGGGGGTACGCAGTCGAAGGCGGCTACACCTACCGCCTCCGCGACGGCGTATCACTGTCTCCGGTCGTGATCGACGTGCCGGCCGGCATGGCGCTCACTGTGCGCGGTTACGGCACGTTCCGTGACGATGCGAGCGATACGTACTTGAGGGTCGACCCGCTCGCCGGCAAAGACGCGGAACACGTCACGTCGGACGGCGCACCGTCGCCATCCGCCGAGACGGTCGCTCGGTTCCAAGCCATGATCGCCTCGATTCGCGTGCTACCGCTGCCCAGCGCGGGGCAGCGACCGGGCGCGCCGACACTGGCGGCGCAGACCGCCGCCTCGGGCTCGGTCGCGCTCAGCTGGAGCGCAGGACCGCCCGGCGCGACGCGCTGGGAGTATCGCCGGCAGCAACAGGGCGGCGGCTGGAGCGAATGGACGCCGATCGTCGGTTCCGACGCATTCACCGCCAACCACACCGTCAGCGGCCTCAGCGAAGATATGCGCTACCACTTCCAGGTGCGCGCCGCCAACACCGGCGGCGCCGGTTCCCCGTCGGCGACAGCCAACGCCGTGGCCGGGCTGACGCCGACCGTCCCGAGCGAGCGCGAGCGGCTCCGTTACGACGATCTCGACTCGGCCGGTGGGGCCGTGCGGCTCGGCTCCTACGCCTTTCTAACGAACGCAGACGACCTGACCAGCAGCGCGACAACCTTCGCTGAAGTGAGCAGTGCCGCCGCGTTGCTGCTCAACACCAGCGGCTACAAGAGCCGCAACTACGCCGGCATTCTGGCCGATGTGCAGGCCGGTGACCGAATTACCTGGTTCCCTAACTCCCGCTGTTGGTATCACTATCGCGTGACTGAAATCCTTGCCGACCCGCCGGCGCTCGGGCGCAAGCTGTTTCGCATCGAGCTGGAGACTGAGGACCCCTGCAGCGGTGCAGCGTACCGGGACGGCAATGCAAAGATCCACTTCGATGAGTTCCGTAACAACTTCGCCTCATTCGTGTGGGGCCCGCCGCCGAACGAACCGCGCGTGGGCGCCGACGGCATTCGCATCATGCCGACCGACTACCCGGTCGAGGGCGGCCATACCTATCGATTGGCCAGCTGGACGCCGATCGTGATTGACGTACCGGCTGGTATGCGGCTCGCATATGTGAATAGCGCTCTACAGTCCGACGGCTCACTCTATGACATGTATTTTGACGAAGCCACCGGGTCGATCTTTGCGCTCGATCCATACACGGGCCGGTACGCCGCCTATGAGGTAGAGACGCCTGAGGGGGAGACGGAACCTCCAGCCGACGTAGTCGCCCGGTTCGAAGCCCTCATCGCCTCGGTCCGCAAGGTGCCGCTGCCCTGATCGTTGGGTATCTCGCTGTCGGCGGCACCGGCAGGTAGCGCTCCACGCGGCAATGACGTAGAGGGCTCCGCCGTCCCTGTGCCCACCCCCTACAATCGTCTGCACACCAGCAGCAGGCGCAACCCATGAACATCCCCCAGTTCGGCATCAATCGGCAGGACGCCGAATCGGTCGCCGCGTTCGCCGCCGATGTCGCGCGGATTGAAGCGCTCGGCTGGGACGCCGCCTGGCTGCCCGACTCGCAGCTGCGCCGACGCGACACCTACGTGCTGCTCGCCGCCGCCGCGCAGGCCACCTCGAGCATCCGGCTCGGCGTGCTGCTGACCAACCCCGTCACCCGTCATCCCTCGGTCACCGCCTCCTCGATCGCCACGATCGACGAGCTCGCGCCGGGCCGCGTGGAGCTGGGCTGGGGCGCGGGCGATACCGCCGTGCGGCTGGCCGGCCTGCGCCCCGCCACGGTGGCGCAGATGGAAGCGGGCATTCGGCTGATGCGCCGGCTGCTCGACGGCGAACAGGTCGAGGTGGGCGCAGAGCGCCCCGCCGGGCTGCCCTTTCACCGCCCCGTTCCGATCTGGCTGGCCGCGGGCGGTCCGCGCACGCTCGAAATGGGCGGACGCGCCGCCGACGGCGTCTTCATCCGCGTGGGTACGCATCCGGCGCTGATCGAAGACGCCGTGTCGCGCATTCGCCGCGGCGCGGCGAGCGCCGGCCGCGCGCCCGACGATCTGCGGCTGGGCGTGATCTTCCACACCGTGCTGGTCGACGATCCGGCCGATGCGCTGACGATGGCCAAGGCGATGGCCGCCGGCTACTACGAATACTCGCCGATGCTGTTCGACCCGCCGGCTCTGGTCTGGGACGGGCCCGGTCCCGAAGCGCTCAAAGCCGAGCGCGGCGTCTGGCCCGACTTTCACCACGACCCCGATCTGCTCAAGGCCGGGCGCGCCGTCAATTTTCTGAGCGAGCAGCACGCCGACGCCTTCGCGCTGCGCGGCGGCGTTGACGCGGTCGCCGCGCAGCTGCTCGGCATCCTGCGCCGCAGCGCAGCCGCCGGCATCGAGTTCGAGCATGTCGTGCTGCACCCGATTCCCAACCCGCCCAGCCCCGATCTGGGGGACAATGCGTACACCGAGCGGGTGGCGCGCGAGCTGCTGCCGCGCGTCCGCGCCGCGCTCGCCGAGACCGACTGAACCGACTGAATGGAGCACCGCATGACCGACCTCTCCAACATCCGCGCGCTGGCCTGGGACATCGGCGGCACGATTTTCGACTGGCACCACACGATCCGCGACGAGGTGTCGGCGCTGGCCGAGGCGCAGGGCGTCGAACTGGACGCCGCCGCCTTCACCAATCAGTGGCGCTTCACGATGTTTCGGCGGCTGGCGCTGGTGCGGCGCGGCGACCTGCCCTGGCTCAACGCCGACCAGCTGCACCGCCGCGTGCTCGACGAGGTGCTCGAGGATCACCCGCAGCTCACACTCAACTTCGAGCAGCGCGACGAGCTGAACCAGGTCTGGCATCGGCTCAACGCCTGGCCGGGCGCCGCCGACGCGCTCGAAGCGCTGCGCAGCCGCTACACCGTCACCGTGCTCACCGTGATGTCCTGGGCAATCGCCGTGGACAGCTCGAAGCACAACGGGATTTCCTGGGACGGCATCCTCTCCTGCGAACTGCTGGGGCACTACAAGCCGGAGCGCGAGGCCTATGAAGCGGGCGCGCGCCTGCTCGGCCTGCGCCCCGACCAGGTGATGATGTGCGCCGCCCACAAGGGCGACCTCAAGGCGTCGGCGCAAGCCGGCATGGCGACGGCCTACGTACCAATCGCCGGCGAGCGCGGCGAGGACAACGACCCCGATATGTCGCCCGACCCCTCGTTCACAGTAAACGCAGTAGATTTCCCCGACCTCGCCCGCCAGCTGCTGGCCTGAGCAGGCTTACAGCCGCTGGTTCGAGACAACAGGCTCGGACGCCAGCAGTCGCCGCAGCGGCGCAAGGTCCGGTAGCCCCAGAATCTCCGACACCCCGTCGTCCAGCGCAGCCCTGGCCGGATCGTCGGCCATTTCGGGCAGACGGAGGAATTCGTAATCCGCCATCTCGTCGAAGAGGTCATTAAACGCGTTGAGCTGCTCCTGCGTTAGTTGTCGGACATCCAAGATCGGCATCTCCGCCAGATCGGCTTTCTTCAGAGCCACCCAAGGTCCCCTAGTAGTGTTGCGTGTGGCGAGCAGCGAAAGCAGTCCAATACTGCTGTTCAACCAGAGCGCCAGCGCCCGCTCGCGCGTGATGTCTCCGATGCCGACTGGCCAGAACACGTTCGCCAAGACTTTCTGCGGCGCACACATCGCGACGACGCGGCACGTGTTCAGCCAAATTCTTTCGGCTACCAAGAGGTGGGCGGCCTGCGCCCGCAGTCGATCCCCATAGCCGGGCTTTTGACCGCCGAGCGGCTTCGACCGTGGGGCCAACCATTTGTTTGGTACGCAGGTCATAGATGCTCGGTCGTCCGCCTTGTGTCCCGCGACCATCGGATAGGCGGTGATCGAATCGGTACGTTCGAATGCGTCTACCAATCGCCGCCGATCGGGCCCAATCTCCGCAAACGCTTCAAGCGCGCACAGCGGGATATCGGCGGGCGGGTCCGCGCCTGGCAATCGGAGTTCGCCGTGACGCAGTAATCGAGACGCGATTCGCGTGACATCAGCTCGTGCGAACTGAACGCCCAGCCACTGCCTGCCGATGATTTGGTCTGCCGGCATCAACATCGCTTCACCGATGTGTCGGTCGTCCACCGACAGCAACGACGTACCCGTGGCATCAATGTGTGCGGGAACTGTCGACTCGATGGCTTGAGCGATCTTCTGAGCGTCGACAACACCTCGGGGATTCCGCCACAGATTGACGAACCGCGTCTCGTAGTCGGCCGGCTCGCTGTTTTCGGCGCGGCGGGTTGCGATCAGCAGCGCTTCAGATAGCTCAGCGCTGTCGGAGAAGTTCCAATGCTCAGGATCGTGGGTCGTGATCACGGTATCGAGGGTGAAATCGCGCTCGATCAGCGAGCGTGTCTGCTGCCACGACGGTCCCGTGCAGACCGTCACCGGCAGCACGAGGGCGAGCCGCCCTTCGCCGGGGCGCAGCTTGGGCGCCGCGGCGGCGACGAATGCTGAGCCAAGCCCCGCCGTAACGGTCCCGTCGCGCTTCTTGAGCCGACGTTTCAGTTCTGTTCGCAGCTTGGCTCGCTGTGCGGCAGGCAGACTGCCGAATAGCAGGTTATCGCCCACTGATCGGGTGAACGGCGGGTTCATGATCACCAGGTCGAGGTCGGGCAGTCTGAACGTGACGCCCTCTGCGGAACCCTTGATACCTGTCCCCGTGACGCGCCCGACATCCTGCGGAACGATAGCAAGGTCACCCCCGCCACCGAGCGGCATTTGCACCGGCGCCTCGCGGCTGCCGAGAAACTCGAGCGAGCCGAGGCGAATACCTTCCCCCTCGACGCCCAGCGGCATCGTGTAGAGGTTCATCTGGTCGAACTGAATGTCGGGGTTGAGCATCGCCAGGCTGGTGGCGGCGAAGTGGATGGCCGAAAGCTGCACATCGAAGCCAATCAACGCCTGCTCAACCAACTCCTTATGCAGCGACGGCGCATCGCGGCCGCCCGCGTCGGCGTGCCGGCGTTGCACCTCCGAGGCGACTGACATCAGCAGCGTGCCGGTGCCGCAGGCCAGATCGGCCACGCTCAACGACGCAGGGAACTCGTGATCGCTCCAGTCAACGTCCTTCGGCCAGCCGTCAAAGATGAGTTGCGCGAGCATCGTCGCGGCCGGGACGGAGGTGTAATAGGCGCCAGTGAACTTGGCGTCGGACAGCAGGGTATGGAACAGCCGGCCTGACAGATCATGGCCCTCCAGGTAGCGGGTTTCGTGAACGGCCTTGAGTAGCGGGCGAAGGACGGGGAGTTGATGCTCCGGATCGCCGTAGCCGAGCACGCGCAGCAGTTCCCTTGCAACCTGGAACACCGGTACGTAGTCGATGTCTGTGCAGATCGCATCCCAAGCTTCCTGCAAAGGTTTCACGCCGTTGGCTGCGACTTCCTCCACAGCGGGGATGTCGTCGCGGACGAGTGCGAGGCGGCGGTGAAATGCAAGCGCGTTGAACAGGACCAGGCAGCCGATTCGCTTGCCGGCCTCGCGCTCCTTCTCATTGTCCGTCTCGGCGACAATCTCCGCCACGAGCCGCGCAACGCGCGCGTGGGTGTTGAGTCCCTTAACGGCCTCGGTCAATGCGTACCCCACTTCAAGGGTCGCTGCATGTACTCGGTCGGTGCCTTCGATTTCGAGCGGAAGCAGGCGAAGCTGGGCGGCCAGCGCCTGCACCTGCCCTCTCCGCAGGACCGGATCGGCGTGGATCGTGCTACGCGAGCTGTGCAGGTACCACTCGAGGTCACTGAGCCAGCTGAGCACATCGCCGACGTCGTCCTCGGTCTTGAGGTAATCCGGGTACAGCACACCGAGACGAGCAATCGCGTCGGGAAATTCGTCGACACGTTCGGCCAGTTGCCGATCAAGCTCTGTCCGGCTGCCCTCCCACTTGCACTCGATCAGGATCAGCTCCCCGGAGGGCAGCTCGAAGCGAATATCGGGCGCGTTGCCCTGACTGCGCCGCTCCGCCCGTGCCGGAATGCCGCGCGCTCTGAGCAGCTCGCCGAGGATGACGTTGACGACCTCTTCGCGGACCGTCTCGTCGCCACGCCGCCGTCTGGAGGATGAGCTCATACGGGGATTGTCGCACACCCCAATGGAGAAGAGGGCGGGGCGGAGGGCGCTGGCGGCGTTAGGCCAGCGAGCCGCCGTCTACGACGAATTCGGCGCCAGTGCTGAACGACGACTCGTCGGAGGCGAGGAAGAGCGCGAGGTAGGCGACTTCGGAGGCGTCGGCGGCGCGGGCGAGCGGGATGCGGCGCAGGAAACGCTCGCTGTCGGCCTCAAAGCCGGGTACCTGCTGGAGCATCGCCGTGTCAATCGGGCCGGGGTGAATCGAGTTGACGCGGACGCCGTATTCGCCCCACTCGCGGGCCGCGACTTTGGTCATCCCGCGCACCGCGAACTTGCTGGCTGTGTAGGCGATCGAGCCGGGGCCGCCACGGAAGCCGGCGGTCGAGGAGATGTTGATCACCGAGCCCGAGCGCTGGCCGATCATCTGCGCGCCAACGGCCTTCATGCCGAGCCAGACGCCAATCTGGTTGATCTCGATCACCAGCCGATACGTCTCCTGATCCATCTCCGTGATCGCCCCGTTGCGGTAGATGCCGGCGTTGTTGACCAGTGCATCGAGCCGTCCGTGATCCTCGACGATTTCGGCGACCAGCGCGTTCCAGGCATCCTCGTCGGTCACGTCCAGATGCCGGTAGACCGCCGCATCACCGATCGCGGCGGCGGCGCGCGCGCCGTCCTCATCGAGCACATCGGCGAGGATCACCCGCGCGCCTTCCGCGGCGAACAGTTCCGCTTCCGCCGCGCCTTGCCCGCGCGCGGCGCCGGTGATCAGCGCGACTTTTCCATCGAGTCGACCGGGCATCTGCGTACTCCTCGCATCGTGTCTGGACGGATGCCACCAGTCTATCGGCGCGGCGGCGGCCTCGCGCTTGACTATCCTGCCCTCGCGGGCGGACACAGCGAACAGACAGGAGGGCGCAATGGCGGACCGGATGGACGGCAAAGTGACGATCATCACCGGCGGCGCGAGCGGGATTGGGGAAGGCGCAGTGCGGCTCTTCGCCGAGGAGGGCGCGCGGGTCGTCGTGGCCGACATCCAGGACGACCGCGGGCGGGCGCTGGTCGAGTCGATGGGCGGCGACACGTCCTTCGTACACGCCAATGTGGCGCGCGAGGCCGAGGTTCATGGCATGGTGGAGCACGCCGTCGACCGCTTCGGGCGGCTCGACGCGATCTTCAACAACGCCGGCTACGGGGGAGCGCCGGAGTCGTTCACCGAGATCGAGGAAGCGGCCTACGACGAGACGATGGATGTGCTGCTCAAGGGCGTGGTGTTCGGAATCAAGCATGCGGCGCGCGTAATGCAAGCGCAGGGCGAGGGCGGGGCGATCGTCAACACCGCCTCGATCGCGGGAATCAACGCCGGCAACGGCCCGTCGGTCTACAGCGTGGCCAAAGGTGCGGTGGTGCATCTCACGCGGGTCGCGGCCTACGAGCTGGGCGAGCACAACATCCGCGTGAACTGCATCTGCCCGGGCGGGATCGCAACTCCGATCTTCGGCAAGGCGATGGGGCTGAGTACCGAAGACGCGGACAAGACGGTGGAGGTGATGGCCGAGTTCCTGAAGGAGGCGCAGCCGATCGCGCGTTCGGGGCGTCCCGCCGACATCGCGCACGCCGCGCTCTGGCTGTGCAGCGACGACGCCTCGTTTGTGACCGGGCATCCGCTGATCGTGGACGGCGGGCTAACGCTGGGGCGTCCGCGTGCGGATGACGCAGCCGAGGGCCTGCGCGATGCCTTCGGAGCGCTGGGGCTCGAGCTCCCGGAGGTCTAGCGCCGCGATATCGTGCCCGTGAAGGGGAGCGCAATGGCTGCGAAGAATTCGTCGGAACTCGACAACCTGTATTGGGAGGGCTGCGTGCCGACCCGAGCAGTGTCGACGCTGTCGGGCATTTCGCGCGGGCGGCTGGGACGCTGGCACCGGGAGGGCGTGCTGGCAGCGACCTGCCTACCGGGCGGCCCGGGCCGCCCCCGCGCGTACACGTGGCTGGAATACTGCAAGGCCCGCGCCGCCGCGAAGCTGCTGGCGCGCGGGCTACCCCTCCGCGAGCTGAAGCCAGTCCTGGATCTGATCGACGCCGAAGTTCCTCAGTGGGAGCGGGCGCTGGTGCTGCCGATCGGGGAGGATGGCCGTCTCGTTCCCGGCGACCGCGCGGCGGGGTCGGAGGCAATCACCGCGCTGCGGATGCGCACTGCGGGTTGCAGCGCCGGGGATGAGGTGAAACTGATCGCGGATGCACTGGCGGAGCTGCTCGAAGAGGGACCGCTGGGGGACCTCTCGCGGCATGGTCGGCATGTCACGATGCACCCCTTGTGGCTGGGCAATGAGCCAATCTTGACCGGCACGCGGCTTCCGACCGGGATGTTTCGTTCGACCGGGCCCGGGGGAGTGTGGCCGCCGCAGGAAGCGGCCAGCGAGTATGGGATCAGTGTGGAGCAAGTGCAAGCCGCGTTCGAGTTCGAGCGCGATTTCGCCGCATAGATCATCCCTGCGAGGTGAACTGCCTACTTGACGAGAACATCGCCCACACCGTTGTGACGGCGCTCACCGAACTCGGCCATCCCACCGTCCACATCGCCAACCTTGGGCTTGCCGGTAGCCTTGACGACCAAGTACTGGAGATCGCCGGCAGGTTCGATGCTCTGATCACCTTCGATCGGTTTCTTGAACCCAGCGTCTGGCTCGCAGCTCAGCAAGCGATGCTCAATGATGTGCGAGTGATTCGGTTGAAAGTGACCGCGAGTGAGCGCGCCAACGCAGATCTGCAGATTCGTGCGCTGCTGCGCTGTTGGTCCCAGATTGAAGCGCGGATGGGGCCGGACGGCGACGCGCGGTTGGCGATCATCGCGCAGGAAGGCCAACGGATTCGCTTCCGAAATGCCGCTCAGATCCGAGCTATGAGCGGGCCGCCGCAGCGATGAGGCTCTTCGGCCGGCCGCCGATCTTTTACGGCTGGGTGGTGGTTGCCGCGGCCTTTACCGCGCAGTTCATCGCGGTCGGCGTGCAGACCTCGGTCTCGGCGGTCTTCGCGCCGCAGATGCTGGATGAATTCGGCTGGTCGCGCACGGCGTTCTTCTTCGCCGACACCGCCGGGCAGGTCGTCTTGATGATCGTCGGGCTGCTGCTGGGGCCGCGCGTGGATCGCTTCGGCTCACGGCCGATCATGCTGCTCGGCGTGGTGATCTGCGTGCCCGCGCTGGTCTACATGAGCCAGGTCGACTCCTATTGGGAGTACTTCATCGTGCGCGGCGTGTTCGTGATCACCGGCGCGTCGATGGCCGGCTTCCTGGTCGCCTCGGTGACGGTCTCGAAGTGGTTCGTGACCAAGCGCGGGCAGGCGCTGGGCTGGACCTCGATGGGCGTGTCGATGGCGGGGATCGTCTGGCCGTCGCTGACCCAGTGGGCGTTCATCGAGCCGCTGGGCTGGCGCACGAGCTGGATCGTGCTGGCCGCAATCTCGCTGGCGGTGCTGGTCCCGGTCTCGCTGCTGATGCGGCGGCGGCCCGAGGACTACGGCATGGTGCCCGACGGCGGCGAGACGCAGGTTTCGTCGGCGCAGCACCAGGCGGCGGAGCGCGACTTCGCCACCTCGCTCACCCGGCGGGAGGCGGTGCGCTCCTCGGCGTTCTACATGATCGTCGTGATCTTCGGCGTCTCGGTGGTGGGGATTTTCGCGATCCTGCTGCACGGCGTGCTCTTTCTCGGCGAGCACGGCTTCTCGGCGGGGGTTGCAGCGCTGCTGGTGGCGGTGATGTCGATCTTCTCCGGGGCGACGAAGCCGCCCTGGGGCTGGGCGCTGGATCGCTTCGACTCGCGGATGGTCGGTTCGGTCAGCTTTGCGATCGCAGCCGCCGGCTTCGTCCTGGTGGTGCTGGCAGCCGACACGGAGTCGGCCTGGTTGGTCGGCGGCGCGTTCGTCGTGATGGGGATCGGAATCGGCGGCAACATCCCGATTCAGGAGATGATTTGGGCGGAGTATTTCGGGCGGCGCTACCTGGGCGCGGTCCGCAGCCTGGGCTTCCCGGTGGCGATGGGCATCTCGGCGGCGACGCCGGTCGCGGTGGCGCTCTACGCGGACTTGGTCGGCTCCTACGACGGCGCGTTCTACACCTGCGCCGGGCTATGGGCGGCGTCGGCGCTGCTCTGCCTGCTGCTGCGGCTGCCGCGCAAGCGCCGCCAGCTGGTGCGCGAGGTGGGGCAGCGGCTGGCGGCGGCGCTGGCAGCCGTTGGGCCGGTGGCGCGTCCGGCAAAACAGAAGCGGGACGCCTGAGCGCCCCGCTTCCGATTGGTTCGCCGACTGGGCTGCGCGATTAGGGCGCCTGCGGAATATCAGTCGGCGGGTTGCTGGAGAGCCAGCGGTTGTGGCTGGTGGTGGCCGGGAAGTAGCGGCCGCGCGGCAGGAACATCGGCTCGGCGGCGCCACTGTTGTACTCGCCGATCGCGGCGTCGACACCGTCCACGTAGAGACCGAACTCAATGCGTCCATCGTTGGGCTTGACGCGGGCGATGACCTGCACGGTGTAGCCGTCGCCGAGGTCAATCGGCGAGCTGCGCAGCCAGCGTCCGTGGGTGATCCGCTCCTGCGGAGTGATGCGGCCATCGACGACGCTGGTGGGGAGGAAGCGGCCGCTAGGCAGCACATCTTCGCCGCCAACACGGCGAGCGCCGAATTCGAGCCTACCGTCAGGGGCGAGGCGGGCGCGCACCTGGACGGCAATGGTCGCGCTGGTCGGAGCCTCCGGCTCCGCTACGGGTGCGGCAACGACGCTGAAATCGGAGCGCTCAACTTCCGTCAGGCGGCCCTGCATCAGGGTGTTGGCCTCCTCGGTGACGCGCCGGGAGCTGCCGGAGCCGATTTCAAAGGTGACGCTGTCGGCATCGGCGAGGTCGACGACCAGCGACCACGAACCGTCGGAGATGGTGGTGGATTCGACCTGCTCACCGTCCTGGTTGAGCGCTCGGATGGTCATGCCATTGTCGCTGTCAAAGCCGACGCCGAAGAACCAGTGCGGCGGGGGCGGGGGGCCGTCCTGCGCGGCAGCCTGGGGCGAGAGCGCGACGGCGAGCAGAAGCGCCGCGGTGAGGGCAGCCAATCCCGCCCAGATGCCGGCCCGGTTGATCACTCGCTCACGCATTCTCAGGCTCCTTGATTGTGCCACTCGCCGCTTGCGTCGCCCTTACGGTACGACGTTATGGCGAGACGCTGGTGGATAGTTGTGGATAACGACGCCTGGTTTACGCGCGCCGCCGCCAGGCGTGCTAGCGCGCGACGAAACCGCCGTCGATGGCAAGCTCCGCCCCGGTGACGTAGGAGGCTTCGTCGGAGGCGAGAAAGAGCACGCCCCAGGCGACTTCGTCAACCTCGCCGGTGCGGCGCAGCGGGACGGCGCGTTCGAGCCGCGCGCGGGCGGCCTCGCTCATGCCCGTGCTGCTGCGCATCGGCGGCATGAAGCCGGGATGCACGGAGTTGACGCGGATGCCTTCGGGCCCGAGCCGCACGGCCATCGCCTTGCTGAAGTTGCGCACCGCGGCCTTGGAAGCGTGGTAGGCGGGATGCCCGCCGTCGCTGCCGACGAGTCCGTAAATCGAGGAGATGTTGACGATCGAGCCGCCCACGCCACCGCCGCGCATCGCCGCCGCCGCGTGCTTGACGCCGAGGAAGACGCCGGTCGCGTTGACCTCCATAATGCGCCGCCAGCCCTCGGTGCTGATCTCGTCGGACTGCGAGGTGCTGCTCAGGCCGGCGTTGTTGACGAGGATGTTGAGCCGCCCGTGACGGTCGAGCACGCTCGCGATGAGCGCTTCCCAGTCCGCCTCGCTGCTCACGTCGGTGTGGACGAACTCGGCCTCGCCGCCGGCCTCGCGGATGCCGTCGCGCACCGCGATGCCGTCGTCGTCCACGACATCCGCGATGATCACCGCCGCGCCCTCTTGGGCGAAGAGACGAGCCTCGGCAGCGCCCATGCCGGCAGCGCCGCCGGTGATGATCGCGACCTTGCCCACCAGCCGCTCAGCCATATTGCCGCCCTTTCAGCCGTCCGCTCGTCTGCTCAGTTGGCGGTCGGGGCGGGCGGCAAGTGGTAGATGCGCTCGGCGGTGGTGCGCAGCACCTTCCTGCGGATGCCCTCGTCGAGATCAGTCAGCACCGAGGTGACATGCTCCTGTGCGCGCGGGTAGAGGCAAGTCGGGTGCGGGAAGTCGGTCTCGAACATCACGTTGTCCTCGCCGATCGCCTCAATCGTCGCGCGCGGTCCGAAGTCCTCGAACCAGAAGGAGGCGTAAATCTGGCGGCGGAAGTACTCCGAGGGCTTCATCGAAAGCCCGTCGCGCTCGGTGGGAACCGTCTCCTCGAACTGGTAGTCCATCGCTTCCAGCAGGAAGGGCACCCAGCCGATCCCACTCTCGACGGAGACGAAGTTGAGCGTGGGGTAGCGCTCGCAGAGGCCGGAGAAGATCAGATTGATGATCACCTTGAAGTTGGTGATGAAGAGGCAGATCGAGCCCATTGCCAGGCGGCGCTGCGGACCGTAGCCGTCCCAGATCAGCTTGTCGGCAACCCCCGCGCCGGCGCCGATGTGGAAGTTGACCGGCATATCGAGCGCCGCGCAGGTGTCCCAGAAGGGATCCCAGGCGGGGTCGTTGAGATAGGGCAGGCCGAACGCCTCGGGCGTGTCGCACATCGTGATCCCGGTCAGCCCCATGTCGTGGATGCGGCCGAGCTCCTCAACGGCGGCGGGGATGTCCCAGAACGGCACGAGCCCCTGCGGGAAGAGCCGACCCTTGCCCTCCTCCTGTAGCTCGGCGATCGCGTCGTTGTAGGTGGTGCAGCAGACATTCCGCAGTTCGGCGTCTTCGATCCGGATGAAGTTCTGGCTGCCGAAGCCGGCGACGTTGGGGTAGACGATCTGCTGCGCGATGCCGAGGTCGTCGAGCAGCTTCAGCCGCGCCTTGGGCTCGGTGGCGGCCTTGCTCATCTCCTCGAAGGAGCCGAGCGAGATCGTGCCGTACTGCTTGCGCCCGTCCTCGCGCACAACCGTGAAGCCGGGCGGTCCGAAGTCGATGTCGTCGAGCACCTGCCAGCGCTGTTCGCCGGCCTCATTGAGCACGATGTGCGGCACCTTGTCCTTGTACTTGGCGGGCGCGCGCGAGGTCCAGAGGTCGGGTGGCTCGGTGTAGTGGCTGTCAATGTCGATGACCGGAATGCCGTGAACGGTGAGAGACATGCTGCTGCTCCTTGGCCTGCACAGGTACGCGCCAATAGTAGCCGCCGCGCACGCTGCCTGCCCGCAGCGCGAAACGAATTGCACGGCGGCTCTCGCCTAGCATCAGCTCATGCGTTGGCTGCAAACGCTCGCGGTGCTGGTCGCCCTGGCAGGGGCGCTGCTGATCCTGCGCGGCGACACCTCGGCGCAGACCGAAGCGGTCGAGGCGCAGGTGCAGGCTCGGCTCGACGAGCGAGGCCGGGTTGAGTTCGCAGTCCGCCCCGTCGGCGGCGAACGGATTCTTCCCGCGCTGCGCTGGCTTCCCGCCGATATCGCCCACCATCGCTGGCTGCGGAGCAGCGAAGTGGAGCTGTCGCCAGAGCTGCTGGTGCGTGTGATCGCGCGCCTTTCGCCGAACGGCCTGATTGAGTTCGGGCTGCGCGCTCATGGCGAGGATCTTCTGCCTCGCGCGCGGCACTTCCCTCGCGGCATCGGCCACCACCGCTGGCTCAGCAGCAGCGTGGTCAGCATCCCTGCGTGGCCGCCCTTGAGCATCGCTCCCAATCGCCTCAGCGCCGGCAGCGATCACACCTGCGCGCTGACATCGATCGGGCGCGCGGTCTGCTGGGGACGGAACGACAGCGGGCAATCCGATGCGCCGCGCGGCCGCTATGCGGCGATCAGCGCCGGCACCGACCACAGCTGCGCGCTGACCGCAGACGGCGATGCAAAATGCTGGGGCGACAACGCAAGGGGGCAAACCGACATCCTGCCGGGGCGGTATGCAGCGATCAGCGCCGGCGGACACTTTACTTGCGCGTTGACCACTCAGGGCGAGGCGGTCTGCTGGGGCGACAATCGATTCGGACAATCGGACGCTCCGCTCGGGCGGTTTATCTCGATCAGCGCCGGCACGGGCTTTGGGAACGTCGGCGTCGGAGCAGGCGCGGTGTACAGCGGATCGCATGCGTGCGCGTTGACGGAGGCGGGTGGAGTGATTTGCTGGGGAAGCGACCGCGGCGGGCTGGCGAGCGCGCCGGCCGGCCGCTACACGGCGATCAGCGCCGGCGATGTTCACACCTGCGCGCTGAGCGAGGCCGGCGAAGCGGTCTGCTGGGGCGACAACGGGTGGAGGCAGGTAGACGCGCCGGCCGGCCGCTACACCGCGATCAGCGCCGGCGCGCGGCATTCCTGCGCGCTGGATCGATCGGGCGAAATCAAATGCTGGGGCGCGAATCCAGCGAATGCGCCAAAGGGAACCTTCACAGAGATCAGCAGCGGCCGCGAGCATTCCTGCGTGATGAGCAAGACGGGCGCGGTGCGCTGCTGGGGCTACAACAACGACGGCCAACTCGATGCCCCGACATGGCGGTTCGCGGCGATCAGCACCGGCGCGTCGCATGCCTGCGCGCTGACCACAGCGGGCGAAGCGGTTTGCTGGGGCGGCTACAACGAATGGGGACAAGCAGACGCGCCACCCGGTCGCTACACGGCGATCAGCGCCGGCTGGACCTTTACTTGCGCCTTGTCTGAAACCGGCAAGGTGGTGTGTTGGGGATTTCCCGAGCGGAGAAATGCGCCTGTCGGAACGTTCAGTGCGGTCAGCGTCGGCGGCAACCACGCCTGCGCGCTCTCGGAGGCTGGCGCTCTGACCTGCTGGGGAGACGGCGACCATGGATTGCTGCATCCGCCACCGGGCCGCTATTCGGCGATTAGCGCTGCCGGCGGCCACGCCTGCGCGCTCCGGGAGACAGGGACTGTGGTCTGCTGGGGCAACGATAGCCATGGACAGGCGAACCCACCGCTCGGACAGTACATGGCGATCAGCGCCGGCGGTTACGATACCTGCGCCCTGGCTGTGAGTGGCGAAGCGGTCTGTTGGGGAGCCTATAGCGCGGACTGGCGGCCGCCTGCTACAGCGTCGCCCTACACCGACATCAGCGCCCCTGGACCGCAGTCCTGTGCGCTGACGGCGGACGGGCGGGCAGTCTGCTGGGGACCAGACTTGTACGGCGCGACAGATGTGCCGCCGGGCCGATATCGAGCGATTTCTACCGGCGAGGAATACACATGCGCGCTGACAGAATCGCGTGAGATTGTCTGCTTCGGCTGGAACTACCTGGGACAGACGGACCCACCGACCGCCTACCCGGGTCCATAGAGCAGGATCGAGCGTTGCTCGACGGTCGCTCAGTGAGTGGGGAGGGATGCCAGCCGCGCAGCAGCGACGACCTGGGCGGCGCGGGATTCGGCCGCGGCGGCGGGGGTGATGCCGGCGGCTTCGGCGTCGCGGAAGATCTGGCAGGTGGTGTCGTAGACCTGCTCGGCGTGTGCCTGGGCAGTCTCGGGCGGCCAGTCGAAGAGTTCGCCGGCGACGCTGATCAGCCCGCCGGAGTTGACCACGTAATCGGGGGCGTAGAGGATACCGCGCTCGGCCAGCAGCTCGGCGTCTTCAGGTTCGCGCGCAAGCTGGTTGTTGGCCGCGCCGCAGATGGCGCGGCAGCGCAGGTCGGGGATTGATTCGGCGGAGAGGATGCCGCCCAGCGCGTTGGGCGAGAGCAGGTCGCAATCGGCGCTGAGCGCGTCGTCGAGCGGGATCGCTTCCGCGCGGATGTCGGCGGCGAGCTGTCCCGCGGCGTCAGCGCGGATGTCGGCGACGCGCAGCCGCGAGCCCGCTTCAGCCAGTCGGCGGGCGACTTTCGCTCCGACCTTGCCGAGTCCGATCACCACGATTCGGCGTCCTGCAAAGCCGCCGTCGCCGTCCAGCGCCTCGAAAGTGGCGCGCATCCCGGCGAGCACCGTCGTGGCGGTGAGTGCCGAAGTGTCGCCGCCGCCGCCGAGCGCAGCGGAGAGGCCGACGACATGGGGCGTGGCCGCGTGCAGCTGGTCGATTTCGGCGGTGGTCGTGCCGACATCGGTGGTGGTGATGAAGCGTCCGCCGATTTCGTTGAGGAACTGCGCGTAGGAGCGCAGCTGCGCGTCGGTCTTGGCGGTGTGGTCGCCGATCACAACCGCCTTGCCGCCGCCGAGTTGGAGACCAGCGACAGCGGACTTCTTGGTCATCGCCGAAGCGAGGCGCAGCGCGTCATCGAGCGCCGCGTCGCTGTCCGGATACGGCTGCCAGCGGGTGCCGCCGACGGCGGGTCCGCGGGCGGTGGAGTGGATCGCGGCGATCGCATGGAGGTCTGCCTGTTCGTCGCGCCAGACGAGGACTTGCTCGTGGTCGGGGGCGGAGAGGCGCTCGATCGTGGTCATGGGTGCAACCTCCAGGTAGTGCTGGGGCCAATGTAGATCGGGTTGGTGAGGGGCGGATGGCGTGCAGGCAACAGAGCGTCAGCGAGTGGATGCGGCGGCGTGCGCGGCGGCGTCACGGGCGATCTGTTCGTCGGGCGCCTGGCCGGCGTAGATGCGGGTGATGATCCCATCGGGATCGATGAAGAAGCTGCGCGGCGGACCAACCATGCCTTCGGTGCCGTAGGCGCGGTAGACACTGCCGTCGGAGTCCATTGGGACCGGGAAATTGACGCCGAACTGGTCGGCGAAGGTCTGCGCGGCGCTGCGCGGCTCCTCAATGTTGACCCCAATCACCAGCAGCCCCGCCTCGGCATGCGCGCGCTGGGCGCGGATCAGCGCCGGCACTTCGCGTCGGCAGGGCGTACACCAGGAGGCCCAGAAATTGATCAGCAGGGGGCGTCCGCGCAGATCGGAGAGGCGGAAGCGCTCGCCCTCAAGCGTTTCCAGCTCAAAGTCGGGCGCGAGCGCGCCGATTCGAGGGGCGACGGCGAGGCCGGCAGCCTGCAGGTCGGGCGGGAGGGGCACAACGCCGGTTTGCGCGCTTCCCCCGCCCCCGCGCAGAAAGGCGAGCCAGAGGATCAGGGCGATGATCGCGACGACGGCACAGCCCGCCAGCAGGGTGCGCGCGCCGTGGTACTCGCGCGGGCGGTTGGGGTGCTCGGGGGGGTGTTCACTCATGATCGGCTCGCAGCGTCGCTCTCCACCCAAGTATGCTGCCACAAGCGAAGACAGGGGCTGTGGATGGCCGCGCAGTCGATTCCGGCAACCGAATTCATGGCCGCGATCCGCGCGGCCGGCGTGCAGGATGTCGTGCTCGTGCCGGACACGCACCAGCGCACGCTGCTCGACTTGCTGATGGCCGCCGAGGACATCCGCACCGTGCACTGCTCCACGGAAGACGAGGCGATCGCTGTGAGCGCCGGGCTGATCATCGGCGGGCGGCGTCCGCTGATGCAGATCCAACACGCCGGGCTCTACGCCTGCGTCAACAACCTGCGCGGCGTCGGGCTGGACGGGCGGTTTCCGATCGTGATGCTGATCGGCCTGCTGGGGCGCGATCCGGAGCTCGCGCCGCGCGAGGACGGCGGCTCGATGGTGCGGCTGGCCGAACCGCTGCTGGAGACGCTCGGCGTGCCCAGCCGGCTGCTGGACGGCGTCGACGACCTGCACTACGTCTCAGAGGCGTTCGATGAAGCCGAGGCGCGCGAGGGCCCGGTCGCGCTGCTGGTGGGAGCGACAACCTCATGAGCGAACGCGAGCTGACCGAGCAGGATGGCGGCGGCGGTCGGATGTCGCTGGAGTCGGCGCTGGATGTCCTGGCCGCGCACTGGGTGGATCAGGTGGTGGTGGGCACGATGACGGCGAACGGCGCGTGGATGCAGCGCGCGCCGGGCGATCTCAATCTGGCCTGCATCGGCTTCATGGGCGGCGCTTCGGCGCTCGGTCTGGGCGTAGCGCTGGCGCAGCCGCAGCGCGAAGTCTGGGTGATCGACGGCGACGGCTCGCTGATGATGCAGCTGGGCTCGCTGGGCACGATTGCCGGCGCGGCGCCGGAGAACTTCGTGCATTTCGTCATACACAACGGCGTCTACGAAACATCGGGCGCGCAGCCGCTGCCGTCGCAGGAGCGCGTCGACTTCGCCGCCATGGCCGCCGGCGCCGGCTATCAACAGACGGCGAGCTTCTCGGAGGCAGAAGAGTTGGACGCAGCGCTGGACGATCTACTGGCCGCCCCCGGCCCCATTCTGATCGAGCTGCGAACGCGGCCAGGCGGCAAGTTCTTCGCCGCCCGTCCAACGCCGCCAGGCGCCGTGCCCGCCCTAGCCCGCATGTGGCCGCCAGTAGCAGCGCGGCTGGCGGAGTAGTTCGACTTCTTCGATCTGCAGGTGCGTAACCATCGGGAGCGCATCATGAAGACCATCGAAGGTCGCTAGTCGGCAACGGCGGCGGGCGGGGTGAGGGCGGCGAGTGTTTCCTGCGCGAGTTGGGCGAAATCGGATTCGGGAGCCCAGCCGCTGCTGACTTCGTCGCCGACGAGGGAGAGGCGGCCGAGCGCGCCCCGCAGCTCCGGATCGAGCGTGTCGTCGTGCGTCAGCGCCATCTCAAAGGCCATGTAGTCTCCGATGTCGGCGTCGCCCCGCAGGTAGTCTCTGAGCAGCGTGAGTGCCTCTACAGTGAGATCGTCGGTCATGGGAGTTCTTGGTGCCTCAGCGCTTCAGCCTCAGGATAGAGGAATATGAGCTGCACGATCTGTTCGAGGTGTATGAGGTGTTTCGGAAGCTGAGCGTGGGACGCTACACGGAGCGGCTGGAGCGTGGGACAGCCGGCCCGTCACGTCGATGCAGCTTGGGTGGCGAGTCGTATTACACACGGGTGTTCGATGAAGAGGGAGTCGAGCTGGCACGCATTCACTACCTGCGATGCGTGTTCGGTCATTCGATTGGCGTCTGGCCCTCGATGATCCGCATCGGCGGGGTCACGCTTCACCGACAAGGTCACCAGCGGCGGCCCAAGGGAGAGGTTGTCGGCAGCAGCGTGAGTTAGTGGTGGTCGTCGTGCAGCGACGGCTCCGGCTCTGGCACGCAGACATTCTCCAGCGCGCCGATGCCGTCGATCTCGATCCGCACGATGTCGCCCGGCGTGAGCCAGCGCGGCGGCGTCATCGCCGCCGCCACGCCCGATGGCGTGCCCGTCGCGATCACATCCCCCGGCTCCAGCGTGAACGCCGTACTGAGGTATTCGACAATGTCGTAGCAGTTGAAGATCAGGTGCTCGGTATTGGAGTTCTGGCGCAGCTCGCCGTTCACGAAGGTGCGAATGCCCAACACATGCGGGTTGCCCAACTCGTCGCCGCTGACGATCAGCGGGCCCATCGGGCCGTGCGTGTCGAACGACTTGCCCATCGTGAACTGGCGGGTGCGATTCTGCCAGTCGCGCACGGAGACATCGTTGACGATCGTGTAGCCCGCGATCACCGACGCCGCGTCCGCCGCGGCGACGTGACGGCAGGTCTGCCCGATCACGATCCCCAGCTCACCCTCGTAATCGACGTTCTTGGAGGCCAGCGGAATCTGGATCTCGCCGCCGGGGTGGTTTACGCAGGTGCGCTGCTTGGTGAAGATCGTCGGGTAGCGCGGCGTCTCAGCGCCGGTCTCGGCGATGTGATCGGCGTAGTTGAGCCCGACAGCGAGAAACTTGCTCGGGCGCGGCACCGGCGCGAGCAGCTGCACATCGCTCAGCGGGCGTCGGTTGCCGCCCCGCTCCACGGCCATCTCGGCCATCACCCGCGCGTCCTCGCCCGCCGCCAGAAAGTCGCACATCTCGGTCGGCACTTCGGGTTCGGCGAGGAAGAGGTCGACGACCTCGTCGTCAACGATCACCCCAACGCGGTCGCGGTCTTCAAAGCGGAAGCTGGCCAGTCGCATGGGCGGCTCCTTTCGCATAGGCGAGGGTATCAGCGCGATGCCAATCAGTCGGCGCGGGCCGCGATCGGGACCGTGCCGGTCACGTCCTCGCGCTCCCACTGGTCGACGGTTTCGGGGCTGATCTCGGTCAGGCGGGCGAGCACGGCGCGGGTGTCCCGCCCCAGCGTCGGCGAGGGACGGTCGCTGCGCGGACCCGCCCAGTTGCGGAAGCGGTAGGGCTGGAGCGGGTACCGCTTGCGCCCCGCATAGCGGTGCTCCTGCGTGATGAAGAAGCCGCGCGCGCGGAGCTGCTCATCTTCGAGCAGGTCCAAACCGTGGTAGACCACAGCGGCCGGCACGCCGACCGCCTGCAACTCCCGCATCACCTCCCCCGCGTCGCGCCGCCGCGTCCAATCCGCGATCGCCGCATCGAGTTCGCCGAGCGAACGGCGGCGCTCCGCCAGCGTGCGCCAGCGCCCCTGCTCCTGCGCCCACTCGGGCTGCCCGCAGGCCTCGGCCAGCGCCGCGAACGCGGCGTCATCGGGGCAGGCGATCGCGACCCAACGCTCCTGCCCATCCTCCGCACGGCACAGGTAGGTGTTGTGCGGAGCCATGCGCGGGTGGAGATTGCCGACGCGCCCGGGGTCGTGGCCGCTGATCGCGAACGCGGTCAGCGCGTCGCCCGTGAAGGAGGTAGCGGTCTCGGTCTGCGAGAGGTCGATATGGCAGCCGCCCGCTTCGCCCTCGGCCTGCAATCGGCGGCGGCGTTCGAGCGCCGAGAGCAGCGCCAGCGCGCCCATCACGCCGGCCAGCGGATCGCCGCCCGTGGTGCCCGAGAAGATCGGCTGATCGTCGGCGTAGCCCGTCAGGTGCGGCAGGCCGCACATCTGCTCCGTGGTGTTGGCGAACGCGGTGTAGTTGGTCCAGCTGCCGGTCAGCCCGAAGCCGGGCATCGAGAGCATGATCAGCTCCGGGTTGATCGCGCGCAGCTCATCCCAGCCCAGCCCGAAGTTGCCCATCACCCGCGGCGTGTAGTTCTCCACGATGACATCGGCCTCTTTGACCAGATGGCGAATCACGTCCGCGCCGCGCGGATCGGTCAGATTCAGCGTGATCCCATGCTTGTTGCGGTTCACCCAGTTGAACTGCGGCGCCATCTCCCAGAACTCGGGAATCTCGGCAGCGCCGCTCGCGCGCCAGCCGTCGATCCGCTGCACCGACTCCACCTTGATCACATCCGCGCCCGCATCGGCGAAGATCAGCGTGGTCATCGGGCCCGACATGAACATCGAGAGGTCGAGCACCCGCAGCCCTTCAAGCGGCCGCTCAACAGGCTGATCCGAGGACTCGGCGGCAGGCGGCGGCGGGTCTTGCCAGACATCGCCGCTGCGGATTTCCTCATCGTGTTCGTTCAGCAGCGGCGTCGGGCTGCCGACCGGTCGCTCAGCGCCGAACATCCAGGGGATGCCGGGCATCCGCACCCGCCCGGCGCGCGGGTGGTCGAACTCCAGCAGGAAGCCGCGCTCGCGGTGCGGCAGCAGGTCGATCGCGTCGGCAAGGCTGGGCACCAGGCCGAACGGGATACGCCAGGCCTGCGCCTCGTGGAAAATCTCATCGGCGCTGCGGCCGCGCGTCAGCGCCGCCAGCTCGTCGGCCAGCTGGCGCGAGTTCTCGAAGCGGCTCCAGGCGTCGCCGAACTTCGGATCGTCGATCAGCTCGGGGCGTCCGAAAAACTGGCACATCACCTCCCACTGCGCCTGCGTCAGCGTGTTCGCGCCCACATAGCCGTCGCTGGTCGGCAGGATGAACGAAGGCGCCGGCCCGACATCGGCGCGCCGCACACCGAGATCACCCGTGTAGTCGTAGCGCTGGGTGACCAGCAACGCCATGTTCACAGCGGCTTCGAGCACGCTGACATCAACGTGTTCAGCCTGCGGCTCCGCCTGCGTCTGCTGCCCACGCAGCGCGATCAGCGCCGCGACGGCGGCATACGCGCCGGTCAGCGTTTCGGGGATCGAGCCGCCCAGCTGCAGCGGCTCGCGCTCGGCGCGCCCGCAGAGATGCGCAAAGCCGCCGATCGCGCAGGCGATCAGGTGGTTCCAGCGCCAGTCGGCATACGGACCGTCGGAGCCGAAGCCCGTCACCGTGGCCAGAATCACCGCGGGGTTGAGCGCGCGGAGGTCGTCGAAGCCCAGCCCGCGCTCGGCCAGGCGCGGCTCCGGCTCGCTGGCGAAGATCAGGTCCGCCTCGGCGATCAGGCGGTCGAGCAGGTCGCGGTCAGCGCCGCGCGCGGCGTCCAGCACCACACTGCGCTTGCTGGTATTCGCATAGAGAAAGGGCGCGCTGGCCTCCAAATCCACCGTGTTGGCGCTGGGAAACGGACCGCGCCGGCGGGCGGCGTCGCCGCCGGGCGGCTCGACCTTGATCACCTCCGCGCCCAAGTCGCCCAGCAGCTTGGCCGCAAACGGCCCGGCCAGCCCCTCGCCGAGATCGATGATGCGCAGTCCCGAGAGCGCAGTAGTCATGAGTCGTCTCCTGAGCAGTTGAGGCAAAGGCTAGCTGGTGCAGCCAACCCGCCCCCGCGCACGCCGGAGCAGAAGGATGAACGCCGCAACCGCCCGCCAGCTCGCCGCCCCCAGCACCGAACACCGCCGAACATGACCGAACACAGCCGAACAACACCGAACAACACCGAACAACACCGAACAACACCGAACAGCCTAAGACAGCCCGACCAGATAGAGAATCCGCTCCGCACCTCCAAAATGCGCCGAAACCAAAATCGCACCCCAGCGCTGCGCATCCACACGCCCAAACCCACCAACGAGCACACCCACGACATCGCCCACATCCACTCCGCCACCCCAGCGCCCACTCCTCCGTCATACCCGCGCCCACTCTTCCGTCATACCCGCGCTTGCCGCGGGTATCTCGCCGTGACCGGCACCCACCCTCGGCGCATCAGCTAGAATGCCTGTGCTATCCTTCTATGACTGGGGGAGGCGGACATGGTCCGCAATCTTGAGAACCGCACGATCTTCACCGGCGATTGCCTGGACGTCCTGCGCGGCGTGAACTCACATTCCGTGGACCTGATCTACCTCGATCCGCCATTCAACTCGGACCGAACCTACGGCAACGACTTCGACGACCACTGGCAGCTCGACCGGTTGCCGGAGGCCGTGATGAAGCGGCTGTTGGACACGATGGGCCGGGTCACGCAGGACAACGACGGCGCGGGCGCCGTGATCAACGCCGCTGGCAAAGTGGCGGGTGAAGCGACCCAGGCGTATCTCACCTACATGTTCGAGCGGCTCACGGAAATGGCGCGGGTGCTGAAGCCGGCCGGGAGCATCTACCTGCACTGCGACGACACGGAAGGCGCGTGGCTCAAGGCGGTGATGGACGCGGTGTTCGGGCGGACCTGGTACCGGAACGAAATCGTCTGGCAGCGGACGAGCGCTCACAACGACGCGGGAGCGTTTGGCCGCGTCGCCGACTACATCCTCTTCTACAGCCGCTCCCTGATCAACGAGGCTTCGGTCGCCGCCCCGCTGAAAGGCGAACATGTCGCAGCGAAATACCGCCACGACGACGGCGACGGTCGAGGGAGGTACCGCGCTGACGGCGATCTGACCGGTGCGGATGTTTCAGAGGGCGAGAGCGGGCGGCCCTGGCGCGGATACGACCCATCGGCGCGCGGGCGGCATTGGGCGGTGCCGAAGGCGCGCGGGCGCGGCGAGTACGCCGATTGGATCGCGGAGAACATGATTCTCGGCTACGCGAAGATCGAGGGCGTTCACGATCGGCTCGACGCCCTGGACGCCGCCGGTTTGATTTACTGGACGCGCAACGGCACGCCGAACATCAAGCGATATCTCAGCGCCTCAAAGGGCCAGGTTCCGACCGCAATCTGGACGGACATCCCGCCCGTCAACTCGCAAGCCGCCGAGAAGACCGGCTACCGCACGCAGAAGCCGTTGAAGCTGCTTGAGCGCATCGTGGCTGCGTCTTCGAACGAAGGGGACCTCGTGCTCGATCCGTTCTGCGGCTGCGCCACCGCGTGTGTCGCGGCTGAGCGGCTCGGTCGCGAGTGGGTGGGCATCGATCAGAACGACGTGGCGCTGCAGCAGGTGAAGATCCGGCTCGCGCAGCAGGAGCCGGGGATCGCGCTCTGGGCTGAGCGGGTAGAGCACCGCGCGCGGCCGCCGAAGCGAACGGACGACGGCGATCGGACACTGCCGAATCCGATCCCGACCGAGATCAAGCGCGAGATATACGCCGAACAGCAAGGGCGCTGCAACGCCTGGCCGATCGGCTGCGAGGAGCGACCGTCGATCTTCAACATTGAGGTAAACCACATCCGCCCGCGCAGCGCGGGAGGCGCGCACGAGCGATCGAACCTCCAGCTGCTGTGCGGCTGGTGCAACCGCTCCAAGCGAGATCGCACGATGGAGTACCTCGCCCAGCACATCGCGGAAAGGCTGTGAAGGATGGAGGGCGACCAATTTCTGAGTGTCTTTCTTCCTGCGTTAGCCGGTGCCTTGGCTGGCTCGCTGCCAGTCGTTGTTTTGACTTGGTGGCTCACCGTGTCGGCTAGGAAGTCGGCGACACGGTCGCAGCGACGCATAGAAAAGTCGCTAGACGGGATCAAAGATGCGCTACAAAGGATGGCGTACTGGACTGGCTACGATGCGCGCCGCCAAGTTGAGGAAGACTTGGCGGCAACGCGTAAGGAGATGGGGCAGGAGGAAACCGGAGAGGATTCTTCGGCTAGGTGAGTCGCAAGATCGCATAGTTGTCGTCACAGATCGACTGCACGACCTGGACTGGGTCGAGCGTGCAGTTCCGATAGCGCCTTACTATTGGTGGATGGGGCGCGACGGCGCGATACACCGACGGCCGGACGAGCGCTGGACTCCTCCGTCGAAACAGGTCATCAGCATCGAGATCAACGCAACGTCCGAACTGGGGTACCCGTGGCCACTGATGCAGTCGCAGATATTGTTCGAAAAGTACTACCACGACGGCCGTGGTCGGTGCATGTCTCAGTGCGGCAGGGCCACCATCCTAGGTGTTGGACAGTCCGTTCGGCATCGTGAAGAAGTCTTCATCCGATTGTCTCTGATCCTTGCTCTCGATGATGGCGAATCCCAGACCGATATGTCGTACGCGGACTTTCTACAGATGGATACATCGTCGTTCGTGGAGGGGTGGAAGCGGTGGGTTACGGAATGGGTCCTGTATGCACGTGTGAGCGTGTTTGGCGATCGATGATCCTGATCGACAGTGCCGTCGCGGACCGCTACCAGGCGTGTCCAGGCTGCCAGCCGGCTAGACTAGCGACGGACGAGTGACGAAAGGAGCGCGCGATGGTTTGGGAGCCTGAGGTTGAGGAGCTGCGGAAGCGCGTTGCGCTCTCGGGGCGCGGCGGCACGCCGGATCGGATTGCGCGCCAGCACCGCCTGGGGCGGCTGACCGTGCGCGAGCGGATCGACGGGCTGCTCGACGACGATTCGTTTCACGAGGTGGGCGCGCTGGCCGGTCTGGGCGAGTACGAAGACGGCGAGCTGGTCGACTTTTCGCCCGCCTCCTACGTGATGGGGCTGGGCGAGATCGACGGGCGCACGGTCGCGATCGGCGGCGAGGATTTCACCATTCAGGGCGGCTCGGCGCTGTTTCCGATGCAGCGCTCAAAGGGCGGGCTGGGCGGCTTCTGCGAGGAGTTGGCGGTCGAGTACCAGGTGCCGCTGATCCTGCTGATCGACGGCGCCGGCGCGAATGTCGGCGCGACCAAGAAGATGGGCACGACCTACCTGCCCAACGGCGGCACCAACTTCGTCACCTCGATCGAAGCGATGCGCAACGTGCCGGTGCTCGGCGCGGTGCTGGGCGCGATCGCCGGCGGACCCTCGGGACGCGCGATGATGGTGCACTGGAGCGTGATGACCAAAGGCCGCTCGGCGATGTTCGCCGCCGGACCGCCGGTCGTGAAGCGCGGCATCGGGCACGACGTGACCAACGAAGAGTTGGGCGGCTCGCAGGTGCATGTGCATCAGTCGGGCTGCATCGACAACGAGGCGGAGGACGAGCCGGACGCCTTCCGCCAGATCCGCGCGATGCTCTCGTTCCTGCCCGACAACGTGCGCGAGCTGCCGCCCGCCGCCCCCGCGCAGCCCGCGCCGGAGGGCGCCGCGGAGTCGCTGATCGACCTGGTGCCGCGCAACACGCGGCGGCCCTACTCGATGCAGCGGCTGATCGGCTCGGTCGTCGACGGCGGCGAATTCTTCGAGATCAAGCCGCACTGGGGCACCTCCGTGATCACCGCCTTTGCGCGGATCGACGGCCTGCCGATTGGCATCGTCGCCAACAATCCGCTCAAGAACGGCGGCGCGCTGGACCGCGACGGCTCGGACAAGCAGACCCACTTCCTCGAGCTGTGCAACTACTTCCACATTCCGATCGTCTACCTGGTCGATGTGCCCGGCTTCATGATCGGCGGCCAGGCCGAGCGAGAAGGCACGCTGCGCTCAGGCATGCGCGCCGTCTGGGTCGGGCTGCAGGCGACCGTCCCGCAGCTGACCATCGTGATCCGCAAGTGCTACGGCATGGCGGGCATGGCGACCGGCAATCCGCGGCGGTTAAACTATCGGCTCGGCTGGCCGAGCGGCGAGTGGGGCTCAATCCCCATCGAGGGCGGCGTCGATGCCGCCTATCGGCGCGAGATCGCCGACGCGCCCGACCCCGATGCCAAGCGCGAGGAGATCGAGTCGGACCTGCGCCAGCTGCGCAATGTCTTCCGCACCGCCGAAACATTCGGCATCGAGGAGATCATCGACCCCCGCAAGACGCGCTCCTACCTCCAGGCATTCGTCGAGCGCGCCTACAAAGTGCTCCCCTACGAGCTAGAGCAAAAGCCGCTCTACGGCGTACGGCCTTAGCAGGGGCTGATCGGGTCCGGTCGGCAGCGCCCGCAAGTCTCGGTAGAGCGCGGGTCAGACTTTGTGGCGCGAGCTACGGCACAAGCGCGTCACCGTTTTGGTGATCTCGGTGAGTTGAGTCCTACGGCATTCCCGATGATTGTCTCTAGCCGCCGAACGTCAGGTATTCGGCTCGATCGCGGTCTATGCAGTGTTCGCGGATGATGTTCTTGCTCAGGCGCCGGCGGCGCGGGCGATCAGGGTGGCGGCGCCGGCGGCGAGGCACCAGACGGCGAAGGGGGCGAGCGAGCGCGAGCGGGTCAGCCAGAGCAGCGCGCGGATCGCCAGCAGCGCCGCGGCGCAGGAGACGACCGCGCCGATCGCCAGATGCCCGATCCGCCCCGCCACGCCCTCTTCAATCACCGCCCGCACGGCCAACGCGCCGGCGCCGGTCAGCGCCGGCAGCGCGAGCCAGAACGCGAACCGCGCGGCGGCCTCGCGGCTGTGTCCGAGCGAGACGCCGGCGACGATGCACATCCCGGCGCGCGAGATGCCGGGCAGCGCGGCCAACGCCTGTGCGACGCCGATCACCACCGCACGCGGCATCGTCATGGCGGTCAGCGATTCGCTGCCCAAGCGGCGCGCGCGCCATTCGGCCAGCGCGATCAGCACACCGGTGACGAGCAGAAACGCGGCGGCGACGGTCGGCCCGCGCAGGTCGGATTCGAGCGTCTCGTAGAGCGGCGCGCCGATGATCACCAGCGGCAGCGTGGCCACGAAGCCGAGCGCAACCAGCCGCCGCGGCGTGAGCCCGTCGATGCGCGGAGCCCGCGCCGCCTCTTGTGGGCTAAGCCGCAGCCCGCGCAGGACAGCGACAATCTCGCGGCGAAACGCCCAGATAATCGCCAGCAGTGTGCCGGCATGCACGGCGACATCGAAATCGAGGCCGGGGTCCTCCCAGCCGAACAACCAGCGCGCCAGCGCGAGGTGACCGCTGCTGCTGATCGGCAGAAATTCGGTGATTCCCTGGATCAGCGCGAGGACGATGACTTCGAGGATCGACACGCGCGTAGAATCCGTCCCAGCCGCCGCGATGCAGCATATGGGGGATCACGTGGACATCACCGAAGTCATCCGAACGACGTTCGCCGCACGGGAGTTCACCGACGATCCGCTGCCCGACGACACACTGGAGCGGATTCTGGAGCACGCCCGCTTCGCGCCGAGCGGCGGCAACCGTCAGGGCTGGCACGTGATCGTCGTGCGCGATCCGGAAATCCGCGCGCAGATCGCGGAGTGCGCGCAGCGCCCCGCGCGCCGCTACGTAGCGATGCAGCGGGCGGGCGAGGGGCCGTGGAACGCGGCGCATCCGTCGTCGGTCACCGACGAGTCGGCCGCCGATGTGCGGGTGCCGCGGCTGCTCATGCGCCCCTACGTGGACGCGCCGACGCTGCTAGCGATCTGCGTGGACCTCGGCGAGGTCGCGTCGGTCGACAAGGAGCTGGATCGGGTGGGCGTGATTTCGGGCGCGTCGATCTATCCGTTCGTCTGGAGCATCCTGCTGATGGCGCGCAACGAGGGCTACGGCGGCACGCTGACCACCATCCCGATCGCCGAGGAGCCGCGGCTCAAGGAGCTGCTCGGTCTACCCGCCCACTACGCTGTCTGCGCATTCCTGCCGATCGGCAAGCCGGTCAAGCAGCTCACGCGGCTCAAGCGCGGCCCGGTGGAGGGCTTCACGACCATCGACCGCTTCGACGGTGAGTCATTCGGCGAGTAGAAGCCCCTACTGCGTTTCCCAGATGTAGACGTAGGCGATCACGAGCGGGCCGTCACACCCACGGAGATCGGCTCGAAGCCACGCAGCGCGACTAAGGCGATGCTTCCTGCGATCCAGATGGTGAGCAGCGACGCGCGGATAGGATGCTTGCGGGTTTCATCGCGCATTCCGCGCAGCCGGGCCGGGAGCGCGGGCATTCGACTGGTTCCTGCGCTGAGATCAAGCTGAGGCGGCCGGCGCGGCCGGTTGTTCTTGAAGCAGTTCGGCGGCGCGTTCCATGGCCGCCCGCTTGACGAACTGAATCGAGTTCTCATCAGTGAGCTGGCAGGCAGCGAAGAGGATATCCAGTTCGGCGAGATCGAATTCGACTTGGGCAACCCCGCCGACATCCTGGCCGAACTCCAAGTCAATGGGCTCCCAGTCTTTGGGATCCCCATACTCTTCGCGCTCAGCGTCGGTCTTGGGAAGTGGGTCTCCGCTCATCGTCGCCGCCCTCCAGGGTGTCGGTACTTCGATGTCTCGTCTCGGTCAGACGGCCAGCCTGTGACGACATGCGAGCGGCCATCCCGATCAGGGTACTCAAGTATGAAGGTGTGGAGCCGATTTGTCCGGTCCGGGCCGATCATTTGAACACGGGCTGGTTGGCGACGGATGGAGCCATCGCTCCTGACGATCAGCCGCTCTTTCTGTTCGTAGAACTTCGGGGAGCCGTTCACAACGTCCAAAGCGCAGTTGATGTCAACTTGATGCGCCGCCAGCTTCTCGTGGGTGACGTCATTCCAGGTCAGGCGAGGAATTCGGTTCGGCACTTCGGATACCCATCATGTCTGCGCCTCGATGATTTGATCAAGCTCCTGCTTGAGCCGGGGAAGGATGTCTCCGTAGGAGTAATGGCCGAGCGACTCCTCGCCGCGCTTGAGATTGACCGCCGCCGGGCCGCACCAGAGGCCCAGGTCCGCATCATCGGTCTCGCCCGGGCCGTTCACCCGGCAGCCCATCACCGCGATCGTGATCTCGTGCTCTTGGGCGTACTCAGTCATCGCCTTCACATCCTGCGCGAGCTCCACGAACTTCTCGTTCTCCACGCGCGAGCAGGAGGGGCAGGAGATGATGTTCAGCCCCTCGTCGAAGCGCGGCGGCACGGAGCGGAAACGCCCCGCCTCGATGTCCGCCAGGATCTCGCGGGCGGTGGAAATCTCCAGCCCCTTGTCGTCGAAGGGCACCGTCAGCGACACGCGCACGGTGTCGCCGATGCCCTGCGAAACCAGCTGCTCGAAGGCCACGCGGGTCTTGATCACGCCCTCCGGCGGCATCCCGGCCTCTGTCACGCCGAGGTGTAGCGGCACATCGGGGCGCTCGGCGGCGAAGCGCCGGTTGACCTCCACGACCTGCTTCCAGTCGGAGTCCTTGAGCGAGACGACGTAGCGCTCAAAGCCGAGCTGGTCGAGCAGCGCGCAGTGCTCGGCCGCGCTGGCGACGATCGCCGAAACGTGGTCGCCGGGGTAGCGCTCGAGCATGCGCGGATCGATCGAGCCGCAGTTGACGCCGACCCGGATCGCGCAGTCGTTGGCCGCCGCGGTCTCAGCGATGAAGGCGACCTTCTCGGCCACGCTCTTCTGCTTCTCGTGGTGGTGCAGGTGGCCGGGGTTGTAGCGGATCTTGTCGACGTAGGGCGCAACCTCGACGCAGAGGCGGTAGTTCTCCTGCAGGTCCACGGAGAGCGGCGCGCTGGTCTGGGCGCGCACCTCGGCGAGCGCGGCCACATCCTTGCGCGAGTCCACCGCGACGCGCACCAGGTCCGCCCCCGCCGCTTCGAGCAGGCGCACCTGCCGCACAGTGGCGGCGACATCCTGGGTGCGGGTGGCAGCCATCGATTGCACCACGATCGGCTGATCGCCGCCAATCGTCACATTGCCAACGCGAACAGAGCGGGTGGGATTGCGCGCAGCCACGGCAGACTCCTCGGAACGGTGTGTGTACGTAGCGCTCAGTGTCGCAGCGCGCAGCGCAGGCGTCATCCCGAAGTGCGCGACAGCCCGCCCATAGGCTGGCATAGTGCTCACCGATGCGATCTTTCTCGCGCTCTTTCTGCTGACTTGGGCGCTGCTGGGCGGGCTGGGCTGGATTGCGTTGAGCCTGCGGCGGCGGGCGGTGGGTGCGATCTTTGCGCTGCCGGCGGCGCTGCTCGGCGCGATGGGGGCGGGGGCGGCAGTACCGCTGCTCGGCCTCGACGACGGGCTGGGCATCGGCGTGAGCATGCTCACCGCGCCGGCCGGCGGGTTGATCCTCTGCGCGCTGGCCTACGCCGTCTGGGACCTGTTCGAGCTGGGGCGCATCTTCCGACCGCTCGCGCGGCGGCGCTGCGCGGATCAGGATCGCTCGATACAGTCGCAGGAGACGCCGCAGAGAAAGCGCGACTGATGGCCACCCGCATGAGCGCGATGTTCGGGCGCACCCTGCGCGAAGCGCCGGGCGACGCCGACAGCGCCAATCACCAGCTGCTGCTGCGCGCCGGGCTGATCGTGCAGCTGGCCGCCGGCGTCTACTCCTTCATGCCCCCGGCCTGGCGCAGCCTGCGCAAGCTCGAGCAGATCATCCGCGAGGAGATGGAGGCCGCCGGCGCGCAGGAAATCCGCATGCCGGCCATGCAGCCGCTCGAACTCTGGCAGGAGACCGGGCGGGACCGCTCCTACGGGCCGGTGCTCTTCCGGCTGCGCGACCGACGCGAGCGCCCGATGGTGCTCGCCCCGACCCACGAAGAGGCGGTTACCGACCTCTTCCGCAAAACCGCGCAGTCCTACCGCGACCTGCCCCAGCGCGTCTTCCAGATGCAGACCAAGTTCCGCGACGAGCCGCGCCCGCGCGGCGGCTTGATCCGCGTCCGCGAGTTCATCATGAAGGACGCCTACTCGTTCGACATCGATGAGCAGGCCTTTCAACGCACCTATTCCGCGATGGCCGAGGCATACCACAACATCTATCGACGCTGCGGCGTCCCGGTCGTGGCGGTGCAGGCCGATTCGGGGGCGATCGGCGGCAAGCAGTCGGAGGAGTTCATCTTCCTCACCGAGATCGGCGAGGACAACATCGTGCTCTGCCCATCCTGTGGCTACGCGGCCAATCAGGAGCGCGCGGAGTTTGACCGCGGCGCGGTCTCCGAGGCTGCGCCGCTGGCTGTGGAGGAGGTGGCGACACCGGGCACGACCACGATCGAGGCGCTCGCCGAGTTCCTCGGCGTTCCGCAGGAGACAACCGCCAAGGCCGCCTTCTTCCTGGTCGACGGCGAGCCAACCTTCGCGGTGATTCGCGGCGACCTCGAGGTCAACGAGCTGAAGCTGATCAACACGCTGGGCGCGCAGGAGGCGCGCCCGCTGACGCCCGATGAAGTGGCCGAAGCGGGTTGGATCGCCGGCTACGCCTCGCCGGTTGGAGTGGACCCGGCGCGGGTCATTGCGGACCCCAGCGTGGTGCAAGCGCGCAACCTCGTTGGCGGGGCGAATCGCGAAGGCTTCCATCTACGCCATCTCAACTACGGACGCGACTGGTCGGCGGCGACAGTGGCCGACATTGGCCTCGCGCAGGCCGGCGCGCCCTGCGCCGCCTGCCCGGGCGGGCGGCTGGAGATGCAGCGCGGCGTTGAGCTGGGGCACATCTTCCGGCTCGGCGAGGTCTACGCCGCGCCGATGGACGCGGCGATCCTCAACGCCGACGGCGAGCGCGTGCTGCCCGTGATGGGCTGCTACGGGATCGGCCTGGAGCGCCTGCTGGCCGCCGTGGTGCAGGCCAACCACGACGCGCAGGGCATCGTCTGGCCGCCCGCCGTCGCGCCCTACGACGTGCATCTCGTGGCGATCGGCGCGGATCGGGAGGAGGTCGCAGCGGCGCTGGAGCGTTTGGAGCGCGACCTGGAAGCGGCCGGGCTGTCCTGTCTGAGCGACGATCGCGACGAGCGTCCGGGGGTCAAGTTCAACGATGCCGACTTGATCGGGGCGCCGCTGCGGATCACGCTCGGTCCGCGCGGGCTGCGCGACGGCGAGGTGGAGCTGAAGCTGCGCGCGGAAGCGGAAGGCCGCAACGCGGCGCTGGAGGCTGCGGCCTCCGTAGCGCAGGACGCGCTGGCCTCGCTGACCGGCTGAGGATCGCGCCGCGGCGGGTGTATGCTGATTCTGTTACGGGTCTGCGGACGCACCGGGCGCGTGTCACTTTGGCTCACCACGGCAGCATGCGGGCGGCGCAGCCCTCCGTTGACCAGATAGCGCGACAGGCGGCGCGATGAAGACTGATTTCCTGCTGGCGATCAAGCAGCTGACGGCGGAGAAGGCGCTCAACGAAGATGTGGTCTTCGACGCCGTGGAGCGCGGCATGGCGGCCGCGGTGAAGCGCGGCTACGAGCTGCCCGGCGACGTGAAGGTGAAGATCGACCGCTACGACGGGGCAATGGATGTCTGGTCGGAGCGCGAGGTGGTGGAGATCGAAGAGGACATCGCAGACGAGGATTTGCAGATTGATCTGGAGCGGGCGCGGGAGATCGATGCGGGGGTGGCGATCGGCTCGACGCTGCGGCAGGAGCACGCAGTGGATGATGTGGGCGGCCGAATTGAGGCGCAGACAGCCAAACAGGTGGTCTTGCAGGCGCTGCGCGAGGCCGAGCGCGAGGCGATCTTCGACGAGTACTCCGGGCAGGAAGGCGGAATCGTCTCCGGGCTCGTGCAGCGGATCGACAACCATCAGGTGATCGTGGACCTGGGCCGCGCGGAGGCGGTGCTGCCGAGCGAGGAACAGGTGCGGATGGAGCACTACCGCAGCGGGCAGCGGGTCAAGGCGCTGATGATCGAGGTGCTGCAGGCCAACAAGGGCCCGCAGATCGTGATCTCGCGCCGCCGCCCGGAGTTCGTGCGGCGATTGTTCGAGATGGAAGTGCCGGAGATCGCGCGCGGCACGGTCGAAATTCGCGGCGTCGCGCGCGAGGCCGGCCATCGCAGCAAAATCGCGGTCTTCTCCCGCCAGGAGGGGGTCGATCCGATCGGAGCCTGTGTGGGAATGCGGGCGATGCGGATTCAGAACGTGGTCAACGAGCTCGGCGGCGAGCGAATCGATGTGGTGCAGTGGGACCCCGACCCGCGCTCCTTCGTCGAGCACGCGCTGAGCCCGGCGCAGACGCTGGCGGTGCGGATCGTGCCCGACACCAACACCGCCGAGGTGGCGGTGCCCGACCAGCAGCTGAGTCTGGCGATTGGGCGCGAGGGACAGAACGCGCGGCTGGCCGCGCAGTTGTCGGGCTATCGAATCGACATCAAGCCGCAGACGGCCGCCGAGCGCCTGCGCGACGACGGGCGCGGGGCGTTCGCGCCGCAGGAGGAGCTGGTGATCGAGCTGGAGCCGGAGACGCCGCCGACGCCGATTGCGCCGCCGGTCGTCGAGGCGGCCTCGATGCCGTTGGAGGAGCCGAGCGCCGAACCGCAGGGCGAGCCGGAGACACCGATCGAGGAAGAGCCGGAAGCGGAGCCCGCGCTGGTCGCAACCGAGCTGCAACCCGCCGCCTCGCAGCCGGGCCAGATTCGCTTCGGCGAGGATGTGCTGCGGCGCGAGCCGGAAGAGCAGCCGCAGCGCCGCCCGCGCCGCCGCCCGCGCTACGTGGAGATCGACGAAGGCCTCGAAGACGATCCGTACGCGGATTACGAGGACGAGTTCTAATCGTGCAGTGACGGAGGAGCGCCGCGGACCTTCCTCGGCAGGCGCTCGCCGGATCGAGGGAGAAAGCATCCGTGACCGCCCCGACCCCGCCCGCCGCCCGTGCGCCGCATGTCCCGCTGCGCCGCTGCGTGGTCTGTCGCCGCTCGGCTGCCAAAGCCGAGCTGGGGCGAATCGCGCGGACGCCCTCTGGCGGCCTCGCGCTGGGCGCGGCGGATGGGCGCGGGGCATACGTCTGCCTGGGCGAGTGCGCGGCGGCGCTGGCCGCCGACCCGCGCCCGCTGGCGCGCGCCTTGCGCAGCACCATCCCGGCGGCGCTGACTGAGCAGATTTCACGGGCCTACGGGCCCGAACAAGAGGAGACGACATGACTACCCAGCAGCGCTCCGCGCGCACGCTGCAGATTCCCCGCACGCTGACCGTGCGCGAGCTGGCGGAACTGCTCGGCGACACGCCGGTCACGGTGATCAAGACGCTGATGGTCAACGGCGTGATGGCCGACGTGAGCAAAACGCTCGACTACAACACCGCCGCGGTGGTGGCGCTCGATCACGGCTTCGAGCCGGAGGAGCAGGGCGATGTGATCGCCGAGCCCGAAGCGCCCTCGACGCTCGAGTTGCTCGGCGACGCGGTTGACGAGGACGACGCCGCGTCGCTGCGTCCGCGTCCGCCCGTGATCGCCGTCCTGGGGCACGTCGACCACGGCAAAACCAGCCTGCTCGACGCGATCCGCGAGGCCAACGTGGCCGAGGGCGAGGCGGGCGGGATTACCCAGCAGGTCGGCGCATATCAAGCCGAAGCCGGCGGACGGCTGCTGACCTTCATCGACACGCCCGGCCACGAAGCCTTCACCGAGATGCGCGCGCGGGGGGCGAATGCGACCGATCTGGCAGTGCTGGTAGTGGCCGCCAACGACGGCGTGATGCCGCAGACGCGGGAGGCGATCAGTCACATCCAGGCCGCCGAGGTGCCGATGGTGGTGGCGCTGAACAAGATGGACCTGGACAACATCAACCCCGATCGGGTCAAGGCGTCGCTGGCCGACGCGGGAGTGCAGATCGAGGAGTACGGCGGCGAGGCGCCGCTGGTGCCGGTCTCGGCGACGCGCGGCGACGGGCTGAATGACCTGCTGGAGACGCTCGGTCTGTTGGCCGACATCAGCAACTTTCAGGCCAACCCCAGCCGCGCCGCCGAAGGCGTGGTGCTGGAAGCCGAGCTGGACCGTCGGCAGGGACCGCGCACCACGCTGCTGGTACAGCGCGGCACGCTGCGGCAGGGCGACGCGCTGCTGGTTGGCCGCACCTGGGGGCGGATCAAGGCGATGACCACCTTCGCCGGCGAGCGGATCAAGGAGGCCGGCCCCTCGACGCCGGTCGTGGTGCTCGGTCTGCAAGACGTGGCCGACGCGGGCGACGCCTTCCGGGTCCTGGCCAGCGACCGCGAGGCGAAGCGTATCTACGAACAGGCGCGGCGCGAGCGCGAGGCAATCGAGGCGCAGCTGCGCCACTCCGCCAGCCTCGACGCGCTCTTCGGCGAAATCTCGCGCGGCGGCGTCAGCGCCCTGAACCTGATCGTCAAAACCGATGTGATGGGCAGCGTCGAAGCGCTGCGCGACTCGCTCGAACGGCTCAGCAACGAAGAGGTGGCGGTGAAGGTGATCCACGCCGCCGCCGGCGCGGTCTCCGGCAGCGATGTCAACCTCGCGCTGGCCTCCGAGGGAATCGTGATCGCCTTCAACTGCCCGATCGAGCCGGGCGCGGCGCGGCTGGCGGAGACGGAGGGAGTGGAGATTCGCTCCTACAGCGTGATCTACCAAGTGATCGACGAGGTCGAGGCGGCGATCACCGGGATGCTCCGCCCGGTCGAGATGCAGGTGGTCGACGCGCACGCCGAGGTGCTGCAAATCTTCCCCATTCGCGGGCTGGGCAAAGTCGCTGGCTCGCGGGTGCTGGACGGCTCAATCCAGCGCGGCGTGCAGGTGCATGTCTACCGTCGCGGCGAGCTGATCGCCGACGGCCAAATCCGCAGCCTGCGCCGCTTCCAGGACGATGTGCAATCGGTTGAGGCCGGCCAGGAGTGCGGCATCGCGCTGACCAGCTTCGAGGATTTCGAGGCCGGCGACCAGCTCGAGTTCTACCACATCGAGACCCAGTCGCGGATTTCGTCGGGCGGCGAGATTCGCGCAGTCTCGCGCTGACGGAGACGCAGCCGATGACCGATCGCATGGCGCGGGTCAACGATCTGCTGCGCGACACGGTGGCCGAGGTGGTGGCGGGCGAGCTGAAGGACCCGCGCCTCGATGTGCCGCTGCTGAGCGTGACCGAGGTGCGCGCCAGCCGCGACCTGCGCCGCGCCCGGGCGCTGGTCTCCGTGATGGCCGAACCGAACGACTCGGCTGAAGCGCAGGCGGCTTCGCTGCGCGACGCGCTCGCCGCGCTGCGCAGCGCCGAACCCTTCGTCCACCGCATGCTCCGCAAGAAGCTGCACATGAAGCGGATCCCGTGGATCGAGTTTCAGCGCGACGATCGGATCGCGCTCTCCGCAGGGGTCGACGCGCGGCTGCGCGCGCTGGCCGCCGCGCAGGGCGAGGGCGAGTCCGACGACGCGGCGGCGTCGGCATGAGCAGGCGCCGCCGGCGCGGCGAGCCGGAGCATCCCGGCGCAGTCTTTCTGGTCGACAAGCCCAGCGGCCCGACTTCGCACGACATCGTGCGCGACATTCGGCGCTGGACCAATCTGCGCCGGGTAGGGCACGGCGGCACGCTGGATCCGCTGGCGACCGGGCTGCTGCCGATCTTCGTCGGCGTGGCGACGCGGCTCAACGAGTACCTCGCGTCCTACTCCAAGTCCTACGAGGCCACGGTGCTGCTGGGCGCGGCGACCGATACCGACGACAGCGAGGGCGAGGTGATCTCGACCGCCGAGGTGCCGTCGCTGAGCGCAGCGGAGATCGAGACGCAGCTCGCGGCGTTTCGCGGCACGATCGAGCAAGCGCCGCCGCGCTACAGCGCGGTCAAGGTGGGCGGCGTAGCGGCGCACCGCGCCGCGCGCGCCGGGCAGCCGCTGGAGATCGAGCCCCGCACGGTCACGATCCACGAGCTCGAGCTGCTCTCGCTGGACCTCCCGCAGCTGCGGCTGGCGATGCGGGTCAGCACCGGCACCTACGTGCGCGCGGTGGCGCGCGACCTGGGCGCGGCGCTGGGCTGCGGCGCGCACGTGATCGAGATGCGCCGCACGCGGATCGGCGATCTGACGGCCGACGACGCGCACACACCCGCCGCGCTGGCCGCGGCCGCGGAAGCGGAGCGCATCTGGGAACTCTCCGACTCGCCGGCGCGGCTGTTCGGCGACTGGCCGAGCTTCACGCTGGCCGGCGAACAGCTGGCGCGCATCCGCCGCGGCCAGCCGATTCGCTCCCGCCCCAGCCCCGGCCAACCCCACGCGCTGGCGCTGAACGCGGCGGGCGCAGTGATCGCAGTGCTGCGCAGCGATCCGCTGGCGCCGGGCCGCTGGGAACCGGAGAAGGTGTTGCAAGCCTCGTGAGGCATCAGCCCGATTTGGCGGCGGCGATGACCTGTTGCTCGTGGGCGAGTCCCAGCTCCTCGCGATCCATGTAGCGCTGGCGGAGCACCTGGTTCATCTCGCGCGGGGGGAAGAAGCGGCGCGCCCACTCGGTGTCTTCGGCGAGGTCGTCCGGTTCGGCGCATTGAGCGGTCACCACCAGCTCGTAGCGCCGCGCGCCGGGCTCGTATTCAGTCTGGTTGTCCTTGGCCGTCATCTGCGTGCGGGTGTGAATCGCCCAGTCGATGATCGGAACCTGCCAGGTCTCGTGAACCACGCGCCGAATCATGTCGTCGAGCAGCTGGCGGCGTTCCTCCTGGTCGGCATCCTCCGCTGCGTCTTCGACGCGCGGCTCGATTTCGAATTCGAGGATCGGCAGCTCCCAGGGTTGGCTGCGGTCGCCCAGGCGGACGACGAGGTGGCGGTCGCGGCGGCGGATCAGCAGGAAGACGCGCTCGATCAGGTCGGGATCGGGGATGATCTCAGTCTTGTCCTTATAGGCCAGGAAGGCCTCATCGACGAGCAGTTCTTCGCGCCAGATTTTGCGCCGCGGCTTGGGCAGCGCAGCCATCGCGGCGGCCGGGTCCATCATCGGATCGCCCATCGGGTGTTCGCCGAAAGCCATCGTTGCCTTGCTCCTTCAGGGGCGGGGCGTCTCGCCGTCCGCCCATGCGTGCGGGGCTTCGGACGTCCAGCGCGTCCGCCCCTCCTCGGTCGTTGAGAGCCGCCCGGCGCCGGGGAAGGCGTTGTGGACGGCGATCAGCAGGTGTCGGTGTGTGATCGCCTCGGCGACCAAACGCTTCTTGGTCTCCAGATTGATCAGCGGCAGCACATCGAACGCACTCAGCCATGCGACGCGCTCAAGCTGCACCTCGTGCTGGATCATGTCGCCGAGATAGACGGCGGATTCACCGCCGCTGGAGAGCACCACCGAGGCGTGATTGGCCGTGTGGCCGGGCGTTTCGATCACGGTGATCTCCGAGGTCACCCGCGTCTCGCCCTCGATGAACTCAATCTGATCGGCCTCCTCGACGGGCAGCAGATTCTGCGGCAGGTAGGTCGCGCGGGTGCGCTCGTTGGGCTGCATGGCCTCTTCCCACTCGCCGCGCTGAATCCAGTAGCGCGCGTTGGGAAAGGTGGGGCGCAGCGCGCCGCCGCGCTCGACCGTGTTCCAGCCGGTGTGATCGTTGTGCAGATGAGTGTTGATCACGATGTCCACATCGCTGGGCTGCACGCCGTTGCGCGCCAGATCGTCGAGCAGCGTGCCGTGATCGGGCGCCCAGCCGCGCTGTCGAGTCTGCTCGAAATCTTTGTCCCCCTGGCCGGTCTCGATCAGCACCGTCTTGCCGTCCGATTCGAGCAACAGGCAGTTGAGCGCCAGCGGGATCTGGTTGCGCTCATTGGTTTCGCCCGCCACCCGCGACCACATGATCTTGGGCACCAAGCCGAAGACCGCGCCGGCGTCGAGCCAGATCACGCCGTCGCTGACGACGGTGATCGTCATGCCGCCGACGCGGTAGATCGGGCTTGCGCTCGAGGAGGTCGTCACAAATGGGACGGTATCACGCGCTGCTACGCTCCCGAAATGCCCGACACGGAACGCGATCTCGCCCGTTATGCGGCGCGAATGCACGGCCTGTTCCCTGAGCTGCTCGGCATCCGCCTGCTCTCGGTCGAACCCGATCTACTGGTCGGCGAGCTCGATGTGCGGCGCGAGCTCTGCACCGCGCCCGGGCTGATCCACGGCGGGGCGCTGATGGCCTTCGCCGATACGCTCGGCGCGCTGGCCACCATGGCCAACCTCGACGACGAATCGGGCACCACGACGATCGAGTCGAAAACCAACTTCTTCCGCGGCGGGCGCGAGGGATCGACGCTGCACGGGGAGACGCGCCCGCTGCACCGCGGACGCCGCACGCAGGTCTGGCAGACCAGCATCAGCGACGCCGACGGGAAGCTGGTAGCGCAGGTCACACAGACGCAGATGGTGCTCGAACCGAGGTAACCCAGCTATCGCGGATGCCGCCGCCCGCGCACGTATACTCATTCAAATTGACGCCGCGCTGCGGGGCGGGCGGCGAGACGGGAGTCGAAGCGATGTCCGCGCAGCCGATGGCCTACCTGCAGGGCGAGTTCCTGCCTCTTGCCGACGCGAAGATCAGCATCATGACCCACGCCCTGCACTACGGCACGGCGGTGTTCGAGGGCATTCGCGCGAACTGGAACGCCGAGTCGGAACAGCTCTATCTATTCCGCATGCGCGAGCACTACGAGCGACTGCGCAAGTCGGCGCACGCGCTCATGATGGAGCTGCCGCTCAGCGACGACGAGCTCTGCGAGATGACGATCGAGCTGATCCAGCGGGCCGGCTTCCGCGAGGACCTGTACGTGCGCCCGATGGTCTACAAGTCGGCGGACGCGCTGGGCGTGCGGCTGCACGGGATCGCCGAGGACTTCCTCGCGTTCGTGATTCCCTGGGGTGCGTATCTGGATACCGAAGGCGGCGTGCATGTCGTCACCTCCTCCTGGCGGCGCAGCGAGGACACTTCGATTCCCGTCCGCGCCAAGGTCACCGGCGTCTACATCAACTCCGCGCTGGCCAAGACGGAAGCCGAAACGGCGGGCTTCGACGAAGCGATCATGCTCAACGACGACGGGCACGTCTCGGAGGGCAGCGGCGAGAACATCTTCATGATCAACGACGGCGTGATCTACACCCCGCCCAGCAACGACAACATCCTCGTCGGAATCACCCGCGCCTCGGTGATCGAGCTTGCCGAACAAGAGCTGGGTATCCCGACGGTGGAGCGGACGATCGACCGCTCCGAGCTCTGGATCGCCGACGAGGTCTTCATGACCGGCACCGCAGCGCACGTGACGCCGATCTCCTCGGTCGACCGCCGCAGCATCAACGGAGGCGAGACCGGGCCAATCACGGCGCAGCTGGAGCGGCTCTATTTCGACGCAATCCTCGGCCGACTGGAGGGCTACGAGCACTGGCTGACGCCGGTCGACAGCGGATCGGGCTAACGCCGGCGGCAGCCGCGCCGGAGCGCTCCGATGCCTGAAGCGGTCACGCTGATCCTCGCCTACCTGCTCGGCTCCGTGCCCGTCGCCTGGCTGCTCTTCCGCTACCGCACCGGCCGCGACCTGCGGCTCGCGGGCGACGGCAATGTCGGCGCAGCCAACGCCGTGCGCGAGGGCGCCAAGCGCATCGACGGCGTGCTGATCATCCTCGCCGACATCGGCAAGGGACTGCTCGCCGTCGCAATCGCGCGCTGGTGGTCGCTCGAGATCGGCTGGTGGGCGGCGGCCGGCGCACTGGTGATGGTCGGCCACATGTTCCCCGTCTTCCTGCGCTTCAACGGCGGGCGCGCCGCGGCGACTGCGCTCGGCGCAGCGGGCGCTTTCATCCCCTGGCAGTTCGGTGTCACGTTCGTCGTCGGCGGGCTGACCTATCTGGTCACCGGTATCGCCGAGCTGGGCATCCTGCTCGTCGCCGCCCCGCTGCCGTTCCTCGCAATCGCCTTTGACGCCCCGCCCGAAGCGATCGGCTTCTGTTTCGCCGCGCCGATCGCGGCGGGGCTCAAGGCCGGCCTCGACCGCTACATGCGCACCCGCGCCGCGCAGACCGATGCGGGTTGACGCGGTCGTCGTCGGCGCCGGCCCGGGCGGCTCCAGCGCCGCGTACGCCCTGGCGAGCGCCGGAGCGTCGGTGGCGATCCTCGAACGCGCGCGCTTCCCGCGCGACAAGCCCTGCGGCGGCGGCGTGCTGGTCAGCGCGCTTCAGCATCTGCCCTTCGACATCAGCCCCGTCGTCGAGCGCGAAATCTTCGGCTTCCGCGTGCGCTACCGCCGCCAGGACGAGTTCAACCACCGCTACGACGAACCGCTCGCCGTGATGACGCAGCGTTCGCGGCTTGACGCCTTCCTCGCCGAGCAAGCCGTCTACGCCGGCGCAGAACTGCGCGACGGCGATCCGGTGCGCGCCATCGAGACCAATCGCGGCGTGACGGTCCGCACCACGCGCGGCGACGCGGTGGAGGCGGGCGTACTGATCGCCGCCGACGGCGCAAACGGCGTCTGCCGCCGCGCACTCGGTCTGCCGCGTCTGCGCGCCGCCGTCGCGCTGGAAGGCAACGCCCCGCGCAGCCAGCCGGCGGCAGAGCGCTGGACGGACCACGTGGGGCTCGAACTGGGCTCAATTCGGGGCGGCTACGGCTGGGTTTTCCCCAAGCGCGAGCACTGCAACCTGGGAGTGGGCGGGTATCCGTCGGGCGCGCCCGAGCTGCGCCGCGAGCTCGCCGACTACGCGCGCAGCGAGGGCTTCGAGGCCGAGGCGCTGGAGCAGCTGCGCGCGCATCATCTGCCGCTGCGAGACGCAGGGCAAACGCTGACGCTGGGACCGGTCGCGCTGATCGGCGACGCCGCCGGGCTGATCGACCCGCTCTCCGGCGAGGGGATCGGCAACGCGATCCGTTCCGGCCAACTGGCCGCCGAGGCGGCGCAGCGCTACCTCGACGGCGCAGCGCCCGATCTGCGCGGCTACGAGACGGCTGTGGCCGACGAGATCGATCCCGACCTCGCCGTCGCCCGCCAGCTGCAAGCGCTCTTCCACCAACTCCCCTGGCCGTACGTGCAGCTGCTGCGCCGCTCCAGCCGCTTCTGGGGCGCGTTCTGCCGCATTGTGCGGGGCGAGTCGAGCTATCACGGCTTCCGCAGCCGCCTGGGCCCGGCCCAGACGCTGGTCGCTCTGGCCGCCGCATACGCCGAGCAAGGCCAGCGCCCTCAAGCACGCTGGCAAGCAGAGCCAACCTGATCAGCGCTGGGACGGGAATGTCAGCGGTGAGGGCGAAGCGGGTGTGCAACGGGCGCTAATCGGCTGATTCGGTTTCCAGGCGGAGCAGCGCAGCAGCTACTTCGTCAGCCGTCACGACTCGCGAGATGCCGTCAATCGCTTCGTTGAGAATCAGTTGTCGAATCTCCGAGTCGGGAGCGACCGCGCGCTCGATTGCATCGAGATGGTTGAGGATCAATCGCAGTTGCGCGTCGGCTGAGCCTGAGCCTCGCACATCCTGTCGAAACCGGAGCTGGATGATGCACAGACCGTCGCGCATCGCGCGGAGCGCGGCCAGACGGGCCTCGCGCTTTGCGTAACGGTCTTTCGTGATGATTGCGTCATAGCCCTCAGCTGCCGCGTAGGCGAGTAGCACGCGATCCACCTCGCCTTTTAGTTCGAGACTCTCCACGTGATCGACAGTATGTCCGTACGCACGCAGCTCGCTTTCCAGGTCGGTCGCAACATTTTCATCCAGCAGCAGGCGCATGGATTTGCTCTGCGCTGTGAAGCGCATCCTCGAATTCGATAGCGCGGCGTACTTGATGCGAGGTCAGCCTGTAAGTCTCCGCCAACGCTTCGGCGCTCGAGGCGGCGGGGTATTCGAGCGCCAGCATCGCTGTGCGGATGCGGCGCCCGCGGATGGCCGGGTCCCCGCCCGAGTAGCCGGGGCGCATCTCCACAACCTCAGCGAAGGCGTAGAGCCTGCCGAGCGGGCCTTCGTGCCAGCGCTCAGCGAAGAAGCGGGACCGATCAATCCCCAGCGGCAGCGCCTCTTCCATCGCGCGCGGGACCAACGCGGTCGCCCAGCGGGGGCAAACGGCGTCGAGACGCGCCAGCGCGTCGGGCAGCTCGGCGGACGGCAGGTCAAGTTCAAGCAGCTTGACGGCGGCCAGCACGCGGTGGTGGTCGTTCCAGCTGTAGTACCAGGGCGGCTCGCCGAACTCCTCACGGTCGGGATCATCATTGCTGATCGAAGCCGGAAACAGCCCCGCAGAGCGCCAGCGCTCAAGTTGCGCGGGGTCCAAACCGGCGAGCCCCGCTACGATCGCGGGCGATATCGCCCCAGCGCTCTCCAGCGGATCCGGCTCCGCGCGGCAACTCATGCAGCCCACTCTCCCTCGCACCAGCGTAGCCCGACCCGAGGGCGCTCAGAGCAGCAGCAGCGGAATCGACATCTCCTCCGGCAACATCCCGGCGTGGAAGCCGCGCAGCGAGATCTGTGGATTGCCCGGCTCGCCGTACACGATGATCTCGCGCCCGGCTGAGATGCCGATGTAATCGCCGATCCGCTCGGCTGCCAGCTCGCTCAGCGGTCCTGGTCCGAACAGCGCAAGCTCCTCGGCCTCAGCGCGTGAGAGCAGCGCCCAGCGCTCCCCCCAGCGCTCACGGAACGCCCCGGCGAACGCCTCGCCGCGACCGCGGCGGACGCAGAACATCGGCACCCGCGGCTCGCCGTGCGGCGGCGTGTGCAGCTCGTCCAGAATGGAGTCGTCGGGCAGCATCAGCGACTTCTCCTGCGCGCCGACGCCGATCGCCCCGTGGTCGGCGCTGATCGCGATCCGCGCCTGCCCGTCCAGCGCCTCGGCGATCGCGCCGATCGCCCGATCCACCGCTCGCAGCGCCTGCTCCGTGTCACCGCCGTCGGGACCCACGCGGTGCGAGGCCGAATCGACCATCGGTAGATAGAGATAGTGGACGCCGCGCTCGCTCTGCTCGGCGATCCGTTCGACCACGCCGGCCGCCGCGTCGCGCAGATGGTCGTATGGATCGGTCGGCCAGCCGCCCCGCCCGTAGCTGGTGAACTCGCTGTTCGAGATCGCCCGCGGGTGATAGGTGCGCAGCGGCCCCGGCATCGCCGCCAGCCGCGAGGGGCAGGGAAACGCCTCATCGGGCGTCACTCCGAAACGCTGCAACGCGGTGTTCGAGCCGCGCTCCACAAACGGCAGGATGGTGGCCGTGATCTCGCGCCGATGCAGATGCGTGAACCAGGTCGGCACCGCGTGGGTGGCCGGCCACTCGCCGGTCGCGATCGCCGTCAGCGCCGCGGCCGTGGTTGAGGGAAACACCGAGCGCAGCCCGATCCGCTCCGCGCCGCCCAGCGCGCTGGTCGACTCCAGCCGATCCACGAACACGTCGCCGAGGCCGTCAACCAGCACGAACAGCAACGGGCGGTCGACGCCGATTCGCTCAGCCAGCGCGGCGGCGGCGTAATCATCGCCGCCCAGCGGCGCGCCGCCGATGTGCGCGACGGCGCGGGCCAGGTCCACCGTGGTCGGCGGACCCGCGCCGTCGGGCTCGATCGGCCGCAGCAGGCGTCCCTCTGCCAGCCAGCCTTCGACGCGGTCGCGGTCCGAGGCCGGCATCGAGTTAGATCTGCGAGTAGCCCGAGCCGGGCGTGTCGACGCCTGTGCCGGCCGGCGTCTTGTCGCCCATGTCCCAGCCGAACTCCTTGAGGATCTCCTGGCTGTAGGTGACGCGCCCGGAAACCTTGTCGAGCGGCTCGGTGGCCAGCAGCAGCGCCGCCTGCGCCATGATCTCGACCGACTCCGCGTCGTTCGGGTCACGCCCTTCCATCAGGCGGTGGTGGACCACGCCGGGCGTGGGCACAATCTGCGACGGGCTGTAGCAGGTCACCGAGATGCCGTGCTGGTGAACCTCGGAGGCCAACCCCTGGGTGAAGCGCTCCAGCGCCGCCTTCTCCGCGCCGTAGAGCGTCCCGCCGCCGCCGTCGCCTTCGTAGGGGCCGCGGCCCGGACCGATCGCGGCGGCGCTGGAGACGTTGACGATCGCCCCACTGCCGCGCTCGATCATCCCGCCCTCGTTGAGGCAGAGCTGGCTCATGTAGAACGGTCCGTGGAAGTTGACCGCCGTCGAGCGCAGCCAGCGCCCCACCGGGAAGTCCTTGACCGGGATGAAGTAGGTCAGCGCGGCGTTGTTGACCAGCACATCGGGCGGGCCGTAGGTGTCGATGCATGCCTGCACGATCGCCACGCACTCCTCGTACTCGGAGACGTTGCCGGCCACCGCGGTGGCCTCGCCGCCGGCCTCCTGGATGTTCTGGATCGTCATCTCCAGCGAGCCGGGCAGCGGGTGCGTGCCCTCTTGCAGCGTGCGCGCGGTGGCGATCACCTTCGCGCCCTCGGCCGCGTAGCACTCGGCGATCGCTGCTCCGATCCCGCGGCTCGCGCCCGTCACAATCGCGATCTTGCCGTCCAACTTGCCCATGCCGAACCTCCCGATTCAATGCTCACGTATTCGTGTTGGAATCCGCCACAGCATACCCCGCAGCTAGCCTGCGCGTATGACCGAGTCGCTCAAACGGGTCGTCGTGGTCGGGGCCTCGCTCGCCGGGCTGAACGCCGCCGAGACGCTGCGCGATCAGGGCTTTGAGGGCGAACTGACGCTGATCGGCGCGGAGCCGAACCTCCCCTACGACCGCCCACCGCTCTCCAAACAGCTGCTGACCGGCGAGTGGGACGTGGATCGCCTGCCGCTGCGCAGCGAATCGGAGCTGGAGGCGCTGCGAATCAATTGGGTGCTCGGACGCCGCGCCGCCTCGCTCGATCTCGCCGCGCGCGCGCTGCGTCTCGAAGACGGCGAGCCAATCGCCTTCGACGGCCTGATCATCGCCACCGGCGCGTCGCCGATCTCCCTGCCCGGCTCGGAACTGGAGGGCGTCCACACGCTGCGCAGCGAGGCCGACGCGCTGCGCATCCGCGCCGACTTCGAGCGCGGCGGGCGAGTCGCGGTCGTGGGCGCGGGCTTCATCGGCGCAGAGGTCGTATCCTCGGCGCGGGCGCGTGGCCTGGATGTCGCGTTGATCGAGGCGCTCGACGCGCCAATGCTCGGTCCGCTCGGCCCTGACCTCGCAGCGTTCATGGCCGATCTGCACCGCGACGCCGGCGTCGACCTACGCACCGGCCGGCGGGTGACCGAATGGCTGGGCGGCGAGCGCGTAGAGGGCGTGCGGCTCGACAGCGGCGAAGTGATCGAAGCCTCAACGGTCGTGGTCGGCGTCGGCGTGCGCCCGACGGTGGGCTGGCTGGCGAATTCAGGGCTATCGATCGGCGACGGCGTGATCTGCGATCAATACGTACGCGCCGCGCCCGACGTCTACGCGGCGGGCGATGTCTGCCGCTGGCCGAACGCCTACCTGCGCCCCTTCGCCTACGCCGAGCCGCAGCCCACGATGCGCGTCGAGCACTGGACCAACGCGGTCGAACAGGGCGCAGCCGCAGCGTCCAACCTGCTCGCCGAGTCGCGCGGCGAGCCGCTCACAGCCTTCTCGCCAATCCCCTATTTCTGGTCCGACCAGCACGGCCTCACGGTGATGGCGGCCGGCATCACCAGCCCGCACGACGCCGTGCAAGTCGTCCACGGCAGCCTGGCGGAGCGCCGCTTCGCCGCGCTCTACGCCCGCCACGGCTACCTCAGCGGCGTAGTCGCCGTCGCCTGGCCCAGAATGTTGCGCCGCTACCAGCAGCTGATCCGCGACCACACCGAGTGGCGCGATGCCCTCGCAGCAGCGCGGGAGCTCGAGACCTAGTCGTCAAACTCCATGATCGCGCGCCCGAAGATTTCGCCCTGTTCGAGGGCCGCGGTCGCCTCGTTGATCTGGCTGATCTTGAAGCGTTCGGTGACCATCGCGTCGAGGTCCAGAGCGCCGTCCTCGGACCAGGCGAGGAACATCGGGAAGTCGCGGTCGGGGCGGCAGGAGCCGCCGATTGAGCCGATGTAGCGCTTCTCGTTGATCAGCAGCCCCATCATGTCCAGCTGGTCGAACTGGAGGCCGGTCTGGGGGACGCCGACCAGCACTGCGGTGCCGCCGCCCCCGGCGCCCAGCACACCGGGGCGCACGGCGCGCAGGATTTGACCCATCGTGACCTCGCGCCCGATGCAGTCGAAGGCGAAATCAACGCCCGAGACCGGCTCGCCGAAGCTGGTCGTGACGCCCTCCTCGCCCGCCGTCAGCGCCTTGATCTGCTCGATCGCGTCGCCGCCGCCGGCGTTCACGCCGTGCGTCGCGCCGAACGTCTTGGCGAACTCGAGCTTCTCGTCGTCGAGGTCCACCGCGATGATCGGATCGGCTTTGACCACGGAGGCGGCAACGACGGCGGAGAGTCCGACGCCGCCAACGCCGAAGATCGCGACCGAGTCGCCCTCGCGCACCGCCGCCGTGTTGTAGACCGCGCCGGAGCCGGTCAGCACCGCGCAGCCGATGATCGAGGTCACATCGCGCCGCGTGTCCTGCGGCACCTTCACGATGTACTTCTCGTCGGCGATCGTGTGATCGGCCCAGGTGAAAACATTGCGCGTCGTCGCCTGCCGCCCGTTGGGGCGCTCGACGACGATCTCCTCGACGGGGCGGGAAGCGACGGAGGGGTCGCGCGGCACCCAGGTGACGAAGACCATGTCGCCGACGGCGACGTTGGTCACTTCCGAGCCGATCGCGACCACCTCGCCCGTCGCCTCATGGCCGAGCACCTGATCGCTGGGGCGGGGGTTGTGCATCTGGTGCAGCTGCGAGTGGCAGATACCGCTGGCGAACTGGCGGACAACCACCTGCAGCGGCCCCGGATCGGGCAGTTCAACCTGCTCGACGGCCAGCGGCGCATCCTCCTCGGGCAAAAAAACGACTCGTGCGGGGGTCGGCATGGGGCGGCTCGTTTCCTCTGTGGGTGAATGTCAGCGGGAGTCTAATCGCCCCGCTTCGCTCGCGCCTTACGTAGCCTGCGCGGCGTGGAAGTGATCACTCGTTCCGGCCCTCAATCGTACGACGGCGCAGCGTGGCAGCGGCTGCGCGACGGGCGCGAGGGCGTGCTGCTGGACCTCGGCTGCGGCGAGGGCGATTATGTGCGGCGCTTTGCGCGGGAGCATCCGCGCTGGCTGGCGGCGGGGCTGGATTCGGATCGCGAAGCGCTGCGCCGCGCGGCGCGGCAGGCTGAGCGGCGGGCGGAGCGCGGCGGGGCCGCCAACACGCTCTTCATCGCCGCCGATGCGCAGCATCCGCCGCCGGAACTGGAAGGCGCGGCGCAGCGGCTGACGGTTCATTTTCCCTGGGCGGCGCTGCTACGGCTGATTCTCGAAGACGCGCCCGCGTTCGCGGCGCTGCTGGATCGACTGGCCGCCGAGCGCTGCGCGCTGGAGTTGGTGCTGAACGCGGAGGCCGCGCCGCCCGATTGCGAGCCGCCGACGCCGCACTCGCTTGCAGCCGCGTTGCAGGGTCCGCTCGCAGAGGCAGGGTTCGCCGTCCAATCCTGCGGCTGGCTTAATCCGCAGGACGCCCCGCCCACCCGCTGGGCAGGCCGCCTGGTCAAAGGCAGCCGGCGGGCGATGGTGGGGCTGTCGGCGTCGCGCGCCGGGTGAGCGAGGGTTGCCGCAATTACTCGGACGGCTTGCGGGCAGCGTGCAGCGCCACCGCGCCGCCCGCCAGACGGCGGTATGAGACCTCCGCCGCGCCTGCGGCGCGCAGCATCTCGGCCAGCTCCTCTGCCGTCGGATAGCCGCTCAGCGAATTCGGCAGGTAGCGGTAAGCGTTGCGATCGCCGCTGAGCAGGCCGGCGGCGGGCGTGACCACCCGCTCGAAACCGAGGCGCAGGATGCGGCCGCGCAGATCGTCGGGCGGATGCGTAATGTCCAGGGCGACCAGCCGCCCGCCGGGGCGAAGCACGCGCAGCATCTCGGCGAAGCCGCCCGGCAGATCGACCAGATTACGCAGCACGAAGGCGCTGGCGACGACATCGAAGCTCGCCTCGGCGAACGGCAGTTGCAGCGCGTCGGCTTGCAGCCAGTCCGCCGTTTCGGGGCCGTGCTTTCGCCGCGCGCGGCGCAGCATCTGGGCGGCGAAGTCCGCGCCCGCGACGCCGGCCGCGCCGGCGCGGCGAAACTCGCGGGAGAGATCGCCCGTGCCGGCTCCGAGGTCCAGCACATCCGCGCTCTGCGGCTGGGCGGCCTGCACCGCCAGACGACGCCAGCGCCCGTCGAGACCGGCGCTCATCACCCGATTCATGCGGTCGTACTGCGGCACGAGCCGCCCGAACATCGCCTGGATCGTGCGGGCGCGTTCGTCGTCGGAAGCGGTCACGCCTGCTAGCGTAGGGAAACCGACTACAGCGTCGGTTTTGAAGAGGACCGCGAGTGGCGCCCAGCGTCGCTGAGACCCGCCCTCCCCAGCAGGCGCGCGCCGTCGAGCGCCGCGAACTGCTGCTGCGCGCCGCCACCCGCGTCTTCGCGCAGCGCGGCTTCGCCCAGGCCGGGATGGACGAGATCGCGCGCACGGGAGGCACCTCCAAGGGCGGCCTCTACTTCCACTTCCCGACCAAACAAGCGTTGCTGGCCGCCGTCGTCGCCCGTGCCGGCGCGTTGCTGCAGCGCCGCGTACGCAGCGCGATGGACAAGGCGGGCGAGGACCCGCTGGAGCGCGCCGAGGCGGCCTTGTCCGCGCTCTTCGAGGGGCTGTCGGGACGCCGCGCGCTGGCCCGCGTGCTGAATGAAGCGCTCGCCGCCGGCCCCGAGCTTCGCGCTCAGGCGGCGCAGATCGAGGACGAGTTCGCCGCGCTGCTGCGCCCCGAACTCGAACGCGCGCTGGCGCTCGGCCGTATCGCGCCGCTCGATCCGGAACTCACCGCGCGCGCCTGGGTGCTCATGGCGCAGGGACTGATCGGCGCCTGGGCGGACGGGCGCGTAGCCGCGCCGCCCCAGCGCATCCACTCTGAACTCCGACGCCTCGCCCTGCGCGGCGCAGGCGTCGCCGATCCCGCCACCGTCTCAAATGACAAGGAGCAGAGCTGATGTCATACCCCACCGTGAGCGTCGATCGCACGGGACTCCCCGACTGGGAGCGCCGCGGCGACTACGGCGATATCCGTTACGACGTCGCCGAAGGCATCGCCAAGATCACGATCGCCCGCCCCGAGGTGCGCAACGCCTTCCGACCGCAAACCCTGTTCGAGCTGCAGCACGCCTTCCACGCCGCCCACGAAGACCAGTCGGTCGGCGTGATCATCCTCACCGGCGAGGGCAAGGAAGCGTTCTGCTCGGGCGGCGATCAGCGTATTCGCGGCGACGGGGGTTATGTCGGCGACGACGGCGTGCCGCGGCTCAACGTGCTCGACCTGCACCGCCAGATCCGCGCGATTCCCAAGCCCGTGATCGCGATGGTGGCGGGCTACGCGATCGGCGGCGGCAACGTGCTGGCGACCGTCTGCGACATGACCATCGCCGGCGACAATGCGCGCTTCGGGCAGACCGGGCCGAAGGTCGGCTCGTTCGACGCGGGCTACGGCACGATGCTGCTGGCGCGAATCGTCGGCCACAAGAAGGCCGGCGAAATCTGGTTCATGTGCCGCCAGTACGACGCCGAGGAAGCACGCGAGATGGGGCTCGCCAACGCCGTCTTCCCCGTCGACCGACTCGAAGAGGAGACGGTCAACTACTGCCGCGAGATTTTGTGCATGTCGCCCACGGCGCTGCGCTTCATCAAGCGCGCGCTGGTCGCCGACACCGACGGCCTCGCCGGCATGCAGATGTTCGCAGGCGACTCGACGCTGCTCTACTACCTCTCTGAGGAAGCGAAGGAGGGCAAGGAGGCATTCCTCGAAAAGCGCCGCCCGGACTTCAGCAAGTACGAGCGCTTCCCCTAGGCCTGTCGATGAGCGCTGAACCCGCATCTCCCCCCGCACCCTCCACCGCGCGCGTCTGGCTGCTCGCGGCGCGCCCCCCCACGCTGCCCGCGGCCGTCGCCCCCGTGCTGGCGGGCACCGCGGTGGCGACGATCGACGGACCCTTCGATGTCGGCCTCTTTCTGCAGGTGCTGGCGGCTGCGATCCTGATTCAGATCGGCGTCAACTTCGCCAACGATCTCTCCGATTTCCGCCGCGGCGCGGACACCCCGGACCGCCTCGGACCGCCCCGCGCCGTCGCCATGGGCTGGCTCTCGGAGCGCCAGATGCTGGCCGGCGCGATCACCGTCTTCGGCAGCGCGGTCGCGATCGGCATCTCGCTGACCATCGCCGCCGGCTGGCCGATTCTCGTCGCGGGGGCGGCATCATGCGTCGCCGCGGTGCTGTACACGGGCGGTCCCTGGCCCTACGGCTACCACGGCCTCGGCGACCTGATCTGCTTCGCTTTCTTCGGCGTGGTCGCGGTCATGGGCAGCGGCTACGTGCAGAGCGGAGAGCTGACCTGGGCGCTGGGTGCGGCCTCGATTCCGGTCGGTTGCCTGGTCACCGCGATCCTGGTCGCCAACAACCTGCGCGACATCGAGACCGACCGCGCCGCCGGCAAGCGCACGCTCGCGGTGATCCTGGGGGACCGCAACACCCGCGCCCAATATGTCCTGCTGATCGCCGCCGCCTTCACTGCCATCCTGATCTTCGCCGCGACGGGCGTTTTGCCCGCCTGGACCGCGCTGGCGCTGGCCGCCGCCCCGCTGGCCCTGCCGCTCTGCCGCGCCGTGCTCGGCGGGACCGCCGGCCCCGATCTGATTACCGTGCTCAAACGAACCGCGATGCTGCACCTGATCGTCGGCGCGCTGATCGCCCTCGGCGCGCTGATCGCAGGCCTGTGAACTAGCTAGCCTGAGCACATGCCCTTCCGACTCGAAGCCCGCCAGACGCTGACCACCGACCTGGACACGGCCTGGGCGTTCTTCTCCGACCCGCGCAACCTCGCGGATCTCACCCCGCCGGATATGCATTTCCGACTGACCAGCCGACTCACTGGTCAACGCACCAGCCAACTCACTGGCGAGCCGGCAGCGGAGGCGTATCCCGGGATGGTGATCACCTACCGTCTCACCCCGCTGCTCAACATCGAAGTGCCCTGGGCGACCGAGATCACCCACATCCGCGCGCCCGAATACTTCACCGACGCCCAACTGCTCGGCCCCTATGCGCTCTGGCATCACCAGCATCTGTTCCGCGAGCTGGATCGGGGCGTCGAAGCCTCCGACATCGTCCACTGGGCGCTGCCGCTGGAGCCGCTCAGCGCGCCCATCGCCCACTGGCTGGTGATCCCCCGCCTGCGCCAAATCTTCCGCTACCGCGCCCGCCGCCTGCGTGAACGCTTCGGCGCAATCGGCGACGCCGAGCTGTCGTTCCACACCCTCTGAACCCGTCATCCCCGCCTCTCCTATTCGTCACTCGCCCCCGCTCGCAAATCGCTAGGATTGCGGCATCACAGGCACCGCAGAGCGAGCGGGAGACGACCATGAGCGAGCGACCCAACTACTGGCAGCGAATGCGCACCTCACGGATGAGCAGGCGTTCGCTGCTGCGCGCCTCCGGCCGCGCCGGGGTTGGCGCGGCCGGCCTCGCGCTCGTCGGCTGCGGCGACGACGACGATGACGACGATCAGCTGGCCGCGCAGCAGACCACCCGACAGCAGCAGGATCAGCCCGCCGCGCAGCAGGCGACGGAGCAACAGCAGCAAGCGACGGCTGCCGAGCAGCAGGCGCAGCAGGCCGAGCAGCAGGATGCGCCGGCCGACGATCAGCAGCAGCAGACCCAGACCGTCGCGCAGACCTCCAACATCGTGCGCGGCGGCACCCTGCGCTTCTCCACTCCGGCCGCCACTCACGACTACTTCGACCCGCACCGCGGCGTCTTCGGGCCCACCCAGTTCTGGATGGGCCTCTACATGAACTACCTGATCCGCTGGCGCAACAAGGAGCGCGGGCTCATGGAGCCCGACATCGCCTCGCTGCCCGAAGTCCCCGACGACACGACCTACATCTTCAGCGTTGACCAGGGCGCGCGCTTCTGGAATCAGTTCCCCACCGAGGGCGGGCGGATGGTCACCGCCGAGGACATCCGCTACAACGCCCAGCGCCAGATCGACTCGGTCGACGCCGACGGCGTGCAGGACACATCGTTCCTCTCGGCCAGCAAATACCAGCAGACCGACTCGATCGAGGTGGTGGACGAGGCGACGATCAAGTTCACCACGGCCGAGGCCGACGCCACCTATCTCGGCGTCCATCTCGGTCCGTTCTCCTGGATCACGTCGCCCGAAGCAGTCGAGGAGTTCGGCAACCGCTGGCGCGACGAGCAGACCAACGTCGAACTCTCCTCCGGCACCGGGGCCTACATCCCCGAGCTCTACGACCCCGACATCGGGATCAACCTCAACGCCAACCCCGACTACTGGAAGCAGGGCGACGACGGCGGCCCGCTGCCCTATCTGGACCGCATCGAGTTCACCAATCTGCTCGACGCCACCACGGTCGACGCCGCCTACCGCGGCAAGGGCATCGACATCGGCGGCTTCCCGCTCTCCAGCCTGCAGGTCGAGGGCATCCTCGCCGACTTCCCCAATCATCAGTCGTTCGACGTGCCGTTCGGCTTCACGATCCAGATCCGCTACAACTTCAACGCCGAGTGGGAGGGTGAGGACGGCCTCGGCAACCCGTGGGCCGATCGCCGGCTTGCCTACGCCTTCCATGTCGCCACCGACCGCTATCAGCTGATCGACTCCGTCTATCTCGGCTCGGCCAAGATTTCGGCGATCGCCCAGGCGCCCTGGTTCAACCAGGCTTGGACCGTGCCGCCCGATGAGCTCGCCACCTGGCCGGGCTACCGCCCCGATCGGGATGCAGACATCAAGATGGCGCGCGATCTGATGAGCGCCGCCGGCGTCGAACCGGGCAGCCGCACCTTCTACTGGATCACCCCGGATGTCTGGGAGCAGACCTACCCGGGCATCACGGAGACCGTCAAAGCGATGTACGAGCAGGCGCTCGATGTCGAACTCTCGATGGACATCCAGCCCTACACGGTGATCCTCCAGCGCCTGCTGGAGGGCACGCACCCCGGGCAGACGCCGGCCTGGACCAACCCGCCCCAGGACCTGGACCCGACCGGCGAGTGGAACATCACCCATGTGGCCGGCGGCAGCTCCAACTTCTCGCAGTACAACTACCCGCCCGCCGAGGAGATGATCCTCGGCATGAAGAGCGAGCTCGACATCGAGAAGCGGATGGAGACCGCCAGCGAGCTGCTCAGGATCTTCCTCGGCGTCCACCCCGACCACGGCGTCGAGGGGATGACCGGGCAGCCCTCGGTGATGAACGCGATCTCCCCGCAGGTCGAGTGGCCCTACGTCAACAACTCGCCGGATGTCTACCAGTTCGCCCACGCCTCGCACCGCTACGACGACAGCTGGCTGGACACGGGGCATCCCGACTACCCCGCCTAAGGGCGGCGGAGCACGCTTCCCCATGCCCAATTGACAGCCCGCACCGCAACCCGATAGCTTGCGCCCAATACCGCGCCGCCCTGTGCGCGGCCGCCAACCCTCACCACGAGCGGAGGACCTACCTGTGAAGTTCGAATTCTTCCACCTGATGCCCTATCGGGACCTGCCCCCCGACTTCGCCGAGAAGCACAACTCGGTCTGGGTCAATGTCCCCTCGGACCTCTTCGACCCGGCCAAGGCGCACGTGATGTACAACGACGGCCTCGACGAGCTCGAAGCCGCCGCCGAGGCCGGCTACGACGGCATCTGCATCAACGAGCACCACCAGAACGCCTACGGCCTGATGCCCTCGCCCAACCTGATGGCGGCCAACCTCTGCCGCCGCACCAAGGATGTGGCGATCGTCGTGCTGGGCAACTCGATCGCGCTCTACAACCCGCCCACCCGCGTCGCCGAAGAGTTTGCGATGCTCGACTGCATCTCCGGCGGGCGGCTCGTCGCCGGCTTCCCCGTCGGCACGCCGATGGACGACTGCTTCTGCTACGGCGCCAACCCCTCGCACCTGCGCGACAAGTACTACGAGGCCGCCGACGTCATCACCCAGGCCTGGACGCGCCCCGAGATGTTCTCCTACAACGGGCGCTACAACCAGCTGCGCTACGTCAACATCTGGCCGCGCCCGATCCAGCAGCCCCACCCGCCCGTCTGGATCCCCGGCGGCGGCTCCGTCGAGACCTGGGAGTGGTGCGCAGAGAACAACTACGTCTACTGCTACCTCTCCTACGGCGGCTACAAGGCCGGGCAGAAGAACGTGGACGGTTTCTGGCGGGTCATGCAGCAGCGCGAGAAGCCGCTCAACCCCTACCAGGCCGGCTTCCTCCAGCTCGTCGCCACCGGCGAGAGCGAGCAGGAAGTGGCCGACAAGTTCGGCCCGCACGCGGAGTACTTCTACAACAAGATGCTCCACATCGACCCGCGCTACGCCGACCCGCCCGGCTACCGCACGGTGCGCACCATCGAGCAGGGCTTCACCCGCAGCCAGGGCCTCAAGCCCGTCTTCGGCGACACCGACAAGTTCAAGGGCGAGAAGACCCAGGAGAAGATGCTGGCCTCCAAGGCCAACAGCGAAATCACCTGGAACGACCTGATCCGCGAAGGCAACATCGTCGCCGGCACGCCGAGCCAGGTCACCGAGCAGCTCGAAGAGGTGATCAAGACCCTCCATGTGGGGCACCTGATGATCCTCAACCAGTTCGGCTCGATCCCCAAGGAACTGGCGATCCCCAACATCCAGCTCACGGCCCGCGAAGTGCTGCCCAACCTCAAGCACATCTGGGACGACGAAGGCTGGGAAGACCACTGGTGGCCGCAGGGCCTGCCGGGCGGCCAGGCCGAGCCCGCCGCGCTCACCTTCTAGCCCGAACCACCCGTTCGAGCCCAAGCCAAACGGGGCGGAGCACCAGCTCCGCCCCGTTTGCCGTCCCCCGCAACGCCCGCTGTGAAGCCCGCATGAAGCCAAGATGAAACCCAAAGTCAGCATCATCACGCTCGGCGTCGCCGACCTCGAAACCTCGCTCCGCTTCTACCGCGACGGACTCGGCCTGCCCACGCACGACTACGAAGACGGCGCAAGCATCGTCTTCTTCGAGCTGGAGGGGACATGGTTGTCGCTCTACCCGCTGGAAAAACTGCGCGACGAGGCCGAGGTCGAGTGGAGCGCCGGCGGAACCCAGACGATCACGCTGGCGCGCAACGTCGGTTCTCCCGCTGAAGTCGACGCAACCCTGGCCGAGGCGGAGCAGGCCGGCGCAGCAATTGTGAAGCCCGCCGAGCCCACCTTCTGGGGCGGCTACTCCGGCTATTTCAGCGACCCCGACGGCTACCTCTGGGAGGTCGCCCACAACCCCTTCACCGATCTCACATGAGCCGCGTTACGTCGCTCAGCGCCGTCACCCTGGCCGTGGGCGACATGGCGCGCAGCGTCGCCTTCTACGAAGCGCTCGGCTTCGAGCGCCTCTACGGCGGCCCCGCCGCCGGCTTCACCTCCTACCGCGCCGGCGAGAGCTACCTGAACCTGATCGCCGCCGAACCTAGCGCCGGCTTCTGGGGCCGCGCCATCTTTTACGTTGAAGACGTCGACGAGTTCCACGCCGCCGCAGTAGCCGCCGGCCTGGAGCCGCAGTTCACCCCCCGCGACGCTCCCTGGGGCGAGCGCTACTTCCACATCACCGACCCCGACAACCACGAAATCTCCTTCGCCAAGCCCCTCGGCTAGCAAACACATCGGCTCCGTCCCGGCCTGCGCCGCCCCCGTCATACCCGCGCTTGCCGCGGGTATCTCGCCGCGAGCAGTACGGAGGCCGCGGCGAGCTGGCGATCCCGCTCAGTCCGATACGGGGATCGCCGTTCCCGATGTTTGCCCGCCGTCGATCACGAACTCCGCGCCGGTGCTGTAGGTAGCGTCGGCGGCGATGAAGAGCATCATCTTCGCTACCTCGTCAGCTCGACCGAGGCGCGGAATCGGGCTGCTGAGCCGGATTTCGCCGCCATCGCCGGGAGCGACGCGCGGATCGCGGATCATCGGCGTGTCAATCGGACCGGGATGCACCGAGTTAACCCGAATGTTGTATCGCCCCAGTTCCACGGCGGCGACTTTGGTCATCCCGCGCACGGCGAACTTGGAGGAAACGTAGGCGCTGAGCCCCGGATAGCCTTCGAGCCCCGCGGTGGATGAGGTGTTGATGATGCAGCCGCCCCCGGCCTCGCGCATCGGCTTGATCGCGGCGCGCATCCCCAGCCAGACGCCGACCTGATTGATCTTGATCACCTCGAGATACTCCTGCAGCGAAGAGTCCTCGATCAGCGCGGCGCGCAGAATGCCGGCGTTATTGACCAGGATGTCGAGCCGTCCGAACTGTCCCACTGTCTGCTCGACCAGTTCGGCCCAGTTCGACTGATCGCTCACATCGAGCTTGCGGAACATGGCCTGCCCGCCGGCGTCGATGATGCTCTCCGCCACGCGCTGCCCGTCTTCCTCCAGCACATCGCCGAGCACGACCGCTGCGCCCTCGCGGGCGAAGAGGCGAGCCTCCGCTTCGCCTTGCCCGCGCGCCGCGCCGGAAATCAACGCTACCTGTCCGTCGAGCTTGCCCATCTCAGTCGCTCCTTCGTCTCGCCGCGGTCCGCGGTTGATTAATCGGCTTGGCGGGTGAGGGCGGAGCCGGCCGTCAGGCCGCCGTCGATCACAAATTCCGAGCCCGTGCTGTAGGTCGCGTCGGCGGCGATAAAGAGCATCATCGCCGCAACCTCCTCAGGCCGCCCCACCCGCGGGATCGGACCGTTGAAGCTGGTGTCATCGGCGGCGCGGCTGGCGATCTGCGGATCGCGGATCATCGGAGTGTCGATCGGCCCGGGGTGGACCGAGTTGACGCGGATGTTGAAGCGTCCGAGCTCCTGGGCGGCGACCTTGGTCATCCCGCGCACGGCGAACTTCGAGGAGACGTAAGCGCCGAGCCCGGGGTAACCCTCCAGCCCCGCCGTCGAGGAGGTGTTGATGATGCAGCCGCCGCCGGCCGCCTTCATCGCCGGAATCGCGGCCTGCATCCCCAGCCAGACCCCGACCTGGTTGATCTGAATGACCTCCAGATACTCCTGCAGCGAGGAATCCTCGATCAGCTTGAGCCGTGCGATGCCGGCGTTGTTGATCAGGATGTCGAGCCGCCCGTACTGCTCCACCACGGCGTCGACGACCGACGCCCACTGGCTCTGCTCGGTCACATCGAGGTGGTGGTAGACGGCGTCGCCGCCGGTGTCGTTGATGCTGGCCGCGACCAGCTCGCCCTCGGCGTCGAGCACATCGGCCAGCACGACCGATGCGCCTTCCTGCGCGAACAGCCGTCCCTGCACCTCGCCCTGTCCGCGCGAGCCGCCGGAAATCAGCGCCACCTGGCCGTCGAGCTTGCCCATGATTCGCCCTTTCTACGCCCGCGGACGGGTGCGCATGCCGAACGGCTCGACCTTGCCGGTGTCGAGGTCGAAGCGGTAACGCCACTGCCGGAAGAGGTCCAGCCCGTAGACGTGAATCGCCACGGTCTTGCCGTGCCGAATCTCCACCGCGTGGATGTCCGAGGGCGGCTCCGGCAGGAAGGTCGTCTCGCCCGCCTCAACCCGCGTCGGCGCGCGCTCCTCAAGCGTGGCGAACCACGGCCGCGAGCCGTCGTCGGTGCGGTCGAAGTTGCGGTTCAGCTCGATCCCGGAGATCACGCCCTCCATCGCCCAGCCGTTGTGATTGTGGACCGGCGCGCCGCTCTCCGGCGCCCAGACCACCGCATTGATCGTCAGATTGTCGCTGCGGTGGATCATGAACCCCTCATCGGGGTCCGGATCGTCGCGGTCGGGCAGGTCGGTCAGGCAGTCGGGGCGGGAGATGATCCGCTCCAGCGGTCCCGCGATCGCGGCGATCGCGCGCTCCGCGCTGTCCCCCCGATCCACAATCCGCTGCGCCTCTTTCGCAAAGTCCTGCAGTGTGTAAGTCATCGCGCCCTCCATCCCGCATCGCTGCCCGCGATTATAGACGGAACGGCGACGGCTAGCCGCCACCGCTCCCCGTCTCCGCGACACCCGCCCAACCCGCATCAAACGTGAATGTCTCAGCCCGTTCTGCCGGGTCCTGGATGCGCAGAATCCGGATGCGCTCCGGATCGTCGGCGTATTCGACCACATAGAGCCAGAAGGCGTCGCCCTTCTCCTGCGCGAACTCGAACTGCGTGTGCGACATGCCAACGGGATGCGCCTCCCAAGAGCCGCTAAGCGACTTGACCTCACACCACTTGACCACGTTCCCATGATCATCGGCCTGATCAAGATCAAAGCCAGGGTTTCCCGTCTTCGTCCGGCGCCAACCCGGCTCACATTGAAGAATGTGCAGGATCGCACGTTCCTCAAGTCCCATCCGTGCTTCCTGATCGACACTCCCACTAGTGAGCTCACTGCTGCGCTCAACAGCGACGTAGGACCGGAACGTCCTGCTCACTCCGCCGGCAGGTGACGACGCCTGACTTGTCAGCCCCGCGTAAGGCTCTCGAACACTGGCTCGCTTCTGTTCTAGCATCTCCTCCAGATCGCTCTTCGTAAGCCCGTGTTCTTTGATCAGCGCGACCGCTCCGGCGTCAACATCAGCTTGTTCAGCCAGTGTGACGATCGGTGACGTAACTATGGTCTTAAACCGAATCCGTCCTTCCAAGAACTGATTGCGTGGCCATCCGAGCGATTCGAACGCAACGTCTTCAGGTTTCACCAGTCGCCCGTCTTCAGTCGGCACCCACCGTTCCGCATTTAGCATTCTGATGAACCTTGCCGGAAACCGCTTCACCTGTTCAGTACGGTAGAAGTAGTGATACACTCCGTCGAACGACGCATTGTTGCCGCGTGCGGCGAAATCGCCGAGGCACTGCCATAGCGTCGAAGTCGCTTCGCTTCGACGCTCTTCGCTGAGATTCGGAAGTGCCTGAAGGAACGCCGAGAGTCCTTGGAGTGTCCAGTCTTCAGCATGGCGCTCTCGAGTCGAGCGCGGCAACTGCACGGCGGTTTGCAACTTCCTCCACTTATCGTACGACACACCACGATTGTAGACGACTTTCCTTGCTCGCAAGGTGCCATCTACGTCGCAAGCATCAAGTATAGCCTTAACATCTGTCTCCTCAAAACATCGCATCATCTGATCGAGAAATGACACGCCAAGCACGCCGTCGAACAGCCTCCGCAACTCGTCGGTGGGTGCATAAACTGCAGTTGGTCTACTGTAAGTGCGCTCACCGCTCCCTGCGTCGACAGCGCGCACGAACTGCGTACGCCGCAGTGCCCGCACCAAGACTTGCCGCCGACTCGCCGAGCCTATCTGATAAGCGTTCGCAAGTCGCCGAATATCGTCCGCGTATCGTTCTTCGTCGTCGACAGCTATTGCGCCTGCTGTATACTCAGGCAATACATTGTCAATTATGTCGTCGATCAGGTCAGGCTCATGGAGGCCGACCATCTCCAAGAACTCGCGTGCGTCGGCGGTGTCGCAAACTGTTCGCCGTACAGCAGGATAGCTCGTCTCCGCCGATGTAGGCAGATACGCCGTAGGTGTTGTCTCTGTACCCACTTCAATATGAGTTCCATCCTCCAAGCGAACAATCGGAAGTGCGGCGAACCATGGCTGCTTCTGCATCCTCGCTTGGTCTTTGAGGGTCGTGTACAGCGCACGTATCCATTCGTCTGTCTGTTGTTCCAGAAACGACCGTTTCAGTTTCTGTATAATCGCCGCGGTGTCCTCCGCCTCAAGCATGTTAAGAGTGGTGCGAAGATAATTGTGCAGGGCGGGAGTACGAGCTCGCGTGATCTGCGGGCTCAGCCACGCAAGTTCTTCCCTCGACCCCAACAGCTCGGTGACTTGCTCGGGCGTAAATAGCTTGCGCAACGCGTCAGTCCCACCGAGCACGCCATGCCGCGCGGAGATGTGGGGCGACGAGTACGCAGGTAGCAACGGTTCTGATGCAAGAGCATCCTTGGTAACCTGAAACAATGGTGAGAACATGTTCGACTCATCGAACTTATCCTCATCGATCGGCATGCACTCAAGCCCAGCCGGCGTGAGATAACCGTGGTCGCGAAGCCATGGAAGCGTCCGGTTGAGCAAATTTGCCGTCTGCGCCACGAGGTTGATGTTCCATTCGTCATCTATCGGCACGTTGTCCCTGGCGGGCGTCGTACGATAGGGCCCATGCACGAGGAACCCCAAGTGGGTTTCCAGTGTGGTAGGGAAGTAGGCGCTAAGCGGGGAGTGGTGCACGGGGGTGATGCGCGCGGGTTTGTCGGCGGTCTCAGGTACATGCGCGAAGGCGATCTCGACATGCCCCACCTGCTCTCCGGCGCGCTCAACGGGTTTCGAGAACACCAACCACTGATCGTCAGGTGCGGCGGCGCGCTGTTCGCCGATGATCGTGACTCGCGCGACAAGCTCATCAAGCACTTGGCACTCTCTTAGATAGTGCCCTGCCGGTTCGCCGTCCACTTGCCATTTGATCTCGTCGATCTCCCGTAGGAATCGAAGTGCGTCGCCGGCGCCGCGCTCCAACGCCTCGACGATCTCGTCTCGGGCGCCAGCCAAGCCATCTTTGAACGGGAGCACGATCACCGTTTCGTCCGCTGTCCGCTCGATGCGATCCGCGGATTGCGGATGCACGTAGTTCTTAATCGCGAAGTCCTCGCCGCCTGAGTGGATTTCCGGCCGGTCGGTCCATGCATAGACCGACTTGAAGCCGATCCCGAAACGGCCGATGTCCGTGAGCTGCTTGGTGCTTTCCGCGATGCCGCAGATGCTTCGGATGTCGTCTTCGTTGAACGGCTCGCCGAAGTGTCGAATCGTCAGCGCTCGCTCGCTGAGCTCGAATGTCACGGATCGAGGCCCATCCGGCCCTCGGCGTCGCAGCGCGTCTTCGGTGTTTTGCAGCAGCTCAAAGATGAAATGAGTGCTCTCGGCGTAGAGATTTGCGAGCAGCGTCGGGCCGTAGCGGTCGATCCGCGTTCCGTAGTTCCTCCAGTTCTCGTCGCTGATCGCGCGGTAGTCGATGGCCATCGGCGTCGAATCCCTCCGGTGCCGTCCGCGACGCTCTGAGCGCATCCTACCCCTGCGCTTCGGATCGGGCGTCGGCTAGCCTGCCTTGGCGGGCCTGCTCCGCGGGGGCGGTCGGCAAGCGTGGGGAGTTGGGCATGAGCGAAGCCGGGTCCCTCGAGTTTGGGCTGTTCTTTCAGCTGCCGCAGGCGGATGGGCAGGATGTGGCCGCGCGGTACCGCGACACGATTGCACAGATCGTCGAGGGGGACCGGCTTGGCTTCGATCTCGCCTGGCTGGCGGAGATGCACTTTGTGCGCGAGTTCTCGGTGCTGCCCTCGCCGATCGTGGCGATGGCGGCGGCGGCGGCGCAGACGACCCGCATCCGACTCGGCACCGGCGTCGCGCTGATCCCGCTGGTGGAGCCGATCCGCGCGGCCGAGGACGCCGCCACGCTGGACATCATCTCCGGCGGGCGGCTCGAATACGGCGTCGGGCGCGGCTCGATCGCCGAGCACTTCAACGGTTTTGGCGTGCCGATCCGCAAACGCGCAGCGCGTTTCGACGAGGCGCTGGAGGTGATGCTGCAAGCCTGGTCCGACAAGCCGGTCAACTTCCACGGCCAGTTCTTCGACTACGCGGATGTGCAGGTCGTGCCCAAGCCGCTCCAACGCCCGCATCCGCCGCTGCGGCTGGCGGCCAACAGCGATGAGTCGTTCGAGCGCGCCGCCGCCGAGGGCTGGCGGGTCTTCGCCTCGCCGATCACCGCTTTCAGCGAGGACCTCGACCGCCGCTTCGCCGAATACTGGCGCGCCCGCAGCGCGGCTGAGGGTGCGCGTCCGCCCGCGACCGACGCCGGACTGCTGCTGCCGGTGCATGTCGCGGAGAGCGGCGAGCAGGCGCGCGAGGAGGCGCGCGCCAGCCTGATGAGCTACATCGACGTCATCATCGCCACCGGCCGGCGCAGCATCATCGCCCTCGGCGGCGACCCCGACAACCTGCCGCCGCTGATGGAGCGCAACAGTTCCTTCAGCTACGAGCAGCTGATCGAGGAGACGGGCGCGATCGGCAGCGCCGAAGAAGTCGCCGCCACGCTCGCCGGCCTGCACGAGCGCTACGGCGTGGGGCACTTCCTCACCTGGTGCAACCCAGGCGGGATGATTCCCCACGACCAAGTGCTCCGCTCAATGCGGCTGCTCATGGAAGAAGTCGCGCCCGCGCTGCGGGGGTAAGGGGTTCACTCCGTCACACCCGCGGCAAGCGCGCGTATGGCGGAGGACACGCGGGTATGACTGCCGGTACCGGCGTTAGTCCGTTGAGATTGCGCCTGCCTGCTGGAGCGCTTCGGGGACATCGGTTTGGCCGTAGACCTCGATGCCCCAGCACTCGATCTCGTCGTCGTCGCACAGCGCGCAGGAGTGCGAGTTGCCGGCTACCACCGCTGTGTGGCTCCCCTCCGGCGGGTTCGCCTGGCCCCAGAAGTTTTTGCCCCAGCAGGTCAGATCGCCGGCCTCGGTCAGCGCGCAGGTGTGCGCCAGGCCCGCGCCGATCGCCGTGTAGCGGCCGGACGGCGCGGCTGTGCGTCCGCCTTCGGCCTGCCCCCAACAGACGGCTTCGCCCGTCTCGCGCAGGCCGCAGCTGTGGAAATCGCCCGCCGCGACCGCCGTGAAGCGGCCCGACGGCGCGTCGGACTGGCCTTCGATGTTGCGGCCCCAGCAGACAACCTCTGCGTCGCTGGTGACCCCGCAGACGTGCAGCGAGGAGGCGCTGATCGAGCTGAACGCGCCCTGCGGCGGTTCGGCCTGGCCGTGATCGTTGCGGCCCCAGCAGACGACCGCGCCGGATTCGCGCAGGGCGCAGGCGGAAGATCGGCCGCTCACCACCATCGTGTAATCGCTGCCGCTGGGCACATCGATCTGCCCGTAGCCGTTGAAGCCCCAGCAGATCAGCTCGCCCGAGTCGCGCACCCCGCAGGTGTGCCAGTCGCCCGGCGCGACCGAGATGAAGGCGCCGGCCGGCGCTTCGGTCTGCGAGTCGCCGTTCGCGCCCCAGCAGGACAGCGCCCCCGCCGCGTCGATCGCGCAGGTGTGGTCGTAGCCGGCCGCCAGGGCGGCGAACGCCCCGCTTGGCGAGTCCGTCTGTCCGAATCCGTTGCGGCCCCAGCAGGTCACCGCGCCCTCGACGGTGACCGCGCAGGTGTGCTCCTCGGAACCGCTGACCAGCGCGTACCGACCCGAAGACGGCGCGTCGGCGTGTCCGTAGCCGTTCCAGCCGACGCAATCGAGCTCCTTGTCGGCGCTGATCGCGCAGGTGTGCCAGCCGCCCGCGCTGAGGAACTCGTAGCGGCCGCCGTCCAAATCTTCGACCGGGTGCAGGTCGTCGGTGTAGCCCCAGCAATCGAGAATGCCGTCGACGCTGAGCGCGCAGGAGTGCGAGTTGCCCACGCTGACCACCGCAAAGCGGCCGCTGGGCGGATCCGACTCGCCCCAGCGGTTGTCGCCCCAGCAGCGCAGCGCGGCATTGTCATCAATCGCGCAGGTATCTCGATGCCCCGCGTCGACCGCCCTGAACGAGCCCGACGGCGCGTCGGTCTGTCCGTAGACGTTCTTGCCCCAGCAGGCCAGCGCGCCCGACTCGGATACGCCGCAGGTGTGGTCGTAGCCCACGCTGATCGAGCGGAAGCGCCCGGACGGCGCGTCGGTGCGCCCGTCGTCGTTTGCGCCCCAGCAGGCGATCTCGCCCGAGTCGCGCAGCCCGCAGGTGTGCAGCCGCCCCGAGCTGACCGACCGGAATGTGCCGCTGGGCGCGTCGCGCTGACCGAATTCGTTCGAGCCCCAGCACTCGAGCGCGCCGCCGGGCAGCACCGCGCAGGTGTGGTCGTAGCCCGCGCTGAGCCGCTCGTAGCCGCGCCGCACGACGAAGGCGTCAGCGCCAATCTCGACCGCGCTGCTGCGCTGCCAGCCGCGCCCCGCGAAGCCCACCGGCACGTGACGCTGCCGCGGCAGCAGCAGCTCGTCGATGCCCGTCACCCGCAGACCGACCTCGAAGCGCCCGTCGGCCAGCCGACGCGCCACAATCCGTCCGCTGCGCCCGCCGCCCAGCTCGATCGGCGTGCTGCGCAGCCAGCGGCTGTGCGCGATCGACGCGCGCACAAAGCGCCGCTCCGGCAGCACCGACGCACCATTCACCTGCGCGCCGAACTCGATCCGCTGATCGGACGCCACCCGCGCAATGATCCGTACGTCATCACCGCCGTCCGCGCGCGCGGAACCGCCGCCCAGCGCCAACACGGCGAGCGCCACGCCGGCCACCACCGCCAACAACGCCACTGCGACACGAGTCATCATGCGCTCCTCTTGTTCCTTGCCCAAGCCGAAGCTTATGCGTCGGGCAGTTCACGCGGCAGGCTCGAAGTGTCGGGTTCGTATTCGCCGCGCTGCTCTTCCTGTTCGCGCCGCTCGGCCTCCTCCTCGCGCTTAATCCGCCGCTCCGCCTCCGCCTCCTCCAGCTCCTGACCCAGCCCCTCCTCCTGCATCTGCTCCACGCTGCGCTGCTCCACCGTCGCGTCGAACGCCTCGTCCAGCACGCTGTAGCTGCGACCGCCCAGATACATCAGCGGCTTGTACTCGTCGTCGTCCAGCGTCCACATCCCGGTGTTGAAATCGAAGGCGTCGGTGTCCGCCTGCGCGGAGACGACCTTGCCGATGAACAGCGTGTGGTCGCCCATCGTGTACCAGTCGTGCAGCGTGCATTCGATCCAGCCCACGCAGCCCTCGAGCAGCGGCGCGTCGACCTGCCGCGCGCGGAACGAGGGAATGCGCGACGCCTCCAGCTTGTCTCCCGCCGAGTTGCTCACCATCCCCAGCCACTGAGTGTGATTGAGCAGCACCCGCGAGGGGATGTTGACCACAAACTCCTCGCCGTACTTGATCATGTCGTGGCTGCGGCGCGAGGGATGCACCGCGATCGCCAGCAGCGGGGGATTGACGCTGACCGGCATCGCCCAGGCGATCGGCGCGGCGTTGGCCACGGCCCGCCATTGCGTCGTCACGATCAGCACCGGCGCGCCGCCCAGCAGACGGCGCGCGTCATCCTCGACCAGTGATCGCCGAACCATGCAATCCCGCTCCTTCGCATTGCCGCTGCGAAGTGCATGGTACCGATGCGGTAAACTGCGGTCATTCGGCTGCTCGAGGCGGGAAGGCGGAGGACATGGTCGACTTCAGAGACACCGGCACCGAGGCGGCGTTCCGCACCACCGTGCGCGAGTTCATCGGCGGCGAATACGAGCCGCGGCGCAGCCAAATCCGCGAGGAGGCGCGCCGCGCCGCGCCCTTCGAGCGCACGCCCGCGATGCGCGCCTGGGAGGGCGAGCTCGCCGAGCGCGGCTGGATCGCGCCCGCCTGGCCCGAGCAGTACGGCGGCGCCGGCCTGAGCGTGATGCAGCAGTTCATCTTCAACGAGGAGATGGCCGAAGCCCGCGCCCCGCGTCCCGGCGGCATCGCGATCGGCATGGCCGGCCCCACGCTGATCACGATCGGCACCGAGGAGCAGCAGGCCGAGCACCTGCCGCCGATCCTCAGCGGCGAGGCGATCTGGTGCCAGGGCTACTCCGAGCCGGGCAGCGGCTCCGACCTCGCCTCGCTCCAGACCCGCGCGGTCAAGGACGGCGACGACTGGGTGGTCAACGGGCAGAAAATCTGGACCTCCGGCGCGCACCGCGCGGACTGGATGATCCTGCTCGCCCGCACCGACCCCGACGCGCCCAAGCACAAGGGCATCACCTACTTCATGCTCGACATGCACTCGCCCGGCGTGGAGGTGCGCCCACTAGTCAACATGACCAACACCCACGAGTTCAACGAGGTCTTCTTCGAGGATGTCCGCATTCCCAGCCGCCACATTCTCGGCGAGGTCAACCGCGGCTGGTACGGCGCGGTCACCACGCTCGATTTCGAGCGCAGCAGCATCGGCTCGGCGGTCGGCATGCGTCAGAGCGTGGACGCGATCATCGATGTCGCCAAGGAGCACCAGGGCAGCGGCATGTCCTCGCTCGGCGAGAACGAGGAGACGCGCAACGCGCTCGCAGACCGCTACATCGAAGCGCAGACAGCGATGATGATCTCCTACCGCATCGTCAGCATGCAGAGCCAGGGGATGATCCCCAACCACGAAGCGTCGATGGCCAAACTCTACGCGATGGAGCTGAACCAGCGCATCCAGGCGACGGCGATGAAGGTGTTGGGCCTCTACGGCCAGCTGGGCGGGGGCGACCCCTACGCGCCGCGCCGCGGCCGCTACCAGTACGGCTTCATGCGCAGCATCGCCAACACGATCGAGGGCGGCACGAGCGAAATCCAGCGCAACATCATCGCCACGCGAGGGCTGGGACTCCCGCGAGGCTAGGCGGCGTTTCGCCGCCTTTGTGCCCCCGTTCAAAGAATGAGCGTGGCATCCAGGTCGTGTTCGGGGTCCAGCATTGCGCGACCGTTGAACCAGGCGCTGAGGCCGGCGGCGAGATCGGACGGCGGGCCGCAGGCGATGCGGATGCTTGCCTGCATCCAGCTCGCGTTGAGATAGATGCCGCCGCGCTTTTGGTTAGGCGGGCGGCGGCGGAAGATCAGGCGGTCGGGATCGCGCGGGTCATGCAGCTCGAGCCGCGCCGCGCCGATCGAGTCGGAGAGCGCGCCCAGCACCTCGGCGATCGCGGCGTCGGCAGCGGGATCGTCCGAGCCGCCCACAATCCAGATGCGGCGTTGCGGCGGAACCGCGGCCTGGTCGAGACGGACGCTGATCTGCCCGGCCAGCTCCGCGGCGCGCGCCGCGCCGATGCGGTGCGAAACGGCGACCGCCGGCCGATCGTGGCGCTCGATTCCGAGCATCGCCAGCAGCTGCTGCGCGCCGGGTTCGTCGGTCATGATCCGGCGGTAACCCGCGACTCGCCGATCAGCCAGCCGATCACGCGCCCCGCGAAGACCTGCGGCGAGAAGGCGGGGCCGTGTCCGATGTCCTGCATTGCCCAGAGCTCGATCGTGATCCCCTCGGCGCAGCCCTCGCGGAACCGCCGCACGGTCGTATCCGGGCCGGCGCTGCTGAAGTCGAGTTCAATCGTTTCGAGCTCCTCAACCGCCTCAAGGTCGCAGCCGGCCCGCTCCGCCCAGCGGCGCGTCAGCTCCACCGCGCCGGGCGTAGCGCCGTTTTCGTAGCGCACGAGGTAGTCCGCGGTGCCGTGAATTTGCAGCACCGACACCGGCGTGGGCGAGTCGCAATGGTCAGAGTCGACGTACGACGAGCCCGCCACGCTCACCAGCGCGGTCAGACCCGGCAGGCTCTCGCAGGCGAGGCGGTAGGACATGAAACCGCCGTTCGAGTAGCCGATCAGATAGAGGCGGTCGAACTCGGCGTAGTCGCGCGCCTCCTCGATGAGCCCGCTGAGATACCCCACATCATCCACATCTTGTCCGGCGAATTTGCAGCACTCGGGCGTGGCGTTCCAGAACCGATCGCCGTCGGGATTCGGCGTGCCGTCGGGCAGAATCAGTCCGATCAGCCCGTCATCGGCCAGGGACGAGATGCCGAAGTATCCATCAACCAAATCCGCCGTCATCCCAAACCCGTGCAGCAGCATCACCAGCGGCAGCGGTTGCGCGCTCGGTCGGGTGGGCAGCAACAGCGTGGCGGGGCGCTCGCCACCGATCGTGATCCGGGTCGCTGCTTCGCTCGATGACCCGGGGTCCGCCACCGCCGATGACTCCTCCTGCAGCGCGCCAACCCGCGCCTCGGAGCCCAGCCAGGTGAACAGATGCAGCGAAATCTGCTGCGGCAGGAACCACGGATAGTGCCCCACGCCGTCCATCGTCCACAGCTCGATCGTGATCCCGTCCGTGCAGCCGTCGCGGATGCGGTTGACCGATGTTTCGTTGCCGCTCTCGCTGAACTCGATTTCGATCGCTTCGTGTTCCTCGACCGCGTCAAGCTCGCAGCCCGCGCGCTCCGCCCAGCGCAGCACCAGCTCGACCGCCCCGGGCGGATCCACGGCGACGGCAAGCTCACCGGTCAGCCCGCCCTCGTAGAACACCACCTGGTCGTCGGTCCCGTGAATTTGCAGCACCGAGACAGGGGTCGGGTTGGCGCAATCGGCAGGATCGGCGTGCGATGACCCCATAATGCTGACGACCGCGAACAGCCCCGGCAGGCTTTCACAGGCCAGCCGGTAGGACATGAAGCCGCCGTTCGAGACGCCAATCGCCGCAACCGGACCGACGCCCGTGTAGCTCCACGCCTCCTCAACCAGCCCTCTCAGGTAGCCCACATCGTCCACGCCCGTGTCGTAGAAATCGCAGCACTCGTCGGTGGCGTTCCAGAAGCGGTTGCCGTCGGCGTCGGGCGTGCCGTCGGGCAGAATCAGCCCGAAACCGCCGTCGGCGACCAGCAGCGATGCGCCGATGTAGGCGTCGATTGAGGCCGCGTCGCCGCCGAAGCCGTGCAGCAACAGCGCCAACGGCAGCGGCTCGCTCTTGTCGTACTCCAGCGGCAGCAGCAGCTTGGCCGGGCGTTCCCCGCCGATCGTCAGTCCCTTGACGCGCTCAACCGCCGCGGGCTGATCGTCTTTCCCATCCTTCTGCGTCTGCGTCTTCTCGACCTCAGCCTGCGCCGCTTCTTGTTCCTCCGCTTGGGCGGTGTCCTGTTTCGCCTCTCGCGGCTGCTGCTCGGACTCCTGCGGTTCGACCTCCTGCTGCTCAACCTGCTGCTGCCGGGCGGTCGGCGCTGGTGGTTCGCCCTGCTGCTGCGCTTCGTCGCCGCCGCAGGCGGCAAAAATCAAGGCGACGGCGAGGAGCAAAGCAGGCAGTGAGCTGAGGATGCGCATGGCGCGAGCCTACAGGCGGCCGCCGCTACGCTCTCCGCTCAGTTCGCCGCGTCGAGCCAGGCCAGAATCCGCGGGGCGAACGCATCGGAGAAATCGGGCGCATGGCCGCCGCCGTGGATACTCCAGAGTTCGACCACCACATCGCCATCGCAGCCCTCCGACCAGCGCCGCGCGGCGGTCTCCGCCCCATCGATATCGCTGTCGAGATCGAGCGGCGGCAGCTCGGCGGGCGCGTCGAGATCGCAGCCCGCGCGCTCCGCCCAGCGGCGCGCGAGCGCTGCTGCGCCGGGATAGCCGTCCTCGCCGGCTTCACCTTCATACAACACCAGATCATCTTCGTCGCCGTGAATCTGCAATACCGAAACCGGCGCAGCCTCGGCGCAGCGCTGCGGATCGGCGAATGACGAGCCGGCCAGACTGATGATCGCGCTGAGGTTGGGAACACCCTCGCAGGCCAGGCGGTAAGCCATGAAGCCGCCGTTGGAGTGTCCGACAGCGACGACCCGTTCGATCTGGACGATCTCGCCCGCTTCAACGATCAGCGACTGAAGCCAGGCAACATCGTCAACACCGCTACGTTGCGGAGCGCCGCGCCAGGGTACGCCATTCCAGAAACGCGAGCCTTCGGAGTCTTTGAGTCCCTGCGGCAAGAGCAGGGCGATATCATCGGTATTGACGGCCGGAGAGAGTCGAAGGTATTGATCGTATTCCCAGGCGTTGCTGTCGTAGCCGTGCAAGCCGAGGATCAACAGATACGATCGCTGCGGGTCGAATACGCGCGGGAGGGCGAGCGCGGCGGGGCGCTCACCGCCGATCAGACGGACGGTGTGCGTATCGCTCATGCGCGCCGCGATCTTCTGCGCGTCCGGATCGTCGCGGATGCCGAAGAACAGGACGATGATCGCCAGCAGCGCGATCAGCGGCAGGGCGAGCATGATCGGACGCGAGGCGGCGAGCATGCCGCCAGCCTACAGGCGGTCGGCAGCCCTGCTGAGGTGCTAGCCTTGCGCCGCGCGAACAGCGCGCGGGCACGGTGGAAGGGGGCGCGAGCGATGCGCCGAGCAGCCTGGAATGCAGACCAAACGCTGAGCGTGCTGGACGAGGCCGATCGCGCGCCCGGCGAGGGTGAAGTGCTGGTGCAGGTCGTCAACGCCGGCATCTGCGGCTCCGATCTCCACTGGTATCGAGGCGACTTCCCGCCCCAGGCCTCGCGCACGCCGGGGCACGAGATCGGCGGCATCGTGGCCGCAGTCGGCTCGGGTGTCTCCGGCTTCAGCGAGGGCGATGTGGTCGGAGTCGAACCGCTGCTCCGCTGCGGAACCTGCGGGCACTGCTCCGCCGGCCGCTACAACCAATGCCAGGTCGCCGGCGGGCTGATCGGCATCGCCGTCGACGGCGGCATGGCGCAGCAGGTGCTCGCCCCGAGCGAGGCTGTTTTCGCCGCCCCGCCCGGCATCGACGGCGAGCTCACCGCAATCGCCGAGCCGCTGGCCTGCTCGGTGCACGGCTATGAGGAGATCAGTCTGGGCGACGGAGAGACCGTGCTCGTGATCGGCGGCGGCAGCATCGGCCTCACCGCCCAGCTCGCCGCCCAGGCCTACGGCGCGCAGGTGATCATGCTCGCCCGCTACCCGCATCAGCAGGAGGCGGCGCGGCAGCTCGGCGCGGTCGAGATCATCGGCGACGACGAAGCGGGCAAGCAGCGCCTCGCCGAGCTCGCCACGGACGACGCCATCGATGTCGTGGCCGAATGCGTCGGCGGCCACGCCGACACCATCCGCACCTCCGTCAACGCCGTGCGCCGGCTCGGCCGGGTCGTGATCCTCGGCGTCTTCGCCATCGAGGACGCCGGACTCAACCCGCTCACCCTGCTCGGACGCGAAATCACGATGGTCGGCGCAGTCACCTACGCGGCGCCCGGCGGGCGCGTGCCCGACTACCGCAAGGCGCTCGACATGCTGACCGGCTGCCGCGACGAGGCGCGCTCACTGATCACCCACCGCTTCGGGCTGGACGATGTGAACGAAGCGTTCGACACCGCGCTCGACAAGAGCAGCCTGTCGGTCAAGGTCCACCTCACCCCGAACGCCTGATCGCCGCGCCCGGCCCGGCTTAGAACACCGCCAGCGGATTCGCGGGGCTGCCGGTGCCGCCGATGATCCGCAGCGGGCTGAGCAGAAACTGGAACTCGTGCCGCCCGTAACGGTTGCAGGCCGCCGCAAGGTCCTCCAGCTGCATGTTGTCGATCAGCCACAGACCCATCGCGGCGATCCCCACAGCGTGCAGCGGGATGCCCAACTGCTGGTAGCCCGAGGGATTGACATCGGTCGCCGTGTCCGCGCCGATCACCGAGACGCCGCGCTCGCGCAGCCACGGCGCGCAGGCCACATGCCAGCCCGGGAAGCCGGTTTCGAGCAGCGACTCGCGCCCGACCTCGCGCTTGCGCCGGCCGTAGCCGGTGCGCAGCAGCACCGCGTCGCCCGGCTGCACGCGCACGCCCTGCCGCTCCTCGGCAGCCTCCAGGTCCTCGGGGAACACGCCCTCGCCGGGGCCCATCCAGTCCACACCCTTGAGCGCTGCGATATCGAGCATCACGCCCCGCGTCACGATCCCGTCGCGCAGTTCCGTGATCGGCAGGTTGGTCGCCCCGCCCGCCGCGTTGACCAGATGCGCCGGCTTGCCGTTGTACATCTTGCCGTCCCAGAAGATGTGGCACAGCCCGTCGAGGTGGGTGATCGCGTAGCCGTGGTAGACGAGCCCGAAGAACTCCAGGCAGCCGCCCATGCGGTTGCCGCGCTCAGCCTGCGCCGCCGCGCTCTCGCCCGTTGCCACCATGAAACGCTGCGGCGTGCCCATCGCGTGATCGGGCTGGTGCGTATTCTCGATATCCCACGCGCACGACACCGAAACGCCCTCGGAGACCAGCGCCGCCGCCGCCCGCCGCACCTCCGGCGTGACCAAATTCAGCGTTCCCAGCTGGTCGTTCTCCCCCCAGCGCCCCCAGTTCGAGAGCTCGTCCATCCACGAAAGCACCTGCGCCTCACTCGGAACCTCAGGCATGTCGGCCTCCTCGCACCGGCAGTCGCCTCGCGCGACCACCGCCGATCTTGGCCTATCGTAGCCGCCAGCCGTCCACGCCTGCAGCGGCTGGAGGAACCATGACGCGCGACGCGCATACAACGGCTGAGGACAGCGCAACGCCAGAGCAGGGCCAACTCTCGGTCTTCTCGAATGAGCGCCTGCTCGAGCAACCCTCCATCGCGCTGCCCCCCGAGTTGACGGCCAACACCCGCCTGAAGATGGACGGCCTCCACCTCCTCGCCGCCCTCCCGGACTCCGCCGTGCCCGCCGCCTTCTTCGACCCGCAATACCGCGGCGTGCTTGATCATCTCGCCTACGGCAACGAAGGAGTCCACAGGGGTCAGGGCCGCGCGTCGCTGCCCCAGATGAGCGAGCAGGCCATCGCCCAGTTCATCGGCGAGCTCGACCGCATCCTGATCGGCAGCGGCCACCTGTTCCTCTGGATGGACAAGTTTCACCTCTGCACCGGCTTTCGCGACTGGCTGGCCGGGACATCGCTGGATGTGGTCGATCTGATCACGTGGGACAAGGGGCGAATCGGGATGGGCTATCGCTCCCGTCGCAAGTCGGAGTACCTGGTCGTGCTGCAGAAAGCGCCCCGCAAGGCGAAAGGCATATGGAAAGTCCACACCATTCCCGACGTCTGGTCGGAAACAGCGCCCCAGCAACGCGGCGTCCACCCCAAGCCGGTCGAGCTGCAAGCCGAACTGATTGAAGCGGTGACCAACCCCGGCGATCTGGTCGTCGATCCCGCCGCCGGCGCCTTCTCAGTGCTGGCTGCCTGCCAGCAACGAAACCGAGTCTTCCTCGGCTGCGACATCAACGGCTAACAGCGCACAGCGCGTCGGCAAGCATTGCCTCCGGTCGGTGAATTTGCGCAATGCGTAGAACGCATGTATCATTTGAGCAGTCTGACCAGAGTGCGCGAAAGGGCGCAACATGCCTGTCTGCAGTCGGATCGAGAGCACGTCGTGGGTTGTGCAAGGCTCCAGCCACCAGTTCATAGCCGTGCCGCATCCGGACACCAGTGGCTCGGTGAACTTCGTCGGCATCCTGCGACGATTCTTGCCCACATGGACCATAAGAGAGATCGCAGGCGGACGCATCGCCGGAGACGCGCGAGCCGATTTGGGTAACCGGCGCGTTCAAGCCGAGACTGTCCTGTATTTGCTGGAGACCAGCGTGACGATCGAGGATTCCGCCGATGCGTCGCATGCGCTCCGCATCCATAGGCCATGGTGCAAGAACACAGATGACTCGGCGCATTCCGACATCGGCAAGCTCGTGCGACAGGCGAAGCCCTACGACCGAGCATCAAGCCCTGGTGATCCTCACATCGCAGAGCAGCTTGCCGAGAAAATGCTCTCCTGGATTGAAGCAATGCCGCCCTACGCCAACGCGGACATAATCGTCCCTGCGCCATCTACGAATCCCGACAAATACTACGATCTCCCTGCATTCATCGCCGAGCGCCTGGCGTGGCGAACGCGCAAGGAGGTGATGACAATTCGATCCTCCAATACTGCGCCGCAGAAGAATTTGATCCCCGCGGAGAAGGCCTCTGCAGAACACCTCGCGCAGCAGTACACCGTGATGGGAAATATGCGCGACAAGGTCGCCCTTGTGATCGACGACATCTACGAAACAGGCGCAACCGTCAACGCGATGGCGCAGGTCCTCCGCAAGGCAGGGGCGGCAGCCGTCCTCTCGCTGACGGCGACGAAAACGGCCAAGGAGTGCCTGGGTCTCGCACCCAAAACCGCCAACTGGCCCATGGAGGCGTAGCCATGACGACTCTCGACATTAAAGGGATCGATCTGACCGCAGACCATCTGCCGAAGCAACTCCACGTCTTCAGCGAATCGGGCGCGGGGGTCGCATCGCTCGATCTACACGGCCGCGCGGAGCTGCTGTTGACCGCCGGAGTTGGATTGTGCGGCTCGCGCGATGCGTCGGCGGATGGGATTGCGATGGCTCGCGTCGCGGGCGCCGCCGCGGCCGATCTCGGCGTACCGCTGGTCAGCGGCTACGCACGCGGCGTGGACACAGCAGGGCATGTCGCGGCGTTGTCCGCAGGGGGATCAACGGTGGCGGTGATGGCCGAGGGCATCGAACGATTCCGACTGCGAGAGGAATATCGAGGCTTCGATACCGAACTCGACAGATTGACCGTCGTGTCGCAGTTTCTGCCAGGCACGCGATGGACCACGCACCGAGCAATGGCCCGCAATGCCCTGATCTGCGCGCTGTCGGCCGTCGTCGTCGTTGTTGAACCCCGCGAGTCGGGCGGCACGATCGCCGCCGGGCAGGAGGCGCTCCGCACGAGCCGCGACGGGCGGAAGCAGCCGCAACTGCTGATCCTCGCGCTTCGCAGCGATCACTCTGACGCCGACAGCCCGAAAGTCGCCAGGCTGCGACATCACGAGCTGGTGACCTGCGTCGAAACCACAGAAGAGCTGGCATCCGCCATCAAAGACGCAATTGTGCAGTCGCAGTTGAAGCGTCCGGCGGCGCGTCTCCTGTAGGCATACGCCCGCGCCCCGCTGCCCCTAGACTGCGACGACCGAGCGTTGGCTGAGAGGCGGGGATTCATGACAGACGTGCCGATTGGTGGATGGTGCGAGCCGCAATTTGAGGGGGTGCGCGAGGCGTTTGCGCGCAACTTTGCGGAACATGGAGACCTGGGCGCGGCCGTGGCCGTGTACCTGCACGGCGAACCGATCGTCGACCTCTGGGGCGGCTGGTATTCGCCCGCGCAGGAGCGCGCGTGGGACCGCAACACGCTGGTCAACGTGTTCTCCACGACCAAGGGGCTGACCGCATTCTGCGCGCATCGGCTGGTCGAGCAGGGCTTGCTCGATGTGGATGCGCCGGTCGCGCAGTACTGGCCGGAGTTCGCCGCGGCGGGCAAGGAATCGATCCCGGTGCGGATGCTGCTCAATCACCAGGCCGGGATGGCGGCGGTGCGCCGCCCGCTGGTGATCGAGGACATGTTCAGCTGGGACACGATGACCGAGGCGCTGGCGGAGCAGGAGCCATGGTGGGCGCCGGGCGAGCGGCACGGCTACCACGCGCTGACCTACGGCTGGCTGGTCGGCGAGGTCGTGCGGCGGATCGACGGACGCTCCCTGGGCACATACTGGCGCGAGGAGTTCGCCGCCCCGCTCGGGCTGGACGCCCACATCGGCACCGGCCCCGAGTTCGACGGGCGCATCTCCACGCTGGTTGACGCCCCGCCGGATCCGGAGGCGCCGGACTTGCTCGATCTCTTCGGCGGGCCCGACAGCGTCGGCGCGGCCGCGTTCTCCAACCCGCCGATCGCCGGGCCGGACGAGCAAAACATCACCGCCGGACGGGATTGGCGCGCGGCCGAAATCCCCGCCGCCAACGGTCACGCGACCGCCCGCGCGCTCGCCCGCGTCTACGGCGGCGCCGCCAACGGCGGCGCGATCGACGGCATTCACGTGCTCAACCCCGCAACCATCGAAAACGCGATCATCGAGCAGTCCAACGGCCCCGACGCCTGCCTGCAACTCGAGACTCGCTTCGGCCTGGGCTGGATGCTGACCGCCGACTTCATGCCGCTCGGTCCCAACCCGCGCGCCTTCGGCCACCCCGGCGCGGGCGGCTCGCTCGGCTACGCCGACCTCGACGCCGGCATCGGCTTCGGCTACACGATGAACCAGATGCAAAACAACCTCAGCGGCGACCCGCGCGTCAACGGCCTGATCGACGCGCTCTACAGCGCGCTGTAACCGCTTCTCCGATGTAACAGTCGCGGGGCTGTTATACCGAAGTCAGCCCCTCGGCGATCACGCCGTCCTCGGCGAGGCGGGCGATTTCGGGGGTGCTCATGCCGAGCAACTCGGTGAGGACGTAGCGGTTGTCCTCGCCATAGCAGGGCGCGCCGCGGTCGATTGGGCCGCCCATGAACGGCGGAGTTTGGTCCCACTTAACGGGGATTTCGCGCACCGGCCAGGCGCCCATCTCGCTGTGCTCGACCTCCGTGAGCCAGCGCAGGTGGCGCAGCTGCGGGTCGCGCTCGTAGCGATCCTGCGCATCCTGGCAAACGCCGGCGGGGACGCCGACAGCCTGCAGCCGCTCCATCAGCTCCCAGCGTTCCTGCTGCCGCGTCCACTCGTTCAGCTTGTCGTCGAGCGCATCCTGGTTGGCGAGGCGCTCGGCAAGCGACGCAAACTCGGGCTGCGAAGCCCACTCGGGACGCCCCATCGCGTCCCGCAGCGCTTCCCACTCCGCATCCGTGAAGCAGGCGATCGCGATCCAGCGATCTTCCGACTCCGCGTCGGCGCGGCAGCGGTACGCCCCGTGCGGTGCGGCGGGCTTGTAGGGCGAGCGATTGCCGTAGCGCTGCCAGACGCGCCCGTTCGCAGACCAGTCGAGTACCGCCGTACCGTTGAGGTAGATGCCGGAGTCGACCTGCGAGGAGTCGATCCATTGCCCCTTGCCGGTGCGCTCGCGGTACCAGAGTGCGGCCATCATCGCCGTCGCCAGGTTATACGCGCCGAACCAGTCGAGATACGAGTATCCCCAGCCGGCAGGCGCATACGGCTCGGGCAATCCGGACATCTCCGATATGCCCGCCATCGACGCCGCAATCGGTCCGACCGTGCGGTAGCGCCCATAGACGCCGACCTGCCCCATCCCCGACTGCGAGAGATAGATGATGTCGGGCTTGATCTCGCGCATCACGTCGTAACCGAGACCCCAGCGCTCCATCACGCCCGGCGAAAACCCCTCCGCCACAATGTCCGACACCGCGACCAGCCGCTTGGCGATCGCCAGCCCCTCAGGATGCCGCAGGTTGAGCGAGAGACCGCGGTGCCCGGCGTGAAAATCGTTGAACTGCCCGGAGCGATTGATCGTACTGAGATCCGCCGCCAGCGGCGAGGTGGCGGCGGCGCGCGCTTCGTGACCGCCCACGCCGTACTGCGCCATCCCGACACGCAGGTCGAGGTTCTGGTGCCACTCAACCTTAACGTCTTCCGCGCCGAGCGCGGAGAGGTAACGCGGCGCGCCGCCGGACGCCAGCCACCAGGTGAAATCGAGGATGCGCACGCCGTCCAACGGAAATGGCGTTCCCCAGCGCGAACGCGCGCCGTCGTCGGTCGCGTGCGTCGGCGGTGAGGCCGCCGCTCCGGTCGCCGTCGGCATCGCGGGCAGTGCGTCGAGCACCTCTCCGGTGTGCTCGCCGACCAACGGCGCGCGTGGACCCACGCGCCAGGCCGTCTCGGTCGATACCCATTTGCTGGTCGTGTAGACGAACTCCGCGTCGTGCTCGGGATGGCGAACGCGGGCGAAGCTGCCGCGCTCCCACCAGTGCGGGTCTTCCGCGTTTTCGTGAGGCTTGCGCAGCGGCGCCCAGAGCTGGCCGTGCTCCTGCGCCTCGCGCCACGGCACATCCACAAAGCGGAACTTGCGCACCAGACGCTGCACCACCTCGCCCAAGTGCGCCGCCGCTTCACCGCGCGGACGGCGGCTTGCACCGCCACCTTCCGGCGGCTCCGTGTCCAGGTCGGCGGCCATGTCGTAACGCTTGAGGAAATCAATCAGCTGCGACGAACGCGCCCGCCCCAGCGCCATCACCCAGCGACCGTCCTTGGTCGGGCCGATCGACGGTACCGGCGTGATCTGCTCCGCCGCGTGGCGGCAGGTCTGGCGGTAGAACGTTGCAGCCCGGTAGACCCACGACATCAGATCGAGCTCGGTATTTTTCGATACCGCGTCATGTACGGCGCAGGTCAGCAGTTGCGCGCGCCCCGAGCGCCGCCGATCAATCAGCGCGCCGATCGCGTTCATGCAAAGCTGCTCGCCGGCGATGTGGTATGCGTGCCACATCTGCGGCGCAATCGGCGGCAGGTCGTACGTGCCGTCGGGCTGCGGATCGTAGCCGCAGTTCATCATCGGTCCGCCCAGCGCGAGGTGGATCAGGTCCGACGCCTGGTAATTCGCCCACGGCCCGTCGTCGCCGAAGGGCGTCATCCGCGCGACGATCAATGATCCGAAGCGCGCGCGAATCGTTTCCAACGGCAGCCCGAGCTCCGCCCACATACCGCGCGGCGTCCCATCGAGCAGCAGATCGGCGCTGGCCAGCAGCCGCTCGAAGTCGCGCACGCCCGCCGGCGTTGACAGCTCCAGCGCCACCGACCGCTTACCCAGCCCGTAGTGCCACCAGAACAGCGAGCGCTCCGCTCCGGGCTGATCCTCATAGAACGGCCCAATCGCCCGCGTCGAGCAGCCCTCCGGCGGCTCGACCTTGATCACGTCGGCGCCCAGCCCGGCCAGCAGCCGCCCGCAATAGGCGACCTGCTCATCGCCGATTTCGATCACGCGGACGCCGTCCAGCAGAGTGTCGGTGGGAGCAGTTTCGTTCTCAGGCATGCGCGCCTCCTTCAGCGAGGATGATTGCCGCGCACAGGTTAGACGCCGCTTTGCGCCTCGCTGAGTCGGGCGCGCGCCGACTCGGTCAGCGTGTAGCGGGTGGCCTTGCCGCGCCCGCGCCGCTCAACGAAGCCGGCGTCAACGAGCGCGGCCAGGTCGGTTCTGGCCGTCTGCGGCGAGCACTCCGCGAGGTCTGCGTATGTCGTCGCCGCCACCGGACTGAACTCCAGCATCGCCAGCAGCCCAAGAATTCGCCGCTCCGACAACCCCGCGGCGTCCGCTTGCAGCATCGCGCGCCGGCGGTTCAGCGCGGCGACGTAGCGTTCCAGCGCCGCCACCGCTTCCCACAACGCCGATGTGTGAAAGCGGACGAACGGCGCAACATCAACGACCGCCTGAAACTCGCCGCCCTGCACAGCGGTCAGCGTCTCGTAGTACTCCGCGTGGCGGCTGAGGATTGCACCGCTGAGCGACGCCATCCCCTCCACCGTGACGCCGGCCCGATGCAGGATGACATCGGCCATCAGCCGCGCGGTGCGCCCGTTGCCGTCCTCAAACGGATGCACCGAGACCAGCCCAAAGTGCGCCTTGGCTGCGGCGACCTCCGGCGGGTCATCGCGCAGCCACTCCGCGATCTGCGATTGCAGCGAATCCATCAACTCCGGCACCCAGATCGGCGGCGGAGTCGTGTAAACGATGCGGCCGGTCGCGGTGTTCATGACCATGCTGCCGCCGAGCCGGTAGCGCCCCCGATGCTCCGCCGCCCGCCCGGGCAGGCCGCGCAGCAGCACCGAGTTGAACGCCCGCATGCTGCCTTGATCCAGCTGAAACGATGCGTCCTGCGCCCAGTCCAGCGCGAGCGCGCAGGCCTCAACCGAGTTGCGCAGGTCGATCTGCGCCGGCGAGTCGCCCTCGCCGTCGAACGCCGCCAGCTGTGAGGCCGCCTCGTCAAGCGGATTGCCCTCGATCACGGTCGATGTGCGCCCGCTGAGATAGCCGCCGCGCCGACGGAGGAAGCCTGCATATCCGACCGGGATCGCCGCCTGCGCCGCATTGGCGACGCGCTGCACTCCCTCGATCTGCGAGCGCAGCCCATCGTCGATATCGCAACGGAGTGTGATGGTGCGACGCATATCCACTCTGCCTGTTGGCATTTGCCGCCAAGCCTATCGCGTATTCGGTTGATCGAACCATCAATGCGCAAATGCACACAAGCACGGCTCAGTCGGCGTCGATCATGACGCCGATCAGCGCGCCGCCTTGATTGCCGCCTGTATCGCCGCGACGATCTTCGTGCCTTTGCGCTTGAAGCCCAGCTCCGCCATCGCCTCGGTCAGCAACTCCTCCTCCGTGCGGAGGCGGCCGTCGGACTTAATCCACAGCACGATGCCGATCAGCTGGCTCGGCGTGTATTCGTCGATCTTCCGGCCGGGGCTCACCTCGGGGCGCGGCTCGCGCTGCGGCGCCGCGGCGGGTTGCGGCGCGTCGTCTGGCAGCGGCGGCATCGGAGGCAGCGGGGCGGCGCTCGGCGATTCGCGCCCCCGATCCGCCGCCAGCGCCTGCTGGTAAGCGGCGGCCGCGCGATCGGCCTCCTGCTCCGGGCTGTGGAACCACTCGGTGGACCAGATGCGGTGGAAGCGCCAGCCGAGCCGTTCGAGATTCTCCTGCCGCAGACGGTCGCGATCGCGCGTGGCCTGCGCCGAGTGATACTGCGCTCCGTCCGCCTCGATCGCCAGGATCGGGCGTCCCGGCTCATCGGGATGCATCACCGCAAAGTCGATCCGGTAGCCGGAGACGCCGTACTGCGTCTGCAACGCCAGCCCCCGCGCTTCGAGGCGCTTCTTGATGTCGATCTCAAACGGGTTGAGCGGCGGCGCGTCGACCGCGCCGGAGCCCAGGTTGCGCCCGTTGCCCGATGCATACTCGATGTAATCCCGCAGCATCCGCACGCCCTCATTGGTCACGCGGTCCGGATCCATGTCATCGGCGGAGAAGCAGCTCACGACCGTCATCCGCCGCTTGGCGCGGGTCACCGCGACATTGAGCCGGCGGAAGCCGCCCGCCTGATTGATCGGCCCAAAGTTGTAGCGCATTCGCCCGTCGGCAGTGCGCCCATAGCCGACGGTCAGGATGATCGCGTCGCGCTCGTCGCCCTGCACCCGCTCGAGGTTCTTAACGAAGAACGGCTCGGCCTTCGTTTCGCTGAAGAAATCGTCGAACTCGGGGTGTTTGCGCCGCTCCATCCGCAAGGTCTCGACGATGCGGTTGGCGTGGTTAGCGCCCAGCGCAATCACACCCAGCGTCTCGTCCGGGCGCTCGCGGGCGTGACCGAGGATCAGCTCAACCACCCGCTCAACCTCCGGCGAATAGGAACCGCTGACCCACGACACGCCCTGCTCGAACGGCACTTCAACGTGCGCCAGGCAGTCGTCCGGCAGCGCACCCGGGAAGGTCGTGAGCCGGCGGTCGTAGACATGGTGATTGGAGAAGGCGATCAGCCGCTCATCCTTGCTGCGGTAGTGCCAGCCGAGCGTGCGCGAGCCCCAGGGCATCGGCAACAGCGTGCTCATCGCGTCGAGAATCGACTCCACATCCTGCGTCAGCAGCGCGTCCTGGTCGTTCTCCTCGTCCTCATCCTCGCTGCTGCTGGTGAAAAACGCCGTAGGCGGCAGCTGCTTCGGATCGCCGGCGACGATCGCCTGGCGTCCACGCAGCAGCGACGAGACCGCATCCGCGGGCGGGATCTGGCTGGCCTCGTCGAACACCACCACATCAAAGGGCGGCTCGCCCGTCAGCGGCAGCAGCTGCGCCACGACCAGCGGGCTCATCACCCAGCAGGGCTTGAGCGCGGTCAGCACATCGGGCGCCTGCTCGAACAGATCGCGGGTGGGCAGGTGCCGCCGCTTGCGGTTGGACTCGCGCATAATCAGCTGCGACTGCTCCGGATGTTCATCCCGCGCCGCCACCGCCGCCTCCGCCCAAGCCCGCACCACCCGCGCCGGGCTACCCGCAATATGCCGCCGATCCACCTCGCAAAACTCCGCAACCACCGCATCATGCCCCGCCGCGCGGAACGCGGCGAAGCCGGTGTCCTCCGCTTCGATCGCTTCAAGCACCGAGCGCGTCCAGATATCGTCCAATGCGCGCACCGCCGTGTCGCCGCTCAGGCCGCGCTCATGCGCCTCGCGCGTGAGCGGCGCGAGGCTGCGCTCCGCGAGCTGCTCGCGCAGCTCATGCAGACGCGGCAGCAGAAAGAGCATGCGGCGGTCGCGCCGAAAGCGCTCCAGACGCTCGCGCTGCGCGGTCCAGTCCAAGTCGCCCTCATCGCGCAGGACGGCGCGCTCGCAAAAATCATCGAGCGTGTCCGAAAAGCGCTTCAGCGCGTCTGCGCCCTCCTGAGCATCGATCTCCCACACCGAAGCGTTCGCCTCAGCGCCGCTCGCCTGCCGCCAGGCTTCGCTCGCGCGCGAGAAACCGAGCAACTGCTCCCGCGCTCCGGCGGCTGCGAACGCGGAATCGGACACCAGCGCCGCCGCGCGTTGCTTGGCCGCGCGGTAGGCGGCGTTGGCAAGGTGTGCTGCCAGCCGACCAAGCATCCCGCGCTCCGCGGGCTCCAACGCGGCGATCAGCTGGTCGAGGTCTTCCACCTCAAACACCGCGGGGCGCAGCCGGTCGGCGAATGGACGGAGTTCGTCAGACGCCGAGAGCAACGCGCCGGCGTCGGCGATCGTCGACGGCGTCTCAATCTTCAACGCTTCAGCGAATGCAGTCAGCTCGCGTTCCAGATCCGGGAGGTGAGAATCGAGCAGATCATCGAGCAGGCGAGCGGTCTCATCGGCGCGCTCGCGCGACGCCACGCTGGACGCGCGGTGCGCCGCACTCCACGGCGCGTCATCCACGGCGTCGAGCGCCGCGCCTCCGAGGTCAACGTACTCGCGCAGTTCATCCTTGGCCCGCTCCAACGTTTCGCCGCTCAGCGCCTCAAGCGCGCCGCCGCGCAGGCGCAGCCCGCTGTCGCGCGAATCGTCCATGCCGAGAACGAGCGATTGGAGCGTGTAGACGGATTGTCCCCATGGCTCGCGCGGCTGGTGCAGCGCCCGCTGCGCGTCGTTGAGCGTTTCGCGGCGGCGCGACAGCGTGCGTTGCAACCCCTCCACATCGGGCGCGTGGGCGGTGTGCGCGGCCTGCAGCGCATTGGCTAGCTGCTCGGCGGTTTGGCGGCGGCTGCGCATGCCCTCGTGCAGATCGAGCACCAGATCGCCGAGCCCGACGCCGTGCAACCGCTTCACCACCGCGTCGATCGCAGCCCGCTTCTCCGCCACGAACAGCGTTGAACGGCCGCGCGCCGTCAGCGTCGCGAGCAGGTTGGCGATGGTCTGACTCTTGCCCGTGCCGGGCGGGCCCACGACGACCAGATTGGCTCCACCCACCGCCGCATTGATCACTTCGCTCTGCGTCCCGTCGGCGTCGAGCACCAGAAACTCGTCGCGGGGCGGCAGATTGTCGCCGTTCGGCGCGCCGGCGCCGCTCGCGCCGTTGCGCTGCGTATCACGCAACTGCCGCTGCGCCAGAGGATCGCCGGCGATGGCCGCGACCAGCGGATGCTGCGCAACAGCCGCCCCCGCCGCCTCGAGATCGCGCACCATCGGCAGCTTGGCGTAGGAGAACGTGCCCAGCACCAAGCCGTCGTGAATGTCGAATCCCGGCACCTCGGCGTAGGCGCGGCGCAGCAGCCGGATCACCGCCGCCTCGTCGAGTGTGTCCGCCTGCAACAGCTCGTCCAGCGCGGCGGCGGCGATCTCTGCGCCAAACTCGCGCTTGAGCAGCGCCGCCAGGCTGGGGTTGACCTCCCAATCGTCGCTGACGCTGAGCGTGAAATCGTCGCCCATCCGCCCCTGCGGCGTCAGTTCCGCAGCGGCCAGCATCAGCGGCGCGTTGGGCGTCGCCGGGCCGGGCCCCGACTGCTCCCACGTGGCGAAGCGCCAGCCGAGATAGAGCGTGCGGATGCCCTGCTCTTCTTCGTGCTCGAGCGCCTTCCGCAAAATCCAGCGCGCGCGCTGGCTGGCGTCCGCGCCGTCGTCGTCGGGAAAGCAGGCCGAGAGCTTCACGCTCTGCCCGCGCCGCAGCGCGGCGGTGACCTGCGAATCCGCACCGGCCTCCGACCCCAGATCGAGTGTGCCGCGCTTGAGATGTTTGAAATAGAGCAGACGGTTGCGCCCGCCGGTGTCGATCAGCTGGCTGGTCCAGCTGCGCAGCGCGCGGCTGATCGCCTCGGCATCGCCCTGCGCCGCGGTAGCCGCTCGCCGGGCCACCATCAGCCTCGCGGGAGCCCGAGGCCGCGGGTGGCGATCACGTTGCGCTGCACCTCGCTCGTGCCGCCGCGAATCGTCGCCGGCACCATCGCGATGTAGTTGCGCGTGAACGTCGACGCGGGCGCCGCGCCCGACCAGTGATTGGCGTGCAGGCCGAACACCCGCGTCGCCGTCAGCGCCAGACGCTGGTTCAACTCGCTGGCGAACAGCTTCGCCGTCGACGCCTCGTAGTTTGGCACCAGGCCGGCCGTCTGCATCGAGATGATCCGGAACGAGAACTGAAACAGCGTCTCCGTTTCGATCCAGCGCTCCGCGATCTCGTTGCGCAACGGCCCGCGCACCCGCTCCGACGCGCCCTGCGCATTGTTGCCGATCTGCTCAATCAGCTGGCGCAGCTGGCGGCGCGCCGCCACCGCGCCGGCGATGTTCGAGCGCTCGAAATCAAGCAGCGTCATCCCCACGTACCAGCCGCGGTTGAGCTCGCCGACCAGGTTGCGCGCCGGAATGCGCACATCCTCGAAAAAGACCTCGTTGAAATAGTGGTCGCCGTTGATGTTGATCAGCGGCCGCACGGTGATGCCCGGCGTGTGAATGTCGTCGATCATCACGAACGAGATGCCGCGGTGCTTGGGCGCGTCCGGATCGGTGCGCACCAGCGCGAACATCGCGTCGGCGGTGTGCGCGGCCGAGGTCCAGATTTTCTGGCCGTTGAGCACAAACTCATCGCCGTCGCGCACCGCGCGAGTCGTCAGCGAGGCCAGGTCGGAGCCGGAGCCGGGCTCCGAGTAGCCCTGCGCCCAGGTCACCTCGGCGTCGAGGATCGGCGGCAGATACTGCGCCTTCTGCTCCTCGCTGCCGTGCATGATCAGCGTCGGACCGAGCATCTGCACGCCGGAGCCGCCCACCGCCGGCGCGCCCGACTCGGCCAACTCCTGATTGAGGATGAACTGCTCCATCGGCCCCAGCCCGCCGCCGCCGTATTCGGACGGCCAGTGCGGCGCAACCCAGCGCTGCTCCGCCAGCGCCGCGTGCCAGTCGCGCGCCGCGCCGAGCGCGTCCGCGTCGTGCGACTTGCGGTCGTTCTCCCAGGCCCGCTCGGGCATCGAGCCGCTGCGCGCCATTTCGACGTAGCGTTCCGGCAGCCGCTCGGTGATCAGCGTCCGCACATCGCCGCGGAAACGCTGCTGATCTTCGGTGTCGCGCCAGTCCATGGACGGCCTCCCTCGCTGCCCCAGCCCGCGAATGTTGGCCTGAGTCTACCGACGCGCTGCCGCTAGCTCTCCAGCCACGGCTCGATCGTCACATTGATCGCCGCCTCGCCCGTCGCGCCCGCCAACGTCTCGATCGCCTGCTCGGCGTCCTCCAGCGCGAATGCGTGCGTATGCATGCGCTCCAGCGGGACCGCGCCGCTGATGATCACGTCGATCGCCCGTCGGAACGAGCTGTAGTCGACGCCCAGCACGCCCTTGACGGTGACCTGGCGCAGGATGATGTCATCGGGATTGAACTCGGGCAGGCGGTGCGAGCCTTTGAGACCCGCCAACACCACCGTGCCGCCGCGCCGCACCATCTTCAGCGCGTCGGCGACCGGCTGCGTCGCGTAGGCGGTGACGTCGAGCACCACATCCACGCCGCGCCCGCCCGTCGCTTCGAGCACGCGCTCGACGGTCGGTTCGGCGTCCACATCAATGGTCAGGTCCGCGCCGAACTCGCGCGCCAGCGCCAGCTTGTGCTCGTCGCGGCCCAGCCCGGTCACGATGATCTGCCCCGCGCCGGCCGCGCGGGCGGCGACAACCGAGCAGAGCCCGCGCTGACCGGGTCCGAGAATCGCGATCGTCTGGCCAACCTCCAGCTGCGGCGTCGCCACCGCCCAGGCGAAGCCCGCGCCGAGCGGGTTGTACAGCGCCGCCAGGCGCGGCGGTATGTCGTTGGGCATCTTGTGCATCGTCGTTGGCGGCGCGAGGTACATGTACTCGGCGTAGCCGCCCCAGAGCGACGGCGCGCGGTCGGTCAGCGTGTAGCCGTAGCCGCCGGCGCGCTCGATGCAGCGTTCGCCCGCGCGGCAGCCGTGGCAGACGCCGCAGCGGATGCCCGGCTCAACCACGACCAGATCACCCTCTTCCACGCCCCAGCGTTCGCGGGCGCGGGCGCCCAGCGCCGCAATCCGCCCGACCGGTTCGTGGCCGGGGATGACCGGATAACGCGCGGCGAACTCGCCGTTGAATTGCTCGTAGTCGGAGCCGCAGATGCCGCAGACTTCCATCCGCAGAATGCCGTCGTCATCGCCGAATTCGGGCATCGGGAACTCTTGCGGCTGCAGCTCGCGCACGCCGGTCTGCACCATCGCCCGCGCCGCGGCGGGAAGCGATTCGCTCATCTGCGTCTCCCCTCAGCGCTGATCAATCAGCGGCTGGAGCCGCGCGTTGCGCTCCTCCGATGTCTGCACGTGACGCATCCGCTCGGCATTCGCCGGGTCCGACATGTCGGTGCCGACCAACGGCCCTGCGTCGCGCAGGCCGCCGTCCATCACGATGTAGGAGCCGCTCATGAATTCGGCGTCGGGCCCGACCAGGAACGCGATCAGACCGGCGATGTCGGAAGGCGCGCCCGCGCGTCCAGCCGGTGTGCGCTCTTCGAGCGAGGCGCGAATCGGCCCGCCGTTGTCGCCGGCCAGCCCGTGCGCCAGCGGCGTATCGATCACGCCCGGGCCGATCGCGTTGACGGTAATCCCGTGCCGCCCGAGGTCCTGCGCCCAGCCGCGCACCAGCATGGCGACGCCGGCCTTGGTGGCCGAGTAGCCCCAGAAGGCTTCGCCGGTGGTCAGCGCGGCAAGCGACGAGAGGCAGACGATCCGCCCACCCTCGCCCTGCGCGACCATCCGCTGCGAAGCCGCCTGCACGGTCAGGAAGACTCCGGTCAGATTGATGTCGACCTGGTCCTGCCAGTCTTTGAGCGGCATTTCGAGCACCGAGCCGCCGCGCCCGATGCCGGCGTTGGCCACCGCGATATCGAGCCGCCCGAGCTGCTCGACGCATTGATCCGCGGCCTCCTGGACCTGGTCGATCGAGGCCACGTTGCAGCGCACGACATGCGCCTCGCGCCCGAACTCGCGAACCATCGACGCGGTCTCTTCCGCGCCGTCGAGGTCGATCTCGGCGATGCAGATGTCCGCCCCGTCGCGCGCCAGCCGCACCGCCGTGCCCCGCCCGATGCCCGATCCCGCGCCCGTGATCAGCGCCGCCTGTCCTTCGAGATTCGCCATGCGTCTGCTCCCCTCAAGCCCGCAGAGGCTAGCGGAGTGAGCAGGATCGGGCTGAGACGGCTATCGGGGCGCGTAGCTGCGGTCGGCGGCATCGCCGTCGCGGCGCAGATCGCCCTCTTCGACCAGCGCTTCCAGGTGCGCGACGGTCTCCGACATCGCCATCGCCAGTTGCATGCGGTCGCCGGCCCGCTTGGGGAACACCGCGATTGCGACCTCGCGGATGCTGCCGTCGCCGCCGGCCACAGCCTCGAGGATGCGCTGCCGCCGCTCCTGGTGATGCTCGAGAATTTCGCCCGCGCGCTCCGCCGGATGCTCGATCACCCGCTCGTGCGCAGGCAGCGCCAGCGACGGGTTGAGCTCGGCGACCAACCCCAGCGACTGCTCGAACTGCGGCAGCGGGCTGCGCGCGTCCTCCGGCCACATGCCGATGTGCGGCGTGATCCGCGCCAGCAGGTGGTCGCCCGTGAACAGCAGCTGCTCGCCGCGGTCGAGCACGCACAAATGCCCATCGGTGTGCCCGGGCGTCCAGATCATCTCGAACTCGCGCCCGCCGACCTTGATGATTTCGCCGCCCTCGACGAGTTCGGGCTCCGGCAGCGGCAGATCCATTCCCTCGCGCGCCGCCCGCATCCGCGCGAACATCGAGTCCGGCTGCTCTTCCGCCGCGTCTGCCCCGTCGCTATCGAGTTGCGCCGCCCAGCCCGACGAGAAACGCGAGCGCGCCATCTGCGGATCCATCCGCGACATCATCTGCATCCGCTGCCAGTCGGCGCGATGCACGTAGACATCGCAGCCGAACGCGCGCTGGAGCCGGCCGGCGAAGGCGGTGTGGTCCGGGTGGTAGTGCGAGATAAACGCTGCCTCGAGCCGCCGCCCGTCGGTCAGCAGCGGCGAAATCTCACGCTCCAGCAGCGCCTCGCCTTCGGGCGTCGGAAAGCCGGTGTCGAACATCGCCCAGCCGCCGCCGGTCTCAATCAGCCAGACATGCACATGCGCCAACGGCGGCGGCATCGGCATTGTGAAGCGGCGGATGCCGGCGGGCAAATCGGGCGCATCAAGTTCAGGTTGGGTCATGCTCCACCAGACGTTGCAGGCCGCGCCCGAGCGCGAATGCGGCGAACGCCACTGAGATTAGCGCCAACCCGGCGAACAGACTCCACCACGGCGCCTGCACGACGAACTGCCGCCCATCGGCGATCATCCGGCCCCACCCGCCGAGTCCGAAGCCCACGAAGCTGGTTCCCGCCTCGATCAGCGCAAACGTCGCCATCATCACCCCGAACAGCCCCAGCAACGGCGCGGCCGCCCCGCGGACGGACTCCGCATCGCGGGCAGCCCGCGCCGCCGGAACCAGCGCGAACGGAGCCAGCACGACTGCAAACCAGATCTGCCCGTACTCGACATACGTCACGAACAGCAGCAGCAGCAAGATCGGCGGAAAGGCGTACACGCCGCCGATCAGCCCGTCGAGCCACTCGGTCCGCCCATCGCGGCGTTGCAGCCACCCGATCGCCGCCCCGGCGGCCACGCCGAAGAGCGCGCCCAGGAATCCGATCATCAGCGGAATCCAGGCCGTATCGATGATTCCCGCGTAGATATCGTTCCCCGCCCGATTCGTGCCAAGCCAGTGCCGCCACGAGGGACGCTCCAAACTCGCAGTCACCAGCGGACGCGGCGTGATCGCGGTGATCGAGCGCGGCGCAAGCGCGAACCGCCCGTCGCTCACTTGCAGCAGCGGGTGGAAGCCGCTCGTCAAACGTTCAGCCAGCGCTCCGTCCTCGATCAAGCCGCGGATATGGGAGCTGAACTTGTCGATCACGGCGGGATCGGAAACGAGCTCGCCGTAGACCTGCGGCTGCGTCAGCAGCGCCGTCAGTTCCTCGCCGGTCAGATCAACGGGTTGACCGTCCAGCGCGTCGGCCGCCCGCGCCTCCGCGAACTCCAGATTCGCTGCCTCAAACGCCTCCGCCGGGCCATAGCGCCCAATGCGCATCCAACCCGCGCCATCGCCGATTGCCCCGACCGCCGCGATACTCCAGACCAGCAGGATCAACAACCCGAACGCCGCCGGCGGCTGCGCCCGAATCGCTGCCAACGCTCGCAGCCCGACGCCGCTCATGCGCGAGCCTCCCGATCCAGCCCCGCGCGCGCCATATCGATTGCGAAATAGCAGAAGACCATGAAGAGCACGGTCACGCAGGCGACCGCGCTGATGAGCGGAGTATCGGATCGGTTCAAGCTCCCGAACAACACGAAGCCGAGCCCCGGGAGCGCGAACATCAACTCCAGAATGAAGTTGAAGCCAATCAATATCGGCAACTGAATGCGCAGCGCAGCGAGCAGGCGGCGTGCAATCGCTCGCAGATCGCGCTCCCGATCATCCGAGTGGGGCGCGCACGCGGCGAATATCACGGCCGCCAGCGGCAGACCGGCCGCGACCGCCGGGAGGCTGTACAGCGCCAGAAAGCCCGTCGGCGAGCTGGTGATGCTGTAGGCATCATGGTCGAGCAGCGGAATCCACCAAAGCCCGTCTTCGAAGAAATACCCGCGCGCAGCGACCATTCCGATCAGGAAGAGCACAAGCCAGAACGACGGCAGCGCCCACAGCACGGCGCTGCCGCTCTGCAGCACGGCGGCGATGCGCCTGCCGCGCAAGCGCAGCGCGGCAAAACCAAGCGGTAGTCCGATCAGCGCGGCGACGATGAGCGCGTAGAGGTTCAGCTGCACGGTCCGCGGCAACACCACCCCCACCACGGAAAGAGCGCTCTCCTGCGTCTGGACGCTGGCTCCGAAGTCGAAACGCACGACATGCCAGAGAAAGTCGCCATACTGCGCGCCCAGCGAACGATCGACCCCGAGGCGGCGGCGAATGTTCGCCTCCACAATCGTGGTCGTGGGCATCACAATCCAGTCGCCCGGATGAAGCACCGTGTCGGCCGCAAGCTGGCCATCCGGATTGGTCAGCGATCCGGCCGGGTTCGCATCGAGGATGTCGTCGGATTCGATTCGATAGGCGTACGCGAGATCGGCAATCGTCACTCGCTCGCGCAGCGTCAGCTCGGTCCCCGCCCGCGCCGACGGCTCCCCGTCGACAAGCGGAAATTCAACGTTCGGGTTGCGCTCCAATAGCAGCGCCGCGCCATCCTCGGCGTGCTCCTCGCGGACCAGCCGCTGCTCAACGGCGATCTCGGACAGCGGAGCATCGTGCTCGACGATGATCGCGCCGACGATTTGAGTCGGTCGCTGTTCCGCTCCCTGAGTTTCGAGCGCAGCAAGTTTCTGCGCCACAAAGTCGCCGGGGGCGACCCGAACAATCAGAAAGACCAACGACAGCGCCACCCAAAGCGAGAGCAGGGCGATCAGAAAGTGGCGGACGACGAGATGTTTCATCGTGCGACGGCTTGCGAATCCTCAGGAGTGGCGAGGCGGGTCCACGCGGAGGTCGCGGCAGATTTTGCGGACCAATCTGTCATTGATTTCTCTGTGGCGCGGAACGGCAGTGCTCCTGGGGCCCCGGGGGTTACGCCACCAAGAGTGCCCCGCGCCCTCGCGGACCTGTTCGCAACCTTGGCGGCGAAGATGCCGCAGAAGAGCAACTCGCTTCACGCAATGGCGACCTTCTCCTCAAAGTAATCGCCATCCGCCGCCGCCAGCGCTTCTTCGCGGTTCAACTCAATCGCTTCGGCCAGCGCTTCTGCGAGGCTGCGGCGCAACTCCTCAAGCGTCCGCTCCTGGCAATTGACCCCCGGCACTTCGGCGATCCAGCCGATCCACCAGTCCCCGTCCTGCTGCATGACCGCCGTACACTCCATCTCACCCTCCGCCGTCAGCCTAGCGCGAGCCGCGCAGACGCGGGTCGAAGACATCCCGCAACGCATCGCCCAGCACGTTGAAGCCGAAGACCAGCGAGGTCAGCGCCAGCCCGGCGAAGAGGCTCGTCCAGGGCGACTGCACGATGAACTGGCGTCCGTCCGCGATCATCTTGCCCCACGACACATCCAGCGTGCCCAGACCGAGGAAGCTCAGCGTCGCCTCGGCGAGGATGAATGCGCCGACGGTGATGCTGAAAATCACGATCAGCGGCGCCACGATGTTGGGCAGAATGTGGATGCTCATCACGCGGGCGTTGGAGGCGCCGATCGAGCGCGCCGCCTCCACGAACGGCGCTTCGCGCAGCGCGATCACCGCCCCGCGCACAATTCGCTGCACCGGCGCGATCGCCAGCGCCGACAGCGCCAGCGTCACCCACAGCGCCGACGGCTCCGTCACGGAGCGCAGCAGCAGCAGGAAGACAATCGGCGGGAACGACTGAATCGCGTCCATAAAGCGGTTAATGCCGAGATCAACGTTGCCGCCGACCCCGCCGCTGACCAGCCCGATCACCGTCCCCGCCGCGACACCGATCAGCGTCGCGAAGAAGCCGATGTAGAGCGACAGCCGCGCACCCTCAGTCACCCGCGAGTACAGATCGTGCCCCGCTCGGTCGGTGCCGAACCAGTGCTTGCCCGACGGCCCCTGTAGCGAGGCGGTGGTGAGCGGCGTGTTCGTGCCCGTGGCGAGCAGATCGTCAACGTCGTAAATCACACCGTCGGTGATCTCGATCTGCGCCGGGTCGAGCTCCGCGAGGTGGGTGAGCAGCAGGCCCTCGTCGATCAGACCCTGCACGTACTCGAGCATGTCGTCGACGACATTGCTCTGAATGGCCAGATCGCCGTACACATTCGGATCGATCAACAGCGTCGTCAGCTCCGCCCGCGAGATATCCGCCGACATCCCGTCGAGCGCGTTGGCGACTTTGTCGTCGGCGAAATTGGCGTTGGCGACCTTGAACACCTCTTGCGAGTCGTAGCGCCCGAGGCCCAGCCAGCCGCCGCCGTCGCCGACCGTGCCCACCGCAATCAGCGACCAGACCACCACCAGCACCAGCCCGCCCGCGCCGAGCGGCTTGGTGCGGAAGAAGGACCGCAGCCCGTTGAGCAGCAGCCGTCCCAGGCTCCGCTCCTCCACCCGCAGGCCCTGCGCGGCGGCGAACTCTTCCAGACCTTCTCCTGCGGGGGTGGGGGCGCGGTCGCTCATTCAGGCATCCCTACGTGTAGCGAATGCGCGGATCGATCATCGCGTAAGTCAGATCGATTGCGATGTTGACGATGATGATGAACAGCGCGAAGAAGAACACCATCGTCTGCACGACGGGGATGTCCGCCTGGTTGATGCGCTGAATCAGCAGCAGCCCAATGCCCGGAATGTTGAACAGCAGCTCCAGCACGATGTTGCCGCCGACCAATGCCGCGATCGAGAGGCCGAGCACGCTGAGCACGTTGACCATCGCGTTGCGCAGCGCGTGGCGGCGAATCACCGTGCGCTCGCGCAGGCCTTTCGACCACGCCGTGCGCACGTAATCCTGGCGCAGCACCTCGAGCAGCTCGGAACGGGTGATCCGCATCAGCCCCGCGCCCGCCGCAATCCCGCCCGCCACCGCCGGAATCGTGTACAGCGCGAAGAACCCGGACACGGAGGTGAAGATGCTGCGCGCCTCCTCGCTGGTCAATGGAATGGACCAGATGCCTCCCTCCGCGACGCCGCCCGGCGTCACCACGAAGATCAGCATGGTGGCGACCCAGAACGACGGCGCCGCCAAGGCGAGGATTGCGAAGCCGCGCAGGACGTAGTCGATCAGCTTGTCCTGCCGCATCGCCGAGAGAATGCCCACCGGGAACGCGATCAGCAGACCGATCAGCAACGAGTAGACCATCAGATGCAGCGAGCGCGGCAGCGCGCGCAGGAAGATGTCCAGCGAATCCTCCTGTGTCTGGAACGATGGACGGAATTTGAGCCGCACCGTCTCCCACAGGAACTCGTAGTACTGCACCCCCATCGGCTTGTCGATGCCCAGCCGATTACGGATATTCGCCTCCGTAATCTTCGTCGTCGGCATCGTGATCCGGTCGCCCGGATAGAGCAGCGTCGCGCCGCTCAGGCCGCCGTCGGGGTTGAACGGCGTACCGGTCGGATTGGCGTTGATAATGTCCTGCGCTTCAATCCGATGCACCCGCGCCAGTTCCGCCACGCTGATGTTGTCGCGCAGCACCAGATTCGTCCCCGTCGGCGCGTAGAGCGCTCCGTTCTGCGATGGGAAGTCGATCTCCGGATTGCGCTCGACCAATAACTGCGCGCCGAGCGCGACATCCTCCGGCAGCGAGAGCCGCTCCGAGATCGCGACCTGCGTGAGCAGCTTGCCCGGAATCGTGATGATCCGCGAACCCGGCCGCACCGAGTCGGCGGTCAGATTCGGATTGACGCTGAGCAGATGATCGACCGTCACGTTTTCGCTGAGGGCGATGCTCTCCAGCGTGTCGCCCGAGATCACCCGGTGGGTCGTGTCCTCCACCTCCAGGATGCCGGCGATCTCCTGCGGCCGCGTCTCTGCGCCCTGGTTCTCGAGGTTCGAGAGCTTGCGCGTGACGAAATCGCCCGGCAGCGCGCGCAGCGCCAGGAAGAGAATCGAGAGCACCAGCCACAACGTCGGAATGACGAGGATCAGCCGGCGGATCAGGTACTTCTGCATCGGCGCTCGCGCTTACTGCTCGGTGTCGGACCTGGGTTGGTTTGTGATCGGCTGCGTCGGGAGGGTAACCGCTTTCGTCAGGCCGGGTAGTCGGGGTGGTTCACATCGATCCAGCCCTCGTCGTAGCGGTGCGAGGCGTGGGCGAACTGCAGGCTGTCGTCGGGGCGCTCCACGAACGGCCACCAGAGCGCCGGCGAGATGCCGTTCATCACCGCCGGGCTGTTGGCGATCCCCTCCAGCCCGTAGTCCGGGTGCGTGCCCAGCAGAATCCGCTGCGCCTCGTGCGCCATCGACTGGCGCTGCTCGAGATCCAGCGTCGTCTGCATCTCCTGCGCGATGTCCGTCATCGGCTGGAAGTCGTAGTAGAGGTTGTTCGTGCTGCCGCCGGGCACGTAGTTGTTGTTGTAGGAGGTCGTCGGATCGAGGTCCGAAGGCGGGTTGGTCCACTGCGGACCCTGGCCCGGATAGGTGCCCTCGATCCAGCGCTGCAGGATCACCGTGTAGGGCTGCACATCGAAGGTCACGTCGATGTCCAGCGCCTCGCGGTACATCCCCACTTCGGTCTCGAGGATGCCCGGGTAGGTGCCCTCCCAGATGTCCGGCGCGATCAGCGTGAGCGAGCGGCTGCGGTCGTAGCCGCTCGCGTCCAACAGCGCGCGCGCCTCTTCGATGTCCGCCGCGCGGTCCGGACGGAAGCCCGGCGTGGCCAGCAGCTCCTCTTCGGGAATCGCCCAGAAGGCGTTGTACCACGGCGTCTCGCCCATCCCGCTGGGCTTGCCCGAGCCGAGATAGACCGCGTCGATCATCAGGTAGCGGTCCACCGCGACATGCATCGCCTGCGCGAAGCGGCGGTCAATCCAGGGGTTGCCCAGGCCGTCCTCGCCGGCCCAGTCGGGGTTGAAGTTCGCGCCGCCCGTGATGATCGTGAAGCCGAACGCGATCTGCCCCGAGCGGTGGTCCGGGAAATCGGCCAGGATCGCATCCGCCTGCACAGTCGAGAGCGGGAAGCCGCCGACGAAGATTTCCTTGCCGCGGTAGGCCGCCTCCACCGCCGTCGGGTCGGTCAGGTTGGAATGGGTGACGCTGTCGTAGTAGGGCAGCGCCTGCCCATCGACGCCCAGCTTCCAGTAGTTCTCGTTGCGAATCATGTCGACGCCGATATCCGCGTCGTAGCTGATCGGGATGAAGGGCCCGGTGCCGCTGGAGAGCTCGACGTTGGTCGGCTCGTCGCGCCAGCGGTCGCCGAACTCCTGAATCGCCTCGGGCGACGTGATCCAGCTGAACGGGCGCAGCGGCACGCCCATCCAGGTCGCGTCCGGTCCCGCCGTGCGGGCGATGAAGGTCTGATTGTCCGGCACGTCCGTCGACGCCGTCTTCTGGAAGGAGGAGGCGCCCAGGAATGTGCCGTCCTCCGTGCCGGTCGCGTCGACCGCGTCGATCTGCCGCTGGAAATTGATCTGCACGTCCTCCGCCGTCACCTCGCGCCCGCCCTCCGTCGGGTAGCGGTCCCAGAAGCGCGCGCCCTGATCCACGGCGAAGATGTAGGTCTCCTCGTCGGGAATCTCCGGCAGCGAGGCGACATCCGCCTCCAGGATGCCCTGCTCCTTGTTGCGCCAGCGGATCAGGTAGTTCATGTAGAAGCCCATCCAGAACTGGGTGGGGCCGAAGACGCCGCGGTGCGGGTCGAAATAATCGTGCGTGGCCGCCGGCGTCGAGAAGCGCAGGTCGCCGCCGCGCACGATGTTGCTCTGCGAAACCGTCTGCTGCGGGTCGGACTGCTGGTCGTCGGCCGGCGCGTCCTGCTGATCCGCCGCCTGCGCCTGCGTGTCCGCCGCCTGCTGCTGCTGTTGCGTCGTCTGTTGCTGCTGCATCGCCGGCTGCTGCGCCGGCTGATCCTGCTGCTGCGGCGCGCGTTGCGCGACCGTCTGCTGGTCATCGTCGTCATCGTCGCCGCAGCCCACCAGCGCCAGACCTGCCGCGCCCACGCCGGCGCGCCCCGAGGCGCGCAGCAGCGCGCGCCGACTCATCCGCGACCGCCGCATCCGCTGCCAGTAGTTCCGCTCGCTGCTCATGGGTGGCCTCCTCCTGCTGCCCACTCGCTGAGGTTCGGCAAGTCTAGCCCAGAGTGTCAAGTGCGCGACAGTGGGGCTGCGAAAATGACCGAGGGCTCGCCGCCTACGCCGGGTAGTCGGGGTGGTTCACATCGATCCAGCCCTCGTCGTAGCGGTGCGAGGCGTGGGCGAATTGGAGGGTGTCGGCGGGGCGCTGGACGTACGGCCACCAGACGGCGGGCGAGATGCCGTTCATCACGGCGGGCGCGAAGCCCAGCCCGTCCACCCCGTGATCGGGGTGGTTGCCGAGCAGGATGCGCTGCGCCTCGTGCGACATCTCGCGCCGCTCCTCGCGATCCAGCGTGATCCGCATCTTGTTCGCGATGTCGGTCATCGGCTGGTAGTTGTAGGAGAGGTTGTTGGTCGCCCCGCCCGGCGTCAGGTTCTGCAGATACGAGGTCGTCGGGTCGAGGTCGTCGGGCGGGTTGGTCCACTGCGGCCCGCCGCCGGGGTAGGTCTTCGAGACCCAGCGCTGGAGCAGCACCGTGTAGGGCTGGATGTTGAAGGAGACGGGGATGCCCAGCGCCTCCTCGAACATGTTCTTCTCGGTCTCCAGGATGCCCGGGTAGGTGCCCTCCCAGATGTCGGGCGCGTAGAGCAGCAGCTCGCGTTCTTTGTCGTAGCCCGAGGCGTCGAGGTAGGCGCGGGCGTCGGCGATGTCCGCCTCCCGGTCCGGGCGGTAGCCCGGCGTAGCGAGCAGCTCTTCCTCGTCGATCGCCCAGTAGGTGTTGTACCAGGGCGTGTGCTCCTGGCCGGAGGGCTTGCCGGAGCCGAGATAGACGGCGTCGATCATCAGGTAGCGGTCCACCGCGAGGTGCAGCGCGTAGCAGAAGCGCCGATCGAGGAATGGGTTGCCGAGCCCGTCTTCGCCGGGCCAGTCGGGGTTGTAGTTGAAGATGCCGGTGATGATCGTGAAGCCGAAGGCGATCTGGCCCTGCGGGTGGTCCGGGAAGTCGTTGCCGATCGCCGCCGCCTGCACGGTCGAGAGCGGGAAGCCGCCGACATCGATCTCCTTGCTGCGGTAGGCGGTTTCGACCGCCGTCGGATCGGTCAAATTCTTCATGTCCACGGAGTCCATGTAGGGCAGCGGCTGGCCGTCGGCGCCCATCTTCCAGTAGTTCGGATTGCGCGCCATGTCGATGCCGAGGTCGGGGTCGTAGGTCAACGGGATGTAGGCCCCGGTGCCCGACGACAGGTCGACATTGCCGGCCTCGTCGCGCCAGCGGTCGCCGAACTCGGAGATCGCCTCGGGCGAGGTGATCCAGGCGAAGGGGCGCAGCGGCACACTCAGCCAGGTCGCGTCGATCCCGTCCGACTTGGCGATGAAGGTGAGCTCGTCGGGCGTCTCCATCGCAGCGGTCTTGCGGAAGGCCGAGGCGCCGAGGAAGGTGCTGTCCTCCGCACCCGAGGCGTCGGCCGCGTCGATCTGGCGCTGGAAATTGGCCTCGATGTCCTGCGCCGTCACCTCTCGGCCGCCTTCGGTCGGGTACTGGTCCCAGAAGCGCGCGCCGCGGTCGATCGAGAAGATGTAGGTCTCCGCGTCGGGAATCTCGGGCAGCGAGGCGATATCGCTCTCGAGGATGCCCTGCTCCTTGTTGCGCCAGCGGATCAGGTAGTTCATGTAGAACCCCATCCAGAACTGGGTGGGGCCGAACACCGCGCGGTGCGGATCGAAGTAGTCGTGCGTCGCCGCCGGCGTCGAGAAGCGCAGCGTGCCGCCGCGCGTGATGTTGGATTGCGAGACCGTCTGCTGAGCCTGTGCGTCCTGATCGGCGCTGCTCTGCTGCTGCTCCTGCTGGTCGGCGCGGTCGGCGGCGGCCTCCGCCTGCTGCTGCTGCGCGGCCTGCTGCGCGGCGGCGGGCTGAGCCTGCTGCTGTTGCTGCTCCCGCGCCGTCTGCGCGGCCGCCTGCTGCTGGTCATCGTCGTCGTCATCGTCGCCGCAGCCGACCAGCGCCAGACCGGCCGCGCCCACACCGGCGCGGCCCGAGGCGCGCAGCAGCGCGCGCCGACTCATCCGCGATCGCCGCATCCGCTGCCAGTAGTTCCGCTCGCTGCTCATCGTGCCCTCCTCATCCGAGTTGCTCGGATTAGGGCGCGATGGTAGCGAATTCGGCGCGACGCCGTGCGGCCTAGGCCGGGTAGTCGGGGTGGTTCACATCGATCCAGGTGTCGTCCATGCGGTGCGAGGCGTGGGCGAACTGGAGCGTGTCCTCACCGCGGTGGACGAAGGGCCACCAGACGGCGGGCGAGATGCCGTTCATCACCGCCGGGGTGGGGGAGATGCCGTCGAGGCCGTGATCGGGGTGCGTGCCGAAGGCGATCCGCTGGGCGGTGTGCGCCATCTCGCGGCGCTCTTCCTGATCCAGCGTGACCCGCATCCGGCGCGCGAGGTCCTCCATCGGCTGGTACTCGTAGTTGAGGTTGTTCCAGCTGCCGCCCGGGATGAAGCGGTTGTTGTAGGCCGTGGTCGGATCCAACTCCACCGGCGGGTTGGTCCACTGCGGACCGCTGCCCGGGTAGGTGCCCTCAATCCAGCGCTGGAGGATCACCGTGTAGGGCTGCACATCGAACGAGATGTCCAGCCCCAGCGCCTCGCGGTACATGTTGATCTCGGTCTCGAAGATGCCGGGGTAGGTCTGCTCCCAGATGTCCGGGCCGATCAGCTGCAAGTGGCGGTTGATGTCGTAGCCCGAGGCGTCGAGCAGCGCGCGCGCCTCCATGATGTCGGCCTCGCGGTCGGGCCGAAAGCCCGGCGTTTGCAGCAGCTCGTCCTCGGGGATCGCCCAGTAGGTGTTAAACCAGGGCGTGTCTTCCTGGCCGCTCGGCTTGCCCGAGCCGAGGTACACGGTGTCGATCATCAGGTAGCGGTCCACCGCCACATGCAGCGCCTGGCAGAAGCGGCGGTCGAGGTAGGGGTTGCCCAGCCCGTCCCAGCCGTTCCAGTCGGGGCTGAGGTTGAAGAGCCCGGTGATGATCGTGAAGCCGAAGGCGAGGTTGCCGCGCGGGTGATCGGGGAAGTCGGATGTGATCGCATCAACCTGCACCGAGGAGAGCGGGAAGCCCCCGATGATGATTTCGCGCCCGCGGTAAGCGGCTTCAACGGCGGTCGGGTCGGTCAGATTGGCGAAGGTGACCTGATCGAAGTAGGGCAGCGGCAGCCCGTCCGCGCCCATCTTCCAGTAGTTCTCGTTGCGCTTCATGTCGATCCCCAGATCGGGGTCGTAGGAGAGCGGGATCATCATGCCGGTGCCGGAGGAGAGTTCGACATTGGTCGATTCGTCGCGCCAGCGGTCGCCGAACTCCGAGATCGCCTCCGGCGAGGTGACCCAGGCGAACGGTCCCAGCGGCACGCCCATCCAGGTCGCGTCCGGACCCTCCGTCCTGGCGATGAACGTGATGTCGTCGGGCGTCTCCATTGATGAGGTCTTGGCGTAGGAGTCCTGGTGCAGGAACGAGCCGTCCTCCGCGCCCGTCGCGTCCTGGCCGTCGATGTGGCGCTGGAAGTTGGCGCGGATATCCTCGGCGGTCACCAGGCGGCCGCCTTCGGTGGGGTATTGGTCCCAGAAGCGCGCGCCCTGATCGAGCGTGAAGACGTAGGTTAGTTCGTCGGGGATTTCCGGCAGCGCGCAGATGTCCGACTCCATGACCGCCTGCTCTTTGTTGCGCCAGCGGATCATGTTGTTCATGTAGAAGCCCATCCAGTATTGGGTGGGCCCGAAGACGCCGCGGTGCGGGTCGAAGTAGTCGTGCGAGGCGGCCGGCGTCGAGAAGCGCAGGTCGCCGCCGCGCACGATGTTGCTCTCGGCGACCAGCTCCTGCTGTTGTTGCTGCTGGTCGGCCTGCGCGTCGGCGCTCTGCTCCTGCTGATCGGCCTGCTGCGCCTGCTGATCGGCGCGGCTCTGCGCCTGCTGCTGTTGCTGCGCCTGCTGGACGGCGTCGGCCTGCTGCTGTTGCTGCCGCGCCGTCTGCGCGACCGCCTGCTGCTGGTCATCGTCGTCGTCATCGTCGCCGCAGCCGACCAGCGCCAGACCGGCCGCGCCCACGCCGGCGCGCCCCGAGGCGCGCAGCAGCGCGCGCCGACTCATCCGCGACCGCCGCATCCGCTGCCAGTAGTTCCGCTCGCTGCTCATCGTGTCCTCCTCATCCGAGTCGTTCGGATTGAGGCGCGATGGTAGCGAATTCGGCGCGCCGCCGTGCGGCCTAGGCCGGGTAGTCGGGGTGGTTCACATCGATCCAGCCCTCGTCGTAGCGGTGCGAGGCGTGGGCGAACTGCAGGCTGTCGTCGGGGCGCTCCACGAACGGCCACCAGAGCGCCGGCGAGATGCCGTTCATCACCGCCGGGCTGTTGGCGATCCCCTCCAGCCCGTAGTCGGGGTGCGTGCCCAGCAGAATCCGCTGCGCCTCGTGCGCCATCGACTGGCGCTGCTCCAGATCCAGCGTCGTCTGCATCTCCTGCGCGATGTCCGTCATCGGCTGGAAGTCGTAGTAGAGGTTGTTCGTGCTGCCGCCGGGCACGTAGTTGTTGTTGTAGGAGGTCGTCGGATCGAGGTCCGAAGGCGGGTTGGTCCACTGCGGACCCTGGCCCGGATAGGTGCCCTCGATCCAGCGCTGCAGGATCACCGTGTAGGGCTGCACATCGAAGGTCACGTCGATGTCCAGCGCCTCGCGGTACATCCCCACTTCGGTCTCGAGGATGCCCGGGTAGGTGCCCTCCCAGATGTCCGGCGCGATCAGCGTGAGCGAGCGGCTGCGGTCGTAGCCGCTCGCGTCCAGCAGCGCGCGCGCCTCTTCGATGTCCGCCGCGCGGTCCGGCCGGAAGCCCGGCGTGGCCAGCAGCTCCTCTTCGGGAACCGCCCAGAAGGCGTTGTACCACGGCGTCTCGCCCATCCCGCTGGGCTTGCCCGAGCCGAGGTAGACCGCGTCGATCATCAGGTAGCGGTCCACCGCGACATGCATCGCCTGCGCGAAGCGGCGGTCAATCCAGGGGTTGCCCAGACCGTCCTCGCCGGCCCAGTCGGGGTTGAAGTTCGCGCCGCCCGTGATGATCGTGAAGCCGAACGCGATCTGCCCCGAGCGGTGGTCCGGGAAATCGGCCAGGATCGCATCCGCCTGCACAGTCGAGAGCGGGAAGCCGCCGACGAAGATTTCCTTGCCGCGGTAGGCCGCCTCCACCGCCGTCGGGTCGGTCAGGTTGGAGTGGGTGACGCTGTCGTAGTAGGGCAGCGGCCGCCCATCGACGCCCAGCTTCCAGTAGTTCTCGTTGCGAATCATGTCGACGCCGATATCCGCGTCGTAGCTGATCGGGATGAAGGGCCCGGTGCCGCTGGAGAGCTCGACGTTGGTCGGCTCGTCGCGCCAGCGGTCGCCGAACTCCTGAATCGCCTCGGGCGACGTGATCCAGCTGAACGGGCGCAGCGGCACGCCCATCCAGGTCGCGTCCGGTCCCGCCGTGCGGGCGATGAAGGTCTGATTGTCCGGCACGTCCGTCGACGCCGTCTTCTGGAAGGAGGAGGCGCCCAGGAATGTGCCGTCCTCCGTGCCGGTCGCGTCGACCGCGTCGATCTGCCGCTGGAAATTGATCTGCACGTCCTCCGCCGTCACCTCGCGCCCGCCCTCCGTCGGGTAGCGGTCCCAGAAGCGGGCGCCCTGATCCACGGCGAAGATGTAGGTCTCCTCGTCGGGAATCTCCGGCAGCGAGGCGACATCCGCCTCCAGGATGCCCTGCTCCTTGTTGCGCCAGCGGATCAGGTAGTTCATGTAGAAGCCCATCCAGAACTGGGTAGGGCCGAAGACGCCGCGGTGCGGGTCGAAATAATCGTGCGTGGCCGCCGGCGTCGAGAAGCGCAGGTCGCCGCCGCGCACGATGTTGCTCTGCGATACCGTCTGCTGCGGGTCGGACTGCTCGTCGTCGGCCGGCGCGTCCTGCTGATCCGCCGCCTGCGCCTGCGTGTCCGCCGCCTGCTGCTGCTGTTGCGTCGTCTGTTGCTGCTGCATCGCCGGCTGCTGCGCCGGCTGATCCTGCTGCTGCGGCGCGCGTTGCGCGACCGTCTGCTGGTCATCGTCGTCATCGTCGCCGCAGCCGACCAGCGCCAGACCTGCCGCGCCCACGCCGGCGCGCCCCGAGGCGCGCAGCAGCGCGCGCCGACTCATCCGCGACCGCCGCATCCGCTGCCAGTAGTTTCGCTCGCTGCTCATCGTGTCCTCCTGCGTCCGAGTCGCCCCGATGGGGCGCTGGTGGCAAATTTGGGGTGCGGGGCGCGCTGGGGATCAGCGCGAGCCGCGCAGACGCGGGTCAAGCACATCGCGCAGCGCGTCGCCGAGCACATTGAAGCCGAAGACGAGCGACGTGAGGGCGAGACCGGCCCAGAGCGAAGTCCAGGGCGAGTACACGATGAACTGCCGCCCGTCGGCGATCATCTTGCCCCACGACACATCGAGCGTGCCCAGGCCGAGGAAGCTGAGCGCGGCTTCGGCGAGGATGAACGCGCCGATCGTGATCGAGAAGATCACGATCAGCGGCGCGAAGATGTTGGGCAGAATGTGGAAGCCCATGATCCGCCCCGCCGTGGCCCCAATCGTCCGCGCCGCCTCCACGTACGGCATTTCGCGGATCTGAATCACGCTGCCGCGCACAATCCGATTGGTTGGCGCAACTCCAAGCACCGCCAGGGAGAGCGTCACCCAGAGCGCCGAGGGGTCGGTGACCGAGGCGATCAGCAGCAGGAAGACGATCGGCGGGAAGGCCTGGATGGCGTCCATGACCCGGTTCACCATCAGGTCGACGGCGCCGCCCAACGAGCCGGCCAGCAAGCCGACGACCGTCCCGATTCCGACCCCGATCAGGGTGGCGAAGAAGCCGATGTAGAGCGAGAGGCGCGCGCCTTCGGTGACGCGCGAGAAGAGGTCGTGGCCGGCGCGGTCGGTGCCGAACCAGTGCTTGCCCGAGGGGTCCAGCAGCGAGGCCGTAATCAGCGGGTTATCCGTACCGGTGGCGAGCAGCGCGTCCACATCCTTGATTTGGCCGTCCTCGATCTCGATCTGCTCAGCATCGATCAGGGTGTCCAGCAGGATGCCGTCCGCGATCAGCTCCAGCCCGTAGTCGACCATCTCGCCGGCGACGGCGTTGTCGATGGCCACCTGGCCGAAAATCTGCGGATCGGAGACGAGCTCCCGCTGCGCAGCCGTCGAGATATCTGCGTCCAGCCCGTCGAGCGCGTTCGCCAGCTTGTCGTCCGCGTAGGAGACCGAGGCGATCTCGAAGACCGCGCGGGAGTCGTAGCGGCCCAGGCCGAGCCAGCCCCCGCCGTCGCCCACCGTGCCCACCGCGATCACACTCCACAAGACCACCACGATCAGCCCGAATGCGCCGAGCTGCTTGGTGCGCATGAACGTGCCGAGGCCGCGCGCCGCGCGCCGCCAGCGGCTCGCTTCGGCGACGCGCAGCCCCTCGGCGGAGGCATACTGCTCAACGTTGTCAGCGCTGCCCACGCCGCCCGATCGTTCACTCATGATGCTCACTCATGGCGTTCACTTCTGCCCGATCCATGGACGCTGCCCTCACAAGCGCGCCTAGTTGTAGCGGATTCGCGGGTCGATCAGCGCGTAACTGACATCGATGATGATGTTCAGCACGATCACGAACAGCGCGATGAAGAAGAACATCGTCTGGATCACGGGGACATCGGCCTGATAGATGCGTTGCAGCAGCAGCAGGCCGATGCCGGGGATGGCGAAGAGCACTTCGAGGATGATGTTGCCGCCGACCAGCGCCGCGATCAGCAGGCCGAAGACGCTCAGCACCGGCACCATCGCGTTGCGCAGCGCGTGGCGTCGAATCACGGCGCGTTCACGCAACCCTTTGGACCAGGCCGTGCGCACGTAGTCCTGGCGCAGCACTTCGAGCAGCTCCGAGCGGGTGATCCGCATCAGGCTCGCTCCAGCCGCGATCCCGCCCGCGACCGCAGGGATCGTGTAGAGCGCGAAGAAACCGCTGACCGAGCTGAAGATGCTGCGCGCGTCCTGCTCCGTAAGTGGGATCGACCAGACCCCACCGTCGAAAATCCCGCCCGGCGACACTACGAAGATCAGCATCGTCGCGATCCAGAAGGGCGGGGCCGCGAGCGCGAGGATCGCGAAGCCGCGCAGCAAGTAGTCAACCGCCTGGTCCTGGCGCATCGCCGAGAGGATGCCGACCGGCAGGGCGACGAGCACGGCCACGATCAGCGCGTAGCCGTTGAGGTGCAGCGTGCGCGGCAGCGCGCGCAGGAAGATGTCCATCGAGGCTTCGTTGGTCTGGAAAGAGGGGCGGAACTGCAAGCGGATCGTGTCCCAGAGGAACTCGACGTACTGAATGCCCAACGGCTTGTCGATGCCGAGCTGGTTCTTGATGCTGGCTTCGGTGATCTCGCGCGTGGGCGCGATGATCGTGACGCCGGGCAGCAGCAGCGTGTCGGCCGCGAGCAATCCGTCTTCGTTGGAGGGCGTGCCGCGGATGTTGACGTTGAGGTAGTCCTCGGGGGTGACGCGGTTGACCGCGGCGAGCTCGTTGATCGTCGTGCTGGTGCGCAGCGTGAGCGTCTCGCCGGACGGCGCGTAGGGCTCGCCGGCGACGCTGCCGAATTCAATCTGCGGGTTGCGCTCGATCAGCAGCGCGACGCCGTCCGCGGTGTTCTCCGGCAAGGCCATCCGCTCGCGGCGCGAGATCGCCGAGAGCAGCTGCCCGTCGATCACGATCAGCGTTGAACCGGGCCGCAGCTCCGCGCTGGAATCGAGCGAGGGGTTGTTGGCCAGCAGCTCCTCCACCGTGATCCCGTATTGGAGCGCGACCGATTCGAGCGTGTTGCCGCCGACCACGCGGTGCAGCGTGCGCTCGACTTCAAGCTCGCCGACGATCTCGGCCGGCTGGGTAGTCGCACCCGAAGCCTCCAGATTGGAGAGCTTGATCGTGACGTAGTCGCCGGGCAGCAGGTTGAGCGCGACGAAGAGGATCGAGATCACCAACCACAGGGTGGGGATCACCAGCAGGAAGCGGTTGATTAGATACTTCTGCATCTCGCGCTCCGGCCGCGCAGAGGCGGCGCAACCTGCCAGAACCGATCAGCGGCGACCCGCCGTGAAGCGCGCTCGGCGCGGCGCGGCGCCCGCGCAGGGGCGCCGCGCCGCGGCTGAGCGGTTCTCTCTAGGCCGGGAATTCCGGGTGCGTCGTGTCCAGCCAGGTGTCGTCGTGGTTGTGCGAGTCGTGCGCGAACTGCCACGTGTTGTCGTCGCGGTTCACGTACGGCCACCAAATCTGCGGCGCCACGCCGTTCATCACGCCGAACCAGCCGAAGATGCCTTCCAGCCCATGATCCGGGTCCACGCCGAGGCCGATCCGCTGCACCTGCAGCGCCATGTCGCGCCGCTGCTCAGCGTCCAGCGTCACCGTCATCTCGTCCACGATCTCCTCGACCGCCGGGTAGTTGTACTGCGTCAGGTTCGACGCGCCGCCCACCTTCAGCGACAGCGTGAACTGCGCCGTGGGATCCAGGTCCGCCGGCGGGTTCGTCCACGTCGGCGCGCGGCCCGGGAAGGTCTTGTTGTCGTAGCGGTCCTGCATCACCGTGTACGGCTGGATGTCCAGCTCAACGTTGATCCCCGTCGCCTCGCGGTACATGTTCCGCGTCGTCTCCGAGATGCCCGGGTAGGTGTTCTCCCAGAGGTCGGGGATGTAGATCGTGACCGTGCGGTCGGTGTCGAAGCCGGAGGCGGCGATCAGCTCGCGGCAGAGCGCAATATCCGCATCGCGGTCGATCCGGAAGCCCGGCACCGTCCGCAGCTCCTCGGGCGGAACCGTCCAGTAGGTGCTGAACCAGGGGCAGAAGTGCGTCGCCGACGGCTTCGCCGCGCCCAGGTACACGGCGTCGATCAGCAGGTCGCGGTCCACCGCCACCTGCATCGCGTAGGCGAAGCGGCGGTCGAGGTACGGGTTGCCCAGACCATCCGAGCCTTCCCAGCCCGGCTCGTAGGTGCCCATCACGGTCACGATCGTGAAGCCGAACGCGCCCTCCGCCGTCTCGTGGTCGGGGAAGTCGCCGGTCAGCTCTTCCACCTGCACCGACGAGAGCGGGAAGCCGCCGATGTCGATGCCCTTCGCGCGGTAGGCCGCGTCGACCGCCGTCGCGTCGGTCAGGTTGATGAACTCCACCGCGTCCGGATACGGCAGCTGCCCGCCGTCGGGGCCGTTCTTCCAGTAGCCGTTGTTGCGCTCGAGGAAGATGCCGATGTCCGGGTCGTAGGTCTGCGGGATGAACGGCCCGGTGCCCGAAGAGAGTTCAACGTTCGCGGTTTCGTCGCGCCAGCGCGAGCCGAACTCCTGAATCGCCTCGGGCGAGGTCAGCCAGGAGAAGGGGCGCAGGATCGTGCCGCCCAGGTACGTCGCGTCGGGGCCGCCGGTCTTGGCGATGAAGGTCTGCTCGTCCGTCGCCTCGTAAGAACTCGTCTTGCGGAAGGCGTCCTGCCCGCGGAAACGCGCGTCGGGGTTGCCGTCCGCGTCCAGCGCGGCGATCTGGCGGTCGAAGTTGATCACGATGTCGGAGGCGGTGACGTCGCGGCCGCCTTCGGTCGGGTACTGGTCCCAGAACCGCGCGCCCTGATCGACGTTGAAGATGTACGTCTGGCCGTCGGGCGTCTCGGGCAGCGAGGTGATGTCCGCCTCCATGATCCCGGCCTCTTTGTTGGCCCAGCGGATCATGTAGTTCATGTAGAACCCCATCCAGTACTGGGTGGGGCCGAAGACGCCGCGGTGCGGGTCGAAGAAGTCGTGCGTCGCCGCCGGCGTCGAGAAGCGCAGCGTGCCGCCGTGGGTGCGGGCCGGGCCCGTCTGCTGCGCGACGGTCTGCTGCTGCTCCTGCTGCTGCTCAGCGACCGTCTGCTGCTGCTGGTCGGCCTGCTGCGCCTGCTGATCAGCGTCCGTCTGCTGCTGCTGTTGCTGCATCGCCGTCTGCTGCGCCGGCTGGTCCTGCTGCTGTTGCTGCTGGCTCGCCGTCCGCGTCGTGGACGGCTGCGCGTCGTCGTCGTCATCGTCGCCGCAGCCCACCAGCGCCAGCCCGGCCGCGCCGACGCCGGCGCGCCCCGAGGCGCGCAGCAGCGCCCGACGGCTCATCCGCGACCGCCGCATTCGCTGCCAATAGTTTCGCTCGTTGCTCATCCGTGGCCTCCTGTCGCCATGTCGTGTTCGGATTGTAGCGCACACCCTGCGCAGCGCGACCACTACCATTCGCGGGTGACTGAAACCCAACAGACTCCGCCGGACCCCGAAGCGCAGCCCGAGGCGCAGCTTGCCCAGCTCAAGCAGGAAATCCTGCGCGGCTGGGAGGCGGGCGCGGACTTCTTCGACGAGCGCTGGGGCGATCAGGGGGATGAGTTCCACGTGGAGCTGTTCGGGCCGGCGGCGGAGCGGTTGCTGGGGCTGTCGCGCGGCGCGCGGGTGCTGGAACTGGCCTGCGGCAACGGTGCGTTTGCGCGGCGGCTGGCGCGCGATGGCATGCAGGTGCTGGCGACGGACCTCTCGCCGCGCCTGATCGAGCGCGCGCAGCAGCGCACGGAGACGATTGCCTATCAGGCAATGGATGTGACCTATCGCGTGCTGGACGCGACGGACGAGCGGGCGATTGTGGAGCTTTCGGATGAGCCCTTCGACGCCGCCGTCTGCGTGATGGGCGTGATGTCGATGCCGCTGCTGCGCCCGATGTTCGGCGGTGTGCGGCGGGCGCTCAAGCCGCGCGGCGCGTTCGTCGTCGTCACCCTGCACCCGGCCTACGCCACCGCCGCCAACAGCTTCGCCAAAGGCAAGGACGACGAGCAGCCGCACGGCCTGACGATCTCGCGCTACCTCTCGCGCTTCGTCACCCACGGCGTCACCAACGTGCAGCAGAAAGAGAAGCAGATCTACTTTCACCGCCCGCTCGGCGAGCTGCTGCAGGACGCCTTCAGCTGCGGGCTGGCGCTGGACGGGATCGAGGAGCTGGCGGCGACGCAGCAGCCCTACGAGCAGTCCAAGCTGATGTGGAACGTGCTGCCCGAACTCCCAATGGCGATCGCCCTACGCTTCCGTTCGATGGGCGCAGCATGACCTTTTCCTGGGAACTGTGGCAGTTCACCGACGGGGTGCGGGCGCGGATCGCGGCGGCCGTGGTGCTCGGTCTGCTCGCCGTCGCGGCCGGCGTGTCGCGGCTGGCGCTGCTGGGCTGGATGGGCGCGCGCATCTTCGAGGGCGACGCGTTCAGCTCGCTCACCCCGCTGATCATCGCCGTCGCGCTGACCACTCTGGCCCGCTCCGCGTTGCTCTACGCCAAGGAGGAGCTGGCCAACGGCACCGCCGTGCAGGTGCAATTCAGCCTGCGCCGCCGCCTCTTCGAGCGCGTCATGGCGCTCGGACCCGCCTACTTCGACCGCCGCCGCACCGGCGATGTCACCGTCGGCGTGGTCGAGGGCGTCGAGCAGCTCGAAACATTCTTCGGCCAATACCTCCCTCAGCTGGTCGTCGCCGCGATCGCCCCGATCGGCATCTTCATCTTCATGGCCTTCCTGGACCTGCCGGTCGCGGGCATCTTCCTCGGCTTCGCGCTGTTCACGCTGGCGCTGCCCTCGCTGCTGCAGAAGCAGAACGCGGTCGCCAGCCTGCGCCGCCGCGAGGCCTACGGCTCCTTCGCGGCGGATTTCCTCGACTCGATCCAGGGGCTGGCGACGCTCAAGGCGTTCGGCCAGAGCCGCCGCCGCGGCGACGCGCTGGCGGCGCGCGCGCAGGAAGTCTTCCGCACCACGATGGGCGTGCTGCTGCACAACGCGATGGCGCAGGGGTTGACGATCTTGGCGATCACGGTGGGCGCGGCGGTCGCGCTCAGTGTCGGCGCGCTGCGCGTCGAGAGCGGGGCGATGGAGATTGCCGAGCTGCTCGTCGTGCTGATGCTCGGCGTCGAAGTCTTCCGCCCGCTGCGCGAGCTGAGCCAACTCTTCCACCAGGGACTGCTGGGCGTCGCCGCCGCCCAGAGCGTGCTCGAAGTGGCCGACGCCGAGCCGCTGGTGCCCGATGCCGCCGCCGGCGAGCTGGACGGCGAGCTGAGCGCCGAGATCGAGTTCGACTCGGTCACCTTCGCCTACCCGACCGGCCGCCGCGACGCGCTGAGCGGGGTCAGTTTCTCCGCCTCGCCCGGCCGGCGGGTCGGCGTGGTGGGGCGCTCCGGCTCCGGCAAATCCACCCTGCTCTGGCTGCTCCAGCGGATGTACGTGCCGCAGCAGGGCGCAATTCGGCTGGGCGGACGCGACCTGAACACGCTCAGCTTCGCGCAGATCCGCGGCCGGATGGCGGTGGTGATGCAGGACACCTATCTGTTCCACGGAACGGTGCTGCACAATCTGCGTTTCGGGCAGCCGGAGGCGACGGACGCGCAGATCATCGCCGCCGCGCAGGCGGCCAACGCGCACGAATTCATCTCCAACCTGCCGGACGGCTACCAGACGGTGATCGGCGAGCGCGGGCATCGGCTCTCGGGCGGCGAGCGGCAGCGCATCGCCATCGCCCGCGCGCTGCTGCGCGACGCCCCGATTCTGATTCTCGACGAGGCGCTGTCGAGCGTCGACGCGGAGAACGAGGCGACCATTCAGGAGGCGCTGGACCGCTTGATGGCGGGGCGCACGACGCTGATCATGGCGCACCGGCTGTCGAGCGTGATGGGCTGCGACGAGATTCTGGTGCTCGACGAAGGGCGGCTGGTGGAGCGCGGAGATCACGCCGCGCTGCTCGCGGCCGGCGGCGCGTATGCCGAGCTGATGGCCGCGCAGACCGCGGACGATCCCACAATCGGCGGCGGCGAAACGCTGGCCGACTTCGATACGGCCGCGCCCGCCGCCGCAACTCCCGCCGCGCTGAACGGAGCGCAGCAGGGCGATACCGAGGCGATCGTCCGCGCGGAGGGGATGGGCTGGCGCGAAACCACGCTGCGCCTGCTGGCCATGGCCGCGCCCTACTGGCGCAAGACCTCGCTCTCCTTCGTGACCGGCGTGGCGCACTTCTTCGGCGCGATCGCGGTGGGCGTGATCGGCGCGCTGATGGTCGGCGCGGTGCGCGACGGCGAGAGCATCACCCTGCTGACCGCCCTGCTGATCCTGGTCGCGGTGCTGACCGGCGTCTGCCGCTTCCTCGAGAACTGGATTTCGCACGACATGGCCTTCCGCCTGCTCGCGGATTTGCGCGTCGCGCTGTTCCGCAAGCTCGACCAGCTCGCGCCCGCCTATCTGCTGCGCCGGCGCAGCGGCGACCTGGTCTCGATGGCCACCCAGGATGTGGAGACGGTCGAATACTTCTTCGCGCACACGATCGCCAACGTGGTCGTCACCGTCGTGGTCCCGGCGGCGGCGCTGATCACCCTCTTCGCGGTGGACTGGCGGCTGGGGCTGGGACTTGCGCCGCTGCTCTTGCTGGCCGCGCTCAGCCCGCTCTTCACGCGCCAGATCGTCGATCAGCTCGGCTCGCGCTCGCGCGACCATCTGGGCAATCTCAACGCGCACATGGTCGACACCTTGCAGGGGCTGCGCGAGGTGACGGCGTTCCAGCGCGAACAGGCGCGGGGCGTCGAGTTCGCCGAGCGGATGCGCGAGTACGCGCCCGTGCGCCGCGCCTTCAACCGCCAGATCACCGTCCAGCGCATCATGCTCGAAGGGCTGACCGGCTTCGGCGGCCTCGCCGTGCTGGCGATCGGCGGCGCGCTGGCGGTGCAAGGCGAGATCAATCCCATCCTCGCCCCGCTGCTCACCCTGCTGGCGATGGGCGCGTTCCTGCCGGTCGCCGAGCTGGCCCAGGTCGGGCGGCGGCTGGGCGACACGCTCGGCGCGACGCGGCGGCTGACCTCCGTACACAGCGAGCAGCCCTCGGTGATCGACGGCCCCGGCGCGCAGGCTGTGGAGTCGGCGCAGCCCAGCGCCGCCGCGCTGGCCGGCGTTCGGTTCAGCTACGAGGACACGCCGCGCACGGCCTTGAACGGCGTCTCGTTCGACCTCCGAGCGGGCGGCACCGTCGCGCTGGTCGGACCGTCCGGCGCGGGCAAGACCACCGCCGCCCACCTGCTGCTGCGCTTCTGGGACCCGCAGGAGGGCATCATCTCGCTCGACGACGCCGACCTGCGCACCTTCCGCCTCGATGAGTTGCGCGGGCAGGTCGCGCTGGTCGCGCAGGACACCTACCTCTTCAACACCTCGATTCGCGACAACCTGCTGATCGCCAGGCCGGAGGCGAACGAGGACGAGCTGCGGCTGGCAATCGCCCGCGCCGGTCTGGCGGAGTTCGTCGAGTCGCTGCCCGACGGCCTGGACACGCAGGTCGGCGAGCGCGGCGCGCAACTCTCCGGCGGGCAGCGCCAGCGCGTCGCGATCGGCCGCGCCCTGCTCAAGGACGCGCCGGTGCTGGTGCTCGATGAGGCGACCTCGCACCTCGACGGCTACAACGAGCGCCTCGTGCGCGGCGCGCTGGACGAGCTGATGGCCGACCGCACCACCCTGGTGATCGCGCACCGCCTCTCGACGGTGCGCGACGCAGACCAGATCGTGGTGCTCGAGGATGGGCGCGTCGCCGAGGTCGGGCGGCACGAGGAGTTGGCCGCGCAGGACGGCCTCTACGCGCGGCTGGTGCGCCGCCAGGTCGCGGCCACGCGCCGCTAGCTAGTCTGTAGCCCGACCGACCGCGCGCGAAAGGAACCACAATGGCCGTCGTGATCTTTGAAATCCTGATCTTGCTCATCTTCCCTCCGCTCAAGCTGCTGGCGCGATTGTTCGGCCAGGGCGCGGCGGCGCGGGTCAAGCGCTGGGAGGACGCGGTGCTGCGCGAGGTGCATGCGATGGGCGCGGAGGCGCAGACGATCTACGAGATTGAGAAAAGCGCCAGCAACCGCGCCTACATGGCCAGCGGGGCGATCGATGCGTCGCAGCACATGCCCAAAGACACACTGGATGCGACGGAGCGCGCGCGTCGCACCGTCGGGGCGGACCTGTCCCAGCAACAGCGGCACCTGCCCGGCCAGGAGCAGCTGCAACGCGGCCCGAAGCGCGTAGAAGCGTCGGATGTGGAAGCCCCGCGTTCGGAGCAGATGAAGGAAGCGATGCTGGAAGCGCAGCGCCTACGCCGCGCCCGCGAGCAGCGCAGCAGCCGCAATCTGCGCCGGCGGGGCTGATCGGGCGTCCCGCTCGTCATACCCGCGCTTGCCGCGGGCAACATCGCCAACGGCGCTCAGCCTGAGCGGTCCCACTTGAATGTGAACGCTGCGACGGCCAGGCCGAGCACGATCCACACGACGAGCACGATCGCCGCCAGGTCGAGTTGCCAGGTCATATCCGCTTCGGCGTACTTGTAGGCGTCGGGCAGGAAGACCGAACGCAGGCCCTGCGCGACCCAGCGAAGCGGAAAGAGCCCCGCCACCCATTGCAGCCAGGTCGGCAGCGAGGCGAGCGTGAAGAAGACGCCGGAGATGAACTGAAAGAGGATGAAGGGCGCCTGAATGACCGCCGGCGCGGCGCGCGCCGAGGGGATGATCGCGGTGATCGCGATGCCCATCACGCAGCCCGCCGGCACCCCGAGCAGCAGGATCCAGATCAGCGTCAACCAGCCGCCCGCGTCGGGCAGCTGCACGTCGTAGGCGAGCACGCCGAGGATCAGCATCACGATCAGCTGACCGAGCGTGATCACCAGCGACGCGCCGATCTGCCCCAGAAAGAACGACGTCTTGGGCAGCGGCGTGGCGGCGAGCTGCTTCAGCGTGCCGTCGAACTGCTGCACCGCCAGCGAGTTGCCCAGCAGGTTGAACGAGGTGCCGAAGATCGCGACGCCCATGATCCCCGCGACGAAGTACTGGCTGAACCGGATCTCGCCCGCGCCCGCCGCCGCCGGCGGCAGCTCAATCGAGAAGGTCAGCAACGAGGAGAAGATGACGAGAAACAACACCGGAAAGATGGCGACGAAGAAGAGCGCGGCCGGCTCGCGCACGATCACTTTGAGCTGGAGCCGCATATAGGCGTAGCCGAGGCGAAGAACGCGCAGCCAGCGGCTGTAGTCGGCGGCGGCGGCGATCACAGCGGCGCTCGCTCGGCATCGGCGGCGGCATCTTCGACCAGTTCGAGGTACATCTGCTCGAGGTCGGGGCGTTCCACAACCAGCTCCGGCAGTTCGGCGAGGCCGCGTTCGTCCGCCCAGGCAATCAGCTCGCGCAGGTCGCGGGTGGGCGTCTGGGTCGGCAGCGCGATGTGTCCATCGGCGGCGCGGCGCAGCTCCGACCAGGCGGCGGGAAGATTATCCAGCTCGAGCCCCGCCGGCGGCAGCCAGGAGATGCGCGTATCGGTCTGCATCTCGCGGCGCAGCGCGGCGATGCCGCCCTCGAAGATGATCTTGCCGTCCTTGATCATCCCGATCTCACGCGCGAGATGCTCCGCCTCGTCGAGGTAGTGCGTGGTCAGCAGCACGGTCGCGCCGCGCTCCGTGAGCCCCTGCACCACGTTCCAGGCCTGGCGACGCGCAGCCGCGTCGAAGCCGGTCGTCGGCTCGTCGAGGAAAATCAGGTCCGGGTTGCCGATCACGCTGGTGGCGAGGTCCAGGCGGCGCTTCTGACCGCCCGAGAGCTTGCTGCCGCGTCGATCCGCGTGCTCGGTCAGCCCGACCAGCTCGAGCGCCTCATCGACCGCCATCGGATGCTCATAGAGCTTGGCCGTGAAGCTGAGCAGCTCGCGCGGGGTCAAGCCCTCCATCGGCGTGCTGCGCTGCAGCACGATGCCCACGCGCCGCGTCAGCGCATCGCGCTGGCTGCCGGGATCCAGGCCGAGCACGGCCACCTCGCCCGCGTCGCGGTCGCGGTAGCCCTCCATGATCTCCACCAGCGTCGTCTTGCCCGCTCCGTTCGGACCGAGCAGCGCGTAGACCTGGCCCGACTCGATGGTCAGGTCGACGCCGTCCACGGCGCGGATCTCGCCGTAGCGCTTGACCAGTCCGCGGACTTCGATGGCGGGAGGCATGGCGCGGATCGTAGGGCGCGGCTGTGCGCGCAGTGCCCCGCCGTGTAAATCCCTACACTCCCTGCGAACGACGACTACGAGGGAGAGCAACGATGACCAGCAGCGACCCGCGGCTCGCGCCGCCCGGCGAAATCGGAATCGACGAAAGCAAGCTTGAGGAGCTGTTCAGCTTCGCCGAGCAGCAAGTGGAGAGCGGCCGGCTGCAGGGCGCGCAGCTGGCGATCGGCTCGCAGGGGCGGCTGGCCGGCTTCCGCACCTACGGCATGTCCCACCAGGGCGCATCACTCCAGCCCGCGACCGACGACACGCTCTTCTGCATGTTCTCCTCGACCAAGGCGATTGTCGGGGTGGGCGCCTGGTGCCTGATCGAGGACGGCCTGCTCTCGCTGGATGAGCGGGTGGTGGAGATCATCCCGGGCTGGTGCGCGGAGGGCGGCGGCGAGGGCTACGAGACGATCACCGTGCAGCAGGTGATGCTGCACACGGGCGGCTTCCCGCACGCGCCGATGAACCCGCGGCTCTGGGAGGATCGCGAGGCGCGGCTGCGCCGGATGATGGGCTGGCGGCTCAACTGGCAGCCCGATTCGCAGTGGGAATACCACGCCACCTCGGCGCACTGGGTGCTCTCCGAGATCATCAACCAGCGCACCGGGCGCGACTTCCGCGAATGGCTGCGCGAGCGGCTGCTCGACCCGCTGGGGCTGGACAACCTGTTCGTCGGCCTGCCCGACGACGAGCACGCGCGCGCCGCCTCGATCATCTACACCGAACAGCCGCTGCCGCCGGAGGGCGGCGAGGTGTTCCCGCAGACGATCCTGCACTTCAACCTGGCCTCGCAGCGGCGCGCCGGCTGCCCCGGCGGCGGCGCGTTCGCCACCGCAGCCGACGCGGCGATGTTCTACCAGGCGCTGGTCGCGCCGGCCGGCGACGGCGAGGATCGCCCCGCCACGCCGCTGCGCCCCGAAACCATCGAGCTGGGCACGACGGTGGCGACGGATCCCGCGCGGCACACCGATCCGCTGAGCGGCATCCCGGTCAACCGCGCCCTGACCGTGGTGCTCGCCGGCGACGACGGGCTGTCCGCCGAGCGGGGCTTCGGCAGCGGCGCATCGCCGCGCGCCTTCGGACACGGCGGCGCGGGCGGGCAGGTCACCTGGGGCGATCCGGAGACCGGCCTCTCGGTCGCCTTCCTGACCAACAGCTTCCAGCAGGACGAGCAGATTCGCGCGCGGACGGCCGAGATCGGCACGCTGGCGGCGGCCTGCGTGGTGTAGGGGCTTGGCGGTTTTCAGGGGTTTGCGGCGCTTCCCTATCTGGTCGGGCGGCTGCGGGCTGGTCAGGTTCAGCAGGCGCTGGTCGGCGTGGGGCGTGTTCGGCTGTGATCGATTGTGATCGATTGTGATCGATTGTGATCGATTGTGATCGATTGTGATCGATTGTGATCGATTGTGATCGACTGTGATCGACTGTGATCGACTGTGATCGACTGTGATCGATTGTGATCGATTGCGTTCGATGACCAGGTCGGCGGCGTAGGCGGCGAGTGTGGAGTGGGAGAGGCGGAGGGTCCGGGCGATGGAACGGATCAGAGCACCGGTTTCGCGGAGTTGGCGGGGCGGCACTTGAGCACTCATGTTCTCTATTGGACACCCGCGAGGGAAATTTTGCAAGGGGCGGGTGTGTTGGAGGTTGCGGTGAGGCGGCGGCGGGCGGCGCGGCGTCAGTCCTCCTCGGTGCCGGGCAAAAATGGACCGTCGGCAATCGCGGGCAGGGCGCGCGTCAGCGCCAGCGCCGACGAAGTGTCGGCAAAGCTGAGCGGTTGCAGCCGCGACCAGTTCAACTCCGACCAGCGCTCGCGCAGGTCCTCCCCGTCGTCGGCGCGGCGGCAGACGGCGTCGAGCAGGTGCTCCAGCAGCGCGTCGAGCCAGCGGCACAGCGCCGGCAGCTGAGCGTCGATCCGGTCCGCCGCCGCGATCGTCGCGGCGGCGCTCTCGCGCAGCGCGCGCGCCGCGGCTTTGGGCAGCGCCGCGTCGAAGCCCGGCGCGTTGACGATCGCGTAGATGTCGCGCGAGTGAGTCGGCGGCGGCGCGCTGAAGGCGCGCACCGCCGGCGGCAGCTCCCCGCCCGGAGTGAGCAGCGCGGGCAAGGCGGCATCGAGCTCCGCGAGCGGCGCGGCGGCGAGCGCCGGCAAGCTCGAACGCGCCTCGGCCAGCGCGCGCCCCTCCGCCCCGTAGCAGTGCGGAATTATCGCCGCCAAGTCGTCGAGCATGTGCCCGACGTACATGAATGCCAGGTCGACCTGCAGCGGCACGCGCTCGACCGCCTCGCGCGTCAGTTCGTCGGCCAGCGCGGCGTCCTTGAGCGCTTCGAGCGGCGGCTGGATCGCGCTGAGCGCGTGCAACAGCTTGGGCGCGGTCTGGCGCAGCCGCACGGCGGCGGCCTCGAACACGTCGTCGAACCAGTCGTCGGGCCAGACATGCTCGTGTTCGGGCAGGTCCCAGGCGAAGCGCAGCAGCAGGTCGTAGGGCCAGAGCGCCACACCGAAGTGGATTTCCGGCGTGGGCAGCCGCGCCGGGGCGCTGCCGCGCGCATGCAGCAGGCGGCCCCGTTCGGGCATGCGGATGCCGTGTCGCGCGGCGGGCGGCATGCGCTCAGTACCCCGCGGCGCGGTCGACGGGGTCGAGCAGCGGCTCGCCGTCGATGTAGCGCCGCAGGTTCTCGGCGAAGCGATGCGCCGCTTTGCCGAAGTAGTCGGGCTGCAAGCCGCTGTTGTGCGGCGTGACGATCAGGTTCGGGGTCGACCAGTCCGGATGGCCGTCGGGCAGCGGCTCGGGCGAGGCGACATCGGTGTAGCAGGCGCGCAGCGAGCCGTCGTTGAGCGCCGCGATCATCGCCTCCCAGTTGACGATCTCCCCGCGCGCGATGTTGATCAGCGCCGCGCCGGGCTTCATCGCGGCCAGCTCGTCCGCGCCGATCATCTGCCGCGTCGCCTCCGTCAAGGGCGTGCCGAGCACGACGTAGTCGGACTCGGCGAGCACCGCGTGCAGGCGATCGGGCGGCCAGACGGCGCGGACGCAGGGCGGCGCGTCCTCGGGCGGTGCTCCGTCCGCGCAGGCGCGGCGGCGGATGCCGACCACCTCCGCGTCGAAGCCCTGGCAGAGGTGGGCAATTTCCGCGCCGATCGCGCCGTAGCCGATCACGCCGACGGTCGCGCCTTCGAGCGAAACCGGGCTGCCGGAGCGCCATTGCGCGAGGCGTTGCTGTTCGAGGTACTGCGGGAAGCGCTTGCAATCCATCAGCATGAAGCCGAGCACCCATTCGGCGATCACGCGCGCGGCGAGGCCGGGCATTTTGGTGATTTGCACATGTTCGTCCGGCGGGAAGCGGAGCGCCTGGTCGGCGCCCGCGCTGGCCAGCGCGACCCACTCCAGCGCCGGCGCGCCGATGGCCAGGTCGCCGAAGCCGAAGGTGAACCAGATCGCGTCGCGGCTGCGGATTTCGCGCGCCTCGGCGAGCGCCGCCGCCGAGTCGACGCGCGGATGGCGCGGCTCGCGGATGTAGCGCGCCAGGTTCTGACTGACGCGGTGAATGTCGATGCGCGGATCGACCGCGCGGATCGTCTCCAGCGCCTCCTCGGGCACGGGTAGGAATGAGGCGATCTGAATGCGGTCCATGCCAAGTCTCCCGTCGTGCTGCCTACAGAATACGCCCCGTTGGGCGGATCGACAGGCTTTCGTATACTGAGTGGATGAGCGAGACGCTTGAGCTCGAGCTGCGCTGCGAGGACGCCGACGCGACGCGCCGGGTAGGCGCGGCGCTGGGGCGCGCCGCAGCGCCCGGCACGGCGGCGCTGCTGCAGGGCCAGCTGGGCGCGGGCAAGACGGTCTTCGCGCAGGGCGTCGGCGCAGGGCTCGCCGCGCCCTCGGTGGTCAACAGCCCGACCTTCGTGTTGGTCAACGAGCACCTCGGCGGGCGGCTGCCGCTGCGTCACGCCGACCTCTACCGGCTCGATGATCCCGACCTGATCGCCGAGTTGGGGCTGTTCGAGGCGGCCGAGGACGGGGTGCTGCTGGTCGAGTGGCCGGAGCGCGCCGACGGCGCGCTGCCCGCCGATCATCTGCTGGTGCGGATTACGCCGCTGACGGACGCCGCCGGCGACGCTGCGCCGCGCCGCCTCGAACTGTCCGCGAGCGGGCCGATCGCGCGCGCCGCGCTGCAAGCGGTGGAACGCGCCGCGACGGTGCTCGCCTGACCTATGGAACTCGCAATCGAGACGGTCGGCGAGCTGTCGAGCGTCGCAGTCAGCGACGACGGCCAACTGCTCGGCGAAATCACCTGGGCGTCCGGACGCCGCCACACGCCGTCGCTGGTGCCGATGATCGAGCGGGTCTGCGCGCTGGCCGATCCGGCGGGCGACGCGACGGCCACGCGGAGCCGGCTGGAGGTGGTGATCGTGGATGTCGGCCCGGGCGCGTACGGCGGCATCCGCGCGGGGATGGCGGCGGCGATCGGCCTGGCCACGGCGCTCGATCTGCAGTGCGTGGGCGTCGGCCGGCTGGAGTTGCAGAGCTACGCGCACGCCGCCGCCGGTTCGGCGACCGCGATCCATCGCGCCAGCCGCCGTTCCTGGGTCTGGCAAACGTTCGCCGCATCGCCGCGCGGCTGGGAAGCCGCCGCCGAAGCGTCGCTGGGCAGCGTGGAGGAGCTGCTGGAGACTCTCGAATCATCCTCAGCCGCAGTGATCTGCGGCGACACGGAGTTGTTGGAGGAGGCGCAGCGTGAGCGTCTGGCGGCGAGCAGCGCCGTAATGGGCGCGCCGGCGCTCAACATCCGCCGCGCCGCGCTGCTGGCCGAGCTGGGCCGCCGCCGCTGGCAGTCCGGCGGCGCCGTCCCCCCCGCAGCCCTCGAACCCCTCTACCTACGCGACCCCGCCATCGGCCCCCAGCCCCAGTGAGCGAGGGAGGCCGCTGCGCTGCCGCGCTAAAGTGAGACGCGGGGCGAGGTGCAATGCCGAATCGACGACGCCTGCGAATTCCCTCGATCCCGCGCGGTTACCCGAACCGCGCCGTCCTACGCGACGCGCTCCGCGAGTACGCGGAGTGCCGCACCTTCTGGTATGTCCCGAAGGTCCGCACACTGACCGATCAGAACATTAGCGTCTGCGCGCAGACGCTCGCGATCATCGATGCGGAGTTCAGCGCCGCGTTGTGGGACCGCGACACGCAAGATGCGCTGCTCGCCAGGCTCACGGCTGCCGGCCTGTTGAAGCCGCGGACGCGCAACGCGACCCAAGCAGACCGCACAGCGCTCGTTCGGATCACCAAAGACTTATTCGAGACATTGGGGCTGCTCTGGATCGCTCAAAACCAGACGCCGGTCGTGACCAGTGCAGGCTTGCGGCTGATCGACGCGGCTGACGATCGGAGCACAGCGCGCGACATTATCGCTCAGCAGGTATCCAAGCTCCAGTATCCGAATCCGGTGATGCCGAACAAATACCGCAGCAGTTTCATTGGGATTCTCCCGCACTTCTTTCTCCTTGATGCCCTCGAACGCATGGGCGACGCCATTACGTTCGATGAATACAACCTGTTCCTCAACCTAGCTGCGTCTCACGCAGATGCTGAGCGGATTTGCAACTACATCGAGGCCTGGCGCTCACTCAGCGAGTCACAGCAGCACACACTGCGCGAGCGGTTTGCGACGATCCCGATGTGGGGCGCGAACCCGGACAATCCAAAGGCATCGAAACGCGCGCTGCTCATCAGCCGAACGGCCTCCTACCAGCGCTCAATCTTCTGCTTCCCCCAGTACACCGAACACGACACCGACAGCCAGACCATCCGCTGCACGGATGCCGCAGCCGCCAGAGAGATTCTGGAAGCAGGACTTGGTGAGAACAAGATCACGGCGTTCGAACAGCGGGAGGACTGGTTCGCATACTTCGGCGATCCAAGTCAGGAGCCGTCGTGGTTCACCTATGTCGCGCACCAGGTGATGAACGCCGAGAATTCATCAGCCGCCACTGAGGAGATTGAGGCGCACGCCGCGGAACTGTCCACACAGCAACACCGCGAAGTGCGGCGGCTGCAGATCGAGCGGGCAATCGAGGAATCGTACGCCTCGCAACCCGACCTGCTGCACACGCTCGAACCGTCGCTGCAATTCGAGAATCGCCAGGTCAAGACGCCGATTGGCCAGATAGACCTGCTTTGCCGCGGGTCCGACGGGAAGTACGTGGTGATCGAGGTCAAGGCGCGGCCTGCGGACGACGCGGTGTTTGGCCAGATTCTGCGGTACATGGGCTGGATTCACCGGAACTATGAGGACGGCGCGGACAACGTGCGCGGAATCATTCTCGCCAGCGAGTTCTCCGATAAGGCGCAGTACTCGCGGACCGGGTTGATGCGCGACGATGCGAACGAGCACTTGAAGTTTCGCCGCCACGCTTTCGCGGTTGAGGAGGTATGAACGATGGAGTACCGCATTCCCGATCCGTCCCACTGGCCTGCCGCTCACGTGGACCGCATCATCCAGGGCGACGCGCTGGAGCGATTGCGTGGGCTGCCCGATGAGTGCATCGCGCTCGCGGTGACCAGCCCCCCGTACTGGAACGTGGTGGACTACGGCGTCGACGGCCAGATCGGGCACACGTCCTACGCGCAATATATCGACGATCTGGTCGAGGTCTGGCGCGAAACGACGCGCGTGCTGATCCCGAACGGCAAGCTGGCCGTCGTGACGCCGGTGATGCCGATTCCCAAAGCGCAGATCAATGATCAGCATACGCGCCACCTGAAGAACATCGCTGCCGATATCGAGTCCTCGATTCTGCTGGAGCTGCCGGAGCTGCATCGCTTCAGCATCTTCGTCTGGAAGAAGCAGACGACCACCAAAATGTTCGGCAGCTACCCGTTCCCGCCCAACATCTACGAAGACAACACCATCGAGTTCATCAACGTCTACGTCAAAGATGGACCGCCGCCGCGAATTGCAAAGGCGGCCAAAGAGCCGAGCAAACTCTCACAGTCCGAATGGCTCAACCTCTCGATGCAGATTTGGCCGATCTATCCGCAGGACGTGAAGCGCGCCGGCGGCCACCCCGCGCCGTTCCCCACCGTGCTGCCGCAACGCCTGATCATGATGTACACCTTCAGCGCCAACCCTGAGGCCGGGTTCGCGGGCGATATCGTGCTCGATATGTTCAACGGCTCGGGCGCGACCACGCTCGCGGCAAAATCGACCGGTCGGCGCTGGATCGGCATCGACCTTCACCCCGAATATTGCGCGTACGCCGAACAGCGGCTGCGCACCGAGCGGATCGGCTCGCACAACATCATCATCGATGAGGATCGCGTGCGCGCCGCAGCCGACAGCCGACAGCTGGACCTGTTCGACGACGCCGAAACCGAACCCCTGCCCGACGCGGTGTCGTTCGACTGAAATCCGTCCGCCGGCGACGCTGAACGCCGATCGGCTGGGATAATGCGGACAAGCGGGTCGGCGAATGCGCAAGGAGCGGACGAACGATGGCGACCGAACGAACGTTGGTGTTGGTCAAGCCCGACGGGGTGCAGCGCGGGTTGGTCGGCGCCGTCCTCGCGCGCCTCGAACAGCGCGGGCTCAAGCTGATCGGCCTCAAACTGCTCCGGATGGACGACGCTCTGGCGCGCCGCCACTACGCCGAGCACGTCGACAAGCCCTTCTTCCCCGGCCTGCGCGACTTCATCACCTCCGGACCGCTCGTGGCCGCCGTCTTCGAGGGCGCAAACGCCGTGCAGTTGACCCGCAACGCGATGGGCGCGACGCATCCGCTGGACGCCGCGCCGGGCTCGATTCGCGGCGACTTCGGCGTCGATCTGGGCCGCAACGTGATCCACGGCTCCGATTCGCCCGCGTCGGGCGAGCGCGAGAGCGCGCTGTTCTTCGCCCCCGAGGAGCTGCTCGACTGGACCCGCGACACCGAGCGCTGGATCTACGAGTAGGCTCAGCAGCAGCGCGCTATTCCACGCGCAGGAGCGTGCGGCCGGCGGACCAGAGGCCGTCGAGGTCGTAGTAGGCGCGGGTTTCAGGGTCGAAGAGATGCACCACGACGGCGTCGAAATCGAACAGCTGCCAGCCGCCGTCGGCCGCGCCTTCGCGGCGCGCCTGGGGCGCATCGGGGATGTGGCGCAGGGCGTCTTCGAGCGCGCCGAAATGCCGCCGCGAGGTCGCGGTGGCGATCACAAAGTGGTCGGCCAGGTCGGTGATCGGCGCGACTTCGAGCAGCACGATCGCTTCGGCCTGCCGCTCCGAGAGACGCTCGACGATGGTCCGCGCCAGCCGCTCCGATTCGGGGGAGGCGGCGGCCGGGGCGGTTTCGGTCTGCACATCGCGCAGTCTAGCAACGCGGCGGGAAGCGGAGCGAACCATGCCTGAGCGCGTCGTGGTCGGCATGAGCGGCGGCGTCGACTCCTCGGTCGCGGCCGCACTGCTGGTCGAGCAGGGCTTCGAGGTGATCGGGATCACGATGCGGCTCTGGACCGAGGCGCGCCCGCCGGGCCTGTCCGGCCGCACCCAGTGCTGCGGGATTGAGGATGTCGAGGACGCCCGCCGCGCCGCCCACCGGCTGGGCATCCCGCACTACACGCTGAACATGGAGCGCCCGTTCCTCGAGCAGGTCGTCGAGCCGTTCGTCGCCGAGTACGGGCGCGGGCGCACCCCCAACCCCTGCCTAAACTGCAACACCTACATCAAGTTCGACCGCTTCCTCGAGCAGGCGCGGGCGCTGGGCGCGGACTGGCTGGCGACCGGCCACTACGCGCGCATTGCGCCGCGCGGCGGCCGGCCGGCGCTGCTGCGCGGTCTGGACCCCGACAAGGATCAGTCCTACTTCCTCTACACCCTGAGCGACGCCGCGCTGGCGATGACGCGCTTTCCCGTCGGCGGCCTGCAGAAGCGCGAGGTGCGGCGGATTGCCGAGCGCCACGGGCTGGCAGTGGCCGACAAGCCCGACAGCGCGGACATCTGCTTCGTGCCCGGCGGCGATTACCGCGCGTTCGTGGACCAGCGGCTCGAAGCGCGGCCGGGGCCGATGGTGGACGCCACCGGCGCGGTCGTCGGGCGGCATCAGGGCGTGCAGCACTTCACGATCGGGCAGCGCCGCGGGCTGGGCGCGGGCGGCGGCGGCGAACGCCGCTATGTCACCGCCGTCGACGCGGAGACGCAGACCGTGACGCTGGGCGGAGAAGATGCGCTGCTGGCGCGTCGGCTGGAGCTGACCGACTGCCGCTGGCTGTGCGAGCCGCGCGAGCGGGTCGCCGCGCAGCTGCGCTACCGCGCCGCGCCCACCGCCTGCCGTGTGGAACTCGCAGACGCGGACACGGCGGTGCTGCATCTCGACCAGCCGGCGCGGGCGGTCGCGCCCGGCCAGGCCGCCGTCTTCTACGACGGCGAGCAGGTGCTGGGCGGCGGCACGGTGCAGCGAGCCGGCTGAGCGCGTGCGATAGGATGACCAAATCATGGCGCTGAGCACGATCACCGACATCCGCGACATCGTGATCATCGTGATGGGGCTGATCGGCGTGGTCTCCGCGGCCGTCTTTCTGCTCTTCACGATCGTCCTGGGCTGGATGACGTTCCGCCTGCTGCGCACCACACGCCAGACCTTCGGCGAGGGCGTGCCGCCGCTTCTGGAGCAGGCGCGGGAGACGATGCAATCGGTCAAGGGAACCGCGGAATTCCTGGGCGAGTCGGCGGCGGGGCCGGTCATTCGGGCCTACGGCGCGGCGGCGGGCATCCAGCGCGCGCTGCGGACGCTCGGCCGCCGGGACGGCTAGCGGCAGATGTGGCGCGGGTTCAAGCTGGGCGTGCTGCTGGGCGTGCTGGCCGCGCTGGTGGGGCGAATTCTGTCGGCAGACGACCGCACCGAGCAGTGGCAGGCCGCGCGCAGCGAGGCCGAAGCGGCGGCCGCTGAGCGCGAGGCGCAGCTGCGCGCGCGTCACGCCGCCGCCCGCCGCGAGGGCCATCTGCCCGACGACGAGTAGCCATGCCATCGGGGCGCGAGCGCAACCAGCTGCTGGCGAGCGACCGCCCGGTACACGACTGGTACCGCTTCGTGCTCTCGTTTCCGCCGCATCTGGTGCGCGATTACGTCGAGCGCTTCGGGCTGGACGCCGGAGCCACGATCCTCGATCCGTTCTGCGGCACGGGCACGACATTGGTCGAGGCCAGGAAACTGGGCGTCGCCTCAGTCGGCATCGAAGCGCTGCCGATGTCCGCCTTCGCCGCCGCGACAAAGCTCGACTGGTCGCCCCAGGGCGACGCCCTGCGCCGCGACGCCGACACCATCGCCGAGCGCGCCCACGCGCGGCTGGAGCGGGACGGCGGGCGCGACGAACCGGGCGCGGCTGCGCCGTCGCCGCTGCTGACGCTGCCGCCCGAGCAGCAGCGCCTGCTGCTGCATAACTCGATCTCCCCGCTCCCCCTGCACAAAGCGCTCGTCCTGCGCAACGCCATCGAGCAATCAGGCTCCGCGCACCCCGCCCATCTGCGCCTCGCGCTGGCGCGCGAGCTGCCGACCACCATCGGCAATCTGCGCTTCGGCCCCGAGGTCGGCCTGGGAGCGAAAAAGGAGGACATCGCCGCAATTTTCGCCTGGCACAACCGCATGCAAGTGTTCGCGCGCGATCTGGACGACCTGCGCGAGATCGGCGACGCTCCGGCCTCCGTCGTGCAAGCAGACGCGCGGGACGTTGCAGCGTCGGTTCCCGAACGCTCAATCGATTGCGTGATCACCTCGCCCCCGTATCCCAACGAAAAGGACTACACGCGCGCCGTCCGTCTGGAGTCGGTGATTCTCGGACTGCTCGCCGACAACAACGAGCTGCGCGCCATCAAACGCGGCCTGCTCCGCTCCAACAGCCGCGGCGTCTACAAAGGCGACGACGACGATGCCTGGGTCGCCGCGCACCCCGAAGTGCAGGCGCTGGCCGCACAAATCGAGCAGACGCGGCTGGAGCTCGGCAAAACCTCCGGCTTCGAGCGCATGTATCACCGCGTCGCCGCCCTATATTTCGGCGGCATGGCGCGCCACTTCGCCTCCCTCCGCCGCGTGCTGAAACCAGGCGCGCAGCTGGCCTACGTGGTGGGGGACCAGGCGTCCTACCTGCGCGTCATGATCCGCACCGCAGATCTGCTGGCGGGGATTGCGGAGCGTCTGGGGTATGAGGTGGTGGGCAAGGACCTCTTCCGCACGCGCGCAGCCACAGCAACCCGCTCTGAGCTCAACGAAGAGGTCCTGCTCCTGCGCTGGCGCGACTGCGAACCTAGCCTTCCAACTCCGCACCGGTGCCCCAGCTACACTAGAGATCAGCATGGCATGCAGCGATCGCAGCGACGAGAGGCGGCTCCTCCGTGATCTACATTCCCTACCGCCCGAGAGCATTCGTCCTTGGAGCTGGCTTCTCAGCACTTGCCGGCCTGCCTACCGCACAAAACTTACTACATCATGTCCGAGCTGAAGCCCGCAATCTCGTGGGGCCGGACAATCCCCTAGAACGGTCGCTTTCGTCGTACAAGCGATATCGAGAACACACAACTTGCGTGCAAGATCCGAAGATCGACTTGGAACAATTTGTCGAATACATGGATCACAGGCACTTCCTGCAATTCAACGGAGCAGAGACCAACACGGAAGCTAACGCGGACCAGCGCTTGCTGCGCCAAGCCACTGCACTCACCCTCTTACGCCACACCCCGCCCGCCGAAGACCTGCCTAAGGCCTACCATGTCTTCGCAACCGGTCTGCGTCCCGGTGATGTGGTACTCACATTCAACTACGACCTCATCATCGAGTCGCTGCTCGATCTATACAACCGGCGGTATCAACGGTACCCACTGGACTACGGCGACGAAAAACGGAATAGGAATATGCCAAGTCACCTCTCTTCCGAACCCAATCCCCCAATCGTGGTCATGAAGCTTCACGGATCGGTTGATTGGGTAGACCAACACTACTTTGATGCAGGCATCGAATGGATCGCGCAACAATACGATACGCGGGATGCATACGAGCATGCGCTCGATTACAACCCGCTCGGCTCGCATCCGACGGAACCGCTAGTCGATAGTGGAGAAGGTCCAGATAACCCGCTGGGTTCAATTCGAGTCTTGTCGGACCCGATGAAATACTTCGAATCGGGACCTGCGGCCCCTTTCCGCCATCCGCCGATGATACTGGCACCGTCCTACGCTAAACTGGCGTACGGCGCACGTTTCGCACCGCTGTGGCGCATTCTCGGTGATCTGCCGTACGACATCTCTGGTCTAGCCTTTATCGGCTATTCGATTCCCAAGGGTGACTCACACGCACGCCAAGCGATTTACAATCTCGTCAATGGTTACGAAGACGCGATGTTCGATCCTGAAAACTACGGCTTGCATGAGCCTATCGCCCCCGATTCCGACGAGTGGCTAAACGTCGGCGAGAACGAGACCATCTCGCGAATCCAAGTGGTCAATTGGGCCAAGTCGCCCGACGAGAAAAAAGCTTTGCACAAAGCATACCGGTTCTTCCCTGCTTATTCTACAGACTTTGTGTATTCGGGCTTTGACACTCCCTCGGCGAGCGAATTGGTGAGAGGCGCACCTCTGTGCGCGTGCCGGAACTGCACGTAGCACGTCAAGACTCGGGGTACCACACAGTCAGTAGGCGACTCGAGGCTCATTGATCAGCTGCACTTGAGGCTATACGAAGGTATGCATTTGCGGTTTCTCGATCCACAATTTGTCATCTAGCGTCCGCCCCGCCCGCTTCTTGCCGACGCGCCGACCCTCGCGGTCGTGCGCCCCCCACTGCTTGAAGAAGAACGGAACCGCCACCTCAACACACCGATCTCGAACCCCGCGCGCCCAATCCGGCTGCATCGGCCTTGCTCCCGGTCCGCTCTCGCCCCCGACGATCACCCAGTCAATCCCCTCAAGATCGAGCTCCAGCGGACCCAGCAACGGCTCGCAGGAGAGAAACTTGATCGCCGCCGACGTTTCGCGCAAGTGTTCAATCCGCGAAGTCCAATGCTGGCTTTCAACCGAGACGCCCATCCACACGTGCTCCGGCCAGGGCAGCGACGGCGCAAGCTCGGCGAGCCGCTCCGCCCGCTTGGTCAGCACCTGGAACCGGTGCTGGCTGGCGGCTGCCATCACCTCAAAAACCTCATGCACGTAGTCGTCGGGCACCTCCTCGTGGAACAGATCGCTCATCGAGTTGACGAAGATCGTGCGCGGCTTCTTCCAGCGCAGCGGCTGGTCCAACCGTTCGGGGCGCAGTTGCAAATCGAAGCCGCGCTCATACGGGTGGCCGGGCACGCCGCGAAAGCGCTCCGCGAAGGTCTTCGCGTAGCAGTGGCCGCAGCCCGGGCTGATCTGCGTGCAGCCGGTCACCGGGTTCCAGGTCGCATCGGTCCACTCGATCTGCGAACGCTGCATCGGGCCGCTCCTGCCGCGATGATAGAACAGGTATTCGCCTGGTTGCAAGGTGGGGCGGGCGGGTATGACGGATCTGAGGGCGGGAATGACAGAGGGGGCTGGCGGAGAGGGTGGGATTCGAACCCACGAGGGACTTGCGCCCCTACACGCTTTCCAGGCGTGCCTGATCGGCCACTCCAGCACCTCTCCGGGCGTGTGCGCGGTCCACTTCCCGCGCGGCGGCGGGAAGGACGGGATGACTGGCGGAGAGGGTGGGATTCGAACCCACGAGGCACGTCACCGCACCTACCGATTTTCGAGATCGGCTCCTTCGGCCACTCGGACACCTCTCCACCTCCAAGTGTACAAGCGAATTCGACTGACACAGCGCAGGAGCGGCTTTAGTGTGGGGCTTTACAGGGAGGCCGACCGTGACTGCATCGCCCGCCGCATCCACCATCGCCGAGCTGCTCGCCGCGCACGACGCCGCCAGCCCCGCGCTGGGCGCGCCGGCCCGCGAGCCGCTCAGCTTCGCCGCGCTGCGGGCGCTGATCGAGCAGACCACCGCCGCGCTGAACGGCTTCGGACTGGGGCGCGGCGACCCGGTGGCGATCGTGCTGCCCAACGGGCCTGAAATGGCCGCAGCGTTTCTCAGCGTCGCCTCCGCCGCGACCGCCGCGCCGCTCAATCCCGGCTACCGAACCGACGAGTTCAGCTTCTACCTCTCGGACCTGGAGGCGCGCGCGGTGGTGGTGCAGCGCGGCGAAGAGTCGCCGGTGCGCGCAGCAGCCGCCGCCGAAGGCGTGCCGCTGATCGAGCTCACCCCGCTGAGCGACGGACCAGCCGGCGGATTCGCGCTGGAGTCCGACTTGCGCGGCGCGCCGACCGCCCCGGGCGCGTCCGAGCCCGACGACACCGCGCTGGTGCTGCACACCTCGGGCACCACCTCGCGCCCCAAGATTGTGCCGCTGCGCCAGCGCAACGTCTGCGCCTCGGCGCGCCACATCCGCGACACGCTCTCGCTGACGCCGGACGACCGCTGCATGAACATCATGCCGCTCTTCCACATTCACGGGCTGATCGCGGGCGTGCTGGCGAGCCTCGGCGCGGGCGGCTGCACCTGGTGCTCGCCCGGCTTCAACGCGATGCAAGTCTTCGCCTGGCTGCGCGAGGCGCGCCCCTCCTGGTACACCGCCGTGCCCACGATGCACCAGCTGATCCTCACCCGCGCCGAGCGCAACGCCGAAATCCTGGCCGAGACCGAACTGCGCCTGATCCGCTCCTCCTCCTCCTCGCTCCCGCCGACCGTGATGGCCGAACTCGAGTCCACCTTCGGCGCGCCCGTCATCGAGTCCTACGGCATGACCGAGGCGGCGCACCAGATGACCTCGAACCCCATGCCCCCGCTGGCCCGCAAGCCGGGCAGCGTCGGCCTGCCGGCGGGGCCGGAGATCGCAATCATGGACGCCGACGGCGCAATCCAGGCGCTCGGCGCGCGCGGCGAAGTCGTCATTCGCGGACCCAACGTGACCGACGGCTACCGCAACAACCCCGAAGCCAACGCCGAGGCCTACACCCGCGGCTGGTTCCGCACCGGCGACCAGGGCGAACTCGACGCCAAGGGCTATCTCACGATCACCGGCCGGCTCAAGGAAATCATCAACCGCGGCGGCGAAAAGATCTCGCCCCGCGAGGTCGATGAGGCGCTGCTGCAACATCCCGCGGTGGGGCAGGCCGTGACCTTCGCCATGCCGCACGAGCGCCTCGGCGAGGAGGTCGCCGCCGCGGTCGTGCTGCGCGACGGCGCCGAAGCCGAAGAGCGCGAGCTCCGCCGCTTCGTCGGCGAGCGTCTCGCAGACTTCAAGACGCCGCGCCGGATCGTCATCCTCGATGAGATTCCGAAAGGGGCGACAGGCAAAGTGCAGCGCATCGGCCTCGCGGAGAAGCTGGGGCTGGACTGACCCGTGGCCGCCAGCGAGTTTCCGCAGCACGAGCGCCTGACCCGGGTGCTGAACATCTACCGCAGCGCCATGCGCCGCCACATCGCCAATCAGTGGCGCGCAAAGTACGCAGAGTCGTGGTTCGACGAGCTGTACTCATATTTCACGGGACATCAGCAGGAGGAGATCCGCAACACGCGAGAGACGCTGGACACGCAGCGCGCCGAGGGTGGAGTCGCGCGTTCCAAAGAGGAGGAGAACGAGTTCCTGGTCGACATTGCAATGTTCCTGGAGGCCGTGAAGTCGCGCAGCGATCTGTTCGGTGAACTCACGGAGCCCGAGACGACGAACGCGATCTACGCCGTCTACCAGCTGCGCAACACCTGGGCGCACCCTCCGCTGCGCGACCTTTCGCGCAACGATGTCCTGAAGGCGGTGGACCTCTGCGAACGAGTGCTGCGGGTCTTCGACGAAGAGGCGGCCGATGCGGTGCGCGAGGTGGGCGAAGCAGACCTCGACTCACCAACGCCGTCGGACCTCGCCGAGCAAATCGAGCGGCTCCACGCGGCGCTGGAACAGCGCGGCATGCCGACCGAGCAGTTGTCGGGGGTGCTGAATCAGATGTTGGAGCTGGTTTCGGATGTGTACCGCCAGCTTGAAGATGCGCGCGCCGCGGCGGCGGAGACGCGAGCGGCCAATCGGACCGCATTGAATGAGCGGTTCGAGGCGAGCGAGAACAAGCTGATGAGCTTGGTGCGCGACGGCGTGCTGACGCTGACGGAGCAATTGCAGCAGGCGCGGAGCGAGATCGAGGCGATGCGCGGCGAGTCGAAGGAGGTGATCGGGGCGGTGGAGGCGGCGCAAAAGGTCTCGCACGCGGAACAAATCGCCGGGCTGCAGGGCCTCGGCGTGCGGGTCGCAGAGTTGGACAAACAACTGGCGCTGGTCGGCGAGCGGCAGAGCGAGTCGGACAGTCGGCCAACGTTAGAAGCGCTGCGCAGCGAGTTGGTCGAGGTCAGGGCGGAGCTGCGAGCATTACGCACAGAGCTCGCGGCGTCACATACGCAGGCGGGCGAGTGGTGGGCGCGCTTCGAGCAGCAAGTCTCCAGCTGGCTGGACCGGCTGGCCCGCGTGGGTCGGAAATGACGAAGAGCGTGCGAGACCGCTGTGCAACGCTCCCTCCGCAGGAGGCAGCCCAACGCTACGTCTTGCGCTCGATGCTCCGCAGCAGGTCGCGGATCTCGGTCAGCAGCGCGACATCGCCGACTGCCGCCGGCGCGGAGCTCGGCGCAGCCGCGCCGGCGCCCGCCGGCGCGTCCAGCAGCGCTTCGCGCTGAGCGAGAATCGCATTGCGAAAATCTTCGGCGTCGACAATCCCGACCAGATTGCCCTCTGCGGAAGCGCTGGAACCGGCCTGGCCGGCCGTCTCCACGCGAATGCCGCGTATCCCGTAGCGGCGCATAATCGGGTCGTCATGCAGCCGAATGTCGGTGATCCGGTCCAGCGGAATCGTGCTCTCCTTGCGGAAATACACACCCGTCTCGACTTCCAGCGCCCGCGCCGTGAGGCGCGCCGAGAGCCGATCCAGCGCGCGCGGCGCATAGCTGAGACTCCAGATCAGCCAGAACGGGATCAGCGGAATGCCGACCACGGTGATCACCAAGAGCAGCGAGACGACCATCCGCACGTAGCCCATCACGCGGCGGTCGAACTCGGCTTCGCGGATGGGACGGCCGGTAGGCGAGGCCATTGACCAGCTCCTTTGCACGGAGAGCGCCCAGGTAGGCTGTCCGATGATAACCGCAGGCGCAGTGAAGGCGACGGCGAGTCGTGAAATTCGGCATCCACCTGATCCAGCAGAACATCGCGATCGCCGAATGCCGCAGGCTGTGGCGCTGGGCCGATGGCGCGGGCTTCGACTGGTTCGATGTCTCCGACCACTTCTATGAGTCGCCGATGACCGAGAAACAGGGCGCGTACCTCGAGTGCCTGGCCTGCCTCACCGCCCTCGCCTGCGATACCGAGCGAATGCGAATCGGCACGATCGTGCTGGCCATGGACTACCGCCATCCGGCCGTGCTCGCCAACGCGCTGGCGGCGATTGATCACCTGTCCGACGGGCGGCTCGAGGTCGGCCTCGGCGCGGGCTGGAACCGGCAGGAATACAACGCCTACGGCATCCCCTTCGCCCCAATCGGCCGCAGGCTCGATGTCCTCGAAGAGGGCTTGCAGGTCATCCAACTGTTATTCACCCAGCAGCGCGCCGACTTTGCGGGGCAGTACTTCCAGCTGCAGGACGCGCTCTGCGAGCCCAAGCCGCTACAGGCGCACGTACCAATCTGGATCGGCGGCAACGGCGAGCGCCGCACCCTGCGGCTGATCGCCCAACACGCCGACGGCTGGAACTCGCCCTACGTGACCGCCGAAGAATGGCGGCGGCTGTCGGCGGTGCTGGACCGCCACTGCGAGGCGGTCGGGCGCGATCCGTCCCAGATTCGCCGCGACGTCAACCTCTCGTTTCACCTCGCCGCCGGCGAGGCGCAGCGCGCCCGCGCCGAAGCGCATTTCGCCGAAGTCTTCGGCGCAGCAGGCGACGCTTTCCGCACCCGCGGCGCCGTTACGGGCATACCATCGGAAGCAATCGCGCAGCTCACCCCCTACGCCGAAGCAGGCGTCGAGCGGATCAACATCGCCCTACGCCCCCCGCTCGACTGGCAAGCGCTAGCGGCCTGGTCCACCGAGGTAATGCCAACCTTCCAAGACTAACCGTACGCGATGCCGCCTCTTCGGCGTCTGACGCCGCTACTCATTCCCGCCGCAATCTTCGCAGAGGATCAGATCGCGTCGGCGTCGCGGAGTTTGGCTTCGTACTGGTCCCGCGAGAGCGGGCAGGCGACCAGATCGTCGAACTCGCGCCGCGTCAACTTGCATTGCCGCGCGATGACGCGCACCAGGCCGTCGATCAAGCGGCATTGTGCTCCAGCACAAATCGGCTGCGAAGTTCGCGCCGCAGCGCCGCAGCTTTCGGCGAAAGTGCGGCGGGGTCCTCCTCCGCGTACTCGCGCCAGAGCATCGCCAGCGTGTCGTCGAGCGCGTCTTCGAGTTCGCGGCGGGGCGGTGAGGCCAGCACGATATCGAATTCGCCGGTAAGTTCGTAGACTCCGCCGTTCGCATCAAAGGCGGCATCGAAACGGAGCGGAGGCACGGCGGCCAAGCGAGCGTCCCCGACTGCGATGACGCCCACCTCTATCGGGCGTTCATTGGCCTCGATCGCCGCCGACGGCAGGTCCTCAGCGCGCCACGGCTCAGCCACCATCCGGCCCGCCTCTCCGCCAACGATTCCAGCGTGTCTGGCGATAGGCTCACAGGCGGAGGTGGATACATGCGGACATGGTTGACAGTGGCGCTGGCGGTCGCGGCGCTGATCGCCACGGCCTGCTCAGGCGCGCCCGTCGAGTGGCGCGACGAGCCGGTCGTGGGCGAATGGCCGCTCGGGTTCCGGTTCACCGCGGACGAACTGGCCGAGTATCTGGTCGATCAGCACGAGCTGGTGCTTGCCGAGCGAGTTTGGTGCCGCGCCAACGCGGGGCTGCTGCCCGACGGCGGCCCGGGCTCGATCTTCGGCGAGGATGCGTCGGAGCGCGACCAGCGGCGCTTCTTCGACCCGCTGGGCGACGCGGAGATGGCCTGGATTACGGATTTGGCGACGGCAACCGCGCAGCTGCGCGAGCTGCCGCTCGACCCGCTGCCGGAGTTTCGGATCATCTCGCACGACGACCTGCGCATCGTCGCCTGCCACGCGCTGCTGCACGAAGATCAGGGCGCGAACGAGGGGGGTTTTTGGCTGTTCGAGCGCGCGCTGGGGATTAACCACCAGGATTGGACGCCGAGCGTGCTCAACGCGCTCTGGGCGTACAGCGTGGGCGGCTGGTACTCGACCGAAACCAAGGCAGTCACACTCGTCGGCGATACGCCGCTCGCGTCGCATCAGTTCTATATGATTACACACGAGCTCGTACATGCAATGCAGGATCAGTACCTGGAGGGCGGAATCGAAGCGTTACGCGAAGATGTAACCAGCGACCATGCCAGCGCCATCTCCTGGATCATTGAAGGAGACGCCAGCACCGTAGAGGCGGTGATCTACTCGGCCGGAGTGCTGGCGCTGCTTCGAACGTATGACTGGGGAGAGGATGGAGGTTGGCTCCCCGAGCGCAACGGGCTGTCGCTGGGTATTGCGCCGCTGATTGGCCAGGAGTTCTTTGCCCCCTACATCAGCGGCGCGGATTATGTGCGGGAGCAGCAGAACGCGGGCGGCTGGGCGCGGGTGAACGCGCTGCTCGCCGACCCGCCGCAGTCGTCGGAACAGATTCTGCACCCCGACAAGCTCGAATCACGCGAGCCGCCAATCGACGCGGAGCGCCTGGCCGAACTGCGGCGGCAAATATTCGAGCCGCGCGAGGAACCGTCGGCCACCACGATGGGCGAACAGTATCTGGCCAACCTGATCGGGCTGTCCACGCCGGCGCTGGCAGCCGAGGCGGCGGCCGGCTGGGGCGGCGACGAACTGGCGGTCTGGTCAGTCGTGAACGGACGCCGCAGCACCACTGCAATCTGGCTGATCGCGTTTGATAACGCCAAAGAGCACCGCGAAGGCGTGAGCGGCCTGCGCGAGTGGCTGATCGCCTGGTCCAACAGCTCCGCCGTTACGGATTCCAGCGGGCGGGCGCTCGCCTACAACGGCGCAGCAGGCGCAATTCGGATCGTGAACAGCGCGCAAACCGCCTGGCTAATCGTCTCCACCGATCGCCGCACCGCCGACAAGATCACCCGGGACGCACTACTGCTCACCGAGGAGCCCGGCTGGTGGAACTAGGCGGCGAACCACCGCAGCTCAAAGAGTGATGGTAGGATCTGGTCATGCGATGGATAGCGACGACGATCTGCCTTGTGTTGCTCGCCATGATCGTGGCGTGCTCAGCCCCCCCCCCCCCCCGCGTTACAGCAAGCGCAGGCGGTGAGTCAAGGCGCTGAGCAGCCGCCGGACCAAGACTCGGACGACGCGATTGCGCAGCAGGACACCGTTGAGCCGGCGGCAACGGCCAACTCCGCGTCGGCGTCGCCGTCGCCTGTTGAGCGCACAACGCTCTCGCCGCGTTGGCCGAGGGACAGCTGGCGTCCGCTGGCCGAGGTTGCGCGCGACAACGCCGACTTGCAGCGGCGGATTGAGCGCGAGGTGGAATGGTGCGCTGAATCGTTGCGGCTCTACGAGCAGAACGGCGCCCGTTGGGGCACCCCGACGGCAAGCGGGCGGTGGGAGGAGTTGGACGGACCGACGCTCATTGACCAGAGCACCCATCCCTGGATCGGAGCGGTGATACATGCGACCGCTGAGGCGCGAGGGTTACCCCTTGACGCAACGCCGGCGATTCAGATGATGTCGCTTGATTGGATGCGCGCGTCGCAGTGCGGATACTGGTATCCACGGCGTGGCGAGTTCGATCCCGCACGATCGAGGGTATGGCACCTCTGGCACGTGGGGCTGGGATTGCTCGAGTCGGACTGGACGCCCGAACTGTTGGATGTATTGAGCACCGCAGATCAGTCGAGTTGGCACGTGTACCACCCCGGGATGCAAGGATCGATCACTCTGGTCGCGTCGGCATCGACGGCCAACCTGGCGCAAGCGCTCTCGCACCAGGTCGCGTCGTATCTGCAACGTGGTTTGCTCGATGGGCGCGAGTTGCGTCGGCTGCCTTGGCGGGTAGAGATGGATCGCTGGATGTCGTTGTGGTGGCTCCGCGAAGCGGACGCATCCCGTGCGACGCTTCAGCCGGACCACACGGCGATTCAGGGCGCGATCGATCAGCTCGAACCAGAGACAAGCGACGACGGCCACGGGCTGCCTCGCTACTCCGACCTCGCGAGCGAAGTTTCCGACTGGCTTGTGTCGCCGGAGCGCGACAGCGCTGAGTTCGTCGCACAGCTGTTGCTCGAAGGCGGTCCCGATGCACTGAACGACCGATTGCGCGATCCGCCGGACACGATGGAACAGCTGTTGCATGTCGACAAGTACGAGTCGCGCGAGTCGGCGTTGGACATGACCGTACTCGACACGCTGATCGAAAGAGCGCTGCCGCGGGAAGCATGGAGGGTGATCGGTCAGGAGCCGTCGCTCGTAACGCCGTACCAGGACACGCTCGGCGAGTACTATCTGCGACTGCTGATCTCAGCTTCGACCGGCAGGCAGGCGGAGGCGAGCGCGGCGGCGGCGGGCTGGGGCGGCGACCGCTTGTACGCGTTCCAGCGCGACGGCGGAGGACAAGACGAGTGGCTCACACTCTGGGCGCTGGCATTCGACGATGCCGGCGAGCACACCGAGGGCATCGCCGGCCTGCGCGAGTGGCTGGTCGCCTTCTCCAACGGCCAAGCCTGGGGCGCAGCCGACAAGCGGGTAATCGGCTGGGACACCCCGCATGGAGCGATCCGCGTGGTCGACCACCTCCGCACGGCGTGGGTACTCGTCGCCGGGGACGCCGCGACCGCCGACGATCTCGCGGCGGCGCTGCTCCAGATCGAGGCCGATGTCGAGTGGTGGTAGGCGGGCTATGATGCGGTGGGGGTGAGGCATGGCGATCCTCGACAGGCCGAGACTGCGCGATGTGCTGGTGCGCCGCGGCCTCGCCGACGAAGCGGCGGCGGTGGAGGTGGTGGATGTGCTCGCCGAGCAGGTCGAGGCCTCGCAGAACGATCTCGTGCGGCAGGAAGACCAGGACCGGGCGCTGGAGCGGATTGAATCAGGAATCAGCGTGGCGGTGGCGGAGATGCGCGCCCTGGTCGCGGAATCCCAGGCGCAGACGCAAAAAGACCTCGCCGAAATGCGCGCCGAACTCAGGGAATCCCGCGTCGAAACCCAAAAAGACCTCGCCGAAATGCAGGCGATGCTGATAGAGACCCGCGCCGAAACCCAGAAAGACCTCGCCGAAATGCAGGCGATGCTGGCAGAGGCGCGCGCCGAAACCCAGAGAGACTTCGCCGAAATGCAGGCGATGCTGGCAGAGGCGCGCGCCGAAACCCAGAGAGACCTCGCCGAAATGCGCGCCGAAACCCAGAGAGGCTTCGCCGAAATGCGCGCCGAAATGCAGGCGATGCTGGCAGAGGCACGCGCCGAAACCCAGAAAGACCTCGCCGAAATGCGCGCCGAAATCCAAAAAGACCGCGCCGAAATGCAGGCGATGCTGGCAGAGGCACGCGCCGAAACCCAGAAAGACCTCGCCGAAATGCGCACCGAAACCCAGAAAGACCTCGCCGAAATGCGCGCCGAACTCAAGGGAGCCCGGGTTGAGACGCAGAACGCTCTGGCCGAAGTCGAGGGCAAAATGCGGACATCGGTGCTGGAGTCTCAGCTGGAGATACAGAAGTCAATCGTCGGCGTCCACGACCGAATCACACTGGTGATGTCCATCACAATCGCCGCGATGATCGCCATTGCCACGATCCTGGGAGTTGTGATCGCGGTCACCTGACCCCGCGCGCCCTGCTCGTACACTGAGCGCGACCTTCAACTGAAGCACTGTGTGAGGAGGATCGCCGATGCCTGCGGACCAGACGCGCGAATCGTGGAAGCCCGGCCAGGACTGGCAGGGCGCAGTGGACGAGATCAACTACATCAAGGAGCTGGCGCGCGAGATGGGCGGACCCGATCGGGTCGCCCGCCAGCACGCCGGCGGGCGCCAGACCATCCGCGAGCGAATCGACAGATTCCTCGACCCCGACTCCTTCTTCGAAGCCGGACCGCTGGTCGGCGCCTACGAGTACGACGGCGACGGCAACCTGCGCGATTTCACCCCCGGCGCGTTCGTGATGGGCATGGGCTCCATCGACGGGCGCAACATCGTGATCGGCGGCGACGACTTCACGATCTCCGGCGGCAGCCCGCACAACGTCTCGAAGGGCGCGTCGCAGTTTGCCACACCGTTCGCAGCGCAGTACGGGCTGCCCTACGTGCAGCTGATCGAGGGCGTGGGGCACAGCGCCAAGCGCGACGAGGAAGAGGGCCGCATGGCGCTGCCCGGCGGTCAGACCTGGTGGCGCCACATCCAGCTGCTCAACAAGGTGCCCGTCGCCGCAGGGATCATGGGCTCCGTCGCCGGCGCGCCCGCCGCCTTCGCCCTGCTCTCCCACTTCACCGTCATGATCAAAGGCCAGTCCCAGATCTTCCCCTCAGGACCCCCCGTCGTGCGCCGCGCCATCGGCGAGACCTTCAACAAGGAGGAGCTGGGCGGCGCCGCCGTGCATGTCCACCAGAGCGGTCAGGTCGACAACGAGGCCGAGTCCGAAGAGGACGCCTTCGACCAGATCAAGCAGTTCCTCTCCTACCTGCCCAACACCACCAACGAAGTGCCCGAGCGGATTGAGACCGGCGACGACCCGCACCGCCGCGTCGAAGAACTGCTGCGAATCATCCCCGAAAACCGCAAGCGCGCCTACGACCCGCGCAAGCTGGTGCGCCTGGTCGTGGACAACGGCGAGTTCTTCGAGATGCGCCCCCACTGGGGCGGCGCGATCATCACCGGCTTCGCCCGGATCGGCGGCTACAGCGTCGGCGTGGTCGCCAGCGATCCGCTGGTCATGGCCGGCGCGATGAACGGCGACGCCGCCGACAAGTTCACCCACTTCGTCGACCTCTGTGACGGCTTCAACCTGCCCATGGTGATCTTCCTCGATATGCCCGGCTTCATGCTCGGCTCGCAGGCGGAGAAGCAGGCCACAATGCGGCGCGGCACGCGGGCGCTGATCGCCGCCTACGAGGCCGAAGTGCCCAAAGTCGAGTTCAACATCCGCAAGTCCTACGGCGTCGCCGCCGACGCCCCCAACAGCATGGGCGAGCCGCTCGGCGTCAACATGCGCTTTGGCTGGCCCGCCGGCGAGTGGGGTGGCATCCCCATCGAAGGCGGCGTCGCCGCCGCCTACAAGCGCGAGATCGAGAACGCGCCGAACCCCGAAGCGCACCGCGAGATGATCGAAAACCGCCTCCTGCGCCTGCGCTCGCCGATGAAAGCCGCCCACAACTTCGACGTGATCGACCTGATCGACCCGCGCGAAACGCGCCGCATCGCCTTCCGCTTCATCGAAGCCGCCCAGCCGATGCTCAAGCGCCTCGCCCAGCGCCCCAAGCGCATCATCCGCCCCTAGCGCGGCAGTCAATAGCAGCGAGCGCCTCGCGGAGCTGCTCGGCGATCCCGCGCGCATCGTAGAAGCAGCGAAAGGAAGGCGGCTCAGAACTCGGCGTAGCCGGCCTCTCGCTCAGCCGCCCAGACGCACGATCTCGCCCCGCCGCACCTCAAAGTCCACCCCACCGGATGCCGCTGCACCGTCCACCACCTCATAGCGCAGCCAGCCCCCGTCGCGCCAAACGGTGATCGAGTCGATCCCGTCAAGCCCCGCCAACAGCTCCGACGCGCTCGTCGCGCCCCTGCCGAGCCAGGCCGCGAACGCGCCGGGCCGACGGCTGCTGAGCTGCTCCGCAGGGTTAGGCGGCGGCGGCGGCACTCCGAGGTTGAACATCACCCGCGTGTCCGCCGCCTCGCCTGAGCTCGCCCGCACCCAAGCGGTGCCCCGCCCAACCACCAGATACGTCGCCGACGCGCTGCCGCCGCTGGTCCTCGACTCAGCAGAGATCTGCACCAACACCACATGCGACCCCACGCTGCCCTCTTGCCAGCGAACCGGCGTCCCGTCCCCCACCGGGTTGCCGTCCCTGTCGGTCAATCTCGCCGTCACGGTCAGCCGCCCGCCGTCTTCCGTTGAGCCTCCCGGTTCGCTCAGCGCAATCTCCGCCGGCGCGCCGCCGACCGAGAAGGTCTGCTCGGCCGTCTCCCCGATAGCGCGCAGCTCGATCGTGTAGTCACCCTTCGTCAGCTGCGATGCCTCGTCCGCCTCAATATCGATTTGCACCTGGAGGTTGCCGTCCGCATCGCGGATATATTTCGGCTGAATCCCGCTCTTGCTGGAGTCGCCGTCCACGAGCGCCCCGTCATCGTCCCGCTCGCGCAGCGGCCAGTCGATCCGCATCCCGTTCTGCACCTCATAGCTCGAGCCGCTCCAGACAACCATGCCATCCGGGGCTCTAACGATCACTCTGCCGAACGGCGCCGTCAGCGGCACCGTGCGGCCGCTGTCATCGGACCCGATGACCGACAGCTTCAGCAGATCGCGGACATCTTCGCCGCCGCCGTCCCGCTCCGGCGGGTCGTAGTTAAGTACTGCCGTGGCAGGTTCGCCAATCATGATCGACTCGGCGGGGCCGAGGAAGGTCACCGTGAGCGGATCGGCGTTGATGGTGTCGCCGTCTTTGGACACCACGAGCGCACGCACGATACCCGCGCCCAGCTGCTCCAGCCCGGGATGCGTGAGCGTCACCCGCACCTGGTCCGTGTTGTCGGTCGTCAGCAGATCCACCGGCACCTGGCAGCTGCTGCCGCCCCCGCCCACGCACTCGCCCACCGGGTGGGCGAGACTCAATGCCCCGCCCGTGGTGGTGAACACGAGCGAGCTGATTTCGCCGGTATGCGAGGCCTTGTCGTGCTCGTTCAGCACCGCCAACTGCAGCGTCGTGCTCTCACCAACCGCAATCGCGTCGGGATACGGACGATCATCAGCGGTATCGGTCGCAAAGTCCAGCTCGGCCGAGGCGACCTCATCGACCGTGCCCACCGTCACCTCCAGCTCGCCGGGGTAGTCGCGACCATTGACGACTATGTTGCCGGAGATCGTGAATGCTCCGTCGGGCGTGCCCGGCGGCACCACGAAGCGCGCGGCGTCGATCAGCACATCGCAGCTCCAGGTCTCGACTGTGTCGATCGTGCTGCTCTGGCAGGGCGGCGCGCTGCCCAGGTACTGAGTCTCCTGCCGCGCGAGACCGAGCCGCCGCCGATCTCGGTCCTCCCACTCCACGCTGCCGCTGATCCGTAGCCAGCTGTCCGCCGAGACCTGCAGCGGTACGTAGCCGCCGCTGTAGATCAGCTTCACCGCAACCTTCCGCTCGCCCCCGGGCGGAACAATCTGGTCGGAATCCTCGACCAGCCCCAGCTCCAGCCGCAGGTCCGCCGGGAGACTCGCCGCGTCGTAGTCCGCGTTGGCGCTGTCCGCGGCGGTGTATGTCGCGAGCGTTCCCTCGGTGCCGTGAACGGGCGGGTCAACGCTCTCGTAGCGGTAGAGAACCATGACTTCGTCGTCTTCGCCATCGCTGTCGGGGAGCAGCGTAACGGTCACGGTCTGCGGGATCATCCAGTGGTCGGGGTCGGTGTTGGTACCCAGGAACCTGACCGCGCTGGGCTCGAACGTCATCCGCGCCGGATCGCTGCTGCTCAGGTGGACGATCACATCCTGCTCCAACGGCTCCGTCAGCGCGAATGGAATCGTGAACCGCGTCCCTTCGGACCGGGTGCCGCTCGGGACCTCCGTCGGCGCCCCGACTGCGGCTTCCTGGATGCGAAACAGGAGGTACCTGCCGGTGAGGCCGTCGATGGCCGTGTAATCGCTCTCGAAGCGGTAGGAGACCGTGACTTCGTTGGTTTCCTCATCATCGTCACTGTGCGCCGTGTAGGTGACGGCCTGCCAGGTCCTCCAGTGGTCGGCGTCGGTGTTTCTGCTCAAGAACGTGAGCGAACTGGGTTCGATCGTCAGCCGGTCCGGATCGCTGCTGGTCAGGTGGAAGGTGACGTCGTGGACCGACGAGAACGAGAGTCTGGCTCCGCGCACGGACTGCGTCCCTTCGCGCTGGATGGCGACGTTGGCGGCAGTGGCAAATCGCCCGCTGACATCAAGCCCCGCCGCGTTGCGGACGCCTGCGCCGTCGGGGACGCGGACATACCGTGCGCTGTCGAAGCCATAGCTGGCATCGGTAGCGACGTTGTCGGCGGCGCGCACCGTGTAACGGAAGGTGAGCGTATCCGTGCCGCTGCCTTCCAGGTAGTTCGCGCGCACCGTTCCCGAGTTGCCGTCCTGGAGGGTGGCTCTGATCGCGATCCACGGCGCTTCGGCGCCGGGCGCCTGAGTCACCGTGACCGGCTCGCTAAAGGTGATCGTCCAGTCGTGGGAGTCGCCGACCACGCCTTGCGGCCCGCGTTCGCCGGGCGCGGGCATGGCCAAGAGCCGCTCGGCCTCGATCACCCGCGGCGGCAGGGTCAGCGTCGCCGCGTTGCCATCCGCGTCGGTGATCGAGGCGCTCGACGGCAGGCTGATCGCCGACGAAGTGATCGTGGTCCAGCCGCGGGACCAGTTCTGCCCGGCCGGCACGGTGTAGCTGAAGAGCAGCACCGACCCGTCGCTTGCGGCAAACGGCACATCGTACGCCTTGGGCGCCGGCTTGCTGGTCGTGTGCAGACCGACCGTCGGGACGCCGCTGACCGTCACGTACTCGCTGAAGATCACCGTCAGGTCAATCCGGGTGCCGGCGCTGTACCGCTGCCTATGGCGTTGCCAGGTTGACCCCGAGGTGGTGAGGTCGGCCCAGATCACTTTGGGCGCGCCGAGCGCGGCGGTCATGCTCAATTGCCCCGACGCATTCCCGCGCGTCGCGTCGGCGGCGGCCTGCACCGCGCCCGCCGCGATGCTGATGCTGACCGCGCCGTCCGCCGTCGGCGTCACGCTGAACGTCCAACGCCAGTTGGTCTGCCGCATGTGCAAGTTCGAGAGCGTCGCGTTGCTCGCCGTCAGGCTCGCCAGCGTGAAGCCGCTGACCTCCTCGCTGAACCTGATGTGCACTCGGACTGCCCCGCTGATGGCCAGGTCGTTCGGACGCGTGGTGGTGCCTTGGAGGAAGCCATGGATCTGGTTTCGCTTCATGTGGGCGACGCGGGTGAACTCCACGGTCACGTCGTTGGTCTGCGCGGCAACCTCCGAGCGCAGCGCCACGCCGCCGAGCGCGAGCACGCCGATCAACGCAATCAGCAGCGCAGTCGGCCGAAACACGCGCCGCCAGAGGCGCATTACCCCCCCCCCCCCGCAATTGCCGCAGCAGCAACCGCCCGGCAGCCCTACTCACAGCCATGTCCATCGTGCCCCTACGCATAGTCCCAATTCCCGAGCCCAGCGTAAGGCTAGCGGCGGATAGCGGCGAGCGTCTTGCGGAGCTGCTCGGCAATTTCGCGCTCATCGTAGAAATAGCGGGAGTGGGTGCGGCGGAGCGACTCTTCACCTTCGGAGAAGAAGAGCACAACTTCGTCCTGCGGCCGCTTGCCCCGCTCAGCCGCGTTGAGCGCGGCGATCGCCGCGTCGGAGTCTTCGCGGTCAAACTCAGTCAGCGTCACCTCGTCGGTGTCGTGGTCGCAGTGCAGCAAAATCCACTTCATGATTCGTCCTCCCGTCCCACAAGGCCCATCGCGCTCAAGCGGGCGATGAACGCATCTTTGAGCCGCTCAGACCGGTGGCTGCGGGACCCCTCGTCGCCTGAGCCGAGATCATGGGCAGTGCGGAAACAGCGCGAGCGCATTCTGCCAGGTTTGTTCATCTATCTGGCCGCGAGCGCATCGTGCGCACTCTGCAAATCGGACTCAGCTCGCTCGACCAATCTCGTGAGTGATTCGAGATCGACGGGCGCATCCTGTGTCGCGCCGTTGCCGCGTCCGTTGCTGAAATACGAGGAGTGCGTGATCTTCAACGCTCTCTCCGACTCTGCCAGAAAAAGCACGACTTCTTTGTGTGGTTTCAGCGCCAACTCTGCTGTGCGAAGCGCATCCAACGCAGCGCCTTGGTCGGTGAACTCGTCCAGTTGTACCTCGTGGGTCAGGTGGTCATAGAGGAGGACGAAGTGCTTCATCGGTCAAACTCCCATCGTGCCTCAGCGCATCTATTCTAGCGCGAAAATCGCCGAGCGAGATGTTTAGCTGTTCAAAGATCCGCCCCATCTCTTGCTCAACGTGTCTCACTCTCTCCATCATCTCAGCGTTCCACTCCACGCCAAATCTCGCTGAGGACAACGCGGCCTGGCGTAGCGTGCGGTAGTCTAGGTCCCCATCAGCCAGACGTTGTCTCAGACGATCCAGCTCCCACCCCTCGTCCGACAGCGCATCAAGCCTCTGACGAACGCCTCGTGGCCCGCCACCGTATTTGATCTCCGGGTCAACCCTTTGGAACAAGTGCTCGGAGAGGTTGGCCCACTCGTTCTGAAGTTCGGTCCGAATCTGGATCTCGATGCGGTGTCTTGGCGTCATTTGCGCAACCAGATGGACTGCCCGATAGCCATCGTGGGCATCCTCGCGGTAATCGCGGAACCGCACGATGTTCAATGTCCGATCCAAGGACTGATGAACATCTTCAATGTCTCCCAGCGTGAGCACAACCAGACGACATCCACCGATGTCCTCAATGCTGGCTAACTTCGTTGGCTGACGACGGAGCTTGGCGACGACTGACTCGAATTTCTTGATTCGCGCCCCGAGCTCGGCCAAGTTCACAGACCCGGAGTTCTCGACGACCGCCTCGATCGCCTCATTGAGCGGAGGAAGAAACGTGGCCGCGTACTCGCGGTAAACCTCCCGATCTTCCGCCGAGGGCGGATCAGATTTTCTCAGCCGACTACCGAGGCGATTGAGCGCGCTCTTGCTGGGCGGATCCATTTCTGTACGGTACCCGAACCCCCGCCTTGCGGCGGGGATTCGTGCAAGAGCCGGAGCGGGTGGAGCGATCCCTAGCCGCGGCCGTGGCGGAGCAGCTTGCCCGGCGTCGCGCCCGTCTCCTTGCCGTCCTCGAACGTCACCTCCCCATTGACCAGAATCCAGCGATAGCCGTCCGGACGCTGCACCCGCCGCCACTCCCCCGCCGGGAAGTCGTGGACAACCTCGCCCGTCCACTCCGGCGTGATCTTCAGCCCGTCGAGGTCGTAGACGACCACATCGGCCGGCGCGCCCTCGATAATCGCGCCGCGGTCCCGGAAACCCGCCGCACGGGCCGGCAGGTAGGAGAGCCGGTAGTGCGCCTCCTCCAGCGTCAGCCGCTGCGTATCCCGCACCAGCCAGATCAGGAAATCGGTCGGGTAGGAGCCGGCCGTCAGGAACTTCGTGTGCGCGCCCCCGTCGGAGACGCCCGGCACCACATAGGGCGAGGACATCATCTCCGCCGTCCACTCGTCGTTCTGCTCGCGCATCGGCGTCAGGAACTCGGCCGCAAGGTCGGTCTCGAGCGCCAGATCGAGCATCGCATCGACGGCGTGAACGCCGCGCGCTTCGGCGACCTGCCCCACGGTCATCCCCACGTATTCCTCCAACTCGGGCTTGTGCGCCAGATCCTGGATCAGCAGCTCCTCAATCGGCCCGCCCAGCGCCTGGGTCTGACCGAGTTTCTTGATCGCCTCGTCGATCTCCGCCCTGATGTTGGCGCGCACCCCGGCGTCGGCGAACTTCTCCAGCTTCTCCTCGCGCGTGCCGGTCGTGGCGTAGTTCCAGGCCGGCGACGAGTCGTAGAGATTCCAGTCCTCGAGCGTGAAGGTGAACGCCGCGCGAATCGTCGCCGCCTGGCCGAAGATCGGCTCCCCCCGCGCGTTGCACTCCTCAAGCCACCGCATGCGGTTGCGATGCACATCGGCGTTCTCGCGGCTCACCGCGATCAGATTGTGCAGAATCGGACGCCGCGCAGCCGCCGCCAGGCGCGACTGAAACTCCAGGTCCGCGTCGAGATCGCCGGTGAACTGCGTGATCTGGATGAAGCCCTCGTCGCGCTCGGCGAGCACCTCCGCCAGCGCCAGACACTCGTTATCGCTCATGATGTCGGTCACCATCGGCGTGCCGTCGTAGTCCGCCTGCACCGAGTTCTCGCCCAGCCGCTGCGTCGACCAGCCGCACGCCCCTGCGTCCATCGCCTCGCCGAGCAGCCGCTGCATCTCCGCAATCTCGCCGTCGTTGGCGCGACGGCTCTTCGCCGCCTCCAGACCCATCACCCACGTCATCAGCGGCGCGAGCGGCATGTACGACAGGCAGTTCACCCCCTTGGGGATGCGATCCAGCGTGTCCAGCCACTCCGGGAACGAAACCCAGTCCCAGATCATCCCCGCCTGCATCGAGTCGAAGGGAATCGCTTCGGTGCGCGACATCGTCAGCATCGCCCGGTCGCGCTCCTCCTCGCGCACCGGCGCGAAGCCGAAGCCGCAGTTGCCCAGCACCACCGACGTGACCCCATGCCAGCCGGAGATCGTGCAGTACGGATCCCACTGAATCTGCGCGTCGTAGTGAGTGTGCAGGTCCACGAAGCCGGGCGCGACGATCAGCCCCTCCGCCTCAAGCAACTGCTCCGCATCGGCCGGATCCATCTTGCCGCCCACCTGGGCGATCCGCCCATCCGCAATCCCGACATCGGCCTTGAATTTCGGCACGCGAGTGCCATCCACAACCGTGCCGCCGCGAATCAGAACATCAAACTTGGCCATCTCAGCGCTCCTTGCCGACCCGCGCCGCGCGGGCGTCCAACCGGAATGCGCAAAAGATAGAGATTGCAAAACGAGTTTGCAGGACGATGGGGAAGCAGCTCAGCCGCCCAAACGCACGATCTCGCCGCGCCGCACCTCAAAGTCCACCGCGCCGCCCGCCGCTGCGCCGCCCACCACCTCATAGCGCAGCCAGACCCCATCGCGCCACACAGCAATCGAGTCGATCCCGTCCAGCCCCGCCAGCAGCGCCGACGCGCTCGTCGCGCCGACTCCGAGCCAAGCCGCGAACGCGCCCGGCGTGCGGCTGCTGAGCGACTCCGCAGGGTTGGCAGGCGCGGGCGGCGGCGGCGGCGCGCCGAGATTGAACATCACCCGCGTATCGCCCGCCTCGCCTGAACTCGCCCGCACCCAGGCGCTCCCCCGCCCGACGACCAGATACGTCGCCGAGGCGCGGCCATCGGTCGTCTTCGCCTCAACAGAGAGCTGCACCAGCACCACCTGCGCCGCCGTGTTGCCCTCTTCCCAGACAACCGGCGTGCCGTCCGCCACGGTATTACCGTCCCCGTCGGTCAGCGTCGCGGTCAGGGAAAGCCGCCCGCCGTCCTCCGTCGAGCCTGTCGCTTCGCTGAGCGTCAGCGCGGCGGCATCCCCGACCACGCTGAAGCTGCGTCGCGCAGTCAGCGCCCCGGCGCGCAGCTCGAGCGTGTACTCGCCGGGCGTCAGCGGGTTCGCGCGGCCGGCGTCCACATCGAGCTCCACCTGCAGGTTGCCGTCGGCGTCCAGAACGAGATCGTCGAAGCGCAGTACGTCGCCCTGATTGGCGACGAAGTTGGTCGCCCCGCGCGCAGGATCGCCGTTCGCGTCAACGCTGTACCACTGCCAGCTGCCGCCGAGGGACCACTTGTTGACGACGTCATAGTTGCCCAGCAGCTCCGCAGCGGTTCTCGAAGCGCCGAGGTGCGGCGCAAACGTCACCCGCACCTTGGGCCAGACCGCGATCACCGCGTGTTCCGACGCGGGTGAGGATGGGATGTCTCCCACATCAACCCGGCGACCGTCGGGACCCGTGATCACCACGCGCCGCGAATGCGTCGGCACAGCCGCCTTCCGCCCCTCTTCGTCCGTCGCCCTGACCGTCAGCGTCAGCATGTCGCGGTCATCCCGCTCCGCGCCGAAGTCCTCAGTATGCACATTCAACACGCTGGTCGCCGGTTCGCTGATCGCCAGCAACGCAGCCTCGCCGGTCAACGTCACTCGTAAGGGATCGGCGTTAAAGGTCTCCCCGTCGACAGCCAGTACGGTGGCGCGGATTTCGGCGACGCCGGAGCTCCCCTGCCCGGGGTGCGCAACGGTCAGGTCGATCTTGTCGGCGTTCGCCGCCGTCAGCGCCGACACCGGAATCTGGCAAACCAACCCCCCACCGCCCATGCAGCCGCCGCCGATGCTCGTGCTCAGCGAGCCCGCGGTGGTCGTAAACAGCACCGAAGCAATGCTACCCCCGGCAGAGGCTTTCCCATGCTCATTCAGCACACCCAACCGCAGCCGCGTAGTCTCCCCAGCCGCAATCGCGCCCGGATACCGCTCGCCCTGCTTCAGCCCGCTCTCATACTCAGCAAAGTTGAACTGCACCTCAGTCACTTCATTGACCTCGTCGATCGTAACTTCCAGCGCATCGCTGTACTCCACGCCGTCCACAGTAAGCACGCCAGAAATCGTAAACGTCCCGTCAGGCGTCCCCAGCGGAATCGTGATCGAAGTATCGCCGACGTAGACGGAACAGGTCCAAGTAGTCAGACCATCAGCGCTCCTGGATGTGCAGGGGAACAGACGCTCAGCGCCCGCCTGCGGGTCGGCAGCGGCGAGATCGAACGCGAAGCCGCCAGCGTGACTGCGGAGGACTGACAGCTGCCACACCAGCTGCCCAACGATCGCCGTCGACTCTCCATCCAACGCCGTGTGGCCACCGAAGCCCACCCCCAACGTCCCAACTTCCGGATCCAACGAGGTCGGTTTCGGCGAGGTAAGCAGCAAGTCGGCCGACGCGTCGTCCTGCCAACCGAGCGCAGGCTTATCGAACACATGCGCCGCACGGCTGCCGCTGTCGGACACGATGATCCGATCGCCCGAGTCGCTGATGGCAACGTGGTCAGCAAACTGATCTTCGTTGTTCGCGGTCGAATCGCTCAACGTCGCCGTTGCATCGTTCGTATCGGCCCAGCCAGTCGCGGGCTGCACCCAGACAAACGCCGAGCCCGGCCAGCTGAGGGATCCAAGTGACGTCCCGACCGTGCCGCGGGCGCCTGCCAGCACCACGCTGCCATCAACATTGATCGCAATCGCCCGACCGAGCCGAATGTTGTTGCTGTCGTCATCCGTCGCCGTCAGCACCGCATCCTGCTCCAGCATGCCATCGGCTCCGCCGGCGTCGGCCCAACCGCCCGCCGGACGACGGAAGATCAGCACCGCGCCCTGCTGGTCGGCCGCATCCGCAGTGCGCGGCAGGGGATATCCGCCCAGCGCGACCACCGAACCGTTGCCGGCGATGTCCGCATCGCCGTATGCGTCATTGCGTGACGCGATGCTGAACATGTCGTCGGGGTCGGTGTTGCCGTCGCCGACGTCGTGGTATCGCAGCGCAGTCACACTCGGGTGATTGGTGTCCATATCGCGCCAACCGCCGGCGGGCCTGGTGAACACATGCCCGGTCGCGCCCCAATTGTGCGCCACGCCCAAGCCCGGTGAAGGGACTTTGCTGATAACGATCGTGCTCCCGTCGTCGCTGATCGCGACGCCGAGGCCGAACCACCGCGGCTTATCCTGAGTTGCAGGATCCGTGTACGCAGGGTTGGAACCAGGCGTGAGTTCGGCAACCTCGGTCCAGACGCCGGCCGCGTTGCGCTCAAACACATACGCTGCGCCGTTTTCTCCGTCAGGCGCGCCGATGACAATCACACCTCCGCCGACATCAACGCTGTGGCCAAATAGGTTGGCCCGTGGTCCTGCGCCTGAAAAATGCGCCGCAAACGCGCCACCCACGTAGATATCCGCGGATCCCACGCAGCATATACCGGAGTCCCAAGACATCCCGAACACAGCGATGTCGCCCGCAGGATCCGCCTGCACTGCGATGTCTTCCCATCCCACTCGTCCGCCCAGGTGCCCCTGGCGCGTCAAGGGGTGCGCGCGACGCCCCAACGAATCCCACTCCAGATCCCCGGCGATGCGCAGCGCGCTGGGCGGGACATCCAAAAACACGTGGTAATCGCTGCTATACGTCAGCGTCGCCGCAACCCGCAGCGTCGAGCCCGGCGGCACAATGTTGTCGGAGTCCTCAACCAGGCTCAACGTCAGCGCAAGGTCCCCAGGCGGCGCAGCCCGAGCAAGCGAAATGGTCACCACCGCCACGCCCAGCAGTCCCGCCAACACCACCAGCCCCAGCAAGCGCGGCCACAAACGCACGACATTGTGAAGCATTTGGATGGATCCGCATCTTCCCAACCCGCTCCGCACAAGCTACCACGTGGCGGCGGAGAGGGTGGCAGCGACTCAGTCGTCGCGTAGGAGGCAGCGGCAGCCGAGATCGCGGAATTCGGCGTCGACAAACACCTCTCTCATGCGTCGCGCGCGGACGGCTTTTCTCGGCCATAGAGATAGAAATCGAGGCGTCGCGCACCGTCTGTCGGCAACTGTTCCCACTCCTCGTCGGTGATCTGGCCGAACATCTCCTGGATCGCGGCATCAAGCTTGTCGAAATCGGTACCGGTCTCACGCTGGCCAGATGCGGTGAGGATCTCGCGGGCGCGTCCGCTGACCACACGCAGCAGATCGACACCGAAGCGGAGCCGCACGACGGCAGAACTATCCGAAGCCATCAGCAGATTCCCCCTTGGCGGAAGCGTAGACCAGCTGCGGCGATGTGCCAGCTCGAGCAGCGGCGGCCGCTACGCGCGGCCGTGGCGGAGCAACTTGCCCGGCGTCGCGCCCGTCTCCTCCCCGTCCTGCATCGTCACCTCGCCGTTGACCAGAATCCAGCGGTAACCGTGCGGGCGCTGAATCCGCCGCCACTCCCCGGCCGGGAAATCATGCACGATTTCGCCCTGGAACTCCGGATCCAGCTTCAGCGCGTCGAGGTCGTAGACGACCACATCCGCCGGCGCGCCCTCCGTCAGCGCGCCGCGACCGATGAAGCCGCCCGCCCGCGCCGGCAGGTAGGAGAGCCGGTAGTGCGCCTCTTCGAGCGTCACCTTCCCCGTGTCGCGCACCATCCAGATCAGGAAGTCCGTCGGGTACGAGCCCGCCGTCAGGAACTTGGTGTGCGCGCCGCCGTCGGAGACGCCCGGGATGGTGAAGGGCGACTCGACGATTTCCGCCATGTGATCCTCGTTGGCGTTCGTCACCTCGGTCAGGAACTCCGCCTTGAGGTCGGTCGCCAGCGCCAGGTCCAGCATCGCGTCGATCGGGTGCTTGCCCATCCGCTCCCCGACCTCGGCGAGCGTCAGGCCGACGTACTGCTCAAGCTCCGGCTTGGCCTCGAGATGCTGGACCATCACCTTCTCAATCGAGCCGCCGATCGCCTGCGTCTGGCCGAGCTTCTCAATCGCGTCGTCCATCTCCGCCTTGAGCCGCTCGCGCACCTCGGGATCGGCGAACTTCGCCTGCTTCTCCTCCACGCTGCCGGTGGTCGCGTAGTTCCAGGCCGGCGACGAGTCGTAGAGGTTCCAGTCCTCAAGCGTGTAGGCGAAGGCCGAGCGAATCGTGAAGGCCTGGCCGAAAATCCGCTCGCCCCGCGCGTTGCAGTCGGCCAGCCACTTGAGCGACTTGGTGTGCGACTCCGGGCGCTGCGCGTTGGGCGCGATCACGTTGTGCAGAATCGGGCGGCCCGACACGCGCGCCAGCTCCGCCTCGAACGCCAGATCGCTCTTGATGTCGCCCGTCGCCTGTGTGATTTGGATGAACCCTTCATCCCGATCCCGCAGCACCTCGGCCAGCGCCAGGCATTCGTTGTCGCTCATGATGTCGGTCACCATCGGCGTGCCGTCGTAGTCCGCCTGCACCGAGTTCTCGCCCAGCCGCTGCGTCGACCAGCCGCACGCCCCGGCATCCATCGCCTCGTGCAGCAGCCGCTGCATCTCGCGGATTTCCTCCTCCGTCGCCCGCCGATTCTTCGCCGCCTCCAGGCCCATCACCCAGATCATCAGCGGCGCAATCGGCATGTACGACAGGCAGTTCACCCCCTTGGGGATGCGGTCCAGCGTGTCCAGCCACTCCGGGAAGGAAACCCAGTCCCAGAGCATCCCCGCCTTCATCGAGTCGAACGGAATCGCCTCCGTGCGCGACATCGTCAGCATCGCGCGGTCCCGCTCCTCCTCGCGCACCGGCGCGAAGCCGAAGCCGCAGTTGCCCAGCACCACCGAGGTCACGCCGTGCCAGCCCGAGATCGTGCAGTAGGGATCCCACTGAATCTGCGCGTCGTAGTGCGTGTGCAGGTCCACGAAGCCGGGCGCGACGATCAGCCCCTCGGCCTCGAGCAGCTGGTCCGCGTCGGCCGGATCCATCCGCCCGCCAATCTGCGCGATCCGCCCATCCTTAATCCCGACATCGGCCTGGAACCTCGGCACGCGCGTGCCATCCACCACCGTGCCGCCGCGAATCAGGACATCGAACTTCGCCATTTTCAGACTCCTTCAGGGAACGCCCAACGGGCGCGCAAGCCAATAAGGCGATCATAAAGATTCCCGCAAGGGCTTGCGCAGCTCAGGCAGGCTCGGTGGAAGGCAGCTCAGCCGCCCAAACGCAGGATCTCGCCCCGCCGCACCTCAAAGTCCACCCCACCGCCCGCCGCCGCGCCGTCCACCACCTCATAGCGCAGCCAAGCGCCATTGCGCCACACGGAGATCGAATCAATCCCGTCGAGCCCCGCCAGCAGCGCGGAAGCGCTCGTCGCCCCCCTGCCGAGCCAGGACGCAAACGCGCCCGGCCTATGACTGCTGAGCGACTCCGCGGGGTTGGCCAGCGCAGCTGGCGCAGGCGGCGCGCCCAGGTTGAACATCACCCGCGTGTCCGTCGCCTCCCCCGAACTCGCCCGCACCCAGGCCGTTCCCCGCCCCACCACCAGATACGTCGCCGACGCGCTGCCGCCGCTCGTCCTCGCCTCAGCGGAGATCTGCACCAACACCACATGCGACCCCACGCTGCCCTCTTCCCAACGCACCGGCGTCCCCTCCCCCACCAGGTTGCCGTCCGCATCAGTCAGCGTCGCGGTCACGGTCAGCCGCCCGCCGTCCTCCGTCGAGCCTGTCGGTTCGCCCAGCGCGACCTCCGCCGGCTCGCCGCCGACCGAGAAGGTCTGCTCAGCCGTCTCCCCGATGGCGCGCAGCTCGATCGTGTACTCCCCCTTCGTCAGCTGCGCCGCCTCATCCACCTCAATATCAACTTGCACCTGCAGATTGCCGTCCGCATCGCGGATATATTTCGGCTGAACCCCGCTCTTGCTGGAGTCGCCATCCACGAGCGCCCCGTCATCATCCCGCTCCCGCAGCGGCCAGTCGATCCGCATCCCGTTCTGCACCGCGTAGCTCGAGCCGTTCCAGACCAGCCGCCCGTCGGGATCCCTGACAATCACTCTGCCGAACGGCGCCGTCAGCGGCACCGTACGGCCGCTGGCATCGGACCCGATAACCGACAGCTTCAGCAGATCGCGGACATCTGCGCCGCCGCCGTCTGGGGCGGGCGGGTCGTAGTTCAGCACCGCCGTGGCGGGCTCGGCGATCGCGATCGACTCGGCGGGGCCGAGGAAGGTCACCGTGAGCGGATCGGCGTTGACTGTGTCGCCGTCTTTGGACACCACGAGCGCCCGCACCACACCCGCGCCCAGCTGCTCCAGCCCGGGATGCGTGAGCGTCACCCGGATGTCGTCCGCGTTGTCGGTGGTCAGCAGGTTGACCGGCACCTGGCAGCTGCTGCCGCCGCCGCCCACGCAGTCGCCCACCGGGTTGGCGAGACTCAATGTCCCGCCCGTGGTGGTGAAAACGAGCGAGCTGATTTCGCCGGTATGCGAGGCCGTGCCCCGCTCGTTGAGCACCGCCAGCTGCAGCGTCGTGCTCTCCCCAACCGCAATCGCGTCCGGGTACGGACGATCATCGGCGATGTTGTTGTTGGTCGGCGTGTCGGTCGAGTCGCCCGGCGCGATATCGGTCGCGAAGCCCAGCTCCGCCGAGGCCACCTCAGCGACCGTGCCCACCGTCACATCCAGCTCGACGGGGTAGTCGCGACCATTGACGACTATGTTGCCGGAGATCGTGAATGCTCCGTCCGGCGTGCCCGGCGCGACCACGAAGCGGGCCGCGTCAACCGTCACATCGCAGCTCCAGGTCTCGACGTTGTTAATCGTGCGGCTCGTGCAGGGCGGCGCGTCGCCCAGGTACTGAGTCTCCTGCCGCGCGAGGTCCAGCCGCCGACGATCCCGGTCTTCCCACTCCACGCTGCCGCTGATCCGAAGCCAGCTGTCCGCCGAGACCTGCAGCGGTACGTAGCCGCCGCTGTAGATCAGCTTCGCCGCAACCCGCCGCTCCACCCCGGGCGGCACCACATTGTCGGAGTCCTCCACCAGGCCCAGCTCCAGCCGCAGGTCCGTGGGGAGACTCGCCGCGTCGTACTCCGCGTTGGCGCTGTCCGCGGCGGTGTAGGTCGTAAGCGTTCCCGCGGTCTCGTGAACGGACGGGTCAACGCTCTCGTAGCGGTAGAGGATCCTGACTTCGTCGTCTTCGGCATCGCTGTCCGGGAGCAGCGTAACCGTCACGGTCTGCGGGATCATCCAGTGGTCTGGGTCGGTGTTGAAGCCCAGGAACCTGACCGAACTGGGCTCGAACGTCATCCGCCCCGGAGGGCTGCTGCTCAGGTGGACGATCACATCCTGCTCGAACGACTCCGTCAGCGCGAATGGAATCGTGAACCGCGTCCCTTCGGACCGGGTGTCGCTGGGGACCTCCGTCGGCACCCCGGGCAAGGCTTCCTGGAGGAGAAATTTGAAGTACGTGCCGGTGCGGCCGTCAATGATCGTGAGATCGCTCTCGAAGCGGTAGGAGATCGTGACTTCGTTGTCGTCCTCATCATCGTCGCGGTGCAGCGTGACGATGAAGGGTTGCCGGGTACTCCAGTGGTCGGCGTCGGTGTTGCTGCTCAAGAACGTGAACGAACTGGGTTCGATCGTCGCCCGCGCCGGATCGCTGCTGGTCAGATGGACAATGACGTCGTGGATCGACGAGAACGAGAGTCTGAGTGAGCGCCCGAACCGTGTCCCTTCGCGCGCGGTGATGAGGTTGACGACCTCGCGAACTCGCCCGTGGACGTCAATCCCGGCCGCGTTGCGGACGCCTGAGCCGTCGGGGACCCGGATATACGGATAGCTGTCGGGGACGAAGCTGGAATCGGTAGCGACACCGTCGGCGGCTCGCACCGTGTAACGGAAGGTGAGCTGGTTCGTGCCGCTGCCCTCCAGGTAGTTCGCGGGCGCGTTTCCCCGGGTGCGGGTGGGGCTGATGGGGGTCCGGAGGGTAAAGCCGACCAGGAAGAACGGCGCTGCGGCGCCGGGCGCCTGCGTCACCGTGACCGGCTCGCTAAAGGTGAACACCCAGTCGTGGGAGTCGCCGACCACCCCGGCCGGCGCGCGTTCGCCGGGCGCGGGCGCGGGCAAGTGCCGCTCCACCTTGATCACCCGCGGCGGCAGGGTCAGCGTCGCCGCGTTGCCCGACGCGTCGGCGATCGAGGTGCTCGACGGCAGGCTGATCGCCGACGAATTGATCGTGGTGCGGCCGGCTAGCCAGCTCTGCCCGGACGGCACGGTGTAGCGGAAGAGCAGCACCGATGTCCCGCTGCCGCTGTGATACGACGCGTTGTACGTCTTCGACCCCGGCGTCTTGCTGGGCGTGTGCAGACCGACCGTCGGGACGCCGCTAACCGTCACGTTCTCGCTGAAGATCACCTTCAGGTCAATCTGGGTGCCGGCGCTATATGGCCCCGTGCGTTGTAGCCGGGTTGTCGCCGAGGTGAAGTCGGTCCAGACCACTTTGGGCGCGGCGAGCGCCGCGGTCATGCTCAATTGCGCCGACGCATTGCCGCGCGTCGCATCGGCGGCGGCGTTCACTGCGCCGGCCGCGATGCTGATGCTGACCGCGCCGTCCGCCGTCGGCGTCACGTCGAACGTCCAACGCCGGTTGGCCGTCTCCACCTGCAGGTTCGAGAGCGTCGCGTTGGTTGCCGTCAGGTTCGCCAGCGTGAAGCTGCTGACCGTCTCGCTGAACCTGATCCGCACTCGGGCTGCCCCGCTGATGGTCAGGTCGTTGGGCCGCAGGATGATTCCGTAGTTGTTCTGCGAGAACGGACCTGTCTGGCTGTACCGATCGGTCACGAGGCGCTCAGCGACGGCGACGCGGGTGAACTCCACGGTCACGTTGTTGGTCTGCGCCACGGCCTCCGAGCGCAGCGCCACGCCGACCAGCGCAAGCACGCCGATCAACGCGATCAGCAGCGCAGTCGGCCGAAGCACGCCGACAGGGAGGGACATTACACCCCCCCCCCCCCGCAATTGCCGCAGCAGCAACCGCCCGGCGGCGCTGCTCACAGCCATGTCGATCGTGCGCCTATGCATAATCCCAGTTCCTGAGCTCAGCGCAAGGCTAGCGGATCGCCAGCGGATCGCGCCACGCCAAGTGGCATAACGTCGCCGCTCAGACCGGGTCGGTGGAGAAGGCGTCGAGGTCGAGGGAGACGCGCAGTTCGTTATGGCGGTTCTGCGGAACTTTCTTCTCATACTGAAGCCGCCCGACGACGATGCCCGGGTGAATCCCAATGTCGCGCGCAAACTCAACGATCGTCTCATTGGTGAAGACGCCGCCCTCGCCAAACACCCGCCAGTCCTCCGGCGGAATCAAGAGGTCCGCAGCAAACTGATCCGCCGCCCGCTCCATAGGGTCGTCTCGCGGCACACGCTCGAGGTTGATCGCCGCGTCTGCGCGGTACCCATCCAGGACATGCGCGGCCTCGTGGAAGAAGCTGAACCAGAAGATGTCGGCGCGCTTGTTCCGCAAGCTGAGCTGGATCACCGGTCGGTCGCGCCCAAGCCAATAGGCGACGCCGTTCGCACCCGACTTGGGCAGCGCCGGCACCACAACCACAGCGAGACCCACAGCCGCACATCGCGCACGAAGCTGCGGCCAGGGATTCTCGCTTCGCGTTTCGCCGCGAAGGTCGGGCAGCAGGCGTCGGAACCGGTCGGAGTTGAAAGATGCGGGAAGGTCCGTCTGGTCCGCGATGATTTCACCGCGTCGCATCCAAGCCGCGAGCCGCCAGGGTTCAACCTTCGCGCCGGCCGTCACACGGAAAGCGGCGGCGCTTGGCGTGCGCTCCAGACCGTGGAGCGTCTGCACTCCGAAGAACGAGAGCAGCTCCGAGAGCTGCGCCCCTGCCGTCTCGCGTTTCTCAATCCAGCCCTGTCGAATCATTTCGCGGATCGTGGCCGCGCCGAGCGCATCCAGCAGTGCATGCTCCTCATCTTCCAGCCGCTCTTCCTCCGCAAGGCGGTCAAGCGCGAGCGCGTAGTTCGACTGGAGGTTCATCCAGACATGCCGAGGAATGCCCAAGACATGCTCCAGGCCGCGCGCAGTCTCGGCGGTGACCGCCTTTTTCTCGCCGATGATCTGGTTGATCACCTGCGTCGGGCGGCCCATTCGCGCGGCGAGAGCAGCTTGCGTCATATCGCGCGCCTCAAGCTCGCGGCGCAAGATCCGGCCGGGGTGCGTCGCGCGGTATCCGTGCGTCCGTGCCGCTAGTCGATGAGTCATGGCGTTCACTCACTTCTGATAGTGGTTGTTCACGTCCCAGACGATCACAACCGTGCTGCTGTCGCCTTCCTTCAAAATCAACCGCCACTGTCGGTTGAGCCGGATGGAATACTGCCCCTTCCGCGATCCCTCAAGTTGTTCGAGACGCAATCCTTTGACTGCCCGCAGAGCGTTGAGATCACGCGCTGCCCTGAGTAGGTCGATCGCGTCAACGTACGCCTCCACAACTGGAACGGGCAGCTTTCGCGCGGCGCTCTTCACCGAGTAGAACCGCTCAAGGCGCCGGTTGCGAAACTCGATGTCCAATGGAGATCTCCCTCACGTCGGGAACTTGCGCTGACATCGGGGGCGTTCCACAGTCACGATAGCATCTCGGAGACATCTCTTCAATGATCCATTGAATCACGGAGCACATTGGAGAGCACAGACCGACAGCAGCCAGGCAACTCGGCGGCGGACCGTCCGACGCGGCCACGCCTCGCCGACCCTCTTCCCCCCACGCCAGACCCCACACCACTCTGGAGCACCTCCACCATGGCTGACCGAGTCCGAATCTTCGACACCACCCTGCGCGGCCCAGCCGCTCAGACAGGGTCGGTGGAGAAGGCGTCGAGGTCGAGGGAGACGCGCAGTTCGTTGTGGCGGTTCTGCGGAACGTTCTTCTCATACTGAAGCCGCCCAACGACGATGCCGGGGTGGACGCCGATGTCGCGCGCAAACTCGATGATCGTCTCATTGGTGAAGACCCCGCCCTCGCCAAACGCCCGCCAGTCCTCCGGCGGAATCAACAGGTCCGCAGCAAACTCGTCGGCCGCCCGCTCAGCGCTGCTGGAGCGACCGAGCTCTTTCCCATGGATGAACAGTTTGTCCCGGTCCTTCTTTAGGACATGGGCCGCTTCGTGAAAAAAGCTGAACCAGAAGATGTCCGCCCGCTTCCGCAAGAGGCTGAGCTGAATCAGCGGGCGGTCGTCATCAAGCCAGCGTGTGAGGCCATTCGCTCCGGAGTTGCGAATGTGGGGTACGTACTCCAGATGCACGCCGGCAAACGCGCAGAGTGAGCGCATCTCAGGCCAGAACGACTCGCGGCCAATGAGCCCGCGAATGCTGCGGAGGTTTTCCGCGAACAGCGACGGCTTGAAGGTGCGGGCGAGCTTGCTGCCCTCAGCCAGTCGACTCTCGATCACTTGCCACTCGCCCTGTTGCAGCCATGCGGCGAGCGCCCAGGGATCGACATTCGTTTTCGCAGTGATTCGGAACGCCACGGCGAGCTGGTCGCGCATCGCGCCGTTCAACGTGTCCGCGGCGTAGAGCGTTCGTAGTTCGCCGACCCGCTCAACATCCGTACTGCGATCCGCGATCCAGCCCTGCTTGACGAACTCCCGCCAGGGAATCTTGCCCAGCAGCTCGATGTCGTGGCGCATGTCGGGCTCAGCCGCCAGGCGCGCCAGAGTCTCGTCGTATCCGGCCTGCAAGCGCCGCCAGACGTGCGACGGGGTGTCAAGCGCCTGCTCCAGGTCATCGGCGAAACGTCCACTAATGCGCGCCCGACCTCGCAGCACACGGTCAATGTGTTCGGATGACGGTCGCACGAGTTGAGCCAGGTCTTCCGACGAGAGGCAACGCGCCTCAAGCTCATCCGCCAAGATTCGGCCCGGATGAATCGCGCGATTCCGCAGCAGTTGGGGGAAGCTTGCGCTACTCATAATGACGCAAGCTCACTTCTTGGATTGTCAATGATCCGTCGTCTGCGAGGGTCACAATCAAGCGCTCCCGATGCCCGAGCTTGATGGCGTGCTGCCCTCTCCGATTCGTGCGGAAGTGGATGTCCAACTGTCGTGATCTCCCGAAGACGTTCGTTGGCCAGCACAAGAAGCTCCGCAGGGCGATTCTATCCTGTTGTCGAGGCGATGGTTGAGCCGCTGGGGAGACAGGTGTGTTCGTCGGGGCGCGCCGCCTAGCCGCGCATGTGCGTATACTGCGAACGATGATGCTGACGCGACCGACCACCAGGGGGATGCTGCCGCGGGCCGATGCTGCCCGCGGGTTGCTCCTGCCCTGATGCGAAGCGGACCGTCCGACGCGGCCACGCCTCGCCGACCACCTTCCCCCCACGCCAGACCCCACACCACTCTGGAGCACCTCCACCATGGCTGACCGAGTCCGAATCTTCGACACCACCCTGCGCGACGGCGAGCAGGCCGCCGGCGTCTCCTTCTCCGCCGACGAAAAGCTGCAAATCGCCAAGCTGCTCGAACGCATGGGCGTGGACTGCATCGAGGCCGGCTTCGCCGCCGCCAGCCCCGCCGACTTCGACGCCGTCCACCAGATCGCCCGCGAAGTGCGCGGCACCCAGATCGCCACCCTCTGCCGCGCCGTCCCCAACGATGTCGAGCAGGGCTGGGCCGCGATCCGCGACGCCGAAGCACCCCGCCTGCACGTCTTCCTCTCCAGCAGCGACATCCACATCGCCCACCAGCTGCGCAAGGACCGCGAATCGGTGCTCCAACAGGCCCGCGCGATGGTCGCCCAGGCCAAGCAGCACGTCGACGACGTCGAGTTCAGCCCGATGGACGCCACGCGCTCCGATGTCGACTTCGTGCGCCGCATGCTGGCCGAAGTGATCGAGGCAGGCGCAACCACAATCAACATCCCCGACACCGTCGGCTACGCCATTCCCGACGAGTTCGAAGCGTTCATCCGCGGCATCCTCGAGGATGTGCCCGGCGCAGACAACGTGATCGTCTCCGTACACTGCCACAACGACCTCGGGCTGAGCACGGCCAACAGCCTGGCCGCGGTGCGCGCCGGCGCGCGCCAGGTGGAATGCACCATCAACGGCCTCGGCGAGCGCGCCGGCAACGCCTCGCTGGAAGAAACCGTGATGTCGATCCGCACCCGCGCCGACCACCTCGGCGTGGAAATCGGCGTGCAGCCGCAATTCCTCGTCCCCGCCTCGCGCATGGTGCAGGACTTCGCCGGCATGCACGTGCAGCCCAACAAGGCCATCGTCGGACTGAACGCCTTCCGCCACCAGTCCGGCATCCACCAGGACGGCGTGGTCAAGCTGCGCGAGACCTACGAGATCATGGACCCCAAAGAGGTCGGCTGGACGGAAGGCAGCCAGTTCGTGCTGAGCAAGCTCTCCGGACGCGCCGGCTTCCGCTCGCGCCTCGAAGACCTCGGCTACGCGCTGGAGAGCGACGACTTCAACACCGCCTTCGAGCGCTTTCAGTCCCTCGCCGACACCAAGACGGTGGTCGACGACCGCGACCTCGAAGCGATCGTGCTCGACCGCATGGGCCAGATCGAGAACGCCTGGGACCTGGTCACGATCTCAATCTCAACCGGCACCGCGGAAACGCCCAGCGCATCGATCACCCTCCGCTCGCCGGACGGCGAGGAGTGCTCGGGCTCCGAGACGGGCAGCGGTCCCGTCGACGCGATCTACCGCACGCTGCGCGCGATCATCGGCATCGAGGATGCCCTCGAGGAGTACAGCGTCAAGTCGATCACCGAGGGCCTCGACGCCCAGGGCGACGTGACCATCCGCATCCGCGTCGAGGACGTGATCCACACCGGCCGCGCGGCCGACCAGGACATCCTGGTCGCCAGCGCGCGCGCCTACATCAACGCGATCAACCGCCATGTCGCGGGCAAAATCGGCGCGGCGGCCTCCATCACCCAGGAGCGCCGCGAGTCCCCCTAGCGCCGCAATTCAGCCCACACACACCAGCGGAGGAGTTTCCGATGGCCGGACGAACCGTCGCGCAGAAAATCTGGGACGCGCACCTCGTGCGCCAGGCCGAGGGCGAGCCGGACCTGCTCTACATCGACCTGCACCTCGTCCACGAGGTCACCTCGCCGCAAGCCTTCGAGGGGCTGCGCCTCTCCGGACGGCAGGTGCGGCGTCCGGACCTGACGATCGCCACCCAGGATCACAACGTCCCGACCGACACGCGGCTGGAGCCGTTCGCGGACCCGCTCTCGCAGCAGCAGGTCGAGGCGCTGCGCACCAACTGCGCCGAGTTCAACGTCCCGCTCTACGACACGCTCGACCCGCGCCAGGGCATCGTCCACATCATCGGCCCCGAACAGGGCCTCACCCAGCCCGGCATCACCATCGTCTGCGGCGACAGCCACACCTCGACGCACGGCGCGCTCGGCGCGCTCGCCTTCGGCATCGGCACCTCCGAGGTCGAGCACGTGCTCGCCACCCAGACCCTCCCGCAGGCCCCGCTCAAACAGATGTCCATCGAAGTCACCGGCGAACTGCCCAACGGCTGCTCCGCCAAGGACGTGATCCTCACGATCCTCAACACGATCGGCACCGGCGGCGGGGTAGGCCACGTGATCGAGTACCGCGGCGACGTGATCCGCAGCCTCTCGATGGAAGGCCGCATGACGGTCTGCAACATGACCATCGAGGGCGGCGCCCGCGCCGGGCTGGTCGCGCCCGACGAAACCACCATCGAGTACCTGCGCGGACGCCCCCACGCGCCCGCGGGCGCAGGTTGGGATGCCGCCGTCGCCCGCTGGTCGGAGCTGCGCAGCGACGACGACGCCGCATTCGACCGCGAAGTGCTGATCGCGGGAGACCAGATCGCCCCGTTCGTCACCTGGGGCACCAACCCGGCGCAGAGCGCGCCGGTCACCGGCGCAATCCCCGATCCGCAAAGCCTGGAGACCGCCTCCGCCCGCGAGTCCGCCGAACGCGCCCTGGCCTATCAGGGACTGGAGGCGGGCACTTCGATCGCCGACATCGCGATCGACCGCGTCTTCATCGGCTCCTGCACCAACGGACGCATCGAGGACCTGCGCGCAGCCGCATCGATCATCGGCGGCGGCCGCGTCGCCGACGGCGTCCACGCCATGGTCGTCCCCGGCTCCGGCCTCGTGAAACAGCAGGCCGAAGCGGAAGGCCTCGCCGACCGCTTCCGCGACGCCGGCTTCGACTGGCGCGACGCCGGCTGCTCGATGTGCCTCGGCATGAACCCCGACATCCTCTCCCCGGGCGAGCGCTGCGCCTCAACGAGCAACCGCAACTTCGAAGGCCGCCAGGGCCCCGGCGGCCGCACCCACCTGGTCAGCCCCGCCATGGCCGCCGCCGCCGCCATCGCCGGCCACTTCACCGACGTGCGCCAACTCTAGGCTCGCGCGGTACGCTCGGCTCACCAAGGAAACCGCAATGGACAGCGTGTTCATCTACTGGGACAACTCGAACATCTTCCACGAGGCGCAGCGCCTCGCAGAGGAGCGTAACGGCACGCCGGGTGCGCGATACCTGATTCGGATCCATTTCGAGCGCATGATGGACCTCGCTCGCGCCGAGCGTCCGGTCAAGCGCGCAGTTGCCGCCGGCTCAGTGCCGCCGGAGATGCGTCAGCTCTGGAATCGCCTGGAGAATAGCGGCGTCGAAGTGAACTTGTTCGATCGAGGCGACACATCACGCCCCGAGCAACAAGTGCCGGACCAAGTCCTCCAGCTGCACATGCTCAAAGATGCTCTCATCCATAACGGCGATCCCGGGATTGCTGTGCTGCTCACTGGCGATGGCGCCGGGTACGAGCAGGGACAGGGCTTCCACAGCGCACTCGAGTTGATGCACGACAAAGGATGGCGCATCGAGATCATGTCCTGGGCGCACTCGTGCAGTCGTCGCATGCGCCTGTGGGCCGAAGAGAACGGTGTATTCGTCGCGCTCGACGACTTCTACGACTCAATCACGTTCCGCGAGCCATCGCGGCCCGGGCACAGGCTTGCACCCGGCCGCGACGCCGCGCCGCTTGATCTTTCACGCCGACCAACAGCCTGAGACGCCGCCCAGCCCCACTCCAACAGTCCCGACGTCCAGACTGCCGGCTCTCGAAGCTAGTCCGGGGCGTTCTCAGCAAAGACCGAGCGGAGCGACTTCGCGTCGACGCCGCGGGCGAATGCGGCCAGCGGATGATTCGTGCCGTCATAGTTGGCGTGGCGCAACTCCGCGCCATCAACCAGGAAGTGGCCGTCCCCGCCGCCTATAATCCAGTAGACATCGAGCGTCGGGTCATAATGCAGCACAAGCACAACCTGCTCGTTATGCACGAGCAATCTCGCGTCCACGATCTTGAGCCTCTCCAGGCCGATCGTGCCGCCGGTCTGGCGAACCTGAATCAGCTTCGCTTGCGGATCGATCAGCGCCCCGTAGAGCACTTGGTCAACGTGAACGAGCCGATTGGTGAACAGCACCCCGTCACCGATCCGCTCGGTGGCATACGCGCTGGCCACCCTGCCGACGATCGCAACCGCATCGTCCACAGCGAGCATGCCCTCCAGCGAGTCGAACGTCTCGTCGTACAGCGATTCCGCAACGCTCACAACAGCCGGTTCGGAATCGCCGGCGCTGCCGATCCACAGCCCCACGACGATCCCAATCGCTGCGAGTGCCGCGCATCCACCGAACAATATCCACTTGTTCATAACACCCTCCTGCACCATCCACCCGTCGTCCTGACACGCTCACTCATTATCGCCTTGGTGGCCGTCCTGTTGGCGGCGGCTTGCCTGGCGGCATGTGCCCGCGAAGCAACGCTGGACGCGCCCATGCCTGAGCCATCCGCAGCGCAGCACAACGGCAATGGGCCAAAGCTCTGCAGCGAAGCCGCAACCAACGTCCCCGCCATTGCGGAGTGGGCACCCATCGTGGACATCGTGCCCGGCGAGCCGCTGCCCTACTCGCTGATTGTAGCCCTGGAGCGCATCAATCTCACCCGCGGCTGGTTGGATTTGCCGGACTTGCCGCTGCTGGTGAGCGACTTTGAGATCATGACGGTGGGCGACTACGAACAGTCGCTCACGCCCAATGCTCCTGACCCAGGCGAGGCCTACGGCTTGACCCTGCGCTCAGCCGACGGGATCAGCGGCGTCCCCGGCTCTCGGAACGCCGTTGTCTATGTAGCGCATCTCTGGCCGGAAGATGAGCCGAAGTCGTGGTACGTCTACGACTGGCGCTACGAACTTCCCTGTCCGTCGGAAGAATCGTAACAGGGCGCACCGCGCTACCCGGCCGGCTCAGCTCACTCCAGCAAATCCGAACTCCAGATCGAGCGCTCCGCCTCCCGATCCTCGCGGAGCGTCTTCACATCCGGGCCGAACACCATCGTGTAGCGCTGATCGGCCCGGTACTCCGGCCAACCCGGCAGCGCCCCCGTGCTCGGATTGCCGCTCCGCGCGAAATTCAGCCAGGCGTCCATCACGAAGCCCGTCAGCTGGTCCGTCTGCGGATCATCGCCCACAAACGGGCGCATCGCGTCGCAGCTGCCGAACACGAACGGAATATCGATCGCGTGCGGCGCGCGCAGCCGACCGTCCATCGCCGGCGACTGCTGGTTGAACAGGTAGGCATACGTGCGGCCCTCGCCGTCGAGCCCGCTGTGCGCGTCGAGCAGCAGATCCGAGGGAATGCGGAACACGTAGTCGGTCATCACCGAGTCGTACACGGTCAGCGGATCGGTCGCCGCGCCGCGCGCCGCGCGCGCATCGCGGTAGTGGTCGTAGAGCCTGTCGGCGGCCTCCGCGCTGCCCGAAGTGACCGCCAACGCGCCCCGCGCGCCCGCTTCGTCCAGCTCGTTGACGCCCTGCAGCGCCGCAAGCAGCGTCCACTCGTCCTCGATCGTCCCGCAGAGCAGATCGACATCCTTGCTCCGCCCGCTGCGCACCGACTCGACCGGCAGCGTCTCGAGAAAACCGCCCTCCACGACCGGCGCGAACGCCATCAGATAGCGCCCGGTCAGCGAAGAGGTCGCCGGATCAGCCATCAGCGCGTTCTGCGCGTCGAGCACATCCTGGGCCGGGACGCCGCGCAGTGTCTCGGCGTCCTCGGGGTTCACTTCGAGCACCGCGCAGAAACGGCGCGCAACCTCGGTCGCCACATCGACCGGCAGCGAGTGGTGCCCCGCGCCCGACTGCGGAATGGCGCGCTGAAACAACCCCTCCGCCTCCGCCGCGCCGAGCAGCACCCCCACGCTCATCCCGCCGGCCGACTCGCCGAAGATCGTCACATTGTTGGGATCGCCGCCGAAGCCCGCGATGTTGTCGCGCACCCAGCGCAGCGCCGCGACCTGGTCGCGCATCCCATAGTTGCCGCTGTGCGGGTCGTCCCCGTCGGTCAGCGACGGGTTATAGAAGTAGCCCAGCGCGCCGAGCCGGTAGTTGATCGTGACCACCACCACATCGCCGCGGCGCGCCAGATGCTGCCCGTCGTAGATCGGCGTCGTGCCCGAGCCGGAGGCGAAGCCGCCCCCGTGAATCCAGACCATCACCGGCCGCGACGCATCGTCGACGCCCGGCGTCCACACGTTGAGCGACAGGCAGTCCTCGTCGACCGGCTGCTCCCACGCCCCCAACAGCTCGATCCCGGGCATGAACGTCTGCATCGAGCCGGCGCCGAACTCGTCGGCCTCGCGCACGCCGTCCCACGACTCCGGCTCGCGCGGCGCCCGCCAGCGCAGCTCCCCCAGCGGCGGCGCAGCGTAGGGAATGCCGCGGAACACCGCGATGTCGTCTTCCTGGCGTCCCGCGATCTGTCCGTACCTGGTGGCGACGGTCGGCGGCATGGCGAACTCCTGACTCTGAAGCGCTGCGGATGATCGTGCGGCTAGCCTGCGCACCCCCGAATGCTAGTGCCAGCGGGCGGGTGAACGCAGGAGAACATGATGCAAATCGGTCAAATCGGATTGGGACTCGACTTCTCGCTGGGGATGACATTCGACGACCAGCAGACGCTGGCGCGCGAAGCGGCGGCGTTGGGTTACGCCAGCCTCTGGACGCCCGAAGGCGCAGGGCTGGACAGCTTCCAGCTCTGCGCCCTGCGCTGGCGCGCCAGCGCGGAGGTCGTCGACGGCGGCCTCGCCACCGGCATCGGCGTCTGCCCCGTCGCCTACCGCTCGCCCATCGCCTTTGCGATGAGCGCCGGCACGGTCAGCGCCCAGAGCGGCGGGCGTTTCACGCTCGGCATCGGCTCGGGCGGTATCTACCGCGCCGACGCGCGACGCCAGCTCGGGCTGCCGCGACGCTCCACGCTCGGCACAATGCGCGAGTACGTCGCCGCCGTGCGCGCCCTGCTCGCCGGCGAGGCGGTCACGCTGCACGGCGAAAGCGTCCAGTACGACGGCGCGCAGCTCGGCTTCCGCCCGCCGCCCACGCCCGTCCTGGTCGGCGCGCTGGGACCGGAGATGATCCGCCTGGGCGGCGAGGTCGGCGACGGCGCAGTGCTCAACTGGTGCGACCCCGAGCGAGTCGGCTGGAGCCGCGAGCGCCTCAACGAAGGCGCCGCCCGCGCCGGCAAGTCGCCCGACGACGTGCAGCTGGTCGAGTACATCCGCATCTGCGTCGACGATGACGTAGACCGCGCCCGCCAGTCCTACGCGCAGTCGCTGATGGGCTACGCGCTGGGCGCGGACGTGCCCAGCGAGCGGCTGCGGCGCTTCGCCTACCGCGCCCACTTCGAGCGCATGGGCTTCACCGAGGCGCTCGCAGGCCTCGATCAAATGCGCGAGCGCGGCGCGCCCGCCGCCGAAGTCGCAGCCGCAATGCCCGAAGAGCTGCTCACCCGAGTCGGCTACTACGGCCCCGCATCAGGCGCGCAGTCCGCATTCGAGACCCTCGCCGACGGCCTCGACACCGCAATCGTCCGCGTAGTCGCCGCCAGACCTGAACTAGAGTCCACCCGCGCCGTAATGCGCGCCTGCGCCCCAAACCGCTAGCCCCCCGTCCACACACCCCAAAACCCCAGCCGCCTGCGTCCCACCCCCCACCCACCCCCACCCCAACACACCCCCCCGTCATACCCGCGCCAGCTTTTCCGTCATACCCGCGCTTGCCGCGGGTATCTCGCCGAGCCGAGCACCGAGGCCAGCCCAGAGCACACCCCCACGCCAGCACGCCCCTCTGTCACACACCCACCCCAACACACCCCTCCGTCATACCTACGCTTACCCACCTCTCCGTCATACCCGCGCCAGCTTTTCCGTCATACCCGCGCTTGCGTTTCCGTCATACCCGCGCTTGCCGCGGGTATCTCGCCGAGCCGAGCACCGAGGTCAGTCCAGAGCACACACCCACCCCAGCACGCACCTCTGTCACACACCCGCGTCAGCGCACCCCTCCGCCATACCTACGCTCGCCCACTTCTCCGTCATTCCCGCCCCTTAATCCCGTCATTCCCGCCCCCGAGCGGGAATCTCGCCGAGACGAGCACAGAGGCCGGTCCAGAGCACACCCCCCCAACGCTCGCTCACACCACCCTTACGCCGCAAAGAGCGAACGCACCCGCTCCCGCTGCTGCGGATCGAGCCGACGGAAATGATGGCGGGCAGCAATGCCGGCGGCAAGGGTCGCCAGCGTAATCTCTTCGCTGCCGCCCGACGCCTCCTGGACATCGAGCGCGTCGTGCATCCAGCGCTCCACATCGGACCAGCGCCACAGACGATTCGGACGCTTCGGATCGTTGACGGGAAGCGGAAAGTTCCCCGGACCGCGATCTCCGCCGACCAGCAGCCGAACACTCTCCCGCGTGCGCCCCGTCCGCTCGGCAATCTCCGCCATTGAGACGAGCTCCAAATCTTCGAGTCGAACAACCTGTAGCCCCGCGACGCTCTCAATATCGCCAACAGCGGAGAGCACGGCATCGGCGAGCGTCTCGGCATCCCGATCGAAGTCCATGAACTGGACGCCGTTCGACCGCCCCACCAGCGCGTCGTCGCAGCCCGCCTCAAACAGCGCGTTGAAAGTCTCGTCGCTCTGTAGGTCCTCGCCCTCAACGATCAGCGTGAACGACCAGTTCTGCATCAGATTACCCCTTCCGTGGCTGTGACATGCACCGCCCGATTCTTCTTCGCAGCTGGCGTGCGTGCGCCCCCGAGCTCCGCGGTGTGGATAAGATTGACACGTCGCACTTGTCTGCTTCGGGACAGCGCATCCTGCCCCAACGGTGTCCTCTCGGTGTCCTCTCAACTACCCATCCGATGGCTTCGGCCTCAGCTAAGACCTCTTCAATTTCCTTCTTTGGATGCCGATTTCTCACGAGCTTTCTCCTTGAGTGGCTTCTACGATGGCACCACTCTACACACGCTGTTGTGCCGTGTCAACACCAGGCAGCCGCCGCACTATCCTCGCATGCGCACCTGACCAAGCGCCCCCGCCAGAATCTCGATCGCCTCATCAACCTGAGCCTCAGTAGTCGTCGCCGGCGGCACCAAGCGCAGCACCGACCCCTCGCGCCGCACGCTGAAAATCAACCCCTCGCGCAGCGCCTGCGCCGCAATCTGCGGGCCCGCCTCCGTCGCCGCCTCCCTGCTCTCGCGCGACCGCACCAGCTCCACGCCCTGTAGCAAACCGCGCCCCCGCACATCGCCGATCAGCTCAAAACGATCCGCCAGCCCAAGCAGCTTCGACTTGAGATAGCCGCCCAGCCTGCGCGCTTTCTCCGGCACCCCGTCCTGCTCCACCACATCGAGGCTGGCCACGCCCGCCGCGCACGCCAGCGGATCGTTGCTATGGCTGTGCGTCACGATGAACTCATCAGCCGTCGCGCGTTCCTCGATCTCCGCAGAGGTCACGATCGCCGAAATGCAGACACCGCCGCCAAAATGCTTGGCCAGCGTCACAATATCCGGTACGACGCCTTCATCCTCGAACGCAAACATACTGCCGAGCTTCCCCAACCCCGTCTGCTCCTCGTCCAGAATCAGCAGCATTCCGCGCTCTTCGCAGCGACGCTTCAGATCGGCCAGCCAGCCCTGCGGCGGCTCGATCACCCCGCCGGCGCTGAACAACGGCTCCGTCAGCACCGCCGCCGGACGGCTGGTCGTCTGCGCGTCAATCAGCTCGAAGCTGGTATCCAGGCAGGCATACTCGCAGTCCGGGAAGGTCTGCGCCAGCGGACAGCGATAACAGTACGGCGCAACCATCGCCATCGTCCCCGCCGCCGACGGACCGTAGCCGGCATGCCAGCCCGCAAACGTCAGCGCCCGCGTCGCGTCGGACATCCCATGGAAGCTCACATGCGGACTGGCGACCTCGAACCCGCCCGTGTACTTCCGCGCAATGTTCACCGCCGCCTCGTTGGCGTCCGCGCCCGACTGCAAGAACATGCTCTTCTTCAGCGGTTCCGGCATCAGCCCCGCCAAACGCTCCGCCAACTCAATCTCGCGCACGTTGTAGAAGCTGCTGTGCGCGTGAATCAGCGTCTCGCACGCCTCCTGCACCGCCGCCGTGATCGTCGGATGATTATGCCCCAGCGCCGCGCACATCTGCCCCGAGTTGAAATCGAGGTAGCGCTTGCCATTGATGTCCTCAACCTCCGAGCCTCGCCCGCGCACAAAGATCGGCCCACCCCCGGACTTATCCATCCGCCCGCCGAACGAATATCGCCGCGCCGCCTCCAACAGTTCCGCTTCGGTCCTCATATGACTTGGCGACAAATTCTTGACCCCGCACGGGCGTGAGTCCCGCCATCTTCCCACACGCTGCCAGCGCCGAGCCAACCATCCCGCTCCGCCTCCGCGACAGCTTCCGCGTGCCGTGTTTCAGCATTGGGATCGCTATCCAGCAGAACATCGCAGATGTCGTCAAGCTCGTCGGCCGAAACCAACCGCTCCGCTTCGGCGTACGACATCGATCCGTCGCGCGCCCAGCGAATCAGATGATCTCTGCGATCAGCAATCTCCTCGCCGCGCCGAAACGCTTCAAGCAGAGGATCCGCAGGCGCCCTGCGCAGACGACGGATGATCTGGCCAACCTGGTCCGCGACGATCGACATTCGAATGCGCCTCCCCGGACCAGAGTACCGCGCTCAGGCGCACGCCGGATCGTCGGCGTCCCAACGGTTGTAGCTCGGATCCGGCTCCGACGCCAGACGATCACGCGCCTCACGCCACATCTCATCCCACGCCCCCGGATCGCGCAACTCCGCCTCCGGACGGCTGCGGCTGCGCGCCACAAAGCCCGGGAACGACGCCCGACCCGTCGCCTGACCAATCGGCTGATAACGCAGATCAAAGCTCCAGCGAATCCGCTCGCTCACATTCGGCAGCGCCGCATGCACCGTCTTGCGGTGTAGAAACAGCGCCCCGCCCGCCGGCAGCGGCACCGCACGCGCCTGCTCCTCCGCCAGCATCGCGCCCGGAATCGCCAGACCCTGCACCCCCGAGCAGTGCGTCAGCACCTCCCCGCGGTGACTGCCCGGCAGCACCTGCAGACAGCCGTTCTCCGCGTCCGTATCCATCAGCGGAAACCAGACCGTCAACATCTCCGTATCATCCGCCTCCGCGTTGACCACGCCCGAGTCCTGATGCCACGGCGTCGCGCCGTAGATCACATTCCCATCCGCGTCGCGCGGCGCAATCGACTCCGGCACCTTCACCCGCACATGCTGCACCGGATTGGAGTAAATCTCCGGCCCCACAATCTGCTCCACCACATCCAGCAACTGCGGATTGGTCAGCGCCGCGAACACCGCCGGACCCGCCCAATACGGCGTGTCCTGCGCGATCTTCTTCTGCGGCAGCGAGAAATCGAAGTACTGCGCGTACACCCGCTGCGTCTCGACATACACCCGCGAGACGCGCTCGCCGAACGGCAGCTCCGCATACGTCTCGGAGAGTTCGCCGCGCCGAACCAGCTCTTCGCAGAGCTGGTCCAGCACCGCGCAGTACTCGCCAATCACCGGCCCGATCACCTCGCCCGCGTCGAAGACCTCATCCACGGCCAGAAAGCCGAAGGTCTCGAGGTGCTCGAGCTGTTCGCTGGTCAGCGTCGTCATCGCGCCGCTCCCTCTCCTGCGCTAGACCTGCGCTAGGCGTTCCGCAGCTTCTGAATCTTGGTCAGCGTGCCCTCGCCGCGCAGCTCGGCCGAGCCGACCGGCCAGTTGACGTTCGCCGCCGTCATCGTCGCCGCCGAGACCTCGGTCAGGAAGATCCACGAGTAGTTCTCGTAGAACGTCACGTAGAAATCCTCGAGCAGCGCCGCGCGTTCGGCCGGATCCAGCGCCTGGTTCTGCGCGATGTAGAGCTCCTGGATGTTCGTCTCCGGGTACACCGAGACCGCGTAGAAGCCGTTCTCGTTGATCCCCGAGCCGATCACCGTCTCCGGCTCCGCGATGCTGTTCGTGAAGAACCAGAACAACCCCGGCTTCTCGAACGTGCGCACCGTGCGGAAGTACTCCGAACTGAGGTACTCGACGATCGTCGTGCGGATGCCCACCGCCTCCAAATCCTGCTGCACCACCAGCGACAGAATCGGCACGATCGGCTGGAAGTCGGTCACGATGTGCAGGTCGATATCGATCCCGTCCGGGTAGCCCGCCTCCGCCAGCAGCTGCTTCGCGCGCTCCGGGTCGTAGCCGTGATAGCGCGACTCCAGCGCTTCCTTCGGGTAGCCAATCGTGCCCGCGTAGGGGCCGTAGGCCGGCTTCTCGCTGCCCGTCAGCAGACCCTCGATGATCGCCTCGCGGTTGATCGCCAGATTCGCCGCCTCACGCACCCGGATGTCCAGGAACGGATTCGGCTCCCCATCCACCTCCGCCACCGACTCGTGCGTGTTGAACATCACGTAGTGCGTCGGGTTGCTGGCCGGGCCGTAGAGCACCTTGAAGCGGTCGTCCCCGTTGTACGGCTCCACCACATCGGTCGGCAGGTTGTAGACCACGTCGATCTCGCCCGCTTCGATCCCCGCGATCTGCGCGAGCGGCTCCGGACGAATTTCCACATCCAGATCCCGGTACCAGGCCAGCCGCGGCCCCGCCAGCGCGTCGCGGCCCTTGTGATACTCCTCGTAGCGCGTCCACTTGAAGCCCACATCCGGGATGTGCTCCGCGAAGCGGAACGGACCCGTGCCCACCGCGTTCACCGTGTCCACGAACTCGTCGCCGTTCTCCTCCACGTATGCCTTCGACATGTGGCGCACCGCGCCCGACATGATCGAGCCCGCCAGCGACGCGTTCGGCGCCGGCGTCTCCACCAGGAACGTGAGCTCGTCCTGCACGCTGTAGCTGGCGAAATTCGTCGTGCCGAACGTGCCGCGCGCCGTCGCCCACTGATTCGAGTGGTCGCTCGCCTCGCCGCCCTCGTGGTAGGCCGCCGCGCCCGCGACCCGCTCAAAGTTGAACTGCAGATCCTCCGCCGTGTACGGCGCCCCGCTGTGGAACTTGATCCCCGGCGTCACCCGCATGATCAGGTTCGTCGGATCCACAATCTCGATCGCCTCCACCAGATTCGGCTCCAGCGCCGCCGTCTCCGGGTGGTTCGACATCCCCGAGTCGAACGTGCAGGCCCCGTTCACGTAGTTCGTCTGCGAACCGGAGCGCTGCGGATCCAGCCCCGCCGTGTAGCGGCCAATCGCCACGCGGACGGTCGCATCGAGGTCTACCTCGGGCTCCGTCGCCTCCTCATCCACATCCGTCTCGTCGCGCTCGATCGCCTCGACAGTCCCCTCTTGCGCCTCCTGCTGCTCGACTTGCTGCGCCTGCTGCTCAACCTGCTGCTGCTGCGTCGTCTGCTGCGCCTGCATCGTCTGCTGCTGTTGCTGCTGCGCGGGCTGCGGCTCCGGCTGATCCTGCTGCGGCGCAGCCTGCATCACCCCCTGCTGATCGTCGTCGTCATCGTCCCCGCAGCCCACCAGCGCCAGCCCCGCCGCCCCTACACCGGCCCGCGAGCTCGCGGCCAACAGTGTGCGGCGCGACATCCGCCGCCGGCGCATGCGCGTCCAATAATTTCGCTCAGACATTCCGTGGCCTCCTCCAAGACACGCGCGAACGGTCAGCGCCCGCGCTCTAAGCGCATACCCTACGACATCTCAGGCGTCGCACGCACGGTTTCCGATCAGCCGAGGTTACGCAACCGCGGATCCAGCAGGTCCCGCAGCCAGTCGCCGACCAAATTTCCGCACAACGCCACCAGCATCAGCGCTATGCCCGGCATCCACATCACCCACCAGGCCTGCGTCAGATAGTTGCGCGCCTCCGTGATCATCCGCCCCCACGTCGCCTGCTCAACCGGCGCGCCCACCCCGAGGAACGACAGCGAAGCCTCGGCCACGATCACAATCGGAATCTCCAGCGTCATGATCACCACCACCGTGTTGAACACATTGGGCAGCAACTGCTTACGCATAATCCAGAAATTGCTCGCGCCCGCCGCCATCGAGGCCAGCACAAATTCCCGCTCCTTCAGCGAAAGCACCTCCGCCCGCACCAGCCGCGCATACGCCGTCCAGGTCCAGACCAGCAAAATCAGAATCACATTGGTCAGCGATGCGCCCAGCGCCGCGCCCAGCAGCACCGCGAAGAGAATCGCCGGCATCGCCAGCTGCACATCCACGTAGCGCATCAGCAACTGCCCAAGCTTGCCGCTGCGCCAGCCCGCCACCAGCCCCACCGTGGTGCCGAAAATCGCCGCGCCGGGCACCACGATCGCCACCACAATCAGCGAGACCCGCGCGCCATGCACAATCCGCGTCCAGATGTCCCGCCCCACATGGTCGGTGCCCAACCAGTGCTCGCTCGTCCCCCCGTCGAAGACCGGGTGTTCGAGCCGCGCCAGCACGTTCGTATGGCCCGGATCCCCCGGCGCAATCAGATCGGCGAAAATGCCGAAGACCAGAAAGATCAGCATGACCGAGAGCGGCGGCATCACGAGCAGCCAGCGGCGCATGTGACGCGGGCGCCGCAGACGCCGGCGCGGGCGCATCTCCACCGTCGCTTCGGCAGCGCGCGCGGCCATCAGAGTTCCGCCGTTCGAATGCGCGGGTCAATGTAGCGGTAGGAAATGTCGACCAGCAGGTTGCCCAGCGCGATCGCCGCTGCGATCACCGCCACCCCGGCCTGCACCGTGGGATAGTCGGATTGGAAGATCGACTCAATCATCAGCCGACCGATCCCGGGCCAGGAGAAGACCACTTCAATGATCACCGAACCGGCGATCAACCGCCCCAGCTCAATGCCCAGAATCGTCATCACCGGGATCAGCGCGTGGCGCAGGCCGTGGCGCAGGATCACCGCCCGCTCGGTGAGCCCCTTGGCCCGCGCGGTGCGGATGAAATCGGTGTTCATCACGTCGATCATCCCCGAGCGGGTCAGGCGCATGAAGCCCGCCGCCGAGAGCAGCCCCAGCGCAATCGCCGGCAGCACCAGCGCCCGGAACCCCTCCGCGCCGGCCGTGGGGAACCAGTCCACCCTCGTCGCAAGGAAGAAGATCAGCATCAGCCCCAGCCAGAAACTCGGCGTCGCCTGACCAATCACCGCGATCACCCGCGCCAGCCAGTCAATCGGCGAGCCGCGCCGCAACGCGGCGAGGAGCCCCAGCGGCAGCCCCAGCGCCAGCGCCACCACCAAGCCCGCGGCGGTCAGCTTCACCGTGCCCAGCACCTTCGAGCCCACCTGATCAATCGCCGCCCCCGTGCGGTGGAAGGAATAGCCGAAATCCAGCTGCGCCGCGTCGACGATGAACCGCCCGTACTGCTCGATCAGCGGATCGTTCAACCCCAGCCGTTCCGTGATCGCCTCAATCTCCTCGTTGGTCGCGTCGAACGGGAGCAGCGACTGCGCCGGATTGCCAATCAGCCGCGACACGATGAAGACGATGCTGACCACAATCCAGACAACCAGAATCGTCTGAATCAGGCGAACCACAAGCAGGTTGACAAACTGCATCGCTCACCCCACACGGCGGCCAACCACGACCACCGCCAACCTTCAACCGCCGCAGTCTAGCCGCGCCCCCAAAATTCCGTCACACCCGCCCCCACCCCCATCACACCCACCCCCGCCTTCCGTCACACCCACGCCCCCTTCTCCGTCACACCCGCGCCCCCATCTCCGTCATACCCGCGCTTGCCGCGGGTATCCCGCCGTGACCAGCACCAACCCACGCCCCGCCACCCACCACGCCACCACCATCACACCCGCGCCCCATCTCCGTCACACCCGCGCCCTCAAAATTCCGTCATACCCGCGCTTGCCGCGGGTATCCCGCCGTGACCAGCACCAACCCCCACTCCACCACCAACCACGCCACCACCATCACACCCACCCCCGCCTTCCGCCATCCCCGCGCCCTCAAAATTCCGTCATACCCGCGCTTGCCGCGGGTATCTCGCCGTGACCACCACCAACCCTCGCGCCACCACCCACCACACCCACGCCCGCCTCCCGTCACACCCGCGCCCCCAAAATTCCGTCATACCCGCGCTTGCCGCGGGTATCTCGCCGTGACCAGCACCAACCCTCGCGCCGCCACCCACCACGCCACCTCCATCACACCCACCCCCGCCTTCCGTCACACCCGCGCCCTCATCTCCGTCATACCCGCGCTTGCCGCGGGTATCTCGCCGTGACCAGCACCAACCCTCGCGCCACCACCCACCACCCCACCACCGCCATCCCCGCGTCCCGCCGACGCCGGCGCATCCTCGACGCACACCAGCTCCGCGAGAACGGCGCCACCATCCGCCAAATCGCCCAACACCTCGGCGTCTCCCCATCCACCATCCACCTCGACCTCCGCCTGCTCGAAGAACAATGGCTAGCCATCAAAAAACAGGCCGCCGACGACTCCCTCCTCTCCGCCCTCGCCGCGCTCCGCAACCTACTCGCCACCAGCAGCTCCTCCCGCCCCGGACAACCCTTTAACCACCGCGACTTCGTCCTCATCTGCCGCGAACTGCGCCAGACCGCCGCTCAAATCACCAAGCTCGGCACCCTCTCACGACCCAAACAGCTCGCCGAATACGACGACGACCAACTCGCCAACCCCGATCCCCTCGCCGAACAGGACCAAATACCGTCGAACACAATCGATCCTGATCGATCAAAATCGATCAAAATCGATCAGGATCGATCACAGTCGATCACAATCGATCAGGATCGATCACAATCGATCACAATCGATCAGGATCGAACAACATCGAACGCCCCCCAACCCCCCCGACCAGATAAGGAACCGCCCCAAATCCCCGAAATGTCGGAAATTTCCGACTATTTGGCCGAGCACCTCGACGAGGACATGGCCGACCGCCTGGCCAACTACCTGGCCGGCCACCCGATCAGCCCCGGCGACGACCCCATCACCGCCATCGCCGACCAGCTCAGCAACGACATCGCGTCCGGCAAGGCCGAACGACTCAAACCCCCCCCGCCCCCTGACCACCCCCCGGCTCCCACGTAGCAGAACAAACGCTCCAGCCGCCGGCAATCGCCCCGCAACCAACCCCTACCAGCTATCGATGTACGGCCGCCGCCCCTCGCGGATCGGCGCGCTGTTCGGCGCCGCGTCCAGCAGCCGCACTATCCACTGCCGCGTGTCCGCCGGATCAATCACATCGTCCAACTCCAGCACCGCCGCCGCGTTCAGCGCCGAGCCACGCTCGTAGGCCTCCGCCACCATCTGCTCGTAGACCCGCGAGCGCTCCTCGAGATCCTCAATCTGCTCCAGCTGCGCACGCGCGCCCAGCTTCACTCCGGCCTCCAAATTCATCCCCCCGTATTCGCCCGTCGGCCACGTCACGTTGAACAGCGACGCCTCCGTGCTGCCCGCCAGCATCGCCAGACCGCCCAGCCCGTAGCACTTGCGCAGCGTCAGCGTCAGCTTCGGCGTCGTCAGATTCGCCAGCGACACGAACACCCGGTGGCAGTGCCGCACCAGCGCCGTCTTCTCCACCTCCGGCCCCACCATCATCCCCGGCGTGTCCACCAGCGTGATCAGCGGGATATTCCAGCAATCGCAAATCTGCGCAAAGCGCGCCAGCTTGTCCGAGCCGTCGCTGTCCACCGCGCCGCCCAGGTGCATGTTGTTGTTCGCGACCACCCCCAGCGGCCGCCCCTCCACGCGAATCAGCGCCGTGACCATCCCCACCCCGAACTCCGGCCGCAGCTCCAGCACCGAATCATCGTCCGCCAGCAGCTCAATCACCTTCCGCACGTCGTAGGTGCGCAGCCGATTCTCCGGAATCACATGCCGCAGCAGCCGCTGATCCTGGCAACTCCAGTCCTCCACCGCGCCCTGGAAGTAGGAGATGTACTGCTTCGCCGCCGCCATCGCCGCTTCCTCGTCCTTGACGAAAATGTCCACCACCCCGTTCGGCACCTGCTGCGACATCGGCCCCAACTCTTCCGGCAGAAACAGCCCCAGCCCGCCGCCCTCAATCACCGCCGGACCGCCCATCGCAATATTCGAGCCTTCCGTCGCAATGATGATGTCGCACATCCCCAGCATCGAGGCGTTCCCCGCGAAGCAGCGCCCCGCCGTGATCGAGACCATCGGCACCCGCCCCGACAGCTCCGCCAGCCGCTCGAAGGTCCGAACGTTGCGCGCCGCCACCCGCGTGTATTGCCAGTCCGTGTCGCCCGAGCGACCGCCCGCGCCCTCCGCGATGAAGATCAGCGGCGACAGCAGGCGGTGCGCAATCTCCACCATCCGGTCCGTCTTCTCGTGCCCTCGAATGCCCTGCGTGCCGGCCCAGACCATCTCGTCGTAGCTGATGATCGCGGTCGTCGCCGTATGCGAATCGAAGCGATCGCCGTTGACCGAACCCACGCCGCAAATCAGCCCGTCGGCCGGCGACTTCTCGCGCAGCTCCTGCCAGCTGCGCACGCGCCGCTGCCCCGCCACGCCCAGCGGCATGTACTCGCTCCAGCGGCTCCACGGCTCGCCCTCATCAACCAACTGCGCGATATTCTCCCGCGCCGTCCGCTTGCCCTTCCCATGCCGCCGCTCAACCGCCGCCGGCCGGCGGTGATCGAGGATGATCTCGTGCCGCTCATTAGCCAGCGCCAGATCGGGACGGATGTAGTCGAGGTCAATCTCATCGCCGCCGCCGTCCTGCGCCGGCCCCACATCCGCCGGCTCGATGAACGCCAGCGGGTGGCTCTCCCAAATAATGTCCCCAACCGAAACGGTCAGCTCCCGCACGATCCCGCCCAACTCCGCCTGCAGCACATGCTCCATCTTCATCGCGTTCATGATGATCACGTCCTGGCCGGCCGCGACGCTATCGCCCTCGGCGACCAGGATTTCAATGATCGTGCCCTGAATCGGCGCGCGCAGCGCCTCCGTGCCCAGCGGACCAATGATCTCCGGCGCATGCCCAACCGCTTGGTTCGCCTCCAGCCCCCGATTGACATCAAGCGAAGCCGCATCCGCGCCCTGCCGAAAGAAATCCAGCGCCGCCAGCGGATCCTGCGCCTGGTTGGCCACCTTCGCCCCCGCCCAGGCTCCATCCGCTCCCTCTCCCGACACGCCGTTATCGGAGCTCCCCGCCAACTCGCCGACCCGATCATCAATCCAGCGCGTATGCACCTCGCCCGCCAGAAACTCCGGATGCGCCAGAATGTTGCGCAGGAACGGCAGATTCGACTCTGCGCCGCTCAGCTCAAACTCGTTCAGCGCGCGCCGCGCGCGCCGCACCGCATCATCGAAATCGTCGCTCGCCGTGCGCGTGATCACCTTCGCGATCAACGAGTCGAAGTTCGGATTCGCCGCGTAGCCCGCGTAGCCGTAGGTATCCACCCGCACGCCCGGCCCGGACGGCGGACGGAAGCTGCGCAGCGCCCCGGCCGCCGGCCGCACTTCCCCGTCCTCGCGCATCCGCTCCAGATTGACACGCGCCTGAATCGCGAACCCGCGCCGCGGCGGCGGCGTAGCCAGCCCCAACTCCGCCAGCGTCGCCCCCTCCGCGATCCGCAGCTGGCACTGCACCAGATCCAGCCCCGTCACCTCCTCGGTCACCGTGTGCTCCACCTGCAGCCGCGCGTTCGCCTCGATAAACGCGAACGCGCTCTGGCCGCTCTGCTCCGCGTCGGCGTCGACGAGAAACTCAAAGGTGCCGAGATTGCTGTAGCCGCCCGCCGCCGCCAGCTCCACCGCGTGCGCGCTGATCCGCTCGCGCAGCTCATCGTCAAGCGTCGGACTCGGTGCAATCTCGATCAGCTTCTGATAGCGCCGCTGAATCGTGCATTCCCGCTCGCCCACATGGCTCACCGCGCCATGCTGATCCGCCGCAATCTGCACCTCGATGTGCCGCGCCCGCGGAATAAACCGCTCCACGAACAGCGCCCCGTTGCCGAACGCCGCCTGCGCCTCGCGCGTGCAGCGCTCGAACGCATCGGCGATCTGGTCCGCCTCGGTCACCGCCCGCATCCCGCGACCGCCGCCCCCCGCGACCGCCTTGATCACCATCGGACGCCGCTCAAGCTGCTCGAAGAACGCCCGCGCCCCATCCAAATCCACCGCGTGGTCGCTGCCGCTCAGAATCGGCGCGCCGCGCGCCGCCGCCAACGTGCGCGCCCGCGCCTTGTCCCCGAACAGCGCCAGCGCCGCCGGCGACGGCCCCACAAACGTGATCCCCGCCTCCTCGCACGCCCGCGCAAAATCCGCGTTCTCCGCCAGAAAGCCGTAGCCCGGGTGAATCGCGTCGCACCCCTGCTCGCCCGCCCGCTCCACAATCTGGGCAATGTCCAGATAGGCCGCCGGGCCAATCCCCTCAAGCGGAATCCGCAGGTCCGCATGCTGAATGTGCTGCGACGCTGCGTCGTCAACCGAGTGGATCGCCGCCGTCTCGATCTCCATCTCCGCCGCAGTGCGCAGAATCCGAATCGCAATTTCGCCGCGGTTCGCGACAAGCAGTCGTTGAATAGCCATGCGCAAAGTCTAGAGCCAACCGGCCGCTGGCTTCTGCAGCGGTACCTCGATCACCCGCGGCGCGCGGAGCAGGCGATCGTCGTAGGTGAAAAAGACACCCGCGTTCGCGCGCGCCGCAGCGGCGAGGTGAATCGCGTCGGCCGCTTGCAACCCGCCCGCACCGCGCGCGAACGCAGCCCGACGCACAAGCTCGCGAGCCTCCTCCAGAAGGCCGGCGTCGATCGGAATCAGCTCAACCGCCGGACTCGAATGGAGTAATGCGTCGATCTCCGCCAGAACGCCGTCCCGAATCGTCGGATCGCGCCGCTCGCGCTCGGCGAACGCCACCTCAACGACCGAAATCTCAGAGGTCGCAATCGGATGCTCGCCCGATCGGGCAAGCTCATACAGGTTGCCGACCACGCGCGAGTTCTCGCCGTCGGAGTTGATCCGATAGAGAAACAGGTTCGCGTCCCAATATTGGAGCATGACTCAGGCGCTTTGGCGGCGCTCGTGAATGAGCCTGGCCGCCGCCTCGTCGCGGACATCCCAACGTCCCATCCCCGCCGCGTCCCGCAGCGGTTCCCAGTCCCAGGGCGTCAGTTCGACACTGCCGATCTCGCACACCGCAATCGGCGACCCGCGATCCACATCCTCCAGAATCGTCCCCGTGACGGTGGCGAACTTCCCCTTGGCATCCTCAGCCACGCCGCCTTGGTCCGGACTCAGATAGCAATGGACCGAGCTCGCCGTCGCCTGGTCGAGCACCGTGAGTTGCAGAGTCGCGCCTGCGTGAGCGAGCTGCACCGGCCCCCGTATCGTCCCGTGGCGGGCGGCAAGCCGCACAGGAACCGGCGGCACGATGACAGCCGGCCGCCGACAACACTGGCAGTGATGACTGAACCTCAGCGTCCAACCCTGTTCACGTTGGATATGGCGCAGCCGCCCCACCGCAGCCGCCGCCGGTGCCGAGCATTCCGTTGGTTCGCCCTGCGCAAGCCGACGCGCAAGATCGAACCAGCCATCGGCGATCGCTGAGATCGCGCAGACTCCCTGCTCCTCCTGCTCCACGGCCGCATACATGTCGACGGTGGTGCCGTCCCACTCATGCTCGATCTCGTACAGCGCCCAGGTGGGCGAATCGGACGATCCTGCGCCCTCGCTCAGCGCCGCCGCCAGATCGCGCAGCGCGTCGCAAATCTCAGCGAACGCGCCAATCGGCGGAAGCTGGTCATCGATGTGCAGCGACAGCACCGGAATGTCCATCGCGCGTCTCTCTCTCAGACGATCATACGCAGAGACGCATCACCCCCGCGCGACCCGCTCCGCGATCAGCTCCCCCAACACCTCCGTGCCCAACGGCTCGCTCCCCGCCGCAGCCAAATCCGCCGGCAGATTGCCCGCCGCAAACACCTCCGACACCGCCGCCTCCACCACCGCCGCCTCCGCCTCGAGGTTCAGCGAGTAGCGCAGCATCAGCGCCGCGCTCAGAATCATCGCCGCCGGATTCGCAATCCCCTGACCCGCGATATCCGGCGCCGTGCCGTGAATCGGCTCATACATCCCCACACTCCCCGCCGCTCCCAGCGACGCGCTCGGCAGCATCCCCATCGAGCCCGCCAGCATCGACGCCTCATCGGTCAGAATGTCGCCGAACATGTTCTCCGTCACGATCACATCGAACCACGCCGGATGCCGAATCAAATCCATCGCGCAGGCGTCCACCAACCGATGCTCCAGCGTCACATCCGGATAATCGGACGCAATTTCCTCGGTGATCTCACGCCACATCCGCGAGGTATCGAGAATGTTCGCCTTGTCCACCGAGGTCAACAGCCCACGCCGACCGCGCGCCGTCTCGAAGCCCAACCGCACAATCCGCTCCACCTCCTCCTCGCTGTAGGCCAGCGTGTCCACCGCGTGCCGCTGCCCGCCTTCCTCCCAGCGCCGCTGCGGCTCGCCGAAATAAATCCCCCCCGTCAGCTCCCGCAGCACCACCATGTCGATCGCCTCAACCGTCTCCCGCTTCAGCGGCGTGCTGTCCACGAGAAACGGCAGCATCTTCACCGGACGAATATTGGCGAACAACCCCAACCCCTTGCGCAGACCCAGAATCGCCTGCTCCGGCCGCACCGTCGCCGCCGGATCATCCCACTTCGGCCCGCCCACCGCGCCGAACAGCACCGCGTCCTGCGCGCGGCACATCTCCAGCGTCTCCTCGCGCAGCGCAACGCCGTGCGCGTCGATCGACGCACCGCCGACCAAATCCTCGCTGTACTCAAACGAGTGATCGAAGCGCCCGCCCACGGCGGCCAGCACCCGCACCGCCTCGCCGATCACCTCCACCCCGATTCCGTCGCCCGGCAGCAGCGCGATCCGATAGTGCGCCATCAGTCAGCCCTCCTCCATGTCCGCGTCCGTCATGTCCGCGTCCGTCTCGCCGTCATCCGGCGCGCCCTCCCGGAGCGCGCGTTCGCGCGTCACTCAACAGCCCGGATCCCCGTAATTCCCACAGCAATCCTCGCGCCGCCGCAGCTTGACCCAGCTGTTGGCCGCCATCCCCCGCAGCGCCGCCAGCGGATTGCCCGCCCCCCGCAGGTTCGCCCAAACATCCGCCCCCGAAGGCCGCACAGAATTCGCCATGCGCCGCAGCCTAACGCAGCCCCGCCGCAGCGCCCGCCAACCCACACTTGCGAACATCTGTGCCACCGCGCTAAGCTGGACGCAGCGAAGGAGGCATCGCATGACCGAACTCAACGCCGAAAACCGCACCATCTTCGTCAGCGACAACCTCCCCATCCTCAAGGCCCTCAACTCCGACGCCGTGCGAGTGCCTCACAAGGACGGCGCTCCCCACACCGGCGGCTTCAGCGGCGCCGCAATCGACATCACCGATCCCTCCTACGCGAAGACCGGCAAGGTGCCCGAGACCTGGTGGGAAATCGCCATCGCGCCGCGCAGCAGCAAGGAGTACGTCGGCTATCCCACCCAAAACCGCTCGCCCTGCTCGAACGCATCATCAGAGCCTCCTCCCCTGCGCACCCACCTCCGCGACGAAGCCCTACGCAATGCCTGACAAAACACCCAACCCCAACACCTACGACTGGAACGCCTTCCGCCAGCGCGATTGTCTTTTGGGCGCAATCGCGCTAGGATGTTCATAACCAACGGCGCTGCTGTGACTGCGCTGGCAAGGAGTGCATCTGATGTCAACACCCACCGAACCCTACGGCCTTGCCGACGATACCGAAGCCTACGATCTAGCCGATGATACCGATCCGTAGCATTATCTGAAGATCGCATACGACATTGAGGACGCCGCGTCTCGAGCGCTCGTGGCTCTTCAGCAAGGTAAGACGTTTCTCGCCGCCCGTCGCGTCGGGGTCAAATCCTATCGTACGAACCACCGTCGCCACATTCGATACCTCGGCGAGACACATGAGTATGACGGCATAGCCCCATCGTTCGGTGAAGTCATCGTGGCAATCGCACTTGCCAACCTTGCGTCGGACGACAGAAACAGATTCGAAATCGAATACGACCCACTACGGTATCCGACCAACGTCTACTCTCACGACGAATGGAGGGCAATTCTAGACGACCTGTGCCGCCGTCTATCTGCCTTTAAACCTTAACTCTGGGGATGCTGCACGCGGCCGACTCGGTATCGCGGACACATCGCTTCTGCACATCGCCGCTACGGCGTCCAGCGCGTGTCGTCAACGAATACAACGTCGCGAATTCGCAGGTCAAACCGGTCTGCACGCGCCGTGCACCGCCAACCATCCCACCACCACGACAAGCCTCCCACACTTTGACCTGACCGCCCGTACTGCTGCGCCCGTGTCAGCCGGAGCTCACCACGAGCAGGGAACGGCAGGCAGCCGCCGCCAAGTGCTCCCCCGAACGAATCGTATGCATAGATCGCAAAGCGAACGGCCTTAATCCCGACATCGTAGTAGTTTACTAGGTTCCAGCGAAACACGGCCTCTCCCGTGCTTGCCGTGGTGATCCACGTCTTGGTGACCTGGACAGGAGTGAGAAGATTCATTGCGTCTTGTTTGCCGAAGTCTGTGCTGTCGGGATTCATCCCGGCTTGCACCGCGCTCACGTGCATCGCTTCGATCAGTCCAACTGGATCATTGGTCGGAATATAAAATCGAGCTGCAGTGCGAAAGACCGGGAGTGCGACGGCATCAGCATGGTCCATCAAGTATGCCGCAGGATCTGCTCGCGAGAGTACGCGGTCGTCAGAGAACCGCTCTTGCAGCTTACTGACGACCGCATCAGTCAATCCAAAGTTGGCCTTTGCCACTTCCATGCCTGCGTTGACAGCAGCAACATGGATGGTCGCCAGCGCTTCTATCGGATCACGTGAGTTGCGGACCGCCGTCACCGCGGCAAGAACGGCTTGTAAGTGTGACAACTGAACGTTGGTGCCGTCCACCGCATCAGTCTTGAGATATGACCTCACCTCGTCATCCAGCATATCGATTACTGCTTTCAACACTGCCTGCATCTTTGCTCGGAGCGCGCGAGCACCGAAATCGCCTGTGCTGGGATCATGTCCTGCAGCAACCGCGGCCGCCAGAACTCGCGCCACACCGCTCCCTACGTTCGCGCCACGATCTGGCAGACTCTCAAGCTCATGCAACACTGCCCGCAACACTTCGAGTGGCATTGCTGCCATCCCGCTCGGCGAGAACGCATCCACAAACTCCGGAGCCATGCTTGCAAGTGTTTCCTCAATTCCTGCCACGATCGGCGCACGCAGTTCGGCGACCAAGCGAGAATATCCGATGTTCAAGTCGACCCCCGCCTCCTCTCCTGCCATATGAACCGCGATGAGGGCTGCTGCTCCATCCCTATCCTTGCCAGGCGACAGGTCCCTCAACGCCTCCTCCAGAACCTCAAGATGTCGAATGGGACTGCGACCAAGCGCGCTTCCGTCAAAGACTCGCCGAAAGTTCTCGTGCATGCCGCGGACAGCCGCATCGATCTGGCGTTCAAGCAGGTCGCGGTAGCCTAGTCGCGATGCCCCATCAGATAGGCCATTTTGGAGCAATACGGAGTGCAGGAACCCGAACATGCTCCTCGCATCGCGTCCGCTGTACGCATGCACCTCAAGGACTCGTAGGACCTTGCGCAAGTGTTCAATGCCAAGGCGCTGGAGACCCTCGTGCCGGAATGCACTCTGTAGATTAGGGTGCGCCACAGCGATCACTTCTGCAATATCGCGGACTAGAGCCAGCTTGTACGATGCAGTCACCACATCAACCGTGGAACCGGCACCGCGCACGCTGTCATATATGAGCCCGAGGTTGTTGCTCCTCGCTTGGGCGTCTCCGGGGAGCGCAACGATCGTGCCGTGCAGTGCTTGTAGCTGACTGAGAGCCAGCTTGTCCAACGCATCGAGCTTGATGACATCTGCGAACGACGCGTGACGCTCGCCGATGAGAGAGATGATCTCTTCACGCAACACGCGTGTGTACCCGTCCGCGACGATTGTGTCATCAATCTTCGCCGAGGCTGCAACCTGGCTGACGATCGCGAGGTTGGCGAGGACCTCTTCCGGTCCACGAGGAAGGGGGAGCGCGACGATCGTGCCGTGCAGTGCTTGTAGCTGACTGAGAGCCAGTTTGTCCAACGCATTGAGCTTGATGACATCTGCGAACGACGCGTGACGCTCGCTGATGAGAGAGGCGATCTCTTCACGTAACACGCGTGTGTACCCATCCGCGACGATTGTGTCATCAATCTTCGCCGAGGCTGCAACCTGGCTGATGATCGCAAGGTTGGCGAGGACCTCGTCCGGTCCGCGAGGAAGATCGACGATCTTCGTGTAAATCAGATGAAGCTGATCTATAGATAATCGCTGGAGCACATCTTGGTCGAACGCAACGGAAAAAGACTCGTGGTGGGTGCTCAACTCGCTCTCGAGCTGTCTGTGCAAGGTTGGAAGACAAACGGGGCCAATGACTTCGATTGCTCCTGCTTCGATGACCTCGCGGCACACTACCGCGAGAGCCTCGGCCGGATCACCACCAGGGGAGGGAACGGACTCCAGCGCCCGAATTAAGGTGCGAAGTTCATCAAGTGAAGCGAGGGAGCTGATGTCGTCGCGTTTGAACGCGACGGCAAAGTCTGGCGAAAACGTAGCCAACCGACAGTCCAAAGCCATGAAGAGATGATACCGCGCTCGGGAATTGTCGCCTGGTATGTCGTCGGCACGTTCGCATGCAGCGGCGGGATCGAAGAATGTGCATGCCGAGCAAGCCCATATGACAGTCAAAATACCGATGAGTGCATGGAACGCCAACCGCATGAAGCGCCCGCCTTACGCCGTCGCCGGCAGCTCCGGCGGACGCTCCGACTCGAACGCGGCGATCTCATCCGCGTGCGTCAGCGTCATCGAAATGTCGTCCAGACCGTTCAGCAACCGCTGCTTCACGAACGGCGCAATCTCGAAGCTGCGGCTCCAGCCGCCCGCGCTGACCGTCTGCGCCTCCAAATCCACCGTGATCGCCGCGCTCGGCTCGCCCTCCGCCAGACGCATCAGGTGCGCCACATCCTCCGGCGCCAGCGCCACCGTCAGCAGCCCCATCTTCGCCGAGTTGTTGCGGAAAATATCGCCGAACGACGGCGCGATCACCGCCCCCACGCCCATCTGCTGAATCGCCCAGACCGCGTGCTCGCGCGACGAGCCGCAGCCGAAATTCTGCCCCGCCAGCAGCACCGACGCCCCCTGATACTGCGGCTGATTGACCACGAAATCCGGATCCTTGCGCCACGCCTCGAAGCAGAACGGCCCGTAGCCCGTCCGCTCAATCCGCTTCAGATACTTGGCCGGGATGATCTGGTCCGTGTCCACATCCGCCCGGTCCAGCGGAATCGCCGTCCCCCGAATCGTCGTCACCGCATCCATCTGCCGCTCCTCGCACTCCGTCTCGAATGCTGCGCTGATCGTAGCTCAGTCGGCGAAAAACTCCCGCAGCGCCCGCTCGCACTCCGCCGGCGCCTCCTCGGGGATGAAATGTCCGCAAGCCATCGGCTCGCCGCGCACATCCTCCGCCCAGCGCCGCCAGGTCGCCATAAAGCGCCCCCGCCGACTCGGACCGCGCCCCGCGCCCCACAGCACCAGCAGCGGACAGCCGATCCGCTTCCCCTCGCTGCGGTCGCTGCGATCCAGATTGAGGTCGAAGCGCGCCCCCGAGCGGTAGTCGTCGCACCAGCTGCGCACCGTCTCCGCATCGCGCGCCCCCGCGCGGTACTCCGCCATCGCGCCCTCGCTGAACACCGTGTCGTCGCCCGCCCACGCGCCGAGCATCCGCTCCAGGAACAGGTCCGGCTCACCCGAAATCAACCGCTCCGGCAGCGGCGACGGCTGCGCCAGGAAATACCAGTGGAAGCCGCCCAAACCGCCCGGCACGCCCATCTGCTCGAACTGCTCCACCGTCGGCACGATATCCAGCAGCGCCAGCCGCTCCACCCGCTGCGGATGATCCAGCGCCAGCCGGTAGGACACCCGCCCGCCGCGGTCGTGCCCGGCCAAACGGAACGTCTCGTGCCCCAGATCGGCCATCAGCTCAACCATGTGCCGCGCCATCGTGCGCTTCGAGTAGGCCTCGCCCCCGCCGTCGCCCGGCGGACTCTCGCTCGCCCCGTAGCCGAGCAAATCCGCCACCACCACCGTGAACTGCTCCGCCAGCCCACCCGCAATCTTGTGCCACATCGCCCCCGTCTGCGGGAACCCATGCAGCAGCAGCAGCGGCGGCCCCGTCCCACCCACACGAGCAAAAATCGGCCCCGCGCGGTGCTCACGAAAGCCCGGAAACAGTGTCGCAGTCTCAGCCATGGCGTCAGTTCGTCTCGACTTTCGTTACCGGTATTACAGCGCGACCGTGCCGACGAACGCCGGCTGCTCGGGATCGCAGATGTAGCGGATTCTTGGCAGGGTCACGTTGGCGGTCGTGTAGGAGGCCACGATCGGGTAGTTGGGGCGCAGGTTGGCGGCGGACCAGAAGGCGTCGTCGAAAGCGTCGATCCGCGACTGTCCGCGATCCGCGCGGCTCACCTGAAATTCCGCGTCAACCTGCACCAGCCAGGGCTTCGTCTCGCCCTCGCGCTCGACCGTCGCCAGGTGCATCCCGGCGGTGTAGAGCAGATCGCCGTTGCCGATCGGAATCGGATCGATCATCTGCGCGGCCAGCACGCTCGCGCCGCCGTCGTTCACCTCGATCGAAACTCGGTCGTAGCGCTCGCGCAACACGGCGTCGCCCACGGTGACGGGGAAGCCCCAGCGCTCGCGCAGCGCTTCGGCGGCCGCGCCCTCGGTGCAGACCACGCGCGTCGGCAACCCGCGCGGACGCACCGCCGCGCGGCAGCCCACCCGCACCATCGCCAGCGTGAACGCGCCCAGCGGCCCGTCCTCGGCGCGCCAGCCGATCACATGCATCGTGGGCGGAATCGTCGGGTGCAGCGCGGGCGGCAGATGCTCCGCCATGTTGCGATCATCGGTCTCGTAGATCACCTGCAACACCTGCACGTTGGGCAGCTCGAGCGCCTCGGTCTCGAGGTTCGCCAGCTGCGGCGCGTAGGGCAGGAGCGGGACCAGCTCCGCTGTGCCGCTGATCGGCATGATTCGCCTCCCTTTCGGGTGTCGGTTGGACTAGTCGCCGCTGCCGGCCGCGCCGGCCAGCTCGCGCTCGGCTGCCGCCGGCGCCGCGTCGTCGCGGAAGTGCGGCATCACCTCTTCGCCGAACAGCCGCAGACTGTCCAGCACCTGCTCCTGCGGGATCGTCTCCAGCGCGTTGAGCAGGAAGTTGATCTGATCCACCCCGCAGGCCTCCCACTTCTTGATCTCCTCGATCAGCCGATCGGGGTTGCCGATGCAGACGCCCTCAGGCGCGCTGGCGCCCTCGCCGGGGTTTTGCGCCGCCTGCTGGCGGCTGGCCGCGAGCAGCCCCGGATTGGGGTAGGAGCGGGTCGGATGCACCTCGCGCACCGGCAGCAGCAGCGCCGCCAGGTAGGCGAACGAGCCGGTCAACCGGCTGCCCGTCTGCACGCCCACCTCGTTGTCCGGGTGGCAGTAGAGGAAGTTGACCGTGGCCACATTCTCGTTCACGAACGCGCCGACCGGTTCGCAGTCCTGGATGCGCCGGCGGTAGGCGTTGACCTTCTGCTCCTGCTCGGCGAAGCCGCCGAAGGTCAGGCCCAGCGAGCCCATCCCGCGCTCGGCGGCATCGGTCTCCGTGCCCGGGCTGGAGACCGCCACCCACATCGGCGGGTGCGGCTTCTGATAGGGCTTGGGCAGCACCGCGCGGGTCGGCATGCGGAACGCGCGGCCCTCATAGCCGTAGCGCTCGTTCGTCCACATCTGCGGAATCGTGCGCGTGTACTCGTCCCACGTCTCCTTCGTCTCGTCCGGGTTGGCGTCCATCCCGCCCAACTCGGTCCAGGTCGCCGAGCGGCCCGTCCCGAACTCCAGCCGCCCGTCGCTCAGGATGTCCAGCACCGCCGCCCGCTCCGCCGCCCGAATCGGGTGGTTGAACTGCGGCACGCAGACCACAATCCCGTGCCCCACGCGAATCTGCTTCGTCTGCATCGCGCAGGCCGTCAGGAACAGCTCCGGCGCCGAGCAGTGCGAGTACTCCTCGAGGAAGTGGTGCTCCACCGCCCAGACGGAGTGAAAGCCCACCTCATCCGCCACCCGCACCTGCTCCAGGCAGCGGTGATACACCGTGTGCTCGATGTCGTCCTCCCAGGGCCGGGGAACCGAAATTTCGTAGAAGATGCCGAAGCGCATGGGGAACTCCCAACTGTGACCGCCGATTGCCCTGATGCTAGCCGATCTTCCCCTGCCCTCTCTTGTGCGGGAGGCGAAGGATGGCTACCCGCCCGGCTCGACCTCGGCGGTGTGGTTCAGCTCGCCCTGCCGGATGTAGTAGGCCATGCTTTGCAGCTCCATCACCGGATCGATTTGGCGCAGATGCACCCCGTCGGGAACCGCCGTCGCGATCGGCGCATAGCTGAGAATCGCGTTCACGCCCCCGGCCACCAGCGTCTCCACCACCGAGCGCGCCGCGGCGGCCGGCACCGTCACGATCGCCAGCGCCACGGGCTGCCGCTCCAGGTAGCCTGGCAGATCCGCTACGTCGTCGACCTGCACATCCGCGATCACCCGCCCAATCACCTCCGGATCCGAGTCGAACGCGCGCACCACATGGAAACCCTGCATCGGGAAACCCGCGTAGTCGAGCACCGCCCGCCCGAGCTGCCCCACGCCGACCAGCACCATCCGCTGCACCCGTCCGTCGAGACCCAGGATCCGACGCAGCCGCTGCCGCAGATCGCCCACGTCGTAGCCGCGCCCCTGCCTGCCGAAACGCCCGAAATAGGACAGATCCTTGCGAATCTGCGCCGGCGTCACATCCAGCCGATGACCCAATTCCTTGGACGAGATGTACGCGCACCCCTCCGCTTCGAGCAGCCCCAGCTCGCGCGCGTACAGCGGCAGCCGCCGAATGACGATGTTGGGCACTGTGGACTCGGACACGCACAACCCTCTTGCAGGGGAAGCTACGGGGTCGGACGCCTATGGTCAGCCGCCCCTAGAGCAGCCGCTCCTGCGCTTCGCGCAGGCCGAAATCGCGCTCCAACTCGCCTTCGAGCCGCGCCCGCTGCTCCACGCTCAGCGGCGGCAGCTCCATCGCCGCAACCGCGTCGGCCAGCTCCGCGCGGTTCTTCACCCCCGGAATCACCGAGGCGACCGCACGCTGTTCAAGCACGTAGCGAGTCGCAATCTGCGAAAGCGGCGCAGCGCCGTCTTCCGTCAGAAAAGCTAGCCGTTCGCTGCGCTGCGCGTCCAGCGCCACCAGCGAGTCGCCCGCAACCTCGCGGTCGAGCGGTCCGCTCAGCGCCCCGCCGGCGTGGCTGCGAATGCCGATCACGCCGATGCCCAGACGCTCGGCCAGTTCCAGCAGCTGCCCGTGGTCGTGCAGCGTCGAGCCGCTCGGCAGCGGGCGCGCCGCCGAGGGATTGAGCAGGTTGTAGTAGACCTGCACGGTGTCGAAATCGCCCTCGCTGAGTGTTTGTCGCACGGCGCTCGCCTCACCGAGCCCGGTGATCCCGATGAAGCGCGTCAACCCCGCCTCGCGCAGCCGCTCCAGCGCGGCCAGCGCGCGGCCAGCGCCGAGCACATCCTGCGGAGTCACCGAGCGGCGGAAGCGTCCGCGCTCGGCGGCGATGCCGTTGTGCAACTGGAAGAGGTCCACATGGTCGCGGCGCAGCAGTTCGAGACTGCGCGTCAGCGAACGCTCGGCAGCGCCGGCGATGTCGTCCAGATCGCCTTCCGCCAGCGAGACTTTGGTCGCCACCAGCGCGCGGTCGCGGTAGTCGCCCGACGCCGCGAGCGCGCGGCCGAGATTCTCTTCCGCCTGCCCGTCGCCGTAGCTGGGCGCCACATCGAAGAAATTGATCCCCTCGCGCAGCGCCAGCGCGATCGTCTCCGCGATCTCCTCCTCGGTCGTTTCGCCCCAGACCCGACCGATCCCGCCGCCGCCCAACCCAACTTCGGAGACAACCAACCCGGTGCGCCCAAGACGGCGATAGCGCATCATTGCGACTGCTCCGTTCGTCGGCCTGCGGCGCATCTGCCGCCCGAATGCGAGCCTATCCGCGATCAGCCTTGGGCGCGCGGGGCGAGAGACGGGAGCAGCCATCGTGGAATTCGGACCGAGCCGCGATGTGCGCGAACTGCCCTCGCTGTCCGACCAGCCGCAGCGCTACCCCGACGCCCGCCCGCCCGCACAACGCCGCTCCTTCGCGCTGGTCGGCGCAGAGCTGCGCGAACTACAGGGCGTGTTCGACGCGGCGGCGCTGGACGACTGGCTGGCGTCGCGCGGCGGCGGCTTCAACGTGCGCGCCGCCCTGCTCGCCGTCGGCTCCAACGCCTATCCCCGCCAACTCTTCGACAAATTCGCAGGGCTTCCGTGCGCCAACGAAGGCGTGATCACCGCGCCAAGCGCGCTGGACGGCTTCGGCGTCGCCGGCTGCCCGGTCCTCTCGCGGCGCGGCTACGTGCCTGTCACGCTCGCGGAGCGCCCCGGACACATCGAGCGCACCTGGCTGCAGTGGCTGACCGAGTCGCAGCTGGCGCGGGTGCGCGAGACGGAGGGGCCGCGCTACGCGCTGGTCGGCGGCGAACCCCTGGCCGCTGCGCTGACCCTGCCCGACGGCCTGCCGCGCCCTGCGGCGGTCTACGCCTGGTGGTTTGATTCCGTGCTCCGCAGCGGCGAGGATGAGGACGGCGAGACGGTCTGGTTCGACGCGCAGGACGCCTCAGCCGAGTCGCGGCTGCTGGAGCGCTGGGGCGGCGGGGAAGCTGCCGCGGCGCCCAATCCCGTCCCCGCGGGCTGGCGGCGGCTCGACTGAACAGCGTGGACAACATATTACGCTGCGGTATCCCAACGCTAGCGAAATCACCCACGATCTGATAGTCTGGTTGATATCTGGTAGAGGCGCGGTTTGGGCGGGGCTCTCAGGCTGGACCGGAGCACGATGTGGTAACCGAATCAGCCGACAATATCCGCGCACAGCAGCTCGTCGAAGAGATGCAATCGTCGTATCTCGATTACGCAATGAGCGTAATCGTGTCGCGCGCCCTACCCGATGTGCGCGACGGCCTCAAGCCCGTGCAGCGGCGCATTCTGTATGCGATGGACGACCTCGGAATGCGCGCCAATCAGGCGCACCGCAAGAGCGCCCGGATCGTCGGCGAGGTGCTGGGCAAGTACCACCCGCACTCCGATGTGCCGGTCTACGAGGCGATGGTGCGGATGGCGCAGCCCTGGAGCATGCGAGTCCCGCTGATCGACGGACAGGGCAACTACGGCTCGGTTGATCACGATCCGCCCGCAGCGATGCGTTACACCGAGGCGCGGCTCAGCCCCGCCTGCGAGGAGATGCTCGCCGACCTCGACAAAAACACCGTCGACTTCGCGCCGAACTTCGATGAATCGCTGAATGAACCGGTGGTATTGCCCGGTCGGCTGCCCAACCTGCTCGTCAACGGCGCAGCCGGGATCGCGGTGGCGATGGCCTGCAAGATGCCGCCGCACAACCTCGGCGAGGTCGCCGCCGCGATCAAGATGGTGATCGAGCGCCCCGACGCCTCAATCGGCGATCTGATGACGGTGCTGAAGGGCCCGGATTTCCCCAGCTCGGGGATCCTGTTCTCAGGGGAAAACGACGAAGACTTGAAGAACGCCTATGCGCGCGGGCGCGGCGGCTTCACCCTGCGCGGCAGGCAGCACATCGAAGAAGTCGCCGGCAGCCGCGTGCAGATCGTCTTCACCGAAATCCCCTACCAGGCGAACAAGGTGCGGATCATCGAACAGGTCGCACAGCATGTGCGCGACAAGAAGATCGACGGCATCCGCGACCTGCGCGACGAGTCGGACCGCCACGGCATGCGGCTGGTCGTCGAACTTGGGCGCGACGCCAACGTCAAAACGGTGCTGGCTCACCTCTACCGCTCGACCGACCTGCAGATCCGCTACGACACCAACTTCGTCGCGCTCACCGGCGGACGGCCGCGCACCTTCTCGCTGATCCAGCTGATCACCGCGTTCATCGATCACCGCCGCGAAATCGTGCGCCGACGGGCGGAGTTCGATCTCGAGAAGGCGCGCGAGCGGCACCACATCGTCGAGGGCCTGCTCAAGGCGATCGACATGATCGACGAGATCATCGCCGCCATCCGCGCCGCCGAATCGGCCGACGCCGCGCGCGACCGCCTACAGGAAGACCCGTTCGACCTCACCGAGCGCCAGGCGCAGGCGGTGCTCGATATGCAGCTGCGCCGCCTGGCCGCACTCGAGCGCACGCGGCTCGAGGAGGAATACCAGGACCTCACCGAGACGATCGAATACCTCGAAGGGCTGCTCGCCGACCCCAAGAAGATCGACGGCGTGATCGCCGGCGACCTCGACGAGTTGGTCGAGATGTACAACACGGAGCGCAAGACGCAGATCATCGATCGCAGCGTCGAGCAGTTCAGCGAAGCCGACCTCGTGCCGCACCAGGCCTCGGTCGTGACGCTGACGCGGCACGGCTACATCAAGCGCCAGGCGGTTGACGCCTTCCGCTCGCAGCGGCGCGGCGGGATGGGCGTCAAGGGCGTCGCCAAGCGCAGCAACGGCACCGCCGCGGCGCAGGACGCCGAAGCGCCGGCCCGCATGATCGCCTGCGACACCCACGACCAGCTGCTCTTCTTCACCGACAAGGGCCGTGTCTTCTGCATGCAGACACACGAAATCGAGGAGCGCTCCCGTGAGTGGCGCGGCCTGCCCGTCCGCAACCTGCTCGACCTCCAGCCCGAAGAGCGGGTCACCACCGTCGTGCCGGTCACCGACTTCGCCGACGACTACATCATCCTCGGCACGCGGCAGGGGAAGGTGAAGAAAACGCCGCTCTCGGCCTTCGCCAACGTGCGCCGCAGCGGGCTGAACGCCTTCAATCTCGATGATGACGACGAGCTGGTCGAAGCGGCGTTCGCGCGCGCCGACGACGATGTGCTGGTCATGACCAGCGCCGGGCAAGCAATCCGCTTCGCGGTTGATGCGCTGCGCCAGGCCTCGCGCACCAGCGGCGGCGTGCGCGGCATCGTGGTGCCCGACGGCGGGTCGCTGGTCGGCCTCCAGCGGCTGCGCACGCAGCGGGACATACTGCGCTCCGATCAAGCGGAGATCCTCACAGTCACCGCCGGCGGCTTCGGCAAGCGCACCCCGGAGACCGAGTACAACACCAAGGGCCGCGCCGGCAAAGGCATGATCGGCCACAAGATCAGCAGCGAGACGCGCGAGATCGTCGGAATGTGCGTCGTCCGCGGCGACGAAGAGCTGGTGCTGATCTCCGCCCAGGGCAAGATTCTGCGCACCGAGGTCAGCCAAATCCGCCAGTGCAGCCGCTCGACCAAAGGCGTCAAGGTGATGAACGTCCCCGATGGCGGCGTCGCCTCCATCGCCGTAGTCGACACCACCCGCGAATTCGGCCAGCTGGAATAACAGGATCAGGCGCGAGGCCGGTGGGGCAGCGCGCCGGCTTACGCCGCGCCGGGCGTTTGCAGCGTCACCAGCTCGCCGGAGGTGCTGTCGCTGTAGCCCTCGGACGCGCTGTAGGCGACCTCGCCGTTGACGATCACCGTCTCCACGCCCAGCGCCTTGCGGATGTAGCGGTAGCCGTCGCCGGGCAGGTCGCGCACGCCGATCTCCTCGTCGCGGGCGATCCGCTCCGGGTCGAAGAGCACGATGTCCGCGCCGTAGCCGGGGTGCAGCAGGCCGCGGTCGCGCAGCCCCCAGGCGCTGGCCGTGTCGTGGGTGATCTTGCGGATCGCAGCGGGCATCGAGAGCGCCCCCGTCTCGCGCACGAACTTGCTGAACAGGTAGCCGGTGTCGCCGTTGGTGGCGAACGCCTGCACATGCGCGCCGGCGTCCGAAGCGCCAATCAACACATAGTCGTTGGCCAGCATCTCGCCCACGATTTCGGGGTCGGTGTGCAGCAGGCCGCCGTTCTTGAACTCGGTTTCGAGGTCTTCTTCGAGCGCCAGATCGATCATCGCCTCGGCCGGAGTGGTCCCGCGTTCCTCCGCGATCTCGCGCAGCGTGCGGCCGAGCAGCGGTGCGTTGCGCTCCAGCGCGACGCCGCGCACGAAGGCGTCGGCGACGCGGTTGCCGAGGAAGCTCGCCCCCGCCGGCGCGACTTCAGCGACCAGCTTTGCGCGCGTCTCCGGATCTCGGTAGCGCGCGATCTTCTCCTCTTTGGTCGGCAGGTTGAGCACCTCGAACCAGGTCGGCATCGCGAGCAGCATGAAGTTGCGCTCGCGCAGCGTGAAGTTGATGTCGATCGGGCGGGTCTGCACCTGCGGCCAGACGCGCGCGCCGAGCTCCGACCACTCCTGCACCCGCGCCAGCACCGCGCCGACCAGCTCCGGCGTCTGCGCCGACTCGAAGAGCGGCGAGAGCGTCGTGGGAATGCCGAACTCCAGCGACAGCTCAGCCAGCATGTCCACGCGGCTGAGCATCAGGCTGGTGTCGTAGAACTCGGGGACGATCTGCAGCACGCCGTGCCCCACTTCGCCGAGCGTACGCGCGAGCGCGCGGATTTCCTCGTGCCCCGCGAAGCGGCTGGGGACGGGACGCCAGCTGTCGTCCACATCCACGTAGGAGGTACTCAGCCCGCTTGCGCCGGCGACCAGGCACTCAGCGAGGATGCGCTGCATCTCCACGATTTCGGTCTCGTTGGCCTCGCGCTCGAACGCCTCCTCGCCCATCACCCACATGCGGATCGCGCTATGCCCGACCAGCGGCGCAAGGTTGATGCTCAGCTTCGGCTCGACCGCCTTGAGATAGTCGTCGAACGTTTCCCAGATCCAGTCGATGCCGTCCTCGAAGGCCGCCATCGGCAGGTCTTCAATCTGGCGGAACATGCGGCAGAGACGGTCGCGTTGCTGCTCGCGCAGCGGCGCGAGGGTGAGCGAACAGTTGCCGGTCACCACCGTGGTCACGCCGTGCTCCAGCGACGGGCGCGCCTGCCCGTCCCAGCAGAGCTGCGCGTCGTAGTGGGTGTGGGGATCGATGAAGCCCGGCGCGGCGGCCAGCCCGCCGGCGTCGATCTCGCGCGCGCCGCGCTCGGGCACGCGGCCAACGCGGGCGATCCGCCCGCCGCGGACTCCGATTTCGCCGCGGTAGCCGGGCATGCCGGAGCCGTCGTAGATGTAAGCGTTGCGGATGACGAGGTCCATGGTCGACTCAATCTCAGCAGATCCGGCAGGGCGCGATTGCCGCGCGCGCACCCAATATCATAGCGGCATGAGCCGACCGAATCACCTGCATTTGCCGCCGTTGCGCCGCGTCGCGCGCCCCCGCGAGGGCGACACATTCGAGAGTCTTGCGCAGCGCGAACTGCCCGACCTGGAGGTGGAGGAGGCAGCGCGGCTGTTGGAGCAGTGGAACCCGCACCTGGGTAGAGCGTTCTTTCCGACCGGCCGTCCGCTGCTGGTCAGCGACCTCGTCTACCTCGAGCCGCCGCCTTCGTAGTGTTGCCCGTGCGTTGGATCGTCGGCTCGGGCGCGATCGTCCTGGCGCTCTGCGTCTTGTGGGGCTCCGCCGGCGCAAACGATCCGGCGCAGCGCCATCTCGAGCTGAAGCAGCTGATGCTGGAGTTGATCAACGACGCGCGTCGGGAGGCGGGCGCGCCGCCGGTGCGGCTGGGCGCCAATGGCGCGGCGCAGCTGCACGCCGAACAGATGGTGGCCGGGTGCTTTCACTCGCATTGGGGGCTGGACGGCCTGAAGCCGTACATGCGCTACTCGCTGCGGGGCGGATACCAGGCCAACGCCGAGAACGTGGCGGAGAGTAACGCCTGGCGAGTGGGCATGGATCGGTGCGCAATCCGTGAGTCGGCGGCGCGGCCCGATCTGGAGCGGCTGGTTCGGGAAGCAATGGCCGGGTGGCTGCGCTCGCCGGGGCACCGCGCGAACCTGCTGAATCCGGCGCACCGGTTGGTCAACGTGGGAATCGCCTGGCGCGGCAGCGCGAACTACCTGTTTCGGGCGGTGCAGCATTTCGAGGGCGACTATGTGCGGCTCGATCGGCCGCCTGCAATCGTGGGCGGCGTGCTGACGTTGTCGGGCCGCACGGTGAACGGCGCGTCGTTGGGCGCGGGGCTGATAGTGCAGCACGACCCGCCGCCTCAACCGCAGCAGCGCGGCACGCTCAATGACACCGGTCCGTACTGTGGCGGCTACCCCGTCGCAGCCGTCTTTCCGCACGCCCGCTGGACGCGGCGAAGCACGACACCGGCCTGCACCGAGCCGGGCGCGGTTGAGCCGCGCGGCGACGGCGGCTGGGTTGAGCTGCCAACGATTGCAGCCGAGGAATGGGCGTTGTCGGGGGCGGCCTTCACGATCCGCGTTGATCTGTCCGCGATGCTGCGACAGTTCGGGAGCGGCGTCTACACGATCTCGCTGGGCGGTGATGTGCAGGGCGAGCAGGCGACGTTGATGCAGTACGCCGTGTTCTACGGCCTCTATCCACTAAACCGGATGTTTGTCTACGCCGGCGCGGCGACCACGGCGTCGGCGCTGAGCGAGGGGCTCGGGCTGCGCGCGGTCTTCATCTGGGACGGCGCGGCGTGGCGGGCGTACGCGGCGCGCGGCGCGAGGCTGATTCCCGGCTCGGCCGACCTGGAGATCGCGGCCGGCGACTGGCTTTGGCTGGCGAGCTAAGGCGAGCCGCGCTCGCGGCCTCAGGTGTGCATCAAGTGTTCGAGTCGGCCGGTGTGTTCGTTGACGAATTGGAGCGCATGGACGCGCAGGCGGGGCCGGCTAGAACCGATCGCCGCCTGTCAGCGCGCCTTCGGGCGTGATCAGGTTGGGGCGCAGCAGATCGAGGTTTTCCAGCGCGAAGGCTGCGCCGAGCGCGACAGCGTCGCGCGGCTCCGCGGCGATGTGAACGGGGATGCCCGTCTGCGCCGAGAGGTATTTGTCCAGCTCGCGCAGCAGCGCGCCGCCGCCGGTCAACACCATCCCGCGATCAATCACATCCGCAGTCAGCTCCGGCGGCGTGCGCTCCAGAGTGGTGCGAATCACCTCCACGACCGTTTCCAACACCGACTGCACGGAGGGCACGAGTTCGTTGGAGGTGAGCGCGACAGTGCGCGGCATGCCGGTCGCCGCGTCGCGCCCGCGCACCTGGGTGCGCAGCGAACGCTCCAGCGGCTCAGCGGTCCCGATCGCCACCTTCAGATCGTCGGCTGTGCGGTCGCCGATCAGCAGGTTGTGCCGCCGCCGTACGTAATCAATGATCGCCGTGCGGATCACGTCGCCGCCGATCCGCGCCGACTCCCAAACCACCACGCCGTACATCGAGAGAATCGCAGCCTCCGAGCGTCCCGCGCCGAGGTCCACCACCAGCGAGCCCTGCGCGTCGCCCATCGGCAGCCCCGCGCCGATGGCGGCGGCGAGCGGGTTAGCGATCAGATGCGCGGGGCGTCGCGCGCCGGCCTGCTCGGCCGCATCGCGCACCGCCCGCTGCTCCACATTCGTCACACCCGCCGGCGTGGCCACCATCACCTCCGGGCGCACCAAATTCACCCGCCTGGTGATCTGCGAGATGTAGTAACGCAGCAGCGCCTCAACGATCAGGTAGTCGTCGATCACCCCTTCGCGCATCGGACGCACGATCTTGATCGTCTCAGGCGCGCGCCCGATCATTCGCGCCGCGTCGCTGCCGGCGGCGAGCACCGCGCTTTCGCGCGGGTCGAGCGCAACGACGGAGGGCTCGTTGACGACGATGCCACGGTTGGGTACGGCAATCCGAATGTGCGCGGTGCCGAGGTCGATCCCCACGCGCTTACTGAAGAACATCTGCCCTCGCGCCTCCGCACCCGCGCCGCCTGATCAGTGTACTCGCCGCCTGCACTCAGACCACGCGCTCGATCTTCGCGCCCAGCGCGGCCAGCTTGCGCTCGAAGCGCTCGTAGCCGCGGTCGAGGTGATCGAGGCCGCCTACTTCCGATTCGCCCTCGGCGGCCAGCGTAGCCAGCACCAGCGCCGCGGTCGCGCGGATATCGCGCCCGGCCACGCTCGCGCCGACCAGCGGCGACGGCCCGCGGATTTCCAGCCGCGGCTTGCGGCGCGCGTCCAGATCCGCGCCCAGCTGCCGCAGCCCCTCAACATGCTGCGTGCGATCCTCGAACAGCTGCTCATCAATGGTCGAGACGCCGTGGGCCTGCGTCAGCAGCGCGGTCAGCGGCGCTTGCAGATCGGTCGGGAATCCGGGGTGTGGTTCGGTCTTCAGCTCGATCGCGCGCAGCGGTTGCGACGCGCTCGCGGTGATCGTGTCGCGCGAGGCCGTGAGCGATACGCCCACCTCCGCCAACGCCGCGCAGGTCGCCTCCATCTGCTCGGGGCGCACGCCGCCAAGCGTCGCCTGGCCGCCGCTGATCGCGGCCGCGATCAGTAGTGTGCCCGCCTCGATCCGGTCGGGAATCAGCTGATGGGTCACGCCCTCCAGCGTCTCAACGCCGTCAATCTCGATGACCGGCGAACCGGCTCCGGAGATCCGTGCGCCCATTGCGACCAGCATCTCGGCGAGGCAGACGATCTCCGGCTCGCAGGCGGCGTTTTCGATCCGCGTTCGTCCCATGGCCAGCACCGCGGCCAGCAGCAGATTTTCGGTGGCCAGCACGCTGGGTTGGCGCAGCGCCAACGTCGCGCCGCGCAGGCCACCAGGCGCGCGCGCATGGGTCCCGTAGTCGTCAGTCACAACCTCCGCGCCCAGTTCGCGGAAGCCCTTGATATGAATGTCGAGCCCGCGCGCGCCGAGGTCGTCTCCGCCCGGCGGACCGCAGGACACATAGCCGCGCAGACCGAGCAGCGCGCCGACCGTCAGGTAGGAAGCGCGCTGCTGCGCGACCAACTCCGCCGAGGGGCTGTCGGCCAGGCTGTCGACCGAGCCGACCGAAACTTCCACCGTGCCCGCCTCGCGATCGTGGGAAACCTCCGCGCCCAGACCTTTGAGAATGCCGCAGAAGCCGCGCACATCGCTGATATCGGGAACGCGCTCGATCGTGCAGGGGCTGTTGGCCAGCAGCGCCGCCGCGAGGCAGGGCATCGCAGCGTTTTTCGCCCCGCCGACCTCAACCCGTCCAGCCAGGCGGCGTCCCCCGGTAATCCGCAGCGCAGGCTCAGATTGGGAAACCATCATCGCCTTCCTCGCCAACACCGCTCGCTTAGGCCGCTACCAGCCTATGAGACGCTCGGCGATGCGGGGTACGAGAATGACGAGAGTGGGGGTGGGAATGGCAGAAACGAGAGCCAGACGGGTTGTACAAAGGTCCCTCCCCCACAGGGGGAGACCAAAGGCAGCCTGCAAGGGGAAGGAAAGGTGCAGCTCAGGCGCCGGGGCGAGCCATTTCGCGGCCGCTGGTGCGGCGGCGGCGGCGTTCGAGCACTTTGAGGCGCCCGAGAGAGCGCGAGAGCGAAGCCTGCGCGCGGGCCCGGTCCGCGTCCGTCGCCTGGTCAAGCCGCTCGCGCGCCCGCTGGCGCGCGGTCTCGGCGCGCTCCAGATCGATCTCCGAGTCGCGTTCGGCGGCGTCCGCCAGCACCGTGACCTGATCGCTCTGGACCTCGAGAAAGCCGCCGGAGACGAAGAAGTCATCCTCGCTGCCGCCCGACTTGACCCGCAGCTCGCCCGGCTGCAGCGAAGTGATCAGCGGCGCGTGGTTGGGCAGAACGCCCAGCTCGCCCAAGCTGCCGGGCGCGATCACCTCGTCCACGTCTTCCCGACGCAGCAGCAGGCGCTCGCCGGTGATGATTTCCAGCGTCAACGGCATTCGCGCGCTCCTTCTTCTGCTCGCGTTCGCAGCGCGGCGGCGCTAGGCCGCCGCTTCGCTGGCGATCTGCTCGCCCTTCTCCACCGCGGCTTCGATCGTGCCGACGTTGAAGAACGCCTGCTCAGGCAGGTTGTCGTGCGCCCCCTCGAGAATCTCCTTGAAGCCGCGCACCGTGTCGCGCACCGCAACGTACTCGCCGGGCAGGCCGGTGAACTGCTCCGCCACGAAGAACGGCTGGGTCAGGAAGCGCTGAATGCGCCGCGCGCGGGCCACGGTCTGCTTGTCTTCCTCCGACAGCTCGTCGACGCCGAGGATCGCGATGATGTCCTGCAGATCCTTGAAGCGCTGTAGCACGCGCTGCATCTCCTGCGCTACGTCGTAGTGCTCCTGGCCGACGATCTTGGGGTCGAGCGCGCGGCTGAACGAGGTCAGCGGGTCCACCGCGGGGTAGAAGCCCTGCGCGGCGATCGCCCGCTCCAGCGCGACCACCGCGTCGAGGTGCCCGAACGTGGTCGCCACGCCGGGGTCGGTGTAGTCGTCGGCCGGCACGTAGATCGCCTGGAAGGAGGTGATCGAGCCCTTCATCGTGCTCGTGATCCGCTCTTCCAGCTCGCCCATCTCGGTGCTCAGCGTGGGCTGGTAGCCGACCGCCGAGGGCATCCGCCCGAGCAGCGCCGAGACTTCCTGGCCCGCCAGCGTGTAGCGGTAGATGTTGTCGATGAAGAGCAGCACATCCTGCCCCTCCGTGTCGCGGAAGTATTCCGCGAAGGTCAGGCCGGTCAGCCCCACCCGCAGCCGCACGCCCGGCGGCTCGTTCATCTGCCCGAAGACCAGCACCGTCTTGTCCAGCACGCCCGACTCGCGCATCTCGTGCCAGAGGTCGTTGCCCTCGCGCGAGCGCTCGCCGACGCCGGCGAACACGGAATAGCCGCCGTGCTCCGTGGCGATGTTGCGGATCAGCTCCTGAATGACGACCGTCTTGCCCACGCCCGCGCCGCCGTACGCGCCGATCTTGCCGCCCCGCGTGAAGGGACAGACGAGGTCGATCACCTTGATCCCGGTCTCGAGAATCTGCGCCTCGCCGCTCTGGTCCGCGTAGGAGGGCGGCGCGCGGTGGATCGGCCAGGGGTCGGTGCTCTGGGGCACATCGCCGAGGTTGTCGAGCGGCTCGCCGAGCACGTTGAAGAGGCGGCCCAGCGCCCCCTCGCCGACGGGCACCGCGATCGGCTGGCCCTCGTCGCGCGCCGTGTCGCCGCGCTTCATCCCGTCCGTGCTGTCCATCGCCAGACAGCGCGCGCGGTTGTTGCCGAGGTGCTGCTGCACCTCGGCGACCACCGCATTGCCGCCGCCCATCGTGATCGTCACCGCGCTGAACAGCGACGGCAAACCGTCGGGCGGAAATTCCACATCGACGACGGTGCCGATCACCTGCACCACCTGTCCGTCAGCCATTGCGATCCTCGCTTCCCGACGACGCGGCGCGCGCCGCGCTCATCGTATCAATCATCCTCAGTTGACCCGCTGTTCGACTGCTCCCGCGCCGACCCAGGCGGGGTCGAAGTCGGCCAGCGAATCGATGATCCAGTTCGCCTCAGTCAGAGGCAGGCCGTCCGTCATCGGCGTGCGCACGGCGACCACGCTCATGCCCGCCGCCCGCGCCGAGGCGATCCCCGCGGGAGCGTCCTCCACGGCGACGCAGGAGCCGGGCGCGGCGCCCAGCCGCTCGGCGGCGCGCAGATAGATTTCCGGGTCCGGCTTGCCGCGCGACACCTCGTCGCCGGCCACCGTCTGGTCGAAAAAGCGGCGCAGACCCAACGAGTCGAGCGCGGCGTCGACCCATTCGCGGTTCGACGACGACGCGAGCGCCAGCGGCACGGCGGCTTCGGCCAGCAGCGCCAGCAGCGCCTCCGCGCCCGGCAGCAGTTCCGCCTCCTCGCGGTAGGAGCGCACCACCTCGCGGTCGTAGGCCGCCGCGTACCACTCGTAGCTGCGCGACAGACCGTAGCGCTCGCGCAGATCGCTCCAGGTGCTCTCCAGCGTCGTGCCGAGGTAGCGCTGGTAATCGTCCATGCCGAACTCGACGCCCTCTTCGGCAAGCAGGCGGCGCACCACCTCGTAATGCAGCGGCTCGCCGTCGACCAGCACGCCGTCCATATCGAAGATCACGGCGGCTCCGCTCGCGCCCATGGCTAGCTCTGCATCGCTTCGACGCCGCCGGTGATGTCCAGCAGCTCCGACGTGATCTGCTCCTGCCGCGCCTTGTTGTAGACCAGCGTGAGATCATCGATCATCTCGTTCGCCGCGTCTGTAGCGTTGCGCATCGCCACCATCCGCGCCGATTGCTCGGAGGCCGCAGCCTCCAGAATCGCCTGGTAAACCAGCAGGTCCACGTAGCGCGGCAGCAGCTCGGCCAGCACCTCCTGCGGCGAAGGTTCGAAGATGTACTCCGACTCGCTCGCTTCCTCGCCCTCCGCGGCATCGGCCCGCTCGACGGGCAGCAGCGGCACCGTGATCGGCATCTGCGTCACGGTGTTGACGAACGAGGCGTAGACCAGCAACACTCGGTCCACGTCTCCGTTGATGTACTCCTCCATCGCAATCCGCGAGATCGGCTGCGTCTCCGCGAGGCCGGGGTAGTCGCCCAACTCCTGAAACTGCGCGTGATAGTTGACGCCGAAGCGTCGGAAGTAGTCCGAGCCTTTGCGCCCCACGGGGATCATCGAGACATCGCCGCCGGTTTCGGGTCCCAGCACGATTTCGCCGGCGTGGCGCTCGAGATTGGCGATCAGCCCGCCGCAGAGTCCGCGATCCGGCGTGACGAAGATCACGCTGGTTTCGCGCACATCGCGTCGTTCGAGCAGCGCGTGCGAGGCGTCGGGGTCGCCGATCAGGCCGGAGAGGTGCCCGAGCACCTCGCGCATCTTCTCCGCGTAGGGCCGCGCCTGCAGCGCGCGGTCCTGCGCGCGCCGCATCTTCGAGGCGGCCACGAGTTGGAGCGCGTTGGTGATTTTGGCGGTGTTCTCGACGGAGCGGATGCGGCGTCGAATTTCACGGGTGTTGGCCATGCGTCTCTCGCGCCTCCCGCCGCCTCAGACGGCCGCCGTTCTCGTTGGTCCGTTTAGAAAGGCACCGTGTCCTTGAAGGTTTGCAGCGCCGCGCTGAGCGCCGATTCGCCCTCGCCGCTCAGCTCGCCGCTCGCGCCGATCCCGTCCAGCAGGTCGCGGTGCGAGGTACCGAGGTATTCGCGTGCGCCCTTGGCGAAATCGGACACCTTGTTGACCGGCACATCGTCGAGCGCGCCACTGTTCGCGGCGTAGAGCAGCGCCACCTGCTCGGACAGCGGCAGCGGCTCGTTTTCGGGCTGCACCAGCAGCGCGCTGAGCCGCTGCCCGCGCTCCAGCTGGCGGCGCGTCGCCGTGTCCAGGTCGCTCGTGCCGAACTGCGCGAACGCCTGCAGCTCGCGGTACTGCGCCATATCGATCCGCAGCTGGCCCGCCACCGAGCGCATCGCCCGGCGCTGCGCCGAGCCGCCCACGCGGCTGACCGAGATGCCCGAGTTCACCGCCGGGCGCTGCCCTGCGTTGAACAGGTCCGACTCCAGGAAGATCTGCCCGTCGGTGATCGAGATCACGTTGGTCGGGATGTAGGCGGAGACATCGCCGGCCTGCGTCTCGATAATCGGCAGCGCCGTGATCGAGCCGCCGCCGTGCTCCTGGCTGAGCTTCGCCGAGCGTTCGAGCAGCCGCGAGTGCAGGTAGAAGACATCGCCGGGGTAGGCCTCGCGTCCCGGCGGGCGGCGCAGCAGCAGCGAAATCTGGCGGTACGCCCAGGCGTGCTTGCTGAGATCGTCGTAGATGATCAGCGCGTCCTGGCCGCGCTCCATGAAGTACTCAGCCATCGCCACCCCGGAGTAGGGCGCGAGGTACTGCTGCGCAGCCGCTTCGGCCGAGGCGGCGTTGACGATGATCGTGTGATCCATCGCCCCGTATTCCTCGAGCGTCGACGCCACCTGGCTAACCTTGGCCTGCTTCTGGCCGATCGCCACGTAGATGCAGACCAGGTCCTGGCCTTTCTGGTTAATGATCGTGTCGATCGCGATCGAGCTTTTGCCGGTCTGGCGGTCGCCGATGATCAGCTCGCGCTGGCCGCGCCCGATCGGAATCTGCGAGTCGATCGCGAGGATGCCCGTCTGCACCGGCGTGTTCACTGAGGCGCGGGTCACCACGTTGGGCGCGATCCGCTCAACGGCGCGGCTCTCGCTCGCGTTGATCGGCCCCTTCGCGTCAATCGGCTCACCGAGCGCGTTGACCACCCGACCGATCAGCTGCTCGCCCACCGGCACCTCGGCGACGCGGCTGGTCGAGCGCACCTCGTCGCCCTCCTCGATCACCCGGTAGTCGCCGAGAATCACCGCGCCGACGATCTCCTCTTCGAGGTTCAGCGCCATCCCCATCACGGCTTCGCCGCCGCCCTTGGGGTTGAACTCCAGCAGCTCGCCGGAGAGTGCGCCGGAGAGGCCGTAGACGCGCGCGATCCCATCGCCCGCTTCGACGACCGTGCCCACCTCGGCGGAGACGACCTCACTCTCAAAGCCCTCGATCTGCTGGCGGATGATCGAGGCGACTTCTTCAGGGCGTACTGCCATGGTTCACTTCCGTTCCCGCATGTGCATGGTCTGCATCAGGTCAGAGATTGCCGCCGGCCACGCTGCGGCGCAGCGAATTCAGCCGCGTGCGCACGCTGCCGTCGATGATCCGATCGCCGATCCGCAGCACCGCGCCGCCGAGGATCGCGCTGTCCACCGTTTCGCTCAGCTCCACGGTCGAGGCGTCCGTGTAACGGCGCACGGCCGCTTCGACCGCAGCCCGCCCCTCGTCAGTCAGCGGCACCGCCGTCGTCACCACTGCCTCGGCGATCCGGCGCTCGCTGTTCAGACGCTGCCGGAAGGCGTCGCGGATCTGGTCCGCCAGCCGCGTGCGCCGCTTGCGCACCAGCAGCTTGGCCAGATTGCGCCCCCCCGCAGTCGCATCGGACATCGCCTGCTCGATCACCTGCTCTTTGTCCGTCTGCGCGACGCGCGTGCTGGCGAAGAACGCCGCCGCGTCGGCGTTGGCGAAGAGCGCGGCCACGTCATCGAGGTCCGACGCCCACCGCTCGGCCGTGCCGCCGTCGGCGGCGATGCCGAAGACGGCGTCGGCGTAGCGCTTCGCGGCCGGATCTCGCGGCGGCATTGATACTCCTCAGCGCTAGTTCTGCTGGCTGCGATCGGACGCGCCGACGGCCGATTCCGCCAGCACCTCGCTGATGATCCGCTGGTGATCGTCGCGGCTGAGCGACTGGCCGATCACCCGCTCGGCGGCGGCGATCGTCAGGTCCGCGAACTCGTCGCGCAGCTGCTGCACGGCCTGATCGCGCTCCTGCTCGATCTCCGCGCGCACCCGCTCGGCGTACTGGTCGGCCCTCTGCTCCGCGCCGCTGCGCGCTTCGGCCTCGATCCGCTGCGCGATCTCCTGCGCCTGGGCGACCAGACGCTGAGCCTCTTCGCGGCCCTGCTGCACCTCGGAGCGCGCTTCCGCGCTGGCCTCCTCGGCCGCCTCTTGCGCAGCCTCCGAGGCCCGCAGCCCCTCTTCGATTCGGCTGCGGCGCTCATCGAGCACCCGCCGCAGGGGGCGGTAGAACAGCAGAATCAGCAGCCCGAGCAGCACCCCGAAGCTGATGAAGTGGGTCAGCAGCCCGGCGATATTCAGTCCCAGTTCGTCCATCGCTTCGCCTGCCTTCAGTCTGCCCTCAGCCTGGCAGTCAGCCCCGATCGGTCGTGCGACCGACAGCGGCGGCGCGCGCAGGCGGTCAGCCTACGGCGCGCCGAGCGCCGACCGTCCTAGAACACGAAGCCGATCATCACCGCGACCACCAGCGAGTAGATGGCGATCGCCTCGGTGAACGCGATACCGAGGATCATGTTGGTCTGGATCACCGGCGCCGCATCGGGGTTGCGCCCCAGCGACTCCATCGCCCGCCCGGCCAGCAGGCCGATGCCCAGCGCCGGGCCGATCGCCCCCAGCCCCATCGCGATCCCCGCGCCGATGTACTTCATCCCATCGTCGCCAATCTGCAGCAGCAGGCCGACCAGAGCTTCCATGCGAACGTGTCCTCTCTGTGCGACCCTCCGCGGCCGCGTTGTGCGTGATCTGCAAGCGCCCTAGTGAGCGCCTTCTTCGCTTTCTTCATCGTGATCGTCGTGCCCCGCCACGGCCGCCCCCGCGAATACCAGCGTCAGCATCGCGAAGACGAAGGCCTGGATGAAGCCGACAAACACCTCCAGGCCGAAGAACACCGAGGGCACGATGAACGCGACCAGGAACATTGAGATGAACAGCACCACTTCGCCGGCGAAGATGTTGCCGAACAAACGGAAGGTGAACGAAATCACCCGCCCAACTTCCGAGATGATCTCCAGAATGCCGACGAAGACCCCCATCGGTCCCTTAACCACGGCGTGCGATCCGAGCCCGATGTACTTGCCGAAGTTGTTGCCCAGTCCAACGCCCTTGACGCCCCAGAACTGCACCATGATCAGCGACCACAGCGCCAGCGCCAGCGGCAGGTTCACATCGGTGGCGATGGCCCGGAAGAAGGGGAAGACATGCCCGACCGTCTCGCCTGCGAAGCCCTTCTCTTCGAGCCGCAGGATGAAGCCGAGGTGCGCCGTGTTGACCGTGGTCGGCACGGCGGCCGGAGCAAAATCGCCGATCTGCGTCTCGCACTCGACCAGGCAGAGCTGCGCGACCGAGCCGTCGGCGCCGGGCTCGATCAGCAGCGGCTCCGCGAAGGCGTCGTAGGAGTAGTCGCGCGGCTCATCGAACAGCGTGCGCGGCGGGATGATCTTCAGCCCGCCGCCGCTCAGAATCGGCCCGTCGGCGCGCACCAATTCCGCGTCCGCCGCTTCCAGCGGCAGGTTGTAGAGGATCGCCTCTTCAATCTCGTGTTCGTCGTGCAGGCCGGCCGCTTCGAGCCGATGCTCAATCGCCTCGATCACCTCGTCGCCGTCAAGGTTCGCCGGCAGCGGGTTCGTGGCGAACTCGGAGCGGACGGCGAACTCGATCTCGGAGAGGTGGTGCTCGCGGATTTCCGCGATCACCTCGTCGGCGTGGTCGTGATCGTCAACCTCAAAGTGAATCGGCGTGAAATAAGCGTTGGCGAATGCGTCGTTGATCTTCGCCACCTCGCCCGCCGAAATATCCCGCTCGCCGTGTTCGAGCTCCTCCACGACCTCGTGGACGCTCAGCTCCATTTCGTGCAGGTAGTGCTCGCGCACATTGTCAACCTGCCCGATCACGTTGTTCCAGGGGAACAGGCCGAACCAGTTGCCGGCCAGCAGGAAAATGAAGATCGTGAAGATGACCGGAAAAAATTTGCGCCCGTTCCGCTCGCCCACCACCTGCTGCACGATGCCGAAGAAGGCCTCGTACATCACCTCAACGAGATTCTGCAGGCCGCTCGGCACCAGCGCCTTTTCGACATTGCGGGTGCGCCGCCAGACGAAGAACGCGCCGACCAGCAACAGGAAGATCACCACCCAAGCCGAGAGGATCGTGTTGGTGATCGTGTAGCTGCCGATCGCGGCGACGAATTCCGGGGCGATCGCGATCACCGGCTTGGGCGCGCGGACGAGGAAGAACCCCCCGACCACGAGCACCAACGCGCCGAGGATGATCAAGCGCCGCTTGCTCACTCGTCGTGCTCCTTCTCGCTGTCCGGTTCGTGCTTCGAGCGGCGCCGCCAGCGCGGGCCTTCGAGCACATCCAGCAGCATCCGGTAGCCGCCCCAGCCCGCCGCTGCGAGCCCGAGCGCAAGGCCCACGAGGGTCAGCGCCGGTGAAATCCCCGCCTGATCGTCCAGCCAGAGCCCGGCCAGCACGCCCAACACGATGCACGTGGCGACGTACCAGCCGATGCCCAGCAGAGCGACCGCCGGCGGCCAGTTCTTCATCCGGCCCCGCCCTCCGCGAGCTTTGCGAAGATTATCACAACCCCCCCTTGCGACAACCGCCGCGCCCCTCAACTGCCGCGCCTACCCCGGCCTCTACCCTCTCTCCTCCGTCATTCCCGCGATGCCCGGCGCCTACTCGAAATCGTCCATGTCCAGGCTCTCGATGAAGTCGCGGAAGGCCGACATCTTCTCCAGCTCCTCGGGCTTCACCGGCTCGCGGCGAGTTTCCTCGTCGGCGTTCACCAGGCCCTCCTCGTCGAGCAGCACCCCGGCCTGCTCGATCACCTCGTCCGCCACGAAGATCGGCGCTTCGGAGCGCACCGCGAGGGCGATCGCGTCGCTCGGACGCGAGTCGATCTCCAACTCCTGATCGTTAACCAGCAGGAACAGCCGCGCGAAATACGTGTCGTTTTTCACCTCGGAGACCACCACTCGCGTGACCTGCGCGCCCAACTCCTGCATCACGTTGGTCAGCAGGTCGTGCGTCATCGGACGCGAGACCGAGACATCCTGTAGGCGAATCGCGATCGCGTCCGCCTCAGCCGCGCCGATGTAGATCGTCAGATAGCGGTCCGCGTCCTTCTCCTTCAGCACCACCACCCGGTTGTAGTTCATCAGCGAGACCCGGATCGCCTCGATCGACACCTCCTTCATGGTCGCATCCTCCCCTCGCACGAGCGATCGTTGCTGGCCTGAGATTAGCGCAGCCCTCCCGCACTTGCAGCCGGCGGCGCCGCGCTCACCCGTCCCGGGCGGCCGAGCCAGACCGATCCGAGCGTGATCGCGAAGACTCCGGCGGCGAGCAGGAAGAGCGCCTCGCGCACGCCCGCCGCGTCGCTCACCCCGCCCACGATCACCAGCGCGCCCATCGAGAGCGCGTTGGCCAGCATCAACTGCGCAGAGAACATCCGCCCCCGCATCTCCGGCGGCGTGCGCTCGTGCAGCAGCGTCTGCGCCGGCGCGTTGACCATCGCGTAGGCCAGCCCCAGCAGGAAGGCCAACACCGGCGTCAGCCCCAGCAGCAGCCCCTCGGAGGTCGTCCCGCGCAGCACATCAAGCACCCCGAACAGCGCCACCACGGCGGTGATCATCGCCAGCCCGACCGAGGCCAGCAGCGCCACCCGGAAACGCCGCCCCAGCCGGGGCAGCAGCACCAGCGTGAGCAGCGTGCCGATCCCGGTCGGCCAGAACACGAACACCGCATCGGCCGGCTCGCGCCCCAGCACGTCCTGCACGAAGCGCGGCACCAGCACGGCGAACATGAACAACAGCATTACGCCGGTCACCAGCTGGATTAAGGCCATGGCGGTCAGACGGTCATGCCAGACCTGGCGGCCGGCGTCGCCGACATCGTCGAGCCCCGTTCGGACCGCGGCCCAGGCATGGCGCAGCCAGCCCTGGGCGGCGTCGGTCTGCTCTTCGTCCTCGCGGTCGGGCGGCGGCAGCGCGGGCAGGATCGCCAGCAGCGGCGCGGTCAGCAGCAGCAGCACGGCGCTGAGGATGTACGAGGCGTCGTAGCCCAGCGCCTTGAGCATGATCGGCGACAGCGCCACCAGCCCGATCAGCTGCGCGCTGGTCGCGGTGAACTGAAAGGCCGAGTTGGCGGCCAGCAGCTGCGTGCGCTGCACAAAAGCCGGCAGCGCCGCCGCGCCCGCCGGCAGCGCGAACTGCCCCGCCGTCGCGGTCAGAAAAGCCACCGCCAAGACCGCGCCGAAGGAGAGGTTGTCGGCGATCAGCAGCAGCGCGGTCAGACCCGCGCGCAGCACCACGGTGACGATCAGCACCTTGCGTTTGTCGAGCCGGTCCAGCAGCACCCCCGCGCCCAGCCCGAAGACGACCGGCGGCGCAGCCAGCGAAACCACCAGCGCTACCGCCGCGAGGCTCGATCCGCTCAACTCGACTACGCGGATCACCAGCACAAACTGAATCGCGCTGTTGACGATCAGCTGGATGCCGGTCGCCGCCCAGAGCACGGCGAAGTTGCGGTTGCCGAACAGCTCGCGCAGGCCCGCGGGCGAACGCTCGACCGCAGCCAGTCCCGAGGGGATATCCGGTTCAGCAGGCACGCGCGTCGCCGCTTCGCTCCCGCAGCGTGTTGATCGCCCCTCGCAGCCGCGCCGCCTCCGCCGCAATCTCAGCCGCGCCGCCCGCGTAGATCACCGAGCGCGAGGCGCTGACCAGCAGCCCCCGACCTTGCGCATCAAGCCCCGCCGCCAGCGCCGCCTCCAGATCGCCGCCCTGCGCCCCGATGCCGGGCAGCAGAATCGGCAGCGTGGGGCACAACATCCGCACCCGCGCCAGCTCCCCCGGATACGTCGCGCCCACGACCAAACCCACATTGTTGTGGTGCTCCGCCGCCCACTCCGCCGCCTGCCGCGCGACCCGTTCATAGAGCGGTTCCGCCCCGTCCGCTCCCTGCACGGAGAGCGACTGAAAATCGCCGCTGCCCGGATTCGAGGTGCGGCAGAGCACGAACGCTCCGTGCTCGGGGCGCTCCAGAAACGGCGCGAGGCTGTCGCCGCCGAGATAGGGGCTGGCCGTCACCGCGTCCGCGCCGAACTGCTCGAACGCCGCTGCTGCGTACGCGCGCGCCGTGTGCGCGATGTCGCCGCGCTTGGCGTCCAGCACCACCACCGCGTGCGGCGCGAGCTCGCGGATCAGCTCGATCGTCCGCCCCAACGCCTCCCAGCCCGCCGCGCCCGCCGCCTCGTAGAACGCGGACTGCGGCTTGAACGCGCAAACAAACTCCCCGGCCGCCTCAATCACTGCGCGGTTGAACCCGACAATCTCAGTCGGTGGGGTGCGTTCGGGCTGCGGATCCAAGCCGACGCAGAGCAGCGAGTCTGCCGCATCCACCGCCCGCCGCAGCCGCTCGCTCAAGCGCATGCCTATCAGCCTAGCCCGCCGACGCGCCGCTACTCTGCCTTCACTCTATGCCCGCCGACGTGCCCGTAGTTGAAGTTCACCTCCAGCCGCCGCCCGCGGCGCTGCTCGAGGACGCAGCAACTGCGGTGATCGACATCCTCCGCGCCACCACTGTCCACGCCGCGCTGCTCGGCGGCGGCGCGGAGGCGATCTATCCGGTCGCCGAGTGGCCCGACGCGCACCGCTTGCGCGAGCGCCTCCCCGGCGCGCGGTTGATCGGAGAGATCGACTCGCTGCCCGGCCCGCAGGCCGAATACGGCAACTCCCCCACCGAGTTCGCCGCGCTCGACGTGCGCAGCTGGCGGATGATCCACGTGACCGGCAACGGCACCCGCGCCCTCAGCGCCGCCGCGCGCGCGCCCTTCGTCATCTCCGCCTGCCTGCGCAACCTCAGCGCCTGCGCCGCCGCACTGCGCCGGGAGGCCGAGCTGCGTGGACGCCCGATCGCGATCGTTTGCAGCGGTGATCACGGCGGTGCCACCGCGTCGTTCGAGGACACCGCGGCAGCCGGCGCGTACGTAGAGGCGTTGAGCCGTCTCGCTCCCACACTCAGGCTGGGCAACGAGGCGCTGATCGCGCTGCGCCTCTGGCAACGCTGCGCCGCTGCGCCGCTCAACGCCCTGCGCGAATCCCCGCACGGACGCGACCTGCTGACGCTCGGCTTCGCAGCGGACCTCGCCTACGCCGCCGAAATCGACGCCGACCCCGTGGTTCCTCGCCTGACGCGCGACAGCGAGGGGCGACCCTATCTGTCAGCGCAGCAATGACGGCAATGATCGAAGAGCAGGACCTATTCCTCCGACTCGCGCAGCCGCTCCCAGCTTTCGCGCAGCCGGCGCAGCACGCCGGGGTCGGGCGCGCGGCCCGCGTAGCGGAACGCGGAGAACGCGCTCGAGATGTCCACCGGCACCGACGAGCGGTAGAGCCGCTCCAGCACCGGCGCAAACTGCAGCGGCGTGCGCGACGGCGCGCGCGGCGAGCCTCGCGCGTCGGCGTCGGCCAGCACCTCGTAGTAGAGCGCCGCAATCGGCGCGTCGGGTTGGCGCGCCGCGCCGCCGCGACCGAAGCGGCCGCGCAGATTGCGCAGCCCGCCGAACAGATCGCCGAGCAGATCGGCCTCCGACCAGACCGACTCGCGCTCCTCATCCTCGACCGCGCGGCGCTGCAGGAAGCGGCGGAAGAACAGCCAGGCCAGCAACAGGAAGAACAGCACCGCGCCGATCCCGCCGAAGACCCGCACCAGCACGATCCCCGCCGTTGGATTGCTCTCGCCCTGCTGTAGTTCGGCCTCGTCCAGCGGGCGTCCGATTCCCTCCTCCAGGATCTGGATCTCAAACACCTCGTCGGTTCGCAGCTCGTTGACGATTCGCTCGATCAGCCAGAACAGCGGCCAGAGCATGTAGGCGATTCCCTTGACGATGTGCTCGAGCACAAAGCCGAGCCCGTTGAGCACCGGCTCGACCACGCCCGACCCAGCGATCCCGGCGACGATCCCCACCACCAGCAGCAACACGACGGCAATCCCGGCGGTGATCGCGATCAGCGTCGCCGCCAGCGTCAGCCCCGTCTGCGCGCCGCCGCCCTCCTGCGCCGCCGTCGGGCGGCTGGTGTTCTTCAGCGCCACTGCCGCCACACAGGTCAGCGCCCAGACAATCGCCCCGATCTGCACCACCGACTCGATACCCGCGTTGTCGCCGAGCACGAAGCCGAATAGCAGCACCGCGAAGCCGCCCAGCACGGTGCGGGTGAACGGCCGCTCATCGAGGTCGCTGGTGCCCAGCGCCACGCCGCGAAACCAGATCGGGATCAGCGTCAGCGCCGCAAAAAATTCATCCAGCGTCCCGTCCCGCCGCCAGACCTCCGAACTCGGTGAGCCGAGGTCCAGCAGCCAGGACATATCCCAGATCCGCGCGCTCTCCGAAAGGTCGGCGCGTCCGATGATTTGCAGCGCGACAAAGGTGATCAGCAGTCCCCAGAAGACGCGGCTGCGCACGCTCAGCTCGCGCCCTCCGAGCAGGTGCGCCACGCCGTAACCCAGCGCCAGCGTGCCGCCCACCGCCCAAACCGAAATGACCTCCGCCTCCTCGCCCACGAACAGCTTGGGGATCAGCTGGGCGAGGATGATCAGCAGCACCGCCTCGGCCAGCAGCAGCGTGACAACGTAGGCGGCGCGCATCCGCCCCTGCGTGCTGCTCATCGCGCGTCACCATCGTCCGGCCGACCCCACTCGCTGCCCGCGCCGCGCTCCAGCCCCACCGCGGCCGGAACCGACGCCTGCGGCGTCGGTTCCGTAGGCGCTGCGCCGAAGCTCAGCGCTTCCACCTCCGGGCGCGGCCCGACGCCGTCCAGCTCCTCGTCGTCCTGCGGCCTGCCCCACTCGTGCTCGGCCAGCGTCCACGCGCCGCTGTGACCGATCCGCTCATACTCCAGCCCGGCCAGCGCCTCGCGGATGTCGTGTACTGTCGCGCCCCCCGCCTGAGCGGGCGGGTCATCGATCCCCACATAGACCACCGACACCTCTACCCCGCGCCGCCGCAGACGATCGATCGAGACCTCCAGCGGGCGCGTCACCACCGCCGTGACCAACGCCACCGTGCTGCCGAACGGCATCCGCCGCCGCTCGTCGGTCAGCATCCGATCAATCGGCGTGAGCGTGAACACATCGGCCATCGCCAGCGCCTCGAGAATGCGCGTCATCTGCCCCGGCGAACGCGACGGCGTCACGCGGATCGGTGCGTCGTTGCCCGGGAACGTGCAGTTGGCCAGCAGCCCGACCGGCGCGCGGCTCTCCGCCCACGCCGAAGCCAGCGACGCCGCGACCGAAACCGCCCGCTCGAAAACATCGCCGTAAAACCCCTGCCAGGCGATCGGCAGCGTGCTCACGTTCAGCGCCACCACCGCCACCAGGTCGCTGGCCGGGTCGTAGACGCGGCTCTGCACCTCGCGCCGCCGCGCCGTCGCCTTCCAGTCGATCCGCTTCAGCGGATCGCCGGGACGGTAATCCCGAATCGTCTGCAACCGCGTCGGATCATCGAACAGCCGCTGCCCTCCGCGCCGCTCACCGTGCGGGCGCAGCTGCGGCAGCTCGAGCCGTTCCAGCGGCAGCACCTCGGGGTAGACCCACAGGCGCTGCTCCGCGATCTCCTCCCGCTGACGGCGATAGACACCGAATACATCGCTGGCCGTCAACTCGCTGTCCACAAGGTGGTAATAGCCGCGCGTGCGCAGCGGAATTTGGTAACGCCAGGTCAACCGCTCGTACCAGCGCATCGAGGTCGAGCGGATGATCTCGCCGACATCCGTCCCGCCCACAGAAGCCACCCGTGTGAACGGTGTATTGGACGGCTCGAGCAGCTCCGGCACCAGCAGCCGCACGCGCAAGCTCGGCAACGGCAACAGCTTGCGATTCTCGAAGCGCAGCACCAGCTCCACTGTCTCGCCCACAAAAGCGTGCGTCTGCGACAGCGTGTAGCCGAACTCCAACCGCTCCAGCGACCAGCGCGCCCAGGCCCAGGCGATCACCCCCGCCGTCAGCACTGTCCCCGCCACCAGCGCGATCACGATCTGATCCACCGCCACCCCGATCACCATCACCAACACCGCCGCAAACGGCCAGACCGTGCGCAGCCAGGTGTTCGTGTGCTCGGGCGCGAAGCGGCTCGGCAGCCGTTCGTCGTTGGCTTGCGCGCGTTGGCGCTGCTGCTCATGCTCGACTTCGACGCCGAACCCGCTGCCGGGCATGATCGCCATCGACAACCCCTAGCCGTCTACCCTCGTCGGTCTCACGCCGCCTCGATCGGCACCGGTACCCGCGACATCACACCATCAAGCAGCGATTCGACGGTCGACGAGCGCAGCCGCGACTCGGCGCTGAGCACCAGGCGGTGGGGCAGCACTACCCGCGCCATCTCCTGCACATCATCGGGCAGCACGTAATCGCGGTCGCGGAGCGCCGCCAGCGCGCGGCTGGTGCGCATCAGCCCCAGCGAAGCGCGCGGGCTCGCGCCCAGCTCAAACGCCGCCTCCTCGCGCGTCGCATGCACCAGCGCCACCATGTAGCCGCGCACCGTGTCCTCGACCCGCACCTGCTCGATCGCTTTCGCCATGCCCGCCAGCGTCTCCGCATCCACCACCGCCTCCAGCTCCTCAAGCGGCTGGGCGCGCTCGAAACGCTGCAAAATCTGATCCTCCTCCGCGGCGTCGGGGTAGCCCATCCGCAGCCGCACCAGGAAGCGATCCAGCTGCGCCTCCGGCAGCGGGAAGGTGCCCTCCAGCTCCACCGGGTTCTGCGTCGCGATCACCAGAAACGGGCGCGGCATCCGCATCGTCTCGCCCTCGACCGTTAGCTGCCGCTCCTCCATCGCCTCCAGCAGCGCCGCCTGCGTCCTGGGGCTGGCGCGGTTGATCTCGTCCGCCAGCACCAGCTGCGCCAACAGCGGCCCGGCCCGAAACTCGAACTCACCCGACCGCTGGTTGTAGACATTCACGCCCGTCACATCGGCGGGCATCAGATCCGGCGTGAACTGAATCCGCCGAAAGGAGCAGCCGATCGAGCGCGCCAGCGACTTGGCCAGCATCGTCTTGCCCAGACCCGGCACATCGTCGAGCAGCACATGCCCCTCGCAGAGGATCGCCGCCAGCGTGTAATCAATCACCTCGTCGCGGCCCACGATCACCCGCCGGATGTTGCTGCGGATGCGCTCGGCGGCGGCGGCGACCTCGGAGAGGGCGGAAACGGTCATCGGCGGAATCCTGGGCTGCGTCGGCAGATCTGCGGGCGGTCGTCGCAGGCTACCAGCAGCCTCCGCAGCCTCTACGCCGCTCCCGCCTAGAATGCGCGCATGCGCGCAGAAATCATCTCCATCGGCACCGAAATCCTCATGGGCGAAATCCTCGACACCAACGCCCAATACATCGCCCAGCGCCTCCCGGCGATGGGCATCGACCTCTTCTACATGCACCAGATCGGCGACAACCGCCAGCGCCTCGTGGACCTGATCACGCAGGCCCGCGGACGCTCCGATGTCGTGCTCTGCACCGGCGGACTGGGTCCCACTGAGGACGACATCACCCGCGACGCGATCGCCGAATCGATCGGCGAGCAACCCTACGTCGTGCCCGAGCTGGAAGCCCACCTGCGCAACTTCTTCGAGCGCCGCGGCGGCACAATGCCCGAACAGAACATCAAGCAAGCCACGATCATCCCCTCCGGCCAATCGATCCCCAACCCGCGCGGCACCGCGCCCGGCTGGTGGGTCGAAAAGGACCACGCGATCATCGTCGCCATGCCCGGCCCACCCGCTGAGATGACCGGCATGTGGAGCAACGACATCGCGCCCCGCCTCGCCGAGCGCAGCCCCGACTCGGTGCTGATCTCGCGCACGCTCAAGACCACCGGCCTGGGCGAAAGCACGCTGGACGAAGCGCTGGGCGATATCCGCGCCGGCGAGGACCCCACCGTCGGCGTCTACCACAAGGCCGACGGCGTCCATGTGCGCCTCGCCTCCAAGGCAGTCGACGAAGCCGCCGCGCGCGCGCGCATCGAGCCGGTTGAAGCCGCAATCCGCGACCTGCTCGGCGACAACATCTGGGGCGCCGACGAGGACACCTTCCAGGAAGCCGTCGCCCGCCTGCTGGACCGCCGCGGACTCTCGATCGCGGTGATGGAGTCCTGCACCGGCGGCCTGCTCGCCAGCACCATCACCGATGTCCCCGGCGCCAGCCAGTTCTTCCGCGGCGGCCTTGTCACCTACACCGCCGAGGCCAAAATTCACTACGGCGTCGACGCCGACGTGATCGAAGCCCACGGGGTGGTCAGCAACGAGACCGCCGCCGCCATGGCCGCCGCCGTGCGCAGACAGTTCGACGCCGACATCGGCGTAGGCATCACCGGCGTCGCCGGCCCCGAGCCGCACGGCGGCCAGCCGGTCGGCGCGGTCTGCCTCGGCGTCGAAACGCCCGACGAGTCCTACGCCACCGGCTACACCTTCGCGCAAACCCGCGCGGCGATTAAGGCGCGCGCCGTGACCAGCGCGCTGACGCTGATCCGCCGCGCCGCCATCGGCGACCTCTCCAGCGGCTCCAGCGGCATCTACCGCCGCCTCTGATGCCGCCCGACGGCGAGCATCAGAACGATCCTCCGCCCGCCGGCATCGGCCGCGCCCTACAGATCGCCATCGCGCACGAGCAGGTGCTGCTCGCCTCGATCGCCGGCTTCGACGGCAAGCTGATGCTGCTGACCGTGCTGAACGTGGCCGGCGTCAGCGCCCTGGTCGGTATCGCCGCATCCGCCGATCCGATCACCTCGCTATTCGGCCTGAGCATGGCCTCATGCGCCATCTGCGCGCTCGCCGGCCTCGGCAACCTTTGGGCGAGAGATGTCGATCAGTTCCCGACACCGGATGAGGCGATGCGCGCAGTCCGACAGAATCCGAGCAGAATCCGAGAGGGGAAGACGCACTCATCTGGGAATATCTGGAGGCTGTTGAAGAGGTTGCACAACGTGCGAGCGCCACGCTCGCTCGCAAAGTGCTGTTGCTGCGTGTGCTCCTGGCCGCCACGCCGGCGTCGCTTGGCCTCGTGGTCGCTACCGCGCTCACCACAACGCCTTAGGCGCTTACAAGTAGGTCTTGCCCGGCTTCGGCAGATGCGGGTTCGCCTCTTCCCACTCTTGCCACTCCCGCCGCATCTCGCTCGTCGGGCGCCCGAAGACCCACCACAACGCGACCTCAGCCCACCGCCGCAGAACCCTCAACCAGCGCATCGCCGCCTCACCTTCAGCACCATTCTACCCAATTCAAGCTCCCCGAATCCGCACCAGCTGTCCCTCTGCAACCTCCACCGCTTCCCCGCGCTCACCACAACGCCTTAGGCGCTTACAAGTAGGTCTTGCCCGGCTTCGGGTGCAGAGGATGCCGATTGTCCTCCGCTTGCCATTCCCGCCGCATCTCGCTCGTCGGGCGCCCGAAGACCCACCACAACACGACCTCAGCCCACCGCCGCAGAACCCTCAACCAGCGCATCGCCACCTCGCCTTCAGCACCATTCTACCCAATTCAAGCTCCCCGAATCCGCACCAGCTGTCCCTCCTCAACCTCCATCGCTTCCCCGCGCTCGACCAGCGCGTCGATCTGGCCCACCACCTCGGCCATCGCCTGCCAGAGCCGGCGGTCGGGCAAACGCGGGAAGAGCACGCGCATCAGCTCGTAGGGTGTCGCCAAGCCCCCCTCCAGCGCCTCGCGCAGCTGACGCTGGCGCTTGGTGTAGTGCCGGCGGCTGCGATCCAGCTCCGCCTCCACCGCATCGCTGCGCTCGCCGTGGCCGGGATAGAGACGCCGCACATCCAGCGCCCCGACCTTCTCCAGCGACGCCACAAAGGCCGGCAGGCTGCGGAACCGCCGCGGCGGTTCCGCGCTCAGGTCGTAGTGCCAGCCCGGATTGGGGATCGAGCCGGGAATCAGTTGATCCCCGCTGAACAGCGCGCCGGTCTCCTGCTCGAAGAGCACCGCGTTGCCCGGCGTATGCCCGGGCGCGGCGACCATCCGCAGCCGCCGGCGGCCCACCGCGATCTCCTCGCCGTCCTCCAGCAGCTGATCCGGCTTGAACGGCGTGCCGCGAATCAGCCCCGGCCAACGCGCCCGCCGCCGCCCGCCGCCCGTGTCGTCGCCCGCGCGGAACGCGGCGCGCATCTTCTCGCGCTCCTCAATGAAACCCGTCACCCGCTCCTGCGGCACACCCATCCGCGCCAGCGCCTGGAACACATACTGCGTCTGGTAGCCGATGATGTTCCGCCCATGCAGAAACTGCGGCGCCTCCTGCGACCACGCAGCCACCGGAATCCCCTGATCCTGCCAGCGGTGCGCCAACCCGCAGTGGTCGATGTGCGCGTGCGTCACGAAGACGCTGCGCACATCGCCGAGCGACAGCCCCGCCGCCGCCAGCTGCGCGACCAGCGCATCCCACGCGCCGTCGAAATCCGGCCCCGCATCAACCAGCGCCGCCTCCCCGTCCGAAATCACCGCGTAGACCCAGTTGTCGCCCAGCGCGATGGGCAAGATGCCGTCCTCGGTGATCATCGCGCTGCTCATGCGCACCGCCGCCTTTCTGCCAGCCGTTCACAGCCTGACTGAGCCTATCGCACCGCCTCGGACTTGGCCTCGATCGCGTTGCAGCTCTCAATTGCCACACCACATGCACGACTCACACGGGACTGTGCAACTTATCACGAATAATTCACCGACATCTGGCGTCGGCGACACGTAGAATGGCTTTAATAGGACGGCGATGTGCAGAGTGGAGGAGGCGGATCACATGACACTTTCAATGGGTGGGCGCCGCACAGCACTACGTCTGGTCAGTTCGCTCACTGTCAGCGCCGTGAGTGGAATCACAATGAGCTCTGTTTCTGGGACGAGTAAAAGAAGATTATGATGCATTCGGTGAGATGAACACATCTGGTAGCAGCGCTCAGTGTGGCGCTTGTGGTGGTAGGGACTGTCGTCGGCGTTCTCGTGTCCACTTGGAGTTCGATTGTAGGCGACAGAGATGGAATTCGCTGGGAAGCGGCCAGCGTGGAGAGCACCTTTGTCCGTGACTACGAATCGCTCGGCGAGATGCTTCAAGAGCCCGGGGCAGTCGTGATCCGTGGACGAGTCGAGAATGTCGTACTGTCGGAGCTGCGCGGCGGCATTCGCTTTACCGACACCAAGGTCGAATTGAAGGAGGTCCTGTATGGCGCATTGGTCGACCCCAACGCCGCGAACGTCATCGTCCGACAAATGGGCGGACACGACGGCAAGGTTGGCGTGGTATACGACCAGGAGCGGTTACTCGGCAGAGGCGAAGAGGTCATGCTCGTGCTGACCTACGACGCCAGCCTCAGCCGCTACTTCATCGTCGGTGCATTCAACGGCTACTTCCTGGTCGAAGGCGGGAAAATCGAGAACGCGAACCTCAAGGACTCAGCCCACTGGCTGCACGAGGGCTACGCGAACAACCGCCACCCGCTCAGCGAGTGGGCAAAGGGCGTGGACGCGAGCGACCTCCGCGTCGTCGTCAACAGCGCGGACGACAGCGACGCTGAAGATTAGCCCGTCCTCAACAAAGCCCCCGTGGAACCTGTAGGAAACCTGTAGGATCTGAGCCAGTCACCCGTTTGTCACGCCTCTTGACCGTAGCGACGGCTCGAAAGACTCTTTTGATGAACTCCCTGAGACGCCTGAACGCAGCAGCGAGCCGGGCCGCCACAATCAAAGCGTTGCGCCGTCGCCGCACCCGAACGCTCATGGGAGCCTTCGTCGCCGTTCTGTCCGCGGCGATGTTCCTCGGCTTCGCGCCCATGAACACCGGGCAGTCAAGCGCCGCCGACCCCGCACTGCCGCCAACAGACGACCGCGAATGCGGGATGTACTGGCTCGAGCGGTATCTACACTGGCAGCTTGTCTCCCAGTGGGAACTTCGGCTTCACGGAGGAACTTATCAGTCCGACCTGACGGACCTGCAAGCCGGAATGTACGCACACAACGAGGCAGTCAGAGCATGGAGCTACTGGCGCAGGTGCGAGGGCGACGAAGTCGAAGCCGCTCGAACCATCGCAACGTACAACGACAACCGCGATCTGTTCGCGAAACTGTTCCGTCGCTATACCCGCTACCCATTAGCGCTACGCGTCGCGGCTCGTGATGTCACATACTGCTCGAGTTGTGAGAGCATCGACAGCCTTGAAGGCTTGCTGCGAGAACGCGATGCCGTGATCGTGCGAGGGTACGTTGGTGAAACGACACCGCAGCTCTGCGATGATTACAGCGGCATGTGCATCGACTACGTCCACACCACCGTTGTCGTCCGCGAAATGTGGCTCGGCGTGCTGCCGCCGAACGCCGGGCACGATCAAATCAGCGTCGTCCTCTACAACACGTGGTGGCTCAGCCGGCGGCCCTGGCTGGAACCTGGCGAAGAGGTGGTTCTGATCCTCCGGCCGTCGCCGCTTCTGCTCAACCCGCCAAACAAGTACCCGCTCTACCGAATCGTCGGAGAGCGCTACGGCTACTTCCTGCTTGAGGGCGATCGGCTGCGCCACGGCGTGCTGCAAGACCTCACCGATCCCGCGCACCGCGGTCATCCGGATTTACGCCACCCCCTGGCGGTCTTCGCCGATTCCGTCGACACCTCGAAGCTCAAGGCCGCATTCGTGGGTGACGGCTGAACAGCCCGTCTCGACGCGGACTGCCGCCGCTCAGGCAGGGCGTTCCTGTTCGTCGGCGGCGTCGGCCTGCGTCTCGATGGCCTGTTCGGTGTCCACCGTCGCTCGACCCGACGATTCGAGGCCCGGGATGTTCTTGATGCTGCCCACGATGTCGATCCCGGTCAGCGATTCGATCACCTCCGGCACCTGCGCGACGGTGCGCATCACGTCCTGCGTCAGCTTGCTCGGACCCGACCCGCCGTCGCCGCCGCCGAACATCACGATCCGATCCGTGCGCGCCAACGGTTGCGCCACCGCTTCGGCCACCGCCGGCAGCGCCTCCAGCACCTGCTGGACCACCGCCGCCTCCCCGTACTCCTTCCAGGCGTCGGCCTTGGTGCGCATCGCCTCCGCCTCGGCCAGACCCTTGGCCCGGATCGCGTCGGCCTCCGCTTCGCCGGTCAGACGGATCACCTCGGCCTGCGCCTCACCCTGGCGGCGCACCGCTTCCGCATCGCCGGTCGCCGAGGCGACCACTGCGTTGCGCTCGGCCTCGGCGATCGTCTCCATCCGATAGCGTTCGGCCTCAGCCGGCTTGCGCACCGTGGCCTCCAACTCGCGCTCACGGCGCTCGATCTCCTGCGTCTGCAGCTCGATCTGCTTGCGCCGGTCGACCACCTCGATCTCGACCTCTTCGCGGCGAATCTCCTGCTGGGTGCGGGCGCGCTGCAGCTCGTCGGCCAGCTCGGCTTCGGCCTGGCGCGCGTTGACCTCCTGGTCGTAGGAAGCCTTCTGAACCTGGAAGCCGCGCTCCGATTCGGCAATCCGGGTGTCGGCTTCGTAGCGCGCCGCTTCCCGTTCGCGCAGCGCCGCGGCCGAGCGGATGCCCGCGTCGCGCTCCGCTTCGGCCTCACCGATTGTCGCGTCGCGCCGCACCTCCGCCGTTCGCCGCACGCCCAGCGCGTCGAGGTAGCCGCCCGGATCCTTGATGTCGCGGATCGTGAACGAGACGATCTCCAGCCCCATCCCGGCCAGGTCCGGCGAGGCCACGCTGCGCACCTGCGAGGCGAACTTCTCGCGGTCGCGGTAAATCTCCTCAACCGTCAGCGTGCCCAGAATGGCGCGCTGATGACCCTCCAGCGTCTGCAGCGGCACATCGAGAATTTCCGCTTCGGTCTTGCCCAGGAATTGCTGCGCGGCGGTGCGGATCGCCTCTTCGCTGCGCGCCACTTTGACCTGCGCCACACCGTCCACCGAGACCGCCACGCCCTCCCCGGTGTAGACGTTCTCGGTCATCACATGCAGCGTCATCACATGCAGCGAGAGCCGCTGTGCGCGGTGGAAGATCGGCACCACCAGCGTGCGCCCGCCCACCACCACCTTCGGCATATCGCCGCCGCCCGAGCGAATCAGCGCCTCGTTCGGCCCCACGGTTTGAATCACACCCATTAGTCAGTCCTTTCCGGCGCGCAGCCGCGCCCATGCCCGCGCGAGGCTGAGATTCGCCGCGCGGCCGCGCCATCCGTCGGCGCGCGTCGGCGCCGTGCGCATCGCCAGTATCGCCGTTTCGTCGGCGGCGTGCGCCACCTTGACCACACCGCCCGCGTAGAGGCCGGTCACCCGCACCGCCGCGCCCGCCGCGATGTCCTCCCCTTCGGTCATCCCCACCCAGCGCTCGCCCTCGATTTCGACCTCGCCGCTCGGAGCCAGCCGCTCGATCGCCGCGCCCTCCCGCCCGACGACGCGCTGTTCAGCCGCGGTCATGAACGCCTCCGACTTGCCGCCCCCGCGCCCCAGCACCCAGATCAGCGCAATAAAGCCCAGCGTCACGCCGGCGAACACGCCGATCACCCAGCGGCTGATCTCCAGCGGATCATCCAGCGCGGTCGGCTCCGGGAAGATCTCGCCGAACAGTAGAAAGCCGGCGAACAGCCAACAGATCACCGCGCCGATCCCGGCCCAGCCGAAGCCGTCGAGCTGCGACTCCAACAGCAGCAAGAAGCAGCCCGCAACCAGCAGCAGCACGCCCGACAGATTGACCGGCAACAGCCCAATCCCCAGAAAGCCCAGCACCAGCCCCAGCACGCCGACCACGCCCGGGCCGAAGTTGCCCGGATCGCGAATCTCATAGAGCACCCCGTACGTCCCCAGCAGCACCAGCGCATAGGTCAGGCTGGGACTGGTCAGAATCTCCAGAAAGCGCTCAACCAGCGAGCGTCCCACCGAGCGCAGCTCTGCATCGGCGCTCTCAATCCGGCGCGGTCCTGCGGCGGTCTCCACCACCTCGCCGTCGATCTCCGCCAGCAGCGCCTCCAGGTCCGGCGTAATGCGGTCGATCACGTTTAGCGCCAGCGCCTCATCGGCGCTGTAGGCGCGCGCTTCGAGCACCGTGGCCTCAATCGCCTCCGCATTGCGACCGCGCAGCGCGGCGATGCTGCGCACCAGCGCGGTGATGTCTTCATCGACCTTCCTGCGCAGCGTCGGCGGCAAATCTTCGCCCGTGCCCGACACGGGCGACGCCGCGCCGATATTCGTGCCCGGCGCCATCGCCGCGATGTTCGCCGCCACCGTCACCAACGTGCCCGCTGAGGCCGCCTGCGCCCCGCGCGGCGAGACGTAGACCACCGTCGGCGTCGCCGCCTCCAGCAGCTGCCCTGCCAGGTTGCGCATCGTCGAGCTCAGCCCGCCCGGCGTATCCAGCCGAATCACCACCGCCGTCGCCTCGCGCGACTCCGCGTCCTCCAGCACCCGCTCCAGATACCGCTCATCGTTCGGTTCAAGCGCGTCGTTGATCTCCGCCAGAATCACCACACGCCGGGCGTCATCCTGCGCGCCCGTCGAGTCCAGCCGCGCGCCCAACCCGCCGGCAATCGCCAAGCCAACCGCGAGCAGCGCCGCAATCCGTAGCCCGCGCCGTCCCGCAGTCGTCATCCGCCCCCTCACCCTCCCCCGTCATACCCACGCTTGCCGCGGGCATCTCGCTGCTCAACCTCCGAAGCCTCGCTATCAGATTCCCGCTCGGGGGCGGGAATGACGGGAAGGAGAGGCGGGAATAGCGGAAGAGGGATAGGAACTCCCCCTACCCCACCTCCGCGCGAATCGCGTCGTGCAGCTCCGCCAGCGCCTGCGTCAGCGCGTCGGGCGTGCGCGCGCCGGCGACGAATACGCCCGTCACGTTCACCGCCGCCCAACTGAAGCCCGCCTCCTGTGCAGCGGCGGCGGTCGCCGCCACCTCCGCGGTGCGCGCCCAGAAATCGCGCATACTCGTGTCGCCCGCGCGCGGCGGCGGCGCCAGCTGCGCCTGGAACTCCAGCGCGTCCGGGTCGCGCCCCGCCTCCTCCGCGTAGCGACGCACCTCACCAACCGCCGCTACCCCCTGCTCGCCCAGCACGCCACTCGCCATCCAGCCGTCGCCCAGCCGTCCCGCGCGCCGCAGCGCCGCCGGCGACGTGCCGCCGATCCACAGCGGAATACCCGCCCCCTGCGGCGGCTTCGGCTCCATCGCCATCGCCCGCGAGACGAAATGCTCCCCCTCGTAGTCAATCGAGGAATCGCCCCACGACGCCCGCATCAACTCGATCGCCTCGTCCATCATCGCCCCGCGGCGGTGGAAATCCATCCCCAGCGACTCGTACTCGGACTCCTGCCAGCCCACCCCGACGCCCAGCCGCACTCGCCCGCCGGAGAGCGTGTCGAGCGTGCTCACCTGCTTCGCCACCAGCGTCGGTTGGCGCTGAGGCAGCACCAGCACATCCGTGCCCAGCCCCACCCGCTCCGTCACCGCCGCGATGTAGCCCAGCGTGATCAGCGCCTCCAGAATCGGCATGTTCGCCGGATACGGCCCCGACTCTCGACCTTCCAGCGGATGCCCCATCACCACGTGATCGAACATGTCGATCTCGTCGTAGCCGATCTGCTCGATCGCCCGCGCCAGCTCAGCCGCGCTCTGCGGTCCGTCTCGGTACACCACCGACGGAAAGTCAACGGTCAGACGCATTGCACACCTCTCTCAGCGCTCGTTCGGTCAGCTCCGACTTCGGCATCTACGGCGGCTATGCTAGGGGATGACCAGACCGCCCCGCCCGCCGCTCGGACAGCACGGCGTTTTCGCGGGAGCGCCAATCGAGAGGCCCGCCGCAATGCCCGAAATCACGATCAACACCAACGGACCGATCATCATCCCCGCCGCCGATGTCGTCCTCAAGGGGAACAACGGCGACGAAATCCCCCTGCCCAAGGGCTCCGCGATCGCGCTCTGCCGCTGCGGCGAGTCGAGCAGCAAGCCGTTCTGCGACGGCACCCACAAGGCCTGCGGCTTCACCAACGACCCGACGGCCTAGACGCCGCCGCCACAGCTAGTCGGGGCATCCCGTGAGCTACGTTCTCGCCCCCGCCTGGCTGTACGAGTCCTTTATCGGCATCGAGGTCTGGCAGTACCTCGGCATCGCCGTGCTCGCGGTGATCATCGCCCTCCTGCGCTTCGCCGCGCTGCGCCTCCTCTGGATCGCCGTCCGCGGCCGGGTCGATCCCGATCGCCAGGACTTCTGGCAGCGCGAACTGCAACGTGTCCAACTCCCCGTCCTGCTCCTCGCCGCCGCGCTCACCATTCTGATCGGCTTCCCCGTCCTCGACTTCGATCAGGATGTCGAATCGATCGTCAACACCTTCGCCTCGCTGGCCTCCGCCTCTGCCGCCACACTGCTCGGCTTCCGCCTCGTCGATGTCGGCGCCGACTATTGGCAGGCCGCCGCCGCTGAGACCGACTCCAAGCTCGACGACCAGCTCGTCCCGCTCGTCCGCACCGCCGCCAAAATCTTCGTCGGTGTGGTCGGGCTGATCTTCATTCTGCAGAACCTCGGCGTGAACATCACCTCGCTGGTCGCCGGCCTCGGCATCGGCGGCGTCGGCGTCGCCATCGCCGCCCAGGACTCGCTGCGCAACCTGTTCGGCGGCGCCACGATCCTCGCCGACAAGCCCTTCCAGGTCGGCGACTGGGTGATCATCGGCGACTACGAGGGCACCGTCGAGCAGGTCGGCTTCCGCTCCACCCGCATCCGCACCTTCGCCGACTCGCTGATCTCCGTGCCCAACGCGCGAATCACCGACACCGAGGTCAACAACATGGGACGCCGCACCTGGCGGCGCTATTCCACCACCCTCGGCGTCGCCTACCACACCGATCCGGACCGCATCCAGGCCTTCGTCGAGGGCATCCGCGCCATCGTCCGCGCCAACCCCAACATGCGCCGCGACTACTACATCGTCGAGTTCGTCGCCTTCGACGCCAGCAGCCTCAGCATCATGGTCTACACCTTCATCAAGGCCGCCACCTGGAACGAAGAGCTGCGCACCCGCCACATCTTCAACCTCGACATCCTGCGCCTCGCCGAGCGCCTCGAAGTCGAATTCGCCTTCCCCACCCGAACACTGCACCTCGCCGAAACCCCCGACCAACCCCCGCAGCTCCCGCCCATCCGCGAGCGCGACGAACTCGGCGAAATCGTCAACGACTTCGCCCCCGACGGCCAATCCGGCCAACGCACCGACCACCCCATCACCAAAGGCTACGACAACGGCTAACCCCGCCGCCCCCACCCCTGAGCAGGCCCTGACCTGCCCCCCGCTCGCCCTTTCCGTCATCCCCACGCACGCCACTTCCGCCATACCCGCGCCCACCACTTCCGTCATACCCGCGCTTGCCGCGGGTATCTCGCCGTGACCAGCACCGAGGCCCACCCCCAAGCAGGAAACCCCTACTCCCCCCGCTCCGTCGAAACCTCCCGCAGCACAAACCGCCGCGGCTGCTGATCCCACCGAATCAACCGATGCGGCGGCTCAATCTCATACCACGCACGACTAATCTCCACCCCCGGCGTCACCACCACCTGCCACACCACCACATCCCCCTCCGGACCGCGCAGCGTGTCTTGCCCGCGCACCGCCAGCTGCACCAACTGCGAACGCCGCTGATACACATTCACCGAGCGGTACGTCAGCTCATGATCCTGCGCAAACGCAATACTGCGCCACAACCACGCCGAACTGTCGTTGTCGAACGCGAACGCCCCCGCCTCCACCCGCTCCTCCTCGCGCTCTCCCTCCTCCTCCACCACCGCATCCACATACAGCCCGCCCTCGCTGTCTACCCCGTAGACCCCGCGCGCAACCACCCGCTCCTCCGGCGACTCCGACTCCAGCCAATGCTCAATCGGGCGCAGCGTCTCCGCATCCACCCGAACCCGCCGCTCCTCCACCGTGCCGCTCGAATCCAACTCGAACCGCACCTTGAACAAATACGTATCCCCCTCCCGCTCCACCTCCAAAATCAGCCGCCCCAACTCCGCATCCGTCTGATCCAGCATCGCGTACGTCAGCCGCTCATAATCCGGCCACGGAATCTGCGCCACCGGATTGGTCGGATCATCGAATTGCGACGACGACGCGCAGCCCCACAGCAGCAGCGCCGCCAGCAGCGCCCCGCCGCCCAACAGCACGACGCGAACCTGCCTCAACGCGAGGCCCCGTTCGGGACAATCCCCGCCGCCGTAATCCGCTCAAGCGTCTCGTCGATATCCGCCTGATCCAGATCCAAATGCGTCACAAAGCGCAGCTGCGTCCGCCCAATCGGCGATGTCCGCACCCCAACCTCCGCCAGCCGATCTCGCAGCGCCGCCGACGGATTCGGCTCCCCCTCCGTCGCCTCCAGCGGAATCAACAAAATGTTCGTCTGCACCTCGTCCGGTCGAATTGGGTAGCCCAGCTCCGCCAGACCACGCGCCAGACGCCGCGCGTTCGCGTGGTCGTCAGCCAGCCGCTCCACATGATGCTCCAGCGCATACAGCCCCGCCGCCGCCAGCATCCCCGCCTCGCGCCAGCCCCCGCCCAACAGCTTCCGCACCCGGCGGCACTCCGCAATGAACGGCGCATCCCCGCAGATCACCGATCCCACCGGCGCGCCCAACCCTTTCGAAAAGCAGAAGCAGACGCTGTCCGCCTCGCTCACCAGCTCCGCCGCCGAGCAGCCGCAGGCCGCCGCCGCATTGAAAATCCGCGCCCCGTCCACATGCACCCGCAGACCATGCGCGTGCGCAACCTCGGCCAACTCCCGCATCCGCGCCGGCGGCAGCGCCGCCCCCCCGCAAAAGTTGTGCGTATTCTCCAGCGCCAGCAGCGACGTGCGCGGCTGGTGAATATCGTCCGTGCGCACCGCCGCCGCCACCGCAGACGCATCCATCCCCCCGTCCAAATCCTGCTCAATGATTGTCGCCAGCACCCCGCCCAGCCTCGACACGCCGCCCGCCTCCGAGCGCACAATGTGCGCCAGACGACCCACCAACAGCTCGTCCCCCGCCCGCGTCTGCGCCAGCAACGAGGTCAGATTCGCCATCGTCCCCGAAGCCACGAACAGCGCCTCCTCCTTACCCATCAGCTCCGCCGCCCGGCGCTGCAACTCGTTGATCGTCGGATCCTCGCCGAACACGTCATCGCCCAGCGGCGCCGCCGCCATCGCCTCACGCATCCCCGACGAAGGCAGCGTCAGCGTGTCGCTGCGAAAGTCAATCGCCCGCCCGTCCAAGCCGTCCGCCGGCTCCGCATGACTCATGCTTCCCGCTCCCAAATCGTGCGAAAACCCTCACCCCCCCGAATCGCCGCCAGCGTCACCGCCGCCTCACCCTCCTCCAGGCTGCGATGCGTCCGCTCCAGCACCTCCTCCTCCACCCCCAGCCCCCGCAGCCGCTCCGCAATCCGCTCCCAGACCCCGGCCTCATCAAACGCCGCGATCGCCCGCGACCAGGGAAACGACAAAATCCGCTCCGGCAGCGGCATCCGCGGACGCAGCGACTTCAAATGCCGAAAGCGCTCCTCCGCCGAATTCACCCGATCCACCATCGTGATGATCGGTCCCTCCGAGCCGTCCGCCCGAAAGTCCACCAACAACCGCTGCTCCAGCACCTCAAAGCGCACGATCAGCACCGCCGCGCGCTCAATCACGCGCAGAATCTCATCCAGATCGACGCCGTAGTCGTCGCTCAAAGCTCACCCCGCCGTTCGCGCCGCCAGCTCACTCCAAGTCTATGTCTGGCGCGGGAAGGCGTCCAATACCCCCACCCCCAACCTGCCCACCCAGCTCCCCGCCCTCATCGCCAACCTGCCCGCCAACCCGCCGGCCCAGCTGCCGCCCCCCGATTCCCCCGCCAAGCCGATCCTCCGCCGGCCCCACCCCCAGCAGCGCCGCCCGCGCCGCGTCATACCGCTCCTTCGCACGCGCCTCCCGATTCAGCAACCCCTTCAACTGTGGCGGCCCAATCGCCTCACCATCCAGAAACACCTCATGCAAACGCCCCAACTGCCGCTGCCAAGCCTCCCAAGCCTCCCGGTACTCCCGCGCCCGTTCCGCATCCACCCGCACCATCCCCATCCCTCCATTCCAAACCCCATACCCCCCAAGCCTACCCGAGCAAACCCTCTCCCCCCGTCATTCCCACCACCCTCTCGTCATACCCACCCCCTCAAACCCGCCACCCCCCACTCCCACACTTCCGTCATTCCCGCCCCACACTTCAGTTCAGTCATTCCCGCCCCCACTTCCGTCATTCCCGCGAAAGCGGGAACCTCCCCCGCCCCCCCCCACCCAAGCCCCGCCCCCTAGAGCAGACCACCCATGTCAGGCGGATCCAAGTCCACATTCTCCCCCCCGTACTCCGTGCGGCCCGGCGTCCGCAGTCGCTCCGCCCAGAGCTCCCTGATCTTCTGCCGCGCCGTCCCAACCCGACCGCGCACCCATCCCACTGCGGACTTCATCTTCGCCCTCACTTCCGTCAACCCCCCTACTCCACCAGCACCCGATAAATCGCAATCTCCGTCGACTCAAACACCATCGCCTCCCGCACCGCACGACGCAGCTCCGCAAAGCGCTGATCCTGCGCCGCCAACTCCTCAAACTGCTCCAACTCCAGCAAATTGTCGAACTCCGCGATGATCTCCACCCGGCTCGCCGGACCCGAAATCGCATCCCACACCGAGAAGCGCGCCTCAATCCCGCGCGCCGACTGATACTCCAGCGCCGCCTCCACCGCTCGCAAAAACTCCTGATGACGCCCCGGCGCCACCTGCCCCGTCAGCACCCGCCGGTACATCGCCATCACGCATCCTCCTCTGCGCCGCCTGCGCGCGGGCGCTCGCTGCTCAGAATACGCTCCACCCGCGCCAAATCCTCCGCCCGATTCACATTCGTCAGCGACTCCAGCTCCGGGTCGCAGCGCCGCAGCGCCGCCTCGCTGATCAGCCGATGCCCAACCAGCGGCAGCAACGCCCGCAGCCGACCCTCCCCCGCCTCCAGCAACGACCGCACCTGCGGCGCAATTGAGCGCCGATACGCCGCCAACATCGGCTGCGCATACTCCCCCACCATCGGCATCGCCACCTCCACCCCCGCCGCCTCCGACGCCACCGCCTCCAGCACCGCCCCCCGCACCAGCGGCATATCGCACGCAATCAGCACCGCCAACTCATGCGCCGCCTGCTCCAGACCCGCCTCCAGACCCGCCAGCGGCCCCCGCTCCGCACGCCGATCCGTCGCCTCCCGCCAGGGCGCCCCCAGCGCCGTCAAAAACTCCTGATCCTCCCGCCGCACCACCACAATGTCATCGCTCACCGCCGCCGCCGCCAGCGCCGTCCAGTGCAACAGCGGACGCCCCGCCGCCAGGCACATCGCCTTGTCCCGACCCAAACGCCGACCGAACCCCCCGGCCAGAATGATCACGCTGAATTTGCCGTCTGCCTGCGCCATCATCGGCAACCGAGTTTACCCTTGATCCAAGCGGCTGGGAATCGATATTCAACATGAACGGCAAACTCCTCCTTCACCGCGCCCTCGGCATCGAGCGCCCCGCCCTCTTCGCCGCCGTCGGCGGCGGCGGCAAAACCACCCTGCTCTTCGCCCTCGCCGCCGAAGCCCAGGAACTCGCCCCGCTCAATGCCGGCCTGACCGTGCTCACCACCACCACCAAAATGACCCTGCCCCCCGCAGCCGCCCAGCTGCCCCTGGTGCTGGGCGACAACGAAGCCTCCCGCGCCGGCGCGCTCGACGACATCATCCGCCGCGATCTGAGCGCCGCCGTAGTCGGCTCCGCCCGCGGCGACCGCGAGCGCGTCCTCGGCGTCCCCCCCGACTGGCCCGCCCGCGCCCTCGGCATCCCCGGCGTCGGCCTGGTCGCCGTCGAAGCCGACGGCTCCGCCGGACGACCCTTCAAAGCCCCCGCCGACCACGAGCCCGTCATCCCCGACAACGTCGACGTCGTCGCCGCCGTCGTCGGCGCTCAAGTGCTCGGCCAACCGCTCGACGAGCGTCGCGTCCACCGCCCCGAGCGCGTCCGCGCCCTGCTCGGCGTCGCCGCCCAGGAATGCCGCGAAGTCACCCCCGAAGTCGTCGCCGCCCTGCTCGCCCACCCCCAGGGCGGACGCAAAAACGTCCCCCCCTCCGCCCGCTTCGTCGTCGTCATCGCCAACGTCGCCCGCCACGAGCGCGCCGCACAAGCCATCGCCGCCGCCTGCCACGCCGCCCAAATCGAGCGCATCATCGCCTTCGACGACCACCCCCGCATCCTCCGCAACCTCTAGACATCCAAGCAAAACAAGAGAAAGAGGTGGTAGGGCATGGGGGATTCGAACCCCCGATCTCCGCCTTGAGAGGGCGGTGTCCTAGGCCGCTAGACGAATGCCCCACGCAGCACGAAAGTTGGCTGGGGATGGAGGATTCGAACCCCCGCTAACTGATCCAGAGTCAGTCGTCCTACCACTAGACCAATCCCCATCACCCCCAACGCTACCAGCGCCCCAACCCCCCCCGCAACCAACCCCCACCTCCCCAATCGTCGCCCCCACCACACAACCTCCCACCCCCCTAATCGTCCGGCCGCGCCAGACGCTCCGCCGCCGCATTCAGACGCCCCACCGTCGCCTCCCGACCCAACACCTCCAGCGTCTCGAACAACGGCGGCGCAATCCGCTTCCCCGTCACCGCCACCCGCACCGGCGTAAACAGCGCCCCCGGCTTCTCCCCCCGCTCCTCCGCCAGACCCCGCAGCCCCGCCTCCAGACCCGCCGCATCCCACCCCTCAAGCCCCCGCAGCAGCCGCAGCGCCGCCTCCAACGCCTCCAGCGCCGCCCACGGCTTCCCTCGGTAACCGCGCCCCATCAACTCCTCATTCGAGTACTCCAGCGCCCCCTCCGCGTAGAAGAAATCCGCGTAGTCCACCAGCTCCGGCAGCAGCTTCACCCGCTCCTGAATCGACGGCGCGAGCGGCAGCAGCCGACCCAAATCCACCTCGCGCCCCACCGCCGCCTCCAGCCACGGCCGCCCCCGCTCCAGAAAATTCGCCGGCGACAGCGCGCGAATGTACCGCGCGTTCATCTCGCTCAGCCGCTCCAGATCAAACATCGCGCTCGCCAAACCCAACCCCTCAATCGAAAACGCCTCGACCATCTCCGCCCGCGACATGATCGTCGTCGACTCATCCTTCGACCAGCCCAACAGCGCCATAAAATTGAGCAGCGCCTCCGGCAAAAACCCCTGCTCCGCGTACGCCCGCACGCTCGTCGCCCCGTGGCGCTTGCTCAGCTTCCCCTTGTCCGCCCCGCGAATGATCGGCACATGCACCCAGATCGGCGGAGCCCACCCCAGCGCCTCATACTGCGCCACATGCCGCGGCGCGCTGGGCAACCACTCCTCCCCTCGAATCACATGCGAAATCCGCATCTCCCGATCATCCACCACCGACGCCAGGTGATACGTCGGAAACCCGTCGCGCTTCAGCAGCACATGGTCGTCGAGCAACTCATTGCGGAACTCCACCGCCCCGCGCAGCGCATCCTCAACCACCGTCGTCCCCTCGCGCGGCATCGCAAAACGCACCACCCCGGGACCATCCGCCGCCGCCGCATCAACCTGTTCAGGAGTGAGATTGCGGCAGTGTCGGTCATAGCCCGGCGCTAGCTTCTGCTGCTGCTGCGCCTTGCGCACCGCGTCCAGACGATCCGGCGAGCAGAAACAGCGGTACGCTTTGCCCGCCGCAACCAACCGCTCCGCCGCCTCCCGATACAGCGGCAGCCGCTCCGACTGCCGATACGGCGCGTGCGGCCCCCCAATGTCCGGCCCCTCGTCCCAGTCCAACCCCAGCCAGCGCAGCGCCTCCAGAATCCCCTCCTCCGCCCCTTCCACCCGCCGCGCCTGATCCGTGTCCTCGATCCGCACGATGAACTGCCCACCGTGCCGGCGCGCCAGCAACCAGTCGAACAACGCCGTGCGAATGTTGCCGATATGCGGCTCCCCCGTCGGCGAAGGGCCGTAGCGCACGCGCACCGCACTATCGGACATGCTGACTCCTCCGCCGCTTCGTCCCCCGCCGATTACGCTCCCGCTGCGCCCGACGCGGCGCAGGCTCCGAGAGCAGCAGCCCGCCGCCCCGCAGATATTCCAGCAATTGCTGAAAATCCTCCGGCGGCTCCCGCTCCAGACCGATCGTCTCTCCGCTCTCCGGATGCGTAAACCCGAGCGCGCGCGCATGCAGCGCCTGACGCCCAATCTGATCGCACGGCGCGCCGTAGAGCGTGTCCCCCGCCACCGCGTGCCCAATCGCCGCCAGATGCACCCGAATCTGGTGCGTCCGCCCCGTAATCAACTCGCACTCCAGCAGCGAGGCGTCGCCGAAACGCTCCACCACCCGGTAGCCCGTGCGCGAGCTGCGCCCACGCTCCACCACCGCAATCCGACGCGGATCCGCCGGATCCCGCCCCAGCGGCGCATCGATCAGCCCAATCTCCGGATCCGGCGCCCCAATCACCACCGCCCAATAGCGCTTCTCCACCGCCCGCTCCCGCAGCTGCCCCTGCAGCGACTCCAGCGCCGCCGCCGTCTTGCCCACCATCAGCAGCCCCGTCGTGTCCCGATCCAGGCGATGCGCGAGACCCGCCCGCAGCGCACCACCCAGCGCCGCCGTCTCCGGCCAGCGATGCACAATCGCGCTCGTCAGCGTCGTCTCCCGCTCGCCCGGCGCAGGATGCACCGTCAGCCCCGCCGGCTTGTCCAGCACCGCCAGATGCTCGTCCTCGTAGACAATCTCCAGCTCAATCGCCGCGCTCAACGGCGGCGGCGGCGTCTCCGGATGGTGAACCGAAATCATCTCCCCGCTCCGCAGCCGATAAGCAGGACGCTCAAGCGCGCTCTCCACCCGCACCAGCCCCTCGTCAATCAACCGCCGCGCCTGCGTCCGCGACGAACCAGGCAACCGCCGACTCACGAACACATCCAGTCGCTCGTCGTCGCGATCGGCCAAGAGTTCAAGCGGCGGTTCCGGCACCGCCCCATCCTACCAGCGCCGCAGCCAGCGACTCTCCGAGAACAGAATCGCAATGATCACCCCCGCCACCCCCACGTTGATCGCCGCATCCGCCACGTTGAAAGCCGGAAAGTGAATGAAATCGACAAAATCAGTCACATGCCCCTGATAAATCCGGTCCAGCAGATTCCCCACCGCGCCACCCAGAATCAGCGCCAACCCGCTCCGAATCAACCAGTGATTGAGCGGCGGCCAGAAGTAATACGCCACCACAATCGCAATCGCCACCACCGCCGACACCGCCAGAATCGTGTTCGCCCCACCGAAAATCCCAAACGCCCCACCGTCGTTCGCCACATGCGAAAACGAGAAAAACTGCGCCAGCTGCTCCCGCTCGCCCAACTCCAGCGACGCCCGCACAATCACCTTCGTGATCTGATCAAACGCGACCACCACCGCCGCCACGCCCAGAAACGCCAGATGCCGCCGCCCGCTCAAGCGCGGCGCGGGCGGTCCACTCTCTGCCTCCGGAACTGGAGCTGCGCCCGCCATCGTCCTGCGAGCCTACAGCCTGATCACCCCAACCATGCGATACCCTCAACCAGAGACGCCGCGCCCCCCGCGCGGACTATAGGAGTGCCCACGTGTCGGAAGACCCCAGCACCATCGCCCCGCCGCTGTTCAGCGCCGCCCAGGAACTGCGCGCCAGCACCGGCCACGACCGCCTACCCCCCGGCCAACGCCTGATCCGCGAGTGGCCCGTGCTCACCTACGGCGGCACGCCACTCGTCGAAACCCAGGACTGGACCCTCCAAATCTGGGGCGCCGTCGCCCAGGAGCGCGTCCTCGATTGGCGGCAGTTCACCGACCTCGGCCTCTCCGAGCGCTTCAACGACATCCACTGCGTCACCCACTGGTCCCGCTACGACAACACCTGGCAAGGCGTCCTGCTCAGCGACCTCTTCGCCCAACTCGACATCTCTCCCCAGGCCGAAGCCGTCATGTTCCACTGCTTCGGCGGCTACACCTCCAACATCCCCCTCGCCGACCTCCGCGCCGACGACCACGCCATGATCGCCGTCGCCCACGACCGCAAACCCCTCCGCCCCGAACACGGCGGCCCCGCACGCGTCGTCGTCCCCTCCCTCTACTTCTGGAAAAGCGCCAAATGGGTCGGCGGCATCGAATTCCTCACCCGCGACGCCCCAGGCTTCTGGGAAATGTACGGCTACCACATGCACGGCGACCCCTGGCGCGAGGAGCGCTACGGCTGAACCGCGCGAGAGGTCAATCCGATGGTCGCACAACGCCAGCCCGAGGCCGTACCCGTCGAGGCCGAACCGGCCCTCTACGACGATCCGCAGCCCATCCGCCTACCCCCCGACTGGGAGCTGACCGACGAGCGCTTCCTGGAAATCGCCCACCTCAATCCCGATCAGATGATCGAGCGCACGCCGGACGGAAGGCTGCATCTGATGACTTGGCCGGACCGTCTGAGCGAACACGTAGGCGCGCAATTGATCATGTTCGTGGGATTCTGGCGCATGGCGGTCGGGGGTGAAGTTCGTACCGGAACCGGCGGCTACTTTTTGCCCGATCGCTCCTCCAGCGCTCCCGATGTGTCCTGGGTCGCCCCCGAGCAGATCGACAGCCGTAGTAGTGGGCGCGGACAGTTCTATCTGGCGCCCCGCTTCATCATCGAAGTCCGCTCCCCCTCCCAAACCATCCCCGCCCAGCAGTCCAAAATGCGCCGCTGGATCGACAACGGCGTCCAACTCGCCTGGCTCATCGACCCCTACGACCAACAAGTCTGGATCTACCGCCCCGACGGCTCCGTCGAACAACTCGACCGCCCCAACCAACTCTCCGGCGAGGACGTCTGCCCCGGCCTCACCATCGACATGAACCAGATCTGGCAAGCCGACTGAGCCCCCGCCCCCGTGATACGCTGCTCCCCGATGACCACCAACGCCGACCTCAGGATCAATTCGGGAGCCGAGGGCCGCATGGCGATGCCCAAGGCCCTGCGCCGCTAGGCGAGGGCCCCGCGCAAGCCAACCTTCCCCACCCGAAAGTCCCCCTATCCCATGAGCAACGCCACCCACCTCGCCTGCCGTGAGTGCAGCCGCGAGTTCCCCCTCGACCCCATCAACGTCTGCGACTTCTGCTTCGGACCCCTCGAAGTCCAGTACGACCAGGGCGCGATCCGTTCCCGCGTCACCCGCGAGCGCATCGAAGCCGGCCCCCGCTCCATCTGGCGCTACAAAGACCTCCTCCCCGTTGACGACGACTACATCGTCGACCTCAACGTCGGCTTCACCCCCCTCCTGCGCGCCGACAACCTCGCCCGCAAGCTCGGCATGCGCGAACTCTGGATCAAAAACGACACCTGCAACCCCTCCTGGTCCTTCAAAGACCGCGTCGTCGCCGTCGCCAGCAGCCGCGCCCGACAACTCGGCTTCGAAACCCTCGCCTGCGCCTCCACCGGCAACCTCGCCAACGCCGTCTCCGCCCACGCCGCCCGCGCCGGCATGCGCGCCGTCGTCTTCATCCCCCACGACCTCGAAGCCGGCAAAGTCCTCGGCTCCGCCATCTACCACCCCACCATCGTCGCCGTAAACGGTTCCTACGACGACGTCAACCGCCTCTGCTCCGAACTCGCCGACAACCGCCACTGGGCCTTCGTCAACATCAACGTCCGCCCCTACTACGCCGAAGGCTCCCGCACCCTCGCCTTCGAAGTCGCCGAACAACTCGGCTGGCGCGCCCCCCGCCAGTGCGTCGCCCCCATGGCCTCCGGCTCCCTCTTCACCAAAATCCACAAAGGCTTCGAAGAACTCCAAACCTACGGACTCATCGACCACGCCGAAATCCGCATGATCGGCGCGCAAGCCGCCGGCTGCTCGCCCATCGCCACCGCCTGGCAAAACAACACCACCAACATCCGACCCGTCAAGCCCGACACCATCGCCAAAAGCCTCGCCATCGGCAACCCCGCCGACGGCTACTACGCCCTCAAAACCATGGCCGCCACCGGCGGCGGCGCGGCCTCCGTCAGCGACGCCGAAGTCGTCGAAGGCATCCAGCTGCTCGCCCAAACCGAGGGCGTCTTCGCCGAAACCGCCGGCGGCGTCACCATCGCCGGCCTCCGCCAGGCCATCCAGCGCGGAACCATCGACCCCAACGAATCCACCGTCGCCTTCATCACCGGCGGCGGCCTCAAAACCGCCGACGCCGTCGAACCCCACGTCACCCGCCCGATCCCCGTCGAGGGCACCCTCCAATCATTCGAGCACGCCTTCGCCGCCGCCGGACACAACTAGCCCAACCAGCCGGAGTACCCCGCCATGGCGACCCGCCGAGTCCGCTTCACCTTCGAGGGCGACGCCGTCCGCGAACCCGTCATCTACCTCCTCGGACACCAATTCCAGGTCGTCACCAACATCCGCATGGCCGACGTCGAACAAGACTTCGGCTGGGTCATCCTCGAACTCGAAGGCGATCCCGACGAAATCGAGCGCGGCCTCGCCTGGGTCCTCGAAAAAGGCGTCCGCATCGACCCCGTCTCCGGCGACGTAGTCGAAGGCTGACCCACCCCCACCCCACCAACGCCGCAGGATGCGATACTGCGCCACGAGCCGGCGAAACGACGAACGCCCGCCGAGAGGACCGCCCCATGCCCCAGCCCTTCAACATCGCCGTCTCCGACACCGACCTCCGCGACCTCAAGCGCCGCCTCGCCCAAACCCGCTGGCCCTCCGAAGTCGCCGACAGCGGCTGGCAATACGGCGCCAACCTCGCCTACATGCAAGAACTCTGCGAATACTGGCGCACCCAATTCGACTGGCGCGTCCAGGAAACCTACCTCAACCGCATGCCCCAGTTCACCCACGCCGTCAGCGCCGACGGCGTCGACGACTACACCCTCCACTTCGTCCACCAAGAGGGACAAGGCCCCAATCCGCTCCCCCTCGTCTTCACCCACGGCTGGCCCGGCACCTTCTACGAAGTCAGCAAAATCCTCGGCCCCCTCACCGACCCCGCCGCGCACGGCGGCGACCCCGCCGACGCCTTCACCGTCGTCGCACCCTCCCTGCCCGGCTACGGCTTCTCCGAAATCCCCACCGCCGGCGGCTTCGGACAGAAGCGCACCGCCCTCCTCTGGGGCGCGCTAATGCAAGAACTCGGCTACGAGCGCTACGGCGCCCAGGGCGGCGACTGGGGAGCCATCGTCACCGCCCAAGTCGCCTACCAGCACCCCGACAACTGCATCGGCGCCCAAATCAACATGCCCATCGGCCGCCCCCCCACCGACCGCCCCCAGTCAGAGTGGAGCGACGAAGAAAAAGCCGTCGCCGCCAAAATGGGCCAATGGCAAGCCCAGGAAACCGGCTACCAGGCCATCCAGGGCACCCGCCCCCAGACCCTCGCCTACGGCCTCACCGACTCCCCCGCCGGCCTCGCCGGCTGGATCACCGAAAAGTGGCGCGCCTGGAGCGACTGCGACGGCGACATCGAAACCCGCTTCAGCAAAGACGAAATCCTCACCAACATCTCCCTCTACTGGTTCAGCGGCACCATCAACAGCAGCACCCGCTACTACTACGAAATGCGCCAGAACCAGGCCGAAAACATCCTCCCCGGCCGCCTCGAAACCCCCACCGGCTTCTCCGTCTTCCCCCGCGAAATCATCACCGCCCCCCGCAGCTGGTGCGAATCCGCCTACAACATCACCCAATGGTCCACCCACGACCGCGGCGGCCACTTCGCCGCCCTAGAAGAACCCAACCTCCTAGTCCAAGACATCCGCAACTTCTTCCGCCCCCTCCGCTAACCCCCCACCCCCCACCCGCCTCCTTTTCCGTCATTCCCGCGAAAGCGGGAATCTCCCACGCGCAACCTCCCAAGCCCCGCCTGCACTACCGCCCCCGCCGCCCCCCTTTCCGTCACCCCCGCGCCTGTAGATCCGCCACCCCCGCGCCCACAGATCCGTCATACCCGCGCTTGCCGCGGGTATCTCGCCGTGAGCAGCACCATCCCTCGCTCCATCACACCCGCGCCCCCCCCTCTTCCGTCATTCCCACCTCCCTTTCCCGTCATTCCCGCGAACGCGGGAATCTCCCCCGCTCCACCACCCAAGCCCCACCTGCACCACCGCCCCCGCCGCCCCCCTTTCCGTCACACCCGCGCCTGTAGATCCGCCACCCCCGCCCAACCCCCAATGCAACCCCCAACACCCCACCCAATTTGACAAAACCCACCCCACCAGCGTCCAATACAGAACATGAGTGCCGCCACCATCTCCCCCCAACGACGCCAACGCATCCTCAGCGCCCACTACCTGCGCCAGGCCGGCGCCACCACCCAAAACATCGCCGCCAACCTCGAGGCCGACCCCGCCGCCATCCAAGCAGACCTCCGCCTACTCGAACAACACTGGCACGACATCACCCGCCAAGCCGCCAACGACGCCCTGCTCAGCTCCCTCGCCGCCCTCCAATTCGCCCTCGCCGCCACCCTCCAGCCCCAACCCGACGGAAGCTACCGCTACGCCTCCCAGCTCAACGACCTCCTCCCGCTCTGCCGCGAACTGCGCCAGACCGCCAACCAAATCCACAAGCACAGCCTCTCCGACAACCCCGAACCGACCCTCGACTACCCCGACGACCAACTCACCGCCCCCGAACCGGATCGAACGCAATCGAACACCATCGAACCGGATCGAACACAGTCGAACAAAATCGAACAGGATCGAACACAATCGAACACAGCCGAACAGGATCGAACAACATCGAACACCCCCAACCCGCCCCGACCAGATAGAAACCCCGCCCCCAACCCGAAAAACACGCCCGAAACCGAAAATTCCCAAATCTCCCCCGAACTGTACGCCGAGGCAGTCAAATTCCTCGAAGAAAACGCCGACTTCCTCGCCGGCCCCCCGCCCCCAATGCCCCCGGAAGCCATCGCCGCCGCAAAACTCCTCCCCTTCGACCACCTCTTCACCTGACCCAGCCCCTACCGTGTCACAACACCATGCCCCCCACCCCCTACACCATCGCCGTCCCCGACCACCAAATCGAAACCCTGCGCGATCGCCTCCGGCGCACCCGCTGGCCGACCACAGTCCCCGGCTCCGCCTGGCTCTACGGCGTCGACCTCGACTTCCTGCAAGAACTCTGCACACACTGGACCGACCACTTCGACTGGCGCGCCGTCGAAACCCAACTCAACCGCTTCCCCCAATTCCGCACCCCCCTCCAATCCCCCAACGGCGAAACGCTGCGCATCCACTTCATCCACCGCCCCAGCCCCCGCGCCGACGCCGTCCCCCTCCTGATCCAGCACGGCTGGCCATCCTCCGTCTACGAATTCCACAAAATCATCGACGCCCTCGCCGAACCCCAAAACCCGAACGCCCCCGCCTTCCACATCATCGCCCCCTCCCTGCCCGGCTACGGCTGGTCCGACATCCCCCGCCGCGCCGGCCTCGGCCCGCCCGCCATCGCCGACCTCTGGGCCAACCTCATGAGCGAACTCGGCTACCCACGCTTCGCCTACCACGGCGGCGACTGGGGCGCCGCCGTCGGCGCCCAACTCGGACTCCGCCACCCCGAACGCCTGCGCGCCCTCCACCTCACCGCCGCCGCCCTCGCCCCGCCCGGCGACGCCGCCCGCCCCCAATCCGAGCAAGAGCAGCGCTTCTTCCGCGACGAACAAGAACCCTATGTCCGCAACGACGCCGCGCACCGCGCCATCCACGGCACCCGCTTTCAAACCCTCTCCTACAGCCTCGCCGACTCCCCCGTCGGCCTCGCCGCCTGGATCATCGACAAATGGTGGATGCTCAGCGACTGCATGCGCCCCGAAGAAGCCCCCCGCGGCGGCGACCTCCGCCGCCGCTTCACCATCGACGAGCTGCTCGCCACCGTCTCCATCTACTGGTTCACCGAAACCATCAACTCCTCAATGCGCATCTACCACGAAGCCGCCCGCCCCGCCGCACAAATCGAAGCCGAAATCGGCGGCCAGGTCCGCCTACACGAGGGCCAACACGTCACCGTCCCAACCGCCTTCGCCCGCCTCGTCCGCGGCACCCCCCTACCCCCCCGCAGCTGGTGCGAGCGCGCCTTCAACATCACCCACTGGACCAACTTCCCCGAAGGCGGCCACTTCCCCGCCATGGAAATCCCCCACCGACTCCTAACCGACCTCCAAACCTCCCTCACCCAACACCCCCGAACGACGAACGCTCCCTAATACCGCCCATTCCAAACCCCAGCCCGCTCCCGAAACACATCCGGATTCGCCGCCCAATCCGCATAACCAATCCGCCGACCGTCCGTCAGCCACTCCACCCGCGCATCAATGCAAGTCAACAGCGCCGCATCCTCCACAGCCAGCGCAAACCCCGCCCACTCCACCGCCGTCTGATCGTGCGCCGTCACCGCCAGCGCCCCGCCCGCCGCACGCGCCGCGTCCACATTCGCAATATCCCCCCGCGCAAACCCGTCGATCCGCCCCGCAATCAACGCCTCGATCAACACCGCCTCATCATCCCCCAGATAAATCACCTGCGGCATCCCCGCGCTCGGCGGAATCAACCGCGTCCGCCCCGCCACATTGGCCGTCTGCTCCGCCGCCGTAATCGAGAACGCCGCACTGCCGTCGGCCGTCACCGCGCCCGCCGCCGTCTCGATCCGCGTCCCCGCCGCCAGCGCCCCGTGCTCGTCAACCAACCCCGTCAGCTGCAGCAACCGCGCCTCGCCCGTCGCCCCCGCCAGCACCCCGATCCGATCATCCGCTGTCAAATCCGCATGCGTCCGAATCCGCCCCGCGTCCTCCGCCCGCACCAACAGCGTCTGCCGCACCGCAGCGTGCCCCGAGCTGAACGCAATCGCCCGCCGCCCCGAATGATCCAACCGACGGCTCTCGAGAATCGTGATGCCCCCGGCCGCAATCTCAAACTCCGGCCCCGCCGGCAACAGCCAGAAATCCGTCCACGTCCCCACCGGCGTCCGCTCGAACGACAGTCCCGTGTGCTCCATCATCTCCAGCGCATCGATCAACGCCGCCTCGTAGCCCCGATGCTCCTGGTAGCCCGGCGACTCCGGATCGTGATCCGCGCTGTAGCTCAGCGGCGCAAAGAACGCGAAGAACGCCAGCCGCAGCCGCCCTTCATCCTCGCAGCAGAGGCGCGGCGGCGCCGCAATCGCCCCACTCCGCAGCCACTCGCTGAAGCTGCGCAACGGCGGAACAAACCGATCCGCCGGCCGCAGCTCGCCCGCCGCGCCCTCCACCCGCAGCGCCCACTCAAAGCGCCCATCCACCATCCGCCGCGCCGCCACCCGCGCCCTGCGACCATCTGGCAGCGCCACCTCCGAGCTGCGCAGCCACCCCGTCGCCCCCCGATCAAGCGAAACAAAGCGACGCTCCGGCAGAATCACCTCGCCCCCGGCTTGCAGCCCAAACTCCACCCGCCGCCCCTCCGCCAATCGCGCCAGCACCCGCACATCGCCGTCCGAACCCTCCGCCTCCGCCCGCCCCACCATCAGCACGCCGCCCGCAACCGCCAGCACCGCAAGCGCCAACCAGACAGCGAAACGACGCAAGCTCACCACAACTCCTCCGGATCGCCGCCTGTCGCGCCTACAACTCATTCGCCAATTCTAGGTTCACCGCACCCCGCAATGCATTCCGACAATCAATGCCCGCAATCAATGCCCCGCCCACTGCCGCGCTACCCTGCACCTCCAACAGCCCATCGCCCAACCCCGATGATCTACCCCGCCTTCCCACACCACCTCGCCTGCCTCCAATGCGGACGCGCCTCCCCGCCCAGCCTCGAACTGCGCTGCCCCGAATGCCGCGGACTCTTCCGCGTCGAGTACCACGAACCCCCGCGCCGCTATGAGCCCCGCACCCCCTGGTTTTCCGTCTCCCTCCGCCAGGGCTGGACGTCGCTCATGCCGCTCCCGCTCGCCGGCGGATTCACCGCCAAACTCGAATTCCTCTCCCCCACTGGCTCCTTCAAAGACCGCGGCGCGGCGATGCTGATCGGCGGCGCGCGCGCCTTCAAGCTGCAAGAATTCGTCGAAGACTCCTCAGGCAACGCCGGCGCCGCCCTCGCCGCCTACGCCGCCGCCGCAGGCATCCAGGCCCACATCTTCCTGCCCGCCTCCGCCCCGCCCGTCAAGCGCGCCCAGATCGAAGCAGTCGGCGGCATCGCCCATCCCGTCGAGGGACCGCGCGCCGCCGCCGCCGAAGCCGCCCAACGCTTCGCCGACGCGCGCCGCCTCCCCTTCCTCTCCCACAACCTCAGCCCCTACTTCGCCGAGGGAATGAAAAGTCTGGCCTGGGAGCTCACCTCCCAACTGATCGGCGTCACGCCCGACGCCCTGCCCGACCACATCATCCTGCCCGTCGGCAACGGCTCGCTCCTGCTCGGCCTCTGGCGCGGCTTTCAGGAACTCCGAGAAGTGGGCAAAGCCAATCGCATCCCCCGCCTCCACGCGGCCCAGTCCGAGTCCGTCGCCCCGCTCGTCGCCGCCCTCAACGACCAACCCACGCCCCCGCCCGCCCCCACCGTCGCCGACGGCATCGCCATCCCCAATCCTCCCCGCCTGGCCGAAATGACGGCGGCAGTACGCGAAAGCAACGGTGCGGCAATCGCCGTATCCGAAGACGCGATCCTCGAAGCTCAGCGCCAACTCGGACGCACCGGCCTCTGGTGCGAGCCCACCTCCGCCGTCCCCATCGCCGCCCTCAAGCAGCTGCGCCGCGACGGAACGATCCGCGCCGAAGACACGGTCATCATCCCGCTCACCGGCCACGGCCTCAAAGCAGCCGCCTCCTGACCTCCCCAGCAGTCCCCACGCCGCGCGCGCGGTACGCTGTATCGCGGAGGCGTTGAGGCGCAGATGGCCGCAATCAGCTCACGCTCGCAGCGGCCGGCGGGGCGCGTCAGCCTCCCCCACCCCGCCTACTGGATTTGGCGGCGGCTGACCTCCGTTCGCTCCGCCGCTGTCCTGATCCTCATCGCCGCCTGCTTCTCCGCCGCCGGCGTGATCATCCCCCAGGTCCCGCCCCAACTGATCAACATCCCCGGCCAGATCGAAGCCCACATCGACGCCCAGCGCGGCACCTTCGGTTGGGCCACCAACCCCCTCGCCGAATTCCCCTGGTTCTACGACGCCAACGGCGGCGTCTTCAACCTCTACCAGCAGCCCTACTGGTACGCGCTCGTCGGCCTCGTCGCCGTCGCCATCGCAGTCTGCACCGTCAGCCGCGCCGCGCCAATCTGGCGCACCGTGCGCCGCCCGCCCAAACGGGTCAACGCCGCCTACTTCGAGCGCGCCCGCCACCGCGCCGCCCTCGACCTGCCCCAATCCGCCCCGCCCAACGAGCGCGCCGCCGCCCTCACCGCCGCCCTCCGCGCCCGCCGCTACCGCGTCGAGCAAATCGCCGCCTCCGACGACGCCATCGAACTCTTCGCCGACCGCTTCGGCTGGTCACAGCTCGCCACCTTCATCACCCATCTCGCGCTGCTGCTGCTGCTCGGCGCGGCGCTGGTCACCAAGTTCGGCGGCGAGGAATACCAGTTCTGGGTCGCCGAAGGCGAAAGCCACCCGCTCTTCGCGCCCGGCGCAGAGCGCCCACAAATCCAGTTCATCGTCGACGACGCCATCGCCCGCTTCGCCGACGACGGCCAGGCGCTCGACTTCCGCAGCGTCGTGCGCGTCGCCGAGGGCGGCGCACTGGCCGCCCAGGGCGATGTCACCGTCAACGGTCCGCTCCACGCCGCCGGCTACCGCGTCCACCAGGCCGCCTACTGGGAGCACGGCGCTGCCCTGCACGTCTATGACCACGCCAGCGGCCAGCTCGTCTACTCCGAAGCCCACTTCCTCGACCAGCAACTCGTCGGTCCCCGCATCCGCATCGAGCGCAGCGGCGCGCCGGTCAGCGAAGAAGTGCTCGGACTGCAACACACCGTCGCCGGCGACGCCCCCGAAGGCGCGGCCTACACCGTCGTCCCGCTCTTCGGCGGGCGCAGCCTCGCGCTCGCCCTGATCCCTCACGAAAGCGGCCTCCAGTTCTGGTACCGCCTGCTCAATCTGCCCGCCGATTCCCCCGCTGCCGCCCAACTCACCCTCGCCCAACTCGGCGTCGACCAGGAGCCGCCCCCGGCCCCGCTCGTGCGCCTGACCATGAACGACGGCGAAACCCTGATCGACGGCCTGGTCAGCCTCGACCAACACCTCGAAACCGGCGGCGCGCGCCTTGCCACGCTCACTCTCCCCACCGAACACCGCCTCGCCATCGGCCTCCGCGAAGTCGAGAACCGCCGCGAGTTCTTCTACTACTCCTTCAACAACGACAGCATCCGCGGCACCCTCGAACAGGGCGGCCTCGCAGAGCTCGACGGCGCAACCCTCGAATACCTCGGCGACGCGCCCGACACCGCGCAGCAAGGCACGCTCGAACCCGGCGCCGCCCGCCGCGTCGGCGCAATCGACCTCACCTACCTCGGCGCAGAATCCGTCTTCTGGACCACCATCGAAGAACTGCCCGGCGCGGACGGCGACGCCCTGCTGGCGCTCGAACGCTTCGGACAGGCGCGCACCGCCGAAACCTTCAACGCGATGGGCGGCGAGGATGTCCAGCTCGCCGTGGGAACCACCGCCACCAGCGCCGGCGGGCAGGTCGGACGCCCCGCGCGGCTCGTGCTCGGACTGGGCGGCGGCGCAGCCCGCATCGAACTCGACGAAGGCCAGGCGATCGTCGCCAACAACTACCGCTACCAGTTCGCCGGCCCCCGCGAGTTCACCGGCCTCAACATCCGCCGCGACCCCGGCGGCGTGCCCTTCTGGCTCGCAGTCGCGCTCGGCATCGTCGGCATGTCCACCACCTTCTTCGCCCCCCGCCGCCGCCTCTGGGCGCGCCTCACCCCCACCCGCATCGCCCTCGCCGGCCAAGCCGGCCACGGCGTCCGCCTCACTCAAGAACTCCACCAAATCGCCGCCTCCGCCGCCGGCGAGTCCCCACCCACCAAACCAGCCCCCCACCGCCGTCTCCTCCGCAACCGCTTCAACGACGACTACGCCCGGTCCGCAGACGACGAGAACAAGGCCAGCTAACCACAACCATCAGCCCCCCGCCTTCTCCTCGTCATTCCCACCGCCACTTCCGTCATTCCCGCGCAAGCGGGAAGGTGGGTTCAAGCGTCAAGCAGGACAGTTGCTCGCGGAGCAGTTCAGCGGGGCTCTGGTAGTCGAGGCACTTGCGCGGCGTGTTGTTGTACCGCTGCAGCAGCCGGTTGAGCGCGCGGCGGGAGAGCGCGGTCAGCTGGGTCGTGCGCGGCAGCTCGCGGCGCAGCCGCCCGATCGCGTTCTCCACGCCGCCCTTCTGCCAGGGCGCGTGCGGGTCGCAGAAGAAGGTCTCCACGCCGAGCGCGTGCAGTTCGTGGTGGCGCACGAACTCCGTGCCGTTGTCGAAGCTGACGCTGCGCCGCAGCGCCGCCGGCAGCGAGGCCAAGAGGCGCCGCAAGGCCTGGATCAAAGGCTCCGCCGCCTTGCTCGGCAGCGCCGCCGCGAGCAGCGCCCGCGTACTCCGCTCCTGCAGCACCAGCAGCGAGGGCCCGCCGCGCCCGAACTGCATCAGGTCCGCCTCCCAGTGGCCGAGCGCGCTGCGCTGCTCGGCCTCCGCCGGACGCTCCGAGAGCGGCCGGCGCAGGTGAATGAAGTCGACCGAGCCGCCCCCGCGGCGCGAACCGCGACGCCGCCGACGGGTCCGCCCGCGCGGCAGCAGCCGCGCCCAGCGGTAGTCCTTGGTGCGCGCCATCTGGTCGTAGATGAAGCGGTAGATCGTCTCATACGAGATCACCGTGCGGCCCGCCTCGCGGTTCAGCCGGCCCGCCACCTGCTCCGGCGAGAGCCCCCGCGCGAGCATGCCCAGCACCCGCTCGCGCAGCGCGTCGTCGTGCTCCAGCCGCGAGCCGCGCCGTTGCCGCGCGCGGCGCTGCGCCTGGGCCTGCGCTTCGTCCGCGTCGTAGCGACCGTCCGCCCCCGCGTTGCGCTTCAGCTCCGCCGCGATCGTCGACGGCGAGCGAGCCAGAGCCGCTGCGATCTGCCGCGCCGAGCAGCCCTCGCCTTGTAGTCCGGCAATCCGCCGCCGCTCCTCATGACTGAGCTGACCGCGACCCTGTCCCATGTCCGCACCTCCAACATTCGCCCCGTTTCTCCTGTGAACTTAGCGTTGCAACGCGCGGCGTGAAATCGAGCGTTGCTCGCTATCTGACGTGAACCGGCGACGAGAGCTTCACCCAATCCCAGCCCGCCGCAGCCGCCCCGCCTCCCCCAACACCTCCCCCGTGTGCTCCCCTAATAGCGGCGGTGGACGCCGAATCCCCCACGGCGTCGCCGACAGCTTGTACGGCGCCCCCGGCAGCCGAATCGCCTCACCTCCACGTGGATGCTCCACCCCCGCCCAAAACTCCCGCGCCCGCAAATGCTCCGACTCCGCCACCTCCCCAATCGTATGCACCGGCTGAAACGAAATACGATTCTCGCTGAACTGCTCCCACAACTCCGCCTTCGTGCGCTCGCGCATCCACGGATGCCACAGCGCATCGAGCTCATCCGCGTACTGAAACGCCAGCCAGCGGCTTTCCAACCGCTCGTCGTTGCGCCATTCCGGATCACCGAGCAGGTCGAGGAAGCGGTTCCACTGATCGTCGACCATCGTGATCACCTCGAAATACCCATCCTTCACCGGCGTCACCTGCCACGGATAAAACGCATTCATCCGCACCCCCGCCCGCCCGCGAGACTGCCCCGTAAACACGTACGCCGACACCCCCGCCCCAGCCATCACCGAACCCACGATATCGACAATCGAGAGCCAGATATGCTGCCCGCCCTCCGCGCGCGCCGTCCGCCGCCCCAGCAGCGCCGCAATCGCCCCGTGAATCCCGCCCTGGTAGAGCGGCGCATCGTACGGCAACCCCAGCGGCGCCTGATCCGGATCGCCGATCCGATACGAAATGCCCGACGCCATCGAGGTCGTCAGCGACGACGCCTGCCAATCCTGCCGCTGCGTCCCAATCCCGAACGTCGTAATCGAAACCACCACCAGCTTCGCGTTGCCCGCCGCGAGCTCGTCCCAACTCAGGCCAAGCTCCCGCTGCTCCACAATCGGCCGCGTCGTGATCACCGCCTCGCACGACGCCGCCAGCCGCCTGAACAGCCGCCGCCCGGCAGCCGTCTGCACATCGAGCGAAACGCTGCGCTTGTTGGTATCGAGAAACAGATGCAGCCCACCCAGCTCGCGGTCCGGCCGGTCCCCCGGGAACGGCCCCCGCCGCCGCACCGAATCGCCCCCGCCCGGCGGCTCCACCTTGATCACGTCCGCGCCCAGATCCGCCAGCAGCTTCCCCGCGTAGCCCGCCGCAATCCCGCCCCCGTCCTCCAGGACGCGGAACCCCTCGAGCGCCCGCGGCGCGTCTGCGTCGGTCAAATCAGCCACTGCGCGCGAGGATACCTACAATGCGCCTGGCAACCACAGCGCACAGTCGAAAGGAGGCCGCAATGGACGACCTGAACGGCAAAACCGCACTCGTGACCGGCGCAGGCAGCGGCATCGGACGCGGCATCGCCCTCGCGCTCGCCCGCGAGGGCGCAAACGTCGCCCTGGCCGACATCGAAGAAGGCACGGCGGCGGCAGCCGCCCGCGAAGTCGAAGCGCTCGAGGTGCGCGCCCTCGCCGCCCAACTCGACGTGACCGACGAAGCCGCCCAGCGCGCCCTCGCCGAGCGCGTCGAGGCCGAATTCGGCGCACTCCACATCATCTGCCTCAACGCCGGTGTGCTCAGCGCCGAACCCGTCAGCGAAGCCACCGAGGCCGATTGGCAGTGGACCTTCGGCGTCAACCTCTTCGGCGTCGTCCGCGGCGTCCGCGCCTGCCTGCCCGCCCTGCGCCGCCAGGCCCCCGACGCACACATCCTGATCACCGCCTCCGTCGCCGGCCTCCGACCCAATGAAGCCGTCCCCATCGGCGTCTACAGCGCCAGCAAGCACGCCGTCCTCGCCTACGCCGAAGTGCTGCACGACGAACTCGCCACCCAGGGCATCGGCGTCTCCGCACTCTGCCCCGGCGGCGTGCGCACCCAAATCGGCGTCGCCGGACGCAACCGCCCCGACGACTACGGCGGCCCCAACGACGACCTCGCCTTCGGCCAGGCCGGCTCCGGCCTCTCCAGCGGCATGGACCCCGAAGAAGCCGGGCGCATCGCCGTGCGCGGCATCAAGGCCGGCCGACGACTCGTGCTCACCCACCCCGAAACGCGCGAGCAGGTCGAAGCCCGCTACGCGCGAATCATGGACGACTACGATTTCCTCCAGGCCGCATCAGCAGGAGCCCCCCAGTGAGCACCGAACAAATCCCCGCCGACGCGCAGCTCCCCGCCCCCGAAATCGTCGAAGTCTCCGACGGCATCTTCGCCTACATCCAGCACGACGGCTCCTGGTGCCTCAACAACCCCGCCTTCGTCGCCGCCGCCGACCAGGTGATCGCCATCGACGCCTGCGCCACCGAGCGCCGCACCCGCCTCTTCCAGGAGGCAATCGCGCACATCTCCGAGCAGCCCGTGCGCACCCTCGTCAACACCCACGCCCACCTCGACCACACCTTCGGCAACTATCTCTTCAGCGAAGACGCCGTCATCGTCGGCCACGCCAACTGCCGCGCCGAAATCCTCCACGACGCCCCCGAACTGCCCGCCCGCGCCCGCCAGATGTTCCCCTCCGTCGACTGGGGCGATGTCGAAGTCGTCGCCCCCTCACTCACCTTCGAAGAGCGCCTCTCGCTCTACGCCGGCCGGCTCGAACTCCAGCTGATCTACGTCTCCCCCGCCCACACCAACACCGATGTCATCGTCTGGCTGCCCGAGCGCAAAGTCGTGATCGCCGGCGACATCGTCTTCCACAAAGGCACCCCCTTCGCCCTGATGGGCTCCGTCGCCGGCTGGCTCGACGCGCTCGAGCGCGTCCGCGCGCTCGGCGCGGAGACCATCATCCCCGGCCACGGCCCCGTCGCCGGCCCCGAAGTGCTCGACGACGTCGCCGACTACCTCCGCTTCGTCCAGCAGGCCGCCCAGGCCGGCGCCGAAGCTGGCGCAACCCCGCTTGAAGTCGCCCGCGACCTAGACCTCGGCCGCTTCGCCGAATGGACCGATAGCGAACGCATCGTCGGCAACCTCCACCGCGCCTACAGCGAACTGCGCAACGAACCCCGCGGCGCCAACATCGACACCGCAACCGCCTTCGCCCAAATGCTCGACTACAACGGCGGCCAACCCCTCCGCTGCCTCGCCTAATCGCACCCACCACCCCGCCACACCCGCACCCACCCCACCACCACCCGCGTCCACCACTCCACCACACCCGCGCCCAGCACCCCGTCATTCCCGCCCCATCTCGTCATTCCCGCGAACGCGGGAATCCCCCCCGCGCAACCTCCAAAGCCCCGCCGCAAGATTCCCGCTCAAGGCGGGAATGACGAAAAAAGCAAGGAGCGGAACTGTCGCGCGCGCTGCCAGTTTGATCCCTAAACCGGGATCTTCTCCTCCGGCTCCGCCAACGGAATCGCCGCCCAGCGACGCAGCGCATCGCTCAGCCGCCCCCGACGATCGCGCAAGTGGCACTGCTCCAGCTGCTCCAGATACAGCTCCACCTGCGCCTTGCGCAGCGCCGCCACATCCACCATCGCCTCCTCCGCCTGCTCCCGACCCTCCGCCAGAATCACCGCCAACGCCGAATACAGCGTGTCATCCTGATCCTGCGCCAGATACCACTCCGCCTTATTCAGGTAGCGGTGCATCTCCTCCCGCCGCACCGGCTCCTTCAGCATCAGGTAGCGCATGTGATCCACCCAATACCTCAGGTGCCGCTCGATGTCCTGCGCGCAGCGCCGGAAAATCTCCCGCTCCGCCTCGTTCTGCGACAGACCCTCGCCCTCCCGCAGCAACGCCAGCAGCATCGAATCATGCATGATCGAAGCCACCACGAACTCCGAGAAGGTGTACGACTGCACAATCGGCAGCATCTTCCAGTTGCGCCCGCCCCGCCCCAGACCGCCCCCGTTGGCCAGCGCCCGCTTCCGCCACACCTCGTAGAGCCGCGCCGAATCAAACACCACCGTGCCCAGGAACAGCTTCACCTCGATGAAGCCGTACGAAATCTCCTGCAACCAGCGCCCGGCCGTCTGCGCCTTCGCCCAGCCGTACTCCGAAAGCAGCGTCGCAACCTGGCAGATCGCACGCTCCACATCACCGTTCAGCGGCGTCAGCGACTCCCACGGCACATCCGTCGAGGAGTTCCAGCGATCCTGAATCGCATCCTCATACAGATCCGCGCAGAGATCCGACCAGACCTCCGACTTGTTGAAGATCGAGTACCCCATCTGCTCCGTGCGCGTATCCGGAATCGCCCCGCGCGGAATCTCCGTGTTGTTCTCCCAGAACTCCGGCACCTCCCCATACACATCAACGTTGAGCAGCGAGAAGCGCAGGCCGCCCGTCGCCGGGTCGGCCTGCTCCTTCGCCTTCACCCCCCAATGCACCGGGATGTCCAGCCACTCCGAGGGCAAGCCCGACTGCTCCAGACGCTCCCGCGCCGATGCGATCACGTCCCCGCTGTTGACTGCGTCGCTCATCGGACGGCTAGTTCTCCTCAATCGCCGCGGCCAGCGCCGGGTGCAGTCGCCCCGTCTCCTGCCGCCCGCTCAGGCCGGCCACATCCAGACGGTGCAGATACTCCAGCACCTGCTTGCGCCGCACATGCCAGAACAGCCGCCACCCCTCGTCCACATCCCCGTCGCCCAGCAGGTAGACCAGCGCCCCCGCCAGACCCGGATTCGCCTGATCCGGGTCCACCAGCGTGTTCTCGAACATGTCCAGCGTCCAGTGCACCTCCTCCGCCTTGTCCGGGTCGTTCTCCAGCGTGTACTTCAGGTGCGTCACCCCGAACGCCACATGCCGCGACTCATCCTGCGCCGCCAGACGGAAAATCCGCTTCTCCGCCTCGTTGTGCGCGATCAACTCGCCCAGACGGAACAGCGATTGCACAAAGCCCTCGCCCAGAATGTGCAGCATCGAGGACATCTGCGTGAAATCCTCCGCCTCCAAAATCTGCCGCAGACCACCCCCGCCGCCCTGCAGCAGCAGACCCCCGCCGTTCGCCAGCGCCCGCTTGCGGAACACATCCGTGTGACGCGCCTCATCCATCACCTGCGACATCAGGAACAGCCCCGACTCGTAGTGATCCGCCGCAATCCGCGGCAGCCACTTGCCCGGCACATCCCCCGCGATGAACTCCACCTCCGTCAGCGACGTGCAGAGCTGCGCCATCGCCCGCTCAATGTCCTCCGGCAACTCGTCCAGCGTGTCCCACGGAATGTCCGTCGCCGACGACCACTGCCGCGAAACCGCCTCGTCGTAGAGCAGCGCCGCCGAGTCCGAAAACGTCTCCGTCGCCTCCCCGATCACGTAGCCCATCCGCGGCGACTGGCTCGCCGCCGCCGCACCCCGCGGACGCGCCGTGTGATCCGCCGCCATCGCCGGAATCTCCCCGTAAATCGTGTCGTTGATCTGCTGCAGCGTCAGCCCCTTGCGGCCCGGCGCCGATTGCACTCCCCACTCCGTGTCCAAATTCAGCCACGACAGGTCAAGCTCCGGAACCTCCGGCTCCAGCTGCATCTCGGAAAGCATCTGTTCGGTCACCATCTGCGGTCTCCTCAGTCAGGGCGCGGCACGCCCGCGTCACTATCCGCACAAGGTAGCAAATCGCGCCCCGCCCTGTCGCCCACCAGCTCCACCGCCCAAGCAGCTCGCTCACCGTCCCCGAGCAGGTAAGCTGCGCAGCCGAAGCCCGTCTCACTGGAGGAACCCCCCATGGCCCTGCCCACCTTCGAAAACATCCTGCTCGAGCGCACCGGCACAGACGACCGCATCGGCGTCGTCACCCTCAACCGCCCCGAAAAAATGAACGCCCTCTCCCAGGAACTCATCTACGACTTCCGCGACGCCCTCGAATACTTCGAGACCGACGACGACGTCCGCGTCCTCATCGTCAAAGGCGCCGGCCGCACCTTCTCCGCCGGCTACGACCTCACCCCCGCCGGCGGCTACGGCGCCGACGCCGTCCACCGCGCCTTCCGCACCTCCGACGACGACGGCAACCGCCTCATCATGGGCATCCGCGGCGGCATGGCCCGCGTCACCGACATCTGGCTCTACTTCTGGAACATGCAGAAGGTCACCATCGCCCAACTGCACGGCTACGCCATCGCCGGCGGCTTCGAACTCTCCATGATGGCCGACCTCGTCGTCGCCGCCGAGGACACCCAAATCGGGCACCCCGGCCTCCGCTTCGCCGGCAGCCGCACCTCCGCCATCCTCCCCCTCCTCACCAACATGCGCAAAGCCAAAGAACTCTTCTACACCGGCGACCCCATCCGCGCCACCCAGGCCGCCGAACTCAACCTGATCAACTACGCCGTCCCCAAAGATGAACTCGAAGAGCGCACCCTCGCCCTCGCCGAGCGCGTCGCCAACCTCCCCGCCGACCACCTCGCCCAACTCAAAGTCCACATCAACCGCTTCTACGAAAACATGGGCATCTACTCCTCCCTCCGCTCCTCCACCGACCTCGACGCCGTCGGCACCTTCACCTCCCAGCACTACGAATGGTCCCGCCGCATGCGCGACGAAGGCCTCAAAGGCGCTCTCGCCTGGCGCGACGGCCCCTTCGGCGACTACTCCCAAGCCCCCCGCAACCGCTAACCCCCCACACCCCCCCGCTGCAAATCCGCCACACTACCCGCACGCGCATCTTGTGAGCGCAGAGCGGAAGCGGGGGAGCGCCATGCGCGAATGGGTGCGGCGGCTTGAGGCGCAACCGTCAGCATGGTTCGTCAGCGCGACCATGCTGACCGCCGTGATCGTCGTCTTCTGCGGCGGCAGCCTCGGCGGCAACGCGCCCACCGCCGGCCAGAGCGAACCGCTGACCCTGACGCTCAGCGCGCCGCAGACCTGCGAGACGGAGTCCGGCGGGGAAGACTTCGGCGTCCGCGTCGACGCCGCAGGGCGCAGTGAGCATTACTCGATCGGCTGGTACGTACCCGGCGAAGCTGAGGTCACCTGGACGGCGAGTGGCGGCGCACCCCCGTACACACTGACGATCGACGGCGAAACGCGGGACGGCACAGGCGCGTTCCGCGGCGCGAGCGGCGCAGGCATCGTCAGCTGCGCGCTCACTCACGGCCTGGCGGTGCCCACCAGAGGCAGTCTGCTTGACATGAGTGACGGCGGCTCAGACATCGCAGCTTCCGGACGCTACTTTTCGGAAGAACCAGAGGTCGATTCGGGGCTCAAGACAATCCGCGCCACCGTGACGGACAGCACCGGCGGCACAGCCGAAGCGTCAGTCAACCTCTACGTGATTCTGGAGGTGGGCGGCAGCGGAGACATCATGGAAGGCGGTAAAACATACCGACTGTTCGGGGACCTGATGACCATCCCTGAGGGGATTGATGTGGAAATCGGCGGGTTCGTCTCGACAGACGGGGGCGGCGGCCTGAGTTTCGATCTCAACATCGCCAACCACGACGCTTGGGTGTTCATTGAGATCTGGCCCTCCGGCCTGCGAGTTCTAGGACGCGACATCCCACCTACCAGCGCCACAGGCGCCAACGCCGGGCTCGACCTGAATGCAAAAGTAGATGAGCTTACCGAGTTGATCGGTCGACCTCCGACTTTTTCGAGCAGCTCGCCATGAAGTTGCTCCTGGCGGCGCTACTAGTGGGAGTTGGTCTCGGCTTCGGCATGTTGGGCGCTTCGGATCGGCTACGTTGACGGCATGCAGCGCATCCTCAGCCAAGCCAAACAGCTCAAGCCCAAGCACGCCGCGCTGTTCCTGCTAGTCGCAGCCGCAGTCGCCGCCATCGTCTACTTCACCGGCCGCGAAACGCAGGTAGACCAGCGCATCGAAGCAAGCGCGCCAGTCGCGCAGGAGCGCCCCGCCGAACCGCCGCCGCAGGTCGCGCGAGAGGCTGGCGAATCGACAGCCGAACCGCTGACGCTGACCTTGAGCGCGCCGGAAATTTGCGAGATCACGCATCACCGGGACTTGGGCGTCAAAGGGGCGGTGGAGGTGGTCTGGACCGCGAGCGGCGGCGACGGCAAGTACAGCGTGAGCATCGCTGAAGAGAGCTACACAGGCGCGAGCGGTGCAACCGAGGTGAGTTGCGCGCTGTGGCGCGAACCGATCGCTGACCACCCGAAACGGGGTTGGCCTCACGCCGACGGAGACAAACCGATGGTCGACTCGGGGCTGAAGACGATCACCGCCACGACAACGGACGGTTCGGGCGCAACGGCGGAGGCAACAGCGGATGTGTATGTGATCCTCAACGCAGGTATCGGCCTGCGAATCCTACGTGGTGGGGAGACCTATCGTATCAATGGGACCTTGTGGACCATTCCACAAGGAGTGGACATGGGGATCGGTGCAATGGAGGAGATCAGCGGCGGAGAATGGAGCAGATCAGGGACGGTCGCGATCGTCGGGATCGTGGGAAGTACGGCAACGATCGGATTCTGGCTTCCTGAATTTGCAGAGATAGAGCGTCAGTTTCCAATCAGCGCACCGGGACAAGAGGCGATCGCCGCGGCCACGGATGTGCTCGCTGCAGATCAAGCGTTCGACGATCTAATCGAATCCTTCGGCCAGCCGCCCACCATCGTTCGGAGCTCCGAATGAAGCCCTGGCCGCGCGCGCTCGCCACCCGCCTGCGCCCGTTCGACTAGCATCCCAGCAGACGGGAGCGCACATGCACCGTTGGGCGCTCTGGACGCTGATCGCACTGAGCGCCGCTCTGGCCTCCGGCCTCCTCCCCGCCGCCCGCGCCCAAGGCGGACCTCCCACCATCACCCTCAGCGGCCCCACCGTCTGCGAGACGGACCGCGACTACTTCTTCTCTGACACCGAGATCGACACCGTGCCGATCACCTGGACCGTCAACGGCGGTGCCCCGCCCTACGAAATCCTGATCAACGGCGAGCTCTTCAATCAGCCAAGCGGCCAAGTCGAGATCCCCTGCGGCAAGCTGCGCGACCAAGACGGCACCCCCAGAGTCACCTCCGGCATCACCACCGTGCAGGCCGCCGTCACCGACGCCGCCGGCCGCTCCGCCGCCGCGCTGCACGACCTCTACGCCATTCGCATAATCCATTCCAAAGGCCGCATCCCGCCGCTGCTGCGCGGCGGCGAAACCTACAGAATCCACGGACTGCTCCTCACCATGCCCCGCGGCCTGGCGCTGCGACTCGACGCATATCTCTCTCAAAATTGCCCAACCCGCGACGAAACCTGCCGCGACCGCTTTCGCCTCGACAGCGGCGCGACGGACATCTCCATCTACCGCTGGAGCCGCACAGAACACTCACGCTCCTTTCACGACGCAAGCCGAGGCATCCACCTCAACAACATCCGCCCCGGCGACGACATTGAGATCCCACATCGGTTCCAACAGATCAACGACAGATACGACGAATTGCTCGCCTCAATCGGCCAACCGCCAAACCACGGCTACACCGACGCCCGGCCCGGCGGCCCCGCCGGCGGGCGCATGAGCCTCACCCTGGAAATGCCCGCGATCTGCAACAGCGTCGGTACAAACGTCCCCGTCGCCTGGACCGTTTCCGGCGGACGAGCGCCGTATCAAGTCACGATCGAAGGTACCCGCTACCTCGGCCAACGCGGCGTCGCCGACCTCAACTGCGCCCCCGCATTGGGCAAGCCCCAGGATTCCGGCCGCCGCCGCGTGCAGGCGACGGCAGTCGGCGCAAATGGCGACACCGCCTCCGCCCGAGCCGACCTCTACATAATCCAGCCGCGCTACAGCTGGCGGCTGATCAACCTGACCCCCGGAGCCACCTACCGCGGTCCCTGGGGATTGATCACCATTCCCCACGGTGTCGAGGCCGCCGTAGACCGCAGCGAACGCGACTTCTGCACAGACCCCTGGCCGACCGAGAGCTCCAACTGCGAACCAGGCACGGTACTCAGCATCAGCATCAACGCCGATCTCGCCTCGATCGCCTACGGCAACCACAGCGGCCGCGAATACAGCCGCACCATCGCCGCCGACGCGCCCCCCGCGCTCGCCGCAAAGTTCGACGAACTGCTCGCCTCAATCGGAGCGCCGCCCCAGCTGCCCCCCGACTTCGTCGACGCCTCCGGACCGCTCCGGCTCACCGTCTTCACCGACCCTCCGATGTGTGAAAGAAACAACTTCGTTTCCCTCCACCGCACCGTCGCCGGCGGCCGCTGGTGGCCGCTGCAAGTCGAGGTCGACGGTATGCCGCCAGGCTTCGGCAGCAACTTCTCCCACATCTCCTGCGGCGACGAGCCGGCTATACGCCAGGTGCAGCTGCGTCTCTCCGAGAACGGCCCCAACCCGCGCGCCATCACCCAATCGCACACCATCAACATCATCGCCGACCCCCGCGGCTTCGGCTGGCTGCGTCCCCCCGACGATCCCCGCTGCGTCGTCGGCCAACCCTTCGAGCTCAACTGGAACGCATCCGGCGCCGCCGCCGACACACAATTCATAGTCGCCCTCGACGGCGTCGAAACAACCGTGAGCGCAAGCAAGACGTTCCAGCTGCGCTGCGCCGCCATCGCCGGTACCCACCTGATCACCGTCCGCCCCGCCAACGCAGCGTCGCCCCAGCCCCTCTGGTCTGCCGTGGTCTACGCCGTCAATGCGCACCCCGAAAGAACCACGCCATGAACCGCGCCGCAATCATCGCCCTCTGCTGCGCCCTCGCCCTCGCGCTCGCCTGGAGCGTCGCCCACGCGGACGCGCCGCTCACCATCACCCTGACCGCACCCCCGACCTGCGAAGCAGACTTCGACGGCCGCGCCGTAACACCCTCGCTCGATCTCCAATGGCAAGCCACCGGCGGCGACGCCCCATACAACATCCTCGTCAACGGCGAGCGTTACGAAGGCGCGGCAGGCGTCGCCAACCTCATCTGCGGCGTCTGGGCAGACGAACAGAGCGAGGACGAGGGCGTCGATTCCGGACTCATGACCATCCTCGCCCACGCCACCGACGCCGCAGGCGAGGCGGCGTCCGCAGTCCAGTACGTCTACGCCGTACGAGTCGTCCGCCAGGACGCCGACGAAATCAGGCTCGCGCCCGGCCACACCTATCGCGTACATGGCCTGCTCCTCACCATGCCCGACGAGTTCGGCGCAAGCGTCAGCGACTACATCTCCGACGATTGCACCACCGACACCGCCGAGTGCGGCGACTACTTCATCCTGTCCGGCTGCGCCTGCGACGATCTGACGACCGTCCTCTACTCAATGGCGTTAAGCCGCTGGAACGGCAACGAGCGCGCCCGCCGCGTATGGCTCGAAAGCGGCGATCAAGCGTTAGCCGAAGATCGGATCGCAGCCGCCAACGCCGCGCTGGATCGACTGGTCGCCTCAATCGGCCGACCGCGCCCAACCTCTCTGATACCGCAGGGCGCAAGCACATCCACCGCCGGCGACCTCAGCATCACCCTCTTCGCCCCCGCAATCTGCGAGACGCATTTGGGCCCGTACCGCAGCGACAGGCAGTCAATCGAAGTGCAATGGGAGATAAGCGGCGGCGCCGCCCCCTACCGCATCCTGTTCGCCCAACAGACGCTGGACGGTGCCCGCGGCGTCATCACGCTCCCCTGCGGCCAGGAAAGAGCCGATCAAACAGGCGTCGATTCGCAGCTCATGGCGACCCAGGCGCTCGCAACCGACGCAACCGGCGCAGCCGCTTCGGCAGTAGTGAACACCTACGCGATTGCAGCCGGCCGGTTCGGCGGCGATCTCCTCCGCGGCGGTTGGACCCATCGCATGGAGGGGCTGCTCATGACCATCCCCCAAGGCCTCGATTTCGACGTTCGTGTCCTCGGTGGTGAAGAGGTGTCGTGCAGCGAAGGCACATGCACCCACGCCGGCTGCCTCGACTCGGGAATGCCGATCTGCCAGAGCAGCTGGTCAATGTGGACGCTGGACGGTGCCGTCAGCGTAGCGTTCGGTTACGTGACGCGCAGCATGATTAGGCGCAACGTCAACGCCGCGCGTATCGCCGACGATCCCGGAGTCAACGTCGATACGCCCGCGCAAGTCGAGCGGCTACTGGACCAGCTGGCGGCCTCGATCGGCAAACCCCCGCAACTCCCCGCCGACGGCGTATTCAATCCCGCCCCGCTGCGGATCACCGCCTGGGCCGATCCGGTCACCTGCACCGGCAGAATCCAGCCGGGCGAGTGGCGCTACGCGCGCGTGCAGCGGCGCGTCTCCGGCGGCTACTGGTGGCCCTTGGGCGTCGGCAACGAAGCATGGGACGCGCAGAAACACAACACAACATCGGCGCGCTGCCCGACAACCTGGGGCTCGCATGCGCAGGTGCTGGAAGTGCATGAACACGGCCCGTCGCCCGCAAGCGCAGAGACCACCGTCAGGCACCTTACCCCGCCCGAGCTGGGCGACGGCGTACTCGTTGTCGCATACGGATCCTGGTCGAGCACCACCTTCTACTGCAAACCTGGCGGCTCGCGGCACATCCGCTGGCAAGTCAGCAACGGCACCGGGCCGTACCGCGCGACGCTCAACGGCATAGACGTGGAATTCGATTACTGGCACAACCCCGACGTCGGCAACGGAAACGCAACCGTCGCCTGCGCCGATACCGTCGGCCTACAAGCCGTCACACTCGAAGTCTGGGACAGCTCCCAGCCCGCCCACCACACCATCCATCCAATCATCCTCTCGATCGTCGAGCAGCACCCCTCCGGCCAACCCTGGTCGGACTTCGACTAAGCCCACGGACCGGTCACCCCTCGTCAGGCCGCCGACCCCTAATCCGGATACCCCGCCGACCCCTTCAGCGCCTCGATCTGCGCAATGTGCAGACCATCATGCACGCACTGAAACAACACCCACGAACGGCACGGCAGCGGCCCGAAAAACGCATGCTCCACCGTAATCTCATTATTCGGCGCAGACGGAATCCGCAAACCCACCGACAACAACCGCTCCGACACCTCCACCAGCTGCGCCCGCAACTCCCCAATCGACGCTTCCCCGACCGAGATCGTCCCCGGCGGGTCCTTAATCTCCCTGCGCCCATGCGCCGTCGCCTCGATAATCGCCGTCACGTTGCCCGTGCCCGTAATCAAATGCCGCATCACCTCCGCGATCGACCAGGCCTCCTCCCCCTCTCCCTGCGGCGGACGCCACACCGCCTGCGCCTCGCTCACATCCAGCGCCGCTCCCACCAGCGCCCCCCGCGTCGCCGCCAAACGCTGCCAAATCGCCGCCCACGGCAACGACGCCCCCTCCGCCAGCAGCCGCGCCCGCTGCTCCCCGAACGGATCCCGCGCCGCCATTACTGCCGAAACTCCGGCGCGATCTCCTCAATAAACCGATCCATCTGCTCCGTCCGCTCAAAGGCGTTCGCGCCCAGCGTGAAGTCCGGAATGATCAGCTCGTCCACCCCCGCATCCACATACTCCTGCACCGTGCGCAGCACCTCATCCCGCGAGCCGCCCAGCACCGGACGCCCCGCCCCCCGCGCCCGCCCCAAACGCTCCGCATCCTCCGTGTAGAGCAGCAGCGTGCAAGCCGAGCGCTGAATCTCCGCTGCATCCCGACCCACCGCCCGACAGTGCTCCTCCAGCACCCCGCCCTTCTGCGCCAGCGTCTCCGGCGTCCCCCACACATTCCACTCGTTCGCGTACTCCGCCACAATCCGCAGCGTCCGCCGCTCCCCGCCCCCGCCGATCATCAGCGGCAACGGCGTCTGAATCGGCTTCGGCTCCAGCGGCGCGTCCACCAACTGGTAATACGCCCCCTCGAAATTGCTCTTCTGGTAGCGGAACAAATCCGTCACCACCCGGCACGCCTCCTCCAGCCGATCCAGCCGCTCCCGCACCGTCCCCAGCGGAATCCCGTAGGCCGTGTGCTCCCGCTCCTGCCAGCCCGCACCCAGCCCCATAATGAAGCGCCCGCCCGAAATCACATCGATCTGCGCCGCCATCTTCGCCGCCACCGCCGGGTGACGGTACGTGTTGCCGCTCACCATGTGCCCCAGCTGAATCCGCGGAATCCGCGCCGCCAGCGCGCTCAGCGTCGCCCAGCTCTCATGCTGCGTCTCATCGCTCTGCTCCGCCGGCGGCATGAAATGATCCGCAAACCACAGCCGATCCCAGCCGCTCCGCTCCGCGTGCCGACTCACATGCAGCACCTCCGCCCACGGATTCCCCGCGCCCGGCCAAAACCCGAATCGCATGGCGTCCCCTCTCACAAGCTGCTCTCACGAGCTCCACTGTCGCCCGCTGCCCCACAGGTTAACAATTGATTGCCGCACGCTCAGCCGCCCCCCGCGCGCGATACCATGCCCTCGTCACTGGAGAGAGACCGCGATGCGCACCGTCCTGGTCGTCGAAGACGAAGAACACCTCGCCGAGACCCTCCGCTACAACCTCGAAAGCGAGGGCTACCGCGTCCGCACCGCCGGCGACGGCATCGAAGGACTCTCCCTCGCCCGCACCATCCAGCCCGACCTCGTCCTGCTCGACCTCATGCTCCCCGCACTCGACGGCGTCGGCGTCCTGCGCGGCATCCGCGAAGAATCCCAGGTGCCCGTCCTCCTGCTCACCGCACGCACCTCCGAAGCCGACCGCGTGCGCGGCCTCGACCTCGGCGCCGACGACTACATCACCAAGCCCTTCAGCGTCGCCGAACTGCTCGCCCGCGTCCGCGCCCACCTGCGCCGCAAGCGACGCGAACCCGCCGACGCCGCCCAACGCACCATCGAATTCGGCGGCCCCGACCATCAATTCACCCTCGACCTCAACCGCCGACAACTGCGCCGCGGCGAAGAACCGATCCCCCTCCGCCCCAAGGAATACGAGCTGCTCGCCTACCTCGCACAGCGCCACGGGCGCACCTTCACCCGCGACCAGCTGCTCAACGACGTCTGGGACATCAGCTTCGCCGGCGGCACCCGCACCGTCGACGTCCACGTGCGCTGGCTGCGGATCAAAATCGAATCCCCCGACAGCCCGCCCAAGCATCTGATCACCGTGCGGGGGGCGGGCTACCGGTTCGAGCGATGACCCCCCGCCCCGCGGGCACGCCCTCGCTGTGGACCGCCCTCTTCGCCCTCCTCATCTGGATCGCCGCCACCCTCGCCGCCGCACAGGGCGGCTGGGCGCTCCCCGCCGGCATCGCCCTCGGCGTCATTGGCCTGCTCCTCCTCGTTGCCTCACTGCTCGACGCCCGTCGCCGTCGTCGCCGCCTCGCCGAAGCGATCCGCGCCGCCGCCGCCGGCGACCTGCCCCAGCATCCCCCCGCCGACCCCGACCTCGCCCGCGCCCTGCGTGCCGCCTCCGACAGCATCCGCACCTCCCGCGACCTGCTCGATCAAAGCCAGTCCGAGCGCGCCCAATTCCAGCATGCCCTCTCCGCCGCCGGCGACGCCGTCCTCGCACTCAACGCCGACGGCCGCATCGCCTACCTCAATCCCGCCGCGCGCCACTCGCTCGCCGCCGCCGAGAGCGTCTCACCCGCCCGCGTCGGCTCACCCCTGATCGAGGTCGTCGGCGACCCCGACCTCTACGCCGCCGTCCAGACGGCCGCAACCGACGACGCCCCACAGTCGCTCGACATCCAGCACGGCCAACGCCGCTACCGCGCCGTCGTCGCCCCACTCGGCGGCGGCGGCGTCTGGAGCGTCGTCATCGCTCTCCACGACATGACCGAACAGCACGAAGCCGAAACCGCACGCCGCGACTTCTTCACCAACGCCTCCCACGAACTGCGCACCCCCCTCGCCACCATCTCCGCCGCCGCCGAGACGCTCGAACGCGCCCGCGACGCCTCGGACGCCGGACGCTTCCGCGAAATCATCCAGCTCGAAGCCGAGCGCATGAGCCAACTCGTCGAAGAAATGCTCGCCCTCGCACGCCTCGAATCCGGCCTCTCACAGCCCGACCTGCAAACCGTCCCCGTCGCCCCCCTCATCCGGCGCGCCGTCGAACGCATCCGACCCCAGGCCGAGCGACAGGGACTCCAACTCAGCTGCCGCTTCGACGACGCCCTGATCGAAGCCGACCCCGACCTGATCCAGCGCGCCTTGCTCAACCTCCTCCAGAACGCCGTCAAATTCACCCCCAACGGCGGCACCGTCGAAGTCTTCACCGCGCTCGACCAACAACCTGAGCACCCCATGCTCTGGCTCCACGTGCGCGACACCGGCGTCGGCGTCGAACCCGCCGAGCAGAGCCGCATCTTCCAGCGCTTCTACCGCGTCGACCGCGCCCGCGCCATGCGCAGCAGCACCGGCCTCGGCCTCGCCGTCGTCCGCCACATCGCCGAAGTCCACCACGGCGCCGTCTCCCTCCAAAGCGAACCCGGCCGCGGCTCCACCTTCGCCTTCTCCGTCCCTGTCGCCAACGCGACAGAACCACATTCGCTAACCGCTCCTTAACTGCTCGCCAACCCAGCCTTAACCGCCGCTCTCCCGCACCCTCCATACGCTGCCCCCGCCGTCGGAAAGTTCACGCCCGCCAACGGGCGCGAAATCAAGAGAGGACCGGGTCGTGTCCCACACCAAAAAGCCTGGAGTTCGCTGGCTGCTGCCGATCGTCCTGCTGCTCGCGCTGGCCGCCGCCGCCGTCGCTTGCGGCGGTGGCGACGACGACCAACAGCAGCAAACCGTCGCCCAGACCGAACAGCAGCAGCAGGCCGACCAGACCGAGGAGATGATCCTCGCCGGCGAAATCTCGGTCGATGGCTCCAGCACCGTCTTCCCGATCACCGAAGCGATGGCCGCCGAGTTCGGCATCCTCAACCCCGACGTGCGCGTCACCGTCGGCGTCTCCGGCACCGGCGGCGGCTTCAAGCGCTTCTGCGCCGGCGAAACCGACATCTCCGACGCCTCCCGTCCGATCAAAAACAAAGAGGTCGCGATCTGCGACGAGAACAGCATCGACTTCATCGAACTGCCCGTCGCTTACGACGGCCTGACCGTCGCCGTCCACCCCGACAACGACTGGGTGGACCAGCTGACCGTCGCCGAACTCAACCACATCTTCCGCCCCGACGACTACGCGACAACCTGGGCCGACGTGCGCGCCGACTTCCCCGATGTCGAAATCTCGCTCTTCGCCCCGGGCGCGGACTCCGGCACCTTCGACTACTTCACCGAGACCATCAACGGCGAGAGCGGCGCCCACCGCTCCGACAACACCACCTTCTCCGAGGACGACAACGTGCTCGTCCAGGGCGTCAGCGGCGAGCGCAGCGGCATCGGCTACTTCGGCTTCTCCTACTACGCCAACAACCAGCAGCGCCTGAAGGCGGTCCCGATCATCAACGACGCCGGCGCAGCGGTCACCCCGAGCCTCGAGACGATCAACAACGGCTCCTACAACCCGCTCTCGCGCCCGCTCTTCATCTACGTCAGCGTCGCCTCCCTCGAGCGCCCCGAAGTCGCCGCCTTCGTCGAGTACTACCTCACCGACGGCGTCTTCCTGGTCGACTCCCCCGAAGTCGGCTACGTCCAGCTCCCCGCCGATCTCTACACCGCCGTCCTCACCCGCACACAGAACCGCATCACCGGCTCGCCGATCTCCACCGCCGCCCCCAACCAAACCCTCGCCGCAATCTACGGCGCCGAGTAGCCACCCCCCTTCCCGCCACCACCCCCTTCCCGTCACACCCGCGCCCCCCTTCCCGTCATTCCCGCCCCCCATCTCCGTCATTCCCGCCCCCCATCTCCGTCATTCCCGCCCCCGAGCGGGAATCCCCCACGCCCCACCTCCCAAGCCCCACCCCGCCGCCATAACCCCCCCGCTTACCACCTGTTAACCGCTCAAACCCCCCCACTCCATAGCGTGCCCACGGTTGCCGCCCGGCTGCGCGCAACCGAGCGAAAGCAGCCCCATGGCCGCCCAAGCCCCCCAACCGCGCGACACCCTGAGCGGTCTCCTCGCCGAACTCTGGCGCGACAAACTCCAGCCCAGCCGCTCCGGCGCCGGCCGCGAAACCCTCTCCGGGCGCTTCATCCACGGCGCACTCTTCCTCATCGCCACCCTCTCCGCCTTCGTCACCGTCGGCATCGTCCTCGTGCTGATCTTCGAGACCATCGAATTCTTCCGCATCATCCCCTTCGGCGACTTCTTCGGCTCCACCGAGTGGTCCGCCCTCTTCGCCGAAGGGCAATTCGGCGTCTGGGCCCTCGTCTGGGGCACCGTGCTGATCGCCGTCATGGCACTCGCCGTCGCCGTCCCGCTCGGACTGCTCGCCGCCATCTTCCTCAGCGAATACGCCGCGCCCCGCCTCCGCGCCGTGCTCAAGCCCCTCCTCGAAATCCTCGCCGGCGTCCCCACCGTCGTCTACGGATACTTCGCCCTGCTCACCGTCAGCCCCATCATCCGCAGCATCTTCGGCGAGGACGTCGGCATCTACAACGCCCTCGCCGCCGGCGTCGTGCTCGGCATCATGATCATCCCCATGGTCTCCTCGCTCAGCGAAGACGCCCTCAACGCCGTCCCCCGCTCCCTCCGCGAAGGCTCCTACGCGCTCGGCGCAACACGCTTCGAAACCGCCGTCCGCGTCGTCCTCCCCGCCGCCTTCTCCGGCGTTGTCGCCTCCATCATCCTCGCCGCCTCCCGCGCCGTCGGCGAGACCATGATCGTCACCATCGCCGCCGGCGGCAATCCTCAGTTCCTCGTCGACCCCCTCGAAGCCGTCCAAACCATGACCGCCATGATCGTCCAGCTCAGCCTCGGCGACACCCCCACCACCAGCGTCGAATTCAAGGTGCTCTTCGCCGTCGCCATGACCCTCTTCGTCATGACCCTCGCCATGAACGTCTTCGCCCAGTGGGTCGTGCGCCGCTTCCGCGAGGAATACGAATGAGCCCCCCGCTCCGCCTCGCCGACGCGCAGCGCCTGCGCCTCGCCGCCTTCGGCCTCCTCTTCGCCGCCGTCATCGCGCTCGGCGTCTACGCCGCACACATCGGCTCCCCGACGCTCACCTGGACCGATATCGACGCCCACTACGCCGAGCTTGGCGGCCCCGATCAATCCCAAACGCGCTACCCGCCCGCCCTCTGCGCCGCCTTCGATCACTCCCTCCGACTCAACCCCAACGCCTTCTCGCGCCACCCCACCATCACCACCGGCGCAGATAGCCGCATCTATCTCGCCGAGGAACACGCGCGCCATTGCCCGGACCAACCATGAGCTTCACCACCCGCGGCACCGCGCCCGCCTTTCGACCCAGGCTCGCCCTGCGTCGCCTCTTCTCCAGCACCTTCCTGCTCGGCTGCTTCATCGCCATCTGCGTCGGCGTCGTCCTGCTCGGCGCGCTCGTCATCGAAGTCGTCGTCGACGGCGGCTCCGTCCCCTTCGCCCCGCCCAGCGCCGCCTCCCTGCCCGATGGCATGGGCTGGCTCGCCTGGGCCTTCCCAATCGCCGTCTTGACCCCCTTCCTCCTACCCAGACTCGCCCACCGCCGAAGCGAACTCGCCCCTCCCGCCTTCGCCGCCCTCTGCGTCCTCAGCGCCCTGCCCGCCGCAATCTTCGGGCATCTCATCTACGTCGGCTTCGAGGACGCCTACTACGTCAAGACCGGCGGCCACATCTTCGACCTGCTCAGCGAAGCCACCGCCTGGCAAACCTTCCGCATCGTGCTCGTCGGGCTGCTCCTCCCCGGCGGGCTGCTCGCCGTCGCCTGGCGCGGCGCACGCCGTCTCCGCAGCCCCTCCCTCGTCTGGCCCGCCGTCATCCTCGCCGCCTGGGGCTTCTATCTCTTCCTCGAACCCGGCTTCCTCTCCTCCCCACCCTCACAGTCCCCCGACCGAATCGGCATCTTCCCCGCCCTCGTCGGCACCCTCTACATGATGACCATCACCGCCGCCGCCGCCTTCCCCCTCGGCATCGGCGCAGCCATCTATCTCGAAGAATACGCACGCCGCAACTGGTTCTCTCGCTTCATCCAGGTCAACATCGCCAACCTCGCCGGCGTCCCCTCCATCGTCTACGGACTGCTCGGCCTCCAACTCTTCGTGCGCGTCCTCGAATTCGATCGCAGCGTCCTCGCCGGCGCGCTCACCATGGCCCTCCTGGTCATGCCGATCATCATCGTCAGCGCCCAGGAATCCCTCCGCGCCGTCCCACCCTCAATGCGCGAAGCCGCCTACGCCGTCGGCGCCACCCGCTGGCAAGTCATCCGCCATCACGTCCTCCCCTACGCCTTCGGCGGCATGCTCACCGGCAACATCCTCGCCATGTCCCGCGCCATCGGCGAAACCGCACCACTCATCGCCATGGGCGCGCTCACCTTCATCGCCTTCCTGCCCGACACCCCCACCGACGACTTCACCGTCCTGCCAATCCAAATTTTCAACTGGGTCACCCGCCCCCAGTCCGCCTTCCACGAGGTCGCCGCCTCAACCATCCTCATCCTGCTGCTCATCCTGCTGCTCATGAACAGCGCCGCAATCATCATGCGCCACCGCAGCCGCACCGAGTGGTAGTAGAATTCTCGGTGCAGCCTGCACGCACGTAGGACGCTCGGGGCAGTGAGCCGGAAAGGAACGCTCATGTCGCAACAACCGCTCGCCCCCGCTGCGCTCGACGACGCAGCCAGCCAGCGCTCCCAGGTCGCCTCCGACGCCGTCGGCGCAGTCATCGAAGCCCCCAGGCCGGGCCAGACGATCGAGGCCGTCCATCTCGACCCGACCCGCAGCGCCGTGCGGCACGAACTCCCCGAGGACGTTGAACTCGCCCTCGCCCTGAACAATGTCTCAGTCTTCTACGGCGCTTTCCAGGCCGTCGACCGCATCAGCCTGCAAATCCCTCGCAACCGCGTCACCGCCCTGATCGGCCCCTCCGGCTGCGGCAAGAGCACCCTCCTGCGCTGCCTCAACCGCATGAACGACCTGATCCCCAGCGCCCGCGTCGAAGGCCACATCCGCTTCGGCGAACTCGACCTGCTCAGCCCCAAAATCGACGCCGTCGACGTCCGCCGACGCATCGGCATGGTCTTCCAGAAGCCCAACCCCTTCCCCAAGTCCATCTACGAAAACGTCGCCTTCGGCGCTCGCATCAACGGCTACAGCGGCGACATGGACCGCCTCGTTGAGGACGCCCTGCGCCGCGCCGCCCTGTGGGACGAAGTGCGCGACGATCTCGGCAAGAGCGGCCTCGCCCTCTCCGGCGGACAACAGCAGCGCCTCTGCATCGCACGCGCCATCGCCGTCCAGCCCGAAGTCATCCTCATGGACGAGCCCGCCAGCGCCCTCGACCCCGTCGCCACCCTCAAAATCGAAGACCTCATGCGCGAACTCGCCGAGGACTACACCATCGTCGTCGTCACCCACAACATGCAACAGGCCGGCCGCGTCTCCGACTTCACCGCCTTCCTGCTCGCCGGCGAGGAGCGCACCGGCCGGCTCGTCGAGTTCGGTCCCACCACCGAAATCTTCACCAACCCCACGGACCCACGCACAGAGGACTACATTACGGGCAGGTACGGCTGATCCGGCTTCACGCACCGCCTCGCCTGGGCGGGATTCCCCCTCATGACACGCACCGCCTACGCCAACGATCGACAAGGAGCGATCGACCGATTGCGCCTCCTCCACGCCCGCGCCGACCGCAGCATCATCGACGCCATGCAAGCCCTCCTCCGCCGCGACCTCCTGCTCGCCCGCGCCGTCTGTGACGGCGACGCCGCCATCAACGAACTGCGCTACGAAATCGAAGAAACCGTCCTCAACCTCATCGCCCTCCAGCAGCCCGTCGCCGGCGACCTCCGCGAACTCATCTCACTCAACGCCATCGCCTCCAACCTCGAACGCATCGCCGACCACGCCGAAGGCATCGCACGCATCGCCATCTTCCTCGAAGAAAATCCCATCGCCGCCACCGAACCCGACCTCTGGCGCATGTCCGACCTCGTCCGCGAAATGCTGCGCAACGCCACCCGCTCCTTCATCGACCGCGACGAAACCCTCGCCCGCAGCACCTGCGACCAGGACGACGCCGTTGACGACCTCTACACCGACCTCCACCGACGCCTGATCGAGCGCCTCGCCCGCCTCGGCAGCGACGCCGCCGACTTCGACGCCGTCACCCACGTCCTCTGGTGCTCCCACAACCTCGAACGCATCGGCGACCGCGCCACCAACATCTGCGAGCGAGCCATCTTCCTGGTCACCGGCCACTTCGAAGAAATCAACGTCTCCAAATACTGACCCCACCCCCCGTCACATCCACCCCACCCCGCCGTCATCCCCCCGCCCCCATTTCCGCCACCCCCGCCACCCTATTTCCGTCATTCCCGCCCCCGAGCGGGAATCCCCCCGCCCCTCCTCCAAAGCCCCGCCATCCGCCACACCTACCCCCTCTCGCCATCCCCGCCCCCATTTCCGTCACCCCTGCCTTCTTATTTCCGTCATTCCCGCCCCCGAGCGGGAATCTCCCCCGCGCAACCTCCCAGGCACCGCCATGAGATTCCCGCGTTCGCGGGAATGACGGGGTGGGCACCGCCCCCACTTCCGTCATACCCGTGCCCGCTACCCCCGTCATACCCGCGCTCGCCGCGGGCATCTCGCCGTGCCGCCCTCCAAGCCCCCGTCACACCACCCTCTACCCTCGCGCATCACAACTCAACCTGGCGCACCCCAGGCTTCGCATACTCATTCACGGCCGCAACGCGGTAATGGCGAACGTGGGGCCGCTCACGCCAGTCGCGGATCAGCTGCGGCAGCGTGTACACGAGAACGCGCAACTGCTCCCTGGCCGTCATTCGCCCTCGCTTCCGGTAGACCCAGACAGTGAGGATTCCGCTCTGCAGCAGCAGCGCTCGATGCTGCTTGCGCGCCCGATCATCCGCATGCACCCACACCGCGTTCTGCGTCCGGCACCACTCGATGATCTCAGGATCCTCCACCGCGTTGCGCCCGAATGCCGCGACAACGGTCACGAAGCGATATCCAACCAACGCCAGCGCCGCCGCAACCGCCGGGGTCAGCGACTCGTCAAGCAAGAAGAGCGGATTATCCGGATCCGAGCCGAGCTTCCCAGTCACACGCCGCCTGCACTTCTTCGAGCGAGAGATCGAACGACGACGCCACCCACTCCGCCGGATCACCCGCCTCAATCATCCCCGCGATCGTTCGCGTCGGGATCCGCGTACCTGTCACACACGGCGAGCCGAACTGGATGGTCGGTTTCAGCATCACCCGCTCAACCGGCTCCCAAGAGGTCGCAGCGTGCGTCTCAGGGCTAAAGGTCAGCCCGTGGATGGGGATCAGGTACTCGCGCAGCATCCCCAACACCAACTGCCCCTGCCGGCTGGCGGAGACCAGCCGCTCACACCAGTCGGCAAACACCTCCCCCTGTCCCGCCCACAGCCACGCTGTGGCGAACGGTCGCGCCGCTCCAGTCGCCGTTCGGAGCCACTCCCCACTCCGCTCAATCTCCCGCCAACTCACCCCCGCCGCGCGCAGCGCAGCGATCACCCGCAGCGAAATCACATCCTCAAAGCCGATCAGCAGCTCACGACCTCCCACCCCACTCAACTCAGGCGTCGCAACGCCTCGCCGAATCCAGCGAATCAACGTGTGCGAGCGCACCGGATAGAGCCGCTCACCGTTCGCCGCCGCCTGCAGATAGCGTGCCGTCTCCGGCACGTCGTAAATCCCCTCAAAAGCAGGCGCGGATTGCGGCGCAGCTGCGGGCATCGTCGTCAACCTCTTCCTCCTGCACACAAATTCTACGCCATCTCACACCCCACACCGCCTAGCCTCCACCCATGGAAGCCCTCGTCATCGCACTCATCCGCGTCGCCGGCTCCCTCCCCGTCCTCCGCTGGGCCTTCCTCGGCGGACTACTCGCCGTCTTCATCGACCTCTCAGACCTCTTCTGGCGGCAACTCATCGACCTTGGAGGCATCCCCAACTACCAGGAGTGGGACAAATGGGTCGATCAGGTCTACATCCTCCTCTTCCTCTTCGTCGCCCTCCGCTGGAGCGGCCTCGAACGGCGCATCGCCGTCGCACTCTTCGCCTACCGCCTCGTCGGCTTCATCGCCTTCCTCGCCGGCGCCGGACGCGAAATCCTGATCTTCTTCCCCAACGTCTTTGAATTCTGGTTCCTCTACGTCGCCAGCCGCCCACACTGGCCCAAACGCTTCGTACGCAACCCCGATGGCGAACTCAAACCGCTCGACCGCCCCACCGCAATCCGCTGGCTGATCATCCTCGCCGTGCTCAAAATCTTCCACGAATATGTCCTCCACACCGGCAAATGGCTCGACGACTTCACCGCCCTCGACGCCCTCGACGCCATCTGGAATTTCATCTCCGGTCCCTTCTGAGCGGGCGCATCAGCCCCCGACGCGGTATGGTGATCTGCGCCTGCCCCGAGCGCCGGAAGGACGAGCGTGCGGCCATGACCACCAATGCCGCCACCCCACCGCCGCGACCCGAACAACTCGCCCAGGACGACCACGTCGTCTGCCGCGACCTGTTCAAAATCTACAAAATCGCCGACCTCGAAGTCGTCGCCCTGCGCGGCCTCGACCTCAGCGTCGCCCGCGGCGAAGTCCTCGCCATCGTCGGCGCCTCCGGCTCCGGAAAATCCACCCTGCTCAACGTCCTCGCCGGCCTCGATGTCCCCAGCGCCGGCGCCGCCTTCGTCAACCAGCGCGACCTGCTCGCCCTCACCGAAGAAGCACTCGTCGACTACCGCCGCGAAGAAGTCGGCTTCGTCTGGCAGCAAACCGGACGCAACCTCATCCCCTACCTCTCCGCACAACAAAACATCGAAGTCCCCATGATCCTCGCCGGGCGCACCCGCAAACACGCCCGCGAGCGCGCCCTCCAACTGCTCGAAGCCGTCGGCCTCACCGACAAACGACGCCAACGACCCGACCAACTCTCCGGCGGCGAGCAGCAGCGCGTCAGCATCGGCGTCGCCCTCAGCAACGATCCCCCACTCCTCCTCGCCGACGAACCCACCGGCGAACTCGACACCCACACCTCCGAAGAAATCTTCGAACTCTTCCGCAACCTCACCAACCAGTTCGGACTCACCATCATCGTCGTCACCCACGACCCCGCCATCGCCGCACGCGTCGACCGCGTCGTCGCCATCCGCGACGGCACCATCGCCACCGAAACCGTCCGACGCATCGAGCACCCAGGCACCGACATCGCCGAAGTCGTCCACGACGAATACGCCGTCGTCGACGGCGCCGGACGCCTGCAAATCCCCAAACCCCTGCTCGAAGCCGTCGACCTCGGCCGCCGCGCCCGCGTCGACCATCGCGACGGCCGCATCGTCATCACCCCCGTCCAAAGCGAAGACGGACCACCCCCCCGATGACCGCCAACACCGACCTCGTCGTTGACGTGCGCGATGTCAGCCGACGCTTCCGCGTCGGCAGCGAAGACATCTGGGCCGTCCGCGACGCCTCACTCCAGGTCCGCCAGGGCGAATTCGTCGCCCTCATCGGACGCTCCGGCTCCGGCAAAACCACCCTGCTCAACATGATCGCCGGACTCGACCAACCCACCGGCGGCGAAGTCTTCGTCGACGGCGAAAACATCACCAGCTACAACGAATCCCAACTCACCCAACTGCGCCGGCATCGCATCGGCTTCGTCTTCCAGTCCTTCGGCCTACTGCCCCTGCTCTCCGCCTACGAAAACGTCGAACTCGCCCTGCGCATCGCCGGCGCCGGCATCCGCGAGCGCCGCCGCCGCGCCGAACGATTGCTCGAACAGGTCGGCCTCGCCGGCCGCGCCCGCCACCGCCCCTACGAACTCTCCGGCGGCGAGCAGCAGCGCGTCGCCATCGCACGCGCACTCGCCAACGCCCCCGCCCTAATCCTCGCCGACGAACCCACCGGCGAACTCGACTCCACCACCGCCGTCAGCATCTTCTCCCTGCTCCACGACCTCGTCGTCGATGAGGGCGTCACCATCATCACCACCACCCACGACCGCACCGTCATGGAACTCGTCCCCCGCGTCGAAGAAATGCGCGACGGACGCCTGCTCGAACCCGAAGAACAAGAACTCTTCCGCTACACCGTCCGCGACGAACGCTCCCGCTTCGCCGCCGAACTCCCCGCCGACGTCCAGGAAGAAGTCGCCGCCCGCGCCGACTTCGCACCCACCGTCGAAGAGCGCGTCGCCGCCACCGTCGCCGCCCACCCCGAAATGGGCGAAGAAGCCGCCCGCTTCGCCGCCGGCGCCAACGGCCAAAACGACGCCCCTACCGAACCCCAACCCCGCCCCCAGGACGACCCCTCCTTCGCCCCCCCACCCGACCAAACCCGCCCCCAATGGGCCCGCCCCCCCGACGACCGCTAACCCTCCCCTCCTCCGTTACTCCCACCCCCTTTTTCCGTCATTCTCGCCCTCGAGCGGGAACCACCGTCCGACCTCCCAAACCTCACCGGCGACCGCGGCAGGTATCCTCCTCCTCAACCCGCACACCTGAGGGAGACAGCACTATGCAGAACATGCGCATCGGGATGCACATCGCATCGCACAACATTCAGCTGATGGGCGCGCCCCAGCTAATCGACGGCATCGTCGCCGCCGACCAGGCCGGACTCGACACCGCCTGGCTGACCGTCGGCGGGGCCGCGCCGGACCCCTTCGCCGTCTTCGTCGGCGCGGCGCTCAGCGGCGCCGAGCGGATCGACCTCGGCACCTCGATCGTCCCCACCTACCCGCGCCACCCGATCTCGATGGTGCAGGGCGCGGCATCCGTCGACCAGATCGCGCCCGGACGCCTCCTGCTCGGCCTCGGCCCCTCGCACAAGCCGGCCATCGAGGGCACCTGGGGCATCCCCTTCGAGAAGCCGCTTTCCCACCTGCGCGAATACGTCACCATCTGCCGCGCCCTGCTTGAGGAGGGCCAAGTCAACTTTGAAGGCGAAATCCTCACCGCCCGCGGCCAACTGCCGGGCGGCCCCACCCAGGTGCAGACGATGATCGCTGCGCTGCGCGAGAAGGCCTTCCGATTGAGCGGCGAAATCACCGCCGGCGGCATCTCCTGGATGTGCCCGCTGCCCTACATCCGCGATGTCGCCGCGCCCGCACAGCAGGCCGGCGCCGACGCGGCGGGGCGCGACAAGCCGCAGATGGTCGTCCACACCCCGATCATCGCCAGCCAGGACCAAGCCGCGATCTACGCCGCCGCGCGGCGGCAGTTCGGCTTCTACCAGCGCCTGCCCTACTACTCGCAGATGCTGCAGGACGCCGGCTACGACGAGGCGGCCGGGCGCGACTTCACCGATCGCATGGCCGACGCGCTGATCATCTCCGGCTCCGACGACGAGATCGCCGACCGCGTGCGCTCGATGCACGACGACTACGGCGTCGACGAGCTGCTGGCGGCGATCGTGGTGCTGGAGGACGACCCGGAGCCGGCGATCAACCGCACGCGCGCCCTGCTCGGCGAGCTCGCCCAGGCCGACTAGCGCTTCTGCTTCTCCATCAGCACGACCGGCGCAAGCCGCGCCGCGAAGTGCGCGCTGTAGGCCGGCGACGGCGCGGTCTGCGGCTCCTCCGGCGGCTCGACTGCTGCGGTCGCCGCCGCCATGGCGGCAACGGCGGCGGCACCGGTGCCCTCTTCCGGCAGCAGCCGGCGGGTGCGCAGCCAGCTGAGCACCATCAGCGCCGTACCGGCCACGACCACCAGCGCAACGATGTAGAGCGCCTGCCGCCCGCCGATTGCGTCGGCCACCACTCCCCAAACGGGAGCGAGCAGCGCCTGTAAGCCGAACGCGATCAGCACCCAGCTCATCACCCGCCCGAAATACTCGCCGCGCGTGTTGTTCATCAGAATCGCCTGGTTGACCAGCATCACGCCGGAGCGCCCCGCGCCGGCGACGGCGGCGGCGATCAGCAGCAGCAGGTAGGTCGGCGCGCCTCCGACGAAGGCCGTACCCAGCGCCAACAGCACCCCGGTGCCAAACAACGCAGGCCAGGCCAGTCGCCCGCTCACGATGCCGGCCAACGCCAGGTTGACCGGCAGTGCGGCAATCCCGAAGACCAGATTGAGCACCGTCGCTTCGTTGGGCGAGCGCCCAAACTCGCGATCGAGGATGCCCGGCAGCAGCGTCTGCAGCGCAAAACCGCAGACCACGATCAACAGCCAGAAGAGCCACAGATCGCGCAGCTGCGGCCGCACCCGCAGATAGCTGAACCCGGCGGTCAACTCGGAGCGCACGGAGCCGCGCCGCGCCTTGCTTTCGGCCGACGGCGCGCCCTGCGGCAGCAGTGTCGTGAGCGGAATGACAATCACGAAGAACGAGGCCACGAGCAGGTAGAGAATGCCCGAATCGAGGCCCATCGTGACGACCAGAATCGCCGCCATCATCGGGCCGAGCACCGCTGCGACATTGATCGACATCTGCTGTAGCGCGACCGCATTGGCCAGCAGGCGCGGCGGCACCAGATCCACCACCCACGCCTGCCGCGCCGGGCCCATCAGCGAAAACGCCGCGCCCATCAGGAAAGTCGAGCCGAACAGCAGCGGGATCGTGATGTTGTCGGTCACGATCAGGACGCCCGTCGCGATGATGATGATGCAGGGCGCGATCTGCCCGGCCAACACCAGCGGCTTCTTCGGATAGCGGTCGGCGATCACTCCGCCGAACGGACCGAGCAGCAGCTGCGCGGGCGCCATGCCCATCTGTGCGAAGCCGGAAGCCGCATAGGAGCCGGTCAGTTCGTACGCCACAATCGGCACCAGGATGAAGGTGGTCATGAACGCCGTCGTGGCCAGCAGCGAGCCCGACCAGAGCAGTCGGAAATCGCGCGCGCCCAGCGCCTCGAAGCTCGCCAGCATCTGCCGCATCAGTCGCCTCCGCCTGTGCGTTGACCGCTCATCAGCGCGACCGGCGCGAGCTGCGCCGCGAACACTGGGCGCAGTATCGGCTGCGGCTCCACCGGCGCTGCTTCAGGCTGCTCTTCCGCCGCCACGCTGCCGGCCTCCATCGGCAGCCGCCGCACCCGCAGCCAGGCCGCCAGCAACAGCGCTGTCGCCGCCAACGACGCCAGCCCGACCAGCACCAGTGTCTCGCGCCCGCCGATCGCCTCCGCGATCCCGCCCCAGAGCGGCGCTACGAACGACTGCGCTCCGTAGCCCAGCATCACGAACGACATCACCCGCCCGAAATACTCCTGCCGCGAGTTCGTCATCATCAGCGACATCGTCACCAGCATCACGCCCGAAGAGCCCGCGCCGAGCACAAAGCCCATCGCGATGATCACCTCATAGGTTGGCGACACCGCGGTCAACACGAATCCGACCATCGTCAGCGCCCCGCAGCCGAACAGCGACGGCCACGCCCAGCGCCCGCTCACCAGTCCCGCCAGCGGCACGCTGATCGCGATCGAGGCCACCCCGATCGTCAGAAAAATCGGCATCGCGTCGAGCGACGAGCGGCCAAACTCGCGATCCAGAATGCCCGGCAGCAGCGTGTTCGGCGCGAAGCTGCAGACCACAATCGCCATCCAGAACAGCCACAGAATCCAGAGCCGCCGGTTGTGTTTGAGATAGCCGAACCCGTCCCGCAGCTCGCGCAGCACCGGCGGACGTTCCGCTCCACCGGTGCTCGGCCCCGTCCAGGGCAGCATCGTTGTCAGCGGCACCACCACCAGAAAGAAGCTCGCCACCAGCAGGTACAGCCAACCGGCGTCGACCTGGAAGAGGATTCCCACCACCGAAACAATCATCGGCCCCAACACGCGCGCGATGTTCTGCGCCATCTGCTGCAGCGCCACCCCGTTGGCCAGCATCCGACGCGGGATCAGATCGCCCAGCCAGGATTGACGCGCCGGCCCCATCGCCGCGAAGCCGATCCCCATCAGCAGCGTCGTGATGAACAACAGCGGCACCGTGATCCGGTCGGTGAGGATCAGAAACCCTGTACCCAGAATCAGCAGCGCCGGAAACGCCTGCCCCACCAGCACCAGCGGCTTCTTCGGATACCGATCCGCAATCACCCCGCCGAACGGCCCCAGAAAGAACATCGCAATCCCCGAGCCGGCCGCCGCGATCCCCGAATCGGTATACGAACCCGAAATGTCGTAGGCCACAATCGGCACCAGCAGAAACGAGGTCATGAACGCCGTCGTCGACAGCAGCGAGCCGAACCACAGATAGCGGAAGTTCCGCACCCCAAACGCCTCAAACGTCCCCCGCATCGCGCTCATCCGAATCGCTCCTCGTCGTCCGACCCCCGCTGCGCGCGGCTCAACGCGATCTGCGCCACAAGGTCCGGCGAGAAGGCGGCGATCGGCGGACCGAGCATCGCCGCAACGGCGCTGCCCGGTTCGGGCGGCGAGCCGAGCGCGCGCCGCCAGCTGATCAGCATCAACACCGTCCCGGCGATCGCCAGCGCGCCCAGAACCCAGAGCGAATCGCGGCTGTCGAACTGCGCGGCAATCCAGATGTCGCCGAAGTTGAAGACGATCAGATCCACCGCGCCGCCGAGGCCGAACGCGACGACGAGCAGCGAGAGCACGCGCCCGTAGTACTGAGGCTTCGCGTTGATTAAGGTCAGCACGGTGATGATCAGCATCGCGATGCCGGCGACGCTTCTCACGAAATGCCGCGCCGCAGCGAGCAGATCGGCGCCGATGGCCGCAGCGCCCAGCCATGCGCCGACCGCCAACAAGACTGCGAAGAAAAATAACAGCGGCCAGGCAAAGCCGCCGCCGAGCAAACCGGCAAGCGAGATCGTGACGGCGGCGGAGCCCAAGCCGATCGCGGCGACGATCTCAATGGTACCGAGGCGCAAGCTGCCGAACTCCGCATACATCCGCTCAAGCAGGAACTGCTCCGTGCCTGTGCCGCACGCACCAACCACGAGGCCGAACAACCACAATGCGCGGAGGCGCGGCTGGCGCGCGAGGTAACCGACTCCGGCGCGCAGCTCGCGGAGGAATCCGATCCGCGCGGCGGCGTGTGGGGCGGCGGACGGCAGTCTCAGCGCGACCGCCAGCGCGGCGAGCGACACCAGAACGAGGAACAGACAAATCCAGCCGAAGCCGACGTGCCATTCGATGACGGACAGCGCTGTCAGCGCCGTGCCTGCAACAGCCGCCAGCGCTACCGCGACCGTCGCCAGCACCAGGCCGTTGGCCAACAGACGCGGGGGCACGAGCTCCGCTACCCAGACATCGTGCGCCGAGGCCAAGAGAATTCCGGCTGCGACCACCGCGAGCGTCAGAGCGGACAGCAACGCGATGGTCAGGAGGTCGAGCAGGATCAGCGCACCAATGGCGGCGAGCGCCGCCGCCATCACACACTGCGCTCCGATCACCAGACGGCGCCGCGAGCAGCGGTCGGCGAGCACGCCGCAGAGCGGCCCGAGCGCCAGCGGAATCAGCGGCGTGAGGGCGTGAGGAATCGTTGCAGAGACATACGATTCGCTGAGATCGAACCCGGCATTGAACAAGACCGTCCAGGCGACGACCGGAACAAACGCCGAGAGGACGATCAGCAGCCAGAGGCGGCGGAAGCGCGGGAGCGCCAACGACGCGAAGACGGCGCGCAGCGCGTCCATCACAGACTATCCGCCCGCGCCGGGCGCGGGCGCGCCGGCGTGAATGCCGCCCGGCTTCTGGCCGTCCATCAGCACGACCGGCGCGAGGCGGGCAGCGAAGGCGGGAACAGGTGCGGGCGGCAGGAGCGGCGTCGGCTCCCGCGGCTCGGGTGCGGCCTCGGCCGCGGTGCCTTGCTCTGTCGGCAGATTGCGCGTGCGCAGCCAACCCAGCACCATCAGCGCCGTCGCCGCCATCGCCACCACGCCGATCAGCAGCAGCGTCTGACGCCCCCCGATCGCGTCCGCGATCGCCCCCCAGATCGGCGCGAGCAGCGACTGGAAGCCGAAGCCCATCATCACCAGCGACATCACCCGTCCGAAATACTGCGGCTTCGTGTTGGCCATCATGATCGACTGATTGACCAGCATCACCCCCGAGCGGCCCGCGCCGATCAACCCGCCCATCGCCACGAATGCGCCGTAGCCGGGCGACCAGGCTGTCAACCAGAAGCCGACCGCCATCAGCGCCCCCATCGCGATCAGCGCATGCCAGGCGAAACGCCCCGACACGATCGCCGCCAGCGGCAGATTGACGATGAAGCTGGCTGCTCCCAGCACGGTCAGCGAGAGCATCAGGTCGTAGGGGCTGCGCGCGAACTCCGCCGCCAGCAGCCCCGAAAGCAGCGTCTGGAACGCGAAACCGCACATCACCATCACTAGGAAGTAGCCCCAGAGCAGCCGCAACCGCGGATTGCCGACCAGATAGCGCACGCCCTCGCGCAGCTCGCTCAGCACCGCCCGCTGCGGCTGCGCGCGCGCCGCCGGCTGCGTGCGCCGAATCATCGTCGTCAGCGGGAGCACCACCACGAACAGCGCGGCCACCACGAGAAACTGCTCGCCCACCTCCAGCACCGCGCCCAGCGCGCCGAGCACCAGCACCGGCGTCGTGACCTGCGCGATGTTCATCGCCAGCTGCTGGAGCGCCACGGCGTTGGCCAACAGATTGCGCGGCACCAGCTCGCCCACCCAGGCCTGCCGCGCCGGCCCCATCACCGAGAACGACACGCCCATCAGCAGCGTCGCCCCCAACAGCAGCGGAATCGAAATCGCATCCGCCACGATCAGCGCCCCGATCCCGGCGATGATCAGCCCCGGCGCGACCTGCCCGATGATCACCAGCGGCTTTTTCGGATAGCGATCCGCGATCACGCCGCCGAACGGCCCCAGCAGCAGCTGCGAGATGCCTGACCCCATCGCGGCCAGGCTGGCCAGAAAGTAGGACCCCGTCAGCGCGTAGCCGACCGCCGGAATCAGAAAGAACGACGTCATGAACGCCGTCACCGAGAGCAGCGACCCCGACCACAGGAAGCGGAAGTCGCGCGAGCCAAACGCCGCGAAGGTGTGCTGAAAACGGTTCATCAAGTGCCGCAAAGCCTACGCCAGCCCAAACACTTTGCGCCACGCGAAATGAATCTCCAGCGCAAACCAGGCGTCAAACCCTCCTCCCCCCTCTCCTTCCGTCATTCCCTCCGCCCCCTTTTCAGTCATTCCCTCCGCCCCCCTTTTCCGTCATTCCCGCCCCCGAGCGGGAATCTCGTCGCGGGGTGTGGGTGGTGGGACGGCGAGATACCCGCGGCGAGCGCGGGTATGACGGTGGTGGGGCGCGGGAATGACGGTGATGAACCGTGAGTGTGGCGGTGATGGAGCGCGGGTGTGACGGAGGGGAAGAGGGGCAGGACGGGCTCAGGAACCCCACCGCGTAGCGCGCAGCGGACAGATTGGTTATTCTGCGGGTGATCCGCTCAACATGGGAGCGCGTGCGGATCGCTCGGCGGTGTGAGAGCGCCGCCGACGGCTCAATCAGGTGAGGACGACACGATGGCGAACGTACCCGGCGGCAACGGTCAGACTGAGGCGGCGGAAGCCCCCGCCGAAACCAAAGAGTGGAACCCCTCCGAACTGGCCTACAACGGCAAAATCCTCAACATCCACCTCGGCGACGGCTCGGTTGAGCGCGAAGAACTGCCCGAGCAGATGTACAAGGACTACCTCGGCGGCTACGGCATCGGCGTCCGCCTGCTCTTCGATCGCATCCCCCAGGGCGCCGACCCGCTCGGCCCCGACAACATCCTCGGCCTGATGCCCGGCCTGCTGACCGGCACGCCGATCTTCGGCAACCGCTTCCAGGCTGTCTGCAAGAGCCCTTCCACCGGCGGCTGGGGCGACGCCAACTGCGGCGGCGACTTCGGCCCCTATCTCAAGTTCGCCGGCTGGGACGGCCTCCTCCTCTACGGTCAGTCCGACACACCCGTCTACATCCTGATCGACGGCGACAACGTCAGCATTGAGGACGCCTCCGAGTACTGGGGCATGGGCGCGATCGAGACCGAGAACGCCTTCAAGGAGAAGTACGGCAAGAAGGCCTCGGTCGCCAGCATCGGACCCTCCGGCGAGCAGCTCTCCTACCTCTCCGGCATCTGCAACGAGCACGGCCGCCTCGCCGCCCGCTCCGGCGTCGGCGCCGTGATGGGCTCCAAGAAGGTCAAGGCCGTCGTGGTCTCCGGCGCCCCGCGCGAGAACATGCTCTCGCAGGACACCGACATCCGCGCCCTGGCCAAGACCTCGCGCGACGAGTTCATCGCCCCCCTGCGCGACTTCTTCGCCACCTTCGGCACGACCGGGATCACCTCCGGCTCCGCCCACAACGGCGACTCCCCCGTGCGCAACTGGGGCGGCGTCGGCGAAGTCGTCTTCCAGAACGTCGACTCGATCACCGGCCCGGTCGTCAACGCGACGCGGATGACGCACGACTACGACCACATCGACATCACCGAGCACGGCCCGGTCGCGATCGGCAAGAACGGCAAGCCCAAGCGCGCCAAGAGCTACGGCTGCTGGCGCTGCCCGATGGCCTGCGGCGCCGAATCGATCGAGTCCCCGCACGGCGTGCCCGACTCCTGGGAGCACGAAAAGGGCGTCTTCAGCTACCCCAAGGACACCCACCGCGCTGAGTACGAGACGATGGCCTCCTTCGGCACCATGAACCTCTCCGCCAACCTCGACATGCTCCAGGCCGCCAACCACTGGTGCAACGAGTACGGCCTCGACACGATCGGCGCCGGCACCGTCATCTCCTTCGCCATCGAGTGCTTCGAGAACGGCCTGATCGACCTCGAAGACACCGGCGGCGTTGAACTCACCTGGGGCAACGACGACGGCATCATGGAGATGCTGCACCTGATCGGCAAGCGCGAAGCCTTCGGCGACCTGCTCGCCGACGGCATGGCCGTGGCCGCCGCGAAGATCGACGAGAAGAACGGCGACAACCGCGCCCAGGCCTACCGCACCGATGTGGGCGGCCAGGAACTGCCGATGCACGACGGCAAGCTCCAGCCGGAGTACTACACGACCTACAAGCTCGACCCGACGCCGGGCCGCCACACCCAGTACGAGGGCAACTCGCGCTACGGCGGCCCCGACTACCCCGCCGCGCCGGGCGACTTCAAGGACTACGCCGACCGCGGCGAGCACCACAAGGGCGCGTCGGAGTACATGCACATCTCCAACTCCTCGGGCATGTGCCAGTTCATCATGATGGCCGCCCCCACCAACCGCTTCCCCGAGTGGATCAACGCCGTGACCGGCTGGAACCTCACGGGCGACGACCTGCAGCTGGCCGGCGAGCGGATCGCCAACCTGCGCATGGCCTTCTGCGTCCGCGAGGGCGACAACCCGCGCGAGCGCTTCGTGCCCGATCGCCTCTGGGGCGGCAACGGCACCCACCAGACCACCGGCCCGCTGGCCGACGTGATCCTCGATGTCGAGCGGCTCGAAACCGACTTCCTCAACGCCTGCGACTGGGACACCGCCACCTGCAAGCCCAGCCGCGACAAGCTGGAAGCGCTCGGCCTGCCCGAAGTCGCCGACGCCATCGCCGTCTAGTCCGCGGGCGCATTGCGTCGCCCCGCCGCCACAGGAAGAGGGCGGACCATCCGGTCCGCCCTCTTCCGATCAGAGAGGCATCGCCGTGCGCCAGTGGCTCGAAGCCGCCCGCCGACGCGCCTGGCTGCCGCTCGCCGCGGCCGTCGTCTTCGCCGCCGCGCTCGGCGCCGGCTTCCAGTGGGGCGGCGCCGACAGCGACGAATTCATCCGCGTCCTCGACGCCCCCGTCGGCACCGACGGCGCGCCGAGCGCTGACCTCGCCGGCTTCGTCGTCGAAACCAACCCCGACAGCGTGATCGTGCGCGGCGGCGCGCAGCAGATCACCGTCGACTTCACCCCCGGCGCAACAATCGATCTGCTGGAGCCGATTGGCGCGGAGCAGATCGCGATCGGCGACTGGGTGGTGGTCGGCGGGCGTGACGACAACGTCAACAGCTACATCCTCGATGGAATCATCGTGATCCCCGCCGACCGCGCCTTCACCGGCGACGATCTGGCTGAGCTGTACGCCGGGCGGGCGGAACAATGAAGCCTCAGCAGCTGCTCAACCTGGCCATCGTGCTGGCGATCCTCAGCGGCGTCGCCGCCGGGGGCTGGTTCGCCGGCGCTGAGCTGCTCGCACCCCAACCCGAAGCGCCCACCACCCTCACGCTCGACGACAACGACGACCCCGATGCTGCGCCCGACGAGGGCGCAGCCGCCAGCGCCGCCGGGCGCGTCCGCGTCGACTACGACCCGGCCGCCCACATCAACACCGCCCTCGTGCTTGGCGCGAGCAGGCTCAGCCCCTTCCAGCCCGAAGGCCTGCGCGGCCGCCAGGTGCTGGCCGGCAAGGTGCTTGATGTGCGCGAGGGCAGCAGCGAAATCGAGACCGACCGCGGCCCCGCCACCATCCACTTCCACACCATCACTCTGGAAACCACATCCGGAACCGCCAGCATCACGATCCGCCCCGACTCCACCTTCCTGCTGCGGCTCGGCGCCGGCGATCCCGCCGCGATTACCGCCGGCGCGGCGGTCGCCCTGATCTTCGAGCAATCCGCCGACGGCCAAGCCACCGCCGCCGCCGCGCTGGTGCTGCCGCCCGAGGCCCGCCCGGTGCTCAACTCCGGCCTGCCTCCGGTCACTCCTGCCGCGGCTGAGGAGTAACGCCCGCCTCCGCGGCTTCCAGCAGCTGCTCGCGCCCCGACATCTCGCCTTCTACCACGATGTGCTCCCCCTCCGCGCCGTCGAGATACCAGCGCACGTTGCCCATCGTCTCCACTCGCCGCACCCCGCGCAGCTCCGCCCAGCCCAGCGTCTGCCGCTCCTCCCCCTGATGCAGCGCCGTAATCCCCTCCGCATGCACCACCATCGCCGTCGTCGTCCGCTGCCACGTCACGAACACCACCGGCAGCATCACCGCGGTCACCACGCAGAAGAACAGCGCCGCCCCCCCGGCCTCCCCACTGCCTGTCGCCAGCCAGACCGCCCCCGCAATCAGCGCCGCCGCCAGCGGAAACACGAATGTCGCGTTGTGAAACCACGACGCCTCATAGGCATGCGTCGAGCGCACCCCGTCATACCGCTCCAGCGCCGCCGCGTCGCGGGGACGCAGCGGCGGGGCCTCAGTCTCCAGCTCCACCGTCGAGCTCACCGTCAGGCGCGCTCCAGAATCGCCGAAGCGCTGGTCATCGCGCAGGCGCCCGGCGACTCCTCCAGCTGCAGCGCCGTAACCGTCCCGCCCTCCACCAGCATCGCAAAGCGCGTGCAGCGGAAGCCCAGCCCCAGACCGCTCAGGTCCAGCCCCAGGTCCAGCGCGCGGGTGACCTCGCCCGAGCCGTCGGCCAGCATCGTGATGTGCTCCGCGCCGTGCGCCGCGTTCCAGGCCTCGAGCACGAAAATGTCGTTGGTCGACATGCAGATCGTCTGCTCAACCCCCGCCGCCGCCAGCGCATCGGCCGCCACCGCGAAGGTCGGCAGGTGATCATTCGTGCAAGTCGGCGTGAACGCCCCCGGCACCCCGAAGATCACCGTCTTCGTCTCGCCGACGAATTCCTTGAGGTTGACGGGCCCCGGTCGCCCATCACTCATCACCGTCCCATTCACCTCCGGCAGCGCATCCCCTTCACCAATCGGCATCGTTCTCTCCTTCACATGCACTCACAGCTTGCCACAGCATAGGGGCTTGCGGCTCTCGATTCCGTCACAATTCGATGAAGTGCGCCAGAGGCGACCGGAGAACCAGACTGCACGTCCCGCTCTATGACGCAGGCACCATGCTGAGGCCCATCCCGCCAAGGATGCCCTGCACAGAACCACGTGACCGAAATGACGAGATGGCTTAGCATCTGAGCAATTGAAAGGCGTCTGATTCCATGCCTACGACCATTGCGGCATTGAGAGGGCAGTTTGGCCGCTTTGAATACTGGCTGACGACGATGCACGTCGAAGAGCTGGTGAATAAAGTTCGAATGCCCAAAGACTTGCCCGGCTGGGATGCGCTGACGCTCGACGAACGTTACCAACGGGAGATCGACATGAGTCGAGTAACCCGCGAGATTGCGCCATACTTCGCGAACAACCCTGATCGATTCACAGGCTCTTTGGTGCTGGCAATACTGAACGATGACGACCTGGTCTTCGAACCATTGGGCGACTTCGGCGGCGGAACCAGCGCGACGATTCCGCGTGCATACCAGAGCGCAGCGGTGGACTTGGGCTTTCTCACCCTACAGGGACACGAGTTATTCGTGCCGCTGGACGGGCAACATCGTGCGAAGGCATTCGAGATCGCGATGCTCGGCACGGATGAGCGTGGACGGCGGATCCCCGGCATCAAGAGCGATACCGATCTCGCCCGCGACTCTGTTGCGGTGATCTTGGTGCGCTTCGAACCTGAATCCGCGCGACGAATCTTTAGCAAGATCAATCGCTATGCGAAACCTACATCGCGCGGCGAGAACCTGATCACTGATGACGACGATGCGGTGGCGGTGGCGACGCGCAACCTGGTCTCGCACCCCGAACTGCTGCCAGCGAATCTGGTTCGGTTCCAATCGTCGATGCTGAACCAAAGGGCGCCCGAGTTCACGACTCTGGCGACGCTCTACGACGCAAACATGGCAATCGTCCGAGCATGCTGCTGGCACGGTCGCGGCAAGCCGGAGAACGCGAGCGACGCTCAACGGGAGTTGTTCGAGACAGAGATCGAGCGTGTGTGGTCACTGTTGCTCGAGGAGATCCTTCTGTTCGCCGACGCGATTCGCGATCCCAGCGAGGACGGAGACGCGATGCGCATCGCGATCCGTGCAGAATCGCTGTTGGGACATCCGAGCGGACAGCTATCGCTGGTGCGGGGATTCCTGCTGATGCGCGAACGCTGCGTCGGTGTGAGCGACCTGGAGTTGTGCAAACGGCTGAACTCCATCGATTGGAGGCGGCGCTCAGAGCAGTGGCGCGGCGTGCTCCTCAGCCCCGCCGGACGTGTGATGTCCGGTCGGTCGGCGTCGAACGGCGCGTCTCTGTTCATCGCCCATTTGGGCGGCGTAGAGCTCACAGCAGATGAACGCGCTTGGCTGATCGACTGGATCGCCGGTGACGATGAGAACTACCGCCTGCCAGATCCGGTGGTGTAGCTCGCGACGGGGCGCTGCTTCAGTCGATCCAGCCGTTGTCGCGGCCCCAAGCCAACCACGCCTCGCGCATCTTGGGACGACGCCCTCGATCTTCGTAGAGAACCGGATTCGCGCCGGTAATCGCGCGTAGCGCGACATACCAATGCCCGCCGTGCTCTTCCAACTCGAAGAATATCCATGGCAGCGCCTGCTCACCCATCCCGATGATCCGGAGATAAGCCGGATGCGTGACGATCGAGGTCATCATCGAGTAACCGCCGGTTTCGGCTCGCCATTGAGCCGCAAGTTCGTGGAATTCTACGAATTGCTCACGACGCCTCCGAACACGCTCCTCGACGCTCGGCATCCGCCCTAGCGCGGTGGACGCGCGAAGCGATGTGACCTCCGACTTGAGGTCGGCCACGCTGCTCTTCAGCTCGAGCAGCTCCGCATAGAGCATTGCGTTTGTCGGCTCCGTCATCGATCCGACGATACCCCGCTACAGCGATGACGGCGCGCCTCGGCGCTATCCTGCGCTGAACTCAATGGGCGCACGAAGGGAGCGGAACTCATGGCCATGGACCGACTTGAGGGGCGCGTGGCGCTGATTACGGGGGCTGGGTCGGGGATTGGGCGCGAGTCCGCGCTGCGCATGGCCTCCGAGGGCGCGGCCGTCATGTGCGCCGACATCAACCCCGAGGGCGCGCAGACCACCGCCGCCCAGATCGCCGAGCACGGCGGCCGCTCCGCCACGATGGAGCTCGATGTCACCTCCGAAGCCGCCGTGCAGGACGCGCTCGCGCAGACCGTCTCCGTGCTCGGCGGGCTGGATGTGCTGATGAACAACGCCGGCATCGGCGGCGCCTACAGCTGGGACCAGACGATCTCCGTGAACCTGACCGGTGTCTACTACGGCACCTTCCACGGCGCGGCGTTGCTGGCCGAGCGCGGCGGCGGCGCGATCATCAACACCGCCTCGATCGCCGGGCTGGCCGGGCTGCTCACCGGCCAGCTGCGCGATGAGCCGCTCCAGGAAGGCGCGGGCGCATACGTCGCCGCCAAGCACGGCGTCGTCGGCATCACCCGCCAGTTCGCCGTCACCTACGGCGCGCGCGGCGTGCGCGTCAACGCCGTCTGCCCCGGCTACATCCACACCCCGATGACCGCGCAGATCAGCGACATTGAGGGCGGCGAGGCGTTCATCGCCTCCCTGCACCCGATGGGGCGAATGGGCGAGCCGCAGGAGATCGCCGCCGCCGCCGCCTTCCTCGCCTCCGACGACGCCTCCTTCGTCAACGGCGTCGCCCTCCCCGTCGACGGCGGCTACACCGCCCGCTAACCCGCCCTTACGACGCACCCACTCCGACAGGAGCCGTCTGTGCCCGCCATCACCACCGTTCGCTCGCGCCTGCTCCGCATCCCGCTCGACAACCCCACCTCGTTCTCCAACCGCACCGTCTACCACCGCGATCACCCGATCGTCGAGATCGAGGCCGACGACGGGCACACCGGGATCGGCTTCTGCTACGCGGGCAACTCCAACGGCCAACTGGTCACCTCGGCAATCGACGAGCTGTTCGCACCTCTGCTGATCGGCCAGGACCCCTTCCGCGTCGAAGGCCTCTGGGCGGAGATGTACCAGGAGGCGCTGCTGCACGGACGCGCCGGCGCGACGATCCGCGCCCTCTCCGCCATCGACATCGCGCTCTGGGACCACAACGCGCGCGCCGCCAACCTCCCCCTCTGGCGCATGCTCGGCGGCTACTACGCCGACACCGTCCCCGCCTACGCCAGCGGCGGCTATTACCTCGAAGGCAAAGGCTACGAGGGGCTGCAAGCCGAGCTCACCGGCTACCTCGACATGGGCTTCGATGCGGTGAAGATCAAGGTCGGCCGACTCTCCGTCCGCGAGGAAGCCGACCGCATGCAGGCCGCCCGCGAGGCCGTGGGCCCCGATGTCCACCTCATGCTCGACGCCAACAACGCCTGGTCCAACCTCGAAGACGCGCTCCGCTACATGCAGGCCTACGAACCCTGGCAGCCATACTGGATCGAGGAGCCGTTCTCGCCCGACGCGATCAACCTGCACGCCAAACTCGCCCAGCGCACCGGCGTGCCCGTCGCCACCGGCGAAATCGAGGTCGGACGCTGGCGCTTCAAAGACCTGCTCGACCAGGACGCCGCGATGATCCTCCAGCCCGACGCCGCCGTACTCGGCGGCATCACCGAGTTCCGCCGCATCGCCGCCACCGCCGCCTCCTACGGCGTCTCGATCTGCCCCCACTGGTTCCACGACCTCCACCGCCACCTGGTCGCCGCCTCCCCCAACGCCACTTTCGTTGAGTTCTTCCCAGACGACCAGGTACACAACTTCCGCAACCTCATCGACCGCCAAACCGAAGTCCGCGACGGCCGCCTGGTCCTCCCCGAAGAACCCGGCCTCGGCTTCAACTTCCTCGAAGAAGCCGTCGAAAAGTACACCGTCGCCTAACCACTCAAACTGTCACACCTGGCCCTTGTCGGTCACACCCGCGCTCTCACTCCGTCATACCCGCGCTTGCCGCGGGTATCTCGCCGAAACCCGCACCAACACCACGCCTACCCTCACATCAAGATCGCTCCCACAACCACTCCATTCGCAATCGCCGGATCCCCCGCATCGTTCAGCATCTCGAAAAACACTGTCGCCTCCCCGTCCCCCTCCCGCACCTCCACCGCGCGCACCGTGACCGGGCGGCCCGGGATCACCATCCCCCGAAACTGCCCCGCAAAGCGCTGTAGCCGCGCCGGATCCCCGCCGAAACTGCGGTTGATCACCTCGCGCAGCGCAATCGTGATATTCGCGCTGCCGTGCAGAATGATGTCCGGCAGCCCTGCCGCCAGCGCTACCCGACGCTCCGTGTGAATCGGATTCCAGATGTCCGAGCACTCCGTGTACACGTGCGGCGCCTGCGCATCGATCGGCAGCTCGACCGACCAAACCGGCTCGCCACCGTCCTGCGAACGCTGCGGCAGCGACGGCCGCGGCTCCAGCTCCTGATCGGGACCGTCCAGCCGCGCGCCCCGCGTAATCCCGCCCGTATCCATCACCGCCACCACTTCGCCCGCCGAATCGCGCATCTCATAGCGCTGGCTGGTCAACACCCCCGGCGCGACCTGCCGCGCCGAAATCGAGCGCCCCTGACTCGTAATCACATCCCCCTCGCGGATCGCGCGCTCGAAGCGCACATCCACCCAGGCATGCACCCCGCGCCGCACCAGCTCCAGGTCGAGCTGCTGATCCGGCATGAAGCGGCTGTTCCACTGGAAGCTGAACACCATCCCCGGATGCCCAATCAGGCCACCCGCCCGCGCGTCGTCCATGTAGCACTCGTTGAAATCGCCCACGCCCGACGCGAACGCGGTAATCGAGCGAGCGTCGACCGTGAAGCTGTTGGCCACGGTGTAACGCCCCACATCCGAGGGCATCACCAAATCGGCAGTCGGAGCGGCGGTGGTCATCAGAGCCTGTCCAATCAATCAGCGGATGGGCGAGTCACATCGGACGCCGCCGAGGCTGCGCCCGTGTCGTAGCGATCCCAGTGCAGCACCTCTTCCAGCGGACGCCGCCGAATCGGCCCGAAATTCCCCGTCGGCCAGCCCAGCGGAATCAGCACCATCGGCAGGATGTGGTCGGGCAGATTGAGCACCTCCCGCGCTGCGTCGCGGTCCACCAGCCCCAGCGTCGTCGGCACCGAGCCGATCCCCAGCGCCCGCGCCGCCAGCAGCAGATTCTGCACCGCCCCCCAGACCTCTGTCGCCGCTTGCACACCCTCGCCGAATGTCCCCTGCGGCGCACGCACCATATCCGCGCAGGCGATCACAATCGCGGGCACCTCGTGCAGGTGCTCCATCTGGTACTCAACCGCCGCCAGGAAGCGCTCGCGCTTCTCCGGCGTCACGTGCGGATTCGCCGCCTCGCGGTTCGCTTCCAGATAGCGCGACACGAAGCGTCGATTCAGCTCCGCCAAACGCTGCTTCTGCTCCGCGTCGCGCACCACAATCCAGTGCCGCGACTGCCGATTCGACCCGCTCGGTCCGGCGTGCGCCGCCTCGATCAGCCGCACCAGCAGATCCTCCGCAATCGGCTCATCCGAATAGCGGCGCATCGCCCGCGCGCTGAACAGAACGTCAAAGAACTCCATCGGTCGCCTCCTCTACGCACTCAGTCGTAGGCGATGAACTCGATCAGGTTGCCGTCGGGGTCGCGGGTGTAGACGCTCATGCCTTCGGTGAGACCGCCGGCGCGCCCGCCCTCGCGGGACACCGGCCCCTCGATCACCTCGCCGCCCGCGGCGCGGATTACCGCGGCCGCATCCTCGGGTGAGCCGTCCCAGACGAAGCAGAAGTCGCCGCAGCCCGGCTCGGCCGTGGGACCGCGCAGCGTGAAGCGCTTGTCCTGCCAAGCCTTCGGATCGTGGACGTTGATCTTCTGATCGCCGATCGCCAGGGCGACCATCGGCATCTCGCCGGAGCGCCAGCGATCTTCGCCCACGACGCTGAAGCCCAATGCCCCGTAAAACGCGATCAGCGCCTCCAGATCCCCGCCGGGGATCGCTGCATGGTCAAACCCCACGAGCGCCATATGCGCCTCCTGCTCCTGCTGCGACTTGTCGCTTGCGACGATGCTACCTGCTGCGCTGTATCCTCTGCGCACCTGACCGAATTGCGCACCCCCACCACGCTGAAGGACTCCACATGACCACAGACGCTTCCGCCGAGATTTCCGCCGACGACCCCTTCCCCCGCAAGCGCCTGACCATCGGCGAAACGACGATGGCCTACGTCGACGAGGGTGAGGGCGACCCGATCGTCTTCCTGCACGGCAACCCCACCTCCTCCTACCTCTGGCGCAACATTATCCCGCACTGCACCGACATCGCCCGCTGCCTCGCGCCCGACCTGATCGGCATGGGACAGTCCGGCTCCTCTCCCTCCGGCTCCTACCGCTTCGTCGACCACGCCGCCTGGCTCGACGCCTGGCTTGACGGCCTGGACCTCGGCGACAACATCACCTTCGTGATCCACGACTGGGGCTCCGCGCTGGGCTTCCACTGGGCGCACCGCCACCCGGAGCGGATGAAAGGCCTTGTCTACATGGAGGCGATCGTCCGCCCGGTGGACTGGGAGGAGTGGCCGGAGGCTGCCAGGCGGGTCTTCCAAGGCTTCCGCTCGGAGGCCGGCGAGGAGATGGTGCTGGAGAAGAACGTGTTCGTCGAGCGCGTGCTGCCCGGCAGCGTGCTGCGCGGACTGACCGACGCGGAGATGGAAGTCTACCGCCGCCCCTACCTGGAGGCGGGCGAGAGCCGCCGCCCCACGCTGACCTGGCCGCGCGAAATCCCGATCTCCGGCGAGCCGCCCGATGTCGTGCAGATCGTTCAGGGCTACGCCGACTGGCTGAGCGGCAGCGACCTGCCCAAGCTGTTGATCTCGGCCGAGCCCGGCGCGATTCTCAACGGCGCGCAGCTGGAGTTCTGCCGCGCCTGGCCGAACCAGACCGAGGTCACGGTGCCGGGCAATCATTTCGTGCAGGAGGACTCGCCGCACGAAATCGGGCAGGCGATCCGCGACTGGTACACCGCGATCTGAGCCGACCCACCCGCCCGACCGGGGAACGCGGAGGCGACCGAGATGACCACCGAGACGACCAAACGGAGCGAAATTCAGGCGCTGCTGGAGACCACCCGCAGCGACTACCACGAGCTGATCGCGGGCATGAGCGACGCCGACTGGCGGCGCAAGTCGCGCGGCCAGTCCTGGAGCAACGGCCAGCTCTGCTACCACATGGCGCTGGGCATGACGCTGATCACGCAAAGCGTCGGCCGGCTGCGGCAAGGCAAGGGCGTGAACCCGCCGGGCTTCCTGATGCCGGTGCTGGATGTGGCCGCGGCCACGTTCATACGCGTGCGCAGCCGCGGCGCGACGCGCGATTCGGTGCGCGACCTCTACGACGAGGGCCACAAGGCCGCGCTGGCGATGCTTGAGCAGGTGGGCGACGACGAGTGGACCAACGGCGCGCGGCACCTGGGCGAAGACCGCACCGTAGAGGACTCGTTCCGCTATATGCGCGAGCACTTCGAGGAGCACCGCGGCACGATCCAGCGCTCGCAGCGCTAGCGCCCGTGTCCGTGTCCAACGACGACATCCTGGAGCGCTACCCCGCCCAGCGCGAAATGCAGGCCGTCGCCCTCTTCGGCGACCTCGGCTACCGCTTCACGGACGCTGGCGACGGCTGGTGCGAAATCACCCTCACCGCCACCGAGCGCACCCACAACCTCTACGGCATCGTCCACGGCGGCGTCTGGCTGCTCGTCGCCGACTCGGCGATGGGCGGCGCGCTCGGCACCGTCCAGGCTGCGGGTGAGCGGGTGATCACCGCCCAATCCGAGTTCCGCTGGCTGCGCGGTCTCGAAGGCGACACCATCCGCGCCCGCGCCCAGGTCATCCGCCGCGGCCGCACACTCAGCCACTGCTCCGTCGACCTCTACGACGCCCAAGACCGCCACATCGCCCACGGCAACGGCACCTACGTCGTGCTCCCCCCAGAGCCGAACAGCTAATCCAAGCTGCCCCAACCATCATCCTCAACCAACCTGAACACCGCCTACCCGCCCAGCGAGGCGCAATGAAATGGCCGTGCCGTTAGCCTGCGCGCACTGAACCTGAGCTTGAGAACGGAGCGCAAAATGGCTGGACGACTTGACGGCAAAGTGGCGCTGATCACCGGCGGCGCGCGCGGGCAGGGGGCGGCCGAGGCGCTGCTCTTCGCTTCCGAGGGCGCGCGCGTCGTGATCACCGATGTGCTTGACGACGACGGCCAGTCCCTCGCCGAGAGCGCCGACGGCGTCTCCTACCTGCACCACGACGTGACGCAGGAGGGCGAGTGGCAGTCGGTCGTCGCCGAAGTGCTCGAAGACCACGGCAAAATCGACGCCTTCATCAACAACGCCGGCATCTTCCGCTCGACGCCCATCGCCCAGACCACGCTCGAGGAATACCGGCTGGTGATCGACATCAACCAGGTCGGCGTCTTCCTCGGCCTCAAGCATGTCGGACCGGTGATGGCCGCGGCCGGCTCGGGCGCGATCGTCAACATCTCCTCGATCGCCGGCACGCGCGGCGGCGCCGGTTCGCTCGCCTACAGCGCCAGCAAGTGGGCCGTGCGCGGCATGACCAAGGTGGCGATGTCCGAGTTCGCACCCTCCGGCGTGCGCGTCAACTCGATCCACCCCGGCCTGATCGACACGCCGATGCTGCAACAACTGCCCGGCGTCGAGGCCGGCCAGCTCGGCCAGATCGTGCGGCGGATCCCCTATGGCCGCGTCGCAGAGGCGGTCGAGGTCGCCAAGCTGGCGCTCTTCCTCGTCTCCGACGACAGCGAATACTGCAACGGCGCCGAGTTCGTCATCGACGGCGGCATGACCCAGGGCCTCTGAGCGGTCGCCGCGGCGGCGGCTTGCCTAGACTGCATCCATGCTCGCGCCGCCGATCCGATATGCGCGCTCCGACGACGGCGTGGCGATCGCCTACACCGCGCAGGGCGACGGTCCGCCGCTGGTCGTCTCGACCGGCCCGATGGTGCCGCTCGGCTTGGGCTGGAGCGAGGGCGGGCTCTGGTCGCGGCTGGCCGAGCACTTCCAGGTCGTGCGCTTCGATCCGCGCGGCTGCGGGCTTTCGGACCGCGGCAACATCCACGGCTCGTTCCACGACGAAGCGCGCGACCTCGAAGCGGTGGTCAATGCGCTGGGCGCGCCGCAGGTCTCCCTGCTCGGCATCTACATCGGCACGCCGGCCGCAGTGATCAGCGTGCTCAACGACCCGGAGCGCTTCAGCCATCTGATCCTGCACAGCCCCACGCCTTCAGGCCCGCGCTCGGACTCGCAAGAGCACCGCGAGGAGCACGAGCTGTCGGATGAAGTCGTCGACCATCTGCTGCGGCTGGGCTGGCGGCACCATCGGGCGCCGGCCCGCCGCGCGCTGCTGACCTTGATTGCGCCGGACCTCGATACGAACACGCTGCGCGATCTGTCGGAGAGCATGCACGACTACGTGAGCGTGGAGCGCCTGCTGCAGCTGATGCCGGAGATGCGTTCACTCGAATTCGTGCGCGACCTGCAGCGCATCCAGACGCCGACGCTGATCGCGGTGACGCCGGAGGAGGGCGCGCACGGAGGCGGGCGCGCGTGGGCGCAGGCGATCCCGCAGGCGCAGCTCTCGGTGCAGCGCAGCGGCGCCTCGCTGCTGCGCTCGGGCGCGCCCTCGATCGACGAGCTGGCCGACACGGTGGATCGCTTCGTGCAGGGCGATCGGCGCGAGCGAACGCGCACAATCGAGGCCACGCGCACGGTGATCTTCACGGATATCGAGGGTTCGACGGACCTGGCGGACCGACTGGGCGACCAGGCGGCGCGGGAAATTGTGCGGCGCGTGGAGCAGCTGACGCGCGAGGCGCTGCGCGCCCACGGCGGCGTTGAGGTGAAGACGATGGGCGACGGCTTCATGGCCTGGTTCCGGCTGGCGTCCAGCGCGCTCGACGCGGCGATTCGGATTGAGCAGTCGGTGGAGCGCGAGTTCGCCGCGGAGAGCCGCGATGTGCGCGTGCGCATCGGCGTCAACGCCGGCGAGCCGATCGAGGAGGCCGACGATCTCTACGGCGTGACAGTCAATCGCGCGGCGCGGATTATGGCCCAGGCCGAGGGCCACGACATCCTGGTCTCGGACCTGGTGCGCGGACTGGTGCAGGGGCGGGGTTATCGTTTCCAGGAGCGGGGAGAACATCGGCTGCGCGGCATCGAGGAGCCGCAGCGGCTGTTTGCGCTCGACTGGCGCAGCACAACCGAATTGAGCGAGTAGCGGAAGGAACGTAGAGATGACCACGATGAGCAAGCGCGAGCGCGTCGCCGCGGCGGCGAGCGGCGAGCCGGTGGACCGCGCGCCCGCCTCCCTCTGGGGCCACAACTTCCTGCGCGAGTGGGGCAACGACGAGCTGGTCGGCGAGACGCTCGAGCAGTACGAGCGCTACGACTGGGACTTCATCAAGATCAACCCGCGCTGGTCGATGTTCCCCGAAGCCTGGGGCGCGGTCTACGAACCGCCCACGGAGCAGACCAACCAGACGCTGGTCACGGCGGCGCTGGAGACGCTCGACCAGCTGGCCGATGTGGCCTCGGTGCATGCCGAGCGCGGCGTGCTGGGCGAGCATGTCGAGTCCACGCGGCTGGTCGTTGAGGGAACCGGCGGAGAAGTAGACGTGATCCAGACCGTCTTTTCGCCGATGTCGGTGCTGGGCTTGATGTTCGGCCACCCGCGCGCGCTCAAGCAGGCCGCGGCGGAAGCGCCGGCCGCGGTACACGGCGCGATCGGCCGGATCACTGAGACGATCATCAACTACAGCCGCGCAAACCTGAACGTGGGCGCGAGCGGCGTCTTCTACGCGCCGTTGCAGTGGGCCAGCCACGACAACGCCACCCCCGACTTCTACCGCGAGTTCGGCCGCCCCTACGACATGCAGGTGCTGGACGCGATCTCCGACGCGCCCTTCAACGTGCTGCATGTCTGTCACAGCAACAACATGCTGGCAGACCTGCTCGACTACCCGGTCGCCGCGATCAACTGGGACGACCGCCACGAAACCAACGCCAACCTTGCCGATGTCTGGGCCGAAACCGACAAGGCGGTGATGGGCGGCGTGAGCCGCACCGGGCTCGGCGAACTAGGCGCTGAGCAAGTCGGCGCGCAGGCGCGCGAAGCGGCCGCGATCGGCCCGAGCCGCGTCTTCGTCACCGGCGGCTGCTCGATCCCGCCGCATACCACGCACGAGAATCGAGCCGCTGTCGCCGCCGGCGCGCGCGGCGGCTGATAGGGAAGGCAACGCACATGGCTGCTCTCGACGGCAAAGTCGCGCTGGTCACCGGCGGCGCGTCGGGCATCGGCCTCCGCGCCGCGCAGATCTTCGCCGAAGCAGGCGCGAGCGTGGTCCTGGCCGACCGCAACGCCGACGGCGTCGCCGAAGCCGCGCGAGAGATCGGCCCCGGCGCTGCGGCGGTCGGCGGCGACGTGACCAACGAGGACGACGCGGCGGCGATGGTCAATGCCTGCGTCCAGCACTTCGGACGGCTCGACATCGCCTTCAACAACGCCGGCATCGGCGGCTTCGCGCCGATCCAGGATTACGATCTGGACGCATTCCGCCGCGTGCTCGATGTCTGTCTGACCGGAGTGTTCCTCTGCATTAAGCACGAGGCGAAGCAGTTAATCGCGCAGGGCGGCGGCGGCAGCCTGATCAACACCGCCAGCCTCAACGCAATGCAGGCCACCGAGGGACTCTCCGCCTACTGCTCCGCCAAAGCCGGTGTCGCCATGCTCACCAAAGTCGCCGCGCTCGAACTCGGACGCCACGACATCCGCGTCAATGCCATCGGACCAGGTCTGATCAGCACCCCGCTCACGCAGGGCCTGCGCGATGTACCCGGCCTCGAAGAGGCCTTCGTCAACGAAGCCCCAATCGGGCGAATCGGCGAGCCGGAGGACATCGCCCAGCTGGCGCTCTACCTGGCCAGCGACGCCTCGTCGCTGATGACGGGACAGACGCTCTTCATCGACGGCGGCGCGAACATCAACCGCTACCCGCCGCTGTTCGAGTTCTTCGGCGTTGGGCAATAGCCGCTCTACTTCGAGAGCGGGCACAGCGCGGCGAGGCGCGGGGCTGCGATGCGGCAGCCCACGGCCAGACCGGCGATGATCAAGAACCACGGCCAGTACATCTCCTGTTCGCCGAACGGATCCGCGCCTACGCCGCTGATCTGGAAGGCGTACTCCACCCACAGCATCAGCACGATGAAGAGCCCGGTCAGCACGTTGAGCGGACTCATCAGCGGTCCGCCCAAGCCGCGCCCGGCGACGGCTCGGGCGAGGATCGCGAACGCCACCAGCGCGACGCTCCAGACGAACGGCGGCTCAGGGAAGGTCGCGTTGAACCGCCAGGTCACCACCAGCATCCAGTAGTACGGGAAGAGCAGGACGAGAATCCAGACGTTGAGGGGGTTGGTCAGGTACGGCGCGGCCAGCCGCGATCCGATCAGGATCCCGTAGATGATCAGGGTGAACGGCCAGAAGATCGGCTGGTCGAGCAAAGTCGCACCGACGCTGGTGAAGGCGTAGAGCACCTGTGTGAGGATGATCCCGCCGATTGAGAGAAACAGGAAGAGGTTTTCGGGGTCGGTGGGGCCGCCGCTGAGCCGGCGCAAGGTCAGCGCGCGGCAGACCAGCAGCAGGGTGATCAGCATCGCCGTCCAGAGCAGACCCGTCCCGCCGGGATTGCCGCCGAGCTCCATCCCCGTCTGGAGTAGGAACACCGGCGCCAGGGCAATGAGGATCGTGCGCCAGCCCGTGTCGTCCCACAGCTGGCGGGCGAGGTCGGTCATCGTGCGGCTCCTTTCAGGCGCGGGCGGCATCCTGCGGTTCCCCGCTGGGGCTGCGCGCAGCAATGTAGCTGGAGAGGTATCCGGCGGCGACACGAGCGATCAACGCGGTGCCGATGAACAGCAGCTGCCAGGGCCAGGCCAGCGCTTTGGCGGCGAACCCGCCGCCGCCGCCGGCGAAGTACATGCCGATCTCAACCCAGAGGATGCCGACGATGGTGAACAACGCGGCGAGGTTGAGCGGGCTGGTGATCGAGCCGCTGAAGCCGCGCCCGACGATGCCGCGCGCGATCAGCGCGAGCGCGACCATCGCCACCGCCCAGCGCACGTAGCCGGCCGAGGCCGGCACCGAGGCGCCGGCCAGCCAGTCGGCCGTTTCCAGCCAGAACGTGAAGAAGATGAAGAGCATGGTGAAGACATTGGCCGGCTGGCTGATCACCGGCGCCAGCAGCCGCGAGACGACGAGGCAGAAGATCGCGATCAGCGAGTAGGGCCAGGAGATGGTCTGGGCGGCCAGCCAGTCGCCGCCGCCGCTCAACGCGGCGGCGACTTCGGCCATCGCGAGCGTGACGATCGCCAGCAGCACGGTCATGTTGGCGGGGTCGCGCAGGTCGCCGCTGTAGGAACGCCCGACAGCGATGCGGACGATCAGCACCAGCGTGAGTTCCATCCCCAACCAGACGACCGAATCGTTGATGACTGACGATCCGGCCAGCGCCACGGAGGTTTCGAGCCAGAAGATCAGGAAGCCGGCGATGAGCACGGTGCGCCAGCCGATGTCGTCCCAAAGGCCGCGCAGCGCGCCAACGGGATCCTGGATGTAGCGTTCGAGCTGCGACACAGTTCGCTCCTCCGTTGCGGTCAATAGCGACACTGTAGGAAACGGCGGAGCGTGGAGTGTGAGCGGACGTGAAACAGCCGACATAGCGGCGCAGCTGAGAGGAGCGGATTATGGGAGCACTGGACGGCAAGGCGGCGCTGGTGACGGGCGCGGCCTCGGGAATCGGGCTGGCCTCGGCGCAGCTGTTCGCAGCGGAGGGCGCGCGAGTCGCGGTGGTCGACCGCGACGCCGACGGCGCGGCTGAGGCGGCGCGCGAGATCGGCGGCAACGCCTTCTCGATCACCGCGGACGTGACCAACGAGGAGGATGTCGCGGCGGTGGTCGCCGCCTGCGTTGAACGCTTCGGCAGGCTCGACATCGCCTTCAACAACGCCGGCATCGCCGGGAACGCCGCAATTCAGGACTACCCGCTGGCCGCCTTCCGGCGGGTGATCGATGTCTGCCTGCTGGGCGTGTTCCTCTGCCTCAAGCACGAAGCCAAGCAGCTGATCGCGCAAGGCGAGGGCGGCTCGCTGATCAACACCGCCAGCATCAACGCCACGCAGGCCACGGCGGGGCTGTCGGCATACTGCGCGGCGAAGGCCGGGGTGGTGATGCTGACGAAGGTATCGGCGCTGGAGTTGGGCCAGCACGGCATCCGCGTCAATGCGATCGGCCCGGGGCACACCAAGACTCCGCTGACGGCGCGGGCGCGGAACGTGCCGGGCTTCGACGAAGCGATGATCGGCGCGACGCCGCTAGGCCGGCTGGGCGAGCCGGAGGACATCGCGCAGCTCGCGCTCTACCTGGCCGGTGACGCCAGTGAGTGGGTCTCCGGCCAGGCCTTCTACGCCGACGGCGGAATCACGGTCAACGAGCTGCCGCCCGGCTTCAACATCCTCGAGGCGCGCTTCGACAACGCGTAAGCGGGGTCCTCTGCACGATCTCCATCCCCGCGCGACGGCAGCCGAACCCTTCCCCGTGTGCGTGGGGCAAGGCTGCCTCTGCATCCCCCCTTTGTGAGGGGGGAGAGGGGAATTCTCTGGCGCGTGGGAGTTTCTATCATTCGGCCCAGCGTCGAACAGATGAGGGGAGCGGAATGATGCGCGAGTTCTCAGGCAAGACGGCGGTGGTGACGGGGGCGGCTTCGGGTATGGGATTGGCCTTCGCCCGCCGCTTTGCGGCGGAGGGGATGAACGTGGTGCTGGCCGATATCGAGCAGGAGGCGCTCGACGCGCAGGTGCAGCAGCTCCAGCAGGAGGAGCGCAACGTGCTCGGGGTGATCGTGAACACGATGCGCCGCGAAACGCTGGAAGACCTGCGCGAGCGCACGATCGAGCGCTTCGGCAACATCCACATCCTTTGCAACAACGCAGGGGTGGCCAGCCTCGAAGACACGATGGGGCTGCCGGCCGGGTAGCGCGGGGTCTGGGAGATTCCCGACAGCACATGGGACTGGGTGATGGGCGTGAACTTTCGCGGCGTCCTGTATGGGCTGCAAGCGTTCGTGCCGCACATGCTGGCGCACGGCGAGGAGGGGCACATCGTCAACACGGCCTCGCTGGCCGGGCTGATGCCGGGCGGCGGCGCTTACGGCGTTTCCAAGCATGCAGTTCTGGCACTGACCGAGAATCTTTACCAGGACCTGGAAGCGCGCGGCTCAAAGCTGAGCGCTTCGGCGCTCTGTCCCGGCGTGGTGCAGACCAAGATTATGGAGGCGGAGCGCAACCGCCCCGATGAGTTCGGCGCGGCGCTGGAGCTGGGCGAGGAGCAGCGGACGATGCTGTCGGCGGCGTTCTCGGGTGCGATGTCGCCGGAGGATGTGGCGGAGTTGGTGCTGGAGGCGATTGTCGAACAACGCTGCTACGTCCTGCCCCATACGGGGCTGGACGAGATCGTGCGAGGCCGCACGGAGCAGGTGCTGGCGCGCGGCGCGCCGCTGCGGATCGAGCTGGATTTGGAGGAGATGATGCGTCGTCGGGCGGCCGGGGAGCTGGTGTAGGGGCGACCGACCCCGGAGACCCTTCCTGCTGCCCCTTGACGAGCCTGTTGCGTAACCCTGGCACCCCCCCGAATCCGTCATTCCCGCGAATGCTCCGTCATTCCCACGAACGCTCCGTCATTCCCACGAATACTCCGTCATTCCCGCGAATACTCCGTCATTCCCGCGAACGCGGGAATCTCGCCGTGCCCGGACAGGATGCCAGCGACACGGCGGGATTCCTGGTCAAGCCAGGAATGACGAGAGGTCGCGCCGCGAATGACGAGGAGTCGAGTCTGGAATGACGAGCGGGACTTACGCAAAGGTTTCTGCCAGGGGGAGCCAAACGGGCGTGGCGGGAACGTATCATCAGGATGACCAGAACTGCTGGAAGGAGCAGAATGATGCGTGAGTTCTCGGGTAAGACGGCGGTGGTCACGGGCGCGGCGTCGGGCATGGGCTTGGCCTTCGCGCGCCGCTTCGCCGCCGAAGGCATGAATGTCGTGCTGGCCGACATCGAGCAGGACGCGCTTGATGTGCAGGTGCAGCAGCTTCAGCAGGAGGAGCGCAACGTGCTCGGCGTGACCGTCAACACGATGCGCCGCGAAGCGCTGGAAGACTTGCGCGACCGCACCATCGCCGAGTTCGGCAACATCCACATCCTCTGCAACAACGCCGGCGTGACCAGCCGCGAAGACGCGGGGCTGGGCGCAGGCAACGGCCTGCGCACCGTCTGGGAGGTGCCCGACAGCACCTGGGACTGGGTGATGGGCGTCAACTTCTGGGGCGTGCTCTACGGCCTACAGGTGTTCATGCCGCACATGCACGGACACGGTGAGGAGGGGCACATCGTCAATACCGCCTCGGTCGCCGGCCTGATCCCCGGCGGCAGCGCCTACAGCGTGAGCAAGCACGGCGTGCTCACGCTGACCGAGGGACTGCACGGCCAGCTCAAGCTGCTCAACTCGAAGATCGGCGCGTCGGTGCTCTGCCCCGGCTTCGTCAATACCAAGATCGCGGAGGCCGAGCGCAACCGCCCGGCCGAGTTCGGCGAGAAGCTCACCGAGATGTCGGATGAGCAGACGCAGGCGGTCGCAGCGATTCTGGGCGGCGGGATGGATCCCGACGATGTGGCGGAGCTGGTCTTCAACTCGATCGTCGAAGAACGCTGCTACATCCTCCCTCACGCCGGCTGGGACGATGTGGTGCGCAACCGCGTCGAACAGATCGTCGCCCGCGAGACCCCGATCGAGATCGATTTCGAGGATCTGGTCAGCCGCCGCGCCCAGGGCGAGCAAGTCTAGGCGCGCGTGCGGCGGGAGGGGATGCGGCCTCAGTCGCCGCCGCCGGCCAGCTGACGCGCGAACTCGGCGCGGTTGACGCGCTCCTTCTCGGTCTTCTCGAGGATCGTTTCGGGGATCCAGAAGGGCAGCTCGACATCGGCGCGGCTGGGCGCGAGCAGGTCGTCGAGGTCCATCACCAGCTCGCGGCGGTCGTACTTGGTCTGCTCGTGGCCCTCCCAGAGCGGCAGCATCGCGATCGCGTCGAACGGGCAAACCTCCACGCAGATGTTGCAGCGCATGCAGCGCCCGAAGTCGATGTAGAAATCCTTGATCACCGACTTGTGGTTGCTGGTGCCGGCCGCGTGGGCGGGGTTCTTGGTCAGCGTGGTGCTCATGCAGTCGACCGGGCAGGCGGCGGCGCACTTGCCGCAGCCGGTGCAGTTGGGCTCGTTGAGGTCGTGGTGCCAGATCAGGTAAGGGAAGGTGCGCGCGCGCTTCGGCAGCTGCTTCTTCTCGTAGGGGTAGTGGACGGTGACCGGGCCGCGAGCGACGACCTGGGCACCACGACTGATGACTTTGAGCACACCGCGCATCGCGCCGACTTTCCGTTGCGCATCACAGGATAGCTCACAGCCGCATTTCGGGGATATCGGCGGGGACCGCGAGCGGTGCGCCGGTGGCTGCCACGATCTCATCGGCGCTGACGCCGGGCGCGGTTTCGCGCAGCGTCAGCCCGTTGGCGCTGACATCGATTACGGCGAGGTCGGTGATGATCACATCGACGCAGCGCGCGGCAGTGAGCGGGTAATCGCACTCGGCGACGATGCGCGACGCGCCGTCGCGGGTGACGTGTGCCATCGCCACGATCAACTTGCGCGCGCCGACCGCGAGGTCCATCGCGCCGCCCACGCTGCCGCCGCCCCGCTCAGGCACGAACCAGTTCGCCAGATCGCCGTGCGCCGAGACCTGCAGGCCGCCGAGCACCGCGACATCAACGTGACCGCCACGAATCATGGCGAACGAAGTCGCGGTGTCGAAAAAGCTCGCACCCGGCACGAGATCGACCGGCTGGCCGCCGGCGTTGATCAGATCGGGGTCGTAGTCGGCGTCGCTCACGCCCGCGTAGCCGAGGATGCCGTTTTCGGCCTGAAAGAGGATCTGGTCGGCGGGATCGACGAAGCCGGCGACGAGCGTGGGCAGCCCGATGCCCAGGTTGACCACCGTGCGCGGCTCGAGCTCGCGGGCGACGCGGAGCGCGATCAGTTCGCGGGTCAGTGCCGGCATCTCAACCCTCCCAGCGCACCGGAATCGGCGGGCAGGCCACGATTCGGTCCACGAACACGGCCGGCGTGCCCACCCGCTCCGGCGTGATCTCGCCCGCTTCGACGATCTCCTCAACTTCGGCAATCACCAGGTCCGCTGCGGTGGCCATGACCGGGTTGAAATTGATCCCGGCGAGGCGATATTCGAGATTGCCCAGGGTGTCGGCGCGGGACGCCTTGAGCAGCGCAACATCCGCGCGCAGCGGGCGTTCGAGCAGCCACTGTTCGCCGTCGATCTCAATGATCCGTTTGTCCTCCGCGACAATCGTGCCGAGACCGGTGCGCGTGAGCACGCCGCCGAGTCCCGCCCCGCCCGCGCGGATGCGCTCGATCAGCGTCCCTTGCGGAACCAGCTCCAGCTCCACTTCGCCGGCGCGGTACTGCTGCTCGAAGCGGCTCGTGCGCCCGCCGGAGGCGCGAATCGCGAACGTGGCGATCACGCGCGCCAGCTGGCGATGCTCGCAGAGCTCGTCGAGCAGGTCGCCGAGCCCGATGTTGTTGGCGACGGCGGTGAGCCCGGTCGGGCCGCTGCGCACCAGCGCGCGAATCAGGTTCGAGGGCGAGCCGGCCGAGATGAAGCCGCCGACCATCACGGTCGCGCCGTCTCCAATCCCGGCCACCGCCGCGTCGGGCGTCGCGAAGACCTGCGCAACCATGCGCGGATCGTAGCGGGCGATCACAGGCACAGCGCATCGCTGCCGACAGAGCCGACGCGGCATTGGATATCCTGAGGTTGCACACGCACGCCAGCCAGCAGAGAGGGTCCGCTATGCCCGCGCCGCTTGAGGGAATCAAGGTCGTCGATTTCACCCGCTACCAGAACGGTCCGCACGCCACGGCGATGCTCGCCGACATGGGCGCGGATGTGCTGAAGGTGGAGATGCCCGGCAACGGCGATCCCGGCCGCCAGCTGGGCGTCGGCGCCGACGGCTTCTGCTCCTACTTCGAGAGCCTCAACCGCGGCAAGCGCAGCATGACCCTCGATCTGCGCGCCGAGGGCGCGCTCGAGGTGGTCTACAAGCTGGTCGAAGAAGCCGATGTGCTGGCCGAGAACTTCCGCCCCGGCTACCTCGACTCGATCGGGCTGGGGTACGAGGACCTGCGCAAGATCAACCCGCAGCTGATCTACGCGACCAACTCCGGTTTCGGACCCAACGGCGACTGGGCCACGCGGGGATCGTTCGATGTCGTCGCGCAGGGCATGTCGGGCGCGATGGTTGCGCTTGGCGGCGGCCCGGGCGAGCGGCCCTTCACCGCGCCCTGGGGATTGGCGGACCAAACCGGCTCAATCGTCTTCGCCTACGGCATCATGACCGCGCTGTTCGCCCGCGCGCAGCACGGCGTGGGACAGAAGATCGATGTCTCGCAGCTGGGCGCGATGCTGACCCTGCAGGTGCTCTCGCTACAGGCCTTCCTGCACAGCAACGTGCAGCCGGTGCTCAAGCCGGGCCGCGCGTTCAGCGCCACGTTCGCCTGGTATCAGGCCGGCGACGGCGAATGGTTCACGATGGGTCTGCTCGATCCCAAGTCCTGGCCGGCGCTCTGCGAGGCCATCGGCCGCCCTGACCTGATGGCCGACGAACGTACCGTCGATCCGTTCACGCGGCGCGATAACGAAGAGTGGCTGCGCAGCGAGTTGGAGCAGATTTTCCGCACGCGCACGCGCGACGAATGGCTGGAGCGGCTGGTCGCCGGACGCATCCCTTGCGGCCCTGTCTACGACTACGCGCAGGTCGCTGCGGACGAACACTTCTGGATCAACGGGTACCTCCAGGAAGTGCCGCACGCCCACTTCGATCAGCACCGCGTGGTAGGCGTACCGGTCTCATTCTCAGAAACGGCGACCAAAGTGCAGTCCGCCGCTCCCGAGCTGGGCCAAAACACGGAGCAAGTGCTACTCGATCTCGGTTACGACTGGAGCGACATCGAGCGCTTCCACGACGCCGGCGTCACAGCCGTCAGGCGAGCAGACTCCGCCGCCGCGGGGGACTAGAGAAGCTATCGGCCGCCTCGCGGCGGGCGCTCGATTCCCTCGTAGGCGGTTTTGCGTGGGCGGATGCGGGTGACGCGGATGATGCGCTCGGCTTCCTCCAGCTCGAAGATGATGCGAAGCCTGTTAACGCGGACGCGCCAAGTGTCGGGGATGCCCTCGAGCGGCACCACATTCGGACGCTCCGTGCCCTCGCTCAGCTTACGAAGCTCGAACTTCACGTCGCGCCGGGGCCGCGGGCTCAGCGCCCGACGCTCCTCTTTCGCCTCGTCGGTGAGGATGACGCGATAGGGCAAGGGCACGGGGTTAGCGGTGCGAGGGGAAGAGGTGGAGCGCGTCGGGGAACTCCGCCCGGAGTCGGCGAAAAAACGCAACGCCATCCGGTGAGTCGGGCGAGGTGTTGTACACGTACTGCTCCCAACCGGCAAACTCCTCGTCCAAGCGGCGGAAGAACTCGGCGTCTTCGGGAAACTCCTCGTCCATCTGGCGCTCGAACTCCTCGAGCGTGGTGAATTTACCTTGGGCGACTCGCTCGGCGGAGATGCGGGCGTCTTCGGCGTCCTCCTCGGGGGTCGAATCGTCGTCGTACTCCATCGTCCGGATCCACTCGGCGAACTTGTGATTGCCGGCGGCGAGCGCCCTGTCGATGCGCTGCTGGCGGTCGATTTCGCGCAGTTGTTCGCGCGTCATCTGATCTTCGGCGACCATCTCGGATCCTCTCGCGCTCGGTTGAGGTCATCGTAGCGGGACAGGCGAAGCGCAGATGTCAATCGAGCAGCTTGGGGAGCGTGTTCTCCCAGGCGTCGGATGCTTCGGCGAGGGTGACGTTGATCACGTCCGCGATGATCAGACGGTCGCTGCCGACCACCCCGATTTCGGTACACGGTACGCCGTGTTTCTCGGCGAGAGCGCTGAGTTCGGCGACGACATCGCGCGACGCGCTGACCACTGCTCGCGCGCCGGCTTCGCCGAAGAGGGCGGCGTCCAGACGCTCGCCGACGTCGCCGCGAACATGGACGCCAACCCCGCCGCCGATGGCGGACTCGGCGAGCGCGACGGCGAGGCCGCCGTCGCTGCAATCGTGCGCCGACTGCAGCAGCTCGGTTTCGACCGCATCCACGAGACAATTCACGATCGCCCGCTCGGCCTCCAGATCCACGTCAACAGGCCCTGCGCTCAGCCCGTGCTGAACGGCGAGGTACTCGCTCGCGCCCAGCGACGACGCGGGCTGCGGCAGGCCTGCGCCGAGCAGCAGCACTACATCGCCCTCGTTGCGGAAGGCGGAACGGACGGCCAGCTCGGGGCGCGCAAGCAGGCCGAGCATCCCCACCACGGGCGTGGGCAGCACGGGGCCGTCGTCGGACTCGTTGTACAGCGATGCGTTGCCGCTGACCACGGGCGCGTCAAAGGCGCGGCAGGCGTCGGCCATGCCGCGAATGGACTCGCGCAGCTGGTGATAGATGGCGGGGCGCTCGGGGTTGGCGAAGTTGAGGCAGTCGGTGACGGCGATTGGTCGCGCACCAACGCAGCCGACATTGCGCGCCGCCTCCGCGACGGCGCGCACAGCGCCGGCCCATGGGTCCAACTCGACCGCGCGGCCAGGGCCGTCGGTGCAGACAGCCAACGCCTGCTCAACGCCGCGGATGCGCAGCACCGCCGCGTCCGCGCCGGGCGTCACGACGGTGTTTGTGCCGACCTGGTGGTCGTACTGCCGCCAAACCCAGCGCTTGGAAGCGATGTTGGGCGAGGCGAGCAGCTCCAGCAGCGCGGCGTTCGCGGCGGCGGGCGCGAGGTCGGGGAGGGTTGCTGGATCGAACGCCACGCGCGCAGCGGCATCGGGGTCGCGCGCCGATGCAGGTTCGTAGGTTGGCGCGTCAGTCAGCATGCGAACAGGCGCGGCAGCGACTTTGACATCGTGATCCATTACGCGGGCGAGCCCGTCGGACGTGACCTCGCCGATCACGGTTGCATCGAGTTCCCATTGCGCGAACCAGGCCGCGACATCCTCCACGTGATCGGGTTTGACGGAGACGACCATGCGCTCCTGGGATTCGGAGAGCATCACCTCGTAGGGGGTCATGCCGCGCTCGCGGCGTGGGACGCGCTCGGTGTGGATGATGATGCCCGCGCTGGCGCGCTCGGCCATCTCGACGGTCGAGCTGGTCAGGCCGGCCGCGCCGCAGTCCTGTAGACCCTCGAGCCAGTCGCGGTGCTCGCGGACGAGGCCAACGCAGGCGTCCATCAGCAGCTTTTCGAGGAAGGGGTTGCCGACCTGCACGGCGGGGCGCCGCTCGGCGCTGGACTCGTCCAGTTCGACGCTGGCGAACGTTGCGCCGTGCAGACCATCGCGCCCGGTGTCCGCGCCGACCAGCATCAGCTTGCTGCCGGCGGGACCGGCGGTGGCTGATATCAGCTGTTCGCGACGCGCTACGCCGAGGCACATCGCGTTGACCAGCGGATTGCCGGCGTATTCGGGGGCGACGACGAGTTCGCCGCCGACAGTGGGGATGCCGAGGCAGTTGCCATAGCCGCCGATGCCGGCGACGACGCCCACGCAGAGCCGTCGATTCCGCGCGTCGTCGAGCGGACCGAAGCGCAGCGAATCCAGCAGCGCGACGGGCTGCGCGCCCATCGCGAAGATGTCGCGCACGATCCCGCCCACGCCGGTCGCCGCGCCCTCGTACGGCTCAATCGCGCTGGGGTGATTGTGCGACTCGATCTTCATCACCGCGACCCAGCCGCCGCCGATGTCGATCGCGCCCGCGTTCTCATCGCCCAACGCGGTGAGGATGCGCTCGCCCTCGGTCGGGAAGTGGTGGAAGAGCGGGCGCGTGTGTTTATAGCCGCAGTGCTCGCTCCAGAGCGCGCCGATCATCCCCAGCTCGACATCGGTCGGTGCGCGGTCGAGCAGCTCGCAGGCGCGGATGTACTCATCGCGGCTAAGCGCGATCTGCGCCAGCGTCTCGTCGTCGATCTGCGGCCAGCGGTCCGCATCAGTCATATCGGGCACGATCAGCCCCAGCGCTCGATGATCGAGCGCCACAACAGGTTGCCGTCAGTGCCGCCGAGCAGCGGGTCGGAGGCACGCTCCGGGTGCGGCATCATCCCCAGCACGTTGCCCTGCGCGTTGAGCACGCCCGCGATGTCGTGCAGCGAGCCGTTGGGGTTGGCATCGTCGCTCAGCGCGCCCGTTTCGTCGCAATAGCGGAACAGGATGCGGCCCGTCTCCTCGAGTTCGCGCAACACATCCGGGGCAGCGTGATACGCGCCTTCGCCGTGGGAGATCGGCAGTTGCAGCACCTGGCCGCCCTCGCAGGCCGCGGTGAAGCCGTTGTCGGCGCGCTCGACGCGGACATACTGCGGCTGGCAGCGGAATTGCAGCGAGTGGTTGCGCAGCAGCGCGCCGGGCAACAGGCCGGCCTCGCACAAAATCTGAAAGCCGTTGCAGGAGCCGAAGACCGGCCGGCCGCGCTCCGCCAGGCGGCTGACCGCCTGCATGACCGGTGAGAAGCGAGCGATTGCCCCACAGCGGAGGTGGTCCCCGTAGGAGAAGCCGCCGGGCAGAATGACCCCGTCGTAGCCGTCGAGGTCGGACTCGCGGTGCCACACACGCTCGGCTTGCTGCCCCAGGTCCCTCAGCGCGTGGATGCAGTCCCAATCGCTCCAGGTGCCGGGAAACGCGACTACCGCAAACCGCACGGCGGCCTCCATTGGAAGATGCGTCTCGATGCTATCGCCGGCGACGGATGGGACAACCGGCGAGCGCGGGCGGCAACGTTATGACGGCGCATCGCGGTTCCCGCCCGACGCACTCGGCGGCGGACTGACGGCGACAGTCGCGCCGACGGAGTGGACGCCGATCTCGGCGCGCTCCGCCGCGGAGGGCTCGGGGTATTCGATCCGCGCGTGGTAGACGCCGCGCAAGGTGGATTTGAACGACTCGCCGACGGTCTGCAGCTCGCGCATCGTGATGTCGCACTCGTGCAGCTGGCGCTCGCGCACACGCTCTTCGATCACGCTGTCGATCAGCAGCCCAATGGTCTGGTCGTCGTGCTCGGGGCTGGCGCGGACCACGGCTTCGCAGGAGTCGGCGAGCATCACAATCGCGGTTTCGCGCGTCTGCGGCGGGGGACCGGCGTAGGTGAACTCAGCGGGTTCGGCGCGAGGGTCGGCCATCGCCGCCTTGCGGTAGAAGTAGGTCACACGGCGCGAGCCGTGATGTTCGGAGATGAAGGCGCGGATGCGCCGCGGCAGACGAGCGGCGCGTGCGAGCGCGTCGCCGTGATGGACGTGCTCGATGATCACGCGCGCGCTCTCGCGCGGGTTGAGCTGCTCGTGCGGGTTGGGTCCCTCAGCCTGGTTCTCGATGAACATGCCCGGGCTGTGCAGCTTGCCGATGTCGTGGTAATACGCGCCGACGCGGACGAGCAGCGCGTTGGCGTTGATCTGGGCTGCGGCGCGCTCGCCGAGTGTGGCGACCAGCAGCGAATGATGGAAGGTGCCGGGCGCTTCTTCCTGTAGGCGGCGCAGCAGCGGGCGTTGGAGCTGGGCGAGCTCGATCAGCTGCATGCGGGTGGTGATTCCGAAGACTGCGCCGAGCAGGGAGAAGGCGCCGATGGTGATCACCGCGGTGCCCACGGCGACGGCGACGCCGGCGAGGCCGAGCCAGCCGATCTGGACCGTCTCGCGCGAGCCGTCGAAGAGCCAGAAGGCAAGACCGGCGATAAACGCGGTGAAGCCGGCGACGAGGCCGGTCAGTCCGAACTGCGAGAGCACCTGGGCGCGGGTTGAGGCGAGCACGGCGGCGAGCGAGACGAGCAAGAAGACCACGACCGGACGGACGGCCTGCGCTCCCATCGGCGCTGCGTCGCCGTAGTCGGGCAGCACGACAGCAGCGACGCCGACCAGCATGGCGATCAGCACGCTGGACATGACGCCGAGTTCGGTGCTGAGCAGGGCGGCGATCAGCAATGGTCCGGCGGCGATGGGCACCATCAGATCAACCGATTCGGTGCGCCAGTCGGGCAGGGCGAACTCGAACCAGGCGCGGGCGGCGAGGACGGCGAGGACGATCAGGAAGCCGAGCAGCAGCATGCGCCGGTCGCTCGCGGCGGCGTCGGGCTTGGCAAGGAAGAGGTAGAGGCCGCAGGCGGCGGAAGCGCCGACGCCGAGCAACAGCATGGCGGCGAGCGGTTCGAGCGGCACGCGGGCGCTGCGGGGCGTGAGCTGGTTCAGCGCTTCGGCGGTTACTTCGTCGACGGTTTCGCCGCCGGCGATAAGCAGCGCGTCCTGCGGGTAGGCGACGGTGACGGGCGCTACGGCGACGGCGGCGCGGTCGCGGGCGGCGGCGGTGGCGGTGGGGTCGGGCACGAGGGTGGCGCGCAGGTAGGCGGCGACGAGATCATCGACGAGCGCAGCCCGGAAGACCGATGTCTCGGGATCGAGCAGATCGGCGATGTCGAGGCGAATCAGCGCGAGATCGTCTTCGTTGATGCGCCGCTGGAGCAGCGCGTTGAGCACATTGCGCGCCTCCCGCTGCACGGCGCGGAACTGGGGCTCTGCGATCTCCAGCAGCGCATCCTGCGTGGCCGGATCGACCCGGCTGCTCATGATCCGCACCGGGCTCTCATCCACCTCCTCCTGTTCGAGCGCTGCGGTGGCTTCCGCGCGGGCTGCTCTGGCGGAGACCAGGTCGTCCAGATACACCTGCAGCGCCGCCAGCTGAGCGGGGGCGATGTCCGCGTCGTACATGAAGCGCTGTTCGACCCTTGCGCGCGCTTCTTCGCGCGCCTGCTCGGTCAGATGCGCGCTGTCGAACGTGATCTCCAGGTCGGTTGTCCAGCTGCGGTCGGCGACATCGCCGAGTTGGGGGAATTGCTCAGCGCCGCGCAGCGGAGTCAGCGCGAGCACGATGCCGATTGCTACGGCGATGCTGAAGACGCCGACTCGGAGAGGAGTGAAATAGTGCTGTCGGGGCATCGGGTGCCATCGGCCGCCACGCTCAGGGGATGGGAGTGATCATACAGGCGGGGTGAGGGCGTTCAGGCGGTTGGGGATTTCTTCTACTGCCCCTTCAGCAGGGGGAGAGGGAAAGGCGTCAGGCGTCGGGCGGGGAGAGGAGGTCGGAGACGACGGCGTTGACGGTTGCGCCGTCGGCCTGGCCGCGGAGTTGGGGCATGAGCTTGCCCATGACTTTGCCGCGGTCGCCGGGGCCGGATGCGCCGAGCTGTTCGATGGCGGCGCGGGCGGTGGTTTCGATCTCTTCGCGCGACATCTGCTGCGGAAGGTAGGCCTCGATTACGGCGAGTTCGGCGCGCTCGGCGTCGGCCAGGTCGGAGCGATTGACCTGTTCGTACTGCTCAATGCTGTCGTGGCGCTGTTTGACCTGGCGTTGCAGGATGGCCTGCACATCCTGATCGGAGAGTTGGGCGCCGCGTTTTTCGATTTCGGCGTTCTTGATCGCGGCTTCGACGAGGCGGATGGTGTCGCGGCGAACGGCATCGCGGGCGCGCATGGCGTCCTTGAGATCGTCGCGCAGGCGTTCGCGCAGGCTGGGCATTGGCGCTGCCGCGGGCGGGGTCAGTCCGCCGAAGGCAGCACCTTGGGCTGCATCAGTTCCATCTCGCGGTCATCGGCCTTGAGATCGCAATCGCCGGGCTTGATGCAGAGCACCTCAATGCCGGTCTGTTCGTCCTTGTAGCGCTTGCCGAGTTGGACTGCCACGGGTTTGCCTCCTGGGAGTGCTGAGCGTCGTTCGCTACTTTTTCTCTTCGAGCACGTTGCCGCCGCACTTCAGCTCGGCCTCGCCGCCACGGGTGACGATGAACTCCGCGCCGCAGCTGGGGCAGACGTAGCGCTTGCCGGTCTGGGCTGCTGCCATTGCATTCCTCCTCGATCCGCACGGTGCGGAATTTCAGGTTAGCGCGTTAGCTGTCGTCGGTGTCCAGCGAGTCGAGCCAGCCGCCGAGTTGGTCGCCTTCGGTCGCGGCGGTCAGCGTTTCGGCGGTTCCGAACTGGTGGTACTGCTGCAGCTGGCCGCAGGTGCTGGCGGTGACCTGAGCGGGCGGGAGCATAATCGGCAGGCCGATGGCGAAGCGTTCTTCGGCCTCATCGAGGTTGGAGTGGGCGGTGGCGAGGTCGGTTGCGACTTTGAGCCAGGCGCGTTGCTCCGCGACTGTGCGCAGCACGCCGCCGGCTTCGTTCAGCCGGCTGCGCGCTTCGGCGATCTGCTCTTTGTCTTGCTCCGGGTCTCCGGTGGCGACCTCGATCGCGTCGAGCACGAGCCGCGTGTAGGAGCGCTCGTAGTTGTCGAGGGCGGTGCCGGCATTTTCGACGGCGCTTTCGGCGTCGGCGATTTCCTCGTCGCTCGCGCCCGCTTCAGCGAGCGCGTCGGCTTCGGCCAAGGCGTCGGCGAGGGCGCGACGCAGGAGGGCGAGTTGTGCGTCGTCGGCTTCGGCGGCGTTGACGGCGGCCTGGGCGGCCTCAAGATCGGCGCTCCAGCCTCCGGCTTCGAGGAGTCGCTCCGCGCCGTGCAGGGCGATTTCGAGGTTTCCGATGGCCAGTTCATCCTCGTGGATGGCGGCTTCGACGGCGATCTCCCAGGCGTTGCCGGCGTTGGTCGTGATCAGGGTGACGAGGTTGTCGATCTTGAAGTCATCGAGCGAGCCGCCCTGCGTGAGCGCCCAGGGTGGCATGGGGGTGCCGTTGCGCCCGCAGGCGATGGTGAAGCGGTAGCGGTTTTGCAGCGATTCGAGTTGGCCGGCGTTTTCGGTGCGCCAGGCGAAGGTGTTGGAGGGGGTGTTGAGGGCGGGGCCGACCAGCGTGGAGTTGCTCTCGCGCCCGGCGCCGTCGTTGCCGTGGCAGACGCGGCAGTTGCGGGCGAAGATGTGCGCGCCGCGCTCGGAGTCGCGCTCGAAGACTTCGCTGGCCGCCTCGGTGCGGCGGCCGTTGTCGAACCAGGTGTAGGCGCCCAGTGCGGCGACCGAGATCACCAACAGCACGACCATCGCAAGGATCTGCTTCTCGGTGTTCTGACCAGTCATGCTCGTCCGTCCGCTGCGCTATGCGTAGGGCACTGTGCGGCGAGGGTTGTCTTGCCCGCCCTTGGTGATGCGACCGCTGTCAACGGTCAAAGAACCGTCGGGGTTGACGGTGATTTCCATGGTGTCCATGGGCCGCGGGGCGGGTCCGAAGACACGGATGCCGCCGTTGGTGTAGGTGGAGCCGTGGCAGGGGCAACGGAACCAGCCGGAGGAGCCCTCGAAGGGGAAGTCGGCGCGCCAGGGGATAGTGCAGCCGAGGTGCGGGCATTTCCACCAGAGCGCGAGGAGGCCCTGGTCGCCCTCTTCGCCAAAGCCGGCGTGGGTGCCCTCGCCGGCGTTGAGGTGGGAGAGGTAGAACTTGCCGATCGGCACGGCGGAGGGGTCGGCGCCGGCTTCGGGAACGACGGCGGCGGCGACGGAGATTTTGCCGCCGAAGCCGGTGACGTTGCGAGGCCAGAAGTTGGAGAGGAACGCGCCGAGCGCGCCGGTGAGGCTGAAGGTGAAGAAGCCCCAGAAGCTGACACGGAGCAGCTGGCGGCGGGTGATCTGTCCGGCCCGGGCGCGGCGGCGCTGGGCGCGGGTGACGATCGCGCGCTCGCCCTGCTGGTCGGGGACGACGCCGGCGCGCGCACCGGTCGCGAGGTGCGGCGCGCGCGCGGGGCGCGAGCTGCCGGAGGGTTCGGCGGCTGCGGGCAGGCGGCGCTGCGGTCCGCCTTCACCAGTGCCGGGGCGACGCTCACTCATGGCGCGTTACTCCTCCAGCACCACAATGTCCCAGGGCGGCTTGAGGTCCTGGCCCTGGCCGCGGAACGCGGTGCCGACGATGGTGGTTGTGAGATAGACGCCGATGAAGGCGCTGAAGATCAGCAGCGCGATGTCGCGGCGGGTGTGGACCCAGCCGAGCATCTTGCAGAAGAGCACGAAGAGCACGGGCAGGCCGACCATCGTGGCGACGGGCACCAGCTGCTGGGAGAGGAATGAGGGGAAATTGAGGTTGAGTAACCATGGATCGGTAGTGGTGCCGGGTATGCCGAGCGGGATCGCGCGCCAGTCCTCGAACATCGTAAAGCCGCCGATCGTGAAACCGATCGACTCCCAGGGGATGCCGGTGTCGAGTCCGCGCAGGTTGCGGAACCAGTCCAGTCCGCCGGGCCACTGGAAATCGCTGTTGAGGCCGGTGCCACGGATGATGTTTTCGGTCCAGATCACGTGCAGCGAGCCGTCGTAGATGATCAGCAGGCTGGTGACCATGACGGAGGCGGTGAAGCCGAAGACGGCGAGCCGGCCGGCGAATTTGGTGCCGAACCAGACGCCCTGGCCGTCGGTATCGCGGTCCCAGTAGGGGATCGCCGCGATCAGCACGAGCGCGATGGTGGGCACGATCACGCCGGCCCAGGCGGGTTCCATGTGCAGCAGCAGCTCCTGGAGGTTGAGGAAGTACCAGGGCGCCTTGGAGGGGTTGGGCGTGGTGTCGGGGTCGGCGCGGTTGAGCAGCGGCGCGTTGACCATCGCGGAAAGGACGAGCAGCGCGATCGAGAAGAGGACGGCGGAGATGAACTCGATGAAGACGAGGTCCGGCCAGACGAGTACTTCCGACTCGCGTTCGCGGCGCGGGCGGGTGCGGATCGCAGCGGCGGCGCGGCTGACCATGAGTCGCTCCCCCCGCCGCTACAGCGGCCGCGCAAGTCCGCCGTCGCGGCGGACTCGCCAGAAATGCACCGCCATGAAGATCGAGATCACCAAGGGCAAGCCGATCACATGGAGGGTGTAGAAGCGGATCAGGGCGTTGGGACCGACGGAGAAGCCGCCGAGCAGCAGGAACTTGCTCTCGTCGCCCAGCACCGGCGCAGAGCCGACCATTGTTGTGCCCACCGTGATTGCCCAGAAAGCGAGCTGGTCCCAGGGGAGCAGGTAGCCGGTGAAGGAGAGCAGCAGGGTGAGAATGAACAGCACGACGCCGACGACCCAGTTGAACTCGCGGGGCGGCTTGTAGGCGCCGGTGTAGAAGACGCGCATCATATGCAGGAGCACGAGGATGATCATGGCGTGCGCCATCCAGCGGTGCATGTTGCGTAGCAGCTGCCCGAAGCGGACATTGGTTTCGAGCTCCTGGATGTCCTGGTAGGCGCGCTCGATGGAGGGCACGTAGTAGAACATCAGCAGCACGCCGGTGACGGTGAGGCCGAGGAACATGAAGAAGGAGAGACCGCCGAGGCAGTAGGTGTGGGTGATTTTGACGTGGGTGCGGTGGATGCGGGTGGGGTGGAGGTGGAGGAAGACGTTGGTGGCCACCGCGAGCATCTGGTTGCGCGGGGTGTTGGGGTAGCCGGTGCGGAAGATGGACTGCCAGACGTAGTTCTTGAAGAGCAGGTCGTAGAGCTGCTCGTTGAGCGACTTGCGGGGAGCGCGTTCGATTTCGGCCATGGGAGGCTACCGCTCCCACCAGCGCCCGAGGACGACGAGCGCGCCAAAGCAGAAGAGCATGGTGAGCGCCACGAGGGGCAGCTCCATGATCTCCGACCGGAACGGGATCGTGACGAGGGCGAACTCCAGCAGGTCCACGATCGGCCTTTCGCATCGCGCTCCGCGTTCCGCGCGCAGCGTGCGTATCGTCGCACTCACACGGGCATCGGGCAAGCGCCCGCTCACCCAGTCCCCCAGCGAATGCGACGCAAGCGGAATGTAGGAGCGCCTCTGCGGTCGGTCAATAAGCGCCGCTGATTATGCTCCGCTGATTTCCACACGGACGCCGCTCTGCAGCGCGCGCACCTCGCCGATGCCGGACGCTCCGTCGAGCTCAGCCAGCAGCGCCGGTTCGTCCTCCGGTGCGACGGCGATGATCATCCCCACGCCCATGTTGAAGACGCGGAACATTTCGGCGTCGCCGATCGCGCCGCGCCGCCGGATCAGGTCGAAGATCGGCGGCTCGCTCCAGGCGCTGCGATCCAGCGCTGCACCGAGACCATCGGGCAGGATGCGCTCAAGGTTGCCGGCGACGCCGCCGCCGGTGATGTGCGCCAGTCCCTTGACGCAGTCGAGGACGGGACGCAGGTCGGTGAGGTATTCGGGGTGGGGGCGAAGCAGGGCGTCGGCGAGCGATTCGCCGAGCTCGGGGAGGTGAGCCGTCAGACGGGCGCGGCGCTCGGCAAGCTCGCCATCGGCGGGGCGCAGGCGCAGCGCCTGGCGCGCGAGCGAGTAGCCGTTGGTGTGCAGCCCGTTGGCGGGCAGGGCGAGCAGGCGGTCGCCGGCGGCGATCGTTGCGCCGCTGATCGCCTGCTCGCGGTCGACGACGCCGACGATCGTGCCGGCCAGGTCGAATTCGCCGGACTGGTAAACATCGGGCATGTCGGCGGTTTCACCGCCGAGCAGTGCGACGCCGGCGTCGCGGCAGGCCTCGGCGACGCCTGAGACGATCCGGATCTTGCGCTGCTCGCTGAGGCCGTTGCCGGCCAGATAGTCGAGGAAGAAGAGCGGCTTTGCGCCGGCGGTGAGGATGTCGTTGACGCAGTGGTTGACGAGGTCGCGCCCGACACTGTCGAAGCGCTCGGCGAGGCCGGCGATCAGCACTTTGGTGCCCACGCCGTCGGTCGAGGCGACGAGTGTGGGGTTGGGATGAGCGCTGAGGTCGAAGAGCCCGCTAAACGCGCCGACTGCGCCGACCTGTTCGGGGCGGCGGGCGCGCTCGGCCAGTTCGCGGTAGCTGGCGATTAGGCGGTCGTTGGCGTCGACGTCGACGCCGGTGGCGCTGTAGCGGGGGGCGCTGGAGGGCGCGGTTTCTGCGTTGCTCATCGTCAGCGCGGGGCGGCCAGCTGGATCGGCTGGACATCGGCCGCGCCGTTGCGTTCGAGCGCGAGCTTGTCCATCCCCAGCTGGACGGGCACGGGGTAATCGCCGGTGAAGCAGGCCATGCAGGAGGGTTTGCCGAGGTCGGCGGCCTCGATCAGGCCATCGATGCTGAGGTAGCCGAGCGAGTCTGCGCCGATGTGTTGGCGAATCTCCTCGACGCTGTGGCGGGCGGCGATCAGTTCGGCGCGGGTGGCCATATCGACGCCGAAGAAGCAGGCATGTCGGATCGGCGGCGCGGAGATGCGCATATGCACTTCGGCGGCGCCAGCCTGGCGCAGCAGCTTGACGATCCGCGGGGTGGTGGTGCCGCGCACGATGGTGTCGTCGACGACGACAATGCGGCGTCCGGCGAGGACGGATTTGAGCGGGTTGTATTTGAGATGCGCGCCGAGGTCGCGGATGCGCTGGTCGGGCTCGATGAAGGTGCGGCCGACGTAGCGATTTTTGACGAGTCCCTCGGAGTAGGGGATGCCCGATTCGTTGGCGTAGCCGACGGCGTGGGCGGTGGCCGAGTCGGGCACGCCGATCACGAGGTCGGCGTCGGCGGGATGCTCGCGGGCGAGCTGCTGGCCCATGCGCACGCGCGACTGCCAGGCGAGGTGTCCATCGAGGAAGGAGTCGGGGCGCGCGAAGTAGATGTGCTCGAAGATGCAGCCGGCGGGGTCGCGCGGCTCGACGACCTGGCAGCTGCGCAGGCCATGCTGGTCGATCGTGACCAGTTCGCCAGGCCGTACGTCGCGGACGTACTCGGCGCCGATGTGGTCGAGCGCGCAGGTTTCGGAGGCGATCACGTAGCCGCCGTCGATCGAGCCGATGCAGAGCGGGCGGACGCCGAGCGGGTCGCGCGCGGCCATCAGACGGTCGGGGGTGAGCAGGACGATCGAGTAGGCCGCCTCAATGCGGTGCATCAGAGCGGTGAAGCGCGACTCCCAGCCGCCGTCCTGATCGAGCAGGTAGAGGCCGAGGATTTCGGTGTCGGTCGAGGTGGCGAAGCTGTGCCCGCTTTCGGTCAGCTGGGCGCGCACGGCGGCGGCGTTGACCACGTTGCCGTTGTGCGCGATGCCGACGGGTTGGCCGTCGGCGGGGTCCTTGAGCAGGATCGGCTGGGAGTTGCGGAAGCGGCTGGAGCCGGTGGTCGAGTAGCGGGTGTGGCCAATCGCGGCGATGCCGTCGAGCGGTTCAAGCTGGTCTTCGGTGAAGACTTGGGAGACCAGCCCCATGTCGGCTCGGAGCTGGAGGGTTTGGCCGTCGGTGGCGCAGATGCCGGCGCTCTCCTGGCCGCGGTGCTGGAGCGCGTAGATGCCGTAGAAGGTGAGACGCGCGACATCAACGGCGGGGGACCAGACGCCGAAGACACCACAGGCTTCGCGCGGGGAGTCGGCGAACGGAGGCATCGGCGTCACCAGCGCTCCGTGGTCCGTCGGCTGGGGCATCTAGCCTACTCCAGACCGACGTCAGCCATCTGCATTATGACCCGGCGCGCCGTCGGTGCTCGACCATCAGGCAGCGATCTTCGACGGCGCGCAGTCCGGCGGCGCGGGCGCGGCGCAGGCCGTCGGGGTTGACGATGCCCAGCTGGAGCCAGACGGTCTCCGCGCCGGCGGCGATCGCGGCGTCGATCGGCTCGTCGGTCTGCTCGGAGCGGCGGAAGACGACCACGGTGTCGATCGGTTCGGGGATGTCCGCAAGCTGCGCGTAGACGCGCTCACCGAGGATGCGGGCGTCGGCATGGGGCGGGTTGACGGGGAAGACGCGGCAGCCGGCCTGCTGGATGTAGGCGGAAACGTGGTGGCTGTCGCGCTCGGGGCGCGGGGAGAGGCCGATCACGGCGATGTTGCGCATGCGCGGCAGGGCCGCGGCGACGGCGCGCTCGATTTCGGCCTGCCAGATCTGGTCGTTGTGTGGGTTGTCGGGGGTGCTCACCAGATGGGTCCTCGGATCGGAGCAGCGCTGAGCGCTGCAAAAGCTTCGGCGACCTCCATGATGATCTCCAGTCCTTCCTCTTCGCGCTCGCGGGGCACGGTGAGGCCGCCGAGGGTGTGGCGGGTACCGCTCTTTTTGACGAGGATCAGCTCCCATTGGGCGACCTCTTGAGAGGGAAGCTCTGCATCGGGGCGGCTAACGGGGCGGCCTTCGTCCTCAATCCGCAGCTCGCGGATTTTCCAAAAAGGGATCAGCTCGTTGGAGCCGATGCCGAGTCCCAGAAAGCGCTGCTTCAGCGAGACGTTCGAGCCCGGTCCGCTGGCGACAATGCTCGCGCCCAGCAGCGCGTAGACCAGCGACATGCCCGAAAGCGGCAGTAGCAGCACGGAGACGAGCAGAATCACGGGCAGGGTCCAGAACGGCAGGCTGTCTACCGAGGTGCCGACCAGCGCGAGCAGTCCGGCGGTGACGGCGACGCCGATCGCCGGCATGATCACGGCGGAGCGCGGCGGCCGGATTTCGATCCGCTCAGGCGCAATCACGACCACGCGACGGTGCAGGTAGAGGGTGCGCGGTGCGAGCGGGTCCGCGGGGGTTTCGCGGCTCGCCGGCTGCGCCTGCTGAGGTTGGAGAACATCGCTCACTTGGCGGAGCGTATCAGCGCGGAGCAGGGGCGGATATGCTCGCGGGCATGGATCGCACGCGGCTGACCGGCGCGGTGTTGATGGGCGCGGCGGTGCTGGAGCTGCTGCTGTTTCTGCGCGGCCTGTCGCGCGGCAGCTACGCGGCGGTGGCGATCCCGGCGGCGCTGCTGGTGATCGTGATCTCCGCCCTCGCCTTCTGGGTCGGCTGGACGCTGCTGGAGGCGCAGGACGAGCTGGACGGTCTGGAGTTCGCGGTGGAGCCGATCGACGACGTGTAGGAGTGTGCGAGAGGATTTAGTCGGCCCAGGTGGGGGGTTCGATTTGTTTGATGTCGTCGGCGTTGATGATGGTGAGTAGCTCGGCGATTTGGGCGTGGTCGGGCGGGATGGTGCGGGCGGGGGCGAGGTCGACGAGGGGGCGGAGGACGAAGCCGCGGTCGCGGAGGTGGCGGTGGGGGATGGTCAGGCGGGGGTGGGAGACGATTTCTGTTCCGTAGAGCAGGATGTCGATGTCGATGGCGCGGGGTCCCCAACGGCGCGCGCTGCGCACGCGGCCGAGGCGGCGCTCGATGTCTTGCGTTGCGTCGAGCAGGTCGAGCGGAGGGAGTTCGGTGGTTCCGCGCAGGGCGGCGTTGAGGAAGGCGGGTTGGTCTTGGTCGCCCCAGGGGGCGGTTTCGTAGAGGGCGGACACGCGGACGTTGCTCAGCAGGCTGCGCAGTTCGGCGACGGCGGCGCGCAGGGTTGCGCGGCGGTCGCCGAGGTTTGCGCCGAGGCCGAGAAAGACATCAGGCATTGCGGGTTACGGCGTCGCTGAGTTTGACGACGCGGCTCATTTCGGAGACATCGTGGACGCGGACCAGGTCCGCGCCGTTGGCCGCGGCGATGGCGATTGCAGCGGCGGTGCCTTCCAGACGCTCCTGGGCGGACCAGCCGAACTGTCGGCCAGTCATGCGCTTGCGGGAGAGGCCGACCTGCAATGGTCGGCCGGCGGCGCGCAATTCGGGCAGGCGGCGCAGGATTTCGTAGTTCTGTTCCAGCGGCCAGCCAAAGCCGAAGCCGGGGTCGAGGATGAGGCGCTGGTCGGGGATGCCGGCGGCGCGGGCGCAGTTGAGCGAGGCGGCGAAGCCGTCGAGCAAGGCGGCGACCGGATCGGCGGCGGGCGGGCGTCCGCGCTGGTTGTGCATGGCGATCACGGTCGCGCCGTAGCGGGCGGCGACCTCGGCGAGGCGGGGATCGCCGCGCAGCCCGTGGATGTCGTTGAGCGCCGCCGCGCCGGCGGCGAGGGCGGCCTCGGCGACTTCGGGCTTGGTGGTGTCGATGCTCAGCGGGGCGGCGACGCGGTTGGCGAGCAGCGCTTCGATGACGGGGCAGACGCGGGCGAGCTCGACTTCGAGTGGGATCGGCTCAAAGCCGGGGCGGGTGGATTCGCCGCCGACATCGATCAGGTCGGCGCCGGCGCGGCACATGGCGAGGGCGCGCTCGACGGCGTCGTCGACATCGCTCAGGCCGTCGCCGGCGAAGGAGTCGGGCGAGAGGTTGAGGATGCCGACGATGTAGGTGCGCACGCGCCAGACAAACTCGCGCCCGCCGATGGTCAGGGGTTCGGGCACGCTCAGAGCTCGCGCTCGCGGACGCGCGGGCGCACCCGTCCGTCAATCTCCAGCTCGACTGTTTCCAGCTGCACCCGCCGGGCCGACTCGTCGCTGATCGTCAGCTCGATTTCGGTCGGCGCGACGCCCTCGATCTCATCGCCGTCGTCGATCCGCCAGGCGCGGACGGACGGCGCGTCGTGCTGGAGCGAGACCAGCACCCAATAGGGCCAGGGGTTGGGTCCGCGATGCAGCACGGCCATGCGGAGATCCGTCGGGGACGGCCGGGCCGGGCTGGCCACGTGGGAGTGGTAGATGACGAGGAAGTCGCCGCCGCCGTCTTCGATGCTGCGGAAGAGGTGGAGCAGCTCCTGGGCGGGAATGTCGAAGCGGTAGGGGGAGGCTGCGCCGTTGGTCGTGCGGTACAGCGTCAGCGCGCCATCCTGGGCGCGCGCGATGACGCCGCAGCACTCGTTGGGCAGGTCGTCGCGGGCGTGCGCGACCATCTCATCCACCAGTTCTCGCGGCAGTGTGAGCGTCATTGGGCTGCCACCGTTTCTTTGCGCGACCAGAATGTGCGCGCTTCGCCGTGGGGCACTTCCTCGCCCCAGCTGTCCCAGCCGGGGGTTTGGGAACGGGCGAAGAGTTCGATTTTGGGCTGGTCGGGGAACATCGCCGCGATCCGGTTGCGCACTTCTTCGGGCTTTTCCGAGTGGCGGCCGCGCGGGGCGCTGAGCAGCTGGCGGACATCGCGCCGTCCGCGCGGCTGGGGGATGCGTCCGCGCTTGAAGACGAGGCAGAGCTCGCATTGGGAGAGCGTGTAGTGGCCGGGGTTGACGCGCTGTTTGTCCCAGACGAAGGCGACGGTGGCCCAGGCGAAGCCCCAGGCTTTGCCGAGCTCGATGGCCTGATCGAGGTGCGGGGAGGTGGCCCAGAGGAAGAGCAGGCTGTCTTCGGCGGCGATCTCCTGTACGGGCAGTTGGGCGAGGTCGCGGCTGGTCACGGTGGGAAAATGCCGCGCCGCGCCGCCGCTGTCGCCGCTGCCGGGGCCGGCGTGCTGCAGCTGCCCTTTGTAGTCCCAGGGCGGATCGGCGTAGATCACCGCGTAGCGGCGCTGCGGGAGCGAGGAAAACTCCGTCAGCATGTCGGCTCCGGACGCCAGTCGCGCAGCTCGCCGTCGTCGTGGCAGGCGCCGGGCGTGAGCTGCATTTTGAGCAGGGTGCGGCTGAGGTCGGGGGCGATCAGGTGGTCGAGCCAGTGATCGCGCTCCGCTTCGGGGACGAGCTGCAGGAGGTCGGCGAAGCGGAGGTGGATTTCGCGGTCGTCGGCGACGATGCCGAAGTCGATCACGGGCTTGCCGGGCTGGATCAGCCGCCCGATGGTGTCGCTGCGCAAGATCCGGTTGTCGGAGCGCTGGAGGTAGCGCGCCAGCACCGCGGCGCTGAAGCGCAGCGGCAGCGCGGCGGCGTCGCCGCCGGCGACGGCGCGCGCGACGGTGCGACGCCAGGCCGGGTCGGCGGGCATTGCTCAGGCGGAGGGGTTGGCGATCGGGACGCCGACGACGCTGCCGTATTCGGTCCAGGAGCCGTCGTAGTTGGCGACCTCTTCGATGCCCAGCAAGTAGCGCAGGGCGAACCAGCTGTGCGAGGAGCGCTCGCCGATGCGGCAGTAGGCGATCACCGGCTGGTCGCCGCTGATGCCCTGGCCGCTGTAGAGCTCGCGCAGCTCGTCGGCGGACTTGTAGGTGCCGTCCGCGGCCACGGCGGTGCCCCAGGGGATGTTGGACGCGCCGGGCACGTGGCCTTTGCGCTGCGCGGTCTCGGGCAGACCGGGCGGGGCCATGATCACGCCGTTGAACTCGTCGGGCGAGCGCACGTCGACCAGCTGGCCGCCGGCCTCAACGTGCGCGAGCACCTCGGGCAGCTTGGCGCGGATCGACTCGTCGCGCTCGGCGACGCTGATCGAACCGCTGCGCGGTTCCGGGACCTCGGTGGTGGTGGGGCGCTCTTCGGCGAGCCACTTGACGCGCCCGCCGTTCATCAGCGCGGTGTTGGAGACGCCGTACATCTCGAGCATCCAGAGCGCGTAGGCGGCGAACCAGTTGTTGTTGTCGCCGAAGAGGATGATGCGCGAGTCGTCGTTCGCGCCAGCGCTGCGCAGCAGCGCTTCGATCGTCTCGCGGCTGGCGACATCGCGCTGCACCTGGTCCTGCAGCTGGCTGGTCCAGTTCCAGGCGGTCGCGCCGGGCGGGTGGCCTTCGTCGTAGGCGCCGGTGTCGACATCCACCTCGATGAGGCAGACGTTGGGATCATCGAGGTGTTCGGCGACCCAATCGGTGCTGACCAGCTTGTCGGGCTGTGCGTATTCGGCCATTGTTTCGTCCTTTCGCGGACTGTGTGCGTGGTTTGGCGGGGGTTACCACCAGATTTTGCCTTCGATTGTTTCGTCGCCGGCGATGTCTTCGTAGTCGCGCGCCCAGAGGCCGGTGGAGAGGTATTTCCAGCCGCCGTCGGCGAGCAGCACGACGACGTGGCCGCGCTCGGCGCGTTCGGCGATGCGCTGGGCGGCGCGCACGGCTGCGCCGCAGGAGATGCCGGCGAAGACGCCTTCTTCTTCGAGCAGGGATTTGGTGACGGCGAAGGAGGTGCGGCTGTCGATCACGATGCGGCCGTCGAGCACGGACTCGTCGAGCACGGGCGGGATGTAGCCCTCGTCGAGGCTGCGCAGCCCCTGCACGAGGTCGCCGGGGTGGGGCGCGGCGGCGACGATTTTGACCTCGGGGCGCTGTTCTTTGAGGTAGCGCCCGACGCCGGTCAGGGTGCCGCCGGTGCCCAGGCCGGCGACGAAGTGGGTGATTTCGGGGCAGTCGCGCAGGATTTCGGGGCCGGTGGTCTCGTAGTGGGCGTTGGGGTTGGCGGCGTTTTCGTACTGCATCGGCATGAAGACGCTGGGGTCTTCCGCGTAGAGCTGCTTGGCCATCCGCACTGCGCCGTTGCTGCCCTGTTCGCCGGGCGAGAGGATCACCTCTGCGCCGAAGAAGGTGAGCAGGTCGCGCCGTTCGACGCTGACGCTTTCGGGCATCACGCAGCGCACGGGGTGGCCGCTGAGCCGTCCGATCATCGCGATCGCGAGGCCGGTGTTGCCGCTGGTCGGCTCGAGGATCGTCTGGCCGGGCTGGAGGGAGCCGTCGGCGTGGGCGGCGTCGAGCATCGAGCGGGCGATGCGGTCCTTGACCGAGCCGGTCGGGTTTTGGCCTTCGAGCTTGACCCAGATGGTCACATCGGGATTGGGCGAGAGTCGGTTGAGGCGCACCAGCGGGGTGTCGCCGATGGTCTCGAGCAGCGAGTGGTAGCGGACGGGAGCGGCGATGGCGGTGGTCATCGATCGCCGCCCGCCAGGGCCGGCAGGATCGCCAGCACATCGCCGTCGTTGAGCGCGGTGTCCAGCCCGTCGAGGAAGCGAATGTCTTCGTCGTTGAGGAAGATGTTGACGAAGCGCCGCAGTTCGCCCTGCTCCATCAGCTGATCGCCGATGCCGGGGTAGGAGCGTTCGAGCGAGTCGAGCAGTTGGCCGACATTGTGCGATTCCAGCTGCACCAACTTTTGGCCGTCGGTGAACTTCTGGAGCATCGAGGGGACGCGGACTTCAACGGACATGCGGCGCTTCCTCCTGCTGTGCTGTTAGCCGCCGGCGGCGGCGACGGGTCCCTCGTGGAAGGGGGAGCCGCAGAACTCTTCGTAGTCGATCAGCTCGGTCACGCTGGGGGCGTCGCCGCAGAGCGGGCAGGCCGGATCGCGGCGGATTTTGACCGTGCGGAAGTCCATCGCCAGGGCGTCGTAGAGCAGCAGGCGGTTTTTGAGCGGATCGCCCTGTTCGAGCAGCACCTTGATCGCTTCGGTCGCCTGGATCGCGCCGATCGTGCCGGGCAGCACGCCGAGCACGCCGGCCTCGGCGCAGGAGGGCACCATGCCGGGCGGCGGCGGGCTGGGGTAGAGGCAGCGGTAGCAGCCCTGGCCGGGGAAGAATGTCGTGACCTGCCCTTCGAAGAGGAAGATGCTGCCATCGACGAGGATTTTTTCGGAGAGGAAGGCGGCGTCGTTGACCAGGTAGCGGGTGGCGAAGTTGTCGGCGCCGTTGATGATCACGTCGTATTGGGGGATGATCTCCATCGCATTTTCGGAGGTCAGCGGCTGGGTGTGGGTTTGCACGACGACATTGGGGTTCATGTCGGCGATGCGGTCTCGCGCCGACTCGACCTTGGGGCGGCCGAGGTCGCTGCTGCCGTGGATGATCTGGCGCTGGAGGTTGGAGCGGTCGACGACATCGAAATCGACGATGCCGATGGTGCCGACGCCGGCGGCGGCGAGGTAGACGAGCACAGGCGAGCCGAGGCCGCCCGCGCCGACGGCGAGCACTTTGCCGTCGATCAGCTTGCGCTGTCCGACCGGCCCGACCTGGTCCATGATCAGGTGGCGGGAGTAGCGCTCGACCATCTCGGGGGTCATGGCCGCGCCGCCGGCGAGGGCGGGGATCACGGCCACCTCGTCGCCGTCGCTGACCAACGTGCTCGCGCCCTGCAGCGCCCGAATTTCCTGGCTGTTGAGGTAGACGTTGACGTGCTCCAGCAGCTCTTGTTCGCCGTTGAAGACCATTTCGCCGAAGCCGGGGAAGCGCTGTTCGAGATCGCGCAGGACGCCGTTGACGTCGCTGCCGTCGGCCTCGACGAAGGTGCGGTCGCCGGTGATCTTGCGGAAGGGGGTGGGGATGTAGACGCGGACGCTCATGGGTAGTTCCCTCATTCGCCCTCGAAGGGCATGCTCAGATAGCGCTCGCCGGTGTCGCAGATGGTGGTCACGACGCGCCGGCCGGGGCCGAGTCGGCGAGCGATTTCGACGGCGGCGTGGACGTTGGCGCCGGAGGAGATGCCAGCGAGCACGCCTTCCTCGCGGGTGAGACGCGCGGTCATTGCGATCGCGTCTTCGTCGCTCACGCCGATCACCTCGTCGTAGACCTCGCGGTTCAGCACACCGGGCACGAAGGATGCGCCGATGCCCTGGATTTGATGAACGGCGAAGCGTCCGCCCTGGAGGACGGGCGAGCGCAGGGGTTCGACGGCGACGATTCGCAGGTCGGGGATGCGCTCGCGCAGCCATTCGCCGACGCCCGTGATCGTACCGCCCGTACCCACGCCGGTCACGAAGGCGTCGAGTTTGCCGTCGAGCGCGGCCCAGATTTCGGGCGCGGTGGTGCGGCGGTGGATTTCGGGGTTGGAGAGGTTGAGGAACTGCTGGGGCATGAAGTGGTTGGGTTCGCGGGAGAGTTCCTCGGCGGCGAAGACTGCGCCGGTCATGCCCTCGATGGCGGGGGTGAGCAGGACTTCCGCGCCGAAGCGTTCGAGCAGGCGGCGGCGTTCGCGGCTCATGTCTTCGGGCATGGTTAGGACCAGGCGGTAGCCCTTGACGGCGGCGACGAGCGCGAGGCCGACGCCGGTGTTGCCGGAGGTGGGCTCGACGATGGTGTCGCCGGGTTTGAGTGCGCCGCTGCACTCGGCGTCTTCGATCATCGCGCGCGCGATGCGGTCTTTGACCGAGCCGCCGGGATTGAGCGATTCGAGCTTGGCGACGATTTCGGCGGCGTCGGGCGGGGCGATGCGGCGCAGGCGCAGCATCGGGGTCGCGCCGATCAGGTCGAGCACGGTGTCGGCGACGGGCGGTCGCTGGAGGGTCACGGGCGTCTCGGGGATTTCGTTGCTCGGGTCATCGGTCAGATTTGGTAGCGGCTGCCGGCCGCGGCCTGTTGTTGGGCGAGGTCCTCGACGGTGCGTCCGTTGAGCACCTCCAGGATGGCCGCCTGCACATCCGCCCAGAGGCGGACTTGTGCGGCGGCCCCGGTACAGCGCTCGATCGGCGCTTCGTCGAGGCAGGCGCCGGGTGAGATGGGGCCTTCGAGGGACTGGACGACGACATCGAGGCGGATGGCGTCGGCGGGGACGGCGAGTTGGTGTCCGCCCTGCGCGCCGCGCGTGGAGCGGATGAAGCCGGCGGTGCGCAGGCGTCCGAGCACCTGGCCGACGAGCGAGGCGGGGATCGCCTGGCGCAGCGCGATCTCGCTGCTGGGGATCGGCCCGGCGCCGGCGTGCTGGGCGAGGTCGACCAGCGCGCGGATGCCGTAGTCGCTCTTGCTCGACAGCTTCATCATGCGGGCTGCACCAGCCGCTCCTCTGCCCCCAGGCGGGGCTCGGCGCTACGATGCTGACAATCCTAACCGAAATGGTCCGATTTCGCCCAGACTTTGTGAGTGTCGCATGTCACACCAACTGTTGATCAGCGGATACGACATCGCGGAGGCCGCTGTGCGGCTGGATCGCGCGCATCCCGCGGACATCGTCGCGGAGGCGCTGGATCGCTTTCCCGGACTGAGCATCTCGTTCAGCGGGGCGGAGGATGCGGTGCTGATCGATATGGCGCAGCGCGCGGTCGGTCCCGACGGATTCCGCGTGTTCTCGCTCGACACGGGGCGCTTGCACGGCGAGACGTTGGCGTACATCGAGACGGTGCGCGAGCGCTACGGGATCACGATCGAGGCGTTCAGCCCGCAGGCGGAGGCGGTGGAGGCGCTGGTGCGCGAGAAGGGGCTGTTCTCCTTCCGGCGCGACGGGCACGGGGAGTGCTGCGGCATTCGCAAGGTTGAGCCGCTGGCGCGCGCGCTGGAGGGCGTGGCGGCGTTCGCGACGGGGCAGCGCAAGGATCAGAGCCCGGGCACGCGCGCGGAGCTGCCGGTCGTGCAGCACGACGGGATGCGGGTGAAGTTCAACCCTTTGGCCAACTTTCGCTCGCAGCAGGTTTGGGATTACATCCAGACCTACGGCGTGCCCTACAACCCGCTGCACGACCGCGGATTTAAGTCGATCGGCTGCGAGCCGTGTACGCGGGCGACGCATCCGGGCGAGCACGAGCGGGCAGGGCGCTGGTGGTGGGAAGAGGCGACGCAGAAGGAGTGCGGGCTGCACGCGATCAATCTGGGCGAGGCGTAGTCAGGGCCGCGCGCAGGCGGCGGGCCAGCGCGGCGGCGTTGACCTGCTCGGCGGCCAGCTCGAGTTCTTGGTCGCCGCGTTGTAGGGAGACGACGGGGATGCGGCGGCCGTGACGCGCCTCGAGGTCTTCGTCGCCATCGATGCAGCGCGTTTGCCAGGGCAGGTTGAGGGCGGCGGCGATCGAGCGGATGGCCTCGGCGGCGCGGTCGCAGGCGTGGCACTCGGCGCGACGGTAGAGCAGGATGCGCGGCTCGGGGTTCATCGGGGTCAGCCTCGGGCGAGACCGCCGCGGCGCAGGCGGCCGCGGGGCGGGGCGGGGCCGCGTCCGCCGCCGGAGCCGCGATCGCCGGCGCGGGAGCGGTAGAGCAGCCAGGCGGCGATCAGCAGGGCGGCCGCGCCGGTGACGATTGCGGTGATCTGGGGTACGGAGAGCGCGCCGATGGCCAGCGCTTCGTCGGTGCGCATGATCGAGAGTGTGCCGCGCACCAGGGCGTAGGCGAGGACGTAGACGACGAAGCGCCAGCCGTCGCCGATTGGGAAGCGCCGCATCCAGAGCAGAATGCCGAGGATGATGAAGTCAAGGATCGGCTCGTAGCCGCCGGCGACGGGATGCACGGGCACCGGCGCTTCGCCGGCGCGGTCGAGCGCGCCGCGGAACCAGCCACCGACGGTTTCGCCGTTCTCCCAGATCGCCCAGGGCCCGTCGGTCTGGGGGTGGGTGTAACGGAAGGCCCAGGGCAGGTTGGTCTGGGAGGCGAAATGTTCGCCGTTGGCGAAGTCGCCGAAGCGGCCGATGGCCTGGCCGAGGATCATGCCGGGGGCGGCGACATCGAGCGCGACCCACTTGGGGAATTTGGGTTTGAAGAGGGAGACGTAGATGAAGCCGCCGAGCACGCCGCCGATCATTGCGCCGTAGATCGAGATGCCGCCGTCGGTCAGGGCGAAGAGGTCGCCGACGTTCTGAATCTGGTCGGTGTGTTCGAGGATCCAGAGGACGCGAGCGCCGATGATGCCGGAGACGACGGAGACGACGGCGATGCTCATCGAGTCGTCCTCGTTGAGCCGCGCCTGCCGCGCGAGCCGAATGGCGAGCCAGACTCCGGCGGCGATGCCGAGGGCGGTGAACAATCCGTGCCAGGTGATCTCAAAGCCGCCCGCGTCGATCAGGACGGGGTTGATCCGAATGTTGATGGCGGCGATCAGCTGAGGCGGCACAGGGGGAGCGTATCGCGCCTGCTGGAAAGGGCGGTCTTCCTCGTCATTCCCGCCCCCGAGCGGGAATCTCTCCGTCCGACCTCCGAAGCCCCGCCATGCCCAGCGCCTGGTCGAACCACAGCAGTGCCGCTTCGCCGTCTTTTTGGACGACGGGCGTCACGGTGCGGGTGTGGCGGATCGCATTGCGCAGCTCGCCGAGCTGTGCGAAGCGGCTCTGCACGAGCGGCTTCGCGTTGAACACCGGTTGGAAGTCTAGCCACAGCGCCTTGTTGAGAATGATCTCGCCAAGCTCGCTCAGGTCGGCGTACTCCAGCTGCACTCGCAGGGTGTCGAATGCGTCGGCTGCGAGTCCTGGCTGCTTGCGCTTGATCGTTTCGATTCGCGGCTGCCATTTCACGCGCACGCTCTGAGGCACTCTTTGTGAGTCGCTGTTGAGAGTAGCCACAACAAGCTTTCGCAGTTCGAGCTCAACGACCTCAACGCGCCTATCCATTTCCCTCAGGTCCGGAGTCAGATCGAGCCGCCCCTTGATCAACAGCACTTCAATCGCCTGTTGGATGGTTCGTTGACGTTCCGACAGAAATGCTTCGAAGTCGTCTTTCTCGAACGGGTCGCGGCACAGAATGTCGAATGCCGTGTCCGAGATCAGATGAGTTCGCAGCGTCTCGCGGACGGACGCTTCTCCTGTTCTGTCGATCCACTCGCGTAGGTACTGATTTGGGAGCTGCTTGCCGATGATGTCCCGATTGGTTTCCGAGGACAGGGGAACGCGGTTCAGAACGGTGTCGATCCGTTTGCCGAGACGATTCGCTCTTCCCCACGACTTGGGAATGATGTGATAGGAATCGATGTCGTCCGGCTGCGGTGGCGCGTCGGACGCCCAATCGCGGGCGCCGTTCATAATGATCAGGTTGAGCACTCCTTTATACACCGATGCCGCAGGGCGCGTTTCGCTTCGTAGGTCCAGTGTCCGCATGCGTTCGGGAAGTGCAGCGATCACATCTGGTACGGCATCGTCGTTGTTGATCCATTGCCTTACGTCAAGGACATCGCGCGCCGCCGTGGACTCAACCGCCCCGGAGTATCGATTCGTGAACACGCTCGCCCAGTACCAATCGCGAACCTTGCGTGCAGCCGTGAGTCGCTCAGCGTCGGGCGCAGAATTTGCGATGTGCAGCACCGAGCAAAACGCTGGGAGGATCGAGGCGTACGGGAGGAGGGCTGAGGAGATCGCTCCGAAGTCTTGAGGATGGCTCAGCCGCGCGACGCCGCTCTTGATGATCGCCACGGCTTCCAACCAACGGCGCTCAAAGTCTTCGGCATCGGGCACCAGCACTTGATCGGCGCTGGATCCATCCGGCTTGCGAATGCGGCGCTTCTCGCCGGGGAGGAGATGGTACAGGTACTTCGGTGAGCAGTAGTTCTGCGCGAGGATCGACATCACCTGCAGTACGTAGACATCGGACCGACTTGAGCTGATGAACTCCAGATCAGGCGCAACCTCTCGCCACATGTCCTTGAGTCGGAGGTCTTTCGGTCGCAGGAGAGCGTTCATCAGGTCGAATATGTCGAGTCGGATGCCGCGGCTGTTGATCCGTGTGAAGGTGTCGCAGACCTTATCGATCTCGAGCTCTTGATCAAGCTCAATGTAGGAGATTTGGTATTCGCGCAGCATCTCATCAAGGTGATCGGCAAACTCGCTACCTTGCTCGATGCACCGCTGAGCTTGACCGCGCTCTGCTGTGCGACCTGTCGAATCGGCAGCGCCACGCTTCTCCTCCCAGAATGTCTCGTAATCGCGGAACCAGTCCCAAACCCCACGCCGACCGGCATTGCCGATCGTTGCGAGTGGGAGCATCTGACGGGCAAATTGCTCTTCGCGATCGTCGAGTAGGTTTGTGCCACGGCGCGTCCAGTCGTAGACGAAAGCCTCGTCAGGTTCGTCGTCCGCCCATTTATCGATGCGGATGAAGTACAAGTACCGGACCTTCCGGTTTGGTGCGGGGACCGACGGCGCCATGAATGCGTAGTACATCGCCGAGAGGCGCTGCTGCCCGTCAAGCACGATGTGCTCCGGACTGCCTCCGTTGTCGCCGGCGAAGACCGCGAGCGGCTTACACGCCAGCGCCGCGAACGTCTCGTTGCGCCCGCGCCAGAGGAGCAAGCTTCCGATGTAGTAATCGAGGAAGAGGGAGCGCATCAGCTCGAGGATGTCTTTGGGCTCCCACTCGAATTCCCGCTGGAAGTCGGGGATCACGAAGCGTCCCTCGCTGAGGCGCGAGAGCAGGCTCTGCAGCGACAGATTTTCGGGCTTTGGCGCGTTCTTCACTTCGAGGCAGCCTTTCGCGTTGGTGCGCTTGCAGTCTATTCGGTCACTCCTGCCGGCGGCATCAGGCCAGCAGTTCTCGCGTCATTGTTTCTACGGCGTTGATGTGGCGGGTGAGTAGGTTGAGGTCTACGGCGTTGTCGAAGGTGTCCTGGGGGCTGTGGAAGTAGGGGTGGCCGCCTAGTAGGGAGATGTAGCGGCCGCCGATTTCGGCGATGTTGCGGGCTTCGCCGTAGCCGGAGCGTCCGACGGGGAATGGGTCGCGCTCGATGCCGGAGGCGGAGAGGGCGGATTGGGCAATGGTCATCAGTTCGTCGTCGGAGGCGGCGAGGCTGGGGGTGCCGCGTTTTGCGCCGATTGCGGCGCCGAGGTGGATCCAGGCGGAGACTTTGGAGGCGGCGTCGCCGAGCGATTCGAGGTAGGCATCGAGGCCGAGGTGGTGCAGTTCGTGGCCGCTGCTGGCGACGAGTTGGAGAGTGCGGCGGGGGCGCTGGGCGGCGATCCGTTCGGCGACGGCGAGCCAGACGGCGATGCCGCCGCCGCGCTCGGCGGCGCAGGTGAACCAGCCGGATTTGGGCGTCATGAGGGTGACGGGCGCGGCGTTGAGGTCGGCGCCGGGGATTTCGGCGAGGACGTTGAGCGCCTGGACTTCTTCGCGGCGGCCTGTGATCACAAGCCCGGCGGTTTCCCCCTCATTGTCCAGGAGCGGGCCTGCCTCTTTCGGTGCGATTTGGAGCACCGGCAGGCGAATGGGATCCCACGGCCGTTCGGCGTTGCGCAGGATGCCGTATCCGTCCTCGTCGTCCATCAAAAGCACTACGCCTTGCGCACCCTGCGCCTCCAGATGGTCAAGGTGGTCATAGATTTCAGGACCGAGACGACGCGGATCGTCGATCGTGGGCTGCCACACGATGATGGACATGGTGTTGTGGCGAGGTTCGCGGAGAAGCGGGGCCACTACGCCCATTCCAGGCGCGGGACCTCCGTCGCTCATGGGTTCACCGATGATCCTGTGACCCGCGACCCGCACTTCCGCCTTGTTCCAGTGCCAGCGGGGGGCGCGGAAGGGTTGCGCGCGGGCTTCGATGCCGGCGGTCTGGAGCTCGGCGATTAGCCAGTCGGCTGCCTGGTTGTCGGCTTCCCAGCCGGTGCGATGCCAGCCCATCTCCTCGAAGGCGCGGATGCGGCGCTCGGCGTCGGCGGCGGCGCTCATCGGGCTGCCGCGGTCTGGCGGGCGGGCTGCTCGGCGGCGGCGTCGCGTTTGGCGACTTCGGCTTTGACGGTGGGGATGAGTTCGCGTCCGTAGTCGGCGGCGTCGGGCAGGGGCTCGAAGCCGCGGATGAGGATGGTGCTGACGCCGAGGTCGTAGTAGGCGAGCAGGGCTTCGGCGACCTGGTCGGGGGTGCCGACGAGGGCGGAGGTGTTGCCTGCGGCGCCGGTGGCGGCGGCGATGGGCATCCAGAGCCGCTCGTCGTGGATGTCGCCCTGCGCGGCCCATTCGAGCAGGCGCTGGGAGCCGCGCGACTGGGGGCGGAAGTCGAGCGGCTGCTTGGACAGGGTGCTGACTTTGGCGAGGTAGCGCTCGGCTTTTTCCCAGGCGGCTTCTTCGGTGGCGGCGAGGATGGGGCGGAAGGAGACGCTGAGGCGGGGGCTGCGGTTGTGGCGGGCGGCCATTTCGCGGACGCGCTCGATGGTGCGGGCGATGGAGGCGCGGGGCTCGCCCCACATCATGTAGACGTCGCAGTGCTTGACGCCGGTTTCGAAGGCGATGTCGGAGGCGCCGCCGAAGTAGATGGGGATGCCGCCGTGCTGGACGGGCCAGACGTCGGCGTTGGCGCCTTCGACGTTGTAGAACTCGCCGTGGAAGTCGAATGGTTCGCCGCCGGCGAGGGTGCGGCGCATGACGGTGAGGTATTCGTCGGTGCGGCGGTAGCGGGCGTCGTGGTCGGCCCAGTCGCCGTCGCGGCGCTGCTCGGTGTCGTGTCCGCCGGAGATGACGTGGACGGAGACGCGCCCGCCGGTGAAGTAGTCGAGGGTGGCGAATTTGCGTGCGGCGAGGGTGGGCTGGACGAAGCCGGGGCGGTGGGCGATGAGGAATTTGATGCGCTCGGTGCAGGCGGCGGCGGCCTGAGCGACGTGCAGGCCGTCGGCGGCGGCGGAGGTATAGCCGACGAGCACCTGGTCGAAGCCGGCCTGCTCGTGGGCGCGGGTGAAGTCGCAGAGGTAGTCGCGGGAGATGCCGCCACCGATGATGTGGACGGCGGCGTTGTCTTCGGACGGCTTGACGCCGATCATGCCGATGAATTCGACGGGCATGGGTGCCTCCTTGTGTGTGTGGGTATGGTAGCCAGTCTCAGGCGACTGCGGGTCAGCGCTCATCCCACTTTTGGATCTCTGGTGGCAAGATGCGCAGCAGCGCGTCGGGCGACATGCCATAGACATCGTGCGTCAGTTCGAGCTGTGGGAGGACGCGAAAGAGGTGATCCAGCCCACCAGGGCGGTTTCTGCGGCCGCGCTTCGCCCTTTTCTCCCGCGTATAGAGCCGTAGAATTAGTTGAACGACACCAACGGAGTTGAAGATTCGCGGCGAGTTAATGATTCGTCGCGTGATTTGTCCGATCTCCATGATGTCGAGATCGAGGAGATATGCTGCCTCTTCGCCGAACGCTTGGTAAAGACGCCACGATGTCCACAGGTAGTTCCGGTACCTGCTTTGTCGCGACCGGCCGTCCATTCGGTCGACAACGAACGTCTCTTCTTCGCTCGACATGCGAGTGCGCCGCTCATCGGTGTGCAATATGTCCGGCAGGTGCCACAGGCCCAACCACGACCAAAATGGCCAGTCATCTACGGAGCGCTGATCGAGAGGGGGCGAAAGAGAAACCAAGTATTCGGCAGCTTCGCGTCGTGTGGTGAAACTGCGATGTTCGACTCTCGGTGCTCGCTCGATCTCCCGCGAGTATCGAGCATCGAACAGAATGTCATCCGGCGGGGTGAGCGGCATGGCCGGGTCACTGCCCAACGCCCTGACGAACTCCTGAGCTCGTCGAATGCCGTCTGTCGTAAGTGCTCTGGCGTATGTCATCGCCCTGCCTCCATAGCCTTACTGTACGTCGTGGCAGCATCAAAGCCCCTTTGAGCCGCGAATCGGCCAACCACCATCTCGATCCATGAAAAGGCCGCGTCTCGCTCGCCGGTGTCCGCCAAATCTGTCAGTGTGGGCACATCTGCCTTTGGGGCTTGCTTCTTAGCCAAAGCAAGCCAGTCGGTCCAAGCGTTCGAGTCAGGATCATCTGGGTCGATCCGGGTAACGAGAATTGCTCGCTGCAAGATGCTTCTGAAAATCTCCGGAATGACGAGGGACCGAAACGTCGGGTCGTGCTCCACAATCTGCGCGATGCCCGAGATTGAGCCATTGAGCTGGAGCACCGGCAGCTCGTCGTCTCCGAAATCGAGACGCCACACCTCTTGCCCGAGATCGCTAGCGATCTCGACGTGAAGCAGCGATTCGGCTATCGGCTCTGAGCCGTCGTTGGTCAGTTCTCGCCGTGGACGAAGGTCGCCACTCAAGCCGAACAGCAAACCCGAATCGTCTGGCGCCACAATGGCAACGCGGAATGCGGCGGTCTCAGGCACGTCGCGCAGGACGCGATTGCCTCGCGTCGGCGGGTTGATGTCGTCAACGATCCCGAATTCCCAGCGCTGTACGGCATTCGAACGCCAAGCTTCGACGCGAACCTTCGCGTCCTTCGGAAAACCATAGGAATTCAAATCAAGCGCGATTTCAAAGTAAGTCTGCTCGGGGTTCAGTTTGCGCAGTGTGACCTGAGCATGCTGACGCGCAATCGTCCTACGGCCCGTGCGGTTAAATCGACGGATCATTCTTCATCATCCTCTGTGTCGTCGTCGTCGGATCGTTGGTGTAGGTCAACGATCACGTCCCGTGCATCAAGACCGCGTACGCCGAGATGGAAGTCGTTCCTCGTGACTGTGATCTCAATTTCGTTCTCCGACCTGATCTTGTATAGGCATCCCTCACACGTGATACTGAGCGCGCCTCGGAAAAGGCTGAAGTCGGGCGAGCCCTGCTTCACGCCCTGTCGAAAGCTGTTGAAAGCGGCACGCTGCCCGCCGCGCGCTACATCGTACGCGAACGCGACACGCCAACTCGTGCCAGCGAGTGCCTGCGATGCAGGGTTCGACGAATCAGAGCGTATACGAAACCCATCCTTCAGTTCACTGATGGAGATGGGATTGACTACAGGTGGCGGTGGTGGCGGTGGTGGCGGCGGTGGTGGCGGGTGTGGGCCATTGCCGCCTCCGCCCAACGGTGCGGGAAAGAGGTCGGCGAGTAGGTTTTTGAGGCGCTCACGCGGCACTTCGGCGAGCGGTCCGAGCAACAGCAGAGCAGCGCGACGAACTTGCTGGACACGTTCGTATCCACCGATCCAACGCTTCTTGAGACGCTCGGCGTGAGGATCCCACGAGACGTGAGCCGGACCTTCGGCATCCCGCAGCAGATCGCCCAGCTTCGACTCTCGATCAACCAGCACGAGTGCTCGCGCGCGGAACGAGCCGATGTGATCCATGTGAGGTATGCGGAGGTAGCCGCGCACGAAATAGTCGTGGCCGTGGGTCAAATCCTCGTCCTGCTCGACATAGACGCGGAAAGTGTTGACTACGGGCTCGCCTGTCTTCCGGTCAGTCACGTTCGTCGACAAGCGAAAACCGAGACGGTCGCCGCGATCGAAGCGTTCTCTCAGTGATTCGATGTCCTGTCCTGCCAGAATGTCGCGGCTCGTCGTGGCTTTGACGTCAATCAGCGATTCCTCGTCCTCACCTCTTGCCCAGCACGCAAGGTCGATCGCTTTGACCAAAGACTGAGCAGACTCGTCGTCGCGCTCCGATATGTCGATACAGAGCGCCGCATCGACGATTGACTCACGATTAACTCGCTGTGTCTCGCCGTCGGCGACGACCTCGACTTCAAGATCGCCGTACACAATCGGCAGGAAGTACTGCGTCAATACAGCGCGAACGGTCGCGTTGGCGTTCAGTTCTTCTTTTGGCCAAGGGATGACCACTGAGAGTCCAGAGCTGTCGCGCCGCTGGAGGCGGAAATCGTCGATCGCAGTGTCGAGGATGTTGTCAGGATCCTCGTCGGAGTCGATCGGCAATGGAAGCCAGCGGGCGTCCTGTTCATCAGAGCGAATCGCGAACTGACCGTAGGGAGGGTACTTCTTGTTGTCGATTTGGTGCGTCTTGAGGATCGCCATGCCCATGAGCAGGTCACGTTGCTCATCCGAACGGCGGGTGATGCCGAGATAGGCATTGATCTGCGAGACATCGGGGAAGACCCACTTGCCGAGGCCCCACGAGCCGCCTGTCCCGCCGACGTTGGGTGAGATGCCGACACTGCGGAAGAACCCCCAAAAGCGGTTTCCTTTCTCGAACTCGGTGTTGCTCCTGATGTCGCCGGTCAGTCCCTTTGTTCCCAAGTCTTCGACGACCAAATAGGTCATTGGCACCCGTTGGTCGACCAAGTCGTAGGCGTCATAAACCGCAGCGTCTTCGTGATCGACATCTACTGACGGCTTGTCGGCATCCGACAACGCGACTGCCTCGAGATGCGCCTTCAAGCCATCGAGGTAGCGTGCGGCTTGCTCAGCGGGCAAAGCCTGTTCCGCACCGCTGAAGGCGAACCGAACTCGGACCGGACCATCGCCGAGAGCAGCGTCGAGCGAGTTTTGTATCGACTCTCGGACAAGGCGCTCAGCGAGATCAGACGTGGAGGTGAAGAACTCTCCCTGCACCGGATCCTGGTTGATCTCGGCGGGTGACATTTTACGGAATCGCCATTGCGGAGGGTGAGTCATCAGATCGTCCTCTAGCGGCCGGTGAAGTTGGGGGGGCGTTTTTGCATGAAGGCGGTGCGGCCTTCTTTGTAGTCCTGGCTGTTGAAGCAGGCGTTGACCAGAGTTTCTAGGTGGGGGAGGTTGCGGGAATTGGGGTCTTTGGCGAGCTGGTCGATGGCGTAGCGGATGGCGCGGATGGTGAGGGGGGCGTTGGCGGCGATGGTGGCGGCGAGCTCGAGCACGGCGGCTTCGAGGTTTTCGACGGTGGTGACGCGGTTGACGAGGCCCCAGCGCATGGCGTCGGCGGCGGGGAAGCGCTTGCCGGTGATGAGTATTTCCTGGGCGGCGGCGCGCCCGACGAGGTCGGTGAGGGTTTTGACGCCGCCGTAGCCGTAGCCGAGGCCGAGGCGTGCGGCGGGGACGCCGAATTGGGAGTTGTCGGAGGCGATGCGGAGGTCGGCGCGGAGTGCGGTGAGCAGTCCGCCGCCCATGCAGTAGCCGCGGATCATGGCGATCAGGGGTTTGTCGAGTTCGCCGTAGGCGCGACCGGCGGCGGCGCCGATTTCGTCGTACTGTTTGATGGTTTCAGGGTCGGAGCGGCGCGATTCGAATTCGGAGATGTCGGCGCCGGAGACGAAGGCGCGTTCGCCGGCGCCTTTCATGACGACGACGCGCACATCGGGGTCGTCGCGGAAGGTGTGCAGGATGGTGGGGATGGCGGCGTTCATTTCGACGCCCATGGCGTTGAGGCGTTCGGGGTTGTTGAAGACCATCCAGCCGATGCCGTCTTCGCTCCAGGCGAGCATTTTTTCGGTTTCGAGTTCGATGGTGTTCATTCGATGCTCCTCAGATTACGCCGCGCTTGCGCAGGTCGGCGATGGCGTCGTTGTCGTAACCGAGTTGTGCGAGCACTTCGTCGGTATGTTCTCCGAGTTGTGGGGTGGGCAGGCGCATGCGCTCGGGCTGCGGGGTGCGCCGGAGGTGGATGGGCTGGCCGACGACGCGGATTTCGCCGCGCTCGCGGTGCGCGACGGGGCGGTCGATGGCGAGGTGTTGCACCTGTTGGTCGGCGAAGGCGGCGGGGATGTCGTAGATCGGTCCGCAGGGCACGCCGGCGTCGTTGAGGGCGGCGATCCATTCGGCGCTGGAGCGTCGGCGGGTGCGGCGGGCGATTTCTTCGTTGAGCGCGGCGCGGTTGCGGGAGCGCAGGGCGGAGGTTGCGTAGTCGGGGTGGTCGATCAGTTCGGGGGCGTCGAGCGCGCGGCAGAGGCGGGCGTAGATGTCTCCGCCGGAGGCGGCGATGTTGATGTGTCCGTCGGCGGTTTGGTAGACGCCGGTGGGCATCAGGGTGGGGTGGTCGTTGCCGGCCTGGGGGGGTGTTTCGCCGTCGATCAGCCAGCGGGTGGCCTGTAGATCGAGCATGGCGAGCTGCGCTTCGAGCAGGGAGGTGTATACCCACTGGCCTTCGCCGGACTGTTCGCGTTCGTAGAGCGCGAGCAGGATGGCCTGGGCGAGGAAGCCGCCGGCGGTGAGGTCGGCGATGGGGATGCCGACGCGCACGGGGCCGTCGCCGGGCAGTCCGTTGACGGACATGATGCCGCCCAAGCCCTGGGCGATCTGGTCGACGCCGGGGCGCTTTGCGTATGGTCCGTCCTGCCCGAAGCCGGAGATGCTGCCGTAGATGATGCGGGGGTTGATTGCGCGTACGGTTTCGTAATCGACGCCGAGCCGATATTTGACGTCGGGGCGGTAGTTTTCGACGATGACATCGGCGTCGGCGGCGAGGCGGAGGAAGATGTCGCGCGCTTCGGGTTCTTTGAGGTTGAGCGAGAGGGAGCGTTTGTTGCGGTGCAGGTTGAGGAAGTCGCTGGACTCGCGTCCGCCGGTGACGCCTTCGGGGGAGCCGGGCGGTGCGGGCGCTTCGACTTTGAGCACGTCGGCGCCCCAGTCGCCGAGTTGGCGGGTAGCGGTGGGCCCGGCGCGTGCGCGGGTGAGGTCGAGGACGAAGAGGCCGTTGAGGGGGAGGCCGGCGGGCACTGCGCTACTCGCCTTTGAATTCGGGTTGGCGACCTTCGGCGAAGGCGCGGGGGCCTTCTTTGGAGTCGGCGGTTTGGCCGACGATCCAGCGCAGGGAGGCGCCGAAGCGGTTGGCCTGGTCGAGCGTCATGTCGGTCTGGGCGTAGGTGAGTTCTTTGAGCGCGCGGACGGCGATGGGGGCGTAGCCGGCGATTTGGGCGGCCATTTCCTGGGCGGTGGGGAGCAGCTCGTCGGGCGGGACGAGGCGGGAGATTAGGCCCCACTGGAGGGCGGTCTGCATGTCGAGGCGGCGTCCGAGGAAGAGCATTTCGTTGGCGTAGGCCTGGGGGATGGCGCGGGGGAGGCGCATGGGGCCGCCGGCGAGGGGGAAGAAGCCGAGGGTGATTTCGGGCAGGCCGAGGCGCGCGCGGGCGTTGTCGGCGCCGATCCGCAGGTCGCAGATCAGGGCGATTTCGAAGCCGCCGCCGAGGGCGTGTCCGTTGATCGCGGCGATCAGGGGCTTTTTGGCGTCGAACTCGTCGAAGCGGATGCGCTGCGAGGTTTCGAAGTGTCCGGCGGGTCCGGCGGAGGCGGCGGGGCCGTCGCCCTGGGTGAGGTCGGCGCCAGCGCAGAAGGCGCGGCCGGCGCCGGTGATCACGGCGGCGCGGATGTCGTCGTTGTTGCGGACTTCGACGAGCGACTCGATCAGCTGCGAGCCGAGCGCGGCGTCAATGGCGTTGAGTTTGTCGGGGCGGTTGAGGGTGATGGTGGCCACCCGCTCGTTGACGTCAAAGAGGACTTCGTCGGCCATGGTTTCGCCTTTCGGGCTGTCTCGGCGGGCATGCCCGCCGGGACTGTCTGGTGGAACTGTCTGATGGCAGGATAGCCCGCGTGTGCGGCTGCTCGGCACTCTCTAGAATTGGCGCGCGGCGAGAGGAGTGGGGCAATGGCTCAGACGGATACGTTGCGGGATGCGCTGCGCGCGGCGGCGGACGCGCTGGGGGTGTCGCCGAAATATGCGCAGCTGGAGCGAACGGCGACGGTCGTGGCGGCGGCGCTGCGGAGTGAGATGAACCGCCCGGAGCTGCCCGACTTGGGGGAGACGGAGCCGGCGTTCGGGCTGCGCTTCGATGTGGGCGAGGCGCGCGGAGAGCGGGGCGCAGATGACTGAGCTTGAACGGCATCCGCACGATCTGACGATTGCGGAGGCGGGTGCGGCGCTGCGGGGCGGCGCACTGACCTGCGCGGCGCTGACGGAGTCGGTGCTGGAGCGTCTGGAGGAGACGGAGCCGCTGCTCAACGCCTACATCACGGTGACGGCGGAGTTGGCGCGGGAGCAGGCGGCGCGGCTGGATGAGGAGCTGCGCGATGGACGCGAGCGAGGGCCGCTGCACGGGATTCCGATTGGGCTGAAGGACTTGGTGGATACGGCGGGGATCGCGACGACGGGGGGTTCGGGATTTCTGCGCGAGCGGGTGCCGGAGCGGGATGCGACGGTGTGGACGAAGTTGCAAGAGGCGGGCGCGGTGCTGCCGGGCAAGCTGAACTTGCATGAGTTTGCGTTCGGCACGACGAGCCGTAATCCGCACTATGGGGCAGTATGCAATCCGTGGGATACGGAGCGCTCGCCGGGCGGTTCGAGCGGGGGCAGCGGGGCGGCGGTGGCGGTGGGTTCGGCGCTGGGGGCGATTGGCAGCGATACGGGCGGGAGTATTCGGATTCCCGCGTCGCTGTGCGGTGTGGTGGGGTTGATGGGAACGTACGGGCGGGTGTCGCGGGCGGGGGTGCTGCCGCTGTCATGGACGCTGGATCACGTGGGGCCGCTGGCGCGGACGGTGGAGGATGCGGCGCTGTTTCTGGACACGATCGCGGGTTACGATCCGCACGATCCGGGCTCGGCGGACCGGGCGGTGGACGATACGACGGGGATGCTGGGCGAAGGCGTTGAGGGCGTGCGGGTTGGGGTTCCGCGCAAGATGCTGTGGAAGAACTGCGAGGAGGATGTGCTGTCGCACTGCGAGGAGGCGCTGGATCATTTGCGGCGGCTGGGTGCGGAGATCGTGGAGGTGGAGCTGCCGCTGCAGACGGATCGCGGGCGGGGGATGACGATTATCGCGGAGGCGGCGGCGTATCACGCGAAGTGGCTGCGTGAGCGGCGCGAGGAGTACGGCGATATTCTGCCGCGCGTGGAGGCGGGGCTGGCGGTGACGGCGGTGGACTACATCAATGATCAGCGGCTGCGTCGGCTGTTCATCGATGAGACGGTGGAGGTGCTGCAAACGGTGGATGTGTTGGTGTCGCCGACGACATCGCGCACTGCGCCGACGATCGAGGAGGGGGACGATGACGCGGAGTTGGCGCGTCTGACGGCTCCGTATGATGTGACGGGGATTCCGGCGATTTCGATTCCGTGCGGGTTTGATCGGAATGGTCTGCCGATTGGGTTGATGATCGGTGGTCGGCATTTCGACGAGGCGACGGTGTGTCGGGTGGCGCATGCGTATGAGCAGTCGACGGATTGGTGCCGGATGCGTCCGGAGGTGTTAGGCGGCGACGGTCAGCTGTAGAACCTGCGATTGCGGGCGAGCCACTGCTTGCTCGCCGACAGGCTCAAGTTTCGTGGATACACCTTGCCGGAAGGTTGGGACAGAAGCGCGGTATTCGTGAAGTCCTGATGCAACTCTGCATCTCTGGAATACAGCATCCGCGCGCCGGCGACCTGAGCGAGCGCGATGATGTGAAAGTCGTTCGACGCGCACAATCCCGATTGCTCGATCTGATCAGCGCGGGCGTCGACCTCGGCGTCATCTTCGCTGATCAGCTTCCCGGCGAGCGCAACTCCCGAAATCCATTCCGTGACGGTCGTCTGCTTCGCACGCTCGGGATCGGTGAAGCCGCGTCCAAGCTCTTTTCGCAGGCGGCTGCCGCCGATGACCAAGCAACACTGACCACCTGCAATCCACTCTTTGAACGCTTGAGCGCCAGCTGACGGGTTCACAGCGGCAATCTCTCCCGAACTATCGGCGTCTACGATGGCGCACATTCGTCAGAGGCCCAATGATCTGTTGACCTCTTTGAGGAAGAACTGGCGATAGCCCGGCGGGGCGTTGAGGACGTTGCCCAGTTTGTCGAAGCGGAGGGAGTGGATGCAGACGTCCAAGCCGGTTCGCTCGAAGTAGAGCAGCGAGACATCTTCGGGTTTGAGGCTGGTGGTTCTGTCCCGCACGTCCATCCGCACGCGGTCGATCAGGTGATCGCTGTGCGTTTCGACGATGAGTTGCCGACCGGAGGCGGCGACTTGGCAGAACAACGTGCCCAAGGCGGCTTGAGCGCTGGGGTGGAGGTGGACCTCTGGTTGTTGGAGCAGGTGTTGATCTGCGGCGTCCGGCCGAAGCAGCTCTGTCACTATAGGCAGTACCTGACTCACACCATAGCCAACGTCCAGCAGATTGCGACGAGGGCCTTTCAAGCTTCCGTCGCCCTTCCGTACTTGGACCTGGAAAGGCTCGCTTGCTTTGGTTCCCAGCGGGCGTATAGAGAGTTCGTCGAAGAGGCCAGCTGTACGGCCGAACTCGTCAATGCGGCTCTTCAGCGTGTCCCATGCTTCTTTCTGTTGCCACCGGAGGTCCGCGAGGTACATCGGCACATAGTCACCATCAGGGTCACGGTCAAGACGCGCAGGGTTATAAGTACGTTCCGGTTTGGAACGCACAGGTGCGCTCGCGAACGGTCGGGGACCAACCAACCGGATAATGTATGATCTGATCGGCTCTAGTAGTGTCAGATCGTCGCTATTCATCGCTGGCGATCCGTCGACAGGCTTGATCTCGATGCTGTCTTGGTTATGTGAGTCGAGAGGTACCAGGTCCAACGCCCGATCGAGAGCAAGGTACATGTACATCTGCTCACCGAGATCGATCGGCGTTCGCAGATCATTGGAGTCGGTCGCCACCCATGCGCCTCTTTTGGTCCCAAACCGAACTGAGTAACCGCTTACGGCATCCAGTGCGTCCTCGACCCAAGCGTCGCCTACAGCTATGCGCCGGCGGACCGGAGCAGGCGCGGTACCGCGTTCGGCGAACGTGACGGCGAATTCGTAGAAATCTTTCGATTGCGACCGACGGCGGCGAAGCTGTCGCGCAGTGAACGCCGCCTCGAACGATTCAGCGCGTCCACCTCGGCCGCCGCGATAGTGCGCGATTTCGTCGAAGCTTCCCAAATCGTACGGCGGCTCCTTGAAGTTGGGGGGGCGTTGCGTGTATGCGAATGCTGCCAGTGCTCGGATAAGCGCCAGGAACGAGGTTTTGCCGGTGCTGTTTTCGCCGACTAGCAGGGTCAGGGGGGCGAGCCTGGCGGTTTGGCGTTCGCGGAAGCAGCGGAAATTTTCGAGGGTGATGCTGTCCATCATGGCGGGACTCCCGTGCGAGGCCAGTCTATCGCCGTCAGCTGGTGACGGCGCCGCGTTCGGCGCCAGTGACCAGTTGGGCGTATTTGGCGAAGACGCCGTGGTCGTAGTTGGGGGAGGGGGGGCTCCAGGCGGCGCGGCGTTGGGCGAGTTCGGCTTCTTCGACGTTGAGGTCGAGGCGGCGGCTGTTGATGTCGAGGGTGATTTGGTCGCCCTCTTGGACGAGGGCGATGGGGCCGCCGATGTAGGCCTCGGGGGCGACGTGGCCAGCCATCAGGCCGCGGGTGGCGCCGGAGAAGCGTCCGTCGGTGAGCAGGGCGACGCTTTCGCCGAGTCCGGCGCCGACGAGGGCAGCGGTGACGCCGAGCATTTCGCGCATGCCGGGGCCGCCTCGGGGGCCTTCGTAGCGGATCACGACGATGTCGCCGGCGACGATCTGGCCGGCGGTGACGGCGGCCATGGCGTCCTCCTCGCGCTCGAAGACGCGGGCGGGGCCGCTCTGTAGCTGGCGCTCGTAGCCGGCGACTTTGACGACGCAGCCGTTGGGCGCGAGCGAACCTTTGAGGATGACGAGGCCGCCGGTGTCCTTGAGCGCTCGCTCCACGGGGAGGATGACCTCCTGGCCGGGTGTTTCTTCGGCGTCGGCGCAGGCTTCGGCGATGGTTTTGCCGGTCACGGTCATTTGGTCGCCGTGCAGCTTGCCGTGTTCGAGCAGGCGGCTGGCGAGCAGGGGGGTGCCGCCGGCGCGGTCCATATCGAGCGCGACGTAGCGCCCGCCGGGGCGCAGGTCGCCGATCAGCGGGGTGGCTTCGGAGACGCGGTCGAAATCGTCGATGCTGAGGTCGATGCCGGCTTCGCGGGCGAGCGCGAGCAGGTGGAGCACGACGTTGGTGGAGCCGCCAGTGGAGGCGGCGCAGGCGATGCCGTTTTCGAAGGCTTCTTTGGTGAGCAGGTCGCGCGGGCGGACGCCGCGCTCGAGCACATCCATGACCAGTCGGCCGGCGGCGCGCCCAACCTCGCCTTTGCGGGAATCGGTCGCGCCGACGGTGGCGCTGCCCATCGGGGAGAGGCCGAGGAATTCGAGCACGGTGGCCATGGTGTTGGCGGTGTACTGCGCGCCGCAGGCGCCCGCGCCGGGGCAGGCGTTCATCTCAATCGCGGCCAGCTCGTCGTCGTCGATGGCGCCCGCGGCGTGCTGGCCGACGGCTTCGAACACGTCCTGAATGGTGAGGTCGCGTCCGTCGTGGTGGCGTCCGGGGGCGATCGAGCCGCTGTAGAGGGCGACGGCGGGGATGTTGAGCCGGGCCATGGCCATGGCGGCGGCGGGGATGGTTTTGTCGCAGCCGCAGATCACGACGGCGGCGTCGAAGGCGTAGCCGACGCCGCAGAGCTCGATCGAGTCGGTGATCAGCTCGCGCGAGATCAGCGAGGCTTTCATGCCCTCGGTGCCCATCGTGATGCCGTCGGAGATGGAGACGGTGTTGACTTCCATGGGGGTGCCGCCGGCCTCGCGGACGCCCTGCATCACGTCCTGCGCGAGTTCGCGGTGTGAGAAGTTGCAGGGCATCGTGCCGATCCAGGAGTGGGCGACCATCACCAGGGGGCGGCGCAGGTCTTCGGGCATAAAGCCGACGGAGTGCAGTTGGGAGCGGGCCGCGGCGCGGTTGGGCCCGTCGACCAGCACAGAACTTCGTTGCCGCAGATCGCTTGCCATGGCGTCCCTCCTCGGAGTGTGATCGGCGCTGTCCACCGCCCGCAGGGTATCGCGCGCAAACGTTGGGCAGCGAAAAGCCGTAGGCTGCCGCAATGGCCAGCACAAGGGACGGCACGATGCGGCGGCTGTTTCCGGCGATGGAGTCGTCGGAGTACCGCAAGCTGTTCTACGCGGCGGGGCTGTCGGCGATTTCGCTGTGGGCGCTGATCACGGCGCGGGGCTGGATCGCCTACGACCTGACGGGCAGCGCATCGGCAAGCGGGGTGGTGACGTTCGCGGCGATCGGCCCGTGGGTGCTTGCGCCGTTAGGCGGGGCGCTGGCGGACCGCTACGACCGCGCGCGGGTGGTGATGATCTGCCGGCTCGGCGCGGCCTGCACCGCACTGGCACTCGGGATTCTCGCGTTCACGGGGGCGATTGCGCTCTGGAATCTCGTGCTGATCACGGTGCTTTCGGGCATCATCCGCTCCGGCGAGATGCCGGCGCAGGCCGCGTTGCTGCCCAACACGGTGAAGGGGGCAGCGCTGCTCAGCGCGATCACGCTGGCCTCGATGATGCAGTTCGGCTCGAAGGTGATCGGGCCGGTCGCGGGCCCGGTGCTGAGCGAGCTCGGCGCGGGCTGGGTCTTCGTTGGGGCGGCGATCATCCTCGTGCTCTCGGTCGTGCAGATGATGCGGATGACGGTGCGATCGACGGGAGGGATTGAAGCTCGCCCGGGCGTGAGTATCTGGCGCGAGACGGCGGACAACATTCGAGACGGGTTGCAGTACCTGGGGCGCGCGCCGATGGTGCGGCTGACGATTGGGCTGGTGGCGCTGCACTGCATGCTGACGATGGCGTTCGACCTGACGCTGCTGCCGGCCTACGCGGATCGGGTGCTGGGCGGCGGCTCGACCGAGTTCGGATACTTGCTGATGGGCTTCGGAGGCGGGGCGCTGGTGGCGACGGTCTTGCTTTCGGCCGTGCCCCGTGGGGCGATTCGGGGACGGATCCTGCTCGTGGTGGGGCTCACGTCGGGTGTGGCGCTCACGCTCTTCGGCTTGACCAGCACGCTCCCGCTGGCGATCGCCACGGGCGCGATCACCGGGGCGAGCACAGCGATGTTCATGGCGCTCTCCAGCGTGATGGTGCAGGCTGTTGTGCCCGATTCGATCCGCGGGCGGGTGATGAGCCTCTATGCGATGTTCGCCGGCGGGGTCATGTCGGTGAGCGCATTGGTGAGCAGTCTGGCGGCGGACTATGTGGACCTGCGGCTGTTCGCGGTTGTGCCGGGGGTCATCTTCGTCGGTGTGATGATCCTGTTCCTGATCGGGCTGCCGCGGATTCGCTCGATCGTGCGCCATGGGGAGATCACAGAGGTCGTGCCTGCGGCCGCTCCGGCCGGGGGCGGAGACTGAGGGCGCGAACGCGCTAGCCTGCGGGCAATGGCCGAACGCTCAACCACCACGCTGCGCCGCCTGTTCCCGGCGATGGAGTCGCGTGATTATCGCCGTCTGTTCTGGGCGGCGGGGTTGTCGGCGGTTTCGCTGTGGGCACTAATTACAGCGCGCGGCTGGCTGGCCGGGGAGCTCACGAACAGCGGCTGGGCAGTGGGGCTGGTCTATTTCGCCGCGATTGGCCCCTGGGTGTTGGCCCCGATCGGCGGCGCGCTGGCGGATCGCTACGACCGGGCGCGGGTGGTGATGATCTCGCGCGGCGGGGCGGCGGTCTGCGCGCTGGCGCTGGCCGCGCTGGCCTTCACGGAGACGATCACGCTGTGGAACCTGGTGCTGATCACGGCCTGCTCCGGCATCGTGCGCTCGGCGGAGATGCCGGCGCAGGCGGCGCTGCTGCCCAACACGATCAAGGCGGCGGCGCTGCTCAGCGCGATCACGCTGGCCTCGATGATGCAGTTCGGCTCGCGCGTGATTGGCCCCGTGGCGGGACCGATCCTCGCCGAATACGGGGCCAAGTGGGTGTTCGTGATCGCCGCCGTCTTCCTCGTGCTGTCGATCGTCCAGATGAGTCGGATCAAGACCCGCTCGACTGGCGGCATCGTGGGGACCAACGCGAGCGTGCTCTCCGACGCGGTGAGGAACCTGCGGGAGGGTTTGCAGTATCTCGGCCAGGCGCGTTCGGTGCTGCTGCTGATCGGCCTGGCGGCGTTGCAGTGCATGCTGACGATGGCTTTCGATGCGATGCTGGTGGTGTTCGCGAAGGTTGAGTTGGGCGGCGGTTCATCGGAGTACGGCTTTCTGCTGATGGGCGTGGGCGGAGGGGCGCTGGTGGCGACGGTGGCGCTGTCGATGGTGCCGGATGGTCCGATTCGGGGGCGGCTGTTGCTGATCACGGGGCTGCTCTCGGGGGCGGTGCTGCCGATTTTGGGGCTGGCGCCCTCGCTGGGGGTGGCGATCGCCGGCGCAGCGCTGGCCGGAGCCAGCCAGGCGATGTTCATGGCGCTGACGACGGTGATGATTCAGGCCGTGGTGCCGGACGCGATTCGTGGGCGGATCATTGCGATCTACGCGATGGTCGCCGGGGGGATCATGGCGGTGATGATTTTGGCCAACGGCCTCGCCTCCGACTTCATTGGGGTGCGCGTCCTGATCACCGTGCCGGGGGTGATTTTCGTGGTTGCGCTGCTGCTCTGGGCGGGCGCGATGCCGCGGCTGCGCTCCGTCTTCCGCGAGGGCGGGGCCATGGAAGAGGCCGGCGAGCTGGTTGCGACGAGGTAAACGGCCGCCTCAGCCGCGTCGGATGAGCGGCGACTGACGCTTACTCGGTGCCGATGCGGAGGATTTGGCCGATGGCCATGCGCATGTAGATGCCGACGATGATTGCGATTGCGCCGAGGAAGACGAGCCCGAGCACGCCGTAGGCGCCGCCGATGGTGGCCCAGTCGGTGACGGTGACGAAGGGCGGGAGGAGGGCTTCGCCGGTTTCGACGAAGCCGACGAATTCGAGCATCATCACGCCCAGCTGGAGGCCGAGCAGGGTGCCGATGGCCATGGAGACGAAGATGATGAGGAGCTTTTCGAGGCCGACGACGATCAGGACCTGGCGGGTGGAGAAGCCCATGGTGCGGAGGACGGCGAACTCGCCCTGCTGCTGTTGGGCGACGAGTACTGAGGCGACGAGGAAGCCGAGGGCGCTGAGCAGGACGATGGCGATGAAGGTGATGAAGAGCAGGCCTTCCCAGCCGGCGGCGACGAGCGGGTCTTCGTCCTGCAGGCTGCGGATTGCCTGGACGTCCCAGGGGGTGTGGAGCCAGGGTGGGGAGAGTTCGAGGTAGCTGCGCAGCTCCTGGAGGCCGTCGTCGTCGGTGGGGCGGACCCAGATTTCGCTGGGGGCGAGCGCGCCGCCGCTGGTGGGGTTGCGGTTGACGCGGTAATCGAGATACTCGCGGTCGGCCAGGAGCAGTGAACGTCCGCCGGCCGGGTCCCAAGTGGGGAAGAGGTCGAAGGAGCCGACGATTTGGATGGGGACGAAGATGTTGGCGACGCCGATCTTGACGATCGAGCCGACTTCCAGGGCCGCCTCTTCGAGGAAGTCGAGGCTGACGACGACGGGCAGGGGGATTTCGGGACCGGCGAGGCGCACACCGCGCGGGATGCCGGCGCGAATGTCCTGGCTCCAGCGGTAGCGCATCGCCGTTTCGCCGCCGTAGACGTTGGAGTCGTCGAGCCGCGCGTCGTCTGGCCAGTCCTCGCGGATGATGTCGGAGAAGACGGTCCAGCGCCCCTGGGTCTCGAAGCCTTCGATTACGACGCCGTCGCTGAAGCCGTTTTCGCTCCAGTCTTCGGGCAGCGCCGTGGCGGCGCTGTATTGCAGTTCGTCGTAGACGATGTTGCCGGAGAAGGCGCTGAAGCCGGAGGCGCGCACGCCGATCGCGAGCACCTGCCAGGGGCCCGTACCGCTGCCGCCGGGGCTGCTCTGCAGATCGCCGGCGAGGAAGCGCCAGCCCTGCTCAATCGGTCCGCCGCCGAAGCCGCGCCCGCGCGGCAGTCCCTCCAGGTTGAGGTCGCGGTAGCGGCCTTCGGCGTTCTTGATCCGGATGGTGGGGGAGAGCGCGCCGCGCGAGTCGGGCAGCCACATCCAGAGGCCGACGTAGCGGGCGTCGGCGGGGACGAGCAACTCGGGGATTTCGACCTGCGGCGCTTCGAGCTTGGCGAGCAGATCGTCGATCCCGTCGAGGGCGAAGTCGTCGCGGTACCAGAGCACATCGCCGAACGATTCGGGGTCGACGGCAAGGACGGTGGCGTCGGTGACATCGAGCACGCCGCGGGTGTAGCTGCCGTTGGCGCGGACGACGGGTGTCATGGCGGCGATGCCTGGGGCGTCGGCGAGGTCGGCTTCGAGCATCTGGGCGGAGGCGCCGCCGGAGCGGATGTCGGCGAGGCGCAGGGCGGCGCCGGACTCGTAGGCGGCGCGGTCGTCAAAGGAGCGGTCGAGGGTTGCGCCGAAGGTGCCGCCGAACATGCCCAGGCTGGTGGCCATGATCAGCAGGAGGGCGAGGCGTCCGGGTTGTACGGGGGCGCGGGTCAGGTGCCAGAGCACCATCTGCATTGAAGCGCCGCCGATCTGGCGGGCGATCCAGGCGAAGGCGGAGAGCATGATGGGGAAGAGTCGGAGGAAGAGGACGGCGATGGTGACGACGAAGACGGCGGGAGCGATGAGGAGGAGCGGGTCCTGGTCGAGGCCGCCGAAGAGGTCTTCGGTGACGAGCGAGCCGGAGTCTTGCAGCTGGAAGAAGAGCAGCGCGCCGACGCCGACCACGACGAGGTCGAGGTAGTAGCGCTGGAAGGCGGGTTTGTCCTGTGGGCGGGAGGTGGAGCGGACGTAGTGGACGACGGTGGCGCGGTTGGAGCGCCAGGCGGGCCAGAGCAGGGCGATGAAGGAGAGCAGCGCGCCGCCGCCGGCCCAGATGTAGGTCTCGCCGGTCAGTTCGACGCTGAGGCGCGCGCCGCCGGTGAGGCCGTCGAAGGCGGGCGCGAAGCCGAGCAGGGCGATCGCCTCCTGGGCGACCAGTGGACCCAGCCCGAGTCCGAGCGCGACGAGCAGCAGCCCTTCGAGGGCGGAGATGGTCATGATGTGCCAGAGGCCGGCGCCGCGGCTCTTGAGCAGCGCCACCTCGGCCGACTGGCGCTCGACCACCATCGTTGAGACAAGCACGAGGTAGAAGAGCACGATGCCGACGATCTGCAAGGTGAGCACCAGCAGGGGGATTGAGGAGAAGAACTCTTTGGTTTCGTAGGCGTCCAGGGTTTTGACGATTTCGGTTTCGACGCGGGTGCGGTCGATTTCCTTGGTGATCGCCTCGAAGGCGCCGCGGAAGCGCAGGGCGGCGTCGCCGGCCATGTCGGAGGTGAAGGCCTGGCGGTCGACCATGGCGAGCACTTCGAGGCGTGCGCGCAGGGTTGGCAGGTAGCCGGCCATCGTGTCGATCAGCGTCTCGCGGGGGGCGAAGAAGGCGAAGGCGTCGGTCGTCTCGGTCGGTACATGGAAGTGATCGCGGCGCACGCCCCAATAGCGTTCGGTGTAGTCGATGGGGGTAACGATGCCGACCACTTCGATCGTGATTGGCTCGGTGTCGTCCTGCCAGGAGGGGTGGATGGCGCGTCGGGTGCCCAACTCGAAGCCGCCGGACTCGGCGGCGCGTTGGCCGATCGCGACCTCGACCGTGGGCGGCGCGTCTGGGGTGGCTGCGCCGCCGAAGTTGGGCCAGCGTCCGGCGACCAGCTCGATCTTGTCCTGCACGCCTTCGAAGTAGAGGACGCGCCCGCGGTCGCGGGGGTCCTGCTCGGGCGGAATTTGGCCCACCTCGGTCATGAAGAAGGTGGCGGAGGTGAGCGAGTGGACGGTTTCGCCGATGTATTCGCGGGGGAGGCGCATGCGGCGGTCGATGGTGTCGAACGATTCGTCGGCCAGCCCGCGGGCGAGGCCGTGGGCGGAGTTGAGGATGCGCACATCGAGTTCGGCGTCGGGCACGCGGCTGAGGTCGGTCTGGAGGCCGAGTTGGCGCAACGCGCCGCGGTAGATGACGGTGCTGGCCATGAGGGCGACGGCGAGGATGACGCCGATGGCGACGGCGGCCATGAGCCTGCGGTTGCCGTTGAGGCGGCGAATGGCGATCCGCAGCGCCGTGGGGAAGGCACTCAGCATGGGCGGCGTTTCACAGACACAGCGCAGCCGCAGAGGCGGCAGCGATGATCGTCGGGCAGGCTGTACGTAGACTACAAGCCCCACCGAAATATGAGCCGAACCAACGGGGCGGCGGGCGGAGCGTAGCCAGGTGGAAACCCCCGCGGTGGTGCTTGCGTTCGTCTATCGCCGGATGCGCGACAGTTGGCGTTTCCAGCTGGTGATCGCGGCGGGCATTCTGGTGGCCGCGATTCTGATGGCGGCGACCTCGATTTACACGCGGGCGGTGTCGGACCTGTCGTTGACGGTGACGCTGCGCAACCAGCTGGAGGATCGCCGCCAGTCGTTCGCGGTTCTGAACAACACGCCGCTGAGCGGCGGGGCGAATTTCGCGGCGCGGGAGTACGTCGAGCAGAGCGTCTCGGAGCGCTTCGGCGAGTTGGAGTCGGGGCGGCGGCGCTATATCGCGACGATTCCGATGGGGACGGATCAGGCGCCGCGGTCGGGTACGCAGGAGCAGCCGTTCGGGATGTTCGCCGCGCTGGAGGGAGCGTTTGATCAGGTGGAGGTGATCGCGGGCCGGCTGCCCTTCCCGCCGCAGCTGGAGCAGAATGAGGGGCTGCGGGGTGCGCAGCTGCGCGAGCCGCTACAGGTGGCGGTGCCGGCGGTGGTGGCACGGGCCTACGGGATCGAACCGGGGCAGCGCTTCAACATCCGCGACGGGTTCGATGAATGCGACCGCGAGCCGGATCCGCCGCCGGGCGGACCGCCGCCGCCGCCGCGCCCACCCTGCCAGCCGACGCTGCAGGTTGAGCGGGTGATGCCGGTCGTGGTCACGGCGATCGTGCGCCCCGATGATTACGAGAGTCCCTTCTGGTCGCGGGTGCCGCGCCGCATCAGCGGACCGATCTACACCGGCACACCGCGCGCGCAGGTGATTCCGCTGCTGGTCTCGACAACCACCTTCGATCAATATCTGGTCGACCTGATTGGGCAATATCCGGCCAGCACTGCCTGGATCAGCGAGATCGATACGGATCAGCTGAATGTGGCGGTGCTGGCGGACACGCAGGCGATGTTCGACCTGCTGCGCGCCGATCTGCGCACGATGGGCGGCACGGTGCTGAGCCCGATCGAGCCGCGGCTGGACGAGTTCACGCGCGATCTTTCGTTTGCGCGCGCGCCGATTTTGCTGCTGCTGGCGCAGATTGTGGGGATCGCGCTGTTCTACATCGTGGTGGTCTCGGGGGTGCTGGTGGCGCAGCGGCGCGAGGAGTTGTTCTCGATGCGCAGCCGCGGGGCGTCGCTTGGGCAGGTGCTGGGGCTGACGGCGATCGAGGGGCTGGTGCTGGCGATTGTTTCGGCGATCATCGGACCGCTGATCGCGGCGGGGGTGATCAGCTTGCTGGGCTACACGGGCATCTTCGAGCCGCTGACCGGCGGCAAGCCGATCAACGTGACGCTGACCGATGACGCCTTCCTGCTGGCTGCGGCGGGGGCGATCGTGGCGGTGGTCTTCATGCTGGTGCCGTTGGTTATGGCGAGCCGCACGCGGGTGCTCTCGGAGCGGCTGCGGGGGCTGACGCGGCCGGTCACGCAGAACGCGCTACAGCGCTACTACCTCGATGTGGCGCTGGTGCTGGTCGCGGTGGGTTTGATTTTTGAGGCGGATTTGCGGGGCACGGTGTTCGAGCGCAACAGCGTGGGCGGGCTCTCGGCGGATCCGCTGCTGCTGAGCACGCCGATTCTGTTCGCGCTGGCGGCGGCGCTGGTGATTTTGCGTATTTTGCCGTGGCTCTACCGCTTCGTGGCCTGGGTCACGTATGACCGCTTCCCGCTCTCGATTGCGGCGACGCTGCGCTACGTCTCGCGGACGGTGGGGCCGGCGGCGCGGCTGACGATTTTGCTGATGTTGGGCGCGGCGCTGGGCACGTTTGCGGCGTCCTATGCGGATACGGTGGATCGCTCGCTGACTGAACGGATTCAGTACGACTCCGGCGTGGAGCACCGCGTGCAGCTGGGCGACGGGGCCTACAGCACGCCGAGCGGGGTGCATCGTCGGCTGGGGGAGATTGAAGGGGTTGAGCATCTCAGCGTGACGCACCGTTCGGGCGTGGCGGCGGGGCGCAGCGTGGGCACAGCCTCGGCGGTGAACCTGCTGGCGGTGGAGCCGCGCGACGCGCGGGAGATGCTCTGGTTCCGCGACGACCTCTCGGAGTTGGCCTTCGACGATCTGATCCGGCTGATCGATGTGCCGCCGACCGGTCGGGGGGTGGGCATTCCGGACAACACGGAGACGCTGCGCATCTGGGTGGATCTGACCGAGGGGGAGAGTGATCAGACGATCTGGGTGCGGATCCGAGACGGCAACGGGCGCTATTTCACGGCGGGGCAGATTGAGGTGCCTGAGCCGGAGCTGGGCTGGACGCCGATCGATGTGGAGTTCAGCCGGCAGGTGGTCGGGGCGGGCGCGGTGGCGCCCTACACGCTGCATTCGATTGTGATGAGCGAGCCGTTCGGGGTGTTCGTCTCGGAGCCGTCGGTGGTGCGCTTCGACGCGGTGACGGCGATTCAGGCGGACGGGCGCGAGTTGATCGTGGAGGATTTCGAGGATGCCAGCTGGGCGCGCTTCCGGCAGCGGCGGGAGGCGGACGACCAGCTGGTGTTCAGCGAGGCGGAGGACGCGGTCAGCGGCGCTTACGTGATGGAGTTCACGCCGGGCATCGGGCAGAGTCCGGGGCTGCGCGCGGCGCACTTCGCGGATCCCTCGATCTGCTCGGGCCAGCGCTGCACGGTGCCGATGATCATCAGCGCGGACTTTGCCGAGCGGCAGCTGCTGGAGGTGGGGGATCGTTTCACGGTGCGGATGGACGCGATGATCGTGCGCGGGCGGGTGGCGGCGATTGTGGCGCTATTCCCGACACTGCGCCCGGACGAGAATTCGTTCATCGTGGCCGATTACGACGCGCTGTTCCATCTGAGCGCGGTGACGGCGCTGCGGCCCAGCGTGGGACCGACGGAGGTCTGGCTGGATCTGACGGACGATCCGGAGCAGCTGGCGGCGACGATGGCGGAGCTGCAGCGGCCGCGCTATTCGCTGCGCGACTGGAGCGATTTGGAGGAGCGGCTCTACGAGCAGGGGCGCGATCCGCTGACGACGGCGGGCGGCAGCGGGATTCTGCTGGTGGCGTTTATCGCGATCAGCGTGCTGCTGGCGCTGGCCTTCCTGGTCTCGATGGCGGTGTCGGCGCGGCAACGCCGGCTGGAGATGGCGCTGCTGCGCACGGTGGGGGTGGGCAACCTATCGATTCTGGTGCAGGTGCTGCTGGAGTACGTGCTGATCGTGGGCAGCGGTCTGGCGCTGGGGGTGCTGCTGGGCAACCGCATCTCGCAGTTGCTGCTGGCCTATCTGGAGTTCGACGAGGCGGGTCGGGAGGTGCTGCCGCCGTTCGTGATCGAGACCGATTGGCAGATTCTGGGGGTCGCCTTCGGGGCGCTGATCGCGGTGCTGTTGCTGGGGGTGCTGGCGACCTGGCGGTGGTATCTGAACCTGGAGCTGAACCGGGAGCTGCGGCTGACGAACTAGCGGGAGCGTCCTCAGGTGCGGGCGATGATCACGCCGATGATCGCGCCGCCCACGCCGGCGGTAAACAGGACCATCCGCAGCTCGAGGCTGCGGAGCGCCGCTCGGAATTCCATGCGCATGCCGTGATCGCGCTCATTCTGGAGCTGTTCGAGAGCAGCCAGGCGTTCGTTGATGTACTCCTTGAGCTGCTCAACCGCCGTTCCCAATTCTTCCCTGAGCTCGACGCGCACGACAGCGATCTCTGCTCGGAGCGCGGCGATGTCGTCTTTCGTGGCCAAGTGCTCCGTGGGGGCTGCGAGCGCTTCGAGGAATGCGTAGGCGTCTTCCTCCGTCCAGCCCAGACGGTTGACGAGCACATCGCGCATCGGGAGTCTGTCGTAGGTGACCATGCGGGGATGGTAGCGCGCGCGGTCAGCGCAGGATGGAACGCCAGCGGCGGAGGTTGAGGTTGGGCGGGGCGAGCGCGAGGCCGGCGATGGGGGCGCCGATCGCCAGGCAGGCGACGCCGCAGGATGCGCCGCTGGCGGCGACGCCGAGCAGCCCGAGCACGACGCCGAGCGGGGCGACGGCGCTCCACGAGGCCAGATCGGCGCGGCTGCGAACCAGGTGGGCGACGAACAGCGCGGTGCCGGCCGCGGCGGCGATCGCCGCACCGAGGTAGAGGTTCGGCGAGGCCTGATCGAGCAGCACGGCGACGATCGCGGCGGCGACGGATGCGACCGCCAGTCCGCCGGCGATCAGCGGGATGGCGCTGCCGCCGCGCTCTTCGCGCTGCATCGGGTCAGCCCGTCAGCCGGCGGTAGAGGGCGGGCAGACGGCGGGGCAAGGACTCGATGTCGGCGACGACTTCGTAGGCCATGTCCTGGCACATCTGCTTGAGGTAGTCGTGGCCGGCGCGGTCGACGGTGAGGGCGAAGGGCACCATGCCTTCGCGGCGGGCTTCGGTGAGGGCCATCTTGGTGTCGTGGATGGCGTATTCCTTTTCGGTGCGGTCACGTCCGTAGCCGTGGTCCTGCGGCCGCCCATCGGAGAGCAGCATCAGGATTTTGACCTTGGCGTCGGTGTTCTGGAGCTTCCAGATGCAGTGGCGGATGGCGGGGCCCATGCGGGTGGAGCGCACCGGTGCGATCTTGTCGATTCGCTCTTTGGTGCGGTCGCCGAAGGGCTCGTCCATGTCCTTGTAGACGAAGAATTCGACGTTGTCGCGTCCGTAGCCGCTGAAGCCGTAGACGCCGTATTTGTCGCCGATTGCTTCGAGCGCCTCGATCAGCAGCACGACGGCTTCTTTTTCGAGGTCGATGATGCGCTTGCCGGGGTGTCGGGCGGCCTCGGCGCGGCGCTGGGCCCACCAGGAGAGGTATTTGCGCGGGTCGTCGTCAAACTGGTCGTCCTGGCGACGGTCCTGATGCTTCTGGATTTCCTCGTCGGTGCTGGCGGAGACATCGAGCAGGAAGGCGACGGCGACATCGCGCTCGACCTTGTTGCGTCGGTAGAAGAGCTTGGTTTCGGTGGTCGCACCGGCGATTTTTTCGGTGTACCACTCGATCACGGCGTCGAGGTCGTAGTCCTCGCCGTCGGTCAGCCGCTTGATTTTGCGGAAGAGTTCGGGGCGCAGCATTTCGAACTGCTTGCGGGTTTCCTGCACCAGTTGGGCGTGGGCGTGCAGGGTCTCCCGGTAGTAGCTGACGTCGCCGACTTCGCCGCGCTGCTCCTGGACGCGGCACCAGCGAGGCTTGTAGTCGGCGGCGCGGAAGTCCCACTCGTCGTAGTAGAAGGACTTCGCCTCGACCGGCAATTCGTCGCCGTCGTCGGCGCCGGTGCTGTCGTCGCCCATCGCCTGCTGGCCCTCGGGGCGGTCGCCCTGGATGCTGTTGACCTCTTTGAGCAGGTTGTCGAGGAACATGCCGGAGGATTCGGCGAGGTCCATGTCCATCAGCTCGTTGATCGAGATTTCGACGCTCTTTTCGAGCAGTTCTTGCAGCTGCTCTTTGGTGAGCGGGATCGGCGGGGCGTCGCCGGTGCCGGTTTCGCCCTTGAGCTTCATCAGCAGTTGGACGAGTTCGGGCTTGAAGTCGCCGCGGAAGTCGACCGGTTCGGGGCTGTCGTAGGGGCGCTCCTCGCTGCCGGGCATGAAGGGCATAAAGGACTCTTCGAGGCCGCTGGAGCCGCTGCCGGGCATGAGGTCGGTGTCGCCCTCGTCCTGTTCGCCGGCCATCGAGTGATCTTCGAATTCGCTCCAGTCGTCGGTTTCGAGCTCGACGTTGGGCACCTGGGCGACCCAGTCGTAGAGCAGCTGGGTGGCGGCGGCGGAGTCCTCGACGGTCGCGCCCTCGTGGCGGATGCGGTTGAGGATGCGCAGCGGGGTGCGCAGCTGGTCGGCGAGCTCGGTCGGCCAGCGGATGTTGCCGGCGTCGTCGAGGCTGGCGCGGAGCAGGTTTTCGACCATCGCCTGGCGGGCGGGCATGTTTTCGATCGGTCGGCGGCGCTCGGCGGCGGCCTGCTGGAGGCGGTTGAGGGCGCGGCGCACGCCGGCGTACTCGCGCTTGACGATCGTGTCGATTCGCGTGTCCTCGATGATGGTGAAGATGTCGTGGGCGAGGCGGCGGTCGCCGAAGCGGTCGAAGAAGCGCTCCATGTCGGTGTGGATTTCGCCGGGCGCTTCGCCGTCGCCGTTCTGGGGCGGGGCTGCGCCGTTGCCGCCGGACTGTCCGTTGGCGGCAGGCTCGAAGACCTGCGGGGTGCGGCTCTGCTCGTACTCGAAGGAGCCGAATTCGAGGCGGCCGGCCTGGTGGGTGGCGAAGACCTTGTAGACGCTGAAGTTGTCTTCCTTGCTGGCGTAGCGCTCGACCATGTCGGGCAGGTAGATCGTGGTGCCTTCGGTGGTGGGGCTGCTCTCATCGACCCAGCCGACGCCCTTGGAGGCGAGCTCCTCGGAGGATTTGATACCCACGTCGATGCCGGTGAGGGCCTTGCAGTACATGCGGATCAGTTCGGAGACGCGGTCGAGGTCGACGCGCGAGGAGAGCGCCTCCATGACCTCTTCGCCGCGGGTGGATTCGAGGCGGAAGAAGGCTTCGCCGCCGTCGACGCTCTGTTGCAGGATGTTGAGTCCGAATTCCTGCCAGCGGGCGATGTCGTCGATGCTGAGGCGCTGGACGACGCGCGGGCTGGACTTGAGGAACTCCATGGCGGCGTCGCCGGAGTGGGGGGCGAGTTGTTCGGCGAGTTCGAGCAGGCCTTCGTGCAGATCGCGCTCGACCTCGGAGAGGGCCTGGGCAGACTCGATGAAGTAGGGGTGGCCGAGTCGGCCGACCTTGAGCGCGACCTGGCCGGCGAGGCCGAGGTAGCGTCCGCGCTGGTCGGGATTGACCTGGTGCAGGGCGACGGGGCCGCGCTCGAAGTAGACGCGGGCATCGACCCAGGCGGTGTGGGCGACGATACCGCCGAATTCGAGGAAGGGCGCGCGGTCGCTGCGTTCGAGCTGTCCGAGTACGTTGGGGGCCATGCCGAGGCAGGCGCTGGCGAGCTCGTAGGAGTGGCTGGCGAGGGAGTCGATCAGTTCGACCAGCAGGCGCATCTGGCTGAGCGGCAGGTGGGGCAGCACGTTGGGGCTGACATCGAAGTATTGGGCGGAGAGCGAGCCGGATTTCCAGGTGCCCTTGTAGAGCGATTGCCCCTGGGCGGCCCAGTCGGTCGCCTGGTTGACGGCGAGGTGGGGCAGCACCTGAGGGCTGGCACGGAAGAGCGCGCCGGCCAGGGCGGGCGAGGTGTCCATCAGCCCGACGCCGACATCGCACCACTCGCGCATGCGGTCGTAGGTGACCTGTTCGAGCATCGGTCCGCTGCTGCGGAAGTACTCGGAGGCGGCCTCCCAGGAGCGCAGGGAGTGTCGGGCGACGTGCAGGCCGGTCTCGATCCAGTGGCCGAACTCGTCGGCTTCGAGGATCGGCTCGACCACGCTGACGGCGGATTCGAATTCCTGGCTGAGGGCGGGCGGGAAGGCGCGCAGCGCCTCGCGCGCCGTATCGAGCGGCGACTCGGAAGGGGATCGATCGGTCATCGGCATCCGTCCAGAGACTGGGCAGCGTCGGGGCGCGTCTAGCGAAGCTTCAGCGGGCGGCTTCCGGCTGGCCAGACGCGGGGACGACGATCTGCTCGATTGTGGCCGCGTCGGCGGCCGTATCCAACACAGCATAGGTGAGCATGCGCTCAACGCCGCGCGCTTCGCCGGCAGAGCCGGGGTTGACCACCAGCGCACGGCCGATCCGGCGCACCATCGGCGCGTGGGTATGGCCGTAGATGATGAAGTCGGCGTCCTCTTCGGCGAGTCGTTCGAGCTGTGGATCGTGGGGGAAGAGGTAGTCGCGGTAGGGCGCCCAGGGGGTGGCGTGGAACATCAGCAGGCGCTTGCCGCCGACCTCGCAGCGGATCACCTGGGGCTGTTCGCGGGTCCACTCGAGCAGCTCGCGGTTGACGGTTTCGGAGGCCTGGGCGCGTGCGCCGGCTTCGCTGAGCAGGATTTCTTCGTGGTTGCCGAGCACGTAGCGCCCGCCCAGCTCGCGGATGCGCTGCGCCACCTCGTTGGAGAAGCGGTACTGGTAGCAGGCGTCGCCGGCGCAGAGCAGCTCGTCAACGGGGCCCATCTGCGCGATCGCGCGGTCGAGCGCGGCGATGTTGCAGTGAATGTCGCTGACGATGCCGAGGCGCACGCTCGAACTACTCCTCGAAGATCGAGGAGACGACCTCTTCGATGCTGCGCTGGATTTCGCCGTCGTCGGTGAGCGGCCAGACGATCGAGACTTGGCAGGCGCGTCGGGGGGAGACGCCCTGGGTGATCATCCGGCCGGCGTAGATCAGCAGGCGGGTGCTGGCGCCCTCGGCGAGGCCGTGCTCGCGGAGGTTGCGGATTTTCTCGGCCATTTTGGCGAGGTTGAGCGCGATGTCGGGGTCGCAGCCCGACTCGTGGCGGACGATTTCGGCTTCGGTCTCGCGCGGCGGGTAGTCGAACTCGATGGCGACGAAGCGCTGGCGGGTGCTCTGCTTGAGGTCCTTGAGCGCGCTCTGGTAGCCGGGGTTGAAGGAGATGACGAGCAGGAAGCCGTCGCGCGCCTGCAGCAGCTGCGATTTCTTCTCGACCGGCAGGATGCGGCGGTGGTCGGTCAGCGGGTGGATCAGGACGGTGGTGTCCTTGCGCGCCTCGACGACCTCGTCGAGGTAGCAGATGGCGCCGGCCTTGACTGCGCGGGTCAGGGGACCGTCGATCCAGACGGTCTCGTTGCCCTCGAGCAGGTAGCGGCCGACGAGGTCGCTGGCGGTGAGGTCTTCGTGGCAGGCGACGGTGACCAGCGGCAGGTTGGACTCGGTCTCGATTTCGGCCTTACCGTCGCGCACCACGGCGAGCGGGCGGTTGAGGTGGTAGGCCATGTACTCGATGAAGCGGGTCTTGCCGCAGCCGGTCGGTCCCTTGAGCAGGACGGGGATTTTGTTGTTCCAGGCGGACTGGAAGATGTCCACTTCGTCCTGGACGGGGACGTAGTAGGGCTCTTCTTCGAGCCGGAACTCCTCGACGGCCCAGGAGCGGTATTCGGTGATCGGTTCGGCTGCGGTGGTCATCGATGGTTCCCCCTCGGTGCTGGTGGGTTACTCGGCGCTGCGTTGAGCGAGCGCGCTCCAGGCGGTCTCGACGCGGCCGCGCACCTCTTCGAGGGCGCAATCGGTGTCGATCACGACATCGGCGTGGGCGAGCCGCGCGTCGTTGCTGAGTTGGGAGTTGATTCGCGCGTCGGCGTCTTCGGCGCTCATGTTGTTGCGCGCCATGAGGCGCTCGCGGGCGGCGTCGGGCGAGACGGAGACGACCCAGACCTCGTCGACGAGGTCCTGCCATTCGGCCTCGATCAGGACGGCGGCTTCGAGCACGGCGATTTCGGTGTCTCCGGCGGCGGCCAGCTGTTCAAGTTCGGCGGCGGCGAGGGCGCGGATGCCGGGCCAGACGATGTCGGTGAGGCGCTTGAGCTGGTCGGGTTGTCCGAAGACTTTGCCGCCCAGCACGCGGCGGTCGATCGAGCCGTCATCGGCGACGATTTCGCCGCCGAAGGCCTGGACGACGGCGTTGAAGGTGTCGGTGCCGGGTTCGTAGGTCTGGTGTCCGAGTCGGTCGGCGTCGATCGTGGCGGCACCGAAGTCACGGAGGAGTTCAACGACGGTTGACTTGCCGGATGCGATGCCGCCCGTGAGTCCGATGGAGCGCATGAAATCCCAACATCAGGGCGCGGGGTGGGGCGTATCCGGCGCGCGGGAGCGGCCACGATGCAGCAGCCCCACGACGGCGGCGCCAAGTCAGCAGGCTATCTGCGGCTTCGGCTGGGCGTCAAGCGAGGAGCGGTGAGCGTGGGGCGCTGGGTGGGAGTGTGTCGCAGGATACGCAGGGCGAGGGGAACGCTTGGCTAGCGTTAACCATCAAGCGATCTTCGCAACGCCGACGACTGACGCGGCGCGCGCCGCGTCCTCCCCGCTGCCACAGTTCGGTTCATCAGTTCAACCCCGGGAATTGCCATGACCACAGAGGTTCGCAGTGAGACGATCGATCTGGAGGAGAGCCGGCGCTGTCTGATCGAGGCGGCGTCCGATTTGCCGGCGGAGGTCTACGACGCGCCGAATGTGGTAGGCGTCTGGAGCATCCGCGAATGTCTGGCGCATCTGGCGGCGTGGGACGGCTGGTTGCTGGAGGCGCTGAACCGCTACGACCGCGGCGAGCCGATCGGCGAGTTTCCCAATGAGCACGAGATGAACACGGCTGCGCCGGAGGGCTGGGTGGAGCGGGCGATGGGCGAGCTGTTCGAGGCGTTGGGCAGGTCGAACGAGGAGCTGGCTCGCCGCCTGCGGACGCAGACCGACGATGAGCGGGAGCAGCCCTGCTACGACATCGGTGCGGACTGTTTGAGCGCCAACGACGTGGTGGACGCGCTGATTGAGCACGATGTGATGCACACCGCGGACATTCGGGCGTGGCGGAAGACGGCAGGGCTGTAGCGGCGGCGTCCGCCGCGGCGCTCAGCCGGCGAGCGCGTCTTTGAGCGCGGATTCGAGCGCCGGCAGCACTTTCTTGTAGTCGTCGACGATGCCGAAGCGCGAGAAGGCGAAGATCGCGGCGTCGGGGTCTTTGTTGATCGCGACGATGTTTTTGCTGCCGCCGCAGCCGGCCATGTGCTGGGAAGCGCCGCTGATCGCGATGGCGAGGTAGAGGGTGGGGGAGACGACGGTGCCGGTGAGGCCGACCTGTTGGGAGGGCGGGTACCAGCCGAGGTCGCAGGCGGCGCGGCTGGAGCCGACCGCCGCACCGAGCACGCCGGCCAGCTGTTCAAGGTCGCCGAAGGCTTCGGGGCCGCCCAGGCCGCGGCCGCCGGAGACGACGATCTCGGCGTCTTCGAGGCGCACGCCTTCGGATTCGGCCGCGTCTTTGCTGGTGACGCGGGCGCGCAGATCGGCGTCGCTGGGGGCGACATCGACGATCTCGGCGCTGCGCGAGGCGTCGGGCTCGAGCGGGTCCTGCGACTTGGCGCGAACGGTGATCACCTGAGGGTCGGTCTTGACGGTGACGACCTGCCGGGCGTTGCCGCCGTAGCAGGAGCGGGTGACGCGCACGCGGTCGCCCTCGACTTCGAGGGCGAGTGCGTCCATCGCGGCGGCGCTGCCCAGCCGGGTGGCGAGGCGCGGGGCGAGGTCGCGCCCCATGCTGCTCTGGGCGAGGAGGACCACCCGGGGCGAGTCCTGCTCGACGATCTGCTGCGCGAGCGGCAGGTGGGCGTCGGTCTGGTACTGCACGAGCGAGGCGTCGGCGGCGCGGTAGACGGTGTCGGCGCCGGCCGGGCCGGCGGCCTCGACGGCGGCGGGCTCTGCGCCGATCAAGGCGAGGGCGACATCGCCGCCGAGCTCGGCGGTCAGGCGGTTGGCCGCGCCGAGCAGCTCGCAGGTGGCGGCGGTCAGCGCGCCGGCTTCGGTTTCGCCGATGACGAGGATGGTGGACATGTAGCGCTCCGTGGGTGGTCTAGAGGATTTTGGCGTTGCGCAGGGCGGCGACGAGGCCGGCGGCTTTTTCTTCGGGGGTGTCGCCCTCGATGATTTCGACATCAACATCGCTGGTGGGCTGGAAGAGCGCGTGCATTTCGAGGCGCGCGCCGGCCGCGCCGACTTGCGAAGGTTCGAGGCCGATGTCGGCGGGGGTGAGCTCGGCGACCTGCTTGCGGGCGGCCTGCATGATCTGGCGCAGCTGCGGGTAGCGCGGGTCGCCGAACTCGTTGCTGATCGTCAGCACGCAGGGGGTGGGGATTTCGATCGTCTCGAAGCCGTCGCCGACGACGCGGGAGACGGTCAGAGAGCCGGCTCCGCCTTCGACCGCGCGAAGGACGGTGGCGGAGGGCAGGTCGAGCAGTTCGGCGACGATGCTGCCAACCGAGCCCTGGTCCCAGTCGGCGGCCTGGCGTCCGAAGAGGATCACATCGGGCACGCCGAGGTGCTGGATCGCCTTGCTCAGGGCGAGCGCGGTGGTCCAGGCGTCGCCGCCCTCGAAGGCGTCGTCGTGCAGGTGATAGCCGTCGTCGGCGCCCATGGCGAGGCTGTGCTTGATCGCGTCGCGGGCGGAGTCGGGGCCGAGCGAGACGATGTTGACAGAGCCTTCGCCGGCGGCGTCCTTGAGCCGCAGGGCGGCTTCGACGGCCTGGGCGTCGAAGGGGGAGATGACCGGCGAGATGCCCTGGGCGGGCAGCACCCGCATGGCGGCCTCATCGACGCGAAAGGCGGCGGCGGGCGTTTCGGGGTCGGGGATCTGCTTGACGCAGACGATTGCATCCATGGCGTTCCTCATTCCTCGCCCGCCATTGTGTCGCGCGCAGGGCGATGGGGCAATTGGGCAGGCGCGGACCGACGCGACCCGGGCGGCGGCGCGTCAGACGAGCACGCGAACGGGTCAGCTGTCGCGCGCGGCGGAGGTTTGGAGGATTTCGGCGATGTCCAGGACCTGGAGCTTGTCTGCTTCTTCCACATTCATCTGTACGGTGCCGACGCCGGCATCGAACATTTGGATGCAGAAGGGGCAGGCGGTGCAGGCAGTGTCGGCGCCGGTGTCGGCGGCTTCCTGGACGCGGACTTCGTTGACGCGGGATGCGCCCTGCTCTTCCATCCACATGTTGCCGCCGCCGGCGCCGCAGCAGAGCCCTTGCTCGCGGCTGCGCGGCATTTCGACCAGCGTGACGTTGGGCACTTGCTCGAGGATGCGGCGGGGCGCTTCGAAGATGTCGTTGTGGCGGCCGAGGTAGCAGGAGTCGTGGTAGGTGATGGTCTGGGGTTCGACCTCGCGGGGTTCGAGCTTGCCCTCGGTCAGCAGCTGTTCGAGCAGCTGGGTGTGGTGGATGACCTCGTAGTGCCCGCCCATGTCGGGGTATTCGTTGAGGAAGACGTTGAAGCAGTGGGGGCAGTGGGTGATGATTTTTTTGACGCCGGCCTCGTCGAAGGCGGCGATCAGGCCTTCGGCAAGGATTTGGTAGAGGTATTCGTGGCCGAGCCGGCGGGCGGGGTCGCCGTTGCAGGATTCCATGCCGGCGAGGATGCCGAAGGAGACCTCGGCCTCGCGCAGGAGTGAGACGACGGAGCGGGTGATGGCCTGAGCGCGGTCGACGAAGGCCCCGGTGCAGCCGACGAAGTAGAGGTATTCCTGCTCGCCGGTCCAGGTGATTTCGGCGGGGTCGAGGTCGAGCGCTTCCATCCAAGACTCGCGGGTGTAGGGGGTGCCGCGCCAGGGGTGGCCCTGGCGTTCGAGGGTCTCGAGGGTGCCCTGCACGGTGTCGGGCATGCGCGCTTCTTCCATGACCAGCGAGCGGCGCATGTCGACGATGGTGGGGATGTGTTCGATGAAGACGGGGCAGGCTTCGACGCAGGCGCCGCAGGTGCGGCAGGCCCAGAGTGATTCGTCGCGGACGACTTCGCCGACCATCGCGGGGGCGTCGCCGAGGCCGAAGTTGATTTCGTCGCCGCGCACGAGGTTGGTGACTTTGCGCTCGCCGACGGCGGTGGCGTAGGACTTGAGGTCCTGGATGATGTGCATCGGCGAGAGGGGCTGGCCGGCGATGTCGGCGGGGCAGCTGTCGGTGCAGCGCCCGCAGCGCACGCAGACATCGAGCTCGAAGAGCTGCTTCATTGAGAAGTGTTCGAGTTGGCTGACGCCGAAGTGCTCCTGCTCCTCGATGTTCTCGATCAGCTCCAGCTTGCCGGGCGCAGAGGTGCGCTTGAGGAAGGCGTTGACGGGGGCCATCACGAGGTGGTTGATCTTGGAGTAGCCGAGCAGCGAAATCCAGGAGAGCGCGCCGATCATGTGGAACCACCAGAGCGCCTTGTGGATGTCGAGCACGGCGGCGGTGGAGAGGCCGGAGAAGATCAGCGCGACGACGTAGCCGACGGGGGACCAGTAGGACCACTCGGGGTTGGTGTGGATTTCGGAGGCCTGGATGCGCAGGCCTTCGACGAAGAAGCCGCTGACGAGCAGGACGCCGAGGCCGCCGACGATGAACCAGTCTTCCCAGGTGGGCAGCCAGGCGGTGCGGGGGCGCACCCAGCGGTGAGCGACGGCCATGGCGACGCCGATGACGCCGATCAGCCCGAAGATGTCGGCCACCAGCGAGTAGCCGAGGTAGCGCGGGCCGACGAGGATGTCGACGGGGATGTAGTCGTCGATGGCGAGCAGCGCCGTGACGAGGAACAGCACAATCATCGAGGTCATGATGCAGAGGTGCATGACGCCGGAGTAGGGGTCGCGGAGGACGCGCTCGGTGCCCATGCCGCCGCGCAGGACGCGGGCGATGCGGGTGGGCAGGTTGTCGAAGGAGAAGTCGGCGCGGCCGAGCCGCCAGATGCGGGAGCGGCGGGCGATGCCGTAGATGATCAGTCCAATGGCGAAGGGCAGAAGCAGGTAGAGCACCCAGAAGTGGTCGATGTTGAAGAAGAGTTCGCGGTGGGCGCCGGTGACGCGGACGGTCTCGGCGCCGGAGACGAGCAAGAGTCCGCCGAGCGGCAGCCAGGCGGGGATGGCGAGTGCGGAGACGCGCTTGGTCGCTGCGGCGGGCGCGGAACGGGCGGGCTGGAGCAGGTCTCGGTTCTGGCGCACGCGCATGCCTTTCAGCGGTGCGGGGCATTATCGCACTCGGACGGGGTTGGGGGGTGTCGTGGCGGTGCCGGGGCGCGAGTACGCACGCACCTGCCGAACTCTCGTCACAGGATCTGACAGAACGTATGCTCACACTGATGTCTGGCGGCGAGCAGCGCGACACTCTCAAGGAGGAGCTCTTCCTCGATCCAGGTGAACACTCCACGAGTCGTTGATGTGGCACCGGGAGGGGCCGTTCCGGTTCGGCGACGACGCCGATAAACAACGGGCGTCCGACGACGCGGTTGATGCGCTGATTGCCGGCAGTCGGTTCGTCGCGTTTGGTGTAGGAGTTCGTAAAGGGGCATTCGCACGGGACTTTCAAGCGGCTGGCATCGACCCCTACTTGCCGACGGACGTATACGCGCTGGCGCTACAGCTGTTGCTTGAGCGTTTTGTGGATTATCTGCACGACCGACGGTCTTACCCGCTTGGCTCACTGGTCCTCGAAGCACAAGGTCCGCGCGAGAACGCCGAGCACCAGCTGGCTGTGGCCGAAACTCTCGTTCACGGCACCCAATGGGTGTCGGAACGCGCCTTCCGAAGGTACGTTGAGCCCGGTGTGACCTTCGTGCCCAAGCAAGGGTCGCATCCCGTCGAGTTGGGCGACATGCTGGCGCGGGATGTGTACGAATGGATTCGATCGGATTGCCGGGATGAACCGAGGCGGTGGCGACTGTGGGGCGACAAGCTCTATCGCCGAGGCGATCTTCGAATGGGAAAGTTCGGGCTGAAAGTCTTCCCCGACTCGGACATTCGCGACCGCATTGAGGCGCATCGCGACGGCTTCAGAGCTTGAGAAATTGAAAGCGCCGATCCCCGAGGGGGAACGGCGCCGATAGAGGCAACCCCTATCCATTGCCGCCATGGTACGTCCGACGAGGCCGGCAGGTCAATCGGCGGGTTGGCTTTGCGACGGCGGGGGCGCGCCGCACGCGTTGAGGTTGGGCTGGATGGGGGTGGTGAGGAGGTCGGCGACTTGGAATGCGGCGGGGATGGTCTGGTTGGCGAGCTCGATGCGGAGCCGGAGGTTGGCGGCGTTTTGCAGGGCGTTGATGAAGGCTTGCGGATTGTCGGAGACGGCTGCGCCGCCGGGGAGGATGCTCCAGCGAGCGTAAGTGAGCGGGCCGTTGTCGATGCTGGCGTAGACGGCGGCGCTGTCGGCGCTCAGCGCGGCGGCGGGCAGGCCGTCGAGCTGGACGCTGAGTTGGCTGTGGGCGCAGGACACGACCAGTTGGGACGGCGCGGCGTCGGCGGGGGCGATGACCAGGGAATGGACGAGATTCTGCTGCTGGTCATGGATGGTGCCGTAGACGACGCCGCTTTCGGTGGCGGTGGGAGCGGCTTGGACGGGGGTGTAGGAGGGCTCTGCTTCAGCTTCGGCGTCGGACGGCTCGGCATCGGTTGCTTCGGACAATTCATCTGTGGGGGTGGGCGGCGGTTGTTGGGCGGCGGGGCGGACGATGATTTCTTGGTCGACGCGGATGAGATCGGGGGTTTGGAGGTCGTTGAGGGCGATCAGGTCGTAGAGGTTGATGCCGTGCTCACGGGCGATGTGGGCGAGCTGGTCGCCGGGTTGCACGGTGTAGGTCTGAGCGGGGATTGGTTGCGGCGGCGCGGGCTCCGCCGCGGGCGGGGGTTCGACCGGGTCCGGGGCGGGCGGCGGGGCGGCGGCGAGGGCGTTGATCACGCGGTCTTCAGGGGTTCGATCAGAGGCGGGGGTGCGCAGCGAGAAGGGCGCGGTGTCTTGCCACTGCTCGGGCTCGGCCTCGGCGGGGAGGATGCGGTCGTCGGGCAGGATGCGCTCGCTCCATTCGTCGCCGCGTTGTTGTTGGAGGCCGACTTCAACGCGTCCGTCGGCGAGCTTGCGGATGCTGAGACGCAGTTGGGCATCGTCATCGGGCGCGGTCTGGGCGCTGACTACGGCCAGGGCGAGCGCGCCGAGCAGCGCGCCGATGAGCAGGGCGGTGATGATGGGCAGTTTGGACATGGCTGTGCGCCTCGTGTTGGAGCGGGTGGGGATGGCTAAGGTACAGCGGTTATGTTGTGCGGTCTTTCCGGGCTTCCCTCCGTCGTCCCCGCCTTGGGCGGAAATCTCGCGGCGGGCTTTGGAGGTTGAAGGTGGAGCGGGAATGACGGAAAGGAGGGGCGGGGGTGGCGGTGGGAGCAGGGGCGGGGGCGGGGGCGGCGGAGACAATGGCGTGAACGACGGGGGATGGGGGGTGACGGAAGCCCGAGGCCGCCGTTCGGTCCCCGTACACGGCCGGTCGCTTCACCGCAGAGCCGATGTGGGGTTCGTGCATCACTACCTGCCTGTGCAGCGCATTGTGCATCTCACGCTCACAGCCAGCGCCCTAACCGGCAACCGCTGAGGCTTCAGATCAATTGGCCTGCCCGCCGGTCGCCAACCACTCGCTCCTGGCCGCCATTCTCATGTCTTTCATCCGCTCCGTCTCAGGCACGCTCCTCCGTCCGCGACTTTTTGTCGGCCGTTGCTGCTTAATTTTGTATGCATCTCACCGTACACCGCTGCCACAAACATCTCCGATCGGCCCGCCGGCTCTTGCACGCGACATGCGGCTCCAGCGCAGTCCGCAGGATCTTGGATCCCTAATCCCACATGAGCGCATAAACTAGCGCCAGTGATGCCACTGTCGCCAATCGCCAACCCAGAGCTCATGCGGTGTGAAAAACACTTCTGTGAGCACAAAGTAGGACCCTGCAAGGAAGACAAGGAACGGAGCTGCCGACACGAGAAAGCGCTCTGGCTCGAGCTTATGAATCACGGAGCGCGCGAACCACAAGGTGAGGATCCCCTGTGAACTGAATACCGCAGCCGCTGCAATCAACAGCCAGTATGCGTCGCCGTTGTTCACAGGTCGCAGCCCGACAATGTGTAATATCACAGCTGTTGCACTCGCCGACCCAACAGCGATGCACATGGGTGCGAACGACAGGACTCGGGAGACAGCCCTCAGATCCGGGTCGCGTCGCTCGATTAGTCCGTTCAGCGCTGGCAGCATCGTCCGTACACGATGAAATGCAACCATCGCTTCCGGATCTTCCCATGCGTTCTGCTGCGCACCTCGGATCCGCGCACCGTTTTCTCGATTGAATACGGTGGCAACGGAGAGGCGCAGCAGCGACATCCACAGCGCGAAGTAGAGCACCGCGTGAACTGAATCCGGAACGTAGTCGGTGAGTGCTTCCACAGGCATCGAGTCGTGGAGCGAATCGGGTATTATGCACATTAGCCCGACCGGTGTTCCCGGTGCGAAGATGCGGAATTTCCACAACGGACCCGACATTGCGAAAGCGAACGCTATCAGCAACCATCCACCTGTCACGAGCCATCGTTGCTCGACTAGCTGCCACTGGTGGACAGTTCCGAGGCACACTACTGCGACTAATCCTGCAAAGGTCGAGACCCATGAGATCTGTCTCCGAACGTTCAGCTTGCGATCACGCCACGACGTATCAGCGAGAGACCATGATTCAGCGATTCGCCGCCGCTCCTCCTTGCGCCGTGGGTCGAATCGCTCCCACAGACTCTTCAGCTCGTCTGCGGCTGAGTGATGGCCAATGTGCTCTAAGATCCATGCACAGCTCACGACCAGGCGGTCAGTTTGATCGCACAGTTCGGCCTGAAGATCGCTGGACGACGAGCGCTGGCTGTGCCAAAGATCGTTGCGCGCACTGGCGATGTGCTGAGCACGACCTCGGAGTTGACGTATGTCGGTGAAAGAGTGGCCGTTCGAGTCGTTCAGTGCGGCGATAATGCCGCCTGGGTCGAGAAGATGCTCAGGTTGAATATCGCGGTCGAGCAACTCGGTGATCCGATGTTTCTCACCTTCGTCGAGTATGTGAGGGAGAACTGCAATCGAGAACCAGGAATCTCCGTAGTGGGAACGGAGGTGAGTCGCGACGTACTGCCGGGCATGCGGCAGGTAGAATTCGAGGACGCTCCCGTTGATGAATGCAGCCGGGATTGAAACGACATCAGACAAGAGAGCGAGCCGCGACAGGCCATCCATCATCTCGGCACTTGCATATTGCGATCGGAGTTCTTGCATGTTTCGTAGGCAGCGGGTGTCTCCTATCGTTCGAACAACCGTGTCCACCGAATTGAGGAGGTCGTCTAAGCGAACCTCACTGCCGATATGCGTGTCGTGCGCGAAACGATTGCGCAGCTGAGAGATGAGGTCGAGCTGGTTGAGTAGGCCAGCCGCGTCTAGGTCCGAGGTTCTTACGGCGCGGGCAGGGAAGAGGCGGTGTGAATGTTCGCGGAAGACGGTCGCTACTTCCGCGCAGTCGAGTGGCCCATCAGACTCCGGGTTCTTGCGACATAGACGGACGACATCTTGACTCAGGTGCCGAGATATGTAGCGGTTCATTGCGGGAAGGAAGTGCGTCACTAGTATTTCGTTCGCGACGACACGATCAGTATCGATCGGGTCGTTGGAATTGTGACTGTCGGGCAATGGACGCACCTAGCGCTGTACGTTACCGCGAGTTGGGCATCGTGACCGATCGCGGGCTAGCTGTTTTTGGCTTCGCCGTGGGTTTTGCGGAGGTCGTTTTTGAGGACTTTGCCCATGTGGTTGCGGGGGAGGGCGTCTACTACGGCGAGGTAGGTGGGGGCTTTGTAGCTGGCGAGCTGGGCTTTGGTGTAGTCGACGGCCTCGGCGAGGCTGAGGCTTTGGCCTTCGTGGAGGATCACGACGGCTTTGACGACTTCGCCCCATTCGAGGTCGGGCGCGCCGATCACGGCGGCTTCGGCGATGGCGGGGTGGCCTTCGAGCACTTGCTCGATTTCGCCGGGGGAGATGTTCTCGCCGCCGCGGATGATCAGGTCTTTGGTGCGGCCGGTGATGAAGAGGTAGCCCTCGTCGTCGAGGTAGCCGACATCGCCAGTGTGGAGGATGCCGTCGCGGATGGCGGTGGCGGTTTCTTCTTCCTGCTTGTAGTAGCCGGCCATGATGCGGTCGCCGCGGACGCAGATTTCGCCTTCGTCGCCGGTTTCGACGGGCTGGTCGTCGGGGTCGAGGATCAGGACTTCGATGTCGGGCATGACTTTGCCGACGGAGCGGAGGCGGTGCTCTTTGACGGCGATCTCTTCGGGGGAGCCGCCGAGGCGGTGGTCATCGGGGCCGAGGAAGGAGATGGAGCTGGTGGATTCGGTCTGGCCGTAGGCGTTCATGAAGCCGACGTTGCTGGGGAAGACATCGACGGCGGCGCGGATCACGTCGTAGGGCATGGGGGCGGCGCCGTAGGTGAGCAGCTCGAGGGTGCCGCCCTGGAAGTTCTCGAAGTGGGCGTCTTCCATGGTGCGCTTGAGCATGGTGGGGACGATCATCGAGTGGGTGATGCCGTGGGTGTCGACGGCGTCGATCCAGGCGGCGGGGGAGAACTGGGGGAGGATGACGAGGGTGCGGCCGCCCCAGACGGAGGAGATCATGGTGGTGGCGCCGGCGATGTGGAAGAGGGGGACGCTGAGCAGGGTTTTCTGGTGGGGCGCTTCGGGGTCGGCGGGGGACATGGTGTTGGTGACGTAGACGGTCAGGTCCTGGTAGGTGACCTGGACGCCTTTGGGCATGGCGGTGGTGCCGGAGGTGTAGATGATCACGGTGGGGTCTTTGTCGTCGACTTCGGCCCAGAGGAAGTCGTCGGAGCCCATGGCCATGAGGTCGTTGTAGTGCTTCTGGGTGAGGTGATGGGATTCGAGCGAGATGTAGTGCTCGACGCTGGGGCAGTGTTCGGCGATGGCGTCGACGAGCGGCTGGTAGCGGTCGGAGACGAAGATCAGCTTGGCCTCGACGGTGCTGATCATGTAGGTGAGTTCTTCGCGCTTGGCGCGGTAGTTGAGCGGGACGAAGGTGACGCCGAGCTTGGCGCAGGCGTAGTAGATGATCACGTATTCGGCGGAGTTGACGGACATCACGCCGACGTGGTCGCCGCGGCTGAGGCCGAGGCCCTGGAGGGCGTTGGCGAGGCGGGTGACCTCGGCGGAGAGCTCGGTGTAGGTCTTGACGGTGCCCTCGCAGATCAGGGCGGGGCGGTCGGGCACCATGGCGCTGCTGAGTTCGAGGAAGTCGGCGGTGTTCATCTGTGCTCCTCACGGGCGCGCGCTGGGCGCGATTTGGGGCGTGCGCGGGGTTAACGATTCGTGATTGTAGAACGGAGCCGGCGTGCGGTCTGCGTGTCGCGCCGGATGGCGGCGGCGAGGGGGAGGTCGAGGCCGCGGCGGATGCTGCGCTTGACGGCGGCGATGCGCGCCGGATCGGCGGCGGCGAGGCGTTGGGCGGCGGCGAGGGCGGCGGCGTCCAGCGCGTCGCGGGGGACGATGCGGTGGAGGATGCCCCAGGCGAGGGCGCGCTCGGCGTCGATTGGTTCGCCGCCGAGGATCAGGCTGGGCGCGGCGGCGGGGGCGCAGATGCGGGGCATCAGCTGGGTGCCGCCGGCGGAGGGGATGTAGCCGAGCGTGACTTCGGGCAGGGCGATTTGGGTGTCGGGCGCGGCGAGGCGCAGGTCGCAGTAGAGCGGCAGCTCAATGCCGGCGCCGAAGCAGAAGCCGTGCAGGGCGGCGATGGTGGGGATCGGCAGGTCTTCGAGCAGGGCCCAGAGGTCGCGGCGGCGGCGCGCTTCGCGGGCGTCGTGGAGGGAGGGTGCAGCGCCGAATTCGGAGATGTCGGCGCCGGCGGAGAAGGCGCGGGGTCCGGCGCCGGCGAAGATCAGGGCGCGGACGTCGGGATCGAGCTGTGCGGCGTGGATGTAGTCCCAGAGTTCGTCGCGCATGGCGAGGTTGACGGCGTTGAGCGCCTCAGGGCGGTTGAGGGTGATCTGGGCGAGGCCGGGCGCGGGTTTGGCGTAGTCGATGAGGGGCATGGGGGGAGGGTAGTGGGGCTACCGTCGGCCGCTCTATGCCCGCTGGTGCCGCGGCTTGAGGCGTGCAACATTGGGGCAAAGCTGAGACAAGAGCCTGTCAGTCGCTCGTCGCCAAGATGCGCAGAATGGCACCGGCCAGATTTACTGCCCCGGTGACGAGTTCAGTAATCCGCGACCACGGGATACCGCGGACGGACAAAGGCATCCGCAGTCGGCGTCGCCACGACGCATCCACCTTGGGCGGTGGCTGCTCGGGTTCTTCTGGTCCGGCGCTGGTATGCTCAGGTGGCAGCATCGGACTCGTCCTTTCGCTGCGGCTCTTGTGGCGAGGCCCACTCGACTTCCCGGTGGACTGGGCCTCGCCCATCCCATTCTCTACTCATTCTGTTCCTCCGAAACTTCGGGCTTGTCGCCCTCCGTTGTGTCACGATGCGTCTTGGACCGCAGGACCCTGGCGCGCACGCGCGCAACTACCCCGAGAGCGTTCCAAACCTCTTTGAACTCGTTGTCGTTGAGCTCGCCGATAATGTCGGAGGTGATGTTGAACAAGGCCGATGCGTTCGCTGGTGTGGCCCCGAAATCGTCCGCATCGAGCTGTGTGGAAGCACTCGCCTGTTCTGTGCGCTCTGTGCGTGGCCGCTTGGTGCCGGCACGGGATTGCTCCGTCACTCCCGTCGCGCGGCGACGCTGACTCGTGGTGCGAGGTGGGGACTTCACGTCCATGCCTGACTCGCGGCACAGTCCCAAGAACAGACTGGTCATCGGACCGGTCTGGGACCGTGGTTCGTATTTCTGGAACAAGTCACGCAGCGTGGCTTGATCGTCTTTCGCAGGGTCCACCTGCTCCAGATCCGAGCGATAGGCTTCCTCCACAGCGGTCCGGAGGTGACTGCGCCACTCATCTTCGGGGGCTCCGGCCAGCAGGTGCAGCTGAGAACTCGGTGTTCCGTCGCTGTCCAATAGTCCAAGAAATATCAGTGTGTGGTGAGTGCGTCGAATGGCCTGGCCATCAATGCCTGCCAATCGGAAGAACTCATAGCCGATCGTCTCCGGAAGATTGCGACTTCTCGCCCTTTCACAGAAGGCAATGACGTTCTTCGTTGCGCCATAGGGTCGGTGCTTTTCGTTGCTGGTGGTCATATTCTGTGCCCTCCTCTCACAGGCTATCACCACGTCATTTACGAGATCAACGTGGTGCTTTGTCGATCATCATAGACTCAAAATACGCCTTCGGCACCAAGCCTGCCCATTAAGCTGGCATAAAGCACTGGGCTCATGTGCTCTTGGCAGCAAAAAGGGGGTGCTGTCACGCTTGCGCCGTTGTCTGGTGGTCAACTGGCGCGGTGGATGGCTGTGGTTCGCAGGGTGTGAGCCCTAGGGCGGGCGCGGCGCTTAGCGAGATGGGACGTCGGTCTGCCCGTAGAGGTTGCTGCCCCAGCACTCGATCTCGCCCGTCTCGCGCAGCCCGCAGGTGTGGAAGCCGCCAGCGCTGACGGCGGTGAAAGTGCCCGGCGGGTCGTTGCTCCGTCCGTCGAGGTTGTACCCCCAGCACCCGATCTCGCCCGTCTCGCGCAGCCCGCAGGCGTGGAGGCCACCGGTGCTGATGGCGGTGAAACTACCCGCTGGGGGATTGCCCTGCCCCTCGTCGTTCCGTCCCCAGCACTCGAGCTCGCCCGTGTCTCGCAGGCCGCAAGTGTGGAGGCCGTCGGCGCTGACCGCGGCGAAGCTGCCCGTTGGGGGGCTGCTCTGCCCCGCGTCGTTCGATCCCCAGCACTCGATCTTCCCTGTGTCCCGCAGGCCGCAAGTGTGAAGCGTGCCGGCACTCACGGCGGCGAAGCTACCCGCTGGAGGGCTGCTCTGCCCGTAATCGTTACTCCCCCAGCACTCAATCGTGCCGTTCGTGCGCAGGCCACAAGTCGGCCTCCCGCCCTCGCTCATAGCAGCGAAGCTGCCCGCCGGGGGACTGCTCTGCCCTCCCCAACACTTGATCTCTCCCGACTCGCGCAGTCCGCAGGTTCGGCTTCTACCGGCGCTGACGGCGCTGAATCGGCCAGCAGGCGCGTCGCGCTGCCCGTCCTCATTAGATCCCCAGCACTCGATCGTGCCGTTCGCGCGTAGGCCGCAGGTGTGCCATCCGCCAGCGCTGACGGCGGTGAATCTACCCACCGGTGCGTCGCTGGGCGTTGCTTGCCCCTGCGGATCGGTCGGCGTTTCATCTTCGCGAGCGTTGTTGGCATCCGCGCCACTGTCCTGTGCGGCAGCGCTGCCCTCGGCTTCGGCTTCGGCGCGCGACCCAGCATCGTCGGTCGGGGCTGAGGCGTCGTCAGCGCTGCTCTCGGCTTCGGCTTCGACACGCGACGCAGCGTCGTCGGTCGGGGCTGGGGCGTCGTCTTCGGACACGGCGGCGATGATTACGAGGACGGCAAAGACAGCGACGGCGCATAGGGCGACGATGCGGCGAGTGATACGTGGCATCTTCTGCTCGCTCTCCGCGGCGGGGTTGGGACAAACTGGGCGGGTGGCGGTTTAGCGCCAGTCGGGTTTGCGGATTTCGGATTTGCGGCGGACTTCCCAGAGGCGCTCGATGTCGGCGTTGATTTTTTCGTGGAGGGCGTCCATTTCCTCGCGGCCGGGGCGCATTTCGTTGGCTTTCCAGCGGCGGATGGCGGCGCGGTCGGACTTGTGCAGCTCGGTTTCTTCGAGCATTTGGCCGATGATGCGGTTCATCACGGCCCAGGCTTCTTCGATGTCGAGTTCGACTTTGACCATGGTGGGGCTCCTTAGCGGACGGTGCGGTAGTAGTCGCGGCGGCGGATGGTGCGGGTGAGTTCCTGGTCGATGGTGTTGCCGAGGGCTTCGTTGACGGCCTGGGCGAAGTCGAGCATGGCGGGCTTGCCCTCTTGCATGGCGGCGCGCCATTCGCGGATGTTTTTGGCGGCTTCGTCGCTGAGTTCGACCTGGTCGAGCACCTGGGCGGTGACCAGGGTCATCAGCGACCAGACCTCTTCTTCGTCGAGAATCAGGCGCATGGGTGTGTCCTCCGTGTTCGCTCTGTGTGGCAGCTTAGAGCTATGCGCCGCGAAAGCGGGGCGGGCGCTTTTCGAGGAAGGCGTCGACGCCCTCGGCGCGGTCGGCGGTGCTCTGCAGCAGGATGGTCAGTTCGGTCTCGTAGTGGAGCGCCTGGGCGAGGGGCATGTCGGCTCCGTGGCGGATGGCGTCCTTGGCGTAGCGGGCGGCGATGGGGCCGCGTTGGGCGATGGTGTCGGCGATGGCGCGGGCGGCGGCGGCGGGATCGTCGGCGACGGTGTTGAGCAGTCCCCAATCGAGCGCGCGGGCGGCGCTGAGGCGCTGTTCGAGCAGGATGAGTTGACTCGCGCGGGAGCGTCCGAGGGCGCGGCTGAGGCGCTGGAGGCCGCCTGCGCGGCAGAATTCGCCGTCGGGGTCGAGCAGGTCGGGGAAGCCGAGCTCAATGTGGGGGGCGGCGACGCGGATATCGGCGGCGAGGGCGAGTTCGAGTCCGCCGCCGAGGCAGTGGCCGCGGATGACGGCGATGGTTGGTTGGGGCAGCTCAGCGAGCGGTTGGAAGAGGTCGCCGGGTTCGGGCGCGTCGTTTGCCCAGCCGCTCCAGAGGGAAGGTTCGGGATCGAGGATCAGCACGCGGATTTCGGGGGTTTCGGAGAGATCGGCGCAGAGGTCGGCGAGGTCGCGGGTGAAGGCGGCGTTGAGGTGGGCGGCGTCGGTCGCGGCGGCGATGGGCGGGTCGAGGACGAGCGCGAGGGTCATGGCGGTGAGTGTAGATGGGGGTTCAGGCGGGCCGGAGGCGGAGCCGCCGGGGGCGCTGCTGGAGGATCGCATCGCGGTCGCGGAGGAGGGGAAGCCGGCGGCCGCGCAGCCAGGCGTCGGCCATGGGGCCGGTGGGGTGGAGGGCGTCGGCGGTCTGCTCGCCGGCGAGGACGAACTCGGCCTGCGGGGGATCGCTGAGTTCGACGATGAGGCGCAGAGCGGGGACTGCGGAGGCGGGGCGGAAGGGGTCGAGTCCGAGCACGCCGGACTGGGAGATGGTGTCGGCGTCGCCGCCGAAGGGCCAGGGGCCGGCGCTGAGGATGGAGCCGATCAGCGGGGCGTCGGCGAGCGCGTGGTGGAGTTGGACGGCGCGGCATGCGCCCCAGGTCCAGGCGTGGGTGTCGGGGCCGAAGCGGTCACGCAGCTGTCGGACGGCGGCGCGGAAGGCGGCGGCCAGATCGTCGGGCGCGCGCCCGGGCTGGGCGTCGAGCCGCTGGAGCGCCCAGGAGCCGGCGCGCGCGCCGAGCAGGTCGAGGGTGGGGATGGCGAGCAGTCCGCCGAGCGCGAGGTCGACTTCTGCGCCGAGCAGCTTGTGGAGGGCATCGCGTCGGTAGTGGATGAAGCTGAGCGCGACGAGCGCGGCGGGGCGCGATGTGGTGCTCATTGCGCCGTCCCAGGCGGCGATTTCGGCGAGCAGGGCGCGCTCGTTGTCGTCGGCCGGGTCGAGCGCGGCGAGCAGGGCGGCGAAGGCGTGGAGCGGTGCGGAGTGTTGGTCGAGCTGGATGGCGGCGGAATGCGCGCGGGTGTGGAGCGGCTCGGCGTCGAGCAGGTCACGGATGCGCTGGGCGCGCCAGGAGTCGAGGAACTCCGCGCCGTAATTCGTCGCGTCGGTCAGCTCGCCGGCGGGCGTGAGGGGGTTGTTGGCGCTGATCACGAGGCCGCCGGGCGGGTTGAAGGCGTGGGGCACCTGGTCGCCGCGCAGAGCCTCGGTGGGAGCGCCGCCCTGTTCGGGCGGGAGCCAGCCGGGGACGGGCAGGCGCAGCGCCTGCGGATCGCCGGCGGGGACGGCGCCGGAGACGCGCATGCCGATCGCGCCGTCGATGTCGGCGTAGGCGAAGGCAAGGTTGAAGTCGTCAATGCCGGCGGCGGCGGTGGAGAAGCTGGACCAGTCGGTGGCCTGCATCAGTTCGACGATGGCGGAGCCGCTCTGAGCGTGGCTGAGCACGGCGGACTGGAGGCTGATCGCGCGGTTGGAGCTGAAGTGAGGGGCGCGGTCGGCGGCGAGTACGTTGGAGACGATCGGTCCGTGCGGGCTGCGGCGCAGCTCGATCCGTTCAGCGGGGTGGCCGCGCACGCGGATTTCTTCGCTGCTGCGCTCGATGGGGGACCAGCCGTCGGGGGTGCGGGTGGCGTCGCCGGCTGCGTTCAGCTCTTCGACGACGGCGATGTGCATGGCTTGCATGGCGGCGGTGGGACCCCAGGCGATGCGGTCGTTGCAGCCCCAGACGATGCCGGGCAGGCCGGGCACGGTCGCGCCGGCGGCGTTGAATTGGGGGCAGTGGAGGTGTGCGAAGTAGGCGTGGGGCGGGGTGACCGGGGTGAGGTGGGGGTCGCAGGCGAGGATCGGGCGTCCGCTTGCGGTGCGCTCGCCGGCGACTGCCCAGTTGTTGCTGGCGCTCTGCTGTAGGCCGAGCAGGTCGGCGAGCGTCTGCGCGCCCTCGTGGGCAGGGGCTGCGAGCCGCCCGTAGGCGGCGTCGGGCGGCGCGACGACGGCGGCCGATTCGGAGAGCGGTGGATCGATGGCGTGCAGGGCGTCGGGGCCGGCGCGCTCGTAGATGCGGGCGCGCAGGAGCTGTTGTTCCCAGGCGGGCGCGAGCAGGAAGGAGAGCAGCTTGCCCCAGGCGATCGAGTCGGACGGCTGCCAGGGTCGAAAGCGATCGTTGAGCATGCGCGCTTCAAAGGGGATGGGGGAGCGGGCCGCGCCGGCGTTGATGCCGGCGATGTAGGGGGTGAGTTCGTCGCGCCGGCGCTGCGGGGTAGCGTCCCAGGCGGCCTGGGCGACGCGCCCGATGCCGAGGGTGCGGGTCAGTCGGTCGGCGGGCAGTCCGAGCGGGCCGACCAGCTCGGCGACTGTTCCCAGCGCGGCGCGGCGGCTCCAATGCATCTGCCAGAGGCGGTCCTGGGCGTGGACGTAGCCGAGCGCGAAGAGGACATCGGCGACGGAGTCGGCGAAGCAGTGGGGGACGCCCCAGCGGTCGCGGATGATTTCGACGGGTGCGGCGATGCCGGCGACGGTCTCGCGTCCGCGCCGCCTGGCGCGCGCGCGCCAGGGCGCGGCTTCGCCGGCCAGGGCGCGCAGCAGGCCGAAGCCTTGCTGGAGAGCGAGGGTGGAGCTGCGCCACAGGTCGTTCATCACTGCGAGCCTACGCTGCGCCATAGACTGCGACGTGCGGGAGGTGCGGGATATGGATCTGGGTCTGGCGGGGAAGGCGGCGCTGATTACGGGCGCGTCGGAGGGGATCGGGCTGTGGTGCGCGCGGGCGCTGGCGGCGGAGGGCGCGGATGTGGCGATCTGCGCGCGGCGGCCCGAGGCGCTGGCGGCGGCGGCGGAGCTGATCGCCGCCGAGGGCGCGGGGCGGGTGCATACGGTCGCGGTGGATTTGGGCGAAGCGGACGCGGCCGATCGGGTGGTGGCCAGCACGGTGGGGGCGTTCGGGCGGCTGGATGTGCTGGTCAACAACATGGGAGTTTCGCTTCGGGGCGAGGGCGACAGTGTGTGGCAGGAGATGTTTGAGCTGAATCTGATGGCGGCGGTGCGGGCGACGCGGGCGGCGCTGCCGCATCTGGAGGCTGCGGCCTCGGGGGCGGGGGCGGACAGCGGCTCGATCATTCACATCGGCTCGATTTTCGGGCGCGAGGCGGGCGGATCGGCGCAGTACAACGCGATGAAGGCGGCGATGCACAGCCACGCGAAGTCGCTGGCGCTGGAGCTTGCGCCGCGCAACATTCGCGCCAACGCGGTGGCGCCGGGCTCGATCGCCTGGCCGGGCAGCCGCTGGCAGGAGCGCTACGAGGCGGATCCGGCGGGGATTCAGCGGAGCGTGCTGGACGGGATTGCGTTCAACCGCTTCGGGCGGCCGGAGGAGGTGGCGGATGTGGTGGCGTTTCTGGCGTCGCCGCGCGCGTCGTGGGTGACGGGGGCGTGTCTGAACGTCGACGGCGGGCAGACGCGGTCTAACATTTAGGCGAGCACGGTTGAGCTGGAGGAGCGCGATGGCGGATGAGCAGGGGCGGGAGCATGCGCGCCGCAGGCTGGGGGCGGCGCCGGTGCGATCGTTCGAGGCGATGGGTCCGCGGCTGTTCCGTCCGCTGGTCGGCGGGGCGGTGGGAGCGGCGATTGTGGTGCTCTTCCTCAGCCTGCGCGGGGGCGCGCCGATCGAGGCGGTGGACGAGCTGACGGGCACGCAACGGGGCGGCTGGAATCGGCTCGAGGATGTGCATCTGTTGATCGTGGTGAACGCGGCGGTGGTGGTGGCGATTGCGGTGAATTTTGCGGCGGAGTGGGTGCATCACTGGCTGGCGATCGCGCTGGCGGGGATGACGGCGGGGTTTTTGATCGCGGTGCGTCAGCTGGGCGATGTGGGCGATACGGGTTCGGCGGTGCTGCTGGCGCTGAGCATCGTGAGCGTGGCGGCGATGTTGGGGATCGCGGCCTGGGATGTGGTGCGGGTGGGGTATCGGAGCGGGTACTGAGGTTGTTGACGACGCTGGGACGGATGGCTATTGTGGAGCCATAGAGCCCGCGGTCGGTGAGCTCCCGCTCGATTTCGGGATGAGTCCGACCGCCGCATTTGACATCCGAGGGCCGTCGCAGCGGCCCTCGAATTTTGTCCGATCTCGCAGCGGAGAATGATGGTTCGCCGTGGTGACCGACCCCAGTGCATCCGCGCCTGCCGTTTCGCCGAACGCTCCGTCGCTGCGGTTGGGTAATCGAATCCGATTGTTCATTGACCAGGCGAATCTCGAGCTCACGATGCGGAGCGAGGCGAGACGGCGTGGAATCAACTGGCGCGGCTTCGACTGGACGCAGCTGCCCGACTGGCTGGCGGAGCAAGCCGCTGCAATCTGCCGCGTGGATTCGCCCAGGCTGGAAGGGACGCGCGTCTATGCGTCGTTTGATCCGAACGACCCGGGGCACCACAGCCGCCGCGAGTGGCTCGAATGGCTTGACCGCCAACCGGGTGTGCAGGTAGTGCAAAGCTTCCTGCGGCCACGCAATCCACCAACCTGTCAGAACTGCCACAGGCAGGTAGATCACTGCTCGCACTGCGCCGCGCGGCTGCGCCTGCGTGTGGAGAAGGGCGTTGATACCGCGATCGTCACAGATATGGTCGCACTAGCGTGGCAGGACGCCTACGACGTTGCTGTGCTGGCATCATCGGACAGCGACTTCATCCCTGTAGTTCAGCTGCTCGATCAGCGTGGGCTGAAAGTCGTACAGGCCGGGTTTCCGCCTGTTGGCGATGAGTTGCGCCGCGCCTGCTGGGGGCAAGTGGATGTGTTCGCCGGACGAGCCGAACTGAGCCGATAGAGATTCCCAGCGTCAGAGCTGAGTGATCGTCAGGACTGGATAGCCGCCCATGGAATTGCTGATCGTTTTTGTAGTCGTCTGGCTCGCGTTCGGCGTGGCGGGCGGGATGATGATGAGCAACAAGGGGCGGTCGGGCTGCGGGGGGTTCTTTCTGGGTTTCGTGCTGGGGCCGATTGGGTTGGCGTTCGCGCTGGTTGCGCCTGAGAGCACCGAACGACGGATCGAGAAAGAGGAGCTGGCCAGGGGACGGGGTCAGTGGGACGAGGAAGCCGAGAGAGAGCGTCGGTTGCGGGAGCGGATTCGCGCGGAGGAGCGTCAGCGCGCGGAAGAAGAGCTTCGTCGCGAGCGCGAGGAGCGCGGCGAGGAGGACTAGCGCGGTGATCGGGGCGGGCGTTCGAGGCCTTCGTAGGCAGTGGAGCGGGGGCGAATGCGGATGACGCGGATCAGACGCTCGGAGCGATGGTGCTCAAAGATGATGCGGTAGCCGCCGGCGCGCTCGCGCCACAAACCTTCATAGCCCTCAAGCGAGATCGCGTCAGCCGAAGGACCGACGCGCAAACTACGAAGCACCTTGTTCACTTCACGGCGTGGGATTGGACTAAGCGAGCGATGTTCTTCTGTTGCTCCGTCGGCGACGAGGGCGCGGCAAAAGGGAAAGCGTGAGGCGCTCGATCGCTACTCCAGCTGTACAGGAAGAACTCGACCGCGTCCTGGAAATCCTCGCCGAGCTTGTCGAAGAAGGCGGCGCCTTCGGGAGTGTCGGGATCGATCTTGTAGACGTGATCGAAGCCGTTGGGGAAGCGCTCATCGAGCTTGCGGAAGAACTCCACATCTTCAGGGAATTCTTCTTCGTCCATGCGCTCTGATTCCTCGAGCGTGATGAACTTGCCCCTGGCGATCCGCTCGGCGGCGATGCGGGCGTCTTCGGCGTCCTCTTCGGGCGTGGATCCGTCGTCGAACGAGGCGCGCTCGATGATCGCCGCCATTTGGATGTCGCCGACTTCGAGAGCCTGAGCGATCATTCGCTGGCGCTGCTGCTCGCGGCGTTCTTCGCGGGTGAGGACTTCTTCGGCGACCATGCGGGTGCTCCGCTCCGTACGGCGTTCAGCTTACGCCGAGCGGCAGCGGCGCATCCTCAGTCTTCGGTGACTTCGGTGAGGCTGTCGCGGCGGGTGATGGCGAGGTGGGACATCGGCGAGCCGGTGTCGCCGGCGCCGTGCCAGTGGTCCTCGCCGGGGGGGATGATCACGAAGTCGCCGACGCTGATCACGTGCTCGCCCTCGGCGTTGCCGACCTTGCCGATGCCGGCGACGACGTAGAGCATCTGCTCGGAGCTGTGGGTGTGGTTCTTGGTGCGGGCACCGGCGCCGAACTGCACGACGGCGAGGTTGAAGTCGGCGTCGTCGCCGCCTTGCTGCCCGCCGATCGCGCCGGCCAGGGCGCGGACCCAGACATCGCCGCCGGTGAAAATCGGGGCGTTGGCCTGGTTGGTGTTGCCGTCGGATGCGTGCGTGACGCGCATGGTGGATGCTCCTTGTTCTGCTGTCGCTGCTGGACTGTGCGGTTTAGCTGTTGGCGCTGATGAAGTTCTGAATGCGCGACCAAGCGTCGGCGCAGGCCGCCTGGTGCTCGTCATAGGTGCGGTCGAAGAAGGAGTGCGGCGCACCGTCGTAGGTGATGAATTCGTTGGCGACGCCGCGCTGATCGAGGGCGGCGGCGAACTTGTCGACCTCCGCGCGGGGGATGCCCTCGTCCGCGCCGCCCATCAGGCCGAGCAGCGGGCTGGCGACATCGTCGACGCGGCCGAGCGGGGAAGCGCCGCCGTTGAGGCCGTCGCGGGTGGGGTGGCCGTAGAAGCCGATTGCGCCGCTGAGGTTGTGCCCGGCGGCGGCCTGCAGCCAGGAGTTGCTGCCGCCGAAGCAGAAGCCGACGGTGAAGAGCGCGCGCTCCGCATCGTCGGCGCGCAGGACGGCGGCGGCGGCGGCGACATCGGCGGCGATGCCTTCGGGGGTCGTGCCGCGCACGTGCGGCCAGAAGTCGAACTCTGCGTCGCGCTTGCCCACGCCGGCGGTGCGCCCGAAGTAGTCGATGGCGACGGCTTCGACGCCGGCCTCGGCGAAGCGCATGGCCAGTTCCTCATAGAAGCGGAAGAGTCCGCGCACATCGGGCAGGACGACGATGGCCGGGCCGCCGGGCTGCTCGGGGCGGGCGTGGAAGGCGGCGAACTCAACGCCGTCGGACGCGGTGAGCGTGAGGTCTTGGACATCCACCGCCGCGCCGGCGAGCGGCGGCACGGCGGGGAGGGCGTCGTAGCGGTGGCACATGGGTGGGCGCTCCTCTCGAGCGGGGTGGGGGTGCATGCGCAGGATAGAGTGCTCCCGCCGACCGCTCCGACCACTCGTTTGACATCTCCGCCGAACGAGTTAGTGTTGATATGACACTAAGTAGGCGTCCAGCGGACGCAGGAGAGGGGAATGCGGTGCCCAAGTCTGAGAAGTCGAAGGCCAACCAGTCGCACACGTCCGAGCAGCTCCGGGCGAACCGAGCTGCCGACGAGCCGCTCAACATCTGGTATCTGCTTGATCGCTCGGGCTCGATGCAGCCGCTGCGGGAAGCGGTGGTGCATGAGACGAACACGCTGCTCGGCGAGCAGCGCGGCGGCGCGGACGAGTGCCGGATCACGATCGCCCAGTTCGACTCCCAGGATCCGTTCGAGGTGATCGTCGACGACGAGGCGATCGGCGATGTGAAGCCGCTGCTCGCGGCGGACTACGAGCCGCGCGGGGCGACTCCGCTCTACGACGCGATCGGGGCGCTGATCGGGCGAGCCGACCGGCGCATCCGCGAACGGAAGGCGGCCGGCTTGGCCGAGGAGGATCAGATGGTGGTGATCTTCACCGACGGACTCGAGAACGCGAGCACCGACTACGACCGCGCGAGCATCGTGAAGCTGCTTGAAGAGCGCAAAGCGCAGGGCTGGACCGTCGCGTACCTGGGCGCGAATCAGGACGCCTACGCGCAGAGCCGCAGGCTGGGTGTGGACTCGCGCAGCGCATCCAACTTCGATGCCTCGGCGGTCGGCGTCGCCAGGGCCAGCCGCTCGGTCAGCCGCGGGATCAGCTCGCGGCGTCAGATGTCGCGCGTCAAGCGCCGCCGTGAAAACGAGGACTTCTTCCAAGGTGTGCGCGAGGGGGAGGATGAGGAATGAGCGAGGGGTGTGGTTTTCCCTGCTCCCTCTGGCAGGGGGAGAGGGAGATCAGATCACGCCAGCCTCGCGGAGTTCGCTGCGCTCTGAATCGGTGAGGCCGAGAAGGTCGCCGTAGATGTAGTCGTCGTGCTCGCCGCGGTTGGGGGTGGGGGCGCGCAGGGCGGCGGGGGAGCGCTGCATTTTCCAGGGGGTTCCGACGTAGAGCGCGCCGTTGCGGGCGGGGGCGGCGGCTTCGGCGGAGAGGTCGATGGCGGCGGCGTTGAGGGTGGCGAAGTCGGGGTCGGTGAGCAGATCAATGGGGCTCATCATGGGGAAGGCGGGAACGCCGGCTTGCTGTAGGCGCTCGGCGAGTGGGGCGGCGTCGTGGGTGCGGGTCCAGGCGGCGAGGGCGGCGTCGAGCGCGTCCTGGTCTTGCAGGCGGTGGAGGGCGCGATCCCAGCGGGGGTTGTCGAGCGCGCCGGCGGCGAGTTGGCGGAGGCTCGCCCATTCGTCGTCGCTGCGCACGACGATGGCGAGCCAGGCGTCGTCGCCGTGGGCGGGGTAGACGCCGTGCGGCGCAAGTCCGGCGGAGCGGTTGCCCTGGGGGCCGGCGTCGCGGCAGTTGAGCAGGTAGTCCATGAGCGGCTGGGCGGCGCGCTGGAGGGTGGCTTCGCCCTGGGCGAGGTCGATGAACTGGCCTTTGCCGCTGCGCTCGCGGTATTCGAGGGCGGCGAGCACGGCGATGAAGGCGTGGCCGGCGGCAGTGGGGTCGAGGTCGGCGGTGTCTTCGCGCGGCTGGGGGTCGGCGGCGTAGCCGAGCAGACTCTTGAGCCCGTAGAGGGCGGCAAGCGAGGGGCCGTAGGTGACGAGGTCGCGCCAGGGGCCGGGGGTGGCGCCGGCGGCGGAGAGGGAGGCCATGATGATGCGCGGGTTGACGGCGCTGAGGGTTTGGTAGTCGAGGCCGAGCGAGGGCATGACGCGGGGGGCGAAGTTGTCGAAGACGACATCGGCGCGGGCGATCAGGCGTTTGTAGAGTTCGAGGCCGCGAGGGTCGCCGAGGTGGATGGCGATGCTGATTTTGCCGCGGTCGAGTCCGTGGAAGGCGCGCGGGTCGTCGGGCGGGGTGGCGCCGCGGTCGCCGCCGAGCGAGCCGACGGGCGATTGGCGTCCGCCCATGGAGACGCCGGACTGTCGATGGGGCGGGCCGACTTTGATGACTTCGGCTCCGAGGTCGGCCATCATCATGCCGAGCAGGGGCCCCGCCCAGACATGGCCGTGGTCGATGACGCGGATGCCGTCGAGGGGTGGCATGCTGGCTTACGTTTCGTATTCCCACAACGTTGGATCAAGGTAGACGACGGCCCCGTTGTCCAGGGCTGGGAGTGACCCTCCTGCCTCCGTCATTGCCGCACTCTGCCGCGGCAATCTCGCCGTGTTCTGCACTGGCATTCGTGCTCGACTCGGCGAGATACCCGTGGCAAGCGCGGGTATGACGAATTGTTGGGCGCGGGCGTGCATGAACAGGCTCTAGTCGGACGGGATACTCTCCCGTCATTGAGGAGGGCCCAGATGCGGATCACGTTTTGTGGGACTGGGGCGGGTGGGGCGATCTCGCGGGAGCGGGCGAACTCCTCGATTCATCTGGAAGATGGGGGGGTGCGGCTGCTGCTGGATTGCGGGCCGGGGTTTTTGGAGCGGATGGTTGAGGCGGGGCTGGACCCCGATGGGCTGCTGGGAGTGGTCTATTCGCATCTGCATTTCGACCACGCGATGGGGATTGTGGAGTTGTTCTGCCGGCTGCTGGCGCGGAGGGGGCCGCCGCTGACGGTCTACGGGCCGCGCGACACGGACGCCTATATCGAGGCGGCGCGGGGGTTTGCGGAGGTCAATCTGGCGCGCCCGCAGATGCTCGAGTGGCTTGCGGGGGTGGGGGTGCAGCTGACGCGGCCGGGCGATGAGCGGGAGATTGGGCCGTTCACGGTGCGCTCGGTGGAGGTGCCGCATGCGCCGCAGCTGGAGTGTCTGGCGCGGCGCTTTGAGCTGGGCGGGCGCTCGCTGGTCTACAGCGGCGACACGACCTATGCGCCGGAGGCGCTGGTACCGCTGGCGGAGGGGGCGGATCTGCTGATTCACGAGGCCTACACGCAGGGGGCGATTGAGCGGATGGCGGAGCAGGCGGGGATGTCGGCGAAGGCGCGGGAGGCGATGGGCGGCGCGATCGCGGCGACGCATTCGCAGGCGGAGGAGGCGGGGCGGATCGCGCAGGCGGCGGGCGCGCGGCGTCTGGTGCTGACCCATCTGCTGCGCACCGAGCGCGAGGAGAAGCTGCTGGCGGCGGCGGGCGCGGTGTTCGATGGGGAGGTGCTGGTGGCGCGCGACGGGCTGGCGCTGGAGGTCTGAGCGGTGGAGGTGCGCGAGCTGACGGTGATGCTTGGGACCGATCAGCCGGGGGCGCTGGCGCGGTTCTACGGCGAGGTGCTGGGTTTGCGGCGGGTGGAGCGGTTTGCGGATCCGGTCTTCGAGGCGGCGGGCGGGTTCATTCGGATTCTTGATCACTCCGAGATCTCGGGGCCGACGCGGGAGCCGGCGCGGGCGCAGATCAATCTGTTCGTGGACGATGTGGAGGGGGAGTTTGCGCGGGTGTTGGCGGCGGATCGGTCGGTGCGGGTGCATCGCGCGCCGGAGCGTGAGTCGTGGGGTGGTCTGGTGGCGACGCTGCGGGATCCGGACGGGAATTTTGTGCAGTTGTTGGAGATGCGTTAGGTGGGGCTGACGGAGCGGGAGGCAGGTGTGGCGAAGTGGGAAGAAGGAAGGGTGGGTTATTCGGAGGCGATGAGTTCCATGTCGGCGGCGTCGAGGTCGGCGAGTTCGCCGCGGCGGTAGGCGTTGTAGAGGTTGAAGAGGTCGCTTTTGTGGGGGCGTTTGCGGCCGATGGGGCAGGCCTCCCAGGCGTCGTAGTCCTCGTCGCAGTAGCCCATGCGGCGCTCGCCGCATTTGGGCTGGAGGGTGCGGCCCAGCTCGGGGGCGACGCGCACGACTGCGGCGCGCATCAGGGAGACGACCTTGCGGAATTCCCACTGGGCGCGGGTGCAGAGGCGCAGGTCGGCGATGTGCAGCAGGGCGGCGAAGTTGACGGTGATTTTGAAGTTGGTGTTGGTCGCGTTGGGCAGCAGGAAGCGGGCGTCTTCGGCGGGCACGCCGGCGGCGACCATTTTTTCGTAGAGCGCGCCGGCTTCGGCGAAGAGCGCGGCCATGTCGTCGGCGAGTCCGGCCTGCTGCACGGTGCGGGGCACGCTGTAGGGGAACTCGCCGCCCTGGTAGGTGACGTAGCGCTGCGACTGCTGCTCGAAGGAGATGCCGATGCGGTGGCGCACGAACTGGTGGCTGAAGGCGCGCGAGACGCCGGAGATGCCGAACTCGAAGACGACCTGTTCGAGTGGGGACATGTGGCCGGTCTGGAGGCGGGCTTCGACGAATTCGAGCATTTTTTCGTGCGAGATGCGCTCGTCGGCAATGCGCGCGAGGACCTGCTCGGGGGTGAGCGCGGAGTAGCAGACCCGATACGCCATGTAGAGGGCGCGGATCGGGTCTTTGGTGTGGTCGATCAGGGTGACCTCAATGGGCATGTGGTCACTGTGCGGGGGTTCGGGGCACTGCGCTCCAGGGGCCTGTTAACTCCACCGGCGGTCCACACCGCTCACGAACGTTCCACACCTGCGCTTGGTCAGTTGAAGGTGGTTTCGATGTGGGAGCTGGCGTCGAAGAAGTCCTGCAACGTCTGGTTGAAGCGGTAGAAGAGGTCGCGGCGGGTGTAGTCCTCGCCTTTGGCGAGCTCTTCGGGGGTTTCGAGGTCGATGGTGTTGAGCGTGTGATGGAGGTCGGCGTGGCCGTTGGACTGGATGTTCTCCAGCATCTCGCGCCAGCGTGCGGGAGGCATGACGAGCGTGAAATCGAGGTCGGCATCGTCGGGGTCGTCGGAGACATCGGCGATTTCGGGGATGTCGTAGCCGTCGAAGACGACTTTGATGGTGCTGTCGCCGACGTTGACGCCCATCGCGCAGTCCATCATGCCGAAGGCCCGCCACTCGGGGTCTTTGATCACAACCTCGCGGAGCGCTTCGAACCAATCGGTGCTGGGAAAGGCGGGCATGGCGGGATCCTCTTTCGAACGGCGCGCGGGAGCGGTCGTGGCGCGCCTCAACCCAATAGTAAAACAGATCGGCGCTGTGGTTCGCCGCGGCGGATCGTCAGCGGCTGCGCAGGTCGAGCAGGCGCTCCCAGTCGGGCGGCTCGCGCCGCCAGTCGTCGGCGCGGCGGGGCGGCTTGAGCAGTTCGACGGCGGCGATGGCGGCGGCGGTGGCGGCGGCCAGCAGGGCGAGGGTGCGCAGCGCGAGGCGGGAGGCGCGGCGTAGGTCGTCGCGGTTCGGCGGCGGGCGCTGCCAGCCGCTGATTCGCCCGTTCCAGACCACGCGGCGGTCGAGCGCGACGGTCATCGCGGTGACGGCGAGGGGGGTGTCGGCGGAGTCGACGATGTCGTCGAGGTGCAGCGAGAGCGACTCGCCGCCGCGCGCGGCGGCCAGCGTGGCGGCGCCGGCGATCGCGTCGCGGGCCTGCTGCACGGCGGCCAGCTGGCCGGAGGATTCGAGCACGGCGGCGAGCGGTCCGTCGGGGCGGCCGGCGCCGCCGATGCTTTCGGCAGCGGCCCAGGCGACGGCGCCGGGCAGATCGGCGACGGCGTAGGCGGCCCAGGCGCCGACGACGCCCTCGCTGGCGCCCTGGGCGAGGCGTCCGAGTTCGATTTCGACCGCGCCGGTGACGGCGGTGGGCTCAACGGCGCGGGCCAGTTCACGCTCGGCGCGGCGGGCCTCGCGCAGGCTGCGCCAGGCGTCGAAGCTGGCGGCGAGCACGGCGGCCTGGACGATGATCAGCGGTGTGCGCGCGCCGCGCTGCTGGCCGGCGTGGCTGAGCAGGGCGGCGGCGCGGGCGGCGAGCACGGCCAGCAGCACGGGCATGATGGGCCGCAGGCGCGGGGCGGGTGTGCGGGCGGCGATGCGGTCGAGCGCGCAGGCGATCCAGGTGGCGTGCGGCGCAGGCGGGGGACCGAAGACGAATTGCGCGGCGGCGTCAAGCATCAGCGCCACGGCGAAGACGGCGATGCGGTCGGTGATGCGTCGCATAGGGAAACCTCGCAGGGCGGCGCAGGCAGATTAGAGGCGCGCGGCGGAGGCGCTTGTGTAATCCAGGTAACAGAGGTGAATTGAGGGGGAGGAGCGCTTGACATCAGGGGATGCGATCCCCACAATGTGCAAGGTTTCACAAACGCGAAATCGTGATGGAGTTCACAAACATTGCAGAGGGGCGCACGCCCCGGGAGAGAACGCGATGCCTGTCACCCCGCCCTCGAAATGCCCCCGCTGCAGCGGCTCGATGCTGGTCGAGTCGGACGCGCACAGCGTCTATTCGAGCTGCCTGGCCTGCGGCTACGTCTACGAGAGCAGCATCATCTCGGTGTTCGAGCTGGAGCGCGAGCAGGCGGTGGAAGAAGGCCGGCAGCGGCGTCGCCAGCCGTCGCACGGCAAGCTGCGGTTGTAGTTCCCGCCCTCCTCCCCAACCATTTCCGCCTCCGCGTTCGCCGTACCTGCGCTTGCCGCGGGTATCTCGTCGCGGGGCTTTGGAGGTCGGACGGGGGAGATTCCCGCTTTCGCGGGAATGACGGGAATAGGGGGCGGATGTGTGGGGTGGTGGTGGGCGGTGAGCGGAGTGGCGGGGTGTGGAGTCAGGTGATGGTGCGCAGCACGCGGATGGTTTCGATGGCGGCCTGAGCGGCTTCTTCGCCTTTGTTGCCGGCTTCGCCGCCGGCGCGGGCGACGGCCAGGGCGACGGTTTGGGTGGCGAGCACCTCGAAGATGCAGGGGACGCCGGTGTCGAGGCCGACGCGGGCGATGCCGCGCGCGGCCTCGTCGACGACGAGGCGATAGTGGTCGGTTTCGCCCTGGATGACCGCGCCGAGGCAGATCACGGCGTCGAAGCGCCCACTCTGGGCGCAGGTCTGGGCGACGAGCGGGATTTCGAACGCGCCGGGCACCCAGTAGACATCGATGTCGTCGTCCGACGCGCCGCTGGCGAGCAGGTGGTCAAGGCAGCCGTCGAGCAGTTTGGCGGTGACGAAGTCGTTGAAGCGGGAGACGACGACGGCGAAGCGCAGCTCGGCGGCCGGCCCGTGCTCCGGGTCCGGCGGGGCTGCGCCGTCGTGGATGCGGGGCATCAGCCGATGGCCGCGCGTCGGCGCGGCGGGGGCTGCTCGTCGGGATCGTCGGCGGCCTCGGTGGCTTCGAGCGCGTCGGCGTCAAGCAGGTGACCCATTTTTTCGTGCTTGGTGGTGAGGTAGCGGACGTTGTGCGGGTTGGCGCGGGCGATGACGGGGACGCGCTCGACGATTTCGAGGCCGTAGCCGGAGAGGCCATGGCGCTTGGCCGGGTTGTTGGTGACCAGCCGAATGCGGGAGACGCCGAGGTCGCGGAGGATTTGCATGCCGATGCCGTAGTCGCGGCGGTCGGCGGCGAAGCCGAGCGCGAGGTTGGCTTCGACGGTGTCCATGCCGGTGTCTTGCAGGGCGTAGGCGGCGATCTTGTTGTGCAGGCCGATGCCACGGCCCTCCTGTGCCATATAGACGATCACGCCGCGCCGCTCTTCGGCGACCAGGCGCATGGCGATGTCGAGCTGCTCGCCGCAGTCGCAGCGCTGGGAGCTGAACACATCGCCGGTCAGGCATTGGGAATGCACGCGCACCAGCGTCGGTTCGCCGCTGTCGACATGCCCCATCACCAGCGCGACATGCTCCTCATTGCCGCCGCGCGGTTGATAGCCGATCAGCCGGAAGGTGCCGTGCATAGTGGGCAGGTTGGCTTCGGAGACGCGCTCGACGAGCTGTTCGGTGCGCAGGCGGTACTGGATGATCTGCTCGACGCTGATCATCTTGATCTTGTGCCGTTTGGAGAAGCGGACGAGTTCGGGCAGGCGCGCCATTTCGCCGTCGCGCTTCATGATTTCGCAGATCACGGCGCCGGGCTGGAGGCCGGCGAGGCGGCAGAGGTCGACGCTGGCCTCGGTCTGGCCGGCGCGCACCAGCACGCCGCCCTCGCGGGCGCGCAGCGGGAACATGTGGCCGGGGCGCACGAGGTCGTCGGCGGTTGAGTTGGGGTCCATCAGCACCTGCACGGTGCGCGCGCGGTCGGGCGCGGAGATGCCGGTGGAGACGCCGGTGCGGGCTTCGACGCTGACGGTGAAGGCGGTGCCGAGCGGGGCGGTGTTCTGGTTCTGGTCGACCATCAGGCGCAAGCCGAGCTTGTCGAGTCGCTCGCCGTCCATGGCGACGCAGATCAGCCCGCGCCCGTAGGTGGCCATGAAGTTGATCGTGTCGGAGGTGGCGAATTGGGCGGGGAGGGCGAGGTCGCCCTCGTTTTCGCGCTCTTCGTCGTCGGTGATGATCAGCGGTTCGCCCTGGCTGAAGGCGTGGATTGCCTCTTCGGCGGTGCAGAAGGCGGACTTGCGCGCGCGGGGCTTGGCGGGGGCGGCGGCGGGCTTGCGCGCGCTGCGCCGGCGGGTCGGCGTCGGCTTGCCGGTCGGCGGGTTGGCCGAGGTATCGGCAGGCTCTGCCGGGGCGGTGCTGGTCTCGTGGTCAGCCATGAGCGTCTCCCCCCGCGGGATCGAGCGTCGGTGCTTGGCCGGTTTCGCGCGCCTCGAGCAGGGCGTCCACGTAGCGCGCGAGGATGTCGGTCTCCAGATTGACCTCGTCACCGGCCCGACGGTCGAGCAGGTTGGTGTGCTGCTGAGTGTATTGGACGAGCGAGACGGCGAACCCCGTTCTGTCTTTGGAGACGATGGTGAGGCTGACGCCGTCGATCGCGATCGGGCCTTTGACGATCATGTAGCGGAGCAGTTCGGGGGGCGCGTCGTAGGCGGCAATGATCGCGTCGGCCTCGGGTGTGGCGCTGCGGAAAGCACCGCGCCCCTCGACGACGCCGCGCACGATATGTCCGCTGAGGCGGTCGCTGGGGCGGACGGAGCGTTCGAGGTTGACCCGCGCGCCCACGGCAAGCTGCCCGAGGTTGGAGCGGCGGTAGGTCTCGGGCATCACGTTGGCGAGGAAGGATGTCTCGTTGAAGTCGGCGACGGTGAGGTCGACGCCGTTGATCGCGATGCTGTCGCCGAGCTGGGCGTCGGTCAGGATTTTGGGTGCGCGGATGCGCAGCAGGCCGTCGTCGGCTTCCTCGATTGCGCCCACCTCTTCGATGATGCCGGAGAACATCAGCCGCGCTCCTCCCCTGCGCTGAGCGGCTTGATGAAGAGGTCGCCGCCGTGCGCGTCTTTGCGAAAATAACGGTACCCCGCTTTGCGTAGTCCGCTTGCGCCGCCCGCGCCTGCGGTCGCCGCGCCCGCACCCGCCACCATCCAGGCGCGCCCGCGCCCGGCGGCGGAGGCTTCGACGGCCTCGCGCAGGCGAGCGGCCAGCTCGGGGGGAGCGCCGCGCCGCACCAGCAGCGCGGCCAGGCGCGCCGCGTCCGGATCGAGCGCGGCGGCGGCGATTCCGTCCAGCGTCCGGTCGTTTGCGCTCGTGTTGGCGGCGGTCCAGATCACCGCCGCGCCGCGTTGCGCGGCGGCGAGCAGCGCTTCGGTTTGCTCGCCGCCGCCCGCTGCGCCCAGCAGCGCCGCGATCTGCGCCGCGTCGTCCGCGCCGGCCGGCCGCAGGCGCACCTGGTTGGCGTCTGAGGGGGCGTAGGGGTAGCCGCTGACCAGCAGGTCCGCGCCGAGCTGTTGCAGCTCGAGATCGCTCAGCCGCAGGGCGTCGGCCATGCGCTCCGCGCCGCGCCCGCGCACGGCGGTCTGGGCGTCGCCGCCGATCAGCATCGGGGCGACGACGGCGTAGACCTTGTTGACGAGGCGCTGGTCGAAGAACGAGCCGAGCACTTCGCCGCCGCCCTCGACGAGCAGCAGCACGACGCCGCGCTCGCGGCTGAGGTGTTCGAGCAGCGCGTTGAGGTCCACGCGCCCGTCGCGGGCGGGGAGCACGACGGTTTGCGCGCCGCGTGCAGCGATGGCCTCGCGCCATTCGGCGGGCGCGGCTTCAGTGGTGGCGATCAGGGTGCGCGCCGGCGTCTGCTCGTCCAGCACCCGCGCGTGCAGCGGGGTGCGGCCGCGGCTGTCGAGCACGACGCGGAGCGGCTGCGGCACGGGGCCGACGGCGTCGGGCGGGCGGGCGGTGAGCTGGGGGTTGTCGACAATGATCGTCTCCACGCCGACCAGGATGGCGTCCAGCGTGGGGCGCATGCGGTGCGCCCAGGCGCGGGCTTCGGGGCCGCTAATCCAGCGCGAATCGCCGCTCACGGCGGCGATTCTGCCGTCCAGCGTGGCGGCGAATTTGACGGCGACGAAGGGCAGTCCGGTGCGGCGGTGGTGGAAGTAAGGCTCGTAGTGCGCCGCGCCCTCGGCTGCGCCGTCGCCCAGCCGCAGCTCGATGCCGGCTTCGCGCAGCCGGGCAAGGCCGCGTCCGTCGACCTGCGCGTCGGGGTCGAGCGCGGCGATGGCGACCTCCGCAACGCCGGCTTCGATGATTGCGTCGGTGCAGGGAGGGGTGCGTCCGTGGTGCGCGCAGGGTTCGAGGGTGGTGTAGAGCGTCGCGCCGCGCGCCCGTGCGCCGGCCTGGCGCAGCGCGGCAACCTCGGCGTGCGGGCCGCCGGGCGGGGCGGTCGCGCCTTCGCCGACCACTTGGCCAGCGCGGACAATGACCGCGCCGACAGCGGGGTTGGGGCTGGTGGCGCCCAGCGCCCCGCGGGCCAGCTGGAAGGCTCGCTGCATATGCCGGGAACTGCGCGCCGTTTCGCCGTCCATAGGGGCGATTGTCGCACGCCGGCCTGCCGCGATTGTGCGGCAGCGCCGACGCTGCGACTATGCGGCGCGTGAATACGTTGCTGCGACGAACTGCGCTTCCGCTCGGCTTCGTGGTCGCGCTTGTCGCGCTGCTGCTGACGGTGAGTCCGGCGAGCGCGCAGGAGCCGCCGGAGGCGGAGAGCGGCACCCGCCTGCATCCCGGTATCAACCTGATCGGCTGGGTCGGCGAACCCACGCCCGTCTCCCAGCTCTTCCGCGAAATCCCGCAGCTCGAAGCGATCTGGGCCTGGGACGCCGAACTCGACGACTGGATTGTCGCCGCCCGCAACGCCCCCGAATGGCTGGGCGGCCTGGGCCGCGTCACCGCCGGCATGGGACTGCGCATGCAGCTCGGCGGCGACGCGCCCGTGATCTGGGACCGCTCCACCGAGCCGACGCGCGGCCTCGTCAAGCTGCGGACGGGCTGGAACCTCGTTGCCTGGAGCGGCGCGGACGGCGCGGCGATCGATGATGTCGCCAAGGGCATCGGCTGGTCGCTGCGCTCCATCCGCCGCTGGGACGCCGTAACCCAGCAGTGGGCCACCTGGACCTCCCCCGAGCGCTCCGCCCAGGTCATCGCGGACACCGGCGGCGAGGGGGCTGAGTCCCCCGGCGTGCGCCGCGGCGAAGCGCTGTGGGTGGAGGTCAGCCGCTCGGTCAACTGGCTCCAACCCACCGACATCCTGCCGCGACTGGTCTTCCCCGGCGGCGCATCGCAGTCGCTACAGACCCGCGTCCGCGAGGACCTGGAGGCGGTGCTGTCCTATTACCGGGACCAGTACGGCATCCAGGCGGACCCGGATTTCACGATCTACGTCGCAGAGAATGTGGGCGCCTTGATTCAGGCCTACAAGGACGATGGAGTAGAGGTTGATGATGCTTACGACGCATCGACACGTGCGCGGTGGAATCGCGTGGACGGTGGTTGGGCTACAGGCGACAGGCGGGTCGTCGTCAAGCAATCTTCGTGGCTGGAGGACCTGTCGACCTCCGAAATCGCGAGGGCTCGCTACACGCTTACGCACGAGTATTTCCACGTATTGCAAAACCAGCTGTCCGACCGTTGGGCTGCCACCTGGCTCGTCGAAGGAACGGCGAATTGGGGCGAGGGCGAACACCGTGTGACGGATGACCAACAGACTTGGGAAGAGCTGCAGGAACGGAACCAGTCCAAAATCACGAACAGCACCCCGACGCTCCGGAGCACAGAGTCGGCAAACGCAGAGTGGGAGTACTCACTCGGCTGGCTCGCCATTGACATCCTCATCGCGGACGCCGGGCCCGATTCCTGGATCGTCTTCTGGCGGCATCTCGCCTCAACCGAGATCGGCCCGCACGGCCGCTGGGGATCTTCCCCCGACTGGCGGACCGCATTCCAGGATGTCTTCGGCATGCCGGTCGCCGACTTCTACGTTCGCTTCGACTCGTGGCAGCGCGAGCAGGCGCAGCGCGACCCCGCAACGATGACCAAATCCGATGACGACGCCAGCTGGATTCGCGGACAGGTAACGCACGAGGGCGTCGCGCCTGTCGCCGGCGTGTTCGTCAACGCCATCCGCGTTGAAGGCGAGACCGGCGTTGGCTGGAACCAACGAGCCGAAACCGACGCCGCCGGCGCCTTCGCAGTCCGAGCGCTCCAAGACGGCGATTACCGACTGTCAGTCGACATCAACGACGACTGCACCCGCTACTACAGCGACGGCGAGCTGACCGACGAGCGGAAGAAGGCACAGATAATCCGCGTTGCCGCTGCTGACGTACCAGACGTCAATATTCCGTTGACGCGGAATGCCTGCGGCTGGCGAATTCGTGGACAAGTTGTCACGACGGATAGCCAGCCGCTCCGTGGTATCCGTATGACTGCCTGCCCGATCGGTGGAGGCACCTGTGCATCGAGAGTGTATACAGATCTCGATGGTTCGTTTGCCATCGCGCCGGACTCATCGAGGGCTTACAGGCTACGCCTTGATTTAGTTGATGGATGCTCCGCGTATTACGAGTCAGCTGGCTTGACGTTCGATCAACAGGATGCATCGCCTCTCACAGCCGGCAACGCTGATGTCGGCGGCCTCACGATTCAGGTACCGTTCGACCTGTGCGATCGTCGAATGGCGCTCGCTCTCGAAGGCATCGATCGGTTTCTCACAAGCAACATCTACGTTCGACTTTGCCAAATTGTCAGCGATCAGTGTGAATCGACGACCAGAAAGCGCGTCGATCACGGTGGTGCAATCACAGTCCCTGTACCTGTTGACGGCACCTATCGGTTGTTCTACGACTTTGACGGCTGCTCTGTTCACCATGGACCGCATGGATTGGTAAGTGGTGTCGCAGACGCCGCACTCATTACCGTTGACGGAAGCGATGTGCGCGTCGGATATCTACGGATCCCCAACGATGTGTGCGCGCACCAGATCAAGGGAAGCATTACGACCTCGGACGGCCAGCCGCTCGCCGATACCCGTGTCCGGGCCTGCCGCGAAGTGGCCGACGACTGCGTCGCTTGGGCGGACCGCAATACTGATGCCGACGGATCATTTGCCATCACTGTGCCCGTTGAGGGGAACTATCGCCTGCGGTTCAGGCTCGAAGGCTGCGAAATTTATTTCAGCAGCGGCGGTCTCACGACTACGTTCGAGGAGCGTTCCCCGGTGCGCATCGAAGGCCGTAGCGTGCGGATGGATCCGCGGCAGATCCCCGCCGAGATGTGCGCGCACCGGATCTCCGGCCGGTTCCTTGATGCGAGCGGCGCGCCGTTGTCGGAGAAGTGGATCGGTGCGTTTGACCACGGCGGCTCCGATGGAGGCTGGACCGCAGTCTGGACCGACGCAAACGGTCGCTTTGAGATTCGTGTACCAGCTGACGGCGCGTACCAATTCGGTATCCAACTCCGAGATCAGCCGCGTTGCTGGTATAACTTGGCAGGACGCGCGCTCGGCAGCCGAGATAGGCCGGTGCAGGTGAGCGGATCCGATGTCAGCGGCGTGGAGCTGCGGCTGCCCGACACGATTGAGAATCTCTGCGAGTAGGGCGGCGGTCAGGTTCGGCGGCGGAAGGCGAGTAGGAGGAGCAGGGCGGCGCTGGCGGCGGCGGCCAGGGCGATCTGGACGGGGGTTTCCCAGGCGGGTTCGGATGTTGTGGTGGGGGGTGGGGGGGCGGGCTCGATTTGGCGGACCTGCACGGTGGGGGTTGGGGCGCTCTGCTGCGGCTCGGTTTGGGCTTGGGCGGCGATTGGCTCAGCGGGGGCGGCGGGCTGATCCTCAGCCGGCGCGGGCTGCTGTGTAGCCGGTTGGGGCTGCGGATCGTCAACGGCTTCGGCCTGCTGTTGCAGCGGCGCGGCTGCTTCGGCGGCCTGGGCTTGCTGCTGCGCCGGCGGATCGGCGGCGGCTTCGGCCTGCTGTTGCAGCGGCGGGGCTGCTTCGGCGGCTTGGGCTTGCTGCTGCGCCGGCGCATCGGCGGCGAGGGGTTCGGATTGGGCGGCGGCCTGCTCTTCGGCGAATTCCTGCTCCATTGCCTCCCCGTAGGCTTCTTCGGCGTCGTCGACGCCTTCGCCGGCGGTGATCGCCTGGCGGGCGGGATCGGCTTGCTCGCGCGCTTGCGTCTCTTGCTCCTGCTGCGCCGCTTGCGCCTCTTGCTCGGCTTCTTCGGCGGCTTGCTCTTCCTGCTGCATTTGAGGGGGCGCGGCCTGCGCGGCGGCTTGCTCGGCTTCTTCCGCTTCGACGGCGGCGACCGCGACTGCCTGCTGCTCCTGCTCGGAGATGGACTGCTGCACGGCGGCCTGCGCCTGCTGCTGCGCTTGTTGTTCGGCGGCTTCGAGTGTCTGCGCGGCTTGCGGCGCAGCGGCGGTTTCGGTGGTCGCGACGGTTTCGCTGGCGGCCCGCTCCAGGGTCGGCGGGGGGGTGGTGTCGACCGCGTCCCAGGCCAGGACCGCGGCCAGCGCGGCGATCGAGGCGGCGGCGGCCGCGGCGGCGAAGCGCAGGCGCAGTGGGGCGGAGTTGCGCGGCGCGGCGATCAGCCGCGGCGGTTCGGCGATATCCGCGCCGGTCAGTTCGAGCGAGCGGCTGGGGCGCGCTTCGCGGAGCACGCCGAGCTGGGACTGGATCAGTTCGAGGTCGGACAGGTATTCGCGCAGTTCGGGCGAGCGGCGCAGCTCGGCCTCGAATTGGTCCTCTCGGCCGGGGTTCAGTTCGCCGTCGAGGTAGGCGGAGGCGTCGGCGCGCAGGGCGTCGCCGCGCCGCCAGAAGCGCCAGCGGGTCATCGCCGCCCTCCTTCCTCGATTTGCTCCTGTAATGCCTGACGCTCGCGAACGCGGGAGAGTTCCCCGCTTTCGAGCAGCAGTTGACGCATGCGCGCGCGTCCGCGGTTGAGCCGCGATTTGACGGTGCCGATTGAGGTGTCCATAGCGTCTGCGATCTCACGGTAGGCCAGCCCCTGCAGATCGGACAGGAGGACGGTCTGGCGTTGTTCGTCGGGCAGTCGGTCGAGCGCGGCGAGGAGGGTGCGGCCGGTCTCGGCGTCGAGCGCCGCCAGTTCGGGCGAGCGGCCTTCGTCGGGCGGGGACCAGGCATCGCCGTGTTCTTCGATCATGAGGTCGAGCGAGGCGGAGGGTCGGCGCTTGCGGCGGCGGAGTTCGTCGCGGCAGCGGTTGCCGGCGATGCGCATGAGCCAAGCGGGGAAGTTGCCGCCGCGGTAGCCGTCGAGCGCGCGCCAGGCGGAGATCATCGCGTCCTGCGCGGCGTCTTCGGCGGCGGCCGGGGAGCGGAGCATGCCGAGGCAGAGGCCGAAGACGCGGCGCTCGTAGCGGCGGACCAGTACGTTGAAGGCGTCGAGTTCGCCGCCGCGTGCGCGGTCGGCGAGGGCGTCGTCGTCGAGCTGCTCGGGCGGCCGATCTGGCAAACTGTTCTCCCGCGCCGCGCTTGACGCCCTGCGCGGAGAGTGTACCAAGCGTCTCGCCGACGCCCGGAGGAACTGTGCCGCTCGCCGATGCCCGCGCGTTGGTCGCCGAGGCTGCCGCCGCGCGGCGGGCGGTGGTGGCGGGCAATGTGTCGACGGTGGAGATGGCGCGGGCGCTGATCGATGCGGCGGAGCAGACGGGGCGGCCGGTGCTGGTGCAGTTCAACCGCGCGGGGTTGGCGCAGATCGGCGGGGTGAAAATTGCGGCGGCGGCGGTGCGGGAGCTGGCGGGGCGGGCGCTGGTCCCGATTGGGCTGCATCTGGATCACGCGGACACGATTGAGGAGCTGCGGGCGGCGATCGATGCGGGCTTTACGTCGCTGATGATCGACGGCTCGACGCTGGCGTATGAGCGGCATGCGGCGCTGGTGCGGGAGGCGCGGGGGCTGGCGGCCTGGCAGGGTCTGCCGCTGGAAGCGGAGCTGGGGCATGTGAGCGGGGTGGAGGAGGGTGTGACGCTGGGAGCGGAGGCGTGGACGGATGCGGCGGAGGCGGAGCGATTTGCGGCGGAGAGCGGGGTGGACTGGCTGGCGGTGGCGGTGGGCAATACGCACGGCGGAGCGCCTGCGGCGGGCGGGCTGCAGCGGGAGCGTCTGCGGGCGATCGCGGAGCGGGTGGATGCGCCGCTGGTGCTGCACGGGGCGTCGGGTCTGGGCGAGGACGATTTGATCTACGCGGTGGAGCGGGGGGTGGCGAAGATCAACGTGGGTACGGCGCTGCACGCGGCGATGGCGCGAGGGATGGGGTCGGCGCTGGCGGAGCGGCCAGCGGATTTGCGGGGGGCGCTGCGCCAGGGTGAGGCGGCGGTGCGGGAGGAGGGTGTGGGGCTGTTGACGGCGGCTTGGGCGGTGTGAGTGGTTTTCGCTCTTGCTGGGGATGACGGTGAGGGTGGTTATCCACATTGGTTGTAGGGCTTGGGTGGGCGTGCCTAGAGTGAGTTGCCGCGATGAGTTTGGGGCTGTGGACAGGAAGCTGCGATGACGCTGAACCCGTATCTGACGTTTACGGACAACTGCCGCGAGGCGTTCGATTTCTACCGCTCGGTGTTCGGCGGGGAGTTCATGGTGGTGCAGACGTTTGGGGACGGGCCGCCCGATATGGGGGTGCCGGAGGAGGCGCTGGGGCGGATCATGCACATCTCGCTGCCGATCGGCGAGAGCGTGCTGATGGGCAGCGACTCGGCGCCGGGCTTCGGCGACGGGCCGGTGGTGGGGACGAATTTTTCGATCGCCTACAGCCCCGAGAGCCGCGAGCGGGCTGACGAGGTGTTCGGCAAGCTGTCCGACGGCGGGCAGGTGGGGATGCCGATGCAGGAGATGTTCTGGGGTTCCTACTTCGGCTCCTGCACGGATCGTTTCGGGATCGGCTGGCAGGTGAACTGCGAGCCGGTGCAGGAGGCTTAGCCGCTCGCGGCGGCGGGCTCCACATCGCTGCAGGCGATGTTCTGCTCGGCGCAGCAGGTGTCGCTGATCAGCTGGATCATCTCGGTCGCGGGCTGGTCGTCGGTGATGGTGTAGACCTCCCAGCGGAGGCCGGCGGGGTCGCGCACCCAGACCTTGTCCTGCTCAGCGTGGCAGCAGACGACGGCGTCCTCGATTTCGAGTTCGTGGCCGAGTTGGCCGAGGCGCTGTGTCTCGGAGACGACCTGGCCGGTGGACTCGACTTCGACGCCGAGGTGGTTGAGGTCGCCGCCGCGGCCGTTCTCGATCAGGACGAGCTTGAGGGGCGGGTCTTCGACCTCGAAGTTGGCGTAGCCGGGGCGCACCTTGTGGGGCTCGGTGCGGAAGAGCTGGGAGTAGAAGTCGATCGCCTCGTCGATCTTCGCCACGTTGAGGGCCAGTTGCACGCGCGCCATTGCATTTCTCCCTAGTTTGGTCGTCCGTCGGTGAAGGTCAAGGTACCCCGATCGGGGGCGGGCGATGTGGGTGTCTATAAGTTGCGATACACGCTGCCTCACAGCACAGGTAGGCGCGTTTAGAGGCCGAGTTCCTTTTTGAACTGGTCGAGCGGGATCGCGCCCTCCCGCTCGATCTCCGCCATGCGCTCCAGCGCGACTTTCAGATCGTCCGCATCTTCGTGCATGATGTCCCCGCTCTGTCCTGCGCAGCGCGGCTGCTCAGGCTGATCGCGGCACATTGGCTTAGCCCGATGCGGCGGCGAGGGCGGGCGCGGCTTGCATGCGCGGGATCACCCAGCGGCCGAAGCGCTCGGCTTCGGCGTCGTGCGGGTAGCCGCTGAGGCAGAATTCGCTGCAGCCGAGATCGACGAACTGTTGGAGCGTGTGGGCGACCTGGTCGGGGTCGCCGACGACGCAGACGCCGGCGCCGGTGCGGACGGTGCTGATGCCGCTCCAGAGGTGGGGAGCGATCAGGTAATCGTTGTCGGCTGAGTCTTCGGCGAGCCGCCACATGCGGGTGTCGGCCTCGGAGTCGGCGGCGATGGCGCGGCGGCGTTGGCGCTGGCGCTCGGTCGTGCCCTCGATCAGCGCGTGCGCGGCGTCCCAGGCCTCGGCTTCGGTCTCGCGCACGACGACCTGGAGGCGCATGCCGAAGGTGAGGTCTTCGCGTCCGAAGCGGCGGGCGCGGGCGCGGATGTCGGCGATTTTTTCGGCGGTGCGCTGCGGCGTGTCGCCCCAGAAGAAGTAGCAGTCGGCGTGGCGCGCGCCGACATCGCGCGCGGCCTCGGACTCGCCGCCGATGTAGAAGCGCGGCCAGGGCTGTTGCAGCGGCTTGGGCTGCACCTCGGCGCCGCGCAGCTGGAAGTGGCGGCCGTGCCAGTCGAGCGGCGCATCGGCCGCCCAGAGCGCTTTCATGATTTCGACCGACTCGTTCATCACGTCGTAGCGCTCGTCGTGGGGGATCAGCAGTCCATCCTGCGCGAGCTGGGCGGGGTCGCCGCCGGCGATCAGGTTGATCGACATGCGTCCGCCGCTGAGCTGGTCGAAGGTGGAGATCATTTTGGCCATCAGGGTGGGCACGATGTAGCCGGGGCGGGCGGCGACGAGCATCTTCAGGCGGGTGGTTTTGGCGGAGACCATGGCGCAGGCGATCCAGGCCTCCCAGCAGGCGGAGGCGACGGGCACGAGCGCGTATTCGAAGCCGGCGCGTTCGGCGGCCAGCGCAACCCGCTCGAACAGCTCGAGCCCGGCGGGCCAGGTCCGGCTGGGGTTGGTGAAACGATCGAAGTCGCCGTAGGTGGGGATGAACCAGCCGAAGCGCAGCGGTGTCTCGCTCGTCCGCATTGCACGTTCCCTTCGCAATTTGCGATCCGCTCCGATGCTATCGCCTGGGTGCGGCGCTGCGCGCCTCAATTTGATGGAGTTGATGGAGCGCGCGCGTTGGGGGACACTTTGGCGACAGCGGATCAGAGCGAGGAGGCGCGCATGGCGGGCAAGCTGGACGGCAAAGTGGCGATCATCACGGGCGGCAATTCGGGGATTGGGGAGGTGACGGGGCACACGTTCGCGCAGGAGGGCGCGAAGGTGATTCTGATGGCGCGGCGCGAGGAGCAGGGGCAGGCGGTGGCGCAGGCGATCCGCGAGGCGGGCGGAGAGGCGACGTTCGTGGCCTGCGATGTGGGCGACGACCAGTCGGTGCTCGATGCGGCGGCAGCGGCGGCGCAGGTCTACGGCGAGGTGCATCTGCTGTTCAACAACGCGGGCGGGGGCGCAGGAAGCTACTTCCCGAATGAGCCGCAGGCGGAGTGGGACCGGGTGATCAATGTGAATCTGACCGGGACGATGCGGGTCAGCCAGGCGGTCTGGCCGCAGATTGTGGCGGCGGGCGGGGGCTGCGTGGTGAACATGTCGTCGCTGGCGGCGCAGCGCGGCTTTTCGCCGCGGATGCAGGAGGAGTTCGGCACCACCTCGGCGTCGTATTACGCGGCCAAGGCGGGGGTGGACGCGCTGACGCGCTACATGGCGGGGGTCGGGGGACGGCACAACATTCGGGTGAACTGCGTGCGGCCGGGGCAGATCATCACGCCGGGCGCGACGCGGGGGACGTACAACGATCCGGACGGCGGGCACCACGTGTTCGAGAAGATGTTCGATTTCGCGCAGATTGTGCCGGGGCCGGGCTACTCGCAGGATGTGGCGAACCTGGTGCTGTTCCTGTGCTGCGAGGATTCGCGGTTCATCACGGGGGAGATCATCAACATTGACGGCGGGGTGGCGGCGAAGATCTGAGCGCCGCGCGGGCCGGCGGGCGTATCATTGCCGCAGATGCGCCCTCGCGGTTTGATGCGAGGGAGCGGCGCGGAAGGAGTCGGCGATGCAGGTTCGAGAGCTGGGGCATGCGGTGATCAAGGTGCGCAACCGGGAGCGCGCGGAAGCGTTCTACGGCGATGTGCTGGGGATGCAGCTGGCGGCGCGGCACGAAACGATGCCGATGACCTTCTACACGCTCGGCAACCACCACGATCTGGCGCTGCTGGAGGTGGGCGAGGACGGCCCCGACGCGGACCCCAAGGCGCCCGGTCTGTACCATCTCGCCTTCTGCGTGGGCGACACGCTCGACGAGCTGCGCGCGGTGCGCGACGAGCTCGAGGCCGCCGGGGTCAAGGTCCACGCGGTGATCGACCATGTGGTCTCGAAGTCGCTGTACCTCAACGATCCCGACGGCAACGGGGTGGAGCTGTACGTGGACGGGTCCGATGTGTGGAAGACGGATCCGCAGGCGGTGGCGCAGGGCGAGCCGATGGCGCTGTAGGCGGCTGCATTCCCGCCGGACGCGCAGGGTGACGGCTACACTCCTCGCACAGAGGAGTGGAGGCCGTCATGGGTACGCCGATTCGGGTTCACGTTGTGGCTGGGGGATTTCCGCCGGGTAAGCATGCGGGGCATGACATCGACTATGCGCGGATGCGCATTCTGATGGCGCTGCAGGCGAATGAGGATGTGCAGGCGACGGTGAGCAGCGACTTCACCGACTGCGCGAAGTGGATCGCGGATTGCCAGCTGTTGGTCTGCTATGTGGCGGGGCCGTTCGCGGACGACCACCAGACGGGCGTGATCCGCGACTGGCTCGCCGACGGCGGGCGCTGGCTGGCGCTGCACGGGAGCACGGGCGGGAAGGCGGAGCGGCTTGGCCGCGAGGACGGGCGGCGGCGGATGGCGAAGATGGACTATCACGAGGCGCTGGGCGGCTTTTTCATGACCCACCCGCCGATCCGCGAGATGACCGTGGAGGTGGCGGACCGCAATCACCCGCTGACGCACAATCTGCCGGCCTCGTTCAGGGTGCAGGACGAGCCGTACATGGTCGAGGTGATTCATCCGGAGACGCGGGTGCTGCTGACGACGGAGGAGATCGAGAAGCCGCCGTTTGTGGACGAGCTGTACGGCGGGGATCTGTCGCTGCTGCCGGACGGCAAGTCGCACGCGCTGGGCTTTGCGCGGCGGGTAGGCGAGGGCGAGGTGGCGTACATCGCGCCGGGGCACTGCCACACGCCGCTGACGAACATGCAGCCCTCGGTGCATGAGAGCGTGTCGGCGGATCGGGTCTCGCCGCCGCGCTTCCGCGGCCCGTGGGAGACGGAGCCCTACGAGCAGCTGCTGAAGAATGCGATCGCCTGGGGCACGGGAGTGGATGGCTGAGGGAGCGCGCTGCCTCGCGTACCCCAGTGAGATGTATCACGCTGGCTCCAGCGCGAACATGGAGTGGCCAAGGAGGTCGCGGCCATGAACAGCGGGGCGAGCTCCCGCAGCTGGCGGATTGGGCGGCGCGCCTTGGTCCGTGCGGCTGCGCGGGCGGGAATCGGCGCAGCAGGTCTGGCGTTGGTCGGGTGCGGTGAGGACGACGCTGAAACGGTTGACGCTGTGGAGCGACGGACAGAGCGGCAATCGCCGGCGATTGCCGCCCAACAGGAGGCGCAAGAGCCTCGTCTGACAGGCGATCACAGCAGATCGGCTGCCGCCGCCCAAGCAGCGCAACAGGTAGAACAGGATGAGAGGCAGGCAGCGCAAACGGAAGCGGTTGTCGATCGCGAGCCGACGGCTGTGATCGATCCGATCGAGTGGCGAGAGCGGTATCACTGGCGGCATTTGTCGGAACTGCCGGGCCAAATGCGCGGCCCGCAGGTCGGCGGAGAGCTGCACATTGACTCGCAGGCCATGCGGAACTGGAATCCGTTCGCGATCGATCCACCGACCGTCGATCCGGATGACGTAGGCCATTTGCTTCCGTTGGTCTACAGCCAGCTTGTGATCGCTGAGGCCGGCGATCAGACGCACGCACACCGCACGCAGGTTGGCGGCAACCTGGCGAGCGGATGGGAGTGGGTCGATTCCCGCACGCTCATATTCACATTGAGTGACGGCGTTGCGTGGACAGATCATGCCCCGATGAACGGGCGCCCGCTCGCGGCGCGAGACGTACAAGCCTGTCTGGATGCATTCCGTCAGCCGCCAATGCGGCAAGCTGATACGTACGATGCTGTTCAGCGGGTTGATGCACATGACGCCGATCGCACCGTAGCGCTGCATCTGGCGCATCCCGCCGCGTATCTACTCAACAAGATGACATCACCATGGCAGGTGATCGTACCGTCGGAGCTCGTTGTTGATCCCGATCTGATCGACTGGTCGCAGCAGACGCGCGGCACGGGCCCGTTCAAACTTGCGCTCTCGGTCGCCAATAGCGAGTGGGAACTGGAACGCAACGACGCATACTTCAAGCGCGACGCCGACTCAGGAATGCAGCTTCCGTACCTGAATGCTGTGCGCGGCACGGACTTTGACTTCGTCGAGGCGGTGATCGCTGCCGGAGGTAGCGAGAGCGTCGCGGTGCTGGGCACGCGCTCCTCGAACTGGGAAGCGGGGGAGCTGGGCTCGATTCGGCTCTCCGGCGCCGGCGACGCCCAAACTGCGATCGAGGGTGTGCCGTCTGCTGCCCTGCAAGTAACGCCGCCCTCGCCCGGCGGCGGGACGCACTACACCTTCCGATCGCTCAGCGACGATCCATACCGAGACGTTCGCGTTCGCCAGGCGCTGTCGATGGCGCTTGATCGCAATGCCATTTCGAGAGAGCTGCACAATGGGTTCGCAGCGGCGGACTGTGCGCAAAACTGGACATTCGTGACCGATCGCTCGAGCGATTGGGGGACCCGTGAGTGGCCTTGGGAGATTGGTGAGCTCGGCCCGCATTTTGAGCACAATCCTGAGTCTGCGCGGGGCTTGCTTGCAGCAGCCGGCTACACCGCGTCAAGTCCGCTTACCGTCAAGGTTGATGTGCCCGCCGCAACTCTCCCAACGGGCGTGCCCGCGCCAACCGACAGTGTCATTGCGCGCCTAACTGCCCAAACGGTCAGCCATTTCCGGCTCGCCCTTGGAGTGCAAGCTGCGATTGAACCGCGCGAACGACACTGGGCGCAACGAATCGATGATGCTGGACAGGTCTGGCTGGAGCAACAACCCGACCCGGAGGCCAATCTCATCTATCGCACTGTCGGCCCCGTCTACGATGCCGATCCCGACGACTTGGCATATGCGTGCATGCACTCCAACGGAAGACTCAATCGGGCCGGAATCAACGATCCGGAGATTGACGAGTGGAGCGCTCAGCAGCGCCAAGCCGTCGATCAGGCTGAGCGCTCCGAACTGCTTGAGCGAATTCGGCGCAGGGAGAGCGAGCAGGTGTGGCGCGTGTTCACCGTCAATCCGTACGGTATCCAAGCCAGGCGCGAGAATGTCTTCAATCTCGTGCAAACCTACTTCGCCAAGTCGCTGCATCTTGCGCCGATGCAGCTGGAGAGGGCCTGGATGGTGGCCTGATGTCTGTGCATCCCCGAACGACCGTCAGATCGAGGCGCATGCAACGGGAGCCACGTCACACACCATCGAATCTCGCCGACTCGCCTCGTTGGCTGCGGTCATCGTTGGCATTCCTGGCCACTGGCTTCGCAGCAAACAGCCCTGCGCCCGCGTAGCCTGTGGGCAATCGCAGCAGCGGAGGAGCGGGTCATGGATGAAGTCACGTACGAGATCAGCGAGCGGGTCGCGTCGATCGGGCTCAACCGGCCGGAGAAGCTCAATGCGATGACGGATGCGATGTATGCGGCGATTGGTGCGGCGGTGCGGGAGGCGGAGGGCGATCCCGAGGTGCGCTGCATTGTGATCAGCGGGAGCGGGCGGGCGTTCACTTCGGGGCACGACTTGGGCGAGTTTGCGGGGCGCAGCGAGTGGCGTCCGTGGCGGCCGGAGCGGTTCGACAACGGGCTGGAGTGCGCGAAGCCGGTGATCGCCGCGGTGCAGGGCTACTGCCTGGCGGGCGGGCTGGAGTTGGCGCTGTTCTGCGATATTCGGATCGCGGATGAGACGGCGCAGTTCGGCTGTCCGGAGGTGCGCTGGGGGATTTTGCACGGCTACGGGGCGCTGCGGCTGCCGGGGCTGATCGGCGGCTCGGACGCGATGCGTCTGCTGCTCACGGGGGAGTTCATCAACGCAGCGGAGGCGCTGCGGATTGGGCTGGTCAGCGAGGTGGTGGCGCCGGAGCGGTTAGCGTCGCGGGCGCGGGAGTTGGCGGCGGCGATTGCGGCGAACGGTCCGGCGGCGATTCGGATGACGAAGGAGTTGGCGCAGCGGGGCCGCGACGCATCGCTGGCGGATGGGCTGCGGATTTATCAGGAGTACAGCCGGATCGCGTTCGGCTCGGAGGATGCGCGAGAGGGGCTGACGGCGTTCGCCGAACGCCGCGACCCGCAGTATGAGTAGGTGGGAGGGCGCTTCCTAAGCCTGTCATTCCCGCTCCCGAGCGGGAATCTCGTGGCGGTACCTGGGAGGTTGCGCAGGGGAGATTCCCGCGTTCGCGGGAATGACGGGGTCCTCCTCGTCATTCCCGCCCTCGAGCGGGAATCTCGTGGCGGTGCCTGGGAGGTTGCGCAGGAGAGATTCCCGCGTTCGCGGGAATGACGCGGTCCTCCTCGTCATTCCCGCCCCCGTGCGGGAATCTCGTGGCGGTACCTGGGAGGTTACGCGGGGGAGATTCCCGCGTTCGCGGGAATGACGGGATCCTCCTCGTCATTCCCGCCCCCGTGCGGGAATGACGGAGAGGGCGGGGTCAGGGTAGGCGGATTTCGCCGGAGCGGCCGCCGGTTTTTTGGCGTAGGCGGATGTTGCTGATGCGCATTGCGCGGTCGACCGCTTTGGCCATGTCGTAGACGGTCAGGGCGGCGACGCTGACGGCGGTGAGGGCTTCCATTTCGACGCCGGTGCGTCCGCTGCAGCGGACTGAGGCGCGGATTTCGATGCGCGGCGGCTCGGCCTGCGGGGTCAGCTCGACTTCGATGTGGGAGAGCGCGAGCGGATGGCAGAGCGGGATCAACTCGTGGGTGCGCTTGGCGGCCATCACGCCGGCGAGTTGGGCGGTGGTCAGCACGTCGCCCTTTTTGAGCTGGGCGGTTTCGATCAGGCGCAGGGTGTCGGGCTGCATTTCGACGCAGCCCTCGGCGACGGCGCTGCGCTCGGTGATCTCTTTGCCGCCGACATCGACCATGCGGGCGCGCCCGGCGGCGTCGATGTGGCTGAGCGCGGGGGCGTCGTTGGAGTCAGCCGCCAATGTGCGACATTTCCACTTTGGGCAAGTCCGCGGTGGCGGCGCTGCGCAGCTCGGAGTAGCGGTCCTCGCGCGCGCGCCAGATGCCGGCGAGCCGCTCATAGATTTGCTCGTCGGTGCGGCCGCTGCGCAGCGGTTCGCGCAGGTCGTGGCCGACGCCGGCGAAGAGGCAGGTGTAGAGCTTGCCCTCGGCGGAGACGCGGGCGCGGGTGCAATCGCCGCAGAAGGGTTGGGTGACGGAGGTGATCACGCCGATTTCGCCGGAGCCGTCCTTCCAGCGCCAGCGCCGCGCGACCTCGCCGCGGTAGGAGGGATCGACCGGCTCCAGCGGCAGTTCGGACTGGAGGCGCTCGATGATCTCGGCGGCGGGCACGACGTCGTCGAGCTTCCAGCCGTTGGACGCGCCGACATCCATGTACTCGATGAAGCGCACGATGTGGCCGGTGCCGCGGAAGTGTTCGGCCAGGCGGGTGATTTCGCTCTCGTTGACGCCGCGCTGGATCACGGCGTTGATTTTGACCGGGGCGAGCCCCGCCGCCGCCGCCGCGTCGATGCCGTCGAGCACGCGCTGGAGCGGGAATTCGACGCCGTTCATGCGCTGCCCGACTTCGGGATCGATGGCGTCGAGGCTGACGGTGACGCGGTCGAGTCCTGCCTGGGCGAGATCGTCGGCGAGCGAGGTGAGGCGCGAGCCGTTGGTGGTCAACGCGAGGTCCACGCCGGGCACGGCGCGGCGCAGCATGCCGACGAGGGCGGGGAGGTCGGCGCGCACGGTCGGTTCGCCGCCGGTCAGCCGCAGCTTGCGCAGGCCGAGCCGGGCGAAGACGCGGGTCAGCCGCACGATCTCCTCGAAGCTGAGGATGTCGGCGCGGGGCAGGAACTGGTAGCCGGGGCCGAAGACCTCTTTGGGCATGCAATAGGGGCAGCGGAAGTTGCAGCGGTCGGTGACCGAGAGCCGCAGGTCCTGGAATGTTCTCCCGAAGCGGTCGACGGTCATCGGCTCAGCGCTTTCCGGCGCGCAGGCGGGCGAGCGCCGCGAGCGCCCATTGGGCGTCCTGCAGGGCGCGGGCGCGGTGGCTGATTCGGTTCTTCTGGTCGGCGCTCAGCTCGGCCATGCGGCGGCCGCCGGGCAGCTCGAAGAGCGGGTCGTAGCCGAAGCCGAGATCGCCGCGCTCGTCCATTGCAATGCGGCCTTCCACCGCGCCCTCGCCGAGGCGCGTGTTGGTGGTGAAGGGGTAGGCGACGGCGACAACGCAGCGGAAGCGGGCGGCGCGCGCGTCGGCGGGGGTGTCGGCCAGCGCGTCGAGCAGCTTGGCGCGGTTGGCCGCGTCGTCGGCGTCGGGGCCAGCATATCGCGCGCTGTAGACGCCGGGCGCGCCGTCGAGCGCGTCGACTTCCAGTCCCGAGTCGTCGGCCAGCGCGGGCAGCCGCGCGGCGTTGGCGTAGGAGCGCGCTTTGCGCGCGGCGTTGGCGATGTAGGTCTGGCCGTCTTCGACGACCTCGAAGCCATCAAGGCCGACCTCGGCGGGCGCGACCAGCTCCCAGTCGCGGAGTTCAAGCTGCTCAAAGAGCCGCCGAAACTCGCGCAGCTTGCCGGCGTTGCCGGTGGCGATCAGCAGTGGTTGGGGCATGGTGGGTCCGAGGGTAGAGGACGGCGGCGGCGTTCCGAACAGGTTACGTTGACGGCATGCAGCGCATCCTCAGCCGAGCCAGACGGATCGGGCCGAAGCAGGCGGCGCTGTTCGTGGTGATCGCGGCGCTGGTGGCCGCCATCGTCTACTTCGCCGGGCGCGAGGCGCAGATTGAGCAGCGCGTCGAAGCGGGCGCGGCGGGCGCGCAGGAGCGCCCTGCCGAAGCAGCGCAGCAGAATGACGGAGACCAATCGAGCAGCGAGGGCGGAACCACCGCTCCGCTGACGCTGACGCTGACCGCATCACGGCAGATTTGCGAGACGGTGCAGGCACAGGGATATTACGGCTCCCGTCAGTGGCAGGACGATGAGGGCAACTGGCAGTCGGAGGACTACTCAGCTGGCTGGTTCGGCGTGGCCGAGACGCCGATCACCTGGAGCGTGGCCGGCGGGACCGCGCCCTACACGCTGGTGATTGACGGGGAAACCCGCGATGCCGAGCAGAGCTACGTGGGGCTCAGCGGCACCGCCTCGGTCGGCTGCGCGATGAGCCCGGGCGAGACATTCGTTGAGGATGAAGAGGGCCGCGGCTATCACGCGCAGCCGGAGGTGGATTCAGGGTTGAAGACGATCCGCGCGACGGTCACGGACGGGGCGGGGGCGACAGCGAGCGCCTCGGTGCAGGTATATGTGATTCTCGAATTGCCCGGCTCCGATGGCATTCTACAGCGAGGCAAGACGTATCGAGTGTTCGGGCACCTGATCACCGCGCCGACGGGCTACGACGTTCGCGTAGGCAGCGTCACTGAACCGGCATGCGGAGCGCCGTCGCCGGGAGTCCGGTGCGGACCGGAGTTCAGTCTCATTCTGGTCGGAACGGGCGCTCGCATCTCACTGTTCATGAGCGACGGCGCGGAGGGGGTCCGACGCTATCGGGACGGCAGGGAGAGCGGCGCGGACGCGGTGGACGCAGCGTTTGATGCGTTGGCGGACTCTGTGAACCGCTTGCCGGCCGTTGAGAGTGATGCTCCGTGAGGGTGTGATGCTAGGTGGGGGGGCTTTGTTGTTCGAGGGCGGGGGTGTATTGGCCGCGGCAGGCGGCGGCGGTGACTTTGGCGCGCAGCTGGAAGGCGGACTGGGCGGCGGGGATGTTGGCGGCTTGGCCGGCCCAGACGCCGAGCGGGGTGGCCTGGAGGCCGCGTCCGTAGGAGAAGCTGAGCTCCCAGGGCGCGCCGTCCTGGGCGGCGAGGCGGTTGATCGCGTCGAGGTTGATGGTGGCTTCGGCGTCGCTCTGGCCGCCGGAGAGGAAGACGCAGCCGGGCACGGCGGCGGGGACGGCGTTGCGGAAGACGCGCAGGGTTTCGGCGGCGACGGTTTCGGCGGGCGCGCGCTCGGCGGCGCTTTTGCCGGAGAGCACCATGTTGGGCTTGAGCAGCGCGCCGGGGAGGTCGACGCGCTGGTCGGCGCAGGCGGCGAAGGTGGCGCGCAGGGCGCGCTCGGTGGCGTCGGCGCAGGCGGCGATGTCGTGCTCGCCGTCCATCAGCACCTCGGGCTCGATGATCGGCACCAGCCTTGCCTCCTGGGAGAGCGCGGCCATGCGGGCCAGAGCGTGGGCGTTGACATCGAGGCAGTAATCGCTGGGGATGCCGTCGCCGATGGCGATCACGGCACGCCATTTGGTGAAGCGCGCGCCCAGCTCGCGGTATTCGTCGAGCCGCTCGCGCAGGCCGTCGAGGCCTTCGGTGACTTTTTCGTCCGGCGCGCCGGCCAGGTCTTTTGCACCCTGGTCGATCTTGATTCCGGGGATGACGCCGTTGGCGGTCAGCACTTCGACGATGGTGCGCCCGTCGGAGGCCTGCTGGCGCAGGGTCTCATCGAAGAGGATGACGCCGGAGATGTAGTCGCCGACGCCGTCGGCGGTGAAGAGCAGCTGCCGCCAGTCGCGTCGGTTGGTTTCGGTGGATTCGACGCCGATGCCGTCGAAGCGGCGTTTGATCGTGGGTGCGGATTCATCGGCGGCGAGGATGCCTTTGCCGGGCGCGACGAGCGCGCGGGCGGTGGCGTGGAGGTCGGCGGTCATTGTGTGCTGCTTCCTTGGGGCGTCAGCCGGCGCTGAGGCGTTGGAGGACGGATTGGACGACATCGGCGTTGCCGACGATCAGCGGGGTGCGTTGGTGCAGCTGCTCGGGGGTGAGGTCGAGGATGCGCTGTCGGCCGTCGCTGCCGGCTCCGCCGGCCTGCTCGGCGACGTAGCAGAGCGGGTTGGCTTCGTAGCCCAGCCGCAGTTTGCCGGCGGGGCTGCTGCGGTCGCCGGGGTAGAGGAAGATGCCGCCCTTGAGCAGGTCGCGGTGGAAGTCGGCGACAAGCGAGCCGACGTAGCGCAGTCCGTAGGCCTCGCGCAGTTCGGCGACGGCGGCCTGCATTTCGGGCTGCCAAGCGCCGGCGTTGCCCTCGTTGACGCTGTAGGCGGCGCATTTGGCGGGGATGGTGATGTCGGGGTGGCTGTGCAGGAACGCGCCGCTGTCGGGATCGAGCGTGAAGCCGTCCACGCGGCGCTCTGTGGCGGTGACCAGCACCGTGCTCGAGCCGTAGACGACGTAGACGGCGGCGATCTGCTCGCGGCCGGGGCGGAGCAGGGTTTGTTCGCTGACGGGACTGTCGTCGGCGCGCTTGTAGATGGCGAAGATCGAGCCGATGGTGACGGCGACATCGATGTTGCTGGAGCCGTCGACGGGGTCGAAGAGGGCAAGGTAGGGATGGCTGGGCGCGTCGCTGACGAAGACGGCGTCTTCGAGCTCCTCGCAGGCCAGCGCGGCGACGCGCCCGCACTCGCTGAGCACCTCGACGAAGGTGTCGGTGCCGGCGGCGTCGAGGCGCTGGACGATTTCGCCCTGCACGTTGGTTTCGCCGGTGTCGCCGAGCACATCGGCGAGCGCGGCGCGGCGGGTCAGGGCGTCAACGCGCGATGCGCCCTCGGCGATCGCCTCGATCACCTCGATCAGGCCGTCGGCATCGCTGCGTCCCGCCAGGTTCGCTTCGAGCGCGTCGCGGAGCATGGTGGCCATCGTCTGCGCCTTTCGGGGGGATAGCGTAGCCGCTGGCGCGCTGCTGCGCAGGGCGGCGGCAGCGCGTACGATGAGGTGGTGACCGACACGCGCGGGAGTAGAGCCGATGAGCGATCAGCCGTACGCCGACACGAGGTTCTCCTCCTACGAGGCCGTGGTCGAGTGGCTGATGAGCTTCGCGGATTTCGAGCGAGGATCGCTGCCGCGGCGCTCGCGCCCGGCGTTCGCTCTGGAGCGGATTCGCTCGCTGCTGCGCCGGATGGACGACCCGCAGCTCGGGCGTCGCACGGTGCATGTCGCGGGCTCGAAGGGCAAAGGCTCGACGGCGGCGATGATCGAGTCCTGCCTGCGCCAGGCGGGGCTGCGCACCGGGCTGTTCACCAGCCCGCACCTGCACTCCTTCCGTGAGCGCATCCGGGTCGACGGCGAGCCGCTGGCCGACAATCTGTTCGCCGCGTTGGCCGGCGAAGTGCGCGTGTTCGCCGAGGCCGAACTGGCTGAGCAGCCGGGGCATATCAGCACCTTCGAGCTGCTCACTACGCTCGCCTTCCACGCCTTCTGGGATGAGGATGTCGATGTGCAGATCGTGGAGGTGGGGCTGGGGGGGCGGCTGGACTGCACCAACGTGTTCGGGGAGAAAGACGCGGCGGTGATCACCTCGCTGTCCTACGAGCACACGGACGTGCTGGGCGACCGGATCGAGCAGATCGCGGCGGAGAAGGCGGGCATTCTGAGCGCCGGCACGCGCGTCGCGGTGCTGGGACCGCAGCGTTCCGCGGAGGCTGCCGCGGTGGTGCGCAACGCCGCCGACGACCTGCCTGTGCCGCTGCTGGATGTCGCGGCGGCTTACGAGTGGGAACCGGCCGGCGTCGAGCGCTGGGGGCAGTGGTTTCGGCTCAGGCGCCGCCAGCCGCGCCCCGGCGAGGCGGAAGAACAGCTGCTGCTGACGCCGCTGCTGGGGGAGTTTCAGATCGAGAACGCGGCGACCGCGGTGGCGACGCTCGACCTGCTGCGGGCGCAGGGGGTGGAGATTCCGCCGGCGGCGGTGCATACGGGGCTGGCGACGGTGAACTGGCCGGGGCGGCTGGAGGAGCTGCAATGGCCGGCAGCGCTGCGCGGGGGGCGGGCGACGCCGCGACTGGTGGTGGACGGGGCGCACAATGGGGAGTCGGTGCGGCGGGCGCTCGAGGCGCTCGAGGGGTATTTCCCGCACGAGCGGCTGATCGTGGTGCTCGGGGTGCTGGGCGACAAGGCGCTGGAGGCGATCGCGGGGGCGATCCGCGAGCGCGCGGCGGCGGTGGTGCTGACCGCCTCCGATCACCCGCGCTCGCGTCCGGCGGCCGATCTCACGGCGGCCTTCGCCGACTGGGACGGCTCGGTCTCGGTCGCGCCCTCGGTGGAATCCGCGCTGGCCGCGGCGCGCGAGCTCGCGCACGGCGACGACGACCTTGTGGCGGTGCTGGGCTCGCTCTCGCTGGCGGCCAACGCGCGCGACTGCCTGCGGGAGGCGCAGGGGGAGCCGAGCGACGAAGCGGAGGCCGCGGCGGATGCGACGGGCGATCTCGATCCGCAGTCGGCGGGTTAGCGGATGTCGGACGAGCGGACACGGGTGGTGATCACCGGGATGGGTGCGCTCTCGCCGCTAGGCAACGGTGTGGAGACGTTCTGGCGGCGGGTGGTTGCCGGCGAGAGCGGGATTGAGCCGATTCGGCTGTTCGATGTGGAGGGCTTTTCCTGCACGATTGGCGGGGAGATTCGCGATTTCGACGCGCGGGACTATATGGAGCGCAAGTCGGCGCGGCGGATGGCGCGTTTTTCGCAGCTGGCGGTGGCGGCGGCGCGCGAGGCGGTGGAGGACGCGGCGTTGGATTTGGACACGCTCGATCGCGCGCGGATCGCGGTGGTGCTGGGCAACGGCAGCGGCGGCTATCCCGAGCTCGAGGCGGGTGCGCGCAAGCTGGTCGAGCGCGGCGGGATGCGGCTCGATCCGCTCTTCATCCCCAAGGTGCTGCCGAATATGGCGGCGGCCAACATTGCGATGCAGTTCGGGCTGCTGGGCTACAACACGACGGTGGTTACGGCCTGCGCGGCGGGCACGCAGGCGATCGGCGAAGCAGCGGATGTGATTCGGCGCGGGCAGGCCGACATCGTGGTCACGGGCGGCTGTGAGGCGGGCTTCTGCCAGCTAGGGTTGGGCGGCTTCGCCGTGATGCGCGCACTGACCGCGAACAACGCGCATCCCCAGCAGGCCAGCCGCCCGTTCGACGCGGAGCGCGACGGCTTCGTGCCGGCCGAGGGCGCAGGAGTGCTGATTTTGGAGAGCGAAGCGTCGGCGCGGGCGCGCGGCGCGGAGTTCCAGATCGAGGTGGCCGGCTTCGGCTCCAGCGCCGATGCGCATCATCTGGTGATGCCCGACGCCGACGGGGCAGGTCCCGTGCGGGCGATTCGCTGGGCGATCGAGGACGCGGGGATTGCGCCGGAGGAGATCGATTACGTGAACGCGCATGGCACCTCGACGCCGCTGAACGACGCCTCGGAGACGCGGGCGATTAAGGAAGCCTTGGGCGAGGCCGCGTCGAGCGTCGCGATCTCTTCGACCAAATCGATGATCGGGCATGCCTTCGGCGGGGCGGGCGGGCTGGAGTCGATCGCGGCGATCCGGGGGATGATCGAGGGGCGCATCCACCCGACGATTAACTACCAGCACGCGGACCCGGAGTGCGATCTAGACTACGTGCCGAACACGGCGCGGAAGGCGGATGTCCGGGTGACGCTGAAGAACTCTTTCGGTTTCGGCGGGCAGAACGCCTGCCTGGTATTCAGACGAGTCGACTGAGCCTCAACGGATTGGCCGCCTGATGACGCACCGCTTTCGTTTCGCATCGCTCTTGGCGCTGACGCTGCTCGCAACGGCCGGGCTGGTCTTTGGGATCGAGCGCGCCACCGCCCACGGGCAGGGTGATGAGGCGCGGGTGATCGTGCGTCTGGCGGAGGGCGAGCGGATCGAATTGGGGCTGCGGATCGGCGAAGAGACGATCCTGCCGGAGAGGCGCTTCGCCACCCTGCTCAGCGACGCGACACCGTGGATGCAGAGTTCGGCGGTGGAGCTGGCCGATGGGCGAAACGCCTGGGTGATCCTCCGGCGCGGCGCGGATGGGCGCTTCGAGTGGGGGCTGCGCGTCGCGGGGGTGGAAGGCGAGCTGACGCCCGAGGAGCGGTTTGTTCCGCAGCTCTCCAGCTACAGCAGCTGGGCGGCAAGCGGCGCGATCGTCATTCCGGCTGCGCCGCCGCCGTCGCTGCCATTGCCGCTGCCGGTCGCCTGCGGCGACGGAGAACCGCTGCGGCTGGGCTTCTTCGCCTTCTTCGATCCGGTCAGCTATCAGATCGATGACACCCCCAGCGAGCCGCTGTTCTTCGAGCATTACGGGTATGAGGCGGCGCTGGTCGAGGCGCTGGAGACGATGAAGTACACCGGGCTGTCGTTCCGGCGCATCCCGATCAGCGTCTGGCCGGACATCTGGCTGTCGCCGACCACGCCGGAGTTCGACATCGTCGGTGGGGGGATCACGATCCTCGAGAGCCGCACGATGGATCATCAGGGGCGCGCGGTGGTGGCGTTCACGGATGGGCACATCGCGTTCCGCCAGTCGCTGTTGATGCGCGCGGCGGACGCGGCGCAGATTCGCACGCACGACGATCTCACAGCGGAGCACCGGATCGGTGCGGTGGCGGGGACGACGGGCGAGGCGCGGCTGCTGCAACTAACCGGCCTGGCCGACGAGAACGGCGTACTGGCGGTGGGTGTGCGAATTGAGCTGTCCGATGGCGAGGTGGTCGCCGACGGCAGCACGGACTACATGATCAGCGCCGCCGAGCAGTCGGTTTCGCTGGCGGGCCGGGTGCGGTTGACGCTGCCCGACAGCGGGAAGCCGCAGGTGGTGTATCTGGGCGACAACGAGGCGGACTACATCGCGGCGCTGGAGCGGGGCGAGCTCGATGGTCTGGCGCGTGGCGAGCTGGGCAACCGCGACGCAGCGCTGGCCGCGGGCGACGCACTGGCGGTGACAGCGCTCGATCCGGCGGTGGAGTACGGCGGTTTCGCCTTGCCGGTCGCCGAGGAGGCGCTGCTCGCCTGCATCAACGAGCGAATCAACTGGCTGACCGACAATCGCCAGATCGGCTACGCGGAGTGGGTGGAGTATTCGGACATCTTCATCTACCGCGCAGCGCTGTGGAACGATCGGCGCTAGCGGGGGTTGTGCGGGTCGGGCAGCATCCGTCCTTCCCGGGCCACCAATTCGTCATTCTCGCATTGGGCGGGAATCGCCTGTCCGCCCTCTGAAGCTCCGCGATGAGATTCCCGCTCGGGGGCGGGAATGACGAGAACTTGGCAGGGGCGGCTCAGGCGCTGGGGATGGCGGGGCGGTAGCGCTCGGGGAGCATTTCGTCGAGCAGGCGCTCCAAGGCCATGGTGTGGGAGCAGGTGCCGGCGTCGGCGAAGAAGAAGCAGTCGCAGTTCCAGCCGTCGGGCCCGAGTTGCGCGGTGTGGGTGGTGGAGTCGCCGCGTACCTCACATTGCAGTGCCGTGAAGCTGAAGCGATCGCTCTCGCTGGCGTAGATGCGGGCCTTCTCGATCTTGGAGATGAGGCTGCTCTGCATTGCGGCTCCTTGCAGATCCCTCGCTCTGGGGGACAAGGTCATAGTACAGCGGAATGGAGCACGACCGATGCAATGGTGGAGTACTGCGCGCCGGCGGGCGTGAGGGTGCTGTGAATGAGACTCGCGGCGGCGATTTCAAACGGGGTTCCGCTCGGTTCGAGGCTCGCGGCCAGGTCGTGGGCGGCGGCGGCCTGCGGGGGCGAGGCGCTGCGGCGAGCGCGAGCCAGCGTGATGTGCGGGCGCAGTGGGCGGTCGGGCGGCGGCCAGCCCTCGCGGCGCAGTTCGCGGTTGAGCGCGTCTGCGAGGGCTTGCAGCGCGTCAAGCTCGCCCGCGAGGCCGAGCCAGAGCACGCGCGGGCGGCGACCGCCGAACGTGCCAGCGTTGGCCAGGACGAGGCTGAACGGAGTTGCCGCGGCGGCGGCGCGGCGCAGGGCAGCGGCCGCGGCGGGGATGCGGTCGGGCGGGGTGTCGCCGAGGAAGCGGAGGGTGAGGTGGATTGAGGCCGGGGCGCTCCAACGCCAGCCGGGCAAGGCGTCAGTTTGCAGCCTGGCGAGCAGGGTGGCGAGCTCGTCGCGCGGCGCGGCGGGCAGTTCGGCGGCGATGAAGAGGCGCTGTGGTTTGGCCGCCGGCTGCGTCATTGGACCAGCCTAGATTGGACTTATGACCAGCAGATACCGCGTCGTTGAGGGAATTGAATTGGACGCCTGTAGGGGCGCGGTTAGCATTGCGGCGACACCACGCAGCGCGCTGTTGCGGGCGGTCTCAGGGCGGGGACGCGATGACGACGACGGAGCAGATCACGCAGGCGCGCGATGCGGCGGAGCTGGAGGCGATTGCGCGGCGCATCCGCGAGCAGATCGTGCGGATGACGCACGCGGCGCAGTCGGGGCATCCGGGGGGCTCGCTCTCGGCGGTGGAGATTCTCACGGCGCTCTACTTCGGCGGGGTGATGCGGCACGACCCGAGCGATCCGGACTGGTCGGAGCGCGACCGCTTCGTGCTCTCCAAGGGGCACGCGACGCCGGTGATCTACGCGGCGCTGGCGGAAGCGGGGTATTTCAGCGCGGATTGGATTTCCAGCTTCCGCTCGCTGGGCAGCGAGCTGCAGGGGCATGTGGTGCGGGGGCGTCCGCCGGGGGTGGAGATGAGCGGCGGAGCGCTGGGGATGGGGTTGTCGTTCAGCGTGGGGTTGGCGCTGGGGCACCGGCTGGACGGGCGCAAGGCGAGGGTTTGGTGTCTGCTCGGCGACGGCGAGCTGAACGAAGGTCAGAACTGGGAAGCGGCGATGTCGGCCGCGCACTTCGGGCTGGACCGCATTACGGCGATTGTGGATCGCAATCATTTCCAGAATGACGGCGCGGGCACGGAGATTATGCGGATCGAGCCGCTGGCCGAGAAGTGGTCGGCGTTCGGCTGGGGCGTGCATGAGGTGGACGGTCACGATGTGGGCGCGGTGACGCAAGCGCTGTGCGCGGCGCGCGAGACAGACGGCGCGCCGCAGGTGGTGATCGCGGAGACGGTCAAGGGCAAGGGCGTGTCGTTCATGGCGGAGAATCCGGCCGGGTGGCACGGCAAGGGTCCGAGCGATGCGCAGCTGGCGCAGGCGCTGGAGGAGATTCACTCATGACCAGCCAAGCCGCGCTGCCCGCGGCGGCGACGCGCGAGGCCTACGGCGCGGCGCTGCTGCGCCTGGCGCGCGAGGGCTATGAGATCGTCGCGCTGGACGCGGACCTTTCGGCCTCGACGGGCGGCAACAAGCTGGCGACGGAGTTTCCCGAGCGCTGGTTCACCGTGGGCGCGGCCGAGGCCAACATGATCTCGATCGCGGCCGGACTGGCGGCGACAGGCAAGACGGTCTTCGCGGCCTCGTTCGCGGTGTTTATGCCGGGTCATTGCTACGACCAGATTCGGGTGCAGATCGCGCAGCAGCGGATGAACGTGAAGCTGGTCGCCAGCCACGGCGGGGTGAGCGTGGGCGAGGACGGCGCGTCGGCTCAGGCGATTGAGGATTTGGCGCTGATGACGGCGCTGCCGGGGATGAACGTGGTGGTGCCCTGCGATGTGGTCGAGGCGGAGGCGGCAATGGTCGCGGCAGCGCAGGATGCCGAGCCGTGGTACATCCGCGTGGGGCGTCCGAAGCTGCCGGTGGTCTACACCGAGAGCGCGCAGTTCGAGCTGGGGCGTGCTGATCTGCTGCGCGAGGGCTCGGATGTGACGCTGATCGCCTGCGGGCTGCTGGTCGAGCCGACGCTGCGCGCGGCGGAGACGCTGGCCGCCGAGGGGATTGAGGCGCGAGTGCTGAATATGGCGACGCTCAAGCCGCTGGATGAGGCGGCGATCGTCGAGGCGGCACGGGAGACGGGGGCGATTGTGACGGCGGAGGAGCACAACGTGATCGGCGGTCTCGGTTCGGCGGTCGCACGCACGCTTGCGCTGCAAGCACCGACGCCGATGGAGCAAGTAGGGGTGGCGGACCGCTTCGGCGAGTCGGGATCGTGGCAGTCGCTGCTGGAGCGTTTCGAGCTGACGCCGCAGGCAGTAGCGGCGGCGGCGCGTCGGGCAGTGGCGCGGAAGTAGGGGAACTGATCTCAGTGAGTTGCCGCCACGCGGCGCTCCGCGAGCAGCGCCTGCACCCGCTCCATCACCAAATCTTTGATGAAGGCACCAGCGTCATTGCCGGGCCCGACTGCTTCGGACAATGAGCGCAATTCATCGCGGCTAAAGCCGATGCCAAGCTCGATCGTCCAATCAGGCCCCGGCTCCCAATCGTCGCCATCCTCGATGTACTCGGCGTTGTCCGGGTCCTCGTAGTCCGAAATCTCGGCCTCAACCTCGGCCCGCACATGCGGAGTGAGCGACTCCAACCATTGCTGCCGCGAATCAGTCATCTTCGCCCTCTCAGGTCTTCATGGTACCGACTTTGGTCTTTGGGCGACGCCTCGTAGATCGTCACGACCTCCGATACGCCTTCGTCACGCGGCAGTTCCACGACCACAGCCAGGATCACGCCGAAGAAGCCGCGCCCGACGAGCCGCCAGCGAGCGGGGCGAGTTCGGACAACGCTGCCAAACTCGTCGTGTTCGATGCGCTCGTTCTGCCAGATCCAGGTCGGGCGGCTATCGAGCACTGCTTGAGCATCCTCGAGGCGATAGCCGCGCATTGCGATCTTCGCTCGGCCGCTTTCGCTGATCGACAGACCTTGGGTGGGACGAGGACGGTCGTGGCTCACCTTCGGACGAGCTTAATCGAACACGGTCGCGCTGCCTGCGTCGTCGCGCTCGACAAAGATCCCACGGGCGCGAGCGAGGGCTGCGGCTTTGATGAACTCGAACGGGTCGGCTTCGCCGACCGCTTGCATCAGCTCGTCGTACTCCGATGTGGTGAATTCGAGATCGAACCAGACGCCGGGTGGCGGATCGGGAACCACCTTGAACGTGGCGTTGGGGGACAGCTGCCAGTCTTCATCAATGTCAATGCACTCTTCAATGTCCGGATGCTCATATTCCGCGATCTTAGCCTCAACCTCGGCCCGCACGCGCGGATCGAGCGAATCCAGCCATTGTTGTCGGGAATCCTGCATGCTTAACGAGGGTCAGTCGGCGGCGGACACGGGGTCGGCTTCAGGGGGTTGTTTCTCCGCGGCCAGCATCTCGCGGGCGCGAGCGAGGGCGGCGGCTTTGATGAATTCGAACGGGTTGCTGTGGCCGATCGCGTCAAAGAGCACTGCGCACTCTGATCGGTCGAAATCCACCTCGAAAACGATCCCGGCGGTCGGGTCAACCTCGACTTCGATCGGCTCCCACTCCGACGGGTCCGAGGCCATCGCACGTTCTTCGGCGGGCGTCCATTCTCTGCTCATGTCCAAAGCCCTCCTGGTTGATTGTAGCTGGATCTATCAGCCGGGCCGGCATCCCAACCGGACACGACTGTGCTCAGCCCGTCGGCGTCCGGCCACTCCAATATGAACCTCAGCATCCGTCCGCTGCGATTCGGACCGATCATGACCACACGCATGGGTCGGCGACGTTCAGTTCCGTCGGGTTGCATCTCCAGCTTTGAGCGTTGGTGGGCGAATTTCGGCGCCTCCGTAAGCACTTGCTCAGCGTCCTGAAACGAAAGGCCGTGCCCTGCGAGCTTCTCCACCACCGCGTTACTGGCTCGCAGCCGCCTGATTGCTACTCGCCGCCGCTGCACAACCTATCCGCTCAGCCACGCCGCCACTGCCGCCAAGTCCTCTAGCTGCAGCACGTTCGGCGTGGGTGGGCGCTGCGTGCTTGAGGGCGTTTCTTCGACCCAGACGGCGGGCATGCCGGCGGCGAGCGCGCCCTCGATGTCGGAGAGCCAGGAGTTGCCGATGTGGACGCAGTCCGATGCCTGCGCCCCCACCTCGCGTGCGGCGTGGTGGAAGATTTGGGGGTCGGGCTTGTGGACGCCGACCTCGCCGGAGATGAAGATTGCGTCGAACTGGCTTTCGAGGCCGGCGGCGGCGATTTTGCGGCGCTGCAGCGCGCCGTCGGTGAAGTTGGTGATCAGCCCGACGGGGCCATGTCGTCGGGCGGCGGCGACCGCCTGGGCGGCGCCGGGGATGGCAGCGGCGCGCTCGATGCGCTCGTGGGCGTAGATTGCGGAGAGGTCGGCGAAATCGGGGCTGCGCCGATCGAGTGGGCAATCGATCCGCTCAAGCGAGCGGCTCAGCCAGGCGCCGATGTCGAGCCAGTTGGGCCACTGGCCGTCGTTGTCGCGCAGGATGTCGGCGATGGCCTGTTCGACGGCGCGCACGAAGATGTCGGGCGCGGCGGCGGTGAGGCCGCGCCGGACGAGTTCGCGGCCCACAGCGAGGCGGGCTTCGCGGACGCCGACGCGCTCGCTGACGAGGGTGCCGTCGAGATCGAAGAAGACGGCGGCGTAGCGCGAGCCGCCGCTGCTCATGCTGCTCACTCGGCGTCGTCTTCGTCGTCTGCTTCGAGCTCTTCGAGTTCGTCCTGATATATCTCGAGCGGCCAGATCGGCCAGTCCAGCACCTCCTCGGGCGGGTCTTCGGTCGCGCCTTCGGGGTGCTCGACGTCGGGCTCGTGGTCGGGCACGTAGGTTTGCATCGGGCGGGCGGAGAACTCCATCCCGTCCTCGTGGGTGACGATGTTGGTCAGCTGGTAGGAAATCCAGGCGAGGCAGCGGCATTCGACGCGGAAGGAGACGGCGAAGCGCCGGCGCATCAGCGCTTCTTCGCGGACGAAGTCGTGGAACTCGCCCAGCTCCTCGGGGGGCAGCACCTCTTCGATGCGTCCCTTGAGCAGCAAGTCGACCGCGTCGGCGGCTTCGGCTTCCTCGATCGCGTCGTCGGTGTTCGCGTCGTCGTCGGGCATGGTCTGTCTTTCGTCAGTTGCGCGAGGCCGGAGGCTGGCCGTTGAGCTCGTCGGCGTGCATCGCGGGGAGTTCGCTGTCGGTGGACCAGACGCCGAGTTCAGCGCCGCGCCAGACGGTGACGATCAGGTCCTCGCGGAGCGGTTCGGCGGTGCTGGCGATGCGGTCATCAAAGTCGGCGATCACGTCCTGCACATCGTCATCGGACCACGATTCGGGGACGCAGAGGGTGGCGTAGACGAGCGGGGGCGCGAAGTGCAGGTCGAGGCGGGCGCGGCTGCCGTCCTCGTTCTCGACCACGTAGCACTCGGAGTGCGGGGTGCGGCTCTCGCGTTCGTAGAGAAACATCGGCGTCGATTCCGGCTGCTGCGCGGCTGGCTGGCGATCCAGCGTATCGCAGGCTGCCCGCGCGGCTAGACGTTGACCGAGATCACGCCGGCGATCCAGCCGACCAGCACCACGGCTCCGAACAGGCCCCAAAGCAGGCGCATCGTCGTCGGATAGAGCGCGCCGCCGAGCGCTAGCGCGAAGGCGCTGAACGGGGCCACGGCCACACCCACCGTGTAGGCCGTGCCGAGGGCGAACACCCCCAAGGCGCCGCCGATGATGAACAGCAACGCGGAGGCGATTCTCCGCCAGCGGGGTGTGCGGCGGCAATATTCGGCGAGTGCATCCCGCACGCGTGTCACCTGCGACGAACAAGAATGACACTCGCGACCAACATCGCCAAGCCGGCGAGCGCCACGAAGGGTCCGATGCTGAACATCAGGGGCAAACTGCTGATCAGCAGCAGGATGCCGAGCCACAACAGCAGCTTGGAGACAACGAGACGAGCATCAGTGTTACCGCTATGGAAGCGCCTGTTACGGTCACGCAGCAACCGCGGGCGAGTCATGGCGGCTCCCCTTTTATGACTGCCGTGTGCTGCCTTGTCCCGTGGCCAGCAGACGGCGAAGTATCGCCGCATTGCGCTCAAGTCTTATCTTACCATTCTCTCTTGTACTTGGAGTGGGTGCGGCTCTCGCGTTCGTAGAGAAACATCGGCGTCGATTCCGGCTGCTGCGCGGCTAGAGGTTCACAAGAGCACGACGGCGAGCCAGCCGACCAGCACCACGACTCCGAACAGGCCCCAAAGCAGGCGCATCGTCGTCGGGTAGAGCGCGCCGCCGAGCGCCAGCGCGGCGGCGCTGAACGGCATGGTGAATGCACCCACCGTGAACGCGGAGAGCAAGGCGAAAATCCCGGAGGCGCCGCCGATGATGAACAGCAGCGCGGAGGCGATTCTGCGCCTGCCGAAATTGCGCCGCCAGCAGTCGGAAAGCGCGGCCGACCACGCGGGCGGATCGTGTTCCATATGCCTGTCCGTTCGACCTGCGCGTGGCCGCTGTATGCCGCAACACTCTGCAGCTTCGGCGGCTACAGCACGTGGTAGAGGAGCAGGTGCTCGCTGAGGATGTCGTTGGCGAAGTCGTTTTCGATGTCGCGCCAGACGGAGTGGATGTGGTTGGCGCCGTTCTGGCGGTTGTCGAACTCGACGACGAAGTTGCCGCCGTGAATGCGGTAGTAGTGCGGTTGGGCGGGGTCGAGCGGCCCGGCCCAGGCCCAGTGCAGACCGTCGAAGCCTTCGGACTCAAGCTTGCGCCATTTTTCTTCGGCCAGATCGGAGGGGACCTGGCCGACGTAGACGCCGACGAGCCGACGCAGCAAGTCGCGCTGGGCGTCGGTCATTTCGCTTGCGGGGACGCCCTGCTCGGGCGGGAGCGAGACGCGCGAAGAGTTGAAGGTGAGGATGTCCCAGGGCGCTTCGGCGTAGATCACGGCGGCGCTGCGTTGGTCTGCGTCGAGGCTCTGCATGAGTTGTTGGGCGATGGTTTCGCGGTCGTCGAGGATGCGCAGGCCGGCGCGCGGCCCCTTGCGCACCTCGGCGGGGTTCGCGCCGAAGAAGAAGGGGGTGGCGGAGATGAAGCGGTCGCCCCAGAGGCTGTAGTTGAGCGAGATGTGGTGTCCTTCGACGCGCCAACCCCAGGGTGAGGCTTCGTCGCCGGGATCGCCGAAGATGGTCCAGTAGTAGAGCTCGGGGTCGCGGACGAAGGTGCGGATGCCCGCGCTGCGCTCAAGCTCGCCCAGGATGGTTTCGAGCTGGATGATCTCCAGCGCCTGCTCGCGCGCGTCGCGGCCGAGCCCGGTGTGCATCAGGCTGTAGGCCAGCTCGCGCTGCGGCGGCGTCATGTCGCGCAGGGCGAGACCGTGGCGGTTGGCCGGCGGGTAGTACCAGAAGATGCGCTCGGCATCGAGATAGTCGTAGACGGCGCGCTCGCGCTGAGAGGGGAAGAGGCTGTCCAAAAAGTCGCGCGCGGCATGGGTCATGCGCGCGGCGGAGGGTTGGGCGGGCGCGGTGGTCATGGGGTTCCTCGCCAATCAGCGCGGGCGGGTCTGGCCGTCGCCGCGCACGACCCACTTGTAGGAGCTCAGCTCGCGCAGCCCCATCGGGCCGCGCGCGTGGAACTTGCCGGTCGAGATGCCCACTTCCGCGCCCAGCCCGAACTCGCCGCCGTCGGTGAACTGCGTTGAGGCGTTGACGTAGACAGCGGCGGCGTCGACCTCGCGCAGGAAGCGCTCGGCGAGTTGGTCGTCGGCGGTAATGATCGCTTCGGAGTGTCCGGAGCCATGCCTGGCGATGTGTTCGAGCGCGGCCTCAGCGTCGGGCACGACGCGCACGCCGGCGGTGAGGCTGAGGAATTCGGTGTCGAAGTCGTCCTGGCCGGCGGGCAGTGCGCGGGCCGGGGTGGCATTAAGGATTTGCAGTGCGCGGTCGTCGGCGCGCAGCTCAACGCCGCCGTCGGGGTGCGCCGACGGGTTCCAGCGCTCGGACAGCGCGGTGAGGAACGGCTCCGCTACGGCCTCGTGAACCACGACGACATCGAGCGCGTTGCAGATTGAGACGCGCCGCGTCTTGGCGTTGTCGACGACCTCGAGCGCCATCTCGAGATCGGCGGCGGCGTCTATGTAGGTGTGGCAGATGCCGACGCCGCCGGCGACGACGGGCATTGCGGCCTGGTCGCGGACGCGCTCGATGAGCGCCTTGCCGCCGCGCGGCACCATCAGGTCGATTCGGTCGTTCATCGCCAGCATTTCGCCGACCAGCGCGCGGTCGGCGCTGCGCACGAGCTGGACGGCGTCGGGCGGCAGGCCGGCTTCGGCGAGGCCGTCGCAAAGCGTGGCAGCGAGAATCGCGTTGCTGCGGCGCGCCTCGCGCCCGCCGCGCAGCACAACCGCGTTGCCGCTCTTGAGGCAGATCGCGGCGATGTCGATGGTGACATTGGGGCGGCTCTCGTAGACGGAGGCGATCAGGCCGAGCGGGACGCGGCGGCGCTCGATCTGCAGCCCGTTCTCGGCGCGGCGGCTGTCGATCACCTCGCCGATCGGGTCGTCGAGCGCGGCCAAGACTTCGACGCCGCTGGCAACGCTCTCGATCCGCTCCGGGGTGAGCAGCAGGCGGTCGAGCATCGCCTCGTTGAGACGCCCACGCGAATCTTCGACATCGAGGGCGTTTTCGGCGGCGATCTGAGCGCAGCGCTCGCGCAGCAGACGGGCGGCGGCACGGAGGGCGGCATCCTTGGCGGCGCTGTCGGCGACGGCGAGCGCGGGAGCGGCGGCGGCGGCGGCTTCGACCTGGCGGCGCAGCTCGCGGCTGGCGTCGGTGATCTGCGTTTCGGTTGTTTCGGTCAGGGTGGTCATGCGTCGGTCGCTTCTCGCTGAGCGTGTCGTTGTGTGCGTCGTTTGCCGCCGGGCGGCGGATCGCCGCTGCCCAAGAAGAGATATTCGTCGCTGGTCACGCCGAGTCGCTCGGCTGCGCCTTCGACAACCTCAATGCGCGCCTGCTCCTGCTCGCCGCGCGGGCGCAGCAGGTAGGCGCCGGAGAAGGCGTGTTGGGGGTTGGAGAGCGAGCTGAAGCGTCCGCGCCAGCTGCGCTCGCGGGTGTCGCCGCTGCGGGTAGTTTCGATATCGATGATTGCGAAGCAGTCGCTGATCTCGGCGCCCTGCAGGGTGAGCAGCTGCGCGTTGAACTGGCGGCGGCGGCGCATGGTAGTCACGGCGGGGCTCCCGGGTTGGTCGGCTCAGTCTATGTCAGCCGGCGCGCTGGGGAGCGGCGACCGCGGCGACGGATGGATCGCTCGAAGGCAAGCGTTTGACGATCATCGGCCAGAAGACGGCGGCCAGCAGGAGCAGCGCGAACGCCTCGGCGACGACAATCAACACGCCGCCGCGCACACCGAACCAGTCGAACAACAAAAAGACTTGCAGGCCGGTGACCGGTCCCATGCCGATCACGAAGGAGAGCAGTCCCATCATCCGCCCGCGCATCTCGGGCGGGGTGCGGGTGACCAGGATCGAGGTCTGCATGATTGCGAAGGCGGAGAAGCCGAAGCCCATGCAGAAGGCGATCACGACGGAGACCGCATAGATCGGCGAGAGCACGATGCCGGTCACGCAGAGCACGAACCAGGCGGTGCCGAGGAAGTAAATCCGGCCCGACTGGGCCCAGTTCGACCAGCCGGCGATGACCAGCGCGCTGAGCGCGGAGCCGACCCCGACCAGCGCTTCGAGCACGCCGATGCGGAACTGATCGACCTCCAGAAACTCGAGGCCGATTTCGGGCAGAGCGGCGTTGTAGGCGGGGAAGAGCAGGTTGAAGGAGAGCGTCACGACCAGCGCGCCGACCAGCAGCCTGTGCATACGCACGTAGGCGATCCCGTCGATCACGTCGCGGATGGTGGCGCGCGCGATCTCGCCGAAGCCTTGCGGCTCGACGCCGCTGCGCAGCGGGCGCTGGTAGCGCAAGGTGGAAGCGGTCATGGCGGCGGCGAGAAAGACGCAGGCGGTGAATAGATACGTCCACTCGATTCCGACCGCCTGCAGGAGACCCGCTCCGATCAGCGGGCCAGGAATGCGCACCACGCTGTCGGTGCTCCAGTCCAGCCCGACCGCGCGCCCGACCTGATTGGGGCCGACCACATCGGCGATCATCGCCCGCCGAGTGGGGAATTCGACGGACCAGACGGTGCCGGCGACGAAGACGAAGGCGAGCAGCTGCCAGAACTGGATCTCGGTCAGCGCGACCAGCGCGGTCAGTCCGAAGTACAGCACCGCAAGGATCAGCAGGGAGACGATCCAGATGCGTCGGCGGTCGAAGCGATCGGCGAGCGCGCCGACGAACATGCCGAAGAGGAGGCGCGGCAGCATGCGGACCAGAAAGGCCAGCGCGACGCTGCTCGGCTCGCCGGTCAGTTGGTAGGCGTAGAGCGTGAGCACCAGCATGTCGAGCCAGCGCACCATGCCGGTGATCGCGCCGGCCGCCCAGACGCGCCGAAAGGCCGGGTTGGTCAGCAGACCCGAACGCGGGGCGGCGCGGCTCACTGCGCCCGCTCCGCGCAGATCGCGCCGTTGGTCGCTCTAGGTCTCAGGATGAGCGCTGCTGTTCCTGAAACTTGCGATCCTCGCGCTTGCCGCGGTAGACGGTGAGGTCGATGGCGCGCCACTTCTGCGGAGTGAGGCGGAAGAGCATGCGCGGCTCGGTCTGCATGTTGGCGAAGAAGGCGTCGACCGCGTCGGCGTTGGCGGGGTCGCCGCGGCCTACGTATTTCTCGGCCAGCTTGCGGGAGATCGGCCAGATATCGAAGTCCGGCAGGGTCAGCGCTTCGCAGACGCCGTCGACGCCGACATGGCGCGAGGCGGGGACAGTGGTTTCGACGCAGATCGAGGCGCGAGGGTCGCGCATCAGCTGCTTGCACCAGACGCGGGTCAGGGTGCCGGTGAGCCAGAGCACGCCGCGCGGCGGGTTGCGCTCGGAGTGGGCGTCGTCGTCGACCTCGCCCTCCCAGAGCCACCAGACGGGCACGGTGTAGGGGCGTCCATCCTGCCGGAGGGTGGCGAGGATGCCGCTTTCAGGCTGTTGCAGGAAATCGCGCAGGTCTGCGCCGAGCAGTCGTGGCATAAGGCTTCACTCCTGCACGGAGGGTAGCTGTAGCGGCGGTCGTGGGGGGAGGGCGGCGCGGTGTGCCCTACAGAGGGTGTCAGGCGGCGGGCAGGCCGAGGAGGGCGCGTGCTTCGCCCGCCGAGGCGACGGGGCGGCCGAGCTCATTGCAGAGATTGACCAGTTCCTCGATCAGCTCGGCGTTGGTCGGTTGGCGCGGCCCGGCGTAGTCCTCGAGGCCGACGCGCACGTGCCCGCCGCGTTCGAGCGCGAGGCGGGCGAGGCCGTGCTGCACGACGTCACCGCCGAGCAGCGCGACGGACCAGGCCAGCCCTGTGCCTTCGAGCATTGAGAGGTAGGCGTCGAGGCAGGCGGCGTTGGGGAAGAGGCCGAAGCCCAGCGGAGCGCCGCCGCTGAAATAGAGCTTGACCAGCGAACCGGGCGGCACCAGCCCTTTCTGGTGGTAGGCCAGCACGACGCGCAGGAAGCCGGGCTCGAAGATCGAGATGCTCGCGCCGCGCCCCAGCCGATTGGCAAGCGCGAACATGCCGCGCGCGTCGCGGTAGGTGTTGATGTAGACGAAGTCGTTGTCGTTGGGCAGCCCCTCGGCGTCGGCGCCGCCGAGGTTGACCGAGCCGCAGTCAATCAGCGACTGGCCGAGCACGCCGGCGGCGTCCAGCGCGGCGATGTGGCTGAGCCGCACGGCGATGTCGGTGCCCGGTCCGCCGCTCGCCTGGGTGGGGTAGAAGATCGTGTCGGGGCGCTGCTCGAGGGCGGCGCGCCAGGCATCGATGTAGGGCTGCGGATCGTGCCAGCCGGCGCGGGCGCGGGGAGCGTCGCCGATCACCGCGTCGTCGTTGTGGTTGTGGAGGATCGCCGCGCCGGCGTCGACGGCGCGCACTGCTTCGGCGGCGATCTCCTCGACGCTGCGCGGCGAGTTGGGGTTGCGGGACTTGGGCGTGCCGCCGTTGATCGCGGCTTCGATGACGACGGGGGCGGACATGGCGGCTCTTTCTCCGAGAGTGGCAAAACCGTGCGCGATTTGGCATTCTACGCGCAGCGCGGCGCGATCGCCGCGCTGCGCAGACAGATCGGGAGACGAACCATGCTGATCGGCTATTTCACCGAGCGCCCCTACCAAGATGCGCAAACGGGCTTCTTCGGCGCGACGGGGTTGGACCTCACGGACCTCGACGCGAGCAACGACAGCTACGACGCACGGGTGGGCTCGAATCTGTACCACCGCTACCTCGATGAGAAGCTCTACGCCGAGGAGCAGGGCTTCGACGCGCTGATGCTCAACGAGCATCACTCGACGCCGTTCTGCATGGGCAGCGTGATGAACGTTGAGGCGGCGATCCTGGCGCGGATTACGCGCAAGGCGAAGATTGTGCTGCTGGGCAACATCCTGCCGATCTGGGAGGACCCGCTGTGGCTGGCGGAGACGCTGGCGCAGATCGACATGATTTCGGGCGGACGGCTGGTGACCGGCTGGGTGCGCGGCGGCGGGCGTGAGAGCGTCTCGCACAACGCGCAGGCGCCGTTCAACTGGGAGCGCTTCCAGGAGGCGCACGATTTCGTGGTCAAGGCCTGGAGCACGGCCGGACCGTTCCGCTGGGAGGGCGAGCACTACAACTTCCGCTACGTCAATCCCTGGTCGCGCCCGCTGCAGGATCCGCACCCGCAGATCTGGATCCCGGGGATCATGAGCCGCAACACGGTCAAATGGACCGCCGAGCACCGCTACCCCTACATCATGCTGGCCACGGATCTGGAGCCGACCAAGCAATCGTTCGAGTACTACGACGAGGTGGCGCGGGAGAACGGCTACGAGGCGGGCTCGGAGCACCATGGCTACCTGTTCAAGGTGCATGTGGACGAGACCGAGGAGCTGGCCGAGGAGGCCGGGCGGCGCTACCTGCAGGGGCCCAGCAACCCGTTCCTCGAAGGCAACCAGGGGGTGGTGCGGGCCAATCTGCAGAATCTGCCCGGCCTGACCAGCCGCACGAACGTGTTGCCGACGATCCAGAACTTCGCCGCCGCCGCGTCGCGCGGGCGCACTGCCGCAGCGGAGGCGGCGCTGGCCGCCCGCGAGGAGCAGCAGCCGGAGGCGGCCGACATCTTCGGCAGCTACGAGGATCAGAAGCAGCGGATGACGATCATCACAGGCACGCCGAAGACGGTGATTCCGAAGATTCGGCACGTGCTCGAATACCTGCGGCCCGGCCAAATCTTCTTTTGGGACGGCGACGGGGCAATGACGCACGAGGATTCGATGCGCTCACTGCGGCTGTTCGGGGAAGAGGTGATTCCGGCAACGCGGGAGATCGCGAAGGAGCTCGACCTGAAGAGCGCGTTCGAGAAGGACACGCGGACGGGTGCGGACCTGGCAGCCACGGCAAGCTAGGCGTGGCGCGCCCGACCCCGTCATACCAGCGCCTCATCTCCGTCATCGCTGTGGCAAGCGTGGGCGTGACGGAGATGAGGCGCATACGCTCGATTGGAGCGCTGTATGACGACTATTCGATCTTCGCTTTCGCGGCGTGTTCCGTCGTCAATGAGGCGATTTAGTTACCCCGCTGCGCTGCTCGTTGCCGTCCTGCTCGTCTTGGCTATCCTGTACCTTGTTGCCGGTGGATTTCACCCTGTGATGGTGTCTAGCGTCGTCCCTATGGCGATGTCGCTGCTAGCGCATTATCTGCGCAAGAAGTACGGGCTCGATGAGCAGGTCAACGACGCCACGAAGCCCGAGCGCTTCTACCATTAGCCCTCAGCGCAGCGCCGGCATCACCTCCTCCGCCAGCTCGGTCATTGCTTCGAGGTGCTGTTGGGGGGTGATGTCCCAGTTGGGGGTGGTGTAGGCGGGCAGGGTGAGGGCGTGGTCGAGGCCGGCGTCAGCGTATTGGCCGAGCGTGTCGATGATCTGGTCGTGGCCGCCGCCGGCGACGGCGGGGAAGCCGCGCACGCTGTCGGGGTCGCCGTCGAGCAGCACCATCGGGCCGAGCATGGAGACTTCGAGCTCCGACGGGTCGCGGCCCTGGCGCTCCATTTCGTCGTGGACGATTTTGATCTCGGCGGCGACTTCGTCGGGCGTCGAGGTGATCGTGTGGTAGCCGCTGCCGTAGCGCGAGACGCGGCGGGCGGCGATCGGGCCTTTGCCGCCGACCCAGATGGGGATGTGCGGCTTCTGCACACAGTCGACCAGGCCGCCCATCTCGGAGAACTCGTAGTAGTCGCCCTCGAACGAGGTGGGGCCTTCGGCGGTCCAAGTTTCGATGCAGAGGCGCATCCACTCGTCGGTGATTCGCCCGCGGACCGGGAAGTGGTCGGCGAGGCCGAGCGCGTTGAACTCCTCCTCCATCCAGCCGACGCCGATGCCGTGCACGATTCGCCCGTGCGAGAGGTGGTCGAGGGTGGCCAGCATCTGCGCCTGATGGAGGGGGTCGCGGTAGGGGATGATCAGCACGCTGGTGCCGATCTGGACGCGCGAGGTGCGGACGGCGACGGCGGCCATGATCGCCAGCGGGTCGAAGATGTCCTGGTGATAGGCGAAGCCGGCCACGCCGGATTCGTTGTAGGGGTAACGCGAGTCGATTTTGGCGGGCATGAAGATGTGGTCGTGGACCCAGACCGAGTCGTAGCCGAGCGTCTCGGCGTTTTCGGCGACGGCGACGACATCGGCGGCGTCGCCGAACTTACCGAAGGTGCCGAAGTTGCCGATGGGGATGCCGAATTTCATGGCGAACTCCTGTTACTGGTAGGCGGGCAGGATTTCGGCGGCCATCGTTTCGATGCCGTCGAGCACGCGCTGCAGCTGGGTGTCGGCGCGCCCGGTGGGGGTGGCGATTAGGTGCTCGAGGCCGACTTTGCCCAGCGCGAGCAGGTCGGCGGCGAGCTCGTCGGGGTTGCCGCAGAGCAGCGGGCGCTCGTCCTCGGGCCAGGCTTCCTCGGTCAGGCGGATGCCGGAGAGCATCGAGATTTCGAGCTCGTCCGGATCGCGCCGGTCGCGTCGGCAGGCCGCGCGGACGCCCTCGATCTCGTAGGCGAGCGATTCGATCGACTGAAAGGCGGCGTGGTAGCCGTCGCCCCAGCGCGAGGCTCTGCGCCAGGCGTTGATTCCGTTGCCGCCGATCACGATCGGGATGCCGCCCTCCTGCGCAGGCTTAGGGTAGGCGCCAACGTTCTCGAACTCGACGTATTCGCCGTGGAAGGAGCTGGGGCCGGAGTTGGTCCACATCTCCTTCATCGCGCGCAGGTACTCGTTGGTGACGGAGCCGCGGTGCTCGAAGTGTTCGGCGGGCAGGCCAAGCGCGTCGAACTCCTCGCGCATCCAGCCGACGCCGGCACCGAGCACGATCCGCCCGCCGGAGATGCGGTCGGCGGCGGCCAGCATCTTGGCGGTGACGGCGGGGTGTCGATAGGGGATGACGAGCACGCTGCAGCCGATCTGGACGTTCTCGGTGGCGGCGGCGAGGGCGCTCATCATGACCAGCGGCTCGTAGCAGTGGACGCCCGGCGAGGCGGGGAAGATGCCCGTCTCGTTGTAGGGGTAGCGCGATTCGATGTTGGTGGGGACGACGATGTGGTCGTTGGTCCAGACGGAGTCGAAGCCGAGCTGGTCGGCGGCCTGCGCGACCTCGATGCAGGCGTCGACGCCGGCCGGATCGCCGAACGCGCCGAGATTTCCAATGGCGACGCCGAAGCGCATGGTGCAGCCTTTCGCAGTGGGTGTGCAGCGTGGGCATGATAGGCGGCGCGGATAGACTGCGATCCGGGCGGGAGGTGTCGATGCCGCAGGGGGAGTTGGACGGGCTGCGGGCGGCGATTGGGCAGGTGATCGTTGGCCAGGAGGGGCTGATCACGCGGCTGCTGGCGGCGCTGCTGTGCGACGGGCACTGCCTGATTGAGGGCGTGCCGGGGCTGGCCAAGTCGTTGACCGTTTCGACCCTGGCGGCCTCGCTGCGCGCCTCCTATGTGCGGGTGCAGTTCACGCCGGATCTGCTGCCCGCGGACCTGACGGGGAGCGAGATCTACAACGCCGCGGAGTCGCGCTTCGAGGTGCGCCAGGGACCGATTTTCGCCAACGTGCTGCTGGCCGACGAGGTGAATCGGGCGCCGGCCAAGGTGCAGTCGGCGCTGCTGGAGGCGATGCAGGAGCGGCAGGTGAGCATCGGCGGCGAGAGCTTCGCGCTGCCGCAGCCGTTTCTGGTGCTGGCCACGCAGAATCCGATCGAGCAGGAGGGCACCTATCCGCTGCCCGAAGCGCAGCTGGACCGCTTCATGCTCAAGGTGGTGGTGGGCTACCCCAGCGAGCGCGAGGAACGGGAGGTGCTGGATCGTCAGCTGGCGGGCGGGCAGGAGCAGCCTGAGGCGGTGATGGATACGGAGTCGCTGCTGGCGCTGCGGCGCGAGGTGGGAGCGGTGCGGATGGAGCCGCGGCTGCGCGATTACGTGGTGCAGTTGGCGCGGGCAACGCGCTCGCCGTCGCGGGTGGAGCGCGAGCTGGGCGCGTATGTGGCGCACGGCGCGTCGCCGCGGGCGACGGCGGCGCTGGCGCAGGCGGCGCGGGCGCACGCCTTCCTCGACGGGCGCGACTACACGACGCCGGACGACGTGAAGGCGCTGGCGCTGGATGTGCTGCGGCACCGGCTGGTGCTGACCTACGAGGCGGAGGCGGAGGCGGTGACGGCGGACGCGGTGATTACGCGGCTGCTGCTCGGCGTGCCGCTCCCGTAAGCGGGGATTGGAAGAGGCGATGGCGGTCGAGCGGCTGGGCGCGCTGCGAACGGCGCTGCGGCTGATCATGCCGCCGCTGCCGGCAGAGCCGCCATTGGCGGAGCGGGACGACGCGCTGCGGCGGCGGGTGCGGCAGATCGAACTGCGGGCGCGCCGCGCGCTGCGCGACCAGCTGGCCGGCGAATACCGCAGCGCCTTCCGCGGGCGCGGGCTGGAGTTCGCCGATGTGCGCCCCTACGCGCCGGGCGACGATGTGCGCAGCATTGACTGGAAGGCGACGGCGCGGCTGCGCGAACCCTACGTGCGGCGCTATGTCGAGGAACGCGAGCAGACGGTGCTGCTGGTCGTGGATGTGAGCGCGTCGACGGCGTTCGGTCGGCGCGGCCGCAGCGTGCGCGATGTGGGACTGGAGATCGCGGCAGTGCTGGGTCTGGCGGCGGCGCGCAGCAACGATCATGTGGGCGCGGTGGCGTTCAGCGAGCGGATTGAGCACAGCGTGGCGCCGGCCAAGCGGCCGCAGCATGTCTGGCGGATCATCCGCGACCTGCTCACGCAATCGGGGCAGGGCACCGATCTGGCGGGAGCGTTTCAATACGTGGGGCGGCTGTTGCGGCGGCGGGCGATTGTGGTGATCATCTCCGACTTTGCGAGCGACGAGCCGCCGTCGCAGTGGCAATCGGCGCTGCGGCGTCTGGGGCTGCGGCACGATGTGGTGGCGATTGCGGTGCGGCACCGCGGTGAAGCGGCGCTGCCGACGGGCGGCATCGTGCAGTGGGCCGACAGCGAGTCGGGCGTTGTGCTGTTGGCCGACGCGGGGCGGGCGGAAGCGCAGGCGGCGGCGTTGGCGCGCGGGCGGGATGATCTGAAGGCGCAGCTGCGCAGCTGCGGCGTGGATGTCTTGCTGCTCGACGCGGAGCGCGACTGGCTGCCGCCGCTGCTCGGTCTGCTGCGCGAGCGGCGGCAGCGGCCGTGAAACGCGCGCCGGCGCTGCTGCTGGCCGTATTGGCGCTGGTCGGCCTGGTCGCCTCCGCCGGCGCGCAGCAGCCGGCCGAATTGACGGTGCTGGTGTTGGGCGGCGAGGAGCCGCTGACGGTGGGCGATCCGATCGTCTTTCGAGTTGAGGTGCGGCACGCCGAGGATGCGCGGGTGGAGGCGGAGTCGTCGATGACCGAGCTGGGGCGTCTCGATGCGGCGCTGGCGGAGGTTGAGCTGGTCGAGCCCGGGCTGACGGCGGTGATCTGGCGCACGGCGGCGTTCGAGGTGGGGCAGTTCGAGGTTGCGCTGCCGCCGATCGTGGTGGCAGGCGGCGGCGGACGGCAGGTGCTGACGCCCCCGCTGCAGCGGGTGGAGATCGTGTCGGCGCTGCCCGGCGAGTCGGCGGAGGCGCGGCCGGTCACGCCGCCGCAGGAGATTGAGGGGCGCTCGAATTTCGCGTTCTGGATTGCCGCGCTGCTGGCGATTGGGGCGGGCTTCGTGCTGGCGCGGGTGCTGGGCGTGCGGGCGCGCCGCCACGCCGCGCCGCGTGCGCCGACGATCGCCGAGCCTGAGCCGCCGGCGGCGCTGCCCGATGTGGAGGCGGGGTTGAGTGCGGCGGAGTTTTGTCGGGCTTTGGCGGCGGCGGTGCGGGGCGATCTGGCGCGGCGCTACGCGATCCCGGCGCTGAGTCTGACCAGCGCGGAGCTGCCCAACCATCTGGCGGCGGCGGGCGCGCCGGCGGCGACGGTGCAGCGGGTGCGCACGCTGCTACGCGAGTGCGACGCGGCGACATTCGCCGAGCAAACGCCCGCGCCGGGTCGGCTGGCGGGCTACCGAGAGCTGGCGGCGGCGATTATCGAGGATGGGGAGGGGATCTGATGCGGAGCGCGGCTGATGCGGTTTGAGGATCCCATCCTGCTGGCGTTGCTGGCGCTGATGCCGCTCTACGGCTGGGCGCTATGGCGGTTGGCGCGGCGGGCAGGGCCGAGCTATTTGCTGCCGCGGCTTTCGGCGGCGGGGTTGGATGCGCCGGCGGGGCGGCTGCTGCGGACGCTGCCCTGGTTGGGGGCGCTGCGGGCGGCGGCGGCGGTGTTGATCATCATCGCGGTCGCGCGTCCGCAGGCGACCACGGTGGAGGCGCGCCGGCCGGCGGAGGGGATCGACATCGTGCTGACGATTGACACCTCGTCCTCAATGACGCAGTTTCGGCTGGGCGGGGATGAGACGCGGATCGACGCAGCGCGGCGGGTGGCGCGCGATTTCATCGCGCAGCGCGAGGAGGACCGCGTGGGACTGGTGATCTTTCAGCGTCGCAGCCTGGTGCTGAGTCCGCTGACGCTGGATTTGGAAGCGATTGACACTTTGATCGAAGCGTCGGTGCGCAGCGGGTTAATCCCCGACGGGACGGCGCTGGGGCTGGCGATGGCGGAGTCGGTCGATTTGCTGCGCGATTCGCAGGCGGCGAGCCGCGTGGTAGTAGCGCTGACGGACGGGGAGAACAACGTGCCCGGGGTGACGACGCAGCAAGCGGCAGCGATTGGGCGCGCGCTGGGCGTGCGCATCTACACGATTGGGCTGCCCGCGGGGCAGCGCAGCTCGCCGGCCGTGTCGCTCAATGAGCTGCCGCTGATCTACGCGGCGGACGAGACGGGCGGGCGCTATTTCCGCGCGGAGGACGCGGAGGAGCTGGCGGCGGCGTATGAGGAGATCGCGGCACTCGAACGGGCGCGGGTGGGCGAGGAGACGCTGCTGCGCTCGCGCGAATTGGCGCCCTGGCTACTGCTGGCGGCGCTGGGTTTGATCCTGCTGGAAGTCGGGGCGCGGGTCGGTCCCTGGCGGCGGGTTCCGTGATGTCGTTCGGCGCGCCGGGTCTGCTGGCGGCGTTGATCGCCGCGCCGATTGCGCTGGCGCTGTGCTGGTTGCTGTGGCGTCGGCGGCGCTTGCATCTGCTGGCGCTGCGCGAGCTGGGCGGCGGCGCGATCGCGCCGCAGAACGCGCGGCGCGGCGGCGGCTGGCAAGTGGCGGCGCTGGCCGTCGTGCTGGCGCTGCTGGCGCTGGCCGCGGCGCGTCCGCAGTTCGGCGGCGACGAGTCGGCGCTCGAACAACCGCCGCTGGGGGTGGTGATCGCGCTGGACGTGTCACAGAGCATGTCGGCGGATGATCTGCTCCCCAGCCGCTTTACGGCGGCGACGGCCGAGGTGCGGCGATTGGTGGACGCGCAGCGCACAACCCGTGTGGGGCTGGTGATTTTCGCCGGCACATCGTTCGTGCGCTTTCCGCTGACGCTGGATCACGCCAGCGCGCTGGCGGTGCTGGGGGCGTTGCAACCCGGCGAGTCGCTGGTTGAGCCGGGCTCGAACATTGCGGCGGCGATTGGGACAGCGCTCGATCTGCTGACCCGCGCGGGCGCTTCGGATGGAGCGATCGTGGTGGTCAGTGACGGCGAAACGCATGAGGGCGAAGCGGCGGCGGCGGCGCGGGCGGCGGCAGCGGCCGGCGTGCGCGTGTTCACGGCGGGCGTGGGCAGCGAGCAGGGCGCGCGAGTGCCCGCGCCGGGCGGCAGGGCGGGCGAGAATCGAATCGACGCGCGCAGCGGGCAAGAAGTGATCTCGCGCCTCGAGGAGGAGGCGCTGCGAGCGATCGCAGCGGCAGGCGGTGGGCGCTACGTGCGGATCGATGCGCCGGGCGCGATGAGCGATCTGTCGGCGGATTTCGCGGCGATCGATCGGGCGCGGTTGGGCGGGGAGCGCACGGTCGCGCCGGCGGAGCGATTCCAATGGTTCGCGCTCGCGGCGCTGGCGCTGCTGGTCGGAGGCGCGCTGCTGCGGCTCGCAGCGGCGCGGGGGTTCGGCTCGCGGGCGCGGCGGATGCTGGCGCTGGCCGCGCTGATCTGCCTGGCCGGCCTCTGGCTGGTGGGCTGCGCCGGCTCGGGCGCGTGGCAGGCGAACCGCGAGGGCAACGAACATTTCGCGGCGGGACGCTACGCAGAGGCGCTCGAATCGTACCGCGAGGCGCAGCGGCGCGCGCCGCAAGAGGCGGTGATCGCGCTCAACGTGGGGCGCGCGCTGCACGCGCTGGGCGAGTACGAGCGGGCTGAAACGGCGACGCTCGGCGCGATGCGCTCCGACGACGTGGGGCTGCGCGCGCTGGCGCTGTTCCACGCCGGCAATCACCGCTGGGCGGCGGATGATCTGCTCGGCGCGCGGGCGGCGTTCGTCGAGTCGCTGCGCGCGCAGCCGAATCTGCTCGACGCCAAGGTCAATCTCGAAATCGTGAACCGGCTGCTTGCGGAGGAGGCCGCAGGGCTGGATCCCGAAGCATCCATAGAAGGTCCGGAGGCCGAGCCGGGCAGTTCGGAAGAGGAAGCTCAATCGGGCGAGGGCGAAGCGGGCGGCGAGGCGGGTGAGGCGCAAGCCGGCTCGGAGGGACGCGCGACGGCGGGCGGTGGGGCGGCATCGGGAGAGCCGCAGACGCCGTCGTTCGCGGAAGAGAATCGGGTGGAGCAGCGGGCGGCGGCAGAGGATGCGCTTAGCGAGGCGCTGGAGCGTTTACCGCTGGAGGAGGCCAGCGTGGAGCAGGCGATGGCCGTGCTCGACGCGCTGCGCGCCGCGCCGGATGAGCGTTTCGCCACAGATCCGTACCAGGCGTCGCTGGAGGGGGTGGATGATTGGTAAGAGGTTCGATTCTGTTGTTCCCGCATTGAACGGGGAAGGCGGGAACGACGGATGTGGGGGCGAGACTAGGAGGGCTGATCGGGGGCGTACAGCGCTTCTTCGGACTGAGGCTGAGCGATGCGGGGGTTGGGGAGACGGAAGAGGCGGCGGAGGAGGCGGGTGCGGAGCTGCTTCCAGTCGGGGGTGATGTGCTCGGGGGGCGCGAGCTCGGCGCCGCCGCGGCTGTAGCGGACGGCGGCGTAGGAGTGGGCGAGGCGCTCGGCCGTTTGTTCAGCGCCCAGTGCGGCGTCGATCCGGGCGGCGTGTTCGAGCGGGGTGACGGATTCGGCGGCCTCGATGCCGGACCAGCGGGCGAGGCGCGAGGTTCCCGTCCAAGCGCGCTCGACTGTGCCCAGGCCGTGCAGCGAGAGCCGCCAGCTGAGCGCGGCCAGCAGCACCAGGCCGACGATCACCGCCAGGGCAATGGTTGGGCCGAGCCAGGTCCATTTGCTGACGCCCTGCTCGGCGGCGCTGCCGGCCAGCGGGTCCACCGCCGAGAGCAGGGTGAGCAGCTCGTCGAGCGTGAAGTCTGCGCCGAGCGAGTTCTGCTGGCCGGGGCGCAGGTCGATGCTGGGCTGGCTGAGCCGCTGGGCGGCGATCCGAGCGCCGCCGCCGGCGATCGCGGCCAGCGTTTCATCGACCGAAGTGCCCGGCGTGGGGTCGAAATCGACCCAGCCGAAATCGGGGAACCAGACTTCAACCCAGGTGTAGGCGTCGTGTCCGCGCACGACGAAGTTTCGGGTGCGGTCGTCGTAGTTGTTCTCGTTGAGCACGTAGCCGGTGGCGATGCGCGCAGGTACGCCGGCGACGCGCAGCAGCACGGCCATCGCGCTGGCGTGGTAGTCGTAGTAGGCGCCGATCGGAATGCCGTCGTCATCCACGTTCTCAAAGAGGAACCAGGAGACGACGTCGACACCGGCAGGGGGCAGTTCGATCTCGGTGGTCAGCGGGTAGATCGGGCGAGGGTTACCGTCGTCGTCGCTGATGATTCTGCCGTTCTCGTCGACCGCCGGAGCGGTACCGAGGTAGGCCTCGACGGCGGCGGCGATGTCGTAGGGATTCCAGCCCGAGGCGGCGATACCGAGTCCGCCGCGTGGGAGGTTGTAGAGAACAGCGATCCGCCCCAGCAACCCATCAAGCCGCGCGACGCCCGCTTCGTCGAGGGTTTCGGGCAGCTGGAGGAAGCGCTCGCGGATCCAGATCGGGTAGTCAGCGCCGGCGGAGCGGAGGGAGGCTTCGGGAGCGCCGGAGACGGTGCCGGTGATCTGGTAGGTGTAGCCGGCGCGCAGGCGTTCCTCGGTAGGGCGGAGGGCGAGCACATCGGTCTCCTCGGGTTCCACGCTGAGGTCAACACCGGTGGGCGCTTCGTCGCCGGGTTCGCTGCGCACCTCGCGCAGGTTGTAGCGAGGCGGGATGTAGGAGGCGACTTCGGAGAGGCTGAGGCTCTCGCCGGCGGCGATTCGCTCGTTGATCGCGACGATCACAGGTGCGAGATCGGTGTCGGCGTAGCGTTGCGCAGATTCGGCGTCGAAAGCGACGCTGAACTCGGTGGGGGCAAGCGACTCGACGCGGGTGCGTTTGTTGGCGAGCACGGGCGCGCCGAAGGAGAAGAGCACGCTGGGGCTGCGCTCGACGGAAATCTGCGCGGCCACCGGGCGGCGTTCGAGGTAGCTCGATTGAGGCAGGATCACCTGGCCTTGATCGGGCTCCACGGGCAGCTCGCCGCTGATCGCATTCAGTTCATCGACCTGGCTAACGGTGATCGGGCTCTGGGTCCAGCCGCGCCCGGTGAAGCGGTCGTAGGACGCGCCGCGCAGCAGGCCGGGTTCGCTGGCGGCGGCGCGGAGCACGATCCCGTCGCCGGGATCAATGTCGCCCTGCAGCACTTTGAAATTGTCGAAGCTGTGGACGGGCACGCCGCGGCGCGAGTCGATGCCGCTGAAGAGGCGGCGGAAGTCGTCGTTGAGGCCTTTGAAGGGATCGGAGATCGTGCTCCAGGCGTCCTCCAGCGCCTGCGATTCGTCGGGGCGGGGCAGGCCGCGCGAAAGCGAGAGCAGCAGGATGATCGCGATCATCGTGATGCCCACAAAGCTGAAGGAAACCCAGTCGGGGTAGGGGGTGCCCTCGGCGCGCCAGCGGTCGATCCGGCGCAGCAGCGCGGAGCGCATCAGCAGCAGCATCGCGCCGGTCAGGAAGAAGCCGTAGGAGAGGTTCCACTGGCGGTCGGAGAGGTAGGAGACGTTGACGGCGAGCAGCGCGCCGAGCAGGATCAGCGCCGGCCAGGGGTTGCGCCAGCGAGCCATGGAGTAGCCGCCGAGGAAGGCGGCGAGCCAGACGAAGGCGGCGGTGAAGACGACGAAGGGCAGGTTGTCGGTGGTCAGCCCGGCGCTGAAGGCCTGGCGGAACCAGTCCTCGAAGCGGTAGTAGATATCGGTGAAGCGGTCCCAGAAGACGGGCTGGCCGCCGAGGCTTTCGAGCTGGATGACCTGGACGATGATCAGCAGCGCGCCGAGCAGGACGCCGAACAGGATGCCGAGCGGCCAGGGGATGCGTCGGATGCGTCCGAGCGCGCCGGCGATCAGCGCGACGGCGGCGGTGATTCGCAGGTCGGGCATATCGGCGACCCAGCCGGCGATGTAGATGCTGTTGGCGGTGCTGAGCGCGACGAGCAGCAGGATGCCGCTGCTGATCGTGACTTCGAGCGCGCGGTGCCAGGGGGAGAGCTGGCGCACTTCGTCGGAGCGGACGAGGGTTTCGGCGGACCCGCTGCGGCGCGCGAAGAAGCGTCGCTCGGCGCGCGAGGTCTCGGTATCCGCACCGCCGAGCTCGTCCTGGGGGGGGTTGCGGGCGCTCATCGGGCGGTCCCTGCGGGGGCGGCGGGCTGAGCCTCTTCATACGCGCCGATGCTGCCGCTACTGCTCGGGGCCATGGTCGGTTCGGGCGCCATCACCGCAGCGCTGGAGCCGGGGGTGGTGCCGATCATCACAGCGGGGAGGTAGTCGTCTTTGCGGATCAGGTTGACCTGCACGCCGAGCGCCTGGAGTTCGGCGGCGGTGGCGGGCGCGCCTGAGCGCCCGCCCCAGCTGGCGAGGTCAAGCATGGCGACGGCGCTTTTGACGCCGCGCAGGGTGAGCGAGCGGATCGCGCCCTGCCAGCGCGGATCGGTGGAGCCGGTCACGACGATCACGGTGGTGTGCCGCCCCCAGCGGCGCGACTGCTGGTAGAGCAGGGTGGCGACGGGGACGTTGCCGACAGGCTGGGCGACGGCGAGCGCCTCGAGGATGCGGCCGAAGTGCTGCGAGCCGCGGTCGGGTTCGATCACGTCGAGCCGTTCGCCGAACATCATCAGTCCGACGCTGCGGTTCTGGTGGATGAAGAGTCGAGCGACCGAGGCGGCGGCGGCGACGGCGGTTTCGATGCTGGCGTCGTCGCCCTCGCCGATGTGCTCGGCGCTGGAGAGGTCGAGCACGATCCAGAGGTGCGAGGCGGGGTCCAGCTCGAAGGTTTTGACCTTCAGCGAGCCGGTGCGCAGGCTGCTCTTCCAGTGGATGCGGTTGACGCTGTCGCCCGGTTCGTAGTCGCGAATGCCGGCGGCGTTGGGCGTGACGTAGTGGGTGCGGCGGCGGAAGCGCCCCTCGCCGGGCAGGTTGGCGGGCGGCACGGAGTAGCGCGGGAGGTCGAGCGCCTGGGGGTAGACAACCAGCGAGCGGCGGGTTCCGAAGCGGAATTCGCGGGGGAAGATGTCAAACGGGTCGCTGCTGCGCACGATGATCGGGCCGAGGTCGTAGAGGCCGCGGCGGCGACAGACGGTTTCGAGCCGCCAGGAGCGGCGGCCGCGGCGGCCCAGCGAAGCGACGAATTTGGCGCGATGGCCGGGCAGCTCGGACTGTTCTTCGAGTTCGAGCCAGAGTTTGGGAATGGCGGTTTCGTTGATCACCTCGAAGCGCTCGATAATCAGTTCGCCGGCCTGGACGCGGTCGCGGCTGCGCGACATGCGCACGCGCAGACCGAGACCGGCGGACCAGGACCAGAGGATCGCGAGGCCGAGCCCGAAGAGCAGGGTGTAGCCGAGCCGCAGGGGCAGCCAATAGTTGGAGGTGAAGCCGACGGCGAAGCTGACGATGGTGAGCACGATGACGATCGTCAGCGAGCGGCGGCGGACGAAGAGCAACCGCCAGAGCGCGCGCAGACGGCGACGCATGGCCTAGCTCCTCTGCGGGCCGGTCATGGTCACGACGCGCCAGCGCGCGAGCCGGGCACGGCGACGCGGTCCAACACATCGTCGATCACGGTGCGGGCGTCCTGATTGCGCACCTGGGCGGAGGGGCTGAGGATGATGCGGTGCCCCAGCGCGGCGTGCGCGAGCGCTTTCATATCGTCGGGGATTACGTAGTCGCGCCCGGCCAGCAGAGCGCTGGCCTGGGCGCAGCGGAAGAGCGCCAGCGAGCCGCGCGGGGAGGCGCCGAGGTAGACGGCGTCGTGGGCGCGGGTGGCGGCGACCAGCTGGACGGCGTACTGCTTGAGCGCCGGATCGACCCAGATATCGCGGGCCACCTCATGCACCTCGCGGATCTCTTCGGGTGAGGCGACCGATTCGAGAGACTCGATCGGGTGGCGTTTCTGCTGGCCTTCGAGCACGGCGATCTCGTCGTTGGCATCGGGGTAGCCGAGGTGGATGCGCAGCAGGAAGCGGTCCAGCTGGGCTTCGGGCAGCGGGAAGGTGCCCTCGTATTCGACCGGGTTCTGGGTGGCCATGACCATGAAGGGCGGCGGCAGCGGGCGGGTCACGCCGTCGACGGTGACCTGGCGCTCCTCCATCGCCTCGAGCAACGCCGACTGGGTCTTGGGGGTGGCGCGGTTGATCTCGTCGGCGAGCACGATCTGGGAGTTGATCGGTCCCTGCCGCCACTCGAAATCCGTGGTCTTCTGGTTGTAGACGGAGACGCCGGTGACATCGGAGGGGAGCAGGTCGGGGGTGAACTGGATACGGTTGAAGCTGCAACCGGTGGAGACGGCGAGCGCACGGGCGAGCATCGTCTTGCCGGTGCCGGGCACATCTTCGATCAGCAGGTGTCCATCGGCGACCAGGGCGACGACCGCCTGCCGCACTTCGGACGTTTTGCCGAGGATCACTTTTTCGACATTGGCGAGGACGCCGTTGAGAATTTTACGCGGATCGTCCACCGGACCGCCTCCCTGCGCCCGCTTTGCGCGCTGCGGGTGATCTTATCCGATCCCTGCGTAGACATCGGCGCGGGGAGGGGCGAAAGTAGGACAATGCGCAGCAACAGACGATGAACGGCATGAGGCATCGCAGTGCAGACGCGGGAGCATACGGGCGGCGGCTGAGCCGTCGGGCGGTGCTGCGCGCGCTGGGCGGGGCGGGGGCGGGGCTGCTGCTGGCCGCCTGCGGCGGGGACGGGTTGGACCCGTTCGCTGCGCCGTCCACCCGCGATACGCAGACTGTCGCGCCGCCCGACCCGCAGCCGGCGCAGCAGGCCGCCGAAGTTGCGCAGGAGCAGGCGCAGCAGACCGAGCAGACGCAGCAGGTCGAGCAGCAGCAGGCGGCGCAAGAGATGCCCGCCGAACCGCTGCCGACGCCGCTGGTCTACATCACGCCGCGTCCGACGCCGCAGGGACACGCGGTGCTGATCATCGCCGACGCGCCGGGGGCGGGCAGCGCGGCGATCGCCTGGGAGGGCGAGGCCTACGCGCTGCTGCAGGAGGGTGAGCGCTTTTTCGGCTTTATCGGGATCGACGCGCTGACGCCGCCCGGACCAATGCCGCTGAGCATCGGGGTGTGGGCGCCGAACGGCGATCAGCTGCTGTGGCAGGAGACGGCGCTGGATATCGAGGCGATGGCCTGGCCGCAGGACAATATCCAGATCGACGGACCGAACGCGGCGCTGCTCGCGCCGGAGGTGCGCAACGCCGATTTCGAGGCGCGCACGCCCTATCAGCGCTTCGCCACCCCGGAGCGGCACTGGACGGGGATTTTCGATCCGCCCAATGAGGGGCAAATCACGGCGGGCTACGGGGAGCTGCGCTCGTTCAACGGCGGACCGATCTCGGAGTATCACTCGGGGATCGATTTCGCGGGACCGAGCGGCGCGCCGATCATCGCGCCTGGCAGTGGGATCGTCTCCTGGTCGGGGCGCACGGAGCGGCGCGGCAACGGGATCATCATTGATCACGGCGCGGGCGTCTTCACCGGTTACTACCACCTCTCGGAGGTGCTGCGGGAAGCGGGCGATATCGCGGAGCGGGGCACGGCAATCGGTCGGATGGGTTCGACGGGTCTGGCGACGGGCCCGCACCTGCACTGGGAAGTGGTGGTGCGCGGGGTCACAGTCAATCCGGTTCCCTGGCTGCGCCTGCTGGAGGCGCCGGATCCGATGCAGGAGCTGGATCCGGTGAATGCGATTACGGCGACGAATCTGGCGGCGACGTAGCAGGCGGGAATTGACTGCTCGCCCGCTTCCGTCATTCCCGTCTTGAGCGGAAATCTCATCGCGTGGCTTCGGAGGTCGGACGGGGAGATTCCCGCTCGGGGGCGGGAATGACGGAGGCTTGGGGCGGCACGGCGAGATACCCGCGGCAAGCGCGGGTATGACGGGGTTAGCAAGCGCGGGGTATGACGGGATGGCAAGCGCGGGTGTGGCGGGGTGGTGGGCGCGGGTGTGATGGAGGAAGGAAATCAGCCGCGGTGGGCGGCGATGGATTCGCTGACCAGGGCGACGGCGACGATCGAGGCGGTTTCGGCGCGCAGCGGGCGGGGGCCGAGGGTGATGGACTGCCAACCGTTGGCGCGGGCGAGGCGGGCTTCCTGGGGGCTGAGGCCGCCTTCGGGGCCGACCAGGATGTGTACATCGGCAGGCAGCTGGGGATTCTCGAAGAGCTGCGCGACGCGCGATTCCGGCTCGACGGCGGAGGCCAGGATGCGCACCGTGTCGGCGGCGATCGGCGCGGCGGCGACGCCGGCGAAATCGTGCGGCGGGTGGACCTCGGGGCGCGTCTGGCGGCCGCACTGTTCGGAGGCTTCGGTCGCCAGCCGCCGCCAGCGCGCCAGGCGCTGGACGCCCTCGGCGCGGATCACCGAGCGCTCGGTCAAAATCGGCTGGATTGCGGCGACGCCCAGCTCGGTGACCTTCTCGACCATGAAATCGAAGCGCTGCGGGCGGATCAGCGCGGGGCAGATCGTGATTCGCGGCGTGGCGGGCGCGGCCAACGGGCGGCTGCGCTCGATCCGCCCTTCCACGGTCTCGCGAGTGACGCGCTCGATGCGCAGGTCGTAGAGCCGCTCGCTCGGCGGGTGGATGACCTCGATCGCGTCGCCGCGGCGCACCCGCATGACGCGGTTGAGCCGCCGCGCGGTTGAGCCGCGGATGATCAGCTGATCGCCTTCGAGCGCGTCGGGGTCGTCGACGAAGTAGCGGGACACCGCCGAGCGCGCGCCTTCGTCGCGCTCGCGCTGCCGCTCAAGCTCGGCCGGGGTGGTCATCGCCGCGCAGGGTACAGCGCGGGCGCAGGGTTGGCGGCGCGCACCACTATCCTGCCGCCAGCAAAGGAGGCCGCCATGGACCTGGGACTCGAAGGCAAAGTCGCGATCATCACGGGAGGCAGCGAGGGGATCGGCCGCGCGACGGCGGTGGGGCTGGCGCGCGAGGGCGCGCAGGTCGTGATCGGCGCGCGCCGCCCGGAGCCGCTGGAGGAGGCGGCCGAACTGATCCGACAGGTCGGCGCGGATCCGCTCGTCGTGTCGATGGATGTCACTTCCGACGAAGACTGCCAGCAGCTGATCGGCGAGACGATCGCCCGCTACGGCGGGGTGGACATTCTGATCAACAACGCGGGGCAATCGTCGTCGGGGCTGATTGAGAGCCATGAGATCGAGACCTGGGCAGTGGATCTGGATTTGAAGCTCTACGGCGCGATTCGGCTGTCGAAGCTGTGCATCCCCTCGATGCGCGAGCGCGGCGGCGGGCGGATCGTGAATCTGCTGAACATCGGCTGCAAGACGCCGGGCGCAGGCTCAATGCCGACGGCGGCCAGCCGCGCGGCGGGTCTGGCGATGACCAAAGCGCTGAGCAAGGAGGTTGCCAAGGACCAGATTCTGGTCAACGCGGCCTGCATCGGCTCGGTCGACAGCGCGCAGTGGCACGGCTTCCACGAGGCGCGCATGCCCGACGCGAGCTACGAGGAGTTTCTGGAGTCGGTGGGCGAGGGGATTCCGGTGAGGCGGATCGGCACATCGGAGGAGGCCGCGAACGTACTGATTTTCCTGGCCTCGGAGGCGGCCTCGTTCATCACCGGCTGCGCCATCAACATCGACGGGGGAGCGTCGCCGGCTTGGTAGCATGCCGGGCTACAGCGGGAATGTGACGGAAAAGGTCCGCACGGATGACGACTCAGCCGACCGCCAGTCGCATGGATGCGGACACATTCACGCTCCACAAGCTGTTCGCGCAACCGGTGCAGTTCGCCGTACCCGAATACCAGCGCAAATACGTGTGGAATGAAGAGGACCAGTGGGAACCGCTCTGGGACGACATCCAGACGCTCGCAGAACGGGTGCTGGGCGGCGTCGCGATCGAGGGGGCCACGCCTCATTTCATGGGCGCGATCGTCGTGACGCCGCGTGAGACACTCGGCTCCTTGGAGGTACTCGACATCGTTGATGGTCAGCAGCGCCTCATCACGCTTCAGCTGGTACTTGATGCCGCGCATGCCTGCGTGGAACGGCAAACCAACGTCCATCGACAGCTCAGCGCACTCGTCACCAATGTAGGCCAGGATGCCGGAGAATCGCGATACGACCTGAAAGCGTGGCCCTCGGACGAACAAGATCTCGACGCGTTCATTCACGCGATGCGAGATGAACTGTCGACTGACGCGCACTCTGATTCACGGGTCACTCAGGCACATACGCACTTCAGAGGCAAGATTGACGAATGGATCGCCGTTGAGCCGGGAGCAGAGGCAAAGCGGGCAGCCGCTTTAGGCGATGCCATCATGGGACTGCTGCAAGTCGTGGTGATCAAGCTGGCCGCGACCGACGATGCGCAGCTGATCTTCGAAACGCTGAATGCCAGAGGAACGCCACTCGGGACGTTCGATCTGCTGAAGAATTTTATTCAGCGCGCCGCAACGGAACAAGGATCACGATCGAAGACGATCTACAACCAACATCTGAAACGGCTTGAAGGCCAGTGGTGGGACGGGTTGATTGGATCCGGCAGGATGCGAAAGTCCCATATCGACTCATTCCTCTATCACTGGCTGATGATGGAAACGGGTGAGACAGACACCTCGTTAACGAAGGTGTTCGCGGACATTCGCACCCATATCATGCAGACGCGGAAAGGCAACGTGGAGGCGGTGGCAGAAGAGCTTGGCCATTATGCAGGTCACTATCGGCAGTTTCATCGCGGCGACGTTTCACCGGAGTTCGGAGACTTTTTCCGGCGCTGGCGCACCATGAGGGGAGACGCACTGACGCCCTTGATCCTTTGGCTGTGGGGCGCGGACCGCAAAATAACTGTGGCGCAGCGCCGGCGGGCGCTACATGCGCTGGAAAGCTACCTCGTTCGGCGGCTCGTTTGCGGCTTGCCCACGCGCGCCTATGGAGATGTCTGTCGAGAATTGCTCGAACGACTCAAGGGGCCGCGCGTCCGCCGGTCGCCTGACGACATCATCATCGGATATCTACGGCGACAGAAGTACGATTCCCATCGATGGCCGACGGACCGCGAATTCCGCGGTGCCTTCGCGTCGCCGAACAAGCTTACGCCACGCCGCCGCCGCATGGTTCTTGAAGCGATCGAGTGCAGCTTCCGAGGGAGTCAATGGAAGGCCAAGCCTGCCGATCTGTACAAACTGAGGGGCTTGACCATCGAGCATGTGATGCCCCAAGACTCTAATGCCGCGGGATATACGGCACCTGGCATACATGCCCACGGCGGTAGTCCAGAGCTGATCCAGTCATTCGGCAATCTGACGCTGTTGGCCAACCGTCTCAATTCGAGGCTGTCAAACGAACCTTGGGTCACCAAGAGCGGTGCGTATCTCAATGAAGATCCTCACAAGCTCGCATTGAATCGCGACTTGGTGCGGGGCGGCGGGGACCGCAAGCTCGATGACTGGACAGATCGAGAGATTCGCAAGCGCGCGACGCGTCTCGCCGCTCGGGCAATCGACATCTGGCCGGGCTCGGGGAAGATATAGCCGGGACCCTCCGTCTGTGAGTCGGCTCAGCGCTCGTCGCGGTATTCTTCGACGCGGATGCCCAGGCCGATGCTGAGCCAGGCTCCGACGAGTACGCGGTGGCTGTAATCGTTGGGGTCATGGAGGTCAACGAAGTCAAGGAGCGCGATCTCGGTCGAGCCGGGGAGCAGCTCGTCGGCGAGCTCGCAGAGGTCTGAGTAGACTTGTTCCGGGTCGAGCGCGGCGATCTGAGGCAGGAACCTGGCGAGGTATTGGCGGCGGTCATCGGGGCTGCTGGGCTGCAAATCGAGCGGCAGTCCGAACTGCGGGGCGAGCGGCTTGTAGAGGCGGTGGCGAAAGCCGGTCTGCTTGATGCTCTGGCGGTAGGGCCGTTGGGTGATGCCAATGGTGGCGAGCCGGCCTGATTCGAAGCCTTCGCGCAGGGACTTGTTCTGGTAGCGGCTGGTCCAGATTCGGCGGCGGATGGTCTCTGGTTGCTGAGTGGACACGACAACCTCCGTTGTTTGCAACCGCGCGGCGATTTCCGGGGAAGCTAGCACAGATTTCTGTCGTGCCGCGGCGGGATTTTCGCGGCGGTCAGGGCGCACCACTCGTCCTCGGTGCGGGTGTTGAGCATTTGGAAGCCGGCGGACTCGAGAGCGGCGGCGACTTCGGCGCGGCGCGAGGTGAGGAAGCCGGCGGCGACCAGGCGGCCGCCGGGGGATGCGGCGGCGGCGAGCTCGGAGGCCAAGTTCTGTAACAGATCGGCGGTGAGGTTGGCGAGGATCAGGTCGTAGCGCCGGCTTGCCGGGATGCTGCCGCGTTGGATGGTGATGCGATCGGCGACCCGGTTGCGGCGCGCCGTGTCGCGGGCGGCGTCTACGGCGAGCGGGTCGATGTCTACGGCGGTGACTGCGGGCGCGCCCAGTTTCGCGGCGGCGACGGCGAGGATGCCGCTGCCGGTACCGAGATCCAGCACCTGCGGCGGCTGCGCGTCGGCAAGCGCGTCGGCGAGCAGCGCGAGGGCGAGGCGGGTGCTCTGGTGCTGGCCGGTGCCGAAGGCCAGGCCGGGCGCGAGGTCGATGACCAGTTCGCCTCCCGAAGGCTCGTAGGCGAGATGCGGGGGGCGGATGACGATGGTTCGGGCGGCGGGGATGCGCACGAGGTCGAAGTGCTCGTGCCAGGCGGTGCGCCAGTCGCGCTGAGGGATTTCGCGCACGGCGATGTCGGGCGCGGCGTTGGGCGGCCAGAGGCGCGCGAGCGCGGCGGCGAGATCGGCGGAGATTTCCTGCCAGCGCTGCGGGGCGAGGTAGGCGGCGACTTCGGCGCGTTCGGGCAGCGGGGCGGGTTGGCCCCAGGACGGCTCCTCGACCGGCTCGCCGACCTCCCACTCGACGGCGGAGTCGAAGACGCCGGCCAGCTCGAAGGCGGCGATGGCGCGCTCGACGCCTGCGGCGTCTACGGCGAGGGCGGCGCGCAGCAGTTTCACGCGATTGTGGGCGGTCAGGCGCTGAACGCGCCTTTGATGCGGGAGAAGACGCCGTCGCGGTTTTGGCCGGGCTGGTCGTTGTCGAGCAGTTCGCCGAGCTGCTCGAAGAGCGCGCGCTGTTCTTCGGTCAGCTTGGCGGGCACGCGCAGGCCCACCTGCACGCGGAGGTCGCCGCGCCCGCGCCCGCGCAGGTGGGGGACGCCCTTGCCGCGCAGGCGGAAGATGTGGCCGTGCTGGGTACCGGGGGGCACTTCGACGCTCTCCTCCGCGCCGTCGATCAGCGGAATCTCGATGTCGCCGCCCAGCGCGGCCTGGGCGACGTTGAGGTTGAGCGGCAGCACGAGGTCGTCGCCGTCGCGCTGGAAGATGTCGTGCTGTTTGACGCGGAGGTCGACGTAGAGGTTGCCGGCGGGGCCGCCGCGCAGGCCGGCGTCGCCCTCGCCGCTGAGCCGCATCTGCGCGCCGTGGTCGACGCCGGCGGGGATTTTGACTTTGAGCCGTCGGTTGCGCTGCTCGCGCCCGATCCCGCCGCAGCCGTTGCAGGGGTGCTGGATGGTGGTGCCCTCGCCTTCGCAGGCTTCGCAGGGCGCGACGTTGACGAAGCGTCCGAAGACATTGCGCTGGACGCGGCGCACCTCGCCGGCGCCGTCGCAGGCGGCGCAGGGCACGCGCTGGGTGCCGGGCTCGGCGCCGCTGCCGCCGCAGATCGAGCAGTGTTCGAGGCGCGAGGCGCGGACCTCGCGCTCCGCGCCGAAGATGGCGTCGGTGAATTCGAGTTCGAGTTCGAGGCGAAGGTCGCCGCCGCGCACCGGTCCGGCGGCGCGGCGGCCGCCGAAGAAGGCGTCGAAGATGTCGCCGAAGCCGCCGAAGTCAAAGCCCTCGAAGCCGGCGTTGGCGGCGAATTCGGCGGTGTTGCCGTAGCGGTCGTACTTGGCGCGCTTTTCGGCGTCGGAGAGCACCTCGTAGGCGGCGGCGATTCGCTTGAAGGTCGCCTCCGCGTCGGGGTCCGGGTTGCGGTCGGGGTGGTGCTCCATCGCCAGGCGTCGGAAGGCGCGGCGGATGTCCTCCTGAGAGGCGCTGCGCTCAACGCCGAGGATTTCGTAGAAGTCGTTGCTGGGCGCTTGCGTCATCGAGTTGCCTGCGGGGCTGGCGCGCGGGGTCTGGCGCGAGGGTAGCCGTTAGACCTCGCGGAACTCGCCTTCGACGGTGTCGTCGTCGAGATCGGGTTCGGGCCCGCCGGCCGCGGCGCCGGCGGTCTGCTGCTCCTGTTGGGCGGCGTAGGTGCGCTCGCCGACTTTCATCAGCGCGGCGTTGAGCTCTTCGAGGGCGGACTCGATCGGCGCGGTTTCGTCGCTCTCGGCTTCGAGCGCGGAGCGCAGCGCGGCGATCTTCGACTCCAGCTCGGACTTCAGGTCGTCGTCGAGCTTGTCCTCCTGGTCGCGCAGAAGCTTGTCGGCTTCGTAGGCGGCGGTGTCGGCGCGGTTGCGGATTTCGGCGGCCTCGCGGCGCTTGCGGTCCTCGTCGGCGTGCTCTTCGGCGTCGCGCTGCATCTGCTCGATTTCGGCGTCGCTGAGGCCGGAGGCGGCCTGGATCGTGATCCGCTGCTCCTTGCCGGTGCCCTTGTCCTGGGCGGCGACGTTGAGGATGCCGTTGGCGTCGATGTCGAAGGAGACTTCGATCTGCGGCATGCCGCGCGGGGCGGGCAGGATGCCGTCGAGGATGAAGCGTCCGAGCGACTTGTTGCCGCCGGCCATCTCGCGCTCGCCCTGCAGCACATGGATTTCGACCTGCTGCTGCCCGTCGGCTGCGGTGGAGAAGGTCTGGCTCTTGCTGGTGGGGATCGTGGTGTTGCGGGGGATCAGCGGGGTGCTGACACCGCCCAGCGTCTCGATGCCCAGCGTCAGCGGGGTGACATCGAGCAGCAGCACATCCTTGACCTCGCCGCGCAGCACGCCGGCCTGGATCGCGGCGCCGAGCGCGACGACCTCATCGGGGTTGACGCCGCGGTGCGGCTCTTTGCCGAAGAAGTCCTGCACTTTCTGCTGGACGAGCGGCATGCGGGTCTGGCCGCCGACGAGCACGACCTCGTCGATCTGGTCGCGGCTGATGCCGGCGTCTTCGAGCGCGTTGCGGCAGGGTTCGAGCGTGCCCTCGACGAGTTCGACGACGAGCTGTTCGAGCTGCGAGCGGGTCAGGGTGTGGGTGAAGTGCTTGGGCCCGGAGGCGTCGGCGGTGATGTAGGGCAGGTTGATTTCGGTCGATTGGGTGGTGGAGAGCTCAACCTTGGCGTGCTCGGCGGCCTCCTTGAGGCGCTGCATCGCCTGCGGGTCCTGGGAGAGGTCGATGGCCTGCTCCTGGCGGAAGACCTTGACCAGGTGGTTCATCACGCGCTGGTCGAAGTCGTCGCCGCCGAGGAAGGTGTCGCCGTTGGTCGAGCGCACCTGGAAGGTGCCCTCGCCGAGTTCGAGGATCGAGATATCAAAGGTGCCGCCGCCGAGGTCGTAGACGGCGATGTAGTGGTCATCCTGCTTTTCGAGGCCGTAGGCGAGCGAGGCGGCGGTGGGCTCGTTGATGATTCGCAGGACGTTGAGGCCGGCGATCCGCCCGGCGTCCTTGGTCGCGTTGCGCTGGCTGTCGTCGAAGTAGGCGGGGACGGTGATCACGGCCTCGGCGATGGACTCGCCGAGGTAAGCCTCGGCGTCGGCCTTGAGCTTCTGCAGCACCATCGCGGCGACCTCGGGCGGGCCGTAGGCCTTGTCGCCCATGCGCACCCAGGCGTCGCCGTTGTCGGCCTTTTCGACCGCGTAGGGCAGCATCTGGCCGGCGTTGCGGACGACGGGATCGTCGTAGCGGCGGCCCATCAGGCGCTTGACGCTGAAGACGGTGTTCTGCGGGTTGGTGACGGCCTGGCGCTTGGCGGCGGTGCCGACCAGGCGCTCGCCGGTCCTGCTGAGGGCGACCACGGAGGGGGTGGTGCGGTTGCCCTCGGCGTTGGGGATCACGGTGGGCTCGCCGCCCTCCATGACGGCGACCACGGAGTTGGTGGTGCCGAGGTCGATGCCGATCACTCGCGACATGGTTCATCTCCTTCAGCCGCGTCCGCTTCGGGTCCTTTGGACGCGGCGTCTACTGTCTGTTCGTTCGGCGGGTCGGCGCCCACCATGACTTTGCTGGCGCGCAGCACGCGATCGCCGATCAGCCAGCCGCGGCTCACTTCGGCGACGACCTGGTCATGAGGGCCGGGCAGCGAACCCATCGCCTCGTGGTAGTTGGTGTCGAAGGGCACGCCGACGGCAGCGATCGGATAGACGTTGTTGCGCTCGAGCAGGCCGATCAGCTTGCGTTCGATCAGCTGGACGCCCTCGGGCAGAGGGGCGTCGCCGCTCGTCTCATTCTCGATCGCGCGGCGGAAGTCGTCGGCGAGATCGACCAGCGAGTCGAAGATCGCGCTCTGGCTGCGCTCGACACGGCGGCGCACATCCTCCGCGCTGCGGCGCTTGAGATTTTCGTAGTCGGCCTGGGCGCGCTGCCAGCCGGCGCGGTTGCGAGCGGCCTCTTCGCGCAGCTGCTCGAGCTCGGAAGCGTCCCTCGCTTCGGGCGGCTCAACCGCGTCGGGCGGCGCTTCGTCGCGCAGCGGTTCGTCGTGGGGATCGCTGATCATGCGCTGCCGCCGTACACGGTGTCCATCATCTCCTGCAGCAGCGCGCTGTGGAAGCGCGCGGCGGCGACGGAGCGGGAGTAGTTCATTCGAGTGGGTCCGATGATCGCGACGTAGCCCGAGCGCCCGTACTCGGCGCCGTAGGGGGCAACGACGAGCGAGCAGTCGTGCAGGAAGTCGGAAGGGTTGTCGTCGCCGATCAGCACGCGCAGCCCGCCCGCCTGGAGCGTGGCGTGGGGCACGAACTGGGTGATCGTCTGGCGGTCGACAAGCTCGATCATCTGTAGCGAGCGCTCCGGTTCGGCATGGAATTCGGGCTGGCTGACGACGCCGCCGAGGCCGGCGATGCTGGCCGCGCCGGAGCGCTCGATATCGCGGTCGAGCACCCGCGCGAGCGTGTCGAGCACGGCCTGTTCGTCGGCGTCGGCGGCGGGGAAGTTGCGCACCGCGTCGGCATCCTGGCCGCTGACATCGATGTTGAGCCGATGGGCGAGCGCGTCGAGCTGTTCGGGCGGGCAGGGCGCGGGCAGCGGCGTGAGCTGGCGAATCACCCGCGCTTCCTGGACGACCACGATCATCAACGCGAGCAGGTCGTTGAGGCTGATCAGTTCGAGCTGGCGCACGCGCAGGCGCTGCGGCTGGGGGGGCGCGACGATCGCCAGCAGTCCCAGCGACTGCGCCAGCACGGTGGCGGCGAGGTCGGCCCATTCGTCGACCGCGGGTGCGGCCTGGAAGAACTGATGGCGCACGGTGGCCTGCTCGGCGACGCCCAGCTCGGCGTGTCCCATCAGCGACTGCACGAAGTGGCGGTAGCCGCGGTTGGAGGGGATGCGCCCGGCCGAGGTATGGGGGTGGGTGAGGTAGCCCTCGCTCTCGAGCAGCTGCATCTCATGCCGTATCGTGGCGGCTGAGGTGGGCAGCGCGTAGCGCTCAACGACATGGCGCGAGGCGACCGGCGTCGCCGTCTCGATGTAGTCCTGAATGACGATTTGCAGAATGCTCTCGCGGCGATCGGAAAGCGCCATCGCCGAGAATTCCGTTCGCTCTATCGAGTGCGGAGGACCCGCTGGCACTCTCCCTGTGAGAGTGCTAACTGGGCAATCCTATCAGCGCTCTCCCAACGCGGCAAACGACCCGGCCCACGGGATGCGCCCGCTGTGCATAGTCTTCGACACCCGATTGGGCGGTGAGCCGTGGTGACTCAACAGGATGATTTGGAGCCGCGCCGCGTCGTGATCAGCGGCGTGGGGGCGGTCACCGCGGCGGGGCCCACCGCGCCCGATTTCTGGCAGGCACTGCTCGATGGGCGGGTGGCGAGCGGGCCGCTGGGCGGGATGCCGCGCCCCGCCGCGGCGGGGATCATCCACGGCTATGCGGGACCGGCCGGCGTGCCCGAGTGGCTGCTGGAACGGATGGATCGGGCCGGGCGGATGGGGTTGGACGCGGCGATTCAGGCGGTCGGCGACGCGCGGATCGCGTTTCATCAGGAGAATGCGTTCGCAGTGGCGGCGCTGACCGGCACGGCGCATCCGGGCGGCGGGGAAGGCTGGGCGGCGCTGAGCTCGGGGCTGGCCTCGGCGACGATCGGGCTGAATGTGGCGGGACCGACGTTCACGATCAGCGCCGGCGGCGCGTCGGGGCTGGCGGCGATTGCGCAGGCGGCGGGGATGATTCGCAGCGGGGTCGTGCGCGCGGCGATCGCCGTGGGGGCGGAAGCGCCGCTGACGCCCGATGTCTGGGGCGCCTGGGAGCAGACGGGGCTGCTGGATCCGGGCGCGGAGGTTGAGGCGCAGCGCCCGTTCGACGCGCGGCGGCGCGGGATCGTGTTGGGCGAGGGCGCAGCGGCGCTGCTGCTGGAAGATCGCCAGCTGGCGGTGCAGCGCGGGGCGCGCATCTACGCCGAGCTCGCCGGCGAGGCGCAGACCGGCGGTCCGCCCGGCGACGGCCAACCGCCGACCGATATCGAGGTGGCGCGGCGGGCGCTGAACGACGCTCTGCGGCGCGCCGAGCTCAGCCCGCAGATGGTGGATGTAGTGTTCGCGGCTGGCGTAGGCACGCCGGCCGGCGACGAGCGGGAGACGGATCTGCTCGAGCGCGCGCTCGGCTCGCGGATCCGCGACATGTATGTGACTGCCGTTTCGCCGTCGGTGGGTTACACGATCGGCGCGAGCGGCGCGCTCAGCGCGGTCGCGGCGGCGATCTGTCTGTCGGAGGGGACGATCCCGCCGCACGCGACATTGAGCGAAGTTGATCCGGCTTGCAATCTGGACATCACGACGCGCGTCCGCAGCGACCGCGTGGTGGGCGCCGTCGTCACGGCCTACGGCTCGCACGGCCAAAACGCGGCAATCGCGCTGACCCACCACCGCGCGGCGTCCGGCGACGAATTGCCAATGGCGCAATAGCCTCAGAACACCAGGCGCGCCTACAGTCGAAGAGCGGCGCGGCGAGCGGAGCGGCTATGGACATCGCCTGGTACGGACACGCCGCCTTCCGCCTGCGCGGGCGCGAGGCCTCGGTCGTCAACGACCCTTGCCCGCCGGAGAGCGGCTTTCGGCTCAACCGCCCCGCGGCCGACATCGTGACCATCTCCAACCCGGCCGAGCGGCACGCCTGGTTCGACGGGGTGACGATCGAGACATCGGGGCTGCGCCGCCCGCTCAACGCGCCGGGCGAATACGAGGTCAAGCGAGTGTTGGCCACCGGCGTGCCCACGCCGGGGCCCGAGGGTGGGCGCAATGTGGCGTTTGTGATCACGATCGACAACGTGATCGTGGCGCATCTAGGCGATCTGCGAGGGATGCCCTCAGCGGCGGCGCTGGAGGAGCTACAGCGCGCCAATGTCTGCCTGCTGCCGATCGGCGGCGGCGAGCTGCTCGATCCCGAGCTGGCGGCGGAGATTGCGAGCCAGCTGGCTACGCCGCTGATCATCCCGATGCTCTACCAGCCGGAGGGGGAGGGGCCGCAGACGGGACTGGGCGAGCTTGCGCCGTTTCTGCGGGCGATGGGGGCGTCGGTGGATGCGCCGTCGGACAATCACGTGAACGTGACGTCATCGAGTCTGCCGGCAGCGCCGACGGTGCTGCCGCTGCTGGCGCGCGGAGCCTAGGTTCGACCACTTGCGCCTACCCTTGCCGCTACAGCGGTGAGGAGCGGGTCATGAGCGAGCAGTCCCAGGTTGAGTATGAGGTGGTCATTCAGCGCAATCGCGCGATCCCGATGCGCGACGAAGTGCGGCTGGCGACGGATGTGTATCTGCCGGCGCGCAACGGCGAGCCGCTGCCGGGGCCCTGGCCCACACTGCTGACGCGCACGCCCTACGACAAGCTGGGGTTTGCCGCCGACGGCGAGTGGTGGGCGAAGCGCGGCTACGCGCGGGTGATGCAGGATGTGCGCGGGCGCTTCGCCTCGGAGGGCGATTTCTATCTACTCAAGAACGAGGCCGAGGACGGCTACGACACGATCGAGTGGCTGGCCGCGCAGCCCTGGTCGAATGAGCGGGTGGGCACGGTCGGCACCTCCTACATGGGTTGGGTGCAGTCGGCGGCGGCGACGCAGAATCCGCCGCATCTCGCGGCGATGTGGGTCAATCAGGGTGCGTTCAACGGTCTCACCTCGTCGCTGCGGCAGGGCGGGGCGCTGGAGCTGCGCTGGCTGGCCTGGGCGTTCTGGAACGCGCCCGTCTCACCCGAGGCAGCGGCCAACCCGGCGCTCTACGCGGCGCTCGACCAGGCCGCGGTGGACCTGCGCGGCTGGCTGGCGCGTCTGCCCTGGCGGCCGGGAAGCACGCCGCTCTCGCTGACCAAGGATTACGAGCGCTGGGCGATCGACATGCTCACGCTGGCAACCGAAGAGGACTGGCTCTGGCAGCTGCCGAGCATGAACTTCGAGCGCTTCATCGAGCAGACGGCGGATGTGCCCACGGTCTACAGCGGCGGCTGGTACGACTCCTACACGCGCGCCACGACGGAGTCGTTCGCGGCGTTCAGCGCAGCCAAGTCGTCGCCGCAGTACCTGCTGATGGGTCCGTGGACGCACGGCGAGGCGACGCTGGATCGCTCGTGGTCGGGCGATGTCGATTTCGGGCCGACCGCGCCGACCAGCGGCAATCTGGCCGAGAGCGTCGCGCACCTGCGGCTCCAGTTTTTCGACCGCTTCCTCAAAGGGTTGTCTTCGAGCTGGGCGGACGCGCCGCCGGTGCGGATGTTCGTGATGGGCGGCGGGAGCGGGCGGCGGATCGCCTCCGGACGGCTCGATCACGGCGGCGCGTGGCGCGAGGAGTCGGACTGGCCGTTGGCGCGAGCGGTCGAGCAACGCTGGTATCTGCACGGCAACGGATCGCTGCGGCGGGAGAAGGCGGAGCCGGGGGCAGCGCCCTCGCAGTACGACTTCGACCCGCGCAAGCCTGTGCCCTCGATTTCCGCCAATGTCTCCTCGCTGCGCGAGTACGCCGCGCCCGATCCGACGCTGAAGGACGGCATCTGGCCGCCCACCCAGCGTTCGCGCGAGCTGATTTCGCCCGGCGGCGCGGATCAGCGCGAGCGTCCCGACGTGATGGGCGCGGAGCCGCCGTATCTGCCCACGGCGGCGCGCAGCGATGTGCTCTCGTTCCGCTCGGAGCCGCTCGAGGCGGAGCTGGAGGTCACGGGCCCAATCACGGTCACCCTGTGGGTCTCGAGCGACGCGCGCGACACTGATTTCACGGCGATGCTGCTCGACTGCTACCCGCCCAGCGTGGATTACCCGGAGGGCTACGCGCTGCGTCTGAGCGACAGCATCAAGCGTCTGCGCTTCCGCCGCGGCGCGCAGCGTGAGGAGCTGGTGCGCCCGGGCCAGGTGGTGGAGGTGTCGATCGAGCTCTACCCGACCAGCAACGTGTTTGCGCAGGAGCACCGGATCGGGATCGAGCTGAGCAGCTCGAACTATCCGCGCTTCGACGTGAATCCGAATACGGGCGAACCGCTCGGGCGTCACACGCACACGGTGGTCGCGCGCAACCGCATCTGGCACGACGCCTCGCATCCCAGCCGGGTGGATTTGCCGGTGGTGGGGTAGGGGGCTGCGCAACTCCGTCGCCTGGAAGACCTCTGTGTCCCCACCTCCGCCGTACCCGCCCTCTACCTCCTTCGCACTCGCCGTCCCCGCCTCCGTCATACCCGCGCTTGCCGCGGGTATCTCGCGGTGACGCGCACCAACCCCCGCGAGCCGCGCGTGGGAGTGCAAACGGGGGGGGGTCCGCGTTCATCAAACGCTGGTGCAAGGCGCATCGTCGCGGGTTGACGGGTGGGTGCCTGCCGGGTGGCGCGACTACTGTTGCGGTTAGGGCGAAGTGAGGGAGGCCGCGCGTGGCCTCTGTGCTGGTCACGGCGAGATACCCGCGACAAGCGCGGGTATGACGGAGGAGGTGTGCTGGTATGACGGAGGTGGGCGTGCATACCCCAAAAGGGGTAGCTATGCGATCAGGCGGGGCGGAGGCGTTTTGGGAGGGTTTGGTAAACGAGTTTGTAGGAGTCCTCGATCAGCTCTTCGAGTTCGTCGTCGGGCATGTCGCCGTTGAGGTTGACGGCGATCCAGTGGCGTTTGCTGAGGTAGGAGGGGTGTGAGACGCACTCGTACTGGTTGTGCAGTATCGGCGCGAGTTCGGGGTCGACTTTGATGCTGATTGCGCCGTCGGGGCTGGCGCCGGTGCCGAGGAAGCAGAAGATCTTGCCGCGCTCGCCGGGGCCGACTTTGTAGACGAGGTCGTCTTCCCACGGGGTGTCGGGCCAGGCGCCGGGCAGGGATTCGCAGAGCGTCTGCACGTCGCCGTGATCCATCAGTTCGCTTCTCCAGTGAGGAAGCGGCGCGGGACCTCGCGCATCATCAGGTCGATGGTCTCTTCGGCTACGCCGTCGGCGCGCAGGGCGGGGATCGCAACGGTGCTGAGGAAGAGGTAGCGGGTGGGCGATTCGGGCGGGTGCAGGCCGGGGGCGTAGTCGTGGCCGAGCATCAGTTTGTCGGCCCAGCCGCGCCGGATCAGCTCTTCAACCGTGGCGTTGCGCTGCTCCCAGTTGGGGCGCGGCTCGACGCCGGGGTAGCGATCCATCGAGAGGTAGACGCCGGCGCGGAGCAGGTCCTCGAGGTAGTCGGCGTCGGTCGAGTCTGCGGAGTGGCCGATGCAGACGCGATCCATCGGCGCGTCTTCCTCCTGAAAGATTTCAACCTGGCGGCGTCCAACTTCGAGCGGAGCCCAGTGGTGAGTGCTGATTGGGCAGCCGGTGCGCTTGAGCGTGCGCGCGGCGGCGCGGAGCACGAGTTCGGCCTCCGGCGTGACGCCTTCGGCATCGTTGGCGACCTTGATCGCGCCGGCCTTGATTTCGGTCTCGCCGATGCCGACTTCGATCTCGCGGACGAAGACATCGGCGATTTCGTCGGGCGTCTTACTGTGGAACCAGCGCGGGATATCGCGCCAGAGGCCGGTGGCGCAGACGACGTTGACGCCGGAGGCGCGGGAGACTTCGGCCATCAGCTCGACATCGCGTTGGAGGTCCGGCGTGCTGAGTTCGATCAGCGAGTCGACGCCGCCGGCTTTGGCTTCGGTCAGTTCGCGGATCGAGCGTTCGCGGATCGCCTCGCGGTCGACCAGCCACGGGTAGTGCGTGGCGACGACGGCGGGCTGCATGGCGACATGCTCGTGGCTGAGAGTGAAGCCGAGCTGGTCGGCGTCGATCGGACCGAGAACGGTTTCGATGTTGGGCATGGATCAGCTCCGGGCGGTTCAGGCTTCGGCGGCGGTCAGGTTTTCGAGGAACTCGGTGTTGGACTTGGTGCGGGCGAGGCGGTCGAGCAGGCGCTCGGTCGGTTCGGTGCTGTTGCCGCCGGAGCCGGCCAGGACCGACATCATGCGGCGCAGCAGCCAGACGCGCTGTAGCTCTTCGCCGGAGAGCAGCAGCTCTTCGCGGCGGGTGCTGCTGGCGGCGATATCGATCGAGGGGTAGATGCGGCGCTCGGCGAGCCTGCGGTCGAGCCGCACTTCCCAGTTGCCGGTGCCTTTGAACTCCTCGAAGACGACATCGTCGAGGCGGCTGCCGGTGTCGACCAGGCAGGTGGCGATGATCGTCAGGCTGCCGCCCTCTTCGGCTTTGCGGGCGGAGCCGAAGAAGCGCTTGGGCGGATAGAGCGCGACGGGGTCGATGCCGCCGGAGAGGGTGCGCCCGGTGGAGGGCATTTCGAGGTTGTAGGCGCGCGTCAGGCGGGTGATCGAGTCGAGCAGGATGACCACATCGCGGCCCATCTCCATCAGCCGCTTGGCGCGCTCCATGCCCAGCTCGGCGACGCGGGTGTGGTCTTCGACGGGTTCATCGAAGGTCGAGGCGATCACCTCGCCGCGCACCGAGCGTTTCATCTCGGTGACCTCTTCGGGGCGCTCGCCGATCAGCACGACCATCAGGTGGACATCAGGGTGGTTGACCGCGATGCCGTTGGCGATCGACTGGAGCAGCATCGTTTTGCCGGCCTTGGGCGGGGAGACGATCAGCCCGCGCTGACCGCGGCCCATGGGGGCGACGAGGTCGATCACGCGGCCGGAGAGCTCGGTGGGGTCGTCGGTTTCGAGCGCGAATTTTTCGTGCGGAAAGACGGCGGTGAAGTTTTCAAAGCGCTGGCGCTGGCGGGCCTGTTCGGGTTCGACGCTGTTGACCAGCATCACCTCGCGCAGGCCGTAGTACTTCTCGTTGGTCTTGGGCGGGCGCACGGAGCCGACCACGTAGTCGCCGCTGCGCAGGTCGTTGCGCCGCACGTGGGACTGGGGAACGTAGACATCGGTGGGGGCGGGGAGCAGCGATTCGCCGCGCAGGAAGCCGTAGGAGTCGTCGACCACTTCGAGGATGCCGCCGGTCAGCTGGCTGCCTTCGGCCTCGCTGGCGGCCTGCACGATGCGCAGGATGATGTCCTGCTTTTTGAGCGCGCTGATCCCGCGCACGCCCATCTCCCGGGCGCGGCCGAGCAGCTGCTCGCGGGTGCAGGATTCGAGATCGGTGATGTTCATGGTGCTGGTCGTCACGGCTGCCTCGATCATCAGGGGTGCGTGCGGCGCAACGATGCGGCGCGCGAACGCGGAGGGCTGAAACTGGCGCGGTCGATGCTCAACGCTGAAATGGAGCGAACCCGCGGAACGGAGTACCGCTGCTGATCGTAGGCGACAGGCGCGGATCGCTGCAAGTGCGCGGGCGTCGCGCGTAACACGCTGGTCAACCGCCGTTCGCCGCCGCTTAGCCGACGGGGGCGGCGCCGAGCTGGGCCTGGGCGGCGCGCCAGTCGGTGAGGAATGCCTCGATCCCCTTGTCGGTCAACGGATGCTTGAGCATCTGCTCGATCACCCCGAAGGGCAGGGTAGCGATGTGCGCGCCGGCCAGCGCGCAGCGCGCGACATGCTGCGGTCCGCGCAGGCTGGCGGCGATCACCTGGGTCGGCAGGTGGTACTGGTCGAGCACCGCGACGACCTGCTCGACCAACTCGACGCCGTCATGCCCGATGTCGTCGAGCCGCCCCACGAAGGGGCTGACGTAGGCCGCGCCGGCGCGGGCCGCCAGCAGCGCCTGAGTGAGCGAGAAGATCAGCGTGGTGTTGACCGCAATGCCCTGCTCGCTGACGCGGCGGATCGCGCCGAGGCCGGCGGCGTCGATCGGGATTTTGACCACCACCTGCTCGTGCCAGGAGGCGAGCTCGGTCGCTTCGGCGACCAGCTCATCCTCCGTGCGAGAGACGCATTCGGCGGAGATCGGGCCGTCGACCAGCTCAGCGATGCGCAGGATGCGCTCGCGGTATTCGAGCGCCCGACCGCCTTGCGCGCCCTCGCGGGCGACCGCGCGGGCGTGCAGCGAAGGGTTGGTGGTGACGCCGTCGCAGACGCCCCAAGCGACGGCCTGCTCGATTTCGTCGAGGTGTCCGGTGTCGAGGAAGATGCGCATCACAGGCTCCTGTCGAGTGCTTCGGGCGATCGGATTTGTTCGGGTTTGTTCACGGTTGCAGGGTGATCAGAGCGGCCTGGACGGGCAGCAGGACCAGCATCAGTACGGCGAACGTTAGCGGTCCGCGGTCCGCGAGGGCGTCTTCGAGTTCGTCGGAGATTGCGCCCGTTTTACGCGCCTGGAGGGAGAGCAGCCGCACACGGCGCAGGCCGGCGAACATGCCGGGGACGAGGATGAAGAGGGCGAGCAGATAGAGAATTTCGACGGCCAGCAGCCAACCGGTGGCGACCGGATCGACGGCGTCGGCGCGAATGCCCCAGATCGCGCCGAGCACGCCGCTGATGATGATGCCCGGCAGCAGCAGGCGGGTGTGGGCGCGGTCGGCGCTGACGAAGAGCACATCGCGCTCGACCGGATCATCGGTTCGCCAGGCGCGGGAGAGGGCGAGGTTGAGAGCGAGCACGCCGCCGGCGTAGATCAGCACGGCCAGCGAAAAGACGAAGCGGAAGATGTCGTTCTCCGACACAGTGGGCGGCCTCGGGCTACTCAGCCGCGGCCGATGTGCCGGCCGGCGTCGGCTCCGCGTCGGCCGACGCGGCCGCGCCACGCAGCGGCGCGTCGGCCGCATCCAGCACGCGGCGGATGAAGCCGAGAAAGAGCGGGTGGGGGCGGCCCGGCCGCGAGCGCAGCTCGGGGTGGAACTGGGTACCGAGCATGAAGGGGTGGTCGCGCACCTCGGCGATCTCGACCAGCGTCCCTTCGGGCGAGTCGCCGGAGGCGATCAGTCCGGCCGCTTCGAGTTGGGCGCGGTAGCGGGGGTTGAACTCCCAGCGGTGGCGGTGGCGTTCGAGCACCACCGCGTCGTCGTAGAGCGACCAGGCCAGGCTGCCGGGCTGCACGTGGCAGGGGTAGCGTCCCAGCCGCATTGTGCCGCCCAGATGGGTCACGTCGGCCTGTTCGTCGAGCAGCGCGATCACCGGGCGATCGGTGTCTTCATCCGCCTCGGTGGTGGCGGCGGTTTCCCAGCCGAGCCGCGAGCGGGCGAAGGCGATCACCATGTTCTGCATGCCGCGGCAGAGGCCGAGGTAGGGGAGGCGCTGCTGGAGGGCGTATCGGGCGACGCTGACCTCGCCCTCGACGCCGCGCTCGCCGAAGCCGCCGGGCACGATCACGCCCTCGACATCGGCCAGCGCGGCGGCGATCTCGGCCTGGTTCGCGCCGTCCAGCTGATCCGATTGCAGCCAGGCGATCTCAACGGCCGCGCCGCACTCGACGCCGGCGTGGATCAGGGCTTCGCGGACGGAGAGATAGGAGTCGCGCAGTTCAACGTATTTGCCGACGATGGCGACGCGGCAGCGACGCTGCGGCTTGTCGAGCCGCCCGACCCACTCGCGCCAGCTGTCGAGTCCGGCGCCCGCGCGAGGGGTGAGCGAGAGACGCTCCAGCGCAAGCTGGGTGAGGCCGGCGTCTTCGAGGATTTCGGGCACGTGGTAGATGCTGTCGGCGGTGCGCAGTGGGATGACGGCATCGAAGGGGACATCGCAGAAGAGCGCGATCTTGGCGCGGATCTGCTCATCAACGTCGACCTCGGTGCGGGCCAGGATCACATCGGGCTGGATGCCCATCGAGCGCAGGGTGCGGACCGAGTGCTGGGTGGGTTTGGTCTTCACCTCGTCGGTGGCGCGCAGGTGGAAGAGCGGGGTGACGTGGATCGCGAGCGCGCCGTCGGGCGGCTCCTCGTAGCGCATCTGGCGGATCGCCTCGAGGAAGGCCTGCCCCTCGATATCGCCGACGGTGCCGCCAACTTCGACGATCAGCACATCGGCGTTGGCGCGCATCGCCAGGCCTCGGACGCGCTCCTTGATCACGTCGGTGACGTGGGGAACGGTCTGGATCGTGCCGCCGAGGTAGTCGCCCTTGCGCTCGCGCTCGATCACCGTGGCGGAGATTTGCCCCATCGTGACCGAGGAAGCGCCGGTCAGGTCCTGGTCGAGAAAGCGCTCGTAGTGGCCGAGGTCAAGGTCCGTCTCCGCGCCGTCGTCGGTGACGAAGACCTCGCCGTGCTGATAGGGGGACATCGTGCCCGGATCGACGTTGAGGTAGGGATCGAGCTTCTGGACGGTGACGCGCAGGCCGCGGCTGGTGAGCAGCTTGGCCAGAGAGGCGGTGGCGATGCCCTTGCCGACCGAGCTGATTACGCCGCCGGTGATGAAGATGTAGCGGGTCATGCCCGGCGCCCGCCCCTTCCCCGACCGGCGCGACGCACGCTCAACGGCAGCCTCCCTGCAGGTTGACCAGCAGATCGACGTGGTCGCCGTCGCTCAGCAGGTCGCCGTGCTGCGCCTGCACGTTGTTGATCACGGCGGCGATCGCCTCCTGGTCCTGCTCGGAGAAGCCCTCGGCGTTGAGCAGGTCCTTAACCGTGAGGCCGTCGCTCCAGTCCACCTCGAAGGTGGGGCGCTTGGTTTTGGAGAGCGGAATGAGGGTCATGAAGAGTTTGACCTGGACTGCCACGCTGCGCCGTCCTCCCGCCTCGGAACTCAGCCGCCGCGAGTCTATCAATGCGCAATTCGGGCCAACACATCGCGCAGGATCGCGGCGCCGGCGGCGCGCACGCCGCGGGCGTTTGGCGCGCCGCCCATCGGGTAGGGGAAGAGCGTAGCGAAACGCGAGAGCGCCACGGCGAGCGCCTGCGCGCGCGCGCACTCGGGCGCATCGCGGTCGTACTCCCGCCAGAACGCCGCTGCCTCTCCGATCGCCGCCGCGAACGCCTGCGCCGCCCGCGCGTGCCCCTGCGGATCGATCGGTTCGCCGTCCTCAAGGATTTCAATCCAGCGCCCGAGCTCCGCTCGCGCAGTGGCGGCGGCGATCGCCTCGGCGCGACGCGCCGCTTCCCCGATCGCCGCGTGGTCGGGCAGCGCCGCCGCGCGCAGCCGAACAATCACCAGCGGCGAAGCGCTGCACAACTCGTCGTAGGTCAGCCAGGGTCCGATCTGCTCGGTCATCGGGCCGTCGCGCCGCCAGGCGCGGCGCTCGTCGTCGAAACCGACGATCAGGCCGAAGGCGGGGCCGAAGGGATCGACGCCGGCGCGCGCGGCGACGATCGGGCGTCCCTGCGCGAGGTCGCGGCGCAGGCGTCGGTTGAGCAGACTCCAGGCGAGGCGGGCGGGCGGCTGATCGCGCTGCGTGATCTCGGCGGCGACGCCCAGCGCGCGGAGCCCCTCGCCGAGCGCGGAGGGCAAATCGAGCGGCGCAGGACGCGGCGCGAAGCCCTCCTCAACCGGCGGGAGCGCAAAGGCGGCGCCGCTGACCGCCGAAATCGCCGCCATCTCCGCGGTGCGGTCCAGCGCCCGCAGCGCCCCCGCGAGGCTGCCGATCAGCGGGTTCCAGTTATATTCGTAGCGGGCGTCGACCAGTCGGCGGCTTGCCATGCGGCGTCTCTCTCAACTCGAATCAGGAATGCAATGTCATCATCGCACCCCGCGGCGACGCCGCAGACAAACGTGGCGCAGCTGAGCAACGGACTACGGGTGGCGGTGACGCCGGTGCCGCATTCGCAGGCCGCCACGCTCGCGGCCTACGTGGGCGTAGGCAGCCGCGACGAGGCACGCACGACGCTGGGGCTCTCGCACTACCTCGAGCACATGCTGTTCAAGGGCACCGAGCGCCGCCCGGAGCCGACCGCGATCTCGGCGGCGATTGAGGGCGCGGGCGGCTCGCTGAACGCCTACACGACGCGCGAGTTGACCGCGTTCTGGAACCGGGTGCCCTACGACCGCCTGCCGCTGGCGATGGATGTGCTGGCCGACAGCGTGCAGCGCTCGCTGCTGGAGGAGCGCGAGATCGAGCGCGAGCGGACGGTGATCTGCTCGGAGATTCGGCGCGCGCACGATCAGCCGGCGCAGCGCGCCGGGCAGCTGATCAGCGCCGCCTCCTACGGCGAACAGCCGCTGGCCTGGGAGATCGCGGGCGACCTCGAATCGGTCGGCGCGGTGACGCGCGAGCATCTCGCCGAACACATCGAGACCTGGTACGGACCGCAGAACATCGTGCTCTCGGTCTCGGGCAACGTGGAGGTCGATGAGGTGATGACGCTGGCCGAGCGGCACTGGTCGTCGGCGCCGGGCGAGTCGACGCCGCCGCGTCCGCCGGCCGACGGCGCGCTGGCGGAGGACCCGGTCAGCGTTGAGCAGCGGCCGATCGAGCAGTGCAATCTTGCGCTGGCGCTGCGCAGCGGGGCGCGGCTCGATCCGGATCGCTACGCGCTGGCGCTGCTCAACGAGGTGCTGGGGCGGGGCATGAGCAGCCGCCTCTTCCTCGAGGTGCGCGAGCGGCGCGGGCTGGCCTACTCGGTCGGTTCGCACGCGGCGGGATTCGACGACGCGGGACATCTGGGGATTTCGGCTGGAGTGACGGCGGAGCACGTGATCGAGACGGTTGAGGTTGTGCTGAACGAGCTGGAGCGGCTGGTGCGCGAGCCGGTCGGGGATGAGGAGTTGTCCCGCGCGCGGGAACACGCCGTGGGATCGTTCCGCCTCTCGCTCGACGCCGCCTCTTCCTGGTGCCACCGCGCGGGCGGGATGCTGATCGCCAACGGGTTCATCGAGTCGGTGGAGGAGGTGATCGCGGGCTACGAAATGGTAGAGGCGGCAGACATCCAGCGTGTGGCGGCGCGCGTCGTGCGCACCGGCAACCTCGCCGCTGCGGTGGTGGGACCGTTCGAGGGCGAAGCTGAGCTGCGCGAGCTCGTCGCCGGCTTCGCGCCGGCGGTCTGACGATGGACACCGTCCGCGCCATTCTCGTGCTGCCCGCCGACGCCGCACCGCCCGCGGTGTCTATCGCAGCGACGGCGGACGCGATCGTCGCGCTGCCGCCCGCAGAGCCCGCAGATTTCGAGGCGGAGCGGGATCGCGTCGGCGAGTTGCTTAACCTCAACGAGCGGGTCTACATCGCCGCACCGCCGGTCGACTCCGGCGATGCGCGCGGATATCTGGCGGCGGCGCTGCAACCCGGCGTCTACGGCGTGGTCGCGCGGCCGCCGTCGAGCATCGAGCAGCTGCGCTACCTCGAGAGCCTGCTGGAGGACCTGGAGCAGCGCGCGGAGATTCGCCCCGGTCTGACCGCGATGGCGATCGGCTTCGGGACGCCCCGCGCGCTGGCGATCATGTCGGAAGCGCTGGACGCCCTGCGCGGCTCGGCGGATCGGACGACCTCGATCGCCTGGAATCCCCAGCTGGTCGCCGAGGCGCTGGGGATACCGCCCGATTCGCCGACGGTGGCGCAGAGCGGTGCAAACGTGGTGCTATCGGCGGCGGCGCACGACCTGCCGGCGGTGTACTGGTTCAATGGCGCGCCGGGCGACGACGAGATCGCAGCAGCGCGGGCGCTCGGATTCCGTGGAATGGCAACCACAGATCCCGCCTCGTTGCCGCGTTTGATCGACGCATTTCCGAGCGCAGAAGCAGAATCGGAGGAGTCTTCATGAGCACGACCGTAATGCGCAGCATGCTCTCGGTGCCCGGCATCCGCGAGCGGTTTATCGAAAAAGCGCGCGACGCGGCGGCCGACGTGCTCTGCTTCGACCTCGAGGATTCGGTGGCGTGGGACGACAAGCCGGCAGCGCGTCGGCTGCTGGCTGAGACGCTGCCCGACTTCCCCGCCAAGGGGCGCGGCGTCTTCGTCCGCACCAACGGTTACGACACGGGGCTGATCGAGCAGGAGTTGGACGCGCTGGTGGGGCCGTGGCTGCACGGAATCAATGTTTCCAAAGTGGAGTCGCCGCGCGACATCCAGCGGCTCGACGACTACCTGACGATGCTCGAGCGCACGCGCGGGCTGCCCGATGGGCATACGGCGATTGTCTCCTGGATTGAGAACGCCGCGGCGGTGGTCAACGCATACGAAATCTGCACCGCGTCGCCGCGGCTGCTGGGCATCTGCGTAGGCGGCGAGGATTACGCGGTCAGCATCGGCGTGCGGCGCACCAAAGGCGGCGCGGAGCTGGCGCTGGCGCGCCAGACGGCGATCAACGCCGCCCACGCCGCGGGCATCATCCCGCTCGATACGCCCTGGACGGACCTGACCGACCCGCAGGGTTACGAGGACGAGCTGGCGCGGATGCGGGAGATCGGTTTCCGCGGCAAGTTCTGCATTCACCCCGATCAGCTCGCCCCCGCCAATCGCGTCTTTTCGCCCGCCGAGTCGGACATCGAATGGGCGCAGCGCGTAGTGGACGCCTACGAGCAGGGCGCAGCGCAAAATCTGGGCGCGGTAGCGCTGGACGGCCAGATGATCGACAAACCGGTGCTGGAGCAGGCGCAGAATATGTTGGAGTGGTCGGCCCAGATTGCGGAGATGGAGGCAGCGCGCTAGCGACGGTCAGTCCGCCTCTGCCTGTCCCTCCCCCAGACGCGGTAGCACGCGAATGTTCAGAACCCGAACGACAAGAGCGTTCACGAACTGGTACGTGACCGTCAGCTCGCCCCAGACCATCACGTAGTCGTAGCGCTGGTAGCCGTGTGTACCGAATGCACCTGTGACATAGGGATTTTCCTCTGTGGGATCGTTCAACAACGATTCGATCTCCTCTTGCAGGTCCAGCAGTTGACGCATGCCGAGATCGTGGCGCAGTGCGTGGCGCGCCCGGTTCGAGTAATACAGGTCGTAGCCGCGCGGCGGCCGCTCTATTCCCATCGACGCAGCCGCCCGGCTTTGATGTCGGCGCGGCCCAGTGCAACCTGCGCTCTCAACTCATCGTCCTGCTCGAGATGCGCGCGCACCACATCATGGTCAACAGGAACCGGGGCGCGACGTGCGCCCCTGAGCTGCGCTCGGAAGAAGTCGCGCAGCGACTCGTGCGTCAGTTCAGCATTGTAGACGCCTGTTTCCCAGGCATCCCGCCATGGAGCTTCGTTGTGTGCCTGATTGCGCAAGTCCCACGAACTCATCCAGCCGAAGCGCTGGTGTGTCTCATCCAGCACGCGGGCGCGCCAAGGCTCGATCTCGACGTGCTGAGCAGGCACCGGGATCGGACGGGAGCCGTACTGCTTGTATGTGTCCCAAAGAGCGTGGACCACCGGCCCGTGCTCCCAAGCTTCGATCGGCTCGTTGAACAGCGGCTCTGACATCAGCGCCAAGCTGTAACCTTGTGCGTAATAGCAGAGCTTTTGCAGCTTGAGATGCGTGGCGGTCGTGCCGTCTTCGTCAGCCAGGCGCAGCAAATAGGCGGCGATGTCAAGCACGCTAGCCATCGCACACATCCCCTCTGCCGCATCTGGGTAGGCGGCGAACTTCTCCACATTATAGATCGGCGCGGAGCAGTCGGAGAGGGGCGCCTACAGCGCGCCACGTGGCGGGTGCTCGAGCCACGCCGCGCCGCTGCGTTCGTAGGCGAGGTCGGCGACGAAGATGTGCTGGGAGGCGGCCTGGATGTCGCGCAGGATTTGCTGCAGCGGGTGCTCCTCGAAGTTCGCTGCGCCGCCGAGGCTGTGGTGCGCGAACCGCACGATCTCCACGCAGGTATCGGTCACCCAGGCCACCATGCCGCGCAGCCTGGCATCGTCCGCCAGAGTGATCGGCTCGCCGGCCTCGCGCTTCGCCATCGCCCACTCCAGCGCCTCGATCGCATGCGCCCGCGCCGCCTCCCAGCGGTGCGAGGCGATCCCGAAGTCGCGCTGGAACGCGCCCCGGTCGGCGATTGCGGTGTTCGTCCCAAAGCGCGTTCGGGTCGCAGCGTCGCGTAGCAGCTCCAGCGCGCGCTGCGCGGCGCCGAGCGGGACGCCGGCGTGTCCGGGGCAAAGGAAGGTGATCGTCGGCACGTCGAACCACGCCGATCCGCGCTGTGGATTGGGTCCGCCGAACGGCATCGCGAACGCATCGGGCACGAACACATCGTGCATCCGGTAGTGCGAGCTGCCCGTGCCCTGCAGGCCCATCACATGCCAGCTGTCCTCGAGATCCAGCGCGCCGGTCGGCGCGACCACGGCGTGAATGCGCGGCGCGCCCGACTCGGTCAGCAGCGGCTCACCGTCTCTGTCGAGCTGGCGTGCTCCGGCCAGCACCCAGTTGCAGTGGCGGACACCGCTGGCGAAGGACCAACGGCCGTTGAGCCGCTGCCCGCCGTCGCAGCGCCGGGCCTCGCCCTCGGGGTTGGCCGTCCCCGCGACGCGGGGGTAGGACGGCCCGAACACCTCGTTGAGCGCGTCGTCGGACAGGTGGGCGGAGACCAGTCCGGTCGTCATCGACTGAATCATCGCGCACCAGCCGGCCGCGACATCTGCACGCGTGAGCTCGGCGAAGACCTCCATTTGCGTGGCCGGATGCAGCGCGTCGCCGCCCACCTCCTCAGCACCGGAGATGGCGAACATCCCGCTCTCTTCGAGCGCATCGACGGAGGCGGGCGCAAGCGTGCGCAGGCGGATCGATTCGGCGGTGTGGTCGGCGAGGACAGCGTGGATCGCCTCGGCGCGCCCCAACCACTCAGTCCGCTCACGCTGCCGCTGCGTGCTGATTCGGCTCATGACGCATCCTCACTCCTGCACTCTGCGCGTTGCGCTACAGGATATTGGGCTGTGTTGGGGCAGGCGCGCCGCCTTCACCCACTCCCGTTTTCAGGGACGAACTGTGAGGTGACGCACGAGTTGAGGCGTGGAGTTCGGGCAAGCTCCATGCTCATATACCTGGCCTCCCGGACGCGCACGCACGCGGAGTGAACTGCACGTTGAAGCGAACGCAGCGTTTTGCTGTAAGCTCGAGTTGCAATGGACCAATTCATACACGTCCACATCTGAGTCCACTTGTGCCAGACAATAAACACGTCAACACTGAGCCGCCGGAGCCGGGGCTTGAATGCCCCGACTCAGGGCGGCCTTCCGTCGTGCGCCGGATCTTCACCCGGCAGCGGTGGGCGTCGTATTTGCTCGCGATCGGAATCGTCTTCACGCTCGTGGGGCTGCTAACGGCGTTCAGCGGATTCGGGCTCATCCTGCTGCTCTTCGCACCGCTGTGGTTCGCTTTCTCGGCGATCCTTCGGCCGACTCGTTTGCGCGTTGCACTTGCGCTCTTCGTCCTGGGGTGCTGGGCCTTTGGCGCGTTCCAGGTGATTACCTAGGTTCCCGCTTTCGCGGGAACGACGGATGGGGGCGGGATACAGCGGGTGGGGGGTGGGGTATGGCGGGCGGAGGGGGAATGACGGAGTTGTGTGAACAGGCTCCGGCTACGGCGCATTGCCAGATCGGTGGGCAAGTTGAGGAGGCGCGGCGCGGTTTCCGGTGCGGTATTGATTAGCGGACCTTCTGAGCAGGATCACCTCTACAGGCCGGGGCGCACAGGCAGGCCGAGGGTGTGGCGGCCGAGCCGCTGGAATACGTTGTCCGAAACCACGACATGCTGGCTGGCGGTCTGGATGTCGCGCAGCAAGCGCTGGAGCGGGTGATCGAGGAAGACGGCATCGCCGCCGGCCGCGCGGTGCGCGATGCGGATGATCGATTCCGCCGTGCGGGTCGCCCAGGCTGCGGCGCTGCGGGCGGTGTCGTCCATTCGCACCGCGTCGGACACATCGCGTACGGGGGCGTCGGCCAGCTCGCGGAAGAGTTGCAGACCGTGGCCGCGGATCGCGCGGGTGGCGGCGACCAGTTCGCCGAGCTCGCGCTGGAAGATTTCGCGCTCGGCCAGCGGCGCGCGCGCGCCGAGCCGCACGCGGCTCGCGGCGATCTCCGTGACCTCCTCCACCGCGCGCTCGGCCAGACCCAGCCCGATCCCGTAGGCGGCGGGGCAGAGGAACGTCAAGGTCGGCCGCGCAACCCATCCGTCGCCGCGCAGCGGCGGCGCTTCGAACGATTGCAGGCGCAGCGACTCGGCGATGAATTCGTCTTCCAGTCGATAGTGATTGCTGCCCGTGCCGCGCATGCCCAAGACATGCCAGGTGTCCTCAACCACCACCTGTTCGCGCGGCGCGGCGACGGTGATCAGCTCAGGCGGGGAGGACTTGGCATCCTCGCCGTTCGAGGGATCGACCAGCACCGCCTGGGCGATCACCCAGTCGGCGTGGTGGATGCCCGAGCCCCAGCCCCAGCGTCCGCTGATCCGCCAGCCGCCCTCAACGGGCTGCGCCTCGCCGCCGGGGAACGGCTGGCCGGCAGTCACCGGCCAGCGCGAAGCGCCGAAGGCGCGTTCCAGGCCGGCCTCAGACAGACGGGAGCCCAGCCAGGCCGACTCGTGCGCGCCGATCATCACGCACCAGCCGGTCGCGCCGTCGTGCGCCGTCAGCGCCGCGGTCGTTTCGAGGTGACCATCGGGTCCGATGTTGGCGCCGCCAACCTCGGTCGGGCTGAAGATGGAGAAGAGGTTGTGCGCGTGCAGCGTGTCGACGACGACGGGCGCCAGGCGGCGCAGGCGCTCGTTCTCCTCGGCGTGCTCGCGCAGCGTGGGACCGACCGCCTCGGCGGTCTCCAGCCACTCGCTGTATGGGGCTTGAGCGTCGTTCATCGCGATATCTCCTCCACATCTCCTCCCCGGAGCGCTCAGCCTACTCGCGCGTAGACTGAGGCGGACAAATCCAGGAGGGCGGCTATGGCGGCAGCGAGCGATGTACGGGAGATCATCAGCGGCGACGGCGAGGCGGGCGTGGAGATCGTCCGCAATGTGCGGCGCTGGGTGGACGAACAGGTCATCCCGCAAGCTGACGCGCTGGAGCATGCGGGCGAGTTCCCCACCGCGATCCACCGCGACATGTGCGAGATGGGCATCTTCGGGATCACGTTCTCGGAGGCCTACGGCGGGTTGGGGTTGTCGTTCGAGACCTATTCGGCGGTGATCGAGGAGATTGCGCGCGGCTGGATGGGGCTGGCGGGGATCATCAACACCAACGTGATCGACGGCTGGATCATCGAGCAGCACGGCACCGACGAGCAGAAGCAGCGCTTCTTGCCCGGGCTGGGCTCGGGCGAACTGCAGGGCTGCTTCACGATCACCGAGCCCAACGCGGGTTCGGACGCGCAGGCGATCCGCACCACCGCGACGCGCGACGGCGACGACTACCTGCTCAACGGCAACAAGCTGTTCGTGACCAACGGCGACCGCGGCGATGTCTACCTGGCGATGACCAAGACGGACCCCGGAGCCAACCCGCGGCACCGCGGCATTTCGGCTTTTCTGGTCGAGCGCGGCACGCCCGGTTTCTCCATTGCGCGGACGATCGACAAGCTCGGCTACAAGGGGCCGGAGACGGCCGAGCTGTTCCTCGAAGATGCCCGCGTGCCGGCGGCGAACCTGCTCGGCGGCGGCGAGGGGCGCGGCTTTCAGCAGATGATCAGCGGGCTGGAGATCGGGCGGATCAATGTCGCGTCGCGCGCGACCGGCGTCGCGCAGGCGGCGTTTGACCACGCGATTGTCTACGCGCAGCAGCGCGAGACGATGGGGCGGCCGATTGCCGAGCATCAGGCGATCCAGCTGAAGCTGGCTGAGATGGCGACCAAAATCCGCGCGGCGCGGCTGCTGACGCGCGACGCTGCGCGCAAGAAAGACAGCGGCGAGCGCTCGGACCTCGATGTGGGCATGGCCAAGCTGTTCGCCACCGAGGTGGCGCTGGAATGCACGCTCGAATCGATGCGCGTACACGGCGGCGTGGGTTACACCAAAGAGCTGCCGATTGAGCGTTACTACCGCGATGCGCCGCTGATGGCGGTGGCCGAGGGCACCAACGAAATTCAGCGGCTGGTGATCGCGCGCCGGCTGCTTGAGCTGTACCGCGTCGATTAGGCGACAGGGAGAGCGACGATGCCGACGAAGGAACTGTTTGGCCGCTGGCTCGATCAATTCGAGGTGGGCGAGGTGATCGAACACTGGCCGGCGCGCACGGTGACCGAGGCCGATGATCTGATGTTCTGCATGCTGACGATGAACCATCATCCGCTGCACACGAACCTCGAATATGCGGAGGACACGCAATTCGGCCAGCGGGTGGTGTCGGGCCCGTTCGTGTATTCGCTGGTCTTCGGAATGACCGTGCCGGTGGTCAGCGGCAAGGCGATCGCCAACCTCGCCACGACGGACCTGCGGCACACCGCGCCAGTCTTCCACGGCGACACGCTGAGCGCCCGCACGGAAGTGACGGATGTGCGCGAGTCGCGCTCGCAGCCCGATCGGGGGATCGTGACAGTGAACACCACAGCGCAGAATCAGCGCGGCGAGACGGTGCTAGAATTTACCCGCGCCGTGTTGATTCCGAAGCGCTCGGAGGGAGGATGAGCGATGGAGATCAAGTCAGGCGCTCAGCTTGAGCGCGCCGTCGTTCGCGTCGGCAAAGCCTTGGGGCTGGAGGCGGAAACACAGGTCGCTCTTGGGCAACGCATTTGGGGGCGCAATCGTAGGATCGATGTTGTCCTCACTCGGCCGGACACCGGATTGATGCTGGGCGTCGAGTGCAAATTTCAGCGCGTGCTCGGCACGGCGGAGGAGAAGATCCCCGCGACGATTGCCGACATCGAAGCCTGGCCGATCCGCGGCATTGTCGTCGTGCATGGCGACGGCTTCTCGGCCGACTTCAAAGCGTTCGTGCGCAGTTCGGGTAAAGCCATCGAGTTCGGCGAGCTCACGACATGGCTCCGCTTCTATTTCGGCCTTCCGCGTGAGCGTGCGCTCGAAGCGGAGATGAAGCTGAACGGGGACGGCTAGCCGGCGCGAATCAGATACTCCCGGACCGCTCCGCGCTCCGCTCCGTTGGAGTTGATCGCCCGCATAGCGTTGACTGTATCGAGCTGGAAGCCAGCATCACGGTAGAGTTGCGCCACCTCGGGGTGGCCGGAATTCGAGAGCAGCACATCCACGCCCCGTTCGCGGGCGCTCGCCGCGGCGGCGGCGAGCCGCTGTTGGTCGGCGGTATTGAAATTGGTCGCCGTGTAGGCGGTGAAGTTAGCGGTTTCGCTGAGCGGCACGTAGGGCGGGTCGCAGTAGACGAAATCGCCGGACTCGGCTGTGGCGATCGCTTCGGTGAAATCTGCGCAGCGCAACTCGACGCCGCGCAAGGCCTCCGACGCGGCGCGCAGACCTTCCTCATCGCAGATCGTGGGGTTGGTATAGCTCCCGTGCGGGACATTGAACTGACCGCTGCTGTTGACGCGGTAGAGCCCGTTGAAACAGGTCTTGTTCAGGAAGATCAGGCGCGCCGCCCGCCCGACGGCGCAGGCGGGGCGCTTCGCGCGAATGCGGTAGTAGTACTCCGCTCCGCCCTGTGCTCCCCGGTACTTGCGCTGATGCACCGCGAGCGCCCCGACGAGGTCGTCCACGCTGTCGCGCACCTGCGTATATGCCTCGATCAACTCTGCGTTGCTGTCGGAGAGCACGGCGCGCTCAAAGCGCCCCTCACGCTGGAGGGCGAAGAACAGCGCGCCGCCGCCCAGGAACGGCTCGTAGTAGGTCGCAATGCGCTGAGGCGCGGCTGCGCGCAGCTGCGGCAGCAGCTGCGTCTTACCGCCCGCCCACTTGATGAATGGCTTCGCCATTTGCGCAGTCTACCGTTCGGCTGCGGCGCGCACGGCTTCGACGGCCTGCTCGATGGCGGCGTCGATCCGCTCGCAGAGCAGCGCCGGGCGGCGCTCGAACATGCCCCGCACCCAGGCGATCCGCCAGCGCTGCTCGCTGCTGAGCAGCTTGGCCTGCTCCGCCTCCGCGACCTCATCCTCGTCCTCGATCAGCGCCGCCTCGCCCGGGCGGATCAGCGCATCGAGCAGCAGGTCGCGGTATTCGATCACGCCCCCCTCGCAGCGCACCGCTTCGAGCGCATCGATGCGGTAGAGGCGCAGCGAACCGTCGGGGCGGTGGATGCGGTACGCCCCGTAGGGGCGCTGCGGCCACCAGACGCCCCAGGAGGTGAAGCCCGCCGAGCCCTCGAACGGCGGCGCGCCGTCGGAGACCCAGCGGCCGACGATCAGCTCGGGCGCGACAAGCCAGCGTTCGAGCGGAAACTCTTGCACCGCGCCGTCGAGCGTGATCTTGCGCTCGATCAGGCGCGCCGACGGCGACGCGGGCAGCGGCTCGCTCTCAGACTCGCTCATGCGCGAAAGGTAGCCTGCGGCGCGGCGCGCAGGGCGTGTTAAGATCGCCGCTGGCATCGCTCGGCAGCGCTTCTGTCGAGTTGCCCACCCGCTTGCCGAACGGACCAATCGGATGCCCGCGGCGCGAATCGGGAGTCGAGGGGAAGGCTGCGCATGCCCGCAGTGGTGGTGATCGGCGGTCAGTGGGGCGACGAGGGCAAAGGCCGCGTCGTCGACCTGCTGGCCCGCAAGGCCTCAATCGTGGTGCGCTACTCGGCCGGCAACAACGCCGGGCACACGATCGTCAATCGGATGGGCGAATTCGCCCTGCATCTCGTGCCCGCCGGGATCTTCTATCCGGAGAAGACCTCGATCATCGGCAACGGCGTCGTGATCGACCCCGCCGTGCTGATCGAGGAGATCACCAAGCTGGAGACGCGGGGGGTGAGCACCGAGCGGCTGCGCGTCTCCGACCGCGCCCACCTGGTCATGCCCTGGCACCCGATCATCGACCACGCCGACGAAGCGATGCGCGGCGCGCAGGCCGTCGGCACCACCGGCAAGGGTGTCGGCCCGGCCTTCACCGACAAGGTGGCGCGCTGGGGCATCCGCATGAGCGAACTGGCCGACCCCGAAGGCTTCGCCGAGCGGCTGCGGATGGTGCTCGACTACAAAAACCAGGTGCTGACCAAGCTCTACGACCTGCCGCCGCTCGATTTCGACGAGATTTTCGAGAGCTACCGCGGCCATTGGGCGCGGCTCGCGCCCTACGTCACCGACACCAGCGTGATCTGCCAGCAGGCGCTGCACGACGGGCAGCGCATCCTGCTGGAGGGCGCACAGGGCAGCTTGCTGGATCTGGACAGCGGCACCTACGACTACGTGACCTCGTCGGTGCCCACTTCGATGGCGGCGGGCGCGGCGATCGGCGCAGGGATCGCGCCGGCCGACATCGACCGCGTGATCGGCGTCTACAAGGCCTACCAGACGCGCGTCGGCAACGGACCGATGCCGACCGAGCTGCAGGGCGCCGAGGGCGACCGCCTGCGCGAGGCCGGGCGCGAATACGGCACCACCACTGGACGCCCACGGCGCTGCGGCTGGTTCGACAGCGTGGCGGCGCGCTACACGATTCGGCTCAACGGTTGCCAGAGCATCTCGCTGACACGGCTCGATGTGCTCGATGAGTTTGACCTGCTCAAGGTCTGCGTCGCCTACATGGTCGACGGGCGGCGGGTGGACACGTTCCCCAGTTCGAGCGCGGCGGTAGCCTCCGCGCAGCCCGTCTACGAAGAGCTGCCCGGCTGGCAAACCGACACCAGCCACTGCCGCAACTTCGACGACCTGCCGGCCAACGCCCAGACTTACGTGCGGCGGATCGAAGAGCTGATCGGCGCGCCGGCCGCGCTGGTCAGCGTCGGGCCCGAGCGCGACCAGGCGATCATTGTGGACCCCATCCTCTAAGGCGGCCCTGCAATAGCCTCACGGGCAGGGGAGTTCAATGTCGGAGACGGCGCTCTCAATCCTGATCTGGCTGCACGTGATCGGCGTGGCAGTCTGGCTGGGCGGGCAGATCATCACCGCCGCCGCCGTGATCCCCACGCTGCGCGCGGCGGGCGACCGTGAGTTCTGGCTCAGCGCGCTCGAAGGCTTCACCCGCCGCTTCGGACGAATCGGCATTGCCGCGATGGTGATCATCGTGGTCACCGGCGGGGCGATGATCGATCCGCGCCTGGACCAGGCGGAAAACTTCGGCGCCTCGATCTACGACGCGCGCTGGGGGATCATCTTCGTGACCAAGATGGGGCTCTGGGCGGCGATGATCGCGGTGATCGGCTTGCACCAGTTCGTCTTCGGCCCGCGCCAGCTGGAGCTGGCGCGGCAGGCCGCGGCGGCCGGCGCAGCGGGCGACAGCGCCGAGCTGGTGCGCGTGCGGCGGCTCACGATCATGCTCTCCGTCGTCGGCCTGCTGCTCACATTGCTCGTGGCCGGGGCCGGTGCGTTTCTCGGCAACCACAACTTCTCAATGAATGCCGTCTGAGATGTCTCGACGCGCTCGGCTTGGGCTGGCGGTGTCGTTTGCAGTGCTGGCGTCGCTGCTCGCGCTGGCCGCGGTCGGCGCGCAGAGCGGCAGCGTCGAGGCGCGAATCGCCGCGCGCAAAGCCGCCGACGGGCGCGTCGAACTCTGCCTCCAGCTGGGCGCGGAAAAAGAGCCGCGCTGCCCCGTGGAGCGCTACTTCCCCTACCCCGATGCGACCGTCGACCGCTGGCTGCAATCCTCACCGCTGACGGTCGACGACGCCTCGCTGCGCGTTCGCGCGCGGCGCGACGACGGCCCCTGGATCGAGCTGGCGCTGATCGTCGCGCTGGACGGCGAGACGAACATCCTCACCCCGCAGCGCCGCTTCTTCAACTGGGAGACCGCCGAGACGGGGCGTTGGCTGCGCAGTTCCTGGGTGTCGATGGACACGATCAGCGCATCCTCAGCGCTCGGCGTCGCCGAGAACGCGGCGCGGCTCCAGGTCGAGCGCCGCGCGCCTGAATTCACCCTGCCGCGGCTGGAGAACGAGGGGCTGATCTCGCTCTCCGATTACCGCGGCAAGACCGTCGTGCTCGCGTTCTGGGCCTCCTGGAGCGCGGGCGACCGGGAGCTGCTCAACCGCCTCGATGCGCTGTGGCGCGCGCAGGGCGGCTCGCAGGGCGACCTGGCGGTGCTGGCGATCAATGTCTACGACACCCCCGGCGCAGCCTCCCGCGCCTTCGTCCAGGCCGGCGTCGGCTTTCCCGGCCTGATCGATGCGCAGGCCGCCGTGACTCGCCACTACCGCGTCGACGGGCTGCCTGAGCTGCTGCTGATCGACGCCGGGGGCGTCTATCGCGAACGGCTGACCGGCGCGGCGGATACGGCGGCGATCCAAGCCGCGATCAGGCGCGCCGCCCAAGCGAGCGGCGCGTTGCCCTAAGCTGCTGCCATCGTTTCGACCCGATCGAGCCGCTGCGTACGGAGAACGCCGATGCCCGAGTTTGAAGACATCCTCTACGAAACCAAAGGCCGCCTGGCGATTGTCACGCTCAATCGTCCGGAGAAGATGAACGCGCTCAGCCACCGCCTGCGCGCGGAGCTGTTCAGCGCTCTGAAGGACGCCGAGGCCGACAACGCTGTGCGAGTGGTGATCATCCGCGGCGCGGGGCGCACCTTCTCGGCCGGCTACGACATCACGCCCGTGCCGAACCTGTCCGAGTCCGACTACCTCGACATCCGCTCGGGGCTGCCCAGCGTGGGACCGATTCACCCCGGGCAGGGGCAGTGGCCGCAGCATCTGCTCAGCGGCTACTGGCAAATCTGGGAGCTGACCAAGCCGGTGATCGCGCAGGTGCATGGCTACTGCCTGGCCGGCGGCTCGGAGCTGGCCAGCATGTGCGACCTGATGTTTGTCGCCGACGACGCGATCATCGGCTACCCGCCGGTGCGCGCGATGACCACCGTCGATGTGCTCTACCACCCCTGGCACATGTCGATGCGCAAGGCGCGCGAGCTGACCTACACCGGCGACTCGGTGACCGGCGCGGAGGCGGTCGAGCTGGGCTGGGCCAACCGCTCCTTCGCGGTCGACGAGCTGTCCGAGGAGACGGAGCGCTTCGCCGAGCGCATCGCCAACATCGCGCCGGACATGGTGCAGATGAGCAAGCGCGGGATCAACCGCGCCTACGAGGTGATGGGCATCCGCACCGCGCTGTCCGTGGGCGCCGACATCCAGGCGCTCTCGACCTACCGCGGCAGCGCCGGCGAGTTCGGCGCGATCGCCCGCGAAAAGGGGCTCAAGGCCGCGCTGGACTGGCGCGACGGTCCGTTCCAGGACTACGGCGCAGCCAAGACGCGGCCCAGCGCGCCCAGCAATCAGTAAACGCAGCGCGCGCTGCGGCGTTCCCTCTAACGCGGAGCGTGGGTAACATATGGCGCGGGTTGCGCGGTTGATGATGCGCCGCGCCGCTTGAGGTGAGCCGAGAGAGATGCCGACTCAGGGAATCCCCCAGTCTTTCGGACTGCTGATGGTCTTCGCGCTGCTGGCCGCCGGCGTGTTCGCGCTGGTCGGCTTCGCGATCGTCAAAGGCGCCGACCGCCACGAACTGTCCGGCAGGGTGGAATCGACCGAGGCTACCGCCGAGCTCTGGAAGAGCGGGCTGTACTGCATCGAGGAAGGCCAGGAGGCCGACCCCTCGCTGGAGCTCGTGGACCGCGCGCCGCAGACCTGCGAGGCCGCCGCCCCGCTGCCGATTGAGGACATCGATGAGGAAGCGCTGCGCGCCAACGCGAGCCCCAGCCGCGGCGCAGAGTTGTTCGTCGCCAACGGCTGCCAGGTCTGCCACGGCGACACTGGCGAGGGCATCGTCGGCCCGACCATCGCGCAAACCGGCCTGGATATCCACGGCGTGCTCAGCCAGTACCGCCAGCCGCGCGGCGTGATGCCGCGTCAGACGACCGAGGACGTACCCCCCGAGGACATCGCCGATATCTGGTCCTGGCTGCAAACGCTGCCGCTGCCCGACGAGCTGATCGATCCCGACAACAACGCCCTGGGTCACGAGGACGTCGGTCAATTCGCCTCAAACTAGACCGCCGACTCAACCTCGCAATCCGACCAACCTGCGCGCCAACCTTCCCCCTTTCGTCTTCCTGCTCCATTTCCCGTCATTCCCGCCCCCTTTTCCGTCATTCCCGCCCTCGAGCGGGAATCTCATGGCGCACCTCCGAAGCCCTGCGGCGAGATACCCGCGGCAAGCGCGGGTATGACGGGTGGGCTGGGGCGGGAATGACAGAGAGAGAGAGGGCAGGGACCGCGGGTTGGGGGCGAGAATGACGTGGAAGAGAGGGAGAGGACGCCGGGAGCGGCGCGATTGTTCTATGCGCCGTTCGCCAGCGCTTCGGCGGCCGCCTCTTCAACGATCGTGCCCTTGAAAAAGTCGGGGTTGGGACCGGCGTAGAGCCGCAGCTGGTTGGTGAACGCGAACTCGCGGAAGTCCTCCGGGCTGAGAATGCCCGCCTCCACCGGTTCGTAGGCCTCGGCCACCGCCTCGGCCATGTCGGGCACATCCCAGTGCCCCAAGTCGGTGCTCATGATCGCCCGAATTTTCGCCCCGAACGGATTGACCCGATCGTTGAACGCCCAGGCCGTGATCGGGTCATCGGCCTCGCAGCCGAAATAGAACGAGGGCACGAAGCGATCGTAGAAATCCTCTGCGCGCTCGATCTGCATCGCCGCGAAATTGTCCTTGACCGCCGGATCGATCTCCGGCCCCGCCATGCCCAGCGTTTGAGCCAGGTTGTCCAGCTTTCCCTCGGTCAGCTCGCCGCCGTAGCGCGAGAACAGGTCCTGCGCCAGTTCGAGGTCGATGTTGGCCGGGTCCAGCCGTTCGAGCTGCTCGACGCTGCGCTTCTCCCAGCGCCCAATGATGTCGGCATAGAGGCGCACGCCGTGCGCCACCCCGCCCTCCAGCAATGCCACTCGCAGCTGCGGAAAGCGGGTCGTCACGCCGCCCATCAGCAGCGATTTGCACAACACCTCGCCGGCCGCCGCGAAATGGCCCATGTGGTTGTACATGTAGTTCGAGATCGAGGCGCGATCGCTAAAGCCCATTCCCGCTGAGTGGGAGGCCACCGCGAAGCCCAGCTCGATGCAGCGCCGCCAGAACGGATCGTAGTCGTGCTCGCTGTCGATCCCGAACGAATCGAGCCAGGTCACGCGCTGCGCCAGCTCCGGATAGCGCGCGGCTACGGCGGCCACCGGGCGGCGCACGAAAGCCGGAATCTGCGCCACCTTGAGCCCCAGCGACTGGGCGTGCTCCAACTCCGCCAGCCCCTCCTCCGGCGTGTGGCAGCGGAATCACCGCGGCGACGGTCATGCGATCGGCGAACTCGCCGTAGTGGTCGGCCGTAAAGCGATTGAAGGCGCGGCAGGCGGCCTGCCGCAGCTCATCGTCGTGGATGTGCGGAAACCCCAGCCCAATCGTGGGATAGAGCACGACGAAGTCCATGCCCACCTCATCCATCCGCTCGTGCAGCAGACGCGGCAGCATCGCCGTCGCGCGATTCCAGCGTGTTGCGCGTCGGCAGCGCCCACCAGGGCGGCACCGCCGGACGCTCCGCACGCCGCTCGTCCCAGCTCATCCGCGCCCACGCGCCGCTGACGCTCGACTTGCGGTAGCGCTCCACCAACTCCGCGCCGCCCACATCCTTGAGGTAGTCAAAGTAGGTCGGGCGAACTCCACAATGTGAGAGTCGCCGTCGATGATCGGATGGTCAAGGCGTTCGCGCACCGCCGCCGAGGGCGATTCGCTGCGGGCGAGGGTCATGGTCATTGCTCCAAATTGGATTTCGGGTGCGGAGAGGGTAAAGATTTCCACACGCGCGCGCAGCAGCCTTACCTCCGCCGCCCTCTCCGTCATACCCGCGCTTGCCGCGGGTATCTCGCCGTCCGACATCCAAGACACGCCATGAGATTCCCGATCAAGGCGAGAATGGCGAGGGGCGAGAGTGGGTAGCGTAGGTAAGCCGCTTGTCAGAGCTATCGGATCGAACACACGCCCCGCGTTAGCCTCTGAGGGTTAGATGCCTTGATGAGCCACTCCACCCAGACGACCGCTGACGCCAACGCTACCGCCGCCACGGTTGGCTTTGCGCTGCCGCACCGCACCAGATGATGATCCTCGGCAGCGCCGTCGTGGCCATGTTCCTCTCTGCCGTCCACACTCGATCGTCGCCACCGCCACTCCGGTGCTCGCCGCCGACCTCGGACGCCTCGACCTGATCGCCTTCATGGAATCGGCCTTCATGGCCACCTCAGTGCCCGCCGTCGCCATTGCGGGGCGGCTCTCCGATGTCTACGGGCGCAAACCGTTCCTGCTCGGCGGGCTCGTGATCTTCGCCGGCGCAAACGGTGCTCTGCGGCTTCGCTACCTCAATGGAAATGCTGATCGGCTTCCGCGCCCTGCAGGGGATTGGCGGCGGCGTGTTGATGGGCAACGCCTTCTCCGTCTCCGGCGACCTCTTCCCGCCCTCCGAGCGCGGCAAATACATGAGCATCTTCGTCGGCGTTTTCGGCGTCGGCGGGCTGATCGGTCCGCTGCTCGGCGGATTAATCGTCGACGCGCTCAGCTGGCGCTGGGTCTTCTGGGCGATCCTCCCGCTGGCGCTGCTGGCTTTCGCGGCGATCGCCGTGATCATGCCCTGGCTGCGCCCGCCCTCGCGCAAAGCGATCATCGACTGGCTGGGCATCGGCGCGATGCTGCTGACGCTGATGCCGGCCATGCTCGCGCTCGGGTTCGTCTCCACGGGCACGGCCTGGCTCGATTTCTCCGTGCTCGCCCTATTCGGTGTCTCCCTCGCGGGCGCGCTCGCGTTCGTGATCGCCGAGCGCCGAGCCGCCGAGCCGATCCTGCCCGGCGGTCCTCTTCCGCAACCACACCTTCCGCGTCGCCGCGCTGGTCATGCTCGTGATCGGCGCCGGCATATTCGGCGTCTCCTTCTTTCTCGCCTACTTCATGCAGGGTGTACTCGGCTATTCACCCACCACCTCCGGCCTGCTGCTCAGCACCGAAATCATCTCGCTGGTGATCACCGCCTCGCTGGCCGGACAGGTCATCTCCCGCACCGGGCGCTACAAGGCGCTCGCCGTGGTCGCCGCCGTGATCGTCGCGATCGGCGGCTGGCTGCTCACCCAGTTGAACACCGAAACCAGTGGAATCGATGTCGTCTGGCGGCTGATCTTCTTCGGCGCCGGGCTGGGCCTGCTCTACCCCTCGCTGATGGTCGCCGCGCAGAACGCGCTGCCCCAAAGCATGCTCGGCACCATCTCCGGGGCGACGCAGTTCTTCGAGGAGATGGGCGCGATCATCGGCGTCACGCTGGTCGGCGCGCTGGTCACCGGGCGGCTCGCGGGCGAGCTGTCCGCTGCGCCTCCCCGCCGAACTCGCGGCCCGCGCCGACCCGACCCAGCTGCTCAGTGAAGAAGCCAGCGCCGGCCTGCTCGCCGAAATCGGCGCGGAAGTCGTTCGGCCTGATCATCGCCGCTTTGCCTGAAGCCCTCGCCGCCGCCATCACCGGCAACTTCTGGATCTCCGCCGGGGTCGGCCTGGTCGCACTGCTCGCCGTCGTCACCCTGCGCGAGAAACGCCTCCGCACCGGCGAGCACGACGACGCCGAAGAATCTCAGAAGGCCGCCGAGCCGGCCTTCCCGATCACCGCCGCCGCCAACGGGTCAGGCTCAGCCGCCAACGGCGCAGCCCCCGCGCTCAACGGCGCATCGCTCAATGGCATGACCTGGGTCGCCCGCACCCGCCCCCAGCGCTCCCTCTAGCCTTGCCCGCCCGTCTGGTATCGTGCGACGAGCGACCGCCCAGCAGGAACCGGGCGAGAAGGAGAGCAACATGCCGAGCGAGAACTATTGGATGCGCATGCGCAGCAACAAGATGAGCCGCCGCTCGCTGCTGCGAGCCTCGGCCCGCGCCGGCGTCGGCGCCGCCGGCCTGGCCCTGGGTCGGCTGCGCGACGACGATGACGACGCCGATCAGCAGCAGGCGACCGCCACGCAGACGGCGGTCCAGCAGCAACAGCAGGAGCAGCCCGCCGCCGAACAGCAGGCCGCTCAGCAGCAACAGCAGCAGCAAGCGACCGTCGCACAGGCCACCGGCGGCGGCCCCGCCATCGCCCCGCAGATCAACGCGGCCTGCACCTCAACACCACGTCGCTCGACCCGCACAAGGGCACCAGCGGCACCGACGCCTATTTCTTCCAGCTCTTCCACGACTACCTCGTGATGCACGACCCGCAGGCCGTGCAGGACGGGAAGCTGTCGCTGGCCGAGTCGTGGGAAATCGTCGACCCGACCACGATCACCTTCAACCTGCGCGAGAGGGCGTGCAATTCCACAACGGGGACCCCTTCACTTCCGAAGACGTGCGCCTCAACCTGGAGCGCGTCCGCGATCCCAGCTCGACGCCGAGCGACAACCTTCAGCATCGTCCACACCGTCGACACGCCCGACGCGCTCACCGCCACCTACCTGATGGACGAGCCCTCGGCCGCCATCATGCATCTGCTCGGAGACCGCGCCAGGCGCGCGATCGTCCACATCCCGACCGCCGAGGAACTCGGCGACGAGTACGGACTCCGCCCGATGGGCACCGGTCCCTACGCCTTCGAGGAATGGTGTCGACCAGTCGCACGTGCTGGGCCGGCGCAACGGCGACCACTGGATGATGGGGCCGGAACTCGGCTCGCAGACCGGCTCCAACCTGCCCTACTTCGACGCGGTGAAATTCAACATCATCACCGAGAACTCAACGCTGATCGCGACCGGCCTCGCCGGCGACCTGGACACAATGTTCATCCCCGAGCCGCAGTTCATTCCTCAGATCGAGGATGACGCCAACTGGGGCATCGTCAAGATGGAGGGTGCGTTCATCAGCGAGATCATCATGATGAACTCCTCCAAGCCGCCGCTGGACAACCTCAACCTGCGGCTCGCGATCATGCATGCGCTGCACCCCGAGGCCGTCAACGCCGCAGTCCACAACAACCTGATGATCCAGGCGCTCGGCGGCCAGTGGCCGGTCGGCACGTGGGTCTACGACGAGGTGCCCAGCAACCCGCAGGTCGCCCTTCCCCAACTACAACGAGCGCAAGGTCAAGGCGCAGGAATACCTCGCCGCCTCCGGCCTCACCGCCGAGCAGATCAACGCCGACGGCGGCATCTCTTTCACGACCTACATCAACCAGGTCAAGATCGACGCCGGCAACATCTACGTCCAGCAGATCAAGGAAGTGCTGGGCATCGATGTGGTGTTCAACCCGCTCGAGCTGGTGGAGTACATCCCCGCTCTCTGCGAGAACGGCGAGTACCACATGGCCGTGACCGGCTTGGTCACGCTATCCGGAGCCGGACTGGATTCGCTTCGCTCGCGTACAGCTCGACCGGCTACTACAACCCGAACGGTCCCTCGGACGAGTCGCACCCGCTCAACCCCGATGTTGATCAGCTGATCGCCGACGCCCGCGCGACCGCGGACATCGAACAGCGCAAGTCGCTGTACGCCAAGATCAACGACATCGTGGTCGGCGAAGGGCACTACTACACGATGCTCTACGGGGTGAACTTCACCGGCGTCCGCAACGTGATCCAGAACGCCAACGAGACGCTGTTCAACGCCGAGGGCAAGTGGCAGACCCGCTGGCTCTACAGCGACGAGGCCTAGTCGCGCAGGGCGGCGACAGGGCATCCTTGCGGATGCGGCGGCCAGCGCCGCATCCGCAAGCGCCGGCCAGCCGCTCCCAGTCCGGCAGCAGGAAGTGACGCGGGGCGCGCATGTGGACCTACGTATCGGTGCGCGTGCTACAGGCGATCTTCGTCCTGATCCTCGTCGCACTGGCGTCGTTCGCCATCTTCCGCATCCTGCCCGGCGATCCGCTCGCCGCGCTCTCCGGCGAGGGCGAGGCAATCTCCGAGGAGCGCCGCGCCGAAATTGAAGAAGAGCTCGGGCTCAACAAGCCCCTCCACGAGCAGCTGGGCGACTGGGTGGGCGGCATTCTGCTCGACGGCGACTTCGGCCAGTCCGCCCTGTCTCGCCGCCCGATCGGCCCCGAACTCGTCCAGCGCCTGCAGAACACGCTCCATGTCGGCGTGCTGGGGATCATCGTCGGGATGCTGATTGGCGTCCCTGCCGGAGTGATCAGCGCGCTCAAGCCCAGCTCAATGGGCGATCGCGGAGTCACTATCCTCAGCGTCGGCGGCGTCTCGATTCCCGATTACCTGATCGGGCTGATGCTGATCCTGATCTTCACCGTCACCTGGAATGTGCTGCCTGCGGCCGGCTTCGCCCGCATCTGGGACGATCCGGCGCAGAGCATCAAGTCGCTGATCATGCCCACCATCGTGGTCGGCTGGGTACTCTCGGCGATCGTCGCCCGCCAGACCCGCTCCTCGATGCTCGAGGTGCTGCGCCAGGACTACGTGCGCACGGCCCGCGCCAAAGGCCTGCGCGAGCGGCGCGTGATCATGCTCCACGCGCTGCGCAACGGGTTGCTGCCGGTCGTGACTATCGTCGGGCTGCTGCTGGCGCGCGTCTTCGCCGGCGCGGTGATCGTCGAGCAAATCTTCAACATCCCCGGCATGGGGCGCTGGCTCGTCCAAGCCGCGTTGCAGCGCGACCTGCTAATCGTGCAGGCGATGATCCTGGTGATTGCGATTGCGATCGTGATCGCCAACCTGCTGACCGACATCTCCTACGGCATCCTCGATCCGAGGATTCGCTATGGCTGAGCCGGCGACCACCACTCCCGCCGCCGCCGAGCCGGGCGCGCTGCAGGAACGCGGCGGCGCGGGGGACCAATTCCGCGTCTTCATGCGCCGCTTCCTGCGTGTGCGGCTCGTCAAGCCCGCCCTCTTCATCCTGCTCGCATTCGCGATCATCGCGATCTTCATCGATGTCTTCCCCCTGCCCGGCTACGAAGAGCAGGCGACCGACGAAAACGGCTTCTACCTCTCCTGGCTGTCGCCCAACTGGGACCACCCCTTCGGCACCGACAAAATCGGGCGCGACACCTTCTCCCGCGTGCTGCATGCCACCCGCCTCGCGCTCGCCGTCGGTTTCGGCGCTTCGCTCTTCGGCGCAGTCTTCGGCCTGCCGATCGGGATTGCCGCCGGCTACGCGCGCGGCGCCGTCGACGAAGTGCTGATGCGGATCATGGACGCCGTGCTCGCCTTCCCCGGCCTGATCCTCGCACTCGCGCTCGTCTCCGTGCTGGGTCGAGATATCGGCAACATCATCATCGCCGTGGGCATCGCCAACATCCCCTGGATCGCCAGAATTGCGCGCGCGATGGCGCTCTCGGTGCGCGAGCAGGACTACGTGCTGGCGGGGCGCACGATCGGCGCGGGCAATCTGCGCATCATGCTGCGCTACGTGCTGCCCAACTCCTTCCAGCCGGTGATCGTGCAGGTCTCGTTGGGCGCGGGATTCGCGATCATCGCCGAAGCCGGACTCTCCTTCCTCGGGCTCGGCATTCGGCCGCCGGAGCCGACCTGGGGCGGGCTGGTCTCCGAGGGGCGGCAGGTGATCATCACCGGCGACGGCTGGTGGTTATGGGTCTTCCCCGGCGCATGCATCGCACTGCTCGTCTGGTCGCTGAACATCATCGGCGACGGCCTCCGCGATGTGCTGGATCCGAGGCTGCGCGGCGGGCTCGAAGGCGATTGACCGAGTCTCCGTCTCTGTTCCCGACTCCCGGCTTGCGCGTGGGCGGTAGCCTCCGACTCACCGCAGTGAATGGGAGACCAGCATGACTCGCACGCTCGAAACGACCGGCGGAACCCTCGTCTACGACGTGTTCGGCGAGGCCGACGAAACGATCGTCTTCGTCCATGGCGCGGGCGGCAACCACCTCAGCTGGTGGCAGCAAATCCCGCACTTCCGCGAGCGCTTCCGCTGCGTCACCTACGAGGTGCGCGGCTGGGGGCAGAGCAAAGACATCTCCGGCGAAGGGCGCACTGCCTTCCGGCGCGACCTTGAAGAGCTGATGGACCAGCTCGAAATCGCCGACGCAGTGCTGGTCGGGCAGTCGATGGGCGGCCTCTCGGTGCTGCCCTACTCGGTGCATCACCCCGACCGCGTGCGCGGCCTGCTGATGGCCGACACCTTCCTCGGCATCTGGGACGAGACGCTGCTGCGCGAGATGGCCAAAGCCGTCGAACAGGCGCAGAGCAACGCGGAGGGCGGCGGGCAGACGATGATGGTCGGCCCCGATTTCATCGAGCGCAACCCCAACGGCCTGTTCCTCTACCAGCAGGTGCGCGGGCTCAACCCGCCGCTGGAAACGGGCGGCACGGCGTTGACGTTCGGCGTCGACCAGGGCGCGGTCGCGGTTGAAGACCTCACCGCGCTGACGATGCCCACGATCTTCCTCGCCGGCGAGCTGGACGCGATCATCCCCGCTCCCTTGATCAAAGCCGCCAGCGAACGTGTCCCTGGCGCGCGCTACGTCGAGGTGCCCACCGGCGGCCACTCCGTCTATTGGGAACTGCCCGACGAGTTCAACGCGATCCTCGACGGGCTGCTGGCGGAGGCGTACCCGGGGAAGTAGGCGCCGCCGCGCTACTCGTAGATGCCGCCGCTGTCTTCTTCGATCAGCGGTTCGGGGGTGGGGAATTCAATCGGCTGGTTCCAGGCGGTGGTGCGGCCGCTGGTGTGGACGGTGGTTCGGCCGCTGTCTTCGTCCTCGCTGAGGCCTAAGCCGCTCAGCGCCAGCGCTGCATCGAAGGCGAGCAGCGCACCGCTGCGCTGGTCGATGTGGACGGTGTAGGCGAGCGATTCGAGCTGGTCGAGCGCTTGATCAAGCGGCATGCCGGGGACGCCGGCGGGGACCTGGCCGAGCGCTTCAAACACCTCCAGCAATGCCGCCATCGCTTCGATATCGACATCGCAGGAGACGATCCAGACCGGCGCGCCATCGAGTTCGCCCTCGGTCACGCTGCCGCCGGTGGCGGCGGCGCAGAGCAGCGCGACCTCGGTCTGCGCCGCCATGATGGCGGTGCTGTCCTCCGACAGCCCGCCGGTGAGCATCGAGAATTCCGTGCCGAACAGCTCATCGGTCGGCACAGCCAGCCAGCCCTCTTCGCTGGGCGAGAAGTAGGCGCCCTCTTCGAGCAGCAGCATCCGGATCGCCATACGCGGCGCTTCGCTCTCCCCATCTTCCGCGTAGCCGTCCGTGTCTTCGCTCTCCCCATCTTCCGCGTAGCCGTCCGCGTCTTCGCTCTCCCCATCTTCCGCGTAGCCGTCCGCGTCTTCGCTCTCCCCATCTTCCGTGTAGCCGTCCGCGTCTTCGCTCTCCGGGTCGCCCATCAGGCCGCCGAACAGGCCGCCCAGATCGATCTCGGTGCGCACGTACATCTGCAGCGGCTCGAGTTCAACCTGCATCAGAATGCTCTGCTCGAATGCGAAGCCCTCGACGTCGACCGCCACATCGAGCTGCATCTCAAACGAGGTCAGCTGTGCAGCCCAGTCGGCATGCAGCGCCTGGATGGTCTCCAGCTGGGAGAGCGGCTCGGACGCGCTGTCTGCCTGGTCCGCCTCATCCGCCTCCGCTTCCTCGCGGACGGCGGGCGCGTCCTGCTGCTGCTCCGCCGCCGTGCGTTCCACAACCTGCGGGGCTTCCGCTATCTCGTCGCTGCAGGCGGCCAGCGCCGCCGCGCAGGCCAGCAACAGAGAGCCGATCCAGATCCCCGCTCGTAGTCGCCGCATCGCCGTCCTCTCTCGCATCTGCGACTAACGGTACGCCCGTCAGCGGTTTGGAGGATCGGCGTCAACCGCGTCAACCACATCGCCGACCTCAGGGAACTCGAAACTCTGGTTCCAGGCGGTCAGCGTGGTGGTCGCGACGACTGCGCGATCGGCGTCGACGCCGCTGGGTCCGTCGAGCGCAACCTCGACTTCGGAGAGCAGCGGCGCGCCGGAGTCGCGGGCGATCAGCGTGCGCACACCAATCACGCCGATCAGTTCGGTGGGTAAGTCGAACGAGCCGAGCAGCAGTTCGGCGGCGGGACCGAGTGCGCCGCCGAGCCCCTCCTCTTCGGCGTTGATGTCGGAAAGCTCAAAACCGTATTCGACGATCCAGACATCAACCCCCTCATGTTCGCCGGGCGCGACGACCACTCCATCGAGCGCGGACCAGTCGAACGCGGTGCTGCCGGCGAGCAGCTCGAGATCGACGCCGGCCAGCCAGAATTCATCGTCGGTCACGTCCGCCCAGAGCGCTGCATCGGTCTCGCGGGTGTAGACGCGCTCGCCCAGCGTCAGCACTTCCAGCCGAACTGGGCCGCCTTCGTCCGCCGCCGGAGCGGGCATCGAGACCAGCGCGTAGGAATCGTCGCCCTGTGCGGCGACGGTCATCCGAAAGCGCGAGGGATCGCCGAATAGTTGCACCTCGACCTCGAACTGCATTTCGATCGATTGGACATCGGCGGACCACTGGCGTGTGAGTTGGACGATGGCTTCGGGGCTGTCGGCGGCGCTGTCGGAGACGGGCGCGTCGGGAGGGTTATCGCTGCAGGCGGCGGCGAATGCGAGCAGCAGAGCCAGGGCGAGGGTGAGTAACCGCATTGCGCTCCCGTTGCAGCTCCATTCGAGCGACGCTGGGAGCGTATCGCGGCGTCGGTCAGTCCCAGCGGTCGCAGCTGACATACGCAGACGCAGGACCGATCTTGACGGTGGTTTCCAGTTCGAGTTGGCCCGCCGAGGTGAGCGCGGCAGCCTCGATCTCACCGCTGAAGAGCTGACCGGTGTCGGGCTCGAAGCAGGCGTTCAAGTCGAAGTAGAGGACGCGCTCAACGGTTGGAGGCGCTTCGAGCAGGCCGTCCAGCTGCGTTTGCAGGATCGTGAGCAAGAGGTCTTGATAATCCTCGATCTCAGTTTGGCTGAGGCTCAACCACAGCATCGTCACCTGCGCGCCCGAGCCGCCTGAGCTGCCGACCCAGCTTGGTCCGCTCAGTTCGAACAGCGAAAGCGGCAGCGCTTCTTCGCCGGCGGTGATCGTCGTGTCGCTGGAGACGCGGCGCTCGTCGCCGTTCAGCGTGACGGTGGCTCGTTGTCGGACTTTTGCTTCACGCCCGTCCGTGAACCAGTCGTTGCGAGTGCGATGGAGGATTTTCGCGGTGTTGGTGTTGGGCGCGTTGGAGGAGAGGCTGGAGTCGAGCAGTGCGGCGTATTCGGCGGCATCCACGAGCGGTTCGGGGGCGGGGATTTCCAGCGGCGAATTCCAGGCGACGAGCTCGATCGTGGAGGCGATCGCGAAATCCTGTCCGCTGCCGTAGAGGTTGAGCTGCTGCGTGATCTCGATGCGCAGCAGCGCGCCGCTCTCGCGGTCGATCCAAAGCCGCGCCGTCGCGGAGAGCAGATCCCTGTCACTAGCCACTGAGACGCCGATGGCGCCTGTCGTAAACGCGCGGACGAGGCCGGGGAAGCGCGCCAGCTCGGCGCGGTCGGCGGTGTAGTCGACCAGCCAGACGGGGCGCCCGGCTTGATCGGCGCGAGCGATGCTCACGTTCTCCAGCTCGGCCCAGCGCACGCTGCCAATCTGGCTCGGTGTGATGATCTGGCTCGGTGTGATGATCATCCCAGCGGCGCTGCGGCGACTGTCGGTGAGTGGGCTGTGCAGCCAGCCGTCGACGTCGTACCAGCGGGCGTACGAGCTGTCGCCCATGGCCAGCGTCTCGAAGTGCAGGCCGGGCTCGTCGGGCGTTTCGCGGTTACGCAGGTAGACGGAGAAATAAAACTGGTCATCGGTGATCATCGCCGTAGCGGAAATCCGCGCCATGCGATCTTCGTTTTCTGCGTTGATGTTGGTGACTGCGCTGATCTGCAGTTGGACGGTTCGGAGGTGGTCGAGCCACTCCTCCAGCTTGGCCGCGGCCCGGTCGAGTTCGGAGAGTTCGCCGGCAGCAGGCTGAGGCGGAGCTTGGGGGAGCGCGTCGCGGCAGGCGGCGGCGAGCAGCAGGGCGGCGCTCAATGCGGCAATTGCAGCGATCAGGAGGGTTCGCATCACCGCCTCCTCCCAACTGTCTCGCCTCCGTCGTGCGCCGCCGCCGGCATTCGTCCACTCTACGCCGCTGAGCGCGCGGCGGCTCAGTTCAGATCGTCGCGATCAATGGATGTCACCCGGAGATCGATCTCGAGTTCGAGCGGGCCGTCCGCGGTCGTCGCGTCGGCGCTCAGTTGACCGCCGAATAGCGCGCCAGTGGTGGACAGCATCCAGACTTCGACATCCAGACGCTCGACGCTCAGAACCACGAGAGGCGAGTCGATCAGATTGTCGAGCTGCATCTGGACGGCGGAGACGACAAGGTCTTGCAGAGCGGCCAAAGCTTCCGCGCTCAGCCGCAGCTCGAGCACGGTCTCGAATCTGTCGTATTCGTTGATCAGCGGGCGCGTCAAGGACTGGCGCACCACCCCGAAGAACGGGTATAGCGATTCGAGTGCCAGCGGGAGCTCGTCAGTTTCGGCGTGGATCGTCGTTTCGCCGGAGAACATCTGTAGCTCATCGTTGAGCGTGATGCTTGAATCCTGGACGACAGTTTCCTCGCTGTCATCGGTAAACCACTCATCGATCGCTCGCCGCAGCGTTTGGGTCGCCGTGCTGTCGTTGACGCGATAGCGCACGACGGGCGGCAATGCTGCGAGGGCCACATAGAAGTAATTCTCAAACAGCGGCTCCGGGGTTGGCAGTTTGAGCAGCGAACCCCAAGATGCGAGCTCAATTGCCGCGCTGAGCTCGACTTCTCGAAAGCCATCGTCGTCGAGTCGCTGGAACGTCTCGGTGCGCAGCGGCGCACCGGTATCGCGTTCGATCCATAGTCGCACCGAGGTCGATATCGGGATTGTGAACTGGGTGGTGGAATACAACTCGTCCCAGACGCGCGCCACGATGGGCGGCAGCAGATCGGGCTGCTGCTCGAGCAACTCGCGGTCAACTTCGTATTCAACCAGCCAAGCCGGGCGTCCGCCCTCTCGGCTGAGCGTGAGCCTCACGTTCGACAGGTCGAACCAGCTCGTCGCGACAATCTGGTCGGGCAAGATCACCATCGGCGAGTTGCGCTGCGCGTCAGCCAGCGGCGTTGCGAGCCACCCTTCGGCATCATTCCAGCGGCTATATTCCCGTTCGCCCGCAATCAACGTTTCAGTGCGACCCCACGGTTGGTCGGGCAGATCGCGGGCCGGTCGACGGATGGAGAGGTAGAACTGATTGTCCGTGATCACCGCAGTGGCGGTGAGCTCAGTGATGTCTCGTCTTTGCCATCTGAGTGGGCCGCTATCGGCCACTGCGCTGATTTCGAGCTGGACCGAGGGGACCGTATCGAGCCATTCGCGCAGTTTGGCGGCGGCCTGTTCGATTTCGGAGAGGTCGGCGCGCGGCGGTTGGGACGGCGCGCTGGGGAGCTCGTCGGCGCAGGCGATGAGCAGCAGGGCGGCGGTCAGGGCGATCAAGAGCGTCCGCATTGCCACGCTCCTTCCGCCTCGCTGTGCGGTCAAGCGTACGTCGTTTGCGCTCTCCGTGATTCCCGCCCTGTTCCCGCTTAGGGGTGGTAGGGGTTGGGGTTGGGGCCGAGCTGGGTACGCAGGATGGGTTGGGCTTCTTCGACGAATTCGACAGCGAGTCGGCGGGTGTCGGCGGGGTCGATGATGTCCTGGCCGGTGGCCTCGGCGGTGCGGAAGGGGGAAGCGAGGCGGCGCAGGCGGTCCTCGATCTCCTCGCGCTTGGACTCGGGGTCTTCGGCGGTGTCGATTTCGCGGCGGTAGGCGGCGGAGGCGCCGCCCTCGATGTGCATTGAGCCCCAGCGTGCGGACGGCCAGGCGTAGCGCTGGTACATGCCGGTGGGGCGGTGCTGGCACTGGCCGGCGACGCCGAAGACGCGGCCCATCACGACCGTCAGCCAGGGCATGCGGCTTTCGCAGGTGGCGATCACCAGCCGCGCGCCGGCGCGCTCGATGCCCCGCTTCTCCGATTCCAGGCCGACCATGAAGCCGGGCTCGTCGGCGAATGAGATCAGCGGTAGGTGGAAGGTGTCGCAGAGCTGGATCAGGCGAATCACCTTGTCGCCGGCGGACACATCGGTGGAGCCGCCGGCGTGCATCGGGTTGTTGGCCATCACGCCGACCGAGTAGCCGTTGATCCGCGCCAGCCCGGTGATGCGCGCGCGTCCGTAGAAGGGCGCGATCTCGAAGAAGGAGCCCTGATCGACGACCGACTCGATGGCTTTGTGTCCGTCGTAGGCGCGGCGGCGGTCGCGCGGGACGAGGCGTCGCAGGCGCTCGTCGCGGCGGTGGGGATCGTCGCTCGGCTCCACGCGCGGGGGCAGCTCCCAGACGCTGGCGGGCAGGTAGCTGAGCCACTGGCGAATTTGGCGGAAGGCGTCCTCTTCGGTTTCCGCGAGGTTGTCCACCGAGCCGCTCTGGTAGACGTGGACGCGCTCGTCGCCGAGGTCTTCCTTGGTGATGTCGTAGCCCAGCGCGGCGCGGACGACGGGCGGGCCGCCGGGGAAGAGTTGGCTGATGCCTTTGACCATCAGCGTGAAGTGCGCCATGCAGGCGTTGACGGCGGGCAGTCCGGCGACGGAGCCCATCACAGCGGAGACGACGGGCGAGGAGCGCAGCAGGTCCATATCGATGGTGGACCAGGTATTGCCGTCGGGCAGGTAGGTGCGGCCCATCTCCTCGAAGCCGCGCACGCTGCCGCCGGCGGCATCGAGCAGGCGCACGTAGGGCAGGCGCCATTGGAGCGCGCGCTGGTTGGAGGAGAGTTCGCGCCCCAGCCCGTCGCTGGCGCCTGTGCCGGAGCCGCCGCGCACGGTGAAGTCGCCCGCGCTGACCACGATCTTGCGCCCGCCGACCTTGCAGAAGCCTTCCATCGAGCCTTTGGGCGTGAAGGAGACGAGCTCGCCGCGATCGTCGTAGGCGGCGCTGCCGGCGAGGCCGGTGAATTCGCGGAAGCTGCCGGGGTCGGCGAGGCCGTCGATCCGCTCGTTGACGAGCAGCTTGCCGCGCCGCCGCTGGCGCTCGATGCCTTCCGCGCCGCCGCGCGCTTTGGCCATCTCGCGGCGGCGTTGCAGTTCTTCGATTTCGGGTTCCCAGCTCATGGCGTTGCCTGCTTCGCTAATCGCGTTCGGCGCGATGATCGCAGGCTATTGGACATTCGCTGTCGGCTCGGAGAGACGCGCAACCGCCGCCGCCGCGCGTTGGCGCAGGTCGGGCGGCTCGCGCCATTCGGGGTCGAGCGCGGCGCGCAGATCCAGCGCGGCTGCGCCGATTTGCAGTTCCTCTTCTGCGAGCGAGCGTAAGGCGGCGGCGAAGCTGATCCGTTTGGGGGTCACTGCCTGCCGTTCAGCGGTGTACCAGGCGGCGGCCAGATCGTCGGCGGTCGCGGACATCAGCAGCTCTTCGGTGGGCGTGCGGTGGCGCACCAGCGCGTAGAGCAGGTCCGACAGGCCGCTGGGCGGCGGTAGTTGCGGCGGGGGCAGTTCGCGCGGCCAAATCCACCAGCGTTCGCGCTCGCAGGCGCGCTCCACGCAGGCTTGTAGGGTGGGGAGCTCGCCCGCGGCGTCGGGCGGGGCGCGGTTGAGAATTTCCGCGCTCGCTCCCGCCAGCGCCTGGGTCAGCAGGCGGCGGCTGAGCAGCAGCGCGTAGCCGTAAGCCTCGGCGTCGGGTGGCACGCGCTCAGTCGGCTGTGATCAGATCGACCTCGCTGACAGCGAGGGCGGCGCGGATTTGCTCCTGGATCGCCTCGTCGGGCTCGATCAGCGGCAGCCGCGGCGGACCAGCGGGGAAACCAACCTCGTTCAGCGCCCATTTCACGGGCGCGGGGTTGCCGATCAGGAACATCGCCTTGATCAGCGGCGCGAGGCGCACCTGAATTTCGCCTGCTTTGGCGGTGTCGCCGTCCTCCCAGGCGTTGTACATCGCCTTGATTTGGCCGCCCACGAGGTGCGAGAGCACGGAGACTGCGCCGTAGCCGCCCATTGAGAGGATCGCCAGGTTGTCGCCGTCGTTGCCGCTCCAGATGCGGAACTCGGGTGGCGCGGAGCGGATGATTTCGGCGATCTGCTCGAGGTCGCCGCTGGCCTCTTTGACACCGGCGATGTTGGGGCAGTCTTCGGCGAGCCGGACGGTGGTCGCGGCGGTCATGTTGACGCCCGTGCGGCCGGGCACGTTGTAGAGCATGATTGGGGTGTCGACGGCCTCTGCGACGGCGCGGAAGTGCTGGTAGAGGCCTTCCTGCGAGGGTTTGTTGTAGTAGGGCACGACCTGGAGCAGGCCGTCGACGCCGATCGCGGCGGCGAGTTCGGAGGCTTCGATGGCGGTGGCGGTGCTGTTGGAGCCGGTGCCGGCGATCAGCGTGGCTTCGAATTCGTGGACGACGGGCAGCAGTTCGCGGAAGAGGACGCGCTCTTCTTCGTGGGTGAGGGTGGGGGATTCGCCGGTAGTGCCGGCGACGACGACGCCGTCGGAGCCGCTCTCGATCAGAGCGGTGGCGAGGGCCTGGGCCTGCTCGATGTCGATCTCGCCGTCCTCGCGCATGGGGGTGGCCATGGCGGTGTAGAGGCGGCCCCAGTGGTCCGCGCGGGCGGTGTTGGTCATGATTTCGGCCTTCTCTCTGTCTCAGCCTGGCGATCAAGGCTACTAGGTTGGGCGCGGCAATTCGGTACGCTGAGCAACGCAGCGGTACGAGGGGAGGGCGGCGATGACGACGGGATCGACGCGGGTGTTGGCGGAGGGTGAGCCGGCGACGGACTTGGTTGAGGCGCTGGACATGCTCGCAGAGCGGGCGCAGCGCGGCGAGGTTTCGGAGCAGGGGTTTCTCGAGGAGGTCCGGCGGATCGACGAGGAGCTGCAGTTGCGCAAGGGCGAGACGCCGCAGCGGCGGTACGCGCACGCGCCCGGCTACGACCACGAGGAAGGCTCGACGCCGCGGCAGCGGCTCAATCTGTTCTGGAAGCTCACGCGCATCCAAGCGATCAACAGCCGGTTGGTTCCCGACGACGAGGTGTGGAGCGAGTTTGAGGACGAGCTCAGGGAGCGGGAAGCAGAGTCACCGCAGCGCCGCGCTCAGGCTGACTGACTCGGCAGTCGCGGCGCGCCCGGATGCCTTACGTCATTGTTTGGACGGAGCAGGGGCGCGGTGAGCTGCGAAGCCTGAATCCGACAACGAAACAGGCCGTTCGCCGTTCGTTGAGGGACATCGACGCTCTCTGGGATCGCGATGTCAAACCGCTTCGCGGGCACGGTGAGCGGTATTCGCTGCGGGTGGGCGGCCATCGCGTGATCCTGGTGCGGATTGGCGCAACCGACCGCTTCACCATCGAGAAGATTGGCCCGCGCCCGACGGTGTACGACGATTATCCGCTGCGTCCTGAGTCGGACTGAGCAGCGGGCGGAGATTCGGTAGGCTTGAGGGGATGGAGGCGGCGATGACGACGGAATCGACGCGGGTGTTGGCGGAGGGGGAGCCGGCGACGGACTTGGTTGAGGCGCTGGATGAGTTGCTGGTCAAGACACGGCGGGAACGGCCGCCGCTGGATCAGTTCTATGCGGAGCTGCACGGCCTCTACGTGGAGGTTTGCCGTCGGCTTGGCAAGCCGGAGCCGACGCAGCGGCTTGGCAGCGTCGAGGTCGAGCAGTCGCCTGAGCTGATTGATCCTGGCTCGCCTGAGGAGGATGCGTACGACATCTGGTGCGTGGTCCGCAACATGGCGGAGAACCGGGTTCGCGGCCCGTATCTCAGCAACGAGGAAGTCTGGGCGGAGTTCGAGGACGAGATCCGCGAATATGAAGAGGCCAACGGCCTTGCTCCGTTGGACGAATAACGCACACGATGCGGCGTCGTGTTGTGTGGCCACCGGCGGAACGCGCGCGTCTGCGGCGCGTGCACCCCAGAGTCAAGCGCGAGATCAACGCAGCGACCAAACACATCGACGGCCGCTGGAGAGCGGACGTGAAGCTCTTGGAGGATGTGGGCGAGCTCTATTCGTTGAAGGTGGGAGGCTGGCGTGTGATTCTGCGGCCGCTACCTGAGCCGGGCGCGTATGAGGTGGAGGCTTTCGGGCCGCGCGAGGTGATCTACGAGAACTATCCGCGCTCCCGGGACGACTGATTCTCCGCCACAGCCGCCGTCGTGGTATCCCCAGCCACTGGGGGCATCGCGAGTGCGGGGGTTGATAGGCTGCGCACAGCAAGTAGGCGAGGGCGGCGATGACGACGGAATCGACGCGGGTGCTGGCGGAGGGTGAGCCGGCGACGGACTTGGTTGAGGCGCTGGATGAGTTGCTGGCCAAGACGCGGCGGGAACGGCCGCCGCTGGATCAGTTCTATGCGGAGCTGCACGGCCTCTACGTGGAGGTTTGCCGTCGGCTTGGCAAGCCGGAACCGACGCAGCGGCTTGGCAGCGTCGAGGTCGAGCAGTCGCCTGAGCTGATTGATCCGGGCTCGCCTGAGGAGGATGCGTACGACATCTGGTGCTCGGTCCGCACCATGGCGGAGAACCGGGTTCGTGGCCCGTATCTCAGCAACGAGGAGTTCTGGGCGGAGTTCGAGGACGAACTTGGGCCCTACGATCCGGATGAGCCGGTGGACTTCGACGGCGAGTGAGCTTCGTCCAGCCCATGAGACGCAAGGTCATCTGGCCGCAACCGATGTTGGAGCGCCTGCGGCATGTGGCGCCGAATCCCAAGAAGAACATGCGGGCCGCAACCAAGCAGATCAACAGGCACTGGGTAGCGCGCGTGAAGCTCATGGAGGGCGTGGGCGAGCTCTATTCGTTGAAGGTGGGAGGTTAGCGCGTGATTCTGAAGCCACTGCCTGAGCCGGGCGCGTATGAGGTGGAGAATTTCGGGCCGCGCGAGGTGATCTACGAGAACTATCCGCGCCCCAGCGACGACTGATTCTTTAGAGGCAGCCGTCGCGGCATCCCCAGCCACTGGGAGCAGCTCGTGGGCGAGAATTGGTAGGCTGTGCGCAGCAAGGAGGCGAGGGCGGCGATGACGACGGGGGCGGCGCGGTCGCTGGAGATGCTGGCGGAGGGTGAGCCGGCGACGGAGCAGGTAGAGGCGCTGGACGCGCTGTGGTTGCGCCATCATCGCGGGGAGCTGGGGGACGACGAGTTCCTCAATGAGATTTATCTGATCGAGGCGATCGTGCAGCAACGCCTGGGCCGGCCGCAGCGGCGGGGATACACGCCCGTCCCGGAGGAGGAAGAGTCGCCGGATGCCGAGCCGCCACGCGAGCAGCGCCTGGGGTACTTCTGGCATCTCACCCGCAAGATGGCGCTGAATGCCAAGGTGGAATTGATCTCGAATGAGGAATTCTGGGCGGAGTTCGAGGACGAGATCCGCGAATACGAAGAGGCGCACGGCCTGGACCCGTTGGTCGGCTAACACCCTCGATGCCTCGCCGAGTCACGTGGTCCCGAGAGATGCTCGAGCGGCTGCGACACTTGAATCCGACGGCCAAGAAGGAGATCCGATCAGCGACCAGACGGATCGACTCCGTGTGGAGGGATGATGTCAAACCGCTCAGTGGGTATCCGGACCACTACACGCTGCGCGTGGGCGGCTACCGCGTGATCCTGGTCCGAGTCGGCGGACGCGAAACATTCGAGGTTGAGAACTTTGACCTGCGTGAGTTCGTTTACGAGAACTATCCGCGCCCCAGCGACGACTGACTTTTAGAGGCAGCCGTCGTTGAGCATCCACTCGACCATTTGGACCATGTTGAGGGCGGCGCCTTTGCGGAGGTTGTCGGCGACGCACCACCAGGCGAGGCCGTTGGGGTGTGAGGCGTCCTGGCGCAGGCGGCCGACGAAGACATCGTCGACGCCGGTGGCGTCGAGCGGGGTGGGGTAGGCGCCGGGGGCGCGGCCGTCGATCACCGTCAGGCCGGCCTGGTGTTCCCAGAGGGCGCAGGCTTCGGCGACGGAGAGCGGTCGGTCGAATTCGGCGTGGACGGCGATGGCGTGGGAGACCTCGGTGGGGATGCGCACGCAGGTGGCGCTGAGCGCGAGGTCGGGCTGGTGCAGGATTTTGCGGCTCTCGACCTGCATCTTCCATTCTTCTTTGGTGTAGCCGTCGTCGAGGAAGACGTCGATCTGGGGGATCGCATTGAAGGCGAGCTGGCGCGGGTGTTCGGCGACGACGACTTCTTCACCGGCGGCGAGCGCGGCGTTCTGCTCGTGTAGTTCGACCGTCGCCGCGCCGCCGGCGCCGGAGGCCGACTGGTAGGTGTCGGCGATGACGCGGACGATGCCACGCTCGCGCATCAGCGGGGCGAGGGTCAGCGCGAGGGGCACGGTGCTGCAGTTGGGGGTGGCGATGATCCCGTGGTGATCGCGCAGGTCTTCGGGGTTGATTTCGGGCACCACCAGCGGCACGTCGGGCTCCTGGCGGAAGGCCGAGGAGTCGTCGAAGGCGATTGCGCCGCGCTCGCGCGCTGCGGGGCAGAGTTCCTTTGATGCGGCGGTGGAGGCGGAGATGAAGGCGATATCCGCGCCGTCGAAGGCGTCGTGGGTGGTTTCGCGGACGGTCAGCAGTTCGCCGCGGAATTCGAGTTGGCGTCCGGCGGAGCGGCTGGTGGCGAGCAGCCGCAGCTCGCCGACGGGGAAGTTGCGTTCTTCCATGCACTTGAGGAATTCAGCGCCCACCACGCCCGTCGCCCCTACCAGCGCCACCGTCAGTTCGCGGCCCATCTTGGTCTCCTTGCTGCGATCGTTGTTGCCGTTACGTCGTCAGACTGCATCGTAGAGAAGCGGCGGTTTGGGGCGTGACTCGCAGGCCACAGATTTGCGCAGGGCTTACTCGCGCAGGCCGAGCAGGCGGTCAAGGCCGACGACGAGATGGTCGAGCTCGGGGGCGGCGCGGACGGCGCGGAGGATCTGGGGGATGAAGGATTCGCGGCTCATGGAGTCATGGCGCAGGGTGAGGGTTTCGCCGAGGCCGCCGAAGATCGTGACCTGGTGGGCGACCAGCCCGGGCAGGCGTACGGAGTGCAGGCTCGCGCCGCCGAGTTGCCCGCCACGTCCGCCGGGGATGGTCTCGCGCTCCGACTCGCGGCGGGTGAAATCGGCATCGCGGGCTTCGCGCATCGCCTGGGCGGTGGCGATCGCGGTGCCGGATGGCGAATCGACCTTGCCGTCGTGGTGCTGCTCGATGATTTCGACGGAGTCGAAGAAAGGGGCGGCGACGCGGGCGAGGTGCATCATCATCACCGCGCCGAGCGCGAAGTTGGCGGCGACCACGCCGCCCAGCGCGCGCGCGTTGCAATCCCGCTCGGCCTCGGCGACCAGCGCATCGGGCAGGCCGGAGGTGCCGATGACCGGTCGCACCCCGGCCTCAATTGCGGCGGGCAGCAGCCGGCTGGTCCAATCGACATGGCTGAAGTCAACGACGACATCGGGGGACCATTCGACGAGTGCGGCGAGGTCGCTGCGCAGCGGGACGGCGCGTCCGCTGATCTCGATTTCGGGATCGGCGGCCAAGCCGTCGAGCGCGCCGATCAGTTCAAGGTCGGTGGCGGCTTCGAGGGCGGCCATGATTTGGCGTCCCATATTTCCCGCCCCGCTCATCACGACTCGTGCGGCCATCAGGTCCTCCCTTCGCGCATGCGGGTTACACGGTATCGAGCGCGGGTAGGGCGCGGGTACGACAGGACTGGGGCGGGTCGTGACGGGAGCCGGTTGCGGCGGAGCTGTTGACTGGCTTCGGCGGGTTTAGCCGCGGGGGGCGCCGAAGTCGGAGCGCGGCGGGGGCGGGGGCGGGGGCGGGCCGTCGCCGGGCTGGTCTTCGCGGCGGAGGCCGACGCGCGAGAGGATGCCGCGGCCGGTGCGGCGGTTGCCCATGTGCGAGTCGGGCTGCCGCTCCTCCGGCTCCTCGCTGGGCGGCGACGGATCGTCGCTGTCGTCGTCGCGCGGGGCGCTCTGCCCGGACTGGCCGTCGGGAGCGCCGGCGCGGCGGCGGCGGCGGCGGCGACGGGGCGCGCCCTCGCGCGGCTGCACGATCGGCGCGGCGGCGGCGCTTCCGACTCGCTCTTCGCGTTCCTCACGCTCTTCGCGCTCTTCGCGCTCTTCGCGTTCCTCGACCTCGGGCGGAGCCTCGGCCTCGATCTGCGCCTCCGGCGCGTCGTCCTGGGGCAGCTCCGCGGTCGGGCGCTCTTCCTCGGGCTCTTCGAAGCGCGGGCGGCGCTCGCGCGGAGCGCCATAGCCGCTGCCCTCATCGTCGTCGCGCCGCTGACGCGGGCGTCGGTCGCGCGGAGCGCCGTAATCGCTGCGCTCATCGTCGTCGCTGCGCCGGCGGGGGCGGCGTTCGCGCGGAGCGCCGTAGCCGCTGCCCTCATCGTCGTCGCGCCGCTGGCGCGGGCGTCGGTCGCGCTGCTGGGGGCGTCGTTCGCGGCGGTCGTCGTCTCCGCCGCGGCGCGGGGAGCGCTCACGGGGGGCGCGTTCGCGGGGCGGGCGGCCTTCGCCGCGCTCGCCGGCGCCGTCGAGCAGCGCCTTGCAGGAGGCGTTGACGCGGCCGAGGTTGTCGATCTCGGTGACCATCACGGTCACTTCGTCGCCCACGTTGACGACATCTTCGACGCGATCGACGTGATGGTCGGCGAGTTCGGAGATGTGCACCAGGGCGTCCTTGCCGGGCATCATTTCGACGAACGCGCCGAAGGGCAGGATGCGCACGACTTTGCCGGTGTAAACCTGGCCGGGCTCGATTTCGCGGGTGAGGCCTTCGATGCGGTCGTAGGCGGCCTTGCCGGAGGCGGCGTTGACGGCGGTGATGAAGACCGCGCCATCGTCCTCGACGCTGATTTCCGCGCCGGTCTCGTCCTGCAGGGCGCGAATCGCGCGACCGCCGGGACCGATCAGCTGGCCGATCTTGTCCTTCGGCACATCGATGCGCAGGATGCGCGGGGCGTGCGGGGACATTTCCTCGCGGGGCTCGGAGATGCACTCGATCATCACGTCCATGATTTCGAGCCGAGCGTCGCGCGCCTGATCGAGCGCGCGGGCGAGGATTTCGAGGTCGATGCCCTTGACCTTCATGTCCATCTGCAGCGCGGTTACGCCCTCGCGGCTGCCGGCGACTTTGAAGTCCATATCGCCGAGGTGATCCTCGAGGCCGGCGATGTCGGTGAGGATGGCGACATCGTCGTCGTTCTTGATCAGGCCCATGGCGATGCCGGCGATGGGGGTGCGGATGGGGACGCCGGCGTCCATCATCGAGAGGACGGAGGCGCAGACGCTGGCCATGGAGGTGCTGCCGTTGGAGGCGAGCACCTCGGAGACGATGCGGATGGTGTAGGGGAATTCCTCGAAGGGCGGGAGGATTGCCTGCATCGCGCGCTCGCCGAGCATGCCGTGGCCGATGGAGCGTCGGCTGGGGTTGCCGACGCGGCCGGTCTCGCCGGTGGAGAAGGGCGGGAAGTTGTAGTGGTGCATGAAGCGCTTGCTGTCCTCGGGGTTGAGGTCGTCGAGGCGCTGCGCCATGCCGCTGCCGGCGAGGGTGGTGAAGGAGAGCACCTGGGTTTCGCCGCGCTGGAAGAGGCCGGAGCCGTGGGTGCGGGGGACGAGTCCGGTCTCGGCGCTGAGCGCGCGGAGGTCGGCCGTGCCGCGCCCGTCGGGGCGCTCGCCGCGTTCGAGGATGTTGGCGCGGACGATCTGCTTTTCGAGCTCGCCGAAGGCGTCGGCGTAAGGGGCGTTGTCTTCGCCCTCGGGGACGGCATCGAGCACGGCGGCGCGCACTGCCTTGCGGCGGGCGTCGGTCTCGGCCTTGTCGGTGCGGGCGCTGAAGGCGGCTTCGAGGTCCTCGCGGCCGCGCTCATCGACGAAGGCGAAGGCGTCGGGGTCGATCGCGGCGGGGGCGAACTCGCGCTTGTCGGCGCCGACCTCGGCGGCCAGCTCCTGCTGCAGTTCGCAGATCGTGGTGATCGCTTCCTGGCCCAGCGCCAGCGCGTCGACCAGCAGCGACTCGGGCACTTCGCCGGCTTCGGCCTCGACCATGGTGATCGCGTCGTGGGTGCCGGCGACGATCAGGTTTAGGTCGCTCTCTTCCAGCTGCGCGAAGGTCGGCTGCAGGATCAGCTCGCCGTCCACGTGCCCGATCCGCACGGAGGCGACGGGGCCGTCGAAGGGGACATCGGAGACGCAGAGCGCGGCGCTGGCGGCGATGGTGCCGAGCGTGTCGGGCGGGTTCTCCATATCGACGGAGAAGATGGTGATGATCAGCTGAGTGTCGTCGTTGTAGCCCTTGGGGAAAAGCGGGCGGATCGGCCGGTCGGTGAGGCGAGCGGAGAGCACGGCGGCGGTGGTCGGCCGGCCTTCGCGGCGGAAGAAGGAGCCGGGGATGCGCCCGGCGGCGTAGAGCCGCTCCTCGAATTCGACCGACAGGGGGAAGAAGTCGATGCCGGGGCGCGGCTTGGAAGCGGTCGCGGTGCCCAGCAGCATGGTGTCGCCGTAGCGCACCGTGACTGCGCCGCCGGCCTGGTGGGCGAGTCGTCCCTGCTCGATGGTCAGCGTTCGCCCGGCGATCTCCGCCTCAACCGTGTATGTCATTGCTGCTCCAGATTTCTGTTGCTCGGCCTGTTGCTCAGGCCTGTTGTAGCGCGCGACTCCCGCGGCAGGCGGGGACCCAGTTCGTTTGGGGGTCGGTGTCGCTGTTTCTCAGCCCGCTCGGCGCAGCTGCGGCGTGGTTCAGCGCCGCAGTCCCAGCTCGGCGATCAGCGCGCGGTAGCGGCCCACGTCCTCGCGGTTCAGGTAGGAGAGCTGGCGACGGCGACGGCCGACCAGCTTCAACAGCGCGCGCCGCGTGGCGTAGTCGTGCTTGTGCTCGCGCAGATGGGCGGTGAGCCGCGTGATGCGTTCGGTCAACTGCGCCACCTGCACCTCCGGCGAGCCGGTGTCGGTCTCGTGGCGACCGTGTTCGCGCGCGATGGCGGTTTTTTCGTCCCTGCTCAGCATCCTGCGTCTCTGCGGGTGGTTCGCCGCGCCGAGGGTCCTTCCTGACCCGCTCATCGGCGTCGGTCCGAACGCTGCGAATGTATCACAGCCGCACGCTGAACGGCGTGCGGCGGCGCGGTACTCGAACCATCTTGCGCAACGTGGGACACTGAGTGAATGGAAACGCACCCGATCATGATCGTCCGCGCGCGGCTGGACCCCGGGGTGCTGGACGAGTTCGAGCTCTGGCACCGGGAGACGCACCTGCCGCACGTGCTGGAGATTCCGGGCATCGTCTCGGCGTTCCGGGTGCGCGGGCAGCAGCCGATCGCGGGCAGCCATCTGATGGGCTACGCCTTCGAGGACGAGTCGGTGGTGCAATCGGCGCTCTCCTCGCAGGAGGCGCAGCAGGCGCGGCGCGATTGGGAGCGCTGGGCGGACCAGGTTTATGAGCTGAGCGTGGAGATTTACGCGCCGCTGGCGCCGCTGCCGATTTTCCAGCACCAGAACTGAGACGCGCGCCGCCTACTTGAGCTTGACGGCGGTGCCGTAGATGTAGACCTCGGCGACGTAGTCGGCGATGTTCGAGGTCATGAGGCGGGTGCCGACCACGGCGTCGGCGTTGAGTTTGCCGGCTTCTGCTTCGAGCTCGCGGAGCGCTTGTTCGCGGGCTTCGACCATCAGCTGGGTGTAGGCGGTGATTTCGCCGCCGACCAGGCCTTTGAGTCCGGCGAGGATGTCGCGCCCGATGTTGCGCGCGCGCACGGTGTTGGCGACCACCAGGCCGAGCGATTCATCGATTTCGCGGCCCGGCACGGACTGGGTCGTGACGATCTGCATTGCATCATCTCCAATTTCGCCAAATTGAGGCGCTAGGCCAGCCGGACGGCAGTACCGAACATGATAACTCCCTCTGCGTATTTCCCCCCCAGCGGGGCGATGCGGAGGCCAACGATCGCGTCGGCCCTGAGCATTTTCGCATCCCCTACGAGCTGAGGGGCGTCTATTTTCCCCCCTTTACGAACAGGGTCGTCGAGCGTGGCCATGTACACGACTCCGAGAGCTTCGACAATGGTGCGTCCGGGTATGGTTTCGGTGGTGACGATCTGCATCCTGATCTCTCCAGCTCCAGCGCGCCGCCGCCAGGCGCGGCGGCCTCCACGCGATGTTAGGCCGAAGCCGCGCAGCGGTGTAGGCGAGCAGCGCAGCCAGGGCCACGACCGCCGCGCCGGCGGCGGCGTCAAGCAGCCAGTGGTTGGCGGTGGCGACGACCGCCCAGGTCTGCGAGACGGGAATCAATGCGGCTCCCAGCAGCCAGAGCGCGCGTCGCGCGCCCGCTTGCGAGCGTGCGACGCGCCAGCAGGCCGCGCCGGCCAGCAGCGCCCAGCCGACATGCAGGCTGGGCAGGGCGGCGTAGGGATTGACGAACGGGCCGACTTCCTGCGCCTGGTAGGAGGCGGCGGCGCGCCAGGCGAGGGTGTCGACGTAGCCCAACTCGGGCATCAGGCGGGGCGGGGCGGTGGGCCAGATCACGTAGCAGGCGATGCCCAGCAGCGCGGAGGCGAGCAGCGCCGCTCGCAGGCCGCGCCAGATCGAGCGATGCCGCAGCCAGAGCCAGAGGGCGAGCACGATCAGCAGCGGCATGTGGCCCCAGAAGTAGACGATGTTGGCGAGGTCGACGATCCAGTCGGCGCTGAGCGCGGCTTCGTGGATGGCGGTTTCCCAGGCGATGCCCAGCCGCTCTTCGAGGGCGAGCAGCGCGCGGGCGCGCTCGAAGGCTTCGTCGGCGCGGTCCCGCACCGCGCCGCGCACGAGGAAGTAGAGCAAGCCTGCTGCGGCGACGATTCCCAGCTCGCGCAGGAACTCGCGCGCGCCGGACGGCAGCGACGACCATCGCTTTGCGCAGGCTCTATGCAGCGTCATTCCCGCACGGTATCGAGCGCGCGGGCTGTAGCATCGGCTGAGACACGGTATTCCTGCGCCGCGGGGCGCGCTGGAACGGGATGAACGCTATGGATATCGCAACCAGCGGCGGTGCGCCGCTTGAGGCCGAAGTCGATCACCTGATCATCTTCACCACCAAGGGCGACGATCTGATCAGCAGCGGTACGGCCGGGGCGCTCAACGACGCGCTCGACGGCGGGCTGGCTCCGCTCGTGGAATCGGGCGAGCTGGAGGGCGGCAAGAGCGAAACGGTGCTGCTGCACAGCTTTGGGCGCATCCCGGCGGGGCGCGTTGTGCTGGCCGGGATCGGTAAGCCTGAGCAGGCCGAGCTGGACGATGTGCGCAACGCCGCTGCGCGCGCTGCGCGCAAGGCGCGTGAGATCGGCGGGGGCACGGTGGGCGTGGCGGTGGACGGCGAGGGCTGCGGCTGGACGCGCGAGGAGCTCGGTTCGGCGATCGCGGAGGGGCTTGAACTCGGCCTCTACCGCTTCGACCGCCATCGGACGCCGACCAAGACGCCCAACACGCTGGAGGCGGCGACGCTGTTCGGCGGTGAGCCGGGGGCGATTGGGCGCGGCGTCTCGCGGGGACGAGCGCTGGCCGGCGCGGCGAACTTTGCGCGCGATCTGGCGAACGAACCGAGCAATGTGTTGACGCCGACGGAGCTGGCGGCGCGCGCCGAGGCTTGGGCGGGCGAGCATGATGTCGAGATCGAGATTCTCGATGAAGCGGCCGCCCGCGAGCTGGGGATGGGCTCGTTTCTCGGCGTGGCGGCCGGCTCGCACCAGCCGGCGCGCTTCCTGATCCTGCGCCACCGCGGCGGCGGCGAGGAGGCGGGGCTGGGCTACTGCGGCAAGGGGATCACCTTCGATACGGGCGGCATCTCGATCAAGCCGGCGGCGAATATGGAGGCGATGAAGCAGGATATGAGCGGGGCGGCGGCGGTGGTGGCCTCGATGGGGGCGATCGCCGATCTCGGCCTGCCGATCAACGTGACCGCGCTCGCGCCCTGCACCGAGAACATGCCGGGCGGCGCGGCGATTAAGCCGGGCGACCTGCTGACGGCGATGAACGGCACGACGATCGAGGTGATCAACACCGACGCCGAAGGGCGGCTGGTGCTGGCCGACGCGCTGTCGTATGCCAACCACCTCGGTCTTTCGCCGCTGATCGATGTGGCCACGCTGACGGGCGCCTGCGCGGTCGCGCTGGGCGATGTGGCGACCGGCGTGATGGCCAACGACGACGAATTGGCGCGGGAGGTGATCGACGCGGGCAAGGCGGCGGGCGAGAAGTTCTGGCAGCTGCCGATGTTCAGCGAGTACGAGGAGCAGATTCGCAGCCAGGTGGCGGACATCAAGAACACAGGGGGGCGTCTGGCGGGTGCGATCACGGCGGCTAAGTTTTTGGCCCGCTTCGCCGGCGAGACGCCCTGGGCGCATCTCGATATGGCCGGCACCGACGATGCCAACAAAACGCGCGGAGTGTTTGTGAAGGGGGCGACGGGCATCCCTGTCCGCTCGCTGGTGCGCTTCGCCGAAGCCCGCGCCGCAGCCGAAGGGAACGACTCATGAGCGCCGAGACGAACGCCAACACGAACGCCGACACGAATGCCGAAGGGCAAATCACCGACCTGCCGTCCGAGGAAGAGGTGCGCCTGCGCGACCAGTACCGCGACGAGATGCGCGAGCTGGCCGATCGCTTCTGCGAGGAGCGCGGCTACATCCTGATGAACGCCGACCAGACGATCGAAGATTTCGTCAACATGCGCCTGCGCTTCGGGAAGTTCTACTGCCCCTGCCAGCCGGCGAACAACGACGATTCGATCTGCGTCTGCGAGCCGGTGATCAACGGGCTGGTGGATTTCGAGGGCACGTGTTTCTGCAACTTCTTCACGCTGCCCGAGGACAAGAAGCCGCTCAAGGAAGACCTGATGGTCGACCTGTAGGAGGCAACCGCCATGACCACGCAGACGAGGCCCGACCAGGAGCGAGAAGAGGACGGTGCCATCGGGCTGATCAGGAGGCGCAAGCTGACTGAGGAAGAATGTGCGGAACGCGACCGCCAGCGCAGGAACCGCGAACACCTGGACGCGCGCTGGGAGTCCTTGCGCTGCGAACACCCGAATCGTTGGATTTGCGTCTACGGCGATTGCCAAGTTGTGATCGACAGCGATCTGCGAACGCTGCGCGACTCCCTGAGCGAAGCGGAGCGGCGGAGTGCGGTGCGCCGCTTTACCCACACTCGCCCGCTGATCTTCACCCTCTGATCACGCCGTGGCCTTCTTCGAACTGCCGGAGGCGCCGTTCCCCGCTCCGTTCGATACCCCGGGCCGGCCGGTTGTGCCCGTTGATGTCGAAATTCGCGGCGAACGCGGGCAGATTGTGTTCCGCATCGACACGGGCGCGGATCTCACCACGATCAGCGCGGCGGATGCGCACGAGCTGTTCGGAGAGCCGTACCTGGAGCCCGACTTCGCCAGCGGACGCGCGCGCGTCGCGACGATCGGGGTGGGTGGATCCGCCGCCCACTTCGTGGAATACGCAGACCTCTGGATAGTCACCGATGACGACCTGGAACTTGCCCTGCATCTTCCGATTCTGATCGCCGAATCCGACCCGAATGAGCCTGTCCACTTCTGGGAGCATCGAGAAGGGGCGCAACGAACACCGAGCCTGCTGGGGTTGGATGTGTTGCGGTATTTTGAGTTTCGGCTGCGCTATGGGGATGATCCGGCGGTCATGCTGCTTGCCTGATCCGGGGTCGCGGGGTTGTGGGGGCGGGTGGTCAGGCTTCGAGGCGTTCGACGAAGATGCGCATGATGCCGCCGCAGATTTTGTCTTCGCCGTCGGTCGGTTCGGTGAGGTCGACGGTGACGATGCGGGGGTCGCCCTCTTCGAGGGCTTCCATGGCTTCCTGCCAGACCTCAGCCTCGCCGCAGCCGCCGCCGATGGTGCCGACGAAGCTGCCGTCTTCGCGCACCAACATTTTTGCGCCGGTTTTGCGCGGGGTGCTGCCGAGTGTTTGCGCGACCGTGGCCAGCGCGACCGGGCGGCTGGCTTCGAATGCGGCGGCCAGCGCCTCGTAGACCTCATCGTTGGGCATGGTTCACTTCGCAATCCGACTCGATCTTAGCCTGCCGCCGCGCCTTGCGGGCGGCCGCGGGCGGCCAGCTCGCGCCCGCGCGCCGACATCGGCAGCGCGCCGCCGCCGCGACGGACGAGGATGATCTCGCCCAGCACTGAGACGGCGATCTCCTCCGGCGTCTCCGCGCCGATGTCCAGGCCGATCGGGGTGAAGACGCGCTCGAGCGCGTCTGGGTCGACGCCGTCTTCGGCGAGGTGTTGGAGCACGGTGCGGGTGCGGCGTTTGGAGCCGATCATGCCGACGTAGCCGGGGCCGCGCTCGGCGACCTGGCGGAGGCTGAGTTCGTCGACCAGATGGCCGCGCGAGACGAGCACGATGTAGGTGTTGGCGTTGATCGGGAAGCGCTCGAGCTCTTCGGCGAAGTCGCCGCAGATCACACGGCAGGGATAGGGGAAGCGCTCAGGGTTGGCGTAGTCCTCGCGGTCGTCGAGCAGCACGACATCCATGCCCAGGATTGCGCCGACTTCGCCGACGGCGCGGCCTACGTGCCCGCCGCCCACGACCAGCAGGGTGGCGGCGGGCTCGACGACCTCGATCAGGATTTCGACGATGGCCTGGGCGGCTTCGATGGCCCGCCGGCCTTCGACGATTTCGCCGTCGGGAGTGAAGGCGATGGTGGCGACCAGATGTTGGGGGATGGCGGCGCGGGCGCGCTCGGCGACGGCCGCTTCGAGGGCACCGCCGCCGATGGAGCCGAGCGGCGGGGCGTCGGCCGGCACGAGCATCTTCGCGCCGATGACCGCTGCGCCGACGGGGGCGGAGAGCACGGTGCAGGATGCGAGGGCGGGGCCGTCGCGGGCGGCGCGCAGCAGGGCTGCGGCCAGGTCGGCGGGGGTCGCAGGGCTGGGCATGGGGGCAGGATACTCGTGGCGCCGGGGGCGGAGCGGGGCTAGACGTTGAAGAGGATGTGGAGGACATCGCCGTCCTGGACTTGGTAGTCCTTGCCTTCGGTGTGGAGGAGGGCGCGCTTTTTGGCCTCGGCTTCCGAGCCGCAATCGAGCAGGTCGTCCCAGCGGACGACTTCGGCGCGGATGAAGCCGCGTTCGAGGTCGGAGTGGATGCGTCCGGCGGCGCGCTGGGCGGATGCGCCGCCGGGCACGGTCCAGGCGCGGCATTCGTCCTCGCCGACGGTGAAGAAGGTGCGCAGGCCGAGCAGGCGGAAGGATTCTTGCAGGGCGGTTTCGACTGCGCCTGCGCCGACGCCGAGCTCCTCGCGGTAGGCCGCGGCTTCGTCCTCCTCGAAGGCGCGCAGTTCCTCTTCGAGGCGAGCGCAGAGCGCGACGAATGCGCCCTCGCCGCCGAAGCGCACGGCGGCGCTCCCTGCGTCGGCGGCGTCTTCTTCGCCGAGGTTGAGCAGTGTGAGCAGCGGACGCTCGGTGAGGAAGCGGTAGTGGCGCAGGCCGGCGCGCTCTTCTTCGGCGAGCGGCGCGTCGAGCGTGGTTCCGCCGTCGGAGAGGTGCGCTTGCAGGCGGCGCAGTACGTCGACCTCGCGATCGGCGGCGACTCGCTCGGCGGCTTTCATTGATTTGGTTTCCTGGGCGATTCGCTCCAGCCGTTTTTCGATCAGGGCGAGGTCGGCGAAGGTGAGTTCGAGCTGCATGGCTTCGATGTCGGCGGCGGGGTCGATTCGCTCGGCGGGGTGCGGGATGGCGTCGTTTTCGAAGGCGCGCACGACGTGGGCCAGCGCGTCGAGCTGGGAGAGTTGGTCGAGCAGCCGGGTGGAGGGCGGCTCGCCGCCGCCCAGCGCGCCGGCGAAGCCCGCGCCGGGGAAATCGACCACCTCCAGCGTGGCCGGGGTCGTTTTGCGCGGCTGGTAGAGCGCGGAGAGGCGGGCGAGGCGCTCATCGGCGGCGGGCACGACGCCCTCGTGCGGGTCCTGGTGGGCGGCGAAGCCGGTGGGGCGCTGCGCGCCGGTCAGGGCGTTGAAGAGCGTCGTCTTGCCCGAGCGCTCGAAGCCGATCAATCCGATGGAGGGCATGTGGGTATCGTCGCACGCTTGCGGCGAGTGTTCACCTGTGCAGCCGCGCTTCGAGTTCGGCGGGCGAGAATTCCCAGACGCCGAGGCCGGGGTGAGCGGGATCGCGGAACGCTTCCGCGACCAGCAGGATCGAGTCGCGCACGTTGAGCCAGTTGACGCCGGCGGCGGCTTCCGAGGGCGACGCCCAGCGCCAGGCGCAGTGCTCATCGGAGAGCGTTGGGGCGGCGTCGCGGTCAACCAGGGCGACGAAGGAGGGGACGAATTCGATCGAGTCGCTTTCCGGGTTGTAGAACGTCTCGGGGCGGTCGATGCGAAACCAGCGCTGCACCGGCAGCCCGGTTTCTTCGTGGGCTTCGCGGACGGCGGCTTGCCAGGCGGTTTCGCCCCGGCGCTCCTCGATGTGCCCGCCGACGGTCTGCCAGGCGCCGGCGAAGCGGTGGGTTTCGGGGCGCTGGAGGAGGAGGAATTCGACTCCGCCGGAGGGAGCGGGGCGGACGTGATAGACGGCGACGAAGCGGGTGCGCAGGCGGGGCATCCTATTCGGCCCACTTGGGGATGGTGGCGTCGAAGGAGTCGTAGAAGCTGACGTAGGGCTTGACGTCGAGCAGGGGGGTGCCGTTGACGACGTCGAGGCCGACGACGTGGATGATGTGTCCGCGGACGCGCTCGACGGGCACGATGGAGATGGCGATGGGGTTGGGGCGGTGGGCGGTGCGGGTGGCGAAGACGCCGAGTTCGGGGGTGCGGTCGTCGCCGCTGGGATGCAGGCGCAGGAGGCTGCGGCCGTCGTCGGTGACGCGGTTCATCCAGCTGATCACGAAGAGGTGGGAGAAGCCGTCGATGCCTTCGAGGGCGGGGGCGAATTCTTCGCGGAAGATGAGTTCAGATTTGACTTGGGCCCAGACGCGTCCGGAGGTGTCGTCGATGCCGTTGCGGACGACGCCGATGGGTTCGAGGTCGCCGAGGTGTTGGGGCAGGGAGCGCAGCGCGGCCTCGCGGGCGTCGCGGGGGTTGGTGAGCCGCAGTCGTTCGCGCCAGCCGGGCAAGAGCGCACTCCTCCGGGTCAGCCTACTTGGGGGCTGGGAGGTGGGGCGGGGAGATTCCCGCTCGAGGGCGGGAATGACGGAGAAAGGGGGGCGCGGGGCTAACGGGAGGTGGCCGGTTGGGGTGATTTCTTGCGTTGTCGGCGTTGTTGGGCGCGGCGGGCGGCGCGGTTGGGGGGTGATGGCGGTGGGGCGTCTTCGAGGCGGTGGTGTTTGGCGATGAATTCGAGCGCTTCGGCGAACAGCTCGGGGCTGAGCGGGGGTTCGCTATCTGGTGAGGGGGGTGCGGTGGGGTGCGATCCTGTTCGATCTTGTTCGGTGGTGTTCGGCTGTGTTCGATTTTGTCCGACTGTGTCCGATGGTGTTCGGTGGCGCTCGGCGTCGGCGAGCTGGTCGTCGGGGTAGTCGGGCGGGTCTGGCGGGGAGTCCTGAGTGGAGTCTTCGGGCTGGAGTTTGTGGATTTGGTTGACGGTTTGGCGCAGTTCGCGGCAGACCATGATCAGCTCGCGCTGATTGGCGGCGAAAGGGTTGGCTCCGTTGGGTTGGGAGTGGAAGAAGCTGTTGAGGCTGATTTGGAGCGCGCCGAGGGCGGTCAGCAGGGCGTCGGCGGCGGCTTGTTGGGCGATTTCTTGCCAGTGCTGTTCGAGCAGGCGGAGGTCGTCGTGGATGGTGGAGGGTGCGACGTTGAGGACTTGGGCGATGCTGCGGGTGGTGGCGCCGGTCTGACGCAGTTGGTGGGCGTGGAGGATGCGTCGGCGTCGTTGGGGGGAGACGGGAGTGGCACTCATGTTCTGTATTAGACATTGGTGGGGGGTGGGTTGTCAAGTGGGGTGGGAGGCGGCACGCAGGTTTGGTGCTGGTCACAGCGGGATACCCGCGGCAAGCGCGGGTATGACGGGATCTTTGGGGGCGGTGCCCCCTCGTCATTCCCGCGAACGCGGGAATCTTGTGGCGGTGCCTGGGCGGTTGCGCGTGGGAGATTCCCGCTCGGGGGCGGGAATGACGGAAAAAAGAGGGGTGGGTATGACGAAGTGAGGGGGCGCGGGGGTGACGGAAAGGGGGCGGGAGACTGCACGTGGGCTTGGTGCTGGTCACGGCGAGATACCCGCGGCAAGCGCGGGTATGACGGGATCTTTGGGGCGCGGGGTATGACCGGAGGGGGCGCGGGCGTGACGGGAGTGGAGGGGCGAGGGTTAGGGGGTGTAGAGGTGGTGGCGGCGGATGTAGTTGAGGGCGGCGGGGGGGAGGTCTGTGGCTGTGTCCTCGCCGCGTGAGAGTTTTGTGCGGAGCTCGCTGGCGCTGAGGTCTACGGGGGGCATTGGCAGCCAGTCGACCCAGCGGCTGAGGCCGGGCATGAGTTGGTCGAGCTGTTGGCGTTGCAGCTGTGCGCCGGGGCGGGCGGCTACGGCGAGGCGCGCCAGGGTGAGCAGTTTGGACGCCTGGTGCCAGCGCGGCAGGCTTTGGAGGGCGTCGCCGCCCAAGACCCACCAGAGCTGGGATGCGCCTGCCGCGTGGAGCTCGCGCAGGGTGTCGAGCGTGTAGGTCGGGCCTTCGCGCCGCAGCTCGATGTCCGACACTTCCAGGCCGCCGCCGCGCTCGCGCACGACCGCTTCGACCATTGCGTAGCGATGGCGGGCGTCCGTGATCTCGCGATCCCGCTTCATCCACGGATCGCCGGCCGGGATTAGCAGCATCCGGTCGAGCTGTAGCGTCGTGGCCGCGGCGTCGGCGAGGTGGAGGTGGGCGCGGTGGATGGGATCGAATGTCCCGCCCAGCGCACCGACGCGCTCGTGCGGCTCAAAGCGCAGGGGGCTGTTTGCGGCGCTCAGCGTTCCCACTCCCAGGTCAGGGCGCTGCGGCCGATTGCGACGCGGTCGCCGGGCTGCGCGCCTGCGCGTTGCAGCGCGGCTGCGACGCCGCGGCGCTCGAGCCAGCGGTAGGTCTCCGCCAGCCCCTGCTCGTCCTCGAGGTCCATCATGGCCACGAAGTGTTCGACGCCGGCGCCGTGTACGCGGAATGCGCGGTCGCGCAGCTGCTCGATGGTGAAGCGCCGTCGATCGGGCTTGGGGCGCAGGGTGGGCGGCGGGGGTGGGGTTTCGGCGTCCTCCGCGCGCACCTCCTGTAGGCGGTCCACGCAGGCTTCGACCACTGCCTCTGCGCCGTCGCCGCTGAGTGCGGAGCAGAAGAGCGTCGGGGCGTCGCCGAAGGCGGTCTCCAGCGCTGCGCGGCGCTCCTGCACTTCCGGCAGGTCGGCCTTGTTGATCGCCACGATCTGGGGTGTGGCGGCCAACTCCGCGCTGTAGGCGGCGAGCTCGCGGTTGATTGTCTCGCGCGCTGCGACCGGGTCCTCGCTTGAGCCGTCGATCAGGTGCAGCAGCACGCGGGTGCGGCTGGCGTGGCGCAGGAAGTCGTGCCCCAGCCCCGCGCCTTCGGCCGCGCCCTCGATCAGGCCGGGCAGATCGGCCACCACTACCTCGTCCCAGCCGGTTTCGACCACTCCGAGGTGCGGCTCGAGGGTGGTGAAGGGGTAGGCGGCGACGCGCGGGCGGGCGCTGCTGAGGAGGCGGAGCAGCGAGGACTTGCCGGCGTTGGGCAGTCCGACGATGCCGATGTCGGCCAGCACGCGCAGCTCGATGCGGAGGCGCAGGCGTTCGCCCTCGCCGCCGCGCTGGGCGACTCGGGGGGCGCGGTTCGTGGAGCTTTTGAACCAGGTGTTGCCGTAGCCGCCGTCGCCGCCCCAGGCGGCCAGCACGCTCTCGCCGTGCTCGCGCAGGTCGACCAGCTGCTCGAGTCCGTCGGGCTTGACGCGGCTGACTACCGCGCCGACCGGCAGCTGCAGGATCAGCGAGGCGCCGGCGCGCCCGCGGCGGTTGTTGGTGCCGCCCGGCGCGCCGGCTTCGGCGCGGAAGATGCGCTGGCGGCGGTAGCGGCGGAGTGTGTTCAGCTGAGCGTTGGCCTGCACGATCACGTCGCCGCCGCGTCCGCCGCGTCCGCCGTCGGGCCCGCCGCGCGGCACGTATTTCTCGCGTCGGAAGGACACTGCGCCGCGCCCGCCCATTCCGCCCACGGCCTCGATTTCGACGACATCAAGCATGGGGTGATTCTACGTCGGCGCGGCGCTTGTCCACACAACGCACCGTTTTCACGGCTCTTTTCTGAAGGGGAAGGTAAAGAAAGGAATTAATGACTCTCCGTTAACGCTGTTGCTATGCGTGTGTCTGGCGTGGACCGCTGAGGGTTTTGGCGCGCAGGGCGCGGAAATGCGGCGTTTGGGTGGGTGGAGAGGTGGTGCAGCGGATGGGCACGGCTGGGGGATGGCGGTGGATGAGCGCGGGGGTCGGCGGCGGCGTTACCCACGAGCGGGCGAGTCGGCGGTGTAGTGCTCCTTGCGCATCAACACGGCGATTCTCGGTCCGGGCGGCCAGAGGAAGGGGCGCAGCGGCAGGGTTTGCACCCAGGCGAAGCCTGCGTCGTAGGCGGCTCGCCCGATCTGGGCGAATGAGCGGAGTTGGGGCTCGCCGCCGAGCCAGGTTCGCCAGGCCGCTTCGAGCCGCGGAGAGTTCGGCGGCGCGATCTCCCAGAGCGCGCAGACGCCGTTGTGGCCCAGCACGCGCCGGGCCTCTTCGAGGGCGCGGGCCAGCCGCGCGTCGTCCCAGCCGCGCAGCAGGTGGGGCGCGACGATCACGCTGAGGGAGCTGTCGGGCAGCGGCAGGCGGTCGGCGCGGCAGCGCAGGATGTCTACGCCCAGGCGGGCGGCGGTGTCGGCGGATGCCGCGGGACGGCGTCCCAGCGCGGCGAGCGGCGGGCGCAGCAGGCCGGCGGCGTCGGCCAGTTCGGCGGCGAGCAGCGGGGCGTCGCGCCCCAGTGTGAGCAGGCGGTCGTTGGGTTGGAGCGGGAGCAGCTGCGCGAGCTGGGGCGCGGGGGTGTCTTCCAGCAGCAGGCGGGGGCGTCCGCGCCAGCTGCGCCGCAGCGCGGGCGGCAGCGCGCCTGCCAGGGTGTCGCGGCTCATGCCGCCTCAGACATCCAGGCTGGCGAGGTGGGAGTGGGTCTCGATGAAGTGGCGGCGCTTGCCCGGATCGTCGCCCATCAGCTGCACGAAGAGGGTGTCGGCCTGGTGCTCGTCGTCGATCTCCACGCGCAGGAGGGTCCGCTCGGCGGGGTCCATTGTGGTTTCCCAGAGCTGCTCGGCGTTCATCTCGCCCAAGCCCTTGAAGCGCTGGATTGCGACCTTGCGGTTGCTCTCGCGCTGGCGCTCCATGAATGTTTCGAGCTCGGCGTCGCTGTAGAGCCACTGGGAGCGCTGCCGCCCGGCCTGCACGCGGTAGAGCGGGGGCTGCGCGATGAAGAGGTACCCCGCGTCGATCAGCGCCCGCATGTGGCGGAAGAAGAAGGTGAGCAGCAGGGTGCGGATGTGCGCGCCGTCGGAGTCGGCGTCGGCCATGAGCACGACTTTGTGGTAGCGCAGCTTGGCGAGGTCGAAATCTTCGCCGATGCCGGTGCCGAGCGCGGTGATCAGGGTGCGGTAGGCCTCGTGGCTGAGCAGTTTGTCCAGCCGCGCGCGCTCGACGTTCAGCACTTTTCCGCGCAGCGGGAGGATCGCCTGGGTGCGGCGATCGCGGCCCTCCTTGGCGGAGCCGCCGGCGGAGTTGCCCTCGACGATGAACAGTTCGGAGTTGGCGGGGTCCCGCTCTGAGCAGTCGGCGAGTTTGCCGGGGAGCGCTGCGCCGTCGAGCGCGCCTTTGCGCTGGACGAGTGCGCGGGCGCGCCGCGCGGCGTCGCGGGCGCGGGCGGTGGTCAGGCACTTCTCGATGATCCGCCGCCCCTCGCGGCTGTTGCCGTCGAGGTACTCGCTGAGCGCCTCGGCGGCGGCGGACTCGACCAGTCCCTTGACCTCGGGGTTGCCCAGCTTGGTCTTGGTCTGGCCCTCGAACTGGGGCTCGGCCAGCTTCACGCTGATCACTGCGGCCAGGCCTTCGCGGGCGTCTTCGCCGGTGAGGTTGGGGTCGGTGTCCTTGAGCAGCTTCTGACGCCGCGCGAAATCGTTGAGGGCGCGGGTCAGGGCAGAGCGAAAGCCGGTCAGGTGGGCTCCGCCCTCGGTGGTGTTGATGGTGTTCGCGAAGGCGTAGATGTGCTCGGCGAAGTCGGTGTTGTACTGGAGGGAGACCTCGACAGCGACGCCGCTGATTTCGCGGTCGAGGTAGAAGGGCAGCGTTTGGAGGACGTCGTGGTCGCGGTTGAGGAAGCGCACGTAGGACTGGATGCCGCCCTCGAAGTAGAAGTTGAGCTCGCGCTCGGCCGGCGCGGCGCGGCGGTCCAGGAAGCGGATCCAGAGTCCTTTGTTGAGGTAGGCGATCTCGCGGAAGCGACGGGCGAGCACGCTGAAGTCGTAGTCCAGCGTCTCCATGACTTCGTCGTCGGCGAGCCAGCGCACGGTGGTGCCGGTGCCTTTGTCGTCGTCCTTGCGGGCGCGGCGGCTCTCGATTTCGCTGCGTGCGACGCCGCGTGCGTAGGCCTGTTCGAAGATCTGCCCGTCGCGTCGGACCTGCACTTCGAGCTCGCGCGAGAGGGCGTTGACGACGGAGGCGCCGACGCCGTGCAGGCCGCCGGACACCTTGTATCCGCCGCCGCCGAACTTGCCGCCGGCGTGCAGGACGGTGAGCACGGTCTCCAGCGCCGATTTGCCCGTTTTCTCGTGGGTGTCGACGGGGATGCCGCGTCCGTCGTCGGTGACTTTCACCCAGCCTTCGGGTTCGAGGGCGACGGTGATCTCGGTGGCGTGGCCGGCCATCGCTTCGTCGACGGCGTTGTCGACGATTTCGTAGACGAGGTGGTGCAGCCCGGCCTGGCCGGTGGAGCCGATGTACATGCCCGGGCGGCGGCGCACGGCCTCAATGCCTTCGAGGACCTGGATGCTCTCGGCTGAGTACTGCTCAGCCGCGGAGGGAGTCGCCATGAAATTGCGTTCTACGTGAAGCGGCCGCCGAGGCTCATGGTACTACGCGGGCGGTATCTGGTCTGTCGCGTGTCTTCCTGCGCGTGGTGGGGGTTGGGCGGGGGTTAGAGGCGTAGGCGGGAGCGGATGTCGGAGATGAGGCGCTGGGTTTCGGCTTTGGCTTGGATGCCGCGGCGCTCGTCGCCATCGACTTCCTCGAGGATTTTGCGGTAGCCATGAAGGACGGTGGTGTGGTCGCGGTCGCCGAAGAAGCTGCCGATTTCCTTGTAGGAGAGGCCGGTGTGCTCGCGGGCGAGGTACATGGCGAGGTGTCGGGCGCGTGCGGCGCGCTGGTCTTTGCGCTTGGTGGTGAAGGCTTCGGGGGGTACGCCGGTGGCTTCGCAAGTGGCGTTGATGATTTCGCCGACGGTGGGTGGGGTGCGCAGGTCTTCTTCGGAGCTGAAGTGTTCGAGGGCGCGCAGGGCGAGGGGGGCGCTGATTGGAGCGCCTTCGATGGCGGAGTGCAGGCGGACCTGGTTGAGGGACTGTTCGAGGTCGCGGACGCTGTGGGAGGGGCGCTGGGCGAGCAGGTGCAGCACATCGTCGCCGGCGCGCATGCCCTGCTCGTCGCACTTGCGGCGCAGGATGGCGAGGCGGGTCTCGAATTCGGGCTTGCCTATCTCTGTGAGCATCCCCCACTCGAAGCGGGTGATGAGTCGTTCGGGCAGGCCGGGGATGCGCCGCGGCGGGACGTCGCTGGCCAGCACGATCTGGTTGTCGGCCAGATGCAGGTCGTTGAAGAATTCGAAGAACTCGTTCTGCATGCCTTCGGTGGTGAGGCCCTGGATATCGTCGACGAGCAGCATGTCGGCCTGCTCGAATTTGGCCTGGAAGGCGGCGCGGGCGCCGCTTTGCACGGCGGCGACGAATTCGCGGAGGAGGGACATGTAGGGGAGGCAGATGGTTTGCAGATCCTGGGCGACGGCGACGTGGGCGACGGCGTGGAGTAGATGGGTTTTGCCCAGGCCGGAGCGGGAGTAGATGAAGAGCGGGTTGTAGGAGTGGCCGGGGGCCTCGGCGACGGCGGTGGCGGCGGCGTGGGCGTGCTGGTTGGAGGGGCCGACGATGAAGCTGTCCAGGGTGTAGTTGGGTCTCAGGGCGGGGTAGGAACGCGAGACGGGGGCGCGGGCCTCGGAGGTTTGCTTGCGATTGGCCGCGATTGCATCCGGCGGGGGCTCGGAGGGTAGGCGGTCGTCGACGATCACCTCGATCTCGATCAGCCGTCCGGCGGCTTCTTTGACAGCGATCGAGATGGCGGGGTAGTGGTTGGAGAGCAGGGTCTCGCGCTTGTAGATGTTGTCGACGCCGATGATGAGCTTGCCGGCGCGCATCTCGACGGCGCGGGTGTGGGCGAACCAGGTGTCGTAGGTGCTGGGCGCGAGGGTGTTGCGCAGTTGGTCAAGCGCGCGCCGCCAGAGTTCGGTGTGGGTGAGCGGGCGGGGCTGTTGTCGGAACGGTTGCCGGTTGGGCGCGTTGCTTGCCACTCCCGGATCTCCCTTATTTCAGCACGGTCGGGGGTGGCGCGAGCGCAGCGCTCGAGGGATGCTCGAGGCGGTTGCGCTCAGCCCTGGTTGGGCTGCGCCCGAACGTAGCAAGGCAGCGCGTGGAGGGCAAGCGGAGTAGGCAGATTGGGGTGCTACCAGATAGGAATCCACAGCTTCCACGAGTTATCCACAGGCTTGGGCGGGCAGCGCGACGGTCGCTGCCAGGTGCTGTATGTCGCGGTGCGGCGGCGGGCGCGTGTAGCCTGCCGCGGTACGAAGGACGGCTGCTCATGCTGCTCGCAATCGACATCGGCAACACGACGCTGCAGGTTGGGATTTACGCGGATCGCAAGCTGGGGCCGACCTGGCGGCTGGCGACGGATCACGGGCGGCTGGCGGACGAATACGGGATTCTGGTGCTCTCGCTGCTGCGCGCGGAGGGGGTGGACACGGGGCAGATCGACGGGGCGATCGTGTCCAGCGTGGTGCCGGCGCTGTCGGGGGTGTTCCGCGAAGTGGTGCGGCGCTTTCTGAAGGTGGATCCGCTGTTCGTGAACAGCCACATGCGGAAGCCGGTGCGGATTGGGATTGAGCACGCGGAGGAGTTGGGCGCGGATCGGATCGCGGATGCGGTGGGGGCGATGACGCGGCACTCGCCGCCGCCGCTGATTGTGGTGGATTTCGGCACGGCGACGGTGTTCGACGCGATCAATGAGCACGGGGTCTACATGGGCGGGGCGATCAGTCCGGGGATCGGGATTTCCACGGAGGCGCTGTTCAACAGCGCGTCGCGGTTGGCGCGGATCGATCTGGAGCGTCCGCCCAGCGCGATCGGGACGCGGACGGAGACGGCGCTGCAGTCGGGCATTCTCTACGGGTATGTGGGTCTGGTGGAAGGGATCATTGCGCGCTTCAAGGCGGAGTTGGGCGAGGCGCAGGTGATCGCGACGGGGGGCTGGGCGGGTCGGATTGCGCGGGAGACGGCGGTGCTGGACACGGTGGATGAGGATCTGATTTTGCATGGGCTGCGCGAGCTGTACTACCTCAACGCGGAGGGGACGCCGTGACGGCCGGGGAAGCACCCGCGCCGCGTCCGCTGGCCGGGCGTCGGGTGGCGCTGGGGGTGAGCGGCTCGATCTCGGCGTACAAGGCGGTTGAGTTGGCGCGTCGGCTGGAGGATGCGGGGGCGATCGTTGATGTGGCGCTGACGCCCTCGGCGGCGCGCTTCATTCCGGCGCTGACGTTTCGCAGTCTGGTTCACGGTGAAGTGGCTGAAGATTTGTGGGATGCGGCTGCGCCGGCGGAGCAGCATGTGGCGATGGGTCGTCGGGCGGAGGCGATGATCGTTGCGCCGGCGTCGGCGACGACGCTGGCGAAGCTGGCGCAGGGGATCGGGGACAACACGGTGACGCTGACGGCGCTGGCCAGCGCCGCGCCGCTGATCGTTGCGCCGGCGATGGATCATGTGATGTACAACCAGGCGGCGGTGCAGGCGAATCTGGATGCGCTGAAGGCGCGCGGGGTGCTGGTGGCGGGTCCGGCGGCGGGTCGGTTGGCGAGCGGGGCGCGGGGGCTGGGTCGGCTGCTGGAGCCGGCAGAGCTGGCCGGGGCGGTGCGCTCGGCGATTGGGCGCGCGGTGGGTCCGATGCGGGGGCGGCACGTGATTGTGACGGCGGGGGGGACGCGGGAGCCGATCGATCCGGTGCGCTTTGTGGGGAATCGGTCGAGCGGGAAGATGGGTTTTGCGCTGGCGGAGGCGGCGCGGGATCGGGGGGCGGTGGTGACGCTGGTGACGACGCAGGCGCCGCCGGCGGGGCTGTTCGGGGTGGTGGTGCGGCGGGTGGAGACGGCGGTGGAGATGCAGGCGGAGATTGCGAAGTCGTCGCCGGGCGCGGATGCGCTGATTATGGCCGCGGCGGTGGCGGATTACCGTCCTGCCGAGGCGGCGGAGGAGAAGCTGAAGAAGTCGGCCGAAGGCGAGGCGCGGATGCTGGAGCTGGTGGAGAATCCGGATGTGGTGGCGGGTGTGGAAGGGTCGCTGTTGAAGGTTGGTTTCGCGGCGGAGACGAGCGATTTAATTGCGAATGCGCAGGCGAAGATTGCGAAGAAGAGTTTGGTGTTCATCGCGGCCAACGATGTGTCGCAGGAGGATGCGGGTTTCGCGGTGGAGACGAATCGGATTGTGCTGCTGGACGCGGCGGGGGGTGTGGAGCGGTTGCCGCTGCTGCACAAGTACGACGCGGCGGCGGCGATTTATGAGCGTTTGGTGGGGGAGCCGGGGTGGCGGGCGGTGTGACGGAGGGCGGTAGGGGTAGGCGGTGAGTGGTGCTGGTGGCGGCGAGATACCCGCGGCAAGCGCGGGTATGACGGAATTTGGAAGGCGGGCAGGACGGAATGAGAGAGAGTGGGCAGGACGGAATGGGAGGGGGTGGGGATGACGGAAGTGGGGAGCGCGGGGATGACGGAGAATTGGGGGCGGGTGTGACGGAATTGGGCGTGCAGGGTGTGGTTTGGCTGGTACAATGGGGGTGGTCGCCTTGACCGGGCCTGCCGGTTGCGGCGGGAAGTCCGAGGCGCTGGTTCCGGCGGAGATTCGGGGCGGCGCTCAGCGACGGCGGCCTGCGGGAGATGGGTATGTTTGACCTTGCGTTGATCGGCTTTGGTCCGGTTGAAGCGATCGTCGTCGTGGTCGTCGTGCTGGTCGTCTTCGGGGCTGGCCGGCTGGCTGGCGTCGGCAAGGCGCTCGGCACGGGGCTGCGCGAGTTCCGCGAGGAGGCGCGCACTCCGGTGGGCGAAGGCGGCGAGGGTGAGGGCGAAGACGCAGACGCGGAGACCGCTTCCAGCGGCGAGGTCGCCAAGAAGGACGGCTGAGGGCAAGCTCTGCCGCTGCGCGCTGTCTGCTTCGATCTCTGGGAAACGCTGATCCGGGATGCGCCGGGCGGCGGGCAGCGCCGTATGCGGGAGCGCGAGCGGCGGCTGACGGCGGCCTACCGCGCGGCGGGGGCGGGACCTGAGGCGGTGGATGCCGTGCCGCAGGCGATTCGGGCGGCGATCGATGCGCTGGTGGCGGCGCACCAGACCAATGTGGACTTGAGCGGGCAGCAGCGGATTGACGCTTTCCGCGGGGAGATGCTGCGGCGTTGCCCGGAGACGGTGGAGACGCCGCAGCTGGCGGCTGAGATTGAGCGTGCGATCTGCCATTCGGCGTCGTGGGAGCCGCCGGATCTGATCGTGGGGGCGGTTGAGGCGGTGGACGCGCTGCGCCGGGCCGGGCTGAAGATCGCGGTGGTCTCGAACACGGGGCTCGCGCCAGGCGCGTATGTGGAGACGGCGCTGAACGCGCGCGCGCTGGGACCGCTGGTTGACCACTGGATCTGGTCCGATGAGGTGCGCAGCTGGAAGCCGGGTCAGGCGATCTTCCATGCGGCGCTCGACGCGCTGGGTGTGAGCGCGGAGGAGGCGGCGTTTGTGGGCGATACGCCGGAGGCGGATGTGCTGGGGGCGCAGCAGGCGGGCTTCGGGGCGGTGGTGCAGGTGGGGGGGAAGCGCGTGGACGGGGTGAGCGCCGATCTCGAGTTGGCGAGCGTCGCTGATCTGCCGGCGGCATTCGCCATATGATGGGCGTATGAGGAACGGTTTCCTTTTCGGCGGTGGGATTCGGGCGGGGCGGGTGCTGGGCATCCCGATCCGACTCGACTTCTCGTTTTTCCTGGCGTTCGTGCTGATCATCTTTCTGCTGCGCGGGCAGCTGCCCGGCGAGCTGTCGGCGGTTGCGCAGTGGGGCTACGCGGCGGCCGGGGGGGTGGTGTTCTTTCTGTCGCTGCTGCTGCACGAGCTGGCGCACAGCCTGACGGCGCGGCGCTATGGGATGGAAGTTTCGGGGATCACGTTGTTCCTGTTCGGCGGCGTCTCGCTGATCAAAGAGGATTCGCAGAAGCCGAGCCAGGAGTTTCTGATCTCGATCGTCGGTCCGTTGATGAGTCTGCTGATCGGCGGGGTGCTGATCGGGGTGTACTGGCTGGGGCTGCGTTCGACGGGTTGGGCGTTTGCGGATTTGGTCGGCTGGCTGGGGGTGATCAACGTGGCGCTGGCGGCGTTCAACATGCTGCCGGGCTTTCCGCTGGACGGGGGGCGGGTGCTGCGGGCGGCGCTCTGGCGGATGACGGGCTCGCAATACCGGGCGACGCGCGGCGCGGCGCGGGTGGGGCAGCTGCTCGGCGGGGCGATGATCGTCTTCGGCATTACCGCGTTCTTCGTCGATTTCGGGTTCTTCAACAGCGGTTGGAACTCGCTCTGGCTGGCGGCGGTCGGCTTCCTGCTGTTGACGCAGGCCTCGCAGGGGGTGAAAGCGGCGGAGTTGGAGCGGGATTTGGCGTCGCTGCGGGTGGGCGAGGTGATGCTCGCGCCGCCGCAGGCGCGCACGGTTGAGGCGGAGCTGTTGGTGAGCACGCTGGTGCCGCGGCGCGATGCGCTCGATCACCGGGCGGCGTTCATCGTCAGCGAGCAGGATGTCGCGGTCGGCATTGTGCCGGCGGCGGCGATTCTGATGCTCGATGAGTCGCGCTATCAAGGCGCGCGGATGCGGGAGGTGATGATCGCTGCGGACGCGATACAGCCGGTGACGCGCGAGACGCGGGCGAACGAGGCGCTGCGGCGGCTACAGCGGGATCACGCTTTTCTGCTGCCGGTGGTTGAAGGCGGGCGGCTGTTGGGGGTGGTGGGTCTGGATCAGATCATCGCGGGGTTGCGCGGCCCGCAGCCGAGTCAGCGCGGGTTGTGAGCGCTCGATTTCCAGGACGGCGGCTGTCCGCCGTGTGGGCGGGCAAGCTGACGCGGCGCTCGACGCGGCTGCTGGGGGCGGGCGGCACGGCTTTGCCGGGGCTGCTCGCGGAGCGTCTGGAGCCTGATCTGGCGCGCGGCCTGGCGGCTCAGCTTGAGGCGGCAGTGCTGGTGACCGGGACGAACGGCAAGACCACGACATCGGCGATGCTCTCGCGCATCCTGACGCGCGCCGGGCGGCGGGTGCTGCACAATCGGGCCGGCTCGAATCTGATGCGCGGGGTGCTCAGTTCGCTGATCGAGGCCGCGGGCGCGGACGGACGGCTGCCGGCGGGTCTGGTTGGGGTGTTTGAGACGGATGAGGCGGCGTTCGAGGAGGTGGCGGCGGCGGTTCGGCCGCAGGCGGTGTTGTTTACCAATCTGATGCGGGACCAGCTGGATCGGTACGGGGAGATTGACGCGATTGCGGGGCGCTGGGGGCGGGCGCTGGAGGGGTTGGATTCGTCGGCGCGGGTTGTGCTGAACATCGACGATCCGCTGATCAGCACGCTGGAGCGATCGGCGTCGGGGCCGTTGGTGCGCTTCGGGATCAACGATACGAGCGCGGGCACGGCTACGGAGGCGGAGTTGGCGGACGCGCTCTGGGATCCTGAAAGCGGCGACGATTTCCGCTACGCGCACCGCTTTTATGCGCATCTCGGGCACTGGCATACGGCGGGCGGCGGGAGGCGGCCGGCGCCGCAGGTCGCGGTGTCGGAGGTGGCGCCCGGCGAGGAGGGGATGCGGTTCAGGCTGCGCATTGGGGAGTCGGAAGCGCTGCCGGTGGAGCTGCCGGCGGAGGGGTTGTACAGCGTCTACAACGCGCTGGCGGCGGCGGCGGCGGCTTCGGCGCTGGGAGTGGGCGGGGAGACGATTGCGGCGGCGCTGGGGGAGCATCGGGCGGCGTTCGGGAGGCAGGAGTCGCTGCGGGTGGGCGGGCGCAAGGTGCGCATTCTGCTGGGCAAGAATCCGGCGGGGATGAACCAGGCGCTGCGCACGCTGCAAGCGGAGGGGGCGCGGCATCACCTGTTGGTGATTTTGAACGACGGGATTGCGGACGGGACGGATGTCTCCTGGATTTGGGATACGGATTGGGAGGCGCAGGCGGGACACTGCGCATCGCTGACGCTGGGCGGCGGGCGGATTGCGGAGTTGGCGCTGCGTCTGGAGTACGCGGGCTTTCCGCCGGCGCGGCGGCCGCTCAGTGCGGAGATCGGCGCGGCGCTGGCGCAGGCGCTGGAGGGGCTGCCGCGCGATGCGGAGCTGGTGATCCTGCCGACTTACACTGGACTCATTGAGGTGCGCGGCCTGCTGGGTCGGATGCCGGGCGCGAGCGAGTTGTGGGAGACGGCATGAGCGGCGAAGCGGCGATCGTGGTGGATGTGCTCTACCCGGATTTGCTCAATCTCTACGGGGATCGGGGCAATGCGCGGGCGCTGGTGCGTCGCTGCGAGGCGCGGGGGATTGATGCGGCGGTGCGGCGGGTGGATATCGGCGACGAGTGGGACGATGCGGGCTGCGACATTGTGCTGGTTGGGGGCGGGCAGGATCGAGAGCAGCGGCGGGTGGAGGCGGATTTGCTGCGGCGCGGCGGGCAGCTGCGCGACTGGCGCGACAGCGGCGGGGTGGCGCTGGCGGTGTGCGGGGGGTATCAGTTGTTCGGGCGTTCTTATCGGGGGATTGACGGGGAGATCATGGAGGGGGTGGGTGTGTTCGACATGGTCACGGTTCATCCCGGGCCGAGCGTCTCGCGCTGTGTGGGTAATGTGGCGGCGCTGTGGGAGGGCGAGACGCTGGTGGGGTTTGAGAATCACGGGGGGCGCAGCTATCTCAACGCGGGGCAGGCGGCGCTGGCGGAGGTGGTGGCGGGCTTTGGGAACAATGGGGGCGACGGGAGCGAGGGGGCGCGGGTGGGCAACTGTTTTGGGACGTACCTGCACGGCGCGGTGCTGCCGAACAATCCGCGCCTGGCGGACCGGTTGATTTCGCTCGCGCTCGAACGGCGCGGCGGGGACGGCGCGCTTGCGCCGCTGGACGACGAGGCGGAAAGCCGCGCGCACGCCGAAGCGCTGCATACCGCGTTACACCGCTCGGAGCAGGGCCGCCTGCGCAGCGCGCTACAAGCGCTGCGCGGCTGAACAGGAAAGGGCTAGCGCCATGACCACCAGACTGACACGGAACGCGCCGGATATCAGTTGCGACCATTGCGCGAGAGCGATTCAGGGGGCGCTCTCGGCGTTGGAGGGCGTGACGCGCGTGGATGTCGATGTGGCTGCGAAGCGTGTCGATGTGCGCTACGACGCCGAGGCGGCGTCGGCGGAACAGATCGACGCGGCGTTGGAGGCTGAGGGCTATCCGCCGGCCTGAGGGTCCCTGGGGCGCATCGGGCGATTCGCCGTGTCCGCCTGAGCCGCCGGCGCGGAGCGGCTGGTTGGTTGGTCCGACCTGGCTGTACGCGGTGGCTGCGGCGCTGATCTTTGTGGCGGCGATCGTGGTGGCGGTCGTGCAAGCGGGCGGCTCCGAGGATTCGCCGGCTGCTGCGGCGGGCGCGGGCGCGCAGCAGTCCGAGCCGGCTGCGGATGGTGCGCCCGACCAGCAGGCTGCGGTCCAGCAAGCCGGCGCGCAGACGGCGGCGCAGCAGCCCGCGCCGCAGCAGCAGGCGTCAACGCCGTCAACGGCGGAGCCGGATGAGACGCCGGCGGATCCGCAGCCCGCCGCCGAGCCGGAGGAAGAAACGGATCCGCTGCTGGGCTTCACGATGCCGCTGGCGGGGGCGTGCGTGAGCGGTCAGGCGGGGCACTGGCCCGGGGCGGCGCGCGCGTACCGCAATGACGGCATCCACGAGGGGCTTGATTTCTACAGCGGCACGGCCTGCATCGTGGTGGACTTATCGACGCCCGTGCTGGCGGCCAAGGCGGGCACGGTGATCCGCGCGGACCGGGACTATGTGGATGTCACGCCGGACGACTGGGCGCGCTTCGAGGCGGCCGGCTTTGCGGGTGAGGAGATTCTCGACGAGCTGCGCGGGCGGCAGGTGTGGATTGATCATGGGCGGGGGATCATCACGCGCTATGCGCACCTGAGCGCGATCGCTGCGCCGATTTTCGCGGGGGTGCGGGTGGAGGCGGGTGCGGTGGTCGGGTTTGTGGGGGAGTCCGGCCAGCGGGAGAGCTATGCGGCGCCGGGCTCGGATCTGCATCTGCACTTTGAAATCCGGGTCGGCGCGGGTTGGCTGGGGGAGGGTCTGGAGCCGGTTGCGGGGCGCGCGCTTTATCTCGCGGCGTTTGGGCTGAGTGAGGAATAGGACGGTTCAAACGAACGCGGCGTCGCAGCTAAGCTTGACGCAACGACCGCACAGCCTGGAGGCGACTGAGATGACGCGACGAATTGGGATGGGGTTTGACTGGCAGGGGGCGCTGGACCGGGAGTCGGCGCTGAAGCGGGCGCAGATTGCGGATGAGGTGGGGATCGACTCGCTGTGGGTCGCGGAGGCGTGGGGGCAGGATGCCTTCACGACGTTGGTGCAGCTGGCGGAGCGCACCGAGAACGTGCAGGTGGCGACGGGGATCGTGAACATCTACTCGCGCACGCCGGCGGCGCTGGCGCAGCATTTCGCGACTGTCGATGAGCTCTCCGAGGGTCGGGTGATCGTGGGGCTGGGCAACAGCGGTCCGCTGGTGATCGAGCACTTCCACGGGGTGCCGTTTCAGCCGGCGTTCAAGCGGATGCGGGAGACGGTGGAGATCATGAAGATTCTGTTCAGCGGGGAGCCGCTGAACTACGACGGGGACATCTTCTCGCTGCAGCGGGGCTTCACGCTGCGCTTTGATACGTTCCGCAAGCAGGTGCCGATCTATCTGGCGACGCTGAACCCGCGCAGCGTGCGGATGACGGCGGAGATTTCGGACGGTTGGTTGCCGGTGATGATTCCGATGGATCGTCTGGGGGAGGAGATCGAGCAGGTGAACGGCTGGGTGCGGGATGCGGGGAAGGATCCGGCGGATTTCACGGTGCGCGCGCCGGGCGGGGTGACGGTGGCGAACACGCCGGAGAATCAGGCGCGGGCGCGGGGTGCGCAGGCGGGGACGCTGGCGTTCTACTGCGCGCGGATGGGGGAGTTTTACTACCGGCAGCTGTCGCGTCAGGGCTATGAGGACGAGGCGAACGCGGTGCGGGTGGCGTGGAAAGACGGGGGCGGCGCGGCGGGCGCGGAGGCGCTGCCGGAAGAGATGCTCAACCAGTTCGGCTTCGTGGGCACGACGGAGGAGTGCGTGGAGCGTCTGGAGCAGGAGCAGGCGGCGGGTGCGCTGCTGCACTCGGTGAATGTGATGGAGAGTGATCCGAACGAGTTCGGGAAGATTTTGGAGGCGCTGAAGGGGTAGGGGGTGGTTGTCCTCTGCTCGTCATACCCGCGGACCACCCCGTCATTCCCGCGAACGCGGGAATCTCGTGGCGGTACTTGGGAGGTTGCGCGGGGGAGATTCCCGCTCGGGGGCGGGAATGACGGAAAAAGGAGGCGGAATTGACGGAAAAGTGGGTGCGGGACTGATGAGGTAGAAGTGGTGCGGGACGGGCGGAGGTGAGGTGGTGGGAGCGGGGGTTTGGTGCTGGTCACGGCGAGATACCCGCGGCAAGCGCGGGTATGACGGGAAGCTCGCGCAGGTATGACGGAATTGGGGGCGGGGGTGTGACGGGAGAGGGTGCGGGTGTGATGGAGGTGTGTTGCGGCGGGTATGGCGGAGGTGGTGGGTGTGGGTCTTTGCGGGGGTGCGGGTTAGGGGAGCCATTCGATCCACCAGGCGTGGGGGGAGGCGTTGGCTAGTGGGGTGGAGTGGGTTTGGTCTTGGGTGTGGCGGGTGAGGGTGAGTTGGGGTTGGCGGCCTTCTAGGGTGATGAGCCAGATGGGGCGGTGGGCGGCGGCTTTGCGCAGGGTCTTGTGGATTTGGGCGACGCGGCTTTCGCCGAACTGGTAGAGGGCGACGGTGGCGTAGACGACCAGGGCGGCGTCTTGCGGGGCGGACTGGATCAGGTCGGGGAGCAGGGCTGCGCCGTCGCCCTGGTGGAGCTGGACGGGTGAGCGCTCCAGTTCGGCGGCGGCGGCGAGCAGGCGTTGGTGGCGCTCGATGTGTTCGGGCCAGATGAGGGCTTGCAGCCAGCGCAGCTGATCGGGGTTGGCGAGGTTGATGGGGTTGAGATCGACGCCGACGCGGGCGGCGACGGGGATTTGGTCGGAGATGGCGGGGAGCGATTCGGAGCCGCGCAGTTCGGATTCGAGCTGCACGGGCGCGGTTGGAGCGCCCCAGCGGCGCTCTTCGCGGCCGCCGCGCAGGTAGCGGTAGGCGTAGCGGTCGAAGTTGAGGTTGAGGCCGGCGCTCGCGCCGAGGTCGAGCAGGGCGAGTGGTAGGCCGGATTCTGCGGCGACGATCGAGAACGCGGGCAGCAGGCAGGCGCAGCGGCGCACGACGTTGGTTTGGGTGCTGCGGGTGCGGACCAGTTCGAGCACGGCGTCGCGGTTGGTCAGGACGAAGTCGCGGAAGAGTGGGAAGGCGGGCTGGGGCGGACGCTCTGCGCCGCTGACGATCGGGTAGTGCGCGGCGAGGGGGTGTTGGAGGCCGCTCAGCAGCAGGTACTGGACGGCGGCGAAGAGCACGTTGGGCGCGGGCTGGCCGCGGCGCTTTTGGGCGGCGATTGCGAGCAGCTCGGCGTCCAGGGAGACGCCGTAGGAGAGCTCGGCGTAGATGGGCGAGGCGAGGCCCGGCGCTTCGTCGCGCGCGAAGATGTGGAAGATGGTGCGGTAGTGGGCCAGCCGCTCGGCTGAGAGCGCCACTGCCGAGCCGCCGCTAGCCGAGGAAGGCGTTGACCTTCTGCAGCAGGGCTTCGGGCTCCTCGACCTGGGGCATGTGGCCGGAGGCGGAGAAGAGGGCGACCTCGCTGCCGGCGATGGCGTTGTTGAAGTCGTTGGCGTATTTGACGGGCACGAGGCCGTCGGACTCGCCCCAGCAGATCAGGGTGGGGGAGGAGATGCGGTGGATGCGCTCGGAGAGTCGCTTGTCGGGGATGGGCCAGAGGAAGCGCGCGGCGGTTTGGAGGTTTTTGGCGCGCTCGACGGTGACGGCCTGGAGTTCGTCGGGGTCCTCGGGGGGCGGCGCGGTCATCATCTTGGCACCGGGGTGCTCCTGGTCGTGGAAGAGCGCGGCGACCAGCTCCTGGGGCAGCATGGCGAAGAAGTCGACGACGGGGTAGTCGTCGTTCCAGAGTCCGACGGGGGCGATGAGGACGAGTCGGGAGACGCGCTCGGGTCGCATGGCGGCGACCTCGGAGGCGAACCATCCGCCCATGGAGTGGCCCATGACGATCACGTCGCCGCTCACGCCCATCGCGCCGAGGAAGTCCCAGTAGAAGCCGAAGACGTCGTGGTGGTCCATGAGCCATTCGACGCCGGTGGAGCCGCCGGTGCCGGGCAGGCGGGGGGCGATGACGTGGTAGCGCTGGGAGAGTTGTTCGAGGAAGGGGTCCCAGATGAGGCCGCCGGCACCGTGGATGAAGAGCAGGTCGGGCCCTTCGCCGGCTTCCATGACCTCGACGTTGAAGCGTCCGTTGACGACCGAGACGGTTTTTTCTTCCATCAGACTTCCTCACGGTGCGCTGCTGCGACGCTGTCCGCCCACAGTGCATGATGTTCGTTCAGGCGCGCACGCCGGCCGGAGCCTTGTCAGGCCAGCGTTAGCGCAGGCTATGAGCGCCCTAAGTGAAGTGTCAACCGAGTGTTGCGCCGCCTGGCGGCCAGACGCGCGCGGACGGGTGGTCAGGAACGGCGCTGATCGGTATCGAAACGCCGCCGTCGCCAGAACAGTGCGGCGCTTAGCACGAGCAGGCCGAAGATCAGGGTGCCGACGCCTGCGCCGACGCCGGCGTTGAACTGCTCGATGACGATGGCGAGGAAGGTGATGTAGAGGCCGACGATGCCGATCGCCAGGGCGAGCCAGCGGCGGCGGCTCGCGGCGAGGAGGATCATGATCGTGGACCAGACGCCGCCGGCGGCCGGCCAGCCGCTTGACTCGAAAGCGAACGTGCCGGCCAGCCAGAGGGAGATCAGCCAAACGACGGCTTCCCAGACGCGGACGGTCCAGTGGGACGGGAGCCGCCGGGCGAGCGGGGCGAAGGGGAAGAGGCTGAGCGCCAGTACGGCGGTTCCCAGGGCGCGGCCGTCGGGCGAATAGAGTTCGCCGAGCGCGAAGCCGCCGGCGGAGACGAAGAGCACCAGCGCGGCGGGGAGCCAGAGCCAGTCGCGCCGCCAGAGCGCAACGCCCGTCAGCGCTGCTGCGCCGACGGGCGTTGCGGCGTAGATGGAGCGCTCGTCGGCGGCGACGGCGAGCATGACTATGCCGACGGCGAGGGCGGTTGAGGCGAGCAGGGTTGCGCCCGAAGCGGTCCAGCGGTCGATTCGATTGCGGTGCGCGGCTCGGTGGGCGGCGACGGTCAGTAAGGCGGTTGCCAGGCAGGCCAAGATCAATGCGCCCCAGGCGCGCACTGCGGAGACTGAGTCGGGGAATGGTCCGGCGAACTCCTCGGCGTCGCCGGCGGTGCTGATTGCGAGAGCGGCGGGTAGGGCGATCCAGGCGAGCACGCCGAGCGCGCCGGCGGAGCGCGAATGCGTCCAGCGCCAGATGGCGGCGGCGAGCAGCGCGGTTGCGGCGCAGATCAGGAGCCAGCCGAGCTCGGCATCGCTTGGCGCGGCGATCTCGTCGAGGGCGGCGACGAGGCAGACTGTCCACAGCAGCACCGAGCCGCCGGCGAGGATGTCGGCGGCTGCGCCGAAGCGCAGTCGGGCGGCGGGGAAGGACAGGCTGAGCGCGGCTGCGCCGGCGATGCTGAGCACGGCGATGCGGGCGGGGAAGTCGTCGTTGAACTGTGCGAAGGCAAGCACCATTGCGGCGGCGATGATGAGGGCTGCGCCGATCACGGCGGCGGCGTCGGTGACTCGGGCGGTTGCGCCGGGCGTGGTGTGGTCGGTGGGGCGCTGGGATTCGAAGGCGCGGAGCGTTTCGGCGGTTTGTTGGGAGATCAGGCCGGCGGTTTGCCAGCGGTGCAGGGCGTCGTTGATTTGATCTTGGCCGCCCCGCCGGTTCATCGGTGCCGCCTCTTCCCCGGGGTTGGAGCATACGAGTCGGGAATGGCGGAAGCGGGAGGGGAATAGCATTTCGGGTATGGCTGTTCCGCTGGCGGCTGAGGTGATTCGGGCTTACGACATTCGGGGGCTTGCGCCGGAGCAGATTGACGGCTTGGCTGCGGCGTGGGTTGGGCGCGGCTTTGCGGGCTGGCTTGCTGAGCGCGGGGCGGATTCTGTTGCGGTGGGGCGCGATGCGCGGCCCAGCTCTGCGGAGCTGTATGAGGCTGTGATTGATGCGCTGACTGGTGCGGGGGTTGCGGTGGAAGGGTTGGGGTTGTGTCCTACGCCGGTCGTCGGTTGGGCGGTGGATCGGCTTGGGCTGGGTGGGGGGGGTGATCGTGACGGCCAGCCACAATCCGCCTGAATACAACGGCTTCAAGCTGCTCGGCGCGGGGGCGGTGCCGCTGCTGTCTGAGGGGATCGCCGCGGTGGCCCGCGGCGGCGCGGCGAGCAGCGCGAGCCGCGGGGCACGGCGCGACCGCGACATTGTGCCGGATTATCTGGAGATGCTCGCGGGGCGCTTTCCGCGCGTCGGCCTGCGCGCGGCGGTTGATCCGGGCAACGGGGTGGTGAGTCGCAGCGGGCCGGCGGCGTTGGCGGCGTTGAGCGACGGCGTGCATGCGATCCATCACACGGTGATGCCGCGCGGCGCGCATGTTGCGGATCCGCAGGAGCCGTCGACGATGGTGGATCTGGCGGAGACGGTCACGACGCTGGGGCTTGATCTGGGGATCGCCTGGGACGCCGATGGGGATCGGGTGGGGGTGGTGGATCATCGCGGCTACCGCTATGAGGCGGACTGGTTGGTTGCGTTGCTGGCGCGTCCGTTGCTGGCGCGGGAGCCGGGCGCGGCGGTGCTGCTCGACGCCAAGGCTTCGCGCAGCGCTGTCGAGGCGATCGCGGCGCACGGCGGGTCGGCGCAGATTGCGCCGACCGGCTATCCGCGCTTCCGGCGGCGGATGCGCGAGCAGGGGATCGCGTTCGGTGGCGAGACCAGCGGGCACATCATGTTCGGGCCGGGCTATCTGGGTGAGGAGCATTATCCGTGGCTCGACGATGGGGTCTATGCGGCGTGCGCGCTGCTGGGCTGGCTGGATGGCAGCGGGTTGAGTTTGGCGGCGGCGGCGGCTGATATTCGCGTGCGCCCGGCTTCGCCGGAACTGCGCTTGCCCTGTCCCGACGCTGAGAAGGCGATGGTTGCGGCGGGGGTGGGCGACTATTGGGCGGGGCGGTTTGCGGTTGATCGGAGCGACGGCGCGCGGATCGATTTCGGCGACGGCTGGGCGCATGCGCGCCCTTCGAACACTGCGCCGGTGCTCAGTCTGCGCTTTGAGGCGGACTCGCTTGAGGCGTATGGGCGCATTCAGGAGTGGCTGCTAGCGGCGCTGGAGGGGCATCGGAGCGTGCAGGGGCGGGAGCAGATTATGGCGTCGCCGATGTTGGGGCCGCAGCGTCCTGGATGATTTGGACGTCCAGTTTTGCGGCCAAATTTGGTAGTTCGGGCGGGAGCTCGGCTGGGGTGAGCAGTACTGCTGTGAGCCGGCGGGCGCGGTTGGCGAGGGCGTCCTCGGAGTGGAGGACGGCGCGCAGTTTGACCAAGGCGAAGAGGGCGCGTTGCAGCTCGTGGGGTTCGGCCTCGGCGGGGCGGACTTCGACGATGGTGGCTGCGTCGGCGGCGAGGAAGGCGACATCGGACTCGTCGCCGGAGGGGAACCAGCGCTCGGTGATTGCTGCCGCGCCGGGCGGGGCGAGGACGCGCTCGGGATGGGCGGCGGCCCACTCTTTGAGTGCGCGGTGGGCGGCGCTTTCGGCGCTGCCGGAGCGTGTCTTGGTCGGCGGCAGTCCGAAGGCGTAGATGCCGACCTGGACCCAGTCGTAGGCGGCGATTGCGGCCAGCGCTTTGGTGCTCGGCGTGTCCAACAAGTCGGACAATGGGGGTGCGTCGGGGTAGGCGTCGTCGATTCGCGCCTGCATTGCGGCGGCGATTTTGGGCAGTGCTGCGGGTTCGACGCCGACCCGCGCGGCGGCGGCTTGGTGGTCGGCGGGCTCGCCTTTGCGGGCGGATTTGCTGAGCAGGCGGAAGAGTGGGCGCTCGGTGTCGATCGAAGATGCACTCATGGTTTGTCTCCGCGCGTAGCCTAAGCCTCCGACCGCGAGATCGCTGTGAGGAGCAGTTGTGCGCGTGCCCTGGCAGATATTTCGCGCCTACGACATTCGCGGGCAGGCGCTGGACGAGGACGCGCCGCTGACGCCGCGGCTGGCGGCGGCGGTTGGCCGCGCTTTTGCGGCGCAGCTGCAACGCACTGCGGCGCAGCCGCAGTGCGTTGTGGGGGGCGACCAGCGCGCGACGACGCCGGCGCTGCGCGCGGCGGTGATTGAGGGGCTGCGCGCCGGCGGGGTGGATGTGGTGGATATCGGGCGGGCGGCTTCGCCGTTGGTCTATTGGGCGGGGGCGTTTCGCGGGCAGATTGAGCGGCCCAGCGCGGCGGCGGTGGTCACGGCTTCGCACAATCCGCCCGATCAGAACGGGATCAAGCTGGTGCATCCTTCGACGCTGCCGCTGTTGCCGGCGGAGATTCGGGAGCTGGGGGAGCGGATTGAGGCCGGCGATTTCGGCCGGGCGAGTCGGGGGGCGCTGACGGATTGGGATCCGATTCCTGAATATTTGGCCGATCTTGCTGCGACGGGAGGGGGGCTGGAGGGATTGCAGGTTGCGGTGGATCCGGGCAACGGGGTGGCGGCGCTGACGGGTGCGGCGGCGTTGGCGGGGCTTGGGGCGCGGGTGACGACGATCAATGACGATCTGGATGCGGCGCCGGCGCATCCGGCTGATCCGCAGCAGGCGGAGAATGTGGCGCAGCTGTGCGCGACGGTGCGCGAGCGCGGCGCGGCGCTTGGCTTCGCCTGGGACGGCGACGGAGATCGGCTGGGCGTGGTTGACCGGCGCGGGCTGCGCGCGAATCCCGACCGCGTGATGGCGCTGCTGGCGCGGGAGCATCTGGCGCGCCGGCCGGGGGCGAAGATTCATGTGGATGTGAAGACATCGCAGGCGGTGATTGAGGACATTCACAGCCACGGCGGGACGGCGGTGCTGGGGCCGGTGGGGCACTCGCTGGCGAAGCATGCAATGCAGGACGGCGGTATGGATTTCGGCGGCGAGCCGAGCTGCCATTACTACCAGCGAGTCGCGTCGCCGGCGCATATCACGGACGATGCGGTGCGGGCGGCGTGTTGGATTGCGCGGATTTGCGCGCGCGGGCTGGCGGGGGAGACGCCGAGTCTGGAGGCGCAGTTGGATGCGATCCCGAGCTGGCGGACGTCGCCGGAGGTGCTGGCGCCGTGTTCGGATGAGCGCAAGTTTGAGGTCGTGGCGGAGATTGCGGAGGCGCTGGCACGGCGCTGCCCGATTGTGGAGATTGACGGGGCGCGGGCGGATTTTTCGCGGATTGAGCCGGGGGCGTGGGCGCTGGTGCGGGCGTCGAATACGAATCCGGTGCTGACGGTGCGGATTGAGGCGCGGAGCGGTGAGGGGTATGCGCGGGTGCGGGGGGAGGTTTGCGGGGTTCTTGAGGGGGTGGGGATTGATCCTGGGCCGTTGGCGGGGGAGTCGCCGCTTGGGTAGGTGGTTTTGCTTCGCGCTCTCGTCATTCCCGCCTTGAGCGGGAATCTCGTGGCGGGGCTTCGGAGGTTGCGCGGGGGAGATTCCCGCTTTCGCGGGAATGACGGAAAGGGGAGGCGTGAGTGATGGGAAAGGGGGAGGTGGGAATGACGGAAGGGAGAGAGGGCGTGGGTGGCGGGGGTGGGTGCTGGGGACGGCGAGATACCCGCGGCGGGGCGCGGGTATGACGAAAAAGCTCGCGCGGGTATGACGAAAAAGGGAGGACGGGCATGACGGAGGTGGCGAGGGCGGGTGTGACGGAGTTACTTGGTTGGTTGGGGCAGCTCGAAGGCTTGGGAGAGGAGTTCGTAGGAATGTACTCGGGCGGCGAAGTTGTGGGTGATGGTGAGCACGATGAACTCGTCTACGTCGTAGAGGTGGGCCAGCTCTTCCAGGCGTTCGCGCACGCGGGTGGGGGAGCCGTGGATGCTGCGGCCCTGCATGTAGGCGAGGTAGTCGAGTTCGGGCTGGGTGTAGGGGAAGCTGAGGGCTTCTTCGACGGAGGGGATGCCGCCACGCACGCCGCGGTTGCCCTGGACGCGCCAGCACCAGCGGCTCCAGCAGAGGCGCTCGGCTTCTTCGTCGGTTTCGGCGACGGTGACGGAGACGCCGAGGCTGGCCTGGGCTTCGCCGCTGACCGGGGAGGCCTGGAAGCGGTCGCGGTATTTGCGCACGACCTGCTCGCCGCCTTCGGGGGAGATGAAGTGTGCGAAGCAGAAGGACCAGCCCAACTCGGCGGCGACATGGCCGCCGTAGTGGGAGGAGCCGAGCATCCAGAGTTGGGGCATGGGGGCGTTGGGCGGTGCGGCGTGGACGCCGCGGTATTCGTGATCGGGCGGGAGGTCGTCGGCGAGCCAGCCGTAGAGGTCGAGCAGTTGCTCGGGGAAGTGGTCGATGCCGAGCGCGCCGGGGCCGTGGACGAGGGCGCGTGCGGTGCGTCCGTCGCTGCCGGGCGCGCGGCCGACGCCGAGGTCGATGCGGTCGGGGAATTGGGTGGTGATGGTGCGGAAGTTTTCGGCGACCTTGAGGCTGCTGTAGTGGGGCAGCATGATGCCGCCGGAGCCGACGCGGATGCGCTCGGTGCGTGCGGCGACCTGGGGGATGAGGATTTCGGGCGAGGAGCAGGCGAGGGAGCCGGCGTTGTGGTGCTCGGCGAGCCAGTAGCGGGAGTAGCCGAGTCGGTCGCAGGCTTCGGCGAGTTGGAACGTCTCGGCGATCGCCTGTCCCGCCGTGCCGCCTGAGCGAATCGGGATCTGATCGAGCACGCCGAGTCGCATCGAGCCGCCTCCGTGTCGCAGCCTACAGCCGCTGATTGGCGGGGGCGCTTAGGCTTGGAGGCGATGAGCGGTGAGATCAGCCGAACGGTGAGCGAGGCTTGGGCGGCGCGTCGCGTGGAGGACTACGTCAGCGCGGCGACGCGCAAGCTGACGGCGGGCAGCCTGATCGACTGGGGGTTGGGCGGGCGGCGGCCGCGGAGCGATGCGCCGCCGATTTCGCTGCAGGGCGGGATTCCGGACGCGGAGACGCAGCCGCGCGAGCAGTTGATCGCGGCTGTGCAGCGGGTGTTGGCGGAGCCGGGCGACGCGGCGCTGATCTACGGCGGTCCGCAGGGCTATGAGCCGCTGCGGGAGGAGATCGCGGGCTTTTTCGCGCGCAATCATCCGGCGAAGCCGGATGCGGGCTGGTATCTGCTGAGCAACGGCGCGGCGGGCGCGATTGAGGCGGTCTGCGCGGCGCTGATCGATCCGGGCGATGTGGTGATCAGCGAAGTGCCGACCTTCGCCGGCTCGCTGCGCACGCTGCGCGGCAAGGGGGCGGAACTGGTTGGGGTGGGAATGGACGCGGAGGGGATTCGGCTGGATCGTCTGGAGGCGGCGCTCGATGCGGCGGAGGCGGAGGGTCGGCGGGTCAAGCTGATCTACACGCAGCCGACCTTTCAGAACCCAACCGGGCTGACGGCTTCATTGCAGCGGCGGATGGATTTGCTTGATCTGGCGGCGCGGCGGGGCGTGTTGATTCTTGAGGATCACGCCTACTCCGAGCTGCACTTCGATGGGCCTCCGCCGCCGACGCTCTCGGAGCTGGCGCACGGGCATGGGGTGTTCAGCGTGGGCACGTTCTCGAAGGTGATTGCGACGGGGCTGCGGGTGGGCTGGGTGCAGGCGCGTCCGGAGTGGATTGAGGCGTTGCTGCCGCCGCGCTTCGATATGGGCAACAGCCCGCTGCTGCACCGGATGCTGCACGAGTACATGGTGCGGGGCGATTTCCGCGAGCATGTGGAGCGGATGCGAGCGCTGTATCGGCGCAAGGCGGAGACGCTGCTGGATGGGCTGACGGAGTTCGGCGAGCCTTACTTTGAGATCACTCGCCCGCAAGGTGGCTTCTTTCTCTGGCTGCGGCTGCACGAGGGGTTGGATGGGGAGGCGATTTACGACGCGGCGGTGGATGAGGCGGTGTTTTTCGGGGCGGGGGATCGTTTCTATCTCAAGGGAGATCGGGGCGGGGATCCGCAGGCGATTCGGATTGCGTACTCGTGGCCGCCGATTGGGGCGCTGGAAGAGGCGGCGGTGCGGCTGGAGCGGGCGTTCGGGGAGGCGGCGGGCTGAGGGGGGGGCTAGTCGGCGTGGGCGGTGAGGTTGGCGATGGCGCCTGATTTTTGCCAGGTTGCGAGCTGCGATTCGCTGTGGCCGAGGGTGCCGCGCAGGATTTCTGCGGTGTGCTCGCCGAGTCTGGGGGCGGGGCGGGTGACTGAGGCGGGGGTGCGGGAGAATTGCCAGGGGAAGCCGCCGTGGCGGCGGACGCCGTAGTCGGGATGCTCGAGGTAGCGCCACCAGTTGCGGGCGGTGAGATGGGGGTCGGAGAGGACGCTGAGGGTGGAGTGGACGATGCCGGCGGGGACGCCGGCGCGCTGGAGGCGGGACTGGAGGGTTTGGGCGTCCCAGTTGCGGGTCCACTCGCCGATCGCAGTTTCGAGCGCGTTGAGGTCGGCGAGGCGGCCGTCGGCGCTGCGCCATTCCGGGCGGTCCAGACCAGCGTGTTCGCCGGCGACTTTTAGTAGCGCGGACCAAGCGTTGTCGTCGGGGACGGTGAGGGCGATCCATTCGTCGTCGCCCTGGCAGGGGAAGCATTCGTGGGGGGCTTGGCGGGGGTGGCGGTTGCCGTTGCGGGGGACGGGTTCGCCGCCGGCGGAGGCGAGCAGGGCGTGCTCTTCGATGTAGCCGACGGCGGCTTCGAACATTGAGCCGTCGAGGTGCAGCGCGCCGCCGCGCTCGGAGCGGCGGTGGAGAGCGGCGAGGGCGACGGCGGCCATTTGCGCGCCGCAGATGGGGTCGGCCTGCATTGTGCCCAACAGCTGGGGGGCTTCGCCGGGGTAGCCGAGCAGCATGTCCCAGCCGGCGTTGCCTTCGGTGGAGCCGCCGTTGGCGCGGTAGTTGGAGTACGGGCCGCCGGCACCGAAGCCGGAGCAGCTGACGAGGATGATCGAGGGGTTGACGGCGCGCATGTCGGCGTGGGTGAGGCGCAGGTTTTGGAGCACGCGGGGGCGGAAGTTTTCGAGGACGAGGTCGGCGCGGGCGATCAGTTCGAGCGCGAGGGCGCGGCCCTGCTCGGTGTCGAGGGCGAGTGAGACGTTGCGCTTGTTGCGGTTGGCCATGTGGAAGTTGGCGCGGGTGTTGAGCGGATGGGCGTCGGGTGCGGCGGCGGACATGGGCCAGCGGGTTTCGTGCCGCCAGAGGTCGGGTCGGCGCGGACCTTCGACCTTGATCACTTCCGCGCCGAGGTCGGCGAGCAGGGCGGTGGCGTAGGGGCCGAGCCAGGCGTGGGTGAAGTCGACCACGCGCAGGCCGTCGAGCGGTCCGCTCGATGTTTGCGGGCGGGGGCGTTGGGTGAAGTCGTCCGTCGGCGCGGCGTCTTCTGCGGCTTCGATGATTCGGGCGGGCGGACCGGTGGTGCGCAGGCGGCCGAGGTTGTCGGCGTCGATTTCGCGCACGAAGCCGAGTTGGCGGAGGTGGGGGTCGTCGAGCAGTTGGCCGGCGCTGCGGTGCCAGGCGAGGTTGACGGAGAGCTCGGCGAGCTGGTTGAAGACTTGCTCGGAGCTGCGTTGGGCGAGGATCGGGCGGAAGTAGTCGAGCGCGGCGGCTTTGTCGGATGTGGCGGGGCCTTTGCCTTCGAGCAGTTGGTCGGGCGGCGGTTCGACGCCGAAGGCGACGGGTGCGGCGCGCAAGGCGTCGCGCGACCAGGCGCTGAGGGTGACGTAGCCGTCGGCGGTGGGCAGGACTTCGGCCCAGCCTTCGGGTCCGCCGCAGCGGAGGATGGGGCGTGCGGTGAATTCGCTGCGGACGGCCATGGTGAGGGTTGCGGCGGCTTCGATTTCGGCGAGTTCGATCCACTGGCCGCGTTCGCTGTGGCGGCGTTCGAGCAGGGCGGCGAGCGCGCCGACTGCGCCGAGCACGCCGACGGTGCGGGGGATGATCGCGGCGGGGGCGGCGAGCGGAGGGCGGCCGGGCAGGCCCTGGGTGGCGGCGAAGCCGCTGAGCGCCTGGATGATCAGGTCGTCGCCGCGGTAGTGGGCGTAGGGGCCGTGGACGCCGAAGGGGGAGTAGTGGAGGACGATCAGCTGCGGCCAGCGCTCGGCGATGGTTTCGGCGCTGAGGCCGGCGGCTTCGAGTGCGGCGAGTGGGGCGTCGGTGATGAAGAGGTCTGCCTGTTCAAGGGCGTCGAGCAGGCGCGGGGAGTCGAGGCCGTGGTCGAGTTGCTCGATGGTTTTGCCCTGGGTGAGCGAGAGCCAGAGCATGGAATGGCTTGCGCCATTCCGCTCGATGAAGGGCGGGGTGCGGCGCAGCGGCGAGCCGTGGGGCGGTTCGAGCGCGAGCACCTGCGCGCCCCAGCGTGCGAACTCGCGGGCGCAGGCGGCGGCGGCGACGCGGGAGCAGTGCTCGACGACGGTGAGTTCGCCGAGCAGGTCCGCTGTCTGCGCCGCTGTCTGCACCACCGGCGGCGTCCTCTCAGCCGTTTCAGTCGTTGCCGCGGGCGCGCTTGAGCTTTTCGAAGGCGCGCTGGACGGGGCGCAGCTGGCGCTTGCCCTGGACCATGCGGGGGTCGGTTTCGCCGAAGCGTGCGCCCAGGGCATAGGTGTGGAAGGCGGAGGTGAGGTGGGTGGTGAAGCCCTGGGCGTCGAGCATGTTGTTGATCGAGAATTTGATTTGGCGGAGGGCCATGGGGGAGTGTTCGGCGACTTCTTCGGCGTATTCGAGGGTTTTGCGTTCGAGCGCTTCGGGGGGATAGAGGCGGTTGACGAAGCCGAGTTCGAGCGCTTCTTCGGCGGGGATGAAGCGGTTTTGGAAGAGGATTTCCTTGGCTTTGCGGGGGCCGAGGTCCCAGGGGGCGGAGAAGTATTGGGTGTGGGAGGCGAGGAAGAGGGCGTCGGAGGCGGCGAAGATCAGGTCCATGGAGGCGGCGACCATCCAGCCGCCGAAAATGCAGCGTCCGTGGACCATGGCGATGGTGGGCTTGGGGATGTTGCGCCAGCGCATGGTGTTGGTGATGCGGGTGTCGCGCTGGCGGTCGTAGACGCCGACGAAGTCGTCGGCCCAGCCGTGCTCGGCGCGGTCGTCGAGTTCGGCGGGGGAGCCGAGGTCGTGTCCGGCGGAGAAGTCGGGGCCGTTGCCGGAGAGGACGATGACCTGGCATTGGGGGTCGTGGACGGCTTCCTGGAAGGCGGCGTCCATTTCGTCGAGCAGGATGCGGCTCTGGGCGTTGCGGTATTCGGGTCGGTTGAGGATGACGCGGGCGACGGGTCCGGGTTGGTAGATGACATCGCGGTAGGTCATGGCGGGCCTCTTTCAGTGGGGTTGGGGGGAAGATATCAGCGGGTGGTCAGATGGTTGCCCGTTTACCTTGGCTCTACCCTGACGGCATGCCATCGCAACAGACTGAGCCGAGCGTCAATGTCGCATTGGGCAGGTTGTTGGATCGGATGATGGGCGTCTGTCGGGTTCGCTCCGAACACACCCGACTGATCATCGGGCATCCCGCGTGGCAGCTCGACAACTTGATCACCTCCGCCGGCCGATCGCCCGTCGCTGTCGAAGCGGAGTTCATGCCGGCCTACAGCGCAGAAAATGAAGCCGCCGAACGGCTTGGCCGAAGAGTCGTTGACGAACCGCGCCCGATCGAGGCGGCAATTGCGCTTCGCTATCCGACCGAGCTGCGAAGCGCCGCGAGCCTTGAAGCGGCGCTGCAGGAGGTGAGTCTGTCCTACTGTGTGCTGTACGACGAGGTTGACAAGGCAGGCCAACGCGTTCGCTTTCCTGAAACGGGCTGGCTCGACGGGAGCATTGAAGATTTGGCGGACCTCATCCGGCTCGCCGCCATGCCGCGGCGTGAGGTTGACCGCGCGGCAGATTCGCTCCAAGCCGGCATTGAGCGCGCCGCCTCCGTGCTGGACCAGATGAGCGACAAGCAGCGCGGCATCGCTGCTGCCATCGCCGACCTGCTCGGGATGGACAACGTTCCGCAGACTCGCCGGATGGCCTGTGCGATCATCGCCAACGCGCTCGTCTTTCACGAACGGATCGCGGGCATGCACGACGGCGTCCAGCCGTTGAGCCTCGTTTGTGGCCCCACCGTCGCCAACCCGCCGCGAGCGATACTCACTGCTTGGGAGCAAATCCTCGCGATCAACTACTTCCCCATTTTTGCGATCGCCAAAGACATCCTCGAGCAACTGCCGTCGCGCGCAGCCACCGAAATTCTTGCGACGCTGCGCGACACTGCTCAGGAAATCGACGCGTCCGGCATCGGTAACGCTCACAATCTCACTGGCCGCATCTTCCAACGCCTGATCGCGGATCGGAAATATCTTGCCACGTTCTATACCCGTCCAGCATCCGCCGCGTTGCTGGCGCGGCTCGCAGTGGCCAAACTGAGCGGTGTCGACTGGAGCGACGCTGAGGCGATCGGTAAGCTCCGCATCGCCGACTTCGCCTGCGGCACGGGCGCTCTGCTCTCGGCGGTTTACGATCAGATCGCATCGCGCCACGAACGCGCCGGCGGCGACCCTACGACCTTGCACACCGCAATGATTGAAGATGTGCTCTACGGTTGCGACGTGATGCCTTCAGCCGTCCACATCACCAGCGCTACGCTGGCCGGCACGCACCCGGACATCGGTTATGATCAGTCGCGCATTTATGCCCTGCGCTACGGGCGTCAACCCGACGGCCGAGTCAAAATCGGTTCGCTGGAGCTGCTCCAGTCATCGGCTGAACTGGCAACGTTCAACACCAGCGATCCTGCCCTTCGCACTGGCAGCACGGGCGAGGAAACAGCTGGGCAAGTCAACGTTGAACTGCCCGATGAGGGGTTCGACTTAGTGATCATGAATCCACCATTCACAAGCAACACGAAGCACTACGATGCTGCGGGCGGCGTGATTAACGCAGCATTCGCGGCGTACGAGTCCAGCAAGAATGATCAGGAGGCAATGGCGTCTCATCTCAACACACTCGCGAAAGGCAGCACATATCACGGGCATGCAGGCATGGCATCCGCATTCGTGACTGTGGCCCACCGCAAACTCAAGCCTGGCGGCGTGATCGCCCTGGTTCTTCCGTTCACCGCGATCAATGGGGCGTCGTGGAGAAAGTGCAGAAGCCTGCTCTCTGCGTCATATACCGAACTTTCAATCCTCAGCATCGCTACCAATGATGATCAGATGTCATTTTCAGCAGATACAGGCATCGCCGAATGCCTCGTGATCGCGCGTAAAGGAGCGGATGCCACTCCCGCAATAGATCGACGGGCGCGTTTCACTTCGCTACGCCGTCGTCCGCAAGGGATCGCCGACGCGAACGAGATCTCCCGTTCACTCGCTGCCGCAGGTTTGGCACGCCGCATCGAGGACGGGCCGTATGGCGGCACGCCAATTGCGGGGGGGGGGGGGGTAAATCTCTCGGAGAAACACTGGATGCGCCGACAACGAGTGTGACTACCGGGTGGAGCGCGGCGCGCATTGCCGATGCGACAGTTGCCCAGGTCGCCCATGCCCTCTCGGCAGGCCTGCTGCGGTTGCCCGCAAATCCGGCCACTGCAGAGATATCGGTAGCGCAGCTCAGCGAAGTCGGGCGGCGAGGGTTGGATTCACAGCTATTCATCAGCACAGCCCACAAAGGGCCATTCGTAAAAAGTGCTCCAAGCTCGTCCGCAACATACCCGTCGATGTGGAACCATAATGCTTCAAAGGAAACCCAGATCGTCTGTGAGCCAGACTCGCAATTGCACGTGCGGTCGGGAATGGAGGCGAAGGCTGCGGATATTTGGGAAACAGTGAGTCGTACGCACTTGAACAGAGACTTTACGTTCGGCGCTCAGGCGCTTGCAGTGGCCTTCACGGATGGCGTATCCGCCGGCGGGCGGGTATGGCCTAACGTGGCCTTCGAAGATCAGCGGTTTGACTATCCATTCGCCTTGTGGGGCAATTGCACGCTCGGCCTGCTGTCCTACTGGTGGCATGCGAGCCGCCAGCAATCTAGCAAGGCTGGCATGACGGTTCGGATGGCCGAAACCCTGCCGGTTCTGGATCTCCACGCACTCAGTGATGAGCAGCTTTCCGTGGCAGAAGCGATCTTCGAAGAATTCCGCCTGCTTCATCTGCAGCCCGCCTGTCTCGCCGACGCCGATCCCAATCGGGCTCTGCTGGACCGGCGCGTGATCTGCGACCTGCTCGGCTTTGACGAAGATGTCTACCGCGGCGTTCGCCGGCTGGCGGCCAAGTGGTGCGCCGAGCCATCCGTGCACGGCGGGAAAGCGCGCCCGCCTGGCGCCCGGTTGGTGTTTGCAGAGCAGCGGGATCGCTGAGCGTGAACTTCCGAGGTTTGCCGGGAGGGGGCGGTCAGCGGTTGCAGTGGCTCGGCGGGTACGCGGCTGCGGTGCTGTTCACGGCGAGATACCCGCGGCAAGCGCGGGTATGACGGAATAGGGGGCGGGCATGACGGAGTAGAGGGCGGGTGTGGTGGAGATTGTGTGGGCGTCAGCATTCGCTACTCTGCGCGGGTAGGGGGTGTGTGATGGCGTTTGAGTATTTGGGGGGTGGGTGGCCGATTTCGAGGCGGGTGCGGGGGGCGCATCGGCGGTCTTGGGAGCGGTTGGCGTCGGCGGGGTTCTGGTGGACGGGGGTGGAGCGGGTGGCGATTGCGGCGGAGTGCCGGCGGGCGGCGGCGCTGGCGGCAGGTGAGTCGGCGGACAGCGAGAGCGGCGCGGCGGGCCTTGGAGGTGGCAGGGTTGGGTTGCCTGAGGCGGCCGTCCACGCCGTGCAGAAGATCGTCGTGGACAACGCGAATTTGTCGCGGGAGTGGGTTGAGGAGGTTTGCGCGGCGGAGGGGATGAGCGAGGAGCGGTACATCGAGCTGCTGGGGGTGCTGGTGCATGTGTTTTCGATTGATGAGCTGCACCGGGCGCTGGGGATTCCGCTGGAGCCGCTGCCGGCGGCGCTGGCGGGGGAGCCTTCGCGGCGGCGTCCGACGGGGGCGCGGCGAGTGGCGGGCTGGCTGCCGATTACGCCGCCCGACGCGCTCGATGCGGAGGATGCGGGGCTCTACGACAACGCGCCGTTCGCGGCGAATGTGCTGACGGCGCTGAGCTTGGTGCCGGACAATCTGCCGTGGCTGGCGGATTTGTCGCACGCGCACTATCTGTCGTATGCGGAGATGCGGGAGACGGGCAAGGTGCGGGAGATTAGCCGAGCGCAGCAGGAGCTGATTGCGTCGCGGGTTTCGGTGTTGAACGAGTGTTTCTATTGAACGACGGCGCATGTGGGGCTGCTCGGTGCGAGCAGCCGCGGCAACGAGGCGCTGAACTATGGGGCGATTGTGGATCCGTCGCAGGCGAGCGGGGTGGAGCATGGGTCGCTGCTGATGGAGTTCACGGAGGCGGCGGTGCGGCGCGGCGGGGATTTGGCGGAGGTGCGGGGGCGGTTGGCGGAGGCGATCGGCGCGGCGGCGGTGGTGGACGCGGCGAGCACGATGGCGAACTTCCAGCGGATGGTGCGGATTGCGGATGGGACGGGGATACCGGTGGACAGCTACATTTTGGAGCGATCGGGCGCGGCGCCCGAGCGGCTGGGGCTGACGGCGTACCGCTCGGCGGCGAATACGTTCGCGGCGGGCTGAGAGACGGATAGAGAGAGGTGAGACGATGACGACGGACACGGCGCAGTTCGACTACAGCGAGGCGGGGTTTCCGATTGCGGAGCGGATTCGCGAGTGCCACTTGCGGGACTGGGAGCGTTTGCGCGGGCCTGGCGCGTGGTGGACGGGGGCGGAGCGGGTGGCGATTGCGCGGCAGACGCGGTTGGCGGAGGACTGCGCGCTGTGCCGCGAGCGGGCGGCGGCGCTGTCGCCGGCGGCGGTGGCGGGGGAGCATGAGGCGGATGCGCTGCTGCCGCGGGCGGCGGTGGAGGCGATCCACAAGCTGGTGACGGACAAGTCGCGGCTTTCGGAGGCGTGGTACGAGGGGGTGGTTGGGGCGGCGGGGATGAGCGAGGAGCGGTACATCGAGCTGCTGGGGGTGCTGGTGCATGTGTTCGCGGTGGACGAGCTGCACCGCGCGCTGGATTTGCCGCTGGAGCCGCTGCCGACGCCGCTCGGCGGGACGCCGTCGGGCTACCGCCCGGCGGGTGCGGCCAAGGATGTCTCGTGGCCGCCGATTCTGCTGCCGGAGCACGCGGATCCGGGGGACCTGGATATCTACGAGGAGATGCGGGGGCGGCGTCCGGCGAACGTGGTCAGCGCGCTGAGTCTGGTGCCGGACAACGTGCGCTGGCTGAATGATCAGTTTGCGGCGCACTATCTCTCGTGGACGGAGATGGGCGAGATCGACAAGCAGCACCGCAGGCTGACGCGCCCGCAGCTGGAGCTGCTGGCGACGCGGGTGTCGGCGCTCAATGAGTGCTTCTATTGAACGCTCTCGCACGCGAATCTGCTCCGTCGGAGCAGCCGGGACAACGAGCAGCTGAACTTGCAGGGGACGACCGACGACTCGGTGGATGTGGGCGTGCCGTTCGCGGATGTGCTGATGGCGTATGCGGACGCGGCGGTGCGGCGCGACGGCGATCTGGCTGAGCGTCGCGCGGCGGTGGAGTCGGCGCTGGGCGCGGAGGCGGTGGTGGACGCGGCGGCGACGGTGGCCAACTATCAGCGGATGGTGCGGATCGCGGACGGCTGCGGGATTCCGCTGGACGAGGTCACGGAGCAAGCCAGCGCCGAATGGCGCGAGTCGCTGGGGGTGAACGAGTACTACTCGGCGCTCAACACCTACGGCGAAGAAGTCGCTGCGCCGGCCTGAGCGCTTGCTGTAGGCCCGCTCGCTGCGAACAGGGGGATGCGATGGAGTCACTGATACCGAGGGCGACGGCGATTGCGGAGCTGTTGCGGGAGCGGGGCGAGACGGTTGCGATTTGCGAGACGACGGCGGGTGGGCTGGTCTCGGCGGCGTTGCTGGCGGTGCCGGGCGCGTCGGTCTATTACCGCGGCGCGGCGGTGACCTACACGGGGGTGGCGCGCTCGGCGTTTCTGGAGATCGAGCTTGAGGATCATCCCGGCGTGCGTTCGAGCAGCGAGCCGTATGCGCGGCTGATTGCGGCGACGATTCGGGAGCGGCTCGGCGCGACGTGGGGGGTGGGCGAGACGGGCGCGGCGGGTCCGAGCGGCAACCCCTACGGCGACGCGGCGGGGCACACCTGTATTGCGGTGGCCGGACCGGTCGAGCAGAGCGAAACGCTGGAGACCGGGGAGGCTGATCGGGAGGCGAACATGCTGCGCTTCGCGGAGCGCACGCTGGAGGTGTTCGAGCAGGCGCTGCGCCAAGCCCCGTCTAGCGGCTAGCGGTTAGCGCGAGCCGGGGACGATGCCGCGCGCGGCGGTCTGGATGCTGTAGAGGCTCGTGCCGGCGGTCATGAAGAGGGTTGAGAAGTCGTCGCCGCCGAAGGTCAGGTTGGCGGCGTGTTCGTCCATTTCGAAGACGCCGAGGTATTCGCCGTCGGCGCTGTGTACGGAGACGCCGCCCGCGCCGGTGGTCCAGAGCCGTCCCTCGGTATCGACTTTCATGCCGTCGGGTGCGCCGAGGCGCTGGTCGGCGGACTGGTCGACGAACAGCGCGCGCTCGCCGAGCGTGAGGTCGTCGTTGACTGCGTAGCGCCAGATCAGCCGTTCCTGGGAGTCGCCGATGTAGAGCGCGGACTCGTCGGGCGTGAAGGCGAGGCCGTTGGGCTGCGAGAAGCCGGTCGGCGCGACGAGTTGCAGGGAGCCGTCGGGATCGATTCGGTAGACGCCCCGGAAGTCGAGTTCGGGCTGCTGCCCTTCGCTCCCGAAGCGCGGGGTGCGCCCGGTGTCCGTGCCGTAGGCGGGGTCGGTGAAGAAGATCGCGCCGGAGGAGTGGAGGACGAGGTCGTTGGGGCTGTTCAGCGCTTTGCCGTCCCAGTGTTCGGCGAGGGCGGCGGCGCTGTCGGGCTGGTCGTAGGGGGCGCGGGAGACGCGGCGGCCGCCGTGCTCGCAGGCGAGCAGGTTGCCGTCGGCGTCGAGCGTGAGGCCGTTGGACCAGCCGCTCGGCTCGCGGTAGATTTCGGCTTCGCTCCAGCCGGGCCGCCAGCGATGTTGGCGGTTGCCGGGGATGTCGCTGAAGACCAGCGCGTTGTCGTGGGCGATCCAGATCGGTCCCTCGATGAAGCCGAAGCCGCCGCAGAGGCGGCGTTCCTCGCCGATCAGCAGGTCGGCAATGCCGGCGTTGTCTTCAATTTGCATGGCTGAGTTCCTCCGCGCTGGCTGGATTGCCGCTGATCCTACTGATTGGCGCGGCGGCGGGGGCGTTGTGCGTTCGCACAGCGGTCGGTGCGGGATTCGGCGGAGGCGCAGGTTGGTGAGAGGTGATGATTTGTCTCCGCGCGTACAGACTGCGCGGCGGCGATTTGCCTATAAGAGGGGGGCGCATCCGCGCCGCGGAGGGCAAGCGAAGGGCGAAGGGGATCATCATGCTGGAACTCGCGATCTTCCACAACGGGGCAGTCGATCTGGAAAGCGCGGTCGTCGACGGCACGCGGGTCAACGCGGGGACGCTGGCGGAGACGAGCGAGAGCTTTCAGCGCGTTCTGGTGAACCAGGTGCGGCAGGGCGTGCTGGCGGATGAGCTGGGCTTCAACTACTGGTTCATGACCGAGCACCACATGCAGCCGGAGGGGGTGGAGTTCAGCCCCAATCCGATTGTGGCGGAGACGGCGATCGCGGCGCGGACGCAGCGGATTCGGCTGGGGCAGATGGCGAACATTCTGACCTGGCACCACCCGGTGCGGCTGGCCGAGCAGGCGGCGATGCTGGACGTGATCAGCGGCGGTCGTCTGGAGTTCGGGGTGGGGCGCGGCTACCAGTCGCGCGAGACCGAGGTGCTGGGCGGGGTGATGGGCGCGACGGTGCAGGATCAGGAGCGCAACCGGGCGTTCTTCCAGGAGTGTTTCGAGATCATCCTGAAGGCCTGGACGGAGCCGTCGTTCAGCCACAAGGGGGAGTTTTTCCGCCTGCCGCCGAGCTACACGAAGTGGGCCAACCCCTCGACGATCGCGTATTTCAGTCAGGAGCAGGTGGAGCGCGAGCTGGACAGCGTGCTCGATATCGGTCCGCCGGACATGTACGCCTCGGGTCCGCCGGTCTACGCGACGACGACGACGCTGAAGGAGATCAGCGTGTACCCGCAGCCGCTGCAGAAGCCGTCGCCGCCGATGTGGCAGCCGGTCACCAGCCCGCGCTCGATTGAGTGGGCGGCGGCGCACGGGGTGAACTGCTACACGATTCCGGAGCCGAACTCGCGGCTCAAGGCGAATGTCGAGCGCTACTACGAGCACCTCGAGAAGAACAGCTGGCCGGATCGCCGCGACATTGAGGGGCCCTGGAAGTTCGGCTACGACGCGGATGTGAAGCGGGGCTTCACGCCGGCGCGCTACATCCACATTCTCAAGCCGGGTGAAGAGCAGGCCGATCTGGAGCGCTACAAGCTGGGGATGGAGGCGGCGTGGCCGTACCTCGGAGCGTTCGGCTTCGGCGGCGTGATCACCGACATCGATGAGCCGCCGCCGCCGCCCGACCGCCCGGTCACCGCGGATCTGTGCATCGACAAGGGGCTCGCGTTCGTGGGCACCGCCGATCAGATCGTGGAGCAGATCATGGAAATCAAGGAGACGGTCGGCTACGACGACTTCATGTTCACGGCCTGGTTCGAGATGGGCGGCTACCGCGGCGAAGAGGTCGAAGAGCAGATGTACATGTTCGCCGATCAGTGCATGCCGGCGCTGGCCGACGCCTGCGGCGGGCTGGTGGTGAATCCGGAGGTCGCGCCGGCGCTGACCGGCGAGGCGAACGGGGCGTAGCGGTCGCGGCGGCGCGCCGCCGCGCGCGGCGGAAGCGCGACACGAGGAAAGGTTGGGTCGGCAATGGGGATCACACTGCAGGGCTTGCAGCTCGGTTACATGGGCATGGACTACGGATTGCTGGGCTTCCCCAATCCGAACGAGATGCTGCTGCCCAGCCGCCGCGAGGGGGCGCGCCACTGGTACCGCTGCCCGTCGCTGGCGTACATCATCAACCACCCGGCCGGGCGGATTCTGTACGACACCGGCATCTCGACGAACTTCGCCGAAGAATGGTTGCCCGAATGGCAGGGGCTGGTGGATCTGAGCGGGCTCAACGCCGATGTGCTGCTGGAGAACGCGCTCAAGCGGCAGGGTCTGGGGCCGGAGGACTTCAGCCATGTGATTCTCAGCCACTGCCACGCCGATCACGCGGGCGGTCTGCGGCTGTTCGAGGAGGCGGGCGCGGAGATCATTCTGCATGAGGATGAGCATCGCTACGCGGCCGGCGTCTGGAAGGCCGAGAACTTCTTCATACGCGACGACTGGCACTTCCTCTCGCGCAGGAACCCCACGCTGATGTACGGCGACCAGGAGATCCTGGAGGATCTCTGGACGATCAGCCTGCCCGGGCACACGCCCGGCTCGATGGGCGTGCTGCTGCGGCTGGAGACGACGGGCTGGGCGCTGCTGGCGGGCGACGCGGTGAGCACGCACGATGCGTTCGGTCCGCCGGCGCTGCCGAACTTCGTCAACCTCGACAACGAGACGTTCCTCAGCTCATGCCAGAAGGTGGAGGGGATCGCCTCGGAGCTGGACGCCTTCATCTTCCCGGGGCACGATGAGGTGGGGATGAAGTACGACAGCGGGGAGTTGGCGATTCGGCCGATCGAGTTTCTGCCGGGCCATACCTACGAGTAGCGCGACGGGCTCAGGTCGCGCCGCGTTGCTCGGCGTCGCCCGCAGCCAGCGTGTCGCCGTTCGGGGGCGCCGCAGGCTCGGACGGCGGTGGGCTTGAGCCCGGCGGCGGGCGCAATGTCTCGGCGAGCGAGCGTTTGAGGTAGCTGTAGAGGTCGGCGATGCCGGCGACGAGGCCGTGGGGCAGCAGGATGATCACCGCGACCAGCAGGAGGCCGAAGACGATCTGACGCTGGAAGGGGGTCAGGCCGATGCCGGCGACATCCAGCACTTCAGGCAGGAAGCCGACGATGATCGCGCCGACCAGCGGTCCCATGAGCCGCCGCGAGCCGCCCAGCAGCACCATCAGCGCCAGTTCGACGCCCTCGAAGGAGTTGAACAGATCGGGCGCGATATGGCGCAGCTTGTAGGCGAACAATGCGCCCGCCACACCGGCGAAGACGCCGCTGATCCCGAACGCCAGGATTTTGTAGAAGTTGGCCCGGACGCCGATGGAGCGGGCCAGCGCTTCGTTTTCGCGGATTGCGCGGAAGGTTCTGCCTAACCGAGAGCCGATGAGTAACTGCGCGGCCACCATCGCGATCAGCAGAAAGGCGAGGACGAGGTAGTAGAACGGTTCCAGTTCGAGGTTGATATCGAAGCTCTGGCCGAAGATCGCGCCGACCGGCTCGGTGACGTCGAGTCCCTGCGCGCCGCCGGTCAACCCGCTCCGCGCCTCCGCGCCGCCCAGGTTGCGGGTCGCCAGCACGAACAGTTCGCAGGCGGCGAAGGTCACGATCACGAAGTGGTAGCCGCTGACGCGCAGGGCCGGGTAGCCCAAGAGCACGGCCGCGGCCATGGCCAGCAGCGCGGAGAGCGGCAGCGCCGCCCAGAAGCCGAAGCCGAGCTGGACGAAGAGGATCGCGGCCGTGTAGGCGCCCATCCCCATCAGCGCCGAATGGGCGATTGAGAGGTAGTTGGTCTGGCCGTAGAGCAGTCCCAGCCCATAGAGGGCGATTGCGAAGATGCCGTAGGTGACGGCGGTATCGATGAAGCGGGAGCTGCTGACGATGGTGGGGAAGAGCACCATCACGATCAGCAGCGCCGTCCAGACGACGGTCTGGGCGGGGGTCAACTGCTGGGTCAGCCGCTCGCTGAGGCGGCGCGCCCGCGAAGCTTGCAATCTGGCGATCACAGCGCTGCCCTAAGCGATTTCGCGCGGGGGTTGAATTTGGGGGGCGCGCGCCGCTCCGCGGAGCGGCGCGCGCCCGCTGTGGCGATGCCGATCAGAACCCCGGGGTGCCGGGCGGCGGCGTGGCCGGCGGCGGCGTGAACTGGCACTCGAACACGCCCTGGCGGGAGACGCAGACTTCGGTGCCGTGGGCGACGATGTGGCGGTCGTCGAAGAAGAAGCCGTCGGCGATCACACCGTCGTAGCGGACATCGAGCAGCGCGGCGACGACCGCGTCGGAGTCCTCGAAGGTGCCGGCCGCCTGGTAGGCCTTGATCAGCATGTAGTAGTCGTCGTAGGTCAGCAGGCTGACGGAGGAGAAGGAGCGCAGTTCGTTGCCGAACGCGTCGTAGCGGACCCAGTACTCGCGCGCCTCGGCGCGGTCGGTCTCGCCGTGACAGAGCGGGACGCAGGCCATGGCGATCGGCAGGTCGGAATCGAGGTCGCGCTTGCGGAACTCGGCGGGGTCGATCCCGAACATGAAGTAGCCGCTGTTGGCGGCGCCGATTTCCAGCGCCTGGGGAATCGCCTGGATCGCGCGGTCGGGGTCATACATGAAGACGATGATGTCCGGGTCATGCGCTTTGGCGCGGGAGAACAGCGGGGAGAAGTCGGTTGTGGCGGGGTCCCAGTAGATGATCTCGGGCACCGTCTGACCGTTGGCCTCGAGGGCGCGCTTGATGTAGGGCGCGAGGAATTGGCCGGTGGCGTCGTTGAGCATCATGATCACGGAGACTTCGGAGTTGGGGTCGAGCAGGTCGACTCCGCCTTTCATGATGCTGCCGCTGCGCTGCCATTCGCGCGTTTCGGTCTGGAAGAGGTAGTGGTTCTCGCCGCCGACGGCGGTGGCTTCGGCGGTCAGGATTTCTTCCAGCGTGCTGGAGCCGGAGAAGTGCAGCACCTTGGCGGGTTGGGTGACCTTGGAGCTGGCGACGGCGAAGTCGTGCGGTGTGCCGCACATGCAGGCGACGATGCCGACATCGCGTACGAGCTCCTGCACCAGGGCAACGTGGGCGTTGATGTCGCTGCGGTCGTCGCGGAAGTGGATGCGCAGCTTGTGCAGCTTGCCGTCGATCATGAAGCCGCCGCCGGGTTCGCAGACACCCTGGTCGATGCAGTACTGCGCGCCGGTGTTGATCTCATGCTCGACCAGCTTGCCGGAGGCCTCGTAGGTGTGGCCGAAGACCTCGTAGCTGCCGGAGCTTGGGGCGACCACGCCGATGTCGATCCAGATGACCTCTTCCTCCGCGGCCGGCGCTTCGGCCTGCGGCTGTTCTTGCTCCTGCTGCTGGACTTGCGCCTGCGCGACAGCCGGCTCGCCGTCGTCATCGCCGTCGCCGCAGGCGGCGACGATCATCGCCGCCGTCACAAGCAGGCTGAGGAGGGCGAGTAGTCCTCGACTGTTGGGCAAAAGCCTCCATCGTTCGCTTCTCATGCTGGGTACCCGCTCCTCTCGTTCGCCGCGCGTCAACCGGCGGCCTATGGGGGGGATACCGAATCGGCGAGAGGGAATTCAGTAAGCGGCAATACCAAACAGGGGGCGCTGCTGCGGTATTGTCGCCGCGCCTGCGCGTGGACGGCGTCATTGGGCCGCAGTTGGCGCGCGCGTGTTGGCCGCTGCGGGAAATGGCGATTCGATGGAGATTTTTCTCCAGCAGGTCGTGTTGGGGCTGTCGATTGCCAGCGTGATCGCGCTGATCGCGATCGGGATCACGCTGATCTTCGGTCTGACCGGGATCGTCAACTTCGCGCAGGGCGAGATGCTGATGATCGGCGGCTACGCCGTCTGGGCGGTGGTCGTGCAAGCGGGGTTGGGGGCAGGATTCGGCTGGTATTTCCTCGGCCTGATGGTTGCCATCGTGGTCGTGGGCGGCCTCGGGCTGCTGCTTGAACGGGGACTGTTCCGCTTCACCCTGCAGGAGCCGATCAACGGATTCATCGTCTCGATCGGCCTGATCTTCATCCTGCAGCACGTGGTGGCGGGCATCTGGAATGCCGACCCGGTGGATATCCCGCGCCCACTCAACACGGTCTGGGATGTGGGCGATGTGCGCATTCTGGCTACCCGCGTGTTCGTGATTGGCTCCACGCTGGTGCTGTTCGCGCTGACTTTCTACGGCATCCAGCGCACCCGCTGGGGGCGGGCGCTGCGGGCGATTGCGACGGATCGCGATACGGCGGCGCTGATGGGGATTCCGGTGCGGCGCTACGTGATGGCGATTTTCGTGGTCGGCAGCGCGATCGCGGGGCTTGGTGGGGCGCTGCTGATTTCGTTCTTTCCGGTCTCGCCGTTTGTGGGCGCGAGCTTTGTGATCAAGGGCTTCGCGGTGGCGATCATCGGGGGGCTGGGCAACGTGACCGGGGCGGTGCTGGCGGCGCTCTTCCTGGGGCTGCTGGAGGCGATGAGTCAGGGCTACTTCGCGCCGGCCTGGACCAATGCCTACGCCTTCGGTTTGATGATTTTGATCCTGCTCGTGCGCCCGCAGGGTCTGCTGCGCGGCTCGGCGGCGCAGGCCTAGCGCGTCGGTTGCAACGGAAACGGAGTCGGCGATGGCAGCGACGGTGACGAAACGGACGATCAGCGCGGAGGCGGCGCAGCAGGTGCTGGCTGCGGCGGAGGCGAAAGCGCGGGAGCTGGGGGTGGCGATGGCGTTCGCGGTGCTCGACGAATCCGGCCAGCTGAAAGCCTTTTTGCGGATGGACGGCGCGCCGCTGCCGAGCATCGCGGTGGCGCAGGACAAGGCGCACACGGCGGCCGGTTTCGGCCTGCCGACGGACCAGTGGTACGACGTGATCAAGGACGATCCGCCGCTGCTGCACGGGATCACGTCGATCGCGCGCTTCATGATGATTGGCGGCGGTCAGCCGTTGGTCAGCGAGGGCGAGTTGATCGGCGCGGTGGGGGTTAGTGGGGGGAGCTATCAGCAGGACACGGAGGCGGCGCAGGCGGGGGCGCAAGCGCTCGGCTAGCGCTGCGGCGCTTACTCAGCGCGCTGAGCTCACGCCCAGGTAGAGCTCGCGCATTACGCCGGTCTCGCGCATCTCTTCCAGTAGTCCCTCGGCGGCGATCGTGCCGGTTTGCATCAGATAGCCGCGCGTGGCCACGCCCAGGGCGAGGCTTGCATTCTGCTCAACGAGCAGCACGGAGGCGCCGAACTGATCGCGCAGGCCGAGGATGATCGCTTGGAGATCGCGCACCAGGACGGGCGAGAGGCCGAGCGAGGGCTCATCGAGCAGGATCAGCGTGGGGCGGGCCATCAGGCCGCGGGCGATGGCCAGCATCTGCTGCTGCCCGCCGCTGAGGTCGCTGCCCTGCGAATTGAGCCGCTCGCGCAGGATCGGGAAGTAGTCGAGCACCCGCTCGATGTCTTGTTCGATCAGCGCGCGGTCGGACTGCACGTAGGCGCCCAATTCGAGGTTGTCGCGCACCGTCATGCCGGCGAAGATGCGTCGGCCTTCGGGCACCAGGCTGATTCCCGCTTTCGCCGCGCGGTCGGCCGTCCAGTCGCTGATGTTTTGGCCCTGGTATTCGATCCGGCCGGCGGTGGGGTGAATCAGGCCGGCGACGGCGCTGAGCAGGGTGGACTTGCCGGCCCCGTTGGGGCCGAGGATGGCGACGATTTCGCCGGCCTCAATGCTGATGCCGATGCCGCGGTGGACGCGTGTGCGTCCGTAGGCGGTGTGGAGATCATGTACCTGTAGGAGCGCCAACTTCTTCCCCCAAATAGACTTCGAGCACTCTTGGATCGTTGCGCACTTCGTCGGGCGCTCCTTCGGCGATTTTCTGCCCGAAATCGAGCACGACCAGCCGCTGGCAGATTTCCATCATCATGTTCATGTCGTGGTCGATCACCGCGACGGTCACGCCGCGGGCGGAGATCGACTCGAGCAGATCGCTCAATTCAGCCGTCTCGTTGTCGTTCAGCCCGGCGGCGGGCTCGTCGGCCATGAGCAGGCGCGGGTGCCCGCCGATCGCGATGCCGACGCCGAGCCGGCGCAGATTGCCGAAGCCGAGGTTGGTCGCCTTTTCAGCGGCGAATTCGCTCAGCCCGACGAACTCGATGATTTCTTCGGGGTTGGCCAGCCCGCGGTAGACCTCATCGTCGTGCGCGGAGTGGCGGCGGTGTTCGCAGGCGACCTCGACGTTCTCGCGTACGGTCAGGTCCTCGAAGGCCATGGCCTGCTGAAAGGTGCGGATGATTCCACGCCCGGCCATCGAGTGGGCGGGCTGGGCGGTGATGTTCTGGCCGAGCCAGGTGACGGCGCCGCTGGTCGGGCGGTGCACGCCGGCGATCACGTTGAACAATGTCGTTTTGCCGGATCCGTTGGGTCCGATAATGCCGAGGATTTCCCCGTCGTAGATCTCCATATCCACTCCGTCGAGCGCGTGGACGCCGCCGAAGTGCTTCTGGAGGCCGCGGACTTCGAGGATGGGTTCACCGTCGACCATGCGTTGCCGTCTCCAAGCCGGCGGCGCGTCTGCGCCCGCCGCCGCGTGAAAGGTAGAGCCTGTCGCGCGAATTCTCAACAAGAGAACCTTTAAGGCTGCGCTCGAATCCGTTTTCGATCAAGATATTGCGCCCCAAACTCGGCTCGAGTTTGGCTAGACTGCACGCGCCGCGCAGGTGTGCGGGTAGGGATGAGCGGGGTTTCGATGGTGACTCAGGCGACGAAGCACGATGCGCGGATAGATGTCGGGGTTGATTGGAGAGTCCGGGCCTGCACCAATGAGGTGCTCGCGCAGGTCTCCTCGGAGGTGTTGGGGCAGCTGCTCGATGTCGCAGATCTCATTCCCCTGCGGCGCGGCGACCGCATTGATTATCTGCTCACCAGAGAGCGCGTGGTGTTTCCGCTCAGCGGCCTGCTCGGCGGCGTGATCGAGACTGAGGAAGGCGACTGCGTCCAGCCTGTCTGCGTGGGCGCGTGGGGTGTGTTGGGGGGCATGCGGGCGGTGCATGGGATGCCTTTCTTTCTGTTGTACAAAGTTCGGCTGCCCGGGGAAGCGATTGTTGTGCCGTCGTCGGTGGTGCGGTCGATTGCGGCGGCCTCGCCGCGGCTACAGATCGCGCTTTCACGGGCCAGCGCGCGCAAGTTCCGGCTGGCGGCGAACAACGCCTTGTGCGCGCGCTTTCATTCGCTGAGCACGCGCTGCTGCGCCTGGTTGGCGTTCATCCACCACGAAGCGGACGGCGATGTCATTCCGATCACTCACGAGGAGCTGGCGGAAGTGGTCGGCGCGACTCGTCCGGCGGTCAGCGCGGCGCTCTCGCCGCTGACCCACGACGGTCTGATCGCCTCGATGGGTCGGGGAGCGATCCGGGTGATTGATCCAGCGGCGATCGCTCGACGCGCCTGCGACTGCTGGGTGACGCCCAATGGGATCGCTCCCGATCGGGATGTCTACGGCGATCTCTAGAGCGTGCTGTGGGGTGGTGGTGGGCCCTCTGGGGCTCGAACCCAGGACCTTCGGATTAAAAGTCCGCTGCTCTGCCAAACTGAGCTAAGGGCCCAGAGCCAGTCTACGTCGGCAGGGGTGGATTGGGGCGGCTATCCTCGCGCCGTGAAGGGCGGAAGTGATGGCGGAGCCGCTCAAGGTGGGGTTGATCGGGACGGGCTCGATCTCGCGGATGCATCTGCCGGGCTATCAGCTGGCGCCCGACGAGGTGCGGCTGACGGCGGTCTGCGACATTCGCGAGGCGGCGGCGCGGGAGTTCGCCGCAGAGGCGGGCGTCGAAGCGGTCTTCAGCGACGCGGAGCAGCTGCTTGAGCAGTCGGATGTGGACGCGGTGGATATCTGCACGATTCACGATCAGCACGCGCCGCTGGCGATCGCGGCAGCGCGCGCCGGCAAGCATGTGCTGCTGGAGAAGCCGATGGCGGTGTCGCTCGATGAGTGCCGCGAGATTTTGGAGGCGACGGAAGAGGCGGGCGTGACGTTCATGGTCGCCCAGCAGCTGCGCCATGTGCCGAGCTACGTGGCGCTGCGGCGGCGGATTCAGGCCGGGGAGTTGGGGCGCATCTGGTCGGCGCGCTGCGATACGTTTCTGAGCGCGGCGCTCGAGGACGGCCGGCAGCCGATCGCGCCGCGCTCCGGTTGGTGGGGCTTTGACGGCAAGCGCGGCGGCGGTGGGGTGATCACGATGCTCTCGGTGCATCATCTCGATTTGCTGCGTTACCTGGTCGGCGAGGTCGCGCGGGTTGATGCGCGCTCCTGGACGGGGCATCCCAGCTTTACCAACGACGCGGAGGATCGCGCGGCGGCGACGCTGGAGTTTGAGAACGGGGCGGTTGGTCAGCTCACGGCCAGCTTCAGCAGCCGCGCGCCGTGGAGCTTCCAGTTGCTGCTGCTCGGCGAGCAGGGCAGCGCCTGGACGCCGCCGCCTGCGGACGGCTCGCCACTGATGGCGCACCGCGCTCCGGCGGTGATTGCCAGCGCTGCGCAGGAGGATGAGCGCGGCTTTCGCGGGGCGCAGAGCTTCGAGCCGCTTGAGACGGAGAGTCTGGGTTTGCCTACGGATGATCCCTACATCAACGAAATTCAGCATTTCGCGCGCTGCTGCGAAGACGGCGGCGAGCCGATCAGCAGCGGGCGGGACAATATCGAGACGATGAAGATCGTCTTTGGTATCTATGAGTCGGCGCGCTCGGGCGCGCCGGTTGAGCTAGCGGGTCTGTAGCGCCCGCCTCGCGATCCAGATTGCGCGCCTTGCGTTCAAACGCGAACGCGATAGGGCACGGTGCTTATCCGGCTGACAGTTGATCGTCGCCGTGTCCCAGCTCTCGCATCAGGTCTTCGTGGGCAATCGTGCGCCCTTCGCCGCGCCGCCATCGCTGCACGCGATTGATCAGCTCTCGCCTGGTGTCCGGATCGATCTCTTCAGCGTCCAGCGGCACCGGTCTGGACGATTTCTTCAACGAATCCGACCATCGCTTCAATACCACAGCGATGCCTCTGCTCTGTTCCGATGGCGCTTCGGGCACCTGAACGATCGCGTGCGGCTCAGTGTACGCGGGCTTCGCTCAGCTGGTGTGCTCGAGGAGGGCTGGGATCACGGTGTCCAGCCTGCCCAAGCTGTCTGTTGCGCGCGCCGACCAGGCAACTCGATACGGCATGTCGTTCGGTGCAGCCAGAAGAGCTAGTCGTCGAATCCGAGCGAGCGCTTGAGATCGTGGTGGGAGATGTCGCCCGCCCCATCGTCGTCGTGGGGCTCAAGCGACAGCCGAAGGTCGTGTTCGTCTTCAGCACGACGCTCGGCGGAATGTTCGGCGTTGAGCGGATCGAGCAATTCGATGTCATCCGGCAACGTGAACGCGCCCTGTTCGCGGACTTCCTGAAGCGCCTCTGCCAGCTCGCGCTGTTCGAGTGCAGCCCTCGAATAACGGGCTTCGGGATCGTCGAGCGGCCGCTCGCCGCCGCGCGTTGCGCTCTGTATTCGCCTTGCGTCTTGCGCGCCGGCCATGTTGCTACTCAGGTTCCGCTGGGTTCGCTCTGTGGCCAGAATAGCAACGTGAGGCCGGGTTGGATGCTCAGCTGGTGTGTTCGAGGAGGGCTGGGATCACGGTGTCCAGCACGCCGTCGGGGAGTTCGTGGCCGACGCCTTCGAGGGTGAGCATGGTGGCGTCGGGGATTGCGGCGACGAGCGCCTGGCCGTGGTCGTAGGGCAGGATGGGGTCCTCGGTGCCGTGGATTACGAGGGTGGGGACGGAGAGCTGGTCGAGCCGCTCGTGCCAGGGCTGTGAGGCGGCGATTGCGGGGCCGTGGTTGAGCGAGCTGGGGAAGCTGACCGCGCGATCCACCTCCGCCGCAGCCAGCTCGCGCTGCCCCGCCTCGTCGTATGGATAGCCCGAGCCGGCCAGCACCTTGAACATCTCTACGCGGTTCTCGATCAGCGCCTCGCGGTCGCTCCAGTCGAGTGTTGCCGACGCGGCAATCGCGGCGAGCACCTTCGGGGACGGCGGCGAGAGGGCGTGCCCGCCGTCTGCGTCGTCCATTGCGTCCAGCGTCGCTCCGGCGTTGGGCGTGGACATGATCGGCGTCAGGGTCAGCACCCGCTCGGGGTGGTTGAGGCCAATCACTTGCGTGATCATTCCACCCATCGAAGCGCCGACGATGTGGGCTTTGTCGATGTTGTAGGCGTCGAGTACGGCGACACCGTCGGCGGCCATGTCGTTGAGCGTGTAGTTGGGCTCGCCCGGCGGGCAGCAGGTGGTTTTGCCGGTGTCGCGGTTGTCGTAGCGGATCACGAAGCGCCCGCCGTCGGCCAGCCGTTCGCAGAGCTGCTCGTCCCACACCAGCATCGAGGCGCCCGCGCCCATGACCAGCAGGATCGCCGGATCGTCGGGCTCGCCGAAGGAGTCGGCGCAGATGTCGATCCCGTTGGCCTCGATCATTCGCTCGGCGTGGTGGGTGGCCATCTCGATCCTCCGCTCGTTACGCGTCCGTCGCCTGGACCTGCTTGGCGGTCTCGGGCTCGATCCAGTCGGTGAGGATCGTGCGGTGCGCCAGCTTCCAGGCGCCGTCGACGCGCTGGATTTGGTCCTGGTAGCGCCCCTGGAAGACGATCTTCGCGGGGTCGTCGCAGCGTACGACGGTGACGTAGGAGCTCATCGTGGCTTCATCGCCGTTGCCGTCGATCACGAAGGTGGAGGGCATGTGGCGCGCTTGGGGGGTCGAGTCGCCCGGCGCCGCCAGTGCGCGCAGCGCCTCGCCGGTGATCCAGCGCTCCTGCGAGACCATCTCCATCACCCCGGCGTCGGTCCAAACCGAGGCCCAGGCTTCGGCGTCGCGGTCGTCCAGCGCCTGGCTGTAGCGTCCGGCCAGGTTCTGAATCTCTGCCCGATCCTGTGCTGTCAAACTCATCGCTGTGCTCCTTTTTGCCTGCTCAGTTGGCCGTGACGGCGACGGCGCGGATTTCGCCGAACTCTTTGTCCAGCTTGCGCCAGCGCGCGCCGCCGTCCTCGCTGACGTAGACGTAGCCGTAGAGGCTGACGGCGACGATCACTTCGGGCGCGGCGGGGTGCGCGGCGAGCCAGTAGATGACGGAGTTGGGGGGCTGGGGCAGGTTGACCGCCGCCCAACTGCGCCCGCCGTCGGTGGTGCGTTGAATTGCTCCCGCCGTGCCGGGGATGCCGTCGCCGTTGCCCACGAACATCGTGTCCGGGTCGTCAGCCTTGACCAGCACACCGCGGCAATAGGAGAAGCGATCGCCCTCGTGGTGGGCGGGGAAGTGGTGATAGTCCCAGCTCTCGCCCTCGTCGGTGGAGGTGGCGATGCCGAAGGGGCTGGTCGCGTAGGTGGCGCGTCCCGGCACCCGCGCCATGCAATGGACATCGCCCTGGAAGACTTCCTCGCCGAGGTCCGGCATATGCACCCAGCTGTCGCCGCCGTCGAGGCTTTTGAAGACGCCGTCGACCTCGATGCCGGCGAAGACGCGCTGGCTGTCGGCGGGGTCCACGACGATCACGGTGGTGCGGGCGATGCCGATCGGGCAGGGATCGGCGACGTCGATCGGCAGCTCGTCCCAGTTCTCGCCGCCGTCGCGCGAGCGGAACGCGCCGGGGCGGGCGCCGGCGAAGATCGTTTCGGTGTTGTTGGGATCGACCGTGACGGACCAAATCTGGCGCGGGGAGATCGGCGTCTCGAGCTGTTCCCAGTGGTAGCCGTTGTCCTCGCTGCGGTAGAGACCGGAGTCGCTGCCGGCCAGCAGGCGGTCGGGCTGGTCGGGGTAGACGGCGAGGGAGCGCACCGTGCCTTCGCCGATGTCGTCGGTTCGTCCGCGGTACCAGGTTTCGCCGTCGTCGTGGCAGACCCACAGCCCCTGGCCCACGGTTCCGATGTGAATGGAGTAGCGTCCCGCCACGATCGTGTCCCTTCATCCCCCGCGCGGCGGCTTGCGAGCGGGGGCGGCAATGATAGGCGTTATTGCAGCGCCCCGGAGGCGGCGATCTCGGCGATGCGCTCGTCGTCGTAGCCCAGAATGCCGCGCAGCACGGATTCGTTGTCCGCGCCCATCAGCGGGGCGACGGTGGGGCGTCGCGCCGGGGTGCGCGAGAACAGCATTCGCGCGCCCTCGACGGTGCTTTGGCTCAGCGTGGCGTGGCTGAGCTGGACGAAGTGGCGGCGGTGCGCCAGCTGGGGGTCGGCGGTCAACTCGGGGCTGTTCTGCACAGCGTGGGCGGCGACACCGGCGGTCTGGAGCGTCCCCATCGCTTCGTTGGCGGTGCGTTGGCTGGTCCAGGCGGAGATTGCGGCGTCCAGTTCATCCTGCGCGGCCAGACGTCCGTGCAGTGAGTTGAAGCGCGCGTCTTCGGCCAGGCCGCCGCCGATTGCGGCTGCCAGCGCGGTCCACTGCGCGTCGTCGGCTGCGGCGATTGCGACCCACTGATCCTCGCCTGTCGAGGGGTATGCGCCGTGCGGGGCGATTTGGGGGTCGCGGTTGCCGTTGGCTTGCCAGAGCCGCCCGGAGACGCCGTATTGCAGGAAGGCGGGGGTGAGGAAGTGGATGCCCGCTTCGAGTTGGGAGACATCGATGTATTGGCCGACGCCGCTGCGCTCGCGCTCTTCGAGCGCGGCCAACAGCGCGGCGGTGGCAAAGCGCGGCGCGACGTAGTCGGTGTAGGCGCCGAACGGTCCGGCCGGCGCGCGATCGGGCCAGCTGGACAACGGCGTGAAGCCGGCGAAGGCTGCCGCCAGATTGCCGAAACCGGCGAACTCGGCGAGCGGGCCGGTCTGCCCCATCAGGCAGGAGGAGAGCATGATCAGGCGGGGGTTGGCGGCGTGCAGCTCCTCCCAGGTCAGCCCCCAGCCGCGCATTGCGCGAGGGGTGAACGACTCGGTGAGGATGTCCGCCCAGCGCACCAGATCGAGCAGCACTTCGCGCCCCAGCAGGGTCGAGGGGTCGATCGTCGTCATCGCCTTGTTGGCGTTCATGTTCTGGAATAGGCCGGAACCTTCGGTCTGGGTCGAATCGTCGTTGACGAACGGTTGGAGGGTGCGTGCGGTGTCGATTCGGGTGCTCGATTCGACGCGCACGGTCTGTACGCCGAAGTCGGCCAGGGTGCGGGTGCCGGCGGGACCGGCCATGACCCACATCAAGTCGACCATCTTCAGTCCGTCGAGAGGCGGCGCATCGGGTTGTGCGGCCTCGTCGCCTGCGCCGTGCAGGCTGGGCGCGGGGCGCGCCTCCGCCAACACCTCCGCGGTGTGCTCACCGAGCAGCGGCGCGGCGCGGCGGTACTCGATCGGCGTCGCGCTGAGCCGCGCGAACGGACCGGGGAAGCGCAGCCGCCGGCCGCCGCGCTCGACCTCGCGCCAGTAGTCGCGCGCGGCCAGATGCTCGTTGCCGTCGAGGTCGTCCATCGTCGAAACGGGCACGATCAGCAGGCGGCGCTTGAGCGCTTCCTCGAACAGTTCGGCCTTGGTCTTGGTCATGGTCAGCGACTCGACCACCTGGAGTAGGCGCAGGTACTCGGTGATCGGCTCCTGACCGGTCAGCAGCAGCAGGGTGTAGTTGAGCCAGTCTTTGTCGCGTGTGGCCTCGTCGCAGTGGCCTTCTTCGTAGATCCACTGCATCAGCCGCGCGGTGAATGGGCCGATCGCCGCGCCGAACAGGTAGGTGATTGCGACGTGACCGTCCTTGCAGGGCCAGAACAGCTGAATTTCCAGCGGGCCCAGGGCAGCGCCTTTGGCTGAGCGCATAAACGTGCCGGCGTTGAGCGAGGTTGCCAGAATGCCTGCCTGCGTCGCCTGCGCGTGGGCGGCCTGGGCCGAGACATCGATGAACTGCCCGCGCCCGGAGCGGCGGCGCTCCCAGAGCGCGATCTGCACCGCGGCGGCGGCCTCCGCGCCGGCGTGCAGGCCCGTCTGGGGCAGATCGACGCGCAGCGGGGCGCGGTCCGAGTCGCCGCTTTGCGCCATCGGTCCCGCCGAGGCGGCTACGGTCAGGTCCGTCGCCGCCCAGGCGGCTTTGGGTCCGCTTGAGCCGAACGGCGTGATCGCGGCGTAGACCAGGCCGGGGTTGATCGGGGCGATGTCGTCGTAGCCCAGCCCGCGCGCGGCCATTGCGCCCGGATCGTCGGACTCGATTACGGCGTCGGCGGTTGCGGCGAGGCGGCGAAACTGTTCGCGTCCCTCTTCGGAGTCGAGATCGAGCACGATCGAGCGCTTGTTGCGCGCCCAGGCTTGCCAAGTGAGGGAGCCTTCGAGGTCGGAAGGGTCTCCGGCAAACGGTCCGCGCCGCCGTGCGCGGTTGCCGTCGGGTGGCTCGACGGCGATCACATCCGCGCCGAGGTCGGCGAGGATCATGCCGCCAATCAGGCCGCGTTCGTCGGTGAGGTCCAGAATTCGATAGTTGCCAAGCACGGCACAGCCTCCGTCCGGCGGCGCTCCGAACACGCCGTCCTGCGAAAGCTACCGAACTGCGCGCGGCTTAGCGGTCCGCCGGCGCGTAGGAAGTGAAGTCGCGGATGCTCTGGTAGTCCGCTTCGTTGAGGTAATGGCACCAGCGGGAATAGGGAGCGCTAAATGTGAGTCCCGTACGCCTGCGTCTGCGACCGCTATCCCAGGCGGCCACCTCGACACGGGGGATCGGGTTGAAGCGATGCGCGACGTATTCGAGTGCGGGCCGCAAATCCGTGTCGCCGGAGAAGACAATGCCGATGTCGTAAAGGCCATCCGCGGCGCAGGTGATCAGGTCAACGGCAAGCTGGACATCCACGCCCTTCTCGCGCGAAATCACAGCGCCCGTCTGCTGGTCGCGGAGATACTGCAAGGGGCGAGTGAGCACTCGGGCTCCAGCCCGTTCCCACGCCCTGCGCTGGGCGGTGTGGGCGGCGTGCATCCTGGGACTGTTGTCGGGACTAGGTTCGCCGCGATAGATGCGCACCGCGCTGAGTTCGCGGGTTGCGCCGGGCGGCGGCCTGCTGCAGATCAGCTCACCCAATGCGATGGGATTGATCTGGCCGTCGCTGGAGATTCTGTGCGCATCAGCGCGGTGAAATGAGTCGCGCGCGCCCATCAAGAGGTTCTGCCAGTCGACGAAGAGAACGACGCGGTCTGCCATGGGGGATATGAATAGCCCCGCCACTTCGGCGGCTCGGTGGCCGCCGAAGGACGGGGAACAGTCTGCCCACTCTACGCACGTCAGTGATGGCTGTCAAACTCGCCTCTCGGTCGTCTGTGTGTCGCGGCAGGCTTCAGCCGCGTTTGTTGATGCGCTCGTTCACCTCTGCCAATTCCGCTGCTCGCTGGAACACGGTTGCCAGCATTTCTTCTGTGAGGAGTCCGGTGAAGGTGTTGCGCTGGCTGGGGTGGTAGGAGCAGAGCACGGTGAGGCTGGGCTCGGCTTTCAGCTCCAAGCTGTGTGCGAAGCGGGGGCGGGGGCGGATGCGCAGCTCGCGGGCGGTGTTTTCCCAGGCGTAGGCGCCCAGCGCGACGATGACGCGCAGTTCGCGCAGCGCGGCCAGCTCGCGGCGCAGGAAGGGGAGGCAGCGATCGCGCTCTTGAGTGCTCGGTTTGTTCTCGGGCGGGGCACAGCGCACGATCGATGTGACACGCGCGCCGATCAGCTCCAATCCGTCGCCGGGCCCGGTGCTTTGCGGTTGATTGGCCAGTCCTGCGGCGTGCATCGCGCGGTAGAGCCAGTCGCCCGAGCGGTCGCCGCTGAACATCCGCCCGGTGCGGTTTGCGCCGTGCGCGGCGGGGGCCAGGCCGACGACGAGGATGCGCGCGTCGGACGGGCCGAAGCCGGGCACGCCGCGCCCCCAATAGGTGTGATCGCGGAACGAGGCGCGCTTTTCCACCGCGACCTGCTCGCGCCAGGCGACCAGCCGCGCGCAGGCGCGGCAGTCCGAAACCTCCGCGTCGATCGCCGTGATCGGGTCGTGTTTCGGCTTGTTCGACATCACTCGCTCCGGCGGATGGTAAGGCGGTCTTGCCGCGCTCTACAGATCACCGTAATGTGGAATTGGCGGCCGGGCGCGAAGCTCAAGCCATGTCTCGCACTGCTCCCCATCCGTTTTCCTCCGCTTCGCGGCAGTCTGCGTTCAGCGCGGCTGCCGGCGTGGTCGGCTCGCCGTCGGGCGCGCTGACGCACCTGCGCCGCAGTCTGCAACTGTTGCGGCTGCTGCTGCGCGGCGAGCTCGCCGCGCTGCGCGAAGTCGCCGACAATCCGGCCGACACCAAAGCGGCGCTGCTGTTGGTGCCGATCACGGCGCTGGCGGCCGGGCTGGGCGCCTGGTTCTGGATGGCGCTGGCCGCCGACGGTGCGAGCATCGGGGGCGGCGCGGTGCGGCTCGTGGTGTTGGGCAGCATCGCTGCGATCGGCGCCTGGGCGCTTTCGGCCGGCGCTTCCTGGTGGGCGCTGCGGCGCATCTGCGATGTGCGCGTGGAGTTTCTGCGTTTGGCGCGCCCGCTGGCGCTGGCCGGCGCGGTGGGGATTGGCCAGCTGGCGCTGCTGTTCGTGCCGATTTCGTTCGCGATTGGGCTGTTCACGATGATCGCCTGGTTTCTCACCTCGATCGTCGCGGTGCGCGCGGCGGTTGCGGAGATCGACGACCGCTCGACGCTGATTTCGGTCGGTCTCGGCTTTGCGGCGTGGGCGCTGCCGCTCTCGATTCTGGCCAGCGTCGCCGGTGTTGCGCCCGGGCTGTTCGTCCACGCGGCCTACTGAGCGAGGCGGCGTCATTCCCGCAGCCGTCGCCGTCATTCCTGCCCCCGAGCAGGAATCTTGGGCATAACCTCCAAAGCTGCGCGATGAGATTCCCGCTCGGGGGCGGGAATGACGGAAAAGGGGCGAGTAATGACAGAGATGGCGGCGGGGACGACTGAGATGGCGATGGGAATGGCAGAGATGGTGGCGAGAATGACGCGGGTGGGTGGGAGTGATGGGACGTTGAGCGTCAGGTCAAGGTGAGCGGGATGTTGTTGGCGCAGAGGGGGCACTCGGTGGGGGGGTGGCTGGGCACTTCGAGGGCGATGCAGGCGAAGAAGGGGAGGCCGAATTCGGTTGCGCCGTTGGTGCGGTCCACTACTACGCCGACGCCGACCGGCTCGCCGCCGGCTTCTCGCACTGCTGCGATCGTGTCGCGGACTGAGCCGCCGGTGGTCAGCACGTCGTCGACGATCAGGGTGCGTTGGCCGGGTTGGAAGGTGAAGCCGCGCTCAAAGACGCGGCCGCCGCGCTCGCCGCGCTCGGCGAAGAACATCGGCGTGCCGAGCGTGCGCGCGGTTTCGTGGGCGAGCAGGATGCCGCCGGTGGTGGGGCCGACGACCAGCTCGATGCGATGGTCGGCGAAGTGCTCGGCGATTTGGGCGCAGAGCTGGGCGGTGACCTCGGGACGTTCGAGCAGGCGGAACTTTTCGACGTAGAGGGGTCCGTGGCGGCCGGAGGCGTACTGGAAGTGCCCTTCGAGCACTGCGCCGACCTCCCGCAGCGCGTCCAGGGCTTGTTCGGCGGCGCTCATGGGATTGGCGCTCCGCCGATGTCGATGAGGGAGCGGCGGATGTCGTCGCTGATGCGGTTGAAGGGGAACCAGCGGAAGATCACTTCGCCCACGATCTGGTCTTCATGGATCGGTCCGAAGTTGTGCGAGTCGGAGCTGCGGTTGCGGTTGTCGCCGAGCACGAAGTAGTGCTCCGGGGGAACGCGCGCCGGGCCCCAGCTGTAGTTGGGCGGCTGGGTGGTGTAGTGGTCTTCCAGCAGGCGGCGGCCGTTGACCCAGGCCCGCCCGGCGCGCACCTCGATCAGATCGCCGGGCAGGCCGATCACGCGCTTCACGTAGTCGACGTCGGTTTGGTAGGGCGGGCGGAAGATGATCACCGAGCCGCGGCTCGGCCCGCCCATGAGGAAGTCGCCGTTGCTGCGCCCGGGCAGGAGCGCGTCAAAGGGGCCGAGGCTGACCTCCCAGTAGCCGACCTTGTTGACCAGCACCAGGTCCGAGCTGTTCAGGGTCGGTTCCATGCTGCTGCCCTCGACCTGGAAGTTCTGCACCGCCTCGCGGGCGAGCAGGAACACGATCAGACCGAGGATCAGCATCTCGATCAATTCGCGCAGGGGTCCCGACTGCAGGCTGAGGCGCTTCACCGGCTTGGCGCTCTCCAAGAAATGGGCGGCATTATCAGCGTACCGCGCGCTACCATTTGGGGAAGACTATGCAAGCGCACCGCCTCGGCGACGGGCCGATCATCCGCCCCGATCTGGACGCTCGAATGGGGGCGAACATCAACGGGCCTTCGCTGGTCCGCGCGCCCGACTGGCTGACCGACGCGCCGGGGCGCTACCTGCTCTATTTCGCCGACCACCATGGAACCTACATCCGGCTGGCTTACGCGGATGCGCCGGCGGGTCCGTGGGAGATGTATGAGCCGGGCACGCTTCAGCTGGAGCAGACGCCCTTCCCGCACACGCCGGGGGAGTTCCACACGGACGATCCGCGCGTGGCGGCGGGGGTGGAGCGCGGCTGGGTGTATCCGCACATCGCCTCGCCGGATGTGCATGTGGACGAGGAGCGGCGCGAGATTCGGATGTATTTCCACGGCGCGCTGCCCGATGGACGGCAGCGCACCCGGGTCGCGCGCTCGCGGGACGGCCTGCATTTCGAGTCGGGCGAGGAGCTGTTGGCCAACTCCTACCTGCGGATGCTGCGGCGCGAGGAGGACTGGATTGGGATGGCGATGCCGGGCATTCTGTGCCGCTCGGAGGATGGGCTGGGCGGTTTCGAGCACGGTCCGCAGCTGTTCGATGACGAGATGCGGCACTGCGCGTTGCTGCCGCGCGGCGACACCTTGTGGGTGTTTTGGACGCTGGTTGGTCATGCGCCGGAGCGGATCCTGGTCTCCGCTGTGGAGATGCGGGGGGACTGGCGGGAGTGGCGGGCAGGACCGGCAGCGGAGCTGCTGCGGCCGGAGTTGGAGTGGGAGGGGGCGGCGCTGCCGCTCGCGCCCTCGGTGCGCGGCTGGGCGCCGGACCCGGTGAACGAGCTGCGCGACCCCGGCGTCTTTGTGGATCGCGATGAGCGCGTCTACCTGCTGTACTCCGTGCAGGGCGAGCGGGGGATCGGGCTGGCTGAGCTGGAGCTCGCTTGAGCCGCAGCGAATCGCCGCCCTGGTATCCGGTCTTCCTGGATCTGCGCGGGCGGCCGGTGTTGGTGGTGGGGGGCGGCGATCTGGCGGCGGAGAAGGTGCGCGGGCTGCGGGCTGCGGAAGCTGCGATCAGCGTCGTGGCGGCGTCGCTCAACGGGGAGTTGGCGGCGCTGCGCGAGGCGGGCGAGATTGCGCATCTGGCGCGCGAGTACCGCGAGGGGGATATGGCGGGTTTCAGCGTGGTGATGGCGGCGCAGGGCGATTCTGCGGCGAACGCGCGGCTCTCGGCGGAGGCGCGGGCGCGCGGCATTCTGCTCAACGCGGCGGATGATCCGGGCAATTGCGATTTCATTCTGCCGGCGGTGCTGCGCGAGGGTCCGCTGACGCTGGCGATCTCAACCGGCGGCGGCAGTCCGGCGATGGCGCGGCGGGTGCGCGAGGAGTTGACCGATTACCTGAGTGAAGACACTGCGCCGCTGGCGGATTTGATCGCGGAAACCCGCGCCGACCTGCGGCGACGCGGCGTCTTCCGGCCGATCGACGCGGAGGCCTGGCAGACGGCGATTGACGGGCGTTTGCGGGCGCTGCTGGCGCAGCGGCGGCGGGGGCAAGCGAAGGCGCTGCTGCTGGCGCGGCTCGGCGCGCCGCTGCTCGCCGGCGAGACGCCGCCGCTGCCTGCGCTGTTCGCGCCCTGCGGCCATGGCTGATCGCGCCGTGCTGCGGCTCGGCACGCGCGGCAGCCGGCTGGCGCGGATACAAACCGCGGAGGTGGCGCAGGCGCTGGCCGCGCAGGGCGTGGAGACGCGCGAGGTGATCATTCAATCGGAGGGCGACCGCGACCGCGTCAGTTCGCTGTACGAGCTGGGCGGGCGGGGCGTCTTCGTGCGCGCCATTGAGCAGGCGCTGCTGGACGGCGCGATCGATGTGGCGGTGCATTCGGCCAAGGATGTGCCTTCCACACCGTTGGCGGGCGCGCCGCTGGCGGCCTTTTTGCCCCGCGCCGATGTGCGCGACGCGCTGGCGACGGCCGACGGGCGCGGGCTGGCGGACCTGCCGCCGGGCGCGACGGTGGGCACGGGCAGCCGCCGCCGCGCGGCGCAGCTGCTGGCGCGGCGGCCGGATGTGGTTCCCGCCGACATTCGCGGCAATGTCGATACGCGGCTGCGCAAGCTGGCGGACGGCGAGGTGGATGCGCTGCTGCTGGCGACCGCGGGGTTGATTCGTCTGGGGCGAGCCGAGGCCGCAACAGAGTTGCTCCCGCCCGACCTGATGCTGCCTGCGCCGGGGCAGGGAGCGATTGCGCTGCAGTGCCGCGCGGACGACGCGGACGCCCTCGATCTGCTGGCGAGTTGCAATGATGCGGCGACGTACGCGGCGGTGACGGCGGAGCGGGCGGCGCTGGGTGCGCTGGGCGTGGGCTGCGCGCTGCCGATCGCGGCACTGGGGCACGCGCGGGGGGGCGAAGTGACGCTGCTGGCGCGTTTGCTCAGTCTCGACGGCGCGCGGCGCGTTGAGGTGCAGCGCTCCGCGCCGGTGGAGGACGCGGCGGCGCTGGGCGGCGAGGTCGGCGCTGCGCTGCTGGAGCGGGGAGGGCGGGAGATGCTTGGGGAGATCGAGCGGTGAGCGCGGGGCGTGTCAGCCTGGTCGGCGCCGGGCCCGGTGATCCGGCGCTGATCACCGTGGCCGGCCGGCTCGCGCTGCGCGAGGCGGATGTGATTGTTCACGATCGCTTGATTCCGCAGGCGCTGCTGGCGGAAGCGCGCGAGGGCGCGATGCTGATTGATGTCGGCAAGCGTCCCGCCGACGGCGATCCCAACGCGGCGCAGGCGGAGATTCACGCGCTGCTGATTGAGCGGGCGCGGCGTGGCGAGCGCGTGGTGCGGCTCAAGGGCGGCGATCCGTTCGTGTTTGGGCGCGGCGGCGAGGAGGCCGACGCGCTGCGCGACGCAGGGGTCGCGTTTGACGTGATTCCCGGCGTCAGCTCTGCGACCGCCGCGCCGGCCTTTGTCGGCGTTCCCGTCACCGACCGCCGCTATGCCTCCAGCTTCACGGTCGTCACGGGCCGCGAGGCGGAGAACGACGCGCCGCCGCTCAACTGGGAGGCGATTGCTCAGACCGGGGGCACGATCGTGGTGCTGATGGGTCGGCGCGCGCTGCCGGAGATCAGCCGTCGATTGATTGCGGCCGGGCTGCCCACCGATACGCCCGCCGCCGCGGTGGAGCGGGCCTCGACCGCGCAGCAGCGCAGCGTGTTCGCCGCGCTGGAGGGGCTGCCGGCGGCTGCGGAGCGAGCCGGGCTGCGCGCGCCGACGACACTGCTGATCGGCGCGACCGTTGAACTTGGCGAACGGCTGGCCTGGCTTGAGCAGCGCCCGCTGCATGGACGCCGTGTCCTCGTCACCCGCCCCGCGCACCAGGCCGAGGATTTGGCCGCGCTGCTGCGCGCGCAGGGTGCGGAGCCGGTGGTGATGCCGGCGATTGAGCTGATCGACGCTGATCGCGCGGGGATTGAAGCGGCGATCGCGCGGCTCTGCGAGGCCGAGTACGACGATGTGGTCTTCACCAGCGTGAACGGGGTCGAGCGGTTCGCCCGGCAGCTGCGCGCGCGCGGCCGCGATGTGCGCTGCTTCGGCGGCGTGCGCCTTGCGGCGATTGGTCCGGCTACCGCCGGCGCGTTGGAGCGGATCGGCCTGATCGCGGATGTTGTGCCCGACTCCTACACATCCGCCGCGTTGCTGGAAACGCTGCGCGCTGAGTCGTTGCGCGGCCGCCGCATCCTCTTGCCGCGTTCGGCGCAGGGAGCGCCCGGGCTCAGCGATGGGCTGCGGGAGGTCGGCGCGAGAGTGGACGATCTCGCGCTCTATGAGGTGCGCGCCGCGCCCGCCGATCGCGCGGTGGTCCAGCGGCTGCGCGACGGCGAGATCGACACGGCGACGTTCACCGCCCCTTCTACGGTGCGCGGGCTGATTGGGCAGGTCGGCGCGGAGGCGCTGAGGGGCGTTACGATCATCTCGATCGGCCCGGCCACCAGTGCCGCCGCCGCCAGCGCGGGGCTGGCTGTCCACGCGGAGGCCGCAGTCCATACGATGCAGGGGCTGGTTGAGGCGATCGCCGAGACCGGCCATCGGCAGGATGACTAAGCGATGACGACGACGCGCAGTTCGTTGGAGATTCCCGCCGCGCACCGCATGCGGCGGCTGCGCCGCAGCGAGCCGCTGCGGGCGATGGTGCGGGAGACGCGGCTCGCGCCGACGGATTTCATCTATCCGATCTTTGTGACGCACGGACGCGGCGTGCGCGAGCCGATCGCTTCGATGCCCGGCCAGTCGCGGCTCTCGGTCGATCAGCTGGCGCGGGAAGCGGCGGAGCTGCGCTCGCTGGATGTTCCGGCGATTCTGCTCTTCGGGCTGCCCGCCTACAAAGACGCGCAGGGCTCCGAAGCCTGGGCGGCGGAGGGGATCGTGCAGCGGGCGGTGCGAGAGCTGAAGGACGCCGCGCCGGAGCTGGTGGTGATTACCGATGTCTGCCTCTGCGAGTACACCGATCACGGGCACTGCGGGCTGCTTGACGAGCACGGCGCGGTGATCAACGACGCGACGGTCGAGCTGCTCGCGCAGACCGCTGTGAGTCAGGCTGAGGCGGGCGCAGACATCATCGCGCCGAGCGACATGATGGATGGGCGGGTGGGTGTGATCCGGGCGGCGCTGGACAGCGCCGGCTTCGCGGAGACGGCGCTGCTGGCCTACGCGGCCAAGTTCGCTTCGGCCTTTTACGGTCCCTTCCGCGACGCCGCTGACTCTGCGCCGGCATTCGGCGATCGCCGTGCGTATCAGCTGGATCCGGCCAACGGCCGCGAGGCGCTGCGGGCGATTGAGCGCGATTTGGCGGAGGGCGCGGATATGGTGATGGTCAAGCCGGCGCTGGCCTGGCTCGATCTGGTGCGGGAAGCGCGGGAGCGCGTCGATGTCCCGCTGGCGGCCTACAACGTGAGCGGCGAGTATGCGATGGTCAAAGCCGCGGCCGCGCAGGGCTGGCTCGACGAGGAGCGCATCGTGCTGGAAATTTTGATCGGCATCCGCCGCGCCGGGGCTGATCTGATCCTCACGTATCACGCCAAAGAGGCCGCGCGCTGGCTGGCGCGCCGCAGCTCGTGAGCCGCCCGTGAGCGAGAACAGCCGACCCGCCGAGCCGGCTCCGCCGGTCGTGAGCGCCGAGCGCGCCGCCGATTCGGTGCGCGCCGTCGCCTTTGACTGCTACGGCACCCTGTTGCAGCTCGAAGAGCGCCACTTCGCCGAGCTGATTCACGAGATGCTGGTCAACCATGGGGTCGTTCACACCAGCGGCGAGGAGGTCTGGCAGGCCTGGCTCGACGCCTCGCGCGCGTTGGCCGAATCGGAGAGGTTGGTGCGCGACGGGAGTGTCGACGGTCCCGAGCCGGCCTTCCGCCCCTTTTCCGAGACCTGGCCGCGCCACTTCGCGCGCGCCTTCGAGACGCGCTCGGTTGATGTGATCCCGCCCGAGACGGCCTTTCAACATCTCTGGGATCACATGTGCGCGGTGCCGGCCTATTCGGAGGTCGCCGGGGTGCTCGACGCGCTGCGCGCGCGCGGCTATCGCGTGGCGATCGCCAGCAACGCCGACGAAGGGCACCTGCGCCCGGCGCTGGCGGCGGCCGGGATTGAGGCCGAGGTGGTGCTCTCTTCGGAGGCTGCGGAATCCTACAAGCCGCGCCGCCCGTTCTTCCAGCAGCTCTGCGAGCTGCTTGAGCTGCCGCCCGAAGCGATTCTCTACGTCGGCGACAGCCCCTACGCGGATGTGAACGGGGCGAATCATTCGGGCCTGCCGGTCTATCACGTGCGCCGCTACCCCGACCCTGAGCGCGAGCGAGCGCTGCGTTTCCGCGCTACCTGGACCCAACCGGATCTGCGCGGCATTCTCGAAGTGCTTCCATCCGCTGCGCCGTCGTCGTCATTCCCGCCTTGAGCGGGAATCTCTCTGTCCGACCTCCGAAGGTCCCGCGACGGGATTCCCGCTCGGGGGCGGGAATGACGGAGGAGGACAGGAAGAACCGGCGCTGCACATTCCACAGTTTCCACCGCGGATTGCTTATGCCAGCGTGGGTTGTGATCTGTGGGGTTGCGTGCGGTTAAGCTTTCGGTATGGGATATCGCATAGGCAAGTGATCAGATCACTGCCGGCTGATTGTCTGCCGAAAGGGGAGCACTGAGATGCGCATCCAGACCAGCCAGACCGCGCTTGAGCGCGGCCTCTCGATTGTCAGCCACGCCGTCGCCGCCCGGCACAGCCTCGACCAGCTGCGCCATGTCCATATGTTGGTCGCCGAGGATGGGGTGCGGCTGACGGCGACGGACACGGAGATCGCGCTGATCGCGCAGATCGACGCGAGCATCGCGGAGACCGGCGCGATCACGGTGCCCCACCGCTTCCTGCATGACCTGGTCTCTTCGCTCGACGGCGGCGATGTCGAGCTTTCGGTCGCTGCCGACTCGCAGGTGGTGCAGATCCGCGCCAGCGACGCGAACGAGAGCAGCATCCACGGGATGAGCGCGGACTCGTACCCGCACATCCCGGACCAGAGCGACGGTGACACGATCAAGATCGTCGCTTCCGAGCTCCGCGATGCGTTGAAGCATGTCGTCTTCGCAGCCGCCAGCGACGACGGGCGTCCGGTGCTGACCGGGGTGCATTTCACCTTCAACGGGACGCAGATGACCCTCGCCGCGGCGGACGGCTTCCGCCTGGCGGTCTACGACATGCAGGTCGCCTCGGAGCTGAGCGAGCAGCTGGAGATCACGGTTCCGGCGCGCGCGCTGCGCGAGCTGGAGCGGCTGCTCTCGGACTCCGACAGCACGGTCGACCTCTACCTGCACAGCGACCGCAGCTATGTGCGCTTCCACCTGCCTACGACGCAGCTGACGGCGCAGTTGATCCAGGGCAACTATCCGACCTACGACCAGCTGATTCCGTCGGAATACCAGACGCGCGTGGTGCTGCTCGGCGACACGCTGCAGCAGAGCGTGCGCAGCGCGGCGGTGTTCGCGCGCGAGAGCAGCGGGATCGTGCGGCTGCGCTTCCACGGCGGCGAGGAGGAGCGGGGCATCACACTGACCGCGCGGGCCGACGAGCTGGGCGCTCACCGCGGCGAGGTGGGGGCGTCGGTCGAGGGCGAGGACTCGCGGATCGCCTACAACGTGCGCTACCTCCAGGAAGCGCTGCAGGTCGCCTCGGGCCCGGCCGAGATCGCGATGGAGACGAGCGGCCCCTCGAATCCCGGCGTCTTCCGGGTGGTGGGCCGCGACAACTACGTCCACGTGCTGATGCCGATGTTCGTCCAGTGGGAAGACAGCTAGAGGACGGCCTCTCTTCGCATTCCCCACCTTTAACAGGAAGATGCATCCCGAAGATTGCAGCTAGCTGCAATCTTCGGGATGCCCCTTTGAGGTGTCCTGTCTGTTTGCCCGGTGGATATCTACACTCAGGAGCGCGAGGGCGTCACAGGCGCGACACTGGATCGCCATGATTCTGCTGCTTTGTGGGGATGATCGGTTTGCGCGTACTGAGGCGTTGGTGGAGTTGCGGCGGCGGTATGACGGGGATGGGAGTTTGGGCAACAACACGGTGCGGTTTGAGGCGGCTCGGCTGCGGCTTGACGACTTGCGCCGCGCGGTGGGGGCGGCGCCGTTTCTGGGCGAGTGGCGGCTGGTGCGGGTGGATGGGCTGTGCGCGCGCTTTCAGCGCGGCGGGCGGCGCGGGTTGGGCGAGTGGGAGGGGCTGGCGGAGCTGCTCGGCGAAGTGCCGCCCAGCACGCTGCTTGTCTTCACCGACGATGCGACGCCGGCGCGCAATCCGATTCGCGCGCAGATTGCGGCCGCCGGGGAGGTGCGCGAGTTCGCTCCGCTGCGCGGCGAGGAGGCGTTGCAGTGGCTGCGCGGGCAGGTGCGCGAGCGCGGCCTGCAGCTGACTCGCGGCGCGGCCAACGCGCTGGTTGAGCGGGCGGCCGGCGACCGCGGCGCGCTGAACGGCGCGGTTGAGAAGATCGAGCTTTACGCGGAGGGCGCGAACGTCGACGAGGAGATCATCGACATGCTCGTGCCGCGCCGCCGCAACGTGCGTATTTTCGATCTGCTCGACGCCGTGGCCGAACGCCGTCTGGCCGATGCGATGCAGGCGCTCGACGCGGTGCGCGGCTCGGGCGAGGACTCGCCGCGCATTCTGCATATGCTGGCGCGCCAGTACCGCCAGATCGTGATCGCGAGCGAGATCGTCGAGCAGGGCGGCGGGCAGGCGGAGATCGCGGAGGCGCTGGGCTCGCCGCCGTGGCTGGCCCGCCGCGTCCACAACCAGGCCCGCGCCTATCGCCCTGAGCAGGCCGATCGGGCGCTGGAGCGCATCCTCGAAGCCGACGCGGCGATCATCGCCTACCGCCGCGATGAAGGGGGGTTGACTGACGACCTCGCGGTGGAGCTGCTGGTGGCTGATCTTGCGGGCGCGGCGTAGCGGGCGAGGGCTTTGGAGGTTGGGCGGGGAGATTCCCGCTCGGGGGCGGGAATGACGGAATGTGGGGGCGGGAATGACGGGATACGGGGGTGGGGGTGATGGGGTCTGGGAGGTTCTGCGCGCTGGTGTTAGGTGCTTGGGATTGCTTCGACGGGGTTGTAGCAGGCTACGGCGTGATGTGCGCTGCTGTCGGACAGGGAGAGCAGCTGCGGCTCTTCGTCTTCGCGGCAGCGGGTGAGGGCTTTGGGGCAGCGCGGGAGGAAGGGGCAGTGCTCGCCGATGTCGGCGAGGTCGGGCGGGGCTCCGGGGATTTGCGGGAGGCGCGAGATGCGGCGGCGGTCGAGGCGGGGCAGGGTGTCGAGCAGGGACCAGGTGTAGGGGTGGCGGGGGGTGCGGAAGAGCGGCCTGATCTCGTCGATTTCGGCGATCGCGCCGGCGTAGACCACCGCCACCCGCTCGGCGATCTGGGCGACGACGCCCATGTCGTGGGTGATGAGCAGGATTGCGGTGCCGCGTTCGTCGCGCAGACGCTCCAGTTCGTAGAGGATTTGCGCCTGCACGGTCACGTCGAGCGAGGAGGTGGGTTCGTCGGCGATCAGGATTTGGGGGTCGAGCGCGGTGGCGATGGCGATCATGATGCGCTGGCACATGCCGCCGGAGAGTTCGCCGGGGAAGGCTTTGGCGATGCGCGCGGGGTCGGGCAGGCGCATCTGCGCCAGCGCGTCGAGCGCCAGCTCGCGGGCCTCGCGCTTCTCGACGGGGCGGTGGGAGGTGATCACCTCCTGCACCTGGTCGCCGACGGAGATGATCGGGTTCAGCCCGGCGATGGGGTCCTGGAAGATCATCGAAATCTGGTCGCCGCGGATTTGCTGGAGTTCGTCGCGGCTGAGTTCGCCGATGTCGCGGCGTTGATAGAGCACGCGCCCGGAGGTGATCGAGGCGGAGCGCGGCAGGATGCGCAGAATGCTCAGTCCGAGCGTGGTTTTGCCGGAGCCGCTCTCGCCGACGAGGGCGAGGATTTGGCCGCGTTCGAGGCTCAGGGTGGCGTGGCGCAGGGCGCGGATTGGCCCCTCGCGGGTGCGGTACTCGACGCTCAGGTCCTCGATGCTGAGTACGGGCGGCACGGCGTTCCGTCCACGGGCGGGGCGCGCCTGGCGCGCCGCCGGCTACACGGAAGCAGTATAGGAACGGCTGCGCCGTTCCGACTGCGCGCGGCTCAGTTGGGCTGGCGCAGGATCGAGACCACGCGGCCCTGGATTTCGAGGTTGTCGGGGGCGGTGAAGATCGGCTCCATGTCGGGGTTCTCGGGTTGCAGCCGCACCTTGCCGCCGTCGCGGTAGAAGCGCTTGAGCGTGCTGATGTTCTCTTCGCGCAGCCAGAACGCGCCCATCTGACCGTTCTCGACCACCTGGGTGTGCTCGAAGATCACCGTGTCGCCGTCGGCGATCAGGGCGTCGATCATCGAGTCGCCGCGCACGGTCACGGCGAAGAGGTTGGCCGGATCGCGCCCGCCCAGCATGTCGGGCGTGACTTGCAGGTGTTCGTCGGCGTGTGCGGCGTCGTTGCCCTCGGGGGCGACAATGCGGGTGCCGGCGGCGATCGCGCCGAGCAGCGGCACGGCCAGCGGTTCGACGGCGGCCAACGCCGGGGCAGGTTCGCCGAGCGGCTCGGCCAGCACGATCGTCCGCGCCCGCTCGGGGTCGCGGCGGATGTGCCCCTGGCGTTCGAGGATGCGCAGGTTGTAATCGGCGACGGAGGTGGAGGAGAGGCCGCAGCCGTTCACCACGTCGCGCACCGAGGGGGGGTAGCCGTTTTCGCCCATGAACTCGCGGAGGAAGGCGAGGATGCGGCCGGGCTTGTCGGAGCGCGGCGGGCGCGGCTGGGCCTCGTCCTTTTGCTTGCGTGCTGCCATGATTCACTCCCGTCTGCGGCGCTGTGGGCGGGCTGCGGTGCGGCTTTGCATCGCACGCCTGCGCGGAACCTGAGTTCTGCCGCTAGACTGATCATGACCACTCGCAGCCGTCCTGTCAACTGCATGTCAAGCGCGATGCTGCATTCTGCGCAGATTCGCGCGATCCTGTGTCTCTGAACCTGACCGAGGAGCCTCCCATGACCCAGCCGCCGGACACCGAGAACAAGATTGGCCTTGTGATTGCCGCTCACCCCGACGACCCCGATTTCGGCGCGGGCGGCACGGCGGCGCTGTGGACGACGCTGGGCTGGCAGATGCACTATCTGGTGGTGACCAACGGAGCCAAGGGCAGCGCCGATCCGGAGATGACCAGCGAACGGCTTGTGCCGATGCGCGAGGAAGAGCAGCGCAACGCGGCCACCGAGCTGGGCGTGCTGACCTGCACCTTTCTCGGCGCGGAGGACGGTGAACTGGAATACAGTCGCGAGATGCTGGGCGGGATCGTGCGCACGATCCGGCGGCTGAAGCCGCACGCGATCTTCACGCACTCGCCGGAGATCATTCACCGCCGGGTGCTGGAGCCGGATCCCGAGGATCCGCTGGCGGAGTTCCGCGGTTTCGTGAACCACCGCGATCATCGTCGGACGGGGGAGATGGCGATTGACGCGGTCTACCCGACGGCGCGCGACCGGCTGAACTTTCCGGAGCATCTCGCCGAGGGGCTGGAGACGCACAACGTGGCGGAGATGTTCATCTGGGGCAACCGCGACATCAACTTTGAGGTTGATGTGAGCGATGTGCTGGACACGAAGATTCGGGCGCTGACGCGGCATGTGTCGCAGTTCGGGGAGCGCGGGGAGGACTTCATCAAGAACGTGCGGGATCGCTGGCGCTCGCCGGACGGGCGTTTCTACGAGCGCTTTGAGCGGGTCTCGATGCCGTTCTAGGCGGGTTAATGGCGGAGCAGCCGCGCTTCTGTCCGCGCTGCGGCGCGTCGCTGCGTCTGGAGGGGCGCGCCGACGGCCGCCGCTGGTGCGGTGAGTGCGAGTTCGTCCACTATCTCGATCCCAAGCTGGCGGTCGTCGTGCTGGTGGAGGACCCCGAAGGTCGCCTGCTTTACATGCAGCGCAATCACGAGCCGAACATGTACCGCTGGGCCTGGCCGAGCGGGTTCGTGGACGCGGGCGAGGATGTGCGCGAGGCGGCGCGGCGCGAGGTGCGCGAGGAGACGGGCGTTGAAGTGGAGTTGGGTGAGCTGTTGGGCGTTTGGTCGGGCGGAGGGGATCCGGTGGTGCTGCTGGTCTGGCGCGCCTGGCCGGTCGGCGGGCGCTTGCAGCCCGGCTCCGAGGCGTTGGACGCCGGCTGGCGGCGTCCTGAGGAGGTGGCGGCCAGCTTCGCGCATGATGCGGGAATTTTGTCCGCCTGGCGGGCGGCGCGGGGCTAGCGGCGAGGCTTGGGAGGTGGGGGCGTGGGAGATTCCCGCTCGGGGGCGGGAATGACGGGAAGCGGGGGCGGGAATGACAGGGGAGCGAGGGCGGGAATGACGGGAAGCGAGGGTGGGAGTGACGGGAAGTGAGGGCGAGAATGACGGGGGATGCAAGCGCGGGTATGACGACACTTCTCCGTCATTGCCGCGCTCCGCCGCGGCAATCTCGCTGTGTGGGGCACGGAGCGTTGGTGCGGCGGGTTAGTGCTCTGCCCACATGGCGGCGCGGGTTTGGCAGTGGTGGCAGAGCCGCACTACCTCCATGGCGCGTTCGGTGCCGCGCACTACGTTGATCACTACGTCGCGCAGATGCTCGGCGCAGTAGGTGCGCAGGCAGCGTTCGCAGTCGCGGGCGAGGGGGGCATCGCAGTCGGGTATGCCGCAGGCGTCGGCGCGGTTGCGCTGCAGCGCGGCGGCTTTGAAGACGAGGTGGCGCTCGACGTCTTCTTTCTTGGCCTGGCAGGGCTTGTCGCTGCAGACTTGCTGGCCGTCATCGAGCAGCAGGCCGTGGCGCTCGCAGAAGCCGAGCGCGCAGTATTGGCACTGGCCGGCGAGGGGTCGGCGGCAGCGCCGCAGGCGGCCGCCGCGCTCGCAGCGCGTCGCCTTGCGGTACTCGCGGATCTCGGTCATCGCCGAGCCTGCGCTCGCCTGGCTCGCAGCCTCAGTTGTTGGCGTTCCCGTCGCTGACCAGCGACTGGAAGCTGGGATTGCTGCGCAGCGACTCGAAGTGGTCGTCGGTGCGTGCGGCCTCGGCGTAGCGCGGATTGAGGCTGGTGGCCTGCTGGAGCGCGTTGACCGCGGCGTCCTGCTGTCCCAGCGTGGCGGCGGCGCTGGCCAATCCGTAGTGCGCGCCGGGTTGTCCCGGTTCCAGCGCGACGGCGGTGGTGAACGAATCGAGCGCCTCCTGCGCGCGCTCTTCGTAGAGCAGCGTGAGGCCGAGGTTGGTGTGCGCGGCGCCGTCGTCGGGTCGCAGCGTCAGCGCGTGGCGGAAATCCTGCTCGGCGGAGTTGAAATCGCGCTCGAAGAGGCGCAGCAGGCCGCGGTTGACGTAGATGTCGGGATCGTCGGGCGCGAGTTCGATGGCCCGCTCGTAGTCGGCCGCGGCGTCCTCGCTGCGGTCCAGCCGCACCAGCGCGTTGGCGCGGTTGTAGTAGGCGGCGGCGGAGTTGGGGTCGGACTCGATCGCCCGCCCGTATTGCAGCCCGGCTTGCTCGTAGTTGCCTGCGCCGAAGTGCGCGTTGCCCTCGTCGAGATAGGAAGCCGCGTTGCGCGGCGCGGGAATCTGCGCCGCCGGCCGGTCGTCCAGCGCGGGCGGCTCGGGAACGGGCATGGCCGGCGGTTGCGGCGGCGGTGCAGCGGCGGGAGGCGTGGGCGCGGGAGGGGTCGGCGGGGCAGCCGGGGGCGGCGCGGGGCTGGGTGTGGAGACCGCGGCGGCGGCGGGCATCGGAGCGGGCTCCGGCGCGGGCGGCGGCGGCGCCGGGGGCGGGCTGGGCGGCGCGACGGCGGCGGGCGGCGGCGCGGCGGCCGGCGCAGGGGCGGGTGGGGCAGCGGCGCGCGGCGCGGGGGCCGGCGGGGGCGCGGCGGGAGGGGCAAGCGGCGCGCGCGGTGCTTCGCTCACGTCGCGGCCCGGCGCTTGCACCGCCTCGCGGGCCATCAGCTCGGCCTGCTCGCGGCGCGCCCGCTCCGAGGTCAGCTGGAGCTGGAGGTGATCGAGCCGCTCCTGGCTCAGGTCCCGCTCCAGCTGCTGTTGCTGCTGCAGGGTGCGGTAGAGCCAGAGCCCGGCCAGCCAGGGCGCGACTCGCAGGAGAAAGGTCAAAATCTGCACGGTCTACTCCTCAATCGGCGCGGGCGCGCAGCAGCCTGGAGACCGCCTGCAACCCGTTGCGCGCCAGTGTCAGGCGGTCCTGGGGCGAGATGTTTTCCAGCTCGAGCAGCGTTTCATCGCGCATCGAGACGGGATCGCTCGCGCCGAACAGCGCGGACGGACCCTCGTCGTCGAACGATATCTGCAACTCGCGCAGGTCGCCTTCTTCGGTCACGATCACGCAGCCGATCTGTCGATCCTGCACCCCGTCCGGCTCGACTTCCACGCCGATGGTGAAAAACGCGCCGGGGAAGGGTGGAAAGGGGCGCAGTTCGAGCGCGGCCTCGCGCAGCAGCGCCTCAACGCGCTCGGCGGCGGCGGCGAACGCCTCATCGGCCAGCCGCAGGCGCAGCTCGGCGCGTAGCGCGGACTGCTCATCGGGAACGAATTCGGCCATCCGTCCGCCGCTCTACGGGCGCACGCCAGCCGTACACAGGCTGCGCGACGCCGGTCATCAAGGGGATTATACGTACCGTCGTAATGATCGGGTGCGGCGGCGACTGTAACGCCCGCTACGATGGGGAGAGTCGGCGGGACCGAGGCGGGAAATCCAGCAGGCGCGCATGACCACTGACTCTGTCTGGACGTCGCAACTGCGCATCTCGGGGGGCGCGGCGGTTGAGGATGCCCCCCAGATTGCGTTCGCCGAGCGCCGCGACCGGCGCGGGCGGCTGGTGCGCCTCTTTGTGCTGGCCGAATCGGCCTCGCCCGGCGGCGATGCGTTCATCGACACCTTCGTGACCCGGATCGGCGAGGCCTTCGACCCCGCCGCACGCTCGCTGACCGGTGCGCTGACGGAGGCGCTGGAGGGTCGGCACGAAGAGCTGCGCCAGTGGAACCGCGAGCATCTGCCCGCGCAACAGGCCAGCTACGGCGTGTCGTGCGCGCTCTTGCGCGAGGGCGATCCGGGCATCCTGGCGCAGGCGGGGCCCTCGCTGGCGGTGTTGGCCGGGGACCCGCCGCCGGGCGCGCTGCGCACGCTGCAGGTGCGCGCGCACCGCGAGGGCGATCCGGTTGCGCAGCCGATCGGTGGGAGCGGCGCGCTGCGCGCGCAGTTTTTCCCGATGCTCGCCGCGCAGGACGGCTGGGCGCTGCTGCTGACGAGCAACGCGCAGCGGCTGGTCGATGCGGCCGGGCGGATCAATTTCGGACAGCTGGCGGTCGACGATGTGTTGCCCAATCTCTATCCCGCGCTGCGCGATCTGACTCAGGCGGCGGCGCTGGTCGTCAGTCTGCCGCCCAGCGATCCGCCGGCTTCGCGCCCGCCGCCGCGCGAACCCGAGGCCCCGCCCGCGCCCGCTGCGCCGGCGGTTGAGCCGCCTCCGCCGATCGACGCAATTCGCATCGAGCCTGCGGCGTCGGATGAACCTGAGCCGCCGCCCGCGCCCGCACCGCCGCGCGAGGAGCGGCCGGCGATGACGGCGCCCGTGCCTGCGCCTGCGCCGGAATTCGTCTTCAGCGCGCCGCCGGAGCCGCGCGGGAACTGGCCGACTAATCCGTTCGCGCCTGTTGATCTCTCCGTGCTGGCGGTGGAGGCGGCAGGCGGTGGAGGGGGCGCTCCGCCCGGCTGGAGTCGTCCGCTGGCCGAGTTGAGCGGCGATCTGCCCGATCCCTCGGCCTCCCGCCCCGAGTTGGAAAGTCAGCGCCGCCGGCGCGGACCGCCGCTGCGTACGACATTGATCGCGCTCTTCGGCATGCTGCTCGCGCTTGCCGGGATCTCCGCTGCGCTGGTCGCGCCCACGCTGCTCTCGCGCGACGATGAGCAGTTCAGCGAACGCCTGGAGAGCGCCCGGCAGGGGCTGGCCGCGGCCGCGCTGGGGGTGGATGTGCCAAGCTCGCGCGGCGCGCTGCGCATGGCGCTGGGCGATGTCAACCTGGCGCTGGAAGACAAGCCGCTGGACCAGCAGGCGCTCGACCTGCGCGTTGAGATCGAGGCGGCGTTGGCCGAACTCGATCTGCTCTTCGTGCCGGCCGGGTTCGAGACGCTGGTCGATCTCGGCCGCTTCGGGCCGAGCATCGCGGTGGGCGCGATCTACCAGGCCAGCGATCGCCTCTTTGCGCTCGACGATGCCGGTGGGCGAGTCTTCGTGATCAGCCCCAGCGGCGTGGCCAGCGTGATCTTCAGCGAGGGAACATCGCTCACTGCCGACAGCCAGCGCCGCACCGCGCGCCCGCTTTCGCTCGCGCTCGACGGGGCGGCGCTCTGGGTGCTGGACAGCAGTGGCCAGCTGTTTCGGCTCGACGAGGCCGGCGCGCTGCTGGTCGGCGTGCCGGAGGTCGAGCGGCTCGGCTCGCTCGACGCGATCGCGGTCGGCGGCGAGGGGCTCTGGCTGCTCGACGCGCGCGGCGGGGCAATCTGGCGCTTCCCCCGCGCGGCCGACGACGGCCTGCTCGGTTCGCCGCAGCGCATGACGCCGCGCACGGATCTCAGCGCGGCGATCGAGATCGCCGTCGCTCCGCGGCAGGACGGCTCGGTGGCGATCTTCGTTGCGCTCGCCGACGGCCGCCTGCGGCGTTTCATCGACGGCGAGGAGCGCCCGCTGACGCTCGAAGGCCTGGACCGCGATCCGATGGTGCCGGCCTCGCTGGGCGTGGGCGGCTCTTCGGGCCTGCTGTACCTCGCGGACCGGGGCAATCATCGCGTCCTGGTTCTCGGTCCCGACGGGGCGCTCAGCCGCCAGATCGCCGCCGAGCAGCTGCGCGGTCTGCGCGGCGTGGCGGTCGATGAAGCGCGCGGCCAGATCACGTATGCCTTCGCCACCCGGCTGATCGTCTCCCCGCTGCCCGCGGCCGGCGACGCTGCGCGGGAGTGACGGTGGCGGCTGCGCTGTGTTGCCTGGGCGCGTTAGGCTTGCCCTACATACGGCGAGTTGAAGTACACGGGATACGGCGATGAAACCGTTTCGGGTGCTGGCGTTGGAGTCTTCCTGCGACGAGTTTGCGGGCGCGGTGATCGAGGACGGCGTGGAGGTGCTGGCCTCGGTGGTGGCCTCGCAGGCGGAGATTCACAGCCGCTATGGGGGTGTGGTGCCGGAGGTGGCCAGCCGCGAGCATTTGCGCAATCTGGCACCGGTGCTACAGGGCACGCTCGACGCGGCGGGCTGCGGCTGGGAGGAGATCGACGCGATCGCGGTGACGCAGGGTCCGGGGCTGGGCGGCTCGCTGCTGGTCGGGGTGAACGCGGCCAAGGCCGTTGCCTGGGCGCGGGGGTTGCCGCTGATCCCCATTCATCACATCGAGGGGCACCTCTACGCCAACTGGCTGCGCCCGGCGCGGGAGGCGTGGGACGACACGCCGCCGCCGTTCCCGCTGGTTGCGCTGGTGGTCTCGGGCGGTCACACGGAGCTGTTCTGGATTACCGATCACGGGCAGGTGGAGCGGCTGGGGCAGACCCGCGACGATGCGGCCGGCGAGGCGTTCGACAAGGTGGGGCGGCTGCTCGGCCTGCCGTTTCCCGGCGGTCCGGTGATTGAGCGGGTGGCGCGGGAGGCGGACGCGCAGACATTGGCTGCGACCGAGCCGTTCCCGCGCGCCTGGCTGCGGGGCAGCTACGACTTCTCGTTTAGCGGGCTGAAGACGGCGGTGCTGCACCGCACGCGGGCAGGGGAGTTTGATGTGCCCGCTACGGCGGCACGCTTTCAGGAGGCGGTGGTTGACGTGCTGGCGGCGAAGACGGCAGCGGCGGCGGATGAGCTCGGCGCGGCCTGCGTGATCGTGGCGGGCGGGGTGGCGGCCAACGGCGCGCTGCGCGAGGCGCTGGCGGAGCGCTGCAACGTGCCCGTGCGGGTGCCGCCGATCCGGCTCTGCACGGACAACGCGGCGATGATCGGCGCGGCGGCGAGCTACCGCCGCGAGCGCGAAGCGGCGGCGCTGGAGTTCGATGTGTTCAGCACTTCGGGGCCGGAAGTCTTCTCGGCGGGCACGCGCTGACGGCTTTGCGCTTAGAGGGTGTGGATGCGGACGCGGCGGTGGGGGTCGCGGCCGAGGCTGGTGGAGTTGAGGGTTTCGCGGGCGGCGAGTTCGTGCTGGAGTTTGCGGATGTAGGGGTTGCGCGGGGCGAGTTCGACAGCGTCGCGGACGCCGCTGTGGATGGTCTGGACGGCGTCTTCGGCTTCGGCGAGGGCGGCGGTGAGTTCGTCGCCGGGGGCGGCGCCCTGAGAGAGGGCGCGGAGGCTCTGCTGCATTTGCATCACGGTGTTGTGCTTGAGCACGACGATGGGGAGGCGCCGCGCTTCGGCGTCGCGCAGGTCGGGCGGGCGGCGGCGGAAGGCGGAGCGGAGGGTCATGACGACGTCGGCGTCTTCGAGGCGGTCGACGACGGAGGCGTTGGCGCTGTTTTCGCGGATCGCTTCGCGCAGGCGTCCGGCGGAGAGGCCGAGCGGGTAGATGCGTTGGTGGGGACCGGCGGCGGGTTCGGGGGCGCGGCGGCGGTCGCGGCGGCGCAGGTGGGCGTCGCGACCGCCGTTGCGCGGCGACGGTGATGTCCCGTGGCCGGATTGGTAGGGCAGGCCGGCTGCGGCGGGGAAGAAACCGGCGGAAGGCGGCTCGCTGCGCGGCCAGGGAAAGCCGGCTTCGGCGCCGGCGCGGCGATGCACTTCGCCCTCGTCGTCGACTTCGCGGATTTCGGGCTCGGCCGTTTCGCCGTGCAGCAGGGCGTCGACGGTTGCGCCGACATCGCCCTGGACGGCAACGCGGGTGAAGGACTGGATTTCGACGAGGGCGTTGAAGGTGGGCGGGGCCTTGCGTTCGAGCACGGATTTGCGGGTGCCGCGGCGGCGCGCTTCTTCGTCGGAGAGGGTGACGGTCTGGATGCCGCCGATCAGGTCGGCGAGGGTGGGGTTGAGCATCAGGTTGGCGAGGGAGTTGCCGTGTGCGGTGGCGACGAGTTGGACGCCGCGTTCGGCGATGGTGCGGGCGGCCTGGGCTTCGAGTTCGGTGCCGATTTCGTCGATCACGATCACTTCGGGCATGTGGTTTTCGACGGCTTCGACCATCACGGCGTGCTGGCGCTCGGGGGTTTCGACTTGCATGCGGCGGGCGCGCCCGATGCCGGCGTGGGGGATATCGCCGTCGCCGGCGATTTCGTTGGAGGTGTCGACGATCACGACGCGCTTGCCCTGCTCGGCGAGGACGCGGGCGACCTCGCGGAGCAGGGTGGTTTTGCCGACGCCGGGGCGTCCGAGCAGGAGGATGCTGGCGCCGGCGGCGACGAGGTCTTCGATCAGGGCGACGGAGCCGCTGACGGCGCGCCCGACGCGCATGGTGAGGCCGACGATTTTGCGGCGGCGGTTGCGGATGCAGGAGATGCGGTGCAGGGTGCGGGCGATGCCGGCGCGGTTGTCGTCGCCGAATTCGCCGAGGTGGCGGACGACCTCTTCGAGTTCGCCGCCGGCGATTTCGGAGTCGGTGAGTTCGATTTCGCGGTCGCGGTAGCGGGCGCTGGGGCGGCGGCCGAGGTCGAGCACGATTTCGAGCAGGGAGTCGAAATCGTCTTCGGCCTCGATGGCGCGGCGGATCGCGGCGGGGAGGGTCTGGAGCAGCGCGTCGACGTCGTCGATCTCGATGTTGGGCGGCGGCGTCTGCGCGGGTGGTTCGAGTTGTTCGAGCATGGCTGGGTCAGTTTCCGGCGTGGTCACGTGGGCGCGCCTGGCGGCAGCGCTCGACGAAACGGCGGTGCAGGCGGAGGTCGTCGGTCAGCTCCGGATGGAAGGTGCTGGCCATGAGCCGGCGGTATTCAACGGCGACGGGTTCGTCGTCGAGCTGGAGCAGGACGGAGACGCCATCGCGCACTTCGCGGATGCGCGGGGCGCGGATGAAGACGGCATGAACGGGCGCGCCGCCGAGCGCGCCGGGCTCGAGCTCGGCTTCGAAGGAGTCGATCTGGCGTCCGTAGGCGTTGCGCTCGATGGTGATTGGGATCAGCGAGAGGGCGGGGCGGTCGAGCCATTCGATCTCGGCGGCGAGCAGGATTGCGCCGGCGCAGGTGCCCCAGATAGGGAGTCCGTTGTCGGCGGCGGCGATGATCGGCTCGCGCAGGTCGTACTGGAGCAGCAGGCGGGCGATGGTGGTGCTTTCGCCGCCGGGGATGATCAGGCCGTCGACCGCGGCGAGCTGCGCGGCGGTGCGCACTTCGCAGGGCTGCGCGCCGGCGCGGGCGAGGCTGTGGGCGTGCTCGGCGAAGTCTCCCTGCAGGGCGAGGACGCCGATGATCGGTTCGCCGGCGGCGCTCATCTGCGGGGGGTCACCAGCCTCTCTGAGCGAGCCGCTCAGGTTCGGGGATTTCCGAGAGTTCGAGGCCGGGCATCGCCTGGGGGAGGTTGGTCGAGACTTCGGCGAGGATTTGGTCGTCCTCGAAGTGGGTGACGGCGCGGACGATCGCCTCGGCCATGCGGGCGGGCTCCTGGGATTTGAAGATGCCGCTGCCGACGAAGACGCCGTCGGCGCCGAGGCGCATCATCAGGGCGGCGTCGGCGGGGGTGGCGACGCCGCCGGCGGCGAAGTTGACGACGGGCAGGCGTCCGCGCTCGCGGGTCTCGCGGACGAGTTCGACGGGCGCGCCGATGTCGCGGGCGTAGGAGACGAGCTCTTCATCGCCCATGCCGCGCAGGCGCTGGATTTCGCCCTGGACGGCGCGCATGTGTCGGACGGCTTCGACGATGTTGCCGGTGCCGGCTTCGCCCTTGGTGCGGATCATGGCCGCGCCTTCGGCGATGCGGCGCAGGGCTTCGCCGAGGTCGCGGCAGCCGCAGACGAAGGGCACGGCGAATTCGTGCTTGTTGATGTGGTAGCGCTCGTCGGCGGGGGTGAGCACCTCGGACTCGTCGATGTAGTCGACGCCGAGGGCTTCGAGGATTGAGGCTTCGACGAAGTGTCCGATGCGGACTTTGGCCATGACGGGGATGGAGACGGTGGCGATGATGCCGCGGATCAGCGAGGGGTCGCTCATGCGGGCGACGCCGCCGGTCTTGCGGATGTCGGCGGGGACGCGCTCGAGCGCCATGACCGAGCAGGCGCCGGCCTCCTGTGCGATTTGGGCGTGCTCGGGGGTGACGACATCCATGATGACGCCGCCCTTGAGCATCTGGGCGAGTCCGGCTTTGACCGTCTGGGTTGCGGTCTCAACGACCATTCCGTCGCCTCCTCATGGCTTTGGTAATGGGCTTAGTGTAGTGCGTGCGGCGTGGATGTCACTCGCTGAGCAGGGCGGCTTCGATCTCGTGGCGCTCGCCGCCGCCGGAGAGCATCTCGCTGAGCTCGTCGCGGGTGACCTCCTCCTTGCGGAGGTCGGCGGCGAGGTGTCCGCGCTGGAAGACGAGGAAGCGGTCGCCGACGGGATAGGTGTGTTCGAGGCGGGGAGAGACGAGCAGGATGGCGGTGCCGCGCTCGGCGGTGCGGCGGATCAGCCGGAGCACGGTGCCGGCCTGCTGGACGCCGAGCGCGGTGGTGGGTTCGTCGAGCACGAGGATGCGCGCGCCGTGGTGCAGGGCGCGGGCGATGGCGACGGCCTGGCGTTCGCCGCCGGAGAGTGTGCGTGCGGTGCGGTCGGGGTCGCCGATGTCGACGCCGAGTTTGGCCATTTCGGCGATCAGGGTGGTGCGCGCGTAGTGGGCGTCGAACTCGCTGAAGATGCCCCAGCCGTGGACGGGTTCTGCACCGAGGAAGAAGTTGCGCCAGAGCGAGAGCAGGGGGATCAGGGCGAGGTCCTGGTGGACGGCGAAGATGCCGAGCGCGCGGGCGCGGCGGGGGGAGTCGAGCGAGACCTGTTCGCCGTCAAGCTTGACGTGCCCGCTGCTGGGATGATTGAGGCCGCAGAGCGCCTTGATGAAGACGGATTTGCCGGCGCCGTTGTGGCCGACGACGCAGGTGACTTCGCCGGGGTAGATGTCGACGCTGACGTGTTCGAGGGCGGTGACCTGCTCGAAGCGGACGCCGAGGTCGGAGACTTCGAGGATCGGCGTGGGCGCGGCGGGTTCCGCGGGTTCGGCGGGTTCGGCCTGGGGTTCGGGTTCGGCCATGGCGATCAGTCTCCGTGTTCCGAGGGGGCGCGTTGGCCCACGTAGTGGTTGATCAGGGTGGCTACCAGCAAGAGTACGCCGAGGAAGGCCCAGCGCCAGTCGGAGTTCCAGCCGGCCTGGGGGATGCCGATGAAGGCGATGCCCCAGATCAGGGCGCCGATCGAGGGGCCGACGATTGAGCCGTAGCCGCCGGCCATGCGGCAGCCGCCGACGACGGCGGCGATGATGAAGAAGAATTCGTCGCCGACGCCCTGGCCGGCCTGGACGCTGGTGTAGCGGACGGCGTTGCTGATGCCGACGAACCAGGCGGCGGTGGCGGTGAGCATGAAGAGGCTGATTTTGATTGCGGAGACGGGGACGCCGTTGGCGCGGGCGGCGGCGGGGTCGCCGCCGGCGGCGAAAATCCAGTTGCCGATTTTGGTGCGCCAGAGCACCCAGCTGATGATGATGGTGAAGCCGGCCCACCAGAGGACGGAGACGCGGAAGTCTTCGGGGGGTGTGCCGAAGGCGGTGGCGAGGACGGCGTGGAGGGAGTCGAAGCCGGCTGCTTCGTCGAGGTTTTCGATCAGCGCGTCGCCGGTGAAGTGTTTGGATAAGGCGACGTTGGCGCCTCTGAGGCCGAAGAAGGTGCCGAGCGTGATGACGAAGGATGGCAGGCCGGTGCGGACGACCATCATGCCGTTCCAGGCGCCGAGGGCGAGGCAGATGAAGAGCGAGAGGAGCGCGGCGAGCCAGAGGTTGAGTCCCCATTCGACGGCCATGATGCCGATCGCGGTGCCGGCGGTGGCGACCATGACGCCGGCGGAGAGGTCGTATTCGCCGCCGATCATGAGCAGGCCGACGGCGACGGCCATGATGCCGTAGGGCCAGGCGGTATCGAAGATGCGGGCGAGGGTGGAGCCTTCGACCATGGCGCCGCGGGAGGCGATGCTGAAGAAGATGAAGAGCAGCGAGGCGGCGGCGACCGAGCCGACCTCGGGCCGCTGCATGACGCGGTTGGTCCAGCGCTGCCAGAGTTGGCTCAGGGCTATTGCTCGGTCAACCACCAGCTGGCCTCTTCCACCGCGCCCGAGGCGCGCACCGCTTCGATGTTGTGTTGATCGATGAATCCGGGACCGAGGATGATGCCGCCGCCCTCGGCCCACTGGAGCAGGACGCTGGCCAGCTCATCGCCGCGGACGAGATCGGAATAGCGGCTGAGCTGAGCGTAGGCGACGGGCAGGTAGCCCTGCAGCCAGGGCTGTTGGTCGACGGTGAAGAGGGCGCGGCCGTCTTCGATGGCCTGCAGGACGGGCTCATCGACGCCGAAGATGGCGTGGGGGATGACGCGGCCTTGTGCGCGGAGGCGCGCGAGGGCGGCGTCGGCCGGTCCGGCGATCAGCCAGCCGTCGTGGGTGAGGATGCCGTCGATCTCCGGGTCCTGGGTGAGCGCTTCGAGAATGCGGCCCTCGGTTTGGTCCCGGTCGAGCGGGTCGATGAACAGGCGGATCATCTCGCCGATGCGGAATTCGGCCTGCTCGCAGCGGGTGACGAGCGATTCGTTGCCGGGCTCGTGAATGACGCAGAGCAGCTTGGAGACGCCGGCCGCGGCGAGCCGCTCGCCGGCGGCGAGGCCGGCGACGGTCTCGACCATGCCGAAGAAGGCGTCGGCGCCGAAGCCGGTGGCGTACTGGACGCCGGCGTTGATCACGTAGACGGTGGCGCCGAAGACGACGGCGTCGCGGACGCTTTGCTCCATGCCGACAGGGTCGGAGAGGGTGACGACGATCACGTCGAAGCGCTGTTGGATCGCGTCTTCGATGAGGCGGACGCGCTCCTCGGTTTGCGGCGCGAAGTGCCAGGAGATGCTGGCGTCGAAGGCCTGCGCGGCGGACTCGGCGCCGGCGCGGACTTCCTGCCAGAAGGGGTCCTGCGCCGTGCCGTGGACGATGAAGGAGACGGTGAGGGGTTGGGATCTGCCGAGGCCGAGGCGTTCGAGTGCGGCTTCGGCGCAGCCGGCGCAGATCAGCGCGGCGCAGATCAGCGCGGCGAGTCCGAGAGTTGCTCGGCGGGTGGGGATGATGCGGCTCATGATTGATCCAGCCACCATGCGCCGACGGCGACCGCGCCGGAGGAGCGCACCTGTTCGACGTTGCGCCGGTCGACGAAGCCGGGGCCGAGCAGCACGCCGCCGGCCTCGGCCCACTGCAGCATCACGCTGGCCAACTCGTCGCCGCGGGTGCGGGCGGAGTAGCGCTTGAGCTGGGCGTAGGCGACGGGCAGATAGCCCTGCAGCCAGGGCTGTTCATCCACGGCGAAGAGGATCGAGTCGTCTTCGATGCCGCGCAGGACCAGTTCGTCGACGCCGAAGGCGGCGTGCAGGATGACGCGGCCTTCGGCGCGGAAGCGATCGATCGCGGCGGTGGCCGGGCCGGCGATTCGGGAGCCGTCGCTGGTCAGGACGGCGTCGATCTCGGGGTCTTTGGTGAGCGACTCGGCGACGCGGGCTTCGACGCTGGAGCCGCGGCGGGGATCGACGAGCAGGCGGATCATCTCACCGATCCGGAATTCGGCCTGTTCGCAGCGCTCGACGAGTCCCCGGTTCCCGGCTTCGTGGAGGACGCAGAGGAATTTGGTGGCGCCGGCTTCGGCGAGGCGTTCGCCGGCGGCGAGGCCGGCGACGGTCTCGACCATGCCGAAGAAGGCGTCGGCGCCGAAACCGGTGGCGTATTGCACGCCCTCGTTGATGACATAGACGAGCGCGCCTCTGACGACCGCCTCGCGGACGATTCGCTCCATGCCGGGAGGGTCGGAGAGGGTGACGACGACGACATCGAAGCCCTGGGCGAGCGCCGTGTCGACCATGCGGACGCGCTCTTCGGTCTGTGCGGAGGACTGCCAGGAGAGGCTGGCGTCGAAGGCTTGCGCGGCGTCCTCGGCGCCGGCGCGGACTTCCTGCCAGAAGGGGTCGTCGTCTTGGCCGTGGACGACGAAGGCGACGGAGAGCGGCTGGATGTCGGCGAGGCCGAGGCGCTCGAGCGCGGCTTCGGCGCAGGCGGCGCAGACCAGCGCGGCGCCGAGCAGGGTGGAGAGCCAGAGGACCGGTTGGCGGGTCATTCCGGGCCTCTGATTTCGGGGTAGCGGCGCACGTTGCTGGCGTCGACGAAGCCGGGGCCGGTGAGCAGGCGTCCGGAGGCGCTCCAGCGGCGCAGGGCGCGCAGCACGACCGAGGTCTCGAGTTCCGGCTCGACATGGGCGAAGTAGGCGAAGGCGATGGGCAGGAAGCCCTGTAGGTAGGCCTGCTGATCGACGGCGAAGAGCATCTCGCCGCGCTCGATCGCTTCGAGGACGTCGGAGGAGATATCGAAGGTGGCGAGCAGTGCGTCGGCGGCGACCTCACCGATGGCGCGTTGGGCGAGTTCGGCGATCTCCGCGTTGAGCGTGAGGACGCCGTCGATGGCGGGATTGGCGAGCAGCACAGCGCCGATTTCGTTGGTGGTCTCGCGGATGTTGGCGGTGCCGGTGACGAACAGGGTCTGGTAGGAGCCGCCGGACAGCTCCATAGAGAGTCCGGCTTCGTCGCAGCGGTGGCCGAGTCCGACGTTGCCAGCTTCGTGGACCACGCAGAGCATGCGGTTGACGCCGGCGGCGGCCATGCGCTCGCCGGCGGCGAGGCCGGCGACCTTGTCGGGTTGGCCGAAGTGGGTGATGGCGCCGAACTCGCGCCCGCGCTCCTCGCCGGAGTTGATCGTGAGCACCAGCAGGCCGGCCTCGATCGCTCCGCGCACGGAGTTTTCCATCGCATCCGGATCAGCGAGGGAGACGATCAGCACGTCGTAGCCCTGGGCGACGACGTTATCGACGAGGCGCACCTGGGTGTTGATGTTGCCGTCGCCGTCGAAGCGGAGTTCGATGCCGAATTCGCGCTCTGCGGACTGCGCGCCGGCGGCGACCTGGTCCCAGAAGGGGTCGCCGATGCCGCCGTGGGTGATCATCGCGATGCGCAGGTCGATCTGCGGCAGGCTGGCGGTCTGCCCCTGGGTGCGGACGACTTCGTCGACGCGGCAGAGGTAGGCGGCGAACATGACGAGCCCGATCAGGGCGGCCAGCAGGAGGCCGCGCCAGTGACCGATGAGGATGCGAGCGAGCGCCGTCGCGTTGGTCACGTCCGTCTTCCCTTCAGCGCAGCTGCGTGTAGGCTATCCGCCAATGCTGATTGGGTTGATCTCCGACACGCATGTGCCCGAAGCCGGGGCCGAGCTGTGGCCGCAAGTCTACGCGCGGTTGGCCGGCGTGGACTTGTTGCTGCACGGCGGAGACATTCACGATGTCCGGCTGATCGACCTGCTGGAAGAGGTTGCGCCGATTTATGTGGCGCGGGGCAACGGGGACGACGGCAGCGGGGGGCGTCCGGTGCAGCCCGAGGATCCGCGCCTGCGCGAGGCCTGGACGCTGGAAATCGAAGGCTTCCGGGTGGGGCTGACGCACGATATGGCGCTGCCGGAGTGGCCGCCCTACCGCACGGTGGAGACGATGATGGAGCGCTATTTCGGCGGTCCGCAGCATGTGGTGGTGCATGGGGATACGCATGTGGCGTCGGTGGAGACGATTCGCGGGGTGCTGCTGGTCAATCCGGGCAGCCCGATGTATCCGCGCAATCTGGACACGCGGATGGGCACGCTGGGCTTTCTGGAGATTGCGGATGGTCGTCTGCACGCCTGGCTGGAGCAGATCGATGAGTCGGGGACGCACCTGATTCGGGAGCAGCCGAAGTACGTGTATTAGGGGACTGTTGCACAGCGCGCCGCGGCAAGCGCGGGTATGACGCGGGTATGACGGAAGTGGCGGCGGGGCGAGTATTCTGAGCGGCGCGCCGGTTTGACAGGGAACCCGCCGGCGGCTGGGGTGCGTGTGGCCGGCATTCGCGTTCTTGTGCCCTTTGATCGCTCGACGGCGGCTCGCCGTGGGCTGGAGGTGGCGCTGCGCCTGGCAGGAGTGGAGCGGCGCAGATCGGTTGTGTATCCGGTCTACGTCGTGGAGGTGGATCGGGCGCTGGCGTTGGACGCTTATGTGCCGACGCTGTCGGCGGAGGGGGAGGCGTCGCTGACGGAGGCGGAGGCGGAGGCGAAGCAGGCGAAGGTGAAGTGCGAGGGCTGGCTGTTGCAGGCTCGGGACGCGGGCCCGGGGATTGTGGAGGAGGCGGTGCGCGCGAATGTGGACCTGGTGGTGATGGGGGTAGGTTGGGCGGCGAAGGTTGGCGATCGGGGGGATGCGCCGATGGCGAACGTGCGGGGCGTGTCGGGCGCGGTGGATCTGGGGCGCACGGCGGACTATGTGCTGAGTCACGCGCCGTGCGAGGTGATCGTGGTGCGCGAGTCCACAGAAGCGGTGGGGCAATAGCGATGCGAGTGGTGGTGATGGGCTGCGGGCGGCTGGGCTCGACGATCGCGGCGGAGTTCGACGCGGAGGGGCACGAGGTGACGGTGATTGATCACGACAGCGCGGCGTTCAACTGGCTGCCGGACACGTTCCGGGGGGGCAAGGTGCTGGGTCCGGGCGAGGATGCGGCGGTGCAGGCGCGGGCGGGGGTGCGGCAGGCGGATATTTTTCTGGCGCTGGCGAACGGGGACAACCGCAACGCGATGGCGGCGCAGGTGGCGCTGCACATCCACGGCGCGCGGCGAGCGGTGGCGCGGATTTTCGATCCGGAGCGCGCGGAGATCTATCGAGAGCTGGGCATCCGCGTGGTGAATCCGACGACGGCGCTGGAGACGCTGGTGCGCGAAGCGGCGTTCGAGGGTTGAGCGGAGGGCGGCGGCGTGTACATCATCATCGTGGGCGGCGGCAAAGTGGGGCGCGGCGCGGCGCGGGATCTGCTCGATGCGGGGCACGAGGTGTGCGTGATTGAGCGGGAGCCGCAGACGGCCTGGGAGATCAACGACGAGCTGGGCGAGGTGGCGTTGGTGGGCGACGGGACGGAGGTGCGCGTGCAGCGCGCGGCGGGGATGAATCGGGCGGATGTGGTGGTGGCGGCGACGGGCCGGGATCAGGCGAATCTGGCGGTCTGCCAGGTGGCGCAGCAGCGCTTTGAGACGGCGCGGGTGATCGCGCGGATCAACGATCCGCGCAATGAGGCGGTGTTTCGCGCGGTAGGCATTTCGGCGACGATCTCGGCGACGCGGGCGATTTTGTCGAGCATCGAGCATGAGGTGGACGCGAACATGCTGCGTCTGATGGAGTTGCGGAGCACGGAGTTTGAGCTGGTGGAGGTGGTGATTCCGGCGGGCGCGCGGGTGATTGGGCAGCCGGTGCGGTATCTGGGACTGCCGCCGCGCACGGTGCTGACGCTGATTTTGCGTCCGGGCGGCCGCCCTGAGGTGCCGGGGCCGGACTCGCTGCTGGAGGCGGAGGCGGTGGTGCTGGCGGTGACGGAGCCGGCGCAGGAGGAGCGGTTGCGTAGACTGCTGACGGGTGTGGAGCGATGAGCGACGAGCGTCAACCGTGGAGCGTGGCGTATCTGGGGCCGCGCGGGACCTTTTCGGAGCAGGCGGCGCTGGAGTACGTGCGGCGCGATGGGCTGGACGCGGAGTTGGTGGACTATCCGACGATCACGACGGCGGCGGAGGCGCTGGTCAATGAGCAGGTGGACTGCGCGGTGATTCCCTATGAGAACTCGACCGGCGGCGGGGTGGGGGAGACGCACAATTTTTTGATTCACCATCCGAATGTGCTGATTCGGGGGGAGGTGATCATCCCGATTGAGCAGTGCCTGATTTTGCAGCCGCAGGAGACGCGGGCGGGGGTGCGGGTGATTTATTCGCATCCGCAGGCGCTGAATCAGTGTCAGCACTATCTGGCGCGTGTGTTTCCGAGCGCGCGGCTGGAGCTGAGCCCATCGACGGCGGAGGCGGTGAATTTGGCGCGGGAGCACGGTCCGGGGGCAGCGGCGATTGCGCCGCGTCGGGCGGCGGAGCTGTTCGGTGGTGTGGTGGAGCAGGCGGGGATTGAGGACGACTCGAACAATCGGACGCGCTTCATTGCGATTGCGGCGGCGGAGCACGGTCGGACGGGGGCGGATCGGACGACGCTGCATTTCAGCACGAAGAATGAGATTGGGGCGCTGCATCGGGTGCTGGGGCACTTTTTGGAGAGCGGGATCAATCTGACGCGGATCGAGTCGCGCCCGCGTCCGGGGCGCTGGGGGGACTATCTGTTCTTTGTGGATTTCGATGGTCATGCGGAGGATGAGCGGGTGCAGCGGGCGTACGCGGCGATTCGCGCGTCGACGGAGCTGTTTTACCACCGCGGCTCGTACCCTCGGGCCGAGCCGCCGACGGGGTAGCGGCTGTGCCGGAGATTCCGGAGCTGGAGCATGTGAGCGGGGTGCTGCGCGAGCGGCTGGGCGGCCGGCGGATTGCGGGGGTGGAGGTGTCGCGGCCGATTGTGATTCGGCTGCCGCGCGAGGAGTTTGAGGCGGGGTTGTCGGGGGCGCGTCTGGAGGATGTGCGGCGCAGCGGGAAGTTTCTGCTGTTCGAGTTCGACCGCGCGACGACGATGGCGGTCGCGCCGATGCTGACGGGTCGCTTTCAGTGGACGGGAGACGCGAAGGCGCACGCGCGCACCTGTTTCACGCTGGAGTTTGAAGGGGATCTGGCGATTCGCTACATCGACGAGCGATTTCTGGGCAAGGTCTATCTGGTTTCCTCGGAGCGGCTGGATACGGTGCCGGTGCTTTCGGAGCAGGGGCCGGACGCGCTCGATCCGGCGCTGACCGAGGAGGCGTTTCTACAGCGCTTGCGGCGCTATCGCGGGCAGGTGAAGAATGTGTTGGTGAATGCGAAGTTTGTTGCGGGGATTGGCAATGCGTATGTGGATGAGATTCTGTTCGAGGCGGGCGTGCATCCGTTTACGGCGGTGAAGGATCTCTCGGCGGAGCGTCGGGCGGGGTTGCATCGGGCGATGGTGAGCGTGCTGGGCTGGGCGTCGGAGCGGGCGGCGGAGGAGATCGGGGAGCGGATTGATCGGAAGCCGCGGGACTTTTTGCGGGTGCATCGAAAGGGCGGGGAAGCGTGCCCGAAGTGCGGCGGGGCGATTTCAGAGGTGTCGCCGAATCGGCGGGTGACGTCGTTCTGTCGGGCGTGTCAGCCGCATTAGCCGCCGCCGGCGAGGAGTTGTTCGGAGCCGGGGAAGAAGGGACGCCAGGCGGGGCGGCGTTCGAGGTGGCGGAGGTAGATGTGGGCGAAGGTGGTGTTGGGGCGGACGGGGCGGGTGCGCAGGCGCATGCGGGCTTCGTCGGGCGTGCGGCCGGCTTTGCGGTGGTTGCAGGCGCGGCAGGCGGAGACGAGGTTCTCCCAGGAGTGTCCGCCGCCGCGGGCGCGGGGCACGACATGGTCGAGGGTGAGGTCGGGTTTGTGGGCGCCGCAGTATTGGCAGGTGTGGCGGTCGCGGGCGAAGACTTCGCGGCGCGAGAGGCGCACCATTGGGCGCGGGCGGCGGATGAAGTAGACCATGCGGATCACGGAGGGGACGGCGAATTCGTCGGTGACGGTGCGGAGCAGCGCGGCGGCGCGGTCGAGTTGGTCGATCACTTCGGCCTTGCCGCGGGCGACGAGCACGACGGCGCGGCGGACGTTGCAGACATGCAGCGGCTCGTAGTTCTGGTTGAGCACCAGGACGGGCTGATTGAGGAGCGACATCCTCGCGTCTCGCTCGGCTGAACGGCGGGGCTCCCCTGGCGCGCGCAGCGTTCGATCGGGCTGATTCTACCAAGTTGGGGCGCGCTCAGAGTCCGAGCGATTTTGGGGTGTCTTCGATGCCGTCGAGGAAGTTGTGGATGGCGAGATCGAAGGCTTCGGGCAGGAGGGTGCGGACGACGGGCGCGCCCTCCATCATCAGCGCGCCGAGTGTGGAGCGGCCGAGTTCTTCGGCGGCGCCGGGCAGGGGGGCGTAGACGGCGACGGCGATCAGGGCCTGGGTCAGGATCAGGGCGGCGAGCGCGCCGAAGACGAGGCCGGCGGAGCGGTCGGCCCAGCCGAGCATGAGCACGCTGGCGGCGGTGCGCAGCAGCGCGCCGGCGATGCCGCCGAGCAGGACGACGACGCCGACGATGGCGACGAAGCTGGCAAAGCGCATCTGGGCGGTGGGTTCGTCGGCGATGGCGAGGTCGACGATGACGCGCTCGTGGTAGGCGCCGGCGAGGACCACGCCGACGGCGACGGCGATCAGGACGACGGCGTTGCGCAGGAAGCCGAGCCGCCATCCGAGCGCCGCAATCAGGGCGACGGCGACGATGATGGTGATGTCGAGCCAGTGCATCCAGGCCTGAAACCTCCGTCGCGGCTCACTCTATCAACAGGTCGGGCGCGCGGGGCTTTGGAGGTTGCGCGGGGGAGATTCCCGCTCGGGGGCGGGAATGACGGAAAAGGGGGGCGGGAATGACGGGAAAGGGGGCGGGTCAGGTGAAGGGGTGGTCGTTGGGGAGGAGGTGGGCGTTTTCTTCGAGGAATTCGAGTGCCTCGGCGCGCAGCTCGGGGGAGATTTGGAAATTTTCGGTTTCGGGGGTGTTTTTCGGGGGGGTGGGGGCGGGGTTTCTATCTGGTCGGGGCGGGTTGAGGGTGTTCGATGTTGTTCGATTGTGATCGACTGTGATCGATTGTGATCGATCCTGATCGATTGTGATCGACTGTGATCGATCCTGATCGATTTTGATCGATTTTGATCGCTCCGCTTTGAGGTCGGCGATGAGGTCCATGAAGACGGCGGTGGTGCGAGCCTTGGCTTCTTCGTCGGTTTCGGTGGAGAGCCAGGGGTTGAAGGGCTCGTCGGGCTCGGGGGGCTCGGGGAGGCCGATGATCTCGTCTTCGCCGGGTTGGAGGAAGCCGGGGAAGATTCCTACTCGGGGTGGGGAATGACGGGCTTGGGGGTGGGAGGCTGAGCGGTGGTCCGGTGCTATTGGCGGGGCCAGGAAGGGGGTCCCGTTTTCGCGGGACTGACGGAAGGGGGGCTGGAAGGGGTCGCGGGGGAGGTTCCCGCTTTCGCGGGAATGACGGGAGAGGGGGCGGGAATGATGGGAGAGGGGTTGGGAATGACGGCTCTCGTTGTGGGGGGGATTCTCGCTTTGGGGGGGGAATGACGGGGATTCGGAGTCGGCGTCACGGAATTCGGGCGCGGTGGTGGTTTCGGCGGTGGCTTCGGGGGCGGGGTGGGGGCGGGAGCCGTTGAGCTGGTGGGGGTTGGCGGGTTGGTCGGGCGGTTGCTCGTCGGGGCAGGGGGCGCCGGTGAGGAGCTCGCGCTCGAATTCGGGCGGGAGCGGTGGGGGCGGCGGAGGGTCTTCGGGCCAGGGGGCGGGGTAGTAGGGGGTGTTCTCGTGCTCGTCGAAGGAGGTGAAGAGCTGGAGGTAGGTTCCGACCAGAGTGGAGATCTGGAGCTTGATCCAGTCGGACCTGGTGCGGTGGGAGAGGTGCAGGAGTTGGGTGATGACGTGTTCGAGTCCGTAGTGTTGTCCGAGCAGTTTGAGGGCGTGGAAGCGGATGTAGTCGGAGCTGGCCAGGCTGCCGAGGCCGGCGAGGTCTTCGAGGATGCGACGGGCGTAGGCGTCGCGCAGGCGTTGGATGGTGTCATCGTTCATGTGGCGATGGTAGCGGAACGGGCGTTCTGATAGGTAGTGGGAGAGTGTGTTGTGGGTTGCGTTTTGGGTTGGGTGGTGGTGCGAGGGGGTTGGTGGTGGTGACGGCGAGATACCCGCGGCAAGCACGGGTATGACGGGAGCTTTGGGGCGTGGGTGTGGCGGATGGAACGCGCAGAGGGCGGGGCGCAAGCCCCGCCCTCTGCGGTGTTGGTCCGGGCTTTGGCGGTTAGCCGCCGTTGCTGAGCCAGAGGATTGCGCCCCTAGGGACCTCGAAGTTCATCGAGCTGGGGACTGGCCGGCCGTCGGACACGGCGTAGCGCAGCCAGCGGCCTTGGTCCCAGAACAGGATCGAGCGGAACCCGCTGCCCAGCCCGTCCAGCAGCGCGGAGGCGGTGGTGGTGCCCTCGCCGAGCCAGGTGCTGTAGTCGTTGGGCATCTTCGGGGTCAGGCTGTCGGCCGGGTTGGCCGGGGCGGACGGTTCGACGGGGGCGGAGTCGGTGGTGGTGATCAGGCGCACCTCGCCGGCCTCGCCGGAGCTGACCCGGACCGAGTCGCGTCCCACGGCGACCACCTCGTAGGTGACCGAGGCCTGGCCGTCCTTGGTCTTGGCCGTCTCCTGGACCTTCACCAGCACCGGCAGGGCGCCGGTCGCCGAGGCTCTGAAGGTCACCGGGGTGCCGTCGGGCACCGCCGCGCCGTCGGCGTCGCTGAGCGTGGCGGTCAAGGTGAAGCGCTCGCCGATCGTCAGTTCGCCGTCGGGCTCGCTGATCACGATGGTCTCGGGGCCGCCGCTGACCGTGAAGGTCTGGGTGGCTTTCAGCGTGCCGGCGGTCACTTCGAGCGTGTACTCGCCGTTCTTCAGCGGCGCCGTGTTCGGGGCGTCCACGTCGATCTGGACCTGCAGCTTGCCGTCGGCGGTGAGGTCGTTGTCCGGCTCGTCGCCGTCGTCGGGACCGTCCGCCTTGGTCAGCGGCCAGGCGACATCGAAGATGGCGTCGCCGGTGTTGCTGATGCTGCGCCAGATGACCTCGCCGTCGGGGTCCAGGATCCGGGTGCTGCGCGGGGTCGTCGGCACGTTCGTCTTGTTGCCGCTGGCGTCGGCCGCGCTGACCGAGAAGCGCAGGCGGTCGCGGGTCTCCGCGTCGTCGTTGGCACCCGTGGCGGTGTTGACGTTCAGCACGCCGGTGGTTGGCTCGCTGATCGCGAGCTTGGCGGCCGCGCCGGTGAACACAACCGTGACTGGCTCTGTGACGATTGTGTCGCCCGCCCGCGAGAGCACCGTGACCCGCACCGTATCCCGGCCCGGCTGCGCCGGGCTCGGCGCGCGCAGCGTGATATCGATCTTGTCCGAATTCGTCCCGTTGAGCGAGGCCACTCGAATTTCACAGACCAGACCGCCTGTGCCGATGCAGCCGTCCTGGTTCCTCGAGGCTGTCGAGAACGCCGCGGACGCCCGCTCTGCGTCGTTGATGTTGGTGGACAGGGCGCCCTTGGTGGCTGTGACCAGAATCGACGCGACGCTGTCCGCCGCCGACGCTCTGCCGTTTTCGTTGAGAATGCGCAGCCGCAGCACCGTGCTTTGGCCCGCCTCGAGCGATGTCTTGTGGGGTTGGTCGTCGTCCGTCCCCGGCGTGCCGCGCGTGTCCGTGCCGACCTCCAGCGTGGCGCTGTCCACCTCCTTCACTTCGCCCACCCGCAGCGCCAGCGTGGCCTGGAACACTTGGCCTTCTACCGTGACCCGCCCCGAGATCGTGTACGTCCCGGCCTTCGTGCCGAGCGGAATCGTGACATCTGAGTTGTCGGCCAGGATCAACGGGCAGGTATTGATGTCGTCGCTCGAGTCCCGCACCGCCTGGCCGGCGTCGATCGAGCAGGCCGAGCCGGCGAAGAACATCGGCATCAGATTCTCGTCGAACAGCCAGACGGCGCCGGAGCCTGTCTGAATCTGCGAAGATGAGGAGTCTTCGTACTGGGTCACGATCACTCTGTCGCCGTCCTCGGAGAACCGGGCGATGCCGAAGTACGCGCTGGGGCGCGGCTGCGGGGACTTGATCTCGATCGCCGTCTCAGCTGCGGTCGTGGCGTTGGCCCAGCTGCCGCTCGACGGCCGCAGGAACAGCCAGGCCCGCCCGGCAAAGCTGATCTCCGCAGCGGTGTCCGAGTCTTGGTAGAGGTGGTTGCTGACCGCGAGGCGCGTCCCATCGTGGTTGAAGTCCACGCTGTTGTGGCCGAACTGGTCCCGGTTGCGCCCGCCGGCGGCGCTCAGCGTGGCGTGCGCGCCTGTGATGTCTCCGCTCCAGCCGCCGACCGGGCGGTTCCAGACGTAGACGTAGCCGGGCGACGTGTTCACGTTGGCGCGCTGCGGCGCGGCGGCGGCGATCGCCGAGCCGTCGTTGGAGACCGAGAGGTACTGGCCCAGACGCTGCTGGTTCACTGTGGGCGTCACCAGAAGCCGCGCAGTGGGCGTGGCGTCGTCGACCCAGCCGGTGCCCGGGCGGGTGAAGATGGTCACTTCGCCCGCGTCGGTGAAGCCGCTGACGTAGTTCTGGTAGTTGTCGTCGTGGTACTTGAGGAAGGTGCCGGAGGCGAGGGTGTTGCCGTCGTCGGAGAATGAGATCTGCTCACCAAAGCCGCTGCCCGCGTAGCCGTCGCTCCAGCCCCGGCCGGCGTAGCTCTTCTGTAGGTTGGTCGCGCTGCTCCACATCCCTTCCGCCTGGATCGGCGCGGGCGTGAGCGTGGCCGTCGCGGCGCCGTAGCTCAGGTCGCACCAGCCGCCCGCGCTGGTCGGCTTGGTGTAGACCTTGATCGCGCCGGTCAGGTGCATCTTGCCGGCGCCGACCACCAGCGTGTCGGTCGTCTCGTTGACGGCGAGCGCGGTCCCGAACCGCGCGCCTAGCGGCGGCTGGCTCGTCGCTTCCGCGTAGGCCGCGTCGGCGGCCGACGGCGTCAGGGTCGCGCAGGGCGTCGACGACACGGTCATCGGGCTGGCGCTGCGGTCGAGCTTGTAGATGTAGACGCGGCCGACCGTCTGGCAGTCGGTGCCGGTGCTCGTTCGGTCGGTGCGTTTGCTGCTTTCGCCGCGGCTGTTCGAGTAGCAGGAGGCGCCGCTGATCGTGACTGTGTCCCGCCACGAGCCGACGAAGATCCAGCCGGTGTCGGCGTCTTCCTGATAGGCGGCGAAGCCGCGCGCGAACGCGGTGGCGGATGCGCCGGCGGGCGGCGCAATCACCGCGACCTCGGTCTTGGTGGGCACGTCGTAGATGTAGATCTTGCCGGCGCCGGTGGTCCAGACCTGGCCGTCGTAGTTGGACTGCAGGGCTTTGATGAAGAAGGTGTCGTCGTCAAGGATGGTGCCGCCGTAGGCGCCGAAGCGGTCGCCGGCCGCCGCGCCGGAGCCGCGCCAGGCCGCCGCGCCCACCTGCTGCGGGCTCAGGATGAGCGAGGATCGCCCGTTCCCATCCCACTCCAACGCCCCCACGGTCCAGAACCGCCCGGCGCTGACGTCCAGGTTCTGTCCCGGTCCGACATGCCGCAGGTGCGCCGCCACCGTTACCGTTGAGCCCGGCGGCACCACATCGTCGGAGTCGCCCTCCAAACTCAGCGTCAGCTCAAGGTCGGCCGGCGGAGCGGCGTTAACGGGGGGGGGGGGGGATAAAATTAGCGGCGGCGAAGGCTGCGAGCGCGAGGAGGGCGATGAGCAGTACGGTGCGGGGGCGTGTGAGGGCGGCAACGGACATAGGTGGCGGTTCCCTTTCGTGTCGTGGGTCGTGGCTCAAGCTAGCAGGGGTTTTGGGTTGGTTTTACCCCCCCCCCCCCCCCCGAAAAGTGAGATTTTTTACAATGTTTACGTTGTGGGAGAGGGGCGGTGCCCTCCTCGTCATTCCCGCGCACGCGGGAATCTCGGGGCGGGACTTGGGAGGTTGCGCGGGGGGGATTCCCGCTTGCGCGGGAATGACGGAAAGGAGAGAGCGGTCAGGCGGGCTGGGGGCCGCGGACCAGGCGGCCGGGGAGCGCGCCGGTGAGTTCGTCGTGCTCGAGCACCAGCTCGCCGTGGCTGATTGTGGCGATGTAGCCGCTGGGGCGCTGGATGTAGCGGCGCGCGCCTTCGGGCAGGTCGTAGACCATGTGCGGGGCGGGCGAATCGAGCTTCTCGAAGTCGATTACGTTGAGGTCGGCGCGCTTGCCGACGGCGATCACTCCGCGGTCGCTCAGGCCGTAGAGATCGGCGTTGGCGCCGGTCTGCTTGTGGACGATGGTCTCCAGCGGCAGGCGCTCGCCGCGCGTGCGGTCGCGCCCCCAGTAGGCGAGGTTCCAGCTGACCATGTGGGCGTCGGAGATTGCGCCGACATGCGCGCCGGCGTCGCTCAGGCCGTTGCGGGTGAGCGGGTGCAGCATGAGTTCGCGCATGTAGTCGAAGCTCTGCTCGGCGTAGCCCTCGAGGTAGATCAGCAGCAGGGTGGAGCCGTCGCCTTCGATCATCAGGTCGTAGAAGGCGTCGTCGACGCTGATCTGGTTGCGCTCGGCGTAGGCGGCGACGCTGTGCTCGTATTCGGGCTCGTAGTTGGGCGGGTCGCCGAGGATGTAGACGGTTTCGGGCGAGCCGAGCACCATTTCGAGCAGGCCGGGCAGCAGGTTGCCGGGTGTGGTGTCGACCAGGAAGGGGTGGTCTTCGGGGTTGTCGACCTTGCGGCGGACGTCGTTGGTGAGGTCCCAGCCGGCGGCGAGGATTTGGGCGCGCACTTCGGGCTCGCGCATCTTTTCCAGGCGCTCGGCGAGCGGCAGCTGCTCGACGAGCTCGCGGTAGGCGTAGTTGAGGATGTAGGGGTGCATCGAGCCGTCGATGTTCATCAGCAAGGTGGTGCCGCGTCCTCTTACCTGGGGGAAGATGCGGACGCCGCGCTCGGTCGCCGCTTCGATGTTGCGGAGGCCTTCGCGCCAGGCACCGGGGTTCTGCGCGCCGCCCTCGCCGGAGAGGTAGGTGATGGTCAGGTCGCGTTCGAGCGCGAGGTCGTTGACCCACTCCTTCTCGAAGGGGCCGACCAGCTGGAAGACGCCGCCGCCGGCCTGCTGCATGCCCTCGGCGACGGCTTCGAGCTCGGGGTAGCGGGCGAGGGTGCCGGGGATCAGTTCGCCCTCTTTGGTGCGGTGGGCGAGCAGGCGGTTGGAGGAGAAGCCGATTGCGCCGGCCTCGATCGCCTCGCGGACGATGCGGCGCATGTGCGAGAGTTCCTCATCGCTGGGCTGCACATCCTCCGCGCCGCGCTCGCCCATGACGTAGGTGCGCAGGGCGCAGTGCGGCAGCTGGGTGACGATGTCCATGACGCGGGGCTTGTCGTCGATCGCGTCGAGGTATTCGGGGAAGGACTCCCACTCCCAGGTGATGCCGGCGGACATTGCGGTGGCGGGGATGTCCTCGACGGCGTCCATGAGGTCCATGATCCACTCGCGGTCGGTGGGTCGGACGGGGGCGAAGCCGACGCCGCAGTTGCCCATCACGACGGTGGTGACGCCGTTCCAGCAGGAGGGGGTGAGGTAGGGGTCCCAGGAGACCTGGGCGTCCATGTGGGTGTGGATGTCGATCCAGCCGGGGGCGACGATCTTGCCCTGCGCGTCGATTTCGCGCTCGGCGGGGCCGAGCTCCCGGCCGACGGCGGTGATGCGGTCGCCGTTGATCGCGATGTCGGCGACGAATTCGGGCGCGCCGGTGCCATCGATGATGCGTCCGTTGCGGATGATGATGTCGTGCATGTTTGCTCCCCTGCGGTGTTGGCGGGGGTAGTGTAGTGGTCTGGCGCATGCGGCGGCGGGCTCCGCCTGCGCGGAAGCGAGGAGTGATCCGATGACGCAACGCACCGATGCCTTCCCGGAGCTGGAGCGCGACCTGCGGTTCTTTCCGCTCGGCGTCGACGCGCCCCGCCAGTTGAGTACCGCGCAGGTTCGGCAGTACAACGAGCGGGGGTATGTCTTCCCGATTGATATCTTCTCGCAGTCGGAGATCGAGGAGATTCGCCGATACTTCGACGATCTGCTGCCCCAGGCGCTGGAGGCGGGCTGGAACAGCTATGAGCTGACCAACTGGCACAAGCACTGCCGGGGTGTCTGGGATATCGTGACGGACAGCCGGATCATCGACGTGATGGAGGACATGCTGGGCGAGACTGTGATTCTGCGGCACAGTCACTTTTTCGCCAAGCTGCCGGGCGACGGGATGCGGGTGAGCTGGCATCAGGATGCGTCGTACTGGCCGCTGACGCCGAGCAAGGTGGTATCGGCCTGGCTGGCGATTGACGACTCGGATGTCGGCAACGGGGCGATGCAGGTGATTCCCGGTTCGCACCTCAACGCGCAGGTGGCGTTCCGCGACAGCGCAGCCGACGAGCGCAATGTGTTGAACCAGACGGTGGAGCACCCGGAGGCGTTCGGCGAGCCGCCGGTGGCGCTGGAGCTGCGCGCGGGGCAGATTTCGCTGCACAGCGACTGGGTGCTGCACGGTTCGGAGCCGAATCAGTCGAATCGCCGCCGCTGCGGTCTGGCGATGCGCTACCTCTCCAAAGATGTGCGCGCCTACAACGGCTGGAACGAGAATTCGATTGTCTGCCGCGGCGTCGAACCCAGCGGGCACTGGGCGGACCATCCCCGCCCCGAGGGCGAGCTGATTCCGATCAAGGACGGCGCTCACGATCCCACCTCGGTGAGTATGGAGCCGCGCGCGGCGGATTAGGGGTCGCTAGCGGAGGTTGCGGAGGCGTGGGTCGAGGGCGTCGCGGATCCAGTCGCCCATCAGGTTGCCGGTCAGGGAGATGATCAGCAGGGTCAGCCCCGGCAGCCAGATCGGCCACCAGGCGACATTCATCGTGTCGCGGCCTTCGGAGATCATCCGTCCCCACGAGGCTGTGCCCGGCGGCACGCCGACGCTCAGGAAACTGAGCGCGGCCTCCGCCAGGATCACCAGCGCAACCTCGAGGGTCATGACGATCACGACGGTGTTGAGCACATTCGGGAAGAGGTGCTTGCGCATGATCCACCAGCCGCCGGCTCCTACCGAGCGTGAGGCGGTCACGAAGTCCCGCTCCTTCAGCGACAGCACCTCCGCCCGCACCAGCCGCGCGTAGGAGGGCCAGGTCCAGACCAGCAGGATGAGGATCACATTGGTCAGGCTTGGCCCGATCAGGCTGGCCAGCAGCACTGCGAAGAGGATCGCCGGCAGCGCCAACTGCACATCCACCACGCGCATTAGGAGCTGCCCGGTGGAGCCGCCTACCCAGCCGGAGATCAACCCGATCAGCGTGCCGAACAGCGCCGCGCCCGGCACCACGATGCCGACGACGATCAAAGAGACGCGCGCCCCGTGCAACAGCCGGCTGTAGATATCCCGCCCGATGTCGTCGGTGCCCAGCGGGTGGTCCCAGGTTCCGCCGTCGAAGACGGGCGGCTGCAAACGGGCCGCCAGGTCGATGAACTCCGGGTCGTGCATCTGCAACACGTCGGCCAGCAGTCCCGTTACGAGTACGGCCAGCGCGATCAGAGCGGGCAGGGAGAGCCCCAGCCAGCGCCGCCAGCGAATCCTGCGGCGCTGCCTGGCCGGCTGCACAGGCGCGGTCGCCGCCGCTTGCTGCGCCATCAGACCGCCCCCGCCCGGATACGTGGGTCAATCGCCCGGTAGGACACATCGACCAGCAGGTTGGCCAGTGCGATCGAGGCGGCCAGCACGATGATCGAGGCCTGCACCATGGGGAAGTCATTCTTGAGGATCGAGTCGATGATTAGCCGGCCGATGCCCGGCCAGGCGAAGACCATCTCGATGATCACCGTTCCCCCGATCAGGCGTCCGAGCGAGAGGCCCAGCATGGTTATCACCGGCAGCAGCGCGTGGCGCACACCGTGACGCCAGATCACGGCCCGTTCGCTCAGTCCCTTGGCCCGCGCGGTGCGCACGAAGTCGGTGTCCATCACTTCGATCATTCCTGAGCGGGTCAGGCGCATGATCGCGACCATCTCGAACAGCCCCAGCGCCAGCGCCGGCAGGATCAGCGAGCGAAAGCCCTCCTTCGCGCCACCGGTCGGGAACCAGCCCAGCCCGACGGCGAAGAAGAAGATCATCATCAGGCCCAGCCAGAAGCTCGGCGTCGCCTGGCCGATCACCGCGACGAACCGCGCCAGCCAGTCGACTGATGTTCCTCGCTTGAGTGCGGCGATGATTCCCAACGGCACCGCGAGCGCCAACGCGAAGACCATGCCCGCCGCGCCGAGCTTGATCGTATTCAATGCTCGATCGGCGATCGAGTCCAGCGTCGACGTGCCGCCGCCCCGCCAGGATGTGCCGAAGTCGCCCTGGGCTAGATCGAGCAGAAAGTTGCCGTACTGGACGTAGATCGGGTCGTTCAGGCCGAGCAGTTCGCGGAAGCGCTCCTTGTCCTCGGCACTGGTCGCCAGCGGCGGCAGCATCGTCGCTTCAGGATTGCCGACGCTGCGCGAGACGAAGAAAACAATCGTCACGACCAGCAGCGTGACGAAGATCGCCTGGATCAGCCGAATGATGAGGTAGTTCCAGAACTGCATCGTACCCCAATTCGACCGTGCGTTCGTTGGCGCAGTCTAGGAAAGACGACGCCCAGCCACGGCTACGCCCTCGCTCAATGGCGCTGTCAAGCTGGATACGGCAGCCGGGCTCGCCTCAGGTCTTGATCCGCTGAATCGCGTAGGTCATCAGGAAGTTCAGGTTGCCCAAGGGGCCTCCCTTTGGGTAGTTGATGTCGCCCCGAGTGACCACCGTGTCCGGCGGTTCGACGATGAAGATGAAGGTCGCCTGACGGGTATGTTCGAGCAACAACTCCGAGATGATCTGAAGACGGCGTTCGTAATCCTGCTCGGCCCGCTGCGCCAGGTAGAGCTCCTGGAGACGCGGGTCCTGGGGCGGAGAGACGGTGAAGAAGCCATTGGCGTCGCCGCAGCACTCCCACATCGATCCGATGTCGGGAACGGCGTTCGCATAGAACCAGTACAGACCCCAGGGGGCTGTTTCCCTACCCATGGAGTACTCCGGGGTGAAGTACTCAGAGCCCAGCTGCGGCATGGGCGTGGCGCGAATGCCAATCGCATTGAGATCCTGAGTCACGATCAGCACCAGGTCTGCGACCACATCGCCACCCCAGTCTGGCGTGTAGAACAGCGGGACATCAATGCCGTCTTCGTAGCCGGCGTCGGCCATGAGCTGTTTCGCCTTCTCCAGGTTGTAGTCGAAGGCCACTTCCGCCTTTTGCTCCGGGCTGGGATAGCCCGGCACGCCGCTGTAGACCAGCATCGACATATCGCCCACACCGAGGAACAGGTTGTCAATGATCGCCTGACGGTTGATCGCGTAGTTGGCGGCCTGGCGCACGCGGATATCGAGGAACGGATTGGGCGATCCGTCGGGCATGGTTTCCTGCCACAGATTGGGGTAGATGTTGTGCACCGACCAGCCGGCGCCCGGCTGGAACTGGACCGTGTAGTTGGGATCGTCGATGTAGGGCTTGGCGGCGTTGACGCCGACGCCCTCAGAGATCACGTCAATCTCGCCCGCTTCGAGGCCGGCGAGGCGCGACTGCAATTCAGGCCGCACCAGGCCGATCAACCTCTTGTGGTGGGGCACGTGCGAGACCCGCAGCGGGTGATCGATCGGGTTGTAGTGATCTTCGAAACGCTCGAAGATGAAGTTCTCATCGTCGGTGTGGCTGACGAACCGATAGGGTCCCGTGCCCATTGGCACCTGGTCCAGGGCGAGATCGCCGCGACCTTCCGTGTCCGCCTGCGAGTGGATCGTCACCTCGCCGGCGCCGTCCATGTTGACGGTCAGGAAACCCGCATCAGGCGCCGGCAGCTCGATCGACCAGGTGCGATCGTCCGTCGCTTCATTGCGGACCCAGTTCAGGGCGCCCCGGTTTGGGTATGCGGCCGACCAGCCGCCGGGATGATCGGACGTTTCGCCGCCCTGGTGGTAGTCGGCGATGCCGCCCATCCGGTCGTAGCTGAAGACCATATCCCCGGCGACCAGGGTCGAACCATCGTGGAACTTGGCCGGGATGATATCGAGCCGCAAGGTGACGGGATCGATCCATTCCGGCGTCGCCAGTCCGGCGACCATTGAGTTGTCGCGCGGATCACGATCCAGCGGACCGCTGTAGACGGCGCCGTGGCTGATGTAGTTCTGCGCGCTGCCGGCCCGGTGGTGGTCAAGCCCTCCGGCGTCGGACGGCACAGCGATCACCACCTCGGCGTCCAGATCGACCTGGTCGAGCGGAAGGGGCATGGACCATTCTGTTTCAGTCTCTCCGGCTCCTTCGGCAATATCTTCGGCCACCGCTTCCTGTTGGGTGGCGGCCTGCGCCTGCTGATCCGCCTGTTGCTGCTGCATGGCCTGCTGCTGATCTTGCTGCTGATCTTGCTGCTGAGCCTGTTGCTGCATGGCCTGTTGCTGCTGCTGATCCTGCTGCTGCACCTGAGCGACCGTCTGCTGACCGTCGTCATCGTCGTCGCCGCAGCCGACCAGGGCGAGGCCGGCCGCGCCGACGCCGGCGCGAGCGGAGGCTTGCAGGAGTGAGCGCCTCGTCATCCGGTTGCGCCGCATCCGCTGCCAGTAGTTCCGCTCGCTCATCAGAGCCTCATTCCCGAATCGCCCGCTGTGCCGTGTGCGCAGCGGCGTTCGCGCTGATTTTGCCCCCCCCCCCCCGCTTGTCAAGCCCCCCGCTTGAACAGGGGGGCATTTCGCTCGGTGATGCACCGATCCTCGGTGCTGCTCAGGGCGGGATACCCGCGGCAGGCGCGGGTATGATCGCGCTATGACGCCCCGCACCGATTACCACAGCGAGACGGCCGGCGAGTTTTTGGTCAAGGCTCGCGTGTATCTCGCGGAGGGCGATCTCTTGCAGGCGTCGGAGAAGGGCTGGGGCGCGGCGGCGCAGATGGTGAAGGCGGTCGCCGAGGCTCGGGGCTGGGGTCATCAGGGGCATCAGCAGCTGTATGACGCGGTTGATCGGCTGGTCGCGGAAGCGGGCCGCCACGAGCTGCGGGACCGTTTCAATGCGGCAAGCGAGCTTTACATCAACTTCTATGAGGGCTCGCTGTCGGCGGAGGCGGTCGGCTATGACCTCGATCAGGTTGAGCGGCTCGTGAACCAGCTACAGCCGCTGGCGTCCTGAATCGGCGCGGGTGTGACGGAGGCGGGAGCGGGTATGATCGCGCCATGACGACCCGCACCGATTACCACAGCGAGACGGCCCGCGAGTTTTTGGTCAAGGCCCGCGTGTATCTCGCGGAGGGCGACCTCCTGCAGGCGTCGGAGAAGGGTTGGGGTGCGGCGGCGCAGATGGTGAAGGCGGTCGCCGAGGCTCGGGGCTGGCGTCATCAGGGGCATCGGCAGCTGTATGAGGTGGTCGATCGTCTGGTCGCGGAAACCGGCCGCGACGAGCTGGTGGACCGTTTCAATGCAGCGGGCGCACTCCACATCAACTTCTATGAGGGCTGGCTGTCGGCGGAGGCGGTCCGCCGCGACCTTGATCGGGTTGAGCGCTTCGTGAACCAGCTACAGCCGCTGGCGTCCTGAATCGGCGCGGGTGCGACGGAGGCGGGAGCGGGATCTACCCGACCGCGGGCAGCCCTTCGCTGCGCCGGACTTCGTTGATCGTCTCCAGCACGCGCTGCGGGAAGGGGGCGTACTGGATTTCAAACTCTTCGACCAGCCGCGAGTTGTCCATCAGATACAGCCCCGAGGCTTCGCGCCCGCCCGCGTCCTGATCGAACGTGATCTCCGCCTCGGGCAGGAACTCGCGCACTGTGTCGGCGAGGTCGCCCATGCTTGTCGCGTGTCCGCCGGAGTTGTAGATCGAGTAGGCAGTCTGCTCGGCCAGCGTCACGCGCACGAAGACCTCGGCGATGTCCTCGACGTGCAGCGGCAGCGTCATCGTGTCGCGGTGGGGGAAGCCGACCGGCGCGTTGCGCGCGGGGAGCACCTGGCACTGGACGTGGTTCATCGAGCCGCGCACCTTGTCGGGGCCTGTGATGTTGGCCGGCCTGATGCCGGTGATCGCCATGTCGTAGGCGCGGTTGTACCAGTCGGCCTGGTGTTCGTTGAACGTCTTGGAGACGGCGTAGATGCCGGTGCCGAGCCGTAGATCGTCCTCGGTCACCATGCGCTCGCCATGCAGCCGCTGCGGACCGTAGACGGCCAGCGAGCTGGCGTAGACCACGCGCCGAATGCCGAGGATGCGAGCCGCCTCAAAGCAGTTGTCCATGCCGAGGATGTTCAGCCGCACCTGAGGATGCGGGTCGCGCTCCGACGCGCCCAGCGCGTAGGCCAGATTGAGCACGCGATCGGGCTTGCTCTCCGCCAGCGCCTCCACGACATCGTCCATCAGGGTGATGTCGCCGTGCATGATCCGGATCTGATCGCGAAGCGGGTCGAGCGCCGGCGCATTCGGCGCAATGTCCATGCAGTGGACCTCGTGTCCCTGTTCGACCAGCCGCCGCATCACGCGCGGTCCAATGAAGCCGCTTCCGCCCAGCACTGCGATACGCATTTTGCCCCGCCTTCCGCCGATGTTCGTCCGGCTTGGGCGGCACGGTAGCACCCGCGCCACACCTCGCTGCGGCAATCTCGATGCGCCGGCGCACTACCCTTGCGGCGGCGCTTGAGCGGCATTGCCGATTGGCCGGCGCTGTGGAGGAGTTGCGGAATGGAATTGCTGTTCACCGGCGGACGGGTGTTGACGATCGACGCGCTGGACCGCGTCGTCTCGGGCGTTGCGGTGCGCGACGGGCGGATCGTGGCGGTCGGCGATGACGCGGAGGTGCGCCAGGCGGTCTCGCCCGACGCCGCACAGGTTGAGCTGCGCGGGCGGGCGCTGGCGCCGGGTTTCTGCGATCCGCACAACCACTTCTCGATGACCACTTTCGAGCCGCGCTCGGTCGACTGCCGGGTGCCGCCGCTGGCGGGCAAGGCGGGGGTGCTGGAAGCGATCGCGGCGGCAGCCGCGGGCTGCCCGCCGGGGCAGTGGATTTGGGGGCTGGGTTACAGCGGGGGAGGGCGCGAGCTTGGGGCGGCGCTGCTGCGCGGCGAGCTGGACGACGCCGCGCCGAACAATCCGGTCTGCGTGATGGATTTCTCCTACCACGCCTGCTACGCCAACTCGGCGGCGATGGCGCTGGGCGGGATTACGCGAGATACGCCTGATCCGCGCGGCGGCGAGATCCTGCGCGACGCGAGCGGTGAGGCCGCCGGGATGCTCTGGGAACGGGCGATGAACCCGGTCCACCAGGCCTCGATGCGGGCGCACATTGACCGGCTCGGACCCGATGTGGTGGCAGGGCTGGTCGACCAGAATGCGCGGCGGCACCTCTCGCACGGGGTGACGAGCGTGGGCGACGCGGTGGTGATGCCGGAGAGCGCGGAGATCTACCGACTGGCCGACGAGCGGGGCAAGCTGCCGATTGTGGTTCACCAGATGCGGGGCGGGAACGGGTTTTTCGCTGCACCCGAGGCGGCCGCCGAAGGGTCGTTCCTCGCCGATGACGTCTCCGACCGCCTGCGCGGCGGCATCGTGAAGCTCTTCATGGACCCGGTCTTCCCCAGCTTCACGATGACCAAGTGCCACCCGGACGGCTCGCTGGAGGATGTCGGCACGCCGTATTACGAGCAGGACGAGGTTGACCAGCTGGTGATCAACGCCGCCAGGCACGGCTTGCAGACCGCAATTCACTGCCTCGGCAACCGCGCCATCGATATGGCGCTGAACGCCTACGAGCGCGTCCAGCGCGAAGTCCCGCGCGAGGATCCGCGTTACCGCATCGAGCATTTCTTCTTCGGCAACCGCGAGCAGATGGAGCGAGCGGCGTCGCTCGGCGTGATGATCTCGCATCAGCCGGCGTTCCTCTACTCGGTCGGCCCGGGGCTGGGCGCATACGCGGCCGAGAACGGAATCGACAGCACGGTGCTGCCCTACCGGGAGATGCTGGATTCGGGCGTCACGGTCGCCTCGGGTTCCGACTTCCCCTGCGCCCCGGTGGAGCCGCTGCTGGGGTTGCACAGCGCCGTCTCGCGCCGCTCGCGCGACGGCCAGGTGGTGGCGCCCGAGCAGGCGATCTCGGCGCGGGAGGGGCTGCGCACCTACACGATCAACTCGGCCGCGGCGATGTTCCGCGACCACGAGGTGGGCTCGATCGAGGTCGGCAAGCGGGCGGACCTGGTGGTGCTGAGCCACGATCCGTCGTTGGTCACGCCGGAGTACATCCGCGAGATCGTGGTGCAGCAGACGTATGTGGATGGGAAGCTCGAATACGCGCTCGGCGCGCCGGCTTAGGGCGTAGTTGCGCAAGCGCGGCAAGTCGTGCAACTGCTAGGTTCCGCCTGAGCAGAACGCTCAGGAAGGCTGCGCCATGAAAATCACCTCCGTCAGTGCGATTCCCGCCTCGCCCGGCGTCACGGTCCATCCGATGTTTGCCTTCCCGCCCTGGAATTTCGTCTTCGTCAAGGTGGAGACCGACGAAGGGATCGTGGGTTGGGGCGACGCGACCTGCGGTCCGATGGCCGTCGCCACGATGGTGGACGAGTTTGGCCAGCTCGTGATCGGCGAGGACCCCTTCCGGATCGAAGAGCTCTGGCAGACGATGCATCACCGCCATTTCGCGCGCGGCGGTCCGATTCAGAACGCGGCTGCGGCCGGGATTGAGATGGCGCTCTACGACATCAAGGGCAAAGCGCTGGGGGTGCCCGTCTACGAACTGCTGGGCGGCAAGCTGCGCGACAAGATTTGGTGCTACGGCCGCTGGGACGGACCGTCGCCGGAGAGCGCCGCGGAGTTTGCGCTGAGCCAGGTCGCCACGGGGCTGACGGCGCTGAAGGGCGATCCCTTCGATCATCGCGGCCTGTTCATCAGCTACGAGGCGGAGCGCAAGGCGATCGATACGTTGGCGGCCGTGCGCGATGCGGTCGGTTTCGAAGTTGAGCTGCTGGTCGAGGTCCACGGTCGCCTGACTCCGGCGGAGGCGATCCGCGTGGGCAACGCGATTGAGGAGTACCGCCCCTTCGTCTTCGAGGAGCCGGTGCCGTTTGAGAACCTCGACGCGATGGAGCAGGTCGCGCGCGGCACCAACATCCCGATCGCGACCGGCGAGCGCATCTACAGCCCGTTCACCTACTTCGATCTGCTGCAACGCCAGATCGTGGCGATGATTCAGCCCGACGTGATCCAGTGCGGCGGGATCGGGCAGATGAAACGCATCGCGGCGCTGGCCGAGGCGCAATATGTGGGCGTGCAGCCGCACGCGATCCACGGACCAATGGATGTGCTGGCCGCGTTGCATGTGGACGCCTCGATCCCCAACTTCATGATCCATGAGGGCGGCATGCGCGCCTGGTTCCAGGACGCCTGCATCGGCGAGTTCCCCGTCCAGGAGGACGGTTTCCTCTCGGTTCCCGAAGCGCCGGGTCTGGGCGTCGCGATCGACGAGGACTGGCTGGCGGCGCACCCGCCGCAGTCCGACCCCGGCTGGGCGCCGGCGCTCGGCACGCTGCCCTCGAAGCAGTTCAGCAACGTCGCGTCGCCCTAGTCGCGGGGCTGTTGTTGAGGGAGGGGCGGGGCGGCTCGATGCGTTGGCGGCGAGGGTGCTGGTTGGCGTGGGGGTGCGGTGGGTTATTGGGCTGAGCGGCGGGGGAGGTAGCCGGGGCCGCGGCCGGGTTGCCAGACTTTTTGGCGGGCGACGTCTTCGTTGAGCTCGACGCCCCAGCCGGGGGTTTCGGGGACGTTGAGCTTGCCGTTGGTGATTTCCAGCGGGCCGCCCGCCAGATCGTCCTTCCAGGGGACGTCGTCGATGTCGATTTCCATGATGCGGACGTTGGGGACGGTGGCGCAGAGGTGCAGGGCGTGCATCGAGGCGAGGTGCGAGTAGTAGTTGTGGGGGGCGCAGTTGAGCTCGTAGCTCTCGGCGGCCATGGCGACATCGCGGGAGCGGGCGAAGCCCTGCCAGGGGACATCGATCATCACGTTGTCCATCGCGCGGGCTTCGAAGAAGGGGCGGTAGTCGCGCAGGGTGTAGAGGTTTTCGCCGGAGGTGATCGGGACCGTGGTGGAGCGCTTCACTTCGGCCAGACCTTCGGGCTCGTACATATCGATTTCGACCCACATCATTTCGAGGTCTTCGAGCACCTGGCAGATTTGGCGGGCGGCGAGCGGTTTGAAGTTGAAGTTGAGGTCGAGCGCGATCTGCACATCGGGGCCGGCGCCCTGTTTGAAGGCGGAGATGTATTCGCGCACGTGGCGGAGCAGGGCGGGGGTGACGTTCTGGTCGGTGCTGCCGGGCGCGCCGCCGAAGCCGGGGCCGTAGCCGTCGGCGGGATCACCGGGGAAGATGATGTTGGTTTTCAGCGCGTTGAAGCCTTTTTCGCGCACCTCCGCGCCGAGCGCGGTCACGTCGTCCATCGTGCGCAGCGGCGGCGCGCCGATCAGCTCGTAGTTGCGCGCGCGCGAGCTGCCGCAGTGGGACCAGTAGATCTGCTGCTCGTAGCGGGTGGGACCGCCGAAGAGCGAGTGGACGGGCACGCCGAGCGACTTGCCCTTGATGTCCCAGAGGGCGAGCTCGATGCCGGCGATCGCCTTGGCGGCGATCCCGCCGGGGCTCTGACGGGTCATGCGGTACAGGTCCCAGTAGCGCTGCTCGACGGCGAGCGGGTCCTGGCCGAGCAGGAGGGGCTCGAAGTCGGTGATGGTTCCGACGATGCCGTAGGGGTTGCGTCCGTCGGACATCTCGCCGTAGCCGGTGATGCCCTCATCGGTGCGCACGGCGACGAACTGCCAGGGCCGCCAACCGGCGTCGACGACAAAGGTCTCGATTTCGCGAATCTTCATGGCAACCCCCCTCAAACGCTGCTGCTGGAGCGCAGGCTACCGCGCGAGGCCGAGTATGCTGGCGATCCGGACGGCGAGGTGCGGGATGGTGACGAACGAGGCGAACGCCGCAGGAGTGGAGAGGGAGACCGACCCGGCGCTGGCACGGCGGTTCGACCAGCTGGCGGAGCAGTGGATCCGTGAGCGCGGCGGCGCGTCGATCGGCGTTCACGATCATCCCGCCTACGCCGAAATTCTGGCGATGGGAGAGGCGGCGATTCCGCTGATCCTGCGGCATCTGCGCGAGCGCGGCTGGCACTGGTACCGACACCTCCGAGAGTTGACAGGCGAGGATCCGGTTCCGGCGGGCGAGTTTGATCGGCGCCGCATCCGCGAGCTGTGGCTCGAGTGGGGCGAGGAGCACGGCTGGCTCTGATGGACGGGGCGGCGGCTGATCTGGAGAAGCATCTTCCCGGTCTGACGGACACTGAGTACGCGAGATTGCCTACAGTGCCTGCGAGACTGGCAGCAGCGGAGGAGATGCGGTCATGGCAAGCAGCGAACCGTTTGAGGGGAAGATTGGGCGCACGTTCCGCGATTCGGAGCCGTGGTGGCCGCCGCTGCGCACGGTGCCGCAGGACCGACCGAACGTGGTGGTGATCCTCTTCGACGACTTGGGCTTCTCCCATTTCGGCTGCTACGGCTCGACGATTGCGACGCCCAACATTGATCGGCTCGCGGCGGGCGGGCTGCGCTTCACCAATTTTCATGTGACGCCGCTCTGCTCGCCGACGCGGGCGGCGCTGCTGACCGGGCGCAATCATCACACGGTGGGGATGCGGGCGATCGCGCACTTCAACTCGGGCTATCCGCACATGCGCGGCGCGATCTCGCGCAACGCGGCGACGATGGCGGAGCTGCTGCACGAGGAGAACTACGCGACCTACGCGGTCGGCAAGTGGCATCTGACGCCGCTGGAGGCGACCTCGCAGGCCGGGCCGTTCGACGACTGGCCGCTGCAGCGGGGCTTCGACCGGTTCTACGGTTTCCTCGGCGGTGAGACCGACCAGTTTTACCCGGAGCTGGTCTACGACAACCATCACGTTGATCCGCCGAAGCGCCCGGAGCAGGGCTATCACCTGACGGAGGATTTGACGGATCGGGCGCTGGGCTTCCTGCGCGATCAGCAGGCGGTCTATCCGGGGCAGCCGTTCTTTCTCTGGTTCACGCCGGGCGCGACGCACTCGCCGCACCAGGCGCCGGCCGAATACATCGAGCGGTACCGCGGCAAGTTCGACATCGGCTGGGATGCGATCCGCGAGCAGTGGTTCGCGCGCCAGCTGGAGTTGGGCGTGATTCCGGAGGGCACCGAGCTTGCGCCGCGCAACCCGGGCGTGGAGGCCTGGGACGACCTGTCGCCGCAGGCGCGCGCCTTCGCCTGCGCGCTGCAGGAAGCCTTCGCCGGCTTCCTCGAGCACGCCGACGCGCAGGTTGGGCGGCTGCTCGATGACCTCGAGCAGTCGGGCCGCCTGGACGACACGATCATCATCCTGACCGCCGACAACGGAGCCTCGCAGGAAGGCGGACCGCAGGGCTTCTCCGATTCGGCGCGGCTGTTTCAGCCGCTGCCGGAGGACCTCGACGAAGTGCAATCGCGCCTTCACGAGATCGGCGGGCCGCGCTCCTCCTCGAACTATCCGTGGGGCTGGGCGCAGGCCGGCAACACGCCGCTGCGCTGGTACAAGCAGAACACGCACGGCGGCGGCGTGCGGGTCCCGCTGATTGTCCACTGGCCGCAGGGCATCGCCGAACGCGGCGGCATCCGCGATCAGTTCCACCACGCCTCCGATGTGCTGCCGACGGTGCTGGAGACGCTGGGCGCGCGCGCGCCGGAGCGTTACCGCGGCGCGGAGCAGCTGCCGATCAGCGGCACGAGCTTCGCCTACGCGCTGAACGAGGCGGATGCGCCCTCGCACAAGGACGCGCAGTATTTCGAGATGTTCGGGCATCGCGGCATCTGGGCGGACGGCTGGAAAGCCGTCGCCCGCCACCGCGCGGGGCGCGACTGGAGCGATGACGAGTGGGAGCTGTATCACTTGGATCGGGACTTTTCGGAAACGCGCGATCTGGCCGGTGAGGAGCAGGAGCGTCTGCGCGCGCTGATCGACCGCTGGTGGATTGAGGCGGGCCGCCATGGCGTGCTGCCGCTGGACGACCGCCGCGTCGAACTGGCGCAGCCGATCATGCGCCCGGGCGCACCGCATCATGGCCTGCGCTACCGCTACACGCCGCCGATCGGCTATCTGCCGCACGAGGTCGCGCCGGCGACGGATCTGGGCGACTGGACGCTGGAGGCCGCAATCTCGCGCGCCGCGAGCGACGACGGAGTGCTCGTCGCGCGCGGGCGAATTCACGGAGGCTTCTCGCTCTACATCCAGGAGAACATGCTCTGCTTCGACTACCACGCATTCGGCGCGGGCGCGCGGATTCGCTCCGCAGCGCCGGTGCCGGCGGGCGACTGCGTGATCGGCGCGGCGATGAGCGGCGAGGGAGCCTCCGCGCCCGCGCGGGTCACGCTGTCGATCGACGGGCAGACGGTCGCCGAGGGCGAGGTTCCGCTGGTGGCGGATCGCGTGCTGATCGGCCACGGCGGGACGGAGTTCGGGCGCGACGGCTACTCCCCGGTCAGCGACGCCTACGAGCCGCCGTTCGAGTTCACGGGCGTGATCCACAGCGTGGAGATCGTCGTTGATCCGTGGACCTCGCCGAGCGCCGCGCAGCAAGCCGGCCGCCGGCGCTTCCGCCAGATGATGTCGGGCCAGTGAGCGGCTGTTGCGCGCCCGCCCGCACGTCCGGCCTCGCGCAGCGCAGCGCTGCGCGGTCGGAGCAGCGCTGCGGCGACGGTCGGGCGATGGCGGAGATTCCGGGCGGCGCGTTTCTGATCGGATCCGACGACGCGATGTCGTATCCCGACGACGGCGAGGCGCCGGTGCGTGAGGTTGCCGTTTCGCCGTACCGCATCGATGTCTGCACGGTGACCAACGCAGATTTCGCAGCGTTCGCCGCCGATAGCGGTTACGAAACCGACGCCGAGCGTTTCGGCTGGTCGTTCGTGTTTGCGGGGCTGCTGCCCGACGATTTCCCGCTCACCCGAGCGGCGGCCGATGCGCCCTGGTGGCGGCAGGTGATGGGCGCGGACTGGCGTCATCCGGAGGGACCGGCGAGCGGGGTTGCGGGGCGCGAGGATCATCCGGTCGTCCACGTGAGCTGGGCGGACGCCGCGGCCTACGCGGCCTGGGCGGGCAAACAGCTGCCCAGCGAGGCGCAGTGGGAACGCGCGGCGCGGGGCGGCCGCGAACGAGCGCGTTTCCCCTGGGGCGACGAGCTGACGCCGGGCGGCGAACATCGGATGAATGTCTGGCAGGGCGCGTTCCCCTCGCGCAACACGCTGGACGACGGCTGGTATGGAACCTGCCCCGCCGACGCCTTCGCGCCCAACGATTTCGGCCTCTATAACATGACCGGCAACGTCTGGGAGTGGTGCTTCGACTGGTTCGACGTGTTCGCGCATCAGACCAACCCGCGCGAAGACCCGATCGGCCCCGCCGAAGGTGAGCTGAAGCTGCTCAAGGGCGGCTCATTTCTCTGCCACGAAAGCTACTGCGCGCGCTACCGCCCGGCCGCCCGAATGGGGCTGCCGCCCGACACCGGCACGAGCAACATCGGCTTCCGCTGCGTCCGCGCCGATTAGCGGCGTCGGTGGGGATCGATCGCCTCCACCACCGCATCGGCGAGGAAGTTGAGCGAAAGCAGAATCAGCGACAGCCCGAGGGTGGGGAAGAGTACGAACCACCAAGCGCCGGTGAACAGCCAGCGGCGGCCGTCGGACAGGATGATCCCGAGCGTCGGCGTGGGCGGCGACGCGCCGAGGCCGAGGAAGCTGAGCGTGGCCTCGGCGATCACCGCGAAGGCCATCGCCAGCGCCGCCTGCACCAGCAGCGGCGGCAGCGCGTTGGCGGCGATGTGGCGTCCCACGATGCGCACCGGCGACGCGCCCATCGAGCGCGCCGCGAGCACGTAGTCGCGTTCTTTCTCGGTCAACAGCTGCGCGCGCGCGATCCGCGCGAAGACCGGGATGTTGGCGATCCCCAAAGCCAGCGCCACCTGCGAGGTGCCCGTGCCCAAAATCGCCAGCACCGCGATCCCCAGCAGCAGAAACGGGAAGGCCAGCATCGTGTCCACCAGCCGCATCAGAATGGTCTCCAGCCAGCCGCCGGCGTAGCCGGACGCGAAGCCGATCAGGACCCCCACCGCGCCGCCGCCCAGCACGCCCGCGACCGATACGTAGAGCGAAATCCTGAGGCCGAACAGGATGCGGCTGAACATGTCTCGCGAGAGGTCGTCGGTGCCGAACCAGAACTGACCTGAGGGCGCCAATAGCCGCGCGCCGCGAATCTGCTCGGCTTCTCCGTGCGGCGCGATCACGTCCGCAAAGATCGCCAGGAAGATGAGTCCGCCGAAGACGAGCAGCCCGATCGCCCCCTGGGGGTTGGTCGCCGTGCGATAGAGCGCGTCGACCGTGAGCGACTGATCGCGCATTTCGCGCAGCCGTGAACGCGCCGCCGGGGGAGCGAACTGCGTCATCTCAGCCGGCCAGCCCCGAAACGCGGATGCGCGGGTCGAGATATCCGTAGGTGATATCGGCCAACGTGTTTGCGGCCACAAAGACGAATACCAAAATCGCCAGCATTGCCTGGATCAGCAGGTAATCGCGCGCCGTAATGCTATCGATGATCAGGAAGCCGAAGCCGGGCCGGGTGAACACGATCTCGACCACGATCGCGCCGGCGAGCAGATTGCCGATCTGCAGCGCGGCGACGGTGACAATCGGGATCAGCGCGTTGCGCAATGCGTGGGAGAGGATCACGCGCCGCGTGGGCAGCCCCTTGGCGTGGGCGGTGCGCACGTAGTCCTGGGCCAGGGCTTCCGCGACCGAGGTGCGCACGAACCGCGCCAGCACCGCGGCGATGGTGGCGCCGGCCGCGATCGTCGGCAGCACCAGCCGATGCAGTCCCGCGACCGGGTCCTCGAACACGCTGACCCGCCCCGAGACGGGGAACCAGTCGAGCTCCACCGCGAAGAGCCAGAGCAGAATGATGCCGAGCACGAAGTTGGGAATGCCCAGCGTGAAGATGTTGAACACGCTGGCGCCGTAGTCGGGCGCTTTCTTGGCCCAGACCGCCGCCGCTACGCCCAAGGGAATGCCGATCGCCAGCGCGAAGATGTAGGCCGCTACAGCTAGCTCAATCGTCGATGGAAACGACTGCTCGATCAGGTCGCGCACCGGTACCTGTTTGGTGAACGAGCGCCCGAAATCGAGCTGCACTACTCCGGCAATCCAGTTGCCGTACTGCGCCACCAGCGAGTCGTTCAGTCCCAGCTGCTCGCGAACGCGCTCGATGTCCTCCAGCGTCGCGTCTTCTCCGGCTATCTGTTGGGCAGGATCGCCGGGGATCAGGCGGATGATCAGGAAAATGGCGATGCTCGCGAGGAACACCACCAGTAAGCCTTCGAGGAATCGACGAATCAGGAATCTGCCCACCCCGGACCGCCTCCTCGCCAGCCGCCCCTGTCTGCGATCCCGTCGCAGGCCGCTGCGCCCGGCGAAGCGCTACGTTTCGTCGAAATAGACGTCCTGTAGCCGCGGGCGGCCCACCACGTCGTCCCAGAATCCCTTCACGCCCGAGCGTGATGCCCAGATCGTGACTGTGGTGCAGATCGGCGCGATCCAGGGCTCTTGATCGAGAATTCTGTTGAATTCGTCGAGCAGCGCCTGCCGCTTGGCCTCGCTGTCGGCGGTGGGCCAGCCGTCAATCACCGCCTGGTACTCCGGCGAGTCGTAGGCGCAGGAGTTGGGCAGCCGCATCTGATAGTTCATGATCAATGTCGAAGTAGTCGCGGTCCAACGACTCGTCGTAGGCCGGCGAAAAACTCGGCCAGATCACGTTCTGCTCTTCGGACAGGCCCTCGAACAGTTCTGCGGTAATCCGCTTACGGTCGATCACCCGGTACAGCGCGCGCCGCACCTTCGGGTCGTCGAGCGCCGGGTGCCCGCCGCCGCGCCCCGTCCCGACCATCCCCATCACCCAGAGCAAGCCGGTCGGACTCTCTTCGTGCGGTGCGATCGGCATCGCGCCCGACCGTGTTCAAAGTGGCGCTCAGTCTAGCAAGGTTGCGCTCGCCTAGCGCACGTTTCTCAAGCGTGGATCGAGCACATCGCGCAGCCAGTCGCCCATCAGGTTGCCGGTTAGCGAGACCAGCAGGATGGCGATGCCGGGCATCCAGATCGGCCACCAGGCGATGGTCATGAAGTTGCGGCCCTCGGAGATCATCGCGCCCCACGAGGGCGTGCCGGGGGCGACGCCGATGTTGAGGAAGCTCAGCGCCGCTTCGATCAGAATCACCTGCGGCACTTCGAGGGTGGCCATGATCACGATCGTGTTGAGCAGATTGGGGAAGATGTGGCGGAAGAGGATGCGCTTGTCGCTGGCGCCGCTCGACTGCGCAGCGATGACGTACTCCTGCTCGCGCAGCGAGAGCACATCGGCCCGCACCAGCCGCGCGTAACTCGACCAGGTGAAGACGATGATGATCAGGATCACGTTGCGCAGGCTGGCTCCGAAGACCACCGCGATCAGCAGCGCGAAGAGAATCGCCGGCAGCGCCAGCTGAATGTCGACCAGGCGCATGAGGATTTTGTCCCACCAGCCCAGCCGCCAGCCGGCGATCAGCCCCGCGAGGGTGCCGATCAACGCGGAGGAGGGAATGCAGATCGCGACCACCAGCAGCGAGACCCGCGCCCCGTACATCACCCGGCTCAGAATGTCGCGGCCGAGGTTGTCGGTGCCCAGCGGATGCGCCCAACTGCCGCCCTCCTGCAGCGCCGGCGGCGTCAGCCGCTCAATCAGCACGATCTTCTCCGGGTCGTAGGCCGAAAGCAGATCGGCGAAGACACCGGCGATGAAGAAGAGCGTGAGGATCAGCACCGAGGGCGTGAGCAGCAGCGCGCGCTGCCAGGAAATTCGCCAGCGCGCGCCGCGCTCGGCGAAGAGCGGCTCCTGCGCCGCCGCCTGCGCCGCCATCAGCGCGCGCCCGCCCGGATGCGCGGATCGATAATTGGATAGGACAGATCGACCAGGATGTTCGCGATCACGATGGCGGCGGAGATGACGAGAATGCCGGCCAGCAAGACCGGAAAATCACCGACGGTGATTGTGTGCAGCATCAGCCGTCCGACGCCCGGCCAGGCGAAGACCTGCTCGACGATCACCGAGCCGGCGATCAGGCGGCCCACCTGGATGCCCAGGATGGTGGCGACCGGCAGGAGCGCATGGCGCAGCGCATGACGGCTGATGATCGTGCTTTCGCGCAGCCCCTTGGCGCGGGCGGTGCGCACGAAATCGGTGCCCATGACATCGATCATCCCCGAGCGCGTGAGCCGCATCGCGGCCGCGCAGCTCAGCAGTCCCAGCGTCACCGTGGGCAGGATGATGTGTTTGAAGCTGCCGCTCCCGCCGGTCGGCAGCCAGCCGAGCTGGACGGAGAAGAAGAAGATCAGCATCAGGCCGAGCCAGAAGTTGGGCGTGGCCTGCCCCAGCACCGCCAGCAGGCGCGCGAACCAGTCCGTCGGCGAGGCGCGCCGCAGCGCCGCGATGATCCCCAGCGGCAGCCCCAGCACGAGCGAAAAGATCAGCGCCGCCAGGCCCAACTGCAGCGTCTTCACCGATCGACCGGCGACTTCATCCATCGCCGGCCGGTCGCTGATGAAGGAGTTGCCCAGGTCGAGCTGGACGGCGTCGAGCAGAAAGCGTCCGTACTGCTCGGCCAGCGGACCGCTCAGGCCGAGCTGCTCGCGCAGCAGCTGCTTCTCCTCTTCGGTCGTCTCGTCGGTCGTGAGGTATTCGACCGGATCGCGCGCGCCGCGGGAGACGAGGAAGACGATCGAGACGACGAGGAAGACGACGAGCAGCCCCTGGAGCAGGCGCGAGCCGAGGATCGCCCAGAAATTCGCACCGCCCATGGTTCGCCGTCCTGCCCGGAGCGGTTTCCTCCTAGGTCACGAGCGGGCGGATTGCCCAGAGGCCGCCGTAGTCGCGCGAGTTGCCCATCATGTCCCATTCCAGATCGTCGCGCATCAGGCCGGTGGCGACGGTCTCGAACAGGAACAGCCAGGAAGCGTTGGTGTAGATCCGCTCGGCCAATGTGTTAAGCGCCACCTTGCGCCTGGCCGGGTCGAACTCCGTCGCTTGCGCGTCCACCAGCTCCTGAATGTTGGTGTCGGGGTACTCCGCGACCGAGAGCGTGCCGCCGATCGCCACCTCCGCAGCGATCACCTGGAAGGGGTCCGGCGACTGGTTGGTGAAGTAGTAGTGCAGGCCCGGCACATCGCGCTGCGCCATCCGCGCGCGGAAGTCGGGCAGCGGATCGAGCTGCAGGTTGGTGCGAATGCCGACCACCTCGAGGTACTGCTGCACCGCCAGCGCGACCTGGTCGGTCAGCGCGAAGAAGCCGGAGGTGCCGTAGAAATCGGACTCGAAGCCGTCGGCGTAGCCGGCCGCGTCCATCAGCTGCATTGACTTCTCGATGTCGTACTCCATCGTCAGCGGACCTGACTGGTCGGGCTGCATCCCGCCCAGCTGGCGGCTGCCGATGCCGTAGGCGCGCTGCTCGCGGCCGGTGCCCAGCGTGCCGTAGATCGTCGGCACGTCGACCGCGTGGTTCATCGCCTGCCGCACGCGCAGGTCGCGGTAGGGGTTGCTGCCGTCCTCGAACATCGGCACGATCGTGTTGGGGAAGATCGTGTGCGGGCAGCAGCCCGGGTCGAAGAGCACTTCGAAGCCGGGTTCGTCGACGAACTCCTGCACGAGCTCCCACTCGAGCGAGGGGACGACGTCGGCCTCGCCGGCCTGGATCGCCGCGAGGCGCGCGACCGGCTCGGGCCGCACGGACTGGACGATCTCTTTGACCCAGGCGCGGTGCTTGCGGCTGGGGTTGTCGTAGCCGATCGGGTAGTCGTCGTTGCGAACGCTGCGCACCTCGATATCGGGCTCGAAGGAGACCATCTTGAACGGCCCGCTCGCCAACCCGTCGCGGTTGTAGCCGTCGTCGCCCAGCTCCTCGATCCGGTGCTTCGGCACCAGCGGCATCGTGGTGCCGATGCTGTTCGGCGCGGTGACCTCGGATTTCACCGGAACGCGCGCGGTCAGGTCGTCGATCACGCTGACCTCACCGTTGACCGAGGCGACGATATAGGCGACGCCGGTTTCGTAGCCGCCGCTCTCGTTGTAGGGGGCGTTCCCGGCCGCGCGGTCGATCGAGAACTTGACGTCCTCCGCCGTCAGCGGCGTGCCGTCGTGCCAGGCGTGGCCCGGATTGACGTGCATCAGCACCGAGGTGAAGTCCTCGATCCACTCGTAGTACCCCACATGCGGCACGATCTCGCGGGTGACCAGGTCGTACTGCAGGAGCTGATCGACATGCAGCGGCCCGTTCCACTTGAGGGTGTAGTTGCCGGGTCCCTGCACATCGAGGCCGCCGACGGCGTTGGGCACGGCGACGGTGACGGTGCGCTCCCAGTCGGTGTCGCCCTCGCGGGCGGAGGGGGCGGACTGCACCGGCTCGGTCTGCTGCTCGGCTTGCGCCTGCTGCTGATCCGCTTGCATCGCCTGCTGCGCGGCGTCCTGCTGTTGTTGCTGCATCGCCTGCTGCTGGGCGGGCTGATCCTGCTGTTGTTGTTGCTGGCGGCTCTGCGCGACGGTGGCGGGCTGGTCGTCGTCATCGTCGCCGCAGCCGACCAGCGCCAGCCCGGCCGCGCCGACCCCGGCGCGGCCCGAGGCGCGCAGGAGCGCGCGCCGACTCATCCGCGAACGGCGCATTCGCTGCCAGTAGTTCGGCTGGTCGCTCTGCCTGTGGCTCTCTCGGCTCATCTCGAACTCCTTCCGCAATCCGCGTCTCAGCCGGCATTCCGGTTGCGGCAACTGCGGTGCTGCGACCCACGAGCGCGATTGATGCGCCGCGGATCGTTCGGGTACTGCGAAATATCGCGATCTGCGAACAGGATGTCAACGGGCGGCGTCAATATGTATGCGCGATGCATGCGCGCAGGCCGAGCCGCGCGGGCGTGGATATGCTGCAAGCAGTGGGAGCGAGGGAGCGGAGAGCGGGCGATGGGCGAGATCATCGTGGAGATTGAGCTGGAGAACTCCGGAGACCGTCGGCTGTTTGAGGAGGGCTATCGGGCAGAGGACGAGATTCGACGGGCCACCATCTCGGCCGTCGCGGATACCGGCGCGGTGATGCTGGCGCTGCCCGAGGATGTGGTGGGACGGCTTGGCGCGGCGGTCGTCAGCAGCGCGACCGTCATGTACGCCGACGGACGGCGGGGCGAACTGCCAATCGCCGGACCGCTGACCGTCCGCATTGGCGACCGTCGGATGCCTGTTGACTGTGTCGTCGTACCGCAGGGATCGGATGCGCTGCTTGGCCAGATCGTCATGGCGCAACTCGATCTGGTCGCGGACTGCGTGAATCGGACGCTCAGCCCCCGCCCCGAATCGCCGGACCGCCCGCTGCTCAGGCTGTAGCGGCTGCGCGCTACTTGTTCCGCACATAGGGACTTGTGGCCTCGAGGATCGCGTCGGCCAGGAAATTCAGCGCAATCAACAGCAGCGCGAGCGCTGCGATGGGCGCCAATATGAACCACCACGCGCCGAGTGTGAGGAACGCTCTGGCCCCGTTCAAGATCAACCCAATCGTCGGCGTGGGGGGCGCCGCGCCCAGGCCGAGGAAGCTCAGCGATGCTTCCGCGATGATCGCGAACGCCATGTAGAGCGCCGCCTGGATCATCAGGGGCGGCAAGGTGTTGATCGCGACGTGGCGCATGATGATTCGTGTGGGCCCGGCGCCCAGGGTGCGCGCCGCCATCACGTAGTCGCGCTCTTTCTCTTGCAGCATCTGTCCGCGCGCCAGCCGCGCGAAGACCGGGATCGCGGTAATGCCGAGCGTGATCGCCACCTCTCGCGTGCCGGTCCCGAGCACCGCCAAGACGACGAGCGCCGTGAGAATCCCGGGGAACGCCAACATCGTGTCGATGAACCGCATCGAGATTGCGTCCGCCCAGCGGCCGAAGTAGCCCGCGGTGTAGCCGATGGCGACACCGATCGGCATCCCGATCGCGACAGCGCCGGCGCTGACGAAGAGCGAGATCCGGACCCCGTAGATCATGCGGCTGAGCAGGTCGCGGCTGATTTCATCGGTGCCGAAGGGATGAGTCCAGGAGGGCGACAAGAGCTTGGCGCTGCGGAATTGCTCCGCGTAGCCGTAGGGAGCGATGTATGGCGCGAACAGGGCGCAGATCAGGAACACGCCAAGGATGAGCAGCGCGATCTGGCCTCGCCGCTCGCGGGCCACGCGGTAGCTGACATCGAACCACTGCGACTGCTGCCGCCAGGTCAGGACCCGCGCACCAAGCGATGCACGGCGGAAGAGCGGCTCCGGAATCTGAACGTCAGCCATCAGCTCACCCGGATCCGGGGGTCAGCAACCCCATAGAGGACATCGGCGAGCGTGTTCACCACCACGAAGACCGTGACCAGCACCACGAGCATGCCCTGAATGAGCTGATAGTCCCTGCCGATCACGCCGGCGATAATCAGCGACCCGAAGCCTGGCCGCGCAAAGACGACCTCAACGATCACCGCGCCGGAGATCAGGAAGCCAATCTGCAGCGCGGCAACCGTGATCACCGGGATCAGCGCGTTGCGCATTGCATGCCGCAGCACGACCGCCCGCTCGCGCAACCCCTTCGCGCGGGCTGTCCGCACGTAATCCTGGTTCAATGTCTCCATAATCGAGGCGCGCACGAATCGGGCGAGCACGGCCGCCGTCCCGGCGCCCACGGCGATCATCGGCATGATCAGGAACTTGATCGCCTCGATTGGATCCTCATTGATCGCAACCCGTCCGGTGATTGGCAACCAGCCGAGCAGGACCGCTAACACCCAGATCAGGAGGATCCCGAGCACAAAGTTCGGGATGCCGAGCGTGACCATGGTGAATCCGGTCGCGGCGTAATCGCCCAGCCCGCCCGGTTTCAGGCCGGCGGCGATTCCGAGTGGGATGCCAAAGGCCAGCGCAAACAGGTACCCGGCCACTGCGAGCTCCGCGCTTGGCAGGGCGGCGACCTTCATCAGGGTGCCGACCTCGGTGCCCTTGCTAATCGACGGTCCGAAATCGGCCTGCAGCGCGCCGATCAGCCAATCGGCGTACTGCTCAATCAGTGGCTCGTTGAGCCCGAGCCGTTCTCGCACCGCCTCCACGTCTGCGGGGCTTGCATCCGTTCCGACCAGCAGCAGTGCGGGGTCGCCCGGAATCAAGCGCATGACCAGGAAGACCAGAACGCTGGCCAGCACCACCGTCAAGATGCCTTGCGCGAAGCGGCGGACTAGGAACGAACCCATGCACGACGCTCCTCTGAAGGCTGACCATACCGCACGGAGAGCGCCTCGCCTCCCACTTGTAGGACGAGTTGTCCCTTAGTGCTGGAGGAGGTTTCTCCGGCGGTTGCAAGCCCCTCCCGCTGTCACATCGCGGCCTCTCCCCAGCAGCGCGGAAGAGAGTGAGAAGGGAGCCGGACGAATCCGATCGGTCGGCTACGCGATCAGCCAGAGCTCTTCCTTGTGCAATTTCGCGGACGCCGGCGTATACCGGAATCCTCCGACACGGGTGTTGTTGTAGGCCGCGAGGTGGCCCAAGCCGGAGTACGGGAGCAGCCACGGCGCTTCGGCATAGAGCGCGTTCCAGCGCTGAAACAATGCTTCGCGCTCGGCGGGCGACGGCTGTGAGCCAAAGCCATCGATGATGGAGTTGTACTCCACGTGATCCGGATCTGATCTGTTCCCGAAGGCAAGCGCGTTGTCCTTGCGGAACTGATAGTTCATGTTCGGCAGCGTTTCGGGGTTCATCCAGAAGAAGCCGGTGCTCGCCATGTACAGGCCGGGCATCGTGCCTGACAAGAAGTACTCGATCCACAGCGCGCGGTCGATCACCTCGAGCGTAGCGTCGACTCCGATGGCCTGGAAGTTCGCCTGAATGATTTCGGGGGCGCCACTGGGGACCTGGCCCTCGAAATAATGGATGCCGATCTCCGTGCCTACGAGACCGGCCTCCTCCAGCAGCGCCCTGGCGCCCTCAGGGTCGTAGGCGACGACGTCGTACTGCGGGTCATACGCCGGGGAAGTCGGCAGCCACATCTGGTTGGAGATGGGATAGATGCCTTCGAAAATGTCCTCATGGAGGCGCTCACGGTCGATCGCCTTTTGCAGCGCTTGGCGGAAGCGCGGATCGTCGTTCGCGGGGTGACCGCCGCCAAGTCCCGTTCCGGTCGGTCCGACGACCCAGTACCCGAGCGCCGGGAAGATGGCGGTGGTGAGGTGGTCCAATGCGCCCAGGCGCGCGAATTGCGTGGCGGGAATATGGGTCACGTCCAGTTCCCCGCTCTCGAGGGCCAGCACCTGGGTGTCCTCGTCCGCGATGGTGCGATACTCGATCGAGTCGAGGTACGGCGTGAGGTAGCCATTCTCGTGCGGCACCGCCACCCACTTCGCGCCGGGCTCCCATTGGTCGAAGTCGAACTTGAACGGGCCGCTGCCATTGACCTCCTCCATGGCAGCCAAGGCCGGAATAGTCTCAGCGTCGGCGATCGGCGCGAATGTGATCAGGTCGTAGATGACCGGCCCCGGCCAGTTCGCGTGGTTGAACTGCACCGTACGGTCGTCGATCACGTCGATTGATTCGAGGTAGGCGGCTGCCAACGCTCGCACCTGGCTGTTCGGTGTGCTCTCGTAGTTCATCGCCTCATAGCTGAGCTTGACGGCCTCGGCGTTGAGCGGCTTGCCATTGTGGAACTCGAGGCCCGGGCGCAGTGTGACGATTGTGGCGGTGGCGTCACCGTTTTGCTCCCACGCCTCCGCGAGCCGAGCCTCCGGCTCCAGCGTGTCCCCGCGCTGCATCAGCCAGTCCCAGACGCCGGAGTCCGGCGGCTGGGTGGACCGGCCGTCGCCGATCGCGTATGGCAGCGTCACGTCATCTTCGAAGGAATGCAGGTCGCCCATGATGAGCCTGCCGCCGCGGTTCGGGCCGGCGTCGGACTGCTGCGCCTGGGCGACCGCGGCTGCTTGCTGCTGTTGTTGCTGCTGAGCGGCCGGTTGCGCTTGCTGCTGTTGCTGCTGCGCCTGCGCTTGCGCCGCGGCGGGCGCGGCCTGCTGTTGGCCGTCGTCGTCATCGTCGCCGCAGCCGACTAGCACAATGCCGGCCGCGCCAACGCCGGCCCGCGCGGCTGCGCCCAGCATCGAGCGCCGACTCACCCGCCGCCTGCGGATTTGGTCCCAGTAGTTTCGCTCGCTCATGACGCTCTCCTGCATGCTCCGCGCTGTTGCTGTGGTTTGTTCGCGGAAGGCTAAGAAATCACGATCACGATGTCAACGCAGCGCCAGGCGCCTGTGCGCGCAGTCGGGAGCTTGGGCGGGATCCGGGCGACGTGCGCTCAGGTCAGGCCGCGCAGGCGCGGGTCGAGGATGTCGCGGATCGAGTCGCCGACCAGGTTGAAGCCGAGCACGGCGATGGTCATGGCGACGCCGGGGAAGATGCTCAGGTGCGGGTATTTCCAGAGCGTGCGCGCCTCGGTCAGCATTCGCCCCCAGGAGGGTTCGGGCGGGGGCACGCCGAGGCCGAGGAAGGAGAGCGCGCCCTCGAAGAGGATTGCCGCGCCCAGCAGCGTGGTGACGTAGATCAGCAGCGGCGGGCCCATGTTGGGCAGCACGTGCCGCCAGAGAATGCGGTAGGGGGAAGCGCCGACAATGCGGGCGGCTTCGACGTAGCTTTCGGCCAGCGTCGACAGTGTGCTGGCGCGGATGATCCGCACCATGCTGACCGAGAAGATGATCCCCATGCCCAGCGCGACCGATTGCCAACCGCGCCCGATCACCTGCGCCAGCAGCAGCAGCAGCACCAGCCCGGGGAAGGCCAGCATCATGTCGATGACGCGCTGCAGGAGGAGGTCGACCGCGCCCTTGGCGTAGGCCGAGACCATGCCCAGGACCAGGGCGGCGGAGACGCCGATGAGCATCGCGCCGAGCGCCAGCGACATCGAGAGCCGCGCGCCGGCGATCACGCGCGCGAAGTAGTCGCGCCCGAGCCGGTCGGTGCCGAACCAGTGCTCGCCGCTGGGGCCGGCGAGAATCTCGGCCGAGACGGCGGCGGGGTCGGTGGTCAGCAGCGGTCCGAAGGCGGCGAGGAAGATCACGAACAGAGCCACAAACAGGCCGAATGCGCCGAGCGGATGCTGGCGCAGCAGCCGCAGACCGCGCCGGCGCCACGACGCCCGCACCGGCAGCCCGTATACGTCGAATTGGACGCGGTCGGCGGCCTCAGCTACTACGAGTGACGGGGGAATATCGCTCATTGGAAACGAATCCTTGGATCAAACATGCCGTAACTGAGATCGACCAACAGGTTCACGAGGACGAAGGCGGCCCCGAAGATCAACATCCAGACCTGGACGACGGGCAGATCGTTGGTCAGCAGTGATTGCACCAGGTAGCGTCCCATGCCGGGAATGGCGAATACCTGCTCGACGATCACCGACCCGGCGACGCCGGTGGCGAAGACGAGGCCGATCAGGGTGATCAGCGGAATCATCGTGTTGCGCAGGGCATGGCGGGTGACGACGATGCGGGCGGCGAGGCCTTTGGCGTAGGCCGTGCGCACGTAGTCCTGGCGCAGCACCTCCAGCATTTCCGAGCGCGCCACGCGCCCCAGCACCGCAGCGCCGGCCAGCGCCGCCACCACCGCCGGCACGATCATCTGAATTAAGTTCTTGCCCGGATCTTCCCAGAGCTGCTGGTAGGGCAGCGGCGGCGCATAGCCCCAGAGCACCAGCGGAATCACCACCACCAGCGTCGCCAGCCAGAAGTTGGGAATCGCCAGGAACAGAATCGTCACGAAGCGAATCGAGTAATCATCGGCGCGATTTTGACGCACCGCCGACCAGACTCCGGTTCCGATCCCAAGTGGAATGTAGATCAGCAGCGTCAGCACCAGCAGCTCGACCGTGACCGGCATGCGCCGCCCGAAGTTGTCCAGAATCGACTCTTTGGTCAGCCAGGAGGTGCCCAGATCGCCGCTGAACACCTGCCCGATCCAGTTCACGTATTGGATATGCACCGGCTTATCGAGCCCGAAATGCGCTTCCAGCTTGGCGCGGTCGTCGGCGTCGGCGGTGCCGGGGAAGCCGGCGGAGAGGCGGGCGTCGATCACCGAGCCGGGCACCAGGCGGATCAGCCCGAAGACGAAGATCGAGAGCAGCAGCACCGTGATCGGCAGCAGCAGCATGCGACGGAAGACATAGGCTCGCATCGGCTTCGGCGCTTCCGGTCGTCAGCGGCTCGGGCGGCGGCTCGAACGGCGCGGTCTAGGCCGCGCCATCCGGAACCTCGTCGAACCACATGCCCCAGAGGATCGCGTTGCTCGCCGTCGGTCCCGGCGTCGGGCGGAATCCCTTCAGGTAGGAGCGGAAGGCGACGATCACCGTGCTCCAGGACCAATACAGACGCGGGTTCCACTCGTTGAGCAGGCGGTCCTGCGCCTCGTTGTAAATCGCCTCGCGCTCTTGCACGTCGAAGACGGAGCGGCCCTTTTCCACCAGCGCATCGAATTCGGGATTGGAGAAGTTGCCGTAGTTCTGGCCGCCGGTGGTGTGCAGGTCGTTGTAGAGCAGGTCGGGGTCGGATGCGCCCTGCTGACCAAGCATGACCATCGAGAACTCGCGGTTCTGGCGGGCAGCCAGCGCGTCGGCAGTCGTCAGCTCGTTGATGCCGATGTCGATGCCCACTTCGCGGAGGTTCTGTTGCAGCACCTGGGCGTAGTCGGAGGCGTCGGGCGCCCAGATGTCCATCGGCGGGAAACCGCCGAGGTCCACGCCGGCGGCATCGAGCATGTTGCGCGATTCGGCGAGGTCTTCCTGACGCAGGTCGCCCGAGCGGTAGCCGGGCAGCTGCCGCAGCTCGTCCTCGGTGCGCCCGTAGGGGGCGATCGCGACGGCGATCGGGCCGCCGATCACCAGCTCGCCGAGCGAAAGCGCAATCAGCTGTTCGCGGTCGGTAGCGAGGTGGACTGCGGTGCGCACGCGCGGGTCGGTGTACGGCTCCACCTCGCAGTGGATGTGCGTCGCCATCCCGTAGGTCACCGGATTGGCCACGCCGGTCACAGCGTCTTCGCCGAGTTCTGCGCGGGCCGAATCGAGGTCGACCGGTCGGCCGAACCACTGGTAGTTGAGGAAGTCGGTCTGACCATTGACGAACGCGGCGATTCGAATCGCGTCGTCCACCAGTCCGAGGCCGACGTAGCCGTCGAAGTAGGGCTGCCCCTCCTTGTAGTAGTTGGGGTTGCGCTCAAGCCGCAGTTCGACCTCCGGCTCGCGCGAGGCGCCCATCATCGCGCCGGTGCCAATCTGCGCTTCGAAGTCTGTGGAGATCGCCCCGTCGCCGAACGCATCCACCGCATCGCGCGAGACCATCAGCATGTTGTCTTCGGCGATCGCCGAGAGAATCGGCGAGAACACCTCTTTGGCCTGGACGCGCATTGTGAGTTCGTCGGTCGCCTCAAACTTGTCGATCAGCGAGAAGCGGTCCTTGAAGACGAACTCGGGATTGTCGAACCCGAACCGCTCGAGGCCGAAGACTGCGTCTTCGGCGGTGAACTGGCGGCCGTCCAGGGGCGGCTTGTCGTGCCAGAAGACGTTCGGCTTGATCGTGTAGACGAAGTTGAGTTCGTCGACGACCTCCGGCAGTTCGGCCATGCCGTCGGTGATCACGAAGCCTTCGTCGAGGTAGTTGAGCCAGTCGTAGATCTGATGGACGCCGGCGTAGGTGCCGCCGTGGATCGCGATCGCCGGGTCGAAGATGCCGCCGTCGGACATCACGATCCGCACGTTGCCGCCGCGTTTGGGGCCGCCGGACGACTGCGCCTGCGCGACCGCGGCCTGCTGCTCCTGCTGCGATGCTTCCTGCTGCTGCACGACCTGCGCCTGTTGCTCGGCCTGCTGATCCGGCTCCGCCTGGGCGGCCGTCTGCTGGTTGTCGTCATCGTCGTCGCCGCAGCCGACCAGCGCCAGACCGGCCGCGCCGACGCCGGCGCGCGCGCTGGCGCGCAGCAGACTCCGCCTGCTCAGCTGATTCGAGCGCATCCGCTGCCAGTAGTTTCGCTCGCTCATGGTTCATTCCCCCCTTGGCCCCTCACGGCGGTGCGTGAGGAGCGGAAAGTCTAGCCTTTTATCAGCGGCGTCCACAACGGACAATCCGCGCCGCCGCGCTAGGACGGCTTGCCCTCGAACCAGCAGGCGTTCATCACCTGGTGGGTGTGGGTGATGCCCGGCGTGGGGCGGAAGCCCTTGAGCCAGGGGCGGTGGCCGACGGTGGGCAGGCTCCAGTGCCACCAGAGCCGCGGGTTGTGCACCTCGAGCAGCTGTTCCTGCGCTTCGTCGTAGAGCGCCTTGCGCTCCTCGACGCCGTAGATCGAACGCCCCTCCTCGAACAGCGCATCCAGCGCGGGGTCGGAGAACTCGCCGTAGTTCTGGCCGCCGGTGGTGTGCAGGTCGTTGTAGAGCAGGTCCGGATCGGCGGCGGCCTGCTGGCCGAGCGTGATCATCGAGAACTCGTGGTTCTGCCGCGCCGCCAGCGAGTCGGCGGTGTTCAGCTCGCGGATGTCGACCTTGAAGTCGATCTCCGAGAAGTTCTGCTGGAGCAGCTGGCCGAAATCGGAGGCGAAATCGCCCCAGATTTCCATCGGCGGCACGTTGCCGGGGTCGTAGCCGCTGGCGTCGAGCAGCTTGCGGCCTTCGCCGAGGTCCTCTTCGCGCGCGTCGCCGGAGCGGTAGCCGGGCAGCTGTTCGAGCGTGGACAGCCCCCAGCCGTAGGGCGCGATCGTCTCCGCGATCGGCCCGCCGATCACGCCCGCGCCGAGCGTGATCGCGTTCAGCGCCGGACGGTTTGTCGCCAGGTGCAGGGCGGTGCGCACGCGGGCGTCGGTGTAGGGCTCCTTCTTGCAGTGGATGTGCGTGGCCAGCCCGAAGGCGACCGGGTTGGGCACCGCGACGACCGAGTCCGGCCCGGCCTCGGCGATCACCGTCTCGATCTCCTGCAGCTCGCCGTACCACTGGAGCCAGACGAAATCGAGTTCGCCGGCGACGTACTGGGCGACGCGAAGGGCGTTGTCGGGAAGCCAGTAGATGTTGTAGCCGTCGAAGTAGGGCAGCCCGTCGCGGTAGTAGTTGGGGTTGCGCACCAGCGTGGTCTGCACGTCCGGCTCGCGCGATTCGAGCATCATCGAGCCGGTGCCGATCGCCAATTCGTGGTTGCTGGAGACCTCCGCGTCGCCGAACTGGTCGACGACATCGCGCGAGACCATCAGCGCGCCCGACTCGGCCATCGCGGTCAGCAACGGCGAGAACGGCTCCGAGGCCTCGACGTGCATCGTCAGCTCGTCGACCGCCTCGAAGCGCCTCACCCGCGCGTAGCGGTCCTGGTAGACGAACTCGGGGTTGTCCTGCCCGAAGCGGGTGTAGCCGAAGGCCGCGTCCTCGGCGGTGAACTGCCGCCCGTTCAGCGGCGGCTTGTCCTGCCAGAAGACATCGGGCTTGATGTTGTAGACGAAGTTGAGTTCGTCGATCACCTCCGGCAGCTCGGCCATCGCGTCGGTCAGCACGTTGCCCTCGTCGAGGTAGTTGACGAAGTCGTAGACCTGGAAAATCGAGGCGTCGGTGCCGCCGTGGATGGTCACTGCGGGGTCGAAGAGTCCGCCGTCGTCGCCGGCGACCGCGACGAAGCCGCCGTATTTCGAGCCGCCTGCCGCCTGCTGCGCCTGCGCTTCGGCGGCGGCCTGCTGTTCTTCCTGCTGCTGCACGGCCTGCGCCTGCTGGTCGGCCTGCTGCTCCGGTTCGGCCTGGGCGGCGGCGGGCTGGTCGTCGTCATCGTCGTCGCCGCAGCCGACCAGCGCCAGACCGGCCGCGCCGACGCCGGCGCGGGCGCTGGCGCGCAGCAGGCTGCGCCGGCTCATCCGATTCGACCGCATCCGCTGCCAGTAGTTCCGCTCGCTCATGGGGGGCTCCTGCGCCACTCGCGTCGCCTGCGCGACTTATTCGCGGCAAGCTAAGCAATTTCGGACCAGGTTTCAACCCTCCCACCGGTTGAGCGGCGAACTGGCGATCAACCGGCGCAACTCCGCGCGGGGGTTTAGCCGTCGGCGATCAGTCGGCGCGGTATTCGGCGTGTGATTCTTCGATCACGCCGGCAGCTTTAAGTGAGCGAAAGCGTTCGACTCCGCCGCCAATGATGATGTGATCGAGGAAATCGATATCCATCAGATCGGCAGCCTCAGCCAGCGCCTTGGTCGTCTCACGGTCGGCGCGCGAAGGCGTGGGGTCGCCGGAGGGGTGGTTGTGGACCATGATCATCGCCACGCCTTGCTCGACGATGACACAGCGCAGCAACTCGGCGATGCGTACGTTGGCGCCATGGACCGTGCCTTTGTAGACGGTGGGGTCGGCCATCACGCTGTTCTGGCGATTGAGCACCAGCACACGCACCTCTTCGTGAGGCAGATTGGCGAGTTCGTAGCCGTAGCGGATCCAGACATCCTCAGCGCCGCGGATCGGTCCGCCCTTTTCGCGCTCCTCGCGGGCGGCGCGCCAGCCGAGCTGGACGGCGGCCAAAATGCGGGTGACGGTGGCGGGACCGAGGCCGCGCTCTTCCAGCAGCGCTTCCGCTTGGGTGCGCAGCAGTCCCGACAACCCGTAGCCGTCCAGCAGCGATTGGGACATCTCGACCACGTCGCGTCCCTGCACACCGGAGCCGATCAGGATTTGCAGCAGTTCATCGTCCTGCAGCGCAGCGGGGCCGTGCGCGAGCAGCCGCTCGCGTGGGCGCTGGTCGGCGGGCAATTCCTGTACGCGCTTGGGCGCGCCGCCCTCGCCGTCGGGGGGTGCGTATTCGTCGGCGGTCATCGATCCTCGCTGCGGCGGTCGAACTGGGGGAGGTCGACGGGCTCGACGGGCTCGGGGCTGGAGTCTTCCATGCGTTCGAGGCTTCGGCGCAGGGAACGCGCTTCGGCCTCGGACTCGCGCTCCCTGGCCTCCTGGGGGCGCTCCTCTTCGCCGAGCGGACGCCAGGCGACCAGCGCGTTGGTGTGCGGGTAGTGCTCGAGCCAGACCCAGCCGCCCGGCTCGGGCATCTCCTGGTAGATGTCGGGGCGCACGCGGAAGACGCGCTTCTGGCCGATTGTGTCGACCAGCACGTAGTGGGCGCGGAAGAAGAGGAGGAAATCGGACTTGCGCCACTTGCGCACGATCTGGCCGGAGGATTCCATGGCCGCGCTGAACTGGTCGCGCCAGGCGCTGAGCGCGGAGTAGCCGGAGAGGATGCCGATCAGCGCGAGCAGGGAGAAGCCGAACCAGGCGCCGCTTTCGCCGTCGATGGCTTGAAAGAGCAGCAGCAGGGCCAAGCCGGTGCAGGCGCCGAAGACGGGGGTCCAGATGACGATCGCGCGCATCACGCCCTGCCGGGCGCGGCGCTCGTCGGGAGCCTGGGAGCCGCGCAGCTCGCTACGGTGCGTCATCATCGACCGCCTCCCAGATTGGAATCCAGATCGCCGCGCCGGCGTTCAGTATCGAGCCGTCGCCGAGTTCGGGGTTGAAGCGCAGCAGGTCGTCCAGCGTGACGCCGCGCAGGGCGGCGATCAGCACGAGGGTTTCGCCGCGTTGCACGATGTAGCGCTCGAAGTCCGCCGGGCGCGGGGGCGCGGCGGGGTCGGGGCGGCCGGGGATGATCCCGCTCTGTTCCGGCCACTCGACGGGAGCGGCCTGCTCAAGCGCCGCTTCAGCCGCCGGGGCGGCGGCTTGTGGAACCGCCGCAATCCGCGGCGGTTCCGCGATTGTGGGCGCTGCCGCTGCCGCGCGTGTTTCGAGCACCGCGGGAGCGGCTGCTACTGCTTCCAGCGAGGGCGGCGCTGCGGGTTCGCGCAGGGACCAGATGAGTACGACGGCAAGGGTCAATCCGCCGACCAGCGCGATGCGCCAGAACCAGCTGAGCTCCGCGCCGCCGGCCGGCGACGCGGAATCGGCTTGGGCTGCCATGCTTCTCCCCTAAGGTCCCGCGCCCGCGGTACTTTGGCAACGATAGCCGAGAACTGGTTTGCGGCGCGCGCGACCGGCGCAACCCCCACCGCCTGCGGCGGCTGCTGGTTGCGAGGGGCAGCGGCAGGTCAGGCGAGTTCGACGGTGGCGCCGGCTTCTTCGAGCGAGGCCTTCAGCGCGTCGGCGTCGTCTTTGTTGAGGCCCTCGCGGACGGTTTGCGGGGCGCTCTCGACGAAGTCCTTGGCCTCTTTGAGGCCGAGGTCGGTGACGGCGCGGACCGCTTTGATCACGTTGATCTTGTTCGCGCCGAAGTCCTTGAGGACGACGTTGAACTCGGTCTGCTCTTCCTCGGCGGGCGCGCCGCCGCCGTCCGCGGCGACGGCGGCAACGGCGACCGGCGCGGCGGCGGTGACGCCGAACTCGTCCTCGATCTTTTTGACCAGATCGCGGGCTTCGAGGATGGTCATCGCGCTGATCAGCTCAAACGCTTCATCGACCTTGGACATGTGGGGCCTCCTTCGGCTTGGGTCTCTCGGTGCTGCGAGTCAGGCGGGCTCGGCCTGTTCGAGTTGTTCGGCGCGGGCTTCGATAGTGGCGGCGACCTCGCGGAAGACGGCGCTGAGCACGCCGGCGACGCCGGCGATGGGGCTGTTGAGGCCGCCGGCGACTCTGGCCATCAGCTCCGGGCGGGGCGGGATTGCGGCCAGCTCGGCGACGGTTTCGCCTTCAGCGAAAGCGCCCTCGAAGAACACGCCGTGGATCGGGATGTCGCGCCCGCCGGCGCGGGTGTAGGCGCGCAGCGCGCGCGGCGCGTCGGTCAGGTCGCCGTAGCCGAGCAGCAGCGCGGTCGCCTCCTGGGCGACCTGGGCGGCGTCGGGCAGGCCGGCGTTGTCGGCGGCGCGGCGGAGGAGCGAGTTTTTGATCACCCGCAGTTCGGTCTCGGGCGCTTCGTTGCGGATCACGCGGCGCAGATTCTGCATTTCGCCGACGCTGAGGCCGCGATAGTCGAGGCCGATTGCGACGGTGGCGCGGCGCAGCCGCTCTTCGAGCAGCGCCACCTGTTCGACTTTGCGTTCGGTCGCCATCGGTTGTATCCCGTCCTCTGTGCGCGCCCGAGCAATGCGGACCGCGCCGCGCTCTGCGCCCGCGAGGGGCGTGGGCGTCGGACGGGGGCCTGCCTGCGCCGACGATTAAGGCGCTCTCGCGCCTGCGGCGGTCTCGGGCGGCTAATCGACGTTGAGTTCCAGCGTACTCTGCTGTTCGAGCTTCACGCCAGGTCCCATTGAGGGAGCCAGGTTGAGGCTGCGGATGTAAGCGCCCTTGGAGCCGGACGGCTTGGCTTTGACGATCTCGCTGACGAGCGTGGCGAGATTGTCGAGCAGCAGTTCATCGTCGAAGCTGGCCTTGCCGATCGGGGCGTGGACCGAGGCTTCGCGGTCGGTGCGGAATTCGACGCGGCCGGCCTTGGCCTCGCCGACTGCCCGGCCAACGTCCGCGCCATCCACGACGGTGCCGGAGCGCGGGTTGGGCATCAGTCCGCGGGGGCCGAGGATGCGCCCCAGCCGACCGACCTTGCCCATCAGCTCGCGCTGCGCGATGGCCACATCGAAATCGGTGAAGCCGTCGTTCTGGACGCGGCCAATCAGGTCGTCGCCGCCGACGACCTCCGCGCCGGCCTCTTCGGCGCTGCGCGCCGCTTCGCCCTCGGCGAAGACGGCGACGCGCACATCCTTGCCCAGGCCGTGAGGCAGCCGCGCAGCGCCGCGCAGCTGCTGATCGGCGTGCCGCACATCGAGCCCGGTGCGAATGTGCAGCTCGATGCTCTCGTCGAACTTGGCGGTCGCCAGCTTCTTGACCAGCGCGACCGCCTCGGTCGGCGGATAGTGAGCGCTGCGGTCGTAGGCTTCTTCGAGCGCGCGGTAGCGCTTGCCGCGTTTGGGCATCTCAGTCCTTCACTTCCACGCCCATGCTGCGGGCGGTGCCGGCGATCATCAGCATCGCCGCTTCGATGTCGTTGGCGTTGAGGTCGGGCATTTTGGTTTGCGCGATCTCGCGCACCTGGGCGGGGGTGATCGAGCCGGCCAGCTCGCGCCGCGGCTCTGCCGAGCCCTTGCTGAGGCCGGCCGCGCGGCGGATCAGGTCCGAGGCGGGCGCGGTTTTCAGCTCGAAGCTGAACGAGCGGTCCTCGAAGATCGTGATCTGGGCGGGGGCGATCTCGCCGGCCTTGTTGGCCGTGCGCTCGTTGTAGCTCTTGACGAAGTCCATGATGCTGACGCCGTGCTGACCGAGGGCGGGCCCGACCGGCGGGGCCGGGCTGGCTTTGCCGCCCTCCAGCTGCAACGTCAGAACCGCTCGTACGCGCTTGGCCATTCTGCCGCTTCCTTTCCGGGGATCTTGCCGGGCTGATTGCCGGGCAACATGACGGGCTTTCTGTGGGGCTTACTGCTTTTCGACCTGATCGAAGTCGAGTTCCACCGGGGTTTCGCGGCCGAACATCGAGATCAGCACCCGCACTTTGCCCTTTTCGATGTTGATCTGGTCCACCTGCGCGATGAAGTCCTGGAAGGGACCGTCGGTGACGCGGACGCTGTCGTCGATCGCGAAACCGACGCGCACGCGCGGCTCTTCGACCTGGGTCTGGCCGATGATCGAGGCGACCTCTTCGGGCGGCAGCGGGCTGGCCTGATCCTCGCCGCCGACAAAGCCGGTGACGCCGGCGGTGCCGGTGACCACATACCAGCTGTTGTTGCCGACCTGGCGTGTGTCGGGATCGAGCCGGATTTGCACCAGCACGTAGCCGGGCAGCAGCATGCGCTCGACCTCGCGGCGCTTGCCGCCGCGGATTTCGACCTCCTGCTGGGTGGGCACGAGCACGTAGTTTTTGGAGTCGTCGCGCTCCTCCTCGGGGTTGAGGGCGATGAACTCGTGCGCGACATCCATGTTGCGGATGCGCAGGTCGAGCGATTCGCGCACCTTGCGCTCGTGGCCGGTGTAGGTGTTGACCGCGAACCAGGCGGCGTTGTCGCTCTGCACCGATTCGGCGCTGGGCGCCGCGACGGCTTCCTGCTCGCCCTGATCCTCGGTCAGAAAGGCGGCGACCGTCGGCTCTTCGACCACCACGGGCTGGTCCAAGCCGAGTTCGGCGACGGCCTGCACGACCGTCGCGTCGGGATCGACCGGCGTTTCGTGCTCATCGCGCTCAATGCCCAGCGCGCGCGCCATCTCGAGCACTTCCTGCAGCTCGCGCTCGGCGCTGGTCAGCGGGCGTGACGCCTGCTCGTCCATAGCTGGTCTTCCGTCTCCACAAGGGTGAGTTTCAAAGGGTGGGTTTCAGCTTACGCCATACTCAGGGCAGCAGGACGTTTTCGACCACGCGGTTGAGGCCGAAGTCGATCGCGCCGAGGAAGATGCCCACGGCGATCGCCACGACCAGCACGACCACGGTCAGGTTGGCGGTCTCCTGGCGCGAAGGCCAGACGACTTTGCGCAGCTCGTCGATGATGCCCATGACCGGGCGCGGGTGGGTGATGCGGTACAGCCAACTGCGCACGCGGGGCGCGTCTTCGGTGGTCGGCGTCTGCGCCTGAATGCGGCGGCGCGGGCGCGCCGGCAGAGCGGCGGCCGCTGCGCCGGCGGAGGCAGCTTGCACATCAAGCTCCTCCGCGTCAGGGGCGTCTTCGGCTTCCTCGGCGGGGGGGATGTCGCCGCGCGTGGGGCGCGGGGTGAGCGGCGCGGCGGCGCGCGGCGCAGCGCCACGCTGACGGCGGCGGCCGCGTCGTCGCGGATTATTGTTGCGCGCCACGCTGCACCGATCCTCTCTGCTGCGCTCAACGCCGCAGCGGCTCTAGCGGGTCTCGCGGAAGGCCTGCCGCGCGCGGCAGCGCGGGCAATATTTTTGGAGCTCCAGCCGGTCCGTGTCGTTGCGGCGGTTTTTCGTCGTGTGATACGTGTGCGACTGGCACTCGCGGCAGCGCAGCGAGATGAAAATTCGGTCGCCTTTGGCCATGGCCGCCCTCTCAATCGCTCGCGCGGGCTGCGGGTTGCGTCCCCATCATCGCAGATTGCGGCGTTGGGCGCTGTGATCTGCGCTGCGCTTGGGCGCGCCCAGGCGCAGCCTGCGCAGCGCGCCCGAGCCGAGCCGGCGCTACTCGAGGATGCGGGAGACGGCGCCGGCACCGACGGTGCGGCCGCCCTCGCGGATGGCGAAGCGCAGGCCTTCCTCCATCGCAATCGGATGGATCAGCCGCACGGTCATCTGCACATTGTCGCCGGGCAGCGCCATCTCGATCCCCTCCGGCAGCCCGATCTCGCCGGTCACGTCCGTGGTGCGGATGTAGAACTGCGGGCGGTAGCCCTGGAAGAACGGGGTGTGCCGCCCGCCTTCGTCCTTGCTGAGGATGTAGACCTCCGCCTCGAAGGCGGTGTGCGGGGTGATGCTGCCCGGCGCGGCCAGCACCTGGCCGCGCTCAATCTCGTCCCGATCGAGCCCGCGCAGGAGACAGCCCACGTTGTCCCCCGCCTCGCCGGTCGGCAGCGTCTTCTTGAACATCTCGACCCCGGTCACGACCGTCTTGCGGGTGTCCTTGACCCCCACAATCTCAATCTCCTCGCCGCTCACCACCACCCCGCGCTCGATCCGCCCGGTCGCCACCGTGCCCCGCCCCTTGATCCCGAAGACGTCCTCGACCGGCATCAGGAAGGGCTGCTCGACCGGCCGCGGCGGGGTCGGCACGTAGGCGTCCACCGCCTCCATCAGCTGCTGGATGCTCTGGTATTCCTCGGCCTCCACGTCCGTCGACTCCGAGCCCAGCGCGGCCAGCGCCGAACCGCGGATCACCGGAATGTCGTCGCCCGGGAACTCGTACTGGCTGAGCAGCTCGCGCACCTCCAGCTCGACCAGCTCGAGCAGCTCCTCGTCGTCCATCTGATCGACTTTGTTCAGGTAGACCACCATCCGCGGCACGCCCACCTGGCGGGCCAAGAGGATGTGCTCGCGGGTCTGCGGCATCGGGCCGTCCGGCGCGGCCACGACCAGGATCGCGCCGTCCATCTGCGCCGCGCCGGTGATCATGTTCTTGATGTAGTCCGCGTGGCCCGGCGCGTCGATGTGCGCGTAGTGCCGCGCCTCCGTCTCGTACTCCACGTGGGCAATCGCGATCGTGATCCCCCGCGCACGCTCCTCCGGCGCGTTGTCAATCGAATCAAAGCTGCTGAACGCGACCGAATCGTTGGACAGCGCCAGATACTTGGTGATCGCCGCCGTCAGGGTCGTCTTGCCGTGATCGACATGGCCAATCGTGCCCACGTTCACGTGCGGCTTCGTCCGCTCGTAGACTTTCCGCGCCATTGCTCCGCTCTCCTTACGCTCCCTGCCGCTCGCCGGCGGCTGCTGTGGAGCCCGCATCCAGACTTGAACTGGAGACCTCGTTCTTACCAAGAACGCGCTCTACCGACTGAGCTATGCGGGCCTGGTTCCTCTGTTGATTCGGTCGGCGCGAAGCGCTCGACCGAAGAATTGGCGGTGGTGCTGGGGGCAGGATTCGAACCTGCGTAGCCTTTCGGCGCCGGTTTTACAGACCGGTGGTATTAGCCACTCACCCACCCCAGCATGCTGGTGTGCGTCAACCGTGTCTCGCTCGGCTCGGGCGACGCCTGGCTGGAGCCCAAGGGGGGATTCGAACCCCCAACCTGCCGATTACAAATCGGCTGCGCTGCCAATTGCGCCACCTGGGCTCGCAGTGGCCAATCGCGCCGGCCGCGGCGGGGGTCGCGCCCGTTTTCGTCAGATATTGACAGAAACCGAACGCTATCCTTATCGTACGCCTCAGCCCGCGCATTGATCAAACCATCCACCGCATTCCCCACGCGCGCGGCCACAGACGGAGACCCGGAAGACACGTACGACACACCTGAAGGAAGCCCGCGCAATGCAACGAATCGCACGAATCGCCGCCGCCGTTTTGCTCACCCTCGCCCTGGGCGGCGTGTTCGCCTCCAACGGGGCGCACGCGCAAGCGCCGCCGATCTGCTTCACGCTCGAGCCGGGCACGCACGAGATCATCGTGCCCGAGGTGGCCGGCAACCCGGCCGGGACGCTGATTGCGACGATCGGCGAGGGCGGCGAGCTGCTCACGCTGGTTGAGCCGGGCGGCGTCGATCTGGTCTCGATCGGCGCGGTGCACGGGCTGCTGCCGCTCTACGAGCCGCACCTGCCCGCGGGGATCGCGGTCGTGCCCTGCGCCGGCGGTCTGCCCATCACCGGCACCGGCGGGCTGCTGGAGCACGGCGTCAGCGCACAGACGACGGCTCTGATCGCAGCAGCGGCGCTGGGCATTTCGACGCTCTCGCTGCTCACGCTGCTGGCGCGCCGCCGGGCGGCGCAGGGGTAGTTCGGATTGAGGGGCGCGAGTTGAAGGTCCCCTAGAAGCGCAGAGCGCTTTCCACCAGCGATTCTTCTTCGGGCGAAGCCTCTTCGGAGGCTTCGAGCAGTGGTTCGGCGCGACGCCAGCGGGTGCCTTCGCGGCTGTCCTCCAGCGTGATGCCGAGGTCGGCGAGGCGATCGCGCACCTGATCGGCCAGCTCAAACTGACGCGCGGTGCGCAGCGCCGAGCGGACCTCGACGAGCAGATCGACGAAGGGCGCGGCGTCCGCGGAACCGCCGCCGGACTCGGCGAACTGCAGGCCGAGCACGCCGCCCAGCTCGATCAGCGCGTCGCGGGCCGCGCCCGCCGGCTCGCCGGCCGCTCGCGCCCGGTTGATCGCGCGCGCCAGCTCGAACAGCACCGCCAGCGCCTGCGGCGTGTTGAGATCGTCCTCCAGCACCTTGACGAACTGCTCGCGCAGCGGCGCGGGGTCGAGCTCGCCCGCGCCGTCGGGCAGCGGCAGCGTGGCGGCCAGGCGCAGCCGCTCCGCGCCGCGCGCCGAGGCCGCCAGCGACTCCTCCGAGTAGGTCAGCGGCGAGCGGTAGTGGCCGCCCAGCACGAACATCCGCAGCCCGTCCGCGCCGAAGCGGTCCAAGCCCTCGCGCAGGCGCACGATCTTGCCCGTCGACTTGGACATCTTCTCGCCGCCGACCTGCATCATCGCGTTGTGTACCCAGTGGCGGACGAAGGGCTCAGCGCCGCTGTAGGCCTCCGACTGCGCGATTTCGTTTTCGTGGTGAGGGAAGATCAGGTCCATACCGCCGCCGTGCAGATCGATCTGCTCGCCGAGGTAGCGGATCGACATCGCCGAGCACTCGATGTGCCAGCCGGGGCGGCCGGGTCCCCACGGGCTCTCCCACTGCGGTTCGCCGGGCTTCGCGCCCTTCCACAGCGTGAAATCCATCGGGTGTTCCTTCTCGACGCCGATGTCGGTCGGTTCGGCGGCGATCATGTCGTCGAGCGCGCGCCCGGAGAGCTTGCCGTAGCCGTTCATGCGCCGCACGCGGAAGTAGACATCGCCGCCCGCCGGGTAGGCCATCTCGCGCTCGATCAGCCCGCCGATCAGCTCGATCATCTGGGGAATTTCCTCGGTCGCGCGGGGATGCACATCGGCGGGCTGGATTTGCAGCTCGCGCCACTCGTCCATGAACGATGCGATCTGGCGTTCGGCGAGCTCGGCGACGCTCATCTCCAGCTCGGCCGCGCGGGCGATCAGCTTGTCGTCGACATCGGTGAAGTTGTAGACCAGCCGCACGCGGCGGCCGCGCCACTCGAGGAAGCGGCGCAGCGTGTCGAAGATGATGATGCTCATCGCGTGCCCGAGATGTGCGTCGTCGTAGGGCGTGATCCCGCAGACGTACATCGTGATCGGGTCGTGCTGCGGCTCGAACGGGTCCTTGCTGCGGGTCAGCGTGTTATAGAGCTGCACGAAATTCTCCTGCGCTTGAGCGGCGGATCAGCTGCGCGAGATGGTCGCGGGCGCGCCGCCGGCGGCGCGCTCTTCGAACCGCCGCAGCTCCGCCTGCAGCGCGTCGACGCGCTGTTCGAGCTGTTCGATGCGGTCATGCTCCGGGTCCGGCAGGCGCAGCACCGTGTCGTCGCCGGGGTCGTAGTAGGCGACGATGTGGCCGGGCACGCCGACCACGGTGGCGTAGGGCGGCACGTTGGCGACGACCACCGCGCCGGCGCCGATCTTCGCGCCCTTGCCGATGCTGATCGCGCCGATCAGGCTCGCGCCCGCGCCGACCAGCACATCGTCGCCCAGCATCGGGTGGCGTTGGGTGCGCAGGCGGCTCGCGCCGCCCAGCGTGGAGCCCTGGTGCAGGTGGCAGCGCGCGCCGATTTTGGCCGTCTCGCCGATCACCACGCCCATCCCGTGGTCGATCAGGCAGGGAGAGGCGATCTGCGCGCTGGGGTGAATTTCGATGCCGGTCAGCCAGCGGGTGAACTGCGAAAGCATGCGCGGCAGCAGCGAGACGCCGGCGCGCTGCAGGGCGGCGGCGACGCGGTGCAGCGCGAGCGCGTGGACACCGGGGTAGACGAGCAGCACTTCGAGCGCACTGGTCGCCGCCGGGTCGCGCTCGAGCGCGAACTGCACATCGGCTTGGACCGTGCGCGTAAACGCCCTCAGGTCATCCAGTAACGACATCTCGCTCGCGTTCCCCTACCCGTCAGTCGCTCCGTTGCGCAGCGTAACGCGAACGTTCGCCAGGGCGTGCGCCTGAATGCCTTCTGCGCGACCAAGCGCACCCATTCGCTCCGCTGTCGTCGCTTTCACGTTGACCCGCGCCAGCTCCAGTCCGAGCGCGTCCGCCAGGCGCGCACGCATCGCCTCGATGTAGGGCCGCAGGCGCGGTCGCTCGGCGATCACGGTCGCATCGATCGACTCGGCGCGCGCGCCGAGCTCCGCGAGCAGCGCGGCCGTGCGGCGCAGCAGCAGGATGCTGTCCGCGCCGGCCCAGCGCGGATCGCCGGGCGGGAAGTGTTGGCCGATGTCGCCCAGCCCCGCCGCGCCGAGCAACGCGTCGATGATCGCATGGGTCAGGACATCGGCGTCGGAGTGCCCGTCCAGCCCCTCGTGGTCGGGAATCCCGACGCCGCCCAGCACCAGCCGCCGCCCCGCTTTGAAGCGGTGCGCATCGATTCCGATGCCGGCGCGTTGCACGCCGGCCGATGCGCCGAGCAGGCTTTCGGCCAGCAGCAGATCGTCGGCGGTGGTGATCTTGAGATTGCGGCGGCGCGAGGGATAGACCACGACCGGCTCGCCGAGCCGCTCGACCAGCGCCGCGTCGTCGGTAGCCGAGACGCCGTCCGCAGCGGCGGCGCGGTGCGCGCGTTCGAGCAGCTCGCGGCGGAAGACCTGCGGCGTGGCGACGGCGCGCAGCTCGGCGCGCGGCGGCGTGCCGAGCACCCGCTCATCGGCGTCGACGCGCTTGACCGTGTCGATCAGCGGCGCGCCGGCGATCGCCGCGCCCAGCTCGCGGGCAGCTTCGAGCCCGGCGGAGAAGTCCGCCGCCTCCACCAGCGGGCGCGCGCCGTCGTGGATCGCGATCAGCTCGACGTTGGACAGCGCGGCGAGGCCGGCGGCGACGGAGTCCTGGCGCTCCGCGCCGCCCGTCACCAGAGCGCGCACTTTGCCGCCGCCGCAGGATGCGGCGATGCGGGCGACGGCGGCGCGGTTGGCGGCGCTGGTCACGATTATGACCTGCGCGATCTCGTCGCAGGCGGCGAGCGCGGCGAGCGAGTGGGCGAGGACGGGGCGTCCGGCGAGCGGGGCGAGGAGCTTGTCGCCGCCGCCCATGCGCGCGCTGCGGCCGGCGGCCAGCAGCACGCAGCCGGCGCTCACGGCGCGCGCTCCGACGCGGTGGGCGAAGTCGGCAGCGCGGCGAAGACCATCCGCCCCGCGTGCGTCTGGATCACCCGCTTGACCACGACTTCGCACGACGCGCCCAGCGCCTCGGCGGCGTCCTCGACGACCACCATCGTGCCGTCGGCGAGATAGCCCACGGCCTGCCCCGGCTCGCGCCCCGGCTCGGCCAGCTCGATCTGCAGCCGCTCGCCGGGCAGCGTGACGGTCTTGATCGCGTTGGCCAGCTTGTGCAGGTTGAGTGTGCGTACGCCCTCGAGCTCGGCGACGCGGGCGAGGTTGGAGTCGGTCAGGATCAGCGCCGCGCCGCGCGCTCTCGCCACGCGCACCAGCCGCGCGTCCACATCGGTCGCCGCGTCGTCCTCGCCCTCGGGCGCATCGCCGCTGTCGTCGACGATCAGCGTCTCGACCTGATCGCCGGCTTGCAGGCGGGAGAGTAGTTCGAGGCCGGCCCGCCCGCGGCGGCGCTTGAGCGGGTCGCTGCCGTCGGCCACACGGCGCAGCTCGTCGAGCACGAAGCGGGGGATTACGAGGTCGGCGAGCAGAAAGCCGCTCTCGACCACATCGGCGATCCGCCCGTCGATGATCGCGCTGGTGTCGAGCAGCGCCTCGCTGGGCGGCGGCGGGGAGGCGAGTCCGAGCGCGGCGCGCCCGGCGGGGGTGCGCCCGCGCAGCGAGTCGAGCGCCCGCTCCACCTCGTCGCGGCGGCTCAGCGCGACGCCGATCCCGATCGGCGCGAGCAGAATCGCGACGCCGACCGGTGCGACATCGCCGGCCAGCCCGGGCAGGTTGTCGAGCACGCTGGCCAGCAGCAGCGCGACGACCAACGCCGCGAGCAGCCCGAAGCCGCCGAGCAGGATTTCCAGCGTGCTGATGGAGTGCAGGATGCCGTGGCGCAGCCGACGCACGGGCGTCAGCGCTCGCGCGAGCGCGCGCTCGCGCCAGCCCTGCTCGGCAGCCTCGGGGAGTTCCGTTTCGCCGCTGACCATGCCGCCCACCCCCAGAGAGTCGAATGGCGGCCATGAGGCCGCCAATCAGACCGGGGCGGTCGCCCGCCGAATGATGCCAGGCACATACCGTGATGCGCAGGACCATCATACATCGTTGCCGCAGTCGTTGCCAAGCCGCCTTCATCACTCCCACCCCCACTTCCGTCATTCCCGCTTGGGGGTGGGAGTGACGGCGGGAAAAGAGATCGCGGTGTCTGATAGCGTGAATGACGCACTTGTGCGTGCGAGGGAGTGCGAGAGCGATGCCGCGGCTCGAGATCGACCCGCTGCTGGAGGGCGTCTCCAAACCGGCCCGCTATGTGGGCGGCGAATGGAACGTGATCGAGCGCCCCTGGCACGACGCCGAGACCCGCTGGGCGCTGATTTATCCCGACCTCTACGACATCGGCCAGTCCAACGGCGGGCTGGCCATCCTCTACGACCTGCTCAACCACACGCCGGCGACGCTGGCCGAGCGCTGCTACGCGCCCTGGCCCGACATGGCCGATTCGCTGCGGAGTCATCGCGCCCCGCTGTTCAGCCTCGAAAACCGCCGCCCGCTGGCCGAGTTCGACGCGCTCGGCTTTTCCCTCTCCTACGAACTGACCTACACCAACGTCCTCGAAATGCTGGACCTGGCCGGCATTCCGATTCACTCGGAGGCGCGGAGCGAGGATGATCCGCTGATCTTCGCGGGCGGCTCGGGGGCGCTGGTACCGGAGCCGCTCGCGCCGTTCATTGACGCCTTCGTGCTCGGCGAGGCCGAGGATGTGGTGCTGGAGATCAACGCGCTGCTGCGCGAGGCCAAGGCGTCGGGCGCGAGCCGAATCGAGCGCTTGCAGGCGCTGGCGCGCATCCCCGGCGTCTACGTCCCGCGCTTCTACGAATGGCGCTACGCCGAAGACGGCACGCCGGCGGAGGTGATCAGCAATGACCCGGGCGCGCCCATCCCGGTCGTCAAGCGCTTCATGCAGGGCCTGCCGCCGATCCTGACCAAGCCGATCGTGCCCTATCTACAGACGGTGCATGACCGCGCGGGGATCGAAATCCAGCGCGGCTGCACGCAGGGCTGCCGCTTCTGCCAGGCCGGGATGATCTACCGCCCCCTGCGCGAGCGCACCCCGGAAGAAGTGGTGGCCGGCGCGCGCGAGCTGTTCGCCAACACCGGCTTCGATGAACTCTCGCTGGTCTCCCTGAGCAGCACGGACCACAGCCAGATCAACGACATCGTGCGAGCGCTCCGCGCGGAGTTCGGCGATCGGATCGGCCTCTCGCTGCCCAGCACGCGCGTCGACTCGTTCAGCGTCGATACGGCGCTGCTCTGCGCGCCGCGCAAGAAATCGAGCATGACCTTCGCGCCCGAGGCCGGCAGCCAGCGGCTGCGCAACGCAGTCAGCAAAGTCGTGGCCGACGAGGACCTGCTGCACGCCGCCCGCAACGCCTTCGAGAACGGCTGGAGCAGCATCAAGCTCTACTTCATGGTCGGGCTGCCGACCGAGACGATGGCTGATGTGCAGGGCATCGTCGACTGGGCCTCGCAGGTCAAGGCGATCGGGCGCGAGATTGTGGGCAAGCGCGCGCGGGTGCGCGTCTCGACCTCGAATCACGTGCCCAAGGCGCACGCGCCGTTCCAATGGGCGCGTCAGGAGACGCCCGCGGAGCTTGCGCCCAAACACGAGCTGCTGCGCCGCGGCTGCCGCAGCGCGCGGCTCGATTTCACCTGGAACGACCCCGGCGAATCGATCCTCGAAGGCGCGCTGAGCCGCGGCGACCGTCGGCTCTCGGCGGTCGTCGAGACGGCCTGGCGCAACGGCGCGCGTTTCGATGCCTGGAGCGAGCACTTCAACCAGGCGGCCTGGAACTCGGCATTCGCCGAGCATCAGATCGATCCGGCCTTCTACTGCCACCGCGAGCGCGATCTGTGGGAGCGCTTCCCCTGGATGCACATCGCCTCCGGCGTCTCCGAAGCGTTCCTGCGCAAAGAGTGGATGCGCACCCAGCGCGAACTGACCACCATCGACTGCCGCGACGGTTGCAATGTTTGCGGCATGGAGCACGCCGCCGACCTCTGCGAATTGAAGCTCGGCGACCTGATCGCGCAGCGGCGCGCCGGGCCGGGCGAGCGGGTGGTGGTGCTCTGATGCCCGACGACCACTCCGGCGCAGCGATGCCCAACAGCATCCGCGACGATCGCGATGTGCTGCAATATCTGATCTGGCAGCTCGATCAGTCGTTCGACGGCAAGCCCGAGCACTCGCTGATGGCCAATCTCTCCTCGGTGACCGGCGCGGACCTTGACAAGCTGCCGCCCGGCGGCGGACGCACGATGCGCGATCTGATCGTGCACTGCGGCTCAGTCAAATCGATGTATGTCGACCACGCCTTCGGCGACGCCACGCGCACCTTCTGGACCGCCTGGGACAAAGAGGAAGCGGTCAGCGAGGCCACCTTCGAGGACCTGATGGACTGGCTGACGCGCACCCACGGCGATCTGATCACACAGGTGCGGATGCTGACCACCGACGCGGAGCTGCTCTCGATGCGCCCCACCTACTGGGGCGCGCAGTGGGAAACGCGCGGCATCCTGGACGCGATCAGCATCCACGACGTGTACCACGCGGGCGAAATCAATCACCTCCGCGCGCTGCTGCACCAATACGCGCAGGGGCGGCTGTAGGCCGCCGAGCTCAAGAGGAAATGCGATGAGCGGCGAACCGGCGGCGATCGCGCTGCCCGATGCGGCGCAGCCGATCCGCATCGCCGCAGGCGATGCGTCGGAATTGCTGCGCGCCCTGCCGCCCGAGTCGGTGCAGCTGGTCGTTACCTCGCCGCCCTACGCAGACCAGCGGCGCAGCACCTACGGAGGCATTCACCCCGACGAGTATGTCGAGTGGTTCATGCCGTTCGCGGGTGAAATTCAGCGCGTGCTGCGGTCCGACGGCACGTTCATCCTCAACATCAAAGAGAAGGCGGTCAAGGGCGAGCGCCATACCTACGTACTGGAACTGATTCTGGCGATGCGCCGGGCCGGCTGGCTATGGACCGAAGAGTTCATCTGGCACAAGAAGAACTGCTACCCGGGCAAGTGGCCGAATCGCTTCCGCGATTCCTGGGAGCGCTTGCTGCAATTCAACAAGCAGCGCAAGTTTGCGATGTATCAGGACGCGGTGATGGCGCCGGTGGGGGATTGGGCGGACGGGCGGCTGCGCAATCTCAGCGCGACCGACCAGGTGCGCGACGAGTCGCGCGTGCAGAGCGGCTTCGGCAAAAACATCTCCAACTGGGTGGGGCGCAAGCTGGCCTATCCGACCAACGTGCTGCACATGGCGACAGAGTGCGGCAACCGCAACCACAGCGCCGCCTTCCCGGAGACGCTGCCGGACTGGTTCATCCGCCTGTTCAGCGCCGAGGGCGATCTGGTGCTGGACCCGTTCGCCGGTTCAGGCTCAACCCTGGCCGCCGCCCAAGCCCTGCGCAGGCAAGCAATCGGAATTGATATCAACGCCGACTACTGCGAACTAATGCGGGAGCGGTTGGAAGTGGATGAGCGCAGAGAGTCTCCCGTAGCACCACTGCAATAACAGCAGTAATTGTTCCCACCTCCCCCGTCATACCCGCGCTTGCAAACCGTCATACCCGCCCACTTCCCCCCGTCATACCCGCGCTTGCCGCGGGTATCTCGCCGTGACCAGCACCCAGGCTGCATCCAACCATCCTGACAACTACGTGAGCCGCAGCGCCGCCTCCAGCGGCTCGACGTCATCGTGCGGACCGACCACGGAAAGCCGCAGCAGATCTTCGCGGATGTACTCGTTGGCCAACCGCGCCAGATCATCGCTGGTCACCGCGCTGTACGCAGCCGCCACCTCGTCCACCGTGTGAATTTCGCCGCGCAGCAGCTCCTGGCCGCCGTTCCAGCTGGAAACCGCGCGGGTATCTTCAAGCCCCAGCAGCATCCGGCCTTCGGAGTAGCGCCGCGCGCGCTCCAACTCGTCCGCCTCCACCCCCTCGCGGATGCGGGACAGTTCGCCCAGCGCCGCCTGCAACGCCTCAACCGCGCGCTCCGGATCAACGGCGAGATACACGTGCATCGCCCCCGAGTCCTGAAGCCCCGAGCCGTAGGCGTGTACGTCATACGCCAGCCCCAGCTCCTCGCGCACGCGCAGGAAAAGGCGGCTGCTCATCCCGTCGCCGAGAATGCCGATCAGCAGCGACATCGCGTAGCGGTCGGGATGCGTCGAGGAGACCGAGGGCAGCCCGACCACGAGGTGCGTCTGCTCGGTCTCCTTGTTGCGCAGCGCGGTGCGCGCGCCGTGCGCCGCCAGCGGCGCGGGGAGCCACGGCTGCGGCCGGCCGAAGTTCCAGTCGGCGGTCAGCTCCGCCGCGCGGGCGGCCACCACCGCCGGGTCCAGCGCGCCGGCCAGCGAGAGCAGCGCGTTGGACGGCGCGTACTGGTTGCGCCAATAGTCCACCGTGTCCTCGTAGGGAATCTCCGCCACGCTCTGCGGCGTGCCGGCGATATCGCGTCCCACCGGCGTGTCGGTCCAGAGCAGCGCGTCCATCGCCAGCCCGGCCAGCTGCGCCGGCGAGTCCTCCACCGCGGCCAGCTCCTCCAGAATGACCTGGCGCTCTTTCTCCAGTTCGTCCGCGTCGAAAATCGGGCGGCAGGCCAGATCGAGAATCACGTCCAGCGCCGTGTCCAGCTGCGGAGCGGGGACCTTGGCGAAATAGACGGTGTATTCACGGTCGGTGGCGGCGTTGATCATGCCGCCCACGCCCTCGATTGCAATCGAGATGTCGACCGCCTGCGGGCGCGCCGCGGAGCCCTTGAAGACGCAATGCTCGACCAGATGCGAGACGCCGGCCAGCTCATCGCGCTCGTGGCGCGCGCCCGCGCCCACATAGAACGAGACGGTGACCGAGCGGGTGTGCGGCATCGGCGTGCTGAGCACCCGCAGTCCGTTGTCCAGCACGCGCCGATCGGGCGTGAGATCGGCGCCGGCGAGCGGTTCGCCCTGTCGCAATTGCGCGGGCACTAGTTCGGCTGCCAGGCGGTGTTGCCCTGTCCATCGCGGGTCAGACTGCCCTGCATCAGGCAGTTCACCACCTCATCGAGGCTGTCGCGGATTAGCGCGTCCTCGCCGTGACCGTTGAACGTCAGCGTGTCGCCGGGCAGCGCGTAGAGGTGCTCGAGAATCGAGCGAACCACGGTGCGCAGGTTGTCCTCGGAGGTCGTAAAGCCCGGCCCGCCGGGGAACAGCGTGTCGCCCACCACGCAGTAGGGCGGCGCGTAGAAGCAGATGCTGCCCGTCGTGTGGCCCGGCGTGTGCAGCACCCGCAGCTCGGTCTCGCCGAGCAGAATGTCGTCGCCGCCGTTGACATGCACATCCACCTCGAGGTCCGCATCGAGCCAGGCGTGCTCCGCGTCCGCCGTCACGTCGTCCGGATGCATGTAGAACGGCACCGGCAGCAGCTCGCGCAGCGCGTCGAACGACTCCAGGTGATCCGGGTGCGAGTGGGTGAACAGCACCATCTTGGGCGTCGCGCCCGCCGCCTCCACGCCCGCCAGCACCGCTTCGTAGTTGGCCACGGCGTCGATGATCGCCGCGTCGCCGGTCGCCTGGTCGACCAGGAAGAAGGCGTTGTTGGAGGCCGCGCCGAAGGGGCCCAGCTTGTAGATGCGCAGCTGTTCGGACTCGGAATGTGCGTCCATGTTCGACTCCCGGTGCGCGCCCAATGCGCGGCTCGCTCCGCCAGTCTACGCGAGCCGGAGGCGTATCCGTAGACGCCCCGTAGACTCTGGGTATGAGCACGCTGAAAACGACCCCCTACGCCGACATCCTGCCGCTGACCGCCGAGGCCGACGCCGAAGGGCGGCTGTCAATCGGCGGCTGCGATCTGCGCGAGCTGGCCGAGCGCTTCGGCACGCCGCTCTACATCTACGACGAGCACAGCATCCGCGCCGCCTGCCGCGCCTACCGCCGCGCCTTCGAGGCCGAGCTGCCCAGCCTGCGCGTGCTCTACGCCGCCAAAGCCTGGCTCAGCCCGGCGCTGACTCAGATCCTCGTCGATGAGGGGCTGGGCATGGATGTCGTCTCCGGCGGCGAGCTGTACACCGCGCTGGCCGGCGGCATGCCCGCCGAGCAGATCGGCTTCCACGGCAACGCCAAGGGCATCGACGAACTGGCGCAGGCGCTCGACGCCGGCGTGGGGCGGATCATCATCGACAACGACGACGAGTTGGACGCGCTGGAGCGCCTGACCCGCGAGCGCGGCGCAACCCAGACGGTGATGCTGCGAATTACACCCGGCGTCAACGCGCGAACGCACGTCAAGACCACCACCGGCCTCAAGGACAGCAAGTTCGGCTTCCCGCTGCCCAGCGGTCAGGCCGCCGCCGCCGTCGAGCGCGCGTTGGCCGCGCCGGGACTGGATCTGAGCGGCTTCCACATTCACCTCGGCTCGCCGATCTACGACCTCCAGCCCTACCGCGACGGCATCGCCGTGGCCGCCGGCTTCGCCGCCGAGATGCAGCAGCGGCACGGCTACCGCTGGCGCGAGTTCAGCCCCGGCGGCGGCTTCGCGATCGGCTACACCGACGACCGCCTGCCGCCCACGCACGCGGCCTACGCCGAGGCCGTCGGCGCGGCCTTGCGCGCCGCCTGCGAGGACCACCGCCTGCCGCTGCCCGAGGTGCATATCGAGCCCGGCCGCTCGGTGGTCGGACGCGCCGGCGTCGCGCTCTACTCCGTGGTTAGCCGCAAGGAGATTCCCGGCACGCGCAGCTATGTCGCCGTCGATGGCGGGATGGCCGACAACATTCGCCCCGCGATGTACGACTCGCAATACCGCGCGCTGCCGGCGGAGCGCATCTTCGCCGACCGCGACCGCACCGTCACCATCGCCGGCAAGTTCTGCGAAAGCGGCGATGTGCTGGTGCGCGACGCCGCGCTGCCCGACCTGCAACCCGGCGAGCTGATCGCGATGCCCGCCGCCGGCGCTTATCAACTGGCGATGGAGAGCAACTACAACCTCGCGCTGCGCCCCGCCGTGGTGATGCTGCGCGACGGCGAGGCGCGGCTGGTGAGACGACGCCAGACGTTCGAGGACCTGCTCTCCCACGAAGTGCTGGACCGCTGAACGATGGAGACTGAAGCGGGACGATTCGGCGCGCACGGTGAGACGATCGCGCTGCGCGCGCTGGAAGCGATGATCGACGCCCAGCGGCTGCCGCACGCGCTGCTGATCAGCGGTCCGGAAGGCATCGGCAAGCACGAGCTGGCGCTCAAAATCGCGCAGGGCGTGGTCTGCGGGGCGCAGCGTCCGCCCTGCGGCGATTGCCGCCCCTGCCGGCGCATCTTCGATCCCGAGCACCGCCACGAGCCGATTCGCCACACCGACGTCGCGCTGGTGCAGCCCGGCGGCATCTGCGCCGTCAACGACCACGACCACAGCCGCTCGCGCACCGTCGGCATCTGTCAGATTCGCTGGGTCGAGCGCGTCACCTCAATCAAGCCGTTCGAGGGACCCAATCGGGTTGTGATCGTGGACCCCGCCGATGCGCTGACCGGCGACGCGGCGGACGCCTTTCTGAAAACGCTCGAGGAGCCGCCGCTGGGCGTCTATTTCGTGCTGCTCAGCGCCCGCGAGTCGCTGCTCTCCGAGACCATTCGCTCGCGCTGCCGCGCGCTGCGGCTGGCCCCGCTCAACCAGCAGCGCACCGAAGCCTGGCTGCGCGAGCGCCTGCCCGATCTGGACGGCGCCGCGATTCGCCAGCTCGCGCGGCAGTCGCGCGGGCGCGTCGGCTGGCTCGATCAGGAGCTGGCCGAGGGCGACCCGCTGGCGATCCGCGCGGCGCAGATCGACGAGCTGCTGCGCCTCGCCGACGCCTCCCGCGCCGACCGTCTGGCCGCCGCCGAGCAGCTCGCCGGGCGCGGCGGCCAGAGCGGCCCGCAGGCGCTCGACGACCTCCTGCTGATGCTCGGCGCATGGATCGACTGGTGGCGCGATCTCTGGCTGGCGCGGGTCGGCGAAACGCAGCGAGTGGTCCACAGCACGCTCAGCCAATCCGTCGAAGCGCAGGCGGCGCGTTACGCTCCTGAACAGATCAGCCGCTTCCTGCAAACGCTGCAACGCACCCGCCGCTATCTGCGCAACGGGGTCAACACGCGGCTCGCGCTCGAAGCGATGCTGCTGCGCATCCCCGTCGGCCAACCGCCCGGCGCGACGGCGGCAGCGCACGGAGCCTGACATGACCGATTTCGAACCCGAGCCGATCGCCGACGCGATCGAAGAATTCATCCCCGAACCGCCGCCTCAGGTGGTGATCGGCGTGCGCTTCCGCGAGGCCTCGCGGATGTACCACTACAGCGCCGAGCCGCACACGCTCTTCCCCGGCGACTACGTCGTGGTCGAGACCGCCCGCGGCGAGGAAATGGCGCGGGTGGTGACCGTTCCCGACGACGCGGATGAGCCGCCGCGCCGCGCCGCCCGCGGGGTGAAACCAATTCTGCGCCAGGCGACGCGCGAAGACCGCGATCGGGCCGTCGAAGGGCGCGAGCGCGGCGAGCAAATCGTCGAGCAGATGCGACGCATCGCCATGCGCGACAATCTCGCGCTCTACCCGATCGCCGTGCAGCTCAATCTCGCCGGCGACGAAGGCTCCGGGCACTTCCACGCCGAAGAGCACGTGGATTTCCGCGATGTCGTGGCCGAGATCGAGCAGGAACACGATCTCAAGCTGCATATGCAGCACGCCGGCCCGCGCGACCGCGCCAAGCTGGTCGACGGCTACGACATCTGCGGCCTGCGCCTCTGCTGCGCCTCCTGGATGACCAGCTTCCCCAAAGTCGGCGTCCGCACCGCCAAGGACCAGGGACTGTCGCTCAACCCCGACAGCATCTCCGGCGTCTGCGGGCGGCTGCTCTGCTGCCTCACCTTCGAGCACGAGGTCTACCGCGAGATGCGCGGCACCCTGCCCCGAATGGGCAAGCGCGTCAGCACCCCGGCCGGCATGGGCAAAGTCATCAAGCAGAACATCCTCCAGCAATACGTGACGATCTCGCTCGACGATCACTCGCAGCGGGTGGATGTGCCGGTCGCCGAGATCGGTCTGGCGGTGCGCACCGAGGACGCCCCCAACCAGGCGCTGGTCGAGGCCGAAGAACAACGCGAGCGCGAACAGCGCTCAGCGCTGCGCCGCGCCGCCGCGCCCGCCAACCCCCCCCAAGAGCAGCAGCGCGAGCCTGCTGAAGAGCAGCAGCGCGAGCCGGCCGAAGAGCAGCGGCGCGAGTCCGAGTCCCCCGAGCCGCGCCGTCGTCGCCGCCGGCGTCGCGCGGTCAACACCGACTCCCCGCCGCACTCCGCCGCCGAGCAGCCCCGGAGCGAAGCGCCGGGCGGTCCCACCCCCCCGCCGCGCCGCCGCCGCGCCCGCAACCCCCGCCGCGGCCCCTCCCAGCCGTCGGAGTAAGCGCCCCACTGCCGTCATTCCTGCCCCCGAGCGGGAATCTCCGCCTCCGACCTCCCAACCCCCACGATCGGTGTTTCACGTGAAACACCGCCCCGACCAAATCGCCTAGATCGTGATCCGATCCTCACCCGCAGCATCATCCCCACCCGGGAGTTCCCCGCCCTCGGAGAGCTGGCGGACAAGCTGCTCCAACTGCTCGAACGAGTACCAACGCAGCACAATCCGCCCGCCCTTTGCGCCCTCCTGCGACACGCTCACCCGCGTATTGAACGCCCGCTCCAGCCGCTCCGCCGCCTCCCGCCGCCACTCGTCCGAGACAGCCGCCGCTCCGTCGGCCGCCGTCGTTCTCCGCTCCCTGCCGCTCCCCGGCTCAACCGCGCCCTGCAACCGCCGCGCCTGATCCTCAACCTGGCGCACCGTGAGACCGCCGCCGACTACCGCCGCCGCGAGCCGCGGCCAGTGCTCCCGCGGCGCGCCGAGCAGCGCCCGCGCGTGCCCTTCGCCCAGACGACCCTCGACGATCAGCCGGCGCAGGTCGTCGGGCAGCTGCAGCAGACGCACCGCGTTGGCCACCGCCGAACGGCTCTTGCCTACTCGCCGCGCTACCTCCGCCTGCGTCAGGCCGGCATCGATCAGATACTGGAACGCGGCGGCCTGATCGAGCGGATTGAGATCCTCGCGCTGTAGATTTTCAACCAGCGCCAGCGTCAGCATGTCGCGGTCCGGCGCGTCGGTCACCACCACCGGCGCCTGCTCCAGCCCCGCCTCCCGCGCCGCACGCCAGCGACGCTCGCCCGCCACCAGCTGGTAGCGCTCCACCCCAATCCGCCGCACCAGCAGCGGCTGCAGGATGCCGTGCTCGCGGATGCTCTGCGCCAGCTCCGCAGCCTCCGCATCGCTGAATGACTGGCGCGGCTGCTGCGGATTGGGCTCGATCGCGTCGAGCGGCAGCTCGCGAACAGACTGCTCCTCCGCCTGGTCGGTGGGAAAGAGCGCGTCGAGACCGCGCCCCAACGCGGGGCGGCCGGCACCGCTCACGCGCTCGCCTGCGGAGCGGCGGCCAGACCGCTGTTGAGCCGCGCCAGCACCTCTTCGGCCAGCTCGCGGTAGGCCTCCGCCGCCCGCGAGTTGGGCGCGTACTGCAGCACCGCCATCTGGTGGCTGGGCGCTTCGCCGAGCCGCACCGAGCGTGGAATGATCGTCTCGAACAGCGTGTTGATATGACGCCGCAGCTCGTCGGCTACATCCCGCGCCAGGCGGGTGCGCCCGTCGTACATCGTGGCCACCACGCCGAGCATGCAGAGCGAGGGATTGAGCTGGCGTCGCACCCGCGCGATCGTGTCGATCAGCGCCGCCAGACCTTCCAGCGCCAGATATTCGCACTGCACGGGGATCAGCACCTGGTCCGCGGCGGTCAGCGCGTTGAGCGTGATCAGCCCCAGCGAGGGGCCGCAGTCGATCAGAATGATCTCGTAGCGCCCGCGCACCCCGCCGAGCGCCGCAGCGAGGCGCTGTTCGCGCTCCGGCAGCGCCGCCAGATCGAGCTCCGCGCCGGCCAAATCCAGCGAGGACGGGACCAAATCGAGCCGTTCGGTACCCGTGGCGAGAATGCAGTCTTCAAGCGCAACGCCGCCCAGCAGCGCGTCGAAGATGTTGGGCCGCACCCCGCGCGGCGCGCCCAGCGCGCTGGCCGCGTTGCCCTGCGCGTCGACATCGACGAGCAGCACGCGGACGCCGCGTTCGGCCAGCGCGGCGGCGAGGTTCACCGCGGTCGTGGTCTTGCCCACGCCGCCTTTCTGGTTCGCGATCGCGACGATGGTCATCGTCGGACACTCCCCATCGGCTGCACGCGAAGGCGGCTCAGGCGTCCTCACGGTAGACGATCCGCACGCGGCGGGAGGCGCCGTCGCCGATCGATTCGGTGGTCAGCTCGGGATCATCCTGGACCAGCAGGTGGATAATCCGACGTTCGGCGGCGGACATCGGGCTGAGCTCGACCGGTTCGCCGTAGTCGCGCACCTCCGCGCTGGTGCGCTGCGCGATCTCCTCCAGCGCTTCCTCGCGGCGGCGCTTGTAGCCGTCAATGTCCACCGTGATCGGGTTGTTGCCGTCCAGCGAGTGGCTGAGGATCACGTTGATCACATACTGCAGCGCCGCGATATGCGAGCCGTGCCGACCAATCAGCAGCCCCAGATCGTCGCCCGGCTTGGGCCGCACATCCAGCACCGCGATCGAGTGGTTGAGGCCGTCCATCGGCGTCGCCGGATCGCGCACCTCGACGATCACGTCGAAGCCCATCAGGTGGATGATGTCGGTCAGCAGTTCGGCCGCGAACTGGCGCGGATCCGAGGGCGGCTCGAAGTCCGGATCCGCGAGCAGCTCAAAGGGCGGGATCGGCGGGCGCGGCTCGCTGCGCACCGGCTGCCGCTCGCGCGGCTCGAAGCGCGAGCGTTCGCGCTGGTCCCGCTGGCGCGGCGGCGGCGTGGCGCCGCCGTTGCCGCGTCCGGGGCGGTTGAGAATTTCGCGCGGCCGCCCGCGTCGGCGGTGGTCGGGCTGCACCGCCTCGGACTCGTCCTCATCGGACGAGCGGTTGACGACCCGGCGCTGCGATCCGCGCCTCCCGCGGCCCTGCCCGGGTTCGAGCTCCTGCGGATCCGCGTAGTCGTCGATTCGCGGCAGCGGCGCCCGTCCGCGCGACGGCTCGGCGCTGGCCACCGCGCCCGGCTTCGGCGTGACCCGCACCGTGGCGTTGGCGTTGCCAATTCCCAGAATGCCGCTGCGGCCCTCCGAGAGCACCTCGACATCGACTTCGGCGCGCGAGAGCCCGAGCCGCTTCAGCGCGCGCTGCACCGCGTCGTCCACCGTACGTCCGGAGGCTTCAATCGATTCGTCTGCCATCAGTCGCATCTTTCCACTATGCAGGTAGGGGCGGGAGTGTGGGTCGCCATCGTCTCATCGTGTGCTGCGGCCGGCTCTGCGCCGCCGCCGCCGTCGTCGGGCGGCGCTGGTCGAGCCGCGCGAGCGCGGCGCGGGAGCGGTTTCACCGTTTTCGGAAACATCCGCTTCGGCTTCAATCGGCTCAGCGTCGTCGTCGTCATCGCGATCATCGCGCGAATCGCGTCGGTCGCGGGAGCCGGCCGGGGCGGGCGCTGCGCCGTTGCCGCGCGCGCCCGTCGCGGAAGTAGCGGCCGGCAGCGGCTCCAGCGAAATCAGCCAGCGCCACGAGAACGGCTCGCGCGTGCGGTAGAAGTAGTAGTAGTACGAGGTGATGATCGTGAACACGCTTGTCGCCACCCAGTAGAGCCCCAGCCCGGCCGGCACCTGGAACGTGAACCAGCCGAACATGATCGGGAACAGCCAGAGCATCATCCGCGTCGTCGACTGCGCCCGCTCGTCGCCCGTTGAGGTGCGCGCCGTGGAAAGCTTCTGCTGAATGAACGCGGTCACCGCGACGATGATCGCCAGCGGCAGGTTCTGCTGAAACGAGCGCGCGCCGAGGTCCAGGAAGAGGAAATCGCGGTCCAGCGGGATCGCCTGGGTGATGTAGCCCCAGTCGTAGAGCCGCGCGGAGAGCGCCAGCAGCTGCTCGGGCGTGTCGCCCAGCGTGCGGCGGATCACTTGGTAGAGCGCGATCCAGACCGGCAGCTGCACCAGCATCGGCCAGAGGCAGCCGAGCGGATTGAAGCCCGCCTCGCGGTAGAGCTTCATCATCTCTTCCTGGCGGCGCTTCGGATCCTTGTACTTCTTCTGCACCGCCTGCATCTGCGGCTGCATCACCTGCATCGCCCGCGTCGCCCGCAGCTGCCGCAGCGTCAGCGGGTAGGTGACGGCTCGGACGATCACGGTGAAGGCGATGATCGCCAGCCCGAAATTGTCACCAAGCGCGTTGGCGATGATGATCAACCCGTTCATGATCGGGTTGATCATGATGTCGTTCCAAATGAAGTCGATCATCGCCCGCTAGCCGTCCTGACGTGGGTAAATCTGCGTGGCCGCGTTGATTCCGAGCACCACGCTGAAGAGCCGCCCTGATTCGTTGCTGATGTAAATCTGACCGTCGCGGTACAGCGCGTCGGCTAGCACGTCGTCGTTGACCAGCTCCGAGCTGCGCCAGAGGCTGACGCCCGTCGCCGCGTCGAGTTGATGCACCACGCCGTCGCGCGAGATCAGTACGATCGTCGCCCCGCTGTCGCCGCGCACCACGATCGGCTGTGCGCGGATGCGTTCGCCCGCTGCGTAAGGCGTGTCCCAGCGCGGAAAGCCGCTGGCCGCGTCCCAGGCGTAGAGGTCGCCGTCGAGATCGGCCGCGTAGACCACGCCCTCGTCGATCAGCGGCGTGGACCAGAACCAGTTGCTCCCCTGCGCGGACCAGATCGTGTCGCCGCCGCGCGGGTCCAACGCGTAGAAGGTGCGGTCGAACGCGCCGAAGTAGAGCCGCCCCTCGTGCGCCAGCAGCGCAGAGGCGATGCCCGAGCCGAGCCGCCGCGTCCAGGCGACCTCGCCCGCCTCCTCCCCGTCGAGCCGCAGCGCCGTCAGCTGTCCGCCCAGCCCGCCGACCACCAACACACGCCCGTCGTCGCTCTCGACCAGCGCCGGCGAGCCCCAGATCGGATGCTCCGACTCGCCCTGCCAGGTCCAGACCAGATCATCGACACCGGCGGGCGGGATTTCGATGTTGACCGCATGCACGCGGTTGTCCGTGGTCACGAGGTAGACGAGCTCGGGATTCTGGGGATCGAGCAGCGGGTCGGCGACGATTCGCGCCTCGTCGAACAGTTCGGCGGCGCTGAACACCACCCGCGCGCTGTCGCCGCGCGGGTGAATCCCGTACAGCACGCCCTGGTCGTACTCCGCGATCAGCCATTCGTTGGTGTAGTCCGACCAGACCGGGTTGGCGTAGAACGCCGTGGGATCGAGCTCGCCGTCGAGCCCCGTGAAGGTGTCGTCCTCGCTGGGGAATTGCCAGCGGGCGTTGCTGCTCAACAGGTCGATCGCCACCACCCGCCCTTCGCCGGTCGGCAGCAGGACGGTCTCGGATTCGTTCGGATCAGCGGTGGGCGCGGCCCAACCGTCGGGCGCGTCGGCGATCTCGCAGGCGATCAGCAAGGGAACCAGCAGCAGAATCGGCAGCAGCAGCAGGCGGCGGCGTTTCACGTGAAACACCGCGTCCCCGGCCGCTCGGTCTGCTTGTCGGCGGCGGCGGCGAGCACCGGGTCGTAGCCGCCCGCATGGAAGGGGTTGCAGCGCAGCAGCCGCCAGAGCGCCAGCCCGAGGCCGCGCAGCGGACCGCGCGCCTGCACCGCATCGACCGCGTATTGCGAGCAGGACGGCTCAAAGCGGCAGTGCGCGCCGAGCGCCCCGAAGAGCGGCGAAAGCCACGCCTGATAGCCGCGCAGCGCCGCAATCAGCAGGCGCGCCGGCGGCGAAAGCGTGGGGTGTTGATGCGAATTCATCGGTCGCCGCCGCCTCCTGTGCGGCTGCGTTGGACGGCCAGACGGATCAGCTCGCTGAGCGATTCGTGCAGCGTCTGGAAATCGGCCTGCTGAGCGCCGTCGCGGGCGGTCACGACGAGATCGAGACCGGGCGCATCGCTGCGGCGGGCCGATTCGCGCAGGCGGCGTTTGATCCGGTTGCGTACCACCGCGCCGCCGAGCCGCGAGCTGACCGCGAAGCCGAAGCGCCCCGGCCCGTCGTCGCCGCGCGCCCGCGCGCGCAGCGTGAGCACCCCGCGAGACAGCCGGACACCGTCGCGAAAGACGGCATCAAAATCCCGCCGCTCGCGCAGGCGTTGATCGCGTTGCACCGGAGACGGATGTAGCGCTCAGACGACAGTCAGCCGCTTCCGCCCGCGCAGGCGGCGGCGCTTCAGCACGGCTCGGCCGCCGCGCGACGCCATCCGCTTGCGAAAGCCGTGCTCGCGCTTCCGCGGAATCCGTTTGGGTTGGTACGTGCGTTTCGGCATGAGATCTCCCCCACACGAACCAGGGCGCACTATCCCTGCTGGTGGATCTGGATGCAGGTTTGGACCGTCAGTATACGCCGCCCCCCACCAGCGGCAAGCAAGCCCATCCCCACCCCGCCAAATCCGCCATACCCACCCTTGCCAATCTCCGTCATACCCGCGCTTGCCGCGGGTATCTCGCCGTGCCCGGCAGCAAGGCCGCGCACAGCCCTACTGCTCCGCCGCCGCCAACGCCCGATAGATCGTCCACGCCTCCATCACAGTGCGCACATACGTTTTCGTGCCCGGGAAATCCATCGCCGCCAAGAACGCATCCGGCAGCGCCGCTTCGGGCAGCACCGCGATTGCCGCCGCCGCCGCATTCAGCCAGCGCGCCGCGTTGCCCGGCCCTCCGTTGTAGGCCGAGAGCGCGATCGTAGTCACACCGTCGAAGCCCCGCAGCTGCGCGCCCAGATACCACGAGCCGTAGCGAATCGAGGTCTCGGGACGCGCCAGCCGCTCATGGTCGTGCTCTTCGCCCAGCGCCTGCGCGATGTCCGCGCCCGTCGGCGGAATCACCTGCGTCAGGCCGATCTCGCCGGCCAGACCGCGCGCATCGGGGTCGTAGAGGCTCTCGCGCCGAATCAGGCCGTAGAACAACAGCGGATCGACGCCCTCGCCGGATGCCGTGGGCGCGACCAGATCGAACCACGGCGTGGGGTAGGCGAAGCGCAGGATCGCCGCCGGCGCTTCCCACCAGCCGGCCTCAACCGCGCGCAGACAGGCCGCCGCGGCCGCAGCCGCGGCGCTGGTCTCGCCCACCGCGCTCAGTGAGCGGGCGATCACCAACAGCGGCCAGGGCTCGCCCTCGTAGTCGGCGACCCAGCGGAAGAAGTGCGCGTCGGCGGCATCGTCGTAGCCGGCGCGGCGCAGCTGCCGCGCCGCGTCCCACTGCGTGGGATCCAGCGCGATCGCTTCGGGTTGGGCGCCGGCCCGCTCGGCCAGCCACTCGTCAGCCACCAGCGCGGCGTCCAGCGCGGGCGCGGGCAGACCTAGCCAGGCGGCGGCGCGCAGCGCGTACCAGTCGCCCGGCGACAGATTGATCGTCCGCTCCCAGGTCAGCCGCGCGTTGGCCTCGTCGCCCGCCTGCTGATAAGCAATGCCGCTCCAGAGCAGCAGCCGCTGGCGCTCAACCAGCGACCAATAGTCCGCGCCGCCGTTGGCCGCATCGCGGAAGCGCTGCGCCGCCTCGTCCCACTCCTCCCGCTCGAGCGCATACATCGCGTGCCGCGCCGCCGCGTCCGGCGCGAAGCGCGAAAGCGGCTTCTGCTGAAACAGTTCGAGATAGAGCTGCTCCGCACTCTCGCCGCGCGCCTCCAGCAGCTCCGCCGCCCACCAGCGCGCGTCGGCGGCGAGCGCCTGCGACGGATCACGCTCCACCGCCGCGAGGTAGCCGAGGATCGCGCTGTCCGGATCACCGAGATCCTCGTTCATCGCCGCGATGTAGTACTCCGCCGCCATCGCCTCCGCAGTGCTCGGCGGATCGCTGAGCACGATGATCATCCGCTCGCGGGCAGCCCCGAACTGGCCGTGGCGGTAGTAGACGAGGCCCGCCGCGAGCGGGTCGGCCGCCGCGCCGCGGCTGCGCAGCTGTTCGACCGCAGTCAGCGCCTCTGCGCGGCGCGGAAATTCGCTCACCAACCTGCGCCAGCCCGCCTCCGCCGTCTCCGTGTCGCCCAACTCGGCGCTGAGCGCCGCGATCCGCGCGATCGCCGCCGGAATGTCGGGATGCCCCTCCCAGGGCGCGGCCTCGATCGCCTCCTCATAGCGGCTGATCGCCGCCTCCGCGTCGCCCTGGTCGTCCAGCAGCGTGGCGGCGAACCAGTTCGCGCTGCGCCGCAGCACGCCCGGCAGCGAGGGGTGCGCCGCCGCCCGGTCCGCAGCGTGGCGGGCGTCGTCGAGCCGCCCCAGACGTTCCAGGACGCGGGCGCGTTCGAGATTGATGTACGCCCGCGCCGGACCGCTGAGCGCGAGATAGCGATCGAACGCCTCCAGCGCCGGGCCGGGCTCGTCCAGCGCCAGCGCAGCCCGAGCGCTGAGCAGCGCGTGTAGCTGGGCGAGATCATCAGGCAAGTTGTCCGCAGCGATGCCGCGCAGCAGTTCGTCGGTCTCGGCCGCGCGCTCCAGCCTGAGCAGCAGCCGCGCCTGATCAAGCTGCCCGGCCGGATATTCACCCTCAGCCAGCCCGCCGGGACTCGCCAGCGCCCGCTCGCGGCTCGACAGCGCGTCTTCCCAGAAACCGTTGCGCTCCAGCGCGTCGGCCTCGGCCAACAGCAGCTGCGCCGGGCTGCGGCTCTCGCGCGCCGGCGGCGGCGCGGCGGGCGCGGGTTGCGCCTGCTGCCGCGCCGGCGGCGGCGCTTGCTGAACGGGCGGCGGCGCGGCCTGTTCCTGCTGAACCGGCGGCGGATCGTCGCCGCCGCAGGCAGCCAGCGTCAGCAGCCAGAGGCCGAACAGCGCCGAGATCGCCAGCCGGAGGGTCGGTCGTGGGATTGCGATGAGATGCAGCCGCTCAAGGAAGCCCCGCCACCACTGAGGATAGCGCCTTACGGCGAGGCCGGCTGTGCTAGCGTCGATTCGGGCGCCGGGGCGGTTCGGAGCGGGGCGTGACTGCAACGACTGACGAGGGCAGCTGGGCGGAGATCGATCTGGCCGCACTGCGCCGCAACACAGCGGTGCTGCGCCGCATCGCCGGCGGCGCGGCGGTCGCGGCGGTGGTCAAAGCGGACGGCTACGGGCACGGCGCGGCGGCGGTCGCCCGCGCCGCCCTCGAGGGCGGCGCAGAACGACTCTGCGTCTTCGCGCTGCGCGAGGCCGCCGCACTGCGCGAGGCCAAGATCGAAGCGCCGATCCTGCTGCTCGGACCGCTGCCGCGCGGCGGCGCTGAGCCGGCGGTGCAGCTGGGCCTGACCGTCTCCCTGCGCAGCATCAACGAAGTGCGCGAGTGCGCCGAGGCGTCACAGGCCGCCGCCCGCCGCACCGCAGTGCATCTCAATCTCGACAGCGGCATGCAACGTCTGGGGCTGGAGGCGGCGGAGGCGCTCGCGCTCGCCAACGAGCTGCGCGCCCACGACTCGCTCCGGCTCGAGGGCGTGTACACACATTTCCCCAGCGCCGCGAACGCCGATCCGACGCCAACCCGCGCAGCCTTCGCCCGCTTCCTCGAAACCGCCGACCAGATCGGCGCGCCGCTGCGCCACGCCGCCGCCAGCGCCGCCATGCTGCGCTTCCCCGAAATGGCGCTGGAGCTGGTGCGCCCCGGCATCGCGCTCTACGGCGAGCCGCCCTTCGCCGACGCCGCCTGCGAGCTGCGTCCCGCCCTCTCCTGGCGCGCGCCGCTGCTGGCCGTCCGCAATGTCCCGGCCGGCGCATCAGTCTCCTACGGCGGGCGTTGGACGGCGCAGCGCGACTCGCGAATCGGCGTCGTCGGCGTGGGCTACGCCGACGGCCTGCGCAGCTCGCTCTGGGACCGCGCCGAAATGCTGGTGCGCGGCCGACGCGCCCCGATCACCGGAACCATCGGCATGGATATGACGATGATCGATCTGACCGATATCCCGGACGCGGTCGAGGGCGACGCGGCGACGCTGATCGGGCAGGACGGCGATGAGCGAATCCGCACGGCGGACCTGGCTCAGCAGGCCGGGATGATCTCCTACGAAGTGCTCACCGGCATCGCTCCCCGCGTGCGCCGCGTCTACGTCTAGCGCGCGCCTTGCCCCTGCGCACGCCGCTTCGTAGCATCTCCCTTTGGAGGCGCGGAACAATGCGACGATTGCTGATGCGCGGCGCGGCGGTGTTGGCATTGGCGCTCGCGCTGTCCGCGCTGACTCTGACCTCGCTGAGCAGCGAGGAGCTGATCCAGGCCGAGCCGCATCCCGACGGCGTCACCGCCGAAACGCCCCACAACGTGGTGCTCACGTTCGACCGCGGCCTGGCGCTGCTGCGCGACGCGCACCATGTCGAGGTGCTCGATGAAGCGGGCCACCGCGTCGACTCGGGCGAGGCAACGGTTTCCACCTACAGCACGCGCACGCTGATCGTGCCGCTCGAGGGCCACGCCGAGGGCGAGCTGGAAGTGCGCTACTCGGTGCTCTTCTCCACCGCCGGCGGCGGGCTGGACCAGGTGCGCGGCAGCTACACCTTCACCGTGAACCCCACGATCGCCGGCCTGGAAGCCCCGAGCGCAGCAGCCTCCGAGACCAAGTCCTCGCAAGGCCTGGTGCTCTGGACGGTCGCGATCCTGATCGGCGTAGCCTTCGTCGGCGCACTGCTCTACTTCCTCCGCCTCGCCACCGGCAACGCCCGCAGCAGCCTGGAACCCCAAAACCGCACCCCCTTCAACGACTAACCCTCCCCCCGCCATACCCACCCCCCTTCCGTCACACCCACTCCCCCTTTCCGTCATACCCGCGCTCCGCCTCCGTCATACCCGCGCTCCGCCGCGGGTATCTCGCCGTCCAACCTCCAAAGCCCCGCCACAGAGCTTCCCGCTCAAGGCGGTTACGACGGCCGAATCCGATTAGGCAGAGCGCCAAGCCCCCAAAGGCTCAGGAGTTGCCCAACGCGCTGCACCTTGGAAGCGCCAACGCGGCCGCTGTAGACGTCGTAATCGGCAGCCACAATCGCGTCCAGGATGCCGCGGTAGACGCCCTGCAGCCCGTTGCAGCACATCCGACTGCGCGGGCCGTGCAGCAGCTTGAGCAGCGGACGCCCCTGCTCGTAGCAGGCGTAGGCGCGTTGCGCATATTCCGCCATCAGCGCCCGAAATTCAGGGCTGCGCGCCTGGTTGAACAGATCCGCTTCGCTGTAGCCGTGCCGCGCCAAATCTTCCTGCGCGAGATAGATCCGGTCCCGCTCCGCGTCCTCCGCGATATCGCGCATAATGTTGGTGATTTGCAGCGCCTTGCCCATCGCGATCGCACGTTCCGTCACTTCTTCCGCGTCCTGCTCGTCGTATCCAAAGATCGCAATGCAGATCAGCCCGATCACCGAGGCCGCCCGGTAGCAGTACTGCTCGACCTCTGCGTACGTTTCGTAGCGGGTTTGCACGAGATCCTGCTCCATGCCGACCAGCAACTCCTCGAAGTGCTCGCGGGGAATCGCGAAGCGTTGGGCGGCGTCGCCGAGTGCCAGCGCCAGCCAGTCGTCCTCCGCGCCGCCGCCCTCGTAGGCGGCGGCCAGCGTTCGGCGCGCGTCATCCAGCGCCGCGCGCCGTTCGGCTTCGCTGCCGGCGTCGTCCACCGCATCGTCAGCTGTGCCGGAGAAGGCGTAGGCGGCGTAAATCGCACGGCGCTTGTCCTCGGGCAGCACCGAGAAGGCGAGGTAGAAGTTGGTCGCGCGACGGCGCGCGAAGCGGCGGCAGCGGTCATAGGCGCGGTCAATGTCCGACGGCATGGGAGCGCTATCCCAGCTTGAGCGCGGCGGCGGCGCGGAGCGCGAGCCAGGCGCGGCGCCCCTTCCCCACGCGCGGGCGGGCGGCCAGCACATCGTAGTCTTGCGCCGCGATCGCCCGCAGCACCGCGCGCCCGCCGTCCGAAAAGAGGCGCAGATCCACAGCCAGCTCGCGGGGCACAAGACGCACCAGCGCCTCGCCGCGCCGGAAATAGGCCTCGGCGCGGTCCACCTGGAAGCGCATCAGCTCGCGGAAGGCGCGGCCGCCGCGCCGCTCGGCAATCTGCTCCGCGAGCTGCTCCTCGCTCACGCCGAAGCGCTGCAAGTCTTCGAGCGGCAGGTAGAGCCGCCCGGCCTGCCAGTCGCGGCGCACATCCTGCCAGTGGTTGGCCAGCTGGAGCGCGGTGCAGGTGGCGTCGGAGAGCGCCCGCCGCTCCGTGTCGGTGATCCCCCAGAGCGCCAGCACCATCTCCCCCACAGGATTGGCCGAGAGTTCGCAGTAGCCCAACACCTCCTGAAAATCGGCGTAGCGCGTTTTCGTTTGGTCCAGGCGGTTCGCCTCGATCAGCCGCAGAAACGGCTCCGGCTCCAGCGGCTTGCGCTCAGCGAGATCGGCGAGCGCGACGCTGATCGGATGCCTGGGCGATCCTCCGAACGCGCTGCGCAGCTCCGTCTCCCACTCGTCGAGCAACGCCAGCCGGTCGCCCTCCGCCTCGTCGCCGAGATCGTCGGTGTAGCGGCAAAAGGCGTAGACCGCGAACATCGGCGCGTGCAGTTCGCGCGGCAAAAACCAGGAGACGACAGTGAAGTTTTCCTGGTGCTCGCGGCTGTAGCGCTCGCACCAGCGCTGCGCGCTGGGCAGATCGGCGGCGGCGAGTTCTGCGGCGACCATCGCGCGGTTGGCGGGCGCGAATGCGCTAGTCGTCGGTCAGATCGGCGGGGTCCAGCACGCGGAAGCCCACGCCGAGCTTGACCTGGAACCAGCCGATCTCGCCCTCGTTCATCGCCCCGCGGATCTCGCGCACCTCGAACCAGTCGATGTTTTTGATCGTCTCGCCGGCGCGCTCCATGGCGTTGCGGATCGCCGTATCGACCCCGTCGGGGGAGGAGCCGACCAGTTCGATGATCTTGTAGGTGTGGTCGCGGCGTTCGGCCATGATGCAGCCTTTCTGCCCATCTGGTGGGGGGCGTTAGCCGGCCCCCATCTCGACATCTTCGAGCTCGTAACAGGACCAGCAGAGCTGCCGGCCGGCCAGCGGAATCAGCGTCAGCACCGCTTGCCCGCAGGCCTCGCAGACCTGCCGCTGGGTCGTGTCGAAACGCATCACCACGAGGTCGTGCCGCTCACCGTCGCGCGACGCGACATGCTTCGAGAGCACCGCGTCTTCCTCGAAGCCGAGACCCTCGAAGAGCTTGCGCGCGCCGACCTGAATCGGCGTCATCTGCGCCACAATCTTGGAGACGTCGGCCGCCAGCGCGCCCTCGAAGGCGATCCCCAGCAGCACGTGCCCGAGACCGAGCCGGCGCGCGCTGGTGTCGACCATCACGCGGATTTCCGCCACATGGCGGGTCCAGCGCAGGTGCCCGCGCTCGATCGTCGCGTAGCCGAGCAGCTGCTGATCTTCGAAGGCGACAAAGGATTGCACCCGGCCGGCGTCCGTGTCTTCGGCCCAGGCGGCGACTTCGTCGTGGTCGGTGATGTCGCGCTCGAGGAAGAGCAGGTCATTGTCCGGCTGGCGGCGTCCGAATGCCAGCAGCGCCTCTTCATCGCCGATTTGCAGCGAGCGCAGGTGGATGTCGTGCCCGCCCAGCGAGATGTCCAGGGGGAGCTCACGCAGATCGATGTCCAAGTTGTGGCTCGGCATGCGGTCCTCCCCTCTCCGCTCGACTCGCTTCGTCCGCGCAGTCTAACGCGCTGCGGTCGCCTGCTCGTAGCGCCCCAGCGCCGTCAACGGGAAATAGTGGCGGTAGAGATGGTAGTTGATCATGAAATCGGAGGGGAAACCCGTGCCGGTGAAGAGCTCCTCGTCCCACGTGCCGTCGCTGCGCTGCTGGCGGAGCAGGTAATCGACGCCCCGCGCGACGGCGTCGTGCTCGGCCTCACCGGCCGCGAGCAGCGCCATCAGCGCCCACGCGGTCTGCGAGGGCGTTGATGGTCCGGCGCCGCGCAGCTCGGGATCGGCGTAGCTGTCGCAGCTTTCACCCCAGCCGCCGTCGGGCAGCTGGTGACGGATTAACCACTCAACGCCGCGCCGCACCGCCGGGCTGGTCATCGGTTCGCCCAGCGCCGCCAGCGCCGGCAGCGCCGCGCCGAGCCCGTAGATGTAGTTCACGCCCCAGCGCCCCCACCAGGAACCGTCCGACTCTTGCAGCTCGTAGAGAAAGCGCAGGCCCCGTTGAGCCGGCGGGTATTCGCCGCTGTAGCCGAGCAGCCCCAGCAGCTCCAGCGCATGCGCCGTGACATCCGCCGTGGGCGGATCGAGCAGCTCGCCGAAATCGGCGAACGGAATCGACTTGAGAAATTCCCGATCGTTGTCCACATCGAAGGCCGCCCAGCCGCCGTTGGCGCTCTGCATCGAGAGCATCCAGCGCAGCCCGCGCTCCAGCGCCAGCTCGCGCTCGGAAGCCGCGTCGGGCAGCGGGATGCGCTGCAACGCAGTCATCACCACCGCCGCGTCGTCCACATCGGGATAGATGTCGTTGTCGAACTCAAACGCCCAGCCGCCCGGCGGGACATCGGGGTTCTTGACCTGCCAATCGCCGCCGCTGAGCACCTGTTCGCCGAGCATCCAGCGAGCCGCGCGCTGGAGCGCGTCGTGCTGGGGGTCGAGGCCGGAGTCGAGCAGGCCGACGGCCGCGAGACAGGTGTCCCAGACGGGCGACTGGCAGGACTCGGTCCAGGTCATGCGCCCGCCCGAGGCGTCGTCGGCGTGGTGGGTGAAGCGCCCGAAGCCGCGCAGCGCCCGCTGCAGCACCGGGTGATCGAGCGAGTAGCCCATCGCCCGCAGCGCCAGAATCGCGTAGACCCAGGGCGGCTGAATCCCGCCCCAGCAGCCGTCCGCCTCCTGCCGATCCAGCAGCCAGCGCTCCGCCTGCGCCAGCGCCCGCCGCTCAAAGGGGCGGATGTGGTTGCGATCCAAGAAGCGCAGCGCGCTGTCCACCGCCATGAACGCGCTCTCCCAGGAGAGCCGCTTGCGCGGCGGCGGCACCGCGAAGCGCGCGCGGTCGCCCGGCCGCGCCCAAAGCTCCGGCACCGCCGCCCCGGCCGGCAGGTTGGCCGTCGGACGCAGCGCCATGATCACCGTGATCCCCACGATCGTCGCCCGCGCCCAGGACGCGAACTCGTACAGATTGACCGGGAACCAGTTGGGCAGCAGGTTGATCCAGACCGGCATCGCCGGCAGCTGTTCCCAGTCGTACTGCCCGAACAGCGCGAGCCAGATTTTGGTGAAGACCCGCGCCGAGGCAATCCCCCCCTGCGCCAGAATCCACTCGCGGGCGCGCTGCATATGCGGCGCGTCCGGATCGTCGCCCGCCAGCTTCAGCGCGAAATAGGCCTCCACCGAGGTGCTGATATCGCCCGGGCCGTCCAGGTACTGCGCCCAGTACCCCTCGCCGCGCTGCTGCGCGCGCAGGTAACGCGCGATGCCGCTCCACAGCTCGCGATCCCCGATGCCCAGATGGTGAGTCAGCAGCAGATACTCGGCGGTGATCGAGGCGTTCGATTCCAGTTCGCCCCACCAAAAGCCGGCCGCATCCTGCTCGGCCAGCAGCCACTCCTGAGCGCGCTCGATCGCCCTGCGCAGGTCGGCGTCCGCCGGCGCCTCGGCCGCCGTCATCGCTAACGATCCCGTTGCAAGCTAAAGGCGGCGACCGCTTCCAGTTCAACGACCGCCTGCGCTCGCGGTCGGCAGTCGAGCAGCGCGCTGCGGAAGGCCTCGTACTCATGCTCAGCGGCCTCGTTCGCCGCCTCCGACGCGCCGCTCTCGTCGAGCAGCGAGTGGACAGCCGACACATCCTCATCGGAGAGCTCATCAAGCCGCCAGGCATCGAGCAGCGCGTCGCGGGCCCCGACAGGAGCGTTGCGCAGCGTCCAGAGCACCGGGTAAGCCTTTTTCTTGCGGCGGATGTCGCTGTCGGTCGATTTGCCCAGCGCCGCCGCGTCGCCCCAGACGCCGAGCCAGTCGTCGCGGATTTGGAAGCAGCGCCCCAGCCGCTGACCGGCCAGCTGCAGCGCATCGGCCTGCTGCGCGGACGCGCCCGCCAGAGTCGCGCCGATCGCCAGGCTCACCCCCATCATCGCGCCGGTCTTGCGCTCCACCATCTGTAGATATTCCTCAAGCTCAACATCGAGCCGCTGCTCGAAGGTCAGATCGAGGTACTGCCCCTCGATCATCCGCAGCGTCGCGCTGTTCAGCCGCGCGGCGGCGTCGAGGATCGCCTCAGCCGGCGCGCCGGCATTGCGGGCTCGAAGCAGCGCGAGATCAGCCAGTTCGCGCACCGCGTCGCCGGCGTTAATCGCCTGGCTGACGCCCCAGATGGTCCAGACGGTGGGTCGCCCCCGGCGCTGCTCATCCTGATCCTGGATGTCGTCGTGAACGAGCGAGAAGTTGTGTACAAATTCCACCGCCGCCGCGCCGTGCAGGGCGCGAGCGTGGGTAGCGGGATCGTCGGAGATGGCAGCCGCGCCAAGCATGCAGAGCGCAGGTCGGGCGCGCTTGCCCGCCGCCTGCGCAGGCTGCCCGTGCTGGTCAATCCAGCCCAGCGTGTAGCGCGCCATGTCGTGGATCGGCAGATCCAGTCCGCCGCCCGCCGCCGCCGCGTCAACCGTGGCGCGCATCTCTGCTTCCACAGCGGCGGCGTGGCGGGAGAGCGCGTCGGGGAGGGCGGTCACGAGTGTGCTCCGTCGGTCTGGTCATCCGCGCAGTCGCGGCAGCGTCCATAGACCGCCCAGTGGTCAATTTCAGCCTGGAAGCCGAAATCGCGCTGCAGGCGGTCGGCGATGCTGTGCAGCAGATCGTGCGGAAGCTCGGTGATCTGCCCGCAGCCGGTGCAGACGAGGTGATGGTGCGGCGTGTCGCCGCGCCAGTGGTAGATCCGCTCGCCCGCGCCGAGGTCGGTCTGCGAGACGAGCCCAAGGTCGCGCAGCTGGCCGAGCGTGCGGTAGACGGTGCTGGGATCAATCTCGGCGATGTCCGCGCGCGCCTGGTCGAGCAGGTCCACCGCGGTCGCGTGCTCGCCGCTGTGCCGCAGCGCTTCCAGCAGCGCCAGCCGCTGCTGCGTGACACGCAGATGGTGGCGTCGCAGCAGCTGCGTCGAATCGGTGCGGCAAGCCATCAGCGCACCCCCGCCCCGGGAAAGAAGCCGATGCTGCCCGCGCCGACCCGCTGCGGCGCCGCCGAGCCGTCGGTCGGGACGATGTAGCAGCCGTTCTGCGGACCGAAGCCGCGCCGCCCCGAACCTCCGTTGGAGAGCGCCAGCCCCGAAAAGGTGATCCAGCGTCCGTCCGGCGAGACGATCTGGTGCGACTGCGCGAACTGGTCGAAGAAGGCGAGCATCGAGGCGAATTCGGCGCTGGGCTGGAAGCGCGCCAGCCGCTCTGAGCGCCCGTCGGCGGCGTAGCGGGAGAGCGCGATCAGCGTCGTGCCGGGCATCGGCTCAAAAGCAAAGAGCGATTCGCCGTCGGGCGCCCAGCAGACCGCGTTGGCCGGCCGCTCGCTCAGCGTGCGCTGCTCGCGCGTGTCGAGGTCGTAGCTGAGCAGGCCGAGCGAGTCGGTGTCCCCGTCCGGCAGCGGCAGGATCGCCAGTCGGTTGCGCCCGGGCGCGCGAACAAAGGCGACGCCGCTGGCGCTTGCGCCGCTTCCCTCGCCGCCCACCTCAAGCAGCTCATCGCGCTCTTCCGAGGCGCGCCAGCCGCCGATCAGCGTGCAGCCGCCGCCCGCCCGCGGCGCGGCGTAGACGAAGCGCTGGCCGTCCACGCTCCAGACCGGCGTGCGGAAGCAGGCGCGCGCGCGGAGCAGCTGGCGTTCGCCTCCGTCGGCGGCCAAATCGAGCAGCTGCAGCTGCGCCCCGCGATGCACCAGCACCGCGCGCCCGTCGGGCGACCAGGCGAAGTAGAGCGGCGCGCCGTCGATCAACCGGCGCGGCTCCACCCGCCCGCTCTCCGCGACCAGGCTGGCGGCCAGACCGTTGCCGACATTGCCGACCACCGCCAGCACCCGCCCGCTGGGAGACCAATTGACGTAGTGCGCCAGCCCCGGCGCGACGATCTGCCGCGCGTCGGGCGGGTTCGCATACATCGTCTCCGCCGCGCCCTCCTCGAGTGAGACGCGCCAGAGTTCCAGCCGCGGATTGTCGCGCCGGTGCGAGCTGGCGCTGACCGCGATCGTCTGTCCGTCGGGCGACCAGGTCGGCCACATGAACAGCAGACCCTCGCGCTCCATGGCCAGCCGCGTTTTCGGCGTCGACGCGCCGTCCGCATCAACCCGCGCCAGCTGCAGGCTGGCGTCCTCGGAGATGAAGGCCAGAGTGCTCTCGGATGTCATGCGGCCATCGCTCAGGACTCGTTGTCGCGCGCGGCGGCGGGGCGGCTCTGGCGGCCGGCCTCCGCCTCTTCGTAGCGCGCCAGGTCGAACAGCACCGAAGAGGCTCGGTTCAGCCAGCGCAGCGTCTCCGGGTTAACGGGGTGTTCAGCCTCGCGCAGACGGATCGTCTCGCGCTCGGCGCGGCGCACCGTAGTGCGCGCCAGGTCCAGCGCCGCCGCCCCCGCTGCTTCGCCGGGGATCACAAACTCGCGCGGCGGCGGCGCCAGCCGTTCCAGCTCCGCCGCCCACGCTTCCAGCTGCGTCACGTGCTCGGCCTGAGTGGCGAAATCGTCGGGAATCGGCTTGCCCGCCGCAACCGCCAGCTCGGCCATGATCAGATAGAGGCGTCGCTGGAGGCCGACGGCGATCTCGTTGGTGCGCGCTCCGCAGGCCAGCGCCCGGCCGAGGCCGATCGCGCTGGTCGCTTCATCAATCGCTCCAAAGGCCTCAGGCTGCGGGTGCGATTTGGGAATCCGCCCGCCGCCCCACAGCGTGGTCGTGCCGTCGTCCCCCGATCGGGTGTAATGGGGCATATCCGCAGTCTACCGAGCGTCAGTCTCCGCTCGACGCGGCGAGCTCCTGCGTCCACTCCCCGAGCAGCTCCGGCGTCGTGCTGATGCCCAGAATGATCGCCCCTTTCGGGCGCGGGCGGCGGTCGTCAACGTAGCCCAGGAACGCAAAAAGCGGCTCGCCGTCGGGGTGAATCAGGCGAAAGTCGCGATCCGGCGCGTTGGGGTCCAGGATCGCATGCTGCGGCTCGGCGGGCACCGCGATCACTCGGCCCTGATCGACCCCGCAGCCCGCCGGCGCAAAGCCCGTCCATTCCGCGTCGCTCAGCGCGGTCACGGCGCGCCACTCCGCGCCCTCGCGCACCTCGAGCGTGCAGGACTCAATTTTTCGGCTCATGATTCCGAACCTTCCCCTTCTCCGTCGGCGTCCGCCGCGGCGCGGAATGCGGCGAAAGCCGCCTCGTCGAACAGCACAAAGCGCACCATGCGCACCGAGCGCTGCCCGCCCGAATGCCGCCGCGCCACGCCGATCATGATTTTTGCCGCCTGGTCCAGCGGAAAGCCGCCCACCCCCGTGCCCAGCGCCGGGAAAGAAACCGACGCGATCTGCAGCTCCTCCGCGCGGCGCAGCGCGCTGTCCGTCGCGGCGCGGATGTTTTCTTCCGATGTGGACAGATCCTGCCCCATCGCCGCCGCGTGAATCACATGCTGCGCGGGCAGCCTGCCGCCGCCGGTGACGACCGACTCCCCCACCGCGATCGGCCCCTGGCGGATCGCCTCATCCTCGATCTCGCGCCCCCCCGCGCGCACAATTGCGCCGGCCGAGCCCGCGCCCATCCAGAGATGGTTGTTCGCGGCGTTGACGATGGCCTCGGTGTCCTGCGCGGCGATATCGCCCTGCACGACTTCGATCTGCGTGTCCGGCATACGCGCGGTCCTGCTCCCGTTCCGGCTCGCGGCTGTGCTGCGCGCGCTCTCCTGCTTGCCTATTTGATCGCCAGCGCGTTGGGCGGGCTGCCCGTACCGCCGGTCACATTGAGCGGCGCCGCGGCGAAAAAGCTTTCGTAGACCCCGTCCTCGGCGCAGTCGTCGGCGAGCTGATCGAGCACGAACATCTCGCCGATCGCCATCCCGAAGCGGCCGATGATCCAGTGGTGCAGGAAGCCGTCGGGGTCCGCAAAGTTCGGCGGCGGCCAGGCTTCCAGCGCCGGGTTGTCGGAGCAGAGCGCCGCAACATGATGGTCAAACCAGTAGGCCGCCATCTCCTCCGCGCAGGCCAGCCCCGGGAAGGCCAGGTTGGGCATCTGCGCGAGCGCCTGCTTCACGCCCATCCCCTGCTGCTCGTACCACGAAATCCAGCCCAGCCGAATCAGCACCACATCGCCCACCTGGAACTCCACCCCCTGCGCCGCGCGGCAGGCCTCCACATCGTCGACGGGGATGCGGAACGTCTCGTCGAAGGGCAGCGGCCGCCCCTGCGCCTCATACCAGCGGCCGAGGTCCAGCAGCACCGCGCGCCCCGCGATCCCGCGCCGCGCCCAGTGTTCGATCCCCAGCTTGGGATTGTCGCGGTTCTCAATCAGCCACTCGTTCGTCACCCCGCCCCAGAAGCCGTGCTCGAAATCCCCCACATGCGTCAGCGCGTCCCACTGCGACGACTGCTGCGTGTAGAGATTGTCCAGCACATCGTCGCCGTGGTGCCCAAAGCCCGCCCGCCGCATCACCGTGTGCCGCACCGCCCCCCGGTTGTAGAGCGGCGGCGAAGGCTGCGACTGATCCCAATTCATCGGGAACATCGCCCCCTTCCGCACCAGCTGAGCCGCCTGCACAATCCGCTCCGGCGTCTGCAGGTTGAACATCCCCACCTGGTCATCATCCCCAAACAACCCCCAAGCCGTCTTCGCCGGATTCCTCTCCCGATAGGGCAGCTGGTCATACATCGGCAAAGCGTCAGGCATCTCAGGCACAGCAGCCTCCATCCACACAGCGCATTCCCGCACAGTCTACCCAATCGCGGCGGTCGTCCCCACGCTGCTCGTCACTCCGCTTGGGCGACGTGCCGGTCTATCTCTCGCGCTGCCATGAGCTCAATGCGCCGCATGCACTCGGCGGTGATGCGCCCACACTCCTCCCACTCCTTTGGATCGTAGTTGAACGTCTCAATGCGCATGAGCGGATCGCCGGCCAAGGCGGCGATCAACGCGTCTTCCCCCGTCGAGTCGGCTCGCTCCGTCGGCCGACACCGGTACCACTTGTCCGGCTTCGATCTGTCGAAATAGAGGCGCGCTTCGGTGTAGAGGCCAAGCGGCGCTCGCCGCGGCCCCTCAAGGCAGAGCACGACGTCGGCCTGCTCAATGGCGCTCATCTCGATTTCGTCGGGTGTCGCCTCCGGATTGTCGTCATGCAAGATCTCTGGGATCGCGACATTCGCGACGAAACGATGTCGCTTCAGGCGGTCTCGCAACTCCAAGCGCTTCTGGTACTCCGGCATCCCTCTCCCGTCGCCAAGCAACGTGACCTCCAGCGCCACCGACTCCTCGATGGCACGGCGCACACTGACTCGCTTCTGAACATCTCGCTCAATGCGCGAGCGACCTTCGGTCACTCCCCGTCGCTCTCATTCAGCAGTCTCTGGATGAGCTGACGCCCCGCCGGTGAAACGGTGAACTCCGTGCCCGCGTCGTAGAGCAGACGCGCACGCTGCAGGCGTGAGAAGGCGATCCACTCTTCAGGCGCTTCCAGCCAGTCCGCCAGATCCTCACAGGTGGCATGGCCACGCTCGAAAATCCTGGCCAGGATAGTCGCGGCCTCCAGATCGAGAGTGACGGCGCTCTGCTCCAGCGCGAGCGTATCGAGCAGCGCGCTGCCGTCAAGTAGTGATTCGTTCGCGAGCGTTTGGGTGGTCACCGTGGTTCCTCACAGTTCGGGCCGGCGGCCTACAGACTCGGAGCATAAACCGATCCGTGTTGCCCCGTTGGCGGAGAACGCCACTGACCGGTACTCTCACACGCGCGCTCTGTCGCGCCACCCGGTCTCTCACACCCCTCCCTGCGACAGCGACCAAGAGAGTGCTCACCATCGGAGCAAAGCTCAGGCGACTCCCGCCGAGCTACCCCTGAAGCAGCTTCGCTTTCTGCTGCGCAAACTCCTCGGGCGTGAGGATGCCACGCTCCATCAGCGAGGCCAGCTTCTCTAGCTGGTCAGCGACATTGACGGCGGCGGGCGGCGCGGTCGTTGGCGCCGATGCTGCTGCGATGGCCGCAGCTTGTTGGTCGTGAAGGTGCTGCTTTCGTTGTTGGATCGCCTCTTGCACACGAGCGACGAATGGTTGAACTGTGTCGTTCCTGATCAGTCCAACTTTACGTTCGTCGCCGCCGTCCTGGATCTTCACATTGCCGAAAAAAAGCCCGGTGTCGCCAGTGATCGAGTTGACACGATCAAGATCGATGGCAATGGTCTGAATACCCGCAAGGAACTTCTTGTCGAGAATGAGGATGCGACGATCCGTGAGGGCGACGAGCGCGAAACCACCCGTACGTTGCTCTTTACCAGTGCTTTGTAGTTCTCCTGAGGCGAACCACAAAAGGAGTTCATCAGGCATCATGACTGTCGGCAGGTGATCAAGCTCACCTCGGGTCATGAGCCTGCTGTCGCCAATCTCGGTCGCGAGCCGGCGGTACACATCCGCGCGGTCTTGATCGCTCAGCTCTTTGATCGCAACTGGCTTGAATGGCGTTACTGTGCGGTCCGCTTCTGTGGCTGGCGCTCCGAGCGCAGAGGCCGCGTCCCGCGTCAAGGCCACGAACAGATCGATCGTCTCATTCGGGACTACATCAAATTTGCGGCGATGCCAGTCGAAATCGACGAGTATATGCCCCGACCCTAACCGGCCGGTCTGCCCACTGATAGTGCTCAGTTCGACCAGATCGATCGTGTTGGTTTGTTGTGGGTCCTTGTCCGACCAGACGATGCGCCGATCGGTCAAGACGATGAGGACGGTCTTATTGGCCTCTACTCCGGTGGTCAAGAACACCACCCCCTCATTTGGATCTAGCGCATGCAGAAGCGACGGGATGCGCTGGCGGATGGTCCCTTCCTGGATGCCGTATTCCCTGGCGTATCGACTGATGGCTTCGGCATCAGCGATGTCTAACCTGAATCGGATGCCGGCCGCTCCTGTGGCTGGCGTTTCGAGTGCAGAGGCCGCGTCCCGCGTCAAGGCCACGAACGGATCGATCGTCTCATTCGGGACTACATCAAATTTGCGGTGATGCCCGTCGAAAACGACGAGTATATGCCCCGACCCTAACCCGCCGGTCTGCCCACTGATAGTGCTCAGTTCGACCAGATCGATCGCGTTGGTTTGTTCCAGGCCCTTGTCCGACCAGATGATGTACCGATCGGTCAAGGCGATGAGGACGTCTCCGGTAGCATGTCGTCCGCTGGTCAAGAACACCACCTCCTCATTTAGATGATCTAGCGCATGCAGAAGCGACGGGATGCGCTGGTGGATGATCCGTTCGCGGATGCCGTACTCCCTGGCGTGTCGATTGATGGCTTCGGCATCAGCGATGTCTAACCTGACTCGGATGCCGGCCGCTTCTGTGGCCGGCGTTGAGGCATCTGTTGATTCGCCTGATTCCTCAAGCTGGCTGAGCGCGGGTGCTTCGAGTGCAGAGGCCGCGTCCCGCGTCAAGGACACGAACGGATCGATCGTCTTGTTCGGAACCCAGCCGAATTTGCGGCGATGCCAGTCGAAATCGACGAGTATATCCCCCGACTCTAACCGGCCGGTCTGCCCACTGATAGTGCTCAGTTCGACCAGATCGATCGCGTTGGTTTGTTCCAGGTCCTTGTCCGACCAGATGATGCGCCGATCGGTCAAGGCGATGAGGACGGTCTTATTGGCCTCTACTCCGGTGGTCAAGAACGCCACCTCCTCATTTGGATCTAGCGCATGCAGAAGCGACGGGATGCGCTGGCGAATGGTCCCTTCGCCGAGGCCGTATTCCCAGGCGTGTCGACTGATGGCTGCGGCATCAGCGATGTCTAACCCGACTCGGACGCCGGCTGCTCCTGTGGCTGGCGCTTCGAGTGCAGAGGCCGCGTACCGCGTCAAGGCCACGAACGGATCGATCGTCTTGTTCGGGACTACACCGAATTTGCGGTGATGCTCGCCGAAATCGACGAGTATGCGGCCCGTCCCGCTCCAGCCGGTCTGCCCACTGATAGCGCTCAGTTCGGCCAGATCGACCGCGTTGGTTTGTTCTAGGCCCTTGTCCGACCAGATGATGCGCCGATCGGTCAAGGCGATGAGGAGGTCCTTGTTAGCTTCTATTCCGGTGGTCAAGAACGCCACCTCCTCATTTAGATCTAGCGCATGCAGAAGCGACGGGATGCGCTGGCGGATGCTCTTTTCGTGGAGGCCGTATTCCCTGGCGTGTCGACTGATGGCTTCGGCATCAGCGATGTCTAACCTGACTCGGATGCCGGCCGCTTCTGTGGCCAGCGTGGAGGCATCTGTTGATTCGCCTGACTCCTCAAGCTGGCTAAGTGCTGGCGCTGCGACTTCAAGCCTCTCGTGATCTTGAGGAGGCGGGACGGTGGCATAAGCGTTCTGAGGCAGATCTGGGTTCGCCTGGTCCGGACCGATGCTTGGATCCGGATGCACAGCGGCTGCGAGTTCATCCTCCATTCGATTCCGTCGTGCTTCCTCTGCTCGCCGCGCAAACAGCACGACGCTGTCATTGTGCGCGGCTGAGATTTTCATCCTCATGTCTCGCAGAAGGATGTCGATCCGACCGGAGCCCATCCCCCTCTTGGCCGTGATCTGCATCACTCGCCCCAGATCCAGAGAGACCGCCTCGCCGGGGTCGTCTTTGAGGATCAAGATGCGACGGTCGGTTAGGGCGAGCAAGTTTTCGCGAACGTTGCCGTCGGCGGTTCCAGCCGAAAGCGCCAGCACAGACTCCACGGGCGAGAGAACGGCGGTCAGCGCTTCCAGCTTCTTGGTCTTCCTCCTCAAGCTGAGGCTCGCTTCCGACGCGACGCGCTGGTACTCAGCCATCCGATCGCTCCCTTGAGCCATTCCGTCCAACACCGACATCTCTCGCCTCCTGTGCCTTGCCGCATCGCGCGCGGCACCCAGTTTAGCAGGTGACTGATGCACTCACCCCACCAACCCCGGATACAGCAGCTGCTTAATCTGCCCCCGGAAATTGAACGTCCCGCTCGGCATGAACTGCGTCATGAAGATCGCGATCAACTCCTCAGCCGGATCAATCCAGAAAATCGTACTCGCCGCCCCGCCCCAGTAGTACTCCCCTACGGAACCGACGTTTTGCGTGCGCGGCAGATCCAGCAGTACGGCGAAACCAAGCCCGAAGCCCACCCCGTCGTTGGCCGTTTCGCTCCAGGTGCCCAGCGCGCGAGCGCTGAGCTCATCGTCATCGGGTAGATGATTCATCGTCATCAGCTCGATCGTCTTCGGACCGAGGATGCGCACTCCGTCCAGCTGACCACCGTTCAACAGCATCTGGCAGAACCGTTGGTAATCCTGCGCGGTCGAGACGAGCCCGCCGCCGCCCGACAGGAAGGTCGGCTCCTCGAAGTACTCGCCGGCGCCGAAGATATCGAGCGGGCGCAGCTGCTTGTCCGCGCCGCGTTCGTAGTTGGCCGCCAGGCGGTGCTGCTTTTCGGCCGGCACGTAAAAGCCGGTATCCTCCATACCGAGCGGCTCGAAGATTTCCTCCCGCAGATACTCGTCGAAACGCCGCCCGGAAATCTCCTGCACGAGATAACCGCAGACATCGGTCGACACGCCGTAGTTCCAGTTGTCGCCCGGCGAGAACTTGAGCGGCAGCTCGGCGAGGCGGTCGATCATCGATTGCAGGTCGCGCCCGCGCATCGTGCCCGCCTGGTACACCTTGTGTTTGAAGTAACCGGCCTCCAGCGGGCCCTCCATAAACCCGTAAGTCAGCCCGGACTGGTGAGAGAGCAGGTCGCGGATCGTCATCGGGCGCTCAGGCGGCGCGGTCGCGTAATCGGGATACTCCCCGCCGGTCATCACCTGTAGCTCCGCCCACTGCGGAATAAAGCGCGCCACCGGATCCGAAAGCTGGAACGCGCCGCGCTCGAACAGCATCATCAACGCCACCGAAGTGATCGGCTTGGTCATCGAGTAGATGCGGAAGATCGTGTCCTCCGCCATCGGCAGGCCGCGCTCGCGGTCCATCATCCCCATCGCCGAAAGGTGCGCCAGCTCCCCGCGCCGCGCGATCAGCGTCAGGCAGCCCGCGATCTTCTCCGCTTCGATGTAGCGCGTCAGCAGATGCTGATCGAGCCGTTGCAAGGCGTCGATCGAAATGCCCGTGCCGCCCACCGTGATCTCGCTCGTCATGCGTTCCGCCTCAACCTTCCGCTGTCAATGATGCCGCTGCCAACGATGCCGCGCCGCCCAGCTAGCCTAGCTGCCAGCCGACCGGAGCACGGAGGAGGGCGATCATGGACGCGATAGCGACCACTCGGGCGGGACGGGTAGAGGGATCGGTCGAGGACGGCCTCCGCGTCTTTCGCGGCATCCCCTACGCCGCGCCGCCCGTCGGCGAGCTGCGCTTTCGCGCTCCGCAGCCGCACCCCGGCTGGGAGGGCGTGCGCACGGCGCGCGAGTTCGGACCGATCGCCCCGCAGCACGCCAACGCCGCGCTCGATCAAGTGATGGGCGGCGCCCCCCAAACACAGAGCGAAGATTGCCTCTTCCTTAACGTCTGGACTCCGGCGCTGGACGATCAGCGGCGGCCGGTGATGCTCTGGATTCACGGCGGCGGCCTCACGATCGGCTCCGGCAGCGAGACCTATTACACCGGCGCGCAGCTCGCCTCGCGCGACGTCGTGCTGGTCACGATCAACTACCGCCTCGGCGCGCTGGGCTTCCTCCACGCGCCGGCCCTGGGCGCGTCCAATTTCGGACTGCGCGATCAGGTCGCCGCGCTCCAATGGGTGCAGGAGAACATCGCCGCCTTCGGCGGCGATCCGGGCAACGTGACCATCTTCGGAGAGTCCGCGGGCGGCCTCAGCGTCGCCTCGCTGATGGCTTCCCCGCTCACCGACGGCCTGTTTCAGCGCGCCATCGTGCAGAGCGGCGGCGTGCGGCGGCACGCGCCGGCGGCCGAGGCCGTGCGCAGCGGCGAGCAGCTGATCGGCTATCTCAACGCCAATCCCGCCGACGCCGCCGGCCTCCGCGCAGCCGATCTGGCAGCAATTCTGGAGGCGCAGGCGCGTCAGGAGAGTGAGGCCGCCGGCGCGCTCGGAGACGGCGCGACGCAGCCGAGCTCGGTGCCGGTGGTGGACGGCGAATTCCTGCTCGAATCCCAGCTGGAAGCGATCGCCGCCGGCCGCGCCCGCCATATCTCCACCCTGATCGGCACGATGGACGAAGAGTGGAACCTCTTCGGCGCGCTGACCGGCGCTGCGCCGCCCACCGAGGACGAAGCCGTAGCCGGCCTGGATCGCATCCACGGCGGCGGGCGGCGCGTCTACGACACATACCGCGACGCGCGGGCGCGGCGCGGCGAAGCCGCAACGCCCCCCGCAATTCTGAACGCGGCCACAGGAGACTCGTGGTTTGTGGTGGCCTCGGAGCGCATGGCCGATGCGCAGGCGGCGCAGGGCGCGCCGACATTCTCGTACGTCTTCGACTGGAAGTCGCCGATGCTGGGTGGCGTGCTGGGCTCCTGCCACGCCCTCGACATTCCCTTCACCTTTGGCGCTCACGCCCGAATGCCCGAGTTCGCCGGCGCAGGCCCGGCCGCCGACGCGCTCGCAGACTGCGTGATGAACGCCTGGACCGCCTTCGCCCGCAACGGCGATCCCTCAACCCCCGAGCTGGCCTGGCCGGCCTACGACGCGAACACCAAAGCGCGCGTGATCCTGGGCGGCAACCCGCGCATCGAACACCGCTGGCGCGCCGAGGAACGCGCCGTCTGGGACGGCATCATCTGACAACCCGCCGCCGCGCGGTTAGCCTTGCGCAAATTCGGCGACGCCGCCGAACGCAAGAGAGAGGCCGCAACGATGAGCGCGATCGCAGAAACCGGCGCAGGCAAAGTCGAAGGCACCGAAGAGGACGGACTGTGCGTCTTCCGCGGCATTCCCTATGCCGCCCCGCCCGTCGGCGAGCTGCGCTTCCGCCCGCCCCAGCCCGCCGAACCCTGGGACGGCCTGCGCCCCGCCGCCGAGTTCGGACCGATCGCCCCGCAGGCCCCCAATCCGGTCTTGGAGGACCTGCTCCCCTCGCCCGATCCGCCCCAGCCGCAGAGCGAAGACTGCCTCTACCTCAACGTCTGGACGCCCGGTCTCGACGGCTCGCGCCCGGTGATGGTCTGGATCCACGGCGGCGCGTTCACCATCGGCTCCGGCAGCGAGGAGTACTACAACGGCGCGAACCTCGCCTCCCGCGGCGATGTCGTCATCGTCACCATCAACTACCGCCTCGGCGCGTTCGGCTTCGTCAACCTGCCCGCCCTCGGCGAAACCAACTTCGGCATGCGCGACCAGGTCGCCGCGCTGCGCTGGGTGCAGCAGAACATCGCCAACTTCGGCGGCGATCCCGGCAACGTGACGATCTTTGGCGAGTCCGCCGGCGGAATGAGCGTCGGCTCCCTGATGGCCTCCCCCGAGGCCGCCGGCCTCTTCCACAAGGCCATCCCCCAGAGCGGCGCAGGACACAACGCGCTCACGCAAGAGGAGACGGAAGCGACGGGGCGGCGCTTCGCCGAGAAGCTCGGCGTGGACCCGGACGACGTAGAGGCGCTGCGCGCCGCCTCCGCCGAGGATGTGCTGGCCGCCTCCGTGTCGGTCGACCCGATCGCCGCCGGCGACATGAGCGGCGCGCAATCACCCACCCCGCAGATGCCCTTCCAGCCCGTGATCGACGGCGCTTTCCTCTCCAAGCTGCCCATCGAGCACATCCGCGAGGGCTCCGCCGAGGGCGTCGCCACACTCGTCGGCTCGCTCGACGAAGAAATGAAGATGATCATCGCCGCCGTCCCGGAGGAACCGGGCGAGCAGGATGTGATCGCCCTGCTGGGCGTAATGCATCCCGACGGCGCGGCGGCCTACGACGCCTACCGCGCGGCCCGCCGCGAACGCGGCGAGGATGACTCCCCGGGCGAGATTTTCATCGCCGTGATCGGCGACGTCATGCTGCGGCTGCCCGGTCTGCGCCTGGCCGACGCCCAAACTTCCCGCGCGCCCACCTACACCTACCTGTTCGACTGGAAGTCGCCCGGCCTCGATGGCAAGCTGGGCTCCTGCCACGCGCTGGAAATCCCCTTCGTCTTCGGCACCCACGCCGCCCTGCCCGATTTCGCCGGCAGCGGCCCCGCCGCCGACGCGCTCGCCGAGGCCACGATGGACACCTGGCTGACCTTCGCGCGCAGCGGCGCTCCCGCCAACGCCTCGCTCGAAGCCCCCGCCTGGGACGCCGATACCAAGCCGATCATGGTGCTCGGCGACAACATCCGCGTCGAGCGCGACTGGCGCGGTGAAGAACTGGGCGTCTGGGACGGCGTGATCTAACCGCCGCGCCAACCCGGCCGGCCAATCGAACGGAAGGCCGCCATCAACCCCATCGCCGAGACCGCCGCCGGCAGAGTGCAAGGCGTCCAGGAAGACGGCCTCGCCGTCTTCCGCGGCATCCCCTACGCCGCCCCGCCCGTCGGCGGCCTCCGCTTCCGCGCCCCCCAGCCCCACCCGGGCTGGGAGGGAGTGCGCGACGCAAGCGAGTTCGGCCCGATCGCGCCGCAGAATGTCGAAATCGACCTCGACGCCCTGCTGCCGTCCGGCGGCGATCCGCTCCCGCAGAGCGAGGATTGCCTCTCTCTCAACCTCTGGACGCCCGCGCTGGACGCCGCCGCGCGCCCCGTGTTGGTCTGGATGCACGGCGGCGCGTTCACGATCGGCTCAGGCAGCGAGCCGCTGTACGACGGCGCAAACCTCGCCGCACGCGGCGACGCCGTAGTGATCACCGTCAACTACCGCCTCGGCGCGCTCGGCTTCCTCGACGAGCCCGCGCTGGGCGAGACCAACTTCGGCATGCGCGATCTGATCGCCGCCCTGCGCTGGGTGCGCGACAACATCGCCCAGTTCGGCGGCGATCCCGAAAACGTGACGATCTTCGGCGAGTCCGCCGGCGGCGCAGCCGTCGCGGTGCTGCTCGCCTCCCCGGAAGCGGCGGGGCTTTTCCACCGCGCGATCGGCCAGAGCCCCGCCGGCGACCACCCGCTGCTGCTCAAGCGCAGCGAACCGGCGACGGCCGCCTTCTACGCCGCGCTGGGACTCGACCGCCCCACGCCGGAGGTGCTGCGCGCCCTCCCGATCGGCGACATCCTCGCCGCGCAGCAGGTCGTCGAAGCCACGCTCATGGAGAGCGGCGATAACCTGGCGGCGCTGGTGCTGCCGTTTCGCCCAATGATCGATGGCGCGCTGCTCAGCGAGCCGCCCCTGACCGCCGTGGCCGCCGGCCGCGCCGCCGATCTCCCCCTCCTGCTGGGCACGAACGACGAAGAAATGAAGCTCTTCCACACAATGATCGAGCTCGGTGATCTTGACGAAGCCGAGGTCATCCGTCGGCTCGACCACGCGCATCCTGACGGGCGCGCCGTCTACAACGCCTACCGCGCGGCGCGGCTCGCGCGCGGCGAACCGGCCGCGCCCAGAGACATCCTCGACGCGGCCGCCGGCGACCATATGGAAGTCATGCCGGCCGTGCGCTTCGCCGACGCCTACGCCGATCGCGGCGCGCCCACCTTCGTCTACGTGCTCGACTGGAAATCGCCCGCCCTGAACGGCGCGCTGGGCTCCTGCCACGCGCTGGAAATCCCCTTCGTCTTCGGTACCCACGCACGCGCTCCCGAGTTCGCCGGCGCCGGCCCCGCCGCCGATGCGCTGGCCGAGACCGTCATGGACGCCTGGCTCGCCTTCGCCCGCCACGGCAATCCATCGACCGATGCCCTCCACTGGCCGCCCTACGACTCGGCCAACCGCGCCCAAATGCTGCTAGGCGAGCAGGTCCGCGTCGAGCAAAACTGGCGCTCCACCGAACGCGCCGCTTGGGACGGCGTCTTCTGAGCCCGGACCAGTAACCTCGCACCACCAGAAGGAGACCAAATCATGGCAATCGCCGAGACCACCGCAGGACAGGTAGCAGGCGCAACCGAAGACGGCCTGGAGGTCTTCCGCGGCATCCCCTACGCCGCCCCGCCCGTGGGCGACCTCCGCTTCCGCGCCCCCCAGCCCCACCCCGGCTGGCAAGGCGTGCGCGACGCGACGCAGTTCGGAGCCATCGCCCCGCAGATTTCCAACGACGGACTCGAAGCGCTGCTCGGCTCCTTCCCCCAGCCCCAGAGCGAGGACTGCCTCTTTCTCAACGTCTGGACGCCCGGCCTCAAAGGCTCACGCCCCGTGATGGTCTGGATTCACGGCGGCGGCTTCACCATCGGCTCAGGCAGCGAGCCCTACTACGCCGGCGCAACCCTCGCCGCGCGCGGCGATGCAGTGGTCGTCACGATCAACTACCGGCTCGGCGCGCTCGGCTTCCTCCACGCCCCCGCGCTCGGCGAAACCAACTTCGGCATGCGCGACCAGGCCGCCGCCCTCCAATGGGTGCGCGACAACATCGCCAACTTCGGCGGCGACCCCGACAACGTAACCATCTTCGGCGAGTCCGCCGGCGGCATGAGCGTCGCCGCGCTCATGGCCTCGCCGGAGGCCGCCGGACTATTCCACCGCGCCATCCCCCAGAGCGGCGCGGCGCATCACACCATGGCGCTGGCCGACGCCGAGACCATCGGCGCGTCCTTCCTCGAACGCCTCGGCGTCGCCTCCGACGACACCGAGGCCCTGCGCTCCCTGCCGCTCGAGACGATCCTCGAAAAGCAGGGCGAGATGGAAGCGGAGATGTTCGCCGAAATCGCCGCCGGCGGTGCCGCGCAAATGCCCTTCAGGCCGGCAGTGGACGGCGAATTCCTCACCACGCACGCGATCAACGCAATCACCGACGGCCAGTCCCAGAGCGTGCAGACGCTGGTCGGCCACCTGGATGAGGAGTGGAAGCTCTTCACCGCGATGATGCCCGGCGATCCGCCGAACGAGGAGGATATCGTCGAGCGGCTCGATCGGATGGGGCTGGACGGACGACGCGCCTACGACGTCTACCGCGCCGCGCGGCTGGCGCGTTCGGAACCGGCCGAGCCCGCCGACATCTATGACGCCGCGGCGAGCGACGATCTGTTCGCCATTCCCGCCCTGCGCCTGGCCGACGCGCAGGCCGCCCTCCAGCCCGGCACCTTCATGTACCTGTTCGACTGGCAATCGCCCGCCCTCGGCGGCGCGCTCGGCTCCTGCCACGCCCTCGACATCCCCTTCGTCTTCGGCACCTACGAGCAAGCCGCCGAGTTCGCCGGCTCCGGCCCCGAAGCAGCCGCCCTGTCCGAGACGGTCATGGACGCCTGGCTAGCCTTCGCCCGCAACGGCAACCCCTCCACCGAGTCCCGCGAGTTCCCCGCCTACGACACCGAGACCCGCCCCCAACTAGTCTTCGGCGAAAATGTCCGCGTCGAACACAACTGGCGAGCCAACGAGCGCTCAGTCTGGGAAGGCCTAAAATAAAAGCAGCCCACGCCCCCGCCCAATCCCAACCACCCCACCCCTCTTTTTCCGTCATTCCCGCCCCCGAGCGGGAATCTCCCCGTCCAACCTCCCAAGCCCCGCCACGAGCTTCCCGCTCAGGCAATCACCCCCGCCTCGCGCAGCCGCGCAATCTCTTCCTCCCCATACCCCGCCCCGCGCACAATCGCATCCGTATCCCGGCCGAGCGGCGGCGACGACCCCTGCGCGGCCAGCGGCGTCGCGCTCATCTGCAGCAGCGGCCCAACCTGCCGTTGCGGGCCGGCCAGGTCATGGTTCAACTCCACGATCATCTGATTCGCGCTGAGCTGCTCATCGTCGATCAGCTCCTCGGCAAAGCGAATCGGCCCGCTGGGCACCCCGCACTGCTCGAAGCGCTCAAGCCACTCGGCGGTCGTCTTGCCCCGCACCTGCTCTTCCAGCTCGCGCACCCGCGCCTGGCCGGCGGCGAGACTCTCCGGGTTGGTCATGTCGAAGCTCGGATCCGCGAAGCCGAGAAAATCAGTCTCCAGCGCGTCGCGCACTTTCGCCCAGAGCGAGGGCGAGAGCGCCCCGATCGCCACCGCGCCGTCGCTGGTCTCCCAGCAGCGGTAGTAGATGTTGACCGAGCCCAGCGCCCCGCGCTGCTGGTAGGCCGCCTGCAACTCCGAGTAGCTCGCCCCCGCCTCGCGCAGCGCTGCGACATTCGCCATCTTCGCGGCGACCGCTTCGTCCGCCGCGAGCAGCTCCATCACCTGGCTGCCCTGCAGCGCGAGCGCCGAGTTCAGCAGCGTCGTCTCCACCATCTGCCCCTCGCCCGTGCGCTCACGGTGATAGAGCGCCGCGCAGACCCCCCACGCCACCGCGATCCCCGTCGCATAGTCCGCCACAGGCGTCGAGATCGGCTGCGGCGCGCCGTTTTCGGGGTCGAACTTGCCGTCCAGCGCCATCAGCCCCGAGACCGCCTGCGCCACGATGTCGTAGCCCGGCCGCGCCGCCCACGGCCCCCGCCGGCCGAACGCCGTGTTGTCGACGTAAATCAGCCCCGGCTTCAGCGCCCGCAGCGTCTCGTAGTCGATCCCCAGCCGCGCCGCCACATCCGGGCGGTAGTTGATCACCACCACATCCATCTGCGGCACCAGCCGGTGGACGATCTCCTGCGCCGCCGGCTCGCGCAGCGCCAGCGCCAGCGACCGCTTGCCGCGGTTGAGCGACTGGAACCACTTCGACTCGCCCGGCATGAACTGCGAGAACTGCCGCCACGCCTCGCCCTCGGGCGGCTCAACCTTGATCACCTCCGCGCCCATGTCGGCGAGGTTCTGGCAGCCGAAGGGCCCGGCGATAATCTGCGAGAACTCCAGGACGCGGATGCCCGCGAGCGGACCTGTGGGGTTGGGCACGATGTAGCCTCCAATTCTGTAGACCTGCAAAGTATGAACCGTTTGGTCTGGATGCGCCCGTGCGACTACTCCCCATCACCGCCGCCGCTCTGGCCCTGATCGTCGCGATCGGGCTGGTCGTCACGCTGGACGGGGGCGGCGTGCCCGCTCAGCCGGCCACACGCTTCGTCGATACCACCGAGCGCGCCGGGCTCGACTTCCTACAGCACGAGGTCAGTCCGCGCGGGGAGTGCCTGTTCGACGACGTGCAAATCCCCGAAACCGGCACATTCTGCGACGCGGAGCGGATGACCGGCGGCGCGGCGGCCGGCGATTTCGACGGCGACGGCTACGTCGATCTGGTGATCACCCGACTCGACGACCACGACTTGCTCCTGCGCAACCGCGGCGACGGCACCTTCGAGGACGCGACGCGCGCCTGGGGGCTGGACGACTTCCGCGAGGCCACCAACGGCGCGGTCTGGGGCGATATCGACAACGACGGCGATCTCGATCTGTTCATCACCACCGTCGGCGGCCTGCGCCATTGGCTGTTCGTCAACGAGGGGCGGCGCGGTTTCGTCGAAGCGGCGGTCGAGCGCGGCGCGGCGCTGGACACCGGCGACCGACGAATCGGCTTCAGCGCCTCGTTCGGCGATTACGACGGCGACGGCTGGATCGACCTGCACGTGACCGAGTGGCGTCCCTCCCAGCTGGTCGGCGAGGCGTCCACCGGCGTGCGCCTGCTGCGCAACCGCGGCGCAGCTGCGCCCGGCCACTTCGAGGACGTGACGATGCAGGCCGGCGTCAACATGGTCGGCGTGGTTTCGCAAACACAGGACACCCTGACCGACGGCACCTTCGCCTTCGCCTCCGGCTTTGTCGATCTGGACGGCGACGGCCTCCTCGACCTCACCGTCGCCTCCGATTTCGGCACCACGCGCCTGTTCTGGAACGACGGCGACGGCACGTTCACCGATGGCACGGTGGCCGCTTGGGTGGGCACCGCGCAGAACGCAATGGGCCTCACCTTCGGCGATTACGACCTCGACGGCGATTTCGACTGGTTCGTCACCTCGGTCTATCAGCGCAGCAGCGGCAGCCCCGGCACCGACGGACCAGGTCCGCGCGACGGCAACCGCCTCTACCGCAACGAGGGCGATCGGCGCTTCTCCGATCGCACCGACACCGCCGGCGTGCGCAACGGCGGCTGGGGCTGGGGCGCAGCCTTCTTCGACGCCGAAAACGACGGCGACCTCGACCTGGTGATGACCAACGGGATGGAAATGATGCCCGGCCACGACGCAGACTCGACGCGCTATTGGGAGAACGACGGCGCAGGCGCGTTCCGCGGGCGCAGCACAGACACGGGGCTGGACGATCAGGAGGACGGCAAAGGGTTGCTCGTGCTCGATCTGGAGAACGACGGCGACCTCGACGTATTGGTGCTGAACAACGGCGCGCGCCCGCTGCTCTACCGCAACGACAGCGTCGCCGTCGGCAACTGGCTGCGAGTATCCGCCGAGGGCGTGCAAAGCAACCGCGGCGGCCTCGGCGCTCGCGTCACCGTATACGCGCCGGGCATGCCGCCGCAGGTGCGCCAGGTAGGCGCAGCAACCCACTTCCTGGGCCAGAGCGACGAGCGCCTCCACTTCGGCCTCGGCGCAGCCGAGCGCGTCTCCCTCGAAATCCACTGGCCCGCCAGCGGCCTCCGCACCCGCTACGAAAACATCCCCGCCAACACTTGGCTCCTAATCCGCGAAGGCGCCCCCACCCCCAAAGTCCTCACCCCCTAACCAAAACCCCCGCCCAGCCTCCCACCCGCACCCCCGTCACCCCCCGCCCTCCCACTCGCCCCCGTCACACCCCCCCACCCCAAAGATCCCGACACAACCCCGTCCTTCTTTTCCGTCATTCCCGCCCCCGAGCGGGAATCTCCCACGCGCAACCGCCCAGGCACCGCCACAAGATTCCCGCGTTCGCGGGAATGACGAGGGGGCACCGCCCCCAAAGATCCCGTCATACCCGCGCTTGCCGCGGGTATCTCGCCGTCACCAGCACCAAGCCCGTATCCCCTGGCCAGACCCCCCCCACCCCCAAACCAAGCTACGCATAAGCTGAGCGCCGCAGAGGAGTACCCAATGGAGCGCTGGGCGAACTTCGTCTCGCAGCATCCCTGGCGCGTCGTGCTCGGCTGGCTGCTCCTGACCGTCGCCCTGATCGCCGCCGCACAGACCGCCGGCGGCGAACTGACCGACGCCTTCTCGCTACCGGGCGCAGAGTCCCAGCAAGCCCAGGACCTGCTCGCGCGCGAGTTCCCCCAACAGTCGGGCGTCGAAGTCAAAGCCGTCTTCCACGCCCCGCGCGGCGGACTCGACAGCCCCGACGCTCGGCGCGCAATCGACGACTTCCGCCAACGCGCCGCCCGTATCCACGATGTCAACCAGGTCAGCGACCCCTGGACATCGCCCGGCGACATCTCGCGCGACGCAACCACCGCGTTGGTGCGGATCCGCTACGGCGCGTTCGGACGCGAACTCGACCCCGACGATGTGCAGTCGCTCCTGGACCTCGGCGACGCACCGCGCGAAGCAGGGCTGACCGTCGAGTTCTCCGGCGCGCCGGTCCGCGAGCTCGAAACCCAGGAGCGCCGCCTTGCCGAGCTGGTCGGCATCGGTTTCGCCCTGATCGTGCTGTTGCTCGCCTTCGGCTCCGTGCTCGCCGCCGGCATGCCCGTGATCACCGCGCTCGTCGCCCTGGCGCTCGGCACCATGCTGATCCTGCTGGCCGCAACCCGGCTCGACATCGTCACCCTCGCCCCAATGTTCGGCGCGATGCTCGGCATCGGCGTCGGCATCGATTACGCCCTCTTCGTCATCTCCCGCTTCCGCGAGCAGCTCGCCGCCGGGCTGGAGCCGCCCGAGGCCGCACGCATCGCCGTCACCACCGCCGGCCGCGCCGTCGCCTTCGCCGGCCTCATCGTCGTCGTCGCCCTGCTCGGACTCTTCTTCATCGGCATCCCGCTGATCGCCAACCTCGGCCTCTCCGCCGCCTTCGTCGTCCTGCTCGAAATGCTGATCGCCATCTCCCTGCTGCCCGCCTTGCTGCGCCTCGTCGGACATCGCATCGACAGATTCTCAATCCCCGGCCTGCGCTACTCCGCCGGCGGCGAGCGCGGCCTCTGGTACCGCTTCAGCCACCTGGTGCAGCGCCGCTCCTGGCTCTGGCTGGCCGCCGCCGCGGCGCTCCTGATCGTCTGCGCCTCGCCGCTGCTCAGCATCCAGATCGGCAGCGGCGACGACGGCAACTTACCCGAGCGCTACACCTCGCGGCGCGCCTACGACTTAATCGCCGACGCCTTCGGCCCCGGCGTCAATGCCGCGCTGATCGCGGTCACCGAGCAGCGCCCGGGCGCCCCGCCCGAAGCGCTGATGCGCGCACGCGCCGCCTTGGCCTCAGTCGAAGGCGTGGCCGCAGTCGCGCCGCCCCGGGTCAACGACAACGGCGCCGCCGCCGTCTTCGTAATCGTCCCCGCCACCCCGCCGCAGGCGCAGGAGACCCGCGATCTCGTCCACCGCCTGCGCGAGCAGGGCGCTCCAGCCGCGGCCGGCGCGTTTGGCGGCGGAATCTCGATCTACTTCTCCGGGCTGACCGCAGTCTCCGAGGACATCACCTCGCGGATGACGGATCGCCTGCCGATCTTCTTCGGCGTGGTCATCGGCGTCAGTGTGCTCCTGCTGATGATGGCATTCCGCTCGATCGTTGTGCCGCTCAAGGCCGCGCTGATGAACATGCTCGCGATCTCCGCCTCGATCGGCCTGCTGGTCGCAATCTTCCAGTGGGGCTGGGGCCTGAGCATCGTCGGACTCGACAAAACCGGACCGATCGAGTCCTTCTTACCAATGTTCATGTTCGCCATCCTCTTCGGACTCTCGATGGATTACGAGGTCTTTCTGCTCAGCCGCATCCGCGAGCGCTGGTTGCAGACCGGCGACTCCGCCGAATCGGTAGCGCACGGGATCGGCGCCAGCGCGCGGGTGATCACCGCCGCCGCGGCGATCCTGGCCGCCGTCTTCCTCTCATTCGCCATCTTCGGCACGGAGCGGGCGGTCAAACAGTTCGGGATCGGCATGGCCTTCGCGATCGTGGTCGATGCCACCGTGGTGCGCCTCGTGCTGGTGCCGGCGCTGATGCAGCTCGCCGGCCGCGCCAACTGGTGGCTCCCGAGCTGGCTCGATCGGCTGCTGCCCAACATCACCATCGACCCGCCCCTCGAAACGCTGCCGCCGCCGGAGCCGGCCTTCGTGCCGCCGCCCACCCCCGTCGAGCGCCGCTCCCTGCCCTGGCGCAAACTCGAGCCGAGCGAAGAGCTCCCGCCCGCGCCGCCGGAGCCCGAAGCGCCGCCCGATCCCGTCCCGCCGCCGACGCCCGTCCCTCCGCCTCAGCCCGCGCCCGCGCCTACACCGCTGCTGGCGACGCAGCCTACGGCCAACGGCCGCGGGCTGTTCGTCTGGGCTGCCCTGGGCGCGTTCACCGCCTGCGCTTTCACAATCGGCCTGCGCATCGGCTCCGCCTGGGCCGCAGCCCGAACCGCAGCGCGCCGCTGATTCGGGCTACGCTGCTCCCATGCAGCCCCCGACCCCCACCCGCGTCGAACCCCGCGAGGGCTACCGCATCTGGCTCGAATTCTCCGACGGCCTCAGCGGCGAAATCGATCTCTCACGCTGCGTCCAGCAGGACACTCTCCAAGCTTGGCGTGACCGCCAATTCTTCGCCACGGTCCACTTGGACAAGTCTCGCTCAATCGCCTGGAGCGATGACCTTTACCTCTGCCCCGACCTGCTCTACGCCCAACTCAAAGGCATCACCCTGGAAGCGCAGGACGCGATCTGGGACGCGCAACTGAAGAACGCGCCCCAAGAACCGCACCCGACAACAGTCGAACCCCGCGAGGGCTACCGCATCTGGCTCGAATTCTCCGACGGCCTCAGCGGCGAAATCGATCTCTCGGCGATGGCCGAGGCCGAGCTCTGCAAACCCCTGCAAGAGCGGACATTCTTCGAGCAGGTGCATATTGACGAGTACGGCGCAATCGCCTGGAACGACGACATCGATCTCTGCCCCGACTCGCTCTACGCCGAGCTACCCGGCATCACACGCCAAGAGCGCTAGCGCCGCGACTGCCCGACCTAGTTGTCGGTCGCAGCCTCCACCTGCCACTGCTCGATCGCCCCGCTGCCGCCGTGCTCAATCGCCACGGTCCATTCCCCGCCCTCCGCTTCGAGCGGATTGGCGATCAGGCTGGCGCTGCACGACTCCGCGCCGCTGCACGTGGCGGCCACCGTGCTCTGGAAGACCAGCTCGCCGTCAGAGTTGCTGATCAGCAGGCGCGCCGTCGCCCCGCCGGCGGCGAGAATCGTGGCGGTGATCTCAAACGAGCCGTCGGCGTCCGACACGGCGAGCATGTTCTCGCCCGCGTCCGCGCCCGGGCTGACCGCATGCGTGGTCAACGACACCTCGTCGCCGTCCCCGCGCATCGCCACCACCGGCGGGTCCGGGAAGGCCGGGAAGCTTTCTTCCATCGCCATCGCCGGCTCGGCCGCCGTCATGGCGACTTCGGGACCGACCTCCAGTTGCTCAACCGAGATCAGGTAACCGCCCGTGCCGCTGATCGAGCCGACCGCCAGTCGCAGCTCGCCGGCCTCGGTCGGCTCCAGACGCAGCATCGCGTCGGTCCCGCTCAGTCCGCCCAGACCGTCGTCGTCCGTCATCGCCAGCCCCGCGCCGGAAGCGTCGAGGTAGACATCAACCGTCAGGCTCTCGACCCGCACCTCGAAGACATCGCCGGCCCGCGCCTGCAGCGTGAACACATCGACATCCTGATCCGGGTTGATCAGGCCGACGCTGTTCTGGTCCTCCGGGTTCCAGGGGCGGTCGTCGTAGTCGCTCACGTCCTCCATCATCATCGTCAGCTGCTCCGACTGAATCGCGTAGCTGGTCGGTTGCGTCCCCTCCGTGGCGATCCAGACCTGATAGGGGCCGACTGTGCTCAGCTCGCTGACAATCACCGTGTCCGCGCCCCCGCCCACCACGGTCGCCGTGTCAATCGTCGCCCCCGTCGCGTCGATCACGCTGACCGAGGCGCGACGGTCGCCCGTCACCGTCAGCGACAGCCGCGGGCCCGCGTCCGGCTCGGTCATGAACAGCAGCGCCGGCTCGCCCGGCTGCACCTCGAGATCCATCACCACTGCCTGCATGCTCATCGCCTCAGCGCCCGGCTCCTGCATCTCGCCCGCGATCGGCAGCTCCGCCAGCTGGCGCGCAAGATCGCCGCTGGAGACGTAGAGCCCACGCGCCGCCAGCGCCCGCGGTGCGATGCCGATCACCATCCCGTTCGCGTTGGCCAGCACCAGCCCGGTCTGATCGAACGGAATCGAGGCGTCGGTCGAGATCAGTGTCAGCTCCGCCCCGCTCCAGTCGGCGCGCCATGAGAGCAACCCCGCGCTGATCCCCGCCTCCGCGCCCACCCCGCTCGCGCTGAAGCCCACCGCGTAGACATTGCTGCCAATCGCCAGCTCCTCCCCGTCGCCCAGATTGACCGCCGGCAGCCGCCGCGCGAGGTTGGAGCTGATCGGCCCCACCGTGGCGAGGCCCGACACGTAATCAACCAGCTCCACCGAGATGTCCTCCAGCCGCTCACCGTTGGAGAGCGTGACCGCAATCGTTTCCGCCCCGTCCACCACCGCTCCGTCCACGATGATCCGGCCCTCGCGGGTCACCAGCCCCGTCGCGCTGCCAAACTCCGTCTCCACCAGCGCGATGCTGGCGCGGATGATCTGGTAGATCGTCGGCGCGTCGAGCGTGCGGGGCTGCGGCGGAGCCGTCGAACTGCGCACCGGTTCGGCCGCCGCAGCAGGGGCAGGCTGTTCGGCCGCCTGCGCCTGCGCCTGCGCCAGCGCCTGTTCCGCCTCCTCATCGTCGTTGCCGACCAGGTCGCAAGCCGAGAGCAGCAGCGCCAGGCTGACCAGCGCGGCGATCAGGAGCGCGCCGCCGCGTGCGACGCTCTGCAGGTGAAGAATTCGATTCATGCGGGTCCCCCGTAGCGCGGGGCAGGCTCGCCCATCCCCGTGCGCTCGCGCGAGTCTATACCCACTCCTGCGCGACCAAGCGATACTGCGGCTGCAAAGGAGAGCCCGATGCAATACATCCTGTTGGTCAACGTCTCGCCCCAGGGCCTCGACGCCATCGAGCGCGATCCCCTCCTGCCGCTCAAGATCGACCAGAGCGTGGTCATGCCCGGCGCCTCCGCGCTCGGCATCTACGGCGTGCTCGGCCCCTACGACTACGTCGCCATCCTCGAAGCGCCCGACAACGATGTCGCCGCCCGCTGGTCGCTCGCCTTCGGCAGCCGCATCCAGGGCAACGTCACCACCATGCCCGCCGTCCCCATCTCCCACTTCGACCATGGCCGCGAAGCAGCGCTGGAGGAATCGATCGAGCAGCCGATCGGCGAGGGCAGCGGAACGGGATAAAAATGCGTGGAGCCGGCGGGGGGATTCGAACCCTCGGCCTACGGTTTACGAAACCGTTGCTCTACCACTGAGCTACGCCGGCTCGCGAGCCCGCTGCGATGCAGCCCTCTCAGCTTACGTCCTGCGGCGCGGCGCAGGCTATCTCATAAGCTATTCCCAATGTTCCGGGTCACAATCTGGTCGGCCGACGACGCGTTCGCAACGCCGCTCGAGGAGCCGCTGCAGCGCGGCGGCCTCCAGGTGCAGCGTGTCCCTTCCACCGAAGACTGGACGCCCGATCCCGCCGCCAGCCCCGATGTGCTCGTCATGGACTGGCGCGACGCCGTGCCCCGCGCCCGCGTCGACGCCTTCGAAGCCTGGCCCGACAGCCTGCGCCTCGCCGTCATCCGCCCCCACGGCATGAGCGAGCTCGACCCCTCGCACCAGCTGGACGACTTCGCCGTCGCCCCGCTGCGCGAGGCCGAACTCGTCGTGCGCGTCCAGCTCGTGCTCTGGCGGCACGGCCGCGCCGTCGGGCGCAGCACCCTCTCCGCCGGCGACCTGCTGCTCGACGTGAGCAACTACCAGGTCTTCGAGGGCGGACGCGCGCTCACCCTCACCTTCAAAGAGTTCGAACTGCTGCGCTTCCTCATGACCCACACCCAGCAGGTCTTCACCCGCGAGACGCTGCTCAACCGCGTCTGGGGCTACAACTACTACGGCGGCTCCCGCACCGTCGATGTCCACATCCGCCGCCTCCGCTCCAAGCTCGAAGCCCGCGGCCGCACCTACATCGAAACCGTCCGCAACGTCGGCTACCGCTTCGCCCTCCCCCTCCGCTAAAACCCCCCACCGCCCCTCCCGTCATCCCCGCTCACCCCGCCACACCCGCGCCCACCCACCCCGTCACGCCCGCGCCCCCACTTCCGTCATACCCGCGCCCCGCCGCGGGTATCTCGCCGTGACCGGCACCAACCCCGCGCGCCCGCCCACCCCGTCACACCCGCGCCCGTCCACCCCGTCATACCCGCGCCCCCACTTCTGTCATACCCGCGCCCCGCCGCGGGTATCTCGCCGTGACCGGCGCCAACCCCGCGCAACCCCCCACCGGCGACAGCCGAAATTCATCGGTTCGTAACTCGCTTACAGGTCTCTACGCCGACGCGCCTATAGGCTTGCAATCGACATCCCGCCGCCAGTCATACGGCGCGGCGGCACCGGCAACCGTGGAAGGAACGACGCGATGACGACGCTGGCCGAGGTCCAAGCGCTGATCGAAGAGAACGGCATCACCCGCGTAGACCTGCTGGTCACCGACCTGATCGGCCGCTGGCAGCACTTCTCGATCCCCGCCTCGCGGCTGGACGAAGACCTGGTCGAGCGCGGCCAGGGCTTCGACGGCTCCAGCTTCCGCGGCTTCCAAACCATCGACGAATCCGACATGCTGCTCCGCCCCGACCTCGCCACCGCCCAGATCGACCCCATGGAGAGCACCCCGACGCTCAAGCTGATCTGCAATGTCCACGACCCCGTGACCGGCGACCGCTACTCGCGCGACCCGCGCTACGTGGCCACCAAGGCCGAGGCCTATCTGGCCACCACCGGCATCGCCGACAAAGCCTTCTTCGGGCCCGAGCTCGAGTTCTTCATCTTCGACCACGTCCGCTTCGGCAAAGAGATCAACTCCTCCTTCCACATCGTCGACTCCGACGAAGCCGACTGGAACTCGGGCCGCGAGGAGGGCGACCGCAACCTCGGCTACAAAATCCCGCCCAAGCAGGGCTACTCCCCCACCGCACCCTTCGACACCCTCTCCGAAATGCGCTGGGAGATGGCCGAGAAAATGCGCCAGGTCGGCATCGAGTTCGAGGTGCATCACCACGAGGTCGCCACCGGCGGCCAGAGCGAGATCGCCACACGCTTCGACACCCTGCGCACCAAGGGCGACCAGACCCAGTGGTACAAGCACATCGTCCGCAACGTCGCCAAGGCGCACGGCAAAACCGCCACCTTCATGCCCAAGCCGCTCTACGGCGACAACGGCACCGGCATGCACGTCCACCAGTCGCTCTGGCTGGGCGACTCCCCGCTGTTCTACGAGGAAGGCAACTACGCCAACCTCTCCCAGCTGGCCCGCTACTACATCGGCGGCCTGCTCCGCCACGGACCCTCCCTGCTCGCCTTCTGCGCTCCCACCACCAACTCCTACAAGCGGCTCGTGCCCGGCTTCGAGGCCCCCATCTACCTCGCCTACTCCGAGCGCAACCGCTCCGCCGCCGTCCGCATCCCCACCTACGAAACCTCCCCCAAGAGCAAGCGGCTCGAATTCCGCCCCCCTGACGCCTCCGCCAACCCCTACCTCGCCTTCTCCGCCATGATGATGGCCGGCCTCGACGGCATCATCAACCAGCTCGACCCCGGCGACCCGGTCGACGCCGACATCTACGAACTCTCCCCCGAAGAGGCCGCGGGCATCCCCGCCGTGCCGACCTCGATGGAAGAATCCGTCGCCATCCTCGCCGACGACCACGACTACCTGCTGGCCGGCGATGTCTTCACGCCCGATGTGATCGAGCGCTACGTGGAGTTCAAGCAGCAGGAGGCGCAGGATGTCTTCCTGCACCCCTCGCCCACCGAGTTCTTCCACTACTTCCACATCTAGTCCGTCGCCCGGAGCCGATCAGGAGGTGGGCCACAAATGCCGCCTGACTCCTCCGAGCGCCAGCCCGTCGAATATCAACATGTCCTGCACGCCTGCCGCGAGCACGACGTCAAATTCGTGCGACTCTGGTTCACCGACATCCTCGGCTCGCTCAAGTCGGTCGCGATCACCATCGACGAACTCCCCAAGGCGCTTGAAGAGGGGCTGGCCTTCGACGGCTCCTCGATCGAGGCCTTCGCCCGCCGCGACGAGGCCGACATGGTCGCCCGCCCCGATCCGGAGACCTTCGCCCTGCTGCCCTGGCGGCCCGCCCAGCAGCGCGTCGCGCGCATGATCTGCGACATTGAGCGGCGCAGCGGCGAGCCCTTCGACGGCGACCCCCGCGGCGTCCTGCGCCGCCAGCTCCAGCTCGCCGGCGAGCGCGGCTGCACCTTCTACGTCGGCCCCCAAATCGAGTACTTCTACTTCAAGAGCCCCGACGACCCCGCCCCGCTCGACGCCGGCGGCTACTTCGACCTGACCCCGCTCGACGCCGCCAGCGACCTGCGCCGCGAAACCGTCCTCACGCTCGAAGAAATGGGCATCGCGGTCGAGTATTCGCACCACGAGGCCGCCCCCAGCCAGCACGAGATCGATCTCCGCTACACCGACGCCCTGACCATGGCCGACGCGGCCATGACCTGCCGCCTGGTGGTCAAGGAGATCGCGATCAAGCACGGCGTCTACGCCTCCTTCATGCCCAAGCCCCTGACCGACGAGAACGGCAGCGGCATGCATGTCGATCTCTCGCTCTTCGAGGGCGAGCGCAACCTCTTCTTCAACCAGGACGCCCCCGCCCACCTCTCCGACACCGCCCGCTCGTTCGTCGCCGGCCTGCTCGCCTACACCCCGCAGTTCACCCTGATCACCAACCAGTGGGCCAACTCCTACAAGCGGCTCGCGCGCGGCACCGAAGCGCCCGTCTTCCTCACCTGGTCGCGCGCCAACCACAGCGATCTGGTGCGCATCCCCGAGTACCATCCCGGCCGCCCCGAGTCCACGCGCGTTGAGTACCGCGGCGCCGACAGCGCCACCAATCCTTACCTCGCCTTCAGCGTCATGCTCGCCGCCGGCCTGCGCGGCATCGACAACCGCCTCGAGCCGCCCCCGCCCGCAGAAGACGATGTCTCCGAGCTCAGCCCCGAGCAGCGCGCCGAGCGCGGCATCAAAGTCCTCCCCCGCTCGCTCGGCGACGCCATCGACGAGTTCGCCGCCAGCGACCTCATGAGCGAAGTGCTCGGCGAACACGTCTGGTCCACCGTCCTCGAAAACAAACGCCTCGAATGGGAAGCCTTCCGCTCCCAAGTCACCGACTACGAACTCCGCCGCTACCTCCCCGTCCTCTAACCACCCCCCACTCCCGCCGCCGCCTGGCCACCCACCCAGCTCACACCCGCGCTCCACCTACTCCGTCATACCCACCACCCCAATTCCGTCATACCCGCGCTTGCCGCGGGTATCTCGCCGTGACCAGCACCAACCCACCGCAGGCTGCCCACCCGCCTCTATCCGCCAACCCCCAAGCGAGAAGCAAAGAACCCTCAGCGAACCGCCGACGCGCTCGTCTCAATCGCCTGCTGGAACAGCCCCGCCGTCGATTCGTTGATCACATCGAACAGCGGCGTCGGGTACAGCCCCAGGAAGAACACCCCCGCCACCAGCAGCGCAATCGCCAGCGCCATCGGACGCGGCACCCGGAAGCGCGCCCGATCCGTCCCCTCCGGCTCGTAGAGGTACATCTGCTTGATCACCATCAAGTAGTAGTACAGCGACACGAACGACGCCGTCACCCCGATCGCCCCCAGCCAGAGGAAGCCGTTCGAGAACGCCACCTGGAACACGATGAACTTCGTCGCAAACCCCGCGAACAGCGGCATCCCCGCCAGCGAGAACAACCCCGCGGCGAGCACGAACGCCAGGAACGGCTGCCGCTCCGCCAAGCCCCGCACATCCACGATGTCGTCCCGACCGGTGCGGTTGTAGAACGCGATGATCGCCGTGAACACCGCGATATTCGTCGCCACGTAGCCGATCAGGTGCAGCACCAGCGCCGCCGCCGCGTCCTGCGACTGCCCAATCGTCTCCGCATTGAGCGCCACGATCCCCACTAACAGATACCCCACCTGCGAGATCGACGAATACGCCATCAACCGTTTCAGGTTCGTCTGCTGCAGCGCCATCAGGTTGCCCGTGATCATCGTCACCGCCGCGAGGATCGCCACAAACCACGCCCATTCCGCCGCCACCGGCAGGAAAGCCTCGCTGTACAGCCGCAGGAAGAAGGCGAACGCCGCCGCTTTGCCGCCCGCGCTCAGAAACGCCGTGATCGGCAGCGGCGCGCCCTGGTAGGCGTCCGGCGTCCACTGGTGGAACGGCACCGCCGAGACCTTGAAGCCCAGCCCCGCCGTGATCAGAATCAGCCCAATCAGCAGCCCTGGCCGCACCGCGTCCGGATCAGGCAGGCTCGAATCGCCGCCCACCCCCGTGAAGTTGGCCAGCTGCCCCGCAATCGAGCGGATGCCCGAGCCGTCCGGGTCGATCGCGCTGTAGGTCGTGCTGCCGGTCACCCCGTAGATCAGGCTGATCCCGTAGAGCATCAGCGCCGACGAGAACGCCCCCAGCAGCATGTACTTCAGCGAACCCTCATTCGAGAACGGGTTGAGCTTGTTGAAGCCGACCAGGATGTAGAACGAGAACGACAGCAGCTCCAGCGCGAGGTACGCCGTCAGCAGCTCCCGCGCCGCCCCGAGCAGCATCATCCCCAGCGTCGCGAACAGAATCAGCCCGTAAAACTCGCCGTGATTCTTCAGCCGGTCGCCCGCGAACTGAATCGCCGCCAGCACCGTGAAGAACGCAATCCCCAGGAAGAACACACGGAAGAGCACCGTGAAGTGATCCACCGCCAGCACGTTTGCGAAGTCGTCGTTGGTGTCCCAATAGAACACCGCCGTGAGGATCGCCAGAATCAGCAGCGCCCCCGCGGTCGCGTAGCCCCAGAACTCCTGCCGCACCCGCCCGCGGAAGATCAGCGCCCCCGCGACCACCAGCGTCGCCAGCGTGGCGAGCACGAACTCCGGCACGATCAGCTGATATTCGAGATCCATCAGCAGACTCCACCGTTCGCGTTGATGCGCATCGTCATCCTCCGCCGCCGAGCGAACTCAGCGTGAAGAGATTGCCGATCTCCTCCACGTTCGGTATCTCGCTCACCGTCTGCGCGATCCGGTCGATGAACGGATCCGGCCACACTCCCATCGCGATGATCGGCGCGATCAGCACGATCCCCGCGACCATCTCCATCCGCGAGATATCGCGCAGGCTCTCCCAGCGCGGGTTAAACGGGCCGAGCGCCGCGCGCCCCATCAGCCGCAGCACGTAGACCGCCGTCAACGCCGCCGAGAGGATGCCCAGCGCCGCGAACAGCGGGAAGGCGTCGATCGCCCCCACGAAGATGTGGAGCTCGGCGATAAACCCACTCAGCCCCGGCAGCCCCAGCGACGCCAGCCCCGCGATCCCGAAGAAAATCACGAACAACGGCATCTTGCGGATGATCCCCCCGAAGACCCGGATATCGCGCGTGTGCGCCTGGTCGTACACCGCCCCCACCATCGCGAAGAAGAGCGCCGTCATCACCCCGTGGCTGAACATCTGCAAGACCGCGCCGTTCACCCCAATGTTGTTCATCGTCCCCAGACCCATCAGCACGAAGCCCATGTGCGAGACCGACGAGTAGCCGATCACGAACTTGAGGTCCGTCTGGTGGATCGCCGAGATCGCGCCGTAGACCGCCGCAATCCCGCCCAGCACCAGCAGCACCGGCATCCAGAAGTCCGTGCCCGCCGGCAGAATCTCCATCCCCAGCCGGATCACTCCGAACGCGCCCAGCTTCATCAGCACCCCGGCGTGCAGCATCGACACCGCCGTCGGCGCCGCCACATGCCCGTCCGGCGACCAGGTGTGGAATGGGAACAGCCCGGCGAGGATGCCGCAGCCGATCATGAAGAATGGGAAGAACGTGTTGGCGAAGCTGCGGTCGAAGTTGATCTCGCGCAGCACCGCCATGTCGAACGTGCCCGCGTTCGCCTCTGCGAAGACCGCGAAGATGCCCACGAAGATCAGCACCGATCCGCCGACCAGCACCATCGTCAGCTTCATCGCCCCGTATTCCTTGTTCGTGCTGCCCCAGACCACGATCAGCAGATACATCGGCAGCACGGCCAACTCGTAGGCGAAGAACCAGAAGAACAAATCCTGCCCGATGTAGACCCCGTACACGCCCGTGAAGAGCGCCATGAAGAGCACGAAGAAATCCTTCACGCGGTGCGTGATCTTCCACGAGACCAGCACCCCCGCGAAGCCGACCAGCCCGTTCAGCAGCACCAGCGGCACCGCCACCCCGTCCACCGCAAGGTGCAGCGAAATCCCGTTCTCGCCCAGGAACGCAATGTTCTGAATCCACGGGTACTGCAAGTCGAACTGGTACCCGCCCTGGCCGAAGTCGTACGCCACGAACACGTAAATCGAGATCACCAGCGTGGCCGTCGTCGCGATCAGCGCGATCAGCCGAATCTCCGTCAGCCGCTGCGACGGCGTCAGGAACGTCAGCAGCATCGCCCCGCCGGGGACCAGCAACAGCGCCAGGAGAACTTCGCCTGCGTCCACGTTCGTCCTGTTCCAGCTATCCGCCGCGCAGCAGGAAGGCCAGACCCCCAGCGAGGGCCACGCCGACCACCATTAGCAGCGCGTAATCGGGAATGCGTCCCGTGACGTGGTAGCGCAGCCAATAGGCCGCGTAGCGCGTCGCGTCGGCCGGGGCGTTGATCCCCGTGTCGTTCACAATCATTCGGTCGAACCAGGCCACGATCCGCGCCAGCGGCAGCACTGCACGGTCGATCGCCCACTGATACGCCTCGTCGAAGTAGAACTTGTTCTCCACAATCGCCGCCAGCCGCGGCTGGAACGCCCGCAGCGCCTCCGCCCGCCGGCTGTTCCGACCCCAGAAGAACCACCACGCCGTCCCGAAGCCCAGCAGCGAGACCGTCCCCGTCACCGCCGCAATGTCGTTGTGGAAGTGGAACGTCTCCGGCTCCGGGAAATAGATGTAGGAGTTGATCCCGCCCGGGAAGCCGAACGCCCGCCCCACCTGATCAAACGCGAAGAAGCCCACCAGGAACGTCAGCACGGTCAGGAAGACCAGCGGAATCAGAATGATCGGATCCGCCTCCCGCGCCCGCCGAATCACCGCCAGCACCTTCGGCGGCCCGAAGAAAGTGATGATCACCAGCCGCGCCATATAGAGCGCCGACAGGAACGCCGCCACGCCCAGCAGGATCACCACCGCCGTATTCGCCCCGCCCAGCGTGGCCGTGAAAATCTCGTCCTTCGAGAAGAACCCCGAGAGCGGTGGGATGCCCGCCAGCGCAATCGAGGACACGATGAACGTCGTCGCCGTCACCGGCATCCGCCACCACAGTCCGCCCAGCCGCCGCGCGTCCTGCTCCTCCGTCATGTGAATTATCGATCCGGAGCCCAGGAACAGGCATGCTTTGAAGAAGGCGTGCGTCAGCAGATGGAACATCGCCACCCCCACCGCTCCCACGCCGAGCGCCACGAACATGAAGCCCAGCTGCGACACAGTGGAGTATGCGAGCACTCGCTTGATGTCGTTCTGCCCCAGCGCCATGATCCCCGCCAGCAGCGCCGTCGTCAGCCCCACCCCCAGCACCACGTTCGACGCGCCCGGCGCGACCTCGAACACCGGCAGCATCCGCGCCACCAGGTACACCCCCGCCACCACCATCGTCGCCGCGTGAATCAGCGCGCTGACCGGCGTCGGACCTTCCATCGCGTCCGGCAGCCAGACGTGGAACGGCACCTGCGCGCTCTTCCCCGCCGCCCCCAGGAAGACCAACAGCGTCGACAGCGTCAGATAACCGTCGCCCATCACCTGCGGCAGGTCGTTCACCCGCCCCGCCTCCGCCGCCGCGATGATGTCCGAAATCTGGAACGAGCCCGTCGCCCGCCAGAACAGAATCAGACCGATGAACAGCCCCACATCCCCCAGCCGCGTCGTCACGAACGCCTTCTTCGCCGCCTCCACCGCGCTGCGCCGCTCGTAGTAGAAGCCGATCAGCAGGAACGAGCAGAGCCCCACGCCCTCCCAGGCCACGAACATCAGCAGCAGGTTGTCCGCCAGCACCAGCGTCAGCATCGCCGCCACGAACAGCGAGAGCACCGCGAAATACCACCAGTAGCGCGGCTCCGGCTTCCCGTGGTGGCGCAGATAGCCCGTCGAGTAGAGGTTCACCATCAGCGCCACGGTCGAGACCACGAACACCATCACGATCGCGATGCTGTCCACCGTGAAGCCCAACCGCACGATGAATTTGTCGAAGTTGACCCAATCGGTGCCCGCGTTCGCGATCCCCCCCAGCCCCGCCGCGATCGAGTCGAGGTGCGACTCGAGCACGAAGAAGAAGAGAATGAAGACGGTCAGCGCCGCGCCCACCGAGATGAAATCGCCGCCGCGCGGCAGGAAGCGCCCGAACGCGAACAGCACGAGGAACGCGATCGCCGGGATCGCCGGCAGGATCCAGGCATGTTCGGCCCAGAACACTTAGCGCTCCCCTCGCTGCGGATGTTTCACGGCTACCACTTGAGCAGGTTCACTTCGTCGACGTTGGCCGTCGCCCGGTTGCGGAATGTCCGCACCACGATGCCCAACGCCAGTGCCACCTCGGCGGCCGCGATCACGATGATGAAGAAGGCGAACACAATCCCCGTGATGTTCCCGAAATCGATGTGCCCGTAGACCGCGAAGGCCACCATATTCAGGCTCACCGCGTTCAGCATCAACTCCACCGAGAGCAGGATCAACACCGCGTTGCGACGCGTCAGCACGCCCATCGCACCGATCGCGAAGAGCACCGCGTTGACCACCAGGACATGTTCCAGCGCCGGCATCGCTCACTCCTCCTCGTCCGGCGAGGCCAACATGATCGCCCCGTCCAGCGCAATCGAGAGCAGCACCCCGACAATGATGAAGGGCACAATCCACACAGTGAAGATCACGTCGCCGATCTGCTGCAACGCAATCGGCTGAAAATCTGCCGCCGAGCCCGGCGTGACCCACTGCGTCGCCACGATCCCGCCGATCAGCGCCGCCAGCAGACCCGCCGCCGCCGCAATCCCCAGCGGGCGCGTTCTGCCGAACAACGCCTGCGGACGCTCCCGCGCGCGCGTCAGCATCAGCGCGAACAGAATCAGAATCACCACCGCCGAGCCGTAGATCAGCAGCTGCACCAGCGCGATGAACTCCACAGCCAAAATCAGGTAGATGCCCGCCACCCCGGCCAGCGCCGCGATGAAGAACAGCGCCGCGTAGACAATGTTGCCCGCCGTTACCACGCCCAGCGCGCTGACCAGCATCACCACGGCGAGAATCCAGAAGACGACCTGCGTTGCGGTCACACCGTCGCCCACGAGCTCGCCTCCTTTCCTGCCGGCTGTCCGCGCCGGCTGCCGCGCCCTAGTCGCCGCCGCCGGCTTCGACGGCGGTGACTTCCGGGCTGGTGATCACCCGCGGTCGCGCGGGCGTGGTCTGAATGGTGCGCGTCGTGTCCCCGCCCTTGCGCGTGCGCGTCAGCGCGAAGACCAGCCCGAACAGCGCCAGCAGCAGGGCGAAGGAAACCAGCCCCACCACCCAGTCCGGGCCGCCGTAGGCCATGATGATCCCGTTCGCCAGCACTTGCACGATCGCGAACGGCAGCAGCACCTTCCACGAGAACGACATCAGCTGGTCGATCCGCAGCCGCGGGAACAGCGCCCGCGAGCTGATCACCAGCACGATCATCACCGAGGTCTTGACCAGCGTCAGCACGATCTGCAGCCCCAGCCCCACATCCGCGCCGAACGGCCAGTTCCAGCCGCCCAGGAAGATCGAGGAGGCCAGCAGCACGATCAGGAACAGCGCCGTGTACTCCGCGAGGAAGAACATCCCCCAGCGCATCCCCGAGTACTCCACGAAATAGCCCCCCACCACCTCCGACTCCGCAATCGGCATGTCGAACGGCGGCCGGTGCAACTCGGCCAGCGCGCCGATCAGGAAGATCACAAAGCCCAGCGGCTGGAGCAGGATGTAGGGCGTCGTCGTCTGATCCGCCACAATCCCGTTGATGCTCACCGCCGCCGACACATCCCCGTCCGTCGCCAGCCGCCCCGCCGCCACCATCACCACGCTGACCACGATCAGCAGCATCGGAATCTCGTAGGAAATCGCCTGCGCCGCCGCCCGCACCCCGCCCAGCAGCGCGTATTTGTTGTCCGAACCCCAGCCCGCCATGATCACGCCCACGATGTTCAGCCCCAGCACCCCGAACACATAGAGCAGCCCGAGATTGAGGTCGCGGATGAACCACGTCTCCGTGAACGGCATCGGCACGAAGATCAGGAAGACCGGCACAAACGCGATGTACGGCGCCAGCTCGAACGCCCAGCGATCCGCCGTGCTCGGCCGCACATCTTCCTTGGTCACCAGCTTCAGCGCGTCCGCGATCGACTGGAGCGTGCCGATCGGCCCCGTCCGCGTCGGCCCCACGCGCGCCTGGAAGCGCGCCAGAATCTTCCGCTCCAGGTAGATCAAGGCGAACGCGTTCACCGTCATCAGCGCCACGATGAACATGATGCGCAGCAGCGCATCCACCCAGTCGGGCATGTCCACGCCGGCGAACTGGCCGAGCACGAGGTCAGGCATCACGCATCGTCCCTGCTGCGCAGATTGTGATACCGCCTGCTGCGGCTACGCGCTATGCGCGCCCCCTGTTGATCGGCTCGCGGGTTCAGCGGTCCACCTCACAGAGCACAATGTCAATCGAGCCGAGCGCCACCACCGCGTCGGCCAGATAAGAGTTCACCACCTGCGGCCTCAGCGACGACAGGTTGTGGAAGCACGGGCTGCGCATCTTCACCCGCCACGGCTTGTCCGTCCCGTCCGACACCATGTAGATGCCGTACTCGCCGCGCGGATTCTCCTGCCGCATGTAAATCTCGCCCGGCTCCGGACGCAGCCGCGCCGGCAGCCGCTCGGCCACGATCGGCCCCGACGTCGGCATCTGATCCAGCGCCTGCCGGATGATGCTCACCGACTGCCGCATCTCCTCCAGACGCACCAGATAGCGGTCGTAGACATCCCCGCGCTCCCCGATCGGAATCTCCCAGTAAAAGCGGTCGTAGATCGAATACGGCTCGTCCACCCGCAGGTCGAACGGCACCCCCGACGCCCGCAGCATCGGCCCCGTCACCCCGTAGGAGATCGCCTCCTCCGCCGACATCACCCCCACATCGCGGCAACGCGCCACGAACACCTCGTTGTCCGTCATCAGGTTGTCCACATCCGCGATCCCCACCTCCACCTGGTCCAGCACCCAGTTCGAGTCCTCCACAAACGACTCGTGCGGCTCCCAGGCCAACCCCCCGACGCGGAAATAGTTGTACATGATCCGGTCCCCGCAGACCGCCTCGAACAGATCCTGAATCCGCTCCCGCTCCTTGAACGTCCACGTGAACGCCGTCCCGAAATAGCCCACATCCGTCCCGAACGCGCCCATGAACATGAAATGCGAGAGCACCCGGTTGAACTCCGACAGAATCAGCCGCACATACTCCGCGCGCTCCGGAATCTCGATCCCCGCCAGACGCTCCACCGCGTTGCAGTAGACCCACTCCGAGTTGAACGCCGCCAGATAGTCCGTCCGATCCTGGTAGCCCAGCGCCCCCCGGTAGTCCAGGTTCTCCGACAGCTTCTCCCCGCCCCGGTGCATGTAGCCGATGTAGGGAATCGCGTCCTTCACGATCTCCCCGTCCACCGTCAGCACCATCCGGAAGACGCCGTGCGTCGCCGGGTGCTGCGGTCCCACGTTGATGTTCATGTCGACCGTCTCGAACTCCCGCTCGACCACGACCGGCTCGGTCAGAATTTCGCCCTCAAAGGTCTGCTGCGTAGTCGTCATCTGCTCATCGCCCTCATTCGCCCCGCAGCTGCGCGCGCCGCGCCGCCGCCAGCTCGCGGCCGATCCGCACCCGCTCGGCCTGCGCCGCAGCGCGGCCTTCCGGGTCCTCTTCGGCGTCCGGAATGGTCGGCAGCTCCGGCGGCGGCGGAGCCGGCGGTCGGTCGTCGCTCACCGGCGCAGCCGCAGCCGCAGCCGGCGCTGCTGCCGTCGCCGCCGCAGGTTCCGGGCGCGGCGGCGGAGGCGCGCCCTCGGCCCGCGGTCCGCCCGCCGGCGGCGCGCCGGCCGCGCGTTCCGCGCGTCGCTGCGCCGCCAACTCGCGCGCCCGCGCCACCCGCTCCGCCTGCTCCGCCCGCTTCGCTTCCCGCTCTTCCTCGGTCAGCTCCGCGTCCGGCTTGCGCTCCGGGCGCGCCGCCGCCGCGTCGTCTGCATCCGCCGCCTTCTCCTGCGGACTGACCGGCTCCTCCGGCGGAAACTGCTTGGTGAAAAACTCAACATCAACGCCCTGCTCCACCTCGATCGGCGCGAGCGGATGACTCTTGCGCAGCGGGTGGATATCCAAATCCTCGTCGAGCAGCAGGTTGCGCGGGTCCGGATGCCCGAGAAACTCAATCCCGAACATCTCGCGGCACTCGCGCTCCGCCCAGTCCGCCGTCGCGTACAGCCCCGCCACGCTCCGCACCGCCGCCCCCTCGCTCGGCAGCCGGCATTTGATCGTCGCCGCGTGCCGGTGCTCAATCGAGTAAAAGTGGTAAACCAGCTCCAGCCCCTGCTCCACCCAATCCACCGCCGTCAGATTGCGCAGCAAATTCATCCCCAGCCGCTCGTCGTCGCGCGCCCGCGCAATCACCTCGTAGAGAAACTCCGCAGCCACCGTCAGCGCCACGTCCCCGCCCTTGGTCACCACCGCCTCGAACGGAATCAACGGCATCACCAGCCGATACACATCGGCGATCGAGCCGGGCGGCGGCTGCAGAGCGGTCGTGGCGTCGTCGCTGCTGGTCGTCATCGCGGCCGCCGTCAGTATCCGCGGCTGCGTTCTTCGACGATCTTCTCCTGCAACGCGAGAAGACCATCGATCAACGCCTCCGGCCGCGGCGGACAGCCCGGCACATAGACATCCACCGGCACAATGTTGTCCACCCCCTGCACCACCCGGTCGTACTGCGTGTAGGGACCGCCATTGGTCGCGCACGCGCCCATCGAAATCACCCACTTCGGATGCGGCATCTGCTCGTAGAGCAGCTTCACCGCCGGCGCCATCTTCTTGGTCACCGTCCCCGCCACGATCATCACATCGCTCTGCCGCGGCGACGGCCACGGCACGATCCCGAAGCGGTCCAGGTCATGGTTCGCCATGTAGGTCGCGATCATCTCAATCGCGCAGCAGGCCAGACCGAAGGTCATCGGCCACAACGACGACTTCCGCGCCGCCGAAATCAGCGCCTCCGCCGGCGCCTGCATCACCCCCGGCAGCACCACCTTGTAGGGCACCGTCGGCGGCGCTTCGTCCACCGCCGTCAGCCGCATCGTCTCCGGCGAGATGATCACCGGCGTGGGGTCGGGCATTCGTGGTGTGTCGGCCATTAGTTGCTCTTCCAGTCGAACACGCCTTTGCGCCAGGCGTAGGCGAGACCCACCAGCAGCGTGCCGATGAACAGCACCATCTGCCACAGCACCGTGCGCCCGATGTCCGAAGTGTCCACCAGCCCCAGGAAGCTCACCGCCCACGGGAACAGGAAGACCACCTCCACATCGAACACCAGGAACAGCAGCGCGTAGGTGTAGTAGCGCACATGCACCTGCGCCCAGTTGCGCCCAATCGGCAGCATCCCGCATTCGTAGACCTGCCCCTTGAGCGCCGTCCGCCGCTGCGGCGCCAGCAGCTTGGTCGCCAGCAGCGCCGTCAGCACGAGCATCGCCCCCACCGGAATGGCGACCAGCACCGCGCCGTAGTTCGAGAAGAGTTCCGACACAGGGTCCTCTACAGGGTGAACAGCGCGCAGCTCTCCAGACGCGCGCCGCAAGGCGTCTCGCTAGACGCCAGACGGATCGTAGTCGCGCCCCTCCTACAGGGTCAATCGCCACCGCCCCTCGCCTCCCCCCAACACACCCCACCCACCCCCTTATCTCGTCATTCCTGCCCGTCCAAATTCCGTCATACCCGCGCTTGCCGCGGGTATCTCGCCGTGACCAGCACCAACCCCCCGCAAACCCTCCAAGCCTCAGATCCCGCGCTCAAAGCAAAACTCCGTCGTCTCATTCACATCCTCCAGCTCCCGCTCCCCACTCCGAACAAACCCCAGACGGTCGTAGAGCCGGTGCGCCTCCGCGAAGCGGGTGTCCGACCACAGCACCGCCCGCTCGCAGCCCGCCTCCCGCGCCCACTCCAGCGCCGTCAGCATCAGCCGACGCCCCTGCCCCGCCCCGCGCAGCCGCGCATCCAGATAGAGCCGATGCAGCTCGACCGCATCCCCGCTAACCAGCTCCGCCGCAATCGAGCCGACCACGACGCCCTCCGCGTCGCGCCCAACCCACAGCGCCCCGCGCGGCTCCAGATAGGGAAATTCCTCCGCCAGCAAATCCCAAAACTCCTCCTCCGGGTCCCAGATGAAGCCGTATTCGTCGAACACCCGGTGGATCAGCGCCATCACATCCGCCGCCTCCGCAGCCCCCGCGCGCTCAATTCGGATCGCCCCATCGCCCATCTCGCCGCTCATCGCGGTATCTTGCCCGTGCATCCGCACGCAACGCGCCGCGCGCGCACAGAGGGAGCATCGAACATGGGACCGCTTGAGGGCATTCGCATCATCGAATTCCAGGGCATCGGACCGGGGCCGTTCTGCGGCATGATCCTCTCCGACATGGGCGCCGACATCGTGCGCATCGACCGCGCCGCCAATGTACCCGCCGAAACCCCCTCGAACCCCCCCGGCGACCTGCTCGCCCGCGGGCGGCGCTCCATCGCCCTCGACCTCAAGAACCCCGAGGGCGTCGAAGTCGCCCTCCAACTGATCGAAGGCGCCGACGCCCTCTTCGAAGGCTTCCGCCCCGGCGTCATGGAGCGCCTCGGACTCGGCCCCGATGTCTGCCTCGAGCGCAACCCCCGCATCGTCTACGGACGCATGACCGGCTGGGGCCAGGAAGGCCCCTACGCCAAGATGGCCGGGCACGACATCAACTACATCGCCCTCGCCGGCGCGCTCGCCCCCATCGCCCGCAAAGGCCAGGCCCCCGTCCCGCCGCTCAACCTCGTCGGCGACTTCGGCGGCGGCGGCATGTACCTCGCCGTCGGCATGCTCGGCGCGCTGCTCGAAGCCCAACGCACCGGCAAAGGCCAGGTCGTCGACGCCGCCATGGTCGACGGCGCAAGCTCCCTGATCACCTCCCTCCACGCCGGCCTCGCCTCCGGCTTCTGGAACCGCGGGCGCGCCTCCAACGTGCTCGACACCGGCGCCCACTACTACGACGCCTACGAGACGCTCGACGGCAAATACATCGCGCTCGGCTCGATCGAGCCCCAGTTCTACGCCGAACTGCTCGAACTCACCGGCCTCAAAGACCAGCCCCTCCCGCCCCAGAACGACCGCACCCGCTGGCCCGAAATGAAGGAGCGCGTCGCCGCCATCGTCCGCACCAAAACCCGCGCCGAATGGGAGGACGTCTTCGAGGGCAGCGACGTCTGCTTCGGCCCCGTGCTCGAACCCTGGGAAGCGCCCGAGCACCCGCACGCCAAAGCCCGCGGCGCATTCAAAGAAGTCGCCGGCGTCGTCCAGCCCGGCCCCGCCCCCCGCTTCAGCCGCACCGAAAGCGAAATCCAGGGCCCGCCCGCCCACCCCGGCCAGCACACCGACGAAATCCTCAGCGAAATCGGCCTCAACGGCCCCAAAGCCCAAGCCCTAAAAAACTGCGGCGCCGTCCGCTAACCCAAAACCCGCGCCCCCACCCCACCGCCCCACCCGCGCTCGCCCAGGAACCACGGACACCAACTCACTCATCCACCTCAATCACAATCCGGCAGTGGTCGCTCGGTCCCCACTCCTCAACATCGTTGAGCGCGCGAGCGCGAATGCCCTCATGAAACCCGCGCGACGCAAAGACGTAGTCAAGCTGATTACGCGCATCAAGCGGCGTCTTCACGCCCACCCCGCTCGCTGCACCGTCGCGCGAGTAGGAGGTCGGGACATTCTTCGTATCAGCCGGCACTTCGTCCGACGGATTGGCGGCAGGCCGTCCGTCGGGACGCTGGGGACCGAGAAACTCAAAGCCGAGGGCCTCAAAGCGGTCCCAAACGGATTGGGTCCGCAAATTCTGTCGGCCTGCCCCTTTCCCTGACCCGTAGATCAGATTGAGATCACCCGCCGCCAGGACGCGGTGACGCTCCGGATCGGCCGCAGCCGTGAAAGCCGAAAGATCCGAGAGGATCCGATGCACGGAAGCATCCGCATGGGTGACAGAGGCGCTCGCAGCAAGCGGATGAGAGCCCAGCCAACGTCCGTACATCGAGACGACGAAGAACGTCTCGCCGCCGCGCGGCGCAACCCGCGCAGCAGCGATCGTCCGGCGATCGCTCACCCCGATTTCCCATTCGCCGACATTGCCCGTTCGAGTGGTGACTTCCTCAATCGGCACCGGCGAAAACCACTGGACCTCTACACGGTCCGAGAGCCGCACGATGATCGGCGGTCGTTGCCGGCGCTCCAGCTCCCACGGCGGCTCAGGAAGTTCGATCGAGTTGACGGCAGTTTGCGGTGGCACCCCCGGGTCCTGCAGCAGCGCCAGGTCCGCCCCCATCTCCAGCAGCACCCCCCACGTGTCGGAATTGCCATCCATGTTCCAACTGACCACCTTGATCATCGCCTCACTCCACCTCAATCAAAATCCGACAGTGGTCGCTCGGTCCCCACTCCGCGTCTTCGTTGAGCGCGCGGCACCGGATCGATTCGTGGAAGCCCCGAGACGCGAACACGTAGTCGATCTGACTCTCCGACCTCACCTGCCCCAGCCGCCTGGCGCGGCGCGTGATCACCCTCTGGGTGTCTCGATAAATGCGCGTGCCAGGACCACGTACGGACGCGCGACCGTTCGGCTGCTGAGGCCCCAGAAATTCGAACCCGAGCGCCGCAAAACGATCCCAGACCGCCTGCACGCGAACGTTCTTGCGCCTGCGGCCGAATTTCGTCCAGAGGCTCAGATTGAGATCGCCCGCCGCGAGCACGCGGTGCTCCGCCGGATTCGCCGCCGCGGTAAACGCAGACAAATCCGAAAGAATGCGGTGGATCGAGGCATCAGCATGCGTCTTGGAGGCACTCGTCGCGAGCGGGTGCGGAGCGAGCCAACGCCCGTACATCGAGACCGCGATAAACGGCTCACTGCCCTGCGGGACAATCCGAGCGGCGGCAATCGTGAGCGGATCGCTCACCGCAACCTGCGAGCGGTTCACATTCCGCACACCAGTCGTGGTCTCTTCAACGCGCACCGGCGAGAACCACTCGATCTGCACACGATCGGAGAGCTTCGCGATCAGCGGCGGGGGTTTCCTGATCGGGCGCTCCCACGCCGTCTCGCCGAGTTCGATCCCGTCGGCAACGCCCGGCAGCGGCTCAGCCGCATCCTGCAACAGCGCGACATCAACGCCCGTCTCCCGCAGAACGCGCCAGGTCCTGTCCCGCCCGTGCCTGTTGTGGCCGTCCATATTCCAACTGACAACCCGAATCACCCCAACCCCTCAATCCGCTCCCCCAGCACCGCCCGCTGACGCCGAAGCTCAGCCGCCAACTCCTCCGCCTGCTGCACCACCTGCGCCGGCGCCTTACTGCGGAAACCCTCGTTCGCCAGCTTCGCCTCCGCACCCCGCAGCCGACCCTCCACCTGCCCCAACTCCTTCTCCAGACGCTGCCGCTCCTGAGCCAGATCCACCAGACCGCCCAGCGGAATCACCACCTCCGCATCGGCCAGCACCGCCGAGGCGATCTGCTCCGACGGCGCTTCGCTGCGCGCCGCCGCAATATGCAGCGGACGGCTGCGCGCCAGCACCTCAATCGCCGCCGACGCCTCAGCCGCCGCACTGCGCAGCGGCTCCGCGCAGACCACCCAGCTCTCCACCCAGCGCCCCGCCTGCACCTGGTAGTCCGCGCGTGTCTGGCGCACCGCCCGCACGATCTCCTGCAGCGCGCCGAACTGCGCCTCCGCCTCCAGATCCCGCGCCCCGTCGCCCGGCTGCGGGTACCGCGCCGCAATCAGCGCCTCCCCATCCTTGCTCGGCAGCCGCTGCCACAGCGCCTCCGTGATGAACGGCATCCACGGATGCAGCAGCCGCAGCCCGCAATCCAGCACATGCGCCAGCACCGCGATCGGCGAGCCGTCGCCCGCACGCAGACGCACCTTGCTCGCCTCCACGTACCAGTCGAAGAACTCGTTCCACAGGAAATCCTGAATCTGCCGCCCCGCCTCCCCCAACTGGAACTGCGTCAGCAGTTCATCCACATTGGCCGACACCGCCTCCAGCCGCGAGAGGATCCAGCGATCCTCCAGCGGTGCGCCCGACAGATCAGCCGGCAGCGCCCCCACATCCGCGCCCGACTCCGCAATCTCGCCCAGCACGAAGCGCGCCCCATTCCACAGCTTGTTCGCGAAATTGCGCGAGCCTTCCAGCCGCTCATCGGTCAGCCGCATATCGTTGCCCGGCGTCGAGCCCGTCGCCAGCGTGAAACGCAGCGCGTCCATCCCGTACTGCTCCGCCTTGTCCAGCGGATCCACCACGTTGTCCAGGCTCTTGCTCATCTTGCGCCCCTCGGCGTCCCGCACCAGACCGTGCAGGTAGACCGTCCGGAACGGCGCCGCGCCGATGTTGTAGCAGCCCAGCATGATCATCCGCGCCACCCAGAAAAACAGAATGTCGTAGCCCGTCTCCATCACGCTCGACGGGTAGAAGCGCGCCAAATCCTCGCTCTCGTCCGGCCAGCCCAGCGTCGAGTGCGTCCACAGCCCGCTCGAAAACCACGTATCCAGCACATCCGGGTCCTGGATCAGCTCCGCCCCCCCGCAGCGCGGGCACACGCTCGGATCCTCATGCCCGACAATCGGGTGCGCATCGTCCCCAATCGTGATCTCCCCGTCCTCCGCCGAGATAATCGCCTCCGCGTCGCACACCCGGCAATACCAGGCCGGAATCCGGTGTCCCCACCACAGCTGCCGCGAGATGCACCACGGCCGAATGTTCTCCATCCACTGCAAGTAGACCGACGTCGAGCGCTCCGGCACAATCCGCACCTCGCCCTCGCGCACCACCCGCACCGCCTCCGCCGCCAGCTCCGTCGTGTCCACAAACCACTGATTCGACACCAGCGGCTCCACCGCCACCCCGCTGCGCTGCGAATGCCCCACATTGTGCAGATGCGCCTCGGTCTCCACCAGATACCCATCCTCCGCGAGGTGCTCGACGATCCGCTCGCGCGCCTCGTCGCGATCCATCCCCACGTACATCCCCCCCTCCGCCGTGATCGAGCCGTCCCAGTCCACCGCCCGAAGCGGCTCCAGCCCGTGCCGCTCGCCGATCTCGAAGTCCAGCTGATCGTGCCCCGGCGTGATCTTCAGCGCACCCGTCCCGAAATCCGGATCCACCGCCGCGTCGGGCACAATCGGCAGCAGCCGCTCAAAGCCCCGCAGCGGCAGCCGCACCAGCCGTCCGTGGTGCGGCTGCCAGCGCTCGTCGCCCGGATGCACCGCAATCGCCACATCCGCCGGAATCGTCTCCGGACGCGTTGTCGCAATCGTCACCCCCTCCGCCAGCTCGTTCCCCTGCTCATCCACGAACGGGTAACGCACATGCCAGAGATGCCCCTCGCTCTCGCGGTACTCCACCTCCACATCCGAGAGCGCCGTCATCATCTGCGGATCCCAGTTGATGATCCGCGCCCCGCGGTAGATCCGCCCATCATCGAACAAATCCACAAACGTCTTGCGCACCGCCCGCCGCGGCGTGTCGTCCAGCGTGAACACTGAGCGCGTCCAATCGCACGACGCCCCCATCCGACGCGCCTGATCCTCAATCCGCGAGCGGTAGCGGTGTACCCACGCCCAGACCCGCTCCACAAACGCCTCGCGCCCCAGGTCGTGGCGGTTCTGCCCCTCCCGCGCCAACTGCTGCTCAACCACGCTCTGCGTCGCGATCCCCGCGTGATCCACACCCGGCAGCCAGAGCGTCGGCTCACCCAGCATCCGATGCCAGCGCACCAGCGCATCCTCAATCGTCAGCGTGATCGCGTGACCCAGATGCAGCGCACCCGTCACATTCGGCGGCGGCATGATGATCGTGAACGGCTCCCGCCCCCCACCCGCCTCAGCCGCCTCGGCCGCCGCCGGCGCGAACCAGCCGCCTTCCTCCCAGAAGCGGTAGATCGGCTCTTCGGTGGCCTGCGGGTCGTAAGCGGGCGGCAGCGGAGCGGCGGAATCGCGCTGGGCTGTGGTCACGGTCTACTCCAGATTCGATCAGCGGAACGTTCGGAAGCGGGAAATTCGGGTCCGGCCGGCGCGGAGAACCGCGCCCGCCGAACCTAGCCTACGGCTACGACGACGGAGTCAATCACATCAGCCGACGCGCGCTGGTCGGCGCTCTCTCCGTCCCGCTCGGCGCGCGACTTGCGCCGCCGCCGCGCGGCAAGTTCCAGTTCCAGCAGCATGTCCAGCCCGCGCCGCGTGTCGCTCGCCACCCGCGCCGGATCCTGGCGCTCCACCCGCCGACGGAACAGCCAGTAGGTGAACGCCTGCCATTCCTGCTGCCCAATCCGCTCGGTCGGCTCGCGCTCCGCCTCCAGGCGGAATTGGCCCAGCAACTGCTCCTGGCTCGCCCCGTAGATGCGCGTGTGCGGATCCCGATCCGGGTCCCGACGCGCGTGCGCAAACGTCACTCCCCCGCTCTCCTTCTGCAGCGCACGCTCCACCGCCAGCTGCAGCGCCTGCTCCACCCGCACCCCGTAGAGAAAGTTCAGATGCGCCCAATACTTCGCCGGACCAATCCGCTCCTGAAACTCATCCTCGCTCAGCGCCCGCGGCGGCGTCTCCTCCGCCAGCAGCGCCTCCACCTCCTCGCTCGGCAGCAACCCCGCCGGCATCGCGTCGCAGAGCCGTTCGCAGAGCAGCAGCCAGTCGAACGCCTCCCGCTCGATCAGATAGACATACTCCCGCCCCTCCACCACCTCCCGCGGCACATCCCAGCGCCGCACCGCGTCCAGCAGCGCCTCGAACCACGGCTGCCCCGCCCGCAGCGCCAGCTCGAACCCGATCAGATACGCGTCCGCGTCCAGCGTCGAGGGATGCAGCGCATGCTCATCCTCCTCCGCGAAGCCCGCGCCCCGCAGCTCCGCGTCATCCTCGAGATTCGGCAGCCCTATGCCGCTTGTCCGTGGCATCGCTTGTATTTCTTGCCGCTGCCGCAGGGACAGGGCTGATTGCGTCCAACTTTCGCCCGACTCACCGTCGCCGTCGCCGCGCCCTGCGCCACCGACTGCCCGCCGGACTCGCGCACGTTGCGCGCTCCCACGGCATCCGCCGCGCTGCGCCCGGGCGCGGCGCTCGGGGCGCGAACGCCGCCCACGCGGCCGATGCGCCGCACCGCCGCGCCGCCATTCGCCCGCGCCGGCGCCGACTGCTCCACCGGCGCCACCTGCGCGTGCATCGCCGCCGCCACCACATCGCGCCGCACCGCCGCGATCAGCTGATCGAACATGTCGAACGCCTCGCGCTTGTACGTCACCAGCGGATCCTGCTGCCCATACGCCTGCAGCCCAACCCCCTGGCGCAGCGAGTCGATCTCCGTCAGATGCCGAATCCAGAGCCGATCCATCGCCGAGAGCACCAGCGAGCGCAGCGCCAGCCGCCACGACTCCGAACCCAGCCGCTCGCCCAGCTCGTCCAACCGCCGCGCCCCCACCTCGCCCAGCGCCTCCACGCACTCATCCAGCTCCGCCCCGTCCAGCTCCTCAAGATCCAGACCTTCCAGCGGCATCAGCTGCGCCGCCTCCTGCCAGAACTCGTCCGCCACGCTCCGATCCCACAGCACATCCCCGAACGAACCGCCCAGATCATCCAGCGCCTGCTCCAGCATGTCGCCGACGATCTCGCGCAAATCCTCCCCCGCGTTCAGCACCTTGTCCCGCTCGCGGTAGATCACGTCGCGCTGACGGTTGATCACATCGTCGTAGTCCACCAGATGCTTGCGAATGTCGAAGTGATACGCCTCCACCTTCAGCTGCGCCTGCTCCAGCGCCTTCCCCACCATCCCCGACTCCAGCGGCGTGCCGTCCTCCATCCCCGCCTTCTCCAGCATCCCCGGCAGCCAATCCGGCGAAAAGCGCTTCATCATCCCGTCCTCGAACGACACGTAGAAGCGCGACGATCCCGGATCCCCCTGCCGCCCCGAGCGACCGCGCAGCTGGTTGTCGATCCGCCGCGACTCATGCCGCTCCGTCCCAATCACCGCCAGACCCCCCGCCTCCGGCACCCCCGCGCTGAGCTTGATGTCCGTCCCCCGCCCCGCCATGTTCGTCGCAATCGTCACCGCCCCCGGCTCCCCCGCCCGCGAGATGATCTGCGCCTCCCGCTCGTGCTGCTTCGCATTCAGCACCTCATGACCCACCCCCCGCCGCCGCAGCATCGTCGAGAGCCGCTCCGAAGTCTCCACCGACGCCGTGCCCACCAGCACCGGACGCCCCGCCTCCTGCAGACCCGCAATCTCCTCGATCACCGCATCGAACTTCGCCTGCTCCGTGCGATACACAAAGTCCGCCTGATCATCCCGCACCATCTCCCGGTGCGTCGGCGCCACCACCACCTCCAGCGAGTAAATCTTGTCCAGCTCCTCCGCCTCCGTCTCCGCCGTCCCCGTCATCCCTCCCAGCTTGTCGTACATCCGGAAATAATTCTGGTAAGTGATCGTCGCCAGCGTCACCGACTCCCGCTCCACGCTCACCCCCTCCTTCGCCTCAATCGCCTGATGCAGACCCTCCGAATAGCGCCGCCCCTCCATCATCCGCCCCGTGAACTCGTCGACAATCACCACCTTGCCCTGCCGCACCACATAGTCCCGGTCCCGCTCGTAGATGAACTCCGCCTTCAGCGCCGCGTCCAGAAAGCGCGTCAGCCGCGCATTCTCCCCCTCGAACAAATTGTCGATGCTCAGCAGCTCCTCAACCTTGCCGATCCCCGGCTCCGTCAGCGCCACCGTGCGCGACTTCAAATCCGGCGTGAAATGCTCCCCCGCCTGCAGGCTGCGCACCAGATTCGCGAACACCCGATACGTATCCAGCGACTCCTCCGCCTGCCCGCTGATGATCAACGGCGTCCGCGCCTCGTCGATCAGAATGTTGTCCACCTCATCCACAATCGCGTACGCCAGCGGACGCTGCACCTTCTCGCCCTCATCCAGCACCATGTTGTCCCGCAGATAGTCGAAGCCGAACTCATTGTTCGTCCCGTAGGTGATATCCGCGCGATACGCCTCGCGCCGCGTGCAGGGACGCAGCATCCGCAAATCCCCCAACTCCCGCCGACGCTGCCGCTCCTCCGCATCCAGCTCCTCACCCTCCTCATCCTCCTCCGGCCCATGCTCCATCGTCGGGTCGAAAAGGAACGCCGCGCGGTGCTGCAACACCCCCACCGACAGACCCAGCGCGTGATAGATCGGCCCCATCCACTGCGCATCCCGCTTCGCCAGATAATCGTTCACCGTCACCAGATGCGCCCCATCCCCCTCCAACGCATTCAGATAGAGCGCCAACGTCGCCACCAACGTCTTCCCCTCCCCCGTCCGCATCTCCGCCACCTTGCCCTGGTGCAGCACCATCCCCCCCAGCAGCTGCACATCGTAGTGACGCATCTCCACCTGCCGCCACGCCGCCTCCCGCACCACCGCAAACGCCTCCGGCAGAATGTCATCCAGCGACGCCCCATCCTCCAGCCGCCGGATGAACTCCGCCGTCCGCCGCCGCAGCCCCGCATCATCCAGCCGCTGCGTCCGCCCCTCCCACCCATTCACCGCCTCCACCGCCGGCCCCAGCCGCTTAATCTCGCGCGAATGCGAATCCCCAAACATCCCTCGCACCCGGCTCAACAACGCCATCGAAGCCATCTCCCAAAGTCCAAACGCCCACCCCCGCAGGCGCACAGTCCGCCCCCAGCATATCCCCCCGCCCGCCCCCGCGCGCGCCTACGCCCGAAATGGGCGGCGGCTATCCTGCCGCGAACGCGCAGCGAAGCGGCAGGAATCGGCGTGAGCCAACCGACGCCCCTCACCGAGCCGATCCTCAACACACCGTGGGATCCCCCCACCCACTATTGGGTGCTCGACTCCCAGACCAACCAGGCCACAGACACCCTCGGCGAGGGGCGGCGGCTGTCATCCGGGCGAATCCTCGCCCCCCGCTCCCGCAAAACCGTCGTGCAGCCCCAACTCGACGACAGCTCCGGTGAACCGTTTCGCACGATCAACGAGCTGCGCGACTACGTCAAAGCCTGGCGCACCGAGGGCTATCCCGGCGCCAACGACCGCACCCGCCGCCTGCTCGAATGGTGGAACACCGACCAGCCCGACCTCCGCCCCTTCTTCTGCCAGCGCGAAGCCGTCGAAACCGCGATCTGGCTGGCGGAGGCCGGAGAGACAGCCAACCCGAACAACAAGTGGAGCGGCATCGATGGCCGGCTGGATGGCATCAACCTCCGCTGGAACGACGCCATCCCCCGCCTCGCCTTCAAGATGGCCACCGGCTCCGGCAAGACCGTCGTCATGGCCATGCTCATGATCTGGCACGCCGTCAACCGCCGCATGCCCCGCGACTTCCTGATCATCGCCCCCAACCTCACCGTCAAAGACCGCCTCGCCGAGCTGCGCTCCGATCACCACGATTACCTGCTGCCCCAGCTCACCCCCATCGACCTCCGCCCCGAACTCAATCGCCTGCGCGTCACCATCCTCAACTTCCAGGCCTTCCAGCGACGCAACAAGCTCTACGTCAACGGACAGGGCGACGCCGCCCCCGCCGCAGTCAAACGACTCCTGCGCAAGACCGACGACCCCCGCTGGGAAGAATCCGACACCGAAATGCTCCGCCGCCTGCTGCCCAGCCACCCCGCCAACGCTCCAATCGTCGTGATCAACGACGAAGCCCACCACTGCTACCGCATGGAAGCAAGCAGCGTCGGCAAGGCCGCCAAAGAAATCAAAGACGAAGAGGGCCGCGCCGCTCTCTGGTTCTCCGCGCTCAAGGCCCTGCACGCCGAGGCGCGCCTCGCCCAGGTCTTCGACCTCTCCGCCACACCCATGTACCTGCGCCGCCCCGCCGAACTCCGCTCCGAGCACTTCCCCTGGACCGTCAGCGACTACCCACTCTCCGACGCCATCGAAGCCGGCCTCACCAAAATCCCCCGCCTGCCCGTCGACGACGACACCAGCAACGACGACCCCGTCTACCGCAACATCTACGACAAAACCAAGCCCAAAGCGCTGGACGGCGCGAGCATCCAGGAGCCCGTGCGCGGCCTGCTCGACCGCATGCACGAGCACTACCAACGCTCCGTCGCGCCCGAATACGGCAAACACGGCGTCATCCCCGTCATGATCGCCGTCGCCAACAACATCGCCAACGCCACCTCCCTCTTCCGCTGGATCGCCGGCTACCGCGACGACCAGGGCCGCCTCCACCCCGGCCGGCTCGAAGAATTCTCCAATGTCCGCAGCGACCGCTCCGACTACGTCGAGCGCCCGCCCACCCTGCTCGTCCACTCCCAACTCGGCGACTCCGACGACAACACCGTCTCCGCCCTCGGCCGCATCGCCTCCGAGCAGGCCGAACTGCACGCCCCCGCCGGCGCAACCAAAAAGCAGCAAGTCCAGGCCATCCGCGACATCTTCAACTCCGTCGGGCGCAACGGACAGCCCGGCCAACACATCCGCTGCGTCATCTCCGTCGGCATGCTCACCGAAGGCTGGGACGCCAAAACCGTCACCCACATCTTCGGCTTCCGCGCCTTCACCTCCCAACTGCTCTGCGAGCAGGTCACCGGCCGCGCCCTCCGCCGTACCTCCTTCGAGCCCGACCCCCAAACCCGCAAGCCGCGCCCCGAATACGCCAACGTCTTCGGCGTCCCCTACGAATTCATGCGCGGCGTCGACATGCCGCCCACACCCCCGCCGCCCAAAGACCCCTACATCGTCCAGCCCGTCGAGGGCCGCGAGCACCTGCGCATCACCTTCCCCAACCTCGCCGGCTACAACTGGTCCACCCCCCAGCCCGGCGTCGTGCTCGACCCGGGCAAGGTCGCCCCCTACGACCCGCACGCCCCCGCCACCCCCACCCAGACCCTCGCCGCCGGCAACGTCGGCGCCGCCGAGCGGTACATCGCCGAACCGCCCAGCCGCCAGGCGATCCTCTGGCAAACCGCCGCCGAAGCCGTGCGACGCTTCGAAGCCGGCGAAAAACACCGCAGCTCCCTCTTCGCCTCCATGGTCGAAGCCGCCGACCAATGGCTGCGCCACCCCCTCGTCAACTGGCCCGAAGACCAACTCGCCTGGCTCAACGAAGCCCCCCACAACGAGGACGCGCCAACCGCCATCGCCAACGCCGTCGTCCTCTCCGATCCCGCCGAGCCCCGCATCCTGCCCGTCTACGCCGACCAACGCGACCCCATGCAGCCGCGCCTCCGCTCCACCGACATCGCACCCTTCAAAACCACCAAAACACCGGTCTGGACCACCACCAAATCCGAACTCAACCGCGCGCCCTGCCACTCCAGCCTCGAATACGTCGCCGCCCAGGAACTCGACCTCCACCCCCAAATCGAAGCCTGGGCGCGCAACTTCCGCCTCGGCTGGCAAATCCCCTGGCGCGACCGCGAGCGCGACATCTGGGCCAACTACGAGCCCGACTTCATCGCCCGCGCCGCCGTCAAAGCAGGCCGGCCACCCCTCCACCTGATCATCGAGTGCAAGGGCGAGCTCTACGACGACGCCTCCGCCAACGCCAAGCGCATCGCCGTCGAGCAACAGTGGATCCCCGCCGTCGAAGGCTCCACCGATTCCGGCCTCGACCCCATCGGACGCTGGCGCTACGTCTACATCACCGACGGCGTCGACATCCCCACCGCCATCTCCGCCGCCATCGCCGAGGCCGACCATGCCTGACATCGAAAACTACCGCCACGGCGACAAACGCTCCAACCTCCCCACCGACCAGACCGAACCCTTCATGGACGACGACGACAAGCGCCCCCTCCGCTACGAACCACCCATCCGCCGCCGCAGCGGACCCGTGCTCAGCTGGGACCGCGGCCAAAACCTCGACGAAATCGCCGCCGAAGCCACACCCCTCTACATCACCGAAAAAATCCACCCCTCCGCCTTCGTCGAACAACTCCGCTCGCTCGACCCCGCCCCGCTCTTCGGCGACTTCAACAACCTCCCCGCCGACGCCGATTACGAGTGGTACCAGCACGAGGGCAACTGGTCCAACCGCCTCATCCGCGGCGACTCCGTCCGCGTCATGGCCTCCCTGCTCGCCAAAGAGGGCATGGAAGGCAAAGTCCAAATGATCTACATGGACCCGCCCTACGGCATCGGCTTCAAATCCAACCTCCAGGTCGCCACCGACGACCGCAACACCCCCGCCAACGAAAAAGCCCTCCCCTCCGATCCCACCGTCGTCCAAACCTTCCGCGACACCTACAAGAACGGCCTCCACTCCTACCTCGACAACCTCTACCGTAACTTCACCTACGCCCGCGCCCTCCTCGCCGAGTCCGGCAGCATCTTCGTCCAAATCGGCTCAGAAAACGTCAATCGCGTCGCGCTGGTGCTGGACGAGGTGTTCGGTCCGGAGAATCGGGTGGCACAGATTGCCTTCACGAAGATCGGTGGGCGAACGTCCGAGCAATTGCCCGAGGTTGCCGACTACCTGCTTTGGTACGCAACGTCGCTAGATGCCCTGACTTATCACCAGCTCTACGAAAAGCTGAGCCGACACGAAGTATTAGACCTGATGAGCTCATACGCGATGGTAGAACTGCGTGATGGCTCAGTGCGTCGTTTGACCCGGGAAGAGAGGGCAGATGTGTCCCTTCTCCCTGCCGAGGCGAGTCTGTTCCGTATTGTGCCGTTGATCTCTCAGCACGAATCTTCTACGGGGCGCTCGTCGCAGTACGTTTGGCGTGGTGAATCGTACTTCCCGCCACCGGACAGCCAGTGGAGGGTCAGTAAGGAAGGAATGGATAGGATCGCCGAGACCGGCCGAATGATCGCATCGGCCGGTGGTCACTTGAGCTGGAAACAATACGAAAACGAGATCGCTGGCCGACGGATTAACAATATCTGGGCCTCGCCGATGCATGCATCGGACAGGCACTACATCGTCGAAACTTCGACAAGTGCGATTGAACGGTGCATCTTGATGGCCTCGAATCCCGGCGATCTGGTGATGGACATCACCTGTGGCGGCGGCACCACCGCCTACGTCGCCGAGCAATGGGGACGCCGCTGGATCACGACGGATACGTCGGCAATCTCGCTGGCCATCGCGCGCGAACGCATACTCAGCGCCACCTACGACTGGTACCACCTGCAAGACAGCGCCGAGGGCGCGGCGGAAGAGGCCAAGCTCTCCGGCCTGCCCACCGACGCGAACGCCCAGGGCGCGGGCAGCCGCGACCCCGCCAAAGGCTTCGTCTACGAGCGCGTCCCCCGCGTCTCCGCCGGGATCCTCGCCTACGACCAACCCGCCGACCCCATCCTGCTCGTCAACCGCCCCATCGCCAAACGCGGCGTCGTCCGCCTCGCCTCCCCCTTCACCGTCGAATCCCACTCTCCCTGGCGCTACCTCGCACCCGACGCCCTCGCCGCCGGCGGCGGCGAACAGCTCGACACCCGCCAGCGCATCATCGACGCCATCCAGGTCTCCGGCGTCGCCGCCGCCGAGCACCGCCTCACCATCGAGGACGTCAAAGACTGGGGCGAGCACGCCCTCGTCACCCACACCTGCGTCAGCATCAACGCCGAAAACGCCCGAACCCGCACCGCCCTCGCCATCGTGCCCGACGACCAGACCGCCGGCAAAGAGTTCATCAACCGCGCCGCCGAGCAGGCGCGCGATCGGAGCCTGCGCCGACTCATCGTCATCGCCTTCAACTTCGACGCCTCCGTCCACAGCGGCGCGCAGCGCCAGGGCGCGCTCGAAATCCTCAAAGCACAGGCCAACCGCGACTTCCAAATCCCCGGCCTCAAAGACGCCCCCCAGGACCACGCCTTCGTCATGCTCGGCCAGCCCGAACTCGCCCTCCACGACGAAGCCAACGGCCGCATCTCCGTCGAAGTGCTCGGCTACGACACCTACAACCCCGCCACCGGCAACGTCGAACGCGGCCAGGCCCGCGACATCAACTGCTGGATGCTCGACACCGGCTACGACGGCAAATCCTTCTACGCCCGCCGCATCCACCTCCCCAACAGCAGCGCCGACAAGCGCATCAACCGCCTCAAGCGCACCCTCGGCAAGCGCGTCGATCCCGACCTCTGGAACTCAATGCAATCCCTGCGCTCCGCCCCCTTCCCCCGCCCCCACGGCAACCACCCCCGCATCGCCGTCCGCATCATCACCCGCACCGGCATAGAAATGACCATCGAGCGCAACATCCCCACTTAACCCCCGGATCCGTCATTCCCGCCTAATATCTCCGTCATTCCCGCGGAAGCGGGAATCCCCCCCGCCCCACCTCCCAACCCCCGTTGTCCGTCATTCCCGCCCCCTCCCATCCGTCATTCCCGCGAAAGCGGGAATCTCCACCGCGCAACCTCCCAAGTCCCGCCCCAAGATTCCCGCGTTCGCGGGAATGACGAGGAGAGGCCGCGCCCCAATTGCCGTCACACCCGCCCCCGAGCGGGAACCCCCTACGTAAACAACGCCCCCACCGACTCCCCCTCGTGAATCCGCCGAATCGCCTCCCCCAACAGCGGCGCAATCGACACCGTCTCGAACCGCGACGACGCGCAGCCCGCCGGCTTCGGCACCGTATCCGTCGTCACCACCGAACGAATCGGGCTCGCCTCCAGACGCGCCAACGCCGGCCCCGAAAACAACCCATGCGTCGCCGCCGCGTAGACCTGCTCCACCCCCTCATCGAGCAGCAGCTGCGCCACCTCGCAAACCGTCCCCGCCGTGTCAATCTCATCGTCGATGATCAGCGCCTCGCGCCCCCGCACATCGCCGATCAACTGCAACGCCTCCGTGCAGTCGTCGTTGCCCGTGCGCCGCTTCTCCGCCACCGCCAGCGGCGCATCCAGCAGCGCCGCCGCGCTGCGCGCACGCTTCGCGCTGCCCAAATCCGGCGACACCACCACCCCGTTCGAGCCGTTGAAGCCCCGCTCCGCAAAATGCCTCGTCAGCAGCCCCAGCGCCGTCAACTCATCCGTCGGAATGTGAAAAAACCCCTGAATCTGCCCCGCGTGCAAATCCATCGTCAGCATCCGGTCCGCCCCCGCCGTCTGAATCAAATCCGCAAACAGCCGCGCCGTAATCGGCACCCGCGGCTGATCCTTCTTGTCCGAGCGCCCGTACGCGAAATACGGCGCCACCGCCGTAATCCGCCCCGCCGACGCCCGCCGCGCCGCGTCGATCATGATCAACAGCTCCACCACATGGTGGTTCACCGGGCTCGCCCCCGGCTGAATCAGGAACACATCCCGCTCGCGGATATTCTCCAGCAGCTGCACGAAGCTGTTCCCGTTCGCAAACTCGAACACATTCGCCTTGCCCAGCCCCAGCCCCAGGTAGTCGCACACCGCCCGCGCCAGCTCCGGGTGCGCATTCCCCGCAAAGACAATCGGCGGCCCAATAAAGCGGCTCACAGCATCCCCCCCGCAGCAGCGAAAGTATCGCACAGCCAGCCTCCCCCACCCCCCCTCAGCTATGTCGCCTGCCCGCCTCCCTCCCCCGCCCCCACCTCCAACCCCCAACGTAGCCCAGCTAACGCAGCGCCCCTCAGGTCTTGCGCAAGCCGCACACGCTGGGTACGATGCTGCTGTTGGCACTCGCAGGGTGAGAGTGCCAGCGCAGGCGGCCCACACCGCCCTGACGCTGGCAACCCCGCGGGTGAACACCCCACAGACCGCGGCGCCCAGCGCCGCCGCACACTGGAATCAGAGGGAAACGCGCACAATGGCAGATACCGGAACTCGACTGGAGCCGCTCAACGACCGCCTCGTGATCAAGCCCCTGCATCAGGAGCAGGTGCTCTCCAGCGGAATCGTGATCCCCGACTCCGCCAAGGAAAAGCCCCAGCAGGGCGAAGTCATCGCGATCGGCCCCGGCAAGCGCGACGACGAGGGCAAGCGCATCACGATGGACATCGTGATCGGCGACCGCATCCTCTACAAGAAGTACACCGGCCAGGAAATCCAGATCGACAACGAAGACCTGATCGTGCTCGAAGAGCGCGAAGTCCTGGCCAAGGTCGTCGTCTAACCGCCCCTCACAGGACGGACCGCACGACCCAACCACCGCAGATCGAGGCCCGCCCACAGCGCCCCGCCCAACGGCGGCGCGGCTGGCCGTGAGGAGACACGATGGCAGCCAAGCAACTCGCCTTCGACATGGAGGCCCGCAAGTCGCTCCGCGAGGGCGTCGACGCCCTCGCCAACACCGTCAAGGTCACGCTCGGCCCCCGCGGCCGCAACGTCGTCCTCGACAAGAAGTTCGGCGCGCCCCTGATCATCAACGACGGCGTCACCATCGCCCGCGAAATCGAACTCGAGGACCCCTTCCGCAACATGGGCGCGCAGCTCGCCAAAGAGGTCTCGATCCGCACCAACGACGTCGCCGGCGACGGCACCACCACCGCCACCGTCCTCGCCCAGGCGATCGTCACCGAGGGCCTGCGCAACGTCGCCGCCGGCGCCGACCCCATGGCCCTCAAGCGCGGCCTCGACACCGGCCTCCGCGTCGTCGTCGACGAACTCCGCGGCATGGCCGCCCCCGTCGAGCAGAAGCACGAAATCGCCGCCGTCGCCACCATCTCCGGCGACAACGAAGAAATCGGCGAAATCATCGCGGATGTCATGGAAAAGGTCGGCAAAGACGGCGTGATCACCGTCGAAGAGGGCCAGGGCATCCGCATGGAGACCGAGTTCACCGACGGCATGCAGCTCGACCGCGGCTACGTCTCCCCCTACTTCGTCTCCAACCCCGAGCGCATGGAAGCCGCCATCGACGATCCCTACATCCTGATCACCGACCGCAAAATCAGCGCCGTCCAGGATGTCGTCCCGATGATGGAGAAGCTGCTCCAGATCACCAAGAACCTCGTGATCATCGCCGACGACGTCGACGGCGAAGCGCTCGCCACCCTCGTCGTCAACAAGCTGCGCGGCACCATCAACGTGCTCGCCGTCAAAGCCCCCGGCTTCGGCGACCGCCGCAAGCAGCAGCTCGAGGACATCGCCGTGCTCACCGGCGGCACCCTGATCACCGAAGAACTCGGCCGCACCCTCGAACAGACCCAAATCGCCGACCTCGGCCGCGCCCGCCGCGTCGTCTCCAGCAAGGACGACACCACCATCGTCGAAGGCAGCGGCGCCGACGAAGCGATCCAGAACCGCATCAAGGAGATCAAGGCGCAAATCGACGCCACCGCCTCCGACTTCGACCGCGAAAAGCTCCAGGAGCGCATGGCCAAGCTGGCCGGCGGCGTCGCCGTGATCAAGGTCGGCGCGCCCACCGAGGTCGAACTCAAGGAGAAAAAGGCCAAGCTCGAAGACGCCCTCTCCGCCACCCGCGCCGCTGTCGAAGAGGGCATCGTCGTCGGTGGCGGCTGCGCACTGCTCCGCGCCGACCGCGCCCTCAGCGGACTCGACGAGGACTCCGCAGGCGACCAGCGCACCGCCGTCCGCCTGCTCCGCACCGCCCTCGAATCCCCCATCCGCCAAATCTCCCACAACGCCGGCCAGGAAGGCTCCGTCGTGATCGGCAAAATCCGCAAGGAAGCCGCCGACAGCTACGGCTACGACGCCAAGCGCGACCTGTACGGCGACATGCTCGAGTTCGGCATCGTCGACCCCGTCAAAGTCGTCCGCTCCGCCCTCGAAAACGCCGTCTCCATCGCCGGCATGGTGCTCACCACCGAGTCCCTCGTCGCCGAAATCCCCCAGCCCCCCATGGCCCCCGCCGGCATGCCCCCCGACATGGGCATGGACTACTAGTCCCACCCCCCGGCCAAGCCGAACCCAAAGGAAGGCCCGAGCGCCCAGTCGCTCGGGCCTTCCGTCGTTACCCCGCCCCACCTCCGCCATCCCCGCCCCCAGATCCGTCATACCCGCGCTTGCCGCGGGTATCTCGCCGTGCCGCCTCCCAACCCCTGTCCCACCCCCCACTCCGCCATCCCCGCCCCAGAATCAAGGCCGCATCCCATACCGCACCCGCACCCCCAACTGCGACGGCAACTGCGTCTCATACGCCGTCGCCAACCACTCCGCCAGCATCCAGCGCGTATCCCGCGGATCAATAATGTCCTCCACCGCGAACGCCTCCGCCGCGCTGAACGGACTCCGCAGACCAATCAACCGCTCCTCAATCTCCGCCCGATGCGCCGCCGGATCCGCCGCGCTCTCAATCTCCCGGCGGTACGCCGCCGCCACCCCGCCCTCGATCGGAATCGAGCCCCACTCCCCCGACGGCCACGCCACCCGAAAGCAAAAGCGGCTGAAATCCTGGTGCGCCCCGCCCGCCACCCCATACAGCCGACGCACCACCACCGTCGCCCACGGCACCTGCGAATCATCAATCGCCGCCGCCGCCCGCACACCCGCCCGCAGCGCACCCCCGCCCTCCCCCGGACGCCCAATCAGAAAGCCCGGCTGATCCGCAAAGTTCACGATCGGCAGATGAAACACATCGCAGAGATCGATGAACCGCTCAAACTTCCGCGCCTCCGGCGCGCCCATCGCCCCTCCGTAGTGCATCGGGTCATTGCCCAGCACCCCCACCGGCCTCCCCCCAATCCGCGCAAACCCCGTCACCTGCGAGCGCCCGTAGTAGCGGTTCAACTCGAAGAACGAACCCCGATCCACCACCAGCCCAATCAACTTCCGCGGGTCGTAGCCCCGGTTGCGATGCCGCGGAATAATCGAAAGCAGCCCCTCCTCGCGCCGCTCAATCGGATCCTCCGTCTCCCTCACCGGCGGCAGCTGATGCACATTCGTCGGCAAGTAAGACAGAAACGCGCGAATCTGCCCCATCAAATCCTCCTCATCCTCCGCGTCGTTATCCACCACCCCGCTGCCCCGCGCATGCACCTGATAGCCGCCCAAATCCTCCTTGCTGATCTCCTCCCCCAGCGAGCGCTTCACCAGCGGCGGACCCCCCGCGAACACCTGCGTCGTCCCCCGCACCATCACCGCAAAATGACTCGCCGGCACCTCCGCCGCCGGCAGACCCGCCACCGAGCCCAGCGCCGCCGACACCACCGGCACCTCCGCCAACAGCTTCCCCCAGCGCTGCGGCCAGTACATCTCCGGCAAATACGTCCGACCCATCTGCGCCGTCGCCCGGATATCCGCCCCGAAACCGTCAATCAGCCGAACCAGCGGCAGCTTCAGCTCAATCGCCATCCGCTCCGCATCGCCCGTCTTGTCCCCTCCGCCCCCATGCACCCGCAGCTTGCTCGTCTCCACCTCCGAGCCGCCCTTCAGCCGCGCCGTGTAATCCGCCCCCCGCACCACCACCGGGCGCCCCTCAATCCGCGCCGTCCCCATCACCGTGCCCGAAGGCAGAAAGCCCACCAACTCGTTCCCCTCGTAAAACCCCGCCCCGGCCAGAACCCCCCGCTCGCGGAACGACCCCGCATCCGTCAGCAGCTCAATCCGCTCACGCACCGTCAACCGACCCTGCCCATGCTGCTCCGCAACCCGCTCCGGCCCACCCATCCGCCTCGCCAACTCCCGCCGCCGCTCAATCTCCCCAACCTCAGACTCCCAGGACATACCATCGCCTCCAAATCCCTCAAACGCCCAACGCCCCCATTATCGCGCACCCCGCGACAACTACACTCAACACCAGGCAAATGACCACCCACGCCGAGCCGATCGGCGCTCTGCCGCGGCCGTCAGCCGCCGATCCGCAGCCGCTCCAGCCCGCGCGCCGCCGAAGCGGCGCGCCGCCGCCTACCCCTCCGGCAGCGCGATGTAACCGCCCTCCTCGTCGTAACCGCTCGCCGCGCCCAGCAGATCCTCATCCTCAAACCCGTAGCCGAGCTCGCTGAGATCATCCTCGTCGGCGCTGTAGAACGGATCACCCATCTCCGACAGATCCGCCGAGAGCGGCAGCGGCTTCGGCTCCGGCAGCGGCGGCAACTCAATCTCCGCTCGCGCCGGAATCATCTTGCCGATGATCACGTTCTCCTTCAGCCCCGCCAGCTCGTCCACCCGACCGTTGATCGCCGCGTCCGTCAGCACCCGCGTCGTCTCCTGGAACGAGGCCGCCGAGAGCCACGACTTCTGCGACAGCGACGCCTTCGTCACCCCCTGCAGCAGCGGCTGCGCCGTCGGCGCCATCTTCCCCTCACCAATCAACTCGCGGTTCACCACGTCGTACGTGTGGCGATCCACAAACTCGCCCGGCAGCCAGTCCGAGTCCCCCGACTCCTCAATCTCCACGTTGCGCAGCATCTGCCGCACAATCACCTCAATGTGCTTGTCGTGGATGTTCACCCCCTGCGCCCGGTACACCTCCTGCACCTCGGTCACGAGGTAACGGTGTACCGCGTCCACCCCCAGAATGCGCATCATGTCCTGCGGGTTGATCGACCCCTCGGTCAGCGGCGCGCCCGCCTCCACCCGCTCGCCTTCCGCGATCTTCAGCCGCGCCGCGGCGGGGATGTCGTACTCGCGCGCGTCATGCGTCTCATAGCGGATCGCCACCCGCCGCGTACCGCGGCGGCGCTCGATCATCCCGTCGATCCGCGCCCGGATGCGCCGCGCCTCGGGATCCGCGTCCGCGTCCTCCGAGCGCGGCAGCCGCGCGATCTGCTGGCCCACCTCCACAATCTCCCCGTCCTGCACCAGCACCCGCGTGCCCGGCGCCAGCTCGTACTCGTCGCGGTTCACGTCGTCGGCCGTGATCCGCACCTTGCGCACCTCGCCCTCCCGCAGCACCTCCGCGATCCCGTCAATCTCCGAGATCACCGCCTGCCCCTTCGGCGAGCGCGCCTCGAACAGCTCCTCCACGCGCGGCAGCCCGGTCGTGATGTCGCTCACCCCGGCCACCCCGCCCGTGTGGAAGGTGCGCATCGTCAACTGCGTGCCCGGCTCCCCGATACTCTGCGCCGCGATGATCCCCACCGCCGCGCCCAGCTCGACCAGCGCGCCCGACGCCAGCGACTGCCCGTAGCAAAGCTGGCAGAGCCCGTTCGTGCTGCGGCAGACCATCGGCGAGCGCACATGGAAGCTGCGCACCTCCTGCTCGATCAGCCGACTCACCGTCGGACCGTCCAGCAGCGCGTTCGTCTCCGCCAGAATCTCGCCGCTCTCCGGATCCGCAATCGGCGAGGCCGCATAGCGCCCCGTCACCCGCTCATCAAGCGTCTCCAGAATGCTGTCGTCGTTGATCTCGCCGATCCGAATGCCCGGCACCGCGATCCCGTTCGGCGTGCAGTCCTCCTCGCGGATGATCACATCCTGCGAGACATCGATCAGCCGCCGTGTCAGGTAGCCGCTGTCCGCCGTCCGCAGCGCCGTGTCCGCCAGACCCTTGCGCGCCCCGTGAGTCGAGATGAAGTACTCCAACACCGAGAGGCCGTCGCGGAACGAGGAGCGAATCGGCAGCTCGATGATCCGCCCCGAAGGGTCCGCCATCAGCCCCCGCATCCCCGCCATCTGCCGCACCTGCGTGATGTTGCCCTTCGCACCGCTCGAAACCATCAGATGCATCGAGCCGTACTCGCGGAGCTGATCAGCGACCGAGTCCGTGACCTGCTGCGTCGCCTCGGTCCACACGTTGACCGTCGCCTGGTAGCGCTCTTCCTCGGTCATCAGCCCGCTGCTGAAGTCCTCGCGGATCATCTCCACGCGCTTCTCCGCGTCGCGCAGGAAGCCCGCTTTGTCCGCCGCCGGGCGCAGCTCGTCGATCGCGATCGTCGTGCCCGAGCGGGTCGCGTACTCGAAACCGATGCTCTTGATCCGGTCCGCCATCCGCGCCGTCTCGTCACGCCCCAGCAGCCGGTAGCAGGTGCTGATCAACCGCTTCAGCTCCCGCTTGTCGAGCTCTTTGTTGACCTCGCTGAACGGCACCCCATCGGGCACCACCGAGTCGAAGATCACCCGCCCCACCGTCGTCTCCACCAACTCGCCGTCCGTGCGCTCCGCGTCCCGCACCCGGATCTCGTCGTGCAGACCCACCGCCTGCAGGTCGTAGCTGAGCCGCACTTCCTCGAAGGAAGGGAATGCGCGGCCCGTGGCTGCGCCGTTTTCGTTGGCCTCACCCTCTGCCGCGTCGTCCTCCGCTCCGCTGCGCCGCGAATCCAGCGTCAGGTAGTAGCAGCCCATCACCATGTCCAGCGTCGGCGCCACCGTCGGCTCACCGTTCGAGGGCAGCAGCAAATTCGCCGTGCTCAGCATCACCTGCCGCGCCTCCGCCACCGCCGCCCGACTCAGCGGCACATGCACCGCCATCTGATCACCGTCGAAGTCCGCGTTGAACGCCGAGCAGACCAGCGGGTGAATCTGAATCGCGCTGCCGTCCACCAGCACCGGCTCGAACGCCTGGATGCCCAGCCGGTGCAGCGTCGGCGCGCGGTTCAGCAGCACCGGACGCGACTTCACCACCGCTTCCAGCACCTCCCAGACCGCCGGGTTGCTGCGTTCCACAAAGCGCTTCGCGCTCTTGATGTTCGGCGCCGCTCCGCGCGTCACCAGCTCGTACATCAGGAACGGCTTGAACAGCTCCAGCGCCATCCGCCGCGGCAGCCCGCACTGGTGCAGCTCCAGCTCCGGACCCACCACGATCACCGAGCGCCCCGCGTAGTCCACCCGCTTGCCCAGCAGATTCTGCCGGAAACGCCCCTGCTTGCCCTTGAGCATGTCCGAGAGGCTCTTCAGCCGGTGGCTCCCGCTGCCCGTCACCGCCCGCCCCCGCCGACCATTGTCGATCAGCGAGTCCACCGACTCCTGCAGCATCCGTTTCTCGTTGCGGATGATCATCTCCGGCGCGCCCAGCTCGAGCAGCCGCTTCAGCCGGTTATTGCGGTTAATCACCCGCCGGTACAGGTCGTTCAGGTCCGACGTAGCGAAGCGTCCCCCGTCGAGCTGCACCATCGGGCGCAAATCCGGCGGCAGCACCGGCAGCGCGCGGAAGAACATCCAGGTCGGGCTGTTCGTCGACTTGCTCAGCCCGTCCACCACCCGCAGCCGCTTCATCGCCTTCTTGCGCCGCTGCCCCGCCGTCGTCGCCACCTCTTCCTTCAGCTGCTCCCCCGTCGCCACCAGATCCATGCGGCTGATCAGCGAGAGAATCGCCTCCGCGCCCATCTCGCAGCGCACCACGCCCGGGTACTGCTCCATCAGCGCTTCGGCCCGCTGCTCGCTCAGAATCGCCGCGTCGAAGTCGCCCGTCGCCACCGGATCCACCAGCGAGGCGAGGTCGCGCTCGATCCGATCCTGCAGCTCCTGCTCCGCGCGCAGCTCGAGCGTGTCGATCTGCTCGCGCAGACGCTCCTCCTGCTCCGCCACGTTCTCCCGCGCGATCTCCGCGCTGCCGTCCGCCTCCCCGCGCAGCCGCGCCTCGTCCGCCTGGCGCTCCACCTCGCGCTGCGCACGCAGCCGTTCCAGCGTCGCCTCCAGCGTCTCCAGCGTCAGCTCCGCCTCGATCGGATCCCCGCGGTCCGCGATCTTCTCGCCCGACAGGCGCAGGTTGCGCCGCGCCTTCTTGCCGTCGAAATCGGTGATCATCGCCCGCACCGCCGCGGCCTCTTCCTCCAGCTCCTCCAGCTTCCGCTCATGCTCCGCAGCCTGCGTCGCCAGATCCGCGCTGAGCCGCGAGTCGATGTCGGCCAACAGCTTCTCCCGCGCCGCCGCCAACTTCTCCCGCGTCTCCTCCAGACGCTGACGCTGATCATCGATCGCGTCCTCCGCGTCGAGCCGCAGATAGTCGATCGCCTTCGCCTTCGCCTCCTCATCAACGTGCGTGATGATGTACTGCGCGAAATAGATCACCTTCTCCAGCTTGCGCGGAGAGAGATCCAGCAGCAGCGCAATCCGCGCCGGCGTGCTCTTCACGAACCAAATGTGCGAAACCGGCGCCGCCAGCTCCACATGCCCCATCCGCTCCCGCCGCACCTTCGCCCGCGTCACCTCCACACCGCACTTGTCGCAGATGATCCCCTTGTAGCGCACCCGCTTGTACTTCCCGCAGGCGCACTCGAAATCCTTCTGCGGTCCGAAAATCTTCTCGCAGAACAGCCCGTCCTTCTCCGGCTTCAGCGTGCGGTAGTTGATCGTCTCCGGCTTCATCACCTCGCCGAAGGACCAGTTGCGGATCTGCTCGGGCGACGCCAGCGAGATGCGCATCGAGTCGAAATCGCGGACCTCAAGCACGAATCACTTCCTCTCCTTCGAAGCCGGACAGGTTCACGCCCAGCTGCGGCAGCTCGTCGCGGCTGGGCGCCTCGAACTCAACCCGCTCCTCAGCCTGGTTGATCACATCGACCGAGAGGCCGAGGCTCTGCAACTCCTTGAGCAGCACACGGAACGATTCGGGCACCCCCGGCTCCAGCACCGTGTCGCCCTTCACGATCGCTTCGTACGCCTTCACCCGCCCCACCACATCGTCGCTCTTCACCGTCAGCAGCTCTTGCAGGATGTTGGCCGCGCCGTACGCTTCCAGCGCCCAGACCTCCATCTCCCCAAACCGCTGCCCGCCGAACTGCGCCTTCCCACCCAGCGGCTGCTGGGTGATCAGCGAGTACGGACCCGTCGAGCGCGCGTGAATCTTGTCCTCCACCATGTGCGTCAGCTTCAGCATGTAGATGTAGCCCACCGTCACCGGCTGATCAAAGGGCATCCCCGTGCGTCCGTCGATCAACATCTGCTTGCCGAAAATCGGCGGCGAACCGCGCCCGTCGCGCGCCGCCTGCGCCGCCTTGTCGAACAGCGTCTGCGTCGCATAGCCCCGCGCCGAACGCGGCTCCCCCAGGCTGATCAGCCATTCCGCCAGCGCCACCCGACTGGCAATCCCCGGATAATCATCGTCGAACGCCCGCGCGATCGTCTCCTCGTCGTACTTGCGCTCGCGCAGCCAGGCCGCCGTGCGCGGGTCCGCCGCCACCGCCCCGGCCAGCGTCTCCAACGTCGCCCCGTCGGCATCCACCACCCCGTTGGCCGCCGACCCATTCGCCGACCCGTTCTGCGCGCCGGCGAGCGAGCGATCCGCCCGCGCCGCCCGCACAATCCAGGCCCGCGCCAGCGCGTCCTGCAGCTCCTCTTCTCCCGCCCCGTCGAACACCGGCGTGATCGCCCGGAAGCCCAGCATGCTGGCCGCCCAGCCCAACTGAGTCTCCAAAATCTGCCCCAGGTTCATCCGGCTCGGCACCCCGATCGGCGAAAGCACCACATCCACCGGCGTGCCGTCCTCGAGGTGCGGCATGTCCTCAACCGGCAGAATCGTCGAAATCACGCCCTTGTTCCCGTGCCGGCCCGCCATCTTGTCGCCCACCTGCAGCTTGCGCCGCTCCGCGATCGTCACCCGCACCTGCCGCTCCATCCCCGCCGGCAGCTCGTCCGATTCGTCGCGGTTGAAGACCCGCACATCAACCACCGTGCCATGCACCCCGTGCGGCACGCGCAGCGAGGTGTCCTTCACCTCCCGCGCCTTCTCGCCGAAAATCGCCCGCAGCAGCTTCTCCTCCGCCGTCAGCTCGGTCTCACCCTTGGGCGTGATCTTGCCCACCAGAATGTCCCCCGGCTCCACCTCCGCGCCGATCCGAACAATCCCCTCCACATCCAGATGCGCCAGCGATTCCTCCGCCACATTCGGGATATCGCGCGTGATCTCCTCATTCCCCAGCTTCGTCTCCCGCGCCCCCACCTCATGCTTCGACATATGGATCGACGTGAACTTGTCGTCCTGCACCAGCCGCTCCGAGACGATCACCGCGTCCTCGAAGTTGTAACCCTCCCAGGCCATGAACGCCCCCAGCACGTTCTGCCCCAGCGCCAGCTCGCCGTGATCCGTCGAGGAGGAGTCCGCAATCGGCTGCCCGCGGCTCACCCGATCCCCGCGGCTCACGATCGCCCGCTGGTTAATGCAGGTGCCCTGATTCGAGCGCAGGAACTTGATCAGCGGGTACGCAACCTCCTTGCGCCGCCCGTCGTAACGCACCGTGATCGCCTCCGAGGTCACCCCCGCAATCTCGCCATCCTCCTCGGCCAGCAGCACCTGCCCCGAGTCGTGCGCCGCGTTGCGCTCCATCCCCGTACTCACCAACGGCACCTCCGGACGCACCAGCGGCACCGCCTGACGCTGCATGTTCGCACCCATCAACGCCCGGTTCGCGTCGTCGTGCTCCAGAAACGGAATCAGGCTCGCCGCCACCGACACAATCTGCCGCGGCGAAACATCCATGTAGTCGATCGCCTCCGCCGGAAATTCATCGAACTGCTTGCCGCTGCGCGCCTCCACCCGCTCCTCGAGGAAATGGCCGTCCCCGTCGATCCGCGCGTTCGCCTGCGCCACCACCGCCTCCCGCTCATCATCCGCCGTCAGCTCCAGCACCTCATCCGAAACGTACGGCCGAATCGCCACCGGCGCGTCGTTCACCGCCGCGATCCGCTGCGCCAGCGCCTCGCTCACCGCCTCGCCCGCCTCCGCGATCGTCTCGCCCTCGGCCCCCTCCAGATCGTCGGCCAGCTCGCGGCCGATCAAATCCGGGTGATCCGGCGCCAGCTCGCTGATCACCCGCCGGTACGGCGTCTTGATGAAGCCGTGCTCGTTCAGCACCCCGAACGTCGCGAGACTGCCGATCAGCCCAATGTTCGGACCCTCCGGCGTCTCGATCGGGCAAATCCGCCCGTAGTGGCTGTAATGCACATCGCGCACATCAAAGCCCGCCCGGTCCCGGCTCAGCCCGCCCGGACCCAGCGCCGAAAGCCGACGCTTGTGCGTCAACTCCGCCAGCGGATTGGTCTGATCCATGAACTGACTCAGCTGGTGACCGCCGAAGAACTCCTTGATCGCCGCCTGCACCGGACGAATGTTGACCAGCGCGCTCGAAGCCGCCTGATCCGGGTCGATGATCGTCATCCGCTCCCGAATCACCCGCTCCATCCGCGTCATCCCCACCCGGAACTGGCTCTGCAGCTGCTCCCCCACCGCCCGAATCCGGCGATTGCCGAGATGGTCGATGTCGTCCGGCTGCTCGCGCTCGTTGTTCACCGCCACCTGCATGTGAATCACCGCCAGCAGATCGCGCAGCCAGAGCGCCCGCCGCCGCGCCTCGTCCGCCTCCGCACGCTCCGGATCCAGCTCCAGCCCCGCCGCACGCTCTACCAGCGACAGATCCGTCTCTCGCAGACGCTTGTCCACCTTGTAGCGCCCCACACTGCCCAGGTCGTAGCGGCGCGGATTGAAAAACTGCCCCTCCAGCAGCCCCAGCGCCGTCTCCGTCGTCGGCGGGTCGCCCGGACGCAGACGCTTGTAAAGCTCGTGCATCGCCCACTCTTTGTTGCGCTCCTCGGGCGCCTTGCCCGGCGCTTCCTTGGCCAGCGTGGTCTCCACGAACTGGTGGATCGCGCCGTCCTCGTCCGCCCCCTCCAGCATCCGCAGCACCCGCTCATCCGTGCCCAGCCGCGGGTCAATCTTCGGCCCCCCGCGGCTCCGCCCGCCGCCCTCCTCAAACTCCCCCAACTCCGCGTTGTCCAGCGCGCGCAGCAGCGTCGTCACCGCGATCTTCCGCTTCCGATCCACCTTCACCGTCAGAATGTCCCGGTTGCTCGTCTCGAACTCCAGCCACGCCCCCCGATTCGGAATCAGCTTCGCCGTACACAGCGTCCGCCCCGTCGCCGGATCCGTGTTCGCCCCGAAATACACCCCCGGCGAGCGCACCAGCTGCGACACCACCACCCGCTCCGCACCGTTGATGATGAACGTCCCCGTCTCCGTCATATGCGGCAGATCGCCGAAATAGAGCCACTGCTCCTTGCTCTCCCCGCTCTTCTTCGAGGTCAACTGCACATTGACCTCCAGCCGCCCCGCGTACGTCGAGTCCCGCCGACGGCACTCGTGCGGCGTCTCCTCCGGCGGCAGGTAGCGGTAGTCCTTGAAATACAGCTCCATTCGGTTGCCCGTGAAGTCCGTAATCGGCGACATCTCTCTGAACAGCTCCTGCAGCCCCACATCCAGGAACCACTGGTAGGAGTCGCGCAGCAGCTGAATCAGGTTCGGCAGCTCGTGCGCTTCCGGCAGGCGCGAATAGTCGACCGTCTGCGGTGTCGCGAGAACCATGAGGACCCCCTATTGTGCTGGTGCTGGATGGCTGAAGACGAACAGGACCACCCCCCGCGCCTGCGCGGGGACCGCCCCAGGCGGACGCGGCGAAACCACCGCGGCGGGCGCGGCGCGGAAACGGCGGCGGGTCGGCGGCTCAGACAGTGTGATCCTCGCCGATCGATGCGGTGCGCCGCCCACAGGCGCGGCGCAGGGGTGCGTTCGCCGAATGCAGATAACTTCCGTGCATGGGTGATCAAGGCCAAAGTCTACCGATCTCCCCTGCCGATCGTCAAGCGCGCGGTCCCCGCTCCGCCCACCGCCCTACACGCTAACGTGTAGAATGTGCGCCGCAATGCAGCTCGCATGCGGCTGGAGCGCAGAACCATGCAGGAGCAACGCCGCCGCCGCGACCAAAGCTGGGACGCAGGCTCAATCCGAAAGCTGCGCGAGCACCTCGGCCTCACCCAGGCCGGCCTCGCCGACGAACTGAATACCCGTCAACAAACCATCTCCGAGTGGGAGCGCGGCGAATACCGCCCCCGCGGACCCGCCGCCCGCCTGCTCACCCGCGTCGCCGAAGACGTCCAATTCCCCTACGACCCCGGCGGCACACCCGACCAGCACGACCCTCCCGAAGACGATCATGCCCAAGCAGACTGCTGAGCCGCCGCCCGCCGCGAGCGAGCTCGCCCTCCAGCGCCGCTGGGCCGAGGGCCGCTGGCCCGCACCCTGGCTGCGCCTCGAACGCGGCGGCCCGCCCCTGCGCGTCCACTTCGCCGGACGCTGGAACCGCGCCGCCGGACCCGACTTCCGCGGCGCAATCCTGCTCGACCCCCACGGCCGCGCCCGCCGCGGCGATGTCGAGCTGCACCGCCGCCCCGGCGGCTGGCGCAGCCACGGACACCACCGCGACCCCGCCTACGCCCGCGTCCTGCTGCACATCGTCGGCGACCCGAGCGGCAAACCCGCCGGTCCCCCCGTCGCCCTGCTGCCGCCCCCCGAAACAGCCCCGCCGCCGATCCCCCAACCGCCCATCTATCAGCCACCCTGCGCGCGCGTCGTCGAACGCGCCGGAGCCGCCGCCGTCGCCGCCCGCCTGCGCCGCCTCGCCCGCGACCGCCTCGCGCGCAAAACCGCCGCGCTCCGCCGCCGCCGCGCCGCCTGGCGCGCACGCCCCGACCAGGACGAGCTGCTCGTCGCCTGGTCCCTCGCCCGCGCCCTGGCAATGCCCCACAACGCCGAGCTCATGGGCGGCGCGCTGCAATCCAGCTGGCCGCGCCTCGAAACGCTGCGCGGCGAGCTCGACGCGCGGCGCGGCTGGCAACCCGGGCGCGGCGCGTTGGGCAAACCCCACGGCGCAGCCGAAGCCCTCACCACTCTGCTCTCCCGCTGGGGACCAGGCGCAGCCGCCGCAGCCTGCCTGCGCCTGGCCGAAATCGAAGCGCCCGCCGCCGCCGAAGCGCTGCGCATCCCCCAGCGCCTCGGCCCCGCCCGCGCCCGCCAACTGCTCGCCGACGCGATCTACCCCGCCGCGCTCGTCCTCGGCGCGCCCCCCGCTCAGATCGAGCGCCGCTGGCTCGCCCTGCCCGAAACCCGCTACCTCCGCACCGCCGCCCTGCGCGAGCGCCTGCGCGCCCTCCCCCAACGCCATGCCCGCACTCACGCCCACGCCCAGGCCCTGCTCGACCTCGAACGCCGCTGGTGCGCCCAAGCCGCCTGCGCCGTCTGCCCCCTCGGACGCCTCTCGCGTGAAACCACCCGAACCACAACCCTCATCCCCAGCCTCAACCTGCCCCCGCCCGCCTGACCCACTCCCTCAACCCCCGCTCACCGGCCGCTTGCGCCGAGCCATACCGAACGCCGCCGAACGCAACCGACGACACACAACCCCATTTGCCAACAGAACGTACGTGCGTCTACCATTCCCATATGGAAGACGAACACCGCCGCCGACTCCGCAGCGTCTACGCGCAGAGCGTCCTCGACAGCCTCGCCCACGTGGCCGCCATCGCCGACTCCGACTACCTCCGCTACCACGCCCTCAAACTGCTCGCCGGGCACCACGGCATCGAGCACGTCATCCACCCGATGACCGAGCTCGCCAGAAAAACTGAGTCCGACTGGGTCCGGCTCCACGCCGCCGCCTTCGTCGGACGCCACCTCCGCCTCTTCAGCGAAACCGCCGCCCACCGGAACCCCGAACCGATGCCCGTCAACGATTCCGAGTACCGCCGGCTCGAAGAAGAATTCAGCTCCGAGTTCGCAGAAGGCATCTTCAACGACCTCTTCAACGACCAGCTCGCCGTCCTCAACGACGCCCACCTCCCTCCCGAACCACCGCTCCGCCAACCCCCCGACCAAGCCCTGCTTAACCAGCCCGAGCCCCAGCCGAACTACTACCCCCAACCGGCCGTCGCCCCCATCCCCAGCCACGCCCCTCATCCCGCCGCACTTACTCCCAACCACGCCAACCACGCCCCTCATCCCGCCGGTCTCATCCCCAGCCACGCCAACCAGACCCCCAATCCCGCCGGTCTCATCCCCAACCACGCCAACCACACCCCCAATCCCGCCGGTCTCATCCCCAACCACACCGACCACGCCCCCAATCCCGCCGATCTCATCCCCAACCACACCGACCACGCCCCCAATCTCGCGAACCCCACCCTCGCCTTCCCCCACGCCCCCGCCGTCCACGACCCCGACGCTCCCAACGCCCCGTTCCCACGCTTCCCCTTCTACCTCAACCAACCCCCCTGACCCCCATCCCAGGAATCCGTCCTTCCCCACCCCCTCTTCCGTCCTTACCCCTCTCTTCGGGCCTTCCCGCCCCCTCTCTTCCGTCGTTCCCGCCCCCCGAGCGGGAACCTCCCCCGCCCCTACCCCCGCCATACCCGCGTGCCCAAACTCCGTCATACTCGCGCGTCCAACCCCCGCCATACCCACGCGCCCAAAATTCCGTCATACCCGCGCCCCGCCGCGGGTATCCCGCCGTGCCGTCCTCCAACCCCCGTCACCACCCCCAACCCCCCAACCCCCCAACCCCACTATCGTCGCCCCAACCGAACACCCCGGGCGACCCCATGCTGATCACAGTCGAAGGCGGCGACGGCGCAGGCAAAACCACCCTCGTCCGCGCCCTCGCCCAACACTGGAACGCCGCAGGCGTTCCGCTCCAAACCACCCTCGAACCCGGCGGCACCGCGATCGGGCGCGGTCTCCGCAACCTCGTCCTCCACACCGACGCCGAACTCAGCCTCTGGGCCGAAACCTTCCTCTTCCTCGCCGACCGCAGCGCCGATGTCGCCGAAATCATCCGCCCCGCCCTCCACCGCGGCCAACTCGTCCTCTGCGACCGCTACGCCGACTCCACCCTCGCCTACCAGGGACACGGCCGCGGCCTCGACCTCGACCTCCTCCAACGCCTCAACCACGCCGCCACCGGCGGCCTCCAACCCGACCTCACCATCCTGCTCGACATCCCCCCCGAGCAGGGCGTCGCCCGCGGCCGCGCCGACGGCGGCGACCGCATCGCCGACGCCGCACTCGACTTCCACCGCCGCGTCAACCACGGCTTCCGCGCCATCGCCGCCGCCGAACCCCACCGCGTCGTCCTGCTGAACGCCGCGCAGCCCCCCGACGCCGTCTTCCACGCCGCCCTCGCCGCCGCCGAACCACGCCTGCGCCGCGCCCGCCTGCTCCCGATGGAGTGACCGCGCGCCGCCCCATACACTGAGCGCCCAACAACCAACCCAACAACCAACCTGGGAGCGCGGCGGTGGACGATCCTCAGCACGTCACAGTGCGCGTACCGGCCTCTTCGGCCAACCTCGGCACCGGCTTCGACGCCGTCGGCGTCGCCCTCCGGCTCTACGCCACCGTCGCCGTCGCGATCGACGGCGACCTCCGCGGCAACCGCTCCCCGATGATCAAACACATCCGCGCCGGCGTCGCCGCCGCCTACGACGCCGCAGGCCGCGAACCCCCCGAACCCAAACGCATCCGCGTCGCCGTCAACGCCGAATTCCCGCTCGGCCGCGGGCTCGGCGCAAGCGCCGCCGGCCGCGCCGCCGGACTCGTCGCCGCCAACGCCATCCTCGGCGAACCCCTCCACGACCAGCAGCTGCTCGAACTCGGCGCAGCCCTCGAACGCCACGCCGACAACATCGCCCCCGCACTCTTCGGCGGCTGCCAGGTCGTCGCCATGGACGGCCCCCGCGTCAACCGCGTCGCCCTTCCCGTCGCCCCCGGACTGCGCTTCGTCGGCTTCACCCCTTCCTTCGGCATGTCCACCCAAAAAGGCCGCGCCCTGCTGCCCCAACACCTCTCCCGCGCCGACGCCGTACACAACTCCTGCCGCTCCGCCCTGCTCGCCGCCGCCCTCGCCACCGGCTCCTGGCAAGCCCTCGACGCCGCCGTCGACGATCGCCTCCACCAGCGTCCGCGCAGCCAAATGTTCCCCGCCATGTTCGACTTCTTCGACGCCGTCACCGCCGCCGGCGCCCACGCCGCCTACCTCTCCGGCGGCGGCTCCACCCTGATGGCGCTCGCCGCCCCCGACTCCACCGCCGCCGTCCAGGCCGCCTTCAGCGAAGCCGCCGCCCAACATCGCATCGAGGGAACCGGCTTCATCACCGAAATCGATCCCCACGGAGCCACCGTGCAATGACCGTCGTCCAGAAATACGGCGGCACCAGCGTCGGCTCCATCGAGCGCCTCCAGGCCGTCGCCGCCCGCATCGCCCACCGCGCCGCCCAGGGCCGGCCCATGGCCGTCGTCGTCTCCGCCATGGGCAAAACCACCGACGAGCTCGTCGCCCTCGCCGGAGCCGTCAGCGCCCGCCCGCCGCGCCGCGAAATGGACATGCTCCTCGCCACCGGCGAAATCGTCAGCAGCGCCCTGCTCGCCATGGCCGTCCGCGAGCTCGGACACGGCGCCGTCGCCCTCACCGGCGCGCAGGCCGGCGTCTTCACCGACGACACCTTCGGCCGCGCCCGCATCCGCGGCATCGACACCGAACGCATCCAACGCGAATTCGCCGCCGGCAATGTCGTGATCATCGCCGGCTTCCAGGGCGCCAGCGGCGAAGCCGACTTCACCACCCTCGGGCGCGGCGGCTCCGACACCTCCGCCGTCGCCCTCGGCGCTGCCCTCCACGCCCAGCAGGTCGAGATCTACACCGATGTCGAAGGCATCTACACCACCGATCCGCGCATCGAACCCGACGCCCGACGCCTCGCCGACATCGCCGCCGAGGAAATGCTCGAAGCCGCCGCCCAGGGCGCCGGCGTCATGCATCCCCGCGCCGTCGAACTCGGACTGCTCTACGACATCCCCATCGTCGTCGCCTCCTCCTTCGCCGCCGACGGTGCCGCAGGTACCGTGATCCGCAAGGAAGTCCTCATGGAACCCGAAGACCGCGTCCGCACCATCGCCCTCGACCGCGATGTCGCCTCACTCACCCTGCGCCAGGTCCCCGACCGCCCCGGCATCGCCGCCCAACTCTTCGGTCCCCTCGCCGACGCCGGCATCTCTGTCGACACCATCGTCCAGAACGCCGGCGAGGACCGCCTCACCGACCTCACCTTCACCGTCAGCCACGCCGACCTCGAGCAGGCCCGCGAAGTCGCCGCGCCGCTCGCCCGCGAGCTCGGCGCCGCCGAACTGCTCCACGACCACGACCTCGTCAAAGTCAGCCTGATCGGCACCGGCATGCAGTCCGCACCCGGCTACGCCGCCCTCATGTTCCGCACCCTCTCCGACGCCGACATCAACATCGAGCTGATCACCACCAGCGAAATCCGCATCACCGTGCTCCTCCGCTCCGAGCAGGGCGAGCAAGCCGTCCAACTGCTCCACCGCGCCTTCGCCCTCGACCAGCCCGTCTCCACATAAGCGAGACTGCGCTATGAACGGGTAAGTTCGGACATAGTGCGGGGGCGCTCATGTTCGCCCATCTCCACACCCACACCGAATACAGCGAACTCGACGGCCTCGCCAAAATCGAGCCGCTCGTCGCCCGCGCCAAATCGCTTGGCCAGCAAGCCCTCGCGATCACCGACCACGGCAACCTCTACGGCGCAATCGACTTCTACCAGGCCGCCCGCGCCGCCGACCTCCAGCCCCTGCTCGGCCTCGAAACCTACGTCGCCCCCGGCAGCCGCCGCGAGCGCGAAGCCCGCTCCTCCTCGGCCGCCGCCTACCACCTCGTCCTGCTCGCCCAGAACGCCCAGGGCTGGCGAAACCTGATCCAGCTCGCCACCCGCGCCCACCTCGAAGGCTTCTACTACCGCCCGCGCGTCGACCGCGAGCTGCTCGAGCAATACAGCGACGGCATCATCGCCCTTTCCGGCTGCCCCTCCGGCGAACTCCACCGCGCGCTGGAAGCCGAAGACCTCGTCGAAGCCCAGCGCATCGTCGCCTGGTACCGCGAAACCTTCGACGACCGCTACTACCTCGAAGTCCAGCGCCACGACCAACTCGCCCGCTTCGAGCCCGTCCTCCAGCGCACCGTCCAACTCTCCCGCGACACCGGCATCCCGCTCGTCGCCACCCAGGACGCCCACTACTGCGAACCCGGCGACCACGACGCCCACGACCTCCTGCTCTGCATCGGCACCAACGCCACCCGCGACGAGCAGAAGCGCTTCCGCTTCGAAGGCCAGGACTTCTACCTCACCGACGAGCCCTACATGCTCGACAAATACGCCGACCTCCCCGAAGCCGTGACCAACACCCAGCTGGTCGCCGAGCGCTGCGATGTCGAGCTCGAATTCGGACGCCTCCAGCTGCCCGAACCCGACATCCCCGCCGGCAAGACGCCCATCGAACATCTCGGCGATGTCGCCTGGGCCGGCCTCCAACAGCGCTACCGGCATCCCACCGCGCAGCACGAAGAGCGCCTGCGCTACGAGCTCTCAGTCGTGCGCGAAACCGGCTTCGCCGAATACTTCCTGATCGTCGCCGATTTTGCCCGCTTCGCCCGCGAGCAGAACATCGCCAAAACCGTGCGCGGCAGCGCCGCCGGCAGCCTGATCCTCTACTGCCTCGACATCACCGACATCGACCCGCTCGAATACGGCCTCGTCTTCGAGCGCTTCCTCAACCCCGAACGCCGCGAAATGCCCGACATCGACATGGACTTCGCCGACAACCGCCGCGACGAAGTGATCCGCTACGTCGCCGAAAAATACGGACGCGACCGCGTCGCCCAGATCATCACCTTCGGCACACTCGGCGCAAAGGCCGCCATCCGCGACACCGGCCGCGCCCTCGGCATGCCCCTCGGCGATGTCGACCGCGTCGCCCGCATGGTGCCCAACTACCTCAACATCTCGCTCGAAGACGCCATCGCCCAATCCTCCGAACTGCGCGACGCCGGCCGCAGCGATCCCGATGTCCAGGAGCTGCTCACCCAGGCCCAGCGGCTCAACGGCGTCGTCCGCCACGCCAGCACCCACGCCGCCGCCGTCGTCATCTCCCGCGACCCGCTCAGCGAAAACGTGCCCCTCCGCCGCCCCGTCAACGAGGGCGACGAAGACGAATCGATTCCCATGACCCAGTGGGCCATGGACCAGTGCGCCGCCGTCGGCCTGCTCAAAATGGACTTCCTCGGCCTCACCAACCTGACCATCCTGCAGGCGGCGGTGGAGCTGACCCGCGAACACACCGGCGAGGAGATCGACCCGCTCACGCTGCCCGAAACCGGCGAACAGGCCGACCGCGCCTACGAGATGCTCGCCGGCGGCGACACCTTCGGCGTCTTCCAACTCGAATCCGGCGGCATGCGCCGCACCGTCGCCGACCTCAAGCCCACCTCGATCCCCGACCTCGCCGCGCTCGTCGCCCTCTACCGCCCCGGCCCCATGGAGCACATCCCGCGCTTCATCGAGAGCAAGCACGGGCGCGAGCCCGTCTCCTACCCGCACGACGACCTCGGCGAAATCCTCGACGAAACTTACGGCGTGATCGTCTATCAGGACCAGGTGCTGCAAATCGCCCGCAAGTTCGCCGGCTACTCGCTCGGCCAGGCCGACGTGATGCGCAAAGCCATGGGCAAGAAAATCCCCGAAGTGATGCGCGCCGAGCGCGGCGCATTCCTCAAGGGCGCGGTTGAGCGGGGTTACTCCCGGCGCGACGCCGAAACCATCTTCGAGCTGATCGAACCCTTCGCCGGCTACGCCTTCAACAAGGCGCACGCCGTCTGCTACGGCGCGATCGCCTGGCAGACCGCCTGGTTCAAGGCCAACCACCCCGCGCCCTACATGGCCGCCGTGCTGCGCGCCGCGGCGGGCAACTCGGACCGCGTGCGCGAAGCTGCCGCCGAGTGCGCCCGACTCAAAATCAAGCTGCTCCCGCCCAATCTCAACAGCTCCGGCGCAACCTTCAACCTCGAACGCTTCGCCGACGGCCGCAGCGCCATCCGCTTCGGCCTGGCCACCGTCAAAAACGTCGGACGCGCCGCCGTCGAACCGCTGATCGCCGAGCGCGAGGCCAACGGCCGCTTCACCGACATCGGCAACCTCTGCGAGCGCATGGACGCCCGCTCGCTCAACCGCCGCGCGCTCGAATCGCTGGCCAAGGCCGGCGCCTTCGACGACCTCGCCCCGCGCGGCGAAATGGTCGCCAGCGCCGGCGACATCTCCCGCCGCGCCCGCCGCGCGCAGGAACTCCGCGAAAGCGGCCAAACCTCAATGTTCGACCTCTTCGGCAACGAAGTCGCCACTCCCACCCCGCTGGTCGCCGAACAGGAGGAGGCGATCGACGTGACCGCCGCCGAGCAGCTCAACTGGGAGCGCGAACTGCTCGGCGCCTACGTCTCCCGCCACCCCCTGCAAGCCGCCGCCGTCGAACTGCAACCCCACATCAGCCACGCGCTCGCCGAGATCAACGAGGACCTGATCGGCCGCACCGCTACGATCGCCGGCATGGTCAACAGCGTGCGCCAGCTCACCACCCGCAAGGGCAACCAGTTCTGCGCCGTCGAACTCGAAGACCTCTCCGGCGCTCAGGAACTGACCGTCTGGCCCGAGCAGTGGCAGCAGACCCGCGGGCTCTGGGAGACCAATCGAATCGTGCTGGCGGACATCTCGGTCAAGTCGCGCGGCAACGACATGCTCACGCTGGCAGTGGAAAGCGCCCGCGCCTGGTCGGATGCTCCCTCAGCCGAATCCGAGCAGCCGAGCCCGCTGGAGCGCGCCGCCGCTTCCCCTCCGCCCCCCGCAGAGCGCCCGGCAGCCCCCCCGCCGCCCGCCGCCCCCGCCGTCGTGCCGGCCGCCGCCAACAGCGGCGGGTCGATGGCGCTCTGGGTCACCCTGCACGACGACGGCGATCGCGCAACTGGCCAGGACCTGCTGCGGCGCATGGGCGACCTGATCCAGGGCATGCCCGGCAACGATCCGGTCTTCCTGCGCATCGAGACTCAGTCCAACTCCACCCTGCTCGCCCTGCCCGAGCAGTGGCGCACCGCCGCCAACTTCGCCATGGTCACGACTCTCAACGCACTGCTGGGCAAGCACGGCAATGCGGAACTGGCCGCCCCGCCCAGAGCCGCAGGGAGCGCCGGCGGCGCGGCGGCGGGCGGCTGAACAAGACGGCTGACAGAAGCGGTTGACGGGGCGGGCGCGGTGCAGCGCCCGAACGTGAGTGCTATCATTGCCGTATGCCGGTCTCGACGCGCCAACGGCGCGTTCGGCGGAACGGAGACGCGGCGGCAGTGACAGAAGCACTGTTACGGGGCGGCATTCGTGTTTATCGTGGTGGACAGCCGCCCACAACGGGGATGAGCCGTCCCTTATCTCAAGTTGCGGCTGCATCCAACACTGCCGCCACCGCACACTGTGCCACGGCGGCGCTCTGGGAAGTGAAGCGCCATGAAGGTCGTCTTTTTCGAAGAGGTCGAGGGCACCGCGCAGGTCGGTGAGGTGAAGGAAGTTAAAAATGGCTTTGCCCGCAACTTCCTGCTCCCGCGCGGCCTGGCCGGCGCGCCCACGCACAACAATCTGGCCCGCGCCGAGCGGCTGGCCAAGGCCGACACGATCCGCCAGGCCAAGCTCGACGGCGACGCCGCACCGCTGGCCGCCGCGATCGACGGCCAGGAGTTCGTCTTCCGCGCCCGCGTCGGCGAGCAGGGCCGGCTCTTCGGCTCGGTCACCGCGCGCGACATCGCCGAGCGCCTCTCCGAGCGCGCCGGCGCCACGATCGAGCACCGCCAGGTGCAGCTCGCCCAGGCGCTGCGCCAGCTCGGTACCGAAGAAGTCCGCGTGCGGCTCACCCGCAACGTGTTCGCCCACGTCAACGTCGTCGTCGAACCCGACGAGGAGAGCCTCGAACCGACGATCGACGAGGTGGTCGACGAGCTCGATGCCGAGGATGCGGCCGAGGCCGCAGTCACGCAGGAGAGCGAAGCCGAGGCCGTAGAGGCCTAAGCCGGGGGCGGCCGCCGCCCCCGAGTTCGGGGGCAAGCATGGTCACCAGCGAGCCGCGTACCGCGCCCGGAGCCCGCGACAGCGGCATCCCTCAGAATGTCGCCGCCGAACGCGCCGTGATCGGCGCGATCCTCGCCGAAGAGGGCGTGCTCGAACGCGTCGTCCCGATCCTCGAGCCCACCGACTTCATCGACCCCCGCCACCGCCTGCTGTTCCTCGCCTCACTCGACCTCTTTGACCGCGGTGAGACGGTGGATCCGGTCACCGCAGCGGCCGAACTGGCGCGGCGCGGCTGGATCGACGAGGTCGGCGGACAGCCCTACATCACTCATCTCGTCACCGAGCTGCCCACCACCGTTGGCGCAGAGCACTACGCCCGCGTCGTCCAGCGCGCCGCCACCTACCGCGACATGCTGCGCGCCGCCGGCGACATCGGCGAACTCGCCTACCGCGCCGATCCCAACGTCGACGCCTCGCTCAGCGAAGCCGTCGAAAAGCTCTACTCCGTGCGCGGCGCTGAGCAGCGCCGCGACTTCTCGATGCTCCAGGACCTGCTCGTCGATGTCCTGCAGGAAACCGCCGACCCCCAGGGCGGCGGCATCGAGCCCACCCGCACCGGCTTCGGCGACCTCGACCAACTGCTCAACGGCGGCATCCATGCCTCCGACATGCTCGTGCTCGCCGCCCGACCCGCCGTCGGCAAATCCGCCCTCGCGCTCACCGTCGCCCGCAACGCCGCACTCGGCCAGGGCGTCTCGGTCGCCATGTTCAGCCTCGAAATGTCTGCCGAACAGGTCGCCGCACGACTGGTCTCCGCCGAATCCGGCGTCGAAAACAACCGCCTCCGCGTCGGCCAGCACACCGATGAGCAGCAAGCCCACATCTCCCGCGCGATCGGCCTGCTCAGCCGCGCCGAAATCTACATCGACGACACCGCCGGCCAGACGCTCGCCGAAATCCGCTCCAAATCGCGCAACCTCAACAAACGGCTGCTCGACCAACGCTCGCGCCAGGCCGCCGAGGGCGCAACCCCGCGTGGACTGGGACTGATCATCGTCGACCACATCCAGCTGGTCCACGCCTGGTCCCGCACCCCGGTCGAAACCAACCGCGTCGCCGAACTGAGCGTGATCTCGCGCACGCTCAAGGAAATCGCCCGCGAGCTGCATGTGCCCGTCCTCGCCATCTCCCAGCTCTCCCGCGCCGTCGAGCGCCGCAAGCCGCCCGTGCCCCAACTCAGCGACCTGCGCGAGAGCGGCTCGATCGAGCAGGACGCCGATGTCGTCGTTTTCATCTACCGCGCCGACATGTACGACCGCGACGAATTCGAGGAGGAGATCGTGGTCGATCCCGCCCAGAGCAGCGCCGGCCGCGGGCAGGTCGCGCAGCTGCTGATCGCCAAGCACCGCCACGGCGCGGTCGGCGCGGTCGATGTCCGCTTCGTCCCCCAGGTCGCGCGCTTCGAGGACTTCTTCGTGCAGGAGGAGCCGCCCGAAGACAGCGCCGGCTGGGACGCCTCGCCCAGCGACAACGGCCAGGGCTGAGATGACTGAGCAACGCTTCGACGGTTTCGCCGCCGCCGCCCCGGTCACGCCGATCCCTTCCGCGCTGCTGCGCGAGCTCGCGCCGCAGATGACCGACCCGGCCGAACTGATCGTCACCCTCTACGCGGTCGCCGCGCTGCAGCGCGTGCGCCGCTTTCCCCGCCTGCTGGCTGTCGCCGACCTGCGCGCCGAGCGCCCGCTGGTCGAAGCGCTCGCCTCGCTCCTGCCCGAGCGCGGCGTCGACCAGGCGCTCGAGGACGGCCTGGCTGCCGCGGTCGCGCGCGGCTCGCTGTTGCGCGCAGCCGACGCCGACGACTGGCTGGCGCTGAACAGCGCCGACGGGCGGCGCGCGATGGCGCACCGCGCTCAGCGGACCGCCCGCCCCAAGCCCGCGCCCGAACCGCGCGGCGGGAGCATCGTGCAGCTCTACGAGGACGCCATCGGCCCGCTCCCCCCCTCGCTCGCCGACGAGCTGCACGCCGCCGCCGCCGACTACCCCGAACAGTGGCTGGAGGATGCCTTCGCCGAAGCCGTCGAAATGAACGCCCGCAACTGGCGCTATATCCGCACCATCCTGGAACGATGGCAGCAAGAGGGACGTGATCATGCGTCGACTGGAACATCTCGTCGGCAATCTCGGAGATCGGGATATGAGCACCTCAGACACCGCTGATCCCCAGCGCTTCTGGAGGCCGTCGGGAGCCGATCCGCACTGCCCGCGCTGCGGCGGGACCGGCTTGGTGCGCCGGCGTGTCCCCGTGGACCATGAGGACTTTGGCCGCGCGCTGCCCTGCGTCTGCGCTGAGCGCGCCGCCGCCGACCAGCTGGCCGAGCAGCTGCAGCGCTTGAGCAACCTGGGCCCGCTGGTGGGAGCGCGCCTCAACGACGCTGAGTTGGCCGCGCTCGCGTCCGCGCGCGCAGCCTGCGACTTCGCAGACGAGGAGACCGAGGAAACCTGGCTGGTCGTCTCCGGCGCAGCCGGATCAGGGCGCACGCGGCTGGCCGCCGAGCTCGCCAACCGCCGCCTGCAGCGCGGCCGGCGCGCGCTCTACTTTGTCGCCGCCGACCTGCTCGATCTGCTGCGCGCCGCCTACCAGCGCGACGCGCAAATGCCCTATCCCGTGCTGTTTCAGCACGCCCGCGAGGCCGAATTTCTGATCATCGACGATCTGGACCTCGCCAATCCCACCGATTGGGCGCGCGAAAAGCTCTACCAGCTGCTCAATCACCGCTGGAGCTCGAGACGCCGAACCGTCTTGATCGTCGGCGCGGGAAGCGGCGACAAGCTCAATCTGGCCCGCTGGATCGAGCCGCATCCCGGCGTCCTGTCCTGCACAGTCGAGCGCGGCCGCTCCGCATCTCTCTATCACCCGATCGGCGGGCCGCCCGAACAGATCCTGCGCAACATGACATTCGAGACATTTCGCGTGCGCAACGGCGAGGACCTTCGCGACGATTCATGCAATCTGCACAGCGTGAAGCAGAACGTTTTGGCATGGGCCTCCGACCCGCGCGGCTGGCTCACGCTGCACGGCGGCACCGGCACCGGCAAGACTCACCTCGCCGCCGCCGTGGCCAACGCGGCGCTGGAGCGCGGCCAGGAAGTGTGGTTCGCCGTCGTGCCCGACCTGCTCGACCAACTGCGGCTCGGATACCGCGAAGACGCGCCCCACACCTACGACGGGCTCTCGGCCGCCCTCCGCGATGCTCCGCTGCTGGTCTTGGACGACTTCGGAACGCACTCGCCGACCCCCTGGGCCGACGAAAAGCTGTATCAGCTGTGCGCCGGCCGCCACGCCGCGATGCTGCCGACGATGTTCACCACGAACCTCGATCTCAACAAGCGGGAGGAACTGATCAACGCCGGCGCGCTTGACCCGCGGATCGCATCACGGCTGACCGACGAGCGAAACCATCGCTATTTCGAACTGAAAGCGCCCGATTACCGCACCGGCGTCTCGCATCGGCGCTCCAGCAAAGGGCGCACCGGCAACCGCAGCGGCCGGCGCACCAGCGGCGCGTTCTAATCCAGCTCCGCCGCCGGCGTCAGGCTGCCCTCGATCCACTCCTCGCCGTCCGCCCAGACCTCTTTCTTCCAGATCGGCACCACCGCCTTCAGCCGATCAATCCCGTAGCGGCAGGCGTCCGTCGCCTCCGCGCGGTGCGCCGAGGACACCGCCACGCCCACGCTTGCCTCGCCGATCTCCAACCGCCCGATCCGGTGCTGCATCGCGATCTCCACCACATCCCAACGCGCACGGATCTCATCCGCAATCCGGCGCATGATCCGTTCCGCCATCTCCGGGTAGGCGTCGTATTCGAGGTAATCCACCGAGCGCCCCAGATTGTTGTCGCGCACCACGCCGAGGAAGACCGACACCGCTCCCGCCTGCGGGCACAGCACCAGCGCGTGCAGCGCGTCCGCGCTGAGCGGCTCATCCACGATCCGGAAATGCGGATCGCTCTCTGCGCCCCCGCTGACCGGCGGAATCAGCGCCACGCTGTCGCGGCTGGCGACCGGGAAATCGGGCTGCACATATTCCGCGTTGACCGCGTACATCACCGAGTCGCGCATCCCCGCGGCCTGTGGGAAGCGGCGAAAGAGCGCTTCCCCCACCGCGCCGGCCGTACACGGCTCCGGCAGGTCGCTGAGCATCAGCTCGCGCGCGCCGACCGTTTCGGCGAGCGAGGCGAAGAGCCGTACGCTGATCTGCATGCCCGCAGTCTATCGAGTGTCCCGCTGGCGTTCCCGCCTGGCGCAGCTGGGCGCGCTCGCCCTGGACCTCGCCCTCCCTCCGACCTGCGCCTCCTGCGGCGCGGTTGGGCTGGTGCTCTGCGACCGTTGTAGTCGGCGCTTGCAGCGCGCCGACGGCCTGCGCTGCCCGCGCTGCTGGCTGCGCTCGGAAGGCCTCTGCCGCGCCTGCCTCGATGCGCCGCCGCCCCTGCGGCAGCTGCGCTCCGCGTTCCTCTACGAGGGCGTCGCGCGCGAGCTGGTGCTGACGCTCAAGTACCGAGGCGTACCCGCCGCCGCCGTGCCGCTGGTCGAGCAGGCCGGCGGGCGGCAGCTGCGCGGGGATGTCGATCTGCTCGCGCCGATTCCGATGACCGCCTGGCGTCGCCGCGCGCGCGGCGGCAACCACGCCGAGCACCTGGCCCGCGCGCTCAGCGACCGCACGGGCATTCCGCTCGACGCGCAAGCGCTCGAACGCCGCGGGCGGCGTTCCAAACAGCAGGCCCGCAGCGCCAATCTGCGCGAGCGCCGCGCCAACATGCGCGACGCCTTCCGCGCGCCCGAGCCCCAGCGGATCGCCGGCCGCACCGTGCTGCTGGTCGACGATGTGGCGACCACGATGGCCACGCTCGAATCGGCCGCCGCGACGCTGCTGGCGGCCGGCGCGGCAGCCGTCGACGCCTGGACCGCGACGCGAGAGGAACTGCGTGACTAACGCCGCTTTCTGGCTCTGTCTGCGCCCCCAACCGGCGGCCTCCACCGCCGAGCAAATGGTCGAGCACGCCCGCGCCGCCTGCCTGCTCGACACCGCCCAACGCGCCTGCGCCGCGGGCTTCGGCGAGATCACCATCCACACCACCGCGCCCGAACTGTTCGCGCAGGCGCGCGGCGTCTCGCTGTGCCGCACCGATCCCAATGCGTCGATCGGCACGGTGGTATCCGAGGCCGCCGCCGAGACAGCCGGCCCCGTCTGCTACGCCGGCGCGGGCATGCCGGCGATGACCGCCGAGCACTGGCGCGACCTGCGCGAGCGAATCGAATCCGGCCAATCGCTGGCCAACAATCTGCACTCCGCCGACTTCCTCGGCCTGCCCAACACCGCGCCTCTCGCGGCGTTGCAAGACGAAGCGGTGGACAACGCCTTCGCGCGCCGCCTGCGCGACGAGGCCGACCTGGAGATCACGGCGCTGGAGCGCACCGCTCACACCCTGCTCGACCTCGATACGCCCGCCGATTGCGCCCTGCTCAGCCTCGCGCGCCGGACGGACGTGCTCGAAATCGGCCCCAACCTTGCCGACGCGCTGGATCACTGGCAGTCGCCGCTCGCACCCTGCCGTGAGCGGCTCGCGGCGGCGCTGGATGTGCTCACCGAGCGCGAGCAGCAGCTGATGGTGATCGGGCGGGTGAGCGCAACCGTCTGGGCGGCGCTCGACCGCGACACCTCGGCGCGGGTGCGCGTCATCTCCGAGGAGCGCGGGCTGCGCAGCCGCGCCGCCGCCGGCGCGCAGCCCCGCTCGCTGCTCGGACTGCACGGCGCCGCAGTCGGCGGCGCGGCGCTGATTGACGGCCTCGTCGAGCTGGCCGACGCGGTGATCTTCGACACTCGCCCACTGTTCGCCCATCTCGGCTGGGGCGCATCCCGCGGCGATCGCTTCTCCGCCGACCTGGGCGACCCGGACGCAATCGCCGAACCCCCGCTGCGCGAGCTGGTTGCCGCCGCCGCCGCCGCTCCCGCGCCGATCGCCCTGGGCGGCCACTCACTCGTCTCCGGTGGCCTGCTGGCTGCGATCGATATCGCCTGGACACGCCGCGAGCGCCAGCAGGACAGCTCGCGTTGACCGCTGTCGGGCGGGCGCATACGCTGAAAAATGCCCAGCCACCGTTCGCGCGCTGCCGGGCGGCAGCGGCCTGCGGCTCGACCGCAGGTCCCCACGACGCGAAGGACGCCTTCGTATGAGCCTGACCATCTCCGCGCGTGCGATCGGCTCCGCCGACCCTGAGCTCGCCGACGCCATCGAGCGCGAAGCCCGCCGCCAACACGACGGCCTCGAACTGATCGCCTCCGAGAACTACCCCAGCGAACCCGTCCTCGCTGCGATGGGCTCGATCCTCACCAACAAGTACGCCGAGGGCTACCCCGGCCGCCGCTACTACGGCGGCTGCGAGTTCGTCGATGTCGTCGAGACCCTCGCCATCGACCGCGCCAAAGCGCTCTTCAGCGCCGAGCACGCCAACGTGCAGTCGCACTCCGGCTCCCAGGCCAACCTCGCCGCCTACTACGCCCTGCTCGAACCCGGCGACACCGCGATGGGACTCGAGCTGAACCACGGCGGGCACCTCTCGCACGGCCTGCCGGTCAACATCTCCGGACGCTGGTTCCAGTTCGTCTCCTACGGCGTCGACCGCGAAACCGAGCGGATCGATTACGACGCGATGGCCGCCGCCGCGCGCGAGCATCGCCCCAAGGTGATCGTCGTCGGCGCGACCGCCTACCCGCGCCACTACGACTTCCCCCGCGCCGCCGAAATCGCCGAGGATGTCGGCGCGACCCTGATGGTCGATATGGCGCACTTCGCCGGGCTCGTCGCCGGCGGCGTCCATCCCTCGCCCGTGCCCTACGCGCCGGTGGTGACCACCACCACCCACAAAACCCTGCGCGGCCCGCGCTCAGCGCTGATCCTGACCAACGACGAGCTGGCGCGCCCAATCGACCGCGCCGTCTTCCCCGGCACCTCCGGCGGCCCCCACATGCACACCATCGCCGCCAAAGCCGTCGCCCTGCGCGAGGCCGCGGCCCCTGAATTCGCCGCCTACGCCGCGCAGATCGTGGCCAACGCCAAAGCGCTCGCCGAAGGCCTACAGGGCGAAGGGCTGCGGCTCGTCTCCGGCGGCACCGACAACCACCTGATGCTGGTCGATGTCGGCGTCAAAAGCCTGACCGGCAAAGCCGCCGAAGCCGCGCTCGACGCTGCCGGCATCACCGCCAACAAGAACACCATTCCCTACGATGAGCAGCGCCCGACGGTGACCAGCGGCGTGCGGATCGGCACCCCGGCGCTGACCACGCGCGGCATGCGCGAGGCCGAAATGGCCGAGGTCGCGCGGCTGATCGGCCGCGTGCTCGACGCGATCGACGACGAAGCAGTGCGCGATGCCGTGCGCGCCGATGTCCGCGAGCTGGCCGCGGCCTTCCCCATCCCCGGCATCGCCGCTTCGGCCGGCGACTGACCCAACACCAACGAACGAACAGCAGCAGGAGGCAGTTGTGGCGCGCGAATACGAGATCATGGTGGTGCTCCACCCCGATGTGTCCGGCGATCTGATCGACCAGCGGATCGCCCAGCTGCGCGAACTGCTCAGCGAGCACGGCAACACCGTCTCGGAGGTGATCGACTGGGGCCGCCGCCGGCTCGCCTACCCGATCCGCCAGGCCTTCGAGGGGCACTATCTGATCGCCCGCTACTCAGCCGACCTCGGCGCGAGCGGCATCGCCCTTGAACGCGCCCTGGCGATCGACGACCAGGTGCTCCGCCACCTGATCGTGCGGCGCGACGGTTAGTTAGGATCGCGGCAATGCAGCAGAGGCGAGGGAGCTGAGCCGTGGCGAGCCTGAACAAAGTCCAAATCATCGGCAATCTTGGCGGCGATCCGGAGATGCGCTTCACCGCCAATGGGCGCGCCATGGCGAGATTCAATGTCGCCTGCAACCGCACGTGGACCACGCCGGACGGCGAGCGGCGCGAGGAAACGGAGTGGGTTCGGGTTGTCTGCTGGGAACGTCTCGCGGAACTCGCCGGTCAATACCTCAGCAAAGGTCGGCAGGTCTACGTAGAAGGCCGTCTGAGAACGAACGAGTGGGAAGATCGTGACGGCAACAGACGCTGGACCACGGAAGTGATCGCCAGAGATGTGCTGTTCCTCGGTGGCCGCGGAGGAGGCGACGACTTCGGCGGCGGTGGCGGTGGCGGCGGCTACGACCAGGGTGCGCCGCCCTCCGGCATGGACGCCGACGATCTGCCCTTCGAATAACCGAGCTGCGAGCGACCACCGGCGGATAGCCGGCAATCCCGAACCGAGGAGGATGCAATGACGACAGAGCAGGAAGCCGTTGAGGCGGCCGCGCCGCCGCCCGAGCCGGCGGCGACCGTAGCGCCGGTCGCGCCGCCCGAACCGGCCGCGCCCGTTGAACCCGCAGCGCCGCCCGAACCGGCGGCGCCCGCAGCTGCGCTCGCACCGGCGGTGCCCGCAGCGCCTGTTGAGTCGGAGCCGCCGCGCGTCACGCCGGGACCGACGACCGCCGCCGCCGAGCGCGGACCGCAGATGCTCGAGCGCACTCGCCGCCGTTCGCGCCGACGCCGCGCGCCCGTCTTCACTCCCCAGGAAGTCGAGCACATCGACTACAAGGATGTGGACAAGCTGAAGAAGCTGATCTCGGACCGCGGCAAAATCGAGCCGCGCCGCAAGACCGGGCTGACGGCCAAGGATCAGACCAAGCTGGCCCGCGAGATCAAGCGCGCCCGCCATGTCGCCCTGCTGCCCTACACCGCGGACCACATGCGCCTGACCAGCCGCTACCGCATCGTCACCCGAATGGCCGAACGCGCCGCCCGGATTTCCGAGCCGCCCCCGCCGCCGTCGGAAGAACCGGCTGCGGACGCGCCCGTCGCGGACGCGCCCGTCTCGGATGCGCCTCCCGTCGCGGCTGCGCCTGCGCCGGTGGAAGCGCCTCCCGCGCCCGCCGAGCAACTCCCGACCCCTGACCCCGTCGCCGCTGCTCCCGTCGCGGACACGCCTCCCGTCGCGGCTGCGCCTGCGCCGGCGGAAGCGCCTCCCGCGCCCGCGGAGCAGCCCCCGCCGCCTGACCCCGCCGCCGCTCCCGCCGAGGAGCCGGCGCCCGCGCCCGCTGAGCCGGCATGACTGAGCGCGCCGAGGTCGGCGTCGGCCTGCTCGGCCTCGGCGTCGTGGGCGGGCGCGTGTTCGACGAACTGCGCCGCAACGCCGAATCGTTCGCACACCGTGCCGGACGCCAACTCTCCCTACGCGCCGTCGCTGTGCGCAATCCCGAGCGGCGGCGCGAGCTGGTCGGCGGCTGCGCCGCGCTGCTGACCGATCCGCTCGAAGTCTGTACGCGCGACGATGTGGATGTGGTGATCGAGCTGATCGGCGGCGAATCCCCCGCCGCCGACTGCATCGCCGCGGCGCTCCGCGCGGGCAAGTCAGTGGTCACGGCCAACAAGGAGGTAATGGCCAAGCACGGCCCGCGCCTGCTTGAGCTGGCCCGCGACCACGGCGTCGGGTTGCGCTACGAGGCCAGCGTCGGCGGCGGCATCCCGATCATCGGCGTGCTCCAGCGCGAACTGCGCGCCAACGAGGTGCGCTGCGTCCGCGCCATCATCAACGGCACCACCAACTACATGATCAGCGAAATGTCGCAGCGCGGCGCTTCCTATCAGGAAGCGCTCGCGCAGGCGCAGCAGCTCGGCTACGCCGAAGCCGACCCGACCAACGATGTGGAAGGGATCGACGCCGCCTACAAACTCGCGATCCTCGCCTCACTCGCTTTCCACACGCGGATCGAGCCGCAGCAGGTGCACCGCGAGGGCATCCGCTCGCTCAGCGCCCGCGACTTCCAACACGCCGCCAACCTCGGCTACACCATCCGCATGCTGGCCACCGCGCGGCGCACCGAGCGCGGCATCGACCTGCGCGTTCACCCCACACTCATTCCCGCGCACGATCCGATGGCGCGAATCGATGGCGTGCTCAACGCCGTCGCCGTCGAAGGCGACCTGCTCGGCACGGTGGTGCTGGAGGGTCCGGGCGCCGGCGCGGGCGCGACCGCCAGCGCGGTGCTGGCCGACCTGCTCGATGTGGTCGGCGCAGCATCGAGCGCCGCGCCGCGCGCGCAGTCGCCCGCCGAACGCACACCCCAACTGCTGCCCCTCGCCGAAGTCTGCCTGCCCACCTACCTGCGGCTGGCGGTGCCGGACCGCGCCGGCGTGCTGGCCGAGCTGGGCCGGGCCTTCGCTGCGGAAGGCGTGAGCATCGCCTCCGTCCTGCAGGTGCCCCAACCCGAAGCCGCGAACAGCGAACTGCCCGCCGCCGAACTGATCATCACCACCCACGCCGGACCCGACGGCGCGATGGATCGCGTGCTGTCCGCGCTCGCCGACTCCGACAGCGTGCTCGAAGTCGGCGTGCGGCTGCGCATCGAAGGCGACCAGAACCTCGAGACGGTGGGCGCGCGATGACCACGAGGAGCCGCCCCGACGGCGTCGACGGCTGGATGTCGGTCTTCGAGGAAGACTTGGCAGGCCAGCGCGCTCGCGTCACCGAGCTGTTGCAATCCGCCGAGCGCGACCACCGCGAGCTGATCGCCACCCAGGAGCGCCTGCGCGAAACCGAGGCGCTCGCCCTCCGCGCCGTCTCCCAAGTCGCCGCGTTGTCCAGCCGACTCGACGAAGTGCAGACCCTGCGTGAGCGCTTTGGGCGCTTCCAGACCGCCCTCGACGAGCAGGGCGAACGCATCGAGGTCGCCCTGCGCCAACTGCGCCACGAGTTCGATGTTGAGCGCGAAACGCTCGCCCAGGCGGTGCGGCGGCTCGATGTCACCGAGCAGACCGCGGGCGATCTCAATGAGCGGATCGCGGCGGTGGACCAGGCCCTGCAGCGGCTCGCCGACACCGACGGCGAAATGGCGCAGCGAATCGCCCAGGCCGAGGCGCATGTCGAAGCCGGCCAGGCGCGAATCGCCGCCAACGCCGAAGCCGTGCGACGCGCGCACGCCGATCAGCGCGCCGCCGATGCCCGCGAAGAAATCAGCGACCGTCGAATCAGCGAACTGACCGAGCGTCTGAATGCTGTCCAGCAGTCGCTGCTGCGCATCCGCGAAACCGCCGACCAATGGGAAGACCTGATGTCGGCCGTGGAAGCGGTGCGCGCCCGCGCCGACGACGCGCGCCGCATGCTCGACGAGGCGACCACCACCGCCGCCGGCGTGCGGCGCAACTTTGAGACTATGCAGGAGCGGATCGGCGATGTCGAGCGCGGCGCGGAACAGCTGCGCATCCGCGACAGCCACCGCGAACGCGCCCTCGCCTCGCTCAACGACGAGCTCGAACATCTGCGCAGCGAAGCCACCCGCGAGCAGCAGCGCTTTGTCGCCCTGCAGGAACAAATCCGACGCCGCCAGATCACCGACCTCGAACAGGAGATCCGCGAACTCAAGGCCTACGTGCGGGTGCAATCCGATGACTGACGCCCGCCCGCCCGCCGGCCCCAGCGGCGTGCTCGAACGCTACGCCGAATGGCTGCCGATCAGCGATGCCACCCCGCGCATCAGCCTCGGTGAAGGCAGCACCCCGCTCGTGCGCGCCGACGCGCTGGCCCGCCGCTGCGGCGCCGCCGAAGTCTGGCTCAAGCTCGAAATGTGCAACCCCACCGCCTCCTTCAAGGACCGCGGCATGGTCGTCGCCGTCGCCAAAGCGATCGAGCAGGGCGCGACGGCGGTGCTCTGCGCCTCGACCGGCAACACCAGCGCCTCGGCCGCCGCCTATGCCGCGCGCTGCGGGCTGCGCGCCTTCGTGCTCGTGCCCGGCGCCAAAATCGCGCAGGGCAAGCTCGCCCAGGCCATCGCCCACGGCGCCCGCGTGCTCGCCATCGACGGCAGCTTCGACGACGCCCTCTGCATCGCCCGCGAGGTCACCGAAGAACTGCCCGTCGCGCTGGTCAACTCCGTCAACCCCTACCGCATCGCCGGCCAGAAAACCGCCGCGATGGAGATCGTCGACAGCCTCGGCGACGCCCCCGACCTGCACTGCCTGCCGGTCGGCAACGCCGGCAACATCACCGCCTACTGGCAAGGCTTCTCCGAATACTTCCACGCCGAGCGCGCCAGCCGCCGGCCGCGCATGCTGGGCGTGCAAGCCGCCGGCGCCGCGCCGCTGGTCTCCGGCAAGGTCGTCGAGCAGCCCGAAACCGTGGCCACCGCGATCCGCATCGGCAACCCCGCCTCCTGGGACGGCGCGGTGGCGGCGCGCGACGCGTCGGGCGGCGCGATTGTCGCCGTCGAGGACGCGCAGATCCTCGAGGCCTGGCAGCTGCTGGCAAGCGAGGAGGGCGTCTTTTGCGAACCCGCCTCCGCCGCCTCCGTCGCCGGACTGCTCAACGCCGATCCGAGCGAGCTTGCCGGCAAGCAGGTGGTCTGCACGATCACCGGGCACGGCCTCAAGGACGCCGAACTGGTCGAACAAATCGACAGCGACATGATCCGTCTCTCGGCCGACTACGGCGCGGTCGCCTCGGCGCTGATGGAGGGGCTGTCGTGAGCGGGCAAGCGGTCGATCTGCGCCGCGCCGAGGCGGCGGTGCGCGAGCTGCTGCTCGCGCTCGGGGAGGACCCCGACCGCGAGGGCCTGGCCGAAACCCCGCGCCGCGTTGCCGCCGCCTACGCCGAAATGCTCGGCGGACGCGAGATCGACGCCGAAGCGCTGCTCCAGGTCGGCTTCGACGAGGGCCACGACGAAATGGTGATCCTGCGCGACATCCCCTTCTTCTCCATCTGCGAGCACCACCTGATCCCCTTCCGCGGCGCGGCGCATGTCGCCTACGTCCCGCGTGGACGAGTCGTCGGCATCTCCAAACTGGCGCGGCTGGTCGACGCCGTCGCTCGCCGCCCGCAGCTGCAAGAGCGGCTCACCGCTCAAATCGCCGACATCATGATGGAAGCCCTTCAGCCCGACGGCGTCGCCGTTGCAGTCGAGGCCGAACACCTTTGTATGACGATGCGAGGAATCAAGAAGCCTGGCTCGCAGATGGTCACCTCTGCAATGCGCGGCACCTTCCAGACCCAGAATGAAACGCGCGCAGAATTCCTCGTGCTGGTTCGGCCGCGCGAATGAGCAGCGCCCTCACCACCACGGCAGGCTGGGATCAGCTGGCGCCCCGCTGGCGCGCGCTGGTCGCCGAGGCTGCGCCCGATATCGCACCCTTCGTCGCGCCGGAGTTCGCCCGCGCCTGGTGGTCCGTCTTCGGCGACGCCGCCGGCGTCGATCTCGAGATCGTGCCCGTCGAAGACGACGGCAATCTGATCGGCGTCCTGCCGCTTACCCGCAACGGCGTATCGGCCGGCTGGGTCGGCGAGCACGAAGTCGCCGACTACATGGGCGCAGTCGCCGCGCGCGGGCAAGAGGCCGCGGTGGTCGATGCGCTGTTCGACCATCTCGAGCGCAGCGGTCTGACCTCGCTCGATCTACGCGGCCTCGATTCCGGCGCGCCGCTGGTCGGATTGCTCGAGGCCGCCGCGCCGCAGCGCGGCTGGCGCGCCGCGCGCAGCGAGGAGGCCGTCTGCCCCGTCGTCGATCTCGAAGGCGGCTGGGAGGCCTACCTGGGACGCCTGCGCTCGCGCGACCGCCGCGAAGTCCGCCGCAAACTGCGCCCCTTGCGCCAACTCGGCTCCGCGATCCAATTCGATCTGCTCCACAACGCTGAGGCCGCCGCGCAGCTGCCGCTCCTGCTGGAGCTGATGAGCGGCTCGCGCGGCGACAAAGCCGCGTTCCTGACCGACAACATGCAGCGCTTCTTCCTCACCCTTGGCGAGACGATGGCCGCCCACGGCTGGCTGCGTCTGCACTGCCTCAGCGTCTCCGGCGAGGCCGCGGCGATGGTGCTCGGTTGGGAAACGCCCGAGGAGTTGATGCTCTACAACAGCGGCTTCGACGCCCGCTTCCGCGATCTCAATGTCGGCCTCGCCTCCAAAGTGCTCTGCCTGCGCGACGCCGCCGAGCGCGGCCTGCGCCGCGTCAACTTCCTGCGCGGCGACGAGCCCTATAAGTTCGAGCTGGGCGGACAGCCCAGCGCGGTGCTGCGCCTGCAATTGCAACGAGTGGACTGAGCAATGCCGCACCACCTGCGACGCCTCGCCGTGATCTCCACCCACACCTCCCCGCTCGCGCGCCCGGGCACCACCAAGGCCGGCGGCATGAACGTCTACGTCGCCGAACTGGCCAAGCAGCTCGCCGCCCGCGAACGAATCGTCGATATCTACACCCGCCGCGACAGCCCCGACCTGCCCGATGTCGTAGAAATCGCGCCCGGCGCGCAGGTCGTACACGTTGATGTCGGCCCGCCCACGCCGCTGCCGCCGATCGAGGTCGCCGCGCATATCGACGCCTTCACCGCCCGCGCCGACCAGATCGCCCACGAGCGCGGCTGGTCCTACGAACTGCTGCACTCCCACTACTGGGTCTCCGGCCTGAGCGGCATCTCGCTCGCGCAGCGCTGGAGCTGCCCGCATGCCGCCACCTTCCACACCCTGGGCGAGATCAAGAACCGCCACTACCGCGGCGCCGGGCATCCCGAACCGGCGCTCCGCATCGCCGGCGAAGACCACGTCGCCTCCTGCGCCGACCTGCTGATCCCCTGGACCGCGCACGAACGCGACTTCCTGATCGACTTCTACAAGGCCGACCCGGCCCGCATCCGCATCGTGCCCGGCGGCGTGGACCTCGAACGCTTCCAGCCCGGCGACCGCCGGGCGGCGCGCGAAACCGTGCGCCGCACAATGCCCGATCTGGTCGTCGACGACGCCCCGGCAATCCTCTTCGTCGGACGGCTCGAACCGCTCAAAGGCGTGGACCTGCTGGTCGAAGCGCTGGCGCAGCTCGATCCGCCCGCCGGCCGGCCGCCTCCGCGCCTCTGGATCGTCGGCGGCGACGCGCGCGACGAACCTGAACGCGCGCGCCTCCGCGCCATCGCCGCCGCAGCCGGCGTCGCCGATCGCGTCTCAATGCAGCACGCCGCCCCCCACCAGCTGCTGCCCGACCTGCACCGCGCCGCCAACGTCTGCGCCATGCCCTCCGCCTATGAAAGCTTCGGCCTCGTCGCCGTTGAAGCCATGGCCTGCGGCGCTCCCGTCGTCGCCTCCCGCGTAGGCGGCCTGATGACCACCATCACCGACGGAGACAACGGCTACCTCGCGCCCGAGCGCACCGCGGCGGCCTTCGCGCAGCGGCTGGGCTGGGTGCTCAATTCGCCCGACGGCGGCGCAGCGATGGGTCGCCGCGCCGCCGCCTCTGCGCGCCGCTACGCCTGGCCCGTCGCCGCCGAGCGCATGCTCGAGCTCTACGAATCGCTGATCGCCGAGCCGGAGCGCGACCCCTCCCCCTGCGCCGAAGCAGCCGAAACACTGCTAGCCAGCGCCGGCCTCTAGGCACTAGCCGTCATTCCTACCCCCGAGCGGGAACCCCACCCCGCGCAGCGCTGGCGTAAGATGCAGGCAGGAAACGGCTGATGAGCGAAGACAACGAACCCCAGCCACGCCGCGCGCTGGTCGTCATGGCGCACCCCGACGACATCGAGTTCACCTGCGGCGGCACCGTCGCCCAGCTCGCCGATGACGGCTGGGAGGTGACCTTCTGCCTGGTCACCAGCGGCGACAAGGGCAGCAAGGACGAGTCGCTCGCGCCCTCCGATTTGGCCGCCCTGCGCGAAGCCGAGCAGGAAGCCGCCGCCGCTGAACTCGGCGTCCACCGCTGCATCTTCCTGCGCTGGCCCGACGGCTTTGTCGAAGACGGCCCCGAGCTGCGCGGCGCGCTGGTGCGCGTCGTGCGTGAGGTGCGCCCCGAACTGCTGATCACCTGGGACGGCTACCGCGGCTTCAATCACCGCGACCATCGCACCGTCGGCATCGCCGCGCTCGACGCCGTCTTCCCGCTCTCGCGCAATCCCCACACCTACGCCGAACAGGTCAGCGGCGGACTCGAACCGCACCGCGTCAACTCCGTGTTGCTCGCCGGCGCGCGCGAGCCCGACTACTGGGTGGACGTCAGCGACCAGCTCGAGCGCCGCGTCGACTCCCTCTTCCGCCACGCCACCCAGGTGCAGGCGATGAACCGCGAGGAGATGGCCAAACGAATGGCCGAGCGCCAGCGCCGCGCCGCCGCCGAAGGCCGCGTGCCCTGGGCCGAATCCTTCCGCCGCCTCACCTTCGGCGGCGTCAGCCGGCCGCGCCGCGCCGCCGCCTTGGCCGCGCTCAAAAAGGAGCGCGAGCAGGCCGAGCAGGAAGCATCCGAGCAGGACCCCGTCGCGCAGGAAGCCGCGTCCTGACGGCGCTGGAACGGAGTCGAAACAGTGGCTGACAGCGCCTTGTTCCTGCTCTGGGCCAGCTTCGTCGCGGCGATCGTCGCCGCCACTGTCTCGATCCTCTACGCCCTCCAGCCCTGGCTGGCGGCCGCGTTCGCCAGCCGCCCCGTCGCCGCCACCGAACCCGGCGTCGCCGCGCCGCCCGCCCCCATCGCGCGCTCCGCCACGCTCGGCGGCATCGCCACGCTCAGCGTCTGGGTCGCCGCTCTGCTCGGACTCGTCGGGTTGATCCTGCGCGGCGTCGCGCTCAATCACGCCCCCTACAGCAACCTCTTCGAATTCTCGATGGCCTTCGGCATTGCCATCGTGCTGCTCTACGCCCTGTTTGAATACCGCTTCGGCACCCGCCTCGCCGGATCATTCGTGCTGCCCGTCGCCTGCGCGCTCTACGCCAGCGCCCTCGCCTTCCCCAGCGAGGGGCAGGAGGTGCTCGTACCCGCCCTGCAAAGCCCCACCCTGCTCACCATCCACGTAGCGCTGATGATCCTCGCCTACGCGGTGCTCGCCGTGGCCTTCGGCGCGGCCGCGATGCACCTCGTGCAAGGCCTGCGCTATGCCGGCCGCGAGGGGCGCTTTGACTTCCTGCCCACGCCCGAGCGCTGCGATCTGCTCACCTACCGCGCCGTGCTGGTCGGCTTCCCGCTGCTCGCCGTCGGCGTCGCCCTGGGCGCTTTCTGGGCCAACGACGCCTGGGGCCGCTACTGGGGCTGGGACCCCAAAGAAACCGCCGCGCTCGTCACCTGGCTGATCTTCGCCGTCTACATCCACGCGCGCGGACTGCGCGGACTGCGCGGCGCGCGCAGCGCCTGGATCGTCGTCGCCGGCTTCGCCGCCGTGCTCTTCACCTACCTCGGCGTCAACCTCTGGATTTCCGGCCTGCACTCCTACGCCGGCGTCTGATATCCAGGCAACAGAGACGCAGCCGAACTCCACAGCCACCGCCTGCGGGTTGTCAGCAGCCCGATCTCGCGGTTATGATGGCGTTTCGCCTGGCGTCCAGATATGGACACGATGCGCCGCGAAAGCGGTGCAGTTTGATCGGCTGAGCAGTGCCCACGATCAACCAGCTCGCGCGCAAAGGTCGCCGCAAGGGGCGCAAAAAGGCCAAAGCACCGGCCTTGCGCTTCCGCTACAACGCGCTGACCAACCGCACCACGCAGGACTCCGGGTCCCCGCAGAAGCGCGGCGTCTGCACTGCCGTCCGCACCGTCACCCCCAAAAAGCCCAACTCGGCGCTCCGCAAAGTCTGCCGCGTGCGGCTGACCAACGGCATTGAGGTCACCGCCTACATCCCCGGCGAAGGCCACACGCTGCAGGAGCACTCGATCGTGCTCATCCGCGGCGGCCGTGTCCGCGACCTGCCGGGCGTCCGCTACCAGGTGGTGCGCGGCGCGCTCGACGCCCTCGGCGTCGCCGAGCGGAAGCGCGGGCGTTCCAAGTACGGAGCGCGTAAGACCACCGGTCCGACCACTGCGGCCACTCGCTAAATCGAGTGGCCTTCATTCTGCCGTCCGCGAGGAACGGCGTTCGCTGAAAGAACCAACCGCATGCCGCGTCGCCGACGCCCCGAACGCCGCGAAATCCGCCCCGACGCGCGCTACGACAGCGTCCAGGTGCAGATGGTGATCAACCGCATCATGCTCAACGGCAAAAAGAGCGTGGCCGAGAAGATCATGTACCGCGCCCTGGAAGTGATCCACGAGCGCGTCCGCCAGGACCCCCTCGAAGTCTTCCATCAGGCGCTGGACAACATCACCCCGGAGATGGAAGTCCGCCCCCGCCGCGTCGGCGGCGCGACCTACCAGGTGCCGGTCGAAATCCGCCAGGACCGGCGCAGTTCGCTCGGCATCCGCTGGCTGGTCACCGCCGCCCGCAGCCGCAAGGGACGCCCCACCTACCTCTCGCTCGCCGATGAACTGCTCGACGCCTACAACCACACCGGCGCCGCCGTGCGCCGTCGCGAAGAGACCCACCGCATGGCCGAAGCCAACCGCGCGTTCGCCCACTACCGCTGGTAAACCGCCCCCGAGGACAACCGTCATGCCCCCCGCTCAGCCGCTTCAGTCTGTCCGCAACATTGGTGTAATCGCGCATATCGACGCGGGCAAGACGACCGTGACCGAGCGCATCCTCTACTTCACCGGCCGCACCTACAAGATGGGCGAGGTGCACGACGGCACCGCCGTGATGGACTACATGGATCAGGAGCGCGAGCGCGGCATCACGATCACCGCCGCCGCCACCAGCGCCGAGTGGAACGACCACCTGATCAACATCATCGATACCCCCGGCCACGTCGATTTCACCGTCGAGGTCGAGCGCAGCCTGCGTGTGCTCGACGGCGGCGTGGTCGTCTTCGACGCCGTCGCCGGCGTCGAGCCGCAGTCCGAAACCGTCTGGCGGCAGGCCGACCGCTACGCCGTCCCTCGCCTCTGCTTCGTCAACAAAATGGACCGCATCGGAGCCGATTACTGGCGCACGATGGAGATGATCCGCGACCGCCTCGGCGCGATACCCGTGCCGGTGCAGATACCGATCGGCAGCGAGGACCGCTTCGAGGGCGTGATCGATCTGATCCGAATGCGCGCCTGGTTCTTCGGCGACAACCGCGACGATTCGCCGCACGAGGGCGAAATCCCCGAGCAGTACGTGGCCGACGCCGGCCGCTGGCGCGAAACGATGATCGAGCGGATCGCCGAGAACGACGAACAGGTGATGATCTCCTACATCGAGGGCCGCGAGATCACCGAAAAGGAAATCCGCGAAGCCCTCCGACGCGGCGCAATCGCCAACCGCTTCACCCCCGTGCTCTGCGGCAGCGCGCTCAAGAATGTCGGTGTCCAGCGCCTGCTCGATGCGATCGTCGACTACCTGCCCGCGCCCGACGAGGTGCCGCCGGTGCATGGCGTCGGCCCCGACGGCGTCGAAATCGAGCGCCGCGCCGATCCCGATGAGCCGCTCACCGCGCTGGTCTTCAAAATCGTCACCGACCCCTACGTCGGGCGCATCGCCTACGTCCGCGTCTATGCCGGCACCCTTGAGGCCGGTTCCAGCGTCTACAACTCCACTCGCCAGAAGGTCGAGCGCGCCGGCCGCCTGCTGCGCATGCACGCCGCCTCCCGCGATGACATCGAGCGCGTTACCGCCGGCGACATCGCCGCCTTCGTAGGACCCAAGGAAACCTTCACCGGCGACACCCTCTGCTCCCGCGCCGCGCCGCTGCTGCTCGATGAAATCCGCTTCCCCGAGCCCGTCGTCTCGGTCGCGATCGAGGCCAAGAGCAAAGACGATCAGGATCGCCTCGGCGCATCGCTGCGCAAGCTCGTCGAAGAAGATCCCACCTTCCGCGTGGAATTCAACGACGAGACCGGACAGACGGTGATCTCCGGCATGGGCGAGCTGCATCTCGAAGTGATCGCCGATCGTCTGCGCCGCGAGTTCAACGTCGCCTGTAGCGTCGGCCGCCCGCAGGTCGCCTACCGCGAGACGATCCGCCGCTCCACCGAGGCCGAAGCCCGCTTCGTGCGCCAGACCGGCGGCCGCGGCCAGTACGGGCACGTCATCCTCCGCGTCACCCCCAACCAGGCCGGCGCAGGCTTTGAATTCGAGGACCAGAGCGCGGGCGGCGTCGTCCCCCAGCACTTCGTCCCCTCGGTCAAGCGCGGCATCGAACAGGCAATGCGCAACGGCGTCGTCGGCGGCTACCCCGTGGTCGATGTCAAAGTCGCGCTGATCGACGGCAGCTACCACCAGGTCGACTCCAACGAAATGGCCTTCGCAACGGCCGGCAGCATGGCCTTCAAAGAGGCAATGCGCAAAGCCGACCCCGTCCAGCTCGAGCCCGTCATGCGCGCCGAGCTGGCCACCCCCGACGAGTTCTTCGGCGATGTGCTGGGCGATGTCAGCGGCCGCCGCGGCCAGGTGCTCGCCACCGAGGTGCGCGGCCCCTTGCAACTGATCCGCGCCCAAATCCCCCTCGCCGAACTGTTCGGTTACACCACGTCCCTGCGTTCCATGACGCAGGGGCGCGCAACGGCAAGCATCGAGTTCGACCACTACGCGGTGATCCCGCAGAGTGTGTTGGCCGCGGCGCGCTAGCGCCGCGGCAAGAAGGAGAGCGGAGCAATGGCGCGGAAAGTCTACGAGCGGACGAAGCCGCACGTGAACGTGGGCACGATTGGCCATGTCGATCACGGCAAGACGACCCTGACGGCGGCGATCACCAAGTATCTGGCGCTGTCCAACGATTCGGTCGCGTTCAGCAGCTTTGATTCGATTGACAACGCGCCGGAGGAGCGGGCGCGGGGGATCACGATCGCGATTGCCCACGTGGAGTACGAGACGGAGGCGCGGCACTACGCGCACATCGACGCGCCGGGCCACGCGGACTACATCAAGAACATGATCACCGGCGCGGCGCAGATGGACGGCGCGATCCTGGTCGTGGCCGCGCCGGACGGACCGATGCCGCAGACCCGCGAGCACATCCTCTTGGCCCGCCAGGTGGGCGTGCCGCGGATGGTGGTCTACCTGAACAAAGTCGATCAGATGGACGACGAAGAGCTGCTCGAGCTGGTCGAGCTGGAGGTGCGCGAGCTGCTCAGCCAGTACGAGTTCCCGGGCGACGACATTCCGGTGATCCGCGGTTCGGCGCTGGCCGCGCTGGGCTCGGAGTCGACGGACGTGGAGGCCGAGGAGTACCAGAGCATCCAACAGCTGATGGAGGCGGTGGACGCCTACGTGCCGACCCCGCCGCGGCCGGTCGAGCAGCCCTTCCTGATGCCGGTCGAGGACGTCTTCGGGATCAAGGGGCGGGGCACGGTGGCGACCGGGCGGATCGAGCGGGGAGTGGTGGTGAGCGGCGAGGAGATCGAGATTGTGGGGGTCAAGGACACCCGCAAGACGGTCGTGACCGGTGTCGAGATGTTCAAGAAGACGCTGCCGACCGGCGAGGCGGGGGACAACGTGGGCTGTCTGCTGCGCGGGCTGGATCGGGACGAGATTGAGCGCGGGCAGGTCTTGGCCGCGCCGGGCAGCATCACCCCGCACACCGCCTTTGAGGCGGAGGTCTACATCCTCAGCAAGGACGAAGGCGGGCGGCACACCCCGTTCTTCCAGGGCTACCGCCCGCAGTTCTACATCCGCACCACGGACGTGACCGGCGAGATCGGGCTGCCGGAGGGGATCGAGATGGCGCTGCCCGGCGACAACGTGCAGATGACCGTGCGGCTGATCCATCCGATTGCGATGGAGGAGGGCCTGCGCTTCGCAATCCGCGAGGGCGGGCGCACCGTCGGCGCCGGCGCCGTCTCCCGCATCCTCGAGTAGGCTCGGAACACGTATGGCGACCCCCCAAAAAATCCGCATCCGGCTCAAGGCCTACGACCATCGCATTCTCGATGAGAGTGCGATGCAGATCGTCGATATCGCCGAAAAGACCGGCGCCAGCGTGGCGGGTCCCATTCCGCTGCCCACCGAAATCCGCAAGTACACGGTGATCCGCTCGCCGTTCGTACACAAAGACGGCCGCGAGCAGTTCGAGATGCGCACCCACAAGCGCATCATCGACATCCTCGAGCCGACCGGGCGCACCCTGGACACATTGTCGCGGCTGCAACTCTCCAGCGGCGTCGATGTCTTCATCAAGCTGTAGGTCTCTCATGTCCGTACCCGGCCTCCTCGGCAAAAAGCTCGGCATGGTGCAGGTCATCCGCGAGGACGGCAGCGTTGTCGGCTGCACCGTGCTCGAAGTCGGCCCCTGCCCCGTCACCCAGCTCAAAACCCCCGAGCGCGACGGCTACGCCGCCGTCCAGCTCGGCTTCGGCGCGGTCCCCGACTGGCGCGTGACCAAGCCCGAGCGCGGGCACACCGGCAGCAACGGCGCGCTCCGCACCCTGAGCGAATTCCGCGTCGAATCCGAGCAACTCAGCGAAGTCAAGCTCGGCGCGCTGCTTCAGGCGAGCGAAATCTTCAGCGTCGGCGACCGTGTCGACGTGCAGGGCATCTCCAAGGGCAAGGGCTTCGCCGGCGTCGTCAAACGGCACGGCTTCCGCGGCGGCCCCCGCACCCACGGGCAGAGCGACCGCCACCGCGCGCCCGGCTCCGTCGGCGCCGGAACCACCCCCGGGCGCGTGCTCAAAGGCACCCGCATGGCCGGACGCATGGGCGGCCGCCGGCGCACCTCGATGAACCTCCAGGTGATCGAAATTCACGCCGAGCGCAACCTCCTGTACGTTGAGGGCTCGGTGCCCGGCGCGACCAACGGCACCGTGCGCATCCGACAAACCAAGCGGCAGGGCGGGAAGAAGCGATGAAACTGCCGGTACTCGACGCCGCAGGCGAGCAGGTCGGCGAGATCGACGCCGACGACAGCGTGTTTGCGATCGAGCCCAATCTGGGCGTGGTGCATCAGGCCGTGCTGGCCTACCGCGCCAACCAGCGCCACGGCACGCACAACACGCTGAACCGCTCCGATCTGCGCCAGGCCAACACCAAGACTCGCCGCCAGAAGGGCGGCGGACGCGCCCGTCTCGGCGGCCCCTCCTCGCCCACCCGCGTCGGCGGCGCGGTCGCGCACGGCCCGCACCCCCGCTCCTATCGCCAGCGCATGCCCAAACGCATGCGCCGCCTGGCGATCCGCTCGATGCTCTCGCAGCGCGCCGCCGAGGGCGGCATCGTGGTCACCGCGCCCGATCTCGCCTTCGAGCCGCGCACCAGCGCCATGGCCGAGCTCTGCAGCGCCCTGGGCGTCGAGCGCAACGCCTTGCTGGTCAGCGACGGGCTCGACGAAAACCTCGTGCGCGGCGCTCGCAACCTCCAGCACATCAGTTCCTCGCCCGCCGAAACGCTCAACACCTACCTGCTGATCACCCACGATCGGCTGATCATGACCGAAGCCGCCGTGCGCCGCGTCGAATCGCTCTGGGCCCTGCCCGCAGCCAACGCCGGAGGCGACTGACATGCCCAAAGACATTCACCCCTACGCTGTGCTGCGGCGACCGATCATCACCGAGAAGAGCACCGAGCTCAGCGAGCAGCGCAAGTACATCTTCGAGGTTGACCCGCGCGCCAACAAACTCCAGATCAAAGAGGCGGTCGAGATCGCCTTCGGTGTGCGCGTGCGCAAGGTCAACGTGATCAACGTGCGCGGCGTTGAGCGCCGCGTCGGCCGCGCCCGACCCGGACGCGAGCGCGACTGGAAAAAGGCGATCATCTCGCTGGCCGAGGGCTACGAGATCCGCCTGTTCGAGGGGGTCTGACGTGCCGCTGCGAAACTTCAAGCCCACCTCGCCCGGACGACGCAACTCCTCCGGCCACACCTTCGAAGAAATCACCAAAAAGAAGCCCGAGAAGAGCCTGCTCGCTCCGCTCAAGAAAAAGTCGGGGCGCAACCAACAGGGCCGCATCACCGTCCGCCACCGCGGCGGTGGACACAAGCGCCGCTACCGCATCATCGATTGGAAACGCCGCGACCGCATCGGCCTCGAAGGCCGCGTCGCCGCGATCGAGTACGACCCCAACCGCAGCGCTCGCATCGCCCTGATCGTCTACAGCGACGGCGTCAAGCGCTACATCCTCGCTCCCGTTGGCCTCTCCGTCGACGACCGCATCGCCACCGGCCCGGACGCGCCGATCCGCACCGGCAGCGCGATGCCGATGAGCGCGATCCCCAACGGCACCCAGGTCCACAACGTCGAGCTGACCGAGGGCAAGGGCGCGCAGATCGTCCGCTCCGCCGGGGCCAGCGCCCAGATCATGGCCAAAGAGGGCGACTACGTACTGCTGCGCCTGCCCTCCGGCGAAATGCGCCGCGTGCGCTCCGCCTGCTACGCCACCATCGGCCAGGTCGGCAACGTCGAGCACGGCAACATCAAGCTGGGCAAAGCCGGCCGCAGCCGCCACCGCCGCCGCCGACCCACCGTGCGCGGCTCCGCCATGAACCCCGTCGATCATCCCCACGGCGGCGGCGAGGGCAAAGCCCCGATCGGCCTGCCCGGTCCCAAGTCCCCCTGGGGGTGGTATACGCTGGGGCGCCGCACCCGGGGCAAGAAGCAGTCGGACAAATACATCGTGCGCCGCCGCCGACGCGGTCGGCGGCGCTAGAGGAACGGGCGAACGATGTCGCGGTCGACCAAAAAGGGTCCGTTCGTGGACTACAAACTGATCCGCAAGGTGCAGCGCGTCAAGGCTACCGGCGCGCGCACCGTGATCACCACCTGGTCCCGCGCCTCCACGATCATCCCCGACATGGTCGGATTGACCATCGCCGTACACGACGGCCGACGCCACGTGCCGGTCTTCATGACCGAGAACATGGTCGGCCACAAGCTGGGCGAGTTCGCGCCGACGCGCACCTTCCGGGGGCACGTCGGCCGTTCCGACCGCGCGACGCGGGTGCGCTGACATGCAAGTCCAGGCCTCCGCCAAATTCGTGCGCAGCTCGCCGCGCAAAGTGCGCCTGGTCATGCAGGGCATCCGCGGCTTGCCCGTCGAAGAAGCGCTGCTCCAACTCCGCTACACCCCCAAGCCGATCGCCCGCGATATCGCCAAGGTGCTCGCATCCGCCGCCGCCAACGCCGAGAACAACTTCGCCCTCGACCGCGACGAGCTGAAAGTGCATTCGATCTACGCCGGCGACGGGCGCACCCTGCGCCGCTTCCGCCCCAAGGCGCGCGGGCGCGCCGGGCGCATCCTCCGCCGCACCAGCCACATCACTGTGGTCCTCACCGACGAGGAGAACTGAGGATGGGCCAAAAAGTACACCCCACCAGCTTCCGCATCGGCACCATCTTCGAGTGGCGCAGCCAGTGGTACGCCAACAAGGACTACGCCAAGCTGGTTGCCGAAGACATCAAGCTGCGCAAGTTCATCAACGAGAGCATGGGCGACGCGGCGATCTCCCGGATCGACATCCAGCGCAGCGCCGGACAGCTGCGCATCACCCTGCACACCGCCAAACCGGGCATCGTGATCGGGCGCGGCGGACAACATGTCGAAGAACTGCGCCGCGAACTGGGCAACCTGACCGGCCGGCGCACCAACGTCGACGTCGAGGAAATCCGCACACCCGAACTCGATGCGACCCTGGTCGCGCGCAGCGTCGCCGAGCAGCTCGAACGCCGCATCGCCTTCCGCCGCGCGATCAAGCAATCCGTCCAGCGCACCATGCAGCGCGGCGCCGAGGGCGCCAAAATCATCATCAGCGGACGCCTCGGCGGCGCCGAAATGTCGCGCAGCGCCAAAGAGATGGCCGGGCGCGTCCCGCTCCACACCCTGCGCGCCGATATCGACTACGGCTTCGCCGAGGCGCGCACCGTCTTCGGGCGCATCGGCGTCAAAGTCTGGATCTACAAGGGCGAAATCCTGCCCTACGAGCCGGAGCCCGATGAGCGCGAGAGCGGCCCCGCGCACGCCGTGCCGCCACCCGCCTCGTCGCCGCTCGCCGCCCGCGACGGCCAGGGGAGGAACCGCTGATGCTTCAGCCCCGCCGCGTCAAATGGCGCAAACACCACCGCGGCCGCCGCCGCGGCCTGGCCCAGTCGGGCAGCACCGTCGCCTTCGGCGAAATCGGCCTGCAATCGCTCGACGCCGCCTGGATCGACGGCCGCCAGATCGAGGCCGCCCGCCGCGCCATCACCCACTACGTGCGGCGTGGCGGCAAAGTCTGGATCCGCGTCTTCCCCGACAAGTCCGTCACCCAGAAACCGGCCGAAACGCGCATGGGCAAGGGCAAGGGCGCGCCCGAGAAATGGGTCGCCGTGGTCAAGCCCGGCCGCGTGCTGTTCGAGATCGGCGGAATCGAAGAGGGCGACGCCCGCGAAGCCCTGCGCCGCGCCAGCCACAAGCTGCCCGTCCGCACCCGCGTCGTCGTGCGCGAGACGGAGGTCGTCTAGCCATGCCCAACCCGCTGGCCGACGAAGCGCGTTCGCTCTCCGACCAGGAGCTCGCCGAGGCGATCAACGAGGCCTACCGCGAGATGTTCAACCTGCAGTTCCAGCGCGGCACCCGCCAGCTGCAGAACCCCATGGCGCTGCGCGCTGCGCGCCGCCAGATCGCGCGCCTGCGCACCATCCTGCGCGAGCGCCAGCAGGCCGCCGTCGCGGGCGCGGTACCCATCACCCCCCTGCCGCAGCGCCCCCATGCAGTCCTCGCAACCCCCGGCCAGGACGCGGAAGAGGAAGCGATCGGCGCGGACTCCGCTGCCGACGCGGTCGCCGACGCCGACGAGGCCGTGACCGACGACGAAATGGCATTGGCGGCGGTGGGCGAAGCAGCCGGCGACGCAGAAACCAGCAAGGACAACTAGAGCATGGCGCGCAAACAACGAGTCGGATTCGCCGTCGCCGACGCCGCTCAGAAGACGGTCGTCGTGCGCATCGAGCGCACCGTGAGGCACCCGCTCTACAAAAAGACGATGCGCCGCCGCAAGCGTTACCTGGCGCACGACGAAGGCAACGACTGCCGCAACGGTGACCGCGTGCTGATCGAGGAGTGTCGTCCGCTCTCGCGCCGCAAGACCTGGCGCGTCGTCGAAATCCTCGAACGACACGAAGTCGCCGACATCCAGCCCGGCGAAATCGCCGCCCCCGCCATCGAGCCCGAGCAGCCCAACGAGCCGCCCGCGCCGGCTGCCGACGCCGCCGCCGAAACGACCGAGACGCCGCAAGCGGCTGATAGCGAGGGATCCGCGTGATCCAGCAGGAATCTTCGCTGCGCGTCGCCGACAACTCCGGCGCGCGGGTGATCAAGTGCATCCGCGTGCTGGGCGGCACCAAGCGCCGCTACGCCAGCGTCGGCGACACCATTGTGGCCACCGTCAAGCAAGCCGACCCGGGGCGCGATATCCGCTCCGGACAGGTCGTCCGCGCCGTCGTCGTGCGCGTTGCCAAGCAGTACCGCCGACCCGACGGCTCCTACATCCGCTTCGACGACAACGCCGCCGTGATCCTCGCCGGCGACGAGCAGAACCCCACCGGCACCCGCATCTTCGGGCCCGTCGCCCGCGAACTGCGCGAAAAAAACTTCATGCGCATCGTCTCGCTTGCTCCGGAGGTGGTCTGATGCGGCGAATTCAGCGCGACGACGTCGTCGAGGTGCGCAGCGGCAAGAACAAGGGCGCGCGCGGGCAAGTGCGTCAAGTGCTGCCCAAGCGCGACCGCGTCATCGTCCAGGGCGTCAACATGGTCAAGCGCCACATGCGCCCCACCCAGGTGGGCACGCCGGCCGGTATCATCGAGCGCGAAGCCCCGATGCATCTCAGCAATGTCGCGGTCGTCTGCCCCGCCTGCGACCGACCCGCCCGAATCGGCTACAAAAAGCGCGCCGACGGACTCAAGGTCCGCGTCTGCCGGCGCTGTGAAGCGGATATCGACTGATGGCCGCCCAAGCGAACAACCTCAACGGCGCCCCCCGCCTCCAGCAGCGCTACCGCGACGAAGTCGCCCCGCGCATGCTCGAAGAATTCTCCTTCGGCAACCCCATGCAGGTGCCCCGCCTGACCAAGGTCGTGGTCAACGCCGGCGTCGGCGAAGCGCTCTCCGAAGCGCGCGCGCTCGACGAAGTCACCGCCGACATCACCGCGATCTGCGGACAGCGCCCCGTGATCACCCGCGCGCGCAAGTCGATCGCCAACTTCAAGCTGCGCGAAGGCAACCCCATCGGCGTCACCTGCACCATCCGCGGGCGGCGCATGTGGGAGTTCCTGGACCGCACCATCAACGCCGCCCTGCCCCGCATCCGCGACTTCCAGGGCGTCCCCCGCACCGCCTTCGACGGACGCGGCAACTACAGCCTCGGCATCCGCGAACAAATCGTCTACCCCGAAATCGACTACGGCGCGGTCAACAAGGTGCGCGGGCTGCAAGTCAACATCATCAGCACCGCGCGCAACGACGCGGAGGGACGCCGACTGCTCGAACTGCTCGGCATGCCCTTCGAGCGCACGCAGTAGCCGGAACCGAAAGGCTCAGCCGACCGATGCCTGTGACCGACCCCATCGCGGACATGCTCACCCGGATTCGCAACGCAATCCAGGCCGGCCATCCGCACCTCTCCCTTCCCTCCTCCCAGCTCAAAGTCGCCATCGCCCAGGTGCTGGCCGATGAGGGCTTCATCAAGGAGTACGAAGTGCGCGATCGCGTCGGCGCAGCCGGCCGCGAACTACAGCTCGAACTGATCTACCGCGAGGACGGCAGCTCCGTGCTCAGCGGTCTCAAGCGCGTCAGCCGCCCCGGCCTGCGCGTCTACGTCCAGCGCCGCGAAATCCCTCGACCCTACGGCGGTCTCGGCGTCGCCATCCTCACCACCCCGCGCGGCGTCATGACCGGCCACCGCGCCCGACAGGAAAATCTCGGCGGAGAGGTGCTGTGCTTCGTCTGGTAAGCCTCCCCAATCCCCGCCTCGTCCGCGAGGCGCAAACGGAAACCGCGCTGCAATGAGTCGTGTCGGACGCAAGCCTGTCCCCGTCCCCGCGGGCGTCAACATCGAAATCAGCGGTCCGCTGGTGCGCGTCTCCGGTCCCAACGGCGAGCTGCAACAGGCCATCCACCCCGACCTGCACATCGTGGTCGACAACGACGAGGTGATCGTCACCCGCCCCTCCGATCGCCGCGAGCACCGCGCCCAGCACGGGCTCGCCCGCTCCCTGATCAACAACATGGTCGTCGGCGTCTCCGACGGCTTCACCAAATCGCTCGAAATCCAGGGCACCGGCTATCGCGCCGAACTCGACGCCCAGACCCTCGTTCTGCGCGTCGGCTTCTCCCACCTCGTGCGCATCGATCCGCCCGAGGGCATCACCTTCGAAGTCGAAGGCCAGATCGTCCACGTGCGCGGCGCCGACAAACAAGTCGTAGGACAACAGGCCGCCGAAATCCGCGCCGTGCGCCCGCCCGAGCCCTACAAGGGCAAGGGCATCCGCTACCGCGGCGAGTGGGTGCGGCGCAAGCAGGGCAAGGGAGCGATCGCCTAGCGCGATCGCACAACACGGAGCGCAGCAGATGCCCATTCGCCGCAAACGCCGCACCACCCGCGCCGCCCGCCGGCGTCGCCACGCCCGCGTCCGCAAGCGCGTCCACGGCACCCCCCAGCGCCCCCGCCTCTCCGTCTTCCGCTCGCTCAGCCACATCTACGGGCAGATCATCGACGACGACAGCGGCGCCACGCTGGCCTCCGCCTCCGACCTCAACGGCGCCGAAGGCAGCAAGACCGAGCGCGCCGCCGCGGTCGGCGCACAACTCGCCCGCGCCGCGCGCGACGCCGGCGTCTCCGCCATCGTCTTCGACCGCGGCGGCTATCGATACCACGGACGTGTTCGCGCGCTGGCCGAGGCCGCGCGCGAAGGCGGCCTCGACTTCTGACCAGAGCGCCGGGAGGGAACAGGCCGATGCAACAGCGAGAATCCCGAGGCGGTCGCTTCCGGCGTGACCAGCCGCAGGACGACTACATCGAAAAAGTCGTCTCGATCAACCGCGTCGCCAAGGTCGTCAAAGGCGGCCGCCGCTTCAGCTTCACCGCCGTGGTCGTCGTCGGCGACGGCGATGGGCGCGTCGGCATCGGTATCGGGCGCGCCAACGAGGTGCCCGACGCCATCCGCAAAGGCGCGACCATCGCCCGCCGCGAGATGGTCAAAGTGCCGATTCGCAACGGCACCATCCCCCACCCGATCACCGCGCGCTTCTGCGCCTCGCGCGTCCTGCTCAAGCCCGCCGCGCCCGGGACCGGCGTCATCGCCGGCGGCGGCGTGCGCGCCGTGCTCGAAGCCGTCGGACTGCGCAACGTGCTCAGCAAATCGCTCGGCTCCAACAACGTCGTCAACGTCGTCCAGGCCACGATCCGCGGCTTGCAGGAGCTGCGCGACCCCGTTGAGGCGCGCCGCGAGCGCCTGCGCCTCGCCGGCCGCATCCCCGACGAAATCGATGCCCCGCCTCCTCCCGCCCAACCGACCGAGCCCGCCGCCGCCCCGGTCGCCGCAGCGAGCGAGTAACCGACCATGTCCGAACTCGAAGTCACCTGGGTCAAAAGCGCCATCGGCTATCGCAGCGATCAGGCGCAGACGATCAAATCGCTCGGCCTGCGTAAGCTGGGACAAACCGTACGCAAACCGGATACGCGCGATGTGCGTGGTATGATCCTCAAGGTCTCTCATCTGGTCAGCGTCGTTGAGGTGGAGGGGTAGCGATGCCGCTGCGGTTGCACGATCTGCGCCCCAACCCCGGCGCCCGCAAACGACGCAAGCGCGTCGGGCGTGGCAACGCCTCCGGCAAGGGCACCTACTCCGGGCGCGGCCTCAAAGGCCAGCGCTCCCGAGCCGGGCGCGACTACAACGCCGTCTTCGAGGGCGGCGGCATGTCCATGATGCGCACCCTCCCCCGGCGGGGCGGCTTCAAAAACCGTAACCGTGTCGAATACCAGCCGATCAACGTGGTCGAGCTGGCCCGCCGCTTCGAACCCGGCGCGGCGGTCGACGCGGAAGCGCTGGTCCAAGCGCGGCTGCTGCGCCGCGCGAGCCAGCCGTTCAAAATCCTGGCCGGCGGATCCATCGAACACGCGCTGCACCTGCGCGCCGAGCGCGTCTCGGCCGCCGCGCGCGCCAAGATCGAAGCCGCCGGCGGCACTGTTGAGGTGATCGATGCAACGAGCGCAGACAGCAGCGGGTCCGACTAGACCCAAGCTGCTGCAAGCGCTGGTCGACGCCTGGCGGCAGCCGGACGTCCGCCAGAAGCTGGCCTTCACCCTGGCCATGTTGGTCGTCTTTCGGCTCGTCGCGCACGTGCCCATCCCCGACATCAACAAAACCCAGCTCGAAAACGCCCTCGATAACAACCCCGTCCTCGGCTTCCTCAACCTCTTCTCCGGCGGCGGACTCGACAACCTCTCCATCGTCGCCCTCGGCGTCTACCCCTACATCACCGCCTCCATCGTCATGAACCTGCTCCAGCCGATGATCCCTCGGCTGCAAGCCCTTGCCCAGGAAGGCGAGTCCGGCCGCAACAAAATCCAGCTCTACACCTACTGGCTGGCCATCCCCATGTCGCTCGTGCAGGGCTACGGACAGCTGATCCTGCTCGAAAACGCACGCGCCATCACCGGCATCGGCTTCGGCGCCGAAGAATGGCTGCCCACCGTCTCCGCCATCATCACCATGACCGCCGGCACCATGTTCCTCATCTGGCTCGGCGAACTGATCACCGAAAAAGGCGTCGGCAACGGCATCTCCCTGCTGATCTTCGCCGGCATCGTCGCCAGCTTCCCCACCCTCTTCAACTCCGTCGGGCAGAGCGACATCGGCTGGTCCGGCATCGCCGTCGTGATCGCCATCGCCATCGCCCTCGTCGCCCTGATCGTCTTCTTCCAGGAAGCCCAGCGCCGCATCCCCGTTCAATATGCCCGCAGCGTCTTCAGAGGCGGGCGCATGTACCGCCAAAGCGGACAGAGCTATATCCCCCTGCGCGTCAACAGCGCCGGCATGATCCCCCTCATCTTCGCCTTCTCGATCATCATCTTCCCCTCCGTCCTTGCCGGCTGGGTCACCGGCGCGGCCGGCGAAGAGAGCCAGAGCCGCGCCGCCGTCGAAGTCCCCTTCATCGCCGTCGACGCCGACGAACCGCTCAACACCCTCTACCCCGACCTCGCCGCCGGCGGCACATTCCTCGTCAACGAAGCCGAAATCGAGTGGAACGCCGAAGAGGACTCCTTCGACGACGTACTCGAACGAATCAACCAGGCCAGCGATGCCAACGTACTCACCCGCGTCGAAACCCGCCCCGACCCCGGCGGCGGCGAGGCGCTCACCACCTGGCGCATCGACAACAACGAAATCGGCGCCGTGCCGATCACCATCCGCGACATCCAAGGCAACTTCATCCGGCTCACTGCGATCCCCACGGACCAGGACCCGCCCGACGACCCCCTCACCCCCGACATCGCCGAAGGCCAGACCATCGGCGAGCGCCCCGCCTGGATCGTGCGCGCCGCCGACTGGGTGCAGACCAACTTCTCCCCCGGCCGCCCGCTCTACTGGGCGCTCTCCTTCGTGCTCGTCGTCGCCTTCACCTTCTTCTACACCTTCGTCACCTTCCAGCAGCAGAACCTCGCCGAAAACCTCCAGAAACAGGGCGGCTTCATCCCCGGCATCCGCCCCGGCCGACCAACCCAGGACTACATCAACCGCGTGCTCTCGCGAATCACCTGGGCCGGCGCATTATTCCTCGGCTTCGTTGCCGTCGTCCCCTTCCTCGCCACCGAATTCATCCCCGATAGCACCGCTCTGACCATCTCCAGCACCGGCCTGCTGATCGTCGTCGGCGTCGCGCTCGACACCATGCGCCAGATCGAAGCACAGCTGCTCATGCGCAACTACGAGGGATTCATCCGATGAGCACCTACGTCATCCTGCTCGGCCCGCCCGGCGCGGGCAAAGGCACCCAGGCCCTCAACCTCGCCGAGCACACCGGCCTGCTCCACCTCGCCACCGGCGACATGTTCCGCGAGAACGTGCGCAACCAGACCGAGCTCGGCCAAGCCGCCCAGCGCTACATGGACCGCGGCGAACTCGTCCCCGACGAACTGACCATCTCCATGCTGCTCGACCGCCTCGCACGCGACGACGCACAGCTCGGCAGCCTGCTCGACGGCTTTCCCCGCACCACCGAACAGGCCGAAGCGCTCGACGCCGCGCTCGCCGAGCAGAACGCCGAAATCGCCGCCACCCTGCTCATCGATGTCAGCGCCGACGAGGTCCTGCGCCGCCTCGGCGGACGCTGGAGCTGCCCCGACTGCGGCGCAGTCTTCCACGAAGTCTTCTCCCCGCCCCAAACAGAGGGCGCCTGCGACCGCTGCTCCGCCGCCCTGATCCAGCGCGACGACGACCAGCCCGAAGCCATCCAGCGCCGCCTCGATGTCTACGCCCAGCAGACCGCCCCGCTGATCGACTACTACCAGCGCAGCGGCAAGCTGCGCCGCGTCGACGGCGAGCGCGGACCCGATGCCGTCGGCGCGGACCTGCTCGCAGCATTGGAAAGCGCGGACTAAGCACATGCTGACCGACACCCGCTCCCGCCAGGTCGTGCTCAAGACCCCCGCGCAGATCAAACAGATGCGCGTGCCCGGGCAGCTGGTCGGCGAAACGCTCGCCGAACTGCGCGAAATGTCTCGCCCCGGCCTCTCCCTCGCCGAGCTCGACCGCTACGTGCTCGACAAGTTCGAACGACTCGGCGCGACCCCCACCTTCCTCGGCTATCACGGCTTCCCCCACGCGATCTGCGCCTCGCTCAACGAGCAAATCGTCCACGGCTTCGCCACCGAGCGACGCCTCGAGGACGGCGACATCCTCTCCATCGACCTCGGCGCAACCATCGACGGCTGGGTCGGCGACTCCGCCATCACCTTCGGCATCGGCACAATCAGCGCCGACGCCGAGCGCCTGCTGCGCGCCACCGAAGAGTCGCTCTACGCCGGCATCGACGCCGCGCGTGTCCCAGTTCGCAAAGGCGATATCGGCGCAGCCATCCAGGAGGTGCTAGAATCAGCGGGCTACGGAGTCGTGCGCGGCTACGTCGGCCACGGCGTGGGCCGCGAAATGCACGAAGCGCCGAATATGCCCAACCACGGACGACGCGGAGCAGGCATGCGCATGCGACCCGGCATGGTCCTCGCCCTGGAGCCGATGGCCACCATCGGCAACCCGGCCACCACCGTGCTGGACGACGGCTGGACCGTATGCACGAAGGACGGCAGCCTCTCTGCCCACTTCGAGCACACCATCGCCATCCGCGAGGATGGCCCCGCCGACATTCTCACGCTGGCCGACTGAGGCTGGTCGGCAGAGGGGAGACTTGGTGGCGAGACGAACTTCGGGCAACCGCCGCGGGCAACGCGCCCCGCGACCCGCGCCTGCACCCAAGCAGGACAAAATCGAGGTCGAAGGCGTCGTCCGCGAGCCGCTGCCCAACGCCACCTTCCGCGTACAACTACCCAACGGACACGAAGTGCTTGCCCATCTCGCCGGCAAAATGCGCCAAAACCACATCCGCGTCCTGCGCGGCGATCGGGTGCTCGTCGAACTCTCCGAATACGACCTCACGCGCGGGCGCGTGGTCTACCGCTTCAAGAACTGACCAACGGAGCTACAGCATGGCGAGAATCTCTGGTGTCGACGTTCCCGACAACAAGCGGCTGCCCTACGCGCTGCGCTACATCTACGGCATCGGCGCCACCCGCGCCGACGAAATCATCCACAAAGCCCAACTCGACCCCCAGCGGCGCATGCGCGAACTGACCGACGGCGAACTCTCCCTGCTGCGCGAAATCATCGACCGTGACTACAGCGTCGAGGGCGACCTCCGACGCTCCGTCCGTCAGCACGTGCAGCGGCTGATCGACATCAACTGCTACCGCGGCCAGCGCCACCGCCGCAACCTGCCCATGCACGGCCAGCGCACACGCACCAACGCCCGCACCCGCCGCGGCTCCAAAAAGACCGTCGCCGGACGCCGCCGCGCGGTCAAGCGCTAACGCGGACGCAGAGAGAGGAACGCGAGCGAATGGTTACCCAGCGCGGTGGAGCGCGGCGCGGACGCCGACGCGAACGTAAGAACGTGCCCCACGGGCGCGCCTACATCCAGTCCACCTTCAACAACACGATCATCACCCTGACCGACCTCAACGGCGACACCGTCGCCTGGAGCAGCGCCGGTTCCACCGGCGGCACCCGCGGCTCGCGCAAGGGCACCCCCTTCGCCGCCCAACTCGCCGCCGAAGACGCCGCACAGAAAGCCATGAACCACGGCATGCGCGAAGTCGATGTCTACGTCAAAGGCCCCGGCAGCGGGCGCGAATCCGCCGTCCGCGCCCTCCAGGCCGCCGGCCTCACCCTGCTCTCGATCCGCGATGTCACCCCCATCCCCCACAACGGCTGCCGCCCGCGCAAGCGCCGGCGCGCCTGAGCCGGCCCACAGGAGACGAGCCAATGGCCCGATACACCGGTCCGGTCTGCCGCATCTGCCGCCGCGCAGGCGAAAAACTCATGCTCAAGGGCGATCGCTGCTCGGGGCCCAAGTGCGCCATCGAGCGCCGCAACCAGCCCCCCGGACAGCGCTCCCCCCGACGCCGCAAAGTCTCCGACTACGGCATCCAGGTCAAGGAGAAGCAGAAGGTCCGCAAGACCTACGGCGTGCTCGAGCGCCAGTTCCGCAAGATGTTCCGCGAAGCCAACCGCCGCCCCGGCGCGACCGGCGACAACCTCCTGCGCATGCTCGAACTGCGCCTCGATAACGTCGTCTACCGCCTCGGCCTCGCCGAGTCCCGCGCCCAGGCACGCCAGCTCGTCCGCCACGGGCACGTCACCCTCAACGGACGCCGCGCCGACATCCCCTCGATCGAGACCAAAGTCGGCGACAAGATCGGTTGGACCGAGCGCGGGCGCAAATCGAAGTTCTACGAAATGTCCCGCACCTGGCAGGGCAGCCGCCAAGTCCCCGGCTGGCTCAACATGAGCGACCCCGCCCAACTCGAAGGAGAACTTACCGCCGTTCCCGCCCGCGAGGACATCGACATGCGCGTCGATGAGAACGCGATCGTCGAGTACTACTCGCGCTAACGCGCGGGTTGCGCGCCGCCGCGACCGCGGCGGAGCAGACTGAGGAGGCGCACGCCACAGTGGTTTTGCAGCACGAAGCCCCCAAGCTCGAAATCGAACAGGCCACGGCCGACTACGCGCGGGTCACCGCCGAGCCGTTGGCGCGCGGATTCGCCCACACCCTGGGCAACGCCATCCGTCGCGTCATGCTCTCCGCCATCCGCGGCGCCGCGGTCACCTCCGTGCGGATCGACCAGGTCCAGCACGAATTCTCCACCATCCCCGCGATGAAAGAGGACACCACCGAGTTCCTGCTCAACCTGCGCGGCATCCGCCTCCGCGCCCTCGCCGACCGCCCCGCCGAAATGACCCTCAACGTCAGCGGGCAACGCGCCGTCACCGCCGCCGATATCGATGTTCCGCACGACTACGAGATCGTCAACACCGACCTCTACCTCGCCACGCTCGACGCCCCCGAGGCCGAACTCAGCGTCCGCATGAACATCCAGACCGGCTACGGCTTCCACCCCTCCGAGCGCAGCGCCAACGGCGAATCTCCGATCGGCCTGATCCCTCTCGACGCCGTCTTCACCCCCGTCCGCCGCGTCTCCTACGAAGTCCACCCCGCCCGCGGCGGCAAAGGCGCCGGACTCGAACAACTCATGCTCGAAGTCTGGACCGATGGCAGCATCGACGGCAAAGACGCGATCAAGGCCGCCGCCCAACTGCTCCAGGACGAGCTCGTCATCTTCGCCACCCTCGGCGACCCCCACGCCCCCCGCCAGATCGAGCCCAACGAGCGACTCGGCATCTCCGTCGAGGAGTACCACCGCTCCATCGACGAACTCCAACTCTCCGTCCGCGCCCACAACTGCCTCAAGCGCAGCGGCCTCATGGTCGTCGGACAAATCCTCGAAAAGTCCGAGGACGAACTCCTCACCCTGCGCAACTTCGGCGAAAAATCCTACATCGAACTGGTCGAGCGCCTGCACGAAATGGGCATCATCGACGAACACGACTCGCGCCTGCGCCGCGCGCGCGAAGGTGTCTTCAGCCCCACCGACGAGGAACCGCTCACCGAACTGCCGCCCGTCCCCGAAGACGCCGAAGTCGAATCCGAACGAATCGTCAGCGAGGCCCCGCCGGACGACGAAGAGGAACCGCCCAGCCCGCTCGGCGCCGCGCTGCTCGAAGCGCTGCGCAAAGCCGATGCCCAACAGGGCGAATAAAAGGAGCACCCCATGCGGCATCGCAAAGCCGGGCGCGCGCTGAGCCGGAGCCGCTCCCACCGCGCCGCCCTCGTCCGCAACCAGGTCACCGCACTCCTGCGCCACGAAGCAATCGTCACCACCGAGGCCAAGGCCAAGTCCATCCGGCCCGTCGCCGAGCGCATGATCACCCTCGGCAAGCGCGGCGACCTGCACGCCCGCCGGCAGGCCGCCGCCGTCCTCACCGACAAAAAAGTCCTCCGCCGCCTCTTCCGCGAGGTCGCACCCCGCTTCGAGGACCGACCGGGCGGCTACACCCGCATCATCAAGCTCGGTCCCCGTCGCGGCGACGGCGCCGCCATGGCCCACATTGAACTCGTCGAGCGCGCCGCCCCCGAACCCGTCGCCGCCGCGACCGCCGAAGGCGACGCGGACGACGCGAGCGAGTAGCCCACGCGCGTGACCGCAACCCGCCGTCTCGCGCTCCTGCTCCAATACGACGGCGCAGCCTTCGCCGGCTCCCAGGCCCAACCCGCCCTCCCCACCGTGCAGGGTGCGCTCGAACACGCCGTCGCCGAACTGACCCACGAACAGCGCCGCATCTCCCTCGCCGGCCGCACCGACGCCGGCGTTCACGCCGAAGGTCAGGTCGCCTCCTTCGAGACCTCCCGCCAACTACCGCCCCACCGCTGGCTGCGCGGACTCAACCACTTCCTCCCTCAGGCTCTCGCCGTCCAGGCCGTGCAGACCGTCGCCGACGACTTCGACCCCCGTCGCCACGCGCAAGAGCGCGAATACCGCTACCAGCTGCTAATCGCCCCCCAGCGCCGACCACTCGAAGAGCAGCGCGCCTGGCGCATCCCCCCGCCCTTCTCCGTCGAAGCCGCCCGCGCCGCACTGCGCCTGCTGCCCGGACAGCGCGACTTCGCCGCCTTCACCACCACCGACCAGCAGCGCCCCACCCTGCGCAACCTGCGCAGCGCTGAACTGCACGGCGGCCACGGACGCTATACGCTGACCTTCGCCGCCGACGCCTTCCTCCAGCACCAAGTGCGGCGGATGGTCGGCGCAATCGTCGATGTCGCCCGCCGACGCACCCGCCCGGATGCGTTCCGCGCAACGCTCGACGCCGCCATCCCCGGCTCTGCCGGACCCACCGCACCCCCAAAGGGTTTGACGTTAGCCGTCGTTCGCTACGATCAATCAGTACTGCGCGAATGGAAGACCGACCATGTCCACGACTGTTCTCAACCCGCGTGATGTCGAGCGCCGCTGGCACGTGATCGACGCCGCCGACCGACCGCTCGGACGCCTCGCCACCCAGGTCGCCACCCTGCTGCGCGGCAAGCACAAGCCCGCCTTCCACCCCTCCCAGGACATCGGCGACTACGTCGTCGTCATCAACGCCGCCAAAATCGCCGTCTCCGGGCGCAAACTCGAGCAGAAAATCTACTACCGCCACTCCGGCTACCTCGGCGGCCTGCGCGAAACCACCCTCAAAGCCATGCTCGAAAAGCGCCCCGAGCGCGTCATCGAGCGCGCCGTCCGCGGCATGCTGCCCAAAAACAAGCTCGGCCGCACCCAATACCGACACCTGCGCGTCTACGCCGGCCCCAACCACCCCCACGCCGGCCAGCTGGCCGAACCCATCGATCAGAGCGGAGCCAACGCATGACCACCATGAGCGGCCACTACTACTACGGCCTCGGCCGACGCAAAAACGCCATCGCCCGCGTCCGCCTCTACCCCGGCGACGGCTCCGTCATGGTTAACGGCAAGCCCGCCGAAGACTGGTTCGCCCGCGACGAGCAGCGCCGCCAAATCAAAGAGCCGCTCTTCCGCACCGGCATGCAGAACAGCTTCAGCGCCCAGGTCAAATGCAGCGGCGGCGGCCGCACCGGCTGGGCCGGCGCGATCCGCCTCGGCATCGCCCGCGCCCTGCTCGCCTCCGACGAAAACCTCCGCCGCCCGCTCCGCCAGGCCGGCATGCTCACCCGCGACCCCAGAGCCAAGGAACGCAAAAAGCCCGGCCTCAAGCGCGCCCGCAAAGCCCCCCAATACACCAAGCGCTAACCCCCGCGCCCAAACCCTACCCCGCGCCCCCCTGTTCGCCACACCAGCGCAGGCGTTCTCCCTCGCCGTCGCGCTGTCATACCCGCGCCCCCTCAATTCCGTCATTCCCGCGAAAGCGGGAATCTCCCTCGCGCAACCTCCAAGGTCCCGCCACGAGATTCCCGCTCAAGGCGGGAATGACGAAAGAGAGCCATCACCCTCGCGTCCCCACCTCCGTCACATCCGCGCCCCGCCTTCCCGTCATTCCCGCGCCCCCCTTTCCGTCATTCCCGCGAAAGCGGGAATCTCCCCCGTGCAACCTCCAAGGTCCCGCCACGAGATTCCCGCTCAAGGCGGGAATGACAAACGAGAGCCGCCAACTCCCGCCCGCCTCACCCCCCCAGACCAGCCCCCGCCCGCAACACCCCCACCCGATCCACACGCTCCCACGGCAAATCCAGATCACCCCGCCCGAAATGCCCGTACGCCGCCGTCGGCTCATAAATCGGCCGCAGCAAATCCAGACCCTCAATGATCGCCAGCGGACGCAGATCAAAGTGCTCCCGCACCAGCTCACTCAGCCGCGCCTCCCCAATCCGCGCCGTCCCGAACGTCAGCAGCGTCAGCGATGTCGGCGCCGGGCGCCCGATCGCGTATGAGAGCTGCACCTCCGCGCGATCCGCCAGCTCCGCCGCCACGATGTTCTTCGCCACCCAGCGCGCCGCATACGCCCCCGAACGGTCCACCTTCGACGGATCCTTGCCCGAAAACGCCCCGCCCCCGTGCCGCGCAATCCCCCCGTAGGTGTCCACGATGATCTTGCGCCCCGTCAGCCCCGCATCCGCCGCCGGTCCGCCCACGATGAAATTCCCCGCCGGGTTGATGAAATACTCCGTCTGCGCATCCAGCAGCTGCGCCGGAATCGTCGGCGCAATCACCTCGTCGCGGATTGCGTGCTCGATCTGGCTGTGGCTCACATCCGCCGTGTGCTGCGTCGAGACCACCACCGTCGACACCCGATGCGGCCGCCCCTCCGCGTATTCCACCGTCACCTGCGCCTTCCCGTCCGGCCGCAGCCACGGCGCCTCGCCTCGCTTGCGCACCTCCGTCAGACGCCGCGTCAGCCCGTCCGCCAGCCACAGCGGCAGCGGCATCAGCGCCTCCGTCTCGTCGCACGCGAAACCAATCATCATCCCCTGGTCCCCCGCCCCCTGCAGGTCGTAGGGATCATCCGAATCGCCCGTGCGCGCTGCACGCCGCAGACCCTCCGCGATATCCGGCGACTGCTGCTTCACCCGCACCACCACCTCGCAGCTCTCCGCATCGAAGCCGATATTCGGATCCGTATACCCAATCCGCCGCAGCACCCTCCGCACAACCGCCTCGAAATCGATCTCCGCCTGCGTCGTGATCTCCCCGAAGACCAGCACAAACCCCGAGGAAACCGCCGTCTCGCAGGCCACCCGCGAGTTCCGATCCTGCGCCAGGCAGGCGTCCAGCACCGCATCCGAAATCTGATCGCACACCTTGTCCGGGTGACCTTCGGTCACCGACTCCGAGGTCCAACGATCACCCGGGAACCCGCTGGGAGTGTGAGAGGTCATGTGCCGGCGTCCCACGATTGCAGATAGCGCTCCTGCTCCGGCGTGAGCTGATCCAGCTCCACGCCCATCGCCGCGAGCTTCAGCGCCGCCACCTGCTCGTCAATCTCCGACGGCACATCCCAGACCCCCGGCCCGGGCCGCGGATCCGCCTGCGCCAGATGCTCGATCGCCAGCGCCTGATTGGCGAAGCTCATATCCATCACGCTCGCCGGATGCCCCTCCGCCGCCGAGAGGTTGACCAGCCGCCCCTCGGCCAACAGCAACAACTCCCGCCCGTCGCTGGTGCGGTACGCGGTCACATACGGACGCGCCTCCCGCCGCTCCTCCGCCATCGCCTCCAGCGCCGCAATATTGACCTCGTGATTGAAATGCCCCGCGTTCGCCAGAATCGCGCCCGAACGCATCCGCTCCAGATGCGGCGCATCGATCACGTGAATGTCCCCGGTCGTTGTGATGAACAGATCGCCCACCTCAGCCGCTTCCAACATCGTCGCCACCCGAAAGCCGTCCATCACCGCCTCCAGCGCGCGCAGCGGCGCAACCTCGGTCACGATCACCTGCGCCCCCATCCCTCTCGCCCGCGAGGCCACGCCGCGGCCGCACCAGCCGTAGCCCGCGACCACCACCACCTTACCCGCGAGCAGCAGATTGGTCGCGCGAATCACCCCGTCCAGCGCGCTCTGCCCCGTCCCGTAGCGGTTGTCGAACATGTGCTTCGTCGCCGCGTCGTTGACCGCGATGATCGGGTAGCGCAGCGCCCCATCCGCCGCCATCGCCCGCAGTCGAATCACCCCTGTCGTCGTCTCCTCGCAGCCGCCGATTACCCCGTCGAGCAGCTCCTGACGCTCGCTGTGCAGCGTCGAGACCAAGTCCGCCCCATCATCCACCGTGATCTGCGGGCGCGCGTCCAACACCCGCGCAATGTGCTCGTAATACCGCTCGTTGCTCTCTCCCTTAATCGCGAACACGCCGATCCCCGCCCGCTCCACCAGCGCCGCCGCCACATCATCCTGCGTCGAGAGCGGATTGCTGGCGCAGAGCGTCACCTCACCCCCGCCCGCCTGCAGCGCCAGCGCCAGATTCGCCGTCTCCGACGTGACATGCAGGCACGCCCCAATCCGCAGCCCCTCAAGCGGACGCTCACGCGCCAGGCGCTCCCGAATCTGCGCCATCACCGGCATCTCCCGCGCCGCCCACGCGATCCGCTGCTCGCCCGCGTCCGCCAGCCGCGGATCAAAGATGTCCGAAGCGGCGCTCATCGCAGCACAATTTCGTCCGCGCCGCCGCCGCGCCGCTGCGCCAGCCAGCGCCGCAGCGCGGCCTGCATACCGTTCGCCCGGCGGTTCGCGCTGGCTTCCACAATCCACCCCACCTCCGTGTACCCGAGCGCGCGGTAAGCCCGCACCGCCGGCTCATTCTGCGGGTCAACCGACAGTACTACCTCACCCGTTTGGCGCAGCAATTCCGCGGTCACCGCGCTGGTCGCCAGCTTGGCGAAGCCCCGCCCGCGGTGCTGCGGATGCGTGAACACATTGCCCAGCACCGAAATCCCGTGGCTGCGGCTGATCGAGTGCGTGCCCGCCACCGCCACCAGCCGACCCTCGTCCACCACCCCGTGATAGCAGCCGTCCTCGATGTGCTCCCGCGAGTAGTACGTCGGCCCGCCCTCCGAGCTGTAGAGCCGGTTGATCACCTGCACCTGGCGGCCCAGCAGCGCAGTCGTTTCCCCCCCGGCCGGACGAAAACTCCGCGCCGTCACCAGCATCCGCAGCATCCGCCGGCAGGTCGGCAGCGTGTGCGCCTCCGCCAGCGCGTCGACATGCTGCGGCTCGCAGATCGCGAAGGTGCGCGGCGGACCGGGATGCAGACCGAGAATCTGCCCCACGCCCTCCGGCGAACCCAGCAGTGTCGTCGCCTGGCCGAGCCCCGCGTACGAGTGGCAGACGATCGCCTCCGCGCCCCCAGCCCGGCAGGACCACCACTCCGAACGCTCCCAGCCCGCCGGCTCCAGCTGCGCCAGCGCATACGCCGCGATGTAGCGCTGCGCATACAGCTGCGCCGCCAGCGCCGACGGATCGCGCCGCCGCGAGATCACGATCCGCTCGCGCGCCTGCCCCAGCCGCAGCGAGAGCGTCATGGCATCGCCCGTTCTTCCGCGCCGACCAACGCCAGCCGTTCCCGCGCCTGAGCCTCCGTCGCCTTGAGCAACCCGTTGATCCCGAACGCCTCCACCGAGAACGACGCCACCGCGCAGCCCCAACGCGCCGCCTCGACGATGTCTTCACCCCGCGCCATCGCGCTGAGCATCGCTGCCGTGAACGAGTCCCCGGCCCCGGTCGGATCCACCACGTTGACATCCGCCACCGCCGAAACATGCACGCAGCGGTTCGGCTCGAAGATATCCACCCCCTGCGAGGCCTGCTTGATCACGATCGTCTCCGGACCCAGCTCGCGCAGCCGCGCAGCCGCTGCCGGCGGCAGCGCCGCGTCCTCCTCGCCGCCCCTCCAGCCGATCAGCAGCGCCGCCTCGTGCGCGTTGATCGACACGATCTGCGCGCGCCGGATGATCGGCATCAACCCCTCGCGGTGCGTCTCAATCTCCCGCTCAATCGTGTCGAACGCGATCACCCGCGGATTGCGCAGCCGCGCCAGCGCCCGCTCGTTCTGCTGCGGATTGCCCGCCGTGAGAAACAGAAACGGCGCGTCCCGCAGGGCAGGGTCGATCTCCACCAGCCGCGACTCATAGACGCCCGGCTCCGTGTACAGCGTCTCGCGGCTGTCGCCGCTCGGGTCGTAGCGGCAAGCCCAGCGAAACGTGCGCCCGGGCGCGCGCTCCACACCGCTCAGCAGCACCCCCGCCTCGCGCAGCGGCGCGAGCAGCTCGCAGTCGAAATCATCGCCCACCACCGACACCGGCGCCGCCTGCGCCCGAAACCGCGCCCCCAGCGCCGCGTAGACGCACGAACCCCCCAGCAAGTGCTCCACATCCCCCGACGGACTGTGAATCTCGTCGTAGGCCACCGCCCCGATCACCACCAGCTCCGCGCTCACGGCAGATACTCATCAATCAGCAGCGCGTAGCGCTCCCGCGTCTCCGCCGAAATCCGCGCCGGATCCGTCATGATCGCTCCCCGCAGCGCCCCCGCCGCCGTCGAAGTCCACTCCGCCGGCAGCCCCCGCGCTACCCCCGCCACAATCGCCTGCGCCGACGCCACATTCTCCTGCACCACCGCCGCCACTACATCCGCCGAGACATCCTCCTCACCCTCCCGCCACACATCGTAGTCCGTTGCTGTCGCCAGCATCGCGTAGGCGATCTCCGCCTCCCGAGCCAGCTTCGCCTCCGGAATCGCCGTCATCCCGATGATCGACGCACCCCACGAGCGGTGCAGCGCCGACTCCGCCCGCGTACTGAACGCCGGCCCCTCCATACACACATACGCCCCGCCGCGATGCACCCGCTTGCCCAGCCCCTCCGCCGCCTCCGCCAGCCGCCCGCTCAGATCCGCGCAGAACGGATCGGCGAAGCCCACATGCGCCGCGATCCCCCCCTCAAAAAACGAGCGCACCCGATCCCCCTTCGTGCGGTCGATGATCTGATCCGGCACCACCATGTCCCCCCGCGCGATCTCCTCGCGCAGCGAACCCACCGCCGACACCGCGATGATCCCCTCCACCCCCAACGCCTTCAGCGCCCAGATATTCGCCCGCACCGGAATCTCATGCGGCAGCCAGACATGCCCCCGACCGTGACGCGGCAGAAACGCCACCCGCCGACCGGACAGCGCGCCGATCACAATCTCGTCGCTCGCCGCCCCGAACGGCGTCTCCGGACTCCACGTCTCGAGCTGCTCCAGCCCCGGCATCCGATAGAAACCCGAGCCGCCAATCACCGCCAGCGATGCGCGAGGTGCAGCCATAGCCTCAATATCCAATCAACGTGTCCAGCGGATACCCCGCCAGCCGCTCGCGTCCGTTCAGCTCGCGCAGCTCAATCAGCACCGCGATCCGCGTGATCTCCGCCTCCGCCTCGCCCAGCAGACCGACCGCCGCTTCCAGCGTCCCGCCCGTCGCCAGCACATCATCGACCAGCGCCGCGCGCTGCCCCGGACGCACCGCGTCGCTGTGCATCTCCAGACCGTCGCTCCCGTACTCCAGCTCGTAGCGCCGCCCGATCGTCGCCCTCGGCAGCTTGCCCGGCTTCCGCATCGGCGCAAACGGCAGACCCAACCGCTGCGCCACCGCCGCGCCCACGATGAACCCCCGCGCCTCCACCCCCACAATCACCTCCGCCCCCGCGCAGCGATCCGCGTACCAGCCCAGCGCCTGCTCGAACGCCTCGGGCGAAGCCAACAGCGGCGTAATGTCGCGGAACAGGATGCCCGCCTGCGGAAAATCGGGCACCGCCCGAATCTCCGCCCGCACCGCCCGCCGCACAGCGTCCCACTCGCTCATACCCACAGGCTACGGATGCCCCCAACACGCGGTCAACGCGCGGTCAACGCGCCCCGCGCTGATACGCTGATTGGCACGGAGGCCTCCCGTGCCCGACGACCCTCTCGCCTGCTCCGCAGAACAGATCGAGCGCTCACTCCAGGCGATCGCACCCTTCTACGACCTCGACTTCGCCCCCATCGAAGACGACCTCGAACTCTGGCGGCAGCTCGCCGGCGGCTTCGGACGCGCCCGCATCCTCGAACTCGGCGCTGGCACCGGACGCCTCGCCGCCCCGCTCGCCGCCGACGGACACGACGTCACCGCCATCGACGCCTCCCCCATCATGCTCCAACACGGCACCGAAAAAATGCGCCAGGCCGGCGTCCGCATCATCCAGGCCGACATGCGCGCCCCACACGCCATGCCCGACAACCTCACCCACTTCGACCTGATCATCTGCGCGCTCGGCACCTTCCAGCACCTCCTCACCCGCCATGACCAACTAGCCACCCTCCGCAACGCCGCCCAACGACTCAAGCCCGACGGCTGCCTCGCCCTCGACCTCACCGCTCCCCGCCCCGAAGACTTCGAGCCCGGCCCCCAGCCGCTCCGCCTCGAATGGACCCGCGAGCACCCCTGCCTCGGCACCGTCGCCAAACTCGCCGGCCAGGAACTCGCCGAACCCCGCTGCGCCGAACACCCGCTCGACCGCGCCGCCCCGATCGCCTGGATCACCTACATCTACGAAAGCGCCGCCCAACGCGCCATCGCCCGCTTCCCCCTGCGCGTCGCCATCACCCCCGGCGAACTCGACGGACTCCTCCGCCAGGCCGGCCTCCAACCCGACCACTGGTACGGCTCCTGGACCCTCGACCCCCTCGGCCACGGCGACCGCACCATCGCCCTCAGCAGCCCGGCGGCGCGCCAATGAAACCCACAAACGCCCGCGCCGCACTACCCCTCACACTGCTTGCCACACTGCTTGCCGTGTTGCTCGCCGCGCTGCTCGCCGCCGCCTGCGCCGCCAACCCCAACGAACACATCGAAGCCAACCAATACTTCCGCCCCGCCGCCGCCGGCGAAACCCAGCGGCAGCAAACCACCCAACCCACCGCCGACGCCCAACAGCAGCAAACCCAACAACAGCAGGACGCCGACCAGCCCGCCCAGGACCGCCCCCAAACCCAACAGTCCGACGCCCAAACCGAACCCGCCGAACAGCAGTCCACCGCCGACGCCGACGACCAACAACAAAGCGCCGACCAACAGACCGCCCCCGGCCCCCGCTCCGACGACGTCCTCCGCCGCTACATCAACCCCTCCTACGGCTACAGCTTCGACCTCATCTGCCCACCCTTCTGCGACCCCTCCTCCAACGGCATCGACCGCGCAACCTTCCTCGCCGACACCGGCCGCGCGCTCTTCGAAGTCCGCGTCTACGACCTCGTCCCCGAAGAACAACTCGACGACTTCTGGCGCGAATCCTTCAACGTCCCCGAATTCGTCGAAACCCCCGCACGCACCGCCGTCTCCCTACCACTGCTCGGCCTCTCCGGCTGGCGCTACGACTGGGAAGAAGACCGCCGCGCCACCGGCGGCTTCCTCGTCCGCTGGCAAGCCACCTACACCCCGCTCGGCAGCCTCCTCTACGTCCTCCGCGGCGGCGCCGTCGCCGAAGACTACGAAGCCTCACTCCCCGCCCTCAACCGCGCCTACGACTCCTTCGCCGCACCCCTCGAAGCCAAAGCCGCGCCCGGACGCTACGAACGCTTCGAATTCCGCTTCGACTACGGCCTCGACTACATCACCCTCGAATACGGCCAGCCCACCGACAACCCCCCCACCTTCGACGCCGGCGTCATCGTCCTCCAGAGCGAGCTCGCCCTCGAAGCCGTGCTCGTCTGGGAAACCATCGGCGCAGCCTTCTTCGACGCCGATGTCGCCATCGAGCGCACCCTGCTCGACACCCTCGGCGCTGCCCCCCAGTCCGACTACCGCGACGCCCGCACCGTCGACGGCCAGGCCTCACGCCTCGCACTCAGCGAAACCGCCATCGGCGAAGGCGTCGTGCAAATCGCCTCCTTCGCCTGGTACTGCAACGACTCCGGACGCGAATTCGCCCTCCACGTACTCCACAACGACGACCCCCAAGCCGCCGCCGAAGCGCTGCTCGACGGCTTCCGCTGCCAAATCGAGGGCGCATCATGACCACCACCACCGCCAACCGGCCGATCACCGTCGCCATCGACGCCATGGGCGGCGACAACGCCCCCGCCGCCATCGTCCGCGGCGCCCAAATCGCCGCAAAACAGGGCCTCTGCGACATCATCCTCGTCGGGCGCGGCAGCGAACTGCGCAGCATCCTCCCCGCACCCCAGGCACACCTCCGCCTCGCCGAAGCCTCCGAAACCATCGCCATGGACGCACAACCCACCCAAGTCCGCCAAATGCCCGACTCCTCCATCATGGTCGGCCTCCAACTCGTCGCCGACGGCCACGCCGACGCCTTCCTCTCCTTCGGCAACACCGGCGCAGTCATGGCCGCCTCCCTGCTCCGCCTCGGGCGCATCCCCGGCGTCGCCCGACCCGCCCTCGGCGCACTCTTCCACAACGCCCGCGGCGCGCCCTCACTCATCCTCGACGTCGGAGCCAACGCCGAAGTCCGCCCCGACTACCTCTGCCAATTCGCCGCCATGGGCAAAGCCTACTTCGAGCGCGTCCTCCACCACCGCAACCCCAGCGTCGGCCTGCTCAACGTCGGCGAAGAAAGCACCAAAGGCGCAGCCGTCGTCCAGGAAGCCTACGAACTGCTCACCCGCCAGGAACCCAACTTCGTCGGCAACGTCGAAGGCAACGCACTCATCCGCGGCAAAGCCGACGTCGTCGTCACCGACGGCTTCAGCGGCAACATCGCCGTCAAAGTCTCCGAAGGCGTCGTCGAGCGCGTCATGGACGAACTCCGCAAAAGCATCAAACAACGCCTCCTCTACATGGCCGGCGCCTGGCTCATGCGCGGAGCCTTCGAATCCCTCCGCGACCAGTGGGACTACTCCCGCGTCGGCAGCGCACCACTCTTCGGCATCAACGGCGCCGTCCTCGTCGGCCACGGCCGCGCCGACCCCGAAGCCGTCGCCAGCGGCATCCGCTCCGCCGTCGGCATCGTCCAATCCAACGTAGTCGAAGCCATCCGCGAAGCCTTCGCCGGCGCCGCCGAACAAGAATCCCCCCCGCAAAGAAATCCGTCATTCCCGCGCAAGCGGGAACCCACCCGATAGTGCCCCCCAACACAACCCCCAACCCCCACAAACCCGCTACACTACCCACAACCCCTTCAACCCCACACAGCCAGGAGGAGCCCAACCATGTCCAAACCCGTCGAAGTCACCGACGCCAGCTTCCAGACCGACGTCCTCGAAAACGACCTCCCCGTCCTCGTCGACTTCTGGGCCCCCTGGTGCGGCCCCTGCCGCATGGTCGCCCCCGTCGTCGACGAACTCGCCCAGGAATACGACGGCAAAGTCGCCTTCTACAAGCTCAACACCGACGAAAACCCCAACGTCGCCACCAGCTACGGCATCCGCAGCATCCCCACCCTGCTCGTCTTCAAAGACGGCGAAGTCTCCGGCCAAATCGTCGGCTTCCGCCCCAAAGGCGACCTCGCCAAGCGCCTCGACGAAGCCCTCGTCTAACCCCCCCCGTCATTGCCGCCGCAAGCGCGGCAATGACGGAAAGACCCCGTGCAAAGAAGATCCGTCATACCCGTGCTTGCCACGGGTATCTCGCCGTGAGCAGCACCAAGCCCCGTCCCACCACCAACCCCTCTCCTGCGCACCACGAGATTGCCGCGGCAAGCGCGGCAATGACGGAAAGCGGAGCACAACCCCCACCCCCACCCACCATAAGATTGCCGCGCCAAGCGCGGCAATGACGGAAAGAGGAGCCCCCACAAGCCACCCCCCCACCCCCCGCCCACCAAGAAAACACCCCCCAAACCCCCCAGAAGTTCCGCACTCTTGTAAAATTCCCCAAGACCATCCACAATCCCCCGCCCAACCACTACCCCCACCAACCCGCGCATGCTGCTAACGTAAGTCGCGCACCCAGGAGCAGGAAGGAACCCATGCCCATGTCCGCACGCACCCTGACCGTCTTCGCGCGGGCGCGAGCCGCGCCGCTGTTTGCGCTGGCCGCGCTTGTTGCGCTGGCGGCGCTCGCCGCTGCCGTGCTCGCGCCGCCCACCAGCGCCGCGCCGCCGCCCGCCGACCTCAAGCTGACCCTCAGACTGGTTGAAGACTCCGACAACATCGTGCCCGCCGGCGGCACGCTCACCCTGTCCGGCTGGCTGAGCAGCACCACCAGCAACCCCATCCCCGAGGTCGTCACCGGCACCCTGCGTGTCTCCGGCAGCCAGGAATGGGAAGACAACGGACGCAGCTCCTACTCCGTCAGCTACCGCGAGAACCCGGACGGCGCCGCCACCGGCTACAGCATTGACGTGCAGACTCGCACCGAAGCCAACGGCGGCGACATCGTCGTCGTCGGCGCGCCCTACGACAACGTCCGCGCCATCGCCATGGCCGGTTCCGTTGACGTCTTCGTCAACGACAGCTTCGCCAGGCGTCTGACCGCTCCGACCCCCGCGGCGGACGACAAGTTCGGCAACAGCGTCGCAGTCGGCGACGAAGTCATCGTCGTCGGCGCGGTCGGCGACAACAGCGTCTACGTCTACAGCCTCGCCGGCGCGCTGATGGCCACCCTGACCCCCGGCACCGGCGCAAACAAGCCCACCGAGTTCGGCATCGACGTGGCGATCGACGACACCGCTTCGACGATCGTGGTCGGCTCCACCGGCGGCCACGGCGGTGTCACCGCGAACGGCGCCGCCTACATCTTCACCAAGCCGACCGCCGGCTGGGCCGACGCCAACTCCGACAGCGCTGCGGCAGTCACCAAAACTACTGCGACCTCCGATGCCGGCAAGATGAACGGCTCCGCCGTCGCCATCTCCGGCAACGGCAGCGTCGTCGCCGTCGGCGCACCCCGCCGCGATACGAACTCTAGTGGCGACGACGAGAACGGTGGCGTCCTGATCTTCCGGAAGCCGACCACCGGCGGATGGGTTGACGCCACTGAAAGCGCACTCGCGCGGACCGGGGAATCGACAAGCGCGATCCGAGTCGGCGCCGTGCTTGATATCAACCGGGACGGCAGTGTGATCGTCGCCGGCGCCGCCGGGATCACCACAACCGCCTCTTGGGCAGGAGCCGCCTACGTCTGGGTCGCCGCGGGTGCTGCTTGGATGAACATCCACTCGACGCCGGCCAAGCTGACCGACGGCGACGCCGTCGCCGGCGACCTGTTCGGCAACGCAGTGGCAGTCAACGACGGCGGCGACGAGGTGGTCGTCTCCAGCGCATGGAAAGACGGCAAAGCGTACGTCTTCAAGAGGGACGGCGCCTCTTGGGCCGCCGCCACCGATGCCGACATCGATCTGACCGGCGGCAGCTACTTCGGCTCCAGCGCGGCGATCGACGGCGACGACACGCTCGTCGTCGGTCAGACCGAGCGCGCCTTCGCCCTCGCCACCCTCCCCACCAGCACCGACCACGGTCAGGCCTACGCCTTCGACCTCTCGGCCACGAAGACGACCACCACCGGTACTCCGCCGGTGACGACGACGACGCAGGACGTGCAGGCGAGCAACGTGCTGCTCGACGGCGAACCGGGCGTCTGCGGCAGCCGCACGGTTGACCAGGTAACGACCTGGTCCTGCCCGGTCTACCTCGACCGCGGCACGACCACCACCACGGGCACGGCTGGCCAGATCACGATCCCGGCGGGCACCCCCGACGGCACCTTCACGATCTCCGCCAACCTCACCGTGGACGGCAAAGAGAACGTCACCGCAACCCTGCCGATCAAGATCGGCACGGTCAAGGAGGCTGATCGCGCCGAGTTCGGCTTCGCCCGGAACCCGGGCAACCCGACGGTCACCGGCGACGAAGAGGACTACCCGTCCAACATTGCGGTGAACGGGACCACGCGACTGCGGCTGCAGATCCTCAGCTCCGAGGGCACTGCCGCAGGCGCCAACTCGGTCAGCTCGCTGCTCTTCACCACCACCTCCGGCACGCTCAGCCTGCTCAGTCCGGCCGGCGCCGCCAGCGGCAACTGCGCGCTGACCTGCCAGGTCGACGTGACCAAGCTGAACGCGGCCAACTCGGGCAACATCGTGGTCCAGCTGACCCACCCCGGCGCCACCAACAAGGCGAGCTCCACCATGGTGCGCGCCCAGGTGCTGCCCAGGGGCGGCGGCTCGCTGCTCGACATCGACCCGGTCACCGTCACCTTCTCCGGCACCGCCACCAAGCTGACGATCAGCGAGCCGGCCACCGGCGTGCTGAACGTGAACACCGTGGCGGGCAGCACCGAGGACAATCCTGGTGGGCGGGACGACGCGGAGACCCGCGACCGCCTGCGCCTCTCGGTCAGCCTGGCCGACGCCAACGGCAGCAATGTGAAAGCCCTGCCGCCGGGCGCGACCACCACCCGGATCACGGACCCCGACGGCAAAGTCGTCTGGCGCAGCACCAGCGCCACCGGCAACTTCGCGGTCGCCTGGCCGCTCCAGAAGGCCGGCGAGACCGCGGGCAGCATGGTTGATGACCTCGACGCCGCCGGCAACCGGCAGGTGCAGCTCGACGTGAACGCGGCGCCCACGGCCCCGCTGAAGAACGGCGAGTACACGCTCGAGGTCAAAGCCGGCACGCTCGTCGACACCCAGACCTTCACGGTCAGCGGCGGTCCCGAGACCATCGAGATCAGCGAGCCGGACGGCGAGCTGACCATCGGCGGGCGCTTCACCCTGACCGCCACCCTGAGCGACGCGGACGGCAGCGCCGTGCCCGACGGCACCCCGGTGACGTTCACCGCCTCCAGGACCGGCGCGCTCAACGTGCTGGTGAAGGTCCGCGAGACGACCAAGACCAAGGACGGCCAGGTCGCGATCACCTACGAGGTGGTCGCCGCCGGGCGCGACTCGGTGCGGGTCAGCTCCGGCACCGCCGGCAACGTTCGCCTGATCACCACCGCCGAGGTCGCTCCCGCCGAGCCGGCCGCCCCGGCCAACCCGGCGGACAGCCTGAGCCGCAAGATGCCCAACGACTACAGCAGCTGGCTCGGCGAGGGAACCACCACCGCCTCCGCGCTGCTGGACGGCCTGGGCGACGGCTTCAGCGCCATCCTGCTCTGGTACAACGGCGCCTGGCTGCGCTACGGCGTGGTCGACGGACGCCCCGTCCCCGGCCAGAGCAACTTTGAGGTGCGCCCCGGCGCCATCCTCTGGCTGACCAGCGGCTAACCAGCCCGGCGGCAACCAGCCGCCGAGCCAGCCGGCCCAAACCGCGGAGGGCGGGGCCCAACAGCCCCGCCCTCCGCGCGTTGTTGCCTAATTCCGTCATTCCCCCTTCCCGTCATTCCCCCTTTCCCGTCATCCCCCTTTTCCGTCATACCCGTGCTCTAGATCCCGTCATACCCGTGCTTGCCACGGGTATCCCGCCGTGACCACCCCCAACCCCCCCGCCAGCACAACCCCCACTGCCGCGCACCGCGAGATTGCCGCGCCAGCGCGCAGCAATGACGGAGGAGGGCGCGCGCCACCACCCCTCACACGATTCCACAGCAACGTAAACTGCGTAAAAAAATCCCCAACTTTGGGGGGGGGGGGGGGGTAAAAAAACCGCGCCAACGCCGCTAACGTGAGGCGCAGCCCACCTGCTCGGAAGGAAACACCGTCTATGTTCGCACACGCACTCGCCGCCCTCGCACGGCCACGCATCCCGCTGCTCGCGGCGCTCTTCGCGCTCGCAGCCCTCGCCGTCGCTGTGCTCGCGCCCCCCACCAGCGCCGCACCCCCCGACGACCTCACGCTCACCCTCAGCCTGATCGAAGACTCCGACAACATCGTCCCCGCCGGCAGCTCGCTCCAGCTGCGCGCCGCGCTGTCCAGCACCACCCAGGACCCCGAGGCCCTGGACATCTCCGGCACCCTGCGCGTCTCCGGCGACCAGGAGTGGGAACACAACGGACGCAGCTCCTACTCCGTCGCCACCGAATACACCCCCGGCCCCAGCGACGCCTCCACCGGCTGGGTCGTCGCCGTGCAGGAGCGCACCGCCGCCGAGGGCGGCGACATCGTCGCCGTCGGCGCACGCAATGACGATGTCGTCTCAGGCGGGAACACGATCGACAAAGCCGGCTCGGTCGACATCTTCATCAACGGCAAGTACGTGCGGCGTCTGACCGCTCCGACCCCCGCGGCCAGCAAAAGGTTCGGCCAGGCCCTCGCCCTCGGCGGCGGCACCCTCGTCGTCGGTGAGCCGTTTGGCGGCGGCAAGGCCTACATCTACAACGCCGTCTCCGGCGAACTGCTCGCCACGCTGTCTCCCACCGATGCGCAGGTCACCACTTCCGTAAACAACACCTTGTTCGGCACCGGCGTGGCGATCGACGACAGCGGCGAGACGGTCGTGGTCGGCATGCGGCGTGGCTATACCGCGCGGTTTTCTGGTGCCGCTTTCGTCTTCACCAAGCCGTCCGGCGGCTGGGTCGACAAGACTAGCGACCAGGCCGACGCCACGATCACCGGCACCCTTGTGACTCAGGAGAGCGGCAAGGAAGTCGGCTCCGCCGTCGCCATCTCCGGCAATGGCAAGGTCGTCGCCGTCGGTGCGCAATTCCGCGATACCGACACCGCCACCGGGGCTACCGGCAGCACGATCAGTAACAAAGGGAACGACCAGAACGGCGGCGTCCTCGTCTTCGTGAAGCCGGACGGTGGCTGGTCGGGAACCGATACCATGCCCAACGCGCGTCTGGTGGCTGCCGACGACATCTTCCGCCTCCGCGTCGGCGGCGTGGTCGATGTCAACCAGGACGGCAGTGTGATCGTCGCCAACGGCAACGGGCGCTACGGCGATGTCGTGAGCGGGAACAGCGACGGGGAGGGTGCCTGGGCCGGCGCCGCCTACGTCTGGGTCAGTGCCGGCGCCACTTGGCCCGCCGACCAGACCGACGGCTTCAAACTGACTGATGCCGACAGCGTCCCCGGCGACCTGTTCGGCCACAAAGTCGCAGTCAGCGACTCCGGCAACCGCGTGATCGTCTCCAACGCCTGGAGGCAGGCCGACAGCTACAAAGCCGGCGAGGCGCACATCTTCGACAAGCCGGCCGGCGGCTGGGCCGACGACAGCGAGGCCGACACCGTGCTGACCTCGCCGCAGACCGGCGAGCAACTCTTCTTCGGCTTCGGTGTGGAGATCGACGGCGAGAACACGGTCGTCGTCGCTCAGAACGAGAACATCGACTTCCTGAGCCAGGTCGCTGGTAAGTCCAACATCTTCACCGGCCACGGTCGCGCCTACGCCTTTGACCTCGCGGCCGTGGATGCGCAGGCGAGCGCGATGCTGCTCGACGGCGAAGCGCTGTCCTGCAGCAGTCGCCTCCTTGACGCGACAACGACTTGGACCTGCCTGGTCAATGTGAACACGGGCACCGGCCAGACGCCGATGATCACGATCCCGGCCGGCACGCCGGACGGCACCTTCACGATCTCCGCCAACTTCGCCGTGGACGGCAAGGAGAACATCACCGCCACCCTGCCGGTCACGATCGGCACGGTCAACGAGGCCGATCACGCCGAGTTCGACTTCGCCCAGGACCCGGGCGACGTGACGATCACCGGCGACAAAGACGAGAAGCCCTACCCGTCCGCCATTCCGGCGGGCAAGAGCACCCGCCTACAGCTGAAAATTCTCAGCTCCATGGACATGCCCGCGGCCGCCAACTCGGTCGGCTCGCTGCTCTTCACCACCACCAGCGGCACGCTCCGCCTGCTCAAGCCGGCCGGCGCAGCCAGCGGCGCCTGCGCGCTGACCTGCCAGGTCGACGTGCGCAGGCTGAACGCGGCCAACTCGGGCGACATCGTGGTCGAGCTGACCCATCCCGGCGTGGGCAAATCGGGCACCGCCACCGTGGGCGCCCAGGTGCTGCCCAGGACCGGCGGCGCGCTGCTCGAGGTCCCCTCAGTCACCGTCACCTTCTCCGGCGAAGCCGCCAAGCTGGTGATCAGCGAGCCGGCCACCGGCGTGCTGAACGTCAACACGGCCACGGGTACCAACGACGCCGCGGAGACCCGCGACCGCCTGCGCCTCTCGGTCAGCGCGACCGACGCGAGCGGCAACAACGCGAACGTGCCGGCCTCGGGCAGCACCCGGATCCTGGACCCCGAGGGCAAGGTCGTCTGGCGCAGCAGCAGCCCCACCAGCAACTTCGCCGTCGCCTGGCCGCTCAAGAAAGCCGACGGCGTCACCGACGACAAAGACGCCGACGACAACCTACAGGTCCAGATCGACGTGAACGCGCCGGACACGGCGCCGCTGAAGAACGGCGAGTACACGCTCGAAGTGACCGCCAACTCGCTCAAGGCCACCCAGACCTTCACGGTCAGCGGCGGCCCCGAGACCATCACCATCAGCGAGCCCGACAGCGACGCCCTGACGATCGGCGGGCGCTTCACCTTGACCGCCACGCTCAGCGACGCCGACGGCGCGGCAGTGCCCGACGGCACGCCGGTGACCTTCAAAGCCTCGGCGACCGGCGCCCTGCCGGTGCTGGTGCAGGTCCAAGAGACGGCCAAGACCAAGGACGGCCAGGCCTCGGTCACCTACGAGGTGATCGCCGCAGGCCGCGACTCGGTCCGGGTCAGCTCCGGCGCGGCCGGCGAGGTCCGCCTGATCACCACCACCGACTCCACCCCCATCGCGCCGCCCGCCCCGGTCAACCCGGCCGACAGCCTGACCCCGAAGATGCCCAACGACTACAGCACCTGGATCGGCCAGGGCACCACCACCGCCGCCGCGCTGCTGGACGGCCTGGGCAGCGGGTTCCGCTCGATCCTGTTCTGGGACGAAGGCCGCTGGCTGCGCTACGCCGTGTCCGACGGCCGGCCAGTCCCCAGCTCGATGAACTTCGAGGTGCCCAGAGGCGCAATCCTCTGGCTCAGCAACGGCGGCTAACCCGCCGGCGGCAGCCAGCCGCCGCCAACCAGCAGGCCAAACCGCAGAGGGCGGGGCAACAGCCCCGCCCTCCGCGCGTTGTTGCCTAATTCCGTCATTCCCCCTTTTCCGTCATACCCGTGCCCTAAAGATCCCGTCATACCCGTGCTTGCCACGGGTATCTCGCCGTGCGGGCCCCACGCTGGTGCCGCCCACCGCAAGATTGCCTCAGCAAGCGCGGCAATGACGGAAGGACGCCACCACCCCACACCCGCTACCATGCCCACAACACCCCCCGGCAGGAACGAGGCATCCACAATGAAGGTCGGCGTCCACTTCAACTTCCAGAACTACGGCGATTGGGAGCGCTTCGAAGACCAGCGCGTCGCCGAACAACCCGTCGTCTCCGACGCCAAACTCTACGAGGAGGAACTCCACCTCGGCGGCCTCGTCGAACCCCTCGGCTACGACTCCTACTGGTGCATCGACCACCACTTCTCCCCCTACATCATGACCGCCGGCGCGCTCCAGAACCTCACCTACTTCGCCGGCAAAACCGAGCGCATCGACTTCGGCACCATGGTCATCGTCCTGCCCTGGTACGACCCCGTCGCGATCACCGAGCAGATCACCGTGCTCGACAACATGCTCCAGGGCCGCAAACTCACCCTCGGCCTCGGCCGCGGCGCCGCCAAGCGCGAGTTCGAAGCCTTCCGCTCGCCCATGGGCGAGTCCCGCGACCGCTTCATGGAATCCCTCGACGTCGTCCGCAAAGCCCTCACCCAGGAATTCTTCTCCCACGAGGGCGACTTCTACACCATCCCCGAAACCACCATCCGCCCCCGCCCGCGCAACCCCCAAACCCTGCTCGACTCCATGCGCGTCGCCTGGATCTCCCCCGAAACGCTCGAAATCGCCGCCAACGCCGGCCTCGGCATGCTCTTCACCAACTCCAAAAAGTGGGAGGAATACCAGGCCGACGTCAAGCGCTTCAACGAAATCCGCGCCGCCCGCGGCTGGACCCCGCGCCAGCCCACCGTCGTCGCCAACGTCGCCTGCTTCGACACCGAAGAAGAGGCCTGGGACGTGATGGTCAAGCACACCGGCCAGTTCCAGGAGAGCGTTGAGCGCCACTACCACTTCTCCGAGTCCGCGCGCTTCGCCGCCACCAAGGGCTACAAGTACTACGCCGAATTCGGCAAAACCAATGAGCGCACCACCCCCGAGCAGCGCGCCCGCTACGCCGCCACCCCCCAGGCCTGGGGCACGCCCGACATGGTGATCGAGAAGCTGCGCCACATCCAGCAGATGACCGCCGCCGAAGAGCTGATCATGAACTTCCGCATCAGCGGCGGCATGCCCGCCGAAACCGCCGAGCGCAGCATGCGCCTCTTCGCTTCCGACGTCCTGCCCGCCATCCACGAGATGGAAGGCACGCTGCCCGAGTCCCTCTCCGGCCGCGTCGCCGAAGCCGTCCCCGCCGACTAGCCGCGAGCCGAACATGACCGCCGTTGAGCTGCACGGCGACTGCCACCCGCGCTTCGCCGCCCTGCGCGAAGCGTTCGCCGAAAACTTCACCGAACGCGGCGAAGTCGGCGCCTCCCTCTGCGTCGTCGAGCGCGGCGAAACCGTCGTCGACCTCTGGGGCGGCTGGACCGACGCCGCCAAATCGCGCCCCTGGCAGCGCGACACCATCGCCAACGTCTACTCCACCACCAAAGGCGTCGCCGCCGTCGCCGCCGCCATGCTCGCCGACCGCAACGCGCTCGATGTCGAGCGCCCCGTCGCCCACTACTGGCCCGAATTCGCTCAGTCCGGCAAAGAGCGAATCACCGTCCACCAGCTGCTCACCCACGAAGCCGGCCTGGTCGGCGTCGACGAAGAACTGCCCGACGGCGCAGCGCTCGACTGGGACCACATGGTCGCCGCGCTCGAACGCCAAGCGCCCATGTGGACGCCCGGTGAGGGCTTGGGCTACCACGCCATCACCTACGGCTGGCTGGTCGGCGAAGTCATTCGCCGCATCGATGGCCGCACCTGCGGCGAATTCGTGCGCGACGAGATTTCCGCGCCGCTGGACATCGATTTCTACATCGGCCTGCCCGCCTCGGAGGACGACCGCACGGCCGAGCTGCTCCCCGCCCCGGGCAGCGCCGGAATCAACATCCCGCCCGAAGGTCTGGCCGCCAAAGCGCTCGGCCTCGCCTCGCCGCGCCTGGCAAGCGGCGTCAACACCCGCGAATGGCGCGCCGCCGAGCTCCCCGCCGCCAACGGCCACGGCAACGCCCGCGCCCTGGCCACGCTCTACGGCGCGCTCGCCGGCGGCGGCGCGCCGCTGCTCTCCGCCGAAGGCGTCGAGCGCGCCGCCGCCCACCGCGTCACCGCCGACGATCTGGTGCTCGGCTTCGAAGTCCGCCGCGCGCTCGGCTTCATCCTCAGCACCCCCGGCGGACGCTACGAGTGGGGCCCCAACCCGCGCACCTTCGGACACTCCGGCGCCGGCGGCTCGCTCGCCTTCGCCGACCCCGATCGCCGCATCGGCTTCGGCTACGTGATGAACCAAATGTCCGCCGGTCTCGGTGCCGACCCACGCTGGAAGCCAATGCTCAACGCCCTCTACGCCGCCCTCAACTGATCTATCGTGGCCCCACCACAGCCAACGCCAAGGCCCAACCAATGACCACCAAGCGCCCACCCGTCACCGCCGATCCCTGGGCTCAGCCCGCTCCCCTCCCCTCCGAAACGCCCGAAGAAACGCGCCGGCTCGCGTCGCAGAGCCTGAAAAATCAACAGCTCTTCGCCGACATCTTCGATGATCTGCTCCACAAGCACCGCGGCCGGTTCGTCTTGATCCATGGCGACCAGCAGGTCTTGATCGGCGACGATCCGCTGGAGCTGGAGGCCTCGCTCGGCGAGGACTACCGCGAAACGGCGGTATGCATGCCCATCGCTCCCTGGTGGACCGAGCTCGAGTAGGCATGTGGAGTTCCACGGCGCCGTTCACCAGTCTCGCGTTCTTCCTCACGCCGTCGTCAGCGGCGGCGCAGCCACGATCGACGCTATCGTCTCGATCGGGGATCGACGGCAAGAGGTTCGGTTTCTGATCGATACCGGCGCAGACGCCACCGTTCTGAATCCCGTCGATTCGCTGCGCCTCTTGGGCGATGGCATTCTGAGCATTGACTTCGCCGGCGATGTGCGCAGCGTCCGCAGCCGGGGCGTCGGCGGCGATGCCTATCGCGTGGCGCGGGACGCGACGATGACACTTCGTTCGAACGAGGGCGAACGCTACGCCATCAATATGCAGATCCTGATCGCCGAGCCGGATCGGGCGCTTCTCGCGGATCCGCTCGCTCCGCAGTTGCCCAGTCTGCTCGGACGCGATTTCCTGCGGCACTTTCGCCTTGAACTGCATTGCGGCGAGCAGCGCAGCGTACTGCTGGAGACGCTCTAGGCCGCCTCCCGCTCCAGCCGCTGCAGATGATGACGCAACTCCGCCGCAGCGCTCGCTTGCCGCTCCTTCGTCCAACCCAACTCGCGCGCAATCGCCAGCGCCCCGTCGCGCGTGCCGGCCGCGAAGGGGACGTTGCTCTCGTGGAAGCGCCCAATCCGCACGCTCTGCGCCCCGGTCGCCTGAATCCGGGCCGCGAACTCGGCAGGATGCTCCAGCGGCAGCATCGGCGAAACGCCGATGTTGACGCGAATTCCCGCGTCGACCAACTCCGCAGCAGCGGCCAGACGCTGCTCAATCGAGGCGCAGCGCGGCTCGAAACGCTTGCGCACCTCGTCGGAGTCCGTCGTGATGCTCAGCCCCACTCGCGCACGGCGGAACTCGTGGAACAGATCGGCGTCGCGCGTGACCAGCGGGCTGCGGGTCTGGACCGCCAGCGACGCCCCGCGGCGGGCCAAAATCGGCAGCAGCGCGCGCACCATCTCCAGCCGCCGCTCGATCGGCTGGTAGGGGTCGGTCGCCGAGCTCATCAACACCGTGCGCCGCCGCAGATCGACCCGCATCGCGCGCAGCCGCTCGACCGCGTTCGTCTTCACCCGCACCCACTCGCCCCAGCGCTCGCGCTGCCCCTCGTCGGCCACGAAAAACGCCGCGTAGCAGTAGGAGCAGGCGAAGCTGCAACCCTGATAAGGGTTGAGCGTAAAGTCGATGCTGCCCCGCAACCGCCCCGTCGGCCGCGTCAGAATCGCGCTCGCATCCGCATAGTCAATTGTCGCCCCGCCCACCCGCGCCGGCCGCCGATCCGATGGGTTGGGGTCCAGCAGAGAGAGTTGCAGCATGCACGAATAGTACAGACGTTCTGTATCCTTTGCAAGGGCAACGACGCGCAGGGCGTCGTTCCCACAACATGTCCCCTCTGGTCAAAATGCGTCAGAGCCTTCGCTCGCGGCGTTGGACTTTGAGCCGCAGCAGGTGGGCGGTGGCGGCCACCTGGTCGGCGAGCGCCGCGTAGTTGCAGCAGCTGGCAATGCGCCGCAGCGGACGCAGCCCGATGCTCTTCTGCCGGCGCGGCAGTCGGTGCTCGGCGACCACGAAAAAGCGCCACTGCTCCGGACGGCGGTGGTCGGCCAACTCCACATTGCGCTCGGCGTGCCAGGCGAACACATAGAGGTCCGCCTGGCGCTGCAACGGCGTGTCAACCCAGTCCGAGCCGCCGCCGGTGTAGTAGCCGCAGTGCGGCGCGATATCAAATCGCGGGCGGCGCGGGTGCTCCACCGTCACCGACTGTTCGCTCCACGTCTGCCGCGCCGCCGACTGCTTCACCTCCAGCCGCGCGCCCGACGCCGCATGCTCCAAATCCCACGACGTCCAGGGAGCAGTCAGCCGCCACGCCTGACCCAGCGCCAGCGCGACCATGTACTCCACGTAGTCGCCGCGGTAGACATTCTCAATCAGCGGCTGCTGATACACGCGCTCCACAAGACGCTCCACGATGATCTCATGCACGGAGCGCTCGGCCATCGCATCCCCATCTCAGCGCCCGCAGCATACCCGAATGTTGGATAGAGAGCCGACGGAAAGCCGTTCCCCAAACCAAGATCAGCGGTTACGACACCGAACGGCTGCGTTGATCCGCCTTGAGGCTCGGCAGCCCCGCCACCGCCCGCGCCACCGCTTCCGCCAACTCGTCAAACCCGCACGGCTCGGCGAGCCGCCGCAGAGGATTAAGGCTGATGCTCTTCTGCCCCGGCAGGCGGTGCTCCGGCACGACGTAGAACGCCCACTGGTCGGGCAGACGCTGGTCCGCAACCCGCGGGTCGTCTTCATCGTGACGCGCCATTACGTAGAGATCGGCGTGCCGCTGCGGAGCCTCCGTTTCAATCCACTCGTTGTCGCCCTCGGTGTAGTAGCCGCTGCGCGCCGCGATATCGAAGGTCGGCGAGGATTTGGCGCTGGGCGCCGCCCAGGTTTGCAGCGCTGCCGACTGCTTAATCTCAATCCGCGCCCCGCTCTCGGACTGTTCGAGGTCCCACGAGGCCCAGGTATCGGTCAGCGACCAGGGCGGGCGCAGCTCGCTGAGCGCAAGCTCGATCAGGCACTCCACATACGCGCCGCGTTCAACGTTACTGATAATCCGCCGGTCGTAGACGCGCTCTACCAGCCGCTGCACAACCAGCTGGTGCGCGACGCGCGAGACGACAATGCGCTCGATCGGGGATTGCGGCATATGGAACCGAGCGCAACAGGCGGGACGCACCGCGTCCCGCCTGTTGCGGATCCTGCTCGCGCTCAGCGCGCGCCGCGAATCAACTGCCCCGGACGCGCTCCCGTCTCCTCGCCGTGGCGGCTGATCACCTCGCCCGACACCACCGTGGCGACGTAACCCCGCGACCGCTGCACCAGACGCATCGCGTTGGTCGGCAGATCGTGCCGCGCCTCCGGGCGCTCCAGCTGCAGCGCCTCGTAGTCGATCACGTTCACGTCGCCCTTCTTGCCCGGCTCCAGCACCCCGCGGTCCCCCAGGCCGTACAGCTGCGCCGTGTCCTGCGTCATCCGCTTCACGATCCACTCCAGCGGCAGGCGCTCCCCGCGCTCGCGGTCGCGCGTCCAGTGCGTCAGCATGAAGGTCGGCATGCTCGCGTCGCAGATCACCCCGCAGTGCGCCCCACCGTCCGACAGCCCCACCGCGCTGCGCGGATGCAGCAGCATCTCCCGCGTCGGCTCCAAATCACCGTTCGCGTAGTTGAACAGCGGCGCGAACAGCACGTTGTCCCCTTCGCCCTCGCAGAGGAAGTCGTAGGCGAACTCCAGCGGCGTCACGCCTGCCGCCTCAGCCCGCGCCTCAATCGTCTCCGACGGCTCCGGCTCGTAGTTGGGCGGATCGCTCATCGGGTAGAGCTTGTTCCACATCAGGAAGCCCAGCGCCGCGTCGGGCGAGGAAACCTCGCCGAGAATCTTCTCGCGCAGCTGCGAATCGCGCATCCGCTCTGCCCGCTCGCTCCAGTCCAGGCCGTCCAGCTCGCGGTAGGACGCCGAGTGGATGAACGGGTGCCGCCCGCGCAGCGTCAACAGCAGCGAAATGCCCCGCGCCGCCACCTGCGGGTAAATCTCCGCGCCCTCTTCGAGCGCCTCCAGCGAGGCGTCGAACGCCCCGCGCCAGGCGTCCGGCTCGTTGTCGAACTGCACCATCGCAAAGGTCACCGGGCGGCTGATTTCCGCCGAGAGCTTGCGCATCCACGCGATCTCCAGCGCCGGCGCATTCGCGTCGTCGCCCGTCACCCCCGCCGGCGCAACCTCGTAGATGCCCGTGCCCAACTCGCCGAGCACGCGGCCAATCCCGAACAACTCATCCTCCGCGGCAAAGGTGCCCGGCACCGGCTCCCCGTCGATCGCCCGGTGCGCCAGCGTGCGCGAGGTCGAAAAGCCCAGCGCCCCCGCCTCGATCCCCTCCCTGACAATCGCCGCCATCTCCACGATGTCCTCGGGGTTCGCGTCCTCGTTGGACGCGCCGCGCTCACCCATCACATAGGCGCGCACCGCGCCGTGCGGCACCTGCGTACCGATGTCGATCGCCTTCGGCAGCGTCTCCAGATAGTCGAGGTACTCCGGGAACGACTCCCAGCCCCACTGCATCCCCTCCGCCAGCGCGCTGCCGGGGATGTCCTCCACACCCTCCATCAGACCAATCAGCCAGTCGCGGCGGTTGGGCGCGGCCGGCGCAAAGCCCACCCCGCAGTTGCCCATCACCACCGTCGTCACGCCATGCCAGAACGACGGCGTCAGCAGCGGATCCCAGGTGATCTGCCCGTCGAAGTGCGTGTGGATATCCACAAAGCCCGGCGTCACCAGCTTCCCTTCGGCGTCGATCTCCTCGCGCCCCGCGTCGGCCACCTCGCCGACGATCGAGACCAGCCCATCGTCGATGGCGACATCGGCGCGCCGCGCCGCCGCGCCTGTCCCGTCCACCACCAACCCGTTCCGAATCACCAGGTCATGCATTGCAGATACCTCCTCAGCGGCCTGCCTGACAGTCGCGCCCGGCAGTCATGTCTCCCGCAGTTGTGCGCCCGCAGTATCGCAGGATCGCCGCCCGCCTGCGCAACGGCGCCGCTCACAAAATCACGGAGTCCAGCGACAACGGCCCTCCGCCCAGCAGAATCAGCGCCACGCAGGCGAAGACCATCAGCACATCCAGCTCGTAGCCCTGCACATCACCGCCCTGGAACGGCGCATTGTTCTTGAACTTCTGCACCCACGTCGCCACCACCATGTTGGCCGCCAGCGGAATCGCGATCCAGCTGGTCAGCAGACCGGCCAGCAGCATCAGCCCGCCGATCAACTCCAGCGCCGCCACGCCCGGACCGGCCACCCGCGCCATCGGCACCCCGAGCTCCGCGAGCCAGCCGCTGAAGCCCCCGATTCCCCGCCGAAACTTGCCCAGCCCGGCGTCAATGAAGATCACCCCCAGCGCAATCCGCAGCACCACCGAGGCCCATTCCAGCGCCCCCTCGCCCCACGGCTGCGCCAGCCATTCACTCGCGTCCATCGCTCCGCCCTCCCGTTGCCCGCACGCCGAACGGTAGCCGAAATCCGCACGCGCGGGATAGCGCGCGGTTCACCGATCGGCGGTAGGCGCGGTAGGCTGAGCCGCAAGCCCGCGCCGCCGCTTGAGCGCCGCCCAACGGAACCGTCGCCGATGCCCTCCGACCGCATTCGCCGAGGCAATCAACGCCAGCCCACCCGTCCGATCGGCTTTCGCGCCGCCAAAGACCCGCCCCCGCCCTCCATCCTGATCGCCACCCGCGGACCCGTCGCCGGACACGATGTCTGCATCTTCAGCGAGCCGCCCAAGCAGCGAATCACCGTCGACCGCCCGCTCTGCGGGCTGGAGGTGGACGGTTTGACCGCCGAAACCATGCAGTCCGCGCAGGAGGCCGGCCTCGCCTTCGTCGCGTTCCGCCCCGGCCAGTCGCGCGGCGACGCCGTAGCCAACGCCGAGATCGACTTCGCGCTCCAGCTGGACGACCAGCTCCCCGAGCCCGACGACGCCCGCGCGCTCGCCGCGCTGCGCCCCATTCTGGCGATCCTCCCCACGCCCCAACTGCCGCTCGCGCTCAACGACCTCCTGCGCCTGCGCCGCGTCGCAGTGCTGCTCGACGCCCCCTTCGCCCTACAGACACCCCCCGACATCTCCAACGGCGACCTCCAGGTCCTGCGCGACTCCGGCCTGGCAGTAGTCATCCTCGATCCGGCCACGCCCGAAGAGGTAGCAGCCCTACGCGAGCGGATCATCGCCCTCCCCGAACCAACCCGCCGCCGCCCCCCCGCCGACCTCAGCGCCTCCGCCCCAACACCCCCCCAAGACGACTTCGAGGACCACCTCACCTAAGCCCCCAACCCCTTCGCCCCGCCCCGCCACACCCGCGCCCCAAAGCTCCCGTCATTCTCGCCTCCTCCCCTTCCGTCATTCCCGCGAACGCGGGAATCCCCCCCCGCGCAACCTCCGAAGCCACGCGCCGAGATTCCCGCGTACGCGGGAATGACGGGGAGGGCAGCGGGAATGACGAGAAGTCCCCCCGCCCCACCCCCCAACCCCCCCCTCACCCACCCAATTCCTGCGCAAAGCGCCGGTTGAACTCCTCCGTCAGCGCGCGCTCAAGATCACTAGCCTCCCGCGTGCGCTCAAGCGCCCCAAGGTAGCCCCCACGATCATTCTCCAGCAGCGCCTGAAGCTGAGCATTGAATCCCCCAGCCAAATGAGCCACAGCCACCAGATAGCGCCGGTGCCAACCCTCCGCCGCTTCGGGCACGTCAAGCGCGAACAGATCATCGCGCAGCTCCAGCCAGCGAGGCACCCCTCGACGCAGATGCTCCCGCCGCACCCGACAAGCCGCCTCTTCGCCGTCGCGGCAGGCCGCCCCCACTTCCACCGGCATAATCTCCGCCAGCTCCGCGTCGGCCTCGGCGGAGAGGCGGAGAATATCGCCGAAGTAGCCCGGCGGGTATTCCTCTCCACCGCCGCCGATGTTGAGCGCGCTGAGGATCGCCAGCGCCCCGGCGAAGCCGAGAATCGCGCCGATGATCGGAATCACGATGGCCGCTTTGCGCCGCCGCCGTCGGCGCGGGGCGGCCATCCGCCTCAGCCGAGTTCGGCGAGGAAGGCGCGCACCGCCTCCGCGAAGGCCTGCGGCTGGTCGCCCGCCACCGAGTGCCCCGCCTCCGCAATCGACACCAGCCGCACCGTCTCCACCGCCTCCGCGAAGCGTTCCGCCTGCTCGCGCTTCAGCACCGGACTCTTCTCCCCGTGCAGCAGCAGCGTCGGGCAGCGCAGACCGCGAGCCGTCTCCCAGATATCGCTGCGGCTGTCCGCCACGCCCCGGAACTCCGCCTGCCGGAAGCGCGCGTCGAACTGCTTGGCCAGCTTTCCCTCCGCCGTCTCCCGCAGCGAGACCGCCAGCCGCCGACGAATGCCCTCTTTCGAGCGGTACGGATAGTACTGGTGCGTGTGATCCACCCAGGCCTCGAGCGAGTCCATCTCATAAGGCCCCGCCACAAACTGCCGCACCTGCTGCGCCCCGTCCACCGAGACCTCCGGCCCCACATCCACCAGCACCAGCGCCCGCAGCGCGTCGGGGTGACGGCTGGCGAAAGTCATTGCATTCATCCCGCCCATGCTGTGCCCCACCACCACCGGACGGTCCAGCCCCGCGGCTTCGATAAAGCCCGCGATGTCATCCGCCATGTGATCGCGCGAGTAATCGCTCAGCTCGTCGGCGCGCGCCGAGAGGCCGTGTCCCCGCTGGTCCAGCGCATACCAGTGCAGCTGCGCCGAGAGCGCCGGCGCAACTTCGTCCCAGGAGCGGCAGTTCAGCGCAAAACCGTGCAGCGCAACCGCCGCCGTATCCGCCTCTCCGCCCCAGTCGAGGTAGTGCAAATCCAGCCCGTTGACATTCGCGATTCCGTCGCGCGGCGCTGCTTCGGTCATCGCTGCGGCCTCCCCGCCTGCATCATTCCCGCGTTCGCAGGAACGCAGCATAGATGGCCGCCGATAGCCTGACCGCGTGACAAGCACAGACTGGCTGGCGCTGACCGACGCGGAGCTGCTCTCGCAGTGCCGCTTCGACCGCTTCCGCGTCTCCGGCCCCGGCGGGCAGCACCGCAACCGCCGCGACACCGCCGTGCGACTGGTGCATTCCCCCACCGGCCTGGCCGGCCAGGCCTCCGAGCGCCGCTCACAGGCCCGCAACCGCGAAATGGCGCTGCAACGCTTGCGCCGCACGATCGCCCTCGAACTGCGCCGTCCCGTCGATCTGGACCCCTACCATCCCCCGCCCGCGCTCGAACGCATCCTGCCCCGCCGCCGCGAGCGGATCGGTCCGCGCCATCGCGACTTCTGGACCGGCGCGCAGCATCTACTCGACCTGTTCGAGGCATACGAGGCCGGCCTCGCCGATACCGCCGCCGCGGTCGGCTGCTCAACCAATCAGCTGTCGAAGCTGCTCGCCGCCGAACCCCAGCTCCTGCGTAGAGTGAACGAGCTGCGGGCCGCGCGTGGACGAAGCGCCGTGCGCCCCTAATCGTCCAGCGGCGACCAGGCGTCCATCTCAACCTCAACCAGCATCGAAGGCTCCATCAGCGCCGTCACCTCCACCATCGTCGCCGTCGGGCGCGAGTCCCCGAAGCTCCCTCGGACAACCTCCGCCACAGCCGCCCAATCGTTCATATCCACCACGAACATCCGGATCCGAACCACCTGATCCATCGACGCGTCCAGCGCCGTCAGCGCCTCCGAGATGATCTCGAAAATCCGTACCGTCTGCGCCCCCGCATCGCCGTCCGTCACCGTCCCGTCCGGCTCCGTCGCGACGGTCCCGGCGACCGTCACGAGCGGGCCGGTGCGCACCGCGCGGCAATAGCCGAACCGATCTTCGTAGTCAGTCCTGCTGCGGACTTCGCGTCGCTCCGTACTCATGGCGCTCCCCGTCATCGCAGTTGCGACGCCCAGGCCGCGCTGCTCACGTCGTCGCCAGCATAGCCGCGGCGGCCGCCTGACCGCTGCGCACCGCCGACTCCATCGTCGCCGGCCAGCCCGTGTCGGTCCACGCCCCCGCCAGCGCCAAATTGGCAATCGGCGTGCGCGCCCCCACCCGGTGCGCGAGGATGCCCGGCGCAGGGCGGAACGTCGCCTCACTCTCCTTCACCACCCGCGCCGCCAGCACCTCCGCCTCCCGCGCCCGCCGCAGCGCCCGACGCAGACCGCTCTGCGCCCGCGCCACGATCTCCTCCTGCGCCAGCTCAATCGCCTCATGCGCCCCGCTCAGCGAGCAGGTCACCCACTGCTCCGGGCCCGACCAGCCGTGCAACCGGCTGCGGTTGAAGATGAACTGCACATTGGGATCCAGCACCGCCGCGAAATCGCGCCGCATGATCGGCGCGCTCCACTTCAGGTGAACATTCACAATCGGGCTGGTCGTGAACTGCGCCAACCGCCAAAACGGCTCGCGCAGGCGAAGCTCGGCGGGCAGCACCGCCAGCGCCTGCTGCGGCGGCAGCGCCAGCACCACCCCGCTCACCGCCACCCGCTCCCCGCCGCCCGTATGTACCGCCGTGGCGCGCCCTTCCACCAGCTCAATCCGCTCAACCCGCTCGCCCAGCCGCGCCTCCGCGCCCGCCGCGCGAACCCGCGCCAGCGCCGTATCCGCCACTTCCCCCAGCCCGCGGCGAAAGAGCCCAATGTCCGCCGCGCGGGGATGCCGCAGAAAGCCCGTCTGGCAAACCTGCACCGCCTGCGCCGCGCTCACATTGGCCGACGAGTCATTGCAGGTCGGCAGAATGATCAGATCCCAGAAGCGCTCAATCACCCGCCCCGTCTGCCCGTGGCCGCGCAACCACTCCTCAAACGAGCGACGGTCCAGCTCGCGCCGCTCCGCCTCCCCGATGCCCCGCATCGCCCACACCGCCCGCCCAATCCGCGCGCGCGCCAGCAGATCCAGGTGTCGGTAGTTGAAGATCGACCAGGCCAAATGCAGCGGCGCCGGAAACGGCGCTCCCAACGACGCAATATTGCTGCCCATCCCGCTGCCCGGGTCGATCACCCGCACATTCAGCGCGCGCTGGTAGCGCACAATCTCGCGCAGCCCAATCCGCCGCAAAAAGCCGTCAAACGCCGTGCAGCAGCGCATCGTCAGATGCTGCCCATTGTCCAGCACCACATCATGCTGCGGGTCCGTAAACGAGAACGCCTTACCCCCCGCAAACGATCGCCGCTCAAAGAGCAGCGTCCGCCGCCCCCCCTGCGCCAAATCCAACGCCGCCGCCAGCCCCGCCAGCCCCCCCCCAATCACAACAATCGGCGCATCATCCAAGTTCCGCTGCATCCCCCCACATTATCGGAGACCCGCCCGCCGCACGCTTCCCCCCATTCCCGCGCCCTAAATTCGTCACACCCGCGCTCTAAATTCGTCATACCCGTGCTTGCCACGGGTATGACGCCGTGAGCAGCACCAACGCCGTCCCCAGCACCAACCCCAACGCCCGCACCACGAGATTGCCGCGGCGGCGCGCGGCAATGACGGAGGAGGATGCCGCCACACCCCCACCTCCTTTCCGTCATACCCGCGCCCCAAATTCGTCACACCCGCGCCCTAAATTCCTCATACCCGCGCTCTAAATTCGTCATACCCGTGCTTGCCACGGGTATCTCGCCGTGAGCAGCACCAACGCCGTCCCCAGCACCAACCCCAACGCCCGCGCCACGAGATTGCCGCGGCGGCGCGCGGCAATGACAGAGGAGGAGGCCGCCACACCCCACCCCCCTCCCGTCACACCCGCGCCCTAAATTCGTCACACCCGCGCCCTAAACTCGTCACACCCGCGCCCTAGATTCGTCATACCCGTGCTTGCCACGGGCATCCCGCCGTGAGCAGCACCAACGCCGTCCCCACCACCAACCCCAACGCTCGCACCACGAGATTGCCGCGGCGGCGCGCGGCAATGACGGAGGAGGATGCCGCCACACCCGCGCCCTAAATTCGTCATACCCGTGCTTGCCACGGGTATCCCGCCGTGAGCAGCACCAACGCCGTCCCCAGCACCAACCCCAACGCCCGCACCACGAGATTGCCGCGGCGGCACGCGGCAATGACGGATGGACCCGCCCCTACCCCTATCATCCCCCCAATGACCCCCATCCGCGCCCTCGTCCTCGCCGCGCTCGCCCTCGCCCTCTGGCTCACCGCCGGACTCGCCAGCGCCGACGAACCCGCCGACCCCCAAACCGCAACCCGCCTACACCCCGGCGTCAACCTGATCGGCTGGGTCGGCGAACCCACGCCCGTCTCCCAGCTCTTCCGCGAAATCCCGCAGCTCGAAGCCGTCTGGGCCTGGGACGCCGAATTCGACGAATGGATCGTCGCCGCCCGCAACGCCCCCGAATGGCTGGGCGGCCTGGGCCGCGTCACCGCCGGCATGGGCCTGCGCATGCAGCTCAGCGGCGACGCGCCCGTCGCATGGGAGCGCTCGACCGAGCCGACGCGCGGCCTCGTCCGCCTGCGAACGGGTTGGAACCTCGTCGCCTGGAGCGGCGCGGACGGAGCCCCCATCGAGAACGTCGCCAAAAGCATCGGCTGGTCCCTGCGCTCCATCCGCCGCTGGGACGCCGCCACCCAACAATGGGCAACCTGGACCTCCCCCGAGCGTTCTGCCCAGGTCATCGCCGACACCAGCGGCGAGGAGGCCGAGTCCACAGGCGTGCGTCGCGGCGAAGCCCTGTGGGTGGAGGTCAGCCGCTCGGTCAACTGGCTCCAGCCCACCGACATCCTCCCGCGACTGGTCTTTCCCGGCGGCGCATCGCAGGTGCTACAGACCCGCGTGCGCGAGGACCTGGAGGCGGTGCTGTCCTTCTACCGGGAGCAGTACAGCATCCAGGCGGACCCGGATTTCACGGTCTACGTCGCAGAGAATGTGGACGCCTTGATTCAGGCCTACAAGGACGATGGGCGAGAGGTTGACGACGCGTATGAAGCCTCTATACGTGTACGTTGGAACAGCAGGGGCGGTTGGGCCGGCAGGTCGATCGTCTTGACGCAATCTTTTTGGCCGGACGATCTATCGACCTCCGAAATCGCGCGGGGCCGCTCCCTCCTCACGCACGAGTATTTCCACATATTGCAACGCCAGCTGTCCAACGGTCGTCGGGCTGCCGACTGGCTCGTCGAAGGAACGGCGATGTGGGGCCAGGACGAACACTGGGTGATGGACGATCAACTGACCTGGCAGGACTGGCGAGAAGCTATGCAGTCCTTGATCACGATCTTCACGCCGGCGCTCCAGAGCTTCGAAATCAAGCCTGAAAATGGATTCTGGGAGTACGATCTTGGGTGGCTGGCAGTAGATCAGCTAACCACAGCAGCCGGTCCCGACTCTTGGGTTGAATTCTGGCGACGCCTTGGTTTTGAGGCATCATCTTGGGGGTGGCGCGGCGCATTTCAAGAAGTCTTCGGCCGTTCCGTAGAAGAATTCTACGCCGACTTCGAAACTTGGCAGCGCGAGCTGGCGCAGGAAAGGATATTCATCTTAGGTGCCATCACGACCGCGGACGGCCAGCCGCTCGCCCATACCAGGGTCTTGGCTTGCCGCGAAGTGGAAGACAAGTGTGCTGCTGGGAGTGGATGGACCGATAACACCGGCATGTTCGTTGTCGACGCCCCCACGGAAGGCAGATACCGCCTCTGGCTCAAACTCGAAGGTTGCACCATCTACTTCAGCAGGGACGGCTTCACGACTACGTTCAGCGAACGCTCCACCGTGCGCGTCGAAGGCCGTAGTGTGCAACTCAACCCCCGGCAGATCCCCGCCGATATGTGCGCGCACCGGATCTCCGGCCGGGTCGTCGGTGCAGCCGGCGCGCCGCTGGCCGGGAAATGGATCCATGTGAATCGCCCCGACGACTTCTACAGCAGTGTCCCGACTGACGCGAACGGTCGCTTTGTGATCCGCGTACCGAGCGACGGCGCTTATACGCTCGGCGCTTGGCTCCCCAACGGTTACTTTCACTGGTTCGGCAGTTGCTCGTTGGGTGGGACGGGCAGACCGATTCGGGTCAGCGGCTCCGATGTCACCGGCATCGAACTCCGCCTACCCGACACCATCGAAAATCTCTGCAAGTAGGCCCCAAACCCTCGCCTACTCCCCACCCTCCAAAATCGCCTTCAGCTGACCCAACTCCTTGCGCAACTGCTTCGCCATCATCGGACGAACCACAAACGGCAGCAACCGAAACATCAACGTCGTAAACACATGGTCGCTGCCCGCCGTCATCGTGTTGCGCACATACGTCGCCGAGCTGCCCCGCCGATCCAACTCCAGCGCCCCGCGAAACGGAAACGGACCCTCCGACGCCTCGAACGCCAAAAGCCGCGGCGCCCGAAACTCCGTCACCGTCATCGTCACCGGCGCGCTGCCCCCGCCATATGTGTACACCCCGCGAATTTCCGACCCCCGCCGCACCTCACCATCCCCCACCAGCTCCGACTCCGACATCCCATCCACCCAGGCGTCCTGGTGGCGCACATCGCTCACATACGCCCAGACCTCCTCGATCGGGCGGGCGATCTCCAACTCCGCGGACGCGCTGATGCTGACCATCGCCTGCGCGCTCTGCGCTCTGCGCTACGCGGCCTGCGCTACGTGGTCCGCACGGCGGCCAGCGCCGCGCGCAGGTGGACGATCTCCTGCCGCAGCATCCCGCGCGCCTTCAGATTCGCCAGCGGCCGCAGCGGCCCGAAGATCAGCGCCTGCAGCGCGCCTTGACTGGTGATCGTCACCGCGTAGTGGAAGCGCGTGCCCTCCCCCTCCGGGCGAAGCCTGATCTCCGTGCGGTAGGCGATCTTCGCCTCCGGCGCCTCCCAGCAGACCCGCTCCGGCGCGTCGAACACCGTAATCGTCGCCGTCACCCGCTCCTTCCCGCCAACGCTCCCGATCACCTCCGCCCCCAACCCAATCTCGCCCCCGCCGACCACGCTCGAGTCCGACATGTCGATCACCCAGTGATCCTGGTTGCGCACATCGCTCACATAGTCCCAGACCTGCTCGATGGGCTGGTCGAAGACCGCCGTGATTTCGCTCGTCCACTCCACCATGACGCCGCTCCTTACTGCTGACTGCTGCCGATCTGTGCTCTCCGCAAACCCTAGCGGAACAAATCCTGCTCGGGCGGGCGCAGCAGCGCCGTGTGATCCGCCTCGACGACCGGAATGTCCAGCCCGCGAATCACCGCCACCGGCACCCGATCCAACTTGTTCATCACCGGCTCCGCCGCCGACGCGAACTCATCCGCCCAGGCCATCTCCGTCACCCGCAGGTCGTAGCCCTGGTCGTCGTACTCGCCGATGTAGGACTGAATCGGCGCCATCCCGCTCACCCCAATCGCCACATTCGTCAGCCCCTGACGCCACGGACGCCCGAACGTGTCCGTCACAATCACCGCCACATCCGGCTGCCCCCGCTCCCGCAGACCCGCCCGAATTTGCGCCGCCGACGCCGACGAATCAAGCGGCAGCAGCGCCACCGCCTCGCCGCCGCCCACATTCGACTGATCCACCCCCGCGTTCGCGCAGACCCAGCCATGCCGCGTCTCGGACAAGATCAGCCCCCGCGCCATCCGCACGATCCGCGCCGACTCCCGCAGCACCAGCTCCACCGCCCGCGCGTCCTTCTCCCACGCCGCCGCCCACTCCGCCGCGAACTCCCCCGCCTCCACATCATCCAGCCGAATCACCCGCCCCTCCGCCTTCGAGACGATCTTCTGCGTCACCACCAGCACATCGCCGCGCTCCAGCGGCGTCTCCTGCGCCAGCAGCGCCGTGTCGATCAGCGCCGCCAAATCGTCGCCCTCCGCGACCTCCGGTATCCCACCCACCGCAAACACCCGGTATTCGGAGGGCGCGCTCACTCGATCCCCACCACCTGCACCGCCGCCTGCGACTTGTAGCGCCGGTTGATGCTCAGCAGCAGCGCCGTCAATCCTTCCACAAAGCTCGACATCGCCAGCGCGCCCGCGTCGACCGGACGCAGCCGCGGCATCCGCTCCACCAGCTCCATCACCGCCTGCTTCGCCTCCGCGTCGTCCCCCGTGATCAGCACATCGCCCGCCATCTCATCCTCCAGCGCCTGCAGCTTGCGCGCGCTGAGATTATGGAATGCGCCAATCACCCGCGCCTCCGGCAGCAGCGCCTGCGCCTGCTCCGTCGCGCTGCCCTGCTCCACCGCCGCGATCCCCGGCTGCCCGCCCACAAACGCCAGCGGCACCGCCGCATCCACCACAATCTTCCCCCCAATCTCCTCGCGCAGATCATTCAGCGTCGCCTCATGACCGTCAAACGGCACCACAATCACCACAATCTCCGCCTCCCGCACCACATCGCGGTTCACCCCCCCGCCCACATCAGCCTCGCGCCCCACCGCCGCCAGCGCCTCGCGCACCTGCTGCGCCGCCGCCTCCGCCCGATCCGGACGCCGCGAGCCGATCAGCACCCGATCGTCCGCCAGCGCCAGACGCATCGCCAGCCCCAAACCCTCAGGGCCCGTCCCGCCAATAAAGCCAATCGTCGCCATGCGCGCTCCCGTTCGCAGGGGCTGGGCGTATGATCCCCATATTCGACATGTCGCCATGCCGCGCCGCGCGCACGATATCAGAGGAAACCCGATGGCCCCGAGCGGCGACGCGGTCGATCTGCGCAATGTCTCGCTCAGCTACCTCGCCGCCGACGGCCAACCCCTCGAGGCCGTCGCGCCCACCACCCTGACCATCCCCGCCGGTCAGTTCGTCTCGCTCGTCGGTCCCAGCGGCTGCGGCAAAACCTCCCTGCTGCGCATCATCGCCGGCCTGCACCCCCCCACCTCCGGCGAAATCTCGATCTTCGGCGACGAACCGCTCGAAGCTCAGCGCCTCAAAGAGCTCGGGCTCGTCTTCCAGGAACCCGCCCTCCTGCCCTGGCGCGACGTCGAAGCCAACATCCGCCTCGGACGCGAGCTCAACGCCGCCCGCACCCGCGACGGCGTCTCTATCGATCAGCTGATCGAACTCATCGGACTCGAAGAGTTCCGCCACTTCCGCCCCGATGCGCTCTCCGGCGGCATGCAGCAGCGCGTCGCCATCGCCCGCGCCCTCGCCCTCGACCCCCCACTCCTGCTGATGGACGAACCCTTCGCCGCCCTCGACGAAATGACCCGCGAGCAGATGCGCTACGAGCTGCTCGACCTCTGGTCCGTCGCCCCCACCCAGGCCGAGCGCGGGCGCTCCGCGATCTTCGTCACCCACAGCGTCAGCGAAGCCGTCGCCGTCGCCGACCGCGTACTCGTCATGTCCCCCCGACCGGGAGAGATCGTCGCCGACCTCCCCATCCACAGCCCCCGCCCCCGCACCCCCGAGCACGAGCAGTCGCCCCGCTTCCTCGAAGACGCCGCCGCCGTGCGCGCCGCCCTGCGCGCCGCCGGTCCGATCCCGGCGACCGCGTGACCGCCCCCACCATCCCCCAGCCCTCCGCGCGGCGTCCGCCGCTCGCGCTGCCCGATCCCGTCGCCGCCCTGCCCTGGCTGCTGCCCCCGCTGATCGCCCTCCTGCTCGCCGGCGTCGCCGTCGAAGTCTGGGTGCGCGCCGCCGACATCAGCGAGTTCGTGATGCCCCGCCCCACCGTCGTGATCGAGGAATTTTTCAGCGAATTCTCCCGCTACTTCTCCGAGGGCATGCGCACCCTCGCCGTCTCCGTCGGCGGCCTCGCCGTGGGCACCGCCGTCGCCACCCTGCTCGCCGCCGGCGTCGCACACTCCCAACTGCTCGAACGCGCCGTCCTGCCCGTCGCCATCATGGTCAAAGTCACCCCCGTCGTCTCCGTCATCCCCCTCCTGATCGTCTGGCTCGGCTACGGCTGGGAACCCAAAGTCACCATCGCCGCCCTGATCACCTACTTCCCCGTGCTCGTCAACGCCATCGCCGGCTTCCGCGACATCGACCCACGCATGCACGACTTCTTCCGCAGCGTCCACGCCTCCCAGCGCGAAATCTTCTGGCGGCTGCGCATGCCCGCCGCCATCCCTTTCCTCTTCGCCGCGCTCAAAATCTCCGTCACCCTCAGCCTGATCGGCGCCGTCGTCGCCGAATTCTTCACCGCCGGCCAGGGCGGCCTCGGCTCCGTCATCTGGATCGAGCAGAACGAAGTCCGCCTGCACAAAGTCTTCGCCGCCGTCATGATGCTCACCGTCCTCGGCGTCACCCTCTCCACCGCACTGATCATCTGCGAGCGCCTCTGGTCCTGGCGCATCGACCGCTCTTCCGCCAATATCTGATCTGGAGGCAACCATGAGCGACGAGCAAGAACAGCCCCAGCCCGACGACCCCGCGCAGGACGAGGAATCCCCCCGCGTCGCCGCCGCCGAGGCCGAACGACGCCTGCCGCGCCGACAGGCGCCCACCGAGACCGACATCGTCGTCATCAAATTCAGCGCCGACGGCCTCGTCCTCGAACTCGAAGGCGACGACGTCGACCTCGGCACCGACCTCAAAGTCCGCCACGAGCACCGCCTGATCGCCGAGTTCCGCCGCGACGCCGTCGACGGCTGGTGGTACAAGACCGCCGTCCTGCGCGACCTGCACGCCGCCGAGCGGCGCAGCGAGGCGTAGCGCCAAACCCACCCCACCCCTACGCTTCCTAACGGTCGCTATCGCCGTGGCAACCCCGCGGAAGTGACTCCGGATCGCCGGCCGGCCTCTGAAATTCTCCGGACGCCCCCGCCCCCTGGAGTACGCCCGTGCCCGTTCCCTCCACCCGCCTGCGCCTCCTGCTGCTCGCCGCCCTCGCCCTGCTCGGCTTCCTCGCCGCCGCTCTCGCCGCCTGCGGCGACGACGAACCCGAACAACTCACCATCCGCTACATGGGCGGCTTCCGACCCCAGGCCAACCTCCCCTTCGTCGCCGTCTACGTCGCCGAAGACCAGGGCTTCTTCGCCGACGAAGGACTCACCGTCGAAATCTCCCATGCCGCCACCGGCGAACACAAAAGCCTCACGCTCTCCGGCGAGATCGACATCACCACCCTGCCCGCCTCGGAAATGATGCAACTGCGCGCCGACTCCGACGCCCCGTTCGTCGCCGTCTCCCTCTTCGGCCAACGCGGCGACTTCGGCTACGTCGTCCTCGAAGACAGCGGCATCACCTCCCCCGCCGACTTCGCCGACCGGCTGATCGGCTTCAAGGGACAGGTCCAAGCCGAATTCCTCGCCATGATCCACGCCCACGACCTCACCACCGACGACTTCGAACTCGTCTCCGTCGGCTTCAACCCCGTCGTCGTCGTCGAGCGCGAGATCGACGTCTACCCCGTCTTCCTCTCCAACGAACCCGACACCCTCACCCGCGTCATGGGCGCGGACATCCGCGTCTTCGAAGCCGCCGATTACGGCGTCCCCACCCTCGGCGTCGTCTACCTCGTCACCGAGGAATACCTCGAAGACGACCAAAATCGCGAGCGCGTCGAGCGCTTCCTCCGCGCCACCCTGCGCGCCTTCCAGTTCGCCCTCGACGACCCCGCCGCCGCCATCGAATCCACCCGCAAGTTCATCCCCGAAGAAGCCGACCTCGTCCACGAGCGCTTCATCCTCGAAACCGAACTCGCCAACGCCATCTCCCCGCTCACCGACGACAACGGCCTCGGCTGGTTCACCACCGACCAGTTCGCCGCACTCCAGGATGTCCTGCTCGAATACGAAGCCATGGAGCGCCCCATCGACCTCGACAAAGCCCTCGACCGCTCATTCCTCGAGCAAATCTACTCCGAGTAGCGCCCTCAAGCCCGCAGCCCCTACCGCCAGACCTTCGACAGATCCACCACCAGCCCCGGCAGCTCCGGCGCCCCGCCGATCTCCCCCGGCCGCTCCAGCACCGCCGGCTCCCGCCCCGCCCGATAGACCCACAGCCGGCTCCGTCGGAGATCCACAAGCCAACCCAGCTGCACCCCCAGCCCCATCCACTGCTCCATTCGCCGCTGCTGGCTGGCCAGCGTCTGACTCGGCGACCGCACCTCCACCACGAACACCGGGCAAGTCCGCATGAACACCCGGCGCTCGTCCGCGCTGAGCGCCTCCCACTGCGCCTGCGTGATCCACGACGCATCCGGCGCGTGCGCCGTGCCGTCCGGCCACACATACGTACCGCTCGCGCCGAACGCCACCCCCTCACCCGCCTCCGCCCAGTTGCCCAACTGGCGCGAAATCTGATTCTCGGCGTTCGCACTGTCTGTTCCAGGCGGCAGAGTGATGATCAGCGCTCCTTCCGCAGACCGCTCCAGACGCAGGTGATCATTCGCCAGCCCAAGCTGCAGCAGCAACTCATCCGTCAGCGGCAGCTCCGCCGGGAAGGAAATTTCGACTGCATCGTCGGCAGCGGTCCGCGCAGGCGCAGAAACCATCGATGCACCCCGTCCGCTCCGCGCCGGCTCCTCGGCGCTTCCCCGTGCTCGCACCACGGTATCGAACCCCGCAAGCCCCCAGCCCCTACCGCCAGACCTTCGACAGATCCACCACCAGCCCCGGCAGCTCCGGCGCCCCGCCGATCTCCCCCGGCCGCTCCAACGCCGCCGGCTCCCGCCCCGCCCGATAGACCCACAGCCGACTCTGCTGCTGATCCACCAGCCAGCCCAGCCGCGCCCCGCACTCCATCCAGCGCTCCATCTTCTCCCGCTGCCGCTTCAGCTCTTGCCCCCGCGAACGCACCTCCAGCACGAACGCCGGGCAGAACCCCATGATCCCCCGATGCTCCTCCTCACTCAGCCCGTCCCACTGCTCCTGCGTCAACCACGAGGCGTCCGGCAGCCGCACCGTCCCGTCCGCCAGCCGATACATCGCCCCCGAGCCAAGCGCAAAGCCGCCGAAACGCTGCGCCCACGCCATCAACTGAAACAGAATCAGCGACTCCGCCACCACGCTGTCCGTGCCCGGAAACGACGCAACGACCATCGCCCCTTCCGCCGAACGCTCGAACCGCAGCTCGTTGACCGCCGCGAACTGCAGCAGCAACTCATCCGTCAGCGGCAGCTCCGCCGGAAAACGAATCGCGTACCACTCCTCCACCCCAGGCGTCGCAGGAGCAGTGACCATCAGCCGGCCCCCCATTCGGCGCGCACCGGCACGGCATCAAGCTGGCCGCCGAGGGGCGAGCTGCCCGCTCAGACCGCCGAGCCGGCCTTGCCCCGCAGGAACTTCTCCTGCCCCGGCGTCGGCTTGTCCCCCGGATAGTGCAGCTTCTTCAGCAGCTCGCGCTCCGGGAAAATATGCACCGCGTCCCACCCGCACGACTGCTCGCACAGCCGACAGCCCGTGCAGTTCTTCTCGATCACCACCGCCTGCCCGAAAAAGTCCGACGCGCTCTCCGTGAAGTCCAGCTCCAGCGCCTCAAACGGGCAGACGTTGATGCACAGCTCGCAGCCCGAGCCGATGCACTTGTCCGGATCCACCACCGCCTTCGGCCACTCCTTCTTCGCGAACTTGCGGCAGATATCCCCCTCGTCGTCCAAAATGCACTCCACCGGGCAGACCGCCCCGCACGCCCCGCAGTCGATGCACAGCGCCGGGTCGATGTAGTGAATCGTGTTCCGCTCGCCCCAGATCGCATTCGTCGGGCAGCGATTCGTGCAGGCCGTGCAGCCGATGCAGGTTTCGACGATCTCGTAGGCCACCGCGCTTCTCCCCGCGCTCGCAAACTCTGGCTGCCCGCCATTATACGGGCGCGCTCATTCCCCATACAATGCACCGCGTCGGCCATGGTGTCGGCCATGATGCGGTCATCTCGCCGATCCGCTGATATGTTGGGCAGGGCGGAGACGATGGGGCGCGCATGTTGCGGCACAACCTTTGGCGACACAACCTGCTGCGGCACAACCTGTTGCAGCACAACTTTCTGGCCGAATTCCTGAACGGCGAACATCGGCGCTCGCGGCTGGCCGCGCTCGCCCTTGCCGCCGCCCTGACCCTCGCCGCCTGCTCCGGCGACTCCGATCAGCAGGCCGCCCCCCAGCAGGCGCAGCAGCAACAGGTCGAACAGCCCGCGCCCCAACCCCAGCCGCAAGCCCAACCTGAGCCGCAGGCGCAGCCCGCCGCCCAGCAACAGGCCGAGCCGCAGCCCGAACCCGCCCAACCGCCCGAACAGCAAGAGACCGAGCAGCAGGACGCCGGCCCCGATGACGGCATCGTCTACGACCCCGACCGCGACACCCTCAACGAAGGCGAGCTCTTCGGCTCCAGTGTCACCGCCGCCGACGAAGTCAAACAGTTCCGCTTCGCCGCCGAAGAGGGCGAGTGGCTGCGCATCACCGTTGACGGACGCGGCGGCATGGACCCGATCCTCACCGTCCTCCAGCCCGACCGCACCGATATCGCCCGCAACGACGACCGCTCCGCCACCAACCGCGATTCCCTGCTCGTCGTCCGAATTCCCACCAGCGGCGACCAGGTGCTCCGCGTTGGTGCCTTCGACGCCGCCTCGCTCGGCGACTTCGTCATCCAGGTTGAGCGGCTCACCGTCGGCGCAGACGCCGACAGCGGCATCATCGCCGTCGGCTCAACCACCAACGCGCGGCTCGATTTCCCCAGCGATGTCGACGCCTTTGAATTCAGCGGGCGCGCCGGACAAACCGTCACCATCTCCATCAGCGGCGACACCGGCGTCGATGTCTACACCCAACTGCTCGACCCCGACAACACCCTGATCGCCTCCGACGACGACAGCGGACACGGCCTCGACGCCGAAATGAGCCTCACCCTCGAACAAGACGGCACCCACCGCATCGAAGTCTGGGCCGCGCTCAACCTCGAAGGCCAACGCCAACTGATCGGTGCCTACACCGTCATCGTCCGCGAAGACGCCGCCACCGGCCCCCTCGACGAACGCACCGCCGGCGATACCACCGGCGTCGCCATCACCTTCCTCGACGCCCTCCGCCAGGGCGACAGCGCCACCATCCTCGCCCTCGCCGGACCCGAAGCGCTCACCACCTGGGGCTGGCAGGACACCACCGACGTCGACCGCGACCTCATCAAAATGCAGTCGATCGGCCTCGGCGGCGCCGTACTCCAAACCGCCGCCCGCTCCGACACCCTCAACGAAGACCGCGCCCGCGTCTACCTCCAACTCGCCGAAAACGACTGGCTGCGCTTCGAGCTCATCTCCGTCGGCGGCCTCTGGACCGTCGACTTCTGGTCCCACCAGTCAGCCGCCCCGCTCGGCGTCGCAGCCCCGGCCGACGCCGAAGAACCTCAGTCTGAACCCCAGGCCGAACCGGAAACCGAATCAGAGACCGAATCAGCAGACGAAGAGGAGCCCGCCGAATGACCACCCAACTCGACGGACGCATCGAAATGACCGACGGCAACCAGGCCGACTGGTCCCCCCACCGCTCCGGCATGCAAATCCAGTTCGGCGTCTCCGCCGAACTCAGCGGCTCCGAAGAAGTCTTCATGACCCGCCAGAAAATCCCCCCCGGCATGGCCAGCACCCCCCACTACCACGTCAACTGCGAAACCGCGATGTACATCCTCCAGGGCCCCATCGTCATGCGCTACGGCGAGTCCCTCGAGCACCAACACCGAGTCGAAACCGGCGACTTCCTCTACGTCCCCCCCAACGCCGTCCACCAAATCAGCAACCCCTCCACCGAGTCCGACGCCGAAGTCGTCCTCTGCCGCAACGCCCCCGAAGAAATCGTCCAAGAACTCAACATCCCCACCCCCTAACCCCACACCCCTACCCCGCCGCCAGCAGCGTCCCTTCTGCCCGACGCTCCGCCAGCCAGCCCCGCATCGTCGGAATCGCCTGGTGCGCACCGTTCAACGCCGTCACCACCAAATCCGCCCCCCGCACATTGTCGCCCCCCGCGAACACCCCGGGCCGCGATGTCCGCCCACCCTCATCCACCAGCACCTCCCCCCAGTCGTTCACATCAATCCCCGAACCCTCATACAGCTCTCGCCCCACGTCATAACCCACCGCCACCACCACCGTGTCCGCGTCGAGCACAAACTCCGAGCCCGCCTGCGGAATCGGCCGCCGCCGACCGCTCTCGTCCGGCTCGCCCAGCGTCATCCGCACGCACTCCACCCCGCAAACCCGACCATCCTTACCCAGCAGCTGCACCGGCGTCGTCAGATACTCGAAATTCACCCCCTCCTCGCGCGCATGCATCCGCTCCTCCAGCCGACCCTGCATCTCGTTCTCCGAGCGCCGGTAGAGCAGCGTCACCTCCGACGCCCCCAGCCGAATCGCCGAGCGCACGCAGTCCATCGAGGTATCCCCACCGCCCACCACCACCACCCGCTTGCCCTCCGCCTCCGGACGGCTGCCCATCGAGGCCGGCAACTCCACCGCAGGCAAATTGGCGCGCACCAGAAACTCCGTCGCGCTGTACACAAACGCCAACCCTTCCCCCTCCAGCCGCAGACGCTTCCCCGCTCCCGCCCCGTGACCCAGGAACACCGCGTCCCAACCCTCCAGCTCCTCCCACGTCACATCCCGCCCCACCCGCGTCTCGAAGCGAAACTCCACCCCCGCCGCGCGCAGCGCCTCGATCTTCTCGTCCACGATGTCCTTCGCCGATTTGAAATTGGGAATCCCGTAGCGCAGCACCCCGCCGCCGGCCGGCCAGGCCTCGAACACCGTCACTCGGTGCCCCGCTCCGCGCAGCGCCTCCGCCGCCGCCAGCCCGGCCGGACCCGACCCCACCACCGCCACCCGCTGACCCGTCTCCTGCTGCGGACGCGGCACCGGAAAGCCCCCTCGCTGACCCCGATCCCAGTCCCCCAGGAACGCCTCCAGCTTGCCAATCGCCACCGGCTTCGCCTTCTTCCCCACCACGCAGACGCCCTCGCAGAGCGCCTCCTGCGGGCACAGCCGCCCGCACAGCTCCGGCATCTCGCTCGTCTCCCGAAACACCCCCGCCGCCTCCGCCAGCTTCCCCACCTCCAGAAACGCCAGCGCCCCCGGGATGTCGTTGTCGATCGGACACGCCTTCGTACACGGAGCCGCCGGACACTGAATGCAGCGCTGCGCCTCGAACATCGCCGGCCCGGCCGTGTAGCCGTAATAAACCTCATCCCAGTTATGGATGCGGTCGTGCGGCGTCTGCTTCGTCACATGATGCGGAGGGATGCGGAGGCGCGCCTTGCGATCCAGCGGCAGACCCGTGCGTGTGGTCTGTACCTTCGCCATCGCAGGTCCAAGCGCCTCCCACTGCCAATCCTGATCACCCCAACGAATTCCAGCATAACCCCGCCCATCGCGCGCGGCTGCTAGCCTCGCCTCCCACACGCGGAGATTCGCAACGTGCGTGTAAATCCCTCACAAATCCGTGCCCAACAGTTCGGACGCATCGCCCACGGCGGCGATGCCGCGCTCCGCCTCGACCTCGCCTGCCTCCAAATCGGCCGAATCATCGAGCCCAAACTCAACGCCCTCGCCGCCCTCATCCGCCTCCAGGAACTGGCCGACGAGGTCCACACCCAGCACGGCGGACGCAGCGACCCCGCCGAGCGCGTCGACGCCCTCTGCGAGGTGCTCTTCCAGCGCCACCGCCTGCGCGGCGACACCGACACCTACTACGAACCCGCCAACTGCTGCCTCCACCGCACCCTCCAATCCGAACAGGGCATGCCGATCACCCTCGCCGTGATCATGCTCGAAGTCGGCCGCCGCGCCGGCATCCCTCTCCAGGGCGTCGGCGCGCCCTTTCACTTCCTCGTCAAGTTCGAGGACGCCCGCGGCGAGCACTACCTCGACCCCTTCCACGCCGGACGCGCCGTCGACCGCGATCAACTCGCCGCTCGCCTGCGCCAAACCAACCCCGCCGCCGGACCCAGCGCCGAAGCCTTCCTCAGCGCCGTCACCAAACGCCAAATCCTCCAGCGCATCCTCACCAACCTCAAGGGCGCCTGCATCCGCAAGCGCCAGTTTGCCGAAGCGCTCGAAACCACCGAATACCTGCTCGCCCTCACCCCCTGGGCGCTCGAAGAGCGCCGCGACCGCGGACTCCTCCAATTCGAGCTGGGCGCGCTCCCACAAGCCCTCCAGGACCTCGAGCTCTACCAGCAGCACGCCGACAACCCGCGCGACGCCAATCGCGTCGCCGCCATCCTCCAGCGCGTCCGCGACCAACTCGCTGGACCCCAAGAACCGCCCGCATCGCTATAATGCAATTCGCGCCGCGGGAATGCTGCAACCCGTCGGATGCTTCCATCTCATCTCATTCATCATCTTGCAGTCCGTGAAATCTGAGGAGGAGAATGGCCAGAGCCACAGCACTCCGGCCGCTGCCGGTTGCTGCCCCCGTCTCTGACCAACAGGCGTTCCGCCACGCTCACGACGAACTCCACTACCGCACCCAATGCGGCCCGTGGTTCCTCGACATCACCAGTGATGTGCGCGCCATCCTGCGCGAGTCCGGCGTTGCCTTCGGTCAAATCTCGGTCTTCTCGCAGCACACCACCGCGGCCATCATCCTGCAGGAGCACGAACCCCTCCTGCTCGACGACCTGCGCGACCGGCTGGTCAAGTTCGCGTCCCCCGACGCCTACTACCGCCACAACGACTTCGCCATCCGCACCGTCAACATGCACGAGAACGAGCCCGAAAACGGCCACTCGCACTGCCAGCACATCCTGCTCGGCACCAGCGAAACCATCCCCGTGCTCAACGGCGACCTGCACATCGGCGAATTCCAAAGCATCTTCCTCGTCGAACTCGACGACGCCCGCGACCGCACCATCACCATCACCATCCTGGGAGTCCCCACCGAGCCCTAACCCACCGCCCAGCCCACCCCACCCCACCCCGCAACGACCGCCCACCCCCCGGGCGGTCGTTGCCCTTTCTCCCCCCGCCACACCCCCGCCCCCCTTATTCCGCCATCCCCGCCCCCTATTCCGTCACCCCCGCCCCCTACTCCGCCATCCCCGCCCCTATTCCGTCACCCCTGCCCCTTATTCCGTCATCCCCCGCCCCCCTTATTCCGTCATTCCCGCGAAAGCGGGAATCCCCCCCGCGCAACCGCCCAGGCACCGCCACGAGCTTCCCACCCCAAGGCGGCAAATGCCATGAGCCAGAGCGTGTCCCCCCTCCCTACAATCCCATAGTGCCTCCCACCCCCCTCACACAACAACTCACCCAACGCATCCAACAACACGGACCCATCACCTACGCCGAGTGGATGGCCGCCGCCCTCTACCACCCCCAACACGGCTACTACCGACGCGGCCAACCCACCGTCGGCCCCCAGGGCGACTTCCTCACCAGCCCCGAAGTCCACCCCGTCTTCGGCGCTGCCGTCGCCCGCCTCGCCCAAACCGTCAGCGAATCGCTCGGACATCCCGACCCGTTCCGCATCGTCGAGGTCGGCCCCGGCAGCGGCGCACTGGCCGAATCGCTGCTCACCGCCCTCGAAGCCCAACTCCACACCCCAATCTCCCTCACCCTCGTCGAAGCCGACCACGCCGCCGCCCAAACCCAACGCCGCCGACTGGCCAACCGCCGCAGCCCCATCGAGTGGCGCAGCGACATCGCCGACGCCCCCGCCGACGCCCACCTCGTGCTCGCCAACGAGCTGCTCGACGCCCAGCCCGTCCACCGCCTCCGCTTCGAACACGACGCCTGGACCGAGCTGCTGGTCGGCTGCGCGCCCAACGGCGCATTCCACGATTGCCCAGCCCCCCTCGCCAACCCCGCGCTGACCGCCCCGCTGCAACATCTGGACCCGCAGGACCACCAGATCGTGGAAATCTCCCCCGCCCGCGCCGATCTGGTCGCCGCCCTCGCCAACCTGCTCACCGACGGCTTGCTCCTGCTCTTCGACTACGGCTACCCCCGCCGCGAGCTCTACGACCCCCGCCGCCGCAACGGCACCCTGATGACCTTCCGCAACCACACACCCGGCGAAAACCCCTATGCCCACCCCGGCGAGCACGACATCACCTGCCACATCGACCTCGACCAGGTGCGCGAAGCGGCCACCGCCGCCGGCCTGACCTGGCTGCCGCCAAGCAGCCAGTCCGCCTGGCTGGACGCCCAACGCCGCGCCCTGCTCGCCTCAATCGCCGACCCACCAACCCGCCTCGCCGCCCGACGCGCCCTCGAAGCGCTCTGCGATCCCGAAGGACTAGGCCGCATCACAGTCATCACCGCCTCCCGCGGCGAACTGTGCGGCTCGCGCGCCGAACCGCGCGGCCCACTCGGCGAACTGCCGGGCCTGACAGCGCCGCAATCATGAGCGCCCCCACCGTCGGCGACCCCCTGCCCAACCCCACGCTCCACAGCCCCGACGGCCCCATCGCCCTCCACGACCTGCTCGGCGACGGCCCCCTGCTCATCCTCTTCTACCGCGAGGACGCCACCCCCGCCTGCACCACCCAACTCTGCGCCTTCCGCGACGAGTTCGAGCTCCTCACCGAGCTCGGCGCATCCGTAGTCGCCATCAGCGCCGACGACACCCAATCCCAACAACGCTTCCGCGAAGCCCAGAAATTCCCCTTCCCCCTGCTCAGCGATCCCCACCTCACCGCCGCCCAAGCCTTCAACGTCGCCGACCCCCCCACCCACCGCAGCCACCGCGCCGCCTTCATCTCCGATCCCAACGCCATCATCACCCTAACCATCCCCTTCTACCAACCCACCAACCTCAACCACTACCAATCCATCTACCAATCCCTCGGCATCTAACCCCCCCAGCCATCCCCCCCGCCACCCACACACCTCTCCGTCACACCCACACTCCACCTCCGTCACACCCACGAAAAAAGATCCGTCATACCCGCGCCCCGCCGCGGGTATCTCGCCGTGAACACCTCCAAACCCCCGCCCCACCACATTCCGTCACCCCACGCACCACCTCCCCCGCCCCCCTTTCCGTCATTCCCGCGAACGCGGGAATCTCCCCCGCCCAACCTCCCAAACCCCGCCACAAGGTCCCCGCCTCCCAGAAATGACAAGGAGCCACCATCCCCTCACCCTTGCACACAACACATACGTTCTGCTACCATCCCCAACATGAACCACGCCCCCATCAACCCCGAGCTCGCACGCCAAGTCGTCGAACGGACCCTCACCCGCCTCGCCCACCAGGCCGGCTCCGACACCATCCGCCTCTCCTCCGCATACCTCGTCGGACTACTCCGCGGCATGCACACCGTCCAACCCATCCTCCTCCAACTCGCCCTCACCTCCTCCTCCGACCACGTCGCCCTCACCGCCGCCCACCTCGTCGGCCGCGACCTCGGCCTCTTCGGACGCCCCTTCCAACCCCCCACCCAAGAGCAGCCCACCCAACCGACCGAGCGCCAACCCGCCGAACGTCCCCACACCCCCGCTCCTCCCACCCCGCCCGCCCCGCTGCCCCCCGCACCCACCGTCTCGCCGCCGGCCGCCGCGCGCCCGACCCCCGCGCTGCCGCCCCCTCCGCGTCTCCCCGACACCACCGCGCCGCCAGACGCTACCGTGCCCCAACGTGAGCACCCTCCCACCACCCCTCCGCCGCCCCGCCCAATGGCTGGACCAACACCAGCCCGAGATCCTGGCCGAACAAATCGCGCTCTGCCAAATCCCCGCCCCCACCGGCAACGTGCTCGCCCGCCCCCCAGCCGGCGCGCCTGACGACGCAAGAAACCACCCCGCCCCCTCTACACAGGCTCGCCGATCAGGTAGCGCCCCACCGCCTCCTCCAACGCCCCCACTTCCGCCCCGCTCAGATCGCGGTACGGCGGGCGCGCATGAGTCAGCGGTAGCCCACTGGTGAAAGCCAGCAGCTGCTTGAGCGCCCCCACCTTGGGGAACGCGTTGAGAATCGCATGCAGCTCATTCAGCTGACGCTGCGGCCGCTCCGCGTCCCCTCCGTTGCGGTGCGCGTACTGAATCGTGCTCACCAGCGCCGGCACCGCATTCGCCAGACCCGAAACGCCGCCAACGCAGCCCACCCCGTAGAGCGACGCATGCGCCTGATCCGCCCCCGCCATCACCCGAAACTCACTGCCCGGTCCCGACTCCGGCACAAGCTCCAGATAACGCCGCGTCCGCTCCGCGTCGCCCGATGAATCCTTGATCCCCGCCAGCACATCCCCGTGCAAATCCAGCAGCGCCAACACCACCTCATCGGGGATATCCAGCCCGGCCTGCGGCGGAATGTTGTACAGCAGCGCCTTCGCACCGCCCGGCAGCGACTCAATCACGCTGGAAAACCAGTCGACCAACCCCATCGACTCGATATTCTTGAAGAAATAAGGCGGCAGCAGCGCCACCGCATCCGCGCCCGCCTCAAGCGCCTCGTTCGCCGCCCGAATCGTGTCCGGCAGCGAGACCATCGTCGCCCCGGCCACCACCGTCATTCCCCGCGCCTCCGCAGCGACCGTCTCAATCAGCCGCCGCCGCTCCTCCATCCCCACCGACGGCCCCTCCCCGTTAGTGCCCAGCGTGAACACGCCGCTCATCCCCAACTGGCGCAGCCATTCGAGATGCCCCGCCAGCCACTCCAGGTCGACCTCCGCGCCGCCGCGCGTGAACGGCGTCACCTGCGCCACCATCAGTCCGTCGAGATTGAGCGTCATGTTTCGCCTCCGCGCCTGCATCGTAACGGCGCAGCGCCGCCGCGCTGCCTACGATCCATCGCAATGACGCGGCTCTACATCACCTCCGCCACCGGCGCCCTGAGCGCCGCCAACGCGCCCGTCGGCGGCGGAGTCGCCGTACTCGAAGCGCTGCTGCCCCACCTTGAGCGCGAATCGCTCGACTACACCCTGCTCACGCCCGGCCCGGCCGACGCCTCCGCCCCGCATCGCCGCACCCTCGCCGTGCCCACACTGCGCGGCGCAGCGGACGATCGTCTGCTGCATCTCAGCGAGCGCGAGTACGCCCGCTTCGCCCTGGAGTGGGAAGCAGCGCTGGGCCAATTCTTCGCCAATCCCCCACCCGACGGCGCGGTGGTGCTGGCCAACGACATCAGCGAAGGGCCGCCCTTTCGCGCCCTGCGCGAGCGGGGCTTCCGCCAGATCGCCGTCTTTCACGTCGTGGTCGCCGAGTTCTTCGCCCGCCGCTATCTGCGCCGCTTGCCAATCCGCGCGCCACAGGCCGCCGCCCTGTGGCGCGGCGCGGAGCGCTTGGACATCACCCGCTTCGCGCCCGACATCGCCCGTCTGGTCTGGCAAAAGGAAGGGCAGGCGGTGCAGCACGCCGACGCGCTGCTGCTGCCCTCCGCCCCCCTCGCCGCCTCGCTCGCCGCCTGCTACCCGCAAGCCGATCCCGCGCCGCGCGCGCAGGTAATCGAGTGGGGCAAAATCGGAGAAGCCGATCCGTCCCGCCGCGAGCAGCGGGCGGCGGCCTTGACCACCATCGGCGCAGACCGCAACCGCTTCCAGCTGCTCACGCTCAGCCGCATCTCGCCCGAAAAACGCATCGAGCTGCTGCTCGAAGCGCTCGAGATCATCGAGCGCCAGTCGCCGAGCACCGCCCAGCGGCTCGAACTCACCATCGCCGGCGCGCCCGCCTACATGGGCGGCGAGGCCTATCTCAAACGCCTGCGCGCCCAGGCGCGCAGCCTGCGCGAGATTCCCGTCCACTTTCCCGGCTACATCTCCGCCCCGCTCAAGTGGGACCTGCTGTCCGCTGCCGACCTCTTCTGCTCGCCCTCGCTCTATGAGGCCTACGGACTCACCATCGCCCAGGCGCTGGCCTCGGGCGCGCCCGTGCTCGCCGCCGATCACGAAGGCGCGCAGGCCATCATCACCCCCGAAATCGGCTGGATCGCCGACGGCCGCCCCGTCGAATTCGCCGCCGCCATCCGCCGCGCCCTCGCCGCCCACGAAACCGGCGAACTGCGCGCGATGCGCCGCTCCGCCGCCCGCTGGGGCGCGACGCACGACTTCTCCCATGCCGCGTCGCGCATCATCCAACTCGTCCGTAACCTGTCGCAGGAGGCGAAATCCCCATGAACCAACGCGCAGTGCTCTTCGACTTCGGCGGCGTCTTGATCCGTATGGACGACGAGGCCTACGACGGCATCGGCAGGCGCTGGAACCTGCCCCCCGGCGCGTTGATCGAATCGTTCTACCGCATCCCCGAGTGGCACGCGATCGAGACCGGCGAGGGCGACTGGGAGAAGTGGCAACGCGGCGTCGAGCGCTTCCTCGCGCCCTGGCTCACAGACCCGGCGGGCGATGTGCAGGCCATCCTCGACGCCTGGTATGAGCAGCCCTGGCGCTATCACCTGCCCAACTTCGAGCTGGCCCGCGAACTGCAAGCCGCCGGCCACCGCATCGGCGTGCTCAGCAACGCGCCCGACAGCCTGCGTCAGCAGTTCCTCAGCAACCTGCCGATCGAGATCGAGTGGGACGCAATCGTCGTCTCCGGCGAGATCGGCCTGCGCAAGCCCGATCCGCGCATCTTTACGCACGCCGCCGAAGCAATCGGCGCGCCGCCCCAACGCTGCTTCTTCATCGACGACCTGCACGAGAACGCCGCCGCCGCCCGCGCCGTAGGAATGCACGCCTTTCACTTCACCCGCAACAACTACCGCGCCCTGCGGATCGCCCTGCGCACCGCCGGCATCGAGTGCTGAGTGGAGTGCTGAGTTCAGCCGCCCGACGACCCGCGCTCGCGCAACACGAGATGGAAGAGCGCAGCCAGCACCGCGCCCACGCCCGGCGCAACCCAGTACACCCAATGGTCGGACCAGAACCAGGCCAGCGCCGCCGGACCGAACGCCCGCGCCGGATTCATCGAAGCCCCGCTCACATCGCCGCCCAGCGTCACCGCCGCCGCCACATACAACCCAACCCCAACCGCGAAGACCGGACCCAGACTGCGGCGCTCCGCCAGCAGCAGAATCGCGTAGACCAGGAAAAACGTGAGCACGATCTCCATCCCGATCGTCTGCATCAGCGGTCCGCCCGGCATGTTCGCCCCCAGCGAGGAAACGCCCTCGCCGGTGTGATTGCGGAACAGCCCGTGCAGCACCGAGCCCGCGATCAGCGCCCCGGCCAGCTGCGCGGCGACGTAGGGAATCAAGCGCCGCCCCGGCAGCCGCCCCGACAGCCACAGCCCCAACGACACCGCCGGATTGAGATGCGCGCCCGAAATGCCCCAGAAGGCGAAGATCATCACCGCCACGCTGAACCCGTTGACCAGCCCCACGCCGAGCATGCCCAGATTGCCGCCCGCCCACCAGTTGACGTGCGCCGAGCCCGCGCAGAAGAACACCAGCCCAAACGTGCCCAGCACCTCCGCCATCACCCAGCGCGCATGCCGCGCGTTCCCGCGCACCGTCGCCGGCAGCCGCCCACCCAGCGCCAGCGCCGCGCGCTCCAGCGGTCCGGTGATCGGCGCTTCGGCTGCATCCTCCGTCGGCATGAGCGGAGCATACGAAGCCCCCCGCCAAGGCAAATTCTCGCGCCGTGAGCGCCGCCTCTATTCCCAGAGCGTCGCCGGCGCCGGAGCCCCAAATTCCCGCTCTGTGAGTGGGGCTGGGGCTCTGTCCAGCTACTCTTGTGCGATGGATCTCCCCAGTAAGAGCGCGTTGGATCGAGCTGGCCGCCGCATGAAAGAGCCCGGTGCGCCGCCCGAGGATACGCTCGCGGTCTACGACGCATACCGCTCGAGCTTTGACGCGCATCTTCGCAGCCTCGTCGAAGCCATCATCCCCTTGCTCGAGGAGTTCGATGTTCTCAGCGTGAACACGCGCTTGAAACAGTCGAAGTCGATCGTGGCCAAGCTTCGGCGGCACCGAACGACGCTTTCGACGATTGAAGATGTTGGCGGGTGCAGAATTGTCGTGTCATCAATGCTCGATACGCGCGGTGTTATCCAGGCGCTCGCCGACCAATTCGACATAGTGCGGCTACGCGACTACCAGACAGATCCGCGCGCCGGCTATCGGTCCTGCCATCTGGTCGGTCAATTGTCTGAGCGACACCGCGTCGAGATCCAGGTGCGGACTGAGATCCAGAACGAGTGGGCCAACTTATCCGAAGATCTCGCCCATCGGGTTGATCCCGAGGTCAAGTACGGCGGCGGACCGCCGACTCTCCGCTCCGCGCTCGATGACCTCTCTTCGCAGGGCGCGAAGCTCGATACGGTTCTCGCTGCGCTGCTCGACGTGCTGCCCGTGACCGCCGCGGTCTGGCTTGATCTGCTGGTTCCCCCCTTGCGTAGATCGAGCCCGGCCGAACACGACGCTGATTTTCTTCGAAAGCTGGATCAGCTTGAGGCGCGAGTAATCGAACTGATGCGGCGCGAGCGTGCGCAGGTAACCAGTCTGCTTGAGGCGCGCGCCGCCCTCAGGGCGCGATCGCGTAAGCTCGCACATGAATGGAGCTGACGGCATGCTCAATTACTTCCTGCTGCGGTTCGATCCCCAGACATGCTCCCACGATGTCACGGAATTCAGCGAGCCCGCCGAGGCACTCGCGGCGCTTCGCAGGACCGAGCGAGAGTTCAGCGACTCCCACGAGGTCGTGCTGTTCATGGCGGACTCCCTCGACACGGTCAAGTCAACCCACTCGTCCTATTTCGCTTGCGCAGCCGAAGACAACGACGCAGACCAAGCTCAGCTCAGCCTGCTCGACGATTCGTCGAATGAGTCGCTCGAGTCGGGCTTGGCGGCTGTGCAGGCTGAGCGCCAAGCAGTCGAGCGGATGCTGGCGCAAATCTCCTAAACCGGCGATGCTGCTTGGGCGCGTGACTCTCCACCCCACCTAATCCCGCCCACACTCTCCCCATATCCGCGCTTGCCACGGGTATCTCGTCGGGCCCAGCGCTCAATCTCGTGCTTCCCCGCCATCCTGAGAGCGAACAAGTCCCAGATCCCCGCCCCGAGCGCGGTGCTGGCGAACACCGCTGGCTTGGAGGCGCGGCGGGCGCTGGTAGCGTGACGCCAACGCAGCCCACCACGGAGCCGCCATGCCCCACGCCCACACCAATCGTCTCGCGCAGGAGACCTCGCCTTATCTGCTCCAGCACGCGCACAATCCGGTCGATTGGCATGCCTGGGGCGAGGAAGCCTGGGCGAAGGCGCGCGCCGAAGACAAGCCCGTGCTCGTCTCCGTCGGCTACGCCGCCTGCCACTGGTGCCACGTGATGGAGCGCGAATCCTTCGAGGACGAGCAGATCGCGCAACTGCAAAACGAGCTGGTCGTCAGCATCAAGGTTGACCGCGAGGAGCGCCCCGATGTGGACGACATCTACATGGAGGCGCAGCAGCTCATCCACGGGCACGGCGGCTGGCCGCTCAATGTCTTCTGCACGCCCGACGGTCGCCCCTTCTTCGGCGGCACCTACTTCCCGCCGCAGACCCGCACCGGCATGCCCGGCTGGCCCGACGTGCTGCGCGGCATCTCCCGCGCCTGGCGCGAGCAGCGCCAGCAGGTCGAGCAGCAGGCCGACCAGTTAACCCAACACCTCAACCTGCGCGTCGAGCTCGCCGCCGAGGAATCGAGCGAACCCGCCGCCGCAATCCGCCGCCGCGCCGCCGCCCAGCTGCTCCAAAACCGCGACCGACAGCACGGCGGCTTCGGCGCCGCGCCCAAGTTCCCCCAGCCCGCCTACCTCCAGCTGATCCGCCAACAGGCGCTTGATCCGGAAGCGTCCGACGCCGCCGAAGCGCGCGAGCACTTCGCGCTCTCGCTGCGCCGCATGGCCGAAGGCGGCATCTACGACCAGCTGGCCGGCGGCTTCCACCGCTACGCCGTTGACCAAATCTGGCTCGTCCCGCACTTCGAGAAAATGCTCTACGACAACGCGCTGCTGATCCCGCTCTATCTCGACGGCTGGAGCATCACCGGCGACGATCTCTTCCGCCGCATCGCCGCCGAAACCTGCGACTACCTGCTCGACGGCCTGCAAACACCCGAGGGCGCGTTCTACGCCTCGACCGACGCCGACTCCGAAGGCGTCGAAGGCAAGTACTTCGTCTGGACCCGCGAGCAGCTGTTCGAGCTGCTGCCCGCCGAGGACGCGGAGATCGCCTGCCGCACCTGGGGCGTAGACATCGGCGGCAACTTCGAGGGCAAGACGATCCTCAACATCGCCAACGAGCCTGCCGCCGTGGCGCGCTGGCTCAACATCGAGTCGGCCGCCCTCCAAGCCTCGCTCGAACGCAGCCGCGCAACACTGCTCGCCCAACGCGCCGAGCGCATCCCGCCCGCCACCGACACCAAAGTGATCGCCGCCTGGAACGGTCTGGCGATCGACGCGCTCGCACGCGCCGGCGCGCTGCTCGAAGAGCCGCGGTTCATCGCCGCCGCCGAGCGCGCCGCCAAGCGCATCCTCAGCGAGATGCGCGGCGACGACGACGGGCTGCTGCGCATCCACGCCGGCGGGCGCGCATCGGTCGCCGCCTTCCTCGAGGACTACGCCGCGCTCGCCAACGCCTGCCTCTCGCTCTACGAAGCAACCGCCGACGAAGCATGGTTCGCCCACGGACTGCGCCTCGCCGAACAAACCTGCGAGCGCTTCTGGGACGACGAACACGGCGCGTTCTTCGCCGTCGCGCACGACGGCGAGCGGCTGATCGCGCGGCGCAAGCCGACGCAGGACGGCGCGACGCCGTCGGGCAACGCGCTGGCCGCGCGAATGCTGGCGCGGCTCTACGCCTTGACTGCCGAAGGGCAATGGGCGGACCGCGTGGAGGCCATGCGCAATGCGTTCAGCGCCTTCCTCGAACGCGCCCCCACGATGCTGGGCGACTTCGTCGCCACGCTCGACTGGCTCGAAGCGCACCGCAGCGTCGCGCTGATCGGCGATCCCGACGATCCGGAGCTGCGCGAAATGCGCCGCCTGACCCTGCGCGGCGCGGCGCAGCCCACAACGCTGATGCAGCGCCGCCGCAACGCCGAGACCATCATCCCCCAGCTGGCCGACAAGCCGGGCGTCGACGCACGCGCCACCGCCTACGTCTGCCGCGGCTTCGCCTGCAGCGCCCCGGTGCATAACAGCGCCGAACTGGCCGCCCTGCTTGCAGAACCGCCGCCCACCGTCGCATAGTCGGTAAACCGACGAGAAGGCGAAAGGAACCCCACCGATGAGCGACGCTCCGCATCAGACGATTATCCCCGCGTTGCGCTACGCAGACGCCCCCGCCGCGATCCAGTGGCTCTGCGACACGTTCGGCTTCAGCGAGCAATTCGTCGTCCCCGGCGAGGGCGGCCGGATCGACCACGCGCAGCTGGCATGGCGTGGCAGTCTGGTGATGCTCGGCTCGCAGCGCGACGTGGACGGCCACGACTTCCTCAGCCACACCGCCGGGCACGGCTCGATCAGCCTGACCGCCGAATCCGCAGCCCAGGTCGACGACCTCTACGCCCGCGCCCAGGCCGCCGGCGCGAAGATCGCCACCCCGCTCGAAGACACGGAATACGGCTCGCACGCCTTCACCGCCGCCGATCCGGAAGGCAACTTCTGGCACTTCGGCACCTACGACCCGCTCGCCCCGATGGAGTAACGCCTCCCAACGGAGTCACGCAATGTCCGAAGCCTCCCGCCAGACTGTGATCCCCAGCCTCCGCTACGACGACGCCCCAGCCGCCATCGCCTGGCTGCGCGACATCTTCGGGATGACCGAGCACTTCGTCGCGCCCGGCGAAGACGGGCGGATCGACCACGCCCAGCTCGAATGGCGCGGCAGCCTCGTCATGCTCGGCTCGGCAAGCCACGATCCCGAAGCCTGGTACGACCTCTCCTACCGCCACGGCTCGGTCAACCTCACCGCCGAATCCGCCGCTCAGGTCAACGAAGTCTACGCACGCGCCCAAGCCGCCGGCGCCACCGTGATGCAGCCGCTGGAAGACACCGGCTACGGCTCCCACGCCTTCACGCTCGCCGACCCGGAGGGCAACCTCTGGTACCTCGGCACCTACGACGCCCTCGCAGACGCCCCATAGCGCCTGCTCACACTCCCCCTCCCCCCGCCATACCCGCGCCCGGAGCGAATATCGCTGCCGAGCACACATTGAGAGCGCTTTCTCAGGGCAGGGGAGAGCCTAGGACGCGAGCGGGCGGAGCAATTCGACGAACCGCTCCACATCTTCCAGATCAGCCCGGATCGCCTCCGCAGGCAGGAAGCCGTCATAGAAGTTGGCGTGCAGAACATTCGCGGCATTGAAGAGTGTTCGCAGCTCGGGGCGACTCGTCTCTCCCGCCAACCGCTCAACCGTCTGGTGCAGCTGCCGATGACCGTTGTGATTCCAGCCGCGCGATTCGGCGGCGGCCTTCACCGCCTGCGCCGCCGCGCCCCAACCCTTCTCCGACGCTTGCAGGAGGTCGTCGTCGGCAAGATACGCCCGCGCCTTGGCCAGAAACTCGGCGGCGGTCTCGCTGTGGTACTCGGTGCGGGTGGTCATAGCGTGCACCATACCGCTCCTCCCGCCGTCCCCCGCGCCCACTCCGCTGCACCTGCGCTTACCAACTCCTCACATCGCACTGACGGACTCCAAACGCGCGCCACATAGGCTTCTCCGGAGCACACAGAGGGAGAGCCGAAAATGACACGCCGCCCCATCTACGCCACGCTTGCGCTGCTGTTCGCCGCCACAGCGCTGACATTCGCCGCCGCCTGCTCGAACGGGGGCGAAGAGCATCAGTCGCGCGAAGGCGCGGGCGAGCACGGCGGACGGCAGGGACAGCAGCATCAGCAGGAAGGCGAAGAGTCGGCGAACCAGCTGAACAAGAGCGATACCTACGACCACACCCGCGCCGGCGCGCGGCTGATCCTCACCTACTCCGAAGACGACAACGCCTTCAGCGGCAGCGTCGAAAACACCACCGACGACGTACTCACCCGGGTCCGCATCGAGGTGCATCTCTCCAACGGCATCGAGCTCGGCCCCACCACCCCCGGCGACCTGGCGCCCGGCCAGTCGCGCCAAATCCGACTCCCCGCCTCCGACGAACCGTTCGACACCTGGAGCGCCCACCCCGAGGTCGGCCAGGAGCAAGCCAACCACCAATCCGACCGCCAGGAGGGCGGCGGCTAACCACCGCCAGGTTCCCCTCCTCCCGCGGGAGGAGAGAGGAAGCAAACTGGTACACGGATCCCTACACGAAGTACAGGAATTCGCCCGCCACCGCAGCCCCAACTGGTTACTCTTGCCCACCTAGCCGGAGGAGATCGCCATGTCCCAGTCCCCCGAACCCGACCGCCCCGAGATGCCCGACAGCTTCGGCGTGAGCAACCCGGACTACCCCTTCACGCCGATCGCCTGGGCGGCTGTCGTCGAGCAGCTGAGCGAGGCGCGCAACTACTGGATTTCGACTACGCGGCCCTCCGGACGCCCCCACTCCGTGCCCGTCTGGGGCGTCTGGGCGGAGGACGCCTTTCACTTTCTGACCGACCTCAAGTCGCTGACCGCGACCAACATCGCCAACGACCCGCGCTCCGACGTACACCTCGAAAGCGGCGACGAGGTCGTGCTGCTCGACGGTCAATTCGAGCAAGTCCCGCTCAGCGCCGCTGTGCTCGACGCCTTCAACGCCAAATATGAGATGCCTCAAATGGCGGAAGGCTTCCCCGCCTACCGCCTCGAGCTGCGCAAAGCGCTCGCCTGGCGCGAGGACGGCTTCCCGAGCAACGCCACACGCTGGCGCTTCTGAACTGTTCGCTGTTGCTGCGGAAGTCGGTCCCGCGGCTCAGTCCGCCGCGTGCTGCGGCTCCGGCTGAGCCGCGTCCTGGAGGAAATCGGGGACCGCCTGGCCGGCGTCCTGGAATGCTTTGGCGAGGACATCGTTGCGGCTGAACGAGACCGCGCCGCCGCCCGAGGCGACCCACTGCTGCGTGCCCTCCACCGAGCCCAGCTGCGACTGAAAGCGCGGCGCCACGTAGCGGGCGAAGAGCTCGAAGGAGCGCATGATGCCCTCCCGATCAGCCCACTCGTGCGCCAGCATCATCAGGCCGCCAAAGCCGCCGGAGTTCTCCTGCAAGCCCTCGATCACCGCGATCGCGTCGTCCGGCGTGCCGATGATCGCGCCGCCGGTCTCCACCGCGCCCTCAGGCGTCTCCGCCGCGTTGGGCAGCACCGCGCCGAGCGTGTCGCGGAAATAGTCAATCTGCCAGGCGCGCCAACCCTCGCGGCACTCCGCGAAGGCGCGCTCCCGCGTCTCCGCGATGTACATCGGGATCACCATCCGCCACTTGTTGCGGTCCACCGTCTGGCCTTCGCGCTCGGCGACCTCTTCGACTTCCAGCCACTGGCCTTCGAGGTTGCTGCGTCCGCCGGGCAGGTAGACGCCGATGCTGAGCAGCCCCATCCCGTACTTGCCGGCGAGCACCCGCCCCGAGGGCGAGACGGTGCTGGCCACCGCCATCTCGAAGTGCGGCTTGGTGTACGGCGAGACCTGTAGGCGCGCGTTGACCAGCTTGAACCAGTCGGTCTCCATGTCCACCGGGCCGTCCTGCCGCAACAGGGCGCGAATCGCCTGCATCGACTCGTCCATGCGCTGACGCTGGGTGATCGGATCGATCCCCATCATCGCCGCGTCGGAGGAGAGCGCACCGGGGCCGACTCCCATCATCACCCGCCCGCGGGTCATGTGATCCAGCTGGATCATGCGGTCCACCACCATCAGCGGGTGGTGATAGGGCAGGCTGACGACGCCGGTGCCGAGGCGGATGTTGCTGGTGCGCTCAGCGATGGCGGCGATGAAGACCTCGGGTGAGGCGATCAGCTCCCAGCCGGCGCTGTGATGCTCGCCGATCCAGGCCTCGTCGTAGCCCAGCCGGTCGAGCCACTCGATCAGCTCAAGGTCGCGGTGCAGCGCCAGCGACGGGTTTTCCCCGACGCGGTGAAAGGGCGCCATGAAGATGCCGAAGTCCATTCGTCCGTCGCTGGCCATCTGCGCGCTCCTCCCGCAGGGCGGCGCTGCGCCGCCTCTGCCTATACTCCCGCGGTATCGGCAGTCTAGCCGCGCGAACGCAAGGGGGAGCTGCGATGGGACGCTTTGATCCGACCATCGATTGGCGCGAGGAGTACGCGCGGCGGCTCTGCGCGCCCGAGCAGGCCGCCCTGCAATTCCGCTCCGGCGATCATCTCTGGATGCCGCCCGGACACGCCTCGCTGCCGATTCTCGAGGCGCTCGCGGCGCGCAAGGACGAGCTGGAGGGCGTTGAGGTGCGCGCGGTGATCATCCCCGACGCGGGCTGGTTCACCGAGGAGCACATGCAGGCCTTCCACCTCGCGCCGCAGTTCGGCACCCTGTTCGACCGCGACGCGGTCAACGCCCGCATCGCCGACTACCACCCCTACTGGCTGGTCGGCATCCACAAGGCCTGGGACGCCGGGCGCGAGGACGAGGCTTGGCCCATCGATGTGCTGCAAATCCGCGTCTCGCCGCCCAACGAGGCCGGCTACGTCTCGCTCGGCGGCAGCGTCTGGGACGGCGTGTCCTCAGCCAAGCGCGCCAAGAAAGTGATCGCCGAAGTCAACGCGAACGTGATCGAGACATTCGGCGACTCCTGGCTGCACGTGTCGGAGATCGACCACTTCGTGCCGGTCGACTCACCGGTCATGGTCAACCTCGAACATCCGCCGCCCAGCGATGTGGACTTGGGCATCGCGCAGCATGTCGCCGAGCTCGTACAGGACGGCGACACAATCCAGGTCGGCGTCGGCTCGCACACCGGCGCGCTGCCGCGCCTGGGCGCGTTCGACGAACGGGAAAACCTCTCCTACTTCGCCGAGCTCACCGTCGAGGGCCTCGTGCCGCTGGTCGAGCGCGGCGTGATCACCGGCAAGTATTCCGACACCCACCCCGACAAGTTCGTCGCCACCGTGATCGGCAACACGCCCGACGAGCACGCCGTGGTACACCAGAATCCGGCCTTCGAGACGTACGGCATCGAGTATCTGTTGGACCCCCGCCAGATCTCGCGCAACGAGCGGATTGTCGCGATTAATGGAGCGCTCACCGCCGACCTCTCAGGCCAGATGGGCGTACACACGATCGGCCCGCGCGTTTACGCCGGCGTGGGCGGGCATCTCGCCTTCGCGATGGGCGCTTACCTCGCGCCCAAGGGGCGCTACGTCGCAGTGCTCCCGTCCACCTCGCGCGACGGCACAATCTCCACAATCATGCCCCAGTTCGAGCCGGGCCAAATCGTCACGGTGCCGCGCGACATCGCAGACACGGTGGTCACGGAGTACGGCATTGCACGGCTGCTAGGCAAAACGGTGCGTCAGCGTGCAGAGGAGCTCATCTCAGTAGCCCACCCCGATTTCCGCGCAGAACTCCGCAAAGCCGCGCAAAACCTGTTCTGGCCGTAGGTAATCGGCGACGGTTCGGCGCTGGCCGAATCAGCCTGACGGCGTATAAGAGGCACGGTCCCGAACGCGATGGTAATCCGCCTCATCGAGCCAATGACACCAAACGCCCTCGTTGCGCATGAGACGGCGATCCAGGTCGCGCTTCACCGATCGCCAAGCCGCAACTTCAACGACGACGCCGATATCTCGCACGATCTCGATGGCCGGCTTGAAGTCGGAGTCAAGCGAGAAGACGACGCCGACATCGAAGAAGCCTCGATGTGCGCCATCCACGAGATCTGCGGCCAGGTGGACATCGACGCCCTTTTCTCTCAGGCGCCCGTCCGGCGTGCGGAGCAGTGTATGTGGGAAGACTCTGACCTTGTCCACCGCCTGCCAAGCGGCGATCTGCCTTCGACTCGTCACGTTGCCAATGCGGTTTTGGCTTGGCGACGGGATGCCGCGGTAAACGCGGACCTGCTCCAGCAACCTCTCACTCGACTGCTGCGCTCCACCACAGATCAGATCGCCGACGGCGCGCGGCCAGACTTGTCCCAACCGCCCCGGTCCACTCCCACCATGGAATGCGCGACGGGCGCCGCTGTACACGTTCTGATAGTCCATGAAGAGCACGACCCGCTCAGGCACGCTGGACACCTCCCACACCTGCGCCCCAACAATCGTCGATCTCGAACGTGGCGCATACGAAAAGCCCCGCCAGTGCGGCGCGGCGCGCCGGACGGCGGGGAAGATTGGCGGGCTGCACGCCCGCACCGCCATTATGCACTTGTGCGGGGACGGTGTCAACCTGCGCGGCTTATGCTTCAACGCGGAAGCCCGAAAGCGCGCGCCTGATGTCGGAAACCAAGCGCATCGTCTGTCTGGCCAACTCGCGCAAGGGCGGCGCGCACTGCGTCGCCGGGCGTGAAATCGTCGGCAACCGCTTCGCCGGCTGGCTGCGTCCCGTGGGCGGCGCGAACGGCGCGGTCGCAGCGCCCGACCGCTGCTACGCCGACGGCAGCGAACCGCGGCTGGGCGACGCAATCGAGCTCAGCCTGCGCAGCCGTGAGCGACGGCGCGATCACCAGCAGGAGAACTGGCTGCTGGACCGCAGCAAGCGCTGGGAGCGGCTCGGGCGCGTAAAGTGGTCCAACCTTGCCAAGCTCACCGAGGGCGACGAACCACTGTGGCTCAACGACTCAGCGTCGGACACGGCCTACGGACAGAACAACTGCATCCCGGCATCACGCGCCCATAAGTTCTCCTTCTCGCTGCGATTCATCCATGTGCAACAGCTATGCCTCTTTGTCGAGCGGGGCGCGCGGCACGATCGGTTCGACGGCCGTTTCACGCTCGGAGCCGACAAGTACCGTCTCGCTGTCACCGATCCTGTCTACGAAGCCGAATATGAGGAGTGTGAGGGTGGTAGCTACGAACTCGGCGAATGTCTGCTGACGATCAGCTTGGGCGAACCCTTCGGCGGGCGGTGCTACAAGCTGATCGCCGGGATCATCGAACGCGAGCGTTACGAATGAGCGCCCTTCAAGTCCTTACCGTCGGACACTCGAACCGTTCCGATCTCCATTTGATCGAGATGCTGCGCAGACACGACGTGACGGCTGTGGTCGATGTGCGCTCCGCGCCGTACAGCGAGTGGTCGCCGCAGTTCAACCGCCCCACGATTGCGGCGACGCTCAAGGAGCACGAGATTGCCTACAGCTATCTCGGCGGCGAGCTCGGCGTGCGCAGCGATGATCCGTCCTGCTACGAAGGCGGGCGCGTCGTGTATGCGCGTTTGGCTCGCACCGAACCGTTTCAACGCGGCTTGCGGCGCGTCGCGAAAGCGGCGCAACGCTACCGTCTGGCGCTGATGTGCGCCGAGCAGGACCCGATCGACTGTCACCGCTCGATCCTGCTCGCGCCCGCGCTCCAACAGGCCGGCATCGCTGCGTTGCACATCCGCCATCCCGACGGTGCACTGGAAACGCAGGGCGCGCTGGAGCAGCGGCTGCTCGACCGGCACCAACTGGAACAGCCTGATCTGTTTCTCAGCGACGATGAGCGGATCGCCGCGGCGCTCGCAAAGCAGGAGCAGCGGATCGCGTACGTTCGACCCAAGACTCCCTCAGCGCAACAGGAATCCGCGTGAAGATTTACACCATCGGCTTTACCAGGAAGTCCGCGGCGCGCTTCTTTGAAGAAGTGCTCGAACCGAGCGGCGCGAGGCGTGTACTTGACGTACGCATCCACAACTCATCGCAGCTCGCCGGCTTCGCCAAAGCCGGCAAGACGGGCGGCGACCTCGCGTTCTTCCTGCGCCGCATCTGCGCGATGGACTACATCTATCTGCCGCAGCTCGCGCCCAGCGCCGCGCTGCTCGACGACTACCGCAAGCACGGGCAGTCGTGGTCCGCGTATGAACAGCGCTACATCTCCCTGCTCGACGCCCGCAACGCCGCTGCCATCGATCGGGAGCTCATCTCCGACGGCGTGCTGCTCTGCAGTGAAGCAGAGCCGCACCAGTGCCATCGTCGACTAGCGGCCGAATACTTCCAACACCGCTGGGGCGGCGTGGAGATCGTCCACCTCCGTTAGCCTGCCCGTTCGCGCAGCCATTCGCCGATCCGGTCGATGGCCTGTTGGCCTTCGGGGAGCATTGGCGCGAAGGCTTGCCAGACATGGAACATGTCGTCCCAAACCTCTTCGGTTACATCCACGCCGGCGGCGCGCGCTTTCTCGGTTACGCGCGTCGTGTCGCGGCAGATCATTTCCACTGCGCCGACCTGGAGCAGCAGCGGCGGGATGCCGGTGTAGTCGGCGAAGAGCGGCGAGAGCAGCGGATCGGTACGATCAGCATCGCCGGCGTATACCGCCGCCCATTCCTGCGACGCCGTAATCGCTGTGCGATTGTCGGGGATGGTCGGGTCATTCAGCCCCTCCGAGGCGAGCTCTTCGGGCGTCGCGGCCAGATCGGTCCAGGGCGAGAGGCCGATCCCGCCTGTTGCCTGGCGCAGGCCGCGGTCTCGCGCGGCGATTAGCGTCGCCAGCGTCAGTCCGCCGCCCGCCGAGTCGCCCGCCACAAACACTGTGGCCGCCTCTCCCGCGTCGCCGGGGCCGTTGGCCCAAACGTATGCCAAGCCGGCCAGCGCGTCCTCGACCGCCGCCGGGAACGGATGCTCGGGCGCGAGCCGGTAGTCGAGGCTGAGCACGGCGCAAGCGCCTGCACGGGCGATATCGGCGCACAGCCGTCGGTGCGAGTCGAGCGAACCCATCACGTAGCCGCCGCCGTGGACGTAGAGCATGCGGCGATTGGAATCCGATTCGGGCTGCACGATCCATTCGCCCGGGACGCCGTCAACATCGACCGACGTCACGGTCGTGTCCTCATCGAGCGGGAAAGCACCCTCTTCGATGGCTGCGCGCAGCTCGTCAATCGTCATGTCGCTGAGCAGCATGCTGCTCGCCGCTTCGCGCATCGCGGCGACGACCTGTTGGTATTCCTCCGAAGGCATGGCTCGCTCCCTTCACCGGCTCCGTACGCGCTCCGCGGCTCGGCTCAGGCGGGCACCGCCGCGTGCTGGCGCACCCACTCGCCGATCCGCTCGATGGCCTGCTGACCCTCGGGCAGCATCGGCGAGAACATGTGCCAGACGTGGAACATCTCGTCCCAGACTTCCTCGGTCACCTCCACGCCGGCGGCGCGCGCCTTCTCCGCCACTCGGGTCGTGTCGGAGAGCAGCACCTCGTGATCGCCGACCTGCATCAGCAGCGGCGGGATGCCGGCGTAGTCGGCGTAGAGCGGCGAGGCGAGCGGCGTTTCGGCGTCCGCGCCGCCGAGATACATCGCGGCCATGCCCTCGATGCCGCCGTCCTTGCTGATCATCGGATCCTGCTCGGCGCGCGTCTCGTAGGTCTCGCCGGTGATCGCCAGATCGCTCCAGGCGGAGATGCAGATGCCGCCGTCGGCTTGCGGGACGCCGCGCTCGCGCGCCGCCAGCAGCGTCGCCAGAGTCAGCCCGCCACCGGCCGAGTCGCCCGCCACGAACACCGCGTCGGGCGCACCCGCGCCGTTGGGTCCGTTGGCCTGCGCGAACTGCAAGCCTGCGATCGCGTCGTCCACTGCCGCCGGGAAGGGATGCTCCGGGGCCAGGCGGTAATCGAGGTTGAGCACCGCGCACTCCGCCGCCCGCGCGATCTCCTCGCAGAGCCGCCGATGCGTCGCCCGCGTGCCGATCACGTAGCCGCCGCCGTGGACGTAGACGATCCGCCGCGCCGGGTCCGACTCGGCCACGGTCACCCACTCCGCGGGCACGCCGTTGGCGTCGACATCGACGACCGTCGCCGCCTCGGTGGCAGGGAAGCCCATGTTGGCGTTCATCTGCTCGCGCAGCACCTCGATGCCGACGCTCGGATCGAGCGACGCCCCGTCTCGATTCGCCGCCATCAGCTCCAACACCTTCTGCAGTTCCTGAGAGGCCATCGCGCACCCGCCTTCCGTGCTTCAGCTTTGCGCGTATCTGCGCCGTCGCAGGCTAGCCGAATCGCACACGCCGATGGGCGGGGCGCTACCCTCCGCTCATGCGAATTCTCACCAACCCGCTCGGCCAAACCCTCAGCGACAAACTCAGCTCGATCGGGCAGATCGAGGCCGACGGCTTCGCCGGCGCGTGGCTGCCCAGCATGGGTCACGACGCGATGACCGTGCTCGCTCTGGCCGGGCCGCGCACGGAGCGGATCGAGCTGGGCACGTTCGTGATCCCCACCTACACGCGCCATCCCGTGCCGATGGCGCAGCAGGCGCTGGCCACGCAGATCGCGAGCGGCGGGCGCTTCACGCTCGGGCTGGGGCTGTCGCACCAGGTGGTGATCGAGGACTCGTGGGGGCTCGATTTCTCGCGCCCCGTGGGGCATATGCGGGAATATCTGACCGTGCTCCAGCCGCTGCTGCGCGGCGAGCAGGTGGATTTCGAGGGCGAGCATTTCCGCGTGCATTCGCAGCTGGAGTTCGCCGACGCCCAGCCGATCAGCGTGATCGTCGCGGCGCTCGGCGCGCAGATGCTGCGCGTCGCCGGACGCCTCTCCGACGGCACAGCGCTTTGGCTGGCGGGTCCCAAGTGGATCGAGGAGGTCGTGATCCCCGAGATGGGCGCGGCCGCCGCCGAGGCCGGACGCCCCGAGCCGCGCGTGATCGCCGGCGTGCCCGTCTCCGTCACCGCCAACGCCGACCGCGCGCGCACGCGGATTGGCCGCGCCTTTGCGATGTACAACACCCTGCCCAGCTACCAGCGCGTGATCCAGGGCTCGGGCGGGCAGGGCCCCGAAGACCTGGCGATCATCGGCTCGGAAGAAGAGGTTGAGCGCGAGCTGATTCGCTGGCGCGATGTCGGCGTGACCGACTTCTACGCCGCCTGCGACGGCGCAACCGCCGAGGAGCGCACCCACACCCGCGAGTTCATGGCCGCGCTCGCCCCCGAACTCTGAGCCGAAGCCCTACCCTGCGCGCAACCCAACCCAACGCACCGACCGGGAGGTCCGCATGGCTCTGTTCCTTGAAGTCCGACACCGCATCACGCCGATCACCAACACCGCATTCGACCTCTTCGTCGATTTCTACGCCGACACGGTGGTCCCCGCGATGGAGCGGCACGGGATCGACCTGATTGGCGCCTGGAAGGTTTCCGGCGGCGAGATGGGCTGGGACCTCAGCATCCACCGCTACGAGAACATGGCGCACGCCGAGCAGGCGCTCGCCTCGCTTGGGCAGGACACCGCGCTGTGGTCGGCGGTCGAGAAGCTGCGCGGCGAAATCGAAATTGAAGAGACCACCAAGTTCGCCAACCGCGTCTCCTACGGCACCGAAGCCCGGCTCGAGGCCGCGCTCAACGCGAACCCCGACCAGCCTCGCCAGTACATGCTCGCCGTGCTCCAGACCGCCACTGGCGGCCTGCTCCCCGCCATCGACCAAATCGGCAATCTGGTCGACACGCTCGAACCGAGCGGTGCGCTCCAACTGGTCACCGCCTACGCGACGCGGATTGGGCGGACGGGCGAACTCACCGACCTCTGGATCATGCCCGGCGGCGCATCGGGGATGCTCGAATACCGCGCCGGCGACCCGCTCCGCGAGGTCATCGAGCCGCTGCGCGAGCATGCGCCGGAGGAGTCGATTTACTACCTCAACCCGCTGCCCTACTCGAAGTTGCAGTAGGGGAGCGCCTCAGCGGTCGAGCCAGATGATGGCGCCGCGGGGGATTTGGAAGTCGTAGGAGCCGGGGATGATGCGGCCCTCTTGGCGGCCGTAGCGCTGCCAGCGGCCGTCCTGCCAGAGCACGAGCGAGTTGACTTCGGACAGGCTGTCCAGCAGCGCTGATGCGCTTGTCGCGCGCTCGCCCAGCCAGACGGCGAAGCCGAGCCGACCGCGGTTGCTGAGGCTCTCGGTGGGGTCCGGCGGCGCAGGATCGCCAACGGCTACAGGCGCAGCGGCGATCGTCATCACCCTGACCTCTCGGCCATCGCCTGATTCGGCGGCGACAATCGCTGTGCCCGCGTTCACGGAGAGATACGTCGCGGTGGCCGCGCCGTCGCGCGTGGAGGTGTCGGCCGAGATCTGGACCAGCACGGGAGACTCGCTGGTGCTGAGCGCGGACCAGACGACGGGCGTGCCGTCGGACACCGGCGCGCCCGCGGCGTCGCGCACCATTGCAGTGAACGACACGGTTCCGTCGAGTTCGAGCGATCCCTCAGGTTCGCCGAGCGCCACCGACGCCGCTTCGCCGCCGACGGTGAATGTGCGCGTTGCGGTGTTGCCGGCGGTGCGCAGCTCGAGCGTGTACTCGCCGACCTCAAGCGGAGATGCGGCTTCTGCGGTGACGGAGATCGTCGCTTCAACCGCCTTTGCCGCATTGAGCGTGAACTGGTCGTGCGCCTCGTCCTGATCGTCGCTGTCCTCGGTCCAGACGACGCCGATGCCGCTCGATACGATGTTGCCGTTGGGACCTTTGATGGTGGCGCGCGGCGTGCGATAGGGAACATCGACGCTGTTACCTTCCGCGTCGGCGGCTGTGACTGCCAGCTTCAGTACGTCGCGGTTGTCGCTCCCTGTTGTCGCGGAGCTGAGCAGGCCGGTGGCAGGCTCGCTGATTGCGAGGGAGGCTGCCGCGCCGACGAGCGTGACGCTGATCGGGCCGCGCGTGAACGTTTCGCCGTCGCCGGCGATCACCGTCGCGCGCACCTCGCCGCGGCCGGGCTTGCTGTCGGCGGTGTAGGTCAGCGTGATGTCGAGCTTGTCGGCGTTCGCGGCGGTGATTGCGGAAACGGGAATCTGGCAAGTTGCGCCGCCCGTGCAATCCGTGCCGAGCTCGGAGCTCAGCGAGCCGATCGTGGTGGTGAGCAGGATCGAGGCGATGCTGCCCGTAGCGGAGGCCTTGCCGTGTTCGTTGAGCACTTTGAGGCGGAATTTGGTGTCGCCGCCGGCGGGGATGTTGGCCGGGTAGGGCTCGCCCCGGTTCGCGCCGCGTTCCCGCTCGGCGAAGTCGAACTGGACATCGGCGACTTCGTCGATCGAGCCGGGCGCGACAACGGTCACCTCGAGCGTGTCGGTGTACTTGCGGCCGTTGACGGTGACCGTGCCGGAGATCGTGAACGTACCGTTGGGCGTGCCGGCGGGGATGTAGATTGTCGCGTTGTCGAGCTCGACGGTGCAGGTCCAGTCGGTCTGGCCGTCGACCGAGACGCCTTTGCAGGTGTCTGGGTCGTCAAGGATGCCCGTAGCAAACGAGAACGTTCTGACGGTCTGGCCGTCTATCGTCAATGAGCTGCGGCCCGACGACTCCCAATCCTGCGTTCCCGCGATGCGCAGCGTGCCCTCGGAAACCTGGACGGTTTGCCCGCGGCCGGTGGACGTGAGCGCTACGCCAACCTGCAGCGTCGAATCAGTCGGCACGATGCCGTCCGCATCGTCGGGCAGGCGCAGCGAGAGGGCCAGGTCGGCGGGCGGATCGGGATACGCTCCGATCCACGGAAGCGGAACCGCATCTGATGCGCCTCCGAACACTGCGATCATCACTGCACGCCGTTCGAACATCTCGGCTGCTTGAAGAGTTGCTGTTGCTGATCCGGCGGTTGTCACGGTTTCTGTCGAAACTGTCGTGAAACCCACTGGCGTGGCGGACCAGGTTACCGTTGTGCCGTCGGGAACCGCAGCGCCATCCGCGTCTGCGGCAGTGGCCGTCAACGTGACGGTGTCGCCGATCTCAAGCAGCATCCACGACGGCTTGTCGCTGGTCAGCGTCGCGGTCGCAGGGTTCGGAGGTACCGGCAGGGGCCGAGGGGTCCCGAGGTATTGCGTACCGCTGGCGTTACCGGCGCTCGCGGTCGCCAACACAGTGGCGGTAGTGTCACCCACGGGAATCGCGACCTGATAGGTCGCCGAAGCTTGGCCGTTGGTGGTCGCGCGATCCTGGGAGACCGCGGTGAAGCTGAGGTTCTGTGCCAGTGCTCCAGCCATTTCCCAGCTGACAGGAGTGCCGTCGGGCACAGGCGCGCCGTTGGCGTCGGTCACTGTAGCCCGCACGGTGAACTGCGTGGCGGTCCGCCGCAATTCAAACGGCGCCGAGAGAACAACGCGGGCGACAGCAGGCGGTTCAGCTGTGACGACGGCGCTGACGACCAGGTCTGTCTCCCCACTGGCGGCGCCTGATGTTGCGGTGATGGTTCCTGTGCCGGTACCGACGACCAGGAAGATTGCCCGAGCTTGGCCTGCGCTGGTGGTGGTGGAGGCGGTGGACGCAAGCACGAAAACAGCGCCCGCCGGCACGAAGATAATGTTTGGGTCCACCGATGGGACCGCCCAGGTCACTGCCGTGCCGTCTGCCACCGCGTTGCTATCGGCGTCGGTCACCGTGGCGGTCAGTTGGAAGTAGCTGTTCACCGAGAGCGACCCCAACGGTTCGCCGATTTCGATCGATGCGGCCGGGCCGGGGGTCGTTTGGGCTTCGGCGGATTTGAGGCTCAGTAGCAATGCGCCGAGCAGAGCCGCGAGCGCGAGCAGCGCCAGAGCTAGGGTTTTACCCCCCCCCCCCCCCGCAAGTCGGTGATCACGTTCACGGCCGGTCCTCCCCACGATCGGCGGGAGGGGTGCGCGACGGCGCACACTCGCCCGTGGATGCTTCGCGGCAGGCTAGACATCGCCCTGATCTTAGTCAAGCTGCCCTACGTCGCCATGCGGCGGACGATTTCGTGGGTGAGTTCGACGCCCATGTTGAGGTTTTCGATGGTCAGGTGTTCGTCGTTGCCGTGGAAGCCGGCGGCCTCTTCGGGGCTGAGCAGGACGGGGATGAAGCCGTAGGCGGGGATGCCGCGCTGGCGCAGGAAGCGGTTATCAGTGCCGCCCACGCAGACGCCCGGCACTACCGTGGCGTCCTCCACCGCTTCCGTGACGACGGTTTCGATGGTGCGGTAGAGCTCGGTGTCCCAATCGACCGATACCGGCTGGTCCTGGCCCCAGTCGGAGAATTCGACGCTGATTCGATCGTCGTCGATCACCTGGATCACCTGTTGCCGCCAATCCTCGCGGTCCTGGCCGGGCAGCAGGCGGCAATCGATGGTGGCTTCGCTTTTGGCCGGGATCACGTTGGCCTTGATGCCGGCGTTGATCATGGTCACGTTGAGCGTGTTGAGGAACATCGCGTGCGCGCCGGGGTGCTCGGCGACCAGCGCCTCCAGCTGGCTCTCGCTCTCGATCTGGGGGATGTGCCCCTCGGCGGCGAGGCGGTCGAGCCAGATGCGGGTTTCGGGGGTGATGGCGACGCCGCGCTCCCAGGCGGCGAGGCGCGCGAGGGCGTTGACGAGGTGTACGGCGGAGTTGTCGTAGTGCGGGCGGCTGCCGTGCCCGGGCGTGCCGACGGAGGTCAGCCGCAGCCAGCAGATGTCCTTCTCGTTGGTGGCGACGGAGAAGATGTTGGCCTCTTCGCCGAGCAGCTGGGTGGAGCCGGAGCCGCCCTCGGAGAGTTCGAACTCGACATCGACGAGGTCGGGGCGGTTCTTGCAGAGCCAGTCCATGCCCCAGACGGAGCCGGCCTCTTCATCGGGCACGCCGCAGAAGACGAGGTCGCGCTTGAGCGGGACGCCTTCGCGCTTGAGCAGCAGCATGGTCAGCAGGTGCATGATGCCGCAGCCCTTCATATCGACCGCGCCGCGCCCGTAGACCTTGCCGTCCTCGATTACGCCCTCGAAGGCGGGCTTGGTCCAGTAGGCGGCTTCGACGGGCACGACATCGGTGTGGTTGCAGAGCATCATGGGGCGCTTGGAGCCGTCGCCGCGCAGCCAGGCGAAGACGGCCTCGCGGTTGGGCAGGATTTCGACGTATTCGGTCTCAATCCCCTCAGCCTCAAGGATCGCGCCCAGCCAGCGAGCCGCGGGCGCTTCGTTGCCGGGCGGGTTCGAAGTGTCGATGCGCAGGTATTCGACGAAGAGGGTGAGGGCTTCGTCGTAGACTGCGGGCCATTGGATTGTCATAATCTCCTGCTTTCTCGATCCGTCCGTGGGGGACATACCCTACCGTATTTCCGCATTGATGTCCTATCGCTGCCTGGCACGCGCCACTGAGCGCGGCAGCACATCCCCAATCTTGATGTTCGCCAGCCGTGCCGGTAGTGTGTGTTTGCCGTCAGTCCGCCCCTAAGAAGCGCTGGCTATGCTGCTCGACGAGGACATTCACGATGCCACATGAACATTTGCTCCCCAACCTCCATGCATATCTGTCCTTCGCCAAGAGTGAAGACGCACAGATGCCTGACCCACTGGGTCACGATGATCTCGTCTGGTATTCGACGCTTTCGCCTGAGCACGCGTCCTTGGTCGCCGCCGACTTCGAGCATGCCTTCTACGTAAATCCCAGCGGCGCGACATGGGGTATGCGAAAAAAAGACGCGATGAACGACACACGAATAGCTCGCAAGATGACCTGCCTTAATCCGTATGCAGAACTCTGGATCCGGTTTAGGCTTCATCCCTATGCGTCTCAACTCTGCCTTGCGCAGTCAGACCATGCCATCTCTAATCGGTTCGAGCTTTCCGGCACATTCGATCCTCAAGTGCCTGTTCTGTTTCGCGTGCCGTTCGGTCAAACACACGCCAAATTTAGAAGGCGTCTTTCCGAGTTACGAGCGCTTAAGTATAGCGATGGCCTTCGCACTGACATCGCTGCTTTCTTTCCATCGATCGCTCCTCAAGTCGCCGCGCAGGCAATTGCCGCGGTTACTGACCCTGATCTAGGCCACGTAACCCGACTCATCCTCGAAAAGCACCGCAGTGACACTGGCCTCAACGGCATACCAATCGGTGCAGAAGTCTCGTCGCTCCTCTGCAACCTCGTTTTGCGTCATGTCGATGACGAAGTCGATCTACGATCGGCCCTTGAGTGGGATCGTTGGACCGACGACTACTTGGTGCTCGGCAATGATCGAGAAGCTATAGAAGAGTTGCTGGCTGTGCTGAAAGAAGCATTGGACGAGCAAGGGCTTTCAGTTTCTGTAGCGAAGACGACACGGACATGGGGCCGGGATTATGAAGGGACGACAGACGATCTTATCAGTGGATTCGTAAAGTCACAAAGTGACCTAAGTGATCTGAAGCGAAACAGGAAACCTAGCGAAAAAAGTATCAGGAAGGCTGAGAACGTCTTGTTTAGATCCTTAGTCATGGCTGATCCAGACATGTCGCGGATGCGCCGTGTTCTACGATGGTTATCGACCATCCCGGCGGAGCAACAGCCGCGGCGAAGGGCTCTTGCAGACTTAGCGATCTCTAAGCCCACCGCATGGGAACTCGCCGCGGGGCGAATGGGCAACTACCTTGCGCATATCTGTAATGCTCGTCAGCGAGTGCGCCTTATTTCGCTAGCGCAGTATCTCATAGACGAACAGCCCGCGAGCGATGAGCAAGTCGTCCACGCGATTCGGGCCGCAACTACCCTACCAAGTGTGATGCCGAGTCGCAAATTGCTAGCGCAGCAGTTGCTCGAGATCGCTCGGCATGCGCAATCAGTTCCGGTACGAGGCTGGGCTCGACATGGCGCTTATCTTCTAGATCGATCGTCTGTTAGGCACGAGTTGTTTAACCGACGGGAATTTGATCTACTTCACTCTCTTGAAAAGCGCTGGGCTATCGCTTACGCAGACGGCGTCGACCAGCGGTCGCTCCTAAACGAAGAAGTTCAGCAAGGCCAATGGCGTGCCACAGCGCGATGGCGACTTGCAGAGTCCGCCAGGTAAAGCAGCTCTGCCTCACTTCGCTGAACGCTGCGGGCCATTGGATTGCCATACCAACCTCCTTTACGCCTGTAGCGCGGCGAGGCGCTCGGCGAGATAGTCCATGTCGCGGTTGCCTTTGATTCGGTTGCAGCGGCTACAGAGCAGCTGCGTGTTGGCGAGCGTGTACTCGCCGCCTGCCTCCCCGTTGTCGAGCAGCTCCTGTAGAAGACTGACGTCGAGGTCGTCCAGCGTGAAGGCGTCTTTGAAGGTCGATTGGCCCGCCGCATCAATCAGCCGCTCGAGATCCGCATCGGTGAGGTCGGCTCCGTCGGCGATATCCACGCCGGACCCGGTGTCCTCCGTGCCGATCGGCCACTGGTATTCGCCGCGGCTGTTGAACGGCGGATCGAGGTAGATGAGGTCGACCGTTTCGCTGTCGATGCCTTTGAGGCGCGGCAGATTGTCGCCGATGTAGATCGTGCGGTTGCGCAGATTCACGACGCCTCCAGAGGGGCTTGACCAAGCATCACGCCAGCACGCACATTCTACGGCTGCGCGCCCCTGCGTTGGGGCTGCGGCGACGTACGGTGGACCACTACTGTAAAACGCCCGCAGGGTGCGCTAGCCTTCCGAACATATGACCACCACCACAGCTGCCCGCGATGTCTTGGCCGATTTTCACCCGCTGGTGCGGGACTGGTTTGGGGCGCGCTTTGAGGGGCCGACTGATGCGCAGGTTGCGGGTTGGCCGGCGATTCGCACGCGGCGCGACACGCTGCTGGCCGCGCCGACCGGCTCGGGTAAGACGCTGACCGCGTTTCTGACGGCGATCGACGATCTCGTGCGGCTCGGCCAGCAGGCGGGCGAACTGCCTGCGGAGACGCGGATCCTGTACGTCTCGCCGCTCAAGGCGCTCTCCAACGACATCCAGCGCAATCTCGAAGAGCCGCTGCGGGAGATTGCGGAACTGGCGCGGGAGCGGGCGGAGTCGAGCGCGCTGGGCGGCGCGCCGATGCCGCGCATTCGCACTGCGGTGCGCACCGGCGACACGCCGGCGGCGGAGCGGCAGGCGATCGTCAAGCGCCCGCCGCACATCCTGATCACCACGCCCGAGTCGCTCTATCTGATGCTCACCGCCGAGCGCAGCCGCGAGACGCTGCGCACGGTGCAGACGGTGATCGTGGACGAAATCCACGCGATGGTGCGGGATAAGCGCGGCAGCCACTTGGCGCTCTCGCTGGCGCGGTTGGACCGCGTCGCCGCCCAGCGGCCGGTGCGCGTTGGGCTCTCGGCGACGCAGAAGCCGATGGACCAGATCGCCGCGTTCCTGACCGGTCTGGACGACGACGGAGCAGCGCGCGACTGCCAGATTCTGGACCTCGGCCACCAGCGCGAGCTGCAGCTGTGGATCGAGACGACCGACGTACCGCTGGCGGCGATCCCCACGCACGACCTCTGGGACAGCATTTACGACCGTCTGGGCGAGCTGATTGAGCAGCACCGCACGACGCTGATTTTCGTCAACACGCGGGCGCTCGCGGAGCGGATCGCGCACCGCCTGACCGAGCGGGTCGGCAAGGAGCATGTCGCCAGCCATCACGGCAGCCTGGCCAAGGATCGCCGACACCAGATGGAGCAGCGGCTCAAGTCGGGCGACCTGCGGGCAGTCGTGGCCACTGCCTCGCTGGAGCTGGGCATCGACATTGGGACGATCGATCTGGTCTGCCAGATTGGCTCGCCGCGCCGAATCGGCACCTTCCTACAGCGCGTCGGACGCTCCGGGCACGCGCTGGGCCGCACGCCGCACGGCGCGCTCTTCCCCACGGCGCTTGACGAGCTGATCGAGTGCGCGGCGATGGTGCGCGCCGTCGGGCGCGGCGATCTGGATCGAATCCGTCAGCCGCAGGCGCCGATCGAGGTGCTTGCGCAGCAGATCGTGGCCGAGCTTGCGGCCGAGCCGACGGACGAAGACGAGCTCTACCGCCTTGTCACCCGCGCCGCGCCGTTTCACGGTCTGCCGCGCGAGACGTACGAGGAGACGCTCGACATGCTGGCCAACGGCGTGGGCGAAGGCGGCGGGCGCTCGCGTCCGTTAATCCACCGCGACCGGATCAACGGCATGCTGCGCCCGCGCCGCTCGGCGCGGCTGACCGCGCTGCTCAACGGCGGCGTGATCCCCGAAACCGGCGACTTCCGCGTGGTCAAAGAGCCGGAGGGCGCGTTCATCGGCACGGTCAACGAGGACTTCGCGATCGAGAGCCAGGCGGGCGACATCTTCCTGCTCGGCACCACCTCCTGGCGCATTCGCCGCGTCGAGGGCAAGGGCGTGGTGCGGGTGGAGGACGCACACGGCGCGCCGCCCACGATCCCCTTCTGGCTCGGCGAAGCGCCCGGCCGCAGCATCGAGCTCTCGACGGCGGTCGGCGAGCTGCGGCGCGATATCGCCGCGCAGCTCGATGACCTCGAAAGGGCGGGCGCGCGGTTGCAGCGCAACTGCGGAATGAACGCGGGTGCAGCCGAGCAGGTGCTGGAATATCTCGGCTCGGCCAACGATGCGCTGGGCATCATGCCGTCCGACACCGATGTGGTCTTTGAGCGCTTCTTCGACGAGGCCGGCGGGCAGCAGCTGGTTGTCCACGCGCCGTTCGGCTCGGGCATCAACCGCGCCTGGGGACTTGCGCTGCGCAAGCGCTTCTGCGTGCGCTTCGATTTCGAGCTGCAGGCCGCCGCCAACGAAGAGGCGATCATCCTCTCGCTCGGTCCCTCCCAATCGTTCCCCCTCGATGAGGCGTTCGAGTACCTCAAGTCCGCCAATGTCGAACAGTCGCTGCGCCAGGCGGTGCTCTACGCCCCCTTCTGGAACACCCGCTGGCGCTGGGCGGCGACCCGCGCGCTCGCCGTCCCGCGGCGGCGCAGCGGCAAGCAGGTGCCGCCCAACATTCAGCGGATGATCGCCGACGATCTGCTCGCCGCCGTGTTCCCCGCGCAGGTCGGCTGCCAGGAAAACCTGGCCGGGCCGCTGGAGGTGCCCGACCATCCGCTGATCGCGCAGACGATGGACGATTGCCTGCACGAAGCAGTGGACACCGAAGGCCTCAAAGCGATCCTCGATCGCGTCGAGGCGGGCGAAATCCGTCTGCACGCGCGCGACACCGTCACGCCCTCGCCGATGGCCCAGGGCATCCTCAACGTCAATCCCTTCGGCTTCCTCGACGACGCACCGCTCGAAGAGCGCCGCGCGCGGGCGGTGATGACGCGGCGCAGCCTGCCCGAGCAGCAGCGCGACCTCGGCCGCCTCGACGCCGACGCCATCGAGCGCGTGCGCGAGGAGGCCGCGCCGCCTGTCCGCGACGCGGAAGAGCTGCACGACCTGCTGCTCAGCCTGATCGCGCTCAACCTCGAACAGCTGCCCGCCCCCCGCGAGCTGCTCGATGAGCTGATCGACGCCGGCCGCGCAGCGTGCGCGGCGATCGGCGACCGCGCCATCTGCTTCGCCGCCGAACAGCTGCCCGCCGTGCAACTGCTCTTCCCCAACGCCGCCGTCAGTCCGCCGCTCGAACTGCCTGAGGGCGCGGCGATCTCCGTCGTCGACCGCGAGGATGCACGCGTGCGTCTGGCGCGTGGGCATATGGAGGTGGTCGGGCCGATCACCGCCAACCAGCTGGGGCGGCGCTGCGGACTCTCGCCCGACGATGTCGAATACGGCCTGCGCCAGCTTGAGGCGCTGGGCGAGATCATGCGCGGCCAGTTCAGCCCCGAAGCATCCACCCGCAATGGCGATGCGCCCATCGAGGAATACTGCGACCGCCGCCTGCTAGCGCGAATTCACCGCTATACGATCAGCAGGCTGCGCGCCGAAATCGAGCCCGTCTCCGCGCAGCACTATCTGCGCTTCCTGCTGCGCTGGCAGCACCTGACGCCCGAGACGCAGTTGAGCGGCAAGGCGGGCGTGCGCGCGGTCGTGCAGCGACTTGAAGGCTTCGAGGCTCCGGCTGCGGCCTGGGAGCGCGATCTGCTGGCGCGCCGCGTGCGCGACTACCGCGAGGCCTGGCTGGACGAGCTCTGCCTGGCCGGCGACGTGACCTGGGCGCGCCTGACGCCGCGCCCGCCCTCGAACGGCAAGCGGAACGGCAACGGATCACCTTCCCGCGCCACGCCGATCACGCTCGCCCTGCGCCGCGACTTCCGCACGCTGCTCGCCGCCGCCCGCCGCCCCGCGCCGCCGCCCGCGGCGCGGGGACGCTCTACGCCGCCCCCCGAGCCGGACCCCATTGAGCAGCTGGACGGCGCGGCGGGCGCGATCCACCGCCTGCTGCGCGAGCGCGGCGCGCTCTTCTTCGACGAGCTGGTCGACGGCACGCGGCGGATCGCCACCGATGTGGAGAACGGGCTGCGCGAGCTGATCGCCGCCGGCCTGGCGCACGCCGACGGTTTCCAGGGGCTGCGCCAGCTGTCGCGTCCGGCGAACGCGCGCCGGCGGCGCGCGCGGCGGCCCCGCTACGGCGGCGGAGGTGTCTTCATCGGCGAGGGCCCGGCCGGGCGCTGGGCGCCGCTGCCTGCGACCGTCGCCGACGAGCCCGACCCCACCCTCGCCGATGAGCAGGCGGAGGCGCTCGCCCGCATTCTGCTCCACCGCTACGGCGTGCTCTCGCGCGAACTGATGACGCGGGAGTCGCTGCAAACCCCCTGGCGCGACCTCCTGCGCGCGCTGCGCCGCCTCGAAGCGCGCGGCGACATCCGCGGCGGACGCTTCATTCAGGGCTTGATCGGCGAGCAGTTCGCGCTGCCCGAGGCGATCGATCAGCTGCGCGCGCTGCGGCGCAAGCCGGCCGAGGAGGATGCGGCGGTGGAGATCGCGGCTGCCGATCCGTGCAATCTGCAAGGCGTGCTGCTGCCGGGCGCGAAAATCCCGGCGCGGCTGCACCGCAAGATCACGATTCAGAACGGTCTGCCCGCGGTCTCGTGACCGCGAGTCGCCACGATCGCTGCCCGTGGCAAGAGGCCGACACATACCCCGCCTTCGTCATTGCCGCGCTTCGCCGCCCGACTGCGACTCGAGGTGTAGACGCACCACGTGCAGCTCGTAGCGCGAATAGCGGCCGCCCAGGCGCTCGTGGGCGGCGCTCAGGCTGTCGCTGTCGGTCAATGCGACGCGGATTTTGCCCAGCCGATCGCCGCGCGGCAACTCGTCGCGCAGATCTACCGCTTCTCCGTTACGCATCGCCGTGGCCAGGTGGGTTAGCACTGTTTGCGGAGAGATGATTCGCCGCTCTGCGATCGCCAGTATGCTGCAACCCTCGCGCCAGAGTTTGAGCGTGGTTTCCCAGCTCTCCAGCACTGCCTCGTCGGACGGCGGCTCTGTTGCCGGCGCGGCGGGCGCGGGGGGCTGCGGCGCGAGCGCCATCTGGCCCGCGTCGCCCGGTTCGGGCGGCGCCGCCGCCTCGATCACCGCCAGCAGATCGGCGCCGTAACGCTCCACTTTGGCCGGACCGAAACCATGTACCTGCAACAACTCGCCGATCGTGCGCGGGCGCGCCTGCGCCAGGGCCCGCAGCGCCCGGTCCGAGGCGACGATGTAGGGCGGCTGCATCTCCGCCCGCGCCAGATCGCGCCGCACCTCGCGCAGGCGCTCGAACAACGCGCGGTCCGCTTCATTCAATTCGGAAAGCGTCGACGGCGCGTTCGATGTGCGAACAGCCGCACTGCGCGGCTCATCGATGTTCGGCCCGGCGATTTGGCGCGGCGGTGCATCGCCCTCCTGCGCTTCGGTCGGATCGCCGTCTTCGAGGCAGTTGTCGCAGCCGCCGCAGTTGTCTTGCGGCGGGGTGTCGCCGAAATAGCGCAGCAGCACCCCGCGGCGGCAGGACGACAGCTCGCAGTAGTTCATCATCTGCCGCAGCCGCTGGAAGGCGCGAGCGCGCTCGTCATCGTCTTCCAGCCGGTCGATGAAATACTTGCGCTGGTACCACACGCCCGGGGTATAGAAGAGGATGCATTCGGCGGGATCGCCGTCGCGGCCGGCGCGTCCCGTCTCCTGGTAATACGTTTCAATCGATTCGGGCATATCGAGATGAATCACGCGCCGCACATCGGGCTTGTCCACGCCCATCCCGAACGCCACGGTGGCGCAAATGACCGGCACCGCGTCGCGGTCGAAGCGCTCCTGCGCTTCCGTGCGCTGGTCGCTGCTTAGTCCTGCGTGGTAGGCCAGCGCGTTGATCCCTGCGGCCTGTAGGCGCTCAGCCACCGTCTCCGTGTCCGCGCGGCGCAGCGAATAGACGATGGTTGAGGACTCCGGATCGCGGCGCAGCAGGCGGATCAAGCGCTCCGTGGAATGCTTCTTGTTCACCACCCGGTAGGTGAGGTTGGGGCGGTTATAGCCCGAGCGAAAGGTGTTCATCGCCGGCCGCCCCAGCTGCTGCACGATGTCCGCCGCCACCCGTTCCGTGGCTGTCGCGGTCAGCGCCGCCACCGGCACATCGGCGAAGCGCTCCGTGAGCTGCGAAAGCTGGCGGTAGTCGGGGCGGAACTGGTGCCCCCACTGCGAAATGCAGTGCGCCTCGTCGATCGCGATCAGCGCGGGCGGGCGCGCCGCCAGCAGCGCCGCGAACGCGTCTGTGTTGAGCCGCTCCGGCGCGACGTAGAGCAGCCGCGTACGCCCGCGCCGTACGCTCAGCTCGACCTGAAACGCCTCCTGCGGAGAGAGCGAGCTGTTCAGATAATCCGCCGCCGCGCCGTTGGCCTGCAGCGACCGCACCTGATCCTGCATCAACGCGATCAGCGGCGACACGACCAACGTCAACCCCTCCGAAAGCAGCGCCGGCAGCTGGTAGCAGAGCGACTTCCCGCCGCCCGTCGGCATCAGTACCAGCGCGTCGCCGCCGCCGAGGAGGTGCTCGATCACCTCTTGCTGGAGCGGGCGGAAGTTGGCGAAGCCGAAGTTCCGTTGCAGTCCGTCCAGCAGTTCATCGGGCGACGCCGCAACGTGCTCACTCATACTGTCCCCCGCATTGGCAGCGAACCTACGCCTCTTCGCCGATCAGGTACGGCTGTGCGCGGTGGATGAAGGCGACCGGGTTTTCGCCGGCAGGCGGCGTGCCCCAGGTGACACCACTCTTCCAGAAGCCCTCGGGGATGATGAAGCCGCGCATCGGAACCAGGCGAGGATCGCCGGCGGCGGCGATCTGATGACCGATTTGGGTGAGCGCCCGTCCCAGCGCCGTCTGCTCGAAAATCCAGGCATGCAACTCATGGTGCGACGGCGCGTCGGCGCCGGGCCGCGAGACCACCGCTTCCTGGTAGAACGCGCGCAGGTCTTCCACGACGTAGCGCAGCAGGATCGGCATCGCATGGATCCAGTTCGGACCCGCCGCGGCGGGCGGAACCTCCGCGAAGCCCGCGCCCTCCGCGCAGGCGATCACGAAGGCGACCACGGCGTCGAGCTCTTCGGGCGTTGCCCCGCTCATCCCCACGGTCGTGCGCCCGCGGCGGCGGCGCGTCTCTTCGTACCAGGGCGTGAGCAGGTCGACCTCGGTGCGCAGCGCCCGCTCCAAGTCGCTCGCGTCGGGCTCGGGCAAGGCGACCGGGCAGGCCCAGACGCCGGCCGCAGCGCCGGCCGGAGCGTCGAACGGATAGTCCTCGATCGTCGGCGCTTGCGCCGTTTCGAGTAGGCGCAGCGCGCTGCGCAGGACATCGCGTTGGAAGTCCGGGTTGTCGGCCACGCCGAACGGGCGGCCGAGCGGAAACGATGTCCAGAGCGCGCGCGGAGGCTTGATCACTTCGGTGTGTTCACGGATCAGGCTGATCCCGGTGGTCGCGATTCCGGCTCGCTGCAGGAAGTGTGAGAGCACGCCGACGGCGGCTGAGCAGGCCGGTCAAACGGGCGAGAGCATGGCGCTGTCGACTCCCGAATCGCGCATCCGCTGCGCCATGTCGCCCGCCGCCGCCTCCAGGTTGAGCGGGTTGGGGCTCGAGCCGAGCACCGAATAGTGCCACGGTGAGACGCCCCCAACTTCGCCCGCCGCCGCCAGCTCGTGCAACCGATCACGCGGCAACACCACGTTCACGTCCTGCTGGTAGTGCGTGCGGTCGAAGTTGACGCTGACCTGGGTCTGCACGAGCTCGGCGAAATCAATGTCGTCCGGGATCACCCGATAGCCGGCGTCGCCGAAGCGAAACGGTCGGTCGCCGCGGCGGTGCAGGCCCGCCGAAGTGACCAACGCAATCGTGGACTCGGCGAGCGGCGGCGGCGTCACCCACGGGGTCGAGCTCAGCTCGGGGAACTGGAATCGTTCCACCGCGCGGCGCATGCCCTCGGCCTCTTCGGGGTGCAGATCATCAAGGCGAACCATGAGCAGCCTCCATTCGCGCCTATGCTAGCTGCCGCCCCATGCATCCTGCGCGCGCGCGGCCGCCCACCTGTTCGGCCTGCGCCCGCTCCTGCGACGACAGCGAGACATTGAGGCAGCCACCAGCATCCTCACTCACCCTACAAGCGTTCGACACCTCCCTCTGGAGAGGCTGGAACTCGTCGAAGCTGAAGTGCGTCTGGAGCGCGTGGTGCGGTGGATCGCTGTCGCCAATCGCGCCCAAGTTGTCATTCTTCGATTACTTCAAGGTCATCTGCGTAGTAACCGAACAGTTCCAGCAGATCGCGGGCGTGGCGCAAGCAACTCTTGGAGCTGAAGTTGACGTCAGCGAAGTATGGCGAGTCGCCGACTGGTTGTGGTCGGAACACGTCTTCCGGCGAGCGGGAGATGTACTGCCGTTTGCTGCCTCGAAGCTGCAACGCCCGCTCGAACTCTGCCGTGTGCTGCTTATACATGGCCTCTGCGACGCCGAGCCACACCTCTCGCCAACTATTCGCTGTGAACTCTTCGCCGAGTATCCGAAAGCCGATGACTGCGCCACGCGACCGTCTTTTCTTACGCCGTTGAGGCCGCATTGGAATGTCCCTACGAATTGACAAGCCCCCAGGAACCACGGGATCGCGAGCGGCAGTGGACGAAGAGATCACGGGCCCAGTATGCGGCTGCTGTTCCTTCCGCAATTCAGGGGCAGTATTCGTTCGCCGCTCACTCTGTGGATGGCCGACATCAATGGCTGCGCTTGCGCGAATCACATCGCCAACCTGCTCCGCGCTCGGATGCAAGCCAGTCTCTTTACGGACTTCCTCTTGCACGTACTCTACGAGGAACGAGTCCGGGCCGGCGAGCAAACGACGCCAAACGGTCGGGATCGCGGCAGCCACTCGTTCAGCGTTCAGGCGGGTCGTCAGCGCGTGCTCGGCGCTCCGTTGGGCCCGTTGGTCGATGAGCGCGGCGCGGCTGAGATACAGCTCGAAATCCTCGGCAAGGCGCTCCGGTGGATCGGCCTGCAAATCCAGCTGCGCGTACCGACACTCGCCCGGCTCTTGCATCGGCTTGGCGACGTAGAGATGCCAGATCCGTCCGGTAGTCAGAGCGCAGAGGTCCGCACCGTCATGCGCCGCTTCAGAGACGAGCGATGCCGCACGCTCCGAGAACTGCTGCTCAGATCGCAGGAAACCGACGTACACGCCAGGTCGGCCGGGTCGCCGATCGGCAAGCGAGGTGTGCTCGCCGCGAGGAATGGACAGCACGACAGCCACACCCTCGTGGTCGAGGTCAACCTCGAACGGATCGCCGACATCCCAGCCCAAGTCGGTCAGCAGCGGCTGAATCACGCGCAGCAGAACGGCGCTCAGTCCGCCGCTCGCCTGCTGAGAACGAATCTGTGCCAGCGTTTCGCGCAGCGCCATCAGCCGTCCTCCTTTGCGCGCATTCTAAGGGGCTTCCCTGATCGTTGGCAGCCACGCGCGAGTGGACGCGACTCATTCACGCCTGAGCGTCTGTCTCGCGCTTGTTGATCCGGCGTGCGCGGGTGCCGCTGATGTTGAAGCGCGCGCAATTCGGCGAAGCCGAAGTGGGTGAGGAGGCTGTCGAGCGGATCATCAGTCATACAAAATCTCGAGGTCGTCGGCCTCATGGCCGAACATCGTCAATAGCTGTCGTGCCAACTGTGTAGCGCGAGATCCATTGGCAGACGTCTCAATAAAGTACGACGAGTTCGGAATCGACACCGGTCGGCGCATGTTATCCGGGTTCGTCGCAACGTATTGCCACGAGCGACCGCGGAGCGACAACGCCCGATGGAACTCGTCGGGATGTTTTCGGTAGACTTCGGCGGCGACACCACCCAACATGCTCTTCCACATGTTCGTTTCGTGATCGATGCCCCACAATCGGTATCCGGTGATTCGACGCGACGCCTGTCGCTTTCCTCGTTTTGGAGTCGAGCGTCTGACTCCGGACTGCGCGCGAGTCGCACGCCACAATCCTCTGCCAACAGCCTCGATCTCTCCGTCTTTCGCAACCCTATACAACGTTGTGTTCAACGAGGTACGCGGCGATTGGCCAGTGGGCGCGCGGTTAAGTGACTGGAGGTGGGTAAGGATATCATTGATGTGTACGGAATCAGGCGCGCGAGATTGCAGATAGTCCATAGCAGTTGCCTTGATAGACGTTGGCCTCCGGCGGGACGAGCGGGGACCAAGTGGAGGAGATGGTGATGGGGCAGGCGACAGAGTGGGCAGTGGTGCATCACCGCGAAGAACTGCGGCGATCTGCTCGGGCGATGGGCGTAGGCGGACAGCGCGAAAGACGCGCTGCTCAATGAGCTGAATCAAGTCATGATCCGGCTCTTGCAACATCTTGTTCCACACCTGCGGTATCTCCGTGAGCAGGAGTTCTGCTTTACGTCCTGCTTCCAACGCCTGCTGCGCGCGGCTGTGAGCTGAGCGATCCAACAGAGCCGACCTGCTCAAGTAGGTCTCAAAATCGTCAGCCAGTTGCTCAATCGGATCCTCCTTGATGTCCAGGACGGCGAAGCGCCGTTCGCTGGGCGTCCCGTCTGCACGAGGCAGATAGAACCACCAAAGGAAACCGGTCGTCAGCACGCAGATGCCGGCGCTGTCGTTGAATGCGTATTCCATCAGCTGTTCGACAAACTCGTTGAGATTCTTGCCGGGAGCCTTGGCTTCGATCAGGGCGACGTTCCCACCGCGAGCCCCGCGCAGCACAATGTCGACCTGGCCGCGCTGCCGCCGGGTGCCAACCGTGTATTCGAACTCCATCTGTTTCGGGTCCGTGAAGTCCCATCCCAAGGCACCCAGGATCGGCAGAACGATCTGCACTTTGGCGCCCTCTTCGCTCCCCGTTCCGGGGTTCGACCGCGCACGGTCCAAAACGTCACGCAGCGCCATCAGCCGCCCTCCTCCGCTCGCATCCTACGCTGCTTCCTCGATCGTCGCCGACAACGAGCCTTTGCAGTGGGGGATGCGCGGATCCGGGCCGTAGCCGTGAATCTGATCCTGATGATCCTTCACCGTCGTATAGTCCGCGGTCTCCACGATCCCCTGGCCCTGTCTGTCGATCATCGCGGCGATCGCGAACGCCTTCTGCGTTGAATAGCCGAAGACTGCGGCCAACATCTCGATCACATATTGATAGGTGTGGTCGTCGGAGTCGTGCAGCAGCAGATGGAAGCGCTTCTCCAACTCGCTGTTCGGCTGATCGGCGGGCTCGTCCTCCACCAGGATGTCGGGGCGCGGCAGCGCCGGCTGTGGGGCGGCGGGCATCAGTTCAGCAGCCCGTCCAGCCGGCGCAGCTCCGCGCTGTCGTCGTCCGCCGCCGCCCACAACTCGCGCGCGCGCCGCAGCGACGCCTGCGCAGCGGTCAGCTCGCCGTCGGCGGAGAGCGCCCGCCCCTCGCGGAAGAGGTCGCGCGGCGTTGCGCCCCGCTCCAGCCGCTCGCGCAGCAGCGCGGTCGCCTCTTCGATCTGCCCCGCGCGCAGCCGCGCCTCGACCAGCGTTTCCTCGAACACGTCGCGCTGCGCGTTCGAGCCGCCCAGCGTGACCAGCTGTTCGCGCACCGCCGACAGCCCGTCGGCGGCCGTTGCGTAGTCGCCCGCGCCGAACGCCCAGAGCGCCTCAATGACCGGACGCGCTACCGCGTCGGCGGTGGGATGCCCGCGCTCGCCCGCTTCACGGAGGCCGTCCAGCAGGGAGCCGATCTGCGTCTCGTCGCCCAATGCGGCGAGCGCCATCGCGCGGTGTACATCGACCCAGACTGTGCCCGCGCGGGGGAAGGCGCGCTCGGCCAGCTCGGCGATCTCGCGCCAGTCGAACGCGGCGTCGCTGTCGTGCAGGCGGCAGCGCCAGAGCAGCGACGCGCCGTCGGCCACCGCGCCCATCGCGTCGCCCGCTTCGTCCGCCCCCGGCCGAATCTTCTCGTCGTGCAGCCCGAGCGCCTCGGCGGGCCGCCCGTTGGCCAGCAGGAAGAGCGCCTGGTGCCAGGTCAGGTGGCGGTGGAAGCCGGCGCGGTGGGGAAACTCGGTCAGCCAGCCGCCCAGCCAGTCGGCACCGCCCGGCGTGTCGTGGCGCTCGAAGAAGACATGCGCGTGCGCGTGCGCGGCCTGCCCGTTTGAGCGGCGCAGTTCGAGGCTGCGCGAGACCAGCGCCTCCGCGCGATCCAGGTCATCCATCTCGTGATTGGCGAAGGCGTGCCAGGAGAGGAACCACCAGTCGTCGCCGAACGACGGCGCGAGGCGGTCGAACTGTTCGAGCATCCGCTCGCGCTTCTGCACGCCGCCGCTGTAGAAGTTGCCGCCCAGCCACTGAAGCACGATCGGCGCGTCGCGCGGGGTTTCCGCGAGATGCTCGTCGATCCAGCCCGCAGCCTCCGCGCCGCGCCCGGCGATCGGCGCGCCGAGAATCGCGGCGTGCCGCCGCTCGCGCTCGCTCGCGCCGTCGGCGAGGCGCTCGGCCTCGCGCGCGTGCCGCCCGGCCGACTCCGCCTCGCCGCGAAACAGGTAGAACAGCGCCAGCTGGCTGTGCGGCAGCGCGAACGTGGGGTCCGCCGCGATCGCTCGCTCCAGCGCCTCCGCCACGCCGGGCAGGTAGCCCAGCATCCGCTCCACCCCGTCGCGGTAATGCGCCGCCGCGTCCTCCGATGTGGTCAGCGGCAACCCCCAGCTGTCGGTCGGCATATCGGTCGCTCCCATTCGCTCAGACGCGCGCCGTGGCCGCGGCGTCGACGGCGATCACCTCACCCGTGATAAAGCCCGAATCGGCGGCCAGCGCGACGACCGCCGCGCCTACGTCGGCGGGATCGATCAGCGCCCGCGCCGGCAGCATCCGCGCCAGCGCTTCGACCTGCTGCGGATCGTCGCCGAAGCCCGCCTGCCCCTCGTAGAAGCCGACCTGGAGCGCGTTGACCGTGATCCCGCTGCGCGCCCATTCCTGCGCCAGCGCGCGGGTCAGTCCCAGCACGCCCGAATGCGCCGCCGCGTAGGCCGCGGTGTTGGCTACTCCCCTTGAGGCCAGCACGGAGACGAGATTGATGATGCGCCCGTACTCGCGCGCCTGCATACGCGGTCCCGCCGCGCGGCAGCAGAGCGTGGGCGCGAGCAGGTTGGCGTCGATCACCGCGCGCCAGGTCGAAGGGTCGATTCGCTCCAGCGGCGCGGCCTGCACGGCGTCGCCGGCGTTGACCAGAATGTCCAGCCGCCCCCACTCCGCCACGACCCGCGCGAACGCCGCCTCCACGCTGGTCGGATCGGTCGCGTCCAGCGTGAGCGCCAGATTGCCGCGTCCCAGCGACCAGACCTCGTTGGCGACGGAGTTGACCCGCATCAGCTCGGTTGCGCCGGCCCGCAGCGTGGCCACGGCGACATCTGCGCCGGCCTCGGCCAGCGCTGTCGCCGCGGCCCGTCCCAGCGGTGCGCCGCCGCCCACCACCAGCGCCGCCTGGCCTTCCAGACTGAATGCCGGATCGCTCGGTTCGGGATTGGGGCGCGGAATGAAATCGTCTGCCATCAGTCGGCCTCTTCCAGTGCGACGACGGGCGCCCAGCCGGTCGGACCAATTGCCGAGAGGCCGCCGCCGTCCTGGGCGATCGTTTCGCCGTTCAGCCCAGCCGCCGCGTCGGAGGCCAGCCAGACCGCCAGTGGTCCCATCTCCCAGGCCAGCCCGACGCGCCCCACGGGGATGTACTTGCCGCCCCGCCAGCGCGCCAGCGCCTGCTCGGTGTGCGGAAAGATGCCCGGCGCGATGCAGTTGGTGCGCACCCCGTCCGGTCCGTAGGAGACCGCCAGCGAGCGGGTGAAGTTGACCACGCCGGCCTTGGACGAGACGTACATCCAGTTGTGCCGCCCGCCGCGCAGCCCGAAGCCGGAGGCGACGTTGATGATCACTCCGCTGCCCCGCTCGGTCATATGCGGCAGCACGGCGCGCGCGCAGAGCATCTGCGAGGTGAGATTGAGGTTCACCCCGCGCTGCCACTGTTCGTCGGTCAGCTGCTCCAGCGGTTCACCGTCGCCCTCCGCGCTGCCGCCGGCGTTGTTGACCAGGACATCGATGCGGCCGAGCTCCGCCAAGGTTGCGTCGACCATCGCCTGAACGGCGGCGGAGTCGGTGACATCGGTGGGAATGATCGACGCCCGCCCGCCTTGCCCGCGCACCAGCGCGGCGGTTTCTTCGAGCTGATCGGGGGTTCGCGCCGCGCCCGCAACGGCCGCGCCGGCATCGGCGAAAGCCAGCGCCATCGCGCGGCCGAGGCCGCGCCCGGCGCCAGTCAGCAGCACCACGCGGTCGTCGAGTCGAAAGCGATCCGGCAGGGCCATGAGGCGCTCCGATCTCCGGCAGCTCCGGTTGTTTCAGGACTACGCGGTCGCCTTGCGTTCCTGCGCGGCGGCGCTGCCGCGTCCGTCGCCGAACTTGTTGTCGCGCCATTCGAGCGCGGCCTTGAGGCCCAGATCGCGCGACATTTTGCCGAACTCGCGCACGCTCGGCGCGAGGTGCGCCCGCGCGTCGTTCTCCGAGGCGAGACGCTGAAGCGTGCGCGCGCCCATCATCTCCAGCCCCAGATTGACGATCCGCTTGTTCGCCGAGAGCAGCTCCGGGTCGATCATCGTCATCTTGTCCGCCAGCTCCTCGACGACGGCGTCGAGTTGTTCCGACGGCACCGCGTCGAGCACCAGTCCGCGCGCCGCGGCCTCCGCTCCCGAGATGCTGTCGCCGGTCAGCAGCATTCGCTTGGCGAACTGCGGACCGGCGTGATAGAGCCACATGTGCGCCGGCGGTGCGCCCATCGCGCGCACCGGCGGGAAGCCGATCACGGCGTCCTCGGCGGCGACGATGATGTCGCTGAGCAGCACCAGGTCGGTGCCGCCGGCGAGGCAGTAGCCGTGGACCTTGCCGATCACCGGCTTGTGCATGTCGAAGATCGCCATGCGCGCGCGCTGCGCCTTCTCCATGCCCCAGGTGTCGTCGTCGAAGGTCACGCGGCTGCGGTAGACCTTGTCATAGGTCTCCGTCGCGTCGCGCTGCCCGGCGGTCAGGTCGTAGCCGGCCGAGAAGGCGCGCCCGGCGCCGCTGAGAATCACGCAGTGCACGGCGGTGTCGTTGTCCGCCTCCCACATCGCGTCGGACAGCTCGTCCTGCAGCGCAATGGAGAGCGCGTTGAGCTTCTCCGGGCGGTTGAGCGTGACGTAGGCCTTGCCGTCGCGCACCTCGTAGAGGATGTTGTCGTAGTCGGTCATCTGGACTCCTCGCATCTACAGAGCAATTTCCGCGCCATTCTAGGCGATCGCCCGCTCGCTCGAACGTGTAGCGTTGGCCTCAGAAGCGCCCATCGGGTGAGCGGGCCTGGAGTCGGCTGATGGAATTCGCGTTCGACGAGCGGAAAGCAGCGCAGGCCGCCGCCTGGCTGCTGCGGCGGCACAAGGGCAATTTGAACGGGTTGGAGCTCGCCAAGCTGCTTTACCTCGCGGACCGCCGCGCGATGTGCGAACACGGCTACCCGATCACCGGCGACCGGTTTGTCTGCATCTCGGCGGGGCCGGTGTTGCAGCGGGTCTTCGAGCTGACCAAGAAGTCCAATCAGCGCGCCGGCTCGCCGTGGTCCGAGTACGTGCAGGTATGCGACGACGGGGCGCTGCGCGATACGGGGCGCGATGACCGCGGCGAACTCTCGGACTACGACTGCGGTGTGTTGGATCGGATCTGCGAGAAGTTCGGCGCGATGACGCTGTACGAATTGACGCAGTACACCTTCGAGCTGCCGGAATGGATCGATCCGGAGGGCGGCCTCGTGGAGGTCGATCCCAAAGTCATATTGCGGGCGGCTGGTTTCGACGACGAGGATTTGGCGGTGATCTCCGACCAGCTCAACGCGGAACGAGCGTTCGCCGCTGCGCTCGGAGAATGAGCACGCCGGGCCAGGCCGTCACCGGCGTCGACACGAAGGGGCATCTCTGGATCGTTCTCAGCCGCCCAACCCGCACAGGCACGATCGCGATGGCCAACCTGACGACGCATCGACCTCGTCAGAAAACGCATGGAGCATTCTGCGTCCTAGTCGAGCCCGGCGAGCACCGGTTCGTACAGCACGTTTCCTGCATCGCGTATCACCGCGCAACCATGAAAGCTGTCCGCCCGTTTGATTCAAACGTACGCAGCGGCAGGTTCTCCGCACAGCCGCCGCTCGCCCCCGATCTACTCAATCGAATCCAGCGAGGGATGCTTACCGCGCCTCGCATTCGCAAGAGGGTCGTCGACGCCGTCCGCTTGACGCTCACATCGGATGCTTAACGCGATCACCCCTCGCCCGACTCCAGTGCGGCGATTAAGTCGAGCAAGCCCTCCGACTCCTACGAGCGATTGCGTCGCGATTCGCCGAGCGGCGTCAGCACTCCAACCCGCTCCAGCTGCGCCATCCCGTTGTTGACCGCCGGCGGTGTGCGGCAGGTAGCACATCGATGATCGCGCACGTTGATAAAGGATCGGGACTAAGCTTTACCAAGCTGAGCGGGCGATGAAAGGATCCGGCTGGTGGTTTCTGAAGGGTCTCTACAGGTGCTTCAGCACCCCGCCGTCGATCTGGAAGACTTGGCCTGTGACGTAGCCCGCGGCGGGGGAAGCGAGGTAGACAGCCAGCGGCGCGACATCCTCCGGCCGTCCAAAGCGGCGCATGGGAATGAAGCGCAGCAGCAGGTTGTCCTCCACTGCCGACGGGCCGCGACCCGCCGACTGCTCCGTCCAACCCTGCACGATCGCGTTGACCGTGATTCCTCTTGGGGCGAGCTCCTGACTGAGCGCCTGCACCAGACCGATCACCCCCGCCTGCGAGGCGGCGAATGCCGACACATTGCTCATGCCCCGCACCGAGGGCGCGTCCAGCAGCGCGATCAGCCGCCCCGGGCCGTCGCGGAACTCCCGCGCCGCGCTGCGAAACGCCGCGTAGGTTCCGCCCAGATTGGCGCTCAGGATCCGCTGCACATCGGCGTCCAGCGTCTTGCCCAGCGGCGCGGCGAACCACGCGCCCGGCGCGACTACCGCGATGTCCACGCCGCCCAGCTGCTTGGCCAGCTTGCGCGTCGCTACCCGCACGTTGGTGCCGTTGGCCAGATCGACCGCCTCAGCCGGCCCGCCGGCCGCTGCCTTCTTCATTCGGAACATTGAGCTGCCGCCCGTCTCCGCGCTGGTCACCGCCACCACCGCCCCCGCCTCGCGCAGACCCGCCGCCACCGCCGACGCCGTAGGGCGCTCCGCGCCGTACACAATCGCCCGACGCCCCGACAGGTCCCAGCCCTGCAGCGCGTCGGGAGCGACCGGCGGCGGGGGAAGCGGGTTCTGCTCGGTCATGTCGCCGCCTGCCCAATCCCCGCGGTCACGTCCCAGCCCGTCGGCGCGAGCCCGCCGGCCAGACCGCCGCCGTCGATCACAAACGCCTCGCCGGTCACGTAGGACGAGGCGTCGGAGGCCAGATAGACCGCCAACGGCCCCAGCTCCCAGGCCTCGCCCACCCGCCCCGCCGGAATCCGCGCGCCCTGCCGACGCGCCAGCTCGATCTCGTCCTCCGCCTCGATCCGGCGCTGCAAGACGAAGCCGGGCACGATGCAGTTGACGCGGATTTGGTAGCGCGCCAGCTGCGTCGCCAGCCCCTGCGTCAGCGTGATCACCCCCGCCTTGGCCGCGCCGTAGGCGATCAGCCGCGCGTCGCCGCGTAGCGCGGTCCCCGACGCCACCGTGATGATCACCCCGCCGCGCTCGTGCAGATGCACCGAGGCGGCGCGTGCGCAATAGAAGGCGCTCGACAGGTTGGTGTCGAGCGTGTCCCGCCAGTCGGCGTCGGAAATCTCGTTCACCAGCTTGCCCGCCGAACCGCCGCCCCCTCCCGCGTTGGCGATGATCACCTCGAACCCGCCCCATTCGGCCACGGTGCGCTGCACCAGCTGATCAACCTGCCGCGAGTCGGTGACGTCGGTGGGAACCACCAGCGCCCGCTGCCCGCGTTGGCGAATTTCCTCCGCCGTCCCCTCGATCTGCTCGGAGGTGCGGGCAGCGCAGACCACATCCGCCCCGGCGGCGGCCAGATGCAGCGCCATCTCGCGCCCCAGGCCGCGGCCCGCGCCGGTCACGATCACTCGCCGACCATCCATCCTCAGCGACTCCAGCATCGTGATCTTTCCCCGTTATCCACCGAGTGCCGCTTTACAATAAGCCCATCGCGTGTAGATGCTAGGCGACGCGAACCGATCTCATACCCAATCCGGTCAGGTGTGATCGCGGGGGAGCCGATTGGGAATGATGTTGCCAAGATCACTGCCGCGCCTGCGCTGGCTGCTGGCCGCCGCCGTAGCCGCCGCAATCGTCGCCGCCGCCTGCACTGCCAACGCCGACAACGAGGCGCTGCCCGCCGAAGAACCGGTGCCCGCTGCGACGGTCGAAACGCCCGCGCCCGCCGCGTCCGAATCGTCCGCCGAACCCGCAAGCCCCGCCGCAGCGTCCACCGCCGCACCCACTGCGCAACCCGCTGAACCGGCGCAGCCGGCGGCGGTGCTCCCGCTTCGCGCTGCGCTCGCTCCCACTCCCCGCAAAGACCTGGCCGCCGGCCCCGTCCCGCCCATGCTCAGCACCCCACTGGCCAAGGCCTTCTACACCTTCCCTGATTTCGCCGCGCTCGAACTTGCGCCCAACCTGCTGGTCGCCTGGGGACTCGGCGCGCCGCGCGGCGAGTTCGTGGTCAGCGCCAGCATCTGGAGCGCCAACGACAAGGCCGCCGCGCAACTCTCCAGCGCCGAGCTGCTCTCCGGGGGCGCGCTGCGCAGCGACGACGCGATCCGCACCGTTGCGGGCGCGACCGCTGAGCGCGCCTGGCTCGAAGCCTTCGGCGAAACCGGCGCGCACGGCGTCACCTACGACCTGCTGCTCTGGAACGGCGTCGAACTCGTCGCCGTCGTCGGACATTTCAGCTCCGCGCCCGGCAATGTCGTCGCGCCCGGCGCGGCCGCCCAACTCCGGGACCTCAACGGCGACGGCGACCCCGAACTCGTGATCGACCGCACCGACCCGTACCTCTTCCACTACACCTCGCAAATCTGGCACGCCGACGCCGCTGTGCTGCGCCGCGACGGCGACGAATTCCGCGAGGTGAGGCTCGCGCTGCCCGGTCTCTCTGTGGGCACAGAGGCGCTCAACGAGTCGCGCGCGGTGCTCTCCTTCGCCGCAGCCGGCTGGTGGAGCTACGCCCTCGAACACGCCGAGGCCGCTGCCGCGCTCGCACCCGACAACGCGCGGCTCGCCTGGAACACCATCGTGATCCGCGAGCGCGGCGCCGCCGCCCTGCGCGAGGCCGCGCGCAGCGCCGTCCCCTGGCTCGGCGCGCTGCTCGCCGGCGAGTGGGGCAGCGCTGTCGAACACCTCCGCGACATCCCTCATCGCCGCTGGCTCGAACTCGACCGCGTGCTGCGCGACACGCCCCTCGCCGGCCTCGAAACCGAGGTCGCCCAACTCGTCGAGCAGCGCGCCGACGCCGCGTTGTCCGCCGTCGATCAACTCCAGTCGCGCCACGCCGCCCCCGCCTGGTTGATGCGCGGCCTCGCCCGCTGGTGGCTCGATGGCGAAATGATTCCGACCGCCGTCGACTTCGTCGAAGCCATCCCCGGCTACTGGCGCGAAACCATCGTCTTCGACCTGCTTTGGGGGATTGGCTACCGCGAGGGCTGATCCTGCGCGTCCAATCGCTATCATTCGCGCGAGGTCCCGCAAGTGCGGGAGCGCGAACCAGAATCAGCAAGTGCAAGGGGTGACCGCATGGCGATCGGGCTGACAGTCGAATTCACCGTGGGCGAGGGCAAGGCCGAGGCCTTTGAGGCCTTCATGGCCGGCGCGACCGCCAAGGTCAAAGCCGAAGACGCGGGCTGCAACATGTACGACCTGTTCCGCAGCGTCGATGACGACACCCGCTACCTGCTGCTCGAATCCTGGGCATCCGAAGAGGACCTGACGGCCCACGGCAGCTCCGAAGCGATGCAGGGCATGGCCGGCATCCGCGAGTTCACCACGGCGCGGCCCGTGCTGCACCGCTACGACGTCCCCGACTAACCCCCGCCGCACACCTCCTACCCGCAACGAAGGGAACAGCCGATGCCGGAACAGATGGGCGCCGAACTCCTCGCTCGCCAGATGGTCAACGAGGGAGTCGAAGACCTCTTCTACATCATGGGCGGACCGATCATCGAAGCCGCCGGCTTCTGCGCCGAACACGGCATCCGCACGATCGACTGCCGCCACGAGCAGGGCGCGGCGATGGCCGCGCACGGCTACGCCCGCGTCAAGGGCCTGCCCGGCGTCTGCATGGCCGCCTCGGGTCCCGCCACCACCAACCTGCTGACGGGCGTCGCCAACGCCTACCTCGACGGCGTCCCGATGGTCGCTCTGGGCGGCGCGGCGGCCTTCTCCTCCTTCGAGCGCGACGACTTCCAGGAGTACGACCAGCTGGCGATGGCCGTGCCGGTCACCCGCTGGGCCAGCCGCGTCACGCACTCCGCGCGGATGCCCGAGTTCTTCAACCTCGCCTACCGCGAAGCGCAGGGCTCCAAGCCCGGCCCCACCTACCTCGACCTGCCCGGCGACACCCTCTACCAGCAGAGCGACGACGAGACCGTCTGGTTCCCCGAAACCGGGCTGCCCAGATCGCGCCCCGGCGCCGACCCTGACGAGATCAAGCAGGCCATCGAACTGCTCGCCAACGCCGAGCGCCCGATCGTCCTCACCGGCAGCGGGATCGTCTGGTCCGGTGCCCACGCCGAACTTCAGGAATTCGTCGAGACCACCAACATCCCCTTCTGGACCACCCCGCAGGGGCGCGGTGTGATCCCCGAAGACCACGAGCTCTGCTTCCTCGCCGCCCGCAGCATGGCCTTCCGCGAGGCCGATGTCGCGCTGGTCGTCGGCTCGCGCCTCAACTTCGTGATCGGCTCCGCCACGCCGCCGCGCTGGTCGCCCGACCTCAAGGTCATCCACATCGACACCGACCCGACCGAGATCAACCACAACCGCGAGGCGACGGTGGGCATGGTCGCCGACGCCAAGCGGGCGTTGGTCGCGCTGACCGCCGCAGCCAAAGAGGCCAACCTCAATGCGCCGACCGACTGGCTCGCGCAGCTGCGCGAATCCGACGACAGCCGCCGCACCCAATACCTCGACCTGGCGCACTCCGCAACCGTCCCGATCCACCCCCTGCGCCTTGCCGATGAGGTCGTCCAGCGCATGGATCGCGACGCGATCGTCTGCGTCGACGGCAACGCCACGCTCGCTTGGGCGCGCCAGTACATCCCCTCGTTCGTGCCCGCCGCGCGGCTCAACCCCGGCCCCAACGGCTGCATGGGCGTCGGGCTGCCCTTCGTGCTCGGCGCCAAGGCCGCCGCCCCCGAGCGGCAGGTGATCGGCTTCGTCGGCGACGGCTCGTTCCTGATGAACGTGCAGGAGATCGACACGATGGTGCGCCACGACCTGCCGGCCACGATCGTGATCTGCAACAACGCCGGCTGGACCGCCGGCTCCAACGACACCCCCGGCCGCACACTCGGCTACGGCCAGCGCTACGAAGACATCGCCGTCGCGCTCGGCGGCCACGGCGAGCACGTCACCAAGCCCGAGGAGATCGGCCCCGCCATCGAGCGAGCCATGGCCTCCGGCAAGGCCGCCGTGGTCAACGTCGAGGTTGAACAGCACGCGATGCCCGGACAGGCCCGCTTCGGCGGCTACTCCGCCACTCTCAGCCGCTAACCCGCATAGGAGCCGACACCATGGCCGCCGTCCCCTCCGAGCTCGCCGACCTCGTCGGCGCGCCCCACTTCGCGCATCTCGTCACCGTCAACCGCGACGGCTCACCGCAGTCGTCGCCGATCTGGATTCGCCCCGACCGCGTGGCACCCGACGGCTCGGTCGAGTCGATCTTCTTCGTCACCGGCCTGCGCTACCGCAAGGTGCTCAACATGCAGCGCGAGCCGCGTGTCGCGCTCTCGATCCACGACGTCGACAACCCCTACCGCACGCTGGAGATCGTCGGCAGCGTCTCCATGGAACAGCGCACCTCTTGGGACGAGCTCGATGCGATCTCGAACCAGTACCTCGGTGCCGATTATCCGTACAAGGGCGACGACGCGGACGGCTGGCACGTCACCGTGGACATCGAGCGCGCCTCCACTCCCGGCGAGTTTGAAACGCCGCCGCTGGTTGACGCGCCGCCCCAGAGCTCAGACCTGCTCAGCCCGCCGCATTTCGCCCACATCGCCACCGTGAGCTCCACGGGCCAGCCGCGCTCCTCGGTGGTCTGGCACCGCCGCGCCGGCGGCGGGGGCGAAAACGACATCGAGTTCTGGACCGCCGCGAACACGCTCAAGACGCTGCACCTGCGCCGCAACCCGGCAATCGCCGCCAGTATTCACGACGAATCGGACCCCTACCGCTACACCGAAATCCGCGGCACAGCCACCATCACGCCGGTCGAGAACCACAACCTGCTCGACGAACTGACGCCGCTCTACTGGCAGCTGGAGCGGTACCCGATGGAAGAAGCCATGCCCGGCGTCGTCATCCGCATCAACGCGACGCATCGCGTGGGCTGACACCTGTCAGGATCCCTCCTCCCATCCGGGAGGATGTCACGCGGTAGCCAGCCCTCAGCCTTGCCCGCTGATCGCCGCCAACGCCGCCGTCAGCTCCTCGTGCGTGGGGTCGCGGCGATGTTCGCGGAATGTCCACAGGTTGCCTTCGGGGTCGCGCACCGCGTACGCCCGTGCTCCGTAGAAGACATCCGCAATCCCTTGCACGACCTCCGCCCCGCAGGACTGCGCGTGCGCGTGATGCGCATTGATGTCGTCCACGTAGACGCAGATCATCGCGTGCAGCCCTTCGCGCCGGCCGGGGCTGGACAGCCCGAAGCGCGGGTCGGCTGCGCCGATCAGCACCCGCTCCCCGTGCAGCGACGCCTCCGCGTGCGCCAGACCGCCGTCGGGCCATTCCAGCAGCATCGTCTGCTCGAAGCCGAACACGCGGCAGAGATGCTCCAGCGCCGCGCGCGGATCGTCGTAGTACAGGTACGGCACGATCCGCTGCGAGCCGGCGGGCGGATTCACTCGGGCGCCCGCTCGCCGGACACGGCAGCCCGCATTTCCTCCTCCGAGATGTCGCGGACGCGCTCGTGGAACGACCAGCGGTGCCCCTCCGGATCCAAGGCGCGATAGACGCGGTCGCCGTAGAACTGTTCGGCGAGTTCCTCGGTGATTGTCGCACCGGCGGCAACAGCGCGGGCGTAGTGCGCCTCAACATCGTCGACGTACACGGTGACGAACGAGTGCAGATGCGGCAGCTCCCGCGGGCCGCCCAGCCCACCCTGCGGGTAGGCCGAGGCCAGCATCACGGTGTTGCCCAGTAGCACGATTTCGGCGTGCCCGATTGCGCCGTCGGGCATCTCCAGACGTGAGGCTTCGGTGAAGCCGAAGGCACGGCAGAGAAACTCGATCGCGGCGGGCGCGTCGTCGTAGGAGAGCGACGGGACGATTCGCTGCGTGTCGGGCGGGAGCGGCAATCCCATCGCGTTAGCCCATCGACTCGAGCGCGGCGGCCATCTCGTCCTGCGAAACCTCGCGGACATGCTGCTGGAACATCCAGCGGTGACCCTCGGGATCCTCCGCGCGATAGGTGCGGTCGCCCCAGAACTGATCGGTGAGCGGCTCGATGATCGTCGCGCCTTCGGCTTCGGCGCGGGCGAAATGCGCATCCACATCATCCACGTAGACGGAGACGCTGCCGTGCAGGTGCGTGAGGCCGCCGGGGCCGCCGATCCCAACCTCTTCGATGAACGCGGAGGCAAGCATCAGCGTGTTTTCGTGCAGCGTCAGCTCGGCGTGGCCGATCCGCCCATCGGGCCTCGGCATCCGCATCGCCTCCTCGAAGCCGAAGGCGCGGCAGAGGAACTCGATCGCGGCGGGCGCGTCGTCGTAGGCCAGCGAGGGAACGATCCGCTGGATGTTGGGCGGGGGATTCTGGACGGGTTGGTCGGTCATTCGGCTATCCCTCCCCGCCGGCCATCTCGGCCGCGGCGGCGGACAGCTCCTCTTCCGACACATCGCGCACGTGCTGCGCGAACGTCCAGCTGTGGCCCTCCGGATCGACAGCGTGGTAGGTGCGGTCGCCGTAAAACTGGTCGGCCAGTTCCTGGGTGATCGTCGCGCCCGCCGCAGCGGCCTGCGCGTGATGAGCATCGACATCGTCGACGTAGACCATCACCTGCGAATGCAGCGCGGGCAGTTCTTTGGGGCTGGTCAGCCCCATCTCCGGGAACGCGGAGGAGAGCATCAGGACATGGCCGCCCAGCCGCAGCTCGGCGTGGCCGAGCACGCCCTCACCCATCGGCAGCTGTAGGCCGACCTCGAAGCCGAACGCGGAGCAGAGAAACTCCACGGCAGCCGGAGCGTCGGCGTAGGTCAGGTAGGGGATGACTCGCTGATTTCCGTCGGGCGGGTTCTCGACCATGGAGGTCTCCTTCGTATTTGCGTCATCAAGGCCGTGTTTCAGTGATCGCACTCATATTCTAAACCTGTTTTCGGTGTTGAAGCGCGCATTCGCACCGCGCTATCCCCGTTATCCACACTCGATGCCGCGGCGCAACCTACTCCGAAGGCAGCTGCCCCCAGCCGCGCAGCCAGCTCAGAATGCCCTCCGCGACGCCGCGGGCCAGCGCGGCGCGGCCGCCTTCGCTGCGCAGCACCGCCGCGTCCGACTCGTGAGTCATGTAGAGCAGCTCCAGCAGCACGGCAGGCATCATCGTGCCGCGCGCCACCGAGGCCGGGCCGACCTGCCGATCGGTGTCCACCAGATCAATCGGCCCCACCCCTTTGGTATGCGCCCACGAGGTGGGATAGCGCAGGGGCAGCGGCGCGTCCCAGGGATCGCCGCTCAGCCCCATCGCATCGGGATCGCAGCCCCAGTCCAGCGCGGCCTGCCAGTCGAGCAGCAAGAAGGGGGCGAGCACATAGATCGGATCGCAGGCGTCCTCGACGATTTCCCAGCAGCCCGCGTCGTAGGTGATGCCCGGCGCGCGGTAGCCCCACTCGGCCAGCGACGCGCCCACCGCGTCGAGCATCCAGCGCGCCAGATCGCGGTTGATCCCGTCGCCGGCCGGGCTGGGGTAGTACCAGGACTCGAGCCCGCGCTGCCAATCGTTGTGCGCCGCGTTGGAGTGCAGCGAGACGAACAGGTCGGCCTGCGCCGCGTGCGCGAGCTCAATCCGCGCGTGCAAATCGGCGCGTCCCGCCGCGCCGCTGAAGTTGAGCCGCGCCAACGTGTCGCCGTCGCGCGTCAGCACCACATGCACGCCTGCCGCCTCGAGCAGAGCCGCCACCTCCCGCGCCAGCGCCATGTTCGAGCGCGACTCCACGATCCCGTTGACGATCGGCCCCGTCTCTTCGGCTCCATGCCCCGGATCGAGCACCACGATCGGCTGACCTGCCCGCTGCGCCCCGACGCCGGCCGCCGCCAGCGCCGCGGCGCGTTGCTGCGGCGTCCCGCCCCGCTCGGAAATCGGCCACAGCGCCGAGCGCTGGGGCGTCGGCGGCTGTGGGACGATGACGCCCGCCGCGCCCGATACCGAGCGCCAGCCCACGGTTGAGCGCCGCACCGCCGCGCGCCAGCGCACCCGCTCGCCAAAGCCCTGCGTGGAGACCTGTAGCACCAGCGAATCAAACCCGCGTGAGCTCACGGCTGTTGCGCCGTCCAGCCAGCGCCGCTCGTCGATCGACCACACTCGCGTCGCCCAGCCGTCGCGCGTCACTGCGACCAGGTCCCAGTCACCGTCCGCGTCGGTATCCAGCCAGACGCCGGCCCGCCGTTCGGCGTCGAACGCGCCCCAGTCGCCGCGCAGATCGACCGTCAATCTCCCCGGTTCCTCGCGTGCCTCGGCCCCGCGCAGTACATGCTCCTCGCGCGCCGTCGCCGCCACCGGCGGATGCCTCCCGTCCCCGCGCGGCGTCACGCCTAGCGCATAACTGCCCACGCCGCCGCTTGCGCCCGTAATGCGGATGACGGCCACGCCATCCGACGTGGGTGAGACCTCTCGGTAGAGCGTCTTGCCGTTCTCATGCACCCAGAGCGGCGATGCCGCATCTTCACCCGGCAGCAGCAGATCGCCGCGCGTGCCGCCCAGCGTGCCCAGCGCCGTGTAGATCACGTAGCGGTTGCCCGCGCTCATTCCCACCGCGAACCAGTCTTCGTCGCCCGGCCAGTCCACCGCGCCCTGCGCGACGAACGGCTCGTTCCTCACCAACTCGATGGCTACCGGTCGCCCCTGCGCTCCGCCAAGGTCGGCCTCGCGTCGCGCGACCAGCGTGATCGGCTGCCGCGCGAACCCACGATCGCCTCGCGCCGAGACTCGCCAGATACCCGTTGTGGGCGCGGTCCAGCGCAGCCCCGCCGCGGCGTTGGCCGTCTGCGCAACGATCTCCCCGCTGCGCGGATCCAGCACCGCCAGCCGCCCAGTTGCCCGCGCCCCCTCGACGCGCAGCGTCCAGGTCTCCCCTGCCGCCGCCGGCAACGGAAACGCCGCCGCCCCCGATTGCTCGTGGAGCTCCACCGTACGGCGGTAGACCGCGCCGCCCTCGGCCTGCGCCATCGGCGCGAACAGCCAGCCGGTCGTCAACGCCAGCAGCACGGTCAGGAAGGCAGACAGCGCAATACGCATATGAAGCGAAAGCGTACCGCCCACTCGCGCCGTGTCGCGTGTTGTCTGGCGCGCAGGGGGGCAATGAGGTATCTTTCCCATCGTGTGGCGCGCCGATCGCACGGTCTGACGCGCGCCCAAGCATCCTCGGAACACACAAGCCGCGTTGACCGCGCGGGCAGGAGGAACTCATGGACCTGGGCCTGACCGAAGAACAGGAACTGCTGAAGAACTTCGCGCGCGACTTCCTGACCAACGAATGCACCGAGCAGCTGGTGCGTGAGATGGAGGAGGACGACCGCGGCTACACCGATGACCTCTGGCGCGGGATGGCCGAGCAGGGCTGGATGGGGCTGATCACCGACGAGGAATACGGCGGCACCGGCATGACCCTGCTCGACCTCTGTGTGCTGCTCGAAGAGTTCGGCCGCGCGCTCGTGCCCGGGCCCTACATCGGCACCGTGCTCACCGGCGGCTTCGTCGGGGCCATTGGCACCGACGCGCAGAAGCAGGAAATCTGCCCCAAAGTCGCCGCCGGCGACCTGGTCATGACCTTTGCCCTGACCGAGCCGAGCGCACGCTTCGACTCCGATGGCATCGCCGCCACCGCCGAGGCCGACGGCGACGGCTACGTGCTCAACGGCACCAAGCTGTTCATCCCCGACGCGCACGTGGCGGACACGATTCTGGTCGCCGCCCGCGCGCCCGGCTCCTCCGGAGACGAGGGCGTCAGCCTCTTCCTCGTGCCCGGCAACGCCGAAGGCGTGACCAGCACCGTGCTCAAGACAATCGCCGCCGACAAGCAGTGCGAGGTCAAGCTGGAGAACGTTCGCGTCAGCGCCGACGCCCTGCTCGGCGAAGAGGGCAATGCCTGGCCGGTGATCGAAATCGCCAAGCGGTACTGGACCGTCGCCTACTGCGCCTACCTCGTCGGCCTCGCCCAGCGCGACTTCGAGATCAGCGTCGATTACGCCAAGGAGCGCATCCAGTTCGGTCGCCCGATCGGCTCCTTCCAGGCGATCCAGCACAAGGCCGCCGACATGGTCACCGATGTCGACGGCTCGCGCTTCATCATGTACCGCGCGGCTTGGGCCGTCACCGAGGACGAGCCCGACGCCGCGCTGCAGGTCTCGATGGCCAAGGCCTGGTGCTCCGACGCCACCCGCCGCGTCGTCGCCCACGGACAGCAAATCCACGGCGGCATCGGCTTCACCAAGGAGTACATCATCCAGCTCTACTTCCGCCGCCAGAAGATGGCCGAGCTGATGTGGGGCGACGCCGACCACCACCGCGAAAAGGTCGCCGAACTGCTCGAGATCTAGCTGCCGCCGGCCGCGATCCATCCAACAGCTCCCCCGTGAGGGGGAGCTGTTGCGTGTTACTCGCGTCGCCGACGATGAAACCAACGCCCGATCGCCAACCCGGTCAGCGACAGCCCCGCCGCCGCGCCGATCAGCGCCAGCCAGACCCAAAGCGGCGCGTCGGTCCACAGCACTGCGGTGATCGCGTCCATCGGATAGCCTCAGCGCATGGCCCGTAGACGACGACGGCGCGCACCCGAGCCTGAAGAGCAACCGAAGCGCACGTCCATCGCGCGCCTCGATTACCCCGATCAGGATACGCTGCGCCTCCGCACCTTCTGGTCTCCCGCGCCCACCTGGGTCTACGGCGCAGTGCCCGGCGTGATCGGCGCGATCATCGCCACCCTGCTGATGCCCGATGCCCAAAACGTGCTCACCCCGATCCTGATCGGCGCAGCCATCGGCTACTTCGGCGGCGGCATCCTTTGGGCCATCCTCGGCGCGGTTGGCGGCGATGTACTCGTAGTTGAGTTCGACCTCAAGGACGACCGCGCCCGTGTCCACCAGTCGATGCTCTGGCTCTACCAGCGCGACTGGGAGTTCGAGCTCGACACGGTCGAACGGCTGACCATCCGTGTACGCCGCGCCCGCCCGATCCTCCTGCTCTTCAACAGCTCCTTCACCAACGTGCTCGAACTGGAGGGCGGCGGCAGGCTCTCGCTGGGACGCCTCCCCACCGATGGCGAGGCGATCTCGGCCGCCGACGAGATCAGCGAGTTCCTCGGCTGTCCGCTGGACGACAGCGAGGCGCGCAAGTGAGCCTCGCTGCGGCCCGCGCGCGCTTCGAGGCCGAGCTGGCCGATCGTCCAGCCTGGCTGCGCGAACACACCGAGCGGGTGATCGACGGCGCCGTGCGGCTTGCTCAGATCCACGAGCTTGACCCCGAGCGCTGCGCCGCCGCCGCCGCGGGGCACGACATCTTCCGGCACCTCAAGGCCAAGGAGCTGCTGGAACGCTCGCGGAACGCGAGCGTTCCGATCGGCGAGGCCGAGCTGGACGCCCCGATCATCCTGCACGGCCCGCTCGCCGCGGTCCACGCCGAGTTCGCACTCGGCGTCGACGACGCCGACCTGCTCGACACGATCCGCCACCACACGACCGCGCACCCCGATATGTCGGCTGAGGGGCTGGCGGTCTTCCTCGCCGACAAAATTGACCCGCAGAAAGTCGCGCGCGATCCCGGACTGGAGAGCGTCGCCGCCGCCGCGCAACACGACCTCGCCGCCGCCGCTGCGCTCTTCCTCGAACGGCGGATGATTGCCCAACTCGCCGGCGGCGCGCTGCTGCATCCGCTCGCCGTCGCCGCCCGCAACACCTTCCGGCAACGCGGCGCACAATCATGAGCGACGAACCGAACGAGACGGTCTCCGAGGAGGGCGCCGCCAGCGGGCGCGTGGTCGGAGCCAGCTTCGATATCGAGCGCGACGCCGCGGAAGCCTCGCTGCGCCCCACCCGCCTCACCGAGTTCGTCGGCCAGACCGCCACCCACGAAGCCCTGCGCATCGCCATCGACGCCACCCAGGCCCGCGAAGAGCCGCTCGACCACGTGCTGCTCTACGGCCCGCCGGGCCTTGGCAAAACTACGCTCGCGCGAATCATCGCCGCCGAACTCGGCGTCAGCCTCCGCCCCTCGTCCGGTCCCGCGATCCAGCGCCCCGGCGACCTCGCCAGCATCCTCAGCACGCTCTCCGCCCACGATGTGCTCTTCCTCGACGAAATCCACCGCCTGCCGCGCGGCGTCGAGGAGGTGCTGTACCCCGCAATGGAGGATTTCGCGCTCGATGTGCTGATCGGCAAAGGCCCCGCCGCGCGCAGCCTGCGCCTGGCGGTCAAACCCTTCACTCTGGTCGGCGCGACCACCCGCTTCGCGCTGCTCTCCTCGCCCCTGCGCGACCGCTTCGGCATCGTCCAGCGGCTCGACTTCTACAGCGCCGCCGAGCTCGAACAGGTCGTCGAGCGCAGCGCCAAAGCGCTCAACGTGCCGCTCGAGCCGGCCGGCCGCGAAACGCTCGCCCGCCGCGCCCGCGGCACCCCACGGATCGCCAACCGCCTGCTCAAGCGCGTCCGCGACTATGCGGAGGTGCGCGCTGATGGGGTGATTACCGCCGGCGTCGCCGACGCCGCCCTGCGCCAGCTGCAAATCGACGAGCTCGGCCTCGACGAACGCGACCGCGGTCTGCTCCGCACCCTGATCGAGCAGTTCGACGGCGGCCCCGTCGGTCTCGACACCCTCGCCGCTGCGATCGCCGAAGAGACGGATACGATCATGGATGTCTACGAGCCCTACCTGCTCCAGCTCGGCTTTCTCTCCCGCACGCCCCGCGGCCGCATCGCTCGCCCTGCCGCCTGGCGCCACCTCGGCCACACTCCCCCAACCACCGCCGAACATCCCTCCCTCTTCGCTTCAACCAACCCCGAAACCCCGTAAGCCGGCTAATCCCCCGAACCCGCCGCCGCACCCTGCGCCACCGGCGCGCCCGCCCCGTTTGTGCCCCGCAACCGCATCCGATCCAGCACTGCCAGCGCCGACGCTTCGTCGAAGTCCGCGTGCTCCTCCTGCTGCTCCGCGTACATCATCCGGTACAGCTCCGCGTAGTGCCCGTCCAGTGCCAGCAGCTCATCGTGACTGCCCTGCTCCAGAATCCGCCCGTATTCGAGCACGATGATCCGGTCCACCGAGCGGATCGTGCTCAGCCGGTGGGCAATCACAAACGCCGTGCGGCCGCGCAGCAGCTTGGCGATCGCCGCCTGAATCAGCGCTTCGGTATGCGAATCGACATTCGCCGTCGCCTCGTCCAGCACCAGGATGCGCGGGTCCGAGAGGATTGCGCGGGCAAACGCGACCAGCTGCCGCTGCCCGATCGACAAGTTCTGCGCCCGCTCCGCCAGCGGCGTGTCGTAGCCCTGCGGCAGACGCATGATCCATTCGTGCGCGCCCACCACCTTGGCAGCGGCTTCGGCCTGCTCGCGCGTCGCCTGCAGATCGCCGTAAGTGATGTTGTCGAGCACCGTGCCGGTGAACAGGAACGGCTCTTGCAGCACCACACCGACCCGTTTGACCAGCGAAGCCCGCGTCACGTCGCGCACGTTCTGGCCGTCGATTCGCACCGCGCCCTCGGTCACGTCGTAGTTGCGCGTCAGCAGCGAGGTGATCGAGGTTTTGCCTGCGCCCGTCTCTCCGACCAACGCCACCGTCTCGCCCGGCTGCACTTCCAGATCGAGGTCGAAGAGCACCCGCACGCCCTCGACGTACTCCAGCGAGACATTGTCGAAGTGGACATGCCCGGCGATATCGGGCAGTTCACGCGCATTCGGCGCGTCCTCGATCGTCGGATCGGTGTCAAGCACCTCGAAGACCCGCTCCGCGCCCGCCATCGCGCGCTGGAACATCGTGTACTGCAAGACGAGATCGCGCACCGGGTCGAAGAAGCGCTGAATCCCGATCGCGAAGGCGATGATCGCCGCGATCCCCACCTCCGGCGCGATCCCGCCGGCGTCCAGCCGAATCGCCGCCACCACGATGATCAGCGCGGTCGCCGCCGCGATCAGAATCTCCACCAGCGGCATAATCGCCGCCGAGAGCAGCCCGGCCCGCCGCGTGGCGCGCAGGTTCCAGTTGTTGATCCGGTCGAAGCGCCGCGCATTCTCGCGCTCGCGGTTCAGGCTCTGCACCACGCGCACGCCGTTCAGGTCCTCATTGAGCGTGCTGTTGACCGCGGCGATCGCGACTCGCGTCTCGAGGAACGCCCGCCGCGCGCGCTTGCTCCACAGCGCCATCGCCACCACCAGAATCGGCAACACCGCCATCGCCACCAGCGCCAGCTGCCAGTCGATCAGCATCAACACCACCACGATGATCACCAGCCCGAAGATGTCGCCAATCACCGTTAGCACACCCGAGGTCAGCATCTCCTGCAGCACCTGCACATCCGACGTCACGCGCGACATGATCGCGCCCACCTCGCCGCGGTCGTAGAAGGAATGCTCCAGCCGCATCAGGTGGTCGAACACATCCTGCCGCATCCGCCGCAGGATCGGATGCCCCACATTGGCCATCAGCCACTGCCGTACGAACTCCGTCAACCACGAGATCAGCACAATCGCCAGAAACGCGCCGGCAATCCAGTTCAGGCTGCTCAGTTCGCCGGTGTCCAGCGCGTCGGACAGCGCGCGATAGACCACGAGCACCTGGACGTTGAAGGCGACCGCGAAGAGCGCATTGGCCACAATGGCGGCCAGCAGCTGGCGGCGGTGCGGGCGGATATAGCGGCCGAAGCGCCGCACCAGCTGTGGGTTGTAGAGCGCGCCGTATTCCTTGTCCCAGCCGTCGGCCATCGACGCCGAACTCGCCCAACTGCTGCGCGGACCGTGTCCGCCGCCGCCCAGATTGCTGGACCAGCCACCCGCCATCCCGCCGCCCATCATGCCCATCAGCCCGCCCCCCCCGCAGCGACCGGCGCGACCGCCCCGGCCGATTCCTGGTCGCGCAGCTCGAGGTCGTAGATCTCGCGGTACAAGCCGCCCTCTTCAAGCAGCTCGTGGTGCCGCCCGTGTTGCACAATCAACCCCTGATCCAACACCAGGATTTGGTCCGCCTCGCGCACCGAGCGCAGCCGGTGCGCAATCACGAACGTTGTCCGACCGCGCATCAGCGCCGCCATCGCCTGCTGAATCTCGAACTCTGTCGCCGCATCCACCGACGAGGTGGAGTCGTCGAAGATCAGCACACGCGGATCCATCAACAGCGCGCGCGCGATCGCGATCCGCTGCTTCTGCCCGCCCGAGAAGTTTGCTCCGCGCTCGCCCACCCATGTGTCGTAGCCCTCCGGCAGACGCGAGATGAAGGGATGAATCCGCGCCAGCTTCGCCGCCGCCTCGATCTCCTCCTGCGTCGCATCCGGCCGCCCGTAGGCGATGTTCTCGCGCAGCGTGGCGGCGAACAGGAAGACCTCCTGCTGCACGATCGCCACCTGCCGCCGCAGCGCCTCCAGCGGCCAGTCGCGCACATCGCGCCCGTCGAACTCCACCGCCCCCGCGCTCACGTCGTAGAAGCGCGGCACCAGATTGACAATCGTCGACTTGCCCGATCCCGTTCGTCCGAGCAGCGCGATCATCTCTCCCGGACGCGCCTCGATCTCAATCTCGTCCAGCACCGGCGAGCGTGGGTCGTACGCAAACGACACGCCGCGGAAGCGCAGATGACCCTGCGGATTCTCGACCGCCGCCGCGCCCGGGCGATCGCTGACCTCGGATTCCTGGTCGAGAATCTCGAAGATGCGCACCCCCGCCGTCGCCGCGCGCGGCACCATCATCACCATCCAGCCCAGCCCTCGAATCGGCATCTGCAGCACCGTCAGGTACATCAGGAACATTGTCACCTCGCCGACCGTCAGGTCGCCGCTCAACACCTTCCGCCCGCCGAACCAGATCACCGCCACGATCGCCAGCGCCCCGAGCATCGTCATCAGCGGCATGTTGACCGCCTGCACCATCGAGGCGTCGTGCGAGCGCCGCTCCAGCCAGTCCGCCGTCTTCCCGAACTTGCGCCCCTCGTGCTCATGCCGGCCAAACGCCTTGACTACCCGAATCCCCGACAGCGCCTCCTGCAGCACCGTGCCCAGCTGCGCCTGCGACTCCTGCACATCGTTCCAGATCGGCCGCAGCCGCCGCGCCACCACCGCCGAACGCAGAAAAATGACCGCCAGGACGCCGAACACGACCAGCGTCAGCTGCCAGTCGGCCAGCAGCATCAGCACCAGCGTCGCAACCGCCAGCACCACCGTGAAGGACAGCTGCACGCCGCCGAAATTGATGAACATCCGCACCACTTCCACATCCTGCGTGGCGCGGACCATGATCTGGCCTGTCTCCGCCGAATCGTGGAAGCGGAAGGAGAGCGTCTGTAGACGTTCATAGATCGCGTTGCGCAGGTCGTAGGCGACGGTCTGCCCGACCCACTCCGCCAGATAGCGCTGAAGGAACATCGAGATGCCGCGCAGCAGCGCCGCGCCGACCAGCGCCAGCGCCGCAATCGCCACCAGCCAGGCCGAAATCGAGATGATCGTCTGATCCTCGATCAGCTCCGTGCCGATCGCCTGGTCCACAGCCCAGCGCAGCAGCAGCGGACTGGCCACCGCGAACCCCGCCGCGCCGACAATCGAAACCGCCGTGATCAGCAGCCCGCGCCAGTACGGCAGCGCAAAGCGCATAATTCGCGCCATGATCGCCAGCGACACGGGTACCCGCAGCCAGCTGCGGGAACCCGCCGCTGCGCTGGTCGCAGGCGCGCTCACCGGCCCAAGCCGAGTGTCGTGGTCGCGGAGCCGTCGCGCTCAGCGCAGCTCCCTTGCGGACAGATCATCACTCGTCGGAGTATAGCGTTGACACGCGCGGCGGGCGCAGCGCCGCCGCCCACGCAGCGAAAGGTTGGCCCGTGTCCGAGCCGTTGCTGGTGCTCCGCCCGGTTGAGCAGGACGACGTGAGCCGCGTCGCTGAGCTGCACCGCCGCGCCTTCGGCGACAGCGCCTGGAGCGCCAAAACGCTGCTCCGCGAGCTCGAGAGCCCTCGCGTCAGCATCATCTACCTGCTTGAATTCGGCGACGATCTGCTCAGCATGTTCGGCTGCTGGCACGTGCTCGAAGACCTCTACCTCGCCACCATCGCCGTCGAGCCGCGCCTCCAGCGCCGCGGCCTCGGCGAACTCACCCTGCTCACCGTGCTGCGGCTCGCCCAACGGCTCTCGGTCGACATCCTGCGCCTCGATCTGCGCGTCTCCAACGACGCCGCGCTCGCGCTCTACCGCAAACACGGCTTCCAGCGCGAGGGCACGCGCCGCAACCTCTACGCCCACCCGCTCGAAGACGGCGCGCAGATGCGCCGCGACATCCCCGGCGAGCCCATCGCCTTCACAGTGCCGAAGCGTGTCGCCGCGGCCTGGTCCCCGTGTCTCGACCTGTGCTGGCGGCACGGTCCGCCCGAAACCTGGTCCGCGGCCAATGCCGACCCTGCGGTATGATCCGCCCGTGACTCCCTCGCAGCCGATCCAGCAAGCCCTCGCCCGCGCGCGCTACATCCGCGCGATCGGTCCCACCACCGACGACTTCATGCGCTGGCGCGACGCCACCGAAGAGGTGCTGATCGGCCTGATCGGCGAAGACCACCCCGCCATCGCGCGCTACCGCGAAGCCGTCGGCGCGCCCGAGGAGCTCGACGCCGAAGGCCTGCAGATCCACGGCCCGTTCGGTATGGCGCCCAGAATTGAGCGCGCCGAAGCCATCCTGCGCAGCCTCGGCTCCGGCAGCTGACTCGCCCTCAGCGCCGCGCCGCCGCGGCCGCCTTCGCCTCCGACACCATCGCAATCGCCTCCGTGGCGTTCGCATAGCTCAGATTCGTCGTGTTGATCACCAGGTCGTAGAGCACCGGCGACCAGACATCGACGTTCCAGAACTTCTTGTGGAACTCCGCGCGACCCTTGTTGAATTCCTCAACCCGCCGCGCCGCCGTCTCCGCATCCAGCGACTCCCAGGCGCTGACCCGCTCAATCGCGGTCTGCGGATCGGCCACCAGCTGCACATGCGTCACACCCGGCATCTCGCGCAGGATCATCTGGCTGCCGCGCCCCATAATCACCACATCGCCGCGCCGCGCCACGCTGACGATGATCTCGCTCGTCGTCGCCAGCACCGCGCGGTCGTCGACCACGCCGGAGCCGCCGTCGGAGAGCTCCTGATAGCTCTGGGAGAGCATCAGCTCGAGGTTGCCCGCGCCGAGCATGGGGTCGATCGCGCCGCCGGCGGCCGAGCGCTCGAGCGCGCGCTGGAGGAAATGGCCGAGTCGGGTGCGCAGCGAATCGGTGCGTTCGTCGCGCTCGGCGACCTCGCTGACCGTCCGCCCCAGTTCGCGGGAGGCGTCGACCAGCACCGTCTGGTCGACATATTCGAGACCCAAGCGGCGGGCCAGCAAACGCGAGACATCGCGCGCCCCGCCACCGTACTGACTGGAGACCGTGATCACCGGCATAGACGCACCCTCCTCGCCAACGCTGCGAGCGTACTGTAGCGCCGCCCGCCGCTATCCCTCCACAATCATTCCACCCAGGGGCAGCGCGCGGCGCAGACGCCACACGCCCGACTCCGCGTCGCCGTCGAAAATCCCCGCATGCGTCATCACCAGAAAGTAGCGCTGCTCGGCCAGCGCTGCGGCAGCGCCCTGCGCCTCCGCCTCGCGATCGAAGCGACCCAGCGTCAGCGCCGTGCGCTCGATCGGCGAGCGCGAGCGAAACGGCGGCTTGGGATCGAACTCCGGGAACAGATCGCGGTAGAGCATCCCCGCCAGCCGCTGCGCCTCGCCCTCGCCCTGCTCGGCCACGATTTGCAGCAGATGCCGCTCGCCGTCGAACCACGATGTGGGGTGCGCCAGCTCGAGCATGAACGGCTGGAACAGCGAGAGAATGATCTCCATCAGCTGCGCCAGCTCGTCCAGCGGGTAGAACGCATCGACCTCGTCGGTCAGCGGAATGTGCGGCGGGGTGTCCTCGACTCGCTCGCGGTCATAGAGCGCGCGCAGCAGATCAATCTGCTCCCGCGCCGTCTCATCCGGCACCAGCGCCAACATCCGCGCAGCCATGCCCACAGCTTCCCCGCCCACCGCCGCAACGGTCAAGCCGCCGAGTTCCCCGCGCGCCATCGCAGGAACCTTTGCGCCACTCGAGAGCAGCGCCGCCGGCAACTTGCAGGGGCGCCCCCAGCGGGAGCGCCCCTGCCTCTCAGTTCGCGCTGATCGGAATTCGCCGCGGCTCCGCGCTCTCGGAGCGGCTCAGGCTCAGCCGCAGAACCCCGTTCTTGAGTTCCGCCCCGATCGCCTCCGCGTCGAACTGCTCGCCGAGCTTGAAGCTGCGCTCCAGCCGGCGGCGGAACACCTCGCGGTGACGGTAGCGGCGCGTCTGGTGATCGTGCGCCGCGTCCTCGCAGGACTCCGCATCGTGCGCGGCGCGGATCGTCAGCCGGCCGTCCTCGTAGGCGACCTCAATGTCCTCGCTGTCGAAGCCCGGCAGCGAGGCTTCGATCGCGATCCCCTGCTCGGTCTCGTAGATGTTGACCGGCATCTGCGCAGCGCCCGCGGCGCGGCGGGCGAAGGGCGCGGTGCCGAACGCGCTCCCGAACAGGTCGCCGAATTCCGTGAACGGATCCCGAACCATGAGCTTTGCCATCTGTCTCTTCCCTTTCTCGCGCCGCCGTCTGCTGGTGTGGTGCGGCGTCGCTGATGAGCCAAATCTACGTCGATGCCAGGATCATGTCAATAAATCTGAGTGTTTACTAATCAACTATTCTGACGCTCGATATCCCTGATATCCTTGCGTTCAGCGTTGGAGCACACCATGTCCGCCGATTTCTACGAGGTTCTCGGCGTCCCCCGCAACGCCGCGCAGAAAGACATCCAGTCGGCCTATCGGCGGCTGGCGCGCCGCTACCACCCCGATGTGGCCGGCGACGACACCGAGAGCGAAGACCGGTTCAAGCAGATCAACGCCGCGCACGATGTGCTCGGCGACGACAAGAAGCGCGCCGCCTACGACAAATGGGGCGAGCGCTGGGAGCACGCCGAGCAGCTCGAAGAGATGGAGCGCAACGGCGCGTTCGGGTTCCGGCCGGACAGCCAACAACCCGGCGGCGGCTTCGGACCGTTCGGCGCGTTTGATCAGCACGGCGGGCAGCCGGGCGGAGCCCGCTTCAGCTTCTCCGGCGGTGGCGCCGACCTCGGCGACCTCTTCGAGGGACTCTTCAGCAACCGCGCCCCCACTGCGCCGCCGACGCGCGATGTCGAGCACCCCGTAACGGTCAGCCTGCGCGAGGCCTTCAGCGGCACCACGCGCACCATCCAGACGCCGCGCGCCTCGCCGGACGCCGACGGGCCGCGCTTCTCCCGCATCGAGGTCAAAATCCCCCCGGGCGTCGCCAATGGCAGCCGCGTAAAAGTCAAGGGCAAGGGCGGCGGCGCGCCCGGCGGGCCGAGCGGCGACCTCTATCTCGTGATCACCGTTGAGGAGGATCCCCGCTTCGAGCGCAAGGGCGACGACCTCTACACCGATGTCCCCGTCCCCATCGCCACCGCCGCGTTGGGCGGCGAGGTGACCGTCCCCACCATCACCGGGCGCGTCGCGCTGCGCATTCCGCAGGGCGCACAGAACGGGCGCGTCTTCCGTCTCGCCGGCCAGGGCATGCCCAGGCTGCAAGGCCGCAAAGGCGGCAAGCGCGGCGACCTGCTCGCCCGTGTCCGCCTACAGCTGCCCGAACCACTGACGCCGGAACAGCTGGCGCTGTTCCGACAACTCCGCGACCTGGAGCAGCCCGCGCAACCCGACGAGAGCGACGCCTGATGCCCGACGACACCGCCCCGATCTTCACGATGCGCATCGCCGCCCAGCTGGTCGGCGTCCACCAGCAGACGCTGCGCGGCTACGAGCGCGAGGGGTTGATCCGCCCCGCTCGCTCGGCCGGACGCCAGCGCATCTACTCCGAGGCCGACATTGCGCGCCTGCGGCTGATCCGCCGCCTGATCAGCGAACTCGGCGTCAATGTCGCCGGCGCGGACATCATCCTGCGGATGCGCGAGCAGATTTCCGAGCTGGAGGCCGAAAACGCCGCCCTGCGCGACGCCCTCCAGCGCCAGCGCGACCGGCAGCTGCCCGCCGTCCCGCGACTCCAACCCGGCCGACGCCGCAACCCCCGAAGGGAGTAGACGCCATGATGCGCAACGACCGTTTCACCGAACAGGCCCGCCAGCTGCTCGGCCGGAGCCAGCAGCTGGTGCGCGAAAAGCGCCACGCGCAGTGGGATGTCGAGCATCTGCTGGCCGGCATCGCCGCCGTCGAGGGCGGCCTCGCCGCGCAGCTGCTCGACGCGCTCGAAGTCGACCGCGCGGCGCTGCGGCGCGACGCCGACACTGTGCTGGACCGGACGCCCCAGCTCTCCTACGACGTGCTGCAGCTGACCGTCACCCCGCGCATCGCTCAGCTGCTCGAACGCGCCAATGTCGAGGCGCAGCGGCTCAACGATGAGTACGTGGGGGTCGAACACCTGCTGATCGCCACCGCCGGAGTGGCCGACGGCGACGCGGCGCAGATTCTGCGCGCACACCGAATCACCGCCGAGCGGCTCTACGCCGCGCTCCAGCAGATCCGCGGCAACCGCCGCGTCGACGACCCCAAGGCAGAGTCGAAATACAACGCCCTGGCCCGCTACGCGACCGACATCACCCGCCTCGCCGCCGAGGGCAAGCTGGATCCGGTGATCGGGCGCGAGGGCGAAATCCGCCGCGTGCTCCAGATCCTCAACCGCCGCACCAAGAACAACCCGGTGATCATCGGCGAGGCCGGCGTGGGCAAGACGGCCGTGGCCGAAGGCCTCGCCCAGCGCATCGCCGAGGACGATGTGCCGCAAACCCTGCGCGGCAAGCGCCTCCTCGCGCTCGACATGGGCACGCTCCTGGCCGGCGCGAAATTCCGTGGCGAGTTCGAAGAGCGCCTCCAGTCGGTGATCGACGAGGTGCGCGACGCCAACGGCGAAATCATGCTCTTCATCGACGAGCTGCACACCGTCGTGGGGGCCGGCGCCGCCGAGGGCGCGATCGACGCTGCCAATATGCTCAAGCCGCCCCTCGCGCGCGGCGAGCTGCGTGTCGTCGGCGCGACCACCCTCGACGAATACCGCAAGCAAATCGAAAAAGATGCCGCGCTCGAGCGCCGCTTCGCACCCGTCTACCTCGACGAACCCTCGATCGACGACACCATCGAAATCCTGCGCGCGATCCGCCCGCGCTACGAAGCCCACCACAAGGTCGAAATCGCCGACGCGGCGCTGGACGCCGCAGCCCGGCTCAGCCACCGCTACCTGACCGAGCGCCGCCTGCCCGACAAGGCGATCGACCTGATGGACGAAGCCGCCTCGCGGCTGGTGATCGCCAATCAGGCCCCGTCCGACGGCGTAGCCCAACTCCAGCGCCGCGTCGACGAGCTGCGCGACGAACAGGAGGCCGCCGCCCAGCGCGAGGACTATGAAGCCGCCGCGCGGATCAAGCAGGAGCTGCTGCAAATTCAACAGACGTACCGCGACGCGCGGCTCTCCTGGGACACCGAGCACCCGCAGCGCGAGGAGGTGCTCGAGACCGACATCGCCGAACTCGTCGGCGAAATGACCGGTATCCCCGTCTCGCGCATGCTGGCCGACGACCAGAGCCGCCTGCTGCGCATCGAGGACGATCTGCATCGCCGCGTGATCGGTCAGCACGCCGCCGTGGCCGTCGTCGCCGACGCGATGCGCCGCGCCCACGCCGGACTCAAAGACCCCACCCGCCCGATGGGTTCGTTCATCTTCGTCGGCCCCACCGGCGTCGGCAAAACCGAGCTGGCCAAAGCGCTCGCCGAACTGCTCTTCGACACCGAGGACGCGCTCGTTCGGCTCGATATGTCCGAATACCAGGAGCGCCACACACTCAGCCGAATCATCGGCGCGCCGCCCGGCTACATCGGCTACGACGACGGCGGCGGACTCACCGAACTCGTCCGCCGCCGCCCCTTCCGCGTGATCCTGCTCGACGAAATCGAAAAGGCTCACCCCGATGTCTTCAACCTGCTCCTCCAGGTGCTCGACGACGGTCGGATCACCGACGGCCAGGGCCGCACCGTCGATTTCCGCAACACCGTCGTGATCATGACCAGCAACCTCGGCACCGCCAGCCGTTTGCAGACCGCAGTCGGCTTCGGGCGCGAGGCGCACGAGGAGGAATCGCGCCGCGCCGACCGCGCCCTGCGCGACTTCTTCCGCCCCGAATTCCTCAACCGCATCGATGAGGTCGTAGTCTTCGACCCGCTCAGCGAGGCGGAGCTGCTGCAAATCGTGGAGCTGATCGCCGCGGAGGAGTCCGGGCGACTGGCCGAGTTGAACCGCAGCCTCGAGCTGACCGACTCCGCGCGACGCGCGCTGGCCGCAGAGGGCGACGACCCGGCCTTCGGCGCGCGCCCGCTGCGGCGCGTCTTCCAGCGGCGGATCGAGAACCCCCTGAGCAAGCTGCTGCTGACGGGGGAGTTCCCCGAGCATGGAGTGATTCGCGTGGATCACGACGGCGGCGAGTTCGCGTTCAGCGCCCTCGAACCGGCCCTCGCGGTCGCCAAGTAGACTGCAACACGCAACGAACAGGACGCCCATGACCACCGCCGAAGCGCCCGCGATGACCGAAGAGCTGCTCTTCGAGCAGCGCGGACATATCGGGATCATCACCCTCAACCGACCGGAGCGGCTCAACGCCATCACCGGCACGATGCTGGCCGCCGTCTCCGAGCAGCTGATCGCCTGCCAGCGCGATCCCGAAATTCGCGTGATCGTGCTCACCGGCGCCGGCCGCGGCTTCTGCGCCGGGCTCGACCTGGTCGACCAGCAGGCGCGGATGGGCGCAGGCGACGACAGCCCCGCCCCTGCCGCGCCCGGCTACTCGCTCTTCGACCTGCGCGACGCCCCGCCCGTCGTGCTCAACAAGATGGACAAGCCCATTCTCTGCGCGCTCAACGGCCCCGCCGCCGGCTACGGCATGGATATGGCGCTGCTCTGCGATATCCGCATCGCCAGCGACCGCGCCAAGATGGGCGCCGTCTTCGCCCGCCGCGGCGTCCTGCCCGAAAGCGGCGGCACCTGGATTTTGCCTCGTCTGCTGGGCTGGGCCAAAGCCGCCGAGGTCGCCTTCCTCGGGCGCGTGCTCGACGCTCAGGAATCGCTCGACGCCGGCCTCGTCAATCAGGTCGTGCCTCATGACCAGCTGATGGAAATCACCCTCGAACTGGCCGAGGAGATCGCCGCCAACGCTCCGCTCTCGGTGCAGGCCACCAAGCGCATGATGCGGCTGGGTATGGACGAGCCGTTCGAGGCCGCCGTCGACCACATCTACCTCCAGCTGCTGCCGCTCTTCCGCTCCGACGACTTCAAGGAAGGCGTGCGCGCCTTCATGGAAAAGCGCGAGCCCGAGTTCCAGGGCCGCTAGCCGGGAGCATCGCCATGCCGCAACGACCGATCAGCGACGACGAACGCAGCCGCGTCGCCGACTACATGCTCGGCCAGGCCGAGAAATACACCTGGCTCGAACTCTGGCCCCGCGTCGTCGCCGGACGCCTCGAGTTCCTCAACGCCGTCGCCCGCGTCACCCCCGAGCAGGCCGCCTGGAAGCCCGCCGAGGACGACTGGTCGATCGCCGAGGTCGCCCAGCACGTGCTCGACGGCTCGCGGCGTACCTACGAGCTGGTCGAAGCGCTCTCGCAGGGCCGCAAGCCCAACACCGAGGCGCAGGCGATCGGCGCCGTCGATCCCGAGCGCCGTGAAGCCCAACTCGAATGGCCCGACCTGCTCAACGCCCTCACCGAGGACTCGATCACCTTCGCCGGCGTCACCCGCAACGTGCCCGAACCGCCCAATCTCGAGCGCCGCGTCGCCCACGGCTTCTTCGGTCCCCTGCACGGGCGCGCCTGGTTCCTCTTCCAGCGCGTCCACGACCAGGACCACGCCCGACAGGTCGCCGCCATCCAGGCGCAGGACGGATTCCCCGCATGAAAGTCGCCATCGGACTGCACCGCGACCACATCGACGACTGGGACAGCGCCGCCCTCTACGCCCAGGAGGCCGAAAAACTCGGCGTCGACACCATCTGGTCCGCCGAAGCCTGGGGCTACGACGGCATCACCCCGCTCGCCTACCTCGCCGCCCGCACCGAGACCATCGGCCTCGGCACCGGGATCATCCAGGGCGGCACCCGCACCCCCGCCCTGGTCGGCATGACCGCGATGAGCCTCCAGTCGATGTCCGACGGACGCTTCCGGCTCGGACTCGGCACCAGCGGCCCGCAGGTCGTCGAGGGCTGGCACGGCGTCCCCTTCGCCGGCGCGGTCAGCCGCCTCGCCGAAACCGCCGAAATCGTGCGCAAGGTCTGCAACGGCGAGCGGCTCGTCCACGACGGACGCCACTACACCCTGCCGCTGCCCGGCGGCGAAGGCAAAGCGATCCGCACCGGCTCGCCGCCCTGCCAGCCGCCGCCCATCTACCTCGCCTCGCTCGGACAGCGCAGCCTCCAACTCTGCGGCGAAATCGCCGACGGCTGGCTCGGCACCAGCTTCATCCCCGAAACCGCGGATGTCTTCTTCGACGACATCCGCACCGGCGCGGAGCGCGCCGGCCGCAGCCTCGACGACATCGACCTCGAAGTCGGCGGCGCAGTCGTCTTCACCGACGATGTCGAGCGCGTCGCCGCAGAGCACGCCCGCGGCATCGCTTTCACGCTCGGAGCGATGGGCTCCGCCACCACCAACTTCTACAACGACGCCTTCTGCCGCCAGGGCTGGGCCGACTCCGCCAAAGAGGTCCAGCGCCTCTGGATCGAGGGCGACCGCGACACCGCCCGCGACCGCGTCCCCGTCGAACTCGCGCTCAAAATCAACTGCATCGGCAACGACCAAGAGGTCAAAGAGCGGCTCCGCCTCTACCAAGACGCCGGCGTCGACACCTTCCGCGCCGGCGTCGAGGGCGCAACCGTGCGCGAGCGTCTCGCCAACCTGGAGCGCCTGATGTCGCTCATCAGCGAACTCAACGCCGAATAACCACTCCTGTCCCTCCGTCATTCCCGCGAAAGCGGGAATCTCCCCGTCCGACCCCCAAAGCCCCGCCACGAGATTCCCACTCAAGGGCGGGAATGACGGAAAGGGGTTAGCGCTGGTGGATGAGGGGCTCGCCGGGGATCGGGCTGCGGGCGTGGACGACGTAGTCGCTGCGGATGCTGCCGATGTAGAGGTCTTGCATGTCCGCGCCGCCCCAGCTGACGTTGGTGGGGGCTTGCATAATCGTCCCCTCGAGGTCCGCAATCATCGTGACCACCTCGCCGCCGGGGGTGATCGCAACAACCTTGTTGGACATCGGCAGGGTGACCCAGAGGTTGCCTTCCTGGTCGAAGCCGCAGCCGTCGGTGAGGCCGAGTTCGCCGCGCTGCTCGGCGTTGAGCGGGCGCATGGCGGCGAGGTCGGCGACCGTTTTGCCGAGCTGCGGGCCATAGACCTTGCGCTCGCCGAGCGTCCCGTCGGGGTTAATCGGGAAGCGCAGCACGTGGCAACCGGTGGTGGAGCAGACGTAGGCGTTCTGTTCGGTCGGATCGAGCGTGATTCCGTTGGCGAACTCGATCTCGGTGGCCAGCATCGTCGTGGAGCCGTCGGTCTCGATGCGGAAGAGGAAGCCGTCCGGCTCGCCGGAGAACGCATCGCCGCCTGAGCGCGAGGTGGAGTGTGTGACCCAGATGCGCCCCTGCGAGTCGATATGGGGGTAGTTGGAGGCGACGAGCGGGATGCCGTCCACGGTGTCGACCAGCACTTCGACCTCGCCTGTGTCGGTGTTGAGCCGTTGCACCGGCCCTGTGCCGCTGTCGCCGTCGAGACCGCCGACATTGGCGATGATGATCCGCTCCTCGCGGTCCATGTTGATTCCGTTCGGCGAACCGCCGGCGTCGCCCACGCGGTTGAGCGAGCCGTCGGGCAGCGCTTCGGCGGCGGCGCTGGCCTGGTCCGACATCCAGACGCGGCCGTCGCGGGAGACGACGACATCTTCGGGGCGCTGGACGCCTACGCCGACTTTGCGGAGCTGGTCGAGGGAAATGGGGGTGAGCGGCATTGCGGTTTCCTGTCGGCTATTCCTGCGCGGAGGGTAGCGCGGCGGCGAAGTCGGCGGCGCTGGGGCAGCGGTCGCGCAGCACGCAGTCGGAGCAGCGCGGCCGCCGCGCGTGGCAGACGCGGCGTCCATGGCGAATGATCGAAACGTGGAAGTCGTAATACTTCGCCGTCGGCATCTGCGCCTCCAGCGCGTCGTGCGCCTTGACGGCGTTGACCTTGGCATCAATCAGGCCGAGCCGCTGCGAGACGCGGTGGACATGCGTATCAACGGGCAGCGCAGGACGCCCCAGCGAGAAGAGCAGCACGCAGGCGGCGGTTTTGGGACCGATGCCGGGCAACGAGACGAGCCACTCCTTGGCTTCCCTGATCGGCATGGTTGCGAGGATCGATGCGTCCCATTCCGGGCCGAGCCGCTCGCGCAGCTGCGCGAGCAGATCGCGCATCCGTGCCGCCTTGGTGGGCGCGAGCCCGCCGGGGCGGATCGTGTCTTCGAGTTCGTCGGGATCGGCGGCCAGCACCGCGTCCCAGTCGGGGTAGCGCGCGAGCAGCTGCTGGAAGGCGCGTCCCGAGTTGGTGTCGGAGGTGTTTTGCGAAAGCAGCGTGAGCACCAGTTCGGTGACCGGATCGTGCGTCGGACGCCAGGGCGTGAGCGGCGCCTCTTTGACAAGCCGGTTGATGATCGCCGTCGGGCGGAGGGGCTTGGCGGCGCTCATGAGGCGGCGAGCAGACGCTGTGCCGCGCCGCCGCCGGGCAAGCGGCGCAGTTCGGCGGCGTAGGTGCTTTCGCCGCGCATCACGCGGAAGAAGGCGCGCCAGAGGTAGTTGACGAGGTTCGAGGCGTGGCGGGCAAGCCAGGGCCAGGCCGCGACGCAGAAGTAGTAGAGGCGCGAGATCGTGCGCGCAGCGTCGAGCTCGGGCTGGATTTCGCTGTTCACCGCCGCGCTGTAGGCCGCGGCTGGCCGGTCGCTGTTGAGGATTGCGTCGGTGGCCAGGTTGGCGGAGTGGACGGCGTAGGCGATGCCTTCGGCGGTGAATTCGTCGGCCAGTCCCGCGGCGTCGCCGAGCAGCAGCGCCGCTCCCCGGGCGACGGGTTCGCTGCGGCTGCGGCGGTAGCGGATGGGGTGGCCGGCGACGCGCTCGATCCGGGCCTCGGCGAGGCCGAGGCGGTCGAGGTAGCGCTGCGCCTGGCGGCGGATCGCGCGCCCGCGCGCGGGCGCGGTCACGAGCCCGATCGAGAGTGTGCGCTCTTTCGGAAAGACCCAGCCGTAACCCCAGGGGCGGTAGCCGACATCGACATTGGCGGCATTGCGCCAGCGTTCGAGCGCCGCCTGGGGCGCTGCAACCTCGAGTTCGTAGGCCGCGCTGCGCGCGCCGCTGATGGGGAAGCCGCACGAGCGGGCGGTGGGGCCGGTCGCGCCGTCGGCGACGAGCAGCCACTGCCCCCGCTCGCGTCCGTTCGGTGTCTCGACCTCGACGCGGTCGTGTTGCGCCGCAACACTCTGAGCGGGGCAGTCGTCTCGCAGCTCAGCGCCCGCGGCGGTGGCGGCGTCGGCGAGGTATGCATCGAAGCGATCGCGCATCACCATCGACGCCAGCGGGCGCGGGGAGCGCTTGCGGAACCAGGTCGCCCCAAAGCGGCTGACCTCGATCGCGTCGACGGTGTCCTCAACCACGGGCGCGATGGGGATGCCGAGCAGCGCTTCGGCGCGTGCAGGCACGCCGCCGCCGCAGGCCTTGTAGCGGGGGAGCGATTGCTTCTCCAGCAGCAGCGTGCGCGCGCCTGCGGCGGCGAGCCGGCGGGCGGCGATCGCGCCCGCCGGGCCGGCGCCGATCACGATTGCGTCCCAGTCGGTCATGCGCTCAGAGTAAAGGCGCGGGGCGGCAGCTATAATCTGCCTACAGCGCCGCGTCGGGCAGTCTGCGCGGCGGCATCCCTGAGGAGATCGACATGGACTACAAATTCACGACCGAAGATGAGTCGTTCCGCAGCGAGGTGGTCGGGTTCATCGATGAGAACTGGCTGCCGCCGGAGGGCGCGAGCGTGCCGGGCGACGACTCGCACTACGAGGCGGAGCGGTCGTTCGAGAAGCGCGCGGCGAGCAAGGGCTGGCTGACGATGGCCTGGCCGACCGAATACGGCGGGCGCGGCGCGAGCCACATCCAGCAGACGATCTACCGCGAGGAGGCCGCCTACCGCGGCGCGCCCGGCGCGGGCGGGCAGGGCATCTCGATGGTTGGCCCCTGCCTGATGCTGCACGGCACCGAGGCGCAGCGCCAGGAGCACCTGCCGCGCATCGCCAACGCCGAGTCCTACTGGGCGCAGGGCTTCTCCGAGCCGGGCAACGGCTCCGACCTCGCCGGCCTGCAGACCCGCGCCGTGCGCGACGGCGACGACTTCGTGATCAACGGCCAGAAGATCTGGACCTCCGGCGCGCACCACGCGGACTGGATCCACGTCCTCACCCGCACCGACCCCGAAGCGCCCAAGCACCGTGGCATCTCCTACTTCCTGCTCGACATGAACGCCCCCGGCATCGAGGTGCGCCCGCTGATCAACATGCTCGGCGAGCACGGCTTCAACGAGGTCTACTTCACCGATGTCCGCGTGCCCGCCAGCAACATGCTCGGCGAGTACAACCGCGGCTGGTACGTCGCCGCCACGCTGCTCGACTTCGAGCGCTCCGGCGTGCAGTGGTCGGCCACCTCGCGCAAGAGCATCGAGCTGATGTCGGAGTACGCGACGGATCAGCCCGGCCGGCGCGGCGGCGCCACGCTGCTCGACGACCCCGGCGTCCGCAACGGCCTCGCCAACCTGGCCATCGAGTCGGAAATCTCGCGGCTGATCTCGTACCGCGTGGTGGACATGCAGAGCAAGGGGCTGGTGCCCAACCACGAGGCGTCGATGTCGAAGATGTTCGGCAGCGAGCTCGGCCAGCGGCTGGCCCGCTTCGGGGTCAACATGATCGGTCTGGCATCCCAGCGGATCGACCCCGACGACCCGGCCGCGCCGATCGCCGCCCGCCTGGGCCGCTCCTACATGTCCAGCGTGCCCAGCACGATCGCTGCCGGCACCAGCGAAATCCAGCGCAACATCATCGCCACCCGCGGCCTCGGCCTGCCGCGGCAGTAGGGATTGTCACGTTCCGTCTTTGCATGGTAGGATGCTCATCACGATGGAAGGAGGCGCTCGTGCCTGCGAATGGACCACCTATCGCTAAGCCCACAGCGCAACAAGAGATCGACGGCCTGCATAGGGCCAAAGCCGCCCGCGAGTTCGGACGAAAGCTGCGTAAGGACAAGCCGATCGTGTTCACGAATCGCGTGACACTCCGCCCACAAGAAGAGAGGGCCGCGCTCTGACAGACACATCGCCGCTCTCACAGGCTCGAAACGCCGCTCTTTACGAGCGGCAAAACATGATTCGTGACTACCAAGCTGCGTTTGAGTGCCGGCTTGTCGTACTAATCGACACGCTATTTCCGCACAGTATCACGGCCTTTGAGGAGACTGTGCATGACGCCGATCCGCGAGTGGACTTGCACATCATGCTCTCTACGCCCGGTGGCGACGGAGAGACAGCAATCCGTCTGTTGCGACAAGCACAGAGCTGCTGCAAAGAGTTAACGATAATCGTTCCTGATCAAGCCAAGAGCGCAGGAACACTACTCGCACTCGGTGCGCACCGGATTCTAATGGGGCGTACCAGCGACCTTGGCCCGATCGACCCTCAGTTTAGCATGTCTGACGGCAGCTTGGTCCCAGCCAAGGCGATTATCAGCGCGGTAGAGCATGCAGAGAATGCTATTCGTGAACAGCCGACAACCTACGAGTTCCATGTCGCGATGTTGTCGGAGGTCAATGGAGTCATGGTTCAGCAGGCAAGGGACGCGATTGAACATTCAGATGTACTGCTACAGACGGCGATAGCCTGCCATCCAGGGCGAGAGCTACAGGATGTAGCCCAACTCGCTGAACAATTGCGCGATCCACTCATCGGCGAGCCGCGGAGTCATGCAGCTACGATTTCAGCAGCCGATGCGCAAGGGTACGGTCTCCCCGTTGTACAGCTTGATGCTGCTTGTGAGCAGTGGAACAAAATCTGGCACCTATGGGTCAGGTACTCGGAGCGGAGGTCAGCCCGTATCTACGAGAGTGAACATACTTCGCAGTTCTACAAGTTCGACTAATCCAACGCGACATCGTTGTCGCGGTGGGGAAAGCGTCTCCAACTGACCAAGATATGTCTCGAGTCTTCAAGCCACTGTCGATGGTAATTGAGGCGATAACGGCGATGGTGTGAGAGAGTGTAATCGTCTCTTTGCAGTAGCCCCCCACGTGTAGGCCGTCTCGGCCTACTCCTGAACCGATCGGAGCGGTATGCGTGACGGAATCGATGCGGCACTTGAGGTAGTACATCGGACCGGCCCGGAGTATGGGCCCGGCGCTTCGAACCATGCGCCGATGGCGATCGAGGCGATGACGGCGATGGGGCGGGGCGGCGGCATTATCCCCTGGTTGGAGGCCTACCGCGCGGCGCTGGACGATGCCCCGCGCAGCGTTGCACCGATCGTGCGCGGCGAATGGCGCGAAGCGCTCGGCGACGCAGCCCGCGCCGCCGATTGGGTCGCGTTCTTCGACCGCGAGATCGCTGAGCTCGGTTGGCGTGCTGTTGTCGCCCTGTGGGTCCCGCGCCTCGCGCCCGCGCTCATCTCCCGCGCGGCCCACGGACTGATCCGCACCGCCCACGCAGTGCGCAGTCTGTCTCACGTCGAAACAGCGCCGCGGCTTCACGAGCTGGCCCAAGGGCTGGGCTACTGGGCGTCAACCTGGCAGACCCTGCCCGGCGATCCGACCGGCGTTGATGCGATGCGTTCGCCATCGGAGGCCATACGCAGCGTGCGCAGGCTGCACACACCCGGTTTCGTCAATCAGGGGCTGATCTGGCAGACGATGCTGCGAATGCGCGAGCAGCCCGATTTCGCCGATACCGTCAACCTCGCCGCGCCGGACCACAATGTGTCGGCCTTCCTTTCCGATCTGACTGAGACAGCCGCACACTGGTACATGAGCGACCGCACAGTCCCGTTTGTGTTTGTACATACCGTGACTGCGCCGAGCGCGCTGCGCTTTGTGACACCGTACCTGTCGGATGCCGATGCGCGGTTGGCTGCCTGCTATGCCTGGCAAGCCTGCGCCGCGATGTACGCCTGGTTCATGCTCGAAGAGCCGAACTGGGTCGACGATCCGGACGCGGAACTGCCCGAACAGGAAGAACTGATCGACCGCGCGATCTACGCCGCCGGCCCGCACGCGATCAAATTCACCGAAGCGTGCCTGCGCGAGTACGAACTCAACCCCAACCCCGTCTACCTGCGCGCCGCCTACGATGCCCCCGAACGGATCGGAGACGGCTGAACGGGCTAACGCGCCGCTGTCGCCAGGTCCTCGATATGCCCTCGAACATGCTCCACCGTCACACCGACCAACACCTCCAACAGCGTGCCCTCAACCCCGCCCGCTGAGCGCGTCGGTTGCTCCAGCAGCGCTGCATCGGCGTTGGCCACCGCATCGATTGTCGCCTCGCGGTTGCGTGCGAACTCGGCGAGCAGATCTGCGATTGTGGCGCTGCTGCGATTCGCGACCTGTTTCTGGTTGTATGCGTCCATATCGAAGCGGCCGCCGCTCGATCCGGCTGAGCGAGGCTCGGCGGGGATTTGGGCCTGCTCAATCAGCCGCGGGTAGGTCCACTCGATCGCGGCGATATGCGCGAGCAGCTGACGCGCCGACCAGCCGTTTTCGTATACGCCGCGGTCGAGGTCGGCTTCGCCGATTGAGGCTGCGACATCGGGCAGCCGCGCAGCGTCGTCGCGCAGCGCTGCCAGCAGTTCGGTGCGTGTGTTGATCTCGGTCATTGCGACTGCTCGGCGAACTCGGGATAGCTCGCGTCTGTCACTTCGCAGCTGATGCGCCAGAGCGCATCGGCGGCGGCGGGGTCCTGCGCTGCTGCGCTGGGCTCGCGGCGCTTGCCGCGATGGAAGTATGCGCCGCCGTGATTGCGCATCTCCTCATCAATGGCGGCCGCGGTGACCGGCGCTGCGCCCTGCTGCGGCGATAAGAGGAAGGTTTGCATGGCGCGCCAGGCGAGGCCGAACAGACCGCGCAGGTCGCCGTCGCGGCCGAGATGCGTGCGGACGCCGCCGGGATGCACGGCGATGGTGGTCAGCCCTTGCGCGCCGTAGCGGGCTTGCAGCTCACTTGTGAAGAGGATGTTGGCCAGCTTTGAGGCGGCGTAGGGATAGACGCGCCCCCAGCGGTGATCGAGCATCAGGTCGTCAAGCGGGAACCCGTCGGCGCGTTGGTGCAGCACCGACGAGACGTTGATTACGCGCGGGTCGTCGGACGCCAGGAGCCGCTCCAGCAGCAGGCTGGTCAGCAGGAAGTGTCCGAAGTGGTTGACTTGCAGCGTGCGTTCAATGCCGTCCTCGGTGATCACGCGCTCGGAGACGTTGACGCCTGCGTTGTTGATCAGCGTGTCGATGCGCGGCAGTTGCTCCAGCGCGTCGGCTGCACAGCGGCGGACCGATGCGAAGCTGGCTAGGTCGAGCTGGAGCAATTGCGCATCCGCGCCGTCGGCGCGGATGCGTTCGAGCGCCTGTTCGCCGCGGTGTTGGTCGCGGCTGGTGATCGCGATCTGCCAGCCGCGCCGCGCCAGCTCGATCGCTGCGGCGAGGCCGATCCCGCTGTTGCCGCCGGTGATCAGCGCCGTACGTTCCATGCGCCAATGCTACGCCATCCCGCCCCGTCATTCCCGCCTGCGCCGAGCGTTGAAGCGTTGTGTTGCAGCCACTGCGCTGCGTCTGCGAACGCTGCGTCGAGGGGCGTTTGCGGCAAGCCAAGCTCCTTGATCGCCTTGCTTGCGTCGTACCACTGGCGGCGGCGGCTGAGTTGGACGCCGGCGATGGTGGCGCGGGGCGTGCGGTGGAGCGCGGCGGCGGCGGTTTCGTCGATGGCGGCCCAGAGGTAGGCGGCTTGCCAGGGGATGGCCGCCTGCGGCGGGGGGACGCCGCCTGCGGCGGCGGCGCGGGCGATGATTTCTTGCAGCGTGAGGTTTCCTTCGGCGTGGCCGAGGATGTAGCGCTCGCCGATCGTGCCGCGTTCGGCGGCGAGCACGTGGCCGCGGGCGACATCCTGCACATGCACGATGTTGAGGCCGGCGCTGCGGATGTAGGCGGGCATGCGGCCGCCGGCGGCGTCGGCGATCAGGCGGCCGGTGGGAGTGGGCTTGCGGTCGAGTGGGCCGATTGGGGCGGTGGGCAGCACGACCACCGCGGGCAGGCTTTCGGCGGCAATCATCTGGTGGACGAGCCGCTCGCTGACGATCTTGCTGCGTTCATAGGGGCCGGGCGCTTGTTTGACTTGCGCCCATTGGCGCTCGTCGGCGATGCCGCCGGTTGATCCGACGGCGGCGACCGAGGAGGTGTGGACGACGCGATCGACCTGGCGTCGCAGGGCGGCGCGCATGATCTGTTCGGCGCCGAGCACGTTTGCGCGCCAGATGCTGCGCCGGGCGCGGCGCGAGAGGTCGTAACGGGCGGCGGCGTGGAAGAGCGTGTCGACGCCGGTCATGGCGCGCTCGAGTGAGGCGGGATCGGTGAGGTCGCCCTCGGCGATTTCGACGGGCAGGCCGTCGAGGTTGGCGCGGTCGCTCGCGGGGCGGACGAGGGCGCGCGCTTCGGCGCCGGTGTCGAGCACGGCGCGGATGATGTGCGCGCCGATGAAGCCGTTGGCGCCGCTGACGAGCGCGAGCTTCACGAGCGTTGGTCGGCGAGCGCGGGGACGACGCGCAGCAGGGCGCGCTGGAGCTCCTGGAGGGAGCGGCGGCGGTGCAGGGCGAGGCGCGCCATTTCGCGGGCGAGGCGCGGGCGGCGGACGACGGCGCGCCCGATGATGAGCGGGTTGGGCCGGGTTGACCAGGCTTCCGGCTCCGAGGGCACATCTTCGTCGACGGGGTCGATGACGACGCGCAGGGCGCAGAAGGGGACTTGCTGCTCGGCGCAGATTCTGGCCCACTCGGCGTCTTCCATTTGGACGATGGCGGCGCCGGTGTCGGCGGCGGCGGATTTCTGCTCGGGCCCGGCGAGCACGTGCGGGGTGGTCAGGGAGTCGTCGAGGAGCGGGCGGATGCTCGCGGCGTTGAGCGCGCGCTCGGTCAGTTGCAGCAGCCGCGGGTCGGCGGGCCAGGCTTGCTCGCTGTCGAGCAGGAGGACGCGGCGGCAGACGATCAGGTCGCCGCATTGGAGGTCGGGGCGCAGGCCGCCGGCGACGCCGATGCTGACCAGCGCGGCGGGCCTGGAGTGCTCGAACAGTTCTTCGGCGGCGATGCGCGCGGCGGTCAGGCCGGGTCCGCTGACCACGCTGCTGGTGCGGTTGGAGCCGAGCAGGCGTCGTCCCGGCAGGGCTGCGTCGGCCTCCCAGGCGAGGGCGGCGACGACGGCGAGGCTGGGCGCGGCGGGGTTGGTCATACGGTACCTGCGCGGGTGAAATCGGGGTTGGCTGTGAGTGTCGCACGAGTCGGCGTTGGGCGCGGGTAGGATGCGGGCTACAGGCAAGGTTCGGAAGGGGAGCCAAGATGTTCGAGACCGTGCTGTACGAGGTTGAGGATCAGATTGCGACGATCACGCTGAACCGACCGGAGCGTCTGAACGCGCTGAACGGGACGCTGCTACACGAGCTGCGCCAGGCGTGCGAGGCGGCGGCGGCGGACAGCGAGGCGCGGGTGGTGGTGCTGACCGGTTCGGGGCGGCTGTTCAGCGCGGGCGGCGATCTGAAGGACGGCACCGGCGCGGAGCCGAATCTGGAGGCGAGCATCGGCAGCTTGACCTATTTCGAGCGGACGGCGCTGCTGCTGCACGAGATGGCGAAGCCGACGATCTGCGCGCTGAATGGGGGCGCGGCGGGGGCGGGCTGCTCGATCGCGCTGTCGGCGGACCTGCGCTACATGTCGGAGTCGGCGTACCTCTACACCGCATTCCTCAATGTGGGGGTGTCGGGCGACTTCGGGGGCACGTGGACGCTGCCGCGCCTGGTGGGGCTGGGGCGGGCGCGGGAGATGTATCTGCTGCCGGATCGGATCGACGCGGAGACGGCGCACGGGCTGGGGCTGGCGAACGGGGTATTCGCGGCCGACGAGCTGATGCCGAAGGTGCGGACGATCGCGGAGCGGCTGCGCGATTCGCATCCGCTGGCGATGGGGCAGATCAAGGCGAATCTCAACGATGCGTTCTCGATTCCGTTCTCGGAGGCGCTGCGGCGGGAGGCGGATCGGATGCGTCGGCTGGGACTGAGCGAGGACTCGGCGGAGGCGCGCAACGCCTTCATTGAGAAGCGCAAGCCGGTCTTCAAGGGCCGCTGAGCGGGAGCGTCGGCCGGGGGCGGCGGGAAGGAGCGAACGATGCTGCGGATGCGACAGATCTGCTTGGTGGCAGAGGATCTGGACACGATCGAGGCGCACCTGCGGGGGGTGTTCGGTCTGGAGGTCTGCTACCGCGACGAGGGCGTGGGGGTGTTCGGGCTGCATAACTTTCTGATGCCGATTGGGAATTCGTTCCTGGAGGTGGTGTCGCCGCTGCGTCCGGGCACGGCGGGCGGGCGGTATCTGCATCGTCGGGGCGGCGACGGCGGCTACATGGTGATCATGCAGTGCGACGAGATTGCGGCGCGACGCGCGCATGTGGCCGAGTTGGGGATTCGGCTGGTGTCGGATTCGTCGAACGAGCGCTCGGACGGAATTCAGCTGCATCCGAAGGATGTGCCGGGTGCGATTGCGGAGTTGCGCTGGAACGCGGGCGACGAGGATTTGGCGGGGCCGTGGTCGCCGGCGGGTCCGAACTGGTTGCCGGCGCAGCGGACGGATGTGGTGCGTCGGATGAGTGCGGCGGAGCTGCAAGCGGCGGATCCGCGGGCGCTGGCGGAGCGTTGGTCGGAGGTGTTGCAGCTTCCGTTGGAGGAGAACGGGGCGGGGCAACCGAGGATCGCGCTGGACGATGCGGAGCTGCGCTTTGTGGAGGCGAGCGACGGTCGCGGCGATGGTTTGGGCGGTCTGGATGTGGAGGCGGTGGACAGGGAGCATGTGCTTCATGCGGCTCGGGAGCATGATCTGGAGGTTCGAGAGGATGACGGGGTGGTTGTGTTGTGCGGGGTGCGCTTTCGGCTGGTGTAGGCAGAGTGACGGAATGTAGTGGAGCGCGGGCTTGGTGGTGCTCACGGCGAGATACCCGCGGCGGGGCGCGGGTATGACGGATCTGCGGGGCACGGGTGTGACGGATCTGTGTGGCGCGGGTGTGACGGATCTGCGGGGCGTGGGTATGACGGATCTGTGGGGCGCGGGTATGGCAGATCTATGGGTATGACGGAAGAGGGCGATACGCATGTTCTGATTAGACGCGGCGGGGCGACGGTTGTCAAATGGGGTTGTGTGTTGGGCGCGGCATTGGCGCGAGGGTTAGCGGAAGGTGGCGGCTAGGGTGCGGAGGCCGCGCTTGAGGTTGGTGCTGGCGTCGATCACGGCGGTGGCTTCGTAGCCGGAGTGGACCATGCAATCGACGCACTTGGGGTTGCCGCTGGCGACGCCGTAGTTGTCCCATTCGGTTTCGTCGATCAGTTCGCGGAAGCTGTCGGCGTAGCCTTCGTCCATCAGGTAGCAGGGGCGCTGCCAGCCGAAGACGGTGCGGGTGGGGTTGCCCCAGGGGGTGCAGTCGTATTCGATTTGGCCTTTGAGGAAGTCGAGGAAGAGTTGGGAGTGGTTGAAGGTCCAGTGGTCGGGCGGGTCGGCGAGGATTTCGCGGAAGAGTTCTTTGGTCTGGTTGCGGGCGAGGAAGTGTTCCTGGTCGGGGGCTTTTTCGTAGGGGTAGCCGGGCGAGATCATGAGGCCGTCGACGCCGAGTTCGGTGAGGCGGTCGAACATTTGGCGGATGCGCTCGGGGTTTGCGCCGAGGAAGAAGGTGCTGTTGGTGGTGACGCGGAAGCCGCGCTCCTTGGCGGCGGAGATGGCGCGGATTGCGACATCCCAGACGCCGTCGCGGCAGACGGAGAGGTCGTGGTCGCGTTCGAGGCCGTCGACGTGTACGGAGAAGGTGAGGTAGGGGCTGGGCTCGAACTGGTCGAGCTTGCGTTCGAGCAGGATGGCGTTGGTGCAGAGGTAGACGAATTTGCGGCGCTCGACGTAACCGCGGGCGATTTCGCCGATTTCGTTGTGGATCAGGGGTTCGCCGCCGGCGATCGAGACGACCGGCGCACCGCATTCTTCGATCGCGTCCCAGCATTGCTGGGGGGAGAGTCGGCGGCGGAGGATGTCGTTGGGGTGCTGGATTTTGCCGCAGCCGGCGCATTCGAGGTTGCACTGGAGCAGCGGTTCGAGCATGAGCACGAGGGGGTAGCGCTCGACGCCGCGCAGGCGTTGGCCGAGCACGTACTTGCCGACCTCGAACGACTGCCGCAGGGGGATGGCCATTGAGCGCTTCCGATCTCAGTTCAACGGCACATTACAGCATCGCGGGCGATCAACGGGCCTGGTCGAGCGCGCGGCGGTAGTCGTCGGGCGTGTTGAGGTTGAGCAGGACGGTTGGGTCGTCGACGTCGACGAAGATCGTGGCGTCGCGCCAGCGGCGGCGGATCTCGCGGAGGCCTTCGCTGCGCTCGGCGACGCGCTGCAGTTCGGGCAGCAGGGCGGCGTCGAAGACGGGGGGATGGCCGTTGCGGCCGGCGTGGCGTGGGACGGCGATGTTGGCGTGGGGATCGGCGGCGAGCGCGTCGATGGCGCGGCGGACGGCCGATGTGGAGCAGGGCTGGTCGACGCTGGCGATCGCGATCTGATCGATGTGGGCGGGGACGAGTCGGGCGGCGGCGCGGATTGAGCCGGCGCGGCCCTGCCGCCAGGCGTGGTTGACGGTGGAGCGGGCGGCGGGCGGGAGGGCGCGGCGGACGGCGTGGGCGTGTGCGCCGAGCACGACGATTACGGGGTCGCAGCCGGCGGCAGCGAGAGCGGCGAGCTGGGCGGCGACAAGCGGTTGGCCGCGCCAGTCGAGCAGCGGTTTGGGCTGTCCCATGCGGGAGGATGCGCCGGCGGCGAGCAGGATGGCGGCGGCGGTCACGGCGCGCGACTCAGTGCGAGCTGTAGGGCTGCGCGGGTGGTCTCGGCCAGCTGTTCGAGGGCGGCTTCGTCGATGATGTCGCCGATGCCGAAGGGCTGGGCTTCGATGCGGGCGGTTTGGGCGGCGATGTCGAGCAGCTGCGGAGAGGTGGCGCGCCCGCGCAATGCGCCTTCGATCTGGCGGGCGCGCAGTGGGTAGGGGGCGACGCCGACGATGACCGCTGCGGCGTCGGCGATGCGCCCGTCGCGGATGCGCAGGCTGAGGGCGACGCCGTGGCGGTCGCCGAGCCAGGCGCCGGCGCGGTCTGCGCAGGGCACGGTGATCGCCTCGGCGTCGCTCAGGTCTGCTGCGCCGTTGTCGAGCAGGCGATCTTCGATGGGGATGGTGGAGCCGTCGGTCAGTTGCAGGGACGCGCCTTCGACGAGCAGCGCGGCGGTGAGCGGCGCGGCGTTGGGGGATGCGAGCAGGCGGCGCAGGGCGTCGATCCGGTTAAGCTGTGCGAACACATCGGCGAGCGCCGATGCGGGGTGGATGGCGGCGGGGTTGAGCGGCGCGTCGAGGGGGAATCGCTGCGCGGCGGAGGTCATGGCGGCGCTGGTCAGGAGGCGGCGCGGTAGTCGGCGAGGGCGCGCTTGAGCGCGGCGGCGGCGAGCACCGAGCAGTGGATTTTGCTTTTGGGCAGGCCGCCGACGGCGTCGACGAAGTCCTGGCGTTTGAGCTGCGCGGCGTCGGCGATGGGCATGCCGATCAGGACTTCGGTGGCGGCGGAGCTGGTGGCGATGGCGGCGGCGCAGCCGCGGGTCTGGAAGCGGGCGTCGGCGATGCGGTCGTCGGCGATGCGCAGCATCAGGCGCATGTGGTCGCCGCAGACGGGGTTGCGCTCTTCGCCGACGGCGTTGGCGTCGGCCAGGGGGCCGGCGTTGCGGGGGTTGCGGAAGTGGTCGAGCACGGTGTCGTTGTAGGCGTGGGAGTCGTCGGGCATCTGCGTCTCCTGCGGCTGATCATATTGGGCCTGGCAGAGGTCGTAGATGAGGCGCAGCAGGACGCGCAGGGAGCGGGTGCGGTCGATGGGGGAGAACCATTCGAGGGTGCTGTGCTGGTTGTCGGAGCGTCCGCCCCAGCTCATGGCGATGGCGGGTATGTCGGCGGCGTAAGCGGCGTTGGCGTCGGTGGAGGCCGCGCCGAGGGTGGGCGTGAGGCGCTCGGCTTCGAGGGCAACCCAAGCGCTGCGCAGGAGGGGGGCGTCGGGGGCGATGGCGCCGGCGGGGCGGTCGCCGATCGGCTCGATGGCGGGCGGTTTTGCGCCTTCGGGCCGGCGGGCGGCCTCGGTTTCGTGGCCGCGGCGGATTGCTTCGTGGAAGGCGGCGTCCAGCGCGGCGAGTGCGTCGGCGCTCTCGCTGCGCAGGTCGGCCTGGAGGGAGGCGGAGGCGGGGACGGCGTTGACGCTGCCGGGGGCGGAGACGACGCCGATGTTGTAGGTGGTGCGCGGTTCGGTGGGGAGTCGGAGTTGGGCGAGCCGTTCGGCGGCGGCGCTGAGGGCGAAGGCGGGGTTGTAGCGGTCGGCGTGCGCCCAGGAATGGCCGCCGGCGCCGCGAAATTCGACGGTGTAGCGGCGGGAGCCGACGCCGCGATGCACGATCATGCCGGGTTCGGCGTGGTCCACGGTGATGAACGCGGACGCGCTGTGGCCGCGTTGGGAGTCGAAGAAGTGCCGCGCACCGCGCAGGTCGCCGCGCCCTTCTTCGCCGACGGTGGCGAGGAAGAGCAGTGGGCGGCGCAGCTGTAGATCGGCGGCGTGCAGCGCGCGAGCGAGGGCGAGGATTGCGGCGAGGCCGGCGGCGGCATCGGAGATGCCGGGGGCGTGGTACTCGCCGGCGGGGACTGTCTCGCCGCCGCGGTAGGGGTTGGGTTGGCCTGGACGGGCGACGGCGACGGGTTGGTCGGCGTCGAAGACGGTGTCCAGGTGGGTGGAGATGACGAGGGGTGGGTCGTCAGACGCGCTGCCGGGGCGGAGGGCGAGCACGTTGCCGATGTGATCGCGCTCGACGGTGAAGTTGAGGGCGGTGAAGGCGTTGGCGAGGGCGTCGGCTCGGGCGGCTTCCGCGCCGGTGGGGGCGGGGATTTGGCAGAGCGCGATTTGTTCGGCCAGGATTTCGGGCTGGTGTTGGTTCAGCCATTGGGCGGGGCGGCGGAGGGGTGGTGGGAGGGTGCTCACGTTGGGGCACGGTAGCGTCTGGTGGCGCGGTGGTGTCGGGGAGACGTGGAGGGGCCGGCAGCGCGGGGGTCGGCGGCGAGAGGCTGGGTGCGGGGGGTAGCGGGGCGGGCGGGGTGGGAGGAGCGGGGGTGTGGGGGCGTTCGGCGGGTTGGCGCTCGGCCGGTTGGGTGGGTTGCTCTTGGGTGGGGGGTGGGAAGGGGCGTCCGAAGAGGCCGAGGTCGCGGCCGACGAGGTGGGCGGCGGTGAGGGCGACGTGGTCGGAGCGGGAGGTGAGGGCGAGTTGGAGGAGGATCGGTTGGACGGCGCGCATGCCGCGGAGTAGTCCGACGAGGTATGCGGAGGAGAGGCGGATGGTGTCGGAGCTAGCCTGATAGGCGAGGCGGGTGAGGGTCTGTTCGACGACCTGGCGTGCGAGGTCGGGGTTGATGGGGGCGTGGTTCATGTGAGGGATGGTAGCAGAACGTATGTGTTGTGTGCAAGGGTGGGGGATGGTGGCTCCTTGTCATTTCTGGAAGCGGGGATCTTGTGGCGGGGGTTGGGAGGTTGGGCGGGGGAGATTCCCGCGTTCGCGGGAATGACGGGAAGGGGGGGCGGGGGAGGTGGTGCGGCCTCTCCTTGTCATTCCCGCGAAGGCGGGAATCTCGTGGCGGAGCTTTGGAGGTCGTGCGGGGGAGATTCCCGCGTTCGCGGGAATGACGGGAACAGGGGGGCGGAGGAGTGACGGAAAAGGGGGACGGGGAGGTGGCGCGTGGGGTGGTGGGATGTGGTGGGGTGGGGGTTTGGTGGTGGTCACGGCGAGATACCGCGGCGGGGCGCGGGTATGACGGAAAATGCGGGGCGTGGGTATGACGGCTCTTTTTTTGTGGGTGTGACGAGGGGTTGGGGGTGGGGCAGGGGGATTCCCGCTCGGGGGCGGGAATGATGGGGGAAAGGGGGATTTGGTGGGGGTTAGAAGTGGTTCATGGAGTGTAGGCGGTAGGTGGTGGCGAAGATGGCGTCGGCGCGTTGTAGGGCTGGGGGGGTGTTGGTTTCGATGCGGTTTAGGCGGGCCAGGTAGGTGGCGCTGAGGTGGCCGGTGGCTAGCTGGGCGAGGGAGTGGATGTCGAGGGTGAGCTCGGGGTCGGCGTCTGTTTGGCGGATGTCTGCGCCTTCGGGGCCTACCTGGAGGTTCCAGGTGGCTTCGTTCCATTCGCAGAGTTGGTCGCGTACGCGGAAGGTGATTTCGCCGGTGACGGGGTAGGGGCGGATGCTGAGGGCGCGGGGGAGGTCGACGATGCGCACGAGGATGCCGTCGCTGGTGGAGCGTCGGAGGGTGCGGGGGTCGCGTGCGTAGTGGAAGAGGGGGTCGTCTTCGGGGGCGTCGTTGACGATGATGCGCCAGGTGAGGTCGTGGGAGGCGATGTAGCGCCACATGGCGATGTAGGCGGCGGGGGTGAGCCAGGCGTATTCGCGCACCTGCATGTGGTGGTCGCGCTGGCCGGCGGTGATGACGTTGTAGGCGCGGTGCTCGTAGGCGGTGTAGAGCATGTAGCCGAGCGTTTGGCCTTGTTCTTCGTAGAGCAGGCAGCGGAGGGGACCTTCGTGCATATCGCCGGGTTCGACGAGGGCTTCGGCGCGCCAGGATTCGAGGCCGCGGTGGATTTGGCCGTTGCGGGGCTCAACGAAGGCGCGGTAGAGGTCGCGGAGGACCTGGGCGTCGTCGGGCAGTTCTTTGGCGTTGGCGACGGTCAGCTCGCCGGTGGGTTCGGGGTGGTGGACGAAGTGGAGGTCGAGGGGGTCGATTTCGTAGGAGCAGCGGGTGGAGCAGACGGCGTAGCCGAAGCGCTGGTAGATGGCGGCCTGAGAGGCGTAGAGGGCGGCGAGGGACTGTCCGCGTTCGTATTGTTCGCTGAGGGCGTGCTCCATGGCGGCGCGCAGGTAGCCGCGGCGTCGCTTGGTGGGGAGGGTGCCGACGGCGGTGACGCCGGCGATGGCGGCGCGCTCGCCGTTGAAGCGCATGGAGAAGGGCCAGGCGCCGAAGGTGGTGGCGAGTTGTCCGCGCTCGAAGACGCAGGTGCTCCACTCGGGGCGGAGGAAGGTGACGGGGTCGCGCTCGGGGATGCCGTGCTCGGCGAGGGCGATGTTGGCGACGAAGCGGAAGTCTTCCATTTCCTCCGCGTTGGCGGCGCGGACTTCGACTCCCGGCGGCAGCTCACGGGGCATGGGGGTTCACTCCTGGCTCGGATCGTCGGCGGCGAGAGGCGAGCATATCAACGGGGTAGCGCGGAAGAGGCAGAATGTGCATATAGTGAGAGCGGTTTGGCGGTGAGGTCCCAAGTGCCGATGAAAATTCTGATCGCAGACGACGAGCCGCATATCCGAGAACTGGTGCGCCTGTACCTGTCGCGGGAGGGGTACGAGCTGGAGTTCGCGGTGGATGGCCGCGAGGCGCTGGAGAAAGGCGTCTCGACGCGGCCCGATCTGATCGTGCTGGATTTGATGATGCCGAAGCTGGACGGCTTCGAGGTGACGAAGGCGCTGCGCAAGCACTCGGACGTGCCGATTCTGATGCTGACGGTGCGTCGGGAAGACACGGTGAAGGTGGCGGGCTGGAGTTGGGCGCGGACGACTATCTGACGAAGCCGTTCAACCCGAAGGAGCTGGTGGCGCGGGTGAAGGCGATTCTGCGGCGGAGCGACGGCATTCAGCGCTCGGGGGTGGAGGTGCAGGTGGGGAGTCTGACGCTGAACCGGCAGCAGCGGGAGGCGGAGCTCAACGGTGAGCGGCTGAAGCTGCGCACCAAGGAGTTCGACCTGCTGTTCACGCTGGCGCAGAATCTGAACACGGTGATGTCGCGGGAGCAGCTGCTGAGCCTGGTCTGGGGCTACGTGTTCAGCGGCGAGACGCGCACGGTGGATGTGCATATCAATCACGTGCGGCAGAAGCTGGCGGACAGCGATCTGGTGATCGAGACGCTGCGCGGGGTGGGCTACAAGCTGACGCTGGCGGAAGACGCCGAAGACGCGGACGAGCTGGTCGCGGCGGGCGGCGCGGCGCAGGCGCGGGACGGCGGTCGGTAGCTGCGAGTGAGTCCTGCAAGAGGGGGGTCTGCGCTGGCCGCAGCGGCTGCGCGCGCGGACGATCCGGGCGCGGATTTACCTGACGCTGGCGGCGATCATCACCCTGCTCACGCTGGGCGTGACCGGGGTGTCGTTGTTCTTCGTGCTGGGCGACTATCAGCAGGACATTGAGCGTTCGCGGGTGCGGGAGATTGCGAAGGCGTGGGGTCCGCAGCTGTTCGCGGAGCCGGGCGAGAGCGAAACGCTGGCGGAGCTGATGAGCGTGTGGGAGACGACGTCGAGCGTGACGGGCTCGATCGCGGAGAACGAGGATGTGCTGGTGCTGGGTCTGACGCGGGAGGGGCGCGCGGCGGCGATCTACGAGCGGGAGAACCGCTTCGCGGGGGAGCAGCTGGGGGTTGATCTGAGTGGACTGCGTCCGGGCGAGTCGTGGGAGGGGGAAGTGGAAGCGCCGGGGGGCGAGCAGCTGACCTACATCGTGGTGGCGCTGCCGGCGGGGGCGGCGGAAGCGCAGGGCTTCTGCTGCGTGGCGGTGGCGGGGGTGAGCGCGGCTCAGGGCGCGGTGCTCGGGGATCTTGCGACGCGCTTGCTGATCGCGGGGCTGGTGGCGCTGGTGATCGCTTCGCTGGTGGGGTTGGCGCTCTCGCGCTCGATCTATCGTCCGGTGCAGCTGGTGGCGGCGGCGGCGCGGAATGTGGCGCGGGGCAGTCTGCGGCAGCGGGTGGCGGTGGGCGGCTCTCAGGAGGCGCGGGAGCTGGCGCAGTCGTTCAATCAGATGACGGAGGAGGTGGAGCGCCAGCAGACGGCGCTGCGGGATTTTCTGGCCAACGTTTCGCATGATCTGCAAACTCCGCTGACCTCGATTAACGGGTTTTCGCGGGCGCTGATGGACGACATCGTTGAAGAGGAGGGGCGGCCGAACGCCTACCGGATCATCGAGGACGAGTCGCGGCGGCTGCTGCGGCTGGTGGAAGGGCTGCTGGATCTGTCGCGGATTGAGGCGGGGCAGGTGCGGGTGGAGCGCGCGCCGGTGGCGCTGGGCATCTTGATGGATCACATTGGGGATCTGTTCACGCTGCGGGCGGAGGAGTTGGATGTGCAGCTGGCGGTGGAGTCGAACGAGACGCCGGACGCGCTGGGGGACTGGGACCGTCTTGAGCA